>NZ_QPJK01000004.1:161319-672436 GCF_003337555.1 Pseudorhodoferax soli | reverse complement strand
CGCGCCACGCCCCGTCAACCTCTGCATCCAACCCGCCGGTCGGCCCATAGACACCTCCTTGATTGAAGGTGTTGCGTCGACCGGTTGAATCCACCCAGTACCGCATGCCCGCGTACCGCCAACGCCTGCATCAAAGCGGGGTCGTCCAGAGCATGTCGCGCAAAGGCAATTGCTATGACAACGCAGCCATGGAGAGCTTCTTCGGAACGCTGAAATGCGAGATGTTCCATCTCAACAAGTTCGACACGACCGAGGCGTTGAAAGACGCCCTTCACGACTACATTCGCTACTACAACGTGGATCGCATCAAGCTCGGGCTCGGCGGCCTGAGCCCAGTGGCGTACAGGAAGCAGGCCGCCGCGGCGCCCGCATGAAGCCATAACTGTCCAAGGTTTGGGGGTCGGTTCACAAATGCGTGGACACATGGACACTTCACAATCCGATCCCGGTGTAGCGCGGCCACCCAAGCGCAGCTGGCGCCGGCACTCCGATGAGTTCAAGTCGCATGTCATAGCGATGGCCCGCCAAGGCCATGGCTCGGTAGCCGCAGTGGCGCTTGCCAATGGCCTGAACGCAAACATGCTGCGGCGCTGGGTGCGTGAGTCGGAGATGGGCGACGCCGCATCTGCGTCGACGCGCACCCAGGCCGCCATGAGCCCGCCCGCGTTCGTGCCGGTGACGCTGGCCAACCTCGGTGATCGAACACCTGCCGCGCCCGAGCCGACCGCGGCCCCGTCGGCATCCGAACGCGTCACGGTGGAGATCCGCCGCGGCGCCACCAGCGTCAGCGCCAGCCTGCCAATGGACGCGCGCAGCGCCGCTTGGCTGCGCGACGTGCTGGCGTGAACCGCGCATGATCAAGGTCGACGCTGTGTGGCTGGCCGTACAGCCCCTGGACATGCGCCTGGGCACCGAGGCCGCACTCGCCCGCGTGGTCGGTGTCTTCGGCGCAGCCCACCCGAACCACGCCTACCTGTTCGCCAACCGGCGTGCCAACCGCATGAAGGTGCTGGTGCACGACGGCATCGGCGTGTGGCTGGCCGCTCGCAGGCTCAACGCCGGCAAGTTCGTCTGGCCCCTTGACGCCAGCGCCACGCTGCAGCTGACGCGACCGCAGTTCGACGCCCTGGTGCTGGGCCTGCCCTGGCAGCGGTTGGGCGATGCCGGGATCATCCGTGTGATCTGAACGACCGTTGGCAATTGCCGGATGTGCCGATGCGCGGAGCGCTTCGGCGCGGCACGATCACTTCCCATGATCAGCGCCGAGCAACTGGACACCCTGGAGCCGCAGATGCGCCAGGCCGTGCAGTCGCTGCTGGTGCAGATCCAGCAGCGCGACGCCGAGATCGCCTTCAAGCAGGCGTTCATCGACAAGCTCACGCACGAGATGGCCGTGCTCAAGCGGATGAAGTTCGCCGCCACCAGCGAGCGCTTCGCCGCCAGCCTGGCCCCCGAGCAGAGGAGTCTGCTGGAGGAGACGCTGGACGCCGACCTGGCCGAACTCGAGCGGGAGATCGAACGCGAGCAGGGCCAGGCCGACGACAAGGCCAAGGCCAAGGACAAGACCGACAAGAAGACACCCAAGCGCACCCCGCTGCCACCACACCTGCCGCGCCACGACGTGCCGCACGAGCCGGTGGACACCACCTGCAACTGCGGGCAGCCCCTGCAGCGCTTCGGCGAGGACGTGGCCGAGCGGCTGGACTACCAGCCCGGCGTGTTCAGCGTCGAGCGCCATGTGCGTGGCAACTGGGCGTGCCGCTGCTGCGAGCGGATTGTTCAGGCTCCAGTGCCGGCACACGTCATCGACAAGGGCATCCCGACTGCCGGCCTGCTGGCGCACCTGCTGGTTGCGAAGTTCCTGGATCACCTACCGCTGTACCGGCAGGAAGCCATCTTCGAACGCGCCGGCCACCTGATCGCCCGCTCGACGCTGGCGCAGTGGGTCGGCGAGTGCGGAGCGCAATTGCAGCCGCTGGTCAACGCGCTGGCCGACGAGTTGCGCCGCCATGCGGTGCTGCATGCCGACGAGACGCCGGTAGCCATGCTCAAGCCCAAGCACTTGAGCGACGGCAAGACGCACAAGGCCTGTATCTGGTCGTACTGCACCACGAGCTTGAACGCGACGAAGGCCGTGGTCTTCCAATTCGCCGAAGGCCGCAGCGGCGAGAATGTTCAGCAGTTCCTCAAGCTCGACACCCCGCAAGCCTGGCAGGGCACGCTGCTCACCGATGGCTTTGGCGGCTACACCGCCACGACGACCAAGGGCGTGACGTCGGCGCAATGCATGGCGCACGCGCGCAGGAAGTTCAACGACCTGTGGGCCAATCACGGCAGCGAGGTCGGCCGCCAGGCGCTGCGCTACTTCCAAGTGCTGTTCAGGATCGAGCGCGAGATCGAAGATCTGCCTGGCGATGAGCGAAGGCAGATACGCCAGCGCAAGTCACGTCGGGTGTTGGCCGTCTTGCATCGCTGGTTGCTCAGACAGCGGCAGTTGGTGCCGGCGGGCTCGGCCACGATGAAGGCCATCGACTACAGCTTGAAGCGCTGGACGCAACTCACGCGCTTCGCGCAGGACAGCGACGTGCCGATCTCCAACAACTGGGTGGAGAACCAAATCCGGCCCATCGCCATAGGCCGCTCAAACTGGCTGTTCGCCGGCAGCCTGCGCGCGGGCCAGCGGGCGGCGGCCATCATGAGCCTGCTGCACTCGGCGCGCATCAACGGGCATGAGCCCTACGCGTACATCAAGAACGTGTTGGAGCGGCTGCCCACGCACCCGGCCAGCCGCATTGACGAGTTGCTGCCGCATCACTGGAAGCCCGCGGTGTCCGCGTAGCAGCGCGCCAGTTAAACGGATTGCAAATCCGTCTAGGTGAGTTGGCCGGACGGATACTCACCAAACGTGGGGACGACTACCTGCGCACCTTGCTGATCCAGGGCGCCAAGTCCGCCGTGATGAGCGCGGCCAAACGCAGTGACCGCATCAGCCAGTGGCTGGTGCAGCTGAAGGAGCGTGTCGGCTGGCAGAAGGCCGTGGTGGCGCTGGCCAACAAGAATGCGCGCATCCTGTGGGCGGTGCTCACGCGCGAGGGTGTGACGATTCAGACCATGTGCCCGCGATACCGGCGGCGCGCCAGAAGCCGGTGCCGGCACCCGTGTAAATCGATTCCCTGAATTGGACGTGCGATAGCAGATAACCACCACAGGTCAGACCGGCAGCAGGTGAGCTCGATAACTCGTCCGTGCTTCAAGCACGAGGAACGAATGGAGTCCTGCTGAGCGGTTCGTATCTGGGGCCTCGGACCATTTGGCCGACACAAACCCGCCTGTAGATGTGCAGTCTGTCCTTTTGCGGTGGCTTCTGAACCCATCGTGCGTCTGCGAGCCATGAAGACGAATACCGTTAATCAGGAGGAAGACCTATGAGGCGGCGTTGACTGAGGGGGAAGTCCCTGTAGATCAGTTAGTCACGATCTTAAGACGGGGAATCATGTCTTTGAAGGCCTTACTGTCACGTTCCATGACCGACTTGAAGCCTTCGTCGTCGGCGTAGACGTATCCGAGATTGAGCTTCTTCAAGGTGTTTTGGAGTTCCGGTTCCCTGGCGATCTCAGCGACCGAGGTCTTGAGCATTCTGACGACCTCGGGCGGCAAGCCCTTGGGGCCCATGATGCCGCGCCAAGTTCCGATCGAAAGATCGATATTCCTTTCCTTCATCGTGGGAACGTCCTTGAACTCCTCAAGGCGCTTGTCGGCCATCACGGCCAGAACGCGCAGCTTGCCAGCGGCCACATGGACTGCCACCTCTGCGGGGCTGGCAGTCACTGCATCGATCTGATGGCTGAGCAGCGAGAGGATCGAAGGCGCGGCGCCTTGGTAAGGGATGCGGTTGAATTGCAACTGGGTCTTCTCTTCGAAGGCAGCAGCGGCGATGTCGTAGATCGACCCGTTGCCGGACGTGCCCATCGCCATCTTGCCGGGATCCCGGCGTGCCGCGGCGATGAATTCATCGATGCTCTTGTAGGGCGAATCGGCTCGCACGATGATCGACGCCGGATCGGCGTTGAGCTGTGCGATCGGCGTGACGTCGGCGTAGGTGCGATTGAACAGATTGAGGTGCGGCAGGATCACCATCTCGACGGTGACGATGCCCAGCGTGTAGCCATCGGGCTTGGCGTTCATCATGTAGTTCCATCCGATGCCGCCACTTGCGCCGGACTTGTTGACGACGACGACACCTTTTGGAAAGTGCTTTTGCGCCGCGACGCCGAATGCGCGCGCCACTGCATCGGTTCCGCCGCCCGGCTGAAAGGGAACGACCAGTTCAATCGGACGGTCAGGGTAGTCGGCTGCCGATGCGAGCCCTGGGGCGAACGAAGCGGTGGCGAGCGCCATGGCGGCCACGAGGGTGCGGCGGTGAAACTGGATCATGGATTGTCTCCGGGGCATTTGAAGTATTGAAAGTAGGGAACGCGGTCAGCGAACGAACTGGTCGACGTACGCGGCGCCGAGACCACAGGCCGCGTAGTGAGCGCGGCACATCTCCAGCTTCGTGAAGACGTCCTCGTAGCCGGTCTGGCGGCCAAACGGATCGACATAGATCATGGCGCCCGTGATGTGGAAGAGCGTGATCATCTCGGGCACGTCCTCGGGCACAACCAAGGTGTGCGTCTCGCCGGGCGGCTCGAAGACATACGAGCCTTCGCGGGCCTTCCAGTCGTGCTCCAGGTAGTGCCACGAACCGCGTAACACCACGCCATGCACTGGCGCGGGGTGGCGGTGCCGGCTCAGCACGCCGGATTTGCGAACGCGCAAAAGGTTGACCCAGTAGCCCTGCACGGTATTGAGGCACAGCGGACGGAACCAAACGTTCTCCATCTGCGGCACCCACACGCGCTCGTCTTGAGGGATGACCACGTCGACGACGATCTCGTTGGCGACGCCTTGCGGGAACGGCAGTTGGTAGGGCATACGCGACATGTCGAGCCCGCCGGCGCGCGCGGGCGCGGTGTCGGCCGGTATCGATGTCGGAAGAGGAGTCGAAGTGTTCATCGTGTGGCTTTCGTGGTTGGAGATCGGCGATCAGGCGATGAGATAGCCGCCGTCGACAGGCAGCACGGTGCCGGTGACAAAGGCGGCAGCGCTCGAGCAAAGGAACAGCACCGGACCTGCGATGTCCTCGGGCCGGCCCCATCGCCCCATGGGCGTGCGAGCCAGCACAGCGGCGCTGCGGGCGGGGTCGTCCTGCAGGCCCTGGGTCAGCGGCGTGGCGATCCATCCCGGCGCGACCGCGTTGACGCGGACACCCTCTGCCGCCCAGGCGATCGCCAGGCTCTTGGTCAGTTGCGCGATGCCGCCCTTGCTGGCGCTGTACGCGGGCACCAGCCCACCGCCGAAGAAGCTGAGCATCGAGGCGATGTTGACCAGGCTGCCCCTGGTGGCAGCCAGGCGCTGCCGCGTCGCGGCGGCCACACGCATCGCGCCGTTCAGGTTGATGTCGACCACGTGCCGGAACACCTCCGGGTCATGCTCCTCGCCGCGCCGGATGATGCCGGCGGCATTGACGACGATGTCCAGCGTCGCGCACTTCGCGACGACGTGGTCGATCGAGCCGGCGTCGGTCACGTCCATGGCCTCGAATGCGATCTCGGTGCCGCTTGGCGGCTCTTTGCCGATCAGGCCGGCGCCGGTCACGGTGCAGCCGGCATCGCGTAGCGCCTCGGCAATCGCGAGCCCAATGCCACTTGTGCCGCCGGCGACAAGCGCGCATTTCCCCTTGAGTTCAAACAGCATGGAAGCGGACTCGCTACTTGGCATGGGAGGACTTGGCGCGTGACACCACTGCCGTCGAGTACGGGCCTAGCACGGGCCCTTCGCCTGCCAGCGTCGTGCGGCGAAACACACGCCGGTAGCGCGCCATGTCGTACACCTCGGCCTTGTGCAGCGTTGTCCGGTTGTCCCAGACGACCAAATCGCCCTTCTTCCACTTGTGGAAGTAGCAGAACTCGGGCCTCGAAACATGCTCCACCAACTCTCGATGCAAGGCCTGGCCCTCGTCCAACGGCATGCCGCTGATCTCGTTGCCCGCGTTGGCGGTGATGAAGAGCGAGCGGCGGCCGTCCGGATGGACGCGCACTAGCGGGTGGCTGACCGGGGGCACGGCGTTCTTTTCGTAGTTGGACAGCGGCGGCAACGACGCGAACATTCGGCGGCCGTGCTCATAGGAATGCACCATGTGCAGCGGCTCGATCCTGGCCTTCAGGTTCTCCGGCAGCGCTTCGTAAGCCAGCACCATGTTGGAGAAGCCCGTGCGTCCGCCCAAGGCATCTTCGGGCATCACTTCGATGCCGTACAGCAGCGAGGCGTATGCAGGCACGTAGCGATAGGAACTGTCGGTGTGCCACTGCGCATTGACCCTCTGGAAGATCACGCGATGGTCGGTTTCGGGCAGGTGCTCGCCTTGTGCGGAGACGTTGGCGACGTTGTAGACGGTAGACGCGGCCACCGTCTTGTTCTCTTCCGGGAAGTCTTCGAGGGGGCCCCACTGTTCCGTGAAGGCGATCTGCTGCTGTTCGGTCAAGGTCTGGTCGCGAAAGCACAGCACGCCATAGACGTCGAGCGCATCACGGAAAGCCTGGATCTGCTTGGAGCCCTGCGGGCGGGAAAGGTCCGCGCCGACGATCTCCGCGCCAAGCGGTGCATGGAGGGAATTGATCGCGAAGAGCTCGGCGGTTTCTGCTTGTTGCATGGGGTCCTCAAGTCGGGTGCAAAGGGTCGGTGGCGGTGGTGCTCAGCTTTGGACGGAAAGCGGCATCGCCGTGGATTGAATTGTGGCATGCGACTGGCATGCCAGCAATATTCCACAAGAAAGACCATGCCTGCCGGTTGGCAAGCGTGGAAACCCCAGGCTGGATCAGGAGGCGGCGCGCCCTCTGGCGCCAAGCAGAGAGAAGGCGCCGCTCAGGCGTGCGGCAATGTCTGTTGGGAGAACGTCACAAGGTAGTCGATCAGGTGGTCGGATGCAGCGGCAGCCTCGGTGGGCTCACCGGCGGCCACCGCCTTCACCACGCCGACATGGCGACGCGCGGTCTCCGCCAGGTGCCGCGGCGCGTCGAGATGAAAGTACCAGAAGCGACGCGAAACCGCGTGCAGCTTGGCGACCGTCTCGGCCGCCACCGCGTTGCGCGCAGCACGCGAGAGCAGCGCGTTCAGTTGCACGTCCATGCGCAGGAACTCCTTGATGTCCTGCAGGGCAGCGGCCTTCTCGGTCGGCCCGACCAGTGCCGCGATGGCTGCCTTGTCGGACTGCGTCGCGCGCCGTGCAGCTGCACTCGCCAGCAACCGGTCGAGCTCACGGCGCGTCTCGAGGACCTCGAACTGCAGCCGTACATCGATCGACGTGACGACCACGCCGCGTCGCGGAATGATCTGCACCAGGTACTCTCGTGCCAGCCGATGCAGCGCTTCGCGGATCGGCGTCGTGCCGATGCCGAGTTGCCGGCTCAGGATCGCTTCAGACACGACGGCGCCCGGTGCCAGCTCGAGCGTCACGATCATTTCCTCGAGCCGCGCATACGCCTCCGCCATCAGCGTGGTAGGCCCTTCGATGTTCATCGATTCGGCGACTGCAATGGTTCGCGGCCTTGCAGGTGCCGGGAGTGCCGACTTTTTCATTTCAGCTTGCTTCACGTTTTTGTTGAGTGCCCGGCAACATCTGGCCAAGTGTGCAGCAACTATAGCGACCAGTCCTCTGGCGCCAAGGGCGCCGGTGCCGCTCGCTCGGGCGCCCGTCGGGGGTCACGATACAAGTCCAGCGTCCAGAATGACCTGAGATGCTTCAAATCTGTTTGTGACCAGAGTGATAACCAGGGTCTTCTCCCGATGTCAGGTAGCTCCCGTGCAAGGACGGTGTACTGGACAACTCTTGACGCGCCGACTGACAATCAGAGCCGCACGCGCAGAAGCGGCTCAACGCCGAGCGCCGGGACACCCGTCCCACAACAGTGGCTGGCAAGGGCCAATAGCAAGGCCTGCTGGATACGCCCAATCCGCACCGGGCGGGTGTTCAGCCACATTGGCGACTGGCAGGCAGGGCACCATGTGGCCTGCTTAGCGTGAATGGCACTTACTTTGGCATCTCGGCCGTTGCAGCCGCGCGTAAATGCTTGAAGGCAAAGAGAGGAGGCTGATCTCAGCTCGATAGGATGGTTGGTTGCGAAACACCCAACCCATCTCACCGAAGGCCAGCCAGCATGGATCGGAGGGCGCGAGACGAGATACATCAACGCCGTCGGCGCATCGCCCGACGCTCCGAGCGCACCGAGGCGGTGGAGTTCTTCAACATGCTGACCAGCCAGGAGATGCTGCAGGCCACCGAGGCGCTGCTGCCCGAGCACCGCGAGCGGCTGTACCCGCCCACGGTTGCGCTGTCCATGTTCATGCGCCAGACGCTGGAGGCTGACGGGTCGTGCCAGAAGGCGGTCAACGGCTGGGCCGCGCAACGCGCCGCCGATGGTCTGCGCGCGTGCAGCGTTCGCACCGGCGGGTACTGCCGGGCGCGTCAGCGCTTGCCGCTGGCGATGGTCAGCGGGCTGGCCCGGCACACCGGCCGGCTGCTCAGTCAGAAGGCGCACCAGCGTTGGCTGTGGCGCGGGCGATCCGTTAAGCTGGTGGACGGCACTGGGCTGTCCATGCCCGATACACCCGAGAACCAAGCTGCGTATCCCCAACCCAGCACGCAGGCGCACGGTGTGGGGTTCCCATTGGCGCGGCTTGTCGTAGTGATCTGACCCTGCCTCGTTTCCACGTACACCAAGTCATGCAGCCAAACGAGCGTTCTCCCAGGTCACTGGGGGCAGGAAGCCGTTGGCCGAGTGCAGGCGCTGGCGGTTGTACCAGCCCTCGATCCAATCGACTATGTCCAGCCTGGCCTGCGCTCGCGTGTCGTAGCGTACCTGATGGATGCGCTCGACCTTCAGCGTCTTGAAGAAGCTCTCCATCGGCGCGTTGTCCCAGGCATTGGCCTTCCTGCTCATGGACATCGTGATGCCCAGCTCGGCGGCCAGTGCCCGGTAGCGCCCGCCGGCATACTGCGACCCGCGGTCGGTGTGGACCAGCAGCCCCTTGGCAGGTTTGCGCAGCCACCATGCCGACTTCAAAGCGGAGCACACCAGCGTGGCGTCGATGGTCTCGGACATCGACCAGCCGACGATGCGCCGACTGGCCAGGTCCAGCACGGCGGCCAGGTACAGCCAGCCCTCGCAGGTGGGCACGTACGTGATGTCCGCCACCCACGCCTGGTCGCTCTGCCAACCATCAAAGCGCCGATCCAGCAGATTCGGCGCCACCGGCAAACGGTGCGCCGAGTCGGTGGTCGTCACGAACGGCTTTCTGTACACCGGGCGCAGGCCCTGGCGCCGCAGGCTCTTTCGCACTCGCTCGGCGCTGACGACCTCTCCCTGCTGGCGCAGCTTGTGAACGATCCGAGGGCGGCCATAGCTTCGACGGCTGGCATCGTGGATGGCCGCCACCTTGGCGTCCAGAGCCTGGTTGGCCAGCGTGTTGGGACTGGGCGGGCGCACGCGCCATTGGCAGTAGCCGCTGCGAGACACCTGCAGCACGCGGCAAAGCCGACTGACGGTGTATTGTCGCGATGCTCGTCGATCCAGGCGTACTTCATCGCGACCCCCTGGCGAAGTACGCCGTCGCTTTTCGAAGGACTTCCACATCCAGCTTCGCGTCGGCCAGTTCTCTGCGCAGGCGGCTGTTCTCCGCCTCCAGTTCACTCACGGGGCGGCGCGCAGGCGCCTCGGTGGGCGGCACAGCCGCGCCACTGCCGCCGCTCGCTGCGACACCTCGCCTGGACCAGTTGCCCAACGTTGCCACCGGCACGCCCAGGCGACGTGCTGCCTCGTGTCCGCCGACTGACGCCGCGAGTCTGACGGCCTCAGCCTTGAATTCCTGTGTGTACTGCCGCTTGGGCAGCTTGCCTTCTTTCATTTCGATTCTCCGTACCTCTGAAGTTATCAACTTCTTGCTGTACGTGAAATCGAGGCAGGGTCAATGCTCAAGATGAACGCGTGGTGGACGACGAACTGCGGGACCTCGGCGACGGCAACGTCGCCGAGATTCGAGAATTTCTTCAAGGCTGGCTAGAGCAGTCGCGCTCTATGCTTGCCGGCATCAATCGCTGGATGGGGCTACGAAATCTGTCCTGCGTTGAAGCGCAGCGCGGCGATGCCGCACCACCACAAGGCCGAAACGAACATCTGAACTCTCAAGATACTGAACAAGCTAAGGTCGTCCAAGCGACGACCAGTCGAGCAGAAACTTTCTAGTGAGGTAACGAACTGACTTTATATTCTAGGCCGCGCAAGACCGGCGTCGCGGAAGCTCAACGGTAACCGGAACCCGCTTTCCTGTGGCGCGCTAACCAAGCCGCAAACCCACTTGCCCCTGAGCCGCATTACGCAGCCTTCTGCAAGCTGATAACGCGACGATTCAGCGCCTCAAGAAGCTCCCCTTCCTGCGGTTTGGCCGCCTCGATGCTGCGGGCTCGAACGTGGCCGTAGCCGCGGATGTGCTCGGGAAGCGTCGCCAGTTTCAACGCCGTGTCGTGGTGGCCTGCGTCGCGCGACGCGGTCAGTACCTTCAAGGCCTGGGCGATGTTGGACTCGTAGCGCTCAATCAGGTTGCGTTCCATCCGCCGCTCTTGCGAGTAGCCGAACACATCGAGGGCGGTCCCACGGAGGAAGCGTAGTTTCGCGAGAAACCGCAAGGCGGGAAGCAGCCATGGACCGAACTCTCGCTTTTGCGGCTCGCCGGTCTCGCGGCCTCGCTTGGCGAGCAGGGGAGGTGCGAGGTTGAAGACCAACTTGTACTCGCCTTCGAAGTTGCGCTCCACGCTCTTGAGGAACTCTGTCTCGGTGTAGAGGCGGGCCACCTCGTACTCATCCTTGATGGCCAGCAGCTTGAAGTAGTACTTCGCGACGGCCCGCGTCAGTTCAGTTCGGCCTGGGAAGCTGCTCTGCTCGGTGGCACGCACGCGCTCCACAAGGGCAAGATAACGCTTTGCGTATCGCTCGTCCTGATACTCCGTCAGGAAGGCTCTCCGCCAGGCAATGGCCTCGTCCAGGTCTGCGATTGCAGACGGTGCCAAGGTCGAGACCAGCGAGGCCTGCGTCGAGCTGAGCGCCCGGTCAACGGCCTTGGGGTCAACGGCTGTCCGGCGCCCCCAGAGGAACGCCTCGTGGTTCATTTGCGGCTGTGACCCGTTCAGTTCGATGGCCTTCTCGATGGCCTCGCTCGCTAACGGAACCAGGCCCTGCTGGTAGGCATATCCCAGCATGAAAAGGTTGGTCGCGATGCTGTCGCCCATCAACGCTGTGGCGATGCGTCCAGCTTCGATGAAGCGCGCATGGTCTTCGCCGACGGCGTCTACAACGTTGCGTTGAAGGCTGCCACGCGGGTACTGCATGTCGGCCTTCCGGGAGAACTCTCCGGGCATGGTCTCCTGCGTGTTGACCAGCATGTGCGTACGCCCGGAGCGCGCCGCAGCCAGCGTCTTTGAGTTGCCCGCGACAATCATGTCGCATCCCAGAATCAAGTCGGCGCCACCCGCAGCGATGCGGATTGTCTTGATGGCGCCCGGCGTCGCTCCGAAGCGCAGGTGGCTCCACACGGAGCCGCCTTTCTGGGCAAGTCCCGCCATGTCCAAAATGCCGCATCCCAGGCCCTGGAGATGCGCTGCCATGCCAAGGATGGCGCCAATCGTGACCACGCCGGTGCCGCCCATGCCCGCGACCAGGATGCTGTAGACACGACCGTCGAGAGACGGGAGCGCTGGCTCGGGAAGCGCCACGAACAGTCGGCTCTGGTCGCCGGCGCGCTGTGGCTTGCGCAGCTTGCCACCCACGACTGTCACGAAGCTCGGACAAAAGCCTTTGACGCACGAGAAGTCCTTGTTGCAGGACGACTGGTCGATGGTGCGCTTACGACCGAGCTCCGTCTCAAGGGGTTGCACCGACACGCAGTTGGATTTCGCCCCGCAGTCGCCACAGCCTTCGCAGACCAGGTCGTTGATGACGACCCGCTTTGCGGGGTCAGGCATCACGCCCCGCTTGCGGCGGCGGCGCTTCTCGGCCGCGCAGGTCTGGTCGTAGATGAGAGCCGACACCCCCTGAACCTCCCGAAGCTCGCGCTGCACCACATCGAGGTGGTCACGGTGGTGGACCGTCACTCCATTTGGCCAGTCGATGTCCTTCGGGTACTTCTCGGGTTCGTCAGTGACCACAGCAATGCGCTGGATGCCCTCCGCCCGGACTTGTCGCGCGATGGTCGGCACATCCAAGGAGCCGTCGTGTCGCTGCCCACCGGTCATGGCGACCGCGTCGTTGAACAGAATCTTGTAGGTGATGTTGGTCTTCGCGGCGACGGCAGCGCGAATGGCCAGCAAGCCCGAATGAAAGTACGTCCCGTCGCCGATGTTCTGGAACATGTGCGTTCGCTTCGAGAAGGGGGCCTCCCCAACCCACGCCAGCCCCTCAGCGCCCATCTGCGTGTATCCGGTGGTCGAACGGTCCATCGATTGCGCCATCCAGCTACAGCCGATGCCCGCATACCCCTTGCTGCCTTCGGGCAGGACCGTCGACGAGTTGTGCGGACATCCGCTGCAGAAGTAGAAGCTGCGAGACAGGATATCGATGACCCCCTTGGGAGAACGCATAGCGCGAATTTGCTCGATGCGCCGCTGGAGAGATTCAAGCCCGCCGTTGTGGAGTTCCAGCAGCCGCTGGCCCAGGGCAACGGCAATCTGATTGGAGTCGAGGGCGAGCTCCGACTGGAACAGGGTGCCCCCTTGTTCATCGCGCTTGCCGATGATGGTCGGGACACCTGGCTTGCCGTACAGCTGCTCTTTGAGCTGCTGCTCCAACAGGCTGCGCTTTTCCTCGACGACGATGACCTTGTCCAGGCCCTTCGCGAAGAGCGCGGCACCGGTGGGCTCGAGCGGCCAAGTCATGCCAACCTTGTAGATGCGCAGGCCGAGCTTGCCCGCCTGCTCCTCGCTGAGGTCAAGGTCATGCAATGCTTGAAGCACATCCAGGTA
Source organism: Pseudorhodoferax soli (assembly GCF_003337555.1). GTDB lineage: Bacteria > Pseudomonadota > Gammaproteobacteria > Burkholderiales > Burkholderiaceae_C > Pseudorhodoferax > Pseudorhodoferax soli. Next base: position 659,328 of record NZ_QPJK01000004.1, on the reverse strand, counting down.
GCTCTTGCCGTGCGTGATGATGCCGAGCTTGGCGCCCTCCCCATCGACGACGGTGCGGTCGATGGCGTTTACCCTGGCGAAGGCCTTCACAGCCTCCAGCTTGTGCCGGTGAAGCCGCGCCTCCTGCGCATGCGGCGTGTCTGGCTGCCGGAGATTCAAGCCGTCCGCAGGCATCTCAAGGTCCTCAGGCAGGTTGATGCGCACACGGTCGATATCGACTTCAATCGACGCGGTCGCCTCCACCGTGTCCTTGACGCACTTCATCCCAACCCAGCACCCGCTGTAGCGCGACATCGCCCAGCCCACTACGCCGAAGTCGAGGATTTCCTGGACGCCAGCAGGACTGAGCACCGGAATCATCGCGTCGACCATTGCGAACTCGCTCTGGTGGCAGGTCGTCGACGACTCGCACGTATGGTCGTCGCCCATCAGGACGAGGACGCCGCCATTCTTCGATGAGCCGGCCAAGTTCCCATGTCGGAACGCATCGCCCGTGCGGTCGACGCCAGGGCCCTTGCCGTACCACATCGCAAAGACACCGTCGTACTTGCCTTCCCCGGCGGCTTCGGCCTGCTGAGAGCCCCACACCGCCGTCGCGGCAAGGTCCTCGTTCACCCCAGGCACGAACACGACGTCGTGCGCGCCGAGGTGGCTGGAAGCCTTGGTGATTTGCTCGTCGAATGTGCCAAGCGGCGACCCGCGGTAGCCCGTGATGTATCCGGCGGTGCTCAGACCTGCAGCTCTGTCGCGCAGCTGCTGCGTCAAAGGCAGCCGTACCAGAGCCTGCGTTCCCGTGATGAAAACACGCCCGCTGCGCAGCGTGTACTTGTCGTCAAGGCTCACCGTACGAAGGTTCATTTGCAAAGTCCACAAAACAGGGCGCAGTGCCCGAATCGGCTGAGCGGCAATGCCGCTCGGTGCCGGCCTGACTCCCACTCGCGGCAGAGACCCCACCCCAGGGAAACCACGCACTTGAACCGCAGCCGGAGCGGTTCTATAACTCTATGCCGGCAGAAGTGTCGACACTTATCTTTCCGGCTCACCAACGTTCTAAGGACCTCATGGAAATCCCTCGGTTGCTCGCGCCAATGGACTGGTCACACCCGAACCGCACGAGCGTGCGCGCGGTCCCGCCGGTGACCGCGGATAGGCAGGCGTGGGACCATGCGAATAGCCAGCCCTAGAGCCTCGAAGAAGCTGCCAACCGTTCGCGACGAAAGCAGCGTTGAGCGCCTCTACTACGAGCTGCGTGACCGCGCCATGCGGTACGACTTCAAGCCGGGGTCGCGCATCAACGAGAAGGGCCTCAGCGAGGAGCTTGGCGTCGCCCGTGCCACGCTGCGAGAAGCCCTGAACCGACTCTCGTCGGAAGGCCTCTTCGAGTTCGTGCTGAACAAGGGTTTCTTCCGCAAGGCCATCAGCGTGGACGAGGTGTTTGACCTCTACCAGGTCCGAATCGCACTGGAGCGGCGAGCAGTCCATCTGGCGGTTTTGCGTGCCTCGGACGCGGACATCGCTGCGGTCAAGGCCTACTGGGTTGGCGTCATGCAACGGGCTCAGGACCTGTCAACTGGCGACCTCGTCCTTGCGGACGAGGAGTTCCATCGAAGGCTTGTGGCCCTTTCCAAGAACAAGGAGCTGGTCTCCTTCGCCGAGATGGTGACCCGCCGCATCCATGTCGCACGGCACATCGATATCGAGCAGCTGTCAGCATGGAATCTGAAGGCCTTCGACGCTCACATCAACGTCATCGACTTGGTCGCCCACAGGAGGACTGAGGAGGCGCTTCAAGTTCTCACTGAGCACATTGACGTCAGCCTCAAGCGAGCCGTTGAAATCGCCAAGGAGATGGTCTCGCGATTTTTCTTGGTCGACGCGTCGACATCGCTGCGAGCGGCAGACGCAACCCCACAGGGCGGTGCAGTCCTGGAGGCCAACACCGCGTGAACGACTGGACCCGTAGAGGAGCAGCTATGTCAGACCCACTTCGCATCATCCACGGGACGTTTGGAAGAGTCGTGCTGGTCCGCTTGGACCATTCCATGGCGCTTCACGCGCACCGGGAATGCCACATCGTCTTCAAGATTGGCGGCGCCGACATCGACATCGACTTCGGCATCGGCCGCAAGGAATACCCCGTCACGGCTCACAGCGCGCTGTTGATTAACGCCTGGGAGCCGCACTTCTACAACTTTCGCGAGACCGAGCAGAAGACCGTTCTCCTCGCGCTCTACCTCAACCCACATTGGTTGAAGCAGGTGGACCGGCGATTCGCGTACAGCGCGCACCCAAAGTTCTTCGCGAGACCAGTCCAAGTGCTGACGCCGCTACTCGAGCGCGGTCGCGACGATGTGATGGACGCGCTGGCTCAGCGAGAGCCGCCAAGTCCCCGCGACATGGAGAACCTCATCGCATCCATCTTCGCCGAGATTCTGACGCTCGCACCGCCTCGCGACCTTCTGCACTTTGCCGGCGAGCGTGGCGAACTGGACTACGACGCGCGCATCAGGCGCATCGTCGAGCGCATGCTGTCCTGCGAGGAACCCACTGCGACACCGGAAGACATGGCGGTGGAATCCGGCCTGTCGCGAGCGCAGTTCTTCCGGCTCTTCAGAAAATCCACAGGCATGCCGCCCGCACTATTCATCAACATGCTGAAGATGGAGTGCGGGCTGCGCAAAGTGGCTCAGCGCGACATCAAGCTGCAGGACATCGCATACGACCTTGGCTTCGACACCGCTGGAAACTTCACGCGCTTCTTCGTCGGCATGCAGGGCTTCGCCCCCAGCAAGTACCGCAGAATTGTCGAGTTGATGTAGCCCGGGCTCCGGTGTACTGCCGCTGACGAGGCGCTCGGCCCTCGCCGGGCAGCCTCCACAGCCTACGCCAGCAGCGGCTTGGCTACTTCCACTCCACCAGAATTTCGCGGTACGTCTCGTTGCCCACGTTCTTGGCTTTGTGCCTGGACGGGACCTTCACGCCCTTGCCGATGTCCGACATGACCTCGATGGTGTCGCCTTCGACCTTGAGTTCGAAGACGCCGTCGGTGGGGACGGGGAACAGTCCCACGTCGTTGCCGTGCTCGTCATAGATTTGAAGCGGGGCACCCTGAACCGCAAACCACATGTACGAGTGGTTGTGCATGTGGACGGGGGTTTCCTGCCCGGCCGGAAGTACGAAGTCCCAAACGATGACCTTGTCGTTCTCGAAGAGCTTCTTGCTGCCTACGCCTGCTTCTGCGGGCGTCTCAATGACGTTGTCCATGGTTGTCTCGCTCATTGTCGGGTTGCTAGCTGGAATGGCGAACGGACGCAGACTGCGCCCGCTCGCAGGCGGGTCGTGGCGAAGAACCCTGAGGTGCAACTCCATCGACTGCCCGGCTCCATGCTCCAGCAACACCGGCAACGGGGCTTATCAATGGCCCTCGCCCCTTATCGCAGGGGCTCGCAACTTATCGTGGCGTCTCATCACATCGCAGGCCTGCGCGGGCGCTGCGACGGCGGGCTTACCAGGGCAACGGCTTCCCGAGGTGGGTGAATGTGCCCGACGGACCATCCTCCGCGAGAAGCGCCATCTCCACGCTGCTCTTCGCCCCTTCCGGCACCGAAATCTCGCCGTGACCGCCGTTCATGTCGGTCTGGACGTAGCCGGGGTGGATGGCGTTCACCTTGATGGGGGTGTCGCGCAGCTCGTAAGCAAGGTGCACCGTCCACGAGTTCACCACGCTCTTGGAGGCGTTGTAGGCGGGAATCTTGAAGTTGTAGATGGGCGAGCTGGGGTCCGTGTGCCATCCGAACGAGGCCAGTTGGCTCGATACGTTGACGATGCGCGCCGCCGGCGCCGAGCGGAGCAAGGGCAGGAACGCCTGCGTGACCTCCACCACGGCGAACACGTTGGTCTCGAACGTGTCCTTCCAGACCTTCAGCGTCTGTTCCGAAGGTTTGACAGAAAGGTTGTCGAGCAGGACCCCGGCGTTGTTGACCAGAATGTCCAGGCGGCCGAAGCGCTTCTTGATGTCGGCTGCCAAAGCTTCAGCATGCGCCGCGTTCGTCACATCGAGCGTCACCGGCTCGACGGTGAGGCCGTCCGCCTTCAGACGCGCAGCAGCCTCGGCTGCGCTGGACGCGCTGCGGCCAGCGAGGAGTACCAAAGCACCAGCCTGTGCGAGCTGGCGGCAGGTCTCGAGGCCAATGCCGCGGGTGGCACCGGTCACCAAAGCAATCTTCTGGGTCGTTGTCATAGGTGTGCCAGGTTGAACGAAGGTGTGATGTGGCGGCTTGGGTGCGCCGGCGCCATTGAAGCGCCTTTCGAAGGCCCTGGCTGCCTTGGGGCATTGCTGGCCTGGTCCAGCGCTCCGTCTCTGGTGTGTCCGGTGTGGAGGACGCGGACAGAGAGCGGAAAGCCAGGGCCCTGCCTTGCAGCGTCAGTCCGCGGCTGTCGCCGACATTGCAACCGCCTTCTGCTTTGGCTTGGCCAGGAACAGGAAGACGATGGCCGCGGACGCCACGGTGATGCCAGTCATCATCAGAAGCATGCTTCGGAACGCGTTCTCGTAGCTCGATGCCAGCGCGGCACGACCGATGCCATCGCACTCGTCTTTGGTATCCCGAAGATGCCTGCCCAAGCGCGACACCGATTGCGACAGCCCGCCCGTGCCGCCGCTGGCCGGCTGTGCCCAGTTCGCGCTGGCCGCCGACGGCAAGGAGATGAGCACCACCATGGCCTTCGTGCGCATGCTGGGCCAGCTGCTTAAGGACAAGGACCTGGGCCCGCGCATCGTGCCCATCGTCGCCGACGAGGCGCGCACCTTCGGCATGGCCAACCTGTTCAAGCAGGTCGGCATCTACAGCAGCGTGGGCCAGCGCTACGCGCCCGAGGACATAGGCTCGGTCCTGTCATACCGCGAAGCGCTGGACGGCCAGATCCTGGAAGAGGGTATCAGCGAGGCCGGCGCCATCGCCAGCTGGACGGCGGCAGCCACCAGCTACAGCGTGCACGGCCTGGCGATGCTGCCGTTCTATATCTATTACTCGATGTTCGGCTTCCAGCGCGTGGGCGACGCGATCTGGGCCGCAGCCGACCAGCGCGCGCGCGGCTTCCTGCTGGGCGCCACCTCGGGCCGCACCACGCTGGGCGGCGAGGGACTGCAGCACCAGGACGGCAGCAGCCACCTAGTGGCCGCCAAGCGCAGCGTGAAGTCCCGTTTGCATCACGACTCGGCATAGGCCGCCGCAAGTCGCAAGATCGTTTCCAGCCACCCTGCGGCCAGCGCCTCGAGCGGCGTCTGGCCGTTCAATGACCCTTTGCGCGATCCAAAAAACTGCAGCTTCGCGCCACCCGGCAAGTCACCAAGCTGCTTCGTCACCGCCGCGAGGTGCCTGCGGCTGTAGATGGCGTCTGCGAAGAAAGCCGGAAAGTACGGTTGCCCTTCGACGTCCATGGCGAAGATTCGCTGGGCGACCAGCGCCCTCGCGACCGACCGCGATGAGGTCCAGCCCATCAGCGCCTGAAAATCCCGCAACGGAACCAGATGCCCCTGAAGGATTAGGTTCTCGATGGTGTCAAGGAGAGGCGGCTGCGCGAAGGACTTCATGCGAGTTCCTGCCGATCCGAATACACCATGACAAGGCCCTCGGCTCGCCATCGCAATGACGAGACATGTCGTTTGCCGCCGAGATGTCGATGCATCAAGTGAATACTCAGTGTCTCGCCCTCCAACAGAGCGTGCGCATAGGCCACTTGTTCGGCCGATGGACGCGAACTGACATAGCTGCCAAAGTACGGACCGCCGATCAGCTTGCCCTCGCAGGTCAGCAGCATCCAGCCTCGGACACCGAGCAGCCTCTCGCCCTCTGCATGCGCCACCGCAAGCTCAGAGAGGGTCTCCCGCCGCGGTCTCATGGTCACGAACTCGCGCAGCTTGCGCAATGCCTTCCTCAACGACGTTCGCATCGAGTCAGCTCCGGTCGGAACAGCCGTCCAATTCGCTGCGCCAACGTGCTTCTTTCTCGATCTCATGGACGCACCAATGCAATTTGTGTTGAAGCTCTTGCTGCACTTCGATGCTCGACACTCCGGTGTTGCCGTCGCACGCGATCAACCGTGGACGCGCCCATTCCGGCCAGTTTTCAGTGTCGTCATCGATGGCAAGCCACTGGACTGGCTTTCTCCGCAGCACGTCTGCGCAAACCTGAGCGCCGCGCGACATTGTCCGAAAGGCTTCTTTGACGCGCGGGTCGGACCCATGCTCTCGCTGGTGGTAAGTGCCGCCAACAAACCGTTCCTGCAAGCCTTGCGGAAGCTTCCGCAGGGTTTTGCCGTAGCCAGGCCAGACACACCAACTGGAACTCAAGACCAGCGCCACCTGCGGGAAGGGTGCCAACGCCCGCTCAAGGTGCGGCACCCACTCGAACAGCGTTCGATGCGGCTCGGCCATGTAGATGCCTTTCTTCCGACTCCACCGCACGTTCTCGTGCTGGACGACTCCGTCCAAATCACAGTACACCGCAATTGGCCTGTATGACTTGTTCATCGGTGACGGTATTTCGACTTGGGCAACATCGAGCAGTCAAGGCTTCTGGTGCCTCACCACTGCCATGAGCGCGGCTTCGGCGTAGGAAGAGCCTTCAGTCGCTCGACCGCTTATCTCGCAGTGGACCGCGCCATCGACGACACTGAAGCTGGCATTCAGAGCCTGAGCCATGTCCAGAGCGTCCTTTGCCGCCTGCTCCTCGAACTTGATGCTGTGCGCGACTCGCAGGTCCCCAAACACTGCAATCCACTTTCGCCCATCCAGATCGTCCAGTAGCACAGCAAAGGCATTCTCCGTCCCGACCATCGCGTAGCCAGCTGCCACCGCAAATTCATACGCGGACCGAGCGGATGAAGAACCGGCGTGCTGCGATCCTGGCGGAATCAAAAGAGGCCCTTCCGGCCGCTGAAGCCTTCCGCTGAAGGGCGGCTCGAAATCACTTTCGGAGCCGGCGTTTAAGGCGGGGCAGTCCAACTGCATAGCTTTCTCCATCCGCTGCAGGCATGAACGTTGAAGCACGGCCTATCTGGGCCAGCACCTATCTGGTGCCTGCATCTACGTGCTGGTGCGATAGTCGAAATTAGAATAGTCTAATTTGGACTATACCAAAACGGCATGCATTCTCACGAGGTTTTGCTCGACCTCAGGAATGTCAAAGTCGCTTCATAGCCGTGAGTACGCTGTCTTTGTTCGCGTGCTACGTGGCACGCGGGAGCGTCTTGGGCTTACACAAGTCGAGCTCGCAAAGAGGCTCTCGGTCACTCAGGTCTTCGTGAGCAAGTGCGAGAGAGGCGAACGACGGCTAGACATCGTTGAGTTGCGACGCTGGTGCGCCGCGCTCGGCGTCGGCTTTGTTGAGCTAGCCGAAGAGTTACAGGCCAACCTGGACACCGAGCTTGCTTCTCCAGCGGCAGCTGGGCTTGGTTAGGCCACGAGTACGTGGGCCAACCGGGGGGCGCCTCCGGCGGCCTGGCAGGGGCCTTTCTAGTCTCCTATTGGTGATTCCGGGCCGTCATCCGGAGCCTGGGGTCTCCTGCAGCGTGGCAAAGCCGCCGCCCGCTACCTTGCTTAAAAAAGCAAAAAGCGCTTGACTACATAGGATCCTCTTGTTGTGCGGAAACGCCAGCCCTGCGTTCTGAATGGCAGAGCGCACCCGCTCGCGCGCTTCCTTGACCTCGGTGTGCGCCAAACCCACCAGCGTGAAGCTGGGCAGGCCATTGGCCAGATGCACCTCGACGGTGACCGCAGGTGCTTGCAGGCCGATCAACACACGGCTTTGCACCAAAGACAGGCTCATCGCTGAAATCCTCCCCATTCCGGTGCTCTGCTGACCATGATGGCGCGCATGGCCACAGATTGCACCAAACCCGTGCATTCACGAGAACTTGCGTGTACTGCACAACGCCCCAAACCCTTGCGCAGCGGGCGGGAAAGCCCGGCTTCGATTGGCACGCTCCGTGCATTGAGGACAGGCGCCACCTTTTTACATCCCGGAGAACGACCCATGACCGTGAGCCTCACCAAGAGCCTGATCCTTGCCGGCCTCGCCCTGTCGGGCACCGCATTCGCACAGACCGCTGCCCCTGCTGCACCCGCCCCGGATTACACGCTGAGCTACAACGCCGGTGTGGTGACCGATTACCGCTACCGCGGCCTGACGCAGACGCGTCACCAGGCCGCCGTGCAAGGCGGCATCGATTTCGCGCATTCCAGCGGCTTTTACGTGGGCACTTGGGCCTCCTCGATCAAGTGGGTCAAGGACGGCGGCGGCGATGCGCCGGTCGAGATCGACTTCTATGGCGGCTACAAGGGCACGGCGGGCGCCATCAGCTACGACGTGGGCGCGCTGCGCTACCAGTACCCCGGCCACGATCTGGAAGCCAGCCCCAACACCACTGAGCTGTATGGCGCCGTGACCTACAGCATGTTCACGCTGAAGTACTCGCATGCCATCAGCGACCTGTTCGGCTTCGACGACAGCAAGAACAGCTACTACGTGGACCTGTCGGCCGCGTTCGACCTGGGCAACGGCTGGTCGCTGACGCCGCACGTCGGCTACCAGAAGGTCAAGAACTACAGCGACAACTCCTACACCGACTATTCGCTGACGCTGGGCAAGGACCTGGGCAACGGCTGGTCCACCTCTGCGGCGCTGATCGGCACCAACGCCGACAAGGCCCTGTACCGCACGGTCAACGACAAGTTCGCCGGCAAGACCATGGTCGTGGTCGGCATCAAGTACGCATTCTGATTTTTGTTCCTGAGGAGCCAGCCATGAAACTCGTAACGGCGGTCATCAAACCGTTCAAGCTCGACGAGGTCCGCGAGGCCTTGTCCGGCATTGGTGTCCAAGGTATCACCGTGACCGAAGTCAAGGGCTTCGGGCGCCAGAAGGGCCACACCGAGCTGTACCGCGGCGCGGAGTACGTGGTCGACTTCCTGCCCAAGGTCAAGATCGAAGCGGCCGTGTCCGACGACCTCGTCGACCGCGTGATCGAGGCGGTCGAGAGCGCAGCGCGCACCGGCAAGATCGGCGACGGCAAGATCTTCGTCTACGACGTCGAACAGGTCGTGCGCATCCGCACCGGCGAAACCGGCAAGGAGGCGCTGTAAACAGCGTGCTCCCTTCAGAAAGAACATCGGCAATGAAAAAACTGTTTGCTTCCTTCCTTCTCGGCGTCGGCGTGTGGATCGGGGGATCCATGGCGCTGGCCCAGACGCCGGCCGCTGAGCCGGCATCCGCCGCAGCACCCGCGGCCGAGGCACCTGCCGCAGCCGCACCGGCTGCAGCACCCGCCGCAGCCGAGGCTGCACCGGCCGCCGCTGCACCGACGCCCAAGGTCGATTCCGGCGACACCGCCTGGATGCTGACCTCCACGCTGCTGGTCATCCTGATGACGCTGCCCGGCCTGGCACTGTTCTACGGCGGCCTGGCGCGTTCCAAGAACATGCTGTCGGTGCTGATGCAGGTCTTCGTGATCTTCTCGCTGATCAGCATCCTGTGGGCCGTCTACGGCTACAGCCTGGCGTTCTCGGGCGACGGCAACTTCTTCGGCGGGTTCGACAAGATCTTCCTGAAGAGCGTCACCACCGAGACCTTCGGCGCGCTGATCACGATTCCCGAATACGTGTTCGTGGCCTTCCAGGGCACGTTCGCGGCCATCACTGTGGCGCTGATCGTCGGCTCCTTCGCCGAACGCATCAAGTTCGCTGGCGTGCTGGTGTTCGCCGTGCTGTGGTTCACGTTCAGCTACGTGCCGATGGCCCACATCGTGTGGGGCGGCGGCCTGCTGGGCAAGGACGGCGCGCTGGACTTCGCCGGCGGCACCGTGGTGCACATCAACGCCGGTGTCGCCGGCCTGGTGGGTGCCTACGTGCTGGGCAAGCGCATCGGCTACGGCCGCGAAGCCTTCACGCCGCACTCGCTGACGCTGACCATGGTCGGTGCCTCGCTGCTGTGGGTGGGCTGGTTCGGCTTCAACGCCGGCTCCGCCGGTGCGGCCAACGGCGCCGCCGGCCTGGCCTTCGTCAACACCGTGCTGGCCACCGCCGCCGCCACGCTGTCCTGGATCCTGGGTGAGAGCCTGCACAAGGGCAAGGCCTCGATGCTGGGTGCTGCCTCCGGTGCCGTCGCCGGCCTGGTCGCGGTGACGCCGGCAGCCGGCTTCGTCGGTCCGATGGGCTCCATCGTGCTGGGCCTGATCGCCGGCCTGGTCTGCCTGTGGGGCGTGGGTGGCTTGAAGCGCATGCTGGGTGCCGACGACTCGTTCGACGTGTTCGGCGTGCACGGCGTGGGCGGCATCGTCGGTGCCATCCTGACCGGCGTCTTCGCAGCCCAGAGCCTGGGTGGCACGGGCGGCCTGACGCCCGACACCTTCGCCATGGGCGCCCAGGTCTGGATCCAGATCAAGAGCGTGCTGTTCACCATCGTGTGGTCCGGTGTGGTCTCCTTCATCGCCTACAAGATCGCCGACATGACGGTGGGTCTGCGGGTCACGGAAGAGGAAGAGCGCGAAGGCCTGGACATCTCGTCGCACGGCGAGACGGCCTACAACCGCTGAGGGGAGTGGCGCGGCGGACCACCCGGCGCGCCTGACACGAGCGAGGTCTCCTGAAGAGGTTGGGCCCGCGGAGCAAGCGCTCTGCGGGCCTTTTTTTTGCTCATGCGCGGGCTGAAAAAAGCTCAAGGCGTCCGTTGGATGCGCGCCTTACCATCGCCCGCATGACAACAACGCCCCCCCTGGAGGAGACCGTCGCGCGGGTGCGCGCTGCTGCCGCGCACGGCCAGCCGCTGCGCATCGTCGGCGGCGGCAGCAAGGACGGCTACGGCCAGTCGCTCGTGGGCGAGCCCCTCGAGGTGCGCGGCCTGGCTGGCATCGTGAGTTACGAGCCCAGCGAACTGGTCGTGACGGTGCGCCCCGGCACGGCGCTAGCGGAACTCGAAGCCGTGCTGGCCGAACGCGGCCAGTGCCTGCCCTTCGAGCCCCCGCACCATCTGCCCGGCAGCGACGCAGCCCAGCCCAGCCGCGCCACCTGCGGCGGCATGCTGGCCGCGGGACTTTCTGGGCCGGCGCGCGCCAGCAGCGGCGCCGTGCGCGACTTCGTGCTGGGGCTGGAACTGCTCAACGGCCGCGGCGAACTGCTGCGCTTCGGCGGCCAGGTCATGAAGAACGTGGCCGGCTACGACGTCTCGCGCCTGATGGCCGGCGCCCTGGGCACGCTGGGCGTGGTCACCGAGATGAGCCTCAAGGTGTTGCCCGTGGCGCCGGCCGAGGCCACGCTGCGCTTCGACCTGGCGCAGCACGATGCGCTGCGCCAGCTGCATGCCTGGGGTGGCCAGCCGCTGCCGCTCAACGCCAGCTGCTGGCAGGCGGGCGAGGGCCTCACGCTGCGCCTGCGCGGTGCCGTGGCAGCGGTCGACGCCGCCTGCAGCCGCCTCGGCGGCTTGGCGCTGGCGCCCGACGAAGCCGCGCGCTTCTGGCAGGCACGGCGCGACCTGCGCATGCCCTGGTCCGATGTGGGCCGTGCGCGCGACCTGTGGCGCCTGTCCGTTCCGCAGACGGCGCCGGTGCTGGACCTGGTCGGCGACACCCTCGTCGAATGGCACGGGGGTCAGCGCTGGCTGGCCGCAGCTCCGGCACAGGCGCAGGCCGTGCGCCAGACCGCGCACGCGGTGGGTGGCAGCGCCACCTTGTTCCTGGCCGCGGCTGGCGAACGCAGCGGCGCACGCACCGCCTTCTTCGATCCGCTGCCGCCAGCGCTCGCGCGCATCCATGCCGCGCTCAAGGCCTCGTTCGATCCGGCCGGCATCTTCAACCGCGGCCGCCTGTACCCGGACTTCTGATGCAAACCAATCTCTCCCCCGAATACCAGGGCACGCCCGACGGCATCGCGGCCGAGGCCATCCTGCGCAAGTGCGTGCACTGCGGCTTCTGCACCGCCACCTGCCCGACCTACCAGCTGCTGGGCGACGAGCTGGACGGCCCGCGCGGCCGCATCTACCTCATGAAGCAGGTGCTCGAAGGCGCCGAGCCCACGCGCGCCACGCAGCTGCACCTGGACCGCTGCCTGACCTGCCGCAACTGCGAGAGCACCTGCCCCTCGGGCGTGGACTACGGCCACCTGGTCGACATCGGCCGCAAGCTGGTCGACGCCAAAGTCCCGCGCCCGGCCGGCGAACGCGCCGTGCGCTGGGCGCTCAAGGAAGGCCTGCCTTCCGCCGGCTTCGGGCCGGCCATGCGTGTGGGCCAGGCCGTGCGCGGCCTGCTGCCCGGCAAGCTGCGCGCCAAGGTGCCCGAGCGTCGCCATCCCGGCGCCTGGCCGCAGCGGCGCCACACGCGCAAGGTGCTGCTGCCCGAGGGCTGCGTGCAGCCGTCGATGGCGCCCGGCATCGACCGCGCCACGGCGCGCGTGCTCGATGCCGTCGGCATCACAGCCGTGCGCGTGCCGGCGGGCGGCTGCTGCGGCGCCGTCAAGTTCCACCTCAACGACCAGGACGCCGCCAAGGCGCAGATGCGCGCCAACATCGACGCCTGGTGGCCCTATGTGCAGGGCGCGGGCGATGCAGCGGTCGAAGCCATCGTCGTCAACGCCTCGGGCTGCAGCGTGATGGTCAAGGACTACGGCCACGTGCTGCGCGACGACCCGGCCTATGCCGAGAAGGCGCGCCGCGTGAGCAGCCTCGCGCGTGACCTCACCGAACTGCTGCCGCAGATCTCCGAGGGGCTGGCCAAACGCTTCGCGGGCAGGAAGCCGTCGGGCGTCGTCGCCTTCCATCCGCCCTGCACGCTGCAGCACGGCCAACAGCTGCGCGGCTTGGTCGAGCGGCACATGGGCGCACTGGGCTTCGATGTGCAGGTCGCCGCCAACGAATCGCACCTGTGCTGCGGCTCGGCCGGCACCTACTCCGTGCTGCAGCCCGAGATCTCGCTGCAGCTGCGCGACCGCAAGCTCGGCCACCTGCAGGCGCTGGCGCCCGAGACCATCGTGTCGGCCAACATCGGCTGCATCACGCACCTGCAGGGCGGCTGCAGCACGCCCGTGCGGCACTGGATCGAGGTGCTCGACGAAGCCCTGCCGGGCTGAGGATCAGGCCGCGAGCGCGGCCGCGATGTCCTCGCCCAGGCTCTCGGGCTTGTCGGTCGGCGCGTAGCGCTTGCGCACCTCGCCGTCCTTGCCGACCAGGAACTTGGTGAAGTTCCACTTGATGGCCTTGGTGCCCAGCAGGCCCGGCGCCTCGCGCGTGAGCCACTGGTACAGCGGATGCGCGTCGTCGCCGTTGACGTCGATCTTGCCCATCATCTGGAAGCTCACGCCGTAGTTCTTCTGGCAGAACGCGCCAATCTCGTCGTTGCTGCCCGGGTCCTGCCGGCCGAACTGGTTGCACGGAAAGCCCAGCACCACCAGGCCCTGGCCGCCGTAGGTCTTGTGCAGCTGCTCGAGCCCCGCGAACTGCGGCGTGAAGCCGCAGGCGCTGGCGGTGTTGACGATGAGCAGCGGCCGGCCCTTGAACTGCGCCAGCGCGATGGGCCGGCCAGCGATGTCCAGGGCTTCGAAGTCGTAGACGGTGGCCATGGTTGGTGCCTCAGTGCGTGTGGTCGTTGCGGGCGATCTCGAGCAGGTGCTCGACTTCGTCGGTGTGTACGCGGCAGTTGTGCTGGTGCCAGCGCTGGATCACGAACATGAAGCCTGCCACCACCACGCCGAAGGCCGTGATGGCCGCGAACGCCGACAGGCCCAGACCCGTCGACAGGCTGTAGAACGCGCCCAGGCCCAGGATGCAGGCCTGCTCGTTGAAGTTCTGCACCGCAATCGAGCGGCCGGCACCCATGAGGTTGTGGCCGCGGTGCTGCAGTAGTGCGTTCATGGGCACGACGAGGAAGCCACCCAGCCCGCCCAGCAGGATCAGGAAGGGCGCGGCCACCCACACGCTGTCGATGAAGTTCATGCCGATCACAAGCAGGCCCATGGCGATGCCCAGCGGCATCACACGCGTGGCCATGTCCAGCTTCATGCGCAGGGAGGCGATCACCGCGCCGACCGCCGTGCCGATGGCCACCACGCCCACGAGCGAGGAGGCCTGGGTCGTGCTGTAGCCCAGCGCGGCCGCGGCCCAGGCCAGCACGATGTAGCGCAGGTTCCCGGAGACACCCCAGAACAAAGTGGTGGTGGACAGCGAGATCTGGCCGAGCCGGTCGTTCCACAAGCGCGAGTTGCAGCGCCAGAAATCGGGCAGCAGCGCCAGCGTGTTCTTGGGCATGGGCCGCATCGGCACGCCGGTGTCGGGGATGCGCGTGTTGATCCAGGCCGCGATGGCGTAGATGACCACCAACACCGCGATGGCGCCTTCGGCCGGCGTGTCGATGCCGGTGTCCACGAAGGGCAGGTCGATCGACAGCAGGCGGTCGGAAATGGCATGGCCGACCAGTTGGCCGCCCAGCAGCACGCCGAGGATGATGGAGCCGATGGTCAGCCCCTCGATCCAGCCATTGGCCTTGACCAGTTGGGACGGCGGCAGCAGTTCGGTCAGGATGCCGTACTTGGCCGGCGAGTAAGCCGCCGCGCCCAGGCCCACGATGGCGTAGGCCATCAGCGGATGGCTGCCGAACAGCATCATGAGGCAGCCGATCACCTTGATCGCATTGCTCACGAACATCACCTTGCCCTTGGGCAGGGCGTCGGCGAACGCACCCACGAACGGCGCCAGGATCACATAGAACAGCGCGAACATCGGCACCAGGGCGGCGCGTTGCCAGTCGGGCGCACCGCCGGCGCGCAGCAACTCGATCGCGGCAATGAAGATCGCGTTGTCGGCCAGCGACGAAAAGAACTGGGCCGACATGATGGTGAAAAAACCGCGCTTCATCGCATGTCGTGGGGGCGATCAGTTGAGCTGATGCAAAGTGATAAGAGCTTGTCTGTTCAATTGGCCGGCGGTTATATCACGGGGCCAATGCGAGAATTCTTCAAGTCCTTGCCACCGTTGCGCGGTTGCACGCCGCAGCGCTTCCTGCCATGCCACGTCCCATCCAAGCCACGATCCACCATGCTGCACTGCGCCATAACCTGCAGCGTGCGCGCCGCGCGGCCGGCGACGCCAAGGTCTGGGCCGTGGTCAAGGCCAACGCCTATGGCCACGGCATCGAGCGTGTGTTCGAGGCCTTGCGCGGGGCCGATGGCTTCGCGCTGCTGGACCTGGCCGAGGCCGAGCGCGTGCGGGCGCTCGGCTGGCGCGGCCCCATCCTGCTGCTCGAAGGCGTGTTCGAGCCGCGCGACCTGGAACTGTGCTCGCGCCTGTCGCTGTGGCATGCCGTGCACTGCGAGGCGCAGATCGACTGGCTGGCCGCGCACAAGACCCAGCAGGGCCACCGCGTGTTCCTCAAGCTCAACTCGGGCATGAACCGCCTGGGCTTTGCGCCGGCCAGCTTCCGCACCGCCTGGATGCGGCTGGATTCGCTGCCCCAGGTCGAAGAGATCTCGCTGATGACGCACTTCAGCGATGCCGATGGCAGCAAGGGCATCGCCGCGCAGATGGCCGCCTTCGACGAGGCCACGCGCGACCTGCCCGGCGAGCGCAGCGTGGCCAACAGCGCGGCCACCCTGCGCCATGCCGAGAGCCCCGGTGTGCGTGGCGACTGGGTGCGCCCGGGCATCGCCGTCTACGGCGGCGCGCCCGACCACCCGGGCTTCAACGCCGCGCACTGGGAGCTGCAGCCCGCCATGACGCTGGCCTCCAGGGTCATCGGCCTGCAGGACCTGCTGCCCGGCGACAGCGTGGGCTATGGCTCCAGCTTCGTGGCCGACACACCCATGCGCATCGGCGTCGTGGCCTGCGGCTACGCCGACGGCTACCCGCGCCACTGCGGCACCGGCACGCCGGTGCTGGTGGACGGTGTGCGCACGCGCCTGGTCGGCCGCGTCAGCATGGACATGGTGACCGTGGACCTCACGCCCGTGCCGCAGGCCACGCTGGGCAGCGCGGTCACGCTGTGGGGCCAGGCCGGCAACGGCACCGTGCTGCCGATCGACGAGGTCGCCCACGCGGCCGGCACCGTGGGCTACGAGCTCATGTGCGCACTGGCACCGCGCGTGCCGGTGGTCGTCGCCACCGACTGAACCCCCGTCAGGCCGCCAGCGCCAGGCTGGGCGGATTGGCTTTCACGCGTTCGTACAGATCCTGCGCGGCCAGCGACAGGCTGCGCTCGCGCCGGCGCACCAGGTAGATGCGGCGCTTGAGCCCGCTCCAGGCCAGCGGCCGCGTCACCAGCCCCGGCTGCGCGAAGTGGAACAGCGTCAGCGCCGGCATCATGCTCACGCCCAGGCCGGCGCGCACCATGCCCATCGCGGTGGCGAGCTGGTCCACCTCCATGAGCGTCTGCATCTGCAGCGGGTGCAGCGCCGCGTCCAGGTACTGACGCACGCTGGAGCTGCGCGCCATGTGCACGAAGGGGTAGGCGGCCACGTCGCGCGGGCGGATGTCGCGCAGCCGCGCCAGGGGGTGGTCGGCCGGGCACACCAGGTGGAAGTCGTCGCTGCAGAAGGGCTCGGCACGCAGCTCCTGCGTGTCGGCGCGCACGGCGGCCAGCGCGAAATCGGCCTGCCCCTGGCGCACCAGTTCCACGCAGGGCTCGGACAGCACATCGGCCACGGTGATCTCCACGCCCGGGTGGGCGGCGCGGTAGTCGCGCAGGATGCCCGGCAACCAGCCTGCGGCCAACGAGGGCAGCAGCGCGATCGATACGCGCCCGCGCCGCAGCGCCAGCTGGTCCGACACCCCCGCCAGCGCCGCGTCGAACTCGGCCAGCACGCGCCGCGCCGACGCCTCGAACTCCAGCCCTTCGGGCGTGGGCGCCACGTGGCGGGTGCTACGGTCGAACAGGCGCAAGCCCACGGCCGCCTCGAGCTGGCCGATCAGTGCGCTGAAGGCCGGCTGCGACAGATGGCATTGCGCCGCCGCCCGCGTGAAGCTGCGCTGCTCGGCCAGCGCCACGAAGGCCTGCAGCTGGCGCACGGAGACGTTGGATCGGGCCGGCTGATTCATTTGAGTCGCAGATGAATTGATCCGAACTTTCGAATTCACAGATGAAGGGCCGGACTCTACATTGCGCCCGGGAACAGACAAGGAGACACGTGGACCACAACATCCTGCGCATCGGCTGCGCGGCCGGCTTCTCGGGCGACCGCACCGACGCGGCTGCGCCCGTGGTGCAGGCCCTCATCGCGGCCGGCGGCCCCGCGTTCCTGATCTTCGAGACCCTGGCGGAGCGCACGCTGGCGCTGGCCCAGCTGGCACGCCGCGCCGACCCCGAGGCCGGCTACGAGCCGCTGCTGCCCGACCTGCTGCGCCCCGTGCTGGCGGATTGCCTCGCCCACGGCGTGCGCATCGTCAGCAACTTCGGCGCGGCCAACCCCGAAAGCGCCGCGCGCCGCATCCATGCGCTGGCGCGCGAACTGGGCCTGCCGGCCCCGCGCATCGCCATCGTGGAGGGCGACGACGTCTCGGGCGCCGCCCACCGCCCGCTGCTGCAAGCCGCGCTGGGCCCGGTGCTGGACGGCCTGGACCTGGTCTCGGCCAACGCCTACCAGGGCGCCGAGGCCATTGCCGATGCACTGCTGGCCGGCGCCGAGATCGTGGTCTGCGGCCGCGTGGCCGACCCCTCGCTGGCGGTGGGCCCGGCGCTCGCCCACTTCGGCTGGGCGCGCGACGACTGGACGCGCCTGGCGCGCGCCACCATGGCCGGCCACCTGCTCGAATGCGGCACCCAGGTCTCGGGCGGCTACTACGCTGACCCGGGCTACAAGGACGTGCCCGGCATGGCCACGCTGGGCTACCCCATCGCCGAGATCGACGCCGACGGCCACTGCACCATCACCAAGCCGGCCGGCACCGGCGGGCGCATCGATGCGCACACCGTCAAGGAGCAACTGCTCTACGAGGTGCACGACCCGGCCGCCTACCTCACGCCCGACGTGGTGGCCGACATCACCGAGGCCGAGGTCGCCGAACTGGGCCCCGACCGCGTGCGCCTCACCGGCGTGCGCGGCCACGCCCGGCCGGCCACGCTCAAGGTCAACGTCTGCCACGCCACGGGCTGGCTGGCCGAGGGCGAGATCTCGTACGCCGGCGCACGCGCCGAGGGCCGGGCCCGGCTCGCCGCGCAAGTCCTGCGCGAACGCCTGGCTGGCCTGGGCACGCTGCGCGCCGACCTGATCGGCGTGGCCAGCGTGTTCGCCGACGACGGCGGCCAATGGCTGAGCCAGTTGCCCGACGGCGGCGCCCAGGACGTGCGCCTGCGCGTGGCCATGAACCACCGCGACCGCGCCAGTGCCGAGCGCCTGGCGCGCGAGGTCACCGCGCTGTACTGCTGCGGCCCCGCTGGCGGCGGCGGCGTGCGCACCGGACTGCGCCAGCGCCTGGGCACGGTCTCGTGCGTGCTGCCGCGCGCGCAGGCGCCCACTTCGTTCCGCTTCATCGAAAGCGCTGCATGAGCGCTGCGCCGGGCCGCCCCAAGCAAGCTCGCACCGTAGGCCGACAGGCCGGAGGTCCTTCATTGCACGACGTCACCGTCCCCCTCTACCGCGCCGCCCACGGCCGCACCGGCGACAAGGGCAACCGTTCCAACATCAGCGTGATCGCCTGGCACCCGGAGCTGTGGCCGCTGCTGCTGGCGCAGGTGACCGAAGCGGCCGTCGCCGCCCGGTTCGCGCACCGCCAACCGACCCGCGTCACGCGCCATGTGCTGCCGCGCCTGCAGGCCATGAACTTCGTGCTCGACGAGGTGCTGGACGGCGGCGTCAACGACGCGCTGAACCTGGACAGCCACGGCAAGGCGCTGTCCTTCCTGCTGCTGGAGCTGCCCATCCAGGTCCCGGCGGCGCTGCTGCCGCTGCTGGCCGGCCCGCCCCTCGAACAACCCGACTGACCCACCCATCCCCTTGGAGACAACACCGATGCAAGAACAATCCCGCCCCCGCCCCCGCCGCACCTGGCTCGCCGCCGCTCTGGCGCTGAGCGCCGGCAGCCTGCTGCCGCAGCTGGCCGCTGCCCAGGCCTTCCCGGCCAAGCCGATCACCTTCGTCGTGCCGTTCGCGGCGGGCAGCGCGACCGACCAGATCGCCCGCGCACTGGGCCAGTCCGTCACCGACCAGACCAAGCAGCCCGTGGTCGTGGACAACAAGGGCGGCGCCAGCGGCCAGATCGCCGCCAGCCAGGTGGCGCGTGCGCCGGCCGACGGCTACACCGTTCTGATCACCACCAACACCACGCACGCGGCCAACGAGCACCTCTACAAGAAGCTCAGCTACGACCCGGTGAAGGACTTCGCGCCCATCACGGGCCTGGGCAAGGGCGGCCAGGTGATGGTGGTGCGGCCCGACGCGCCGTACAAGAACGTCATGGACCTCGTGGCCGCGGCCAAGAAGACGCCCGGCAAGCTCAGCTTCGGCAGCGGCAGCTCCTCCAGCCGCATGGCCGGCGAGATGTTCAAGCAGCTCTCGGGCACCGACATCCTGCACGTGCCCTACAAGAGCAACCCGAACGCGATCACCGACCTCATGGGCGGGCAGATCGACTTCATGATCACCGACACCTCCACCGGCGTGCCGCAGGTCAAGGGCGGCAAGCTCAAGGCGCTGGGCATCTCCACCGTCGAGCGCAACCCGCTGCTGCCCGAGGTGCCCACGATCGCCGAGGCCGGCGTCAAGGGCTACGACATGGGCTACTGGTTCGCCGCCTACGCGCCGGCCGGCACGCCGCCCGCGGTGGTCGCCAAGCTGCAGGAACTGCTGGCCGCCGCCACCAAGAGCGCCGCGGCCAAGAGCTTCTTCGAAGGCAGCGGCTCGGTGGCCTGGAGCACCAGCCCAGACGAACTCGCCAGGTTCCAGGCGGCCGAGACGGCCAAGTGGGGCAAGGTGATCAAGGCGGCGGGCATCGAGCCCGAGTAAGCCACGAGGCCGGCAGCACCGGCCCGCTGCGGGACACAAGAACCATCACCGTCCCGCTTCCGTCAGCAAGAGCGAATGCACGGCTGCGCAGTGCAGGGCGCAGCCATGCCCGGACCACACAGAGGAGACAACGATGCGAATTCAATGCACGCGCGGCCTGGTCGGCTGCGCCACCCTGGCCGTCCTGAGCGCCTGCGGCGGCTCCGGCGACGACGCAGGCACCCCGGTCGCCACGCCCAAGGGCTGCGACGCCGCGGCCCTGGCCACGGTGCAGCTCAGCGGCGCCACCGTCACGGGTGCCACGCCGGTCGCGGCCGGCAGCTACACGCCGCCCGGCAGCCGCACCGCCATCGCCGACCTGCCGGCGTTCTGCCGCATCACCGGCCAGGCCATGCCGACCGGCGATTCGCGCATCGACTTCGAGGCCTGGGTGCCCGCGGGCACGGCCTGGAACGGCAAGATGGTGGTCACGGGCAACGGCGGCTACAGCCCCGCCCTCAGCACCAACGACATGGCCTATGCCATGCGCCAGGGCTATGCGGTGGTGGGCGGCGACACCGGCCACCAGTCCACCGACCCGAACGAGATGTTCTGGGGCGTCGGCCATCCCGAGAAGATCGCCGACTGGGGCTCGCGCTCCATCCACGCCATCACCGCACCGTCCCGCGCGCTGATCGCGGGCCTGGCGGCCAAGGAGCCGACCCGCGCCTACTACTACGGCTGCTCCACGGGCGGCCACCAGGGCTACGCCGAGATGCAGCGCTACCCGGACGATTTCGACGGCGTGATCGCCGGTGCGCCCGGCAACAACCGCACGCGCTTGAACGTGGAGTTCCTGCACCGCTACCTGTCCAACCGGGCCACCGGCACCAGCGGCCCGGTGATCCTCACCGCGGCCAAGGCCAGCCTGATCACGCAGCGCGCCGTCGCCGCCTGCGATGCGCTGGACGGCGTCACCGACGGCGTGATGGAGAACCCGCTGGCCTGCACGGCCGACAGGTTCGATGTGGCCAGCCTGCAATGCACGGGCGCCGATGCCGCCGACTGCCTGACCGCCGAACAGGTGGCCGCGGCGCAGAAGATCTATGCCGGCCCGAAGAACGCACGCACCGGCGAGCAGATCTACCCCGGCCTGCCGGTCGGCAGCGAAGCCGGCTGGTCCGGCTACTGGGGCGGCGCCGAGCCCGTGCGCGCCGATTACTGGCGGCTGTGGGTCTTCGACAACCCGCAGTGGAACTGGTGGACCTTCGACTACGACCGCGACATCGCCTACGCCGACGCCAAGGTCGGCCCGCTGGTGGACCAGACCAGCGCCAACCTGGCGGCCTTCAAGGCGTCCGGCGGCAAGGCCATCGTCTTCCAGGGCTGGCAGGACGCCGTGGTCAACCCGGTCGACACCATCGCCTATGCCGAGCGCGTGAAGGCGGCCCAGGGCTCGCAGGCCGCGCTCGACAGCTTCTACCGCCTGTTCCTGGTGCCGGGCATGGGCCACTGCGGTGGCGGCAGCGGCGCCACCACCTTCGGCAACAGCGGCGGCCAGGCGCCCAACGCCAGTGCGTCCAACGACCTGCTGATGGCACTGGACCGCTGGGTGGAGCAGGGCGTCGCGCCCGACAGCATCGTGGCTTCACGCTTGGCCAGCGGCGCCGTGGTGCGCACGCGCCCGCTGTGCGCCTGGCCCAAGACCGCCGTCTACCAAGGCAGCGGCAGCACCGACGACGCTGCCAGCTTCCGCTGCCAGTGAAGCATTGACACCAGGAGACCTCCCATGAAGACCATCACCACCACCACGGCCCTGCTGGCCACCGTGCTGCTCGCCGCTTGCGGCGGCAGCGACGGCGACGACGCCCCCGCACCGGCCAGCACGCCGCAACTCAAGCTCAGCGTGACCGCGACCGAGGACTTTCCCGGCAGCTACGGCAGCGTGGGCGCCTACGAGAAGCTGACCGGCAGCATCAGCGGCGAGGTCGACCCCAAGGACCCGAAGAACGCCGTGATCCAGGACCTTGCGCTGGCACCCGTGAATGCGCGCGGCATGGTCGATTACAGCGCCGAGTTCGTGTTGCTCAAGCCCAAGGACATGACCAAGGCCGGCGGCGTGCTGCGCTACGACGCGCCCAACCGCGGCAACATCCTCACGATGCTGAACCCCGCGGCCACGCCCAGCGACGCCGTGTACCTGGAGCGCGGCTACGTGCTGCTGTACTCGGCCTGGCAGGGCGATGTGCCCAAGAGCAACGCGGCGCGACTGACGGCCACGGTGCCGGTGGCCAAGAACCCCGATGGCAGCAGCATCACCGGCACCTACCGTGCCGAGCTGGTGCCCACGGCCGCCACGCCCGCCATGGCGCTGCCCGGCGGCGTGTTCAACGGCAGCATGATCCCGTACGCCCCGGCCAGCCTGGACAACACCCTGCCCGGCCACTCGCTCACGCGCCGCGCCAACGAGACCGATGCGCGCCAGCTGATTCCCGCCAGCGACTGGAAGTTCGCCGACTGCAGCGCGGCCAACGCCTTCCCCGGCACGGCGGACGGCAGCAAGGTCTGCCTGAAGGGCGGCTTCGATCCCAAGTACCTGTACGAGCTGGTCTATGTCGCCAAGGACCCCAAGGTCATGGGCGTGGGCCTGGCCGCGCTGCGCGACACGGTGAGCTTCTTCCGCAAGGCCGCGGCCGACAGCGTCGGCACGGCCAACCCGCTGGCCGGCCGCATCACGCACGCGATCGGCCAGGGCACCTCGCAGTCGGGCAACGCGATGAAGACCTTCCTGCACCTGGGCTTCAACCAGGCGCTGGACGGCGGCAAGGTCTTCGACGGCATGTACGCCCACGTGGCCGCGCGCCAGACCAACATCAACACGCGCTTCGCCGTGCCGGGCGGCGGTGGCGGCCTGCGCACCGACCACACGGCCTTCGGGCAGACGGCGCCGCGCGGCCTGGCGGCCGACTACGTGGACGACGTGAGCGGGCGCCAGGGCGGCGTGATGAAGCGCTGCGCTGCCACCTCCACCTGCCCCAAGTTCTTCCTCGGCCTGTCGGGCACGGAGTTCTGGCAGCTGCAGGGTTCGCCCGTGCTGACCGACGCGTTCGGCCTGCGTGATCTGGCACAGCCCGACAACGCGCGCATCTACTACTACGCCAGCACCCAGCACGGCGGCAACGGCGGCACGGCCAGCATCGGCTACGCGCCCACGCGCAACGTCTACCCGGCCGGCACCGTGGTGCACTTCACCGACACCTTCCGCGCGCTCTTCGTCGCGCTGGAGGACTGGGTGGTGCGCGGCACCGAGCCGCCGGCCAGCCAGGTGCCCCGTCTTGCGGATGGCACGCTGGCGCGGCCGGACCAGCTGGTGTTCCCCACGATGAAGGGCCTGACGTGGCCGGTGTCCAACGTGGCCACCGTCATCCCGGACTTCAACTACCTGGCGCGCTACAACGGCTTCCCGCTGTTCGACTTCGGCCCGCAGTACATCGCGCAGGACGAGTCGGGCATCGCCACGCTGCTGCCGCCCTACTACACGGGCCGCGACTACGCGATCCTGGTGCCGCAGGTGGACCCCACCACGGGCCTGACCCGCGCCGGCATCAAGAGCGTGGAAGCGCGTGCGCCGCTGGGCACCAGCATCGAGTTCAACTACGTGGCCACGCCGGGCATCGTCGACCTGTCGAACCTCACGGGCAGCTTCATTCCGTTCCACACGACGGAAGCGGCGCGCATGGCCGCGGGCGACACGCGGCCGTCGCTGGAATCCCTGTACGGCACGCAGGCCGGCTATGTGGCGGCGGTCACGGCGGCGGCCAGCCAGCTGGTGGGCGAGCGCTTGCTGTTGCAGCGCGACGCAGACCTGCGCATCCAGCAGGCCGCCAGCGCCAACGTGTTGCCCTGAGACCGCACGCACCGCCTGCGCGCAGGCCATGCACCATGCCGGCACCGCGGCAGTGCTGGCCTGCGCCAATCTGGACCATTTGGTCAGATTGTTTTTGGGAAATGCAAGTACGCCATTGATTTGAAAAGACTTTCATGACTGGCACAGCGCCTGCTAGGTGTTCCTGGCGAACAGGCGCTGCGCGGTGGTGCGGTGCCTGAGCTCCTCTTCCTACCGAGCAAGGCAATCCATGAAAGTCGGCGTCTTCATCCCCATCGGCAACAACGGCTGGCTGCTGTCGGAGAACGCTCCGCAGTACCAGCCCAGCTTCGCGCTCAACAAGCAGATCACGCTCTCGGCCGAGCGCTACGGCATGGACTTCGCGCTGTCCATGATCAAGCTGCGCGGCTTCGGCGGCAAGACCGAGTTCTGGGACCACAACCTGGAGTCGTTCACGCTGATGGCCGGCCTGGCCGCCGTGACCAGCAAGATCAAGCTGTTCGCGACCGCGGCTTCGCTCGTGATGCCGCCGGCCATCGTGGCGCGCATGGCCTCCACCATCGATTCGATCTCGAACGGCCGCTTCGGGCTGAACCTGGTCACGGGCTGGCAGCGGCCCGAATACGCGCAGATGGGCATGTGGCCGGGCGACCAGTTCTTCGGCACGCGCTACCAGTACCTGTCCGAATACATCCAGGTGCTGCGCGACCTGTGGGGCACGGGCCAGTCCGATTTCAAGGGCGAGCATTTCAAGATGGACGACTGCCGGCTCAGCCCGCGTCCGCAGGCCGACATGAAGGTCATCTGCGCTGGCCAGAGCGATGCCGGCATGGCGTTCTCGGCCCAGTACGCCGACTACAACTTCTGCTTCGGCAAGGGCGTGAACACGCCCACCGCGTTCAAGCCCGCGGCCGACAAGCTGATCGAGGCCACGGCCAAGACCGGCCGCACGGTCACCACCTACGTGCTCATGATGGTCATCGCCGCTGAGACCGACGAGGCCGCCCGCGCCAAGTGGGAGCACTACAAGGCCGGCGCCGACCAGGAGGCCATCCGCTGGCTGGGCGAGCAGGGCGCGGCCGACACCAAATCCGGCGCCGACACCAACGTGCGCCAGATGGCCGACCCGACTTCGGCCGTCAACATCAACATGGGCACGCTGGTGGGCTCCTTCGCCAGCGTGGCCCGCATGCTCGACGAGGTGGCCACGGTGCCCGGCACCGAGGGCGTGCTGCTGACCTTCGACGACTTCGTGCAGGGCGTGCACGATTTCGGCGAACACATCCAGCCGCTCATGGCCAGCCGCGCCGGGGTGGAGAGCCCCGTGCCCACGCGCGTTCCCTCGCATGCACCGCTGCAGGAGGCCGCGTGAAAACCAACCAGACCCTGACCTCGACCACGCCCGTCGGCATCCCCGCGCCGGCCGGCGCACCACCGGCCCTGGTGCTGCCCGCACGGCCCGAGCCGCTGCTGCTGCAGCCGTCCAACACCGCGCTGGTCGTGGTCGACATGCAGAACGCCTACGCTTCGCTGGGCGGCTACGTGGACTCCGCAGGCTTCGACATCTCTGGCGCGCAGGGCACCATCGCCAGCATCGGCCGTTGCATCGCCGCGGCCCGCAAGGCCGGCGTGCTGGTGGTGTTCCTGCAGAACGGCTGGGACGCGCAGTACGTCGAGGCCGGCGGCCCCGGCTCGCCCAACTACTACAAGTCCAACGCGCTCAAGACCATGCGCGCCAGGCCCGAGCTGGCCGGCAAGTTCCTCGCCAAGGGCGGCTGGGACTACGAGCTCGTGGACGCATTGCAGCCCGCGCCGGGCGACATCGTCGTGCCCAAGACGCGCTACAGCGGCTTCTTCAACAGCACGCTCGACAGCACGCTGCGCGCGCGCGGGATCCGCAACCTGGCGTTCACGGGCATCGCCACCAACGTCTGCGTGGAGTCCACGCTGCGCGACGCCTTCCACCTCGAGTACTTCGCGGTGCTGCTGGAAGACGCCACGCACCAGCTGGGCGCGCCCGAGATCCAGCAGGGCGTGGTCTACAACGTGCAGACCTTCTTCGGCTGGGTGGCGGGCGTCGATGCCTTCTGCGCCACGCTGGCCGGTTGATTTCCCTTTTTCTTCACAGGAGCTTCTCCCATGCCCCAGACCGCAGTCATTCCTCCCGGCACCGGTGTGCCGCTGGCCCCCTACGTTCCCGGCACGCTGGCCGATGGCGTGCTCTACGTCTCCGGCACGCTGCCCTTCGACAAGGACAACAACGTGGTCCACGTCGGCGATGCCGCCGCGCAGACGCGCCATGTGCTGACCACCATCCAGGGCGTGGTCGAGGCTGCCGGCGGCACCATGGCCGACGTGACGATGAACCACATCTTCATCACCGACTGGGCCCACTACGGCGCCGTCAACACCGTCTATGCCGAGTTCTTCCCGGGCAGCAAGCCGGCGCGCTTTTGCATCCTGTGCGGCCTCGTCAAGCCCGACGCACTGGTCGAGATCGCCACCGTGGCCCACGTCGGCAAGAAGGGCTGAGCGCGATGGCCGTCGTCGCGCACGATGTCCATGGCCCGGCGCATGGCCAGGCCGATCGGCCGACCGTGCTGCTCAGCTCCGGCCTGGGCGGCGCCGCCGCGTTCTGGAAGCCGCAGGTCGAGGGGCTGGTCGCGGCCGGCTGGCGTGTGATCGCCTACGACCAGCGCGGCACCGGGCGCACCGGCGGCACGCTGCCCACGCCCTACAGCATCGCCCACATGGCCGAGGATGTGCGCGAGCTGCTCGACGCCACGCAGACCGACCGCTGCCACCTGGTCGGGCACGCGCTGGGCGGCCTGGTGGGCCTGCAGCTCGCGCTGGATGCGCCCGGCCGTGTGGCCAGCCTGGCGCTGGTCAACGCCTGGTCCCGGCCCAACCCGCACTCGGCGCGCTGCTTCGACGCGCGGCTGGCGCTGCTGGCGGCCGGCGGCGCGCGCGCCTACTGCGAAGCCCAGCCGATCTTCCTGTACCCGGCCGACTGGTGCGCTGCGCATCCCGCGCGCGTGCAGGCCGAGGTCGACCACGCGGTCGACCATTTCCCCGGCGCCGACACCATGCGTGCGCGCATCGCCGCGTTGCGCGCCTTCGATGTCGACGCGCTGCTGGCGCGCATCTCTGCGCCGGTCTGGATCAGCGCCGCGCAGGACGACGTGCTCGTGCCGTGGACCTGCTCGCAGCGCCTGGCCGAAGGCCTGCCGCGCGCCGAATTGCACCGCCTGCCGCACGGCGGCCACGCGCACAGCGTGACCCAGGCAGAGGCCTTCAACACCGCGCTGCTGGCCTTCCTGGCACGGCACAAGACACCATGAACCCAACCCTGGATGCGGCCGCACTGGCCGCGCTGTTCCTCGATGCCCGCACGCACAACGGCTGGACCGACGCGCCCGTTTCAGACGCCACGCTGCAGCAGCTCTACGCGCTCGTGCGCATGGGCCCGACCTCGGCCAACTGCTCGCCCGCGCGCTTCGTCTTCGTGCGCACGCCCGAGGGCAAGGCCCTGCTCGCGCCGGCACTGTCCAAGGGCAACCTGGACAAGACCATGGCCGCGCCGGTCACCGTCATCGCCGCCTGGGACATGGCCTTCTACGAGCAGCTGCCGCGCCTGTTTCCGCACGCCGATGCGAAGAGCTGGTTCACCGGCAGCCCGGCCATGGCGCACGAGACCGCGTTCCGCAACGCCTCGCTGCAGGCCGGCTACCTGATCCTGGCCGCGCGCGCGCTCGGGCTGGATGCCGGCCCCATGTCCGGCTTCGACAAGCCCAAGGTCGACGCGGCCTTCTTCGCCGGCAGCACCTGGACCACCAATTTCCTGATCAACCTGGGGCACGGCGACGCCAGCCGCCTGTTCGGCCGCTCGCCCAGGCTGGCATTCGAAGAAGCCTGCCGCTTCGCGTGAGGAGCCCACCATGCAGCAGACCCCGATCGCCGTGCCCCGCAACGACTACCGCGACGCCATGGCGCGCCTGGGTGCGGCGGTCAACATCATCACGACCGACGGGCCCGGCGGGCGCGCCGGCTTCACGGCATCGGCCGTCTGCAGCGTGACCGACGACCCGCCCACGCTGCTGGTCTGCCTGAACCGCAACGCCTCGGTGTACCCCGCGTTCCAGGCCAATGGCGTGCTGTGCGTCAACGTGCTGGCGGCGGGCCAGCAGGCTTTGTCGGCGCTGTTCGGCGGCAAGACGCCGATGGACGAGCGCTTCGCCGCCTGCCGCTGGGGTGCGCTGGTCACCGGCGCGCCGGTGCTCGACGGCGCGGCCGTGTCGTTCGACTGCCGCGTGGTGCGCAGCACCGCCGTGGGCACGCACGACGTGCTCTTCTGCGAGGCCGTGGCCATCCGCAGCGGCGACACGGCGCACGGCCTGGTCTACTTCGACCGGCGCTACCACGACCTGTTGGCCGCCTGAACCGGTTCAGGCCGCCGCGCCCGGCGTGCGCGCGATCCCGTCGAGCACGATGGCCTGCACGTTGCGCACGGTCTCCTCGAAGAAGCCGGCATCGGCCAGCGTGCGGCCGGTCAGCGTCTCCACCTGCACCGCGAAGTCGGCGTAGTGCTGGGTCATGGCCCACAGCGCGAACACCAGGTGGTGCGGCTCCACCGGTGCCAGCCGGCCATCGGCCACCCAGGCGCGGATCACTTCGGACTTGCGCTCGATCAGGTCGCGCAGCTCGCGCCCGAGCTCGTCGCGCAGCAGCGGCGCACCCTGCACCATCTCCAGGCAGAACAGGCGCGAGGCGTCGGGCAGGTCGCGCGAGATGGTGAGCTTGTTGCGGATGTAGCCGGCGATGGCCTCGCGCGGGTCCTGCTCGGCGCTGAAGCCGCGCAGCGGCTCCAGCCAGATGTGCAGCAGATCGCGCAGCACCGAGACGTAGAGCTCTTCCTTGTTGGGGAAGTGGTAGAGCAGGTTGCTCTTGGAGACCTCGGCCCGCGCGGCCACTTGGTCGACCGTGGTGCCGTGCAGGCCGAAGCGCGAGAACAGGCTCAGCGCAGCACCCAGGATCACGCTGCGCTTGTCCTCGATCTTGCGGCCGCGCCGCTTGGTGGCCGGCACCGGTGTGCCGTGCGCCGCGCGCTTCCTGGCGGCGGGCGTGCCGCTTGCGGTGGTCTTTTTGCGCGGCGGGTTGCTGGGCTTGCGTGCGGGGGATGCGGGCATGGCGGTCTCTCTGGCTGCCGATGATGCATGAACCATGCGCGCAGGCCGCACCAGCGCGGCGCGCCCGCGCACCAGGGCGGCGCGGCCCGGCGTGCTGAACGGCGCGTGGCATGCCCCGCAACGCGATTTGTCCAACTGGTCCAATTGGCATGGACGTTGCAAGCGGCACCGGATCGCCCGTTGCTCCGGAGCCTCCCATGCCCGCGCTGAATGTCCCTGTGATCGACCTGCAACCCTGGTTCTCCGGCACGCCGGAGGGCAAGGCCGCCGTGGCCCGTGCCGTCGACGATGCCTGCCGCAGCATCGGCTTTCTGGTCATCACCCACCACCAGATCGATGCGGCGTTGATCCGCCGCGTGTCCGACGCATCGCGTGCGTTCTTCGCATTGCCGCTGGCCGACAAGCGCAAGGTCGACCGCCCGCGCGACGACGCCGTGCGCGGCTACAGCGCGGTCGGCGAAGAGGGGCTGTCGTACAGCCTCGAAGAAGCCGCGCCGGGCGACCTCAAGGAGTCGTTCTCGATCGGCCCCAGCGGCGTGCCCGACGACGACTACCACCGCGGCCCCGCGGCCGGCGCGCATTTCGAGCCGAACCAGTGGCCCGTGGGCGTGGCCGGTTTCCAGGCCGCCTACGAAGAGTATTTCGCGGCGATGAGCGGGCTCGCGCGCGAACTCATGTGCATGTTCGCGGTCGGCCTGCAACTGCCCGAAACCTTCTTCGACGACAAGATCGACAAGCACATCAGCATGTTCCGTGTGCTGAGCTACCCGGCGCAGACTGAGGCCCCGCTGCCGGGCCAGATGCGCGCCGGTGCGCACAGCGACTACGGCAGCCTGACGGTGGTGCTGCCCGACGGCCCCGGCCTGCAGGTCTTCAACAAGGCCGGTCAGTGGGTCGATGTGCCGCAGGTGGCGGACAGCCTGGTCGTGAACATCGCCGACCTCATGATGCAGTGGACCAACGACGAGTGGGTCTCCACGCTGCACCGCGTGGTGAATCCGCCGTTCGACGACAGCATGAAGAACACGCGGCGCCAGTCGCTGGTGTTCTTCCACCAGCCCAACTACGACGCGGTGATCGAATGCCTGCCGAGTTGCCTGGCCGAAGGCGCCGTGGCCAAGTACGCGCCCGTCACCTCGGGCGACCACCTCACGGCCAAGTTCGTCAAGCAGACGACCTTCGGCGGCACCAAGGCGGCGGCCTGACATGGCGGCCCAGCTGTCGTATGTGAACGTCTTCGCCCGGGACGTGGTGGCGTTGAGCGGCTTCTACCAGCGCGTGTTCGGCTTCCCCGAGATCGAGGCGATCCGCTCGCCGATCTTCCGGGGCCTGGACACCGGCAAGTCCCACCTCGGCTTCAACGCGCTCGACGCCTACGCGCTGCTGCAGCTGTCCGAGTTCTCGGACACGCGCGGCATCAAGTTCCTGCTCAACATCGACGTGGACAGCCAGCCCGAGGTCGACCGCATGGTGCCCGTCGCGGTGGAGGCCGGCGCCACGTTGGTCAAGCCGCCCTACGTGACCTACTACCACTGGTACCAGGCCGTGCTGCTCGACCCCGAGGGCAACGTGTTCCGTATCAACTTCATGATGTCCTGAAAGGCCTGTCTGCCATGCTGCGCACCCTGTTCTCCACCACCGCGCTGAGCCTTGCGGCCATCGCCGTCGTGCCCACCGTCGCTTTCGCCCAGGAGGGCTTCACGCTCAAGGGCAAGCCCGTCATCGCGATGCTGTACTACGGCCCCAAGAACGACGGCGGCTGGACGCAGGCCTTCGACGAGGCCCGCGTGAAGATCGAGAAGGAGCTGGGCCAGAAGATCCAGTTCGTCGAGAACATCACCGAGGACGCCTCCGTCATCAAGCCGGCGGCCGAGCGCTTCATCTCGCGCGGCGCCAACATCGTGATCGGTACCGCCTTCGGCCACTCCGATGCCTTCAAGGACCTCGCGGCCAAGCACCCCACGGTGGCCTTCCTGAACGCATCGGGCACCACCAACGGCGCCAACCTCGAGTCGTTCTACGGCCGCACCTACGAAAGCCAGTACCTGTGCGGCATGGCGGCCGGCGCGGCGTCCAAGAGCGGCAAGCTGGGCTTCGTCGCGGCCAACCCCTTCGGCGTCGTCAACTGGACCGTCAACGCCTTCGCGCTGGGCGCGCAGAAGATGAACCCCGCCGCCACCGTCAACGTGATCTACACCGGCACCTGGAACGACCCGGTCAAGGAGCGCGCAGCCGCGTCGGCGCTGATCGACCAGGGCGCCGACGTGATCGGCCAGCACGTCGACAGCCCGACGCCGCAGATCGTCGCGCAGGAGCGCGGCGTCTACGGCACCGGCCACCACCGCGACCTGCGCCAGTTCGCACCCAAGGCCACGCTGTGCTCGTCGGTCTGGGTCTGGGACAAGTTCCTCGTGACCGAACTCAAGAAGGTCATCGCCGGCGGCTGGAAGCCGGCCCCTTACGGCGCCTTCATCCCGATGAGTGCCGGCGGCACCGACATCGCCGGCTTCGGCGCTGCCGTGCCGGCCGACAAGGCCAAGCTGATCCAGGCCGAGCGCGATGCTCTGCTGAAGGGCAAGCAGATCTACGCCGGCCCGCTGGCCGACCGCGAGGGCAAGGAGCGCGTGGCCGCGGGTGCCGTGCTGTCCGATGCCGACCTGTGGAAGATGGACTGGTTCGTCAAGGGCGTGACCACGCAGAAATGACCAATGCTCTCGCGCTGACCGGCATCCGCAAGAGCTTCGACGGTTTCCTCGCACTGAACGAAGCGCACGTCACCGTGCGCTGGGGCGAGGTGCACGCCCTGCTCGGCGAGAACGGCGCCGGAAAGTCTTCGTTGATGAACATCGCGGCCGGGCTGTACAAGCCCGAGGCCGGCGAGTTGCTGGTGGACGACAACCCCGTGCGCCTGCAGGGGCCGCGCGATGCCGCACGCCACCGGATCGGCATGGTGCACCAGCACTTCAAGCTGGTGCGGCCGTTCACCGTGGCCGAGAACATCCTGCTGGGCCTGGCCGAACCCGATCCGCCGCAGGGCTACCGGCAGCGCCTGGCCGAGGTGGCGCAGCGCATCCGCACACAGGCCGAGGCGCTGGGCTTCGCCATCGATCCACTGGCGCGCGTGGACAGCCTGTCGATCGCCGAGCAGCAGCGTGTGGAGATCTTGAAGGTGCTGCTGGCCGGTGCGCGCATCCTGATCCTGGACGAGCCCACCGCCGTGCTGACCGACCAGGAGGCCGCGAACTTGCTGACCACCGTGCGCACGCTGTCGCGCCAGGGCGCGGCCGTGGTGCTGGTCACGCACAAGATGGCCGACGTGAAGGCCTATGCCGACCGTGTGACCGTGATGCGCGGCGGCCGCACGGTCGCCACCGTGGACCCGGCCGCCACGCCGGTGGCCGAACTCGTGCGGCTGACGGTGGGCGAGGGCGTGCCCGCAGCCGCTGGGCCGACCGGTGCGCGCACGCGCGGTGCGCCCCTGCTCTCGGTGCGTGGCCTGGCCACGACCGCCAGTGGAGGCCAACGCGCGCTCGACGGCGTGGACCTCACCGTGCACGCGGGCGAGATCTATGGCATCGCCGGTGTCGGCGGCAACGGCCAGGGCGAACTGGCCGGCGCGGTCATGGGGCTGGCCCGCGATCTGAACGGCGAGCTGCGCCTGGACGGCGCGGACCTCACGCGCGTGCCGCCCTCGGCACGCCACGCGCTGCGCATCGCCGCGATCCCGGCCGACCGTTACAGCCATGCACTGGCCGGCACGCTGTCGGTGGCCGAGAACTTCGGCATCGGCCAGGTGCAGTCCGGCCGCTACGGGCCCTTCGCCTGGCTGCGCCAGCGCCGCATGGCTCTCGATGCACGCGAGGCCGTCGCCGCCTTCGATGTGCTGGGGGTTCGTTCGGTGGCGCAGAAGGCCGCGCTGCTCTCCGGCGGCAACGCGCAGAAGCTCGTCATCGCGCGCGAGTTCAGCCGCGCGCCGCGGCTGGTGCTGGCGCACAGCCCCAGCCGCGGGCTGGACGTGCGCGCCAGCGCCCAGGTGCATGCGCGGCTGCGCGCGGCACGCGACGGTGGCGCCGCCGTGCTGCTGATCAGCGAAGACCTGGACGAAGTGCTGGCGCTGGCCGACCGCATCGGGGTGATGGCGCGCGGGCGCATCGTGGCCGAGTTCGACGCACCCGCCGACCGCCAAGCCGTTGGCCAGGCCATGACCCACCATGACTGAATCCGTTCTTGCCGCGCCGGCCCCGCGCCGCTTCGAGCCCCTCGCCAGCCGGCGCTACACGCTGGAGATCCGCCAGCAGATGCCGTGGCAGCAGCAGGCGCTGGTCCTCGCCCTGGCCGTGCTGGTGGGCCTGGCCATCTCGGGCGCCATCCTGGTCGCGGCCGGCGTGCCGGCCGGCGAGCTGTTCCAGGAGTTCATCGTCGCCACGGTGTTCGATGCGCAAAGCCTGCAGGCCGTGCTGTTCCAGGCCGCGCCGATGATCATGGTCGGGCTGGCCGCGTCCATCGCATTCCGCGCGCGCTTCTGGAACCTGGGGCTGGAGGGGCAGATGGTGTGGGGTGCCATCGGCGCCACGGCGGTGTCGATCTTCGAGGTCGGCCCGCCCGCGCTGCGCCTGCCGCTCATGATGGCCGTGGCGGCCGGCTGCGGCCTGCTGTGGGCCTGGGGGCCGGCGCTGCTCAAGCTGCGGCTCGGGGTGAACGAGATCATCGCCACGCTGATGCTGAACTACGTGGCCGGCAACTTCCTGCTGCACCTGCTGTACGGCGCCTGGAAGGATCCACAAAGTTCGTTCCCGCATTCGCCGCAGTTCCAGGCCTTCGAGCGGCTGCCGGAGTTCTTCGGCCCCTCGGGCGCGGCCGTCGCGCTGGCGCTGCTGGCGATGGTGCTGGCCTGGTGGTTCGTCAACGCCAGCCGCGCGGGTCTGTACCTGCGCTTCGTGCACGCCAACCCGACCATGGCCGGCGCGGCCGGCGTGCCGGTGGCGCGCATGGTGCTGGCGGCGGTGCTGGTGTCGGGCGCGCTGGCCGGCATCGCGGGCTTCCTCGTGGCGGCCGGGCAGGAGGGGCGGCTCACGCAGGCCTTCCACCATGGCTACGGCTTCTCGGGCATCCTGATCGCCTTCCTCGCGCGCAACCACCCGGTGGCGGCCACGGTGGTGGCCGTGCTGATCGCCTTGCTGTTCGTGGCCGGCCGCAGCCTGCAGGTTTTCTACCAGATCCCGTTCGCGATGGTGCAGCTGATCCAGGCCATCGTCGTCATCAGCGTGGCGTCTTCCGATTTCTTCATCCGGCACCGCCTGCGCCGGATTCTCCCGTCGTGATCCCATGGAATTGATTGGCCACTGGCTGGGCAGCGTCCCCGATTTCGCCGTGCCCTACGCGCTCGCCGCGCTGGGCCTGATCCTGACCGAACGCGCCGGGGTGCTCGCGCTGGGCGCCGAGGGGCTGATGCTGGTCGGCGCGCTGGTCGCCATCGGCGCGCAACTCGCCTTCGGCGCCACCGGCGTGTCGCTGGTGCTGGCCATGGCCGCGGCCAGCGCGGTCTCGGCGCTGTTCGCGGTGATGGTGGTGTGGCTGCGCATCCACCAGGTCATCGCCGGGCTGGCGCTGGTGTTCTTCTGCCAGGGGCTGTCGAGCCTGCTCGGCACGCTGCTGGGCTGGACCAACCAGCCCGTCACGGCGCAGGGTGCGGTGGCGCTGTGGCCGCTGTCCGGACTGCCGGTCGTGGGCGGGCTGTTCCGGCAGAACCCGGTGGCCTTCCTCACGCCGTTCATCTTCCTCGCGGTGGTGCTGTTCCTGAACCGCTCGGCCATGGGCCTGAAGCTGCGCGCGGTGGGCGAGAACCCGCAGGCGGCGGACGCGGCCGGCATCCCGGTCAGCGGCATGCGCTTCCTGGCGATCCTGGCCGGCGCCGCGCTGGTCGGCCTGGCCGGCGCCTACATCTCGCTGCTGTCGACCAAGCTGTGGATCGCCGGCATGACCGGCGGGCGCGGCTGGATCGCCGTGGGCCTGGTGATCTTCGCGCGCTGGTCGCCGTGGAAGGCGCTGGCCGGTGCCGTGCTGTTCGGCTGCATCGAGGCGCTGATCCCCCAACTGGCCGCGGCCGGCGTGCAGTTGCCGCAGTACTTCGTGCTCATGACGCCCTATGTGGTCACGCTGGGCGTGATGGTCTGGGTGGCCGTCGGCCAGCGTGGCGGCAGCGGTGGCGTGGGCAGCCAGCCCGGCGCCTTGGGCGAACCCTATGTCCGTGAGGAACGGTGATGCAGATCCATGTCTATGAACAAACCCGCGAGGTCGCCCCCGCGGACTTCGCCGACTACCTCGATCCGGCGACCACCGCGGTCATCTCCATCGACATGCACCGCGGCCACCTGGAGGACAGCCCCGACTGCCCCTGCCCGGCCCCGCGCGCCCGCGACGTGGTGGCTCCCATCGACGCCTTCCACCGTGCGGCGCGCGCGCTGGCCGTGCCCATCGTGCATGTGAAGTCGGTGCTGCGCCCGGGCGGCGCGGACGACCTGGCCGGCATTCCCGCGGCCTGGCGCCGCACCTTCCCGCTGCACGTCGGCCCGATCCCGAACGCCGACGCGCACGCCATCGAGGGCAGCCGCTGGACCGAGTGGGTCACCGAGGTGCTTCCGCAGGATCTGCGCGTGGAGAACAAGCGCCGGCTGTCGGCCTTCTACCCGACCGACCTGGACTTCCTGCTGCGCAACCAGGGCATCACCACCGTGGTGCTGGACGGCGGCTTCACCGACTGCTGCGTGCTGAACACGGCCTTCGACGCCAACAACCACAACTACCGCGTGGTCGTGCTGCGCGACCTGGTGCGTGGCACGGACGACCACCTCGAGGCCGCGGCGCTGAGCATGGTCTCGCTGCACCTGGGGCTGGTGATGGATTCGGCGGCGCTGCTGGCGCAGTGGCGCGCCGGCCGCTGACGGATTGCGTGGTATGGCGCGCTTCTTGCGCCGGACCTGGCACCGTTGACCTCACTGCAAGGGCTCTGCCGATGTCCGTCTCCCGCCGCACCATCCTCGCCGCAGGCGCCGCCGCGCTGGCCACCTCCACCACGGGTCTCCACGCGCAGGACGCCTATCCGGCGCGCGCGATCCGCATGGTGGTGCCGTTCCCGCCCGCCGGCGCGGCCGACTTCCTGGGCCGCACCGTGGGCGAGAAGCTGGCGCAGTCGCTGGGCCAGCAGGTGCTGGTCGACAACCGGGCCGGCGCCGGCGGCAACATCGGCACGCAGGCGGCGGCGCAGGGCGACCGCGAGGGCTACACGCTGCTGCTGACCGGCGTGCCGCTGGCCGTCAACCGCTTCCTGTTCCGCACGCTGCCGTTCGATCCCGAGCGCGATTTCGAGCCCGTCGCGATGATCGCCACGGTGCCCAACCTCATGATCGTGCCGGCCGATTCGCCCGCCAACACGGTCGAGGAGTTCATCGCCTACGCGCGCAGGAAGCCGGGCGGCGCGACCTTCGCGTCGATCGGCAACGGCACCTCGCTGCACCTGGCCGGCGCGCAGTTCAGCAGCACGGCCAAGCTCGACATGGTGCACGTGCCCTACAAGGAAACCGGCACGGCCAACACCGACCTCATGGCGGGCCGCGTGGACGTGATGTTCCAGACCATCTCGGCCGCGGCCGGGCTGGCGCGTGGCGGCAAGGTCAAGGCGCTGGCCGTGACCAGCGACGTGCGTGTTGCGGCCTTCGCCAACGTGCCGACGCTGCGCGAGGCCGGCACCGACCTCGTCTCGGTGGGCTGGTTCGGCCTGCTGCTGCCGGCCAACGTGCCGCCGGCGCGCAAGGCGCTGCTGGAGGCGCAGGTGCTGGCGGCCGTGCGCGACCCGGCCGTCGCGGCGCGCATCGCCGACAGCGGCTGCATCCCGCGGCCGCTGGCCGGCGCGGCATTCGGCGCCTTCATCGCGGACGAGACGCGCCGCCTCGGCGAGGTGGTGCGCAACGCCGGCATCACCGCCAGCTGAGTCAGTACAGCCCGCGTCCGCGGGCGTGCAACCGGGCCAGGCCGAACAAGGCGTCGGTGAACGGTGTCGGCGTCTGCGTGATCTGGCCCAGCTCGCGCACGGCGCCGACCAGGGCGTCGAGTTCCACGGGCCGGCCGGCTTCCACGTCCTGCAGCATCGAGGTCTTGAACGCGCCGAGCTTGCGCGTCACGGCGTGGCGGTCTTCGGGCCGCTGCGCGATCGGGATGCCGATGCGCGCGCCGATCTCCTTGGCCTCCAGCATCACCTGGGTGACCAGGCCGCGTACCAGCTCGTCGTCCATGATCTGGTCGGTGGTCACGCCGGTGATCGCGCTGATCGGGTTCACGGTCATGTTGCCCCAGAGCTTGTACCAGCAGTCCTTCTGGATCTGCTCGGACACCTGGGTGTCGATGCCGGCCTTGGCCAGCAGCGCGGCCAGGGCCAGCACGCGTTCGCTTGCGCCGCCGGCCGGCTCGCCCAGGATCAACTGGTTGCCGAAGTGGTGCTTGACGAAGCCCGAGCCGTGCAGCGCGCAGCTGGCGTGCACGATGCAGCCGAGCACGTTTCCGGCCGGGATCGCAGCGGCGATGCGCCCGCCCGGGTCCACGCTTTCCAGGCTGCGGCCGGCGTAGGTGCCGCCGAAGCCCTGGAAGAACCACCACGGCACGCCGTTCATGGCCGTCAGCACCACGGTCTGCGGCCCCAGCAGCGGCGCGATGCGCTCGGCCACCTGGGCCATCGCGGGGGCCTTCACGGCCACCAGCACGAGGTCCTGCACGCCGAGCGTGGCCGGGTCGGCGCTGGCGCGGACGGGGGCGGTCAGCGTCTCGCCGCCCTGGTCCAGCCGCAGGCCATGGGCCTGCAGGGCGGCCAGCGTCTCGCCGCGCGCCACGGCGCTCAGGTCGCAGCCGGCCAGGGCCAGCCGGGCGCCGATCCAGCCGCCGATGGCGCCTGCGCCGAACACGCAGACGCGTTGGAAGCGCGCCGGCATCAGCCTTCGGCCGTGAAGCCCACGGCCTTCACGATCGGTCCCCACTTGGCCGTGTCGCGCGCCACCAGCTCGGCCAGTTCGGCCGGCGAGGACGACATGGCTTCCAGGCCGAAGCCGGCCAGGCCGTCGACCACGTCCTTGTTGGCCAGTGCGGTCTTCATCGCGGCATTCAGGTGGCTGACGGTGTCGGCCGGGGTCTTGGCGGGCAGGAAGAAGGCGAACCACTCGCTGTGCGTGCCCTCCTTGATGCCTTGCTCATCGTAGGTCGGCACGTCGGGCGCGAAGCGGTTGCGCTTGCTGCCCGAGGTGCCGAGGATGCGCACCTTGCCGCTGGGCAGGTGCTGCGTGAGGTCGCCGACCGGGCCCGACACCGCCGAGACGTTGCCGCCCAGCAGGTCCAGCATGGCGGGCTGGGTGCCGCGGTAGGCCGCGTGCTTCAGGTCCACGCCCGCGCTCTTGCCCAGCAGCGCACCGATGAAGTGCGGCGTGGAGCCGGCCGCAGGCGAACCGAAGTTGGCGCCGGCCGGGTTCGCCTTGGCCCAGGCCAGGAACTCGGGCACGCTCTTGACGCTGGCCGGCACGGCCGGGCCCACGGCCAGGCCGAAATCGAACACGCAGCCCAGCGAGACGGGCGCCAGGTCGGCCTTGGGGTCGTATGCCAGCTTCTTGTAGATGTGTGGGTAGATCGTCAGCATGGACGTGGGCGTCTGCAGCAGCGTGGCGCCGTCCGGCGCGGCCGACTTGACGAACTGGATGGCGATCTGGCCGCCCGCGCCGGTGCGGTTCTCCACCACAGCGGTCTTGGCGTAGCTGGGCGCCAGCTGCGTGGCGACACGCCGGCAGATGGTGTCCGAGGTGCCGCCGGCCGCGAAGCCGGTGATGATGCGCAGCAGCTCCGGGTGGGCCTGGGCCAGGGCCTGCTGGCCGATGGCCGACAGCAGGGCGCCGGCGCTGGCGGACTGCAGCAGTTGGCGGCGGTTCATGGACATTTTGTACTCCTCGGGTGGACAAGTGGTGCGCGGCATTGGTGCCGCTGGGCGCGCCATTGTGGGTGCGCGCCAGTGCCGCCGATACCCGTGTTTTCTAGTATGTTGCGGTGCGCCATGGTCTGGCGCCCGGGGTTCAGACCGGCGGGCCGAACAGCGGGTGCAGGTTGCTGTGCTTGGCGTCGAAGACCTCATGGCCTTCGTCGATCTGCAGCGTCACGCCGATGGGGCGGCTGCCGAAAACCGGCGCCAGCTGCTCGCGCACAGCGGCGATCAGCGCCTCGCCGATGCGCTGCTGCAGCGCCGCGGGCCGGCCCTTGGCCATGCGCAGGTTCAGGTAGATGAAGGCGTAGTCGCCCTGGTGGTCGGCCACGGCGTAGTGCGCCGCCGCGAAGGCCAGCACGCGCGTGCCGCCGGTCGGGAAGACCTGTTTGCCGGCGTCGTCGCGCTGCGCCAGCATGGTGTCTGACAGCTGGCGGCACAGCGCGCCCATGTCGGTGGCCGGTTCCACGTTGGGGCTGTAGAGCACGACGAGATGGGGCATGGGGCGGTCTCCGGCGGTGAAAGCCGGGCATTGTCGCTGTGGCGCGCTGTCGTCCCGCAGCCTACATGGCCGCTGGCCGCGGACCGACGCCGCGCCGGCAGCGCCGTTCCCACAATGGGCGCGTGCGGCCCTGTCGTCCGCCCCATCCCTCCGGGAGCCCCTCCATGCCCGACCACCGCCAGCCCGCACCCCGCCCCACGCCCAGCCTGCGCCAGGCCCGGCTGATCGGGCGCCTGCGCGCGACGCTGTTCGAGCTGCAGTGCGACGCCGATCCCGACCCGGTCGCCATCGACCGGCTCATGCGCCGGCTGGCGCGTGTGCGCGGGCACGGCAGCCGCTCCTTCCTGCGCGCCTGAATCCCGTCTCAGCCAGTCCCGTAGCCGCTGCGGGGCTGTGGCTGGCCACGTCCGTGGCCGCCAGCGAAACCATGGACAATCGCCGGCTTTCCGTCTTCCGACGCCTTGTCCAACACCTCTCCAGGAGCTTGTCATGACCTACCCCAGCACCCAACTCTTCATCGCCGGTGAATGGCAGGACGCCGCCGACGGCCGCACGCTGGCCGTGTTCAACCCGTCCACGGGCAAGGAAATCGGCCGCGTGGCGCATGCCGGCGTCAAGGACCTGGACCGCGCCCTGGCCGCTGCGCAGAAGGGCTTCGAAGTCTGGCGCGACATCCCGGCCATCGAGCGCGCCCGCACCATGCGCCGCGCCGCCGCGCTGATGCGCGAACGCGCCGCCGAGATCGGCGCCGTGCTGACCCAGGAAAACGGCAAGCCGCTGGCCGAGGCCAAGGGCGAAGCCATGGCCGCCGCGGACATCATCGAGTGGTTCGCCGACGAAGGCCAACGCGTGTACGGCCGCATCGTGCCCTCGCGCGGCAGCCTGGCCGTGCGCCAGCTGGTCGTGAAGGACCCGATCGGCCCGGTCGCCGCCTTCACGCCTTGGAACTTCCCGATCAACCAGGTGGTGCGCAAGCTGTCGGCTGCCCTGGCCAGCGGTTGTTCCATGCTGATCAAGGCCCCCGAAGAGACGCCGGCCTCGCCCGCCGCGCTGATCCAGGCGTTCGCCGATGCCGGCCTGCCTGCCGGCGTGGTCGGCCTGGTCTACGGCAACCCGGCCGAGATCTCCAACTACCTGATCCCGCACCCGATCATCCGCAAGGTCACGTTCACGGGCTCCACGCCGGTGGGCAAGATGCTGGCCGGCCTGGCGGGCCAGCACATGAAGCGCGTGACCATGGAACTGGGCGGCCACGCCCCCGTGATCGTCTGCGACGACGCCGACATCGCGCTGGCCGTCAAGGCCGCCGGTGCCGCCAAGTTCCGCAACGCCGGCCAGGTCTGCATCTCGCCCACGCGCTTCCTGGTGCACGGCAGCGTGCAGAAGGAATTCGCCGAGACGCTGGCCACCTACGCACGCGGCCTCAAGGTCGGTGACGGCCTGACCGAAGGCACCACCATGGGCCCGCTGGCCAACCCGCGCCGCCTGACCGCCATGGCCGAGTTCACGCAGGACGCGGTGAAGCAGGGCGCGACGCTGCTGGCCGGTGGCGAACGCATCGGCGATTCCGGCAACTTCTGGCAGCCCACCATCCTGAACGACGTGCCGCTGTCGGCCAAGGTCTTCAACGACGAGCCCTTCGGCCCCATGGCCGCGATCCGCCCGTTCGACAAGATCGAGGACGCCATCAGCGAAGCCAACCGCCTGTCCTTCGGCCTGGCCGGCTACGCGTTCACCAGCTCGCTGAAGAACGCGCACATCCTGTCGCAGCGCGTGGAAGTCGGCATGCTGTGGATCAACCAGCCCGCCACGCCCTCGGCCGAACTGCCGTTCGGCGGCATCAAGGATTCGGGCTACGGCTCCGAAGGCGGCCCGGAGGCCATGGAGGCCTACCTGAACACGCGTTCGGTGTCGATCACCAACGTCTGAGCGTGCGCCCGGTGAGCCATACCAACAAGGAGACTTCGATGTTCCGCCGCACCTTCTGCAGCGCGCTGGCCGCCGGCGCGCTGGCCCCGGGCCTGTCGCTCGCCCAGGCCTATCCGAGCAAGCCGATCCGTTTGATCGTGCCGTTCCCGCCCGGCGGCGGCACCGACATCCTGTCGCGCCTGGTGGCCACCAAGCTGACCGAGCACGTCAAGTGGACGGTGGTGGCCGACAACCGCGCCGGTGCCGGCGGCACCGTGGGCATCGGCGAGGCCGTGCGTGCCGCGCCCACGGGCTACGAGATGGTCATGGGCCAGAAGGACAACCTGGTCGTCGGGCCCTGGCTGTACAAGAACCTGCCGTGGGACCCCACGCGCGACCTGGTCGCGGTCTCGCACATCGCCTACACGCCGGTGGTCATCGTCACGTCCAGCACCTCGCGCTTTCGCACGCTGGGCGACGTGGTGGCCGCGGCGCGCAACGCGCCGGACACGATCACCTACGGCTCGCCCGGCAATGGCACCACCATCCACCTGGCCGGCGAGATCTTCAAGACCGCTGCCGGTATCAACATCCGCCATGTGCCGTACAAGGGCTCCAACCCGGCCATGATGGACGTGCTGGCCGGCAACGTGGACCTGATGGTGTCTTCGCTGCCCTCGGCCATCGGCCAGCTCAAGTCGGGCAAGCTGCGTGCACTGGCCGTGACCTCGGCCAAGCGCAGCTCCACCGCGCCCGAGATCCCGACCGTGGCCGAACTCGGCTACAAGGACTTCGACGTCAGCACCTGGTATGGCCTGTTCCTGCCGGCGGCCACGCCCAAGGAGATCGTTGCCACCGTGCACAACGAGGTCGACAAAGTCCTCGCCATGCCCGACATGGTGGCTGCGGTGCAGGCCCAGGGCGCCGAGATCCAGCGCATGACGGCCGATCAGTTCGGCGCGCTGGTCAAGAGCGACTACCAGAAGTGGAAGGGCATCGTCGAGGCTTCGGGCGCGAAGATCGAATAGGCGCCTGCGGCTGGGGCGCCGGCCCCGCCGCGCAGCGCCTACGCGGCGGCGCGCACCGCCCCGGCCGCGTACTGGGCGCACACGATCTCGCCCAGCCGCCGCAGGCCGGCCTCCAGCGCCGGTGTCCACGGCAGGCCGCAGTTGATGCGCACATAGTGGTCGCAGCGCGTGGTGTTGGAGAACAGCGTGCCCGGCGCCACCAGGATGTGCTCGCGCAGCGCCGCGTCGAACACCGCCACCGACGACAGCTGCCGCGGCAGCTCCACCCACAGCTGCAGCCCACCCGGTGGCAGGTTCAGCCGCGTGCCGGGCGGAAAGTGCTGCGTGATCGCCTCGGCCGTGCGCTCGCGCTGCGTGCGCAGGCTGGCGCGCAGCTGCTTGAGGTGCCTGTCGTAGCCGCCCGAGGCCATGAAGCCCCCGGCCGCCCACTGCGCCAGCGCCTCGTTGCTGCGCGACTGGGCGTACTTGAGCATCTCCACGCGCGCCTGCCAGCGGCCCGCGTTGATCCACCCCAGCCGCAACCCCGGCGCCAGCACCTTGTGCAGCGAAGCGCAGTGGATGATGTTGCCGCTGCGGTCGAAGGACTTGAGTGCGCGGGCCGGGGCTGGCGCGTCCAGCAGCTCGCTGTAGGTGTCGTCCTCGATCAGTGCCATGCCGTGCTGCTCGCACAGCGCCGCGAGCCGGGCCTTGTGCGCGTCCGGCATCACGCTGCCCAGCGGGTTCTGCAGGTGCGGCACCACCACCACCGCCTTGATGTCGCGGTAGGCCGCGATGGCCAGCTCCAGCGCCTCGATCGACAGGCCGGTCTGCGGGCTCGTAGGGATCTCCAGCGCGCGCATGCCCAGCGTCTCCAGCACCTGCAGCAGGCCGTAGAAGGTGGGCGACTCCACGGCCACCGTGTCGCCGGGCTGGGCCACGGCGCGCAGCGCCAGGTTCAGCGCCTCGATGCAGCCGTGCGTGGGCAGCACCTCCTCGGGCGACAAGGCCATGCCCACGCGCACGGCGCGCTGGGCCACGGCTTCGCGGAACGGCGTGCGCTCGCGCGAGGGCGTGGCCTGGGTCAGCAGTTCGGGATGCTGGCGCAGCGCCCGCGTGACGGCGTTGCGCATGGCCTCGGCCGGATACAGCGCGGGCGCGCCGCGTGCGGTCGACAGGTTCAGGTGCACCGCGTGCGCGCGCCGCTGCGTCACGAAGGCCGACACCTTCTCGTGGATGCCGACGAACTGCGCCGGGTCCGGCGCGCGGTCGGTGGCCGGCTCGTCCATGGGCACGATCTTCAGGCGCCGCGGCCGCGTCACGAAGTAGCCCGAGCGCTCGCGCGCCTCGGCCCAGCCCTCGCTCTCCAGGGTGCGGCACACCTGCAGCGCGGTGGACAGGCTCACGCCGTGCAGCTGCATGAGTTCGCGCAGCGAGGGCAGGCGGTCCCCCGGCTGCAGCGCATCGGCCCGGATGGCCTGCAGGTAGTGCTCGGCGATCTGGCGGTATCGGGGCGTGGAAGGCATGGGGCGGAGGGGAAGTGGGCGTGATCTTGCGCCGCAGGCTG
This sequence comes from Pseudorhodoferax soli, assembly GCF_003337555.1. Lineage (GTDB taxonomy): Bacteria > Pseudomonadota > Gammaproteobacteria > Burkholderiales > Burkholderiaceae_C > Pseudorhodoferax > Pseudorhodoferax soli. Next base: position 615,315 of record NZ_QPJK01000004.1, on the reverse strand, counting down.
GCGGCCGAACAGATGCAGATGGCGGGCCGAAGGACCATAACAGATGACTTTTCGGTGTCGCTGTTCCGGTGCAGATGGGTGGCTGCTGTGCCTGTTCCGCACAGAAGCCCCTGCCTACGATGTGCCCATGTTCTGACCCCTTGAACCGGAGCCCGCCATGGATGCCACCACCCCTCTTCAGACCACCCCTCTCGCCGCTGGCCAGCGCCTGTACCTGGCCGTGGACGCCGGCACCACGCTGCTCGCCGCGCGCGGCGCCGTGCGCATCGAAGAGGCGCCGCGCTGGCTGGCCGAGCGCATGCAGCCGGTCGCCCGGCAGGTGGGCGAGGGCCAGGCCTATGTGGTGGAGCAGGCCGGCTGGCTGTGCGTGCACGCCCTGGGCGAGGCGCAGCTGGTGCAGCTGCCTTCGCGCACGCCGCTGGCACGGCTGCAGGGCTGGCTGCTGCGCCGGCGCGGCGCGGTGCGGCCGGCGGCCTGCTGAGGCGCGCTACTGCGCCATCGCGGCCATGGTCTGGACGATCGGCACGTAGTCGATCACCGCGTCGGTCCGCGGACGCTGGCCACCATAGGCCTGCAGCGCATGCGCGGCCGGGTCGCTGCAGTCCGTGCAGGCCTGCATGGCCAGCAGGGCCGTCGCAAGCCCCAGTGCCCGGCACTCGTCGCCCAGGGCCAGCGCCAGGGCGTGGTCGTCCTGGCCGAGCGGACGCCATGCCGCGCCCCCGACCCCGGCCGCAACCAGGCGCCGCACCGCGGCAGGCCGGATCTGCGCCGGCCCCAGCGAGAGCTCTGGCAGGCGCCCGGTGAGGGCCAGCACGGACCGCGCGAGCGCCCATTCCAGCGTGCGGTGCACCGCGTGGCGGTTGAACTTCTCCACCGCCACGGCGGCGATGGCCAGGCCGCCGGCTTCGTCCAGAGGCAGCGCCGGCTTGGCCTGCGCGCCGGCCGGTGCGTCCTGCGGCACGCTGGCGCAGCCCCGCACTTCGGGCTGGAGCGACAGCGCATAGAGCGGCCGCCTGGTGGCCGGGTCGGTCTGCACGCTGGCGCGCGTCAGGTAGCCCGAGCGCAGCAGGATGTTGGCCGCCACCAGGTTGCGGGTGTCGGCCACGCGGTCGGCATCGGGCTGGTCGGCCACGCGGCCCTGCGCCTCCAGGCTTTGCACCAGGACGGGCAAAGACCGCTGCCCCTGGTCCTCCGGGGTGGAGAGGTCCAGGTACTGCGTCGCCGGGACACACAGCGTGGCGGCCAGCACCAGCGCGCCCAGCACCAGCGGCACGCGCAAGGCGCGCCGGCCGTCGGCGCTCAGGGATGCAGGTTCAGGAATGCGGGCCATGGGTTCAGCCTGTCAGCAGCTTCATGGCGGTCGCGGCCAGGCCTGAGTTGAACAGCCACAGGGCGCCGACCCGGGAGAGCTCCTTCATCGACACCGAGGCCGTGCCGGGCGGCCCGCCCTGCCAGTGCTCGTGCAGGTAGATGGCCAGCAGCAGGCCGAGCAGGCTCACATAGCCGAAGCCCAGCATGTACAGCACATAGAGCCCGAAGAACACGGGTTTGAGGTGGGCCACGGCGGGGTTGGCCATCAGGTCCCAATAGACCATGGCAGGCCAGGCCGACAGCAAGGCCGCGAAGAAGCCGGCCGCGAACAGCGTGGGGCCGAACTGCCCGCGCACGCGCCGCACGAAGCCGGGCCGCGGGCCCAGTGCCTGCCCGCTGCCCGGGCGCCAGCGCAGCGTGCACCAGAGCCCTGCGGCGAGGCCCGCCACCAGCGGCGCGGCGGTCTTGCCCAGCGCAGACCACAGCAGGTTCTGCGGGCTGCGGTCGGAGAACAGCGACTGGAACGTGAAGTAGAAGTCCGTCGGGATCACCAGCGAGAGCAGGCGCGACAAGGCCAGCGTGCCGAACACCACCACCGCGAACAGCGGCGCATGCAGTTGCGCGAACGGAACTCTCATGGCGGCGTCCCTCCCGGAATGCGCCATTGTGAGGGCAGTGCGGCGCGGCGGCAGTGCGCAGTGGCGCCCGCGGGTGGCCTTGCGTTCACCGTGCGCGCCCTCCCTGGCGCAGCGCGAGCCGCTGCGGCCTGCGCCAGCCCGGGCCCAGGCGCCTCAGTCGACCTTGCGCAGGCTGGACAACGCGATCTCGCCCTGCGCGGTCGAGAACACCGGTTCGGCGCCAGGCCCCTGGCCGCTCTGGCTTTGGCCGACACCCGAGATCGCCAGCTCGCCCGTGTCGTACTGCTGCACCGAGCCGCCACGGCGGATCGCCAGGCGCCGCTGCTGCGGAAAGAACGCGTACTGCAGGTCGTTCTGGGCGCCGGTGGACGAAGGGTTGGACAGGCCCTGGGGCCACCAGCTGTCGTCGCTCTGCATGGGCTGCATCGGTGCCATCGGCTTCATCGGCTTCATGGGTTCCATCGGCTTCATCGGTTCCATCGTGCGCTCCCGTCTGTGCAAATGACGCAGTGTGCGGCGCGCTTGCCGCGCCCGCGTCAGGGCCGCGCCGCTTCGCGCGTAGGCCCAGCGCGCTGCCGGTGGCAGCTCAAGGGGCGTGCGGCCCCTGCGGCGCGCTGCCCAGGGGCGGCGCGATGTCTTCCAGCGAACGCCCCTCGGCGTCGATGCCCCAACGCCAGGCGATGCCGGCCGCCACCACCACCAGCGCCGCGCCCACCGCGTAGCCCACGAACACATTGGCCCGGCTGCCGGTCTCGATCAGCGCGCCGAACAGCGCCGGCGCCGCGAAGCCGCCGATGCCCGCGCCCACCGCGAAGAAGATCGCGATGGCCATCGCGCGCATCTCCAGCGGGAACACCTCGCTGACGGTCAGGTAGGCCGAGCTGGCTGCGGCCGAGGCCAGGAAGAACACGGCGGACCAGGCCAGCGTCTGCGTGGTCGCGTCCAGCACGCCGTACAGGAAGCCCAGCCCGGTCAGCAGCAGCCCCAGGCCCGACAGCCCGTACGTGAGCGCGATCATGAAACGCCGCCCGATGCGGTCGAACAGAGGCCCCAGCAGCAGCGGCCCCAGCACGTTGCCCGCAGCGAACGGCAGGATGTACAGGCCCACGCTGGCCGGCTCCACCGCATAGAAGCGCGTGAGCACCAGCGCGTAGGTGAAGAAGATCGCGTTGTAGAAGAAGGCCTGCGACACCATCAGCGCCAGCACCACCGCGCTGCGCTGGCGGTAGTGGTGCAGCAGCACCCAGGCCACCTGGCGGAACCCCGGCAGCGTTGCGCGGGTGAAGTGCGGGCCGGTGTCGGCCGATGCGGCGGGCTGCCAGCCGGGCCGATCACTGCGCACCTCGGCCTCGATGGCCGAGACGATGGCTTCGGCCTCGTGCGCGCGGCCGTGTGCCATCAGCCAGCGCGGGCTCTCGGGCACGTGGCGCCGCACCACCAGCACCGCGACCGACAGCACGGCCCCCAGCAGAAACCCGAGCCGCCACCCCAGGTCCACGGCCAGCCAGCGGGTGTCGAGCAGCACCAGGCTCAGCGCCGCGCCCAGGCCGGCGCCGATCCAGAAGCTGCCGTTGATGGCCAGGCTCACACGGCCGCGCACGCGCGCCGGCACCAGCTCGTCGATGGCCGAGTTGATGGCCGCGTACTCGCCGCCGATGCCCACGCCCGTCATGAAGCGGCACACCGCGAACATGGCGAACCCCGGCGAGAACGCAGTGGCCATGGTGGCCAGCATGTACACGGCCAGCGTGATCAGGAACAGCTTCTTGCGCCCGAGCCGATCGGCCATGCGGCCGAACACCAGCGCACCGACCACCGTGCCGCCCACATAGAGCGACCCGGCCCAGCCGACCTGCGTGGCCGTCAGCGCCAGTGTGTCGGGCCGCTCCAGCATGCTGCCGAAGGAGCCGACGATGGTCACCTCCAGCCCGTCGAGCACCCAGGCGATGCCCAGCGCCAGCACCACGCGCCAATGCCAGCGCGACCAGGGCAGGTTGTCCAGGCGCGCGGGGATGGTGCTGGCTGCGGTCATGGGCTGCAGGTGTAGCGCAGCCCGGCGGGGTCGTCTGTCGGCCGATGTCGCCGGTCCGTCCGGCCGCGTGCAGGCACCGGCGCCGCTGTGCCGCTGCGCCAGCGCAGGCTGGCGCACGTGCCACCCGCCAGCCCTGTCTACCCGAGCACCAGCACCTCGTGCACATCGGTGGCCGCATCGCCGCCCACGCGCGTGCCACCGCCGAACACGTGGATGCGGTTGCCCACCGTGGCGGCGCCCAGGCCGTGGCGCCGCGTGGGCAGCGGCGGCAGCGCGGCCCACTGGTCGGTGCGGGGTGTGTAGACCCAGCAGTCGGCGAACACCTTCTGCTCGGGCACCCACTGCTCGCCGCCGAACACGTAGAGCCGGCCACCCCAGGCCGCCGCAGCCAGGCCGCCCTGGGCCTGGGGCATGGGCGCGCGCGTGGTCCAGCGGTCGCTGGCGGGGTCGTACACCTCCAGCTGCGGCACGTTCACCTGGCGCAGCGTGCCGTCCGGCTGCGGCAGGGCCTGGCGCCCGCCCACCACGTAGAGCCGCCCGTCGATGACGGCCGAGGCCGCGCTGTTGCGTGCGGTGGGCGCATCGGCAATGGCCGACCAGCGGCCCGCGGCGGGGTCGAACACCAGGGCGCGCGCGGTGTTCACATGCGCATTGAAGTGCCGCGCATCGGCCGTGCCACGCAGCCGCCCGCCCACCAGGTAGATCTTGCCCGCCACGGCGGCGGCCACGCCCTCGGCACCGGGCGCCGGCAGCGCCACCCCGTCGCGCCAGCGGTCGGCGGCCGGGTCGTACACATGGACCGAGGCCTGCGCCTGCCAGTTCGGAAAGCCGCCGCTGAAACCGCCCACGCCGTAGAGCAGGCCGCCGGCTGCAGCCAGCGCGATGTGGTGGCGCGCTTCGGGCAGCGTGGCCAGCCGCGTCCAGCGGTCGGTGGCGGGGTCGTAGGCCTCCAGGTGTGCGGAGTAGCCCGTGTTCGGGCTCAGCAGCCCACCCGCCACGTAGATCTTGCCGTCCAGCACCTCGGGGTACAGCTCCTGCCGCGCCAGCGAAGCGGGTGCGGCCGTGGTCCAGCGCGGGGAGGCATCCTGTGCGGTGGCGGGGCGCAGCAGCGGCGCTGCGGCAAGACCGGTGGCCAGGCGCAGGACATCGCGGCGGTGCATGGCGAAGGTGGGTGGGTGTGCGTGCATGCCCTACATCGTAGGCAGCCATGCGCAAAACACTAGATGCACAATGCTGCACAGATTCTTTAGCCTGTGTGAACAATGGCGAAACCGGCCCTGGGCGACCTGGACGCATTCGCCGCCGTGGCGCGGCACCGCAGCTTTCGCCGTGCCGCGCTGGAACGTGGTGTGTCGCCCGCTCTCATCAGCCAGACCCTGCGCAGGCTAGAGGAGCAGCTGGGCATGGTGCTGCTGCGCCGGACCACCCGCAGCGTGGCGCCCACTGCCGCGGGCGAGCAGCTGCTGCTGCAGCTGGCGCCCGCACTCGACCAGATCCGCGACGCGGTCGACCGCGTGAACCTGCACCGCGCATCGCCCATGGGCACGCTGCGCATCAACGCGCCCGCGCCTGTCGCCCAGTTCCTGCTGGCGCCGCTGGTGGCCGATTTCCTGCGCGCACATCCGCATGTGGAGATCGAGCTCACCGCCGACGCCGCCAAGATCGACATCGTGCAGGCCGGCTTCGACGCCGGCGTGCGCTTCGAGAGCGACCTGGACCAGGACATGGTGGCCGTGCCGATCGGCCCGCCGCAGCGCTACGCCGTGGTGGCGGCGCCGTCGTACCTGCTGAACCTGCCGCCGCCCCGGCGGCCGGCCGACCTGGCCGACCACGCCTGCATCCGCCGCCGCTTCCAGGGCGGCAGCATCTTCGTGTGGAGCTTTCGCAAGCATGGCGAAACCGTGCGCGTGGACCCTGCCGGCCCGCTGACCGTGAACGACGCGCAGATCGCCGTCAACGCCGCCGTGGCCGGCGTGGGCGTGGCCTACGTGCACGAGCAGTACGCCGTGCGCGAGCTGGAGGCCGGTTCGCTGGTGCGTTTGCTGGAGGATTGGTCACCGGGGCTGGGCCGGCCTTTCCTGTACTACCCGCGCCAGCGCTATGTGCCTTCGGCCTTGCGGGCCTTCATCGATTTTGCGAAGGCGCGGGGTGGGGGTGCGGTGGCGGCTTAGATAGGTCTGGGGAAGGGCGGCGTGTCATGCGTTGCGTCGCAAGGCCACCACGCTCCACCACACACCGTCGCGCCCCAGCACGTCGCCGCGCGTGCCCTGGTGGTGGCAGGTGAAGCCGTGTTCCGCCGCCAGCGCCATGGTCTCCTCGGCCGACACGTCGAACATGCGGCGCTCGTCCGGCACCGGCCCATGGCGCAGGGACATCACCACCTGGCCGCCATCGGCCACGAGTTGCGCGAGGGCCGGCATGCCGGCTGCGCGCTCGGGCGCATCCAGGTGCATCCAGACGGCGGTGAGCAGCACCAGGTCGAAGCGCTGGCCCAGGGCGCGCACGCGGTGCAGGTGCGGCAGGTGGTCGTCCACCCAGGCGAGGCCCAGCGCGGCGTGGCGGCGCTGGCCTTCGGCGCGCAGTTCTGCCGTCGGCTCGACGGCCGTGACCTGGTGGCCCGACTGCGCCAGCGCTGCGGCGTCGCGCCCCGAGCCGGCGCCGATGTCCAGCACGCGGCTGGGCGTGGTGGGAAACAGGTGCAGCACATCGCGGTGCAGGTCGGCGAACGACAGGCTTTCGTACTGGTCGGCCAGGGCGGCTGCGTGGGCGCCGTAGCCGGCTGTGCCGGGGATCTGGGTCATGGTGGCGGATGGTCGCATGGTGGGGGGACTGATCGTCCGCTGGCTCCCGCTCGGCGCGCGCGCATGCGGCGATTGTTCAGCGCGTGGAAACGATCCTTTGCCCAGTGGCTGGTTTTTCTTTCGGAGTGCGGCTTCCACAATTCAACCCATCGATGAGGCGCACACAAGCCGACTCATCGAGGACGGGGAAGGAAGGTCCAGCCCCGCCGACATGAGCAATCGCAACCGTCACTTTCAAAGGAATCCATCATGAACAAGTTCATCGCCTCCGCCCTGATCGCCGCCGCCGGTTTTGCAGCAGCTCCCAGCTTCGCTGGCGACAACATCAGCGGTGAAGTCGGCTACGTGCCCCCCGTGAGCAGCGCCAAGAGCACCCTGACCCGCGAAGCCGTGCGCGCAGACTACCTGCAAGCCCTGCGCAACGACGCGCTGCCCGAACTGGGCGAAGGTGCCGACGTGGGCGCCGTGGCCACAGCCAAGAGCACGCTGTCTCGCGATGCCGTCCGCGCCGAAGCCGTCTACGCCGTGCGGCATGGGCAACTGGTGGGCGGCGAAGTCTGAGAGGCTTCGAACGCTCCGTGACGAAACCGCCTTCGGGCGGTTTTGTCGTTCCTGGCGGCACAGTCGGCGCATGCCACGTCTGCTGCCGCCTGCGCGCACCGGCTGGCCGGCCCGGGGGCGACGCCCTTATTCGCCGTTCCCCGACTCGCCACTGCGCGCAGTCCGCCTCGCTTCCAGCTCCCGCCGCGTCCTGTCCAGTTCCGCGGCCAGCAGCTTCTCATCCGGCAGCACGGTCTGGTACTCGGCGGCCAAGACCTTGTTGGACAGTCCTTCCAGCGCGTAGTGCGCTTCGTTGCTGCCTTTGCTGGCGCACAGGATCAGGCCCACGGGTGGGTTCTCGCCGGGCTTCATCCAGTGCTCGCGGGCGTAGTTCAGGTACATATGCATCTGGCCCGCGTCGGCATGGCTGAACTTGCCGATCTTGAGGTCGATGACCAGCAAGCACTTCAGCTGGCGATGAAAGAACAGCAGGTCGACCCGGAACCAGATGTCGTCCAGCCGCAGGCGGCGCTGGCGGCCGACAAAGGCAAGTCGTCGCCCAACTCCAGCAGGAAGTCGGCCAGGTGCTCGATCAGCGTCTCTTCCAGGTCGGATTCGGAGTACTCGTCCTTGAGGTTCAGAAACTCCAGCACGAAGGGATCCTTCAGTGCCTGCTCGGGCGTGATGGCATCGCCAGACTCGGCGTGTTCCGCATTTCGCAGCATGGCCGCCTTGTTGCGCGACAGCGCGATGCGCTCATAGAACTGGCTGTTGATCTGGCGGTCCAGCTGGCGCACGCTCCAGCCGCAACGCAGGGCTTCGGTCTCGTAGAAGTTGCGGGCGCCGGGGCTCTTGAGGGAGAGTAGGCGCACGTAGGCGGACCACGGCAGCGGGAAGGCCTGCGCCAGCGGCGCCTGGCCTCCAGAAATCGCAGACAGTGTCTGGCGAATCTGGTTCATGGGCCACGCTTGGTAAAACATGCGCATCTGCTGAAGGTTCTGCCTGATGAAGCCACACCCGAAGCGCGCCGACAGGTCGGTGGACAGGCGCTGGATCAAGGCGTCCCCATACGCCGCCCGGTCCTTGCCACCCTGCTCGAATTCCACGATGCGCTGCCCGACTGCCCAATAGCTCGCCGCAATGAGCGAATTGACGCTACGCGCAGCGGAGCGGCGGGCGCTCTCCAACAACGCAACGATGTCGTGATGGATCCCGTCGTAGTCCTGCATGCGTCCGACGGCGCTGGGCAGGGCATCACCCACAGGGCCATCGGCGGAGGGGTGGGCCTTGGTCTTCTTGGTGTCCGACATGGATGATCATGCTGGCGCAAGGCTTGGGGTGACTCGCTGCGCCAGCGCGGTAGCGTCGCGGCCCGAGCCGGCGCCGATGCCCAGCACGGGCTGGGTGCCGTGGCACCGAATGGCGCCGCCACTCAATCGCCCGGGTGCAGCCTGCGCCCGAACGCCCCGTCGCCACTCACGCCCACGATCAGCCGCTGCGTGGCGCGCGTGGCACCCACGTAGAACAGGCGTGCCTCCTCCTGCTCGTCCTGGTCCGGCGCGGGCATGTGGCCCATGCCAGGCATGGCGACCACTGGGAACTCCAGCCCCTTGCTCACCCGCACCGTCATCACCGTGATGGCGTCGGCGGCGGGGTTGTAGTCGCCCGCGCGCTTGCGCAGCTGCAGCGGCAGGCCGCGCCGCCGCAATGCCGATGCGCAGGTGTCCATGGCCGCATAGTCACGGCAGACGATGGCCATGTCGCTCCAGGCGTGCCCTTCGCCGTCGTGCAGGCTGCCGAGCAGGTCGACGATGCGGTGCGCCTCCTGCTGCAAGGTCGGCAGGCGGATGAACACCGGCTCTGCGCCTTCGCGCCCGCACGAGACGGGCTGCACCAGCGGAATGCCGTCCTCGTCCTTCTCGTCCGGGCTCAGCAACTCGGCGGCGATCAGGCTGGCCGTCTGCAGGATCTGGCGCGTGTTGCGGTAGTTGATCTTCAGGATGGTGGTGCGCCCTTGCGCCTGGATGCCCACGCTCTTGAAGCTGAACTGCCGGTTGCGCTGGCGCTCGTAGATGCTCTGCGCATCGTCGTAGAGCAGCAGCAGGCTGTTCGTCTCCGGGTCCACCATCTGCGTGACCAGACGCAGCCAGGGCGGCGCGAAGTCGTGGCCTTCGTCGATCAGGATGGCCCGGTACTGGCCCGACGGAGTCTGCCGCCGGTCTACCGCGCGGATGACGCCCTCGACCATCTCGTCGAACATGCCCGGCCCCTGGCCCGGCAGCGGTTGGCCGAAGGCCACCAGCTGCTGGCGGCACCACTTGTGGAAGTGGCGCGCATGCACCAGATCGCCGAGGCCGCGTGCCAGCATCATGGCCGCCAGCTTCACGGCCAACGGCTCGTTGTAGCAGAGCACCAGCACGGGTTTGCTGCCCGGGCCGGCCGCTTTGGCCAGGTATTCGGCCCGGTAGCCCAGGATCATGGTCTTGCCCGAGCCCGCCACGCCGTGGATCACGCGGTGACCATCGCCCAGCGAGCGCGCCAGTTGCTCCTGCTGGAGGTCCAACACGCGCAGGATGTTGGGCAACTGCGCCTGCTCATCCTCGTCGTCGAATAGCGCGCCCTGGGTCTGCACGCGCACCTCGGGAAACACGATCCAGCGCACACGGTCGATCTGCGGCAGCGAGAGCACGCGCGACCCGAAGGCATGGGAAACATTGCCCACAGCCGCTGCTGGAATCGCTCGGCGTCTTCGCCCTCGTGCATCTCGTCCGCGCAGATGACGAGGTGCGGCTCGATGGCTTCGCCCAGACCGGATGACTCGAACTGCCGGCGCGTGATGCGCGTGAACACCACACCATGGCCCCAGGGAAACGCGAGCTTGCCCTGGTGCGGGCCGCTGGCCTGCAGGAGCTGGGCATCGCGCTCCAAGGCATTGACCACTTGGATGGCGCAATGCCGGGCCTGGGCCAGCGGGTTGATGACGGTCTTGGGCCGCCCGTCGGCCAGGATGTCCCAGCGCTGGGGCGTGGTGTTCACGATGGTGTCCAGCCGCCAGTCCTTGGTCTCCAGGATCAGCAGGCCACGCCGCGGGTGCAGGACGACGAAGTCCGGTGCGTCTGCTTCGGGCCGATGGGCACGTCGTACCAGAGTAGGTAGTCCTCATCGAGTTGCTGCTCCAGGCGTTCGGCGAGGCGGCGCTCGCCGCTGGTCATGCGGGGTTTGCAGGAGCCGAGGGAGGGGATGAGGGTGGCCATGGCGGGCGCCTTAAACGGTGCGGCTTCCCGCCAAGCTGGCTTCAGCAGCGACGTGCCTGTCGGTGGCTTTCAAGCGCCGGGGTGCGGCGGTGATCTTGCCGCTACGCATCCGGCGCTTTCTCGCCGTCCTGGATCAGCGCAGTCAACTCCGTTTCGATTTCTTCGACGGTCGGCAGTTGTGACTGCACCGACAAAGGAATGTCCTTGGTGATGAATGAACTCACGCCCATGGGTTTGTGGATGTCTCGCAAGGCGTACTCCACGTCCAGCTTGTCCTTGTCCTTGCACAGAATCAGGCCGATGGTCGGTTGGTCGTCCGCTGCGCGCAGTTGGTCATCGACCGCCGACAGATAGAAGTTCAGCTTGCCCACGTACTCCGGTTTGAATGCGCCTGCCTTCAGTTCAATGACCACATAGCACTTGAGGCGCGCGTGGTAGAACAGCAGGTCGAGAAAGTAGTCTCTGTCATTCACCACCAAGGGATACTGCCGACCCAGAAATGCAAACCCTTTGCCCAGCTCCAGCAGGAAGCGTGTGATCTGGGCCACCAGCTGGTTCTCGATGTCCCGCTCCACCGCCTGCGGGGCCAGCGTGAGGAAGTCGAACACATACGGGTCTTTCAGGCTTTGCTGTACCAGCTCCGACTGGGGTGCCGGCAAGGTCTTGGCGAAGTTGCCCACGGCCTGCCCCGCGCGCTCGTGGAAGCGTTGCGCAATCTGCCACTCCAGCACCGTGCGGCTCCAGCCGTGCTCGGTGCAGGCTTGTGCGTACAGCAACACCTGGTCCACCGACTTCACCTTGGACAGCAGCGTGCGCACATGGCCCCAGGGGATTTGTCCCACAGGCTGTGGGACGATTTCGAACTGCGGACTGAAGAAGGCATAAAACTGCCGCATCGCGAACAGGCTGGTGCGCGAGAAGCCTTTCATGCCGGGGTACGTGGCCTGCAAGTCCAGCGCCATCTGCTCAACCACTGCTGAACCCCAGGCGCGCTCGCGTTGCAGGACGTCCAGCTGTCGGCCAATATCCCAGTACAGACTCAGTAGCTCGGCGTTCACGGCCAGCACGGCCCGGGTCTGCGATGTCTGGATGCGCTGCTTGATGGCGGCCAGCGCCTGGCGGTAGTCGGTGTGGCGAGTGATCTCGGTCATGCCGTCAAGCTCCGTCCTGCTGCCAGACACGCGCGGACCCGATGCGTCGATACGGGGCCGCGCGCCGTGGGATGCAGGTCAAGTGTTCTTGTGTCGATGCGTTGGTGCAGGCTGGGGCAGCTGCGCGCTGCAGCTTTTGTCGGCATCGCGCGCCGCCGAAGCGGGGGCGTGCCGCTCTGAATCGTGTCCAGCCGGCAGTCCTTGGTCTCCGGGATCAGCAGGCTACGCCGCGGGTTTAGGACGACGAAATCCGGGTCCGTTTGCTTCAGGCCGACGGGCACGTCGTACCAGAGCAGGTAATCCTCATCGAGTTGCTGCTCCAGGCGTTCGGCGAGGCAACGCTCGCCGTTGGTCATGCGGAGTTCGCAGGAGCCTAGGGAGGGGACGAGTGTGGTCATGCCAGCGGACCTCACATAATGTGTGCGTTGCGCCGGCAAATGTGAAGATGCAAAGTCGACTTTCTCTCTGCAGGCTTCACGCTTCAGTGGGATTGCTCAGTGCCGCAGGCGCCAATGAGTTTCGGGTTATGGACATTCCGCCAATTTCGCAGCAATCAGAAAATTCCATCACAATTGCCCCTGATGGGACAAAGGGTTAACCGGCATGGTTGGATATTTGTGGCATCCCGGGCGTCGAGGGATGAGGTAATTTTACTGCGAACCAGAGTATATGAGGGAAGCCTTGCGTATATCTTCATCTTTATCGGCGCTTCCAAGGTCAATCATTTTGAATTCGTGAACTTTTCTGGCTGCAGTGTATTGACTTAGATCAAGCATGTAGGCTTCGAAAAGCTCGCCTGACGCTCCTTTTTTCAAGGTTACTCTTGATTTAACCGGATGCACCAATCGCAAGTCAATCAGTTGATCGATTGATTCGCGAACCGGTCCGACGAGTTTCTGAGAAACCAGGAAGACATTGCATTTTGATGTTTCGGTGCAAAAATCAACCAGCGATTTGAACTCGTCCTCGAGTATTTTTCGCTCAGAGTCTGTGTCCAGTTTAAACTCTTCCTGCTTCAGGGGTGAGTAGTCGCCAGTAGCAAGATTCACATCCTCCGCCCCAATTTTCGGTCCGCGATGATGGCTTTTGTCACGATTTCTGGCTTGATTAATTGAGTTTGCAAAAATTCCGATGAAGTCACGCGTGACTCCACCCGAGGCAATTATTAATCGATCAATGGCCGTAGGGTTGAGCAACCCGGATATGGTGAGTGGGGGCGTCTCATCGAGGAGATTTGTAAGTATTTTCCTTAGAAAGTCCCGAAGGGTTCCGTACTTCTCCAAAGAAATATCTAAGTTTATCTTTAGCTTGATCTGATCTTCGAATATGGTAGAGATCGTCGAGAATTAGAAATGCAGCACCATCCGAAAGCACTGATAATTGGAGAAAAAACTCCTTGAAGCGAAGGATGTTTTGATGTAAATACTCCACCTTGTGTGAAACATACTTTGCCTGTTCTTCCGTCTCTTCAGAGTCCTTGACGGCAATATTGGCTTTCGCCTTTATGCTTGCGCCAGGAATTCCACCATCTGCTTCAGCATTCAGCTCGGATGTCTGGTCGCCCGACTTTTTCTTTGTTTTCTGCTTTTCACTCGATTCGGGTTCTCGGAGCTGGTCCTCGAGATCTTTTATTAGCCGCTTTAGGGCGTCCGATAGTTCTGCTGTCTTATTTTTGTTGAATGGGGCTCGTGCTGGCTTAGCCTGAAAGATCTTGAGCCAGAAAGATTTTTTGCTGGCTGGGGCAGTTGCTGCTTCAACTAGCCATTTATTAAACTCTTGTAAGCTTTTTATCAAGACGCTGATGAGTACGTCGGGGTAGGTATGCCCCTTGAATGTTTCCATGTCGACGAAAGCAATTGGCCGCCGGTCAACCGTAAAATCAGCAACCGATTTTCTTAACAGACTTGACTTTCCAGAACCACGCCTGCCGAAAATCATGTGATGTTGCTTTGATTTTGCACGTGACAACACGCTGGGGGCGGGCTCAATGAATCTCTTTGCGCCCTCAGGAGTGGCTCGTGTCACCTCTTCGCACAGCACCAAAAGCTCATCTACAGCACTTAGTTCAAGTTGAGAACTTCTTTCGACAATTTTGGCTTTGGCCATATTAATTTATAGGTTGTTCGCGGCTCGTTTACTAGGCCGCTGTGGCCCTCCTGAGGGCGAACGCCGGGCCATCATACAAAGACACGAAATGTCTCCATCGCCTAATTTCTACAACGCAGCGCGGCGTAGCAGATCCAATCCGCCTTATGCAATACGCGTGTGGGTCCGTGGTCCTTCAACGGCTCCCTAGTGACGACCACCAAACATCCCCTCAATCTCCCCCGCATACGCCTTGTAAACACTCGCCCTGCGCACCTTCATCGTCGCCGTCACCTCCCCATCGTCGTGGTCCAGCTCCTTGGTCAGCAGGTGGAAGCGTCGAATGTGCGCCACCTGCGCCAGCCGAGCATTCCCACGGTCGATCTCGGCCTGCACCAGGTCTCTGACCTTCGGCAACTCCACCAGCGACCGAAAGTGCGTGAAGGCCAGCCGCTGGGCTTCGGCCCACTTGCCCACGGTCTCGTAGTCGATCTGCACCAGCGCGGCCACGAACTTGCGGCCGTCGGCCACCACGATGCATTCCTTGATGAAGGGGCTGCCCTTCATCTGGTTCTCGATCTCCGACGGCGTGAGGTTCTTGCCGCCGGCCGTGATCATGATGTCCTTGAGCCGGTCGACGATGCGCAGGTGGCCATCGGCGTCCTGCTGCACCACGTCGCCCGTGTGCAGCCAGCCGTCCTGCACCGCGGCGGCAGTGGCCTCGGGGCTCTTGTAGTAGCCCGCGAACACCATGTCGCCGCGGATCTGCAGCTCGCCCTGTTCGCCGATGCGCGCCTCGACGCCCCGCGTGGGCGGGCCCACGGTGCCGCTGCGCAGCTGGTCCACGGCCTGGCCCGTCACCATGCCGCTGGATTCGGTGAGGCCGTAGACCTCCACCAGCGGCACGCCCAGCGTGCGGAAGAAGCGCACCACGTCGGGCGGGATGGGCGCCGCGCCCGTCAGCGCCACCTTGGCGGCGCGCAGGCCGATGAAGTTCTGCAGCGCGCGCAGCACCGTCCAGTAGGCCATCGCAAAGCGCAGTCGCTCGGCGAGCGTCCACTGGCTGCGCGGCTTCTCGGCCAGCGGCGCGCCGGCGGCCAGGGCGCGCGCAACCAGCGCGCGCTGTAGTGGGCCGGCTTCCTGCACCTTGATGCTGATCGCCGCGTGCAGCTTCTCCCAGATGCGCGGCACGCCCAGGAACATGCTGGGCGCCACCTCGCGCAGGTCTTCCTGAACGGTGCGGATGGATTCGCCGAAGTGCACCTGCGAGCCCAGGTACAGCGGCACAAAGCAGCTCAGCATCTGCTCGGCCACGTGGCACAGCGGCAGGTACGACAGGTGCGTGGTGGCGCCGCTGAGGCCCAGCCGGTCGACGATGCCGGGCACCACGCCGCGGATGTTGCGCCACGACAGCATGGCGCCCTTGGGCGCGCCGGTGGAGCCGGATGTGTAGATCATCAGGCCGATGTCGTCCAGCGTCTGCGCGGCCAGCGCGGCGTCGATGCGGGCCAGGCCTTCACGCGCCTGCAGCTCTGCGCCCAGGCGTTCCAGCTCAGCGAACGAGACGATGCGCGCGCGCACATCGGGCGGGTAGCTGGCCAGGCCCTTGGTCTCCACCACCACGATGCGCTGCAGGCGCGGCAGCAGCGCCTGCGCGTCGAGGATCTTGTCCAGCTGCTCCTGGTCTTCGCAGACCACCACTTCCACGTCGGCATGGCCCACCACGTAGGCCACCTCGTTGCTGGGGCTGGTGGGGTACACGCCCACCGTCACCGCGCCGACCAGGCCCGCGCCCATCTGCGCCAGCACCCATTCCACGCGGTTCTCGGAGATCACGCCCAGGTGGCCGCCCGTGGGCAGGCCCAGCGACGCCAGGCCCAGGCCCACGTGGCCGGCGCGGCGCAGGTAGTCGGCCCAGGTGATGGGTTGCCAGATGCCGAAGTCCTTTTGCCGGATGGCCACGCGCGCGCCCTGGCGCTGCGCCTGTTCGCGCAGCATCTGGGGCAGGGTCTTGTGCGGGAGATCAGGCGCGGTCATGACAACCAGCGCTTGCGGCGCTTGTAGTGCTTGAGATCCTTGAAGCTGCGGCTCTCGCCACTGCCGCCCACGCCCAGGTAGAACTCGCGCACATCGGGGTCGGCCGCCAGCCGCTCGGCGCTGCCGTCGATCACGATGCGGCCGCTCTCCATGATGTAGCCGAAGTCGGCCACGGCCAGCGCCACGCTGGCGTTCTGCTCCACCAGCAGCATCGACACACCGCGCTCGGCATTGATGCGCGCGATGATGGTGAAGATCTCCTCCACCAGCATGGGCGACAGGCCCAGCGAAGGCTCGTCCAGCAGGATCAGCTGCGGCTCGGCGATCAGCGCCCGGCCGATGGCCAGCATCTGCTGCTCGCCGCCCGAGAGGTAGCCGGCCAGGCCCTTGCGGCGCTCGTGCAGCCGCGGGAAGTAGGCGTACACGGCGTCGAAGTCCTTGGGCGCGGCCTTGCGGCCGGTCAGCGCGTAGGTGGCGGCCACCAGGTTCTCTTCCACCGTGAGGTCTTCGAACACGCGCCGGCCTTCCATCACATGGGCCAGGCCGCGGCGCACGAGTTGGTGGGCGGGCTGCGCGTCGGTGGCCGCGCCGTCGAAGCGGATCTGCCCGGCCTGCAGCTCGCCGTCCTCCATGGGCAGCAGGCCGCAGATGGCCTTGAGCGTGGTGGACTTGCCGGCCCCGTTGCTGCCCAGGAGCGCCACGATCTGCCCGCGCGGCACGGCCAGCGACAGGCCGCGCAGCACCTGCACGACCTTGTTGTAGACCACCTCGATGTTGTTGACTTCGAGGATCGCGCCGGCGGCTGCGCTCATGTCAGTGAGCGCCCGGCCGCCCGAAGCCACTGAGCGCCCCCTTGGGGGGCAGCGATACGCGAAGCGATGAGCGTGGGGGCTTCATTTCTAGAGCTTGATCCAGTCGGAGGCCGCGACCATCTTCTGCGCCTTCATGTCCGCCCGGTACACGCGGCCCACCGGGATCGAGTTGCCCGAGATCGTGATCGGCGTGCCGATCAAACCGCCCGTGTCGAAGTCCTTGATGGTGTTCAGCGCGGCCTTGAGGTTCTTGCCGTCCAGCGGCTTGCCCGCGTCCAGCGTGCGCTTGGCCGCTTCGGCGAACAGCATGGCCGTGAGGAAGCCCTGGATGTAGGCCGTGCTCTGGTACTCCGGCCGCAGCGCGCGGATCTTCTCCAGCATCGGCGCCTTCTCGGTGTCGTAGTAGTAGCGGAAGGGCATCACGCCCATGAAGCCGTCGCCGGCCTCGCCCATCTTCATCACGGTGGAGCTGTCCATGGTCCAGAAGGTGCCCATCCACTTGCTGGTCATGCCCTGCTGCTTGCCCTGCTGGATGAACTCGGGGATGGGCGCGAGGATGTAGCCGTGGAAGATCGTGTAGTCGGGCGCGGCACGGCGCAGCTTGATGACCTCGGTCGACACGTCCACGCTGCCGGCCGGCGTCATGATCTTGACGGGCACAGACAGGCCCAGCTTCTTGGCCGTGGCCTCGCTGGTCTCGATCGGATCGCGGCCGAATTCCGAGTCGCTGTAGACGAAGGCCACCTTGGCGCCCGGCTTCTCCTTGGCGATGTGGTTCAGCAGGATGCCGAACATCTCGGTGTAGTCCGGCCCCACGAGAAACTGGTTCGGGTACTTGGCCGGGTTGTTCAGTTCGCTGGCGAACGATGCGCCGGCCATCAGCATCTGGCCGCTGCGGTCCAGCTCGGGGTTGATGGTCTTGGCAAAGCCGGTGGAGTCGCCGTAGTACAGGTTCACCTTGTTCTGGCTCGTGATCTTCTTGAAGGCCGCCACCGAGACATCGACCTTGTAGCCCGTGTCTTCCGGCACGTAGCGCAGCTTGCGGCCCTTGATGCCGCCCGCGTCGTTGACCATCTTCACGTAGTCGGCGATGCCCGCGTTGATGCCGATGCCGGCGAACGCGAACACCCCCGTCATGGGGATGGAGCCGCCGATGACGATGTCCTCGCCCTGGGCGCGCGCCAGGCGCGGCATGGCCCCGGCGACGAGGGCGGCGCCCCCGGTCAGCACCAGGGCGCGGCGGCGGGTGGAAGCAATGGCTTGTGCAGCACGCATGGCAGGTCTCCTTCAGTTTCTAAAAGGCCAGAGATGGAAGAAGCGGCGGATGCGCCGCCAGACTTCGGCGAGCCCGTGCGGCTCGAACACCAGGAAGCCCACGATCAAGAGGCCGAACACGACCGTGCGCACGGGAGAGAGAAACACCGTCATCTCGGTGCCGCCGGGCAGCAGGTCGAAGACCAGTTTCAGCACCTCGGGCACCAGCGTCATGAACACCGCCCCCAGGATGCCGCCCAGGATGGAGCCCATGCCGCCGACGATGATGGCGGCGAGGAAGAAGATCGACATCAGGAGCGGAAAGCTCTCGGGCGTGACCACGCGGAAGAAGTAGGCCCACAGCCCGCCCGCCACGCCCGCGTAGAACGAGGACAGCCCGAACGACAGCAGCTTGGTGCGCAGCAGCGGGATGCCCAGCACCTCGGCCGAGATGTCGCGGTCGCGCACGGCGATGAAGGCCCGGCCCACGCGTGTGCGGAACAGGTTGGCCGCGCCCAGCACCATGAGCAGCATCACCGGCACGATCAGCCAGTAGATGCGGAACGAGGTGTCCAGCGGCAGGCCGAACACCGTGGCCGGCTTCAGCGACAGGCCGGTGGTGCCGCCCGTGAACTTGAGGTTGGCGAACAGGAAGTGCGCGATGAACGAGGCCGCGATGGTGGCGATCGCCAGGTACAGGCCCTTCACACGCAGCGAGGGGATGCCCACCACGAGGCCGCCGACCATGGCCACCAGGCCGCCGGCCAGAATATTCAGGCCGAACGGCGTGCCCCAGCGCGCCTGCAGGATCGCCACCGTGTAGGCGCCCAGGCCCATGAACGCCGCCTGGCCCAGGCTCACGAGGCCGGTGTAGCCGGTCAGGATGTTGAGGCCCGTGGCGCTGGCCACGTTGATGGCCACCAGGCAGGCCAGGTAGAGCCAGTAGTCGCTTGCGATGAAGGGGAACAGGATGAGCAGCGCGGCAGCGATGGCGAGCCACACCTTCTGCGTGCGCGAGTCGAACAGCGCCGCATCGGCGGTGTAGGTCTGCTTAAGGGTGCCGATGCGCATGGCCTACAGTCTTTCGATCTCGTGCGTGCCGAACAGGCCGTAGGGCCGGATCATGAGCACGAACACCAGCACGATGAAGGTGGCCAACAGCTTGTACTCGCCGCCCAGGAAGGCCCCGGCCAGCGCCTCGATCAAGCCGATCAGCAGCCCGCCGACCAGCGCGCCGAGCACGCTGTCGAGCCCGCCCACGATCACCACCACCAGCACCGACAGGCCGAACACACCCATCGACGAGGAGATGCCGCCGATGGCGCCGACCACGATGCCGGCCACGGCCGCGATCATGGCCGAGGCCACCCAGGCCAGCGAGAACACGCGCGGCACATTGATGCCCATCATGGTGGCGGCGCCCTGGTCCGACGCGGTGGCGCGCAGCGCCACACCGCCGCGCCAGAAGCGGAACAGCAGCAGCACGAGCGCGATCAGCACCAGCGCGGCCAGCGCGCCGTAGGCCACCTTGGGTGCGAGGAAGGCCTCGCCGACCATCACGGGCGCGGTCGGGAAGAACTCGGGCAGCCGGCGTTGGTCTGCGGTCCAGATGATCTCCACCAGCCCCACGAGGATGGACGCCAGCCCCACCGTGACCATGAACACCGAGATCGGCGGCTCGCCCAGCAGCGGCCGGATCATGGTGCGCTCGACCACCGCGCCCAACAGGCCCGTGCCCAGCACCGCGCCCAGCACCGCCAGCCAGATCGGCAGCGCCATGGTGGTGGCGAAGGCGAAGAACAAATAGGCGCCCACCATCAGCATCTCGCCGATGGCGATGTTGACCACGCGCGTGGCCTTGTAGACCAGCACGAAGGCCAGCGCCGCGAGCGCGTAGAGCCCGCCGCCGGCGACGCCGGTCAGCGCGATCTCGAACAGGTAGGCCCAGTCCATCATGCGGGGACCGCCGTGCCGCGCAGCTTGGCGCGCAACGCGCCCACGTCGCCCGCGCCGAGGTAGGCGCGCACCACCTCCGGATCGGCCTGCACCTGCTGCGGCGTGCCCTGCGCGATCACCTGGCCGAAGTTCAGCACCACCACGTGGTCCGACAGGTCCATCACCATGGCCATGTCGTGCTCCACCATCAACACGGTGATGCCCCATTCGCGCCGCACGTCGAGGATGAAGCGCGCCATGTCTTCCGTCTCCTCGCGGTTCATGCCGGCCACGGGCTCGTCCAGCATCAGCACCTTGGGTTGCATGGCCAGTGCGCGGGCCATTTCCACGCGCTTCTGCAGGCCGTAGGGCAGGGCGGCCACCGAGGCGTGGCGGATGTGGTCGATCTCCAGGAAATCAATGATGCGTTCCTCCACGTCGCGGCGCAGCTCGGCCTCTTCGCGGCGCGCGCGGCCCAGGTAGAACAGCGCGTCGAACACATTCGTCCTCAGGTGCGCGTGGCGGCCCAGCTTGATGTTGTCCAGCACCGTCATGCCGCGGAACAGCGCGATGTTCTGGAAGCTGCGCGCCAGGCCCATGGCGGCGCGCTTCGGCGCGGCAACGCGGGTGATGTCGGCACCTTCGAACTGCACGCTGCCAGCCGTGGGCCGGTAGAAGCCAGAGATGGTGTTGAACAGCGAGGTCTTGCCCGCACCGTTGGGGCCGATCACGGCCGTGATGCTGCCGGGCTGCACGTCGAAGCCCACGCCGTTGAGCGCCTTCACGCCGCCGAACGCCAGCGTCAGCGCGTCCACGCGCAACACGGGTTCGGCAGGGCTGGGCGACAGGGCAGCTGGCATGGCGGCTAGGGTTTCTTCCTGCATGCCGGCGGGGCTACTGGTTCGTAGAATTGCTACCCGCCGGTAACGCGCGATCTTCGTGACAACGCGTAACCCTCGGCATCGGGAAATACCCTGCGCATCCACGCCATGAGCACCACGCCGCGCCGCCGCACCGCCAAGGCCATCGCCTCGCCGTGGCTGGCCGGCGGCGCCCGCGTGGACCAGCGCGAGAAGAAGCGCCAGGCCGTGCTGCAGACGGCGGCGCGGCTGTTCAACGAACGCGGCTTCCACGCCACCTCGCTCGACGACATCGCCGAGAAGCTGCATGTGAGCAAGCCCACGCTGTACTACTACGTCAAGAGCAAGGACGACATCCTGCTCGAATGCGTGCGCACCGCGCTGGCCATGATGCAAGAGGGCATTGCCGAGGTGCGCCAGCGCGGCGGCCGCGCGCTCGACCAACTGCAGGCCTGCATGCGCAGCTATGCCGCCATCGTGATGGACGACTTCGGCCAGTGCGTGATCCGCATCGGCGAAGACCCGCTGCCGCCGCCGCTCAAGAAAGAGCTGCGGCGCCTGAAGGCCGGCATCGACCACGAGTTCCGCCGCCTGATCGCCGAGGGCGTGGCCGAAGGCTCGCTCACGCCGTGCGACCCCAAGCTCGCGGCCTTCATGCTGGCCGGCGCGCTGAGCTGGGTCGGCCGCTGGTACCGGCCCGACGGCAGCATGTCACCCACGCAGATCGCCGACCAGGGCATCGCGCTGCTGCTGGGCGGCGTGCTGGCGCCGGTGCCTGCTCCTTCTTCTTCCATTGCCTTGCCCAAGTTGGGTAGGCGCGCACCACGAAAGACAGCCACATGACCGAAGACAACGCCCCCCTGCAGATCGGCCGCGAAGGCGCTGTCGCCACGCTGCGCTTCAACCGCCCGGCCGCGCTGAACGCGCTCGACGTGCCCATGGCCGAGGCCTTCCTCGCCGCGGCCAAGGACATCGCTGCCGACAAGAGCGTGCGCGCCGTGCTGCTCTCCGGCGCCGGCAAGGGCTTCATGGCCGGCGGCGACCTGGCCGTGCTGCAGGCCGACCCGCAGGGCGGCGCCAAGGCGCTGATCGGCCCGCTGCACGAGGCGCTGGTGGTGCTGGCCGGCATCGACGCGCCCATCGTGGCGCAGGTGCACGGCGTGGCGGCCGGCGCCGGTCTGTCGCTGATGCTGCAGGCCGACTTCGTGCTGGCCGCCGAGGGCACGCGCTTCAACCTGGCCTACGTGAACATCGGCGCCAGCTGCGACGTCGGCGCCTCCTGGGCGCTGCCGCGCTGGGTCGGCCTGCGCCGCGCGCTGGAGATCGCCATGCTGGGCGACATGCTCGACGCCGCGGCTGCCGAACGCATGGGGCTGGTCAACCGCGTGGTGCCGGGCGATGCGCTGGCCGGCGAGGCCATGGCACTCGCCCAGCGGCTGGCGAACGGCCCCACCGTGGCGCTGGGGCAGTTGCGCCGGCTGATGCGCGCCAGCTTCGACCGCGCGCTGCCCGAGCAGCTCGATGCGGAGTCCGCCGCGTTCCAGGTCTGCGCCGCCACCGAGGACTTCCGCACCGGCGTGGACGCATTCTTCGCGCGCGGTAAGCCGGCCTTCCAGGGCCGCTGAGCGCCGGGCGGCCGCTGCGGCTCAGCCGGCCGGCGCCGCGCCTTCGTATGCTGCCTGCAACAAGGCACGCAGCGGCGCGGCCTCGATCGGCCGCGGGTTCGGGTAGGCGTCGCGCAGGGCCAGCGCGCAAGCCTTGTCCAGATCTTCCTCGCGCATGCCGATGTCGCGCAGCGCCACCGGCGCGCCCAGCCGGCGCGCCAGCGCCTGTACACCCTGCGCTGCGTCGGCCGTGCCCAGCGCGGCGGCGATGCGCTGCATGGCCTGCGGCGCCGCGCCGGCGTTGTAGGCCAGCACATGCGGCAGCACCACGGTGTGCAGCTCGGCGTGGGGCAGGTTGAAGCTGCCGCCCAGCGTGTGGCACAGCTTGTGGTGCAGCGCCATGGCCACGCTGCCCAGCACCAGCCCGCACAGCCAGGCGCCGTACAGCGCGTCGCTGCGCGCGGCCAGGTCGTGCGGCGCGGCGTGCAGCGCGGGCAGCGCGCGGCCCAGCGCGGCGATGCCTTCGGCCGCCATCAGGCTGGTGACGGGGTTGCCGTCGGCCGCGTACAGGCCCTCGGCCGCGTGGGCGATGGCGTTGATGCCGCTCACGACCGACAGGCCCACCGGCAGCGCCAGCGTGAGCTCGGGGTCGTACAGCACGCTGCGGGGCAGCACGCGCGCGTCGCGGCCGGTGCGCTTGAGGCCGTTCTCGGTGAGACCGTAGATGGGCGTCATCTCCGAGCCGGCGTAGGTGGTGGGGATGGCCAGCACCGGCAGCGGCGACACCAGTGCGATGGCCTTGGCCAGCCCCACCGTGGAGCCGCCGCCCACGGCCACCAGCGCGTCGGCGCCGGCCGCCGCCGCCGCGGCGCGCGCGGCTTCGGCGCTGGCCATGGGCACGTGCATCACGGCACCGTCGAAGATGCCGGCGGCGCGCGGCCCGAGCAGCGCCGCCACCTGCTCGGCCTGGGCGCGCTGCGGCGCGGTGCACAGCACCAGGGCCTTGCGCGCGCCGAGCCGGTCCAGTTCGTCGGGCGCCTGCGCCAGCATGCCGGGGCCGAACAGCACGCGCTGGGCGCGGCTCTCGTAGGTGAAGGGGCGGTTCGGCATGGCGCTCACTCCACGCTGATCTTGCGCTTGGCGATGAGCTGGCCCCAGCGCTGGCTTTCGCGCTGCACCAGCTGGTCCATGGCGGCGCGGTCGCCGGCCACCACCTCGAAGCCGTTGTCCGCCATCCGGCGCGCCAGCGCCGGATCGCGCAGCGTGGCCGTCATCGCGGCAGAGAGCTTGTCCAGCACCGGTGCCGGCGTCCTGGCCGGCGCCACCATGCCCACCCAGGAATAGACCTCGAAGCCCTTGTGCACCTCGGCCACGGCCGGCACCTGGGGCAGCGCGGTGCTGCGCGCTTGCGAGGTGACGGCCAGTGCGCGCAGCTTGCCGGCCTGCACGTGCGACAGCACCAGCGGCAGGCTGGCGATCATCGAATCGACGTGGCCGCCCAGCAGGTCGGCGATGGCCGGACCGCCGCCCTTGTAGGGCACGTGCAGGCCGCGGCTGCCGGCGGTCTCGTGGAACAGCTCGGCCGCCAGGTGGTTGGAGCTGCCCGCGCCGACCGAGGCGTAGGTCACGTCGCGCTGGCGCGCGGCGGCCACGTAGTCCTCCAGGGTCTTGTGGGGGGAGGCGGCAGGCACCACCAGCACCATGGGCGAGCGCACGGCGTAGGAGACGCCGGCGAAATCGCGCAGCGTCTCGTAGGGCAGCTTGCGGTGGATGTGCTGCTCGGTCGCGTAGGAGTCGAACACCATCGCCACCGTGTAGCCATCGGGCGCGCTCTTGGCCAGCTGCGCCATGCCGATGGTGCCCCCGGCACCGCCCCGGTTGTCCACCAGCACCTGCTGGCCCAGCCGCTCGCGCAACGGCTCCTGCAGCATGCGGGCCACCTTGTCCACGGTGCCGCCGGCCGCGAAGGGCACGATCAGCGTGAGCAGGCGGCTGGGGTAGTCCTCCGCCCGCGCCGGCGCTGCGCCGGCCAGCAGCAGGGCCATGCCGGCCCCGAGCAGGGCCTGGCGCCGGCGCAGGTGGGTGGCGGGAAAGCGCGCGCGCTCGCGGGTTGTCTCGTGTGTGTGCATGGCGTGAAGGGGCAATCGGAAGAAGCGGCCGATGCTATTCTTTGCGCCACACGGGTGGAATGCCGCCCGCAGGCCAAATGCCTTTGCGCGAGGTGCACAGATGAATTCCCTGGGTTTTGCCGAAAGTCTGTCCCTGTTCGTCGACGTGGTGCAGGACAAGAGCTTCTCCGCCGCGGCGCGGCGCCGCGGCCTGGCCGCCTCGTCGGTGGCGCGCCAGATCGACGCACTCGAGCGCGAGATGCAGGTGCCGCTGCTGACGCGTTCCACCCGCGCGCTGGCACTGACCGAGGCCGGCGCGCTGCTGTACGAGCGCGCGCTGAAGATCCTGCACGACCTGATGGACACGCGCAGCGAGGTGGTGGCGCTGGACGGCAGCGTGCAGGGCCTGCTGCGCGTGAGCTGCGTGCCCGCCTTCGGCCGGCGCCATGTGGCGCCGCACCTGCCCGCGCTGTTCGACCGTTACCCGGCCCTGAACGTGGAGCTGGAGCTGACCGAGCGCGTGGTCGACCCGGTGGCCGAGCGCTTCGACCTCGTCATCCGCATCGGCGACCAACCCGACAGCGCGCTGGTCAGCCGGCGCATCGGCAGCCAGCGCTACGTGATGGGCGCTTCGCCGGCCTACCTGCGCCGCCACGGCACGCCGCGCTGCATGGCCGACCTGGCAGCGCACCGGCTGATCGACCGCCAGCACAGCACCAGCGTGCGCGGCTGGCGCGAGCTACCCGGCATCGACTGGCGCCAGCCGCCGCAGTTCGCGCTGGAGAGCAACGACTGCGACACGCGGCGCATGTGCGCCGCGCGCGGCCTGGGCATCGCGCTGATGCCCAACTGGGCCATCGGAGAAGACCTGGCGGCCGGCCGCATCGTGGAGCTGCAGCTGGAGGATGCGCCGCCGGCCGAGGTCAGCGGCATCCACCTGCTGCGCCCCGGCGGGCGCGCCAATGCCAAGGTGCGGGCCTTCACGGACCACCTGCTGCACAGCATCGGCCCCGCGGCCGGCTGGGTGGGGGCGGTGGTGCCGCAGGCGCGGGGTCCGGTGCCGCAGGCGGACACCATGCCGGCGTGAGGTCGGCCGGGCTGCCGGGCTCGGCGCAGGCCTCGGCCGCGCGGAGGGCAGTTGCCGGCCCAGCGCCGCCCCCGCCGATCCCCCAGCGGTCAGGCGGTCCAGAGCCGCTCGTAGCCGTGCGCCTCGAAGCGGTCGATCATGGCCTGCATGAACAGCCGCACCTTCGCGGGCAGGTGCCGCCGGCTCTGGAACGCGAAGTTGATCGTCAGGCGCGGCAGGTCCCAGTCGTCCAGCACCGCCACCAGCCGGCCCGCGGCCAGGTGCTCCTGCACGATGTACTTGGGTTGCACCAGGATGCCCAGGCCCGACAGCGCGGCCTGCACCACGATCTGGCCGTCGTTGGCTTCCAGCAGCGGCTTGACCACCACTTCCTCCCTGGCGTCGCCCTGGCGAAAGTCCAGCCGGTGCGGGTCGATGGCGTGCGTGTAGATCAGCATGCGGTGCTGCGCCAGGTCGGCCGGGGTGCGCGGCACGCCGTGCCGGTCCAGGTAGGCCGGCGCCGCCGCGAGGATGCGCCGCGTGGTGGCCAGCCGGCGGATGGTGATGTTCGAATCCGCCTCGAACTGGCGCGTGCGGATGGCCAGGTCGATGTTGTTGTCGATGATGTCGTAGTAGCGGTTGGCTGCGACCACCTCCACCGAGATCGCGGGGTAGCTGCGCGTGAAGGCAGGCAGCAACGGCTCGATGTGCAGCAGGCAGAACGACAGCGAGGCCGTCACACGCAGCACGCCGGTGGGGTTGGCGGTCGATTCGGTGACGGCTTCCTCGGCCTCGCGCAGGTCGGAGATCAACGCCCGCGTGCGCCGGTAGAACTCCGTGCCCGCATCGCTCAGCTGCAGCCGCCGGGTGGTGCGCTGCACCAGCCGCACGCCCAGGTGCTCCTCGAGCGCGAACAGGTGGCGGCTGGCGGCAGAGGTCGACATGCCCAGCGCCTCCGCCGCGCGGGTCAGGCTGCCGGTTTCGGCCACCTGCACGAACAGGCCCACCGATGCGAAACGGTCCATGGCTTTCTTTCCCGATTTGCGGGAAAGAATTTCCCGAAGATGCTCTTTTCTGCCGCCGGGCGCGAATCTACCATCTGCCCATGATCAAGCACATCGTCATGTGGAACATGCGCGGCGACACCCCGGCCGCCAAGCAGCAGGCGGCCCTGTTCCTCAAGAGCCGGTTCGAGAGCCTGCTTGGGGCCATTCCCGGCATGGCGCGGCTGGAGATCGGCCTGGACTGCAGCGGTGTCGACTACGCCTGCGACGTGGTGCTGTATTCGGAGTTCGAGTCGCAGCAGGCGCTGGACGCCTACGCCACCCACCCCGCGCACCTGCGGGTGCGGCAGGAACTGGAGGGCATGCGCATCGCCCGCCACCAGGTGGACTACGCCAGCGCTGCGGCCCCCTGATTCCCGCGCAACCGCCTTCATCCACAGGGCCGGCCATCGGCCCCTGCAACACGAGAGACAAGCATGACCCATCCCTCCCTGCGCTTCCTCCAAGGCCCGGCCCTCGCAGTGGCCTTGCTCGCGTCCGCCACCTGCGTGCACGCGCAGGACCGCTACCCGAGCAAGCCCATCCGCGTCATCGTGCCGTTCCCGGCGGGCACGGCGCCCGATGTGATGGCGCGCTACTGGGGCGACCGCGTGTCCAGGCAGCTGCAGCAGCCCGTGGTGGTGGAGAACCGGGCCGGCGCCTCGACCATCGTCGGCACGCAGGCCGTGGCTGCCGCGCCGGCAGACGGCTACACGCTGCTCTACACCGCCAGCGGAACCGTCACGATCAACCCCTTCGTCTACAAGAAGCTGCCCTACCAGGCGCAGGACCTCGTGCCCATCACGCGCATGCTGTCGATCCCGCTGGTGGTCTCGGTGTCGAGCCAGTCGCCCTACAAGACGGCGGCCGACCTCATCAAGGACGCCAAGGCCCGGCCCGGCAGCGTGAGCTATGCCTCCTACGGCGTGGGCACCGTGCCGCACATGTCCATGGCCTACTTCGCCAACAGCGCGGGGCTCAAGCTCAACCACGTGCCCTACCGCGACGGCGGCGTGACCGACCTCATCGGCGCGCGGGTCGACACGGCGTTCTCGCCCATCGCCGACGTGCTGCAGCACATCCGCTCCGGCAAGATCCGGCCGCTCGCAGTGTCCAGCGCCCACCGGCTCGAATCGCTGCCGCAGGTGCCCACGGTGGCCGAGGCCTTCCCCGGCTTCGAGGGCGATTCCTGGCACGGCCTGTTCGCGCTCAAGGGCACGCCACAGGCGGTCGTCGATGTGCTGGGCAACGTGTCGCGGCAGATCGCGGCGTCCGACGACTACCGCCGCTTCCTGGCCGAGCAGGGCCTGGTGCCCGTCGGCGGTTCGGCGGCAGACTTCGTGCAGGTGATCGACGCAGAATCGAAGCGCTGGGCCAAGGTCGTCAAGGACAACGACATCACGCTCGAATGAACCCCTCTTTCCCCCAACTGGCCAACCACCCATGAAGAACCTCGACGTCGTCGCGCTCTGCGGCAGCCTGCGCAGCGCCTCCCTCAACCGCCGTGCCATCCGGCTCGCACAGGAGGTCATGCCCTCCCACATGGCCATCGAGGAGCTGGACTGGCGCGCCGTGCCGATCCTCGATGCCGACGCGCTGGCCCATGGCTATCCGGCGCCGGTGGCCGCATTGCGCACGCGCATCCGCGCCGCCGACGCGGTGCTGATCGCCACGCCGGAGTACAACTTCAGCATCCCCGGCGGCCTCAAGAACCTGATCGACTGGCTGAGCCGCGGCGAGGACCAGCCCTTCGACGGCAAGCCCGTCGCCATCGTGAGCGCATCGCCCGGCCCGCTCGGCGGCGCGCGCGTGCAGTACGACCTGCGCAAGGTGCTGCTGTTCGTCAACGCGATGCCGCTCGTCAAGCCCGAGGTCTTCATCGGTGGCGCGACCGCGAAGTTCGACGCCGAGACCGGTGCCTGCACCGATGCGACCACGCGCGACTTCGTCACCAAGCAGATGGCCGCCTTCGCCGGCTGGATCGCCGCCGTGCAGAGAATGCAGGGCAGCACCGCCCCCGCGCGGCCCTGAGCCCCCGGCCGGCGGGGCGCACGCGACACCAACGAACAGGAGACACCATGGCCATGCGCCCATCCGACACCGGCCCAGGCGGCCTTGCGTACTTCCAGGAAGACAGCTCGGCCGAGGTCGTCAACGCCCGCATGGGCGAGGACGTGTCGCCGCGCCTGAAGCAGGTCATGGCCGCGCTGGTGCGGCACCTGCATGCGGCCGTGAAGGAGATCGAGCCCACGCACGAGGAGTGGCTGGCCGCGATCCGCTTCCTGACCGAGACCGGCCAGATGTGCAACGCCTGGCGCCAGGAATTCATCCTGCTGTCGGACGTGCTGGGCGTGTCGATGCTGGTCGACTCCATCAACAACCGGCGCCCGAGCGGCGCCACGCCCAACACCATCCTCGGGCCCTTCTTCGTGGATGGCGCGCCGCGCTACCCGCTGGGCGCGGACATCTGCCGCGACGGCAAGGGCGAGCCGACGGTGGTGCGTGGCCGGGTGGTGGACACCCATGGTCAACCTGTGCCCGGCGCCATGCTGGACGTGTGGCAGACCAACGACGACGGCTTCTACGACGTGCAGCAGCAGGGCGTCCAGCCCGAGGGCAACCTGCGCGGCGTGTTCGAGGCCGATGCCGATGGCCGCTATTGGTTCAAGACCGTCAAGCCGCGCCACTACCCGATCCCGTCGGACGGGCCAGTGGGCCAGCTGCTGGGCCGGCTGGGGCGGCACCCGAACCGCGCGGCGCACCTGCACTTCATCGTCACCGCGCCCGGCCACCAGCCGGTCATCACGCACATCTTCACGCCCGACTGCCCCTACCTGGGCGAGGACGCGGTGTTCGGCGTCAAGCAGGAACTGGTGGCCGACTTCCAGAAGGTGGACGATCCCGAGGAGGCCCGCCGCTACGGCATGGCAGCGCCGTTCTGGCGGGTGGACTGGGACTTCGTGCTGGCGCCCGCGGCGGGCGCGGCCTCGCGCGAGGAGCTGATCGGGCGCATCACGGCGGGCTGACCGTGCGGCGCGGCGCCAGGCCGCCGCCCGCCAGCGCGTGAGGTCTCGGCCGCGGCTGGCTGCCTGGGGCGTGGTGGGCCTGCCCGGTCTACTCGGTCTACTCGGCCGTGATGTTCGCCGCCTGGATGATCTGCGCCCACTTCTGCGTTTCCGCGGTGATGAAGGTGCTGAACGCCGCGGCCGTGCCGCCGCGCAGCTGCAGGCCCGCGGCTTCTGCCTTGCGGCGCACCTCGGGGTCGGCGATGGCGGCGTTGATCGCGCCGCCCAGCCGCTCCACGATGTCGGCCGGCGTGCCGGCCGGCGCCATCATCCCGTACCAGCCATAGCCGACGACCGAGGCCAGGCCCTGCTCGCGCAGGGTGGGCGCATCGGGGTAGAGCGGCGAGCGCTCCTCGTTGGCCACGCCCAGCACACGCAGCTTGCCAGCCTGCACGTGCGGGATGGCGGTGGAGATGGCCGTGAGCGTAGCGTCGATGCGGCCGGCCAGCAGCTCGGTGTAGGCCGGCGCGTCGCCCCGGTACTGCACGACGATGCCCTTGGCGCCCGCGGCGCGCAGCAGCAGTTCGGCCGTGAGGTGCGGCGCCGAGCCCGCGCCCGGCGAGCCGAAGGTTGCGCCCTTGGGGTTGGCCTTGATGTGGGCGATGAAGTCCTGCACGGTCTTGTAGGGCGCCGCGGCGTTGACGACCAGGAACAGCGGGGCGATGGCCGTGCTGGCGATCGGTGCGAAGCTCTTGTGCACGTTGTAGGGGAGGTCTTTGTACAAGGCCTCGCCGATGGCGATGGGCGCCGCCGCGTGCAGCAGCGTGTAGCCGTCGGGCGCCGCCTTGGCCACGAAGTCGTTGGCGATGCGCGTGCCCGCGCCGGCCTTGTTCTCCACCACGATGGCCTGGCCCAGCCGGCGCGACAGGTCGTCGCCCAGCACGCGCGTGAGGATGTCGTTGGAGCCGCCGGCGCCGTAGGGCGCGATCAGGCGGATCGGGCGGGCCGGCCAGCCCTGCGCGCTGGCGGGTGCGGCCCAGGGCAGGGCCAGGGCGGCGGTGCCGGCGAGGAAGTGGCGCCTGTTGAAGGTCATCGTTGTCTCCAGTCTGCTTTGTGCGGCCTCAAACGGGCCGGATGGGGGGATAGGTGAAGCGCTGCTCCAGGTGGTCGGCATGGGGCTGGTACAGCCGCAGCACCACGTAGAACGCCTCGTCGCGTGGCGCGGGCAGCCAGTTGGCGTCCGGCCCCGGGTCGTCGGCCTGCAGCCGGATCGTGAGGCTGCCGTCCGGCGCATGGCGCAGCCCGGGCGTGCGGTCGCCGATGGAGTAGCGCGCGATGGGGTTGGCCACGAACAGGCAGTCGCTGCGGCGGTACATGGTCAGCGACCAGAAGGCGCCCACGCGCGGCCCCGCGCCGGGCGCGAAGGTCAGCGCGTAGCGGCGCCCGCCGTGCAAGGCTGCGCCGTCCACATCGACCTCGGCCGTGGGGTACATGGCCTCGTCCATGCCGAGCGCGCCGATGAAGTTGCGCGCGATGCGGGCGCGGCTGCGCAGGTCGTCGCCCCAGTGCGTGCGCACCAGCACCGGGATGGCCCAGCCGCCGCCCAGCGCATGCGGCTGCTGGTCTGCGCGCAGCCGCGCGTAGACGGCGGGCAATGCGCCGGCCAGCGCCTCGGGTGTGGCGGGCGGCCACAGCAGCCGCTCGCCGGGCGGCGGCGGGTTGCGCTGCAGCGCCGTGGCGACGGTGGCGCTGTAGAGCTGGGGGTCGGGCACGCCGGTGTCTGCGGCATCGAGCCCCGTGTCCACGCGCATCGCGGCATCGCTGCCGTCCAGCCGCTCCATGCGCAACTGGGCCTGCAGGGCGCGCACCTGCGCGGCATCGGGGCCGTCGTCGTCGACCAGGATGCGGCCGATCAGCCAGACATCGTCGCCCGGCGCGGCGATCACCTGCGTAATGCCGGCCGGCACCGTGCCGAGCCACGACGGGCCGTGCACCAGCGTGCGCTGCGGGCGGTTGCCCGTGGCCCGGCGGCCGACGTAGGCGAACGGGTTGGTCCAGGCGTCGAGCAGGCCCAGCGTCCAGTAGCGCTCGCCCATGTCGGGCGAATCGATCACCACCGGGCCGGCGGAGAGGTCGAGCCAGGCGTTGCTGTAGACGGTGTCGTTGTTGGGGCTGACGACCTCGCGGTCGTCCGGCCCGAGCCGGCGGTGGGTGTGGGTGAACTGGTTGACCCAGCGCATGGCCGAGGCCCGGCCTTCGCCAGCGAAGCCGTGGCGCGGATGGCGCCGCGCGGTGGTGGCCGCGCGCATGCGCATCATCTCGAACAGGGGCAGCGTCTGGACGACGGCGGCGTCGGCGCCGTCGCTGGCGTGGGGCAGGGAGGTGGTCATGGTGGGGCGTTCGGTTGGGTTCAGCCGACGGCGCCGGCGCGCCGCAGCACGGCGATGTCGGACGCGCCGTAGCCGCAGGCGGCCAGCACGGCGTCGGTGTCGGCGCCGCAGGCGGGGGCGGCGGGCGGCGCGGCGCGCGGCGCGTCGCCCAGGCGGTAGGGCAGGGCCAGCGCGCGGTAGTGGCTGCCGTCGGCGGCCACGGCGTCCACCAGCATGCCGCTGGCGTGCAGGTCGGGGCTGTCCAGCACCTGGCGGTAGCTGCGCACGGCACCGGCCACGATCTGGTGGCGGCCGAGCAGGGCCACGCATTCCTCGCTGCTGAGGTCCGACAGGCATTCGCGCAGCACGGCGCGCAGCGCATCGCGGTGCTGCACGCGCTGCGCGTTGCTGCAAAAGCGCGCGTCGGTGGCCAGCGCCCGACGGCCCATGGCGTGGCAGAAGCGCACCCAGTGCGCATCGGCATAGGCCGACAGCACGATGTGGCCGTCGCGCGTGGGCACCACCTCGGCGGCCGGCGCGTTGTTCGGCTGGCCGGCGCCGATGCGCGTGGGCTCCGGCGCGCCGCCCAGGTAGTCGCACCAGGTGGTGGCCTGCAGGTGCAGCGCCACCTCCAGCAGCGAGGTGTGCAGCGTCTCGCCCGCGCCGGTCTTCTCGCGGCCGTAGAGCGCCGCCAGCACGGCCTGGGCACCCAGGTGGGCGGCCGCGGCATCGATGATGGGCACGCCCACCTTCTGCGGCAGGCCGTCGGGCTCGCCGGTGACCGCCATCAGCCCGCTCTCGGCCTGCGCGGCCACGTCGTAGCCGGGCCGCTCGCGCGAAGGCCCGTGCTCGCCGAAGCCGGTGATGGACAGGTAGACCACGCGCGGGTGGCGGCTGCGCACCGCCTGCGCGCCCAGGCCCAGCGCCTCGGCGGCGCCGGGGCGCAGGTTCTGGATGACGACATCGCTGTCGGCGATCAGCCGCCATGCCACTTCGCGGCCGGCTTCGCTCTTGAGGTCCAGCGCGATCGACTGCTTGCCGCGGCTGTAGCTGCGCAGCATGGACTCGCCGTAGCGGCCGATGTGGCGGGCCTGGTCGCCCGTGAGCGGCTCGATCTTGACCACGCTGGCGCCGAGTTCGCCGAGCACCATGGCGGCGCCGGGGCCGGCGATGTACTGGCCCAGGTCGAGCACGCGCACGCCCTGGAGCGGGGTGGCGGGGCGGGCTGTCTCCGGCGTGTTGTCGTTCTGCTTCATGGCCAGCGACGTTATCCTCGCCGGCGATTCTTGAAAATTCGCAAATCGTGAGGCTTCGATCACGGATCATGATCACCTTGGACGCCAAGACCGACCACCTGGTGCGCAAGCTGCGGCTGCGCCACCTCGAACTGCTGGTGGCGCTGGCCGACGTGTCCACCATGCGTGGCGCGGCGGCCCGGCTGCACCTGAGCCAGCCGGCCATCAGCAAGATGCTGGGCGAGGTCGAGGAGTGCTTCGGTGCGCGCCTGTTCGAGCGCGGGCACCAGGGCATCCACGCCAACGCGCTGGGGCACGGGGCCATCTACCGCGCCCGCGCCGTGCTGCACGAGCTGGCCCGGGCCACGGAGGACGTGGACGCCATGCGCGGCGGCGCCACCGCCGTGCTGCGCGTGGGTGCGCCGTCCGTCACTGCCACGGTGCCGGCCGCCATCGCCCGGCTGCGCGAGCGCCTGCCGGGCACCGCGGTGCACGTGCGCGAGGGGCGCGTGCAGGAGCTGTTCCAGCGCCTGCTGGACGGCGAGCTGGACTGCGTGTTCGGCGCGATCACGCCGCAGCTGCAGTCCGGCGACCTGCTGCCGCGGGTGCGGCCCGAGGTGGTGCTGGACGATGCGCTGTGCGTGCTGGCGGCGCAGGCCAACAGCCTGTGCGCGCGGCGCCGCCTGCGCTGGGCCGACCTGCGCGGTGCGGCCTGGGTGGTGCCGTCGCGCGAGACGCTGGTGCGCCAGGCCTTCATGACGGCCTTCCTCAACGACGGCGTGACGCCGCCCGAGCCGGTGGTCGAGGCGATGTCCTCGGTCACCGTGGGCGCCGTGCTGCGGCTGGACGCCAGCTTGCTGTGCGCCGTGCGGCGCGAGCAGGCCGTCGACGAGATCGCACGTGGCGGCGTGCGGCAGCTGGCGATGGAGCCGGCCATCGCGCTGCCGTCGTTCGGCCTGTTCACGCGCAGCGAGCGGGTGGAGCAGCCGGCCGTGCTGCAGGCCTTCGTGCAGGCCGTGCGCGAGGTCGGTGCGCGCGCGGCGCGCGGTGCGCAGATGGCGCCGCGGCGCGCGCGCGTCAGTCGAGCAGCTTGAGCCGCTGCACCTTGCCCGAGGGCCCGCGCGGCAGCTCGGCCACGAAGCGGAACTGCGCCGGCGTCTTGTAGCGGCCCAGCTTGTCCAGGCAGAACGCGCGCAGTTCCGCCTCCATCGCCGCAGACCCGCAGGCCATGCCGTCGCGCAGCACCACGCAGGCCAGGATCTCCTGGCCGTAGTGTTTGTCGGGCACGCCCACGGCCGCGGCCTCGCGCACGGCCGGGTGCTGCAGCAGGGCCTCGTCGATCTCGCGCGGCGCGATGTTCTCGCCGCCCTTGATGATGAGTTCCTTGATGCGGCCGGTGACGAAGAAGAAGCCGTCGGCGTCGCGGTGGCCCAGGTCGCCCGTGCGCAGCCAGCCGTCCGGCGTGAAGGCCGCGGCCGTGGCCTCGGGGTTCTTGTAGTAGCCGCGCATCACGTTGGGCCCGCGGATCGCGATCTCGCCGCTCTCACCGTCGGGCAGCGGGCGCAGGTCGGCATCGATCACGCGCGCCTCGCAGCCGCTGGCCCGGCCCACCGCGCCGAGCTTGCGCAGCGCCGGCGCCAAAGGGTTGGAGAACGCCGGTGCCACGGTCTCGGTCAGGCCCATGGTCTCGATCACGCCGATGCCGAACTTCTGCTCGAAGCCGCGCAGGTGCTCGGGTGGCAGCGCCGCCGAAGCCGAGCGGCAAAAGCGCACACCCGCCGTCGCGCCGGGCGGCGGTGCCTCGCCTTCGAGCAGGAAGGAGATGATGGTCGGCACCACGTTGATCCAGGTGCAGCGCTGCGCCTCGACCTGCGGCCAGAACGCGGTGGCCGAGAAGCGCGGCGCGATGGCCACGCTGCCGCCGTGCGCGAGCGGGGCCAGCATGGTCACGGCAAAGGCGTTGATGTGGTAGAGCGGCAGCACGCCTAGCACGCGGTCCCCGGGGCCGAGAGCGTGCTCCGCGCCGATGGCCTGCGCGTTGGCCGCCAGGTTGGCCTGCGTCAGCATCACGCCCTTGGGCCGGCCGGTCGTGCCCGAGGTGTACATCAGCAGCGCGGTGGCGTCCGGCGCGGGCGGTGCGACCCCGCCGGTGGGAGCAGCGGCGGGTGCCCCGGCGATCCGGTCGGCGGCCGGGTCGACCACCTGCAGCGCGATCGGCCGCGCGATGCCATCGAGCAGCGCGCGCACGCGCGCCTCCCACTCCGGCGCCACGAACACGAGCTTGCAGTCCGAATGGTCCAGCACATAGCGCATCTGCTCGGGCTGCGACAGCAGGTTGACCGGGTTCACGCAGCGGCCGCCGTACATGGCGCCCAGCAGCAGCAGCAGGGTCTGCAGGCCGTTGGGCATAACGAAGGCCACTGTGTCGCCAGCGGCCACGCCGGCACGCTCCAGCAGCGCGCAGGTGGCGCGGCAGTGCATGCGCAGCGTGGCGAAGTCGACGCTGCGGCCGTCCTCGCAGCCCAGCGCGTAGACGGCGTCGGGCCGGGTGGCCGCCTGGTGCTCGACCAGCGCGAACACCGTGCCCGGCGGGGCGGGCGCGGCCATCAGGCGTCTCCGTACTTGTCGAAGAAGCTGCCGAAGATCTCGCGCTCGGTCGGCACGCGCTCGGGGATGGGCCGTGACACGCGGGTGATGTTCAGGTAGTGGCGGTAGTTCATGTTGTCCGAGAAGTTGTTGCCGCCCCAGGTGCCGCAACCCATGGACAGCGAGAACGGCAGGCCGTTGTCGAAGCTGCCGCCCGTGGCGATGCAGTGCGGCTGGTTCAGGATCACGCGCGAGACCGGCAGCTGTTGGCCCAGCGCGAGCGCGCGCTCGGGCCGTGCGCTGTGCAGGCCCACCGAGTGGCCAGCGCCCTGGTAGGCGTAGAGCTGGCGCACGGTGTCGGCCGCCTGCGCGAAGTCGGCCACGCGGTACAGCGCGAGCACCGGGCTGAGCTTCTCGCCGGAATAGGGACGGTCTTCGCCGAAGCCGTCTTCCTCGATGACCAGCATGCTCGGCCGGCCCGTGGCAATGGCCTGCCATTCGCTGCGGCCGGCGCCTTCGCGCGCGGCCATCTTCTCGGCGATGCGCGTGGCGGACTGGCCGATGACGGCCGGCGACAGGCGCCCCTCGGGCCACATGAGCTGCTGCAGTTCGGCCTTGCGCGCGGCGCCCAGCACCGCGGCGCCGTGCGCCTGCAGCGCCGCCAGCAGCGGCGCGGCCACGCTGCCCACCGCCACCAGGCTGTTCTCGGACGAGCAGCTGGTGGCGTTGTCGAAGGTCTTGGACAGCACGATGCGCTCGGCCGCCAAGGCGGCATCGGCTGTCTCGTCGACGATGCTGGCCACGTTGCCGGCCCCCACGCCGAAGGCCGGCGTGCCGCAGGTGTAGGCCGCGCGCACATTGGCCTGCGATCCCGTGGCCACCACCAGGTCGCACTGGCGCATCAGCTCGTTGGTTGCGGCCTTGTCGATCGGTGCCGGCAGGCATTGCACAAGATCGCGCGGCGCGCCGATGCGGTCGAGCTGCGCGTGGATGTATTCGATCAGCCGCGCGCAGGTGCTCCAGCCCTTGGGCGAGGGGGCCACGATCACCGCGTTGCGGCCCTTGAGCGCGTTGATGATCTTGTTGGCCGGCGTGGCCGCCGGGTTGGTCGAGGGCGTCACCGCGCAGACCACACCCACGGGCCGTGCGATCTCGGTGATGCCCTTCTCTGCGTCCTCATAAATCACGCCGACGGAGCCCGCGCCCTGCAGGTCGCGCAGCAGGCCCATGGTCTTGCGGTGGTTCTTGCGGATCTTGTCGTCCACCTTGCCGATGCCGGTGTCGGCCACCGCCAGCTCGGCCAGCGCGCGGTTGCGGGCCGGCTCCATGATGGCCCAGCCTGCGGCGGCCACGAGCTCGTCCACGCGCTGCTGGTCGTAGCCATCGGCCACCTGCTGCGCCACGCGTGCGCGGGCGACGAGCGCGGCCACCGTGCGTGCCGCGGAAGAATCCTTCGCTTCGTTCATCTGCATGTCATTCCACCTTGATATTGGCATCGCGGGCCAGGCGGGCCCACTTCACGAGTTCGCTGTCCACCGTCTGCGCCAGTGCCGAGGGCGTTCCGCCCACGCCTTCGCTGCCCTGCTCGAGCAGCTTGGTGCGGATGTCGGGCTCCTGCAGCAGTTCGTTGAGGATGCGGTTGAGCTTGTCCACCACCGCGCGCGGCGTGCGCGCGGGCACGAACATGGCGTACCAGGAGTCGACCTCGAAGTCCGCCACGCCGGCCTCCTGCATGGTCGGCACATCCGGGAAGGCGGCGCTGCGCTTGAGCGTGGACACCGCCAGCGCCTTGAGCTTGCCCGCCTTGACATGCGCAGCCGCGGCCGGGATGGACACCCACAGCAGGGGCACCTGGCCGCCCAGCACGTCGGTCACGGCCGGGCCGCCGCCGCGGTAGGGGATGTGCGTCATCTGGATGCCGCTGCGCAGCTTCATGAGTTCGCCGGCCAGGTGGCCCGGCGAGCCGTTGCCCACGGTGGCGTAAGACAGCGTGCCGGGCTTGGCCTTGGCCTGCGCGACGAGCTCGGCCACCGTGCTGGCGCCGAACTGCGGATGGGCCACCAGGATCTGCGGCAGCGAGGCCACGGTGCCGACGGGCTCGAAATCGCGTGCCGTGTCGAACGCCATCTTGGTGTAGATGGCCGGGTTGATGGTGTGCGAGGACAGTGTGAACAGCACGGTGTAGCCGTCGGCCGGCGCCTTGGCCGCCAGTTCGGTGCCGACCAGGCCGGCCGCACCGCCGCGGTTGTCGATCACCACGGGCTGGCCCAGCAGGGCCTGGAAGCGCGGCTGCACGATGCGCGCGATCACATCGGTGCCGCCGCCCGGCGGGTAGGGCACGAGGAACTTGACGGGTTTGTCGGGATAGGCGTGCGGTCCCTCGGCACGGGCAGCCCAGGGCAGCAGCGCCGCAGCGGCACCCCCCGCAAGGCTCAGGCAGCAGGCTCGTCGGCCGCGTTGGAAGGTTTCCATGCTGTTTGTCTCCGGTGTGTCTCTGACGGACGTTGGAATGGCGGCGTACCTGCCGCCTGCGGGCAGCCCAGCATGTGGCTCGCTTCGCGGGCACATGCCACAAGCATCTCGGACAGGGCGCGCGACTGCGCGCGGGCGAATCGGATCGAGGGCACGCTCATGCCGACCGCCACCACGGCCTGGCCGCGCGCGTCGAACACCGGCGCGCCCAGGCCGCACACCCCGGTGCGCCATTCCTCGCGGTTCTCGGCGAAGCCGCGGGCGCGCACGCGGCCCAGCTCGGCCAGCAGCGCGGCATGCTCGGTGATGGACCGGGGCGTGTGCGCGACGAGCGCCCCCAGCAGCGCGCGCAAGGCCTCGGCATCAGGCTGCTGCGCGGCCAGCAGCGCCTTGCCCGAGGCCACGCAATAGGCCGGCGCACGGCCGCCGATGCGCGAATAGGCGGCCACGGGCAGCGGGCTGTCGAACTTGTCCAGATACAGGATCTCGGCGCCGTCCAGCGCCGCCAGGTGGATGGTCTCGCCGCTGGCCTGGGCCAGCCGCGCCAGCAGCGGGCGCAGCAGGGCCGGGATGTCGGCCGCCGCGCCGGCCTGCGCCCCGAGTTCGAACAGCTTCATGCTGGCGCGGTAGCCGCTGGTGGCTGGGTCCTGTGTGGCCCAGCCGCATTCGACCAGGGTCTGCAGCGTGCGGTGGGCGTTGCTGCGCGGCACGCCGAAGGCCTGGGCGACTTCGGTGACGCGGCACTCTCGTCCGGCACGTGCGAGCCACTCGAGCACGGCCAGACCCTTGGCAAGCGTAGAATCCATGTGGTTCCAATATATAGAACGGTGTTTGAAATATTGGGACAATGTAGGCCTTGGGCCGGAGCCGGTCAAGCTGCGGGCGGGTGGCTGGGCGCTGGCTATAGTCCCCCGATGGCCAAAGACAAGTCGATCTACACCTGCAGCGAATGTGGCGGCACCAGCCCCAAGTGGCTGGGCAAGTGCCCGCATTGCGAAGCCTGGAACACGTTGGTGGAGACCGTCGCGCAGCCGGCTGGCAGCGGCAAGAACCGATTCGCCTCGCTGGCGCCGACGGCCGAGCTGCAGGTGCTGGCGGACATCGAGGCCAGCGATGTGGCGCGCACGCCCACCGGCCAGGAGGAGCTGGACCGCGTGCTGGGCGGCGGCATCGTCGATGGCGGCGTGGTGCTGATCGGCGGCGACCCCGGCATCGGCAAGTCCACGCTGCTGCTGCAGGCGCTGGACGCGCTGCAGCGCAGTGGCATGCCCACGCTGTACGTGACGGGCGAGGAGAGCGGCGCCCAGGTGGCGCTGCGCTCGCGCCGGCTCGGGCTGGACAACAGCCAGGTGCCGGTGCTGGCCGAGACGCAGCTGGAGAAGATCCTCGCCACGCTGGACGCGCGCAAGCCCGGCATCGCGGTGATCGACTCGATCCAGACCGTCTACAGCGAGCAGCTGACGTCCGCGCCCGGCTCCGTGGCCCAGGTGCGCGAGTGCGCGGCCCACCTCACGCGTGCCGCCAAGTCCTCAGGCACCGCCATCGTGCTGGTGGGCCACGTGACCAAGGAGGGCGCGCTGGCCGGCCCGCGCGTGCTCGAGCACATGGTCGACACTGTGCTGTACTTCGAGGGCGACACGCACAGCAGCTTTCGCCTGGTGCGCGCGATCAAGAACCGCTTCGGCGCGGTCAACGAGATCGGCGTGTTCGCGATGACCGAGCGCGGCCTGAAGGGCGTCAGCAACCCGAGTGCGATCTTCCTGAGCCAGCATGCCGAGCCCGTGCCCGGCAGCTGCGTGCTGGTCACGCTGGAGGGCACGCGGCCCCTGCTGGTGGAGATCCAAGCCCTGGTGGACGACGGGGGCCCCAGCCCGCGCCGGCTGTCGGTCGGCCTGGACCGCGACCGCCTGGCCATGCTGCTGGCCGTGCTGCACCGCCACGCCGGCGTCGCCTGCCTGGACCAGGACGTGTTCGTCAACGCCGTGGGTGGCGTGCGCATCGCCGAGCCTGCCGCCGACTTGGCGGTGCTGCTGTCCATCACGAGCAGCCTGCGCGGCAAGCCGCTGCCCAAGGGCTTCGTGGCCTTCGGCGAAGTCGGCCTGGCGGGCGAGGTGCGGCCGGCGCCGCGCGGCCAGGAGCGCCTGCGCGAGGCGGCCAAGCTGGGCTTCTCGGTGGCGGTGGTGCCCAAGGCCAATGCGCCGAAGAAGCCCATCGAGGGGCTGACCATCCACGCGGTGGACCGGGTCGACGAGGCGGTGGCGGTGCTGCGTTCGGCCTAGAGAAACCGCGCCGGCGCGGCCTCTCGGTGCGGGAACAGCGCCAGCCAGGGCTTGGCCTGTGGTCCTCAGGCCGGTGGCGTGGCCAGGCCCGCGGCCACCGCGGCCAGCAGGCCGCGCAGCCAGCGGTGCCCGGCCTGGTGCTGCGAGCGCTCGTGCCATAGCTGGTAGAAGCGCATGCGCGGAAAGCCGGCCGGCACTGGCACCGCCACGAGCGGCAGCTGGCGTACGAACTGCGCCGCGAAATGCCGGGCCGTGGTGAACACCAGGTCGGTGCCGACCAGCAGGTGCGGCGCCAGCGCGAAGTAGGGCACCGTCATGCGTGCATCGCGCGTGCGCCGCAGCGTGGCCAGGTGTGTCTCGACCACGCCGCGCTGCGCCTGCGTGTAGGGCGTGGGCACCAGGTGCTGGGCCTGCAGGTACTGCTCCAGCGTCAGCGCCTCTTCGCTGGCCAGCAGGTTGCGTGCGCTCATGAGGCAGACCAGTTCGTCTTCCAGCAGCAGCGACAGGTGCAGCCGCTCGGGCGGCTGCGGCCAGTTGCCGATGACGATGTCGAGCTCGCCCTGGGCCAGCGCGCGTTCGTAGTCGTAGGTGGTGCTCAGTGCGTGCACCACGAGCCGGGCCTGCGGCGCCTCGGTGCGAAAGCGGGCCGTGGCCTCGACGAGGAACTGCGCGGCCAGGTAGTCCGGCAGCGCGATGTGGAAGGTGGATGTGCTCGCGAAGGGCTCGAAGCGCTCGGGCCCGGCCAGCATGCGGTCGATCTCGGCCAGCGCGTCGCGCGCGCGGTCGCGCAGCTGCAGCGCGCGCTCGGTCGGCACCATGCCGCTGCGCTCGCGCACGAGGATGGGGTCGCCGAACAGGTCGCGCAGCCGGCGCAGCGCCGTGCTGATGGCGGGCTGGGTCTGGTTCATGCGCGCCGCCGCGCGCGAGACGCTGCGCTCGGCCACCAGCGCCACGAGCACGCGCAGCAGGTAGGTGTCGATCGGGTCGGTGGCGCGGGACATCGGGTGGATGGGTCGGCGGGGACTATCGCAAAACCGTGATGCCGCACATTCTAGAAAGCGCACGCCGCCGCGGGCTGCGCTGCCTACAGTCGCCTGGCAGTCCCACCACACCCTTCAAACAACAGGAGACAACCATGGCCACGGATGCAGCGATCGCACCGATTCTGGACAAGCCCGCCGCGACGGAACTCGACGGCGTCTACCGCAAGATCATCTTCCGATTGATCCCCTTCCTGATGCTGCTCTGGGTGCTGGCCTGGATCGACCGCGTCAACATCGGCTTCATCAAGCTGACCATGCTGGACGAGCTCAAGTGGAGCGAGGCCGTCTATGGCCTGGGCGCCGGCATCTTCTTCCTGGGCTACTTCTTCTTCGAGGTGCCGAGCAACCTGCTGCTGCAGAAGATCGGTGCCAAGAAGACCATCATGCGCATCACGATCGGCTGGGGGCTGACCTCGATCGCCACCATGTTCGTGACCACGCCGACCATGTTCTACAGCCTGCGCTTCCTGCTGGGCGTGTTCGAGGCGGGCTTCTACCCCGGCATCATCCTGTACCTGACCTACTGGTTCCCGAACGACCGGCGCGCCAAGGCCTTCGGCATGTTCATGTCGGCTTCGGCCTTCGCGGGTGTCATCGGCGGGCCGCTGGCCGGCGCCATCATGAACAACCTGCACGGCGTGAACGGCTGGTCGGGCTGGCAGTGGGTGCTGCTGATCGAGGGCATTCCATCGGTGCTGGCCGGCATCGCCACGTACTTCTACCTGACCGACCGGCCCGAGCAGGCCCACTGGCTCACGCCGCGCGAACGGCAGCTCGTGCAAACCGACCTGGAGCGCGACCGCAAGGCGCTGGGCGAGCGCGAGCACAGCCTGCTGGCCTCGCTCAAGGACGGCAAGATCTGGCTGTTGATCCTGGTCTTCTTCTGCATCATCGCGGCCAATTCCTCGCTGACCTTCTACGGCCCCACGCTGGTCAAGGAAGTG
Source organism: Pseudorhodoferax soli (assembly GCF_003337555.1). Taxonomy (GTDB): domain Bacteria; phylum Pseudomonadota; class Gammaproteobacteria; order Burkholderiales; family Burkholderiaceae_C; genus Pseudorhodoferax; species Pseudorhodoferax soli. The sequence goes on along the minus strand of NZ_QPJK01000004.1, from coordinate 572,851 downwards.
GGCTTCACCAACCCGCTGATGGTCGGCTGGATCATGTCCGGCGCCTACCTGTGCGGCGCGGCCGGCATGATCTGGAACGGCTTCCACTCCGACCGCCACCAGGAGTCGCGCTGGCATTGCGGCCTGGCCGCGGCGCTCGGCTCGGCGTCGCTGCTGGTGATCGCGCTGTTCCTGCAGCACAGCCCGGCCATCGTGCTGACCGCGCTGACGCTGGCCATCGTCGGCACCATGGGCGCCATCCCTGTGTTCTGGCAAATGCCCAACCGCTTCCTGGCCGGCACGGCCGCGGCCGGCGGCGTGGCGCTGATCAACTCGGTGGCCAATCTGGCCGGCTTCGGCGCGCCCTGGATGCTCGGCCTGATCAAGACCTCGACCGGCAGCCTGTCGCCCGGGCTGTACGTCGTGGCCGCGGTGGAGATCTGCGCCACGGTGCTGATCCTGCTGTGCGTGCCGCACCTGAAGAAGGCTGCACGCTGAACGTCCTCAACTTCCTGGAGAACCCCATGCCAACCGCCTTCGAGCTCGCCGAGCTCAACGCCATGGACCGCGCTGCCTTTGCCGCCGCAGTGGGCAGCAGCTTCGAGCATGCCGCCTGGGTGGCCGAAGCCGCCTGGGCCGAGCGTCCCTTTGCCAGCGTGGCGCAGTTGCACGCCGCCATGCTGGCCGTGGTGCGCAGCGCGCCCGACGAGCGCCAGCTGGCCTTCCTGTGCGGCCACCCGGAACTGGCCGGCCGCGAAGCGCAGGCCGGCACCATGACCAGCGAATCGGTCGGCGAGCAGGGCAGCGCGGGCCTCGATGCGCTGAGCCGGGCCGAGCTGCTGGAGATCCAGCGGCTCAACCAGGCCTACCGTGCGCGCCACGGCTTTCCGTTCATCGTCGCCGTGCGGCGCAGCAGCAAGCAGCAGATCTTCGCGGCGCTGCGCTCGCGCACCGAGGCGCCCACGCCGGCCGAGCGCCAGGAGGCGCTGGCGCAGATCGGCCTGATCACGCGCGGGCGCCTCGAAGCGCTGGTCGCGCAGTCCGAGGAGGTCGCGCCATGACGCTCCCCACCCACGACGAGCGCCACATGCTGGACGCGATCCGCCTGGCCATGGACAACGTGCACGCGCGCCGCACCTGGCCCTTTGGCGCCGTGCTCGTGCGCGACGGCCAGGTCGTCGCCACCGGCGTGAACCAGGTCGAGGCCCTGTGCGACCCCTCCGCCCATGCCGAGATGCAGGCCGTGCGCGCAGCCGCCCAGGCGCTGGGCAGCACCGACCTGTCGGGCAGCACGGTCTACGCCAGCGGCTATCCCTGCCCCATGTGCCTCACGGCCATGCTGCTGGCCGGGGTGCGCGAGGTGTTCTACGCCTACTCGAACGAGGACGGCGCGCCCTTCGGCCTGTCCGCCGAGCGCGGTTATGCCGAGATCGCCCTGCCGCCGGCCGAGCGCAGCATGCCGCTGCGCCCGCTGCCCGTGCGCGACGCGGGAGAAGACCTCTACGCGGCCTGGGCCCGCCTCGCGCCGGCGGGCTGACACGCCGGGGGCATTGCCGGGCGCCGGTGGCGTCGGGCGACAATCGGCCCATGAACTTTCAGAGGATCCTCATCCCGGCCCTTGGCCTCATCGCGGTGTTTTTCGCCTGGCGCAACTACGGCTTCGGCGGCGTCGCCCTCGTGGCCGGCGCGCTGGTCATGTGGGGCATGCTGCACGTGACCCGCATGATGCAGGTCATGAAGCGCGCGTCCGACCGGCCCATCGGCTTTGTCGGCAGCGCCGTCATGCTCAACGCCAAGCTCAAGCCCGGCCACACCCTGCTGCACGTGGTGGCCATGACGCGCGCGCTGGGCCAACTGCTCAGCCCCAAGGACGAGCAGCCCGAGGTCTACCGCTGGACCGATGCCGGCGGCTCCTATGTGGACTGCACCTTCCAGGGCGGCAAGCTCCAGCACTGGCAGATGACCCGTCCGCAGGCCGAGTCCGAGCCGGCCGGGGCGCCGCCGGCCGCGCCGTAAAATCCGCCGTTTTTCGCCCCACCGGCAGCTTCCCCACCAAAGGACTTCGCGCATCATGAGCCTCATCCCCCCCGCGCCCTCCATGGCCGACCGCGACGGCAAGATCTGGATGGACGGCCAGATGGTCGACTGGCGCGACGCGAAGATCCACGTGTTGACGCACACGCTGCACTACGGCTGCGGCGCCTTCGAAGGCGTGCGCGCCTACAACACGGTGGACGGCACCGCCATCTTCCGGTTGCAGGAGCACACGCAGCGCCTGTTCAACAGCGCCAAGATCCTGCGCATGCAGATCCCGTTCAGCCAGGAGCAGTTCAACCAGGCCCAACTCGACGTCGTGCGCGAGAACCAGCTGGAAAGCTGCTACCTGCGCCCGCTGGTCTGGATCGGCTCGGAGAAGCTGGGCGTGAGCCCCAGGGGCAACACCATCCACGCCATGGTCGCCGCCTGGGCCTGGGGCGCCTACCTGGGCGAAGAGGGCATGAAGCGCGGCATCCGCGTGAAGACCTCCAGCTACACGCGCCACCACGTCAACATCACGATGACGCAGGCCAAGGCCGTCAGCAACTACAGCAACTCGATCCTCGCCAACATGGAAGCGCTGGACGACGGCTACGACGAGGCACTGCTGCTCGACGCCTCCGGCTTCGTCAGCGAAGGCGCGGGCGAGAACGTGTTCGTCGTCAAGGACGGCGTGGTCTACACGCCCGACCTGTCGGCCGGCGCACTGAACGGCATCACGCGCAACACCGTGCTGCACATCTGCAAGGACCTCGGCATCGAGCTCGTGCAAAAGCGCATCACGCGCGACGAGATCTACATTGCCGACGAAGCCTTCTTCACCGGCACGGCCGCCGAAGTCACGCCGATCCGCGAACTCGACCGCGTGGAACTGGGCAGCGGTTCGCGCGGCCCGGTCACCGAGAAGATCCAGAGCGCGTTCTTCGACATCGTGAACGGCCGCAATCCCAAGTACGCCCACTGGCTGACCAAAATCTGATTCCCATGAGCACCACCGCCACCATCGAACTGCTGGCCAAGGACCTGAACTCCCAGGGCGGCGTCTTCTGCCCTGCGCCCCAGGCCGGCATGCAACTGTGGAACACCCACCCCAAGGTCTACCTGGACATCGCCAAGACCGGCGTGGCCAAGTGCCCCTACTGCGGCACCGCGTACCAGCTCAAGGCCGGCGAGCACTTTGGAGCCGGGCACTAAGACCCGTTCGCTCGTCATCGCGCCGCAGTGGATCGGCGACGCGGTGATGACCGAGCCGCTGATGCTGCGGCTCCACCAGCGTGGCGAGCGGCTGAGCGTCGGTGCGCTGCCCTGGGTGGCGCCGGTCTACCGCGCCATGCCGCAGGTGGCCGAGGTCATCGAGTTCCCGTTCCAGCATGGTGGCCTGCAGTGGCAGGCGCGCCGCGCGATGGCGCGCCAACTGCGCGGCCGCTTCGACAACGCCTACGTGCTGCCGAACTCGGCGAAGAGCGCCTTGCTGCCCTGGCTGGCCGGCATCCGGCGCCGCGTCGGCTACCACGGCGAGATGCGCTACGGCCTCCTCACGCAGCGGCTGCCCAACCCGCCACGCGACGAGCGACCGCCCATGGTGGGCTTCTATTCGGCGCTGTCGGGCGAGCGCGGCACCGAGGCCGACCAGCCGCGCCTGCTGTTGCCGCCGGCGCAGATCGACGCCGTGCTGCAGGCCCATGGCCTGGCGCGGCGCGGCTTCCACGTGTTCGCACCCGGTGCGGAGTTCGGCCCGTCCAAGCGCTGGCCGCCCGGGCACTACGCCGAGCTGGCCACCGGCCTGGCCCTGCCCGTGCTGCTGCTGGGTTCGGGCAAGGAGCGCGCGCTGTGCGAGGAGATCGCCGCTGCCGCCAACGCCCGCGCGCCGGGCCGCTGCATCAACCTGGCGGGCAAGACCGCGCTCGTCGATGCGTTCTGCCTGATCGCCGCGGCCCACAGCGTCGTCTCCAACGACTCCGGCCTGATGCACGTGGCAGCCGCCTTCGGCACGCCGCAGGTCGCGGTCTATGGCTCCACCAGCCCCGAGCACACGCCGCCGCTCAGCGGTGCGGCCACCGTGCTCTGGCTCAAGCGCGACCCGGCCTACCAGCCGCCGCTGGACTGCGCGCCCTGCTTCCAGCGCGAATGCCCGCTGGGCCACAACCGCTGCATGGTCGACATCCGGCCCGTGCGCGTGGCCGAGGTGCTCGCTACCATCGCCTGAATTTCTTCAGGAGACCGGCCATGCGCCACGCATTCCTGGGCACGGAACTGCCCATCGTCCAGGCCCCCATGGCGGGCTCGCAGCGCAGCCGGCTCGCCGCCACGGTCTGCGCGGCGGGCGGCCTGGGCTCGCTGCCCGGCGCGATGTTCGACGCGGCGGGCTTGCGCACCGAGCTGCAGGCCCTGGCCGCCCAGGTGCGCGGCGCCTGGAACGTCAACTTCTTCGCGCACCAGCCGCCGGCGCCCGACGCCGCGGCCGAGGCGCGCTGGCGTGAGCGGCTGGCCCCGTACTACGCCGAGCTGGACATCGACCCTGCCGGCGTGCCGGCCGGTGCCGGCCGCCAGCCCTTCACGGCCGCCATGGCCGAGGTGCTGGAAGAGTTCCAGCCCGCCGTGGTCAGTTTCCACTTCGGCCTGCCGGCACCCGAGTTGCTGGCGCGCGTGAAGGCCCGCGGTGCCCAGGTGTGGTCCTCCGCCACCACCGTGGCCGAGGCCGTCTGGCTGCAGCAGCATGGTGCCGACGTGGTCATCGCCCAGGGCCTGGAGGCCGGCGGCCACCGTGGCCATTTCCTGTCGCACGACCTGGGCCTGCAAAGCGGCACCATGGCCTTGCTGCCGCAGATCGTCGATGCGGTGTCCGTGCCCGTGGTCGCGGCCGGCGGCATTGCCGACGCACGCGGCGTGCAGGCCGCGTTGGCGCTGGGCGCCGCGGCCGTGCAGGTGGGCACGGCCTACCTGGGCTGCGACGAGGCCGAGACCAGCGCGCTGCACCGCGCCGCGCTGCGCGACCTGGCCGCGCCGACCGAATTGACGCGGCTCTTCACGGGCCGCCCCGCGCGCGGCATCGTCAACCGGCTCATGCGCGAACTCGGTGCGCTGAGCCCGGACGCACCGGCCTTCCCGACCGCGACGGCGGCGCTGGCTCCGCTGAAGGCCAAGGCCGAGGCGCAGGGCCTGACCGATTTCACCTCGCTGTGGTCGGGCCAGAACCGCAGCGGCTGCAACGAGCCCAGTGCGGCGCGGCTGACACGCGCGTTGGCCGGCCTCTGACAGGGCAGCGCGGCGGCGCTGCCAGCATCGTTTCTTTTGCCTTCGAGGAGACACGCCATGCAGAGCAAGAACACGATCTGCCTGTGGTTCGACGGCGACGCCGAGGCGGCCGCCACCTTCTACGCCAGGACCTTCCCCGACAGCGCGGTCGGCGCCGTGCACCGCGCGCCGGGCGACTTCCCGTCGGGCCGGCAGGGCGACGTGCTGACGGTGGAGTTCACCGTCGCCGGCATCCCCTGCGTGGGCCTGAACGGCGGCCCCGCGTTCAAGCACAGCGAGGCCTTCTCGTTCCAGATCGCCACCGACGACCAGGCCGAGACAGACCGGCTGTGGAACGCCATCGTCGGCAACGGCGGCCAGGAGAGCGAATGCGGCTGGTGCAAGGACCGCTGGGGCCTGTCGTGGCAGATCAGCCCGCGGGTGCTGCTCGACGGCTTCGCCGACCCCGATCCGGCCGTGGCCAAGCGCGTGTTCGAGGCCATGATGACCATGCGCAAGATCGACGTGGCCGCCATCGAGGCGGCGCGCCGCGGGCCTGCCTGATCAGGCAGGCTTGTTCTTGAGCTTGCCCTTGGGCATCACCGTCGTGGTGGGCGGCGTGGGCCGGGTCGAGGTGCTGGTGCTCAGGCTTGGTGGAGCACTGCTGTCCTTCTTCGGTTTCTTGGTCATCTTGTTGCTGCGCTGTTCGCCTTTGGCCATGCTGTTCTCCAAATTGAGTCGCCGAATATAGCGAGCTTGCAGGCGCATACTCGCGCCCCGATGGAACATCCCGTACCGACGCACACCGCCGTCCTGCAGCCCCGGGCCGAAGGGGCGGCGCTGCAGGCGCTCCGGCGGCCGGGGACCCAAGGCGAGCAGCGCGCAAGTGCGGTCGGCCACGGCCCGTCCGCCTGCGTGGCGTGAGTCCGCAGGCAAGGGCATGGACACCCGCCAGATGCGCTGCGTGGTGGCGGTCGCCGAGACCGGCAGCCTCACGCGCGCGGCAGAGCGCCTGGGCCAGGCCCAGCCGGCGCTGACGCAGACGCTGAACCGGCTGGAAGCCGAACTCGGCACCCGGCTCTTCGTGCGCAACCGCCGGGGCGCAGTGCTGACCGAGGCCGGCCAGGCCATCGTCGACGACCTGCGCGCCAGCCTGGCGCACGGTGACGCCGCCGGCGAGCGGGCACGCGCCATCGGTGCCGGCCGGGCCGGGCGCCTGACCATCGGCTTCGTCACGCATGCGGTGTACGAGGTGCTGCCCCGCGCGCTGCGCCGCTTGCGTGCGGCGCATCCGCAGGTGGACGTGGTGCTGCGCGAGATGAGCAACGCCGAGCAGGTGGCCGCGCTGGAGGGTGGCCGGATCGACGTGGCGCTGCTGCACCCGCCGGTGTCGGTCAACGCGCGCGTGCACGAACTGCTGCTGGGCGGCGAGACCTTCGTGGCCGCGCTGCCGGTGGCCGATGCGCCGGCCGATGGCGGCCCCGTGTCGCTGGCCGACATCGCGCGGCACGGCCTGGTCTGGTTTCCCGAGCAGCAGATCCCGGCCCTGCGCGCGCGCCTGCTCAGCGCTTTTCGCAGCGCCGGCCACGACGTGCACGTGGTGCAGGATGCCAACCGCACGCTGACGGTGCTGGCCTGCGTGGCGGCGGGCCTGGGCTGGTCGCTGCTGCCCAGTTCGGTGCGCGCGCTGCAGCACGAAGGCGTGCGCTTCGCCGAGGTCAGCGATGTCGACGTGCTGCCGCGGTTCGAGCTGTCGGCGCTGTGGCGCATGCGCTCGCGGCCCGGTTTCGCCGACCTGTTCGCAGAGATGCTGAGGGCGTAGCGTTCGCCGCAGCGGCGCGGTGCGCGCCTGTCGGCCACCGCCGGTCCGACGGGCTGGCCAGGGCCAGGGGCAGGCTCGCATATTGCTAAGCATGGGTGTCACTTCGACGAGAGGACGCCATGCGCAACTTCCACCCGACCCGGCGCACCGCGCTCCAATGGCTCTCTGCCGGCGCCGCAGCCGCCGCGCTCCCGGCCCGAGCCGAGTGGCCCGACAAGCCGATCAAGATCGTCGTGACCTTCCCGCCCGGCGGCTCCAGCGACGTGCTGGCGCGCCTGATGGCCGAGCAGCTGGCCAGGAAGCTGGGGCAGGCGGTGGTGGTGGACAACCGACCCGGTGCGGGTGGAACCATCGGCGGTGCGCTGGTGTCTGCCGCCGCGCCGGACGGCTACACGCTGATGCTCTCCAACACCACGCCCATCGCGCTCGGCCCCTTCACGCTCGACAAGCAGCCCTACGACCCGGTGGCTGCCTTCACCCACATCGCCTACCTGGGCGCGGCGCCCCTGGTCGTCATGGCCAGCAAGGCCGCGGGCCTCAAGACCTATGCGGAGTTCGAGGACGCCGCGAAGAAGCAGGGGCGGATGGACTTCGGTTCGGGCGGGCCCGGCTCCATCGGCCACATCCATGGCGAGCTGCTCAAGAAGACCGCCGGCCTGAACATGGTGCACGTGCCCTACCGCGGTGGCGCGCCGATGACCACCGACCTGATCGCGGGCACCATTCCCATCGGCATCGACGTCATCACCGCCTATGTGCCGTTCTTCCGGGCGGGCAACTGGTGCCGCTGGCGGTGACGGGAGCGCAGCGCTCGCCGCTGATGCCCGACGTGCCCACCATCGTCGAGCTCGGGCAGCCCAAGCTGGTGCTGGAGAACTTCTTCGGCCTCTCAGGCCCCGCCAGGCTGCCGGCCGAGCTCGTGACGCGGCTGCACGCCGCGTGCAACGAGGTGCTGGTGATGCCCGACATCCAGAAGAAGCTGACCGAGCTGGCCATCGTGGCCAAGCCCGAGACGGTGGCCATGTTCAACGGCCTCGTCAAGGACCAGGTGGGCGTGCTGGGCCAGGCGGTGAAGGGCGCCGGGATCAAGCTGACCTGAGCGTCAGTCCAGCTGGATCTTGTTGTCCTTGGCCAGCTTGGTCCACCTGGTCAGTTCGGCGCGGCGAAACGCGTCGAGCTCGGCCGGCGTGGAGCCGATGACTTCGGCGCCTGTCGCTTCCAGCCGCTTGCGCACCTCGGGATCCTGCAGGACCGCGGCCAGCTCTTTCGACAGGCGTTCGGTCACGGCGGCCGGCGTGGCGGCCGGCACGAACACCGCGTTCCACTCGTAGACCTCGTAGCCCGGCAGGCCGGCCTCGGCCACCGTGGGCAGCTGCGGCAGCACGGCCGCGCGCGCCTTGCCCGTGACGGCTACGGCGCGCAGCTTGCCGCCCTGGATGTAGGCCAGGCTGGACGCCAGGCTGCCGAAGAACACCGGCACCTGGCCGGCCATCACGTCGGTCAGCGCCGGGCCGCCGCCCTTGTAGGCCACGTGGGTCATGCGCACCCCGGCCATGGCGCTGAACTGCTCGGCCGCCAGGTGCTGGGCCGAGCCGTTGCCCGAGGACGCGAAGTTGATCTCGCCCGGCTTGGCCTTGGCCTGGGCGACGAGGTCCTGCACGGTCTTGATGGAGGTGGCGGGGTTCACCACCAGCACGTTGGGCACCTTGACCAGCAGCGACACCGGCGCCAGGTCGCGCAGCGTGTCGAACGGCATCTTGCTGCGCAGCGCCGGGTTCTGCGCGTGGTTGGACGCGTCCAGCAGCACCGTGTAGCCGTCGGGCGCGCTCTTGGCCACGAGGTCGCCACCGATGGCGCCGCCCGCGCCGGCGCGGTTGTCCACCACCACCGGCTGGCCCAGGCGCTGCGACAGCGGCGTGGCCAGGATGCGGGCCACCGCGTCGAGCGTGCCGCCCGGCGGGTAGCTCACGACCAGCTTGATGGGCTTGGCCGGCCAGGCCTGCGCCTGTGCTGCCACGCTGGCAAGCGCCAGGGCCGCGGCGCACAGGGCGCGCATCCAGTGCGTTCTAGGGTGCATGTTCGTCTCCAGGTTCGAATTGAAAGAGTTCGGCCGGTGTGTCCACCAGGATGCGGCGCCGGGCTGCGGCGTCCGGCACCCAATCGGCCAGCGCGGCATGGGCCTGGGTGTAGTCCACCTGCTCGCGGTGCTGCGTGTGCGGCCAATCGCTGCCCCACAGCAGCCGCCCAGCGCCGAAGGCGCCGAGCAGCGCCTGTGCGGCGGCGCGCGCCGGTGCGCCATCGGCCTGTGGCCAACTGCGGTACGCCGCCGACAACTTGACCCAGGTGCGCCCGCCCGCGGCGGCGCCGAGCAGCCAGCCGGCGATGCCGGCGGGGCCGGGCAGCCCGAAGTGGTCGACCACCAGCCGGCAGCCCGCATCCAGCACCGGCTGTGCGGCCAGCGCCAGGTCGTGCGCGGGCCGGTGCACTTCCACGTGCCAGTCCAGCGCACGCACGCGGGCCAGGAGCCGCTGCCAGGGCGGTTGCGACAGGGCGGGCAGCGGCAGGCCGACCAGGTTCAGGCGGATGCCGCAGACACCGACAGCAGCCAGCGACTGCAGGTCGGCCTCGGCGATGCCGGGATCGACCACCGCCACGCCGCGCAGGCGCTGCGGCGCCGCCCGCAGCGCCGCGAGCAGGAAGCGGTTGTCCGTGCCGAGGAAGCTGGGCTGCACCAGCACCCCGCGCGACACGCCGTGCGCGTTCAGCAGCGCCAGGTAGTCGGCCAGCGTGGCGTCGTAGTCGGGCGCGTGGCGGCGCTGCGCCGCCAGGGGCAGCCCGCGCACGAACACGTGCGCGTGGCTGTCGACCGCGCCGATGTCCGCCTGCGCCACCTCACTCGTCCTTCATGCCGGTGGCCTTGACCACCGCGCCCAGGCGCGCGCGCTCGTCGGCGATGAACTTCTCGAAAGTCACGCGCGTGCCACCGATGGGCTCGATGCCCATGCCCTTGAGGCGGTTGGCCACCTCGGCCGTCTTCATCGCCGCGTCGATGGCGGCGGCCATCCGGTCGAGGATGGCCGGCGGCGTGTTGCGCGGCGCGTGCACGCCGGCCCAGTGCGCGATGCGCAGTTCGCCATAGCCCTGCTCGGTGGCCGTGGCCAGATCGGGGTAGGCCGAGATGCGGGCTGTCCAGGTGTCGGCCAGCGCCTTCAGCTTGCCGCTCTTGAGATAGGGAATGGCCACGATGCTGGCCTCCGACGTTGCCTCGACCTGCTTGCCCAGCACCGCGGTGATGGACTCCGAGCCGCTCTTGTAGGGCACGATGTCCAGCTTGGTGTCGTACTTCGTCTGCAGCACGCCGGCCACGAAGTGGGGCGTGCTGCCGGTGCCCGCGGTGGCCCAGTGGAAGCCGTCGCCCTTGCGCGAGGCGGCGATGAACTCCTTGAGCGTGTTGTAGGGCGCGTCGGCCGGCACCAGGATGACGGAGGGCGCCAGGCCGATCATGGCGACCGGCACCAGGTCGGCATCCTGGTACGGCATGCGCTTCTTGATCATGCTGTTGGAGATCACGCCGGCCGCGCTCGCCAGGAAGGTGTAGCCGTCCGGCGCCGCCTTGGACACCAGATCGGCACCCAGCGTGGTGCCGCCGCCCGGCTTGTTTTCCACGATGACGGGCTGGCCGAGCGCCTTGCTGGCGCCCTCGGCGGCCGAGCGCGCCATCAGGTCGTTCGCGCCGCCGGCCGAGAACGGCACGATCAGGTGGATGGGCTTGGTGGGCCAGGCGGCCGGGGCTTGTGCCAGCGCGGCGCTGCAGGCCAGGGTGCTGGCCAGGGCCGTGGCCAGGGCGCGGTTCAAGAAGGGGTGCATGCTGTCTCCGTGGGGGGCCGCGGTGCGCGGCTGCCCCAGTATCTGAAGCCGGTGCCCTGCTGGGAACGCCAGCCTGCGTTGCGTTTGCATACGACGCGCTTATGGAAGCCTGGCCGCTGGCGCCGCGCCGCTGCAGCGGTGGCGCATACTCGTCGCCCCATGGAAGACCCGAACCAGACCGTCATTCCCGCCGCCTTCATGGCCCTGTACACCGCCAACGGCCGGCCCACCGCAACGCGCGCCCACGTCGAGGCGCGGCACGACTGGTGCGAAGACATGGCCGTGCAGATGACCACGCTGTGCGACAGCCTGGAGCACCGGCACGACCTCTCCAAGGAAGAGGTGCTGCGGCGCTGCTGGATGGGCCTGCTGCAGGACGGCAGCGGTGTCGAGCCGCCCGAGGCGAACTGGGTCGTTGCGCGCACGGCCGAGCTGCTGGAGTGGCCGCAGCCGGCGTTCCTGCAGGCGCAGGGCTGATCCAGGCTCGCTCAGGGATCGAAATCGGCCCAGACGCCTCGCTTGGCTGGCCCACGCGCGGCGCGGCGTGCACGCTGCGGGCACGCGCGCCTTCGGAGTTACTGCTGGCGCAGTTTGGTGGCTACCGGGCCCTTGGTGTCGTTGCGCTGCAGGAAGGCGTCGCCGCGCTGGACTCCGCGACCGCTGGCATCGGCAGGGTCTTGGCCAGCTGCGGCAGCGGCACCGCCTCGCGCCACGCAGCCGTCGCATGTGCAGTAGATGACATCGGGCGTGGCCATTTGGCGTTGTGGAAGCCCGCCCGCGTCTGCTGCCGGCGGCCGTTGTTCGGGTGCATGGCGTCAACCGACCCTGTGAATTAAGACTGCTCTCTAGAGAGAGCTTCGGCGCGCTTCCCGGCAGGCGACGTGTACGCAAAACAAATGAAGAATGCGCACGGATGCAATCCAGCTGCTGGCATGATCGCCCGCCGCTAAGTTGTAACGAATGGCGTTACAACAACAGGATCGAGCTTATTAAAACAGGAGAAGTGAGTGAGCAAATGTGAACGAGTGGATGTCAGCAAACTGAAGCTCTCCTCATTGACGCTATGCGCTGTGTTGCTGGCAGCGTGTGGCGGTGGTGGTGACAGTGAAGAATCCCAGAATGCCCCGGCTCCTGCCCCGGGAACAGCACCAGCACCAGTCCCAGCGCCGCCACCAGTCCCAGCGCCGCCACCAGTGCCAGCGCCGCCACCAGTGCCAGCGCCGCCACCAGTGCCAGCGCCGCCACCAGTGCCGGCCCCGCCGCCAGTGCCCGCGCCGCCACCAGTCCCGGCCCCGGCACCAGTCCCGGCCCCGCCATCAGTCCCAAGCCCTGCACCAGCCCCAGCCCCAACTTATGCGCCAGTGGCTTCGATCGCCGATGCTGCTTTGCCGGGGCTGGTGCTGATGGCCAACGCAGGCCGGTACACAGATTATTCAAGCTTGGGGTACCTTGTGCCGGCTGATCCGCAGTGGTTTCAGCCTTCTATTGCCGCAAACGGTTTCGATCTCACCAAGGCGCACAGGCAGGGGTTCTCGATCACCGGTGCGAGAGATCCAGTGAATGGCTCGACATTGAACGAAAACCTGTTTCTGATCAATGCGCGGACCCTGACCACTCCATTGGCAGGCATTCCGGTGACGAGGCACGCCAGCGATTTTGCCGATGTCGACGATCCGAATTCACCCAATACGGTCTTGCAAAAATCATGGTGGGTCGTCGACCACAATCTGGCGAGCTATGGCGCTGTCTACAGCACCTTTGCACTGTGGTCTTACGTAGGGTCTGCACATTCGGGATATTTTTCTGGCCGGCCCACGTTCTGGGGTGCCTATGCCTATGGAAGTCCGACGAGCCCAAGTGAGATACCGACCAGCGGTTTGACGCAATATAGTGGTCTGGCGGGGATGCAATATCTATTTCCTGCCTGGGATCGAATGTATTCAAACTACGGGCCTGTTCGTATCACCTTCGACGCAGGTAGCCAGACAGCCACCGTGAATGTTGATGTAGTCAGTACATACAGCATCGTCCATTTCCAACCCATTGGAGGCCCCAGCACCCACAGCGAGTCCAATGATGTTGGAAATCCACAAGGCCCGGTCAGTACGCTGACATGCACTGCGAACGTCGACATGGCAACAGGCATGTTTCGATGTGTCCTGCCGTCGAACGCCAATACTGAGGTTTCTGGGCGCTTCTATGGTCCCGCGGCAAGCGAAGTGAGTGGTGTTGCAAGAACCTACACGGCCAGCGGATCCAATTCAAACTGGGGAATGATCGGTGGTTTCACTGCCAAACGGGATTGACAATTCAAGGCTGCAGCTTCCTTGCGGCGTGGGGCGAAGGCGCTGCATATCCCTCAATCTCGGCACCTCGGACGGACGTTCGACGATACGCTGAACGGAGCCATCTACAGGATGGCCTGCGGCGAACACGATGGCTTCGTCGCGGTGCAGGTCGATCAGCGCGTTCGCAGTTGGAGCCCAGCGCACTCTGCGTCAGCGACGCTGGTTCAGGCCGTGGAAATCACTTCGTTCGGCAACATCGCCTTTTCGAAGATTCGATTACGCACCGACCGATGTCAGCGGCGAACTTCCAGGGCGACCCATGTTCTGGAGTCGTCCGCGTCTCCAGGCATGCGCAGTTTCAGGCCGCGTCCGGCAGCGCAATGACGAAGCAGGCCCCGCCGCCCTCGCGCCCTTCGCAGCGCGCCGAGCCGCCATGGCGCTCGGCGATCGACTTGACCAGCGCCAGCCCCAGGCCCACGCCGCCATTGCTCTCGCTGGCGCCCGGCAGGCGGTAGAAGGGCTCGAAGATGCGCTCGCGCAGCGCCGGCGGCACGCCGGGCCCGCGGTCGAACACGCGCAGCACGGCCTGGCGGCCATCGTGCTGCAGGCTGGCGCTGACCTCGCCACGGCCGTAGCGGCGCGCGTTCTCGAGCAGGTTGCGCACGGCGCGACGCAGCAGCTTGGGCACGCCGCGCACCTGCACCGGGGCGGCATCGCTGCCGTCCTCTGCACCGGCCTCGAAGGCCACGTCCAGCCGCGCGCATTCCTCGGCGGTCAGGCCCGTCCAGTCCACCTCCTCGACGGTGCCCATGTCGGCCTCCTTCGCGTCGAGCCGGCTGGCCAGCAGGATCTCGTCGATGAGCTGGTCGAGCTCGCCAATGTTGCGGCTGATCTCGTCGCGGATCTCGGGCGTGGGCGCCAGGCTCATCAGCTCCAGCCCCATGCGGATGCGCGCCAGCGGCGAGCGCAGCTCGTGCGAGGCGTTGGCCAGCAGCGATTTCTGCGCGCGCATGAGCTGGTCGATGCGCTCGGCCGCGGTGTTGAAACGCTGCGCCAGGAAGCCGACCTCGTCGTCACCGCCCACCGCCACGCGCGCCGACAGGTCGCCCGCGCCCCAGCGCTCGACGCCGCTCTGCAGCCGCTCGAGCCGGCGCGTGAGCCGGCGCGCCACCGGGTACATGACCAGTGCGCAACCGATGCCCACCATGCCCAGCACCCAGAAGAAGCCGTCCGGCGGGCGGCCCCAGATCGAGCGCGGCGGCCGCGGCATGTGCAGCACCAGTTCCTGTCCGTCCTGCATGCGCACCAGGAATTCCGGCCCGCTCTTGAACTCGGCGTACTTGGCCACCGTGGCCGGGTCGGGCGGCTCGTTGTCGCCGTCGGAATGCTGGGGCACCTTGCCGTCCAGGTCGCGCCAGCCACGCCAGGCGCCCTGGCCGATGGTCTCGCCGGCCATGTTCTGCACGACCACCGTGCGCGCCGGCGGATCGGTCGTGAGGCGCCAGGCCCAGCCCAGCAGCAGCATGAGCACGGCCACGGCCGCCAGCACCGACAGCCAGATGCGCACGTACAGGCGCTGCAGCACGCCGGGCAGGCGCCTGGGCGTCGCCTCAGTCCTGCTGCTTGGCGAAGACATAGCCGGCGCCGCGCACCGTCACGATGCGCTTGGGGTTCTTCGGGTCGGCCTCGATGGCCGCGCGGATGCGGCCCATGTGCACGTCGATCGAGCGGTCGAAGGCCTCGAGTTCGCGGCCGCGCACGGCCTCCATGATCTGGTCGCGGCTCAGCACGCGGCCGGCGCGCTCGGCCAGCGTCACCAGCAGGTCGAACTGGTAGGCCGTCAGCTCGCAGGCCTGGCCGGCCACCGTCACGCTGCGCGCGTCGCGGTCGATGTCCAGCGAGCCGAAGCGCAGCACCTGGGTGGCCACGGGGGCGCCTTCGCTGCGCCGGCGCAGCACGGCGCGGATGCGCGCCAGCAGCTCGCGCGGCTCGAAGGGCTTGGGCAGGTAGTCGTCGGCGCCGAGCTCCAGGCCGATGATGCGGTCCAGCGGGTCGCCCTTGGCGGTCAGCATGAGCACGGGCACGCGCGCCATCTCGCCCTGGGCGGCGCGGATGCGGCGGCAGACCTCCAGGCCGTCCATGTCGGGCAGCATCAGGTCCAGGATCACGAGCTCGGGCAGGCCGCCGGGCTGCTGCAGCCGCGCCAGCCCCTCGGTGGCCGTGGCCTTGTGCTCCACCGCGAAGCCGGACTGGCCCAGGTACGCGCCCACCATCTGGGCCAGCCGGGTGTCGTCCTCGATCATCAGCAAAGGAGTGGTCATCGGTGTTTTTCTGTGCAGGCAGGGCCTGGATGCGCCATGGTGCGGCGCGTGCGCCGACCTGTGTTGTCACGCCCGTAAAGTTAAGTAAACGGTGGTGTGCGCGGCTTGACGGGAATGCGGCGGCCCACCAGCCAGACCAGCAGGAGCACGGGCACGCCCAGCAGCGCCGTACCGGTGAAGAAGCTGGCGTAGCCGAAGCTGTCCACGTACTGGCCCGAGAAGCCCGCGATGAACTTGGGCAGCAGCAGCATCAGCGAGCTGAACAGCGCGTACTGGGTGGCCGAGTACTGCACGTTGGTCAGGCTGGACAGGTAGGCGATGAAGGCCGCCGAGGCGATGCCGCCCGCCAGGTTGTCGGCCGAGACCACCAGCGTGAGCGCCATCAGGTCGTGCCCGCGGCCGGCCATCCAGGCGAACAGCAGGTTGCTGGCCGCGCTGAGCACGGCCCCCAGCATCAGCACGCGCAGCACGCCGAGCCGCATGGCCATCGCGCCGCCGACGAAGGCGCCGACCAGCGTCATGACCACGCCGTAGACCTTGCTCACGGTGGCCACTTCGCCCTCGGAAAAGCCCATGTCCACGTAGAAGGGGTTGGCCATGATGCCCATCACCACGTCGCTGATGCGGTAGACGGCGATCAGCGCGAGGATCTGCGCGGCCTGCCAGCCGTAGCGGCGGAAGAAGTCGGCGAAGGGCTCGACCAGCGTCTGCTGCAGCCATTCGCCCGGGCTGCGCGCGGGCTGGAAGGCGCGCGGCACCGGTTCGCGCGAGAGCAGCACCGTCAGCACGCCGACCACCATGCTCGCCGCCATCGCCAGGTAAGCCATGGTCCAGGCCGGGTTCTCGTAGCCGCTGGCCTGCACGCGCGCACCGGCGACGATCCACAGCACGCCGGCGCCGGCCCAGATCATGGCCAGGCGGTAGCCGGTCTGGTAGGCGGCGGCCAGCGCGGCCTGCTTGTCGGTGGCGGCCGATTCGATGCGGAAGGCGTCCAGCGCAATGTCCTGCGTGGCCGAGCCGAAGGCCACCAGCAGCGCGCACCAGACCAGCGGCTCCAGCCCGCCGCGCGGGTCGGCCAGCGCCATGCCCACCAGGCCGGCGACGATGAGCGCCTGCGACAGCAGCAGCCAGCTGCGGCGCCGGCCCAGCCAGCGCGTCAGCAGCGGCAGCGGCAGGCGGTCCACCAGCGGCGCCCAAACCCACTTGAAGCCGTAGGCCAGGCCGACCCAGCTCAGGTAGCCGATGGTGGTGCGGTCGATGCCCGCCCCGCGCAGCCGGAAGCTCAGCGTGCCCAGCACCAGCAGCAGCGGCAGCCCGGCCGAGAAGCCCAGCGCCAGCATGCGCAGCGTGGCCGGCTCCAGGTACACGCGCAGGGTCTCGGCCCAGGAGGGCCGGGCCGGTGCGGAGGGGGCCGCACCGGCCTCAAGTTCTACGGACTTTGCCGGGCTCGACGTCATCTGGGAATAATACGTTGCGGTCTTTTGTCACCGGCCGCGCGAAGCACCCGATGAAGCCCTCCAAGACCCTTGTCGCGCTCGGCCTGGCCGGCGCCCTGCTGAGCACCCCGGCGCTGGCGCAGCGCGAGGGCGTGAGCGTCGGCCAGAACTCGGTGTTCACCGGCCTGGTATCGGCCGACCAGATCGAGGCGACGGCCCTGCAGCAGTACCGCCAGGTGCTGCGCGAGGCGGCCCAGCAGAACGCATTGGCGCCGGCCAACAACGCGCAGCTGCAACGGCTGCGCGCCATCGCCACCCGCATCATTCCGCATGCCATCGACTGGAACCCGCGCGCCAAGGACTGGAAGTGGGAGGTCAATCTGATCGGCAGCAAGCAGGTCAACGCCTGGTGCATGCCGGGCGGCAAGATCGCCTTCTACACGGGCATCCTGAACCAGCTCAAGCTCAGCGACGACGAGGTCGCGGCCGTGATGGGCCACGAGATTGCCCACGCGCTGCGCGAGCATGCGCGCGAGCGGGCCGGCAAGAGCGCGGCCACCAACCTGGGCGCCAATGTGTTCTCCGAATTGCTGGGCCTGGGCACGCTGGGCCGCACCGTCGTGGGCGGCGGCGTGCAGCTGATCGGGCTGTCGTTCTCGCGCGAGAACGAGACCGACGCCGACCTCGTGGGCCTGGAGCTGTCCGCGCGTGCCGGCTACGACCCGCGGGCCGCCGTCACGCTGTGGCAGAAGATGAACGCTGCGGCCCAGGGCGCGCCGCCGCAGTGGCTCAGCACCCACCCGTCGGGCAGCACGCGCATCACCGGCATCGAGCGCAACCTGCCCAAGGTCATGCCGCTGTACGAGCGTGCCCGCGGCGGCGGCTGAGCCTGTAACGCGCCGTCACATCACGTCATGGGGCTGTCAAGGCGGCCCACAAGAATCCGGGGCGTGACCACGCTCCATCCCCCCCCCCCCCCCCGCCCCGCCCGTCTCGCCATGGCCTTGTGCACTGCCGGTGTCCTGGCCCTGCTGGCCGCTTGCGGCGGCAGCGACGATCCGGCCTCCGAGACCCCTGTTGCCCAGCCGGCCCAGGCCACGCTGGCCGTGCTGGCCACGACGGACCTGCACAACAACATCCGCAGCTACGACTACTTCAAGCTCGCGGCCGATCCGTCCTACGGCTTCGAGCGCACCGCCACGCTGGTGCGCCAGGCGCGCAGCGACTTCGCCAACACGCTGCTGGTGGACAACGGCGACACCATCCAGGGCACCGCCCTGGCCGACTACGAGGCCGTCGTCAACCCCATCGCCTGCACGCAGCAGCACGCCATGTACAAGGCCATGGGCGCGCTGCAGTACGACGCGGGCACGCTGGGCAACCACGAGTTCAACTACGGCCTGCCGTTCCTGAACCGGGTGCTGGGCGGTGGCCTGAACGTCGATGGCGTCGATGCCTCGTTGAAGTGCGCCGGCCCGGGCTTCGCCATGGTGCTGGCCAATGTCCGGAGCAGCAAATCGAACCAGCCGCTGGTCCAGCCCTACGCGGTGCTGGAGCGCACGGTGCAGGCCCGGCGCACCGACGGCACCCCTGTCGCGCTGCCGATCAAGATCGGCGTGATCGGCTTCACCACGCCCGGCATCCTGAACTGGGACAAGCGCTTCCTCGAAGGCAAGGTCGGTGTCGAAGGCGCCGTCGAGGCGGCCACGCGCTACATCCCCGAGGTGCGCGCGCAGGGCGCCGACATCGTGGTCGCGCTGCTGCATGGCGGCATGGACGGCGCGGGCTACTCGCCGGGCATGGAGAACCCCGGCCTGCACCTGGCCCAGGTGGCTGGCATCGACGCGCTGGTCATGGGCCACCAGCACGGCGTGTTCCCCGACCGCGGCGCGCGCCCGGCCTACACCCAGCCCGGCGTGGACAACGCCGCCGGCACCGTGCATGGCGTGCCGGCCGTGATGCCGAGCTCCTGGGGCAAGTCACTGGGCGTCATCGAGCTGGCGCTGCGCTGGGACGGCACGCGCTGGAGCGTGGACAAGGCGGCCAACAAGAGCGCGCTGCGCAACACGTTGACGGCGGCGCAGACCCAGGCCAGCCCGGCGCAGTACGTGGCCGTGGACGCCAGCATCGCGCCGCTGGTCGAGGCGCCGCACCAGGCCACCATCGCCTACGTGCAGCAGCCCATCGGCAGCACCGACTTCCGCATGAGCACGCTGTTCGCCGACGTCGGCGACCCGGGCGCGGTCCAGATCGTGAACGCGGCGCAGCAGAGCTATGTGTCGGCCTACATCCAGGCCAACCTGCCGCAGTACGCCAGCCTGCCGGTGCTGTCGGTCAGCGCGCCGTTCAAGTCCGGCTTCCAGGGCGCGGGCGACTACACCGACGTGGCCGCCGGCGCGCTGGCCATCTTCAACGCGGCCGACCTCTATCTCTACCCCAACACGGTGTACGCGGTGAAGGTCAACGGCGCCGACATCCAGCAGTGGCTGGAGGCCGCGGCGCAGCGCTTCAACCGCATCGACCCGGCGGCGACCGCGGAGCAGGCGCTGATCAGCAGCTTCCCGGGCTACAACTTCGACATGTTCACGACGCCCGACATCCAGTACGAGATCGACGTGACGCAGGCCCAAGGCAGCCGCATCAAGAACCTGCGCTACCTGGGCCAGCCGATCGACCCGGCGCAGGAGTTCGTGATCGCCACCAACAACTACCGCGCCACCAGCGGCGCCAGCTTCATCCCCAAGCTGGACGGCTCGGCCACGATCTGGGCCTCGCCGGACGCCAACCGCGACGTGCTGATCAACCACATCCGCGCCAACCCGCAGGTCACGCGCAGCAACGACGGCGCGGCGCGCAGCTGGCGCTTCACGCCCGTGGCGACGGCCGGTCCCGTGGTGTTCAGCAGCGCGCCGGGGGCGCTGCCGGTGGCCCAGGCCGCAGGCCTGGCCAACATCTCGCTGCTGGCCGCCGACGACGGCTCGGGCAAGGGGCTGTCCAAGTACGCCGTCGATTTGTCGCGGTGACCGGCCGGACGCTGGCGCCTGGACCCGGCCGCGGCCTCACTCGGCCTTGATCGCGCCGTCCTTGATCACCTGGGTCCACTGCGCCACCTCGCGGCCGATGGCGCCGGCGGCCTCCTGCGGCGTGGTGTAGGCGGCCACGGCACCCTGGGCCAGCAGGCCCTCGCGCACGGCGGGCTGGACCATGACGTCCTTCAAAGCGGCGTTCAGGCGCTCGACCACGGCGGCCGGCGTGCCGGCCGGCGCCAGGATGCCGAACATCGAGCTGACCTCGAAGCCCTTGAGGCCGGCCTGGGCCGCCGTCGGCACCCCCGGCAGCGTGGCCACCGGCTCGGCCGTGGCGGTGGCCAGCGCGCGCAGCTTGCCGCTCTTGATGAAGGCCTGCGCCGCGGGCACGGTGTCGATCATCAGGTCGACCTGGCCGCCCATGAGATCGGTCAGCGCCGGGCTGCTGCCCTTGTAGGGCACGTGCAGCAGCTTGATGCCGGCCTGGCGCTGGAACATCTCGCCGGCCAGGTGCTGCGGCGAGCCGTTGCCCGACGACGCGTAGCTCAGCGGCTGCTGCCGGCCCTTGGCCAGCGCCACCAGTTCGGCGATGTCGTTGGCCTTCAGCCCGGGATGCACCACCACCACCAGCGGCACCCGGCCGACGATGGAGACCGGCGCGAAGCTCTTGACCATGTCGAACTGCGCGGCCGGGCCGACCAGCGCGCTGTTGATCGAGTGGCTGGTCAGCGCGCCCAGCAGCAGGGTGTAGCCGTCGGGCTTCTCGCGCGCCACCATGGCCGCGCCGATGTTGCCGGCCGCCCCGGCCTTGTTCTCCACCACCACGCTCTGGCCCAGCACGGTGCCCAGCTGCTGCCCGACCACGCGGCCGATCACATCGGTCGCGCCGCCAGGCGGGTAGGGCACGACCAGGCGGATCGGCCTGTCGGGATAAGTCTGCGCGAACGCCGGTGCGGCGGACGCGAGCAGCAGCGCCGCGGCGCCGGTCAGCAGGCGGCGCCGGCGGGCCGGTCGGGCCAGTCGGTCAATTGGCGGGATGTCATGCATGGGGCGTCCTGTTCGAATGGGGTCGCCCGGATTTTTGTCGAGAAGATTATTAATAATATAGGTGACAATACCGAGACCCGTCCGCGGCCATCCACCGCACACTGCCCCGACCTCCCCACGCCGAGTCCAGACCCATGTCCAAGCCACCGCACACTTCCCCGGACGCCGCCGCCGCGCCGGCCGCCAGCCACCCCACCGCCCCGGCCGATGCCGCGCAGGGCATGTCCAAGGGCCTGACCAGCTACGGCGACCGTGGCTTCTCGCTGTTCCTGCGCAAGGCCTTCATCAAGGGCGCGGGCTACACCGACGCCGCGCTGGAGCGCCCGGTCATTGGCATCACCAACACCGGCAGCAGCTACAACCCCTGCCACGGCAACATGCCGCAGCTGTTGGAGGCGCTCAAGCGCGGCGTCCTCATGGAGGGCGGGCTGCCGATGGACTTCCCGACGCTGTCGATCCACGAGAGCTTCTCGGCGCCGACCAGCATGTACCTGCGCAACCTGATGTCCATGGACACCGAGGAGCTGATCCGCGCGCAGCCGATGGACGCCATCGTGCTCATCGGCGGCTGCGACAAGACCGTGCCGGCGCAGCTGATGGGCGCGGCTTCGGCCGGGTTGCCCGCCATCCAGCTCATCACCGGCTCGATGCTGACCGGCTCGCACCGCAGCGAGCGCGTGGGCGCCTGCACCGACTGCCGGCGCTACTGGGGCAAGTTCCGCGCCGAAGAGATCGACGCCGAAGAGATCGCCGACGTCAACAACCAGCTGGTCGCCAGCGTGGGCACCTGTTCGGTGATGGGCACGGCCAGCACCATGGCCTGCATCGCCGAGGCGCTGGGCATGACGGTGCCGGGCGGGGCCTCGCCGCCCGCCGTCACGGCCGACCGCATGCGCGTGGCCGAGCGCACCGGCATCGAGGCCGTGCGCATGGCGCGTGCGCGCCTGGGCATCGACCAGATCCTGACCGCCAAGGCCTTCGAGAACGCCATGCGCGTGCTGCTGGCCATCGGCGGCTCGACCAACGGCATCGTGCACCTGACGGCGATTGCCGGGCGGATGGGCTTCGACGTGGACCTGCACGCGCTCGACCGCATGGGCCTCGAGACCCCGGTGCTGCTGGACTTGAAACCCTCCGGCGACCACTACATGGAAGACTTCCACGATGCCGGTGGCATGGCCACGCTGCTGCGCGAACTCAAGCCGCTGCTGCACCTGGATGCGCTGACCGTCACCGGCCGCACGCTGGGCGAGGAACTGGAGGCCGCCGGCCCCGGCTTCAAGCAACATGTGGTGCGCCCGTTCGACCAGCCGATCTACCCGCAGGGCGGCATCGCCGTGCTGTGGGGCAACCTGGCGCCGGGCGGCGCCATCATCAAGCAGTCGGCCGCCGACCCGAAGCTCATGGAACACGAAGGCCGCGCCGTGGTGTTCGAGAACGCCGAAGACCTGGCGCTGCGCATCGACGATCCGGCGCTGGACGTGCACGCCGACGACATCCTGGTGCTCAAGAACATCGGGCCCAAGGGTGCGCCCGGCATGCCCGAGGCCGGCTACCTGCCGATCCCGAAGAAGCTGGCCAAGGCCGGCGTGAAGGACATGGTGCGCATCTCCGATGGCCGCATGAGCGGCACCGCGTTCGGCACCATCGTGCTGCACGTGACGCCCGAGGCCGCGGTCGGCGGGCCGCTGGCGCACGTGCGCAGCGGCGACCGCATCCGCTTGAGCGTGGCGGCGCGCGCGATCGAGCTGCTGGTCGACGACGCGGAACTGGCGCGCCGGGCGGCGGCGCACCCGGTCGTCGAGCCGACCGCCGAACGCGGCTACCGCAAGCTGTTCCTGCAGACCGTGACCCAGGCCGACCAGGGCGTGGACTTCGACTTCCTGCGCGCCACGCAAAGGCGCGGCAAGACGCCCACCGCCTGACGGCCCGGCGGCCCGGGCGGCTTGCGCCACAATCCGGGCCCGTTCGCTCCGACCCGCCTTGCCGACGATGGCCCCTTCGCCCGATTCCGATGCCAACACGGCCGCTGTCGATGCCGCGCCGCCGCCTGCAAACGACCTGGCCGCCATCGTCGCCACGCTGGAGGAAGACATCGTCTTCGGCCGCCTGCATCCGCGCGAGCGGCTGGTCGAGGACGAGCTGATCGAGCGCTTCGGCGCCAAGCGCCATGTGGTGCGCGAGGCCCTGGCCACGCTGGACCGCATGGGCCTGTTGGAGCGGCGCAAGAACATCGGTGCGCTGGTGCGGCACTTCTCCGCCCAGGAGGTGGCCCAGCTGTACGCGCTGCGCGAGCTGCTGGAGACCGAGGCCGCGCGGCAGATCCCGCTGCCGGTGCCGGCCGAGCAGCTGCAGGCGCTGGTGGCGGTGCAGCAGCAGCACGACGCTGCAGTCGACTCGCAGGATCCGCGCCGCGTGTTCCGTGCCAACCTGCTGTTCCACCGCGCGCTGTTCGCGCTGACCGGCAACGCGGTGCTGCAGCAGGCCATCACCGAATACGCGCGCCAGACGCACCCGATCCGCTTCGCCTCGCTGGTCTCGCCCGAATACCGCGAACGGGCGCGTGCCGAGCACTGGCAGATGATCGAGGCGCTGCAGCGCGCCGACCGCACGACGCTCGTGCGCCTCTGTGCTGCCCACCTGCCTCCTTCGCGCGACGCCTACCTGGCCGCCAACCAGCTGCGCTTCGGCGCCTAGGCTGCTGGCCGCGCCCGACACCAACCGCGACGTGCCGATCGCCTCCATCCGCACCCAGCCGCAGCCCCCGCCGCGGCGCGCGCCGCGGGCCTGGCCAACACGCGCTGCTGGCCGGCGACGGCTCGGGCAAGGCCCGGCCCGGTACGCGCTCGACCTGGCGCGGTGATCACTGCGGCGTGATGTTGGCCGACTTCACGAGGCGTGCGTAGTTCTGCGCGTCCTGGTGGATGAAGGCCTTGAACGCCTGCGGTGTGTCGCCCACCGGGATCAGCGAGGTCTCGGCCAGCTGGCGGCCGAGTTCCCCGCCCAGTGCCTTCTTGATGGCCGCGTTGAGCGCACCGACCACGGCGGGCGGCGTGCCGGCCGGCGCGGCGATGCCGGTCCAGGTCACCACCTCGAAGTTCGGCAATCCGGCCTCGCGCATGGTCGGCACGTCGGGCAGCAGCGGCGAGCGCTGCGCGCTCGTCACCGCCAGCGCGCGCAGCTTGCCGCTCTTGACGAAGGGCACGGCCGTGGGCGAGGTGTCGAAGACCATGTCGATCTGCCCGCCCATCAGGTCGGACAGGGCCGGCGCACCGCCCTTGTAGGGCACGTGCAGCATCTGGATGCCGGCCTGCTGCATGAAGATCTCGGTCGAGAAATGCTGGGCCGAGCCCACGCTGGCGGTGCCGAAGCTGACCTTGCCGGGCTGCGCCTTGGCCAGCGCGATGAGGTCCTGCACGCTCCTGGCCGGCGAGTCCGGGGGCACGACCAGAACATTGGGCTGGTCGACGATGCGCATGATGGGCGCGAAGGCCTTCTCGGGGTCGAATGGCGGCTTGGCGTACAGGTGCTGGTTGGCCGCGAACACGCCGGCGCTGCCGACCAGCAGCGTGTAGCCGTCGGCCGGCGACTTGGCCACGAACTCGGCGCCGATGTTGCCCGAGGCCCCCGGTTTGTTGTCCACGATGAAGGGCTGCCTGAGCTGCTCCTGCAGGCTCTTGCCGAGCAGCCGCGCGACCAGGTCGACGCTGCCGCCGGGCGGGAACGGCACGATGAGCTTGACCGGCTTGCTCGGGTAGTCCTGCGCCATGGCCAGCGGCGCGATGGCGGCCAGCAGGGTGAGCAGCAGGCGTCTGGGAGAAGGCAGTCGGGAAGGCATGGCGAACCTCACAAGGGCAGGGGGGTGGTCGGGGCGCAGAACAGCGCGGCGGTGGCGGGGCCGGCGAGGCGCATGATCACGCCCCCTGGCCGTGGTGCAGCACGGTGCCGAGGATCTGCGGATAGGGCTCGCCCCGGCGCAGCCGGGCCAGCGTGTCGATCTCCCGGCGTTGCAGTTCCAGGGCGCGGTGGGTGGCCTCCTCGATGTCGGCCGGCGGCAGCACCAGCACGCCGTTCTCGTCGGCCAGGATGGCGTCTCCGGCGTGCACCGTGACGCCACCGCATTGCACCGGCGCGCAGAAGCTGCCGCTGCGGCCGATGGCGCGCGTGGTGCGCGCGGCCAGGCCGCGCGCCCAGACCGCGATGCCGGCCTCGCGCAGCTCCTGCAGGTCGGTCACGAGGCCGTCGACGACGATGCCGGCGGCGCCGCGCAGGGCGGCCGCCAGTGCGCTGGCGCCGCCGATGCAGGCGATGGCCGCGTCGCCGCCACGGTCCACCACGAGGACATCGCCCGGCCGCAGCTGGCCCAGCGCATGGTGCAGGATGGAGCCGTCCAGGCCGTCGCAGCGCACCGTCACGGCGGTGCCGGCGCGGCGTGCCGCACCGGCGATCGCCCGCACGCCGGGGTCCATGAAGCCGTCGTCGCGGAAGTGGCCGATCGTGGCCGGCTCGGCCTGCAGCAGCCGGGAGAGCAGGGGCGGCGCGATCGCTTGCGGCAGGGGCCCGAGGGTGATGCAGCTCATCGTTGTTTCGCAGTGATGACAATGCGGTCATGCTAGGCACAACCCCCCGCCGGAGATATTGATGATTTGTGCGCAAGCTTGATAAGCGGCCTGTATCAATGCGATTCACCCTGCACCAACTCGAAGCCTTTGTCTGGACCGCGCGGCTCGGCACAGTGCATGCCGCGGCCAAGCAGCTCAACCTCACGCAGCCGGCCGTCTCCAACCGCATCAAGGACCTGGAGGAGGAGATGTCGCTGCAGCTGTTCCAGCGGCACAACCAGCGCCTGCAGGTCACGCCCCAGGGGCGCAACGCGCTGGTCTATGCCGAGCGCGTGCTGGCCTCGGCGCAGGAGATGGCCCGGCTCGACCAGGGCAACAGCATCAGCGGGCTGATCCGCATCGGCGTGGACGAGTCCTGCGCCATCGTCGGCATGCCGCAGATCCTGAAGGAGCTCAAGGACAGCTTTCCCGGCCTGCGCGTGGACCTCACGGTGGGCGGCGGCGCCGAGCTGCTGCGCCGCATCGACAACGGCGAGCTGGACGTGGCGCTGCACACCGGCCAGAGCGAGCAGCCCAAGGTGGCCAGCAGCTTCATCGGCTGGACCGAGCACCAGTGGCTGGCCGCGCCCGACCTCGTGCTGCCGCCCGGGCCGTTCCTGCCCGAGCAGGCGCTGGCCTGCCGCATCGTCTCGAACCCGCCGCCCTCCACGCTCAACACCTCGGTCACCAAGTGGCTGCGCGGGGGCGGCTGCGAGTTCGAGGAGTACAGCCGCTGCAACTCGCTGTCGCTGATGCTCGCGCTGGTGCTGTCGGGCCACGCCATCGCGGTGCTGCCGGTCTCCATCGCGCGTGCCCATGTGGAGTCGGGCGCACTGCGCGTGCTGGACGCGCGGCCCGCGCTGCCGGCCGTGCCCTACTACTTCTCGTACCTGGCGCACCACCGCATCGAGACGGCGGCGCGCATCCTGACGATCGCGCAGCGCAACCTCGTGATGGCGCGCTTCTTCGCGCAGGGCCTGCCGCCGCCCGCGCCGGCGGTCGGCTGAGCGGCGCCACCCTGGAGCTGCTGCCACGGTCCGAGATGCCCGCGTCCTACACCACGAATTCCGCGCCACTGGCACGGACACCCGTGTCCGGCGGTAGGCTTGGGGCCTTTGAGGGAGCTACAGCATGCTGAAAGTGCGAATGCCCGGGAGCCTTGCGTCCTGGGTCCTGGAGAAACCCGTTGGAGCGGCGCGGAGGCATCCCGCACGCAGCGCCAGATGAGCGTGTCGACAGAGCACCCCGCTGTGCGGCACGCCTGCACCATGGACGCGCCGGACCTCGCCGCGGTACTGGAAAGCACCGACATCGACCGGCTGGCGTTCGGCGTGATCGGCTTCGACGCCAACTGCATCGTGCAGACCTACAACCAGCTGGAATCCGCATCCGCCGGGCTGCGGCCCGAGCGGGTGGTCGGACAGCACCTGTTCGAGTCGGTCGCCCCCTGCATGAACAACTTTCTCGTGGCGCAGCGGTTCGAAGACGCCGCGGAGCAGGGCCGCCCGCTGGACGACACGATCGACTATGTGCTGACCCTGCGCATGCGCCCGACACCCGTCAAGCTGCGGCTGCTGGCCGATCCGGCGCTGCGCTGGCGCTACGTGCTGGTGCAGCGCTAGTGCCGGGCTCCACAGCGCCCGAGGTGCCGGAAGACAGCGACGCGTTCCAGTCGCTGATCCAGTTCCTCTACCAGACGCCGGTGGGCCTCATCGATGCCGATGCCGATGGCCGCATCCGCATGATGAATCCCATGGCCGCACAGCTGCTCATGCCGCTGGCCCGCCACGCGGTGCTGAGCAACCTGTTCGATGTCCTGCAGGAGGTGGTGCCGCAGGTGCGCCGACTGGCCGCCGGCCCGGTCGGCCCGCGCGGCGTGCTGTGCGAAGGCCTGCGTTTCGAGGGCGGCGGCCCCACGGCTGCAACGCACCCGGCGCGCCAGCGCATCCTGGCGCTCAGCCTGTTCAGCACCGACGGCACGCGGCTGACCGCCGTGGTGCACGACGCCACGCAGGACGAACGGCGCCAGCGGCGGCGCGTCGATGCCGCGGCCCAGACCGACCGGCTGACCGGCCTGGCCAACCGGCAGGCGCTGCACGCCTATCTGGCGGCCCGCCTGGAGCAGGGCGCCGGACAGGCGCGGCCGCTGGCCCTGCTGTTCATCAACAGCGACCGCTTCCAGCATGTCAACGACACGGTCGGCCAGACCGCGGGCGATGCGGTGCTGGCCCAGCTGGCAGGGCGGCTGCAGGCCCTGGTGGATGCGGCACCGGCCGAACCGCAGGAGACCGTGCCGGCGCCGCTGGAGATGGCGATGACGCAGCGGGCACTGGTCGCGCGCATCGACGGCGACGAGTTCGCCGTGGCCTTCGAGCCCGAGCCGGGCGCCGGCGCGCAGGCGGCCCGCGCATTGGCGGCCAGGGCGCTGCTGGCGCTCGGACAACCGTACACGCTGGACGGCCAGGCGCTGCGTTGCCAGGCCAGCATCGGCATCGCCTACGCGGCAGAACAGGCGCAGACCGTGGGCGACCTGCTGTACCACGCACGGCTGGCCATGGTGGCGGCCAAGCGCGCAGGCGGCAACCGTGCGATGGAGTTCGCGCACGCGCTGCGCGAGCAGGCACGCCAGCGCAGCGCCACCGAGAACGAGCTGCGGCGTGCCGTGCATGCCGACGAGCTGTTCGTGGTCTACCAGCCCGTGGTGTCGTTGCGCAACGGCCGTGTCGAAGCCGTCGAGGCGCTGGTGCGCTGGCGGCACCCGGTGCGCGGCCTGGTGTCCCCGGTCGACTTCATCGGCATCGCGGAGGAGACCGGCCTCATCGTCGAGGTGGGGGCCTTCGTGCTGCGCGAGGCCTGCCGGCAGTTCATGCGCTGGCAGCGCCAGCACGGCACGCGCGCACCGGCG
Organism: Pseudorhodoferax soli; assembly: GCF_003337555.1. Lineage (GTDB taxonomy): Bacteria > Pseudomonadota > Gammaproteobacteria > Burkholderiales > Burkholderiaceae_C > Pseudorhodoferax > Pseudorhodoferax soli. The sequence continues at coordinate 544,288 of NZ_QPJK01000004.1, read as the reverse complement.
CTGATGGCGGTGAACCTGTCGCGCGGACAGCTGCCGCACCCCTCGCTCGTCGACGATGTGGCCGCCATCATCGAAGCCACCGGCATGCGGCCCGGCCAGCTGCAGCTGGAGGTGACGGAGAGCATGGCGGCGCAGGATGCCGCGGTGCAGACGCGCCTGCGCGACCTCAAGCGGCTGGGGCTCACGCTGGCGCTGGACGATTTCGGCACCGGCTATTCGTCGCTGGCCAGCCTGCACCAGCTGCCCGTCGACGTGCTGAAGATCGACCGTTCCTTCGTCAGCCAGCTGGAAACCAGCCGGCACCACCGGGTGCTGGTCGAGTCCACCGTGCGCGTGGCGCAGAGCCTGGCCTTGCGCACGGTGGCCGAGGGCATCGAGACCGAGGCACAGGCGGGCATGCTGGCCGCCATGCAGTGCGACAAGGGCCAGGGCTACCACTTCGCCCGCCCGCTCGGCGTGGCCGAGTTCGACGCCTGGCTGCAGGCGCGCCCGTAGGTTCGGCAGCCGGGTGCGCCCGCCGCGCCTTCAGCGCTCGGGGCCGGCGGGGCCGGGGCCAGCGCCGGGCCGCCCGTTGCGCGCCGGCACCGCCAGGCCCAGGCGGCGCGCCAGCCGCACGAGATTGGCGCGGTCCATCTCCAGCGCGCGCGCCGCGGCAGCCCAGTTGCCGTGCTGTGCGGCCAGGGCCTGTTCGATAGCCAGGCGCTCGAAGGACGCCACCTGCAGGCGCAGCGGCTGGCCGGCCACGGCCACTGCTGCGGCCGGTGCGGCCGGTGTGGCTGGTGCGGCCGGTGCGGCGGCCGCCGCGTGCGACGCCGCCGGGGCGTGCGGCAGGCCGAGGTCTTCGGCGTCCACGCTCAGCACACGCGGCCGCTGGCCATGCCGGCCCAGCGCGCGCAGCGCCGCGCGCGCCAGCACATGCTCGAGTTCGCGCACATTGCCCGGCCAGGCATGGGCCAGCAGCGCCTGCTGCGCCTGCGCATCCAGCCGCACATTGCCCAGCCCGAGGCTGGCGCGCTGCTCCTCCAGGAAGGCGCCGGCGAGCAGCAGCACATCGCGCCCACGCTCGCGCAGCGGCGGCACCGCCAGCGGGTAGGCGCCGAGCCGGTGGTACAGATCGGCGCGGAAGCGCCCGGCGCGCACCTCGGCCGCCAGGTCGCGGTTGGTGGCGGCGACCAGGCGCACGTCCACACGGTGTTCGCGGTCCGAGCCCAGGCGCTGCAGTTGCCCGTTCTGCAGCACGCGCAGCAGCTTGGCCTGCACCGCCAGCGGCAGCTCGCCGACCTCGTCGAGGAACAGCGTGCCGCCATCGGCCAGCTCGAACTTGCCCTGGCGCTCGGCCACGGCGCCCGAGAAGGCGCCGCGCACATGGCCGAACAGCTCGCTCTCGACCAGGTTCTCGGGCAGGGCCGCGCAGTTCAGGCTCACGAGCGGGCGCGCGGCGCGCGGTGAGGCGGCATGCAGGGCCTGCACGACGAGTTCCTTGCCCACGCCGGTCTCACCGCCCACCAGCACGGTCAGGTCGCTGGGGCCGACCAGCGCGATCTCGCGCAGCAGCGCGCGGTGCGCGGCGCTGCGGCCCACGAGCCGGCGCGTGCGTTCGCGGCCGGCCGCGCGGCGGTATTGCTCGGCCCGGCGCTGGGCCTCCTCGGCACGCAGCGCGAGATCGTCCATGCGCTCCGCCGCGGCCACGGTGGCGGCGGCCAGGTCCGCCAGGCTCTGCAGGGTTTGCATGTCCACCGCCTCGAAGCGCGACAGCGCCAGCGCATCCAGCGTCATGAGCCCCCAGGTGCGGTCCTGCACGCGCAGGGCGCAGCCCATGCAGTCGTGCACGGGCAGGTGGCCGTGCACATGCTCGACCAGGCCGTCGTAGGGGTCGGGCAGGCCGCAGTCGGGCGCGAAGCGCAGTGGCTCCTCGGCCTGCAGCAGCGCCTGCAGGCGCGGGTGCTGGCCGACCAGGAAGCGCCGGCCCAGCGTGTCGGGCGCCAGCCCGTCCACGGCCAGCGGAACCAGGGCGTCGCCATCGAGGCGCAGCAGCGCCACGGCATCGGCCGGCAGCAGCCGGCGCACCGCGTCGAGCAGGCGGCGGTAGCGCTCGGACGGCGGGATCTGGCGTGCCAGGTCGGCCACCAGCGGCAGCATGGCGGCGAGCAGGGATTGGGGAGTCATCATGTCCCGAAAGAGGTCATCAAGACCGGTTTTCAAGCTGCGTCATTTTGACCTGAGGCTCGGCAAGCCGTTGCAGCGCAAGGATTTTTTCCCTGGCACGAACGCTGCCTGTGCATGCGGGTCATCCACCAATCGAGTCCCCCATGCTGACCCCTGCGCAACGCGACATCGTCAAGAGCACCGTGCCCCTGCTGGAAACCGGCGGCGAGGCGTTGACCACGCACTTCTACCAGCTGCTGTTCCGCGACCATCTCGAGGTGCGGCCCCTGTTCAACCAGGCCCACCAGGCCAGCGGCGACCAGCCGCGCGCGCTGGCCAACGGCGTGCTGATGTACGCCAAAAACATCGACCGGCTCGAAGCCCTGGGGCCGCTGGCGCAGCAGATCGTGCAGAAGCATGTGGCGCTGCAGGTGCAGCCCGAGCACTACCCCATGGTGGGCGACAGCCTGTTGCAGGCGATCCGCGAGGTGCTGGGCGCCGAGATCGCCACCGATGCCGTGATCGAGGCCTGGGCCGCGGCCTACGGCCAACTGGCCAAGCTGTTGATCGGCGCCGAGGCCGCAGCCTATGCCGACAACGCCCAGGCGCCGGGCGGCTGGCGCGGCGCGCGCGCCTTCCGCGTGGCATCGAGGCAGCGCGAGAGCGCCGAAATCACCTCCTTCCACCTGGTGCCGGCCGATGGCGGGGCGCTGCTGGACTTCCACCCCGGCCAGTTCCTGGGGCTGCGCCTGGTCGTGGGCGGCCAGGAAATCCGCCGCAACTACTCGCTGTCGGCCGCGCCCGATGGCCGGCAGTACCGCATCAGCGTCAAGCGCGAACCTGGTGGCCTGGCCTCCAACCACCTGCACGACCGCGTGCAGGAAGGCGACCTGCTCGATGTCTTCCCGCCGGCCGGCGCGTTCACGCTGGCCGCGGGCGACAAGCCGCTGGTGCTGATCAGCGGCGGCGTCGGCATCACGCCGACGCTGGCCATGCTGGACGCCGCATTGGCCGCCCCGGGCCAGCGGCCCGTGCACTTCATCCATTGCGCGCGCAACGCCGACGTGCACGCCTTCCGCGCCCATGTGGACGCCCAGGCTGCCCGGCACCCGCGCCTGCAGGTCTTCTACTGCCACGAGGAGCAGGCCGGCGCCGGCCCCACCGCGCATGCCACGGGCCGGCTCGACCGTGCCCGGCTGCAGGACTGGCTGCCCGCGGACCGCGACCTGGACGCCTACTTCCTGGGCCCCAAGCCCTTCATGGCGCAGCTGCAACGCGACCTGCAGGCCCTGGGCGTGCCGGCCGCGCAGGCGCGCTACGAGTTCTTCGGCCCGGCATCGGCGCTGGCCTGAACGCCCGGCCAGCCGGCGCGCGTTGCAGGTGGATGCCGGCGTGCGGGGCGATGGAGTCCATGGCGCGCGGGGAGTGCGGCGCTACCAGGCTTGCGCGGCCGGCGTGCCCTGGTGGTAGCGCAGCTGCCAGCCGGCCGTGGTCTGCATCCACAGCGACATGCGCAGCGTGTGCTGCGTGGGCCCGCCGGCGTCGCGCAGCACGGAGCGAAAGTGCAGCAGCGCCATGTCTGGCGCCAGACGCTCCATGCGAAAAGCGTCCGACACCACATCGGGCCGGTCGGCCTGGCGCGTGAGCCAGGCCAGCACGGTGGCGCGGTCGTAGGCCAGCCCGGAGCGGCCGACCTCGTGGAAATCGGCATGGAGCAGCCGCTCCAGCCGCGCGGGCGTGCAGCGGTGGCCGGGATGGTGCAGCTCGGTTTCGAGCGCCTGGAGTTCGTCGAGCAGGGTGGTCATGCGGGCGGCCTGGGTTCGGGGGCGAGTGGGCGCAGCACGGCGTGTTTGCAGAAAAGGATGGTCGCGGCCACCCGCGCGTGCAGCAGCGCGTGCCGCACGTCCGGCGGCAGCGGTGCGGCCACGGCCACCATGCGGTCGATGTCGCTGCAGGGCTTGAGCCCGCCATCGATCGCCGAGCCGTACAGGTGGATGGCGCGCAGGTGCCCACCGAGCTGGCGTTGCAGGACGGCCTGCACGCCGGCGATCTGGGCCGCGATGGCCTCGGGTGGCCGGGCGATGGCCACGCTCAGCGCGACCCCTGGGCCAGGGGCCTGGGTGTCGGGGCGAAAGCCGGTGGGGGAGGTGTCGTTCATGGAGGCACGCGGGGAATCGGTCGAGCGGCGATTCTGTGGCCGGTACCGCGTTGCCGGCGATGCCCTCATGCCGAGGCGGGATGGGTTCGTCCAAGCGCTTCGAGCATCGCGGCAGCCCCCCGCTACCGCACAATCCGCCCCGGTCGCACAACGCAAATCCACCACCCCACAGCGACCGGAGGCCCGCCATGCTCATGCCAGAACTGCTGAAGACCGTGATCCGGGAGCTCACGCTGCGCGAGCCTCTGGCCCGCACGCCCGAGCCCACCCAGGCCATGGAGGAAGAGGACGCCGTGGCCGCCTATGCCAATGGCGGCCGCGAGAACGGCGCGCTGTCGGGCGCCTACCTCTACCACCTGGCGCAGATGTGCCGCATGGTGCCGCCCGGCGGCACGGTGCTGGACCTGGGGTGCGGCCCCGGCAACCTGCTCGGCCAGTTGGCCGAGCTGAACCCGGGCGCGCGCTTCATCGGTGCCGACCTGTCCCAGCCCATGCTGGAGCGCGCGGCGCAGGCCTTCCACGCGCGCGGCATCGCCAATGCCACGCTGCAGTGCGAGGACATGACCACCTTGGCCGGCATCGCCGACCAGAGCGTCGACCTGGCCGTCTCTTCCATGGCCTTCCACCATCTGCCCGACGAGGACGCGCTGGACCGCGCGTTCGCGCAGGTGGCACGCGTGCTCAAGCCGCAGGGCACGGTGTACTTCAACGACTTCGGCCGGCTGCGCAGCGCCGAGTCGATCCGCTACTTCGTGAGCCGCGCCGCCGCCGGCGAGAGCCGCGCGCTGATCGACGACTACATCCACTCGCTGCACGCGGCCTTCACGCTGCAGGACTTCGAGCGCGTGGCGCAGCGGCACCTGGCCGGCCGGGCGCAGATCTACGCGACGGCCGTGAGCCCGTTCACGGTGGTGCTGCGCAGCCCCGTGGCCATGGGGCCGGCCAGTGTCGCGTCGCAGTTGAAGCAGCGCTTTCGCGCGCTGCCGGCGGCGCGCAAGGCCGATGTGCGCCAGCTGTCGCTGTTCCTGCGCCTGGGCGGCCTGCCGAGCGCGATGTAGCGGCGGCTCAGCGGTACAGGGCCAGCGCGCCGATGCGCCGCTCGATGTCGGCCTGCATGCGCTTGTAGGCCGGGCTGCCGGGCTCGCCATAGCGCTTCTGGAACATCGGCTGCGGCAGGAACTCGGGCAGGTCGCGCACGCTGGGCAGCAGGTCCTGCTCGGTCAGGCCGGCGGCCACGCGGCGCTGCAGCCGCTCCTGCGCCGCGGCCGGGCCGACCGCCAGCGCGCCCAGGCGCGCGCCGGCCCGGTCGGCCGCCAGGTCCACGAACGAGAAGCCGCTGCCGCCCGCGCCCGCATCGTCCAGTTCCTTGTAGAGCCCCACGGCGTCGGCCAGCGGCGTGCCGGCCACGGCCGCCAGCGCGGCCGACACGCTGAAGTGCTGGGCCAGGTCGCCGCGGCCGGCCAGCTGCACGCGCTGCGGCCGCGGCGCCGGGCCGTCGGCCGCCGCGGGCGCAATGGCCGCCAGCCCTTTGCCGTTGACGTAGAAGGCCAGCACCAGCAGCGCGGCGCGCTGCTCCTGCGCGCGTTCTTCGGGCGTGGCCTTGGTGCCGCCGGCGCGTTCGCCGGCCAGGGCCAGCAGCGGCTGCAGCAGTTCGTGCAATGCCACGCCTTGCGGCTGCGGTGCGTCCACCAGCTGCGCCAGCCGCTGCTGCTGGGCGCGCAGGCGTTGCACTTCCTCGGGGGGGAGCAGGGCAGCCTGCAGCGGGCCGGGCAGGCCGTCGTGCCATGCGTAGACCACGCTCAGGGCCTGCGGCGTGATCTGCACCCGCTGCACCGCATCGGCCGCGGTGCCGAGCCCGGGGTTCTGCTGCAGCCAGGCCATCCCGCGCGCGAGCAGCCAGTCGGCGATGGGCTGCGGCACTTCCAGCCGGCCCAGCCGCAGCGCCTGCACCCGCGGCAGGCCCTCGGTCTGCACCAGCTGCCCTTGCACGTTGAGCCAGGAGCCGAACGGACTGCTGGGCAGCGGCAGGCTGAGCTGCACGCGGGCGCGGCCGTCCTGCAGCTCGGCCACGGCCTGGCCGCGGGCTGCGTGCGCGGCCAGCTGCGGCAGCAGCAGGTCGAGCTCTTCCTGCGTCAGCGTGATGGTGCGCAGCACGCCTTGCGGCGCCCTGCGTGGATCGTTGCGTTCGGCCAGGCGCAGCGCGCGCGCCACGTCGGCCGGCGTGGTCACGGCCAGGCGGACCACGCTGGGCTGGTGGTCGGTGCAGTACCAGGCCAGCACCAGCAGGCCGACCACGCCGAGGGGCAGGATGACGGCGGCGGCCAGCAGCAGGGTGGCAAGGCTCTTGGCAAGGAAACGCATCGGTCGATGCTACGGCATGGGGCAGTGTCATTCCGGCTTGTCCGTCTGCTGCGATCATGGTGCACTGCGCCGGCTTGCCGCCGTACAACAATCCATCAGAGAGCTCCATGCGACCGACCACGCCATCCCTCTTCCCGATGCGTTACAGCAGCTTCGCGCTGTGCCTGGCGGGCCTGGCGGCCAGCGCGGTCGCGGTGGCGCTGACGCCCACGGCCTGGCCGGCATGGCTGGCGCTGCTGGTGTTCGCGGTGCTCAGCGGAACCGGCGTGCACGACCTGCGCCAGACGCGCCACGCCATCCTGCGCAACTACCCGGTGATCGGCCACATGCGCTTCCTGCTGGAGTTCATCCGGCCGGAGATCCGCCAGTACTTCATCGAGAGCGACGCCGAAGCCGCGCCGTTCTCGCGCGCGCAGCGCTCACTGGTCTACCAGCGCGCCAAGGGCGACCCCGACAACCGGCCCTTCGGCACCCACCTGGATGTGAGCCTGCTCGGCTACGAGTGGATCAACCACTCGATGCAGCCGACGCGGCTGGCCGGCCACGACTTCCGGGTGGACATCGGCGACACCGGCGCCCCGGCCCACACCCACCCCTGCACCCAGCCCTACAGCGCCAGCGTGTTCAACATCTCGGCCATGAGCTTCGGCGCGTTGTCGGCCAATGCCATCCTGGCGCTGAACCGCGGTGCCAAGCTCGGCGGCTTCGCGCACGACACGGGCGAGGGCTCCATCTCGCAGCACCACCGCGTGCACGGCGGCGACCTGATCTGGGAGATCGGCTCGGGCTACTTCGGCTGCCGCAACGACGACGGCAGCTTCAGCGCCGAGCGCTTTGCCGCCAACGCCACCGACCCACAGGTCAAGATGGTGGAGATCAAGCTGAGCCAGGGCGCCAAGCCCGGGCACGGCGGCGTGCTCCCCGGGCCCAAGGTGACGATGGAGATCGCCGCGGCGCGTGGCGTGCCTGTGGGCATCGACTGCATCTCGCCGTCCTCGCACAGCGCCTTCAGCACCCCGCTGGAGATGATGCGCTTCGTCGCCGAGCTGCGGCGCCTGTCGGGCGGCAAGCCGGTGGGCTTCAAGTTCTGCCTGGGGCACCCATGGGAGTGGTTCGCCATCGTCAAGGCCATGCTGCAGACCGGCATCACGCCGGACTTCATCGTCGTCGACGGGGCCGAGGGCGGCACCGGCGCGGCGCCCGTGGAGTTCAGCGACCACGTGGGCGCGCCGCTGCAGGAGGGGCTGCTCATGGTGCACAACACGCTGGTCGGCGTGAACCTGCGCCAGCGCATCAAGGTCGGCTGCGCCGGCAAGGTGATCACGGCGTTCGACGTGGCGCGCATGATGGCGCTGGGGGCCGACTGGTGCAACGCGGGCCGCGGCTTCATGATGGCGCTGGGCTGCATCCAGGCCCAGGCCTGCCACACCGGCCACTGCCCCACGGGCGTCACCACGCAGGACCCGGTGCGCCAGCAGGCGCTGGTGGTGCCGGCCAAGGCCGAGCGCGTGCACAACTTCCACCGCAGCACGTTGCATGCACTGCAGGAACTGGTGCAGGCCGCAGGGCTGGAGCACCCGCAGCAGATCACCGCGCACCACATCGTGCGGCGCATCTCCGACACCGAGGTGCGCCTGCTGTCCAACCTGATCATGCGCGTGGCCCCCGGCGCACTGCTGGGGCCGGTCGACCAGCTGCACAACGTGTTCCGCTACTACTGGCCGATCGCCACGGCCGACAGTTTCCAGCCGCTCAAGGAAGGGCTGCACGCGCAGGGGCTCCACGCGCAAGGGCTGCACGCCGAAGCGGCATGAGGCAGTCGCTAGCCGCGCGCGTCGTCGGGCGCCAGCGGCTTGCCGGGCTTGTCGCGGCCCAATTCCTCCATCATCTTCTCGCCCTTGGTGTCCTTGCCGTCGCTGGGCACGGACTCTTCCTGGCGCAGCTCGGGCTCTTCCTGAGGAGCTTTCTGGGGCTTGGCGGGGGCGGGGTCTGTCATGGCGTCTCCGGGGTTGGGCAAAGCTCCAGCTTGGCAGGGCAGCGAGGCGCTGGCGCCCGGCCAGCGGCGCGAGCCCCTGTAGTCGCGGGCCGACGCCGAGCGCGGACTGGCATGGCTTTCGCGTGACAATCGGCGCCCCCACCGACCGGAGATCCGCCTTGGACATGCCCGCCCACCAGCTCACGATGACCGTGCTCATGACGCCGGACACGGCCAACTTCTCGGGCAACGTGCACGGCGGCACCATCTTGAAGCTGCTGGACCAGGTGGCCTACGCCTGCGCGGCGCGCTACTCGGGCTGCTACGTGGTCACGCTGTCGGTCGACCAGGTGATGTTCCGCGAGCCCATCCTGGTCGGCGAACTCGTCACCTTCCTGGCCTCGGTCAACTACACGGGCACCTCGTCGATGGAGATCGGCATCAAGGTCATCGCCGAGAACATCCGCACCCAGGCCTCGCGCCATGTGAACAGCTGCTTCTTCACGATGGTGGCCGTGGACGAGGAGCGCAAGCCGGTGGCGGTGGCGCCGCTGCGGCCGTTCTCGCCCGACGAGCGCCGCCGCCATGCCCAGGCGCAGGAGCGCAAGCAGCTGCGGCACGAGCTGGCCAAGCGCTCGCAGGAGATCCGGGCGCAGCCTGATTGAGAGGCCAGCGCCTGCAGGCTGCCGTTCCACCATGCAGTTTTGAACTTGGGCGCACCAGGCCTGCGCAAGCCCTCACGGGCCGGCTTGCGCCCTACCATCCTGCGCAGAGGACGCTGCACGGCGTCCCGCACAGGAGACAGGCTTGACGCAAACGACCACGGCGCCGCCCCGGCGCATCCATGAGCTGCTGGACCCCTGGGTCCGCACCCAGCCCGACGCGCCGGCCGTGCGCGACGCCCACACCGCCCTCGGCTATGCCGCGCTCGACGGCGCCGGCCTGGCCACGGCCGCCGCGCTGCAGGCCGCCGGCGTGCGCGCTGGCGACCGTGTGCTGCTGGTCGGTGAGAACTGCGTCGCGCTGTGCGTGCTGGTGCTCGCGCTGAGCCGGCTGGATGCCTGGCCGGCCATCGTCAACGCGCGCCTGTCGCCGCGCGAGATCGACGAGTTCATCGCCCACTCCGGCGCGCGGCGCGTGCTCTACACCGCGCATGTCTCGGCCGACGCGGCCCGCCATGCCGAGCGCCATGGCGCCGCGGCCGTGGACTGGCCCGGGCTCGACGGGCTGCTGCTGGGCCCGCTGGCCGATGCGGTGCAGCCCGAGCCCAGCGCGGCGGACGCGGCCGAACAGGTAGCCGCCATGATCTACACCTCCGGCACCTCGGGGGCGCCCAAGGGCGTGATGCTGAGCCACGCCAACCTGCTGTTCGCGGCCAACACGCTGCGCACGCAGCGGCGCTTCGGCCCGGGCGACCTGCTGTACGGCGTGCTGCCCATGGCGCATGTGGTCGGCCTGTCGATCCAGTTCCTCGGCAGCATGGCCAGCGGCGCGGCACTGCTGCTGGAGCCGCGCTTCACGCCGCAGGCGCTGGCCGACGCGCTGGAGCAGCAGGGCGCCACCGTCTTCATGGGCGTGCCGGCCATGTTCGCGCGGCTGCTGGAGCTGCGCCAGGGCCGGCCGCTGGCGGCGCCGCGGCTGCGCTTCATCGGCGTGTCGGGCTCGCCGCTCACCACCAGCCTGAAGGCCGACGTGGAGCGCGTGTTCGGCCTGCCGCTGCACAACGGCTACGGCCTGACCGAGACCGCGCCCACGGTGGCGCAGACGCCCGTCGATGCGCCGCGCGCCGATTGCGCCGTGGGCCCGCCGGTGCCCGGCGTGCAGGTGCGGCTGCTCGACCGCGCAGGCCAGCCCGTGCCGCCCGGCGAGGTCGGCGAGTTGCACGTGCGCGGGCCCAACGTGATGCGCGGCTACTACCGCAACCCGGAGCAGACGCGCGCCGCCGTCGACGCCGAAGGCTGGTTCAACACCGGCGACCTGGCCCGGCGCACGGACGATGGGGCGCTGCACATCGCCGGCCGCACGCGCGAGCTCATCATCCGCTCCGGCTTCAACGTCTACCCGGTCGAGGTGGAGCAGGCCATCAACGCCTTCCCGCAGGTCGTGCAGTCCGCCGTGGTCGGGCGCACCGTGGAACACAACGAGGAAGTGGTCGCCTTCGTCGAGACCCAGGGCGGCGCGGCGCTCGACGAGGACGGCCTGCGCCGCCACCTGCGCGAGCGCCTCTCGCCCTACAAGCTGCCCAGCGAGATCCGCTTCCTGCCGGCGCTGCCGGCCGCGCCCACCGGCAAGGTGCTCAAGAACGTGCTCAAGACACTGGCCCAGCAGCCGGCGCAGGGCGGCGTGCCGCCGGTGCTGTGACCCCCCGAACCATTGAAGGAGACCGCATGACAACCCCCACCCCCAAGGCCGTCCTGGTGATCGGCGCCGGCGATGCCACCGGCGGCGCCATCGCCCGGCGTTTCGCGCGCGAGGGCTACATCGCCTGCGTGACGCGGCGCAGCGCCGACAAGCTCGCGCCGTTGGTGGCGCAGATCGAGGCCGAGGGCGGCAAGGCCCACGCCTTTGGCAGCGACGCGCGCAAGGAAGAGGAGATGGTGGCCCTGGTGCAGAAGATCGAGGCCGAGATCGCGCCCATCGAGGCGGCGGTGTTCAACATCGGCGCCAACGTGCGCTTTCCCATCACCGAGACCACGGCCCGCGTGTACTTCAAGGTCTGGGAGATGGCCTGCTTCGGCGGCTTCCTGATGGGCCGAGAGGTGGCCAAGGCCATGCTGCCGCGCGGGCGCGGCAGCATCATCTTCACCGGGGCCACGGCCAGCCTGCGCGGGCGCGACGGCTATGCGGCCTTTGCCGGGGCCAAGGCCGCACTGCGCGCGCTGGCGCAGAGCATGGCCCGCGAGCTGGGGCCCAAGGGCATCCATGTGGCCCACCCGGTCATCGACGGCGCCATCGACACCGAGTTCATCCGCACCACCTTCCCCGAGCGCTACGCGCTGAAGGACCAACAGGGTATCGTCGACCCCGAGAGCATCGCCGAGGCCTATTGGCAGCTGCACCAGCAGCCACGCAATGCCTGGACGCACGAGTTGGAGCTGCGGCCCTGGCTGGAAGCCTGGTGAACGAAGAACCGTCTGCAAGGAGACACCGCATGACCGCCCCCAACGTCCAGTTCCTGTTCGATTTCGGCAGCCCCAACGCCTACCTGTCCCACCGGGTCATTCCCGCCATCGAGGCGCGCACCGGCGTGCGCTTCGACTACGTGCCCATCCTGCTGGGCGGGCTGTTCAAGCTCTGCAACAACCGCTCGCCGGCCGAGGCCTTCGCCGACATCCCCAACAAACGCGCCTACGAGCGGATGGAGGTCGACCGCTTCGTCGCCCGGCACAGCCTCGGCAACTACCGCTTCAACCCCTTCTTTCCGATCAACACGCTGCAGCTCATGCGCGGCGCGGTGGCGGCGCACAAGCTCGGCTGCTTCGCGCCCTATGTGGAGGCGGTCTATGTGGCCATGTGGGAGCGCGGCCTGGACATGGGGCAGCCCGCCGTCGTGACCGCCACGCTGGAGGAAGCCGGCCTGCCGGCCGCGCAACTGCTCGCCACGGCGCAGGACGCCGACGTGAAGGCCCAGCTGCTGGCCAACACCAACGAGGCGCACGCGCGCGGCGCCTTCGGCTCGCCGAGCTTCTTCGTCGGCGACGAACTCTTCTTCGGCAAGGACCGGCTGCGCGAGGTCGAGGAAGAGATCGTGCGCCAGCGCGGCTGATTGCCCGCGCAGTGCGCTACGGCGTGGCGCGCGCCGGCAGCAAGGGCGCCACGAACGCCTGCGCCACGGCCAGGTTGCGCGCTGCCAGCGTGCGGAACGCGGGCGGGATGGTGACGGGCAGGGCGGCGTGCTGCGCGGCGGTCCAGAAGCGCTCGGCCGCCAGCGCTGCGCGGGCCCACACCGCGGGCTTGGCGCCGATGCTGCCGATGCGTGGTGCGATGGGCAGCAGGTCCGGGTCCACGCCTGCGCCGATGGGGGCGTAGCGCATCGGCAGGATGTCGTAGGCCGGCGCCACGCCCTGGTATTCGCCATCCTCGCCGATCAGCAGCGAGATGTTCTCGAAGTGCCGGTCTCCGTTGCCGATCAGTTCGCTGAAGGCGGCCATGACGTCGATGCGCCGCGCATCGTCCGCGGACAGGAAGCCGGCCAGCTCGCAGCGCGCTGCGAACTCCGACCAGGTGTCGCGTGCGCCGAAGAATTCATCGTCGACCGACCCTGCGGACAACATGCCGATGCGGCCGTGCAGCCCGATCCGGTCGAAGCGGCGCACCTCCAGGAACACATGGTCGCCTGACGCCAGCAGTTCCGACGCTGCCGCAGGCACATCCACTTCGGCCAGTGCGCGCAGGGCCAGGTGCTCCAGGGGCAACAGGTCTGCCATGCGGCTGCCCTTGCGCGCGAACTTGACGATCACATGGCCGGCGTCCTGCACCACGCCCAGGAACTTCGGCTGTTCGCCGCCGGCGCTGGAGCCGAACGAAGCCTCCTTGAGCGCGCTGGCCATGGCCACGTAGTGCGCCAGCTTGTCCCGGGCCGGCGTGGCCTCGGCCTGGCGCAGATCCATCTCCAGCTGCAGCGACAGGTCGCCATAGACCAGGTTGCCCGCCAGGTTCAGTCCCCGGGTGAACAGATAGGCGATGCGGTGGTCGTCGCTCCAGTCCCTGAGGCTCAGCGGCAGGTGCAGCAGCGACGCGACGGATTGCGCCACCTGGCGGCCCAGGAAGCCGGACGGCGCGGAGAAGGCCATGTAGGGCGGCAGGCCGCCGTACAGCCGGGTCCTGCTGCGCGTCCCGCGCTCCAGCGTCGCGCCGCCGCCCAGGAATTCCACCTGGGCGAACGGCTCGATCGCGCCCGTGGCCGTGACGCGGTAGACGGTCTGGCGCGGCAGCAGTCCTCCGGGCAGGGCGCGCAGGCGCGCGTATCGCGGCGTGCGCTCACCGGGAATGCGGAACTGCGTGAATAGTTCAGGCGCTGCCTGCAGCGTGCGCGACAGCGTGGGCTGGCTGATGCCGAGAGCCGCGCCCAGCGCTTGCGCGGACAGCGGCTCGTCGCGCAGCAGCGCTTCGAGCGCCCGCGTGCGGTCCTGGAGCGCCGGTGGATGCCGTCCTGCAGCCATGTTGAAGAATTATTCGTGAATAGTTCGACGAATAATATATGCAGGCAGCAGCCGACCTTCAAGCTCCAACCGCGCCTCGATCGCCCGGACCGTCTCGATCAGCCGCGGCTGCACCAGCCGCGTGAGCATCTCGGCCGAGGTCGCCGTGGCCGGGCAGGCGGCGTTGACCACCATGGGCGGCAGGCCCTGGCCGGTGCGCAGCGGCACGGCGATGGCGTGGATCTCGGCATGCCAGTCGCCGAACGAACTGCAGTAGCCGTGGGCGGCGATGTCGGCTGCGGCCTGGTCGATGCCCTTTTGCAGGCGCGGCCACTGCAGCGGGTCGAGCGCGCGCAGGCGGTCTTCCAGCCCCTGGCGCAGCGCCGGCTCGGCACCGGCCAGGAAGGCCCGGCCCATGGCCGTGGAGGCCAGCGGGATGCGCGAGCCGATCTCCAGCCGCAGCGTCACGAGCGAGTAGCCGCGGCAGTTCTCGATGTAGAGCATGGCCAGGTCGTCGCGCGTGCCCAGTGAGACCAGGGTGCTGGTGGCGTTGGCCAGCGCCTGCATCAGGGGCCGGCTGACCTCCTTGACGTCCAGCCGCGCCAGCGTGGTGCCGCCGAGCGCCAGCGCCGCCACGCCCAGGCGGTAGCGGCCCGACTCCTCAATGTGGTGCAGGTAGTCCAGCCGCGTCAGCGTGTGGGTGAGGCGCGTGACGGTGGACTTGGGCAGCTTGCAGCGCTGGGCCAGCTCCTGGTTGCCCAGGCGCTCCTCGCCCGACTTGAAGCAGCTCAGCACCTTGAGGCCACGCGCGAGCGCGGTGACGAAGTGGCGGTCCTGCGGGTCGCGCGTGGTGGGGGCGGCAGGGACCTGGGTGTTCTGCACTGCAGTTTTTGATCGGGTGGCCATGCTGCCATTTTCGCCGCTTGCTGCTCAGAATGGCACCGACCGGAACGACCGACTGCAGTGCAGAACAAGAGGGGTGCATTGCAGGCCCGCCCAACCACCCTCATCGGAGACCACCATGCAGCCCATCCCAGCCGCCGTCGGCGCCCACAGCTTTCCCGCCATCGAGCGCGTGCACTTCGGCCGCCCCGCGGCCGAGGCCATCGTGACCGAGGCCGAGCGCGCCGGCGCGCGGCGCGTGTTCATCATGGCCAGCCGCACGCTGAACACCACCACCGACGTGGTGCGCGGCATCGCCGCGGCGCTGGGCGAGCGCCATGCCGGCACCTTCGACGGCATGCCCCAGCACACCACGCGCCGCGGCGTGGCGCGTGCCGCGCAGGCGGCGCAGGAGGTGGGGGCCGACCTGGTCGTGGCCGTGGGCGGCGGCTCGGTCATCGACGGGGCCAAGATGGTCACGCTGTGCCTGCGCCACGGCTTCACCGACGAGCACCTGCAGGGCCTGGACGCGTTCGAGACCAAGCTCAGCCCCGAGGGCCGCATCGTGCGGCCGAGCTTCGAAGGCCCGCAGGTGCGCATGGTCGCCGTGCCCAGCACGCTCAACGGCGGCGAGTTCAACGCCGGCTGCCTGGTGACGGACGAGCGCCACCACCACAAGCAGACCTTCTTCCACGCCCACATGATGCCGCGCATGGTGGTGCTGGACCCGGCGCTGACGGTGCACACGCCGGCCCACCTGTGGCTGGGCTCGGCCACGCGCGCGCTGGACCACGCCATCGAGGCGCTGCTGTCCATCTCGCCCACGCCGCTGTCGGACACCGTGGTGCTCGAAGGCATCCGCCGCATGGCCGCGCTGCTGCCGCAGTGGCAGGCCGACCCCGGCAACCTGGAGCTGCGCGCGGCCTGCCAGATCGCGTCGTGGCTGTGCTCGTACGGGCTGTCCAGCCGCAGCGTGTTCGGCGGCGTGATGATGGGCCCCAGCCACGCCATCGGCCATGTGCTGGGCGGCACCTGCGGCGTGCCGCACTACTTCTGCACGCCGGTGCTGATGCCCGCCGTGCTGCGCTGGAGCGCGCCGTCAACGGCCGAGCGCCAGCGCCTGCTGGCCGAGGCGCTGGGCCGGCCCGGCGTGCCGGCCGGCGATGCCTTCGCCGACCTGGTGGCGCAGCTGGGCCTGCCCGGCAACCTGCGCGCCGTGGGGGTGCAGGCCGAGCAGTTCGACAACATCGCGCGCATCAGCATGGGCGAGATCTTCACGCGCGGCAATGCGCGGCGCATCACCGAGCCGGCCGACGTGCTGGAGATCCTGCAGCTCGCGGCCTGATGAGCGGGACCATGGCCACGGTGCAGGCGCTGCTGGACCGCCTCATGGACGGGGCGGGCCAGATCCTCGGTGCGCGGTTGGGGGGCCTGCGCGGCAGCACCTGAGCGCCAGCGCTTCGGCTACGGGCAGCCTGCAGGCACTGCGATGCGGTGCTGCTGCGCCAGCTCCTTGGCGCGCGCCAGCACGGCGGGTTCGGTGAAGCGCGGCCCCAGCACCAGCGCGATGAACTTGAAGTCGACCGCCGCCGTGGCGCCCTCTGCTGCCTGGAACAGCGCGGCCACCATCACCGGGCTTTTGCACGAGACGCGGATCACGTCGCGGTAGTAGGCGCGCCAGAGCCGGCCGAACACCAGGGGGTTCAGCTCGCGCGTGATGACCCACTCGTCGAAGGCGTACTGCCAGTACTTCACCAGCTGCGCGAATTGCGCGGGTTCAGGCATCTCGGTCAAGGTCCAGAACCGCGCGGGCATGGACGCACGCAAGGCATTGAAGCCCACGCGCAGGTTGCGGAAGGTGTCGGCGCGCGAGGCCAGCAACGTGAAGGACAGGCCGACGAAGGCGACCGTGGCCGAGCACGCGAGGATCACCGCTGTCAGCAACGGCACGCTGAGCCAGCCGAAGACCAGCGGCGAAGCGGCAGCGGGCGACACCGCGCTGGCAGCGATCTGGGCAATGGCGGGAGCGGCGGCCGAGGTCATGGTGAGGGAGCAAGCGCTGCGATGGGGGGCGATAGGTGGGGGCCACCGGCGGGGGCCTGAAATCCATCTTAGCTGTATTTAAAAACAGTGTTCGACCTCATTGCAACGAATCGTGTCTTTGCCCCGCACCGCCCCGCAGGCCCGCGCCGACCGCTTCGGCAGGCCGCGCCTGGCGTACCGCATGGAG
Organism: Pseudorhodoferax soli; assembly: GCF_003337555.1. Taxonomy (GTDB): domain Bacteria; phylum Pseudomonadota; class Gammaproteobacteria; order Burkholderiales; family Burkholderiaceae_C; genus Pseudorhodoferax; species Pseudorhodoferax soli. The sequence goes on along the minus strand of NZ_QPJK01000004.1, from coordinate 527,396 downwards.
CAGGCCGTCCACCAGCACGTTGTGCGGTCCGGGCCGCCACACGGCATAGGCCTCCGACAACGCCGTGACGCCTTGCAGCGAACGGAACACGGCGCCTTGCAGACCGCAGCGCTGCATGGCCTGCGGCACCAGGGCCACGCCCAGCCCCTGCGCCACCATCGACACCACCGCCAGCCAGTGGCGCACTTCGTGCCGGACTTCCGGCAGGAAGCCGGCCTGTGCGCAGATGGCCAGGATGCGCTCGTGGTAATCGGGCGAGGCGGCGCGCGAGAACAGGACGAAGGCCTCCTCGCGCAGCGTGGCCGGCGCCACGCGGCGCTTGCGCGCCAGGGCATGGTCCGCTGGCAGGCAGGCCACGAAAGGCTCGCTGAGCAGCAGGCGCGCGCTGAGCTCGGCCGGAAGCCGCGCGGTGTGCATGAAGCCCAGGTCCAGCCTGTCGTGCAGCAGGTCGGTGATCTGCTCGGCCGAATTGAGCTCGGCCAGGCTGATGCGCACGGCCGGATGGCTGGCCTGGAACGCCGCCAGCGCCTGCGGCAGGCCGCGGTACAGCATCGCGCCGACGAAGCCGATCCGCAGCCGCCCGGCCGAACCGGCCGCCACCTCGCGCGCCTCCAGCGCCGCCTCCTCGGCCTGGCGCAGCAGCTTGCGCGCCGACGCCCGCAGCGCCTGGCCGGCCGGCGTGAGCCGGACCTGCTTGCTGTTGCGTTCGAACAGCCGCGCGCCCACGCTGTCTTCCAGTTGGCGGATCGCCACCGACAGCGGCGGCTGCGAGATCGCCAGCCGCTCGGCGGCACGGCCGAAGTGCAGCTCGTCGGCCAGCACGGCGAAGTAGCGCAGGTGGCGCAGTTCCATCAATAGGTATCTCCTATGGATCAAGTCAGCAACGATATTGGACATGCATGGTTCAAGCCTGCACCATGGCGTTTCAACGGAGACAGACCATGCCCCAAGACGCAGCTGCCGACCACGCCGCCCATCCCATCCCCGACCGCCACGGCCAGAACCTGTTCGCGACCGACACCGAGTTGCAGCAGCTGCTGGCGCTCTACCTGCCCGACGAACTGCGCCGCCACATGCTGCCGCACTTCGAGCGGCTGGGCGCCCTGGCCGGCGGCCCGCTCGACGATCTGGCCGGCACGGCCGACCACAATCCGCCGGTGCTGGAGCACCGCACGCGCACGGGGCTGGACGTGCAGACCATCGTCAAGCACCCGGCCTATGTGGAGATGGAGCGGCTCGCGCTCTCCGAGTTCGCCATGGGCTCCATCTCGCACCGCGAGGAGAGCTTCGGCTGGCAAGGCAAGATGCCGCCGGCCGTCAAGTACGTGCTGTTCTACCTGTTCGTGCAGGCCGAGTTCGGCCTGTGCTGCCCGGTCTCGATGACGGACTCGCTCACGCGCACGCTCAAGAAGTTCGGCGACCCGGCGCTGGTGGCGCGCTGCCTGCCACGCCTGACCTCGTTGGATTTCGACGAACTGGCCCAGGGCGCCATGTTCATGACCGAGCAGGCCGCCGGCTCCGACATCGCCGCCACGCTGACGCGGGCCACCGCGCAGGGCGACGGCAGCTGGCGCCTGACCGGCGACAAGTGGTTCTGCTCCAACCCGGATGCCGACTTCGCCATGGTGCTGGCCCGGCCCGACGGCGCGCCGGCCGGCATCAAGGGCGTCTCGCTGTTCCTGCTGCCGCGCCGCCTGGACGACGGCAGCCTGAACCACTACCGCATCGTGCGCTTGAAGCACAAGCTGGGCACACGCTCCATGGCCTCGGGCGAGATCACGCTGGACGGCGCGGTGGCCTGGCTGGTGGGCGAGCGCGGCCGCGGCTTCGTGCAGATGGCCGACATGGTCAACAACTCGCGCCTGTCCAACGGTGTGCGCTCGGCGGGCATGATGCGCCGCGCCTGTGCCGAGGCCGAGTTCATCGCCAGCCAGCGCATGGCCTTCGGCAAGCGCCTGGCCGACATGCCGCTCATGCAGCGCCAGCTCGACAAGCTGCGCCTGCCGGCCGAGCAGGCGCGCAGCATGGTGTTCCAGACCGCGCAAGCGCTGGCACGGTCGGATGCGGGGGAGGAGGGTGCCTACGCGCTGCTGCGCATCCTCACGCCCATGATCAAGTTCCGCGCCTGCCGCGATGCGCGCAAGGTCACGGGCGACGCGATGGAGGTGCGCGGCGGCTGCGGCTACATCGAGGAATGGTCCGACGCGCGCCTCGTGCGCGACGCGCACCTGGGCTCGATCTGGGAAGGCACCAGCAACATCGTGGCGCTGGACGTGGTGCGTGCCATCCAGCGCGAGAACGCGCTGCCCGTGCTGCAGGCGCATCTGCACGCGCTGCTGGACGGGGCCGCCCCGGCCCCGGCCTTCGCGCGTGCGCTGCGCGAGGCCCTCGCGCGCGCCGCAGCGCTCGGGCACACCGCGGCGGCCCAGGGCGGTGAGGTGCTCGCGCGCCAGGCCGCATCCGGCCTGTACCACTGCACCAGCGCCATCGCCATGGCCTGGGAGGCGCAGCGCACGGGTTCGGCCGCGCGGCTGCGCTGGGCGCAGCTGGTGCTGCTGCACCGCGTGCTGCCGCGCGACCCGCTTGCGATGGCCGACATCCCAGCGGACTGGCAGGCCGGCGCAACGCATCCCGCCGCCATCGCCGCCTGAGCTTTTCGATCCCCGCGCCCGCCCGCCGCATCCGGCGGCCGGCCGCCGCACTGCCCCCAAGGAGACAACCATGCGCATCCTCGCCACCCTGCTGTCCGCCGCGCTGCTGGCCATCGCGCCCATGGCCCAGGCCGAAACCTTCCCCGACAAGCCCGTCATGCTGGTCGTGCCCTTCCCGCCCGGCGGGCCGACCGATGCCATGGCGCGCACACTGGCCGCCGAGATGAAGGACAAGCTGGGCCAGCCCGTGATCGTGGAGAACCGCGCCGGCGCGGGCGGCAACATCGGCGCCGAGTACGTGGCGCGCGCCGCGGCCGACGGGCAGACGCTGCTGTTCGGCACCTCGGGCCCGCTCGCGATCAACGTCAGCCTGTACCGCAAGAGCGGCTACGACCCGGTCAAGAGCTTCGCGCCGGTGATCCAGGTCGGCCACCTGCCCAACATCCTGGTGGTCAACCCCAACGTGCCGGCGCAGAACGTGAAGGAGCTGATCGCCTACGCCAAGGCCAACCCGGCCAAGCTCAGCTATGCCTCGTCGGGCAACGGCGCGTCCTCGCACCTGGCCGGTGTGCTGTTCAACGAGAAGGCCGGCACCGACATCCAGCACATTCCTTACAAGGGCACCGGCCCCGCGCTGAACGACCTGCTGGGCGGCCAGGTCAGCATGAGCTTCACCGACGTGCTGACCGCACTGCCCTATGTGAAGGCCGGCAAGCTGCGCGCGCTGGGCATCGCCACGGCACAGCGCTCGCAGGCGCTGCCCGACCTGCCAACGATTGCCGAGCAAGGCGTGCCCGGCTACGACGTGAGCGTGTTCTTCGGCATCGTGGCGCCCGCCGGCACGCCGGCCGAGCGCGTTGCCAAGCTCAACAAGGCGTTCGTGGAGGTGCTGGCCAGCCCCAAGGTCAAGGAGCTGTTCGCCACCCAGGGGCTGGAGAGCGCGCCCGACCATGCGCCCGCGCAGCTGGCCAAGTTCATCGCCGCGCAGAAGACCGCCTGGGCGGCGGTGGTCAAGCAGTCCGGTGCGCAACTCGACTGATGGCAACCGTCCAGTAACCTCGGGCGTTTTCGACCCAACCCGACGTTTGCCATGCCTTCTTTCGACAACGAAGCCCCCGACACCCTGTTCAGCCTGCGCATGCCCATGGTCCAGGCCTTCGGCCTGCGCGGCCTGCACATCGAAGGCGACGAGGCCCGCGTGCTGATGCCGGCCAACCCGCAACACGCCAACAGCCGCGGCGACGTGCACGGCGGCGCCTACGCGGTGCTGATGGACAGCGTGCTCTCGTGCGCCGCGCGTGCGCACGACCCCGCGCGCTACGGCGTCATCACGGTGGACATGGCGCTGCACTATGTCGCCGGCACCCGCGGCGACGTGACCGCCACGGCCCGCTGCGAGCGGCGCGGCAAATCGCTGTGCTTCGTGCGCGGCGAGGCGCACGACGCCGACGGCAACCTGCTCACGCTGGCGACCGGCACCTTCAAGCTGGTGGAGCGCACACCGTCCAAGGACTAGGAGACTTCCCATGACCACTGCCCCCGGCGCCCTGGCGGGCATCCGCGTGCTCGACCTCTCGCGCATCCTCGGCGGCCCCTACTGCGGCCAGATCCTCGGCGACCACGGCGCCGACGTGCTCAAGGTCGAGCCACCTGGCGGCGACGACACCCGCACCTGGGGGCCGCCGTTCAAGGACGGGGTGGCCTCGTACTACCACGGGCTGAACCGCAACAAGCGCGTGCAGCACCTGGACCTGAGCGACCCGGCCGAGCGCGACAAGCTGCTGGCGCTGGTGGGGCAGGCCGACGTGCTGGTCGAGAACTTCAAGACCGGCACCATGGAGCGCTGGGGCATCGGCTACGCGCAGCTGTCCGAGCGCTTTCCGCGCCTGATCTGGTGCCGCGTCTCGGGCTTCGGTGCCGACGGCCCGCTCGGCGCGCTGCCGGGCTACGACGCCGCCGTGCAGGCCATGACCGGTCTCATGAGCGTGAACGGCGAGGCCGGTGGCGAGCCGCTGCGCGTGGGCCTGCCCGTGGTCGACATGGTCACCGGCCTGAACGCGGTGATCGGCGTGCTGCTGGCGCTGCAGGAGCGGCACAAGAGCGGCCAGGGCCAGCTCGTCGAGGCCGCGCTGTACGACGCCGGCATCTCGCTGCTGCACCCGCATGCAGCCAACTGGTTCATGGACGGCCGCGTGCCGGGTCGCACCGGCAACGCCCATCCCAACATCTACCCCTACGACACCGTGCGCACGGCCACCGACCCGGTGTTCCTGGCGGTGGGCAACGACCGCCAGTTCGCCGCCCTGTGCCGCGTCATCGGCGTGCCCGAACTTGCCGCGCACGCGGACTACCGCGAGGCCGGCGGCCGCTCGGTGCACCGCGATGCGCTCAAGCCGCTGCTGGAGGCCGCGCTGGCGAAGTTCGACGGTCGCCAGCTGGTCGACGACCTGATGGCCGCCGGCGTGCCGGCCGCGCCCGTGCTGGCTGTGGACGCCGCGCTGACGCACCCGCACACCGCGCACCGGGGCATGGTGGTTGAACTGGAAGGCGGCTACCGCGGCGTGGGCGCACCGGTGAAGCTGAGCCGCACGCCGGCCAGCTACCGGCATGCGCCGTTGACGCCGGGCGACGCGTTCCTGGCTGCGCCTGACGCTGGCTGATGCGCGTGGGGCCGGCGGCGCAGTTCAGCTCTGCGCCACGCCCAGCAGCGCCAGTGCTTCGTCGAAGCGGTAGTCGGCGATGTGGCGGCCCAGCGCCGCGGTCTCCGTCCCGAGCTCGGCTTCGAGCGTGCTGCGGTGCTGTGCGAAGTAGTCGAGCACACCAGGGTCGCTGTCGCGCAACAGGGCGATGAGCCTGGCGCTGCCAGCGTCGACCGGGCTGCGCAGTGCCGCAGCCGTGACCTTGGTCTCGACCTCGGCCTCCGCAGGCAAGGCCTCGGAGAGCCCCCGCACGAGCGGCTGCAACAGGCGCTCGGCGGCGTCCAGCTGCGGCGCCAGGTCCGTTGCCGGCCTGCCGGCGGCGATGCCGTGCTCCAGTTCGCCGACGAGCCGGGCCAGCGGGCCGGCGCCGATGCCGGCGGCCAGGCCGCGCAGCGTGTGCGCGACGCGCCTGGCTTCGGCACCGTCCTGCCGCTGCAGGGCTTGTTGCATGCGCGCCACCGCGTCGGCCTGGCTGCCCGCGAAGCTGCGCAGCATGCGCAGGTACAGGGCCTCGCGTCCGCCCAGCTGCCGCAGGCCGCGCTGCGCATCCAGGCCGTCGATTGGTAACGCGAAGGCCGTGATCGGTGGCGCGGGTGCAACCGGCAGCGCGGGCTGCGCCACGGCGGCCGCCGAGGCCACTGCCGCCATCGGGGCCACCGCTGCCGGTTGTGGCCCAGCCAGCCAGCGCAGCAGGCACTGCCACAGCGCCTGCAGATCGATCGGCTTGGACAGGAAGTCGTCCATGCCGGCGGCCAGGCAGCGTTCCCGGTCGACCGCCATCGCGTTGGCGGTCATGGCGACGATGGGAAGCTGCGCGGCCGTCAGCCTGCGGCGGATCTGCCGGGTCGCCTCGATGCCGTCCATGCCGGGCATCTGCATGTCCATCAGCACCAGCGCGTAGGGCCGCGTGGTGGCCAGGTCCAGCGCCTCCTGGCCATTGCACGCCACGTCCACCGTGATGCCGACCTCGGCCAGCAGTTCGCTGGCGATCTCCTGGTTCAGCAGGTTGTCCTCTGCCAGCAGCACATGGAAGCCGCGCAAGGTGGCGAGCCGGGCCGGATCGACCGCCGGCGGCGCGCCCGCCGCCGCCCCTGCGGTGCCGAGCTGCAGCCGCACGGTGAACCAGAACGTCGAGCCCTGGCCCGGCGTGCTGTCGACGCCGACCTGGCCGCCCATCAGCTCCACCAGGTTCTTGCAGATGGCCAGGCCCAGCCCGGTGCCGCCGAAGCGGCGTGTAGTCGACTGGTCGGCCTGCGAGAAGCTCTGGAACAGCCGCCCGATCTGCTCGGGCGTCAGCCCGATGCCGGTGTCGCGCACCGCGAAGCGCAGCAGCACGCCGCCTGCGTCCAGCGCGTCCACGCCCACCTGGACCGCCACCGCGCCGCGTTCGGTGAACTTGATGGCGTTGGTGGCGTAGTTGATCAGCACCTGGCCCACCCGCAGCGGATCGCCGCGCAGGTGCGGCGGCACGTCCGCTGCGGTGGTGACGGTGAACGCGAGGTGCTTGGCATCGGCCTTCCCGGCCACCACGGTGCGCAGGTTCAGCAGCACCTGGTCGAGGGCGAAGTCGGTGCACTCGATGTCCACCCGGCCCGCCTCGATCTTGGAGAAGTCGAGGATGTCGTTCAGGATGCCCAGCAGGTGCTCCGCCGCGCCCTGGATCTTGCACAACTGGTCGCGCTGGCGCGCGTCGGCGGCGGACTTCAGCGCCAGGTAGCCCATGCCCATGATGGCGTTGATCGGCGTGCGGATCTCGTGGCTCATGGTGGCCAGGAAGCGGCCCTTGCTGGCCGCGGCGTCCTCGGCACGCTCCTTGGCCTCGGTCAGCGCCACGGCCTGCTCGCGCAGGGCCTGGGTGCGCGCGTCGACCTGGCGTTCCAGACCGGCCGACAGCGCGCGCAGTGCCTGTTCCATGGCCTTGCGCTCGGTGATGTCCGAGGAGATGCCGGCCACGCCCGCGATGGCGCCATCGGGCAGGCGGATCGGGAAGCGCCGCGACAGGAAGGTGTGCTCCTGCCCGTCGACGCTGCGGTGCTCCTCGCTCTCCACCAATGCGCGGGCCGCCAGCACCTCCTGGTCGTATTGCAGCAGGCGGCTGCCGAAGCCGTCGGGCCAGACCGCTTCCGGCGTTCGGCCCTGGATGTCGGCCGCGGCGACGCCATGGGTGCGGGCGTAGGCCTTGTTGACAAACGTGAAGCGACCGGCCAGGTCGCGCGCATAGACATTGGCCGGCAACTGGTCGATCAGCATCTGGTTCAGCGCCAGCAGGCTCCGCGCCTCGGACTGCAGCGCCCGGCTGAAGGCCACCAGCATGAAGGGCAGGACCACGCTGCCCACGGGCGGCACGTCCCATAGCCGCAGGCGCGAGACGAGGGCCACCACGGTGCTGAACACGAGCAGCGCCAGACCCAGACCGACCCAGCCGGCGCCGGGCCGCCGCTGCATGGTGCGCAGCGCGCAGGCGCCGTAGCCGATCAGCACCACGAGGGCCAGCATGAACACCTGGGCACCTGGGTGCGTGGGGCCAACCGCCAGCGTCACTCCACCACCCCAGGGCAGTGCAATGCGCTCCAGCACGGGTGGCTCGGCGAAAAACGCCGTGTACGGTGCGAACCAGTTCAGGCACCACATCCCCACAAACACCACCGTCAGCGGCCACAGCACCCAATGCGGGCGCACGTCGGTGTAAAGCGCGATGAACCACAGCACGCACAGGTACAGCATGGCCACCGTGGCCAGGTTCAGCCGCGCCAGCGCGATGAAGGCTGGCAGCTCGGTGCTGCCGACCATGCCGATGTACAGCAGGTTGCCCGATGCGATGCACACGCACAGTGCCGCCAGCAGCCATTGCGCCTGGCGCAGGCGCGGCAGGTTGTTGTCCGCCACGTGGTTCAGCGCGCCGTAGGCACAGAAACCCGTGACCAGGTAGATCGCTGGCTCCAGTACGTTCATGGGCATCCTCAAACGGTCGCGTGGCCGCAGAGCAGTATCCCGCGGCTGCCTCGGATGCACCCCAATCCAGGTGTGCACAGTCGACGACTGGTCGCCGTTTGTGCGCCAGACGGTCGTGCCGCCAGGTGTTCAGACCGTTGGTGCAGCGCCCGTCGTGCAATGGCCCACGAACTCTGCCGCCGTCCGCCCCAGCGCTCGGTGCCGGTGCGTCACCACCGCCAGCCGGCGCACCGCCTTCGGCAGCCGCGTGCGCAGCGCCACCAGCCGGCCCTCCTCCAGGGACTGCGCCACCGCCTGGAGCGACAGGCAACCCAGCCCCGCGCCGGCCGCCACCAGCCGCTTGATGGCCTCGGTGCTGCCCAGCTCGAAGCCCACGTCCAGCCGGTCCAGGTGTGCCATGAGCCAGCTGTCCGTGGCCTGGCGCGTGCCGGACTCGGGTTCGCGCAGGATCCAGGTGGCGTCGGCCAGTTGCCGGTGGGTGGCCACGCGCGCGGCCAGCGGGTGGTCGGGCGCGGCCACGATCACGAGTTCGTCCTGGCGCCAGGGCCGCACCATGAGGTCGGGGTGCGTCTGCGGTCCCTCGATGAAGCCCACGTCCACCGTGAAGGCGGCCACCGCCTCGATCACCTCGCTGGTGTTGGCGATGCGCAGGCGCACGCGGCTGCGCGGGTGGGCGCGTGTCCACTCCGCCACCAGGCCGGGCAACAGGTATTCGCCGATGGTGAAGCTGGCCGCCACGTGCAGCGGAGTGGCGTGCTCGCCCGCGAACAGAGTTTGCAGCTCGGTGGCGTGTTCCAGCACGGTGCTGGCGCGCGGCAGCAGCGCGCGGCCGTTCTCGTTGAGCAGCAGGCGCCGGCCCACGCGGTCGAACAGCGGCACGCCCAGGGCGGCTTCCAGCTCGGCCAGCGCGGCGCTGGCGGCCGACTGCGAACGCGACACGCGCCCCGCCGCGCCGCGGGTCGAACCGGCGTGCGCCGTGGCGACGAATACCTCCAGCTGGCGCAGGTTCAGCCGCAGGCGCTGATCAGGTTTTTCGATCATCGTGAGAAAAATTATCGGCTTTTTGATGCGACTACGGGGCTATACGATGGGCCGCCGGTTATTTGCTTATGCCGATCGGCGCATAACGAAACTCCCACGAGGCGCCTGTGTTCCAGTTCCTCTCTCTCGAGCCTTTGCACGACCCGCTGGCCGCGCCCGCACCCACCGACGCCACCACGGTCAAGACCACCACCTGCTACATGTGCGCCTGCCGCTGCGGCATCCGCGTGCACCTGCGCGAGGGCGAGCGCGGCCCCGAGGTGCGCTACATCGACGGCAACCCCGCGCACCCGCTGAACCAGGGCGTGATCTGCGCCAAGGGTTCGGCCGGCATCATGAAGCAGTACTCGCCGGCCCGGCTCACGCAGCCGCTCAGGCGCAAGCCGGGCAGCGAACGCGGCGCCGGCGAGTTCGAGCCGATCTCGTGGGACGAAGCCCTGGGCCTGCTGACCGAGCGGCTCGCCAAGATCCGCGCCACCGACCCCAAGAAGTTCGCCCTCTTCACGGGGCGCGACCAGATGCAGGCGCTCACCGGCCTGTTCGCACGCCAGTTCGGCACGCCCAACTACGCGGCGCATGGCGGCTTCTGCTCGGTCAACATGGCGGCCGGCATGATCTACACCATCGGCGGCAGCTTCTGGGAGTTCGGCGGGCCGGACCTGGAACGGTCCAAGCTGTTCGTGATGATCGGCACGGCCGAGGACCACCACAGCAACCCGATGAAGATGGCGCTCGGCAAGTTCAAGCGCGCGGGCGGCCGCTTCATCGCCATCAACCCCATCCGCACGGGCTACGCGGCGATTGCCGACGAGTGGATCCCGATCAAGCCCGGCACAGACGGCGCGCTGTTCATGGCGCTGCTGCATGTGCTGATCGCCGACGACCTGATCGACCACGACTTCCTCAAGCGCTTCACCAACGCGCCGCAGCTCGTGGTGCTGGACGACGGCGCGCGCGACGGCCTGTTCGCCTTCGACCCCGACCCTGCGCGCGGCCCGCCGGGCGACGGCCGCCACCCGCACAACAAGCTGATCTGGTGCAAGAACGGCGGCCGTGCGCTCAACGCCTACCCCGAAGGCATCGCCGACGGCTGCGACCCGGCCCTCGAAGGCCACTACACCCTGCCAGACGGCACACGGGTTGCGCCGTCGTTCCAGCTGCTCCGGGAGCGCGTGGCCGACTGCACGCCCGACTGGGCCGAGGCCATCTGCGGCGTGCCGGCCGCGCGCATCCGCCAACTGGCGCGCGAGATGGGCGAGACCGCCATGCACCAGGCCTTCGAGCTGCCCATCCCCTGGGAAGACGCCTGGGGCAAGCAGCACCCCACCACCATCGGCCGGCCCGTGGCCTTCCACGCCATGCGCGGGCTGGCGGCGCATTCCAACGGCTTCCAGACCGTGCGCGCGCTGTCGGTGCTGATGAGCGTGCTGGGCACCATCGACCGGCCGGGCGGGTTCCGCCACAAGGCGCCGTACCCGCGCCACATCGTGCCCAACTACCGGGCCTTCAACGACCCGGCCATGATCCAGCCCAACACGCCGCTCAACGCGGCGCCGCTGGGCTTTCCGGCCAATCCGGACGAACTGGCGATCTACCCCGATGGCTCGCCGATCCGCATCGACCACGCCTTCTCGTGGGAGCACCCGCTGTCGGCCCACGGGCTCATGCACAACGTGATCACCAATGCGGTGAAGGGCGACCCCTACCGCATCGACACGCTGATGATCTTCATGGCCAACATGGCCTGGAACAGCAGCATGAACACGCAGGCCGTGCGCGAGATGCTCAACCGCAAGGACGAGCATGGCGAGCACTGCATCCCCTTCCTCGTGGTCTGCGATGCGTTCCAGAGCGAGACGGTGGCCTTCGCCGACCTGGTGCTGCCCGACACCACCTACCTGGAGCGGCACGACGTGATGGGCATGCTCGACCGGCCGATCTCCGAGTTCGACGGCCCGGTCGACTCGGTGCGCGTGCCGGTGCTGCCGCCCACGGGCCAGTGCCGGCCGTTCCAGGAGGTGCTGATCGAACTGGCCTCGCGCCTCAAGTTCCCGGCCTTCACTATGGCCGAAGGTGCGCCCAAGTTCAAGGACTACCCCGATTTCGTCGTCAACTTCCAGCCGGCTCCGGGCATCGGATTCCTGATGGGCTGGCGCGGCAAGGACGGCACCGACCACCTGCGCGGCGAGCCCAACCCCAGGCAGTGGGAGATGTATGCGCAGAACAACTGCGTGTTCCAGTACCACATGCCCGAGGGCATGCAGTACATGCGCAACTGGAACCGCGCCTACCTGGACTTCGCCAAGGACAAGGGCTGGCGGCAGAAGAACGACCCGGTGCAGCTGGCGCTGTACAGCGACACGCTGCAGTGCTTCCGCCTCGCGGCCCAGGGCAAGTGCGGAGGCCGCCAGCCGCCCGAGCACCTGCGCGAGCGGATCGCCACTTACTTCGATCCGCTGCCCTTCTGGTATGCGCCGCTGGAGGAGGCCGCCACCGACCTCGCGGCCTACCCGCTCAACGCGGTGACGCAGCGGCCCATGGCGATGTACCACTCCTGGGACTCGCAGAACGCCTGGCTGCGCCAGATCCACAGCCACAACTACCTGCACGTGAACCCGAAGACGGCGCTGGCCGCGGGCATCGTGGATGGCGGCTGGTGCTGGGTCGAGAGCCAGTGGGGCAAGGTCCGCGGCATGGCCCGCTACACCGAGGCCGTGGAGCCCGGCACGGTGTGGACCTGGAACGCCATCGGCAAGGCCGACAGCGCCTGGCAGCTCGCACCGGGATCGGACGAGGCGCGCAAGGGCTTTTTGCTCAACCACCTGATCAGCGAGGAGCTGCCATGTGCGGGCACGCCTGCCGGCACCATCAGCAACTCCGATCCCATCACGGGCCAGGCCGGCTGGTACGACGTGCGCGTGCGCATCCGCCCTGCCGAGCCCGAGGAGCCGCACGAGAGCTACCCGCAGTTCGCCGCCGTGCCGCCCGCACCCGGCGTGCGCGGCAAAGCCCAGCGTGTGTTGGCGTATTTCGCAGGGGGCAAGAAATGATCCAGTGGCTCAAGGACCTGCTCAGCCCGCAGGCGCTGGTGTCGCCCGCACCGGCTCCCGCGCCAGCCAACCCGCCCAGCGCGCGCTGGAAGCAAGGCGACACGCTAGCCAAGCAGCTGGCGCTCGTCATCGACCTCAACGTCTGCGTGGGCTGCCACGCCTGCGTGACCTCGTGCAAGGAATGGAACACCTCGGGCTCGGCCGGCCCGCTGGCCGACGAGCGCGCCTACGGGGCCGACCCCACCGGCACCTTCTTCAACCGCGTGCAGACCTACGAGGCGGGCGTGTTCCCGACCATGGACACGGTGCACTTTCCCAAGAGCTGCCTGCACTGCGAGGATCCGCCCTGCGTGCCGGTCTGCCCCACGGGCGCGAGCTACAAGCGCGCCGAGGACGGGATCGTGCTGGTCGACTACGACAAGTGCATCGGCTGCAAGTACTGCGCCTGGGCCTGCCCCTACGGCGCGCGCGAGCTCGACGAAGAGCGCCAGGTCATGACCAAGTGCACGCTCTGCGTGGACCGGGTGCACGACCAGAAGCTCGCGCCAGAGGACCGCAAGCCCGCCTGCGTGAAGGCCTGCCCGACCAACGCGCGGCTGTTCGGCGATGTGAAGGACCCGAACAGCGAGGTCTCCATCGCCATCCGCGAGCGCGGTGGCTATGCGCTGATGCCCGAGTGGGAGACGCAGCCGGCCAACCAGTACCTGCCGCGGCGGTCCATGCAGTCGGCACCGGGGGAGAACCCATGAACCCCGCCATGTCCGTCGTGGTGTTCACGGCCATCGCCGGCGCCGCGCAGGGCCTGGTGGTGGCGCTGGCCATGGCCACGCTGATGGGGGTGGCCATGCAAGGCGGCTTCGTCGCCAACACGCTGCTGCTGGCCGCCGCGATGGCCACCGTCGGTCTCCTGTCGTCCTTCGGCCACCTGGGCCGCAAGGAGCGGGCCTGGCGCGCCGTGCTGATGTGGCGCACCTCCTGGCTCTCGCGCGAGTGCCTGGTGCTGCCGGCCTTCATCGGCTGGACGCTGCTGTGGTGGGCGCTGCTGCCGGCCGACGGCGCGGCGCCGGTCTGGTTGCCGCTGGGCGCCTTGGTGCTGGCCGCGCTGCTGTGGCTGTGCACGGCCATGATCTACGCCTGCCTGCGCTTCATCCAGGAGTGGGCGCAGCCGCTCACGCTGGTCAACTTCATCCTGATCGGCCAGGGCGCGGGCCTGGTGCTGGCCAGTGCGCTAGCGGCGGGCGCGGACGAGGATGCCTTGCTGCGCCGCACCGGCCCGGCTGCACTGGGCGTGCTGCTGGCGGCGCTGGCGGCGCGCTGGGCCAGCCTGGCGCGCAACGCGGCGCTGCGGCCGAAATCCACCCTGCACAGCGCCACCGGCATCCGCACGCCCAGGCTCGTGCAGACATCCATGGGCATGTCGGCCGGCGCGTTCAACACGCGGGAGTTCTTTCACGGCAGGACGCAGGCCTTCCTCAAGAACCTGCGTTGGCTGTTCCTGCTGTGCGGCTTCGTGCTGCCGGCGCTGTGCGCGGCGGGCGCGCTGGCCGGCGGCCCGGGCTGGCTGTGGGGCCTCGCCGTGGCGCTGCAGGTGCCGGGCCTGCTCGCCGAGCGCTGGTTCTTCTTCGCCCAGGCACGGCATCCGCAGAACCTGTACTACCAGGTCGTCTCCTGAACGCACCGCCCCCTGCCGCGCGGCATGGGGGCAGCGCTGCCTTCAGGCCTTGTAGGCCGGATCGTTCACCGTGGCGACTGGCGCGATGAAGCTCACCAGGTTGCCCAGGTTGCCCACGAAGGTGCTGCTGTTGATGACCTGCTCGGCCACGGGCGGGCTGGAGACATAGGGCTCCTTGGCCGGCATCTGGTTGCTGCCGAACGGCGAGGTGTCGAACTGGTCGCCCACGTGCGTGCTCATGTACTCCTTGCCCAGGTAAGGCGTGCTCGGCCCGTCCTGGGTGTAGGCGTTGGTGAAGGTCGACTGCGGTTCGCTCCAGTGGCTCTTCTCGCCCAGGCTGTCGATCAGGGTCTGGGTCTGCTCCTGGCTCCGCGCCGCCGTGCCCTTCACGGCATTGGCCCACAGGTGCGGGAAGTCCACCTCGCCATTGACGGTGAAGTAGGTGGGCAGCGCCCGTTCGCCCTGCACGTTGAGCGGCGAGCTGGCCACCATCGCGGCGATCTCGGCATTGGAGAGCGCCTGCATCCTGGCCAGCGTCGCCCGGGGCCCGGCGGTGCTGGCGTTCTGCGAGGCACCGTAGTGGCCCGGCGTGCGGCGCCAGTCGTGGTCGATGAAGTAGGCGCCGTTGTGGATGTTCGTCCCGTAGCGGTGCGGGAAGCGCGGGCGGTTCGACTCCAGCTCCACGACCCGCGCGTGCGTGCCGGTCAGGATGCTCTCCGGGTCGCCGTCCGGCCGCTCCGCGGTGCGCGAGCGCTGGTTGTTGCGCAGCGCGCAGGTGTCGATCCAGTCGAACACCTTGCCGAGCTTGGACAGGTACTTCCTGTCGCCGGTCAGCCGGAAGTAGTGGAACAGCTGCGTGGCGTTGGTGATCGAGACCGAGGGGCTCAGGCCGCGCGGCTCGTAGCTGCGTGCCGCGGCCGGCAGCCCGGCCTTGCGCAGCACGCCGTAGGCATCCACCGTGTCGGCGGACAGGTGCTGCAGGCCCCAGCCGGCCTGCGGCGTCGCCGTCGCATTCGGGTTGCTGGCCTTGGTGGTGTCGCCGTCGTACTCGTACATGATGTTGTACATGCAGTCCATGGCGGCCACGGCCGGGGCCTTCAGGCTCATGTCGCCCAGGCCGAAGGAGGCGAGCATCAGGAACTTGATGTTCTCGCCCATCACGTCGTCGTTGAAGGTCACGAAGTTCGTGTAGTCGCCGTCTTCCATGCCGCTGAAGATGCCGGTGTAGCCCGGCTGGCCCGGCACGCCGCCCGGGCCCTGGACGATGTAGTCGCCATTCTGGTTGCCGGCCACCAGCTGCTCCCAGCCCGGCCCGGTCGGCGGCCAGTTGGGCGCCGGCATCGCCTTGGTGGCGTTGTAGGCGCGCGGAAAGCGCTGCGGCCAGCCGCCGGCGACGACGCCGCTCTTGAACTGCGCGTCTAGCACGAAGGCGATGGCCTTGTCCAGCGCGGCCTTGAAGCGCGGGTCCTTCTTCTCCAGGTACATGCGCAGCATGAACTGCGCGGACACGGCCGTGGTGGCGTCGTCGAAGGTGGCGTTGCCGTAGTAGTGCTGGAACTCCTCCAGCCGCCAGCCGTTGGCGCCGACCGTCTCGTACCAGCGCTTGAGCGCCGGCTCGCCGGCCAGGTCGTGGATGTAGTTCCAGCCGCCCGAGGCATGCTGGGCCTCGACCATGACCAGCGCCGTGCGCTCGGCGGCCTTGTAGAAGGTTTCGTCCTTGGTGGCATGGTAGGCATCGATCAGGGCGTGGCCCACCGATGGCGTGCCGGTCGGCTGCATCCACACCATGGTGGGCGTGGCCTCCATCTCGCCCCAGCACTTGTTGCGGTTCGCGGCCAGGTAGGACCAGACGTAGGCGCCGCTGGACGACACGCTCTCGTCCATGTAGCGCGCGGCCCGCCGCATCGCGAGCTTGGTCGACTGGCGGAACGGATCGGGGTCGACGGGCAACTCCGGCTCGGCCGGGTTGACCGGCTCGCCGCCGTCATCGCCGCCGCCGCAGGCGGTGGTCAAAAAGGCTCCGGCAACGGAACCGAGGAAAAGTCTGCGCTCCATGGTGTCTCCTCCAGGTGGCTGTGAAAGGACGCGGGGCCCCCAGGGGCTGCGTCAGGGAAGCACGCGGCAACTCATACGATGTCTTGCCCATCGAATGCGCGCCACGTGCCAGATTTCTTGTAAGTAAACGTTTAACTTCCGCACCAAACGCTGGCCAGTCGTCGTACGACTGACTGTATGGCGCCTTCGAACGGGAAGTCAATGCACCATGGGCCTGGGGAATACCCGGGTTCCAGGGGGCCGCCCAATGGCCGCTGCAGTCTGGGCAGCGGCCGGTGGCCGGTGGCCAGTGGGCTGCGGGCGGCGCGGTGCGCTGCCGGTTCCTCAGTCGCTGTCCGCCTGCAACGCGGCCACCTCCGCCTCGCTCCAGCGCGGCGTGATGTGCTGGGGGCAATTCCAGTCGAACGCTTCCAACCGCAGCCGCACGATGCGCTCGGGCTTGCCGCGGTAGCCGGGCACCACCACCTGGTCGGTCAGCGCCGGGTCGGCGTCGAGCGCCAGCACCTGGGCATGCGCGTAGATCTTCAGCCGCGCCCGGCGCCGGTAGTCCATCAGGAACAGGCTCACCCGGTCGTTGGCGCGCAGGTTGCCCGCGCTGATGTACTGCCGGTTGCCGCGGAAATCCGCGAAGGCCAGCGTCTGCGCGTCCAGCACCTTCAGGAAGCCACGCGGCCCGCCGCGGTGCTGCATGTAGGGCCAGCCGGTCTCGGACACGGTGCCCATGTAGAAGCTGTCGCGGTCGGCGATGAATTGCGCCTCGGCTTCGGTGAAGCGGTCGAACGCACGGTGGCCCGGGAAGTCGGTCCACAAGCCGTCGGCGCCCATCTCGGCTTGCGCGGCGCGCACGCTCGGGGTGATCGCGATGTCGAGGAATCCGTAGGCCATGTGCTTCTCCTGGTTGGGAGTGCCCATGGTCCACCTTTCCGGCAAGCTTGATAATCCGGCGATTCGGAGAATCACTCTCCCGGAATATGAGAGGACGAATGGACCGCCTCGATGCCATGGCGATGCTGGTGAAGGTGACCGAGACCGGCAGCCTGTCGGCGGCTGGCCGGGCGCTGCAGGTGCCGCTGGCCACGCTGAGCCGCCGCGTCGCCGACCTGGAGGCGCAGCTGGGCACGCGCCTGCTGTTGCGCACCACGCGCAAGCTCACGCTGACCGATGCCGGCCACGCCTATGTGGCCGCCGCGCGGCGCATCCTGGAGCTGGTGGACGCGGCCGAACAGGAGGCGGCCGGCGAGTACACGGCGCCCAAGGGCGAGCTCGTCGTCACAGCGCCGGTGCTGTTCGGCCGGCTGCATGTGCTGCCCATCGTGGCGGACTTCCTGGCGGCCTTCCCGCAGATCGACATCCGCCTCGTGCTGGCCGACCGCAACGTGGACCTGCTCGACGACCATGTGGACATGGCGGTGCGCATCGGCCGCCTGCCCGACAGCGCCATGGTCGCCACGCAGGTCGGCCTGCTGCGCACGCTGGCTTGCGCCAGTCCGGCGTTGCTCGCCGCGCAGGGCGTGCCGCAGCTGCCCGAGGATCTGGCCCGGCTGCCCTGCATCGCCGTCGACACGCCCATGCCCGCACCGTCCTGGCGCTTCCGCGATCCGCTCACTGGCGCGGCGCGCGATGTCGCGGTGCGCCCGCGGCTCACGGTCACGAACCCGCAGGCGGCGGCCGATGCCGCCGTGCGCGGCGTCGGCTTCGTGCGGCTCCTGCATTACCAGGTGGCCGATGCGTTGCGCAGCGGCGCGCTGCAGCCGGTGCTGGAGGCCTGCGAGCCCGCGCCCGCGCCGGTGCACTTGGTCCACGCCGCGCGCGGGCAGATGCCGCTCAAGATGCGCCGCTTCCTCGACGCCGCCGCGCCGCGGCTGCGGCAGGTGCTGGCGCAGATCGCCGCGGGCGCGCCGGCCTAGGGGCGGCGGGCGGCGTGCGCTCGTGCGCGCAGGTCCGCAACGCCTGCAGCATGCGCTGCAACGCCGGGCTGTCGTCGTCGGCCGCCCAGGCCATGCCGATGGGCCCCACATCCACCTTGAGCCGCAGCGGCAGCACCTGCAGCACGCCCAGCGCCGCGTAATGCCGGCCGGCCGCGCCGGACACCACGACCAGGCAGTCGCTGGCCTGCAGCAGCCGCTGCACCAGGCCCGGTGCGCCGGTCTCCAGCCAGGGCACGGGCGGCGCCAGGGCCTGGTCGAGGAAGCTGGCGTCGACGGCGCGCCGCAGCATGGTGTGGCGCGGCGGCAGGATCCAGGGCCAGGCCGCGGCCTGCGCCCAGTCCGCCTTGCCGCTGCCAAGCGGGTGGTGCAGGCCGGCCACCACG
Source organism: Pseudorhodoferax soli (assembly GCF_003337555.1). Taxonomy (GTDB): domain Bacteria; phylum Pseudomonadota; class Gammaproteobacteria; order Burkholderiales; family Burkholderiaceae_C; genus Pseudorhodoferax; species Pseudorhodoferax soli. The sequence continues at coordinate 508,965 of NZ_QPJK01000004.1, read as the reverse complement.
CAGTGGGGTTCGGCGTACAGCGCCTGCGCCGCCAGGCCCGGCGCATAGGCGCGCTCGTCCAGCCGGCCGACGATGAGGTCGAGTTCGCGCCGCGCGAAGCGCTCCCACAGGCCCTGGGCGATGTCCTCCACCACCTCGAAGTGCGGCGCCGATCCCTCGGCCCGCAGCGCCAGCAGCGCCTGTGGCAGCAGGTCGATGCTGGGGCCCGTCATGCTGCCGATGCGCAGCAGGCCGTCGGCGCCGCGCGCCACGGCCGCCAGCTCGTGCTCCAGCCGGCGGCTGTCGGCCACCACGCGGCGCGCATGGCGCAGCACCGGCGCCAGCTGCTGCGTGGGCTTGAGCTGGCGCCCGCGCACGAACAGCGGCACGCCCACGGCCGCCTCGATCTCGGCCAGCCACTGCGAGACGGCGGGCTGCGTGCTGCCCAACGCCGGCGCGCTGGCCGTGAGGCTGCCATGGCGCGCCACGGCCAGCAGCACCTCGAAGTGCCGCAGCCGCAGCCGGCGCAGGTGCAACGCGAGCATCTCGCCGTCGCCAGCCATGGGTTTCTCTGATGCATCGATCATGGTTTTGCTGTGGATCGTGATGGATCGGCGGCGCATCATCCGGCCACGCAGGCCTTCCTGCAAGGAGCACACGATGCACATGCGCCGAAGAACCGCCCTGGGACTTGCCATGGCCTGGGCCACCTCCGCCACCTCTGCCGCGTGGGCGGCTGCGGACAAGCCGATCCGCCTCGTCGTGCCGTTTCCGGCCGGCGGCGGCACCGACATCGTGGCCCGCAAGCTGGCCGAGCAGCTGCGCCAGCGGCTGGGCCAGCCGGTGCTGGTGGACAACCGGGCCGGCGCCAGCGGCAACATCGGTGCCGAGGCCGTGGCGCGCGCCGCGCCGGACGGCAGCACGCTGATGCTGACGGCCGCGCCGTTCGCCATCGCGCCGGCCATGTTCAAGAGCCTGCCGTTCGACCCGGTCAAGGACTTCACGCCCATCGCGCAGCTGGCCACGGTGCCGCTGCTGATCGTGGCGCGCGCCGATGCGCCGTTCGCCAGCGTGGCCGACATCGTCGCGGCGGCGCGCAAGGCGCCCGACAGCCTGAGCTACGCGAGCTTCGGCAACGGCTCGCCGCCGCACCTGGTGGGCGAGAGCATCCGCCTGCTGTCGGGCGTGCGCTTCGCGCACGTGCCGTACAAGGGTGGGCAGGCGGCGCTGGCCGACATCCTCTCCGGCCGGATCGATTTCGCCATCATGGACGTGGTCTCGATGACGCCGCTGGTGCAGTCCGGCCGGCTCAAGGCGCTGGCCATCACGGGCGCGCAGCGCTCGCCCTCGCTGCCCGACGTGCCCACGCTGACGCAGGCCGGCGTGGCCTTCGACACCGTGGGCTGGTATGCGGTGTTCGGGCCGGCCGGCATGCCGGCGCCGTTGGTGGCGCAGCTCAACGCGGCCATGGGCGAGGCCATGGCCACGCCCGAGATGCGCACGCTGATCGTGCAGGGCGGTTCGATCCCGATCGAGCCCGCGCTCTCGGCCGCGCAGTGGGGCCGCCAGTTCGCGCAGGACGTGCAGACCTGGGCCCGCGTGGCGCGCGAGTCCGGCGCGCGCATCGAATGAGCGCCGTCCTGCAAGCACGCGTGCAGGTGACGCGCGACATCGTCTACGGCCATGCGCGCGTGGACTGCGCCGACGGCCGGCCTGGCCGGCTGCGCGCGCTGCGGCTCGACCGCTACGCGCCCGCCGACGACGGCGGTGGCGCCCCGCGCCCCGTAGCCGTGCTGGCGTTCGGCGGCGCCTTCCACCGCGGCAGCAAGGAAGACGACGCGTTCGAGACGCCCGAGGCGCGCAACACCTCGGTGGCCGACTACTGCCGCCTGCTGGCCGGCCAAGGCATGGTGGCCTGTTCCATCGACTACCGGCTGGTGCAGGAAGACCCGGACCCGGGCAGCACCTGCGCGGTGGCAGAGCCGGCCAGCATCCCGCGCTCGCGCGTGGACGTGGTGCGCGAACTGCTGGGCCTGCCACCGGCCACCGATGCCATGCTGTGGCGCGGCATCGAGGCGGCCAGCGACGACATGGCCATGGCCGCGCGCCACGTGCTGGCGCAGGCCAGCGACTGGAACATCGATCCGCGGCGGCTGGTGCTGGGCGGCTTCTCGGCCGGTGCGCGCACGGCGCTGAACGCGGCCTTCGCCGAGGGCGTGCCGGCCGCGGCGGTGGTCGCGCTGTCGGGCTACATGGATGCCCACGACCAGCTCCGCCACCTGGCCGCGCGCCGTGGCGTGCCTGCCCCGGCCGTGCTGCTGGTCAGCGCCGAACACGACCTGGACTACATCGCGGCGCACACCCCGGCGATGGCGCAGGGCTTTCGCGCGCAGGGCGTTGTGTGCGAGCGGGTGCTGGTGCCGGGTGCCGGGCACTTCTATCCCGCCGACGCGCTCGCGCAGCGCGAGGACGGCGCGACGACCACGGTGCAGGCCAGCCTGCTGGCCTTCCTGCGCCGCCACGGCCTGCTGCCCGCCTGAGCGCACGCGAGACCCGCGCTGCCTCGTAGCACTCTGAGCGGCCTCAGCCCGGCGCGGGCCCCGTGCTTGCCCGCACCACCAGCGTGACCGGCAGCAACGGATTGCCAGGCGGCGCATCACCGCGCAGGCTGGCCAGCAGCAGCCGGCCGGCCTGCTCGCCGATCTCCTGGATCGGCAGGCGCACCGTGGTGAGCGGCGGGTGCAGGAAGGCGGAGAAATCGTTGTCGTTGAAGCTGGCCACCGACATCTGCGCCGGCACGGCCACGCCGGCCTGGTCCAGCGCCGACAGCGCACCGGCTGCCAGGTAGTCGTTGGCGCAGACCACGGCCGTCACCGGCGTGCGCCGTGCGCGCAGGGCCTGCATGGCCGCGAAGCCCTGCGCGAAGCCGGTCTCCGTCTCGACCACGGCCGCGGGGTGCAGCTGCAGGCCATGCCGCGCGATGGCCGCCGTCAGGCCGCGCAGGCGACGCTGCGCGCGCTCGTTGTCCACGGTGCTGCCGCTCAGTATGCCGATGCTGCGGTGGCCCAGCCCCGCCAGGTGCGCGATGAGCTGCGCGCCGGCATCGGCCTCGTCGAAGCCCACGCAGGGGCCCTCGGCGCTGTGCTCGGCCCACAGCAGGACGAAGGGGCGCCGGTGCGCGGCCAGCGCCGCGAACATGGCGGGCGGCTGGTCGGCGCCGAGCAGGGCCACGGCGTCGACGCCACGCTCCAGCAGCGCGCGCAGCAGGGCCGGATCGTGGCCGCGCTCACGCTCGGGCGCCGACAGCAGCAAGGTGTAGCCCGCTGCGGCCAGCGTTGCCTCCAGCGCCTGCACCATGGTGGGAAAGGAGGAGCGGCCGAAGCGCGGCACGATCGCGCCCACCGTGAAGGTGCGGCGCATCGCCAGCGCCCGCGCCGCGCCGTTGGCCACATAGCCCAGGCGTTCAGCGGCGGCCAGCACACGCGTGCGCGTGGCTTCGCTGAGCATGTCCGGGCGCGACAGTGCGCGCGACACCGTGCCGGCCGACACGCCGGCCAGGGCGGCTACATCGGCCAGCGACGCGGACCTGGGCGGTGTACCTGGCACGGCCGCGGAGGAGGAGGGCAGGGGCATGGACGCCAGTGTCGCGCATCCCGCCTGCCTCACGCGAAGGGCCTGCAAGCGTGTGCACCGCCGGCACGCGTTGCGCTGTGAAGATCTTGATCCATCGGTCACATCGATTGGTGAATTCCCGGATGCGGCTCAAAAACAGCGTCGACAACAATGGATGCAAGCGCTTGCATAGCGGCTTCCCGCGCCACTCCCGCGCGGGCCTACAGAGGAGACGACCCCATGCGCACCTTTTCCCGCCGTGGCCTGCTGGCCCTGCCGCTGGCTGGCCTGCTCGGCGCTGCCCCATGGCTGCCGGCCCACGCCCAGACCGGCTTCCCGATCCCCGGCAAGCCCATCCGCATCGTCGTGCCGTTCTCGGCCGGCGCCGGGTCGGACAACACGGCACGGCTGATCGCGCGCATGTTCAGCGAGGAGCTGGGCGGCCAGCCTGTGGTGGTCGACAACAAGCCGGGCGCCGGCACGTTCATCGGTGCTTCCGAGGTGGCACGCGCTCCGGCCGACGGCCACACGCTGCTCTACACCATCGTCGTCACGCACACGCAGAACCCGCACCTGTACAGCAAGCTGCCCTACGACCCGGTCAAGGACTTCACGCCGCTCACGCAGGTGATGAAGTCGGCCACCGTGCTGACCGCGCCCATCAACGCGCCGTACAACTCGGTGCGCGAACTGGTGGCCTATGCCAAGGCCAATCCGGGCAAGCTCAACTTCGCCTCGTTCGCGCTGGGCTCGACCTCGCACCTGAACGGTGAACTGCTCAAGATGCGCGCCGGCATCGACATGGTCCACGTGCCCTACAAGGGCACCGCCGACGCCTCGCAGGCGCTGATGGCCGGCGACGTGCAGCTGTACTTCGACGGCACGGCCACCGCGGTACAGGCCATCAAGTCGGGCAAGGCCAAGGGCCTGGGCGCGGCGAGCCGACACGCGTGTCGGCGCTGCCCGATGTGCCCACCATGGTCGAGCAGGGCGTTCAGGGCCTGGACATCGTGGGCTGGCAGGGCATCTTCGGCCCCGGCCACATGGCGCCGGCCACGGCGCAGAAGATCTCGGCCATCCTCGCCAAGATCGTGCGCAGCCCCGAGATGCTCAGGCTCATCGAGGCCCAGGGCAACGAGCCCTCCGGCGCGTCCGGCGCCGATTTCGCGGCCATCGTGCAGCGCGACACCGAGCGCTGGGGCGAAGTGATCCGCGCTGCCAAGATCAAACTGGATTGAGAAGGAAGACCACCATGTTCGATACCGTCATCCGCGGCGGCACCATCGTCGACGGCAGCGGCGCGCCGCGCTTCACCGGCGATGTCGGCATCACCGGGGGCCGCATCGCCGAAGTCGGCGGCAAGCTGGGCGCCGGCAGGCGCGAGGTCGATGCCACGGGCGCCATCGTCACGCCGGGTTGGGTCGACGTGCACACCCACTACGACGGCCAGGTCACCTGGGATCCGTACCTGAGCCCGTCCACCGACCACGGCGTGACCAGCGTGGTCATGGGCAACTGCGGCGTGGGCTTCGCGCCGGTGCGGCCCGACAAGCACGACTGGCTCATCAGCGTGATGGAGGGCGTGGAAGACATCCCCGGCACCGTGCTGGAGGAAGGCATCCAGTGGGAGTGGGAGAGCTTCCCCGAGTACCTGGACGCCTTGGCGCGCAAGCCGCGCGCGCTCGATGTCGGCGCGCAGATCCCGCACTCCGCGCTGCGCACCTATGTGATGGGCGAGCGCGGCATCACGCACGACGAGGCCACGCCCGCAGACATCGCACAGATGGTGCAGCTGGTGCGCGAGGCCCTGACGGCCGGTGCGCTGGGCTTCTCGACCACGCGCACGCTGATCCACAAGTACCAGCAGCGCAAGTACCCGCCCGGCACCTTCGCCTCGCCCGACGAGATCCTCGGCATCGCACGCGCCATGGGCGAGGTGGGCCACGGCGTGTTCCAGATGACGTCCAACCACAGCCAGATGGAGACCGAGGTGCCCTGGCTGGCCGAGGTGGCGCGGCGCAACCGCCTGCCCGTGGCCTTCGCGCTGGTGCAGACCGACCAGACGCCCGACACCTGGAAGCGCCTGCTGGCCGCGCTGGACGCCGCGCAGCAGGAAGACATCCCGCTCTACGGCGCCGTGGCGGGCCGGCCGGCCGGCATCCTGATGGCATGGCTGGGGTCCACCCACCCCTTCATGGCGCACCCGCTGTGGCAGCAGCTGGCGCCGCTGCCGTGGGATGAGAAGTTGGCGCGCCTGCGCGACCCCGCGGTGCGCGCCCAACTGACCGACGCCGCCGCCATGCGCCAGGCCATGGAGCACGACTCGCGCCTGGCCTACCTCACGCAGAGCTTCCACAAGATGTATGCGCTGGGCGCGGAGCCCGATTACGAGCCGGCGCAGGAGAACAGCATCGCCTCCATCGCGCAGCGCGAAGGCCGCTCGCCGCTGGAGGTGGCCTACGACATGCTGATGGCGCTGGACGGCAAGGGCATCGTCTACTTCCCGAGCTTCAACTACGCCTACAACGACCTCAGCCAGCTGCACACCCAGCTGCAGCACCCGCGCACGATGATGAGCCTGGCCGATGGCGGCGCGCACTGCGGCTACATCTGCGACGTGAGCATGCCCACCTACATGCTCACGCACTGGGCGCGCGACCGCACGCGCGGGCCCACGCTGCCGCTGGAACTCATGGTGCAGCGCCAGACCCAGGGCACCGCCGCCATCTACGGCCTGCACGACCGCGGCCTGCTGCAGCCGGGCTACCTGGCCGATGTGAACATCATCGACTTCGCGCGCCTGCGCATTCCGCCGCCCTACGTGGCCTTCGACCTGCCGGCCGGCGGGCGCCGCCTGGTGCAGACGGCCGAGGGCTACCGCGCCACCTTCAAGGCCGGCGAGGCCATCATGGAGAACGGCCAGCGCACCGGCGCGCTGCCCGGCCGGCTGCTGCGCGGGCCGCAGCGGCTCACTTGAGCGACAGGATCCAGCGCGCCAGCGTCAGGGCCTCGGCTTCGGTGACCTGGGCCTGCGGCGGCATCGGCGTCGTGCCCCAGACGCCGCCGCTGCCCTCGCGGATCTTCTGCGCCAGCTTGGCATCGGCCCCGGCCTCGTCAGCGTACTTGGCCCCGACGGCCTTGAACGCGGGACCCAGGTGGTTGCGGTCGACGCGGTGACAGGCAAAGCAGTTCTTGCTCTTGTACATCTCGTCGTCTTGGGCAAGTACGGCCGGCGCGGCCGCGCCGAGCACACCCGCGACGCAGAGCAGCACGGCTGTCCGCATGGCCCGCCTCAGCCCGGCGTCAGGCGCGCGATCGCGCCCTCGTCCGTGGCCACGTACAGGTTGCCGTCGGGTCCCTGCACCAGCGAGCGGAAGCGCCCGGCCGGCATGGGCAGCGTGACCGTGGTGCGCGTGGCCGACAGGCCATCGGCCGCGATGGCCAGCACGTCCAGCCGGTTGCCCACCGGCGTGCCGTGGATGCCGATGCCGGTCAGGCTGATGACCATGCGGCCGTCCCAGCCCTTCCATTGCGGGCCCGACAGGAAGGTGCCGGAGGACATGCCCTGCGACAGCCCGTCGTTGTTCCAGGCCGGCTTCATCGCGTTCGGGTAGGTCTTGCTGTCCGTCATCGGCATGAAGACCGAGCGCACCTTGGGGTCCACCGCGCCCATCTGGTTGGGGCTGTAGCCACAGTAGTTGTCGGGGCAGGGGCCGCGGCCGGCCATGTTGGGGCGCGGGTCCCAGCCGGCGTTGCCGCCCGGCACCAGGGCCGTCACCTCGTCGGAGTGCCAGGGGCCGTTCTCGGCGGTGTAGGGCTGGTTGGTGCCTGGCCGGAAGGCGATGCCCTGCGGATTGCGGTGGCCGTAGGTGTAGATGCGCGGGTCGAAGCCGGCCGGCGCGCCGTTGCCCGGAGCGGCCTTGCCGTCGCGGTCGATGCGCAGCACCTTGCCGCCGACACGGGTCGGGCTCTGCGGCACCTCGCCGTTGTGCGTGTCGCCGGTGGTCACGTACAGGTAGCCGTCGCCCGGGCTGAAGCGGATGCGCCCGCCGTTGTGCGCGCCGGGGCCGCCGAACGGGTGGTCGCTGGCGCGCGGCTTGTACGGAATGTCGGCGACGATGTCGACGCGCTCGGACACGGCAGTGGCACCTTCGTTGACCTTGAACCGCATCACGCGGTTGGTGCCGGGCGCCGTCATGCTCGAGGTCGACATGACGTAGAGGTAGCGGTTGCTGGCGAAGTTCGGATCGACGGCCACCCCCATCATGCCGGCCTGGCCTTCGCAGAACAGATCGCCTGCGCTGGCGGCATAGCCCTTCGCATCCTTCATGCCGAGCAGCTTGACGACCGTGCCGTTGGTCTGCCGCACCGAGAGGCCGAGGCATTTCTCGGTGAAGAACATGGTGCCGTTGGGCAGGAAGGCCATGTCCCATGGGCTGTCGAGTTTGGTCAGCACCGCCTGGTGCGACAGCATGGGCACGGCCCCCTGCGGTGTGGCTGTCGTCATGGTGGAAGGCGTGCCGCAGGCCGCGAGCACGCAAGGGAGCACCCCCAAGATCATTCGATTCATCGCTTGTCTCCTGTTGTGGGTCTTGTCCCCCTGCAAGGGGTGCGCGATGCTATGCCTGTGCCACAGGCACGGTCAAGCCGGCATCGTGCCGCCGGTTTCGTGCACCAACGCCTCCAGCGCCGCCACCGGCAACTGCCCTGCAAGCCCGATCGCGACCAGCATCGCGCCGCCATCGGGCGCCGCAGCGGGCCGCAGGCTGGCGTGGCGGCCGGCGAACTGCAGTGCGTGCCAGTCGTCGGGCCCGGTGCGCACGATGCCCTTCATGCGCAGCACACCGGCCGGCACCTCGGCGAGCCATTGCGCCAGCCGCTCCTGCGGCAGGCCGTGCGGCGGCCGCGCCGACCAGGTTGCGAACTGCTGGCCGTGGCGCGCCTGCGGGAAGTGCAAGCGCGCGTCGCTGCGCGGTGCTGGCGGCTCGGCCGCGCGCAGCAGTGCGGTGCCGCTCAGCAGCGCCAGCGGCGCTTCGGCGCGCACGGTCTCGCAGCGGCGGGCGCGCGGCGCGTGCGTGGCGACCCAGGCATGCACGCGCTGCAGCGTCGCGGCATCGGCCAGGTCCGCCTTGTTCAGCAGCACCAGGTCGGCCTGCGCCAACTGGCGCGCCAGTGTGTCGGTCAGCAGCCGGTCGGCGGCCTGTGCCAGCACTGCGTCGGCATCGACCAGCACCACCACGCCATCGAGCACCAGCGCCGGATCGGCCTTGCCGAGCTGGGCGATGCGCCAGGGGTCGGAAACGCCGCTGGCCTCGATGACCACCGCGTCGAAACGCGCACGCTGCTCCAGCACGCCGATCAGCGCGCGCGACAGGTCGTCGCCGATCTGGCAGCAGACGCAGCCGTTGCTCAGCGCGAGGGTGTCGCCGCTGTTGTGTTCGATCAGTGCAGCGTCGACATTCAGCGCGCCGAAGTCGTTCACCAGCACCGCCAGGCGCTGGCCGTCGGCGTGGCGCAGCCAGTGGTTCAGCAGTGTGGTCTTGCCGGCGCCCAGGAAGCCGCCGATGACGGTCAGCGGCAGGCGCGGCGGCGCACAGGCCATGGGCCTCAATCCGCCTGGAACACGCGGCCGGACAGCACCGTGCCCCAGACGCGGATGTCCTTCAGCGCCATCGGATCGACGCTGAGCGGATCGTCTTCGAGCACGCAAAAGTCGGCACGCTTGCCGCAGGCGATGGAGCCGATCTCGTGGTCCAGCCTCAGCGTGTAGGCCGGCCCCAGCGTGACCGCGTGCAAGGCCTGCAGCACCGTCAACCGTTCGCCCTCGCCGAGCACGCGGCCCTTGGGCGTCACGCGGTTGACCGCGCACCAGGCCGTGAACAACGGCGCCAACGGCGTGACCGGCGCATCGGAGTGGATCGCCAGCGGCACGCCGGCCGCCAGTGCGCTGGCGCAGGCATCCAGCCGCATGGCGCGGTCCGGGCCCATGGTCATCTCGTAGTGCTGGTCGCCCCAGTACCAAAGGTGGTTGGCGAACAGGTTGGCGGCCAGGCCCAGCGCGGCCATGCGGCGGAACAGCGGCGCGTCGATCATCTGGCCGTGTTGCAGCGTGTGGCGGTGGTCGGGCCGTGGCGCGCGCGCCAGCACGCGGCCGATGGCGTCGATGGCGACCTCGCTGGCCTCGTCGCCGTTGGTGTGGGTATGCACCAGCAGGCCGGCGCGGTGGTAGGTCTCGAAATCGGCCTCGTACTGCGCGGGCGCCATGACCCAGATGCCATTGGGCGCGCCGTTGAAGTGGCCGGGCCAGCGCAGCCGCGCCGAGAAGCCCTGGATCGAGCCGTCCAGCATCATCTTGACCAGGCCGTAGCGCAGCCGGTCGGTGTTGCGCGCCATCAGCGCCTTGACGTGTTCGGCGCCGGCCTGCGCGGCGTGCGTGCCGTGGAAGGCCTGGAAGGCCGGCAGGATGCGGATGGAGACGGCGTCGTCGGCCAGTGCGCTCTCCAGCACGCGCACGTCGTCCGTGGTCAGCTTGTTGACGAGGTCGGTGGCGGTGGTCACGCCCTGGCGGCAGGCCAGCCGCGCGAAGGAGCGCACGCCGGCCTCGGTCATCGGTGCCAGCAGGCCGGCATTGCCGACCTTGCGCAGCACCAGGAACATGGCGGCCGGCTCCTGCAACTCGCCCGTGGGCTCGCCGGCCTGCGCATGGCCGGCGGCGAACTTGACCACGCCCTCGACCTCGTTGTCCCGCGTGATCTCGGCAGTGCGCAGCATGGCCGTGTTCACGTTCATGAGGTGGCCGTTGGCATGCGCGACCACGATCGGCCGCGTGGCGCTGGCGCGGTCCAGGTGCTCGACCGTCATGCGCTCGCCGCCGAAGTAGATCGGGTCGAAGCCCCAGGCGATCAGCGGCTCGCCGGCCGGGCGGCCCTCGGCGTCCGCGCGCGCGGCCATCTCGGACAGGCGCGCGACCACGGCGTCCATGGAACGCAGCCCTGGCCATGTGGTGCCGGCCGGGTCGCGCCGGTCGAACCAGCCGGTGTACGTCCACTCCCACATGCTGCCTTCCTTGAGGTGGCAATGGCCTTCGACCAGGCCCGGCAGCAGCACCTTGTCGGCGAAGCGTTCGTCGAGCTGGTAAGGCCCCCAGGCGGCGCAGCGCTCCAGGTCGCCGACGGCCAGGATGCGGCCATCGCGGACGGCCACGTGCGTGGCTTCGGGCTGGCCGGCTTCGAGCGTGATGATCTTGCGGGCGCGGTAGATGGTGGTGGTCATGCGGGTGGTGTGGCTTTCAGGCGGGCATCGCCAGCGGTGGGACAGGGACTCCGGCGTGGTGCTCGACACGGATGCAGCGCACCCAGTGTCCGGGCGCGGCCTCGCGCAGCGGCGGCAGTTCGGCCGCGCAGGCGGGCACGGCCACCGGGCAGCGGCCGGCGAAGCGGCAGCCGGGCGGCGGGTTGATCGGGCTCGGTGGATCGCCCATGAGCTTGATGCGCTGCGCGGCGCGCTGGCGCCCGCCGCCCACCGCGGGCACGGCGGACATCAGCGCCACGCTGTAGGGGTGCAGCGGCCGGGCGAAGAAGGTCTTGCGCGGCCCCTGCTCGACGATCTGGCCCAGGTACATCACGGCGATGTCGTCGCAGATGTGCTCGACCACGGCCATGTCGTGCGAGATGAACAGGAAGGTCAGGCCCAGGTCCTTCTGCAGCCGTGCCAGCAGGTTCAGGATCTGCGCGCGGATCGCGATGTCCAGTGCCGACACGGGTTCGTCGCACACCACCAGCTCGGGGTTGGTGGCCAGCGCGCGCGCGATGTTGATGCGCTGGCGCTGGCCGCCCGAGAACTGGTGCGGGAAGAGGTGCTGCTGCTCGGGCCGCAGGCCGACCTGCGTGAACAACTCGGCCACGCGGGCCTCGCGCTCGGCGGGGGTGCCGACCTGCATGAGGTCCAGGGGCGCGCGCACGGCGGCACCGGCGCGCTGGCGCGGGTTCAGCGAGGAGAACGGGTCCTGGAACACGATCTGCATGCGCCGGCGCGCCTGGCGCAGGGGTTCGCCGGACAGCGCCGCCAGGTCGGTGTCGCCCAGCCGCATGCGGCCGGCCGTCACGGGCGCCAGCCGCATCACGGCCAGCGCCGTGGTCGTCTTGCCCGAGCCCGATTCGCCGACCACGGCCAGCGTGCTGCCGCGGCGCACGCGGAAGGACACGCCATCGACGGCCTTGACGACCTCGGGCGGCTGGAACATGCCGCTGCGCGGCCGCGGGAAATGCACCTGCAGGTCGTCGACCTGCAGCAGGATGTCTTCGGTGCGCGCGTTCATGCCAGTTCCTCGGTGCGTGCGCGCAGCTTCGGCGCCTGGGTGTGCAGCCAGCAAGCCACGCCGTGGTCGTTGCCGGAGGCGTCCGCTGCCAGCGTGACCAGTGGCGGCACCTCGCTCGCGCAGCGCGGCAGGGCCTCCCTGCAGCGCGCGCGGAAGGCGCAGCCGCTGCCCAGTTCCCAGATCGAGGGCACCACGCCCGGGATCTCGGGCAGGTCCTCTCGCGCGGGCGCCTGGCTGCTGCCCAGTTCGGGCAGGCAGGCGATCAGGCCGCGTGTGTAGGGGTGGGCCGGCGCCGACAGCACCTGGTCGCAGCTGCCTTGTTCGATCACGCGGCCGGCGTACATGACCATCACGCGGTCGGCCATTTCGGCCACGGCGCCCATGTCGTGCGTGATCATGAGGATGGCCGTGCCCTTCTCGCGCTGCAGATCGCGCAGCAGGTCGAAGATCTGGGCCTGCACGGTGACATCGAGTGCGGTGGTGGGCTCGTCGGCGATCAGGATGTCGGGCCGGCAGGCCAGTGCCATGGCGATCATCACGCGCTGGCGCATGCCGCCGGACATCTGGTGCGGGTAGTCGTTCACGCGGCGCTCGGGCGCCGGGATGCCCACCTGCTTGAGCATCTCCACCGCCCGCGCCTGCGCGGCCGCAGGGTCGAGGCCCGCATGCAGCCGCAGCGACTCGGCGATCTGCTCGCCCACGGTGAACACGGGGTTCAGCGAGGTCATGGGCTCCTGGAAGATCATGGAGATGCGGTTGCCGCGCACGGCGCGCATGCGGGCGTCGTCGGCGGTCAGCAGGTCCTCGCCCTGGAACAGCACCTGGCCGCCCGTGATGCGGCCTGGCGGCGAGGGGATCAGGCGCAGCAGCGCCAGCGCCGTCATGCTCTTGCCACAGCCCGATTCGCCGACCACGCACAGCGTCTCGCCGCCGCGGATGGCGAAGTCCACGCCGTTGAGCACCATGGCTTCGCCGCGGCGGCTGCTGAAGGTGACGCGCAGGTCCTTGACCTGCAACAGTGGCTTGTCCATCACCGCTCCCGGAGTTTGGGGTTCAAGGCATCGTTGAGGCCGTCGCCGATCAGGCTGACGGCCAGCACGGTGACGAAGATCGCAGCGCCCGGGAAGGCCACGGCCCACCAGCACGACAGCACGTACTGGCGCGCCGAGCCGATCATGAGGCCCCAGCTCATCTGGTTCGGGTCGCCCAGGCCGAGGAAGGACAGGCCGGCCTCGAACAGGATGGCAGCGCCCACGGCCAGCGTGGCCGACACCACCAGCGAAGGCAGTGCGTTGGGCAGGATCACCTTCCAGATGATGCGGGCGTCGCGCGCGCCGATGGCACGTTCGGCGCGCACGAACTCCAGGTTCTTGGTCTTGAGGAACTCGGCCCGCGCGAGCCGTGCGGTGCCGGGCCAGCTGACGATGCCGATGGCCAGCGTGACGGTGACCAGCGAAGGCGAGAACAGCGTGACCACCACCATCGCGAACAGCAGCGCCGGCAGCACCTGGAAGAACTCGGTCACGCGCATCAGCAGCGCGTCCACGCGGCCGCCGTAGTAGCCGGCCAGCGCGCCCAGCGTGACGCCGATGGCCACCGACAGCAGCGCCGCGAAGGCCCCCACCATCAGCGTGGCGCGGCCGCCGTAGACGATGCCGGTCAGCACATCGCGGCCGAGCTGGTCGCTGCCCAGCCAGGCGTCCTCGCTGAACGGCGGTGTCAGCGGCATGGTGCGGATCTCGAAGGGGTCGGCTGGGTAGACCCAGGGGCCCGCGATGGCCACCAGCAGCACGGCGATCAGCATCACCATGCCGGCGATGGCCGTGCGGTTGCGCATGAACATGCGCAGTGCTTCCCGTGCGGGATGCTCGGCCGCGAGGGCGGCGGGTGCCGGCCGCGCGGCCGACAGGGGGTCCAGGGGTGGGGCTGTCGTGGTCATGGTGGGCCTCAGGCGGTCTTGATGCGGGGGTCGATGAAGCGGTAGGCGAGGTCCGTGAGCAGGTTCATGACCACCACCACGATGGAGGAGAACAGCAGCACCCCGAGGATGGTCGGGTAGTCGCGCCGCAGCACCGAGTCGAAGGCCAGGCGGCCCAGTCCCGGCCAGTTGAAGACGGTCTCCACGATGATGGCGCCGGCCATCACGTTGCCGAATTGCAGGCCCAGCATGGTGACCACTGGCAGCAGCGCGTTGCGCAGCGCGTGCTTGTAGAGCACCACGTGCTCGGCCAGGCCCTTGGCGCGCGCGGTGCGGATGTAGTCCGAGCCGAGCACGTCCAGCATCGACGAGCGCGCCAGCCGGCTGTATTGCGCGAGGTAGACCAAGGCCAGCGTGACGGTGGGCAGCACCAGGTGGTGCAGCACGTCCAGCATGTCGGTCAGGCCGCTGGCGCCGACCGAGTCGGCCGAGCGCATGCCGGACACCGGCAGGATCGGCAGCACCGACGCGAACAGCAGCACCAGCAGCATGCCGGTCCAGAACACCGGCGCGGCGAAGCCCACCAGCGAGAGCACGGTGATGCACTGGGACAGCAGGCCGTTGGGCCGGCGCGCGGACAGCACGCCCAGCAGCGTGCCGGCCACGAAGGCCAGCAGCACGGCCGAGACCACCAACAGCAGCGTGGCGGGCACGCGCTCGAAGATCATCTGCGCCACCGGCAGGTTGAAGAAGTACGAATAGCCCAGGTCGCCGCTCAGCACGTGGCCGAGGTAGATGCCCAGCTGCACCGGCAGCGGGCGGTCCAGCCCGTACTGGCTGCGCAGCTGCGCCATGAGTTCGGGGCTCATGCCGCCGCTGGCGCCGGCAATGGTCTCGACCGGATCGCCGGGTGCGGCATGCACCAGCATGAAGTTCAGGACCACCACGGCCAGCACCAACAGAAAGCCCTGGAGCAGGCGGATTGCAAGAGCGCGCAGCATGTTCATGTTGTCAAAGTGGTTGTGGAGATGCGGGCCAGTATGGGTGGTGTGTGCAGTCCATATCACGAGGGTCTACGCGCATACACTGCATGCGACAACGCCATCGGAAGACGCCATGCACGCCACGCACGACCCCACTGCACGGGCCACCATCCTCGTCGTCGACGACGTGCCCGAGAACCTGGCCTTGCTGGCTGGCATCCTGCAGGGTCGGTACGCCGTCCGCGCTGCGAACAGCGGCCCGCGGGCGCTGCAGCTGCTGCGTCGCGGCTCCTTGCCCGACCTGGTGCTGCTGGACGTGGTGATGCCCGAGATGGACGGCTACGCGGTCTGCGGTCGGATCAAGCAGGACCCGCGCACGCGCGACATCCCGGTCATCTTCCTGACCGTGCTGGACGACGCCGTGGACGAGGAGATGGGCCTGGGCATGGGCGCGGTCGACTACATCGCCAAGCCGGTCAGCCCGCCCATCGTGCTGGCGCGCATCGCGGCCCAGCTGCGCCTGAAGGCCACGGCCGATTTCCTGCGCGACCAGAACCAGTTCCTGGAGCACGAAGTGGCGCGCCGCCTGGCAGTGGCGGAGCGCCAGTACGACGCGATCATCGGCACCATGGCGGGGCTGCTGCACGCCCGCGCGTTCGAAGGCGGACGGCATGTGCAGCGCCTGCAGGCCGGTCTGCAGGCGCTGGCGGACCGCCTGCAGCTGGACCCGCGCTACGCCCCGGCGTTGACGGAGGAGGCGGTGCGGCTCATGGTCAAGGCGGTGCCGCTGTACGACATCGGCATGGCGGATGTGCCGGACCGCATCCTCTTCAAGGCCGGGGCGCTGAGCACCGAGGAGCGTGGCATCGTGCGCCGGCACGCCGAGCATGGCCACACGCTGCTGCAACACATCGCGCAGGAGCTGGGCGGCAGCACGCCCTTGCTGCAAATGGCCGGCACCATGGCCCGTGCGCACCAGGAGCGCTGGGACGGCAGCGGCTATCCGCATGGCCTGGCTGGCGAGGCCATCGCACCGGCGGCGCGGCTGGTGGCCGTGGTGGACGCCTACGAGGCGCTCGCGAGCGGGCGCCTGTACCGCCAGCCCGTGCCGCACGCGCAGGCGGTACAGGCCATTGCGGAAGGGCGCGGCACCCAGTTCGACCCGGGTGTGGTCGATGCCTTCCTGGACATCCAGGCCGAATTCCAGCGCATTGCGCAGCAGCTGGCGGACACCGCCGGGGCGGCTGCCACGTCTTCGCGCGCCATCGACGCCGTAGGAGGCCACGGAGCCTGATCCTTTGCGTGCGGCCGGGCGCATGTTGGTAGGGCTGGCGGCGCCCGCTTACTTCAGGAAGACCTCGTCGTAGGGAGACGCGGGCCCCCAGATCGTCGTCGGCACGTTGCCCACGTTCTTGCGCGTCGCCGTGAAGTAGGGCGCGTTGTTGATGAAGACGATGGGCACCTCGTCCGTCACGATCTTCTGGAAGGTGGCGTAGTAGGCCTTGCGGCGGGTCTCGTCCATGATGCCGCCGGCCGTGTTGAGCAGCTCGTCGACCTGCGCGTTCTTGTACGACTGGGTGTTGGTCCAGACCACCGGCTTGATGTTGTTCGACAGGTAGGTGCGGTGCACGCCGATGACCGGGTCGCCCCAGTTGAAGACGGTGTCCATCGACAGGTCGAAGTCGTGCGTGGCCAGCCGCTTGGCCCAGGCCGGGAAGTCGGCCGAGGCGCGCACCTCCACCGCGATGCCGACCTTCTTGAGCTGGGCGCGCAGGTACTCGGCCACGTTCTTTTGCTGTTCGTCTGCACCGGGCAGGTAGTCGATGCTGATCTTGAAGCGCTCGCCGTTGCCGCCTGGCTTCAGGCCCGCCTCGTCCAGCAGCGCGGCGGCCTTCTTGAGGTCCACCGGGTAGCGCACGAGGTCGGCCACCGCGAACGGGCTGCTTCCCACGATGGGGCCGTCGGCCGGCGTGGCGAAGCCGCCCATCAAGGCCTTGGTGATGAAGTTCTTGTCGATCGCATAGGCGATGGCCTTGCGCACACGCACGTCGTCCAGCGGCTTCTTGGCGGTGTTGATGGCCAGCCAGTTCAGCGCACCGATGCCTTCGAAGCCCTTGTTCGTGAGTGCGATGTTGGGGTTGTTCTGCAGCCGCTTGAGGTCGATGGAAACGGCCACGTAGGGCACCATCTGGATGTCGCCGCGCTCCAGCCCCAGCAGCAGGCTGGAGGTGTCGGGCACGATGTTCATGATCACCTTGTCCAGGTAGGGCTTGCCCGGCAGGAAGAACTTGTCGAAGCGCTCCATCACGATGCGCTGCCCGGCGCGGAACTCGACGAGCTTGAACGGTCCGGAGCCCACCACATCGGTGGTGTTGCGCGGATGGGACTTGAGGTCGACGCCGTCGCCGTAGACATGCTTGGGCAGGATGGGGGCGAGCGCCGGGCTCATGGCGAGCAGGATCGCCGGGTGCGGCTGGCTCATGCGGATGATGGCCGTGTAGGGGTCCGGCGTTTCGACCTTCTCCACCGGCGCCAGCATGGTCTGGAACGGGTGGTTGGCCTTCACGGCCATGATGGAGAAGGCCACGTCTTCGGAGGTGATGGGCTTGCCGTCGTGGAACACGGCGTTCTTGCGCAGGTTCAGCGTGAGCGACTTGCCGTCCTCCGCCAGCTTCCAGGACTCGGCCAGGTAGGGCTGGGGCTGCCACTTGTCATCGAAGCGCAGGGGGCTGGCGAACAGCTGCGTGGACGGCATGGCGGTGGCAATGCCGGACTGCACCGCACCGTTGAGGTGGCGTGGCACCTGGGTGCTGCCCACCACCAGCGTGCCGCCCTTCTTGGGCTGCTCCTGGGCCTGGCTGGGCAGGGCCGCCGTGGCCAGCGCAGCCGCGGCGAGGGCGATGCTGCCGAGGGCGCGGCGGTGCAGGAAAAATGAACGCATGCGGAAGTCCTCTGGTCTGTGGCCGCGCCCATCGCGGCCTTGCGCCGACGATACGCACGAAGCACACCAACCACGCATGCCACAGGCGGTGAACTGCTGGTGCCAGAGGGGCAGTGTTTTCCCTTGGCACGCACCGTCGTCGTGCGACGTCCCGTCGTGCTACTTCTCGTCGCGCAGCCAATACCACTTGTAGAGCGCACGCTGGCCGATGCGGCGGAACGGTGCCAGCAAGGACGAACGCACCACGCCGAACGCATTGGGGAACTCCAGCGGCCCGTCGTAGATGGGCAGGGAGAACACGGCGCGCTCGGCGTCCTGGCCCGTCACGCGCTGGGCCAGGCGCTTGCCGGCCCAGGTGGAGAACGACACGCCGTTGCCGCCGTAGCCCACGGCATACCAGATGGTCTGCGCCGGGTCGGGCCGCGTGATGCGCGGCATCATGTCGTGGCTCACGTCCACCCAGCCCCACCACGAGTGGTCGATCGCGACACCGGCCAACGGAGGGAACTTGCGCGCGATCGCATCGGTGAGCAGCTTGAGGTGTTCGGGCGCTTCGGCGTCGGCGCCCGTGACGGCACTGCGGCTGCCCAGCTGCAGCCGGTTGCCGCGCAGGAAGCGGTAGTAAAAGCGCAGCGTGCGCGTGTCGGTCAGGAAGGTCTCGCTGCGCACGCCGCAGGCGGCCATCTCCGCGGCCGTCAGCTCGCGCGTGACGACCGAATTCGACAGGATCGGCATGATCTTGTTCTTGAGCAGCGGGTGCAGCTGCTGGCCGGTGTAGCCGCCCGTGCACACGGCGACGCGGCGCGCCCGCACGGTGCCACCGGGCGTGCGCAGATGGTGCACGCCGCCGATGGTCTGCCAGCCCTGCACCGGGCTGGCCGGATGCACCTTCACGCCCAGCGCGCGGGCCCGCCGCATCAGGCCGAAGGTGAACTTGAGCGGATGGATGCCGATGCCGTGCTCCTCCCACATCGCGCCGGCGGCCTCGCGTTCGTCGCAGAACTCCTCGCGGATCTGGCCCGGCGTGAGCATGCGCGTGCGGTAGCCGAACTGCTCGTTCATCACGCGCGACTCATCGCGCAGGTAGTCGATCTTCTCGGGCCGGTGCGCCATGTAGAGATGGCCGCCGTCGTAGGCCTCGCAGTCGATCTGGCGCGTGAGCTCGGCGAAGTTCTCGAAGCCTGTGCGGATCTCGCGGTCGAGTGCGCGTGCGGTGTCCAGGCCCCAGCGCGCGATCCACTGGCTGCGCTTGAGCCGGCCGCTGGCGTTCTGGCCCTGGCCGCCGCTGCGGCTGGAGCAGCCCCAGGACGTCTGGTTGGCCTCCAGCACCACGGCGGCGATGCCGTGCTCCTGCGCCAGGTACAGCGCCGTGGACATGCCGGTCGCGCCGGCGCCGATGACGACCACGTCGGCATCGAAGTCGCCGCGCACGGGGCCGTCGTCGGGCGGCGGCTGGCCGGCGCTCGCCACCCACCAGGTCGGTGCGTAGGCGCGTCCTGCACCCGGATCGGGCGCGACCAGGGGGTCGTAGCGCGGGTCGTAGCGCCGTTCGGCCGGACTGGCGGACGCGGTGAAAGGCACGCTGCTCATCTGTCAGCGCGCCGGCAGGTTCGGCCGCGTCTTGCGGAACACGTTCTTCAGGTGGATCTTGCCGTTCTTGAAGGTGAACAGGTCCACGCCGTCGACCTCCACACGCGTGCCGTCCGCCGCCGTTCCGGTGAAGGTCCATTCGGACACGCCGAAGTCGCCCTGCACGAAGTGCTTGCCGTTGCGCCACTGTGCATCGGGCATGGTGGCCCAGGCCGCCGGAAACGCCTGGCGCACCGCGGCCGCGCCGACGTGGCGCGTGCCGCAGGCATCCGGTCCGCCCGCAGTCTGGAAGATGCAGTCCTCGCTCATGAAGGACATCAGGGCCTCGATGTCGTGGCGGTTCCAGGCGTCGCTGAAGGCGGCCAGGGTGGCTTCGGTGACGGGCGGGGGGGTGGTGTTCAAGACGCTCTCCTGTTCAGGTTGCGTCGCAGGTTAGGCAATTGATCCGTGCAGCGATAGTGCCAGTGGCCCCCAATCCACCACGCCAGTCGCGTGCCGGCATGGCGCTAGACTGCGCCTCCCATGAGCACCCCCGGCGCCGATGCGCACCACCAGTGGGCCAGGCTGTTCGTCGTGCCCGAGCAGCCCGGCCTGCCCTTGCAGGGCCGCTTGCGGCTGGCCATCGTGCAGCCCATCCTGGAGGGCCGGCTGCCGGCCGGCGCGGCGATGCCGTCCTCGCGCGAACTCTCGCGCCTCCTCGGCCTGTCGCGCAACACCGCCACGGCGGCCTACCAGCAGCTGATCGACGAGGGCTTCCTGGAGGCGCGTGCGCGCAGCGGCGTCTTCGTGGCGCGCAACGCGCGGCCGGCCAGCGTGGGCGCCACGCCGCAGGCCAGCTTCGGCAGCGGCGGCGGCGTGGCACCGGACTGGGGCGCGCGCGTGCTGCGCTCGCTGGCGGACGCACCCACGCTGACCAAGCCGGAACGCTGGCGCGAGGTGCCGTTTCCCTTCGTCTACGGCACGCACGATCCCGAGCTGTTCCCGATCGAGGGCTTCCGCGAGTGCTGCATGCGCAGCCTGGCGCGCGCCCAGCTGGCGCACTGGACGCCGGACTTCGAGACCGACGACGTGCCCGACCTGATCGAGCAGATCCGCCTGCACCTGCTGCCCAAGCGGGGCGTGTTCGCGCTGAAGGAGGAGATCCTCGTCACCGTGGGTGCGCAGCAGGCCTTCCAGCTGCTGGCCGACGCGCTGCTGGACGAGCGCCAGCGCCTGGGCTTCGAGGAACCCGGCCACCCGCATGCGCGCAACACCTTCTCGCTGCGGCGCCCGCGCTGGGTGCCGGTGGCGGTGGACGGCGAGGGCGTGGTGGTGGACACGCTGGCGCCGCTGGACTACTTGTTCGTCACGCCCTCGCACCAGAGCCCGACCACCGCCACGCTGACGCTCACGCGGCGCGAGTGGCTGCTGCGCAAGGCCGAACTGGCCAACTTCGTGATCATCGAGGACGACTACGAGGCCGAGAACCTGTACGAGGGCGCGCCCATGCCCGCGCTCAAGAGCCTGGACAAGAGCGGCCGCGTGGTCTATGTGGGCTCGCTGTCCAAGAGCCTGTCGCCGGCCATGCGGCTGGGCTACATCGTCGCGCCGCGGGCGCTCATCGCCGAGCTGCGGCTGTTGCGCCATGCCATGGTGCGGCACCCGAGCGCCTTCCTGCAGCATGCCTACGCGCTGTTCATCTCGCTCGGCCACCACGAATCGCACGCGCGCCGCGTCAACTTCGTGATGCAGGAGCGCGTGCAGCAGGTGGCCCGCGCGCTGCGCACGCACCTGCCGGATTTCGCGTTCGAGCTGCCGCGGGGCGGCGCCTCGATGTGGGTGAACACCCCGGCCTGGATGGACGGCGCTGAGCTGGCCGCCATCGCGCAGCGCCACGGCGTGCTGATCGAGCCGGGCGACGTGTTCTTCCAGCACCCGCCCTATCCCTGCCCGCACTTCCGGCTGCGGCTGTCGTCGATTGCCACCGAACGCATCGACGACGGCATCGCGGCGCTGGCCAAGGCCGTGGACGAACTCGCGGCGGCGCGCGGCGCGCGGCGCACCTGAGCGTCCCTGCGCGGCGCACGGCGTCGGTGCGCGCCGCACCAAACCAAGGGTTCACCCTGGTCCCCTGGCCCCATGGACGGGCGCACGCTGGTTCTTTTGTGTCGTGTGCCTTTGCTGCACATTGGCCCGGCTCGCCCCCCGCCCGGCGCCGCAGTCCAGCGGTGGCCACATGTGCTTCCGTTGGGAACCAGGAGATCTCCAAGATGTTCACCCGTCGATCCATGCACCGCGCGGCCGCTGCCGCCGCGCTCGTCCTCGCAGCCGGGGCCCAGGCCCAGACCAAGGAGGTGACCTTCGCCCACCAGGACATGCTGGTGCCGCTGCGCCTGGTCATGGAGTCCGGCGAGGTCGAGAAGGCCACCGGCTACAAGATCAACTGGCGCATGTTCGGCGGCGGTGGCGATGTGATCCGCGCCATGGCCTCGGGCAACGTGCAGATGGGCGAGGTCGGCTCCAGCCCGCTGACGGCGGCGGCCAGCCAGGGGCAGGACATCCGGCTGTTCTGGGTCTCGGCCGACATCGCCGATGCCGAGGCCCTGGTGGCTCGCAACGGCGCGGGCGTGAACACGCTGGCCGACCTCAAGGGCAAGCGCGTGGGCGTGCCCTTCGTCTCCACCGCGCACTACCAGCTCATGGCCGCGCTCAAGGCCGCGGGTGTGGACGCGCGCCAGGTCAACGTCAACAACATGCGCCCGCCCGAGGTGGCGGCCGCCTGGGAGCGCGGCGACATCGACGCCACCTTCATCTGGGACCCGGTGCTCAGCAAGGTCAAGGGCAACGGCAAGGTCATCGCCACCTCCGGCAGCATCGGCAAGCAGGGCTATCCCACCTTCGAGGGCATCGTGGTGGACGCCAAGTGGGCCGCCGCCAACGAGGCCTTCATGGTCGCCTTCGTGAAGGCGCTGGACCGCGCCAACGCCGAGGTGCGCACGGGCCTGAAGGGCTGGACGCCCGATTCGCCGCAGGTCAAGGCCGTGGCCAAGTGGACCAAGGCCGACGCCAAGGACGTGCCGGCCGGCATGGCGCTGTACAGCTTCCCCACGCTGCAAGAGCAGCTATCGGCCAACTGGCTGGGCGGCGGCGCGGCCAAGGCGATGACAGGCACGGCGGAATTCCTCAAGGAGCAAGGCCGCGTGCAGGAGGTCAAGCCGAGCTATGCGAGCTTCGTGACCGACATGTATGTGAAGAAGGCCCTGGGCCAGTGAGGCGAGGCGATGCCCACGCTCGACATCCGTGAGCTGACGGTCAACTACGCCGTCACGGGCGGCACGCTGCAGGCGCTGGCGCCCGTCAACCTGCGCATGCAGGGCGGCGACTTCGTGGTTGCGCTCGGCGCCTCGGGCTGCGGCAAGACCACGCTGCTCAACTGCATCGCCGGCTTCCTGCCGCCCTCGTCGGGCCAGGTGCTGCTGGACGGCCGGCCGGTGGTGGGCCCCGGTGCCGACCGCGGCGTGGTGTTCCAAAAGCACGCGCTGATGCCCTGGCTCAACGTCCGCGACAACGTGGCGCTGGGCCTGCGGCTGCGCGGCGTGCCGGCGGCCGAGCGTGGACGCATTGCCGAAGAGAAGCTGGCCCTGGTGGGCCTGGCCAAGTACGCCGACCGCGCCGTCTACGAACTCTCGGGCGGCATGCAGCAGCGCGTGGGCATCGCGCGGGCGCTGGCCAACGACCCGGCCGTGCTGCTCATGGACGAGCCCATGGGCGCGCTGGATGCCTTCACGCGCGAGCAGGTGCAGGAGATCCTGCTGCGCGCGTGGATGGCCACGCAGAAGATGGTGTTCTTCATCACCCACGACGTGGAGGAGGCGCTGTTCCTCTCCACCCGCCTGATCGTCATGAGCCCCAGCCCCGGCCGCATCTCGCACGTCTACGACGAGGTGCCGTTCTCGCGCCAATTCCTCGCGCATGGCGACGCGCGCAAGGTCAAGTCCGAGCCGGCCTTCATCCGCATGCGCGAAGAGGTGCTGGCCATCATCCACCACCGCGAAGCACTGGAGCCCGCCCATGCCTGACAGTGCCCCCGCCATGACCGTGCCGGCGGCTGCCGCGGTGCAATCCGCCGCCCCCGTCAAGACCAGCCGCTTCCGCACGCCCGGAGAAGGCAACAGCGGCGCCATCAGCGTGGCCACCGTGGTCACGCTGCTGGCGCTGTGGACCATCGTGACCAACATGGGCTGGGTCAAGCCGCTGTTCCTGCCCACGCCGCAGGCCGTGTTCGAGCAGTTCTGGCAGTACCTGACCGGCCAGGCCAATGACAAGCCGCTGTGGCAGCACTTCCTGGCCAGCATGTTCCGCGTGTTCTCGGCCTTCTTCCTGGCCTGCGTGACGGCGATCCCGGTCGGCATCGCCATGGGCATGAGCCGCTGGGCGCGCGGCATCTTCGACCCCCCGCTGGAGTTCTACCGCCCGCTGCCGCCGCTGGCCTACCTGCCGCTGATCATCATCTGGTTCGGCATCGACGAGCTGCCCAAGGTGCTGCTGATCTTCCTGTCGTGCTTCGCGCCACTGGCGCTAGCCGCGCGCTCGGGCATGCGCAGCGCCGCGCAGGAGCAGATCAACGCCGCCTACTCCATGGGCGCGAGCTACTGGCAGGTGGTGCGCCATGTGGTGCTGCCTGCGGCCATGCCCGAGATCCTGGTGGGCATGCGCATCGCCATTGGCTTCGGCTGGACCACGCTGGTGGCGGCCGAGATGGTGGCGGCCAACATGGGCCTGGGGCAGATGGTGCTCAACGCATCGAACTTCCTGCGCACCGACATCGTGATCATGGGCATCGTGGTGATCGGCGTGGTGGCCTACCTGTTCGACCTGCTGATGCGCTGGGTCGAGCGGCGCGTGGTGCCGTGGAAGGGGCGCATGTAGCCGCAGGCACCGGTGGCGCGCCGGCCTGCCGGTGCGGCAATCGCCCCTGGGCGCGCCGGGCATGCCGGTAGCAGAGGTCGGTGGCGCAATTGCTGGCATGCTCGGAGGCCCTTCTCCACGGACCGGTATGCGCGTCAGCCCTTGCACCTTGGCCTGCCGAATGGCGTTCTCAGCGGCCTTCCTCGCCGCCCTGGCGGCACCCGCCTTTGCCCAACAGCCCGCGGCCGCGGTGGACGACACCGCGTGCGCCGCGCAGCTGTCGGCCATCGAGGAGGAGATCGGCGATGCGCGCGCGAAAGGCCGCATGCTGCTGCGCCGCGAGCTGGACAAGCAGCTGGCGGCATTGCAGGCACGCTGCCATGCCGGGCCGGCGCAGGCCAGCCGGGCGGCCCGCATCGAGCTGCTCGAGCAGGAGATCGAGGCCTTGCGCGCCCAGCTCGGGCGCACCGAGGAGCAGTTGCGCAGGCTCAGGAACGCACCGCCTTGAAGGCGTGCTGCATCCTCGCCGTGGCGGTCCGCCCGCCACCTGCACCCCGTGCACGGCCTGACGGGAGGTGTCGCTCTTGACCGCCACGCTGCTGCTCCCTCCGCTGGCCGGCTGGTCCCTGGTGGCGGCCCTGGCCGTGGTGCTGGGCGCCGGCTTCGTGCGCGGCTTCGCGGGCTTCGGCTTCTCGGCCTTCAGCGTGGCCGGCCTGTCGCTGCTGGTCGCGCCCTCGGCCGTGATCCCTTCCATCTTCCTGCTGGAGATCCTGGCCAGCCTGCACATGCTGCGCGTGGGCCTGCGCGACGCCGACTGGCCCTGGCTGCGCGCGCTGGTGGCCGGGCAGGTGCTGGGCGTGCCGGTCGGCGTGGCCCTGCTCGCCTGGCTGCCCGAGAGCGGGTTGCGCCTGGTGATCGGCGGCTTGCTGGTGGCCGCCGTGCTGGCCCTGCGCAGCGGCGCGCGGCCGGCGCTGGAGCCCACGCCGCGCATGCGCGGCGCGGTCGGCATGGCCTCGGGCGTGGTCAACGGCGTGGCCGCCATCGGCGGCATCGTGGTGGCCGTGCTGCTGAGCGCCACGCGCATGGCGCCGTCCGCGCTGCGCGCGACCATGGTGCTGATGCTGCTGTGCTCCGACGTGCTGGCCCTGGCCTTCGCCGCCATGCTGCCGCGTGCCGCCGATGCGGGCGCGCTGGTGGGCGCCGGCACCTGGCGTTGGGCGCTGTGGCTGGCGCCGGCCATGGTGGCCGGCATCTGGCTCGGCAGCCACGCGTTCGCGCGCGTGTCGCCGGACCAGTTCCGGCGGCGGCTTCTGGATCTGCTGGGTGTGCTGGCCGTGTTGGCGCTGGGGCGGGCAGTCTGGGGTGTGGTCGGCGCGGTGTGATGGTGTGGCCGGGCGTGCGTTCGCCTCGGCCCATGTGTTGAAAAGCGGGTTCCGCGTCGCTTCGGAGTGCTTGCGCCTGCACTCCCGTGGCGGACCTTTGTTTCTCGGGCCGACCAGGGAGGTGTCTTAAGGCACCTCGGGTGGGGGAGGGGGCAAACGATGGCTGCTGTGTCGGCGCGTTGACGTAAGATAAAAATCGGTTCGCCCGCACTCCGATTTACTGGCCCTGATTCACCAAAGTACTGACGCAACTTCGCTGACTGTATGAGGTCACCACCCGAGATGTCGCAGATGCCCAGTCTCCAGTGCCTCTTCTGCCAGCACATCAATCCGGCTGATGCAGACGATTGCCGTCGTTGCGACGGACAGTTGAATTTGCAACCCTGTCGCCGGTGTGGCGCAGTCGACCTGCGAACAGCGACGAACTGCTACAAATGCGGCGCCAAGTTCTCTCTGCCAGTTGCGACGAGACTTGAATTCCCGTTCCCGCCGGCGATCGTCGACAGGGAATCCGCTTACTCCCCATCGACAGACATCGGAGTGGCGCGTTCGGAGGCGGGGCACCTGCCTGCCGGTGTTCTCGACAAGCCGGATACCGGCGCGAAGCCTGAACGTGGCACACCCGCGGCGGTCTTGGCAATATTGCTCCTGCTGATTGCAGGTGCTGCGGCGGCGTATTTTTTTCGTGGGAATGCGGCACCCGCCAATATGGCAGCCGAAACGGACGCCGCTTCCAAACCGGTGGGCCCGGTTCCAAATCCACGTGTGCCGCTGCCAGAAGGCGCCGACGCTGTGCCGGCTGCGCGCCCATTGCCGGCCACCGACGCCGAAGTCAAGAACGGCCCAGACCCATCGGGCGTTGAAAAATGCCCGCCTGCCGTCGCAACGCTGGGGCTGTGCAATCCGGAACCACGACAGGAGAAGCGCTGAAATGAACAACTTCATATGGAGCGTGCTGCTGCTGATGGGAGTGCTCTCCCATCTCCCTGCGCTCGCGGCGGTGGAATACAAAATCGTCACCGCTTCCGAGCGGGGAACCTACATCAAGATCGGGAACGATCTCGCCCAGCTGGTTGCGCCCTCTGCGGACATCAAGCTCGACGCCCTGCCTTCAGCCGGATCGGCAGAAAATGTCCGGCGCTTGCGTTACGACGCGGGCGTCAAACTGGCCTTGGTGCAATCGGACGTCTACCAGGCCTTTCTCGACATTGCCGCTGGCGGAAATGTGGAAGCCCGCGACATGATCCGGCCGTTGCGGGTGGTCATGCCGCTCTATAACGAGGAAATCTATTTCATCGTCCGGGCCGACTCGGAGCTGAACTATATCCACGAGATCCAGAATGCGAAGGTCAATGCCGGCGAGTCAGGAAGCGGAACGGCGCTGACCTCTGCAACGCTCTACCGCCTGATGTTTGGCGGACCCATGCCGCAGGCAGGCACCAGTTACCTCTCCAACGAAGAGGCGCTGAGCAAATTGGTGACCGACAAGACGGTCGACGTGGTTGCCGTTGTCGCCGGCCAGCCTGCCAAGCTGTTCGTCGACATGAAGCCGGAATCGCGCAAGCTGATCAAACTGCTCAAGTTCGACCCCAACCATTCAACCAGCGCAGGGGTTCTCAAGACCTATTTCGCAGCCAGCGTTCTGGCCAAAAATTATCCCAACCTGCTGACAACGGACATCCCGGGATTGGCGGTCAAGGCCTTCCTTGTCACCTACGATTTTCAGCTCAAGGAGACAGAGACCAACCTGCGCAATATGGCGCGCGCGCTGTGCCAGAACTTCTCGACGCTCCAAGAAAAAGGGCACCCGAAGTGGAGAGAGGTGGAGTTGGCGCTTCCGGATCTCGGTCGCGGCTGGTTCTACTACGCTCCGACGACGCGGGAAATCCGCTCCTGTATCGCCGGGAAGGCGAATGTGGCAGTGCCTGTCAAATCGAAACCTGCGAAGGACTGCGCGCAGCAGGAACGGATCCTGGGTCTGTGCAAGCCTGTTTAGCCGCAGCAGTCCTGCCGTCCTGCCCGGGTCCGCTACGCAGCAGCCGCGCTACAGCAGCGTGCGCATCCGCGCCGCGGCCGCGTGCAGGAAGGGCAGCTTCTCGCGCGCCTGCGCCAGCGACATGCGGGCCGTCGGCGCATGCACGGCGATCGCCGCCCTGGGCCGCCCCTGGCTGTCGAGCACCGGCACGGCCACGGCGATCAACCCGGCGATGAACTCGCCACGGTCGTCGGCATGGCCCTGGGCCGCAATCTGCACGCATTCGGCGCGCAGCGCCTGTGCGTCGGTGAGCGTCTCGGGCGTGAGCCGCTCCAGCACCAGCTGGCCGATCAGCGCATCGCGCTCGGCGGCCGGCATCAGCGCCAGGAAGAGCTTGCCGCTGGCGGTGGCATGCAGCGGCACATGCGAGCCGACCTCCAGCGTGAGCCGCAACGGCCAGTGCGCCTCCACGCGGTCCAGGTAGAGCACGCGCATGCCGTCCAGCGTGGTGAAGTTGCAGGTTTCGCCGACCTGCTGCACCAGCCGCGCCAGCACATCGTGGCGCAGCCCGCGCGCAGCGCCATGGTTCAGCGTGTCGAAGGCCAGCTGGCGCAGTGCGGGGCCCACCACGAAGCAGCGTTCGTCCACATCGCGCGCGAGAAAGCCGCCCTCCTGCAGCTGGCCGCAGAGCCGGTGCAGCGTGGGTTTGGGCAGGCCCAGTCGCTCGGCCAACTCGGCCAGCGTGAGCGCATGGCCCGCCCCCGCCACGGCCGCCAGCACACGCAGGCTGCGGGCCGCGGACGAATCGGGCAGTTTCGAGGGGGCTGACGCTTTCACGGGCTTGCTCAGGGTATTCATCAAGAAACGGAACGTTTTATTCCAAGAATAATCGCCTCGACTTCATTTCGGAAGCCAACGTTCCGGAAATCCAATGTCAGAGGTGTTCGATCACATTGTCGTGGGTGCCGGCTCCGCTGGCTGTGTGCTGGCGGCGCGCCTGTCCGAGGACCCGGGCACGCGCGTGCTGCTGCTGGAGGCCGGCCCGCCTGACCGCTCGCCCTGGATCCACCTGCCGATCGGCTATGGCAAGACCATGTGGAGCCCCGAGCTCAACTGGTGCTACCAGACCGACCCGGACCCGAACATGAACGGCCGGCGCATCTACTGGCCGCGCGGCAAGACCTTGGGCGGCAGCAGCTCCATCAACGGCTTGATCTACATCCGCGGCCAGCAGGAGGACTACGACCACTGGGCCGCGCTGGGCAACACCGGCTGGAGCTACGACGAGGTGCTGCCCTACTTCGTGAAGTCCGAGAACAACCAGCGCGGCGCCATCGCGCTGCATGGCGACGCGGGCCCGCTGCGGGTGTCGGACATCGGCGCGCGGCACGAGCTCATCGAGGCCTTCATCGCCGGGGCCGGCGAGATCGGCGTGCCGGCGACGTCCGATTTCAACGGCGCGCGCCAGGAGGGTGCCGGCTACTACCAGCTGACCACGCACCGCGGCCTGCGCGTGAGCGCCGCCAAGGCCTACCTCAAGCCAGCCCGCGGCCGCCCCAACCTGCGCGTGGAGACCGGCGCCTTCGCCTCCGGCGTGCTGCTGGAGGGGCGGCGTGCCGTGGGCGTGCGCTGGCGCCAGGACGGCATCCTGCGCGAGGCACGCTGCCGCGGCGAGGTGCTGCTGGCGGCCGGCGCGCTGCAGTCGCCGCAACTGCTGCAGCTCTCGGGCATCGGCCCGCCCGCGCTGCTGGCCGAACACGGCATTCCCGTGGTGCACGACGCGCCAGGCGTGGGCGAGAACCTGCAGGACCACCTGCAGATCCGGCTGATCTACGAGTGCACCAAGCCCATCACCACCAACGACCAGCTGCGCACCTGGTGGGGCCAGACGCGGCTGGGCCTGCAGTGGCTGCTGGCGCGCAGCGGCCCGCTGGCGGTCGGCATCAACCAGGGCGGCTGCTTTCTGCGCGCCCTGCGCGGGCCCGATGGCCTGCCCGTGGCCACCACGCCCGACATCCAGTTCCACGTGGCCACGCTGTCGGCCGACATGGCCGGCGGCAAGGTGCATCCGTTCTCGGGCTTCACAATGTCGGTGTGCCAGCTGCGGCCCGAGTCGCGCGGGCGCGTGCGCATCCGCTCGGCCGACCCGTTCGAGCCGCCTTCCATGCAGCCCAACTACCTGGCCACCGAACTGGACCGGCGCACGGCCGTGGCCGGCATGCAGGCAGCCCGCGCGATCGCGGCCGCACCTTCGATGCGGCCCTACGTGCGGCGCGAGGTCAAGCCCGGGCCCGATGCCGCCGACGAGGCTGCGCTGCTGGCCTTCTGCCGCGACAACGGCGCCACCATCTTCCACCCCAGCGGCACCTGCCGCATGGGCGTGGACGCGGCCGCCGTGCTCGACCCGCGGCTGCGCGTGCGCGGCATCGCCGCGTTGCGCGTCATCGATTGCTCGGCCATGCCCACGCTGGTGTCGGGCAACACGCATGCACCGGCGGTGATGATGGCCGAGAAGGCGGTGGACATGATCCGGGAGGACGCGCGCAGGCGGCCTTGATGGATGGCGGGGCGCGCCTGCCCGGTGACGGCGCGCGGTTTCTCAACTGGCGACGAGAAGGAGACAGAACATGGCGGAACTCACACGGCGCGGCGCCCTCGGTGGCGCGGCCTCGGCCCTGGCCGCCGCCGGCCTGGCGGCCCCCACGGTGGTCGGCGCACAGAGCGCGGTGCGCATGAAGATCCAGACGGCGGTACCCACCTCCAGCATCTACTTCGACCTCATGAAGAAGCTGGGCGATCGCTGCGACAAGATGTCCGGCGGCAAGATCAAGATGGAGATGCTGCCCGACGGCGCGGTGGTCAACGCCTTCGAGATGCTCGATGCGGTGGACAAGGGCGTGGTGGACGGCGGCTATTCGTGGACGCACTACTGGTCGGGCAAGAACACCGCGGCCGGCCTGTTCTCCAACCCCGCGGCCGGTGCCGGCACCGGCATGGACCAGATCTCGCACGTGGCCTGGCTGCTGCAGGGCGGCGGCATGGCGCTGTACCGGCGCTTCTACGCCGAGGTGCTCAAGCTCAACATCGAGCCGCTCATGGTGCAGCCCATGGGGCCGGATCCGCTGGGCTGGTTCAAGACACCGATCAGCTCGCTGGACGACATGCGCAAGCTCAAGTACCGCGCGCCTCCGGGCCTGGTGGGCGAGATCTTCAAGGAGATGGGCATCAACGCCGTGGCCATGCCGGGCGGCGAGATCGTGCCGGCGGCGCAGCGAGGCGTGATCGACGCGGCCGAGTGGATCGGCCCCGCCGACGACCTGGCGCTGGGCTTTCACACCGTGTTCAAGCACTACTACCTGCAGGGGCTGCACCAGTCCACCGACGTGGGCGAGCTGCTCATCAACAAGCGCGTGTGGGAGAAGCTCGCGCCGGAGCACAAGGCCATCGTCGAGACCGCGGCCCTGGCCTGCATGACCGAGACCTACAGCTACAACGTGCAGCGCAACGCGCAGGCGCTGCAGAAGATCCAGGGCGAGTTCAAGGTGCAGGTGCACGACACGCCCAAGGACATCTTCCCCGCCTTCATCAAGGCCACCAACCTGGTCTACGACCGCGAGGCCGGCAAGAACCCCTTCTTCAAGGAAGTGCTGGAGTCGCAGCGCACCTTCGCCAAGCTCGTCGTGCCGTACTGGAACAAGATCGTCGGCCTGTACTACAACCTGGGCATCGATTCGCCCTACAAGTGAGCAAAGGCGCCGGGCCAACGGCGGCCCTGCGCCATCCCAACGGAGATGCGGATGCAATCGATGGAATCGGGCCTGCTGCGCCTCGCGCGCGCACTCGACCGCGTGGCCATTGTCTCGGGTCACGCCGTGGCCTGGATGATCGTGCCGCTGGTGCTGTCGCTGAGCTACGAGGTCGTGGCGCGCTATGTGTTCAACGCGCCCACGCAATGGGCCTACGACATGACCTTCATGCTGTACGGCAGCTTCTTCATGCTGGGTGCGGCCTACACGCTGCAGCGCAAGGGCCATGTGCGCACCGACAGCTTCTACGCCGACTGGTCGCCGCGGCGCCAGGCCGGGGTGGACCTGGCCGGCTACCTGCTGATGTTCTTCCCCTTCGTGGGGGTGCTGCTGTTCGTGGGCTGGGGCTACTTCTGGAAGGCCTTCGTCACCCACGAGACCTTCGTCAGCAGCTCCTGGCAGCCGATCACCTGGCCGTTCAAGCTGTCGCTGCCGCTGGCCGGCGCGCTGCTGATGCTGCAAGGCGTCAGCGAGTGCCTGAAGTGCCTGCACACGCTGCGCACGGGGGCCTGGCCGGCAGCCGAGGCGCCAGCGGAGATCGCGGTATGAGCGACGAGATCCTGGGCATCGTCGCGCTGCTGGTCCTGTTCGGCGCCATCTTCATCGGCTTTCCGATCTCGTTCACGTTGGGGGCGCTGTCACTGGCCACGGGCTTCATCGCGCTGGGCCCGGTGGTGTTCGACCTGGCCATCCTGCAGACCTTCTCGGTCATGCGCGACACCGTGCTGGCCTCCATCCCGTTCTTCCTGTTCATGGGCTTCCTGCTGGAGCAGTCCGGCCTGATGGAACGGCTGTTCCGCGGCATCCAGCAGCTGCTGGCCGGCGTGCGCGGCTCGCTGTACATCGCCGTGATCGTCACCGCCACGATCTTCGCGGCGGCCACCGGCATCGTCGGCTCGGCCGTCACGCTGCTGGGCGTGATGGCCGGGCCCTCCATGATCAAGAGCGGCTACGACCCCAAGCTCAGCGCCGGTGCCATCACGGCCGGCGGCACGCTGGGCATCCTCATTCCACCGAGCGTGATGCTGATCGTCATGGGCCCGGTCGTCGGCGTGCCGGCCACCGACCTGTTCGCCGCCGCTGTGCTGCCGGGCCTGCTGCTCTCCACGCTGTTCCTGGTCTGGTGCCTGCTGCGCTGCTGGCTCAACCCGGCGCTGGGCCCGGCCTTGCCGCCGGAGCTGCGGCCCGCCTCGCTGGGGCCGGTGGTGAAGGACCTGGCCCTGGGCGTGCTGCCGGTCATCGTGGTCATCATGGCCACGCTGGGCGTGATCCTGCTGGGCATCGCCACGCCCACCGACGCCGGTGCCGTGGGCTGCGCTGCCACCTTCGTGCTGACCGTGGGCTCGGGCCGCATGCGCTGGCCGCAGATCCGCAAGTCCATGCTGCAGACGCTGGAGGTCTCCAGCATGATCCTGTTGCTGGTGTGGCCAGCAACCTGTTCGGCTCGGTGTTCGCGCGGCTCGGCAGCCCGCAGTTCATGGCCGACTGGCTGCTGGGCCTGTCGCTGCCGCCGATGGTCATGCTGGGGCTGATCCTCGGCCTGATCTTCGTGCTGGGCTGGCCGCTGGAATGGGTGCCCATCGTGCTGATCGTGGTGCCCGTCGTGCTGCCCATCGTGCAGGCCGCGGGCATCGACCTGCTGTGGTTCTGCACGCTGGTGGCCGTCACGCTGCAGACGGCCTGGCTGTCGCCACCGGTGGCGTTGTCCGCCTACTTCCTCAAGGGCGTGGTGCCGCAGTGGGAGCTCAAGCACATCTACGCCGGCATGCTGCAGTTCATGGCGCTGCAGGTGCTGGCGGTGGGGATCCTGATGCTGTTCCCGGCGCTGGCGACGTGGTTGCCGCGCGTGACGGGGTGAGGTGGCCCCTCAGCGGCCGCCGCGTCCAGGGCCGATCAGCACCAGGTTTTCGTGGCGCGTCTCGCCCAGCACGAACCAGTCGGTGCCGATCTGCGTGTAGCCCTGGCGTCTGTAGAAGGCCAGGGCGCGGTCGTTGCGCGCGTTGACCATGAGCCAAGGCGCACAGTCTGCGGCGGCGAGCACCTGCGCCTCGACGGCCTGCAACAGCCGTTTGCCGATGCCACTCCCGATGAAGTGCGCCTGCACATAGAGCGTCTGCAACTCCACTGTGGAT
This sequence comes from Pseudorhodoferax soli, assembly GCF_003337555.1. Lineage (GTDB taxonomy): Bacteria > Pseudomonadota > Gammaproteobacteria > Burkholderiales > Burkholderiaceae_C > Pseudorhodoferax > Pseudorhodoferax soli. The sequence continues at coordinate 475,443 of NZ_QPJK01000004.1, read as the reverse complement.
GGCGCGCCCGCCGGACAGGGCGCCTTGCCGCGGGCCACCGCCATGCCAACGAGCCGTTGGCCGCGCTCTGCCACGAGCACGCTGGTGCGCGGATCTCCGAGCAATGCGGCGTACCTGTCGACGCCGAGCTCCGACAGGACATGGCGGGCGATGTCGTCGCCGATGCCGTCGGTGGCATAGGTGTGCAGCCAGACCTGGGTTGCCAGGACTGCCAGCCGTGCGGCGTCGCCCGGGCCGGCGCTGCGCAAGGCCAGGATGGCATCCGGTTCCGCCGGCAACCCTAGGGGCAGGCGTTCAGCCGAGGCGGTGGACGTCGCCGTTGCTGGGCGTGGCATGCTCATGGGACAGGTCTTCCAGGTACTGCTGCAGTTCTTCTTCCGCGAGCTCATCGGGGACCACGAAGTCGGCGGGCACGCGCTTGCCGTCCAGGTTGGCGGAGAAAGCCCGCCAATGCCGGCCGTCGCCGACGATGTCCACCAGCCTGTCGAAGCTGCTGAAGCGGATGGACTGCATCGCCGCGCTCACCCCGCCGCCAGCACCGCCAGCGCCACCGACGCGATGCGCGCGCCGGCCGAGTCCGCGCGCGAGGTCACCACCACCGGCACGCGCGCGCCCAGCACCAGGCCCGCGCAGTCGCCTCCGCCCACGTAGACGAAGCTCTTGTAGAGCATGTTGCCGGCGTTGAGGTCGGGCAGCAGCAGCAGGTCGGCGTCGCCCGGCACCAGGCCCCCGATTTTCTTGATGCGCGCGGCCTCGGCCGAGAACACGTTGTCGAAGCCGAACGGGCCTTCGACGATGGCGCCCGGCCAGGCGCCGGCGTGCGCCTGCGCGACCAGGGCCTGCGCGTCCAGCGTGGCCGGGATGGCGGCCGTCACGGTCTCCACTGCGGCCACGATGCCGACCTTGGGCCGGGGGTTGCCGAGGCGCTGCAAGAGTCCGACGGCATTGCCGAGGATGTCCTGCTTGGTGCGCAGGTCCGGCGCGATGTTCACCACGCAGTCGGCCATGGCCAGCAGCTTGGGGTAGTGCGGCAGGTCGAACAGGAACACGTGGCTGATGCGGCGCTCGCCACGCAAGCCGTTCTCCTTGTGGACCACGGCGGACATCAGCTCGTCGGTGTGCAGCGAGCCCTTCATGAGCGCGTCGACCTGGCCGTTGCGCGCCAGCCGGGTGGCCTCCAGCGCCGCAGCCGGGCCGGTGTCGGCGGTGTCGACCAGGGCCATGCCGGACAGGTCGACGCCGGCGGCCGCGGCGGCCTGCGCAATGGCCACGCGGGGGCCGATCAGCACCGGCTGGCCGATGCCGCTGGCCGCGATGTGCTGCGCCGCATCGAGCGCCAGCGCGTCGCAGGGGTAGACCAGCCCGATGCGCGGCAGGCGCTCGGCGGCACCGGCCCGCGCCCTCGCGATCAGAGCCGCCAGGCGCGGATGGGTCTCCAGACCGGGCAGCGGCTGCACCGTCCGCCCCCCGGACTCAGACGTAGTCCTTGTACTTGTCCAGGAAGCGCACCGGCTTGGCCAGCGCATCGCGGCGGAACGGGTCGCCCAGTTCGCGCGTGCACATGATCTCGATCACGCAGGTCTTCTTCTCGTTCATCTGCAGGTCGATGGCCTTCTTCAGCGCGGCACCCACCTGGGCCAGGTCGTCCACCACGATGCCTTCGGCGCCCATGCTCTGCGCGATGCCCGCGAAGCTCGGGCTGTCGAGCTCGCCGGCGACGAAGCGGCGGTTGTAGAAATCCACCTGGTTCTTCTTCTCCGCGCCCCACTGGCGGTTGTGGAACACCACGGCCGTGACCGGGATGCCGTGGCGCACGGCCGTCATGATCTCGGTCATGCTCATGGCCCAGGCACCGTCGCCCGCGTAGGCGATGGCCGGGCGGTCCGGGCAGGCCAGCTTGGCGCCGATCATGGTGGGCAGCGAGTAGCCGCAGTTGCCGAAGCTCATGGGCGCGAAGAAGCTGCGCGGCTCCTCGAAGCGCAGGTAGCTGTTCGACACGGCGTTGATGTTGCCGATGTCGGTGGACACCATCGCGCGCGGCGGCATGGCTTTCTCCAGCTCGCGCAGCACCTGGCGCGGGCTCAGGTACTGGCCGCCGTTGAAGGTCTTCTCGCCCTTGGCTTCTTCCACCATGTCCTGGCTGTATTGGTCGCGCTCCTGCGTCCACTCCGTCAGCTCCTTCTCCCAGGCGGCCTTCTCGGCAGCGATCTTCTGGGCGCGCTCGCCCTTGGTGGCGTCGCAGGCGAGGGTCTGGCCGCCGATGCGTGCCAGCAGGGCCTTGGCCACGGCCTTGGCGTCGCCGTGGATGCCCACGTGGATCTTCTTCACCAGGCCCAGGTTGGTGTGGTCGGCCTCGACCTGGATGATCTTGGCGTCCTTGGGCCAGTAGTCCATGCCGTGCTGGGGCAGCGTGCCGAACGGCCCCATGCGCGAGCCCAGCGCGATCACCACGTCGGCCTGGCTGATCAGCTTCATGGCCGCCTTGCTGCCCTGGTAGCCCAGCGGACCGGCCCACAGCGGATGGCTTGCGGGGAAGCTGTCGTTGCGCAGGTAGCCGTTGCACACGGGGGCACCCAGGCGCTCGGCCAGGGCCTTGGTCTCTTCCACCGCATCGCCCAGCACCACGCCGCCGCCGGCCAGGATCACCGGGAATTTCGCGTTCGCCAGCAGCTCGGCTGCAGCCGCCATGCTGTTCTCGCCACCCGAGCCGCGCTCCACGCGCATGGGCTTCGGAATCTCGCACTGGATCTCGCCATAGAAGTAGTCGCGCGGGATGTTCAGCTGCGTGGGCGCCATCTCGCTCATCGCGCGGTCGAAGCAGCGCGCGGTGAACTCGGCCATGCGCTTGGGGTTGGTCACGTGGCCCTGGTACTTGGTGAACTCCTGGAACATCGGCAGCTGGTTGGCTTCCTGGAAGCCGCCCAGGCCCATGCCCATGGTGCCGGTCTCGGGCGTGATCATGACGACAGGGCTGTGCGCCCAGTAGGCTGCGGCGATGGCCGTCACGCAGTTGCTGATGCCCGGGCCGTTCTGGCCGATCACCACGCCATGCTGGCCGCTGGCGCGGGCATAGCCGTCGGCCATGTGGGCCGCGCCCTGCTCGTGCACCACCGGGATCAGCGTGATGCCGGCCGGCGCGAAGATGTCCATCGCGTCCATGAAGGCCGAGCCCATGATGCCGAAGATGTGCCGCACGCCGTTGGCGACCATGGTTTCGACAAAGGCTTCGGAAGGCGTCATCTTCTGCACGCCGGCAACGACGCTGCGGCCGTCGGTGGGGGTCTGGCTCATGGGAGTCTCCGGTAAAGGCGGGTGGGTTGAATCGCCGGCGGATTCTGAAAGCACGGCCGCAAAACGTCAACAAATTTCGAAAATCGAAACTTATTGGTCCGAATAACGGAATATGAGAACATCCCACACCATGCACATCGTTCCCCCTTCCCAGCCCGCCGGCGGCGCGGCCGAGCTCCCGGGCGACACGCCCACGATGCGTCTGTTCGCGCTGCTCGAGGTCATCGCCGGGCGCGACCAGCTGTTCACCCTGCAGTCCGTGGTGGACGAGACCGGCCTGCCCAAGCCCACGCTGCACCGCATGCTGCAGCAGCTGGAGGGTGCAGGCCTGCTGCAGCGCGAGGGCGACGGCCGCCACTACGGCACCGGCGTGCGGCTGCGCCGCCTGGCCGAGAACCTGCTGCGCAACGACACCTTCCACGGCGCGCGCCATGCCGTGCTGCGCCGGCTCGTGGAAGAGGTGGGCGAGAGCTGCAACATCACCGCGCTGGCCGGCGACGAGGTGGTCTACCTCGACCGCGTGGAGACCGCCGCGCCGCTGCGCTTCTACCTGGCGCCCGGCTCGCGCGTGCCGGCGCACTGCTCGGCCAGCGGCAAGCTGCTGCTGGCGCAGATGAGCCCGGCGCAACGCCAGCGGCTCCTGGGCCACGCGCCGCTGATGGCCTACACGCCCAAGACCGTCACCGACCTGGCGCAGCTGGAAACTGCGCTCAAGGCCGTGCGCCGCGCCGGCCATGCGCTGGACGACGAGGAGTTCCTGCCCGGCCTGTTGTGCGTGGCCGTGCTGGTGCCGTCCGACACCGGCCGCTCCAACCTCTGCGTGGCCGTGCAGGCGCCTGTGATGCGGCTGCCGCGCGAGAAGGCCGAGAGCGTGCTGCCCGCGCTGCAGCGCGCCGCCCGCGCGTTGGCCGACATCGAGCACGCCGTGCCGCGCCAGACTTCTGCCTAGGACCTTGGCCATGACCGACCCCACCACCGTTCCCGACATCCAGGTCAGCGTGCGCGAGGTCTTCGGGCTGGACAGCGACCTGCGCGTGCCCGCCTTCCGCACGCCCGACGCCCATGTGCCCGAGACCGACCCGGCCTACCGCTTCCAGCACGACGTGACGCTGGCGCTGCTGGCCGGCTTCGCGCACAACCGGCGCGTGCTGGTGCAGGGCCTGCACGGCACGGGCAAATCCACCCACATCGAGCAGGTGGCGGCGCGGCTGAACTGGCCCTGCCTGCGCGTGAACCTCGATGGCCACGTGGGCCGGCTCGACCTGATCGGCCGCGACGCCGTGGTGCTCCAGGACGGCCAGCAGGTCACCGCGTTCCAGCCCGGCATCCTGCCCTGGGCGCTGCAGCGGCCCATGGCCCTGGTGTTCGACGAGTACGACGCCGGCCGGCCCGACGTGATGTTCGTGATCCAGCGCGTGCTGGAACAGGGCGGCCGGCTCACGCTGCTGGACCAGAACACCGTGCTCACGCCGCATCCGGCGTTCCGCCTGTTCGCCACCGCCAACACCGTGGGCCAGGGCAACCTGAACGGCCTGTACCACGGCGTGCAGCGGCTCAACCACGCGCAGATCGACCGCTGGAACATCGTCGCCGCGCTGGACTACCTGCATCCTGCCGAGGAGGCGGCCATCGTGCTGGCCCGCGTGCCGGCGCTGGGCGACGACGCCGGGCGCCGCCTGGTGGCGCAGATGGTGGCGCTCGCCGGGCTCACCCGCAAGGGCTTCGCGGCGGGCGATGTGTCCACGCTGATGTCGCCGCGCACCGTGATCACCTGGGCCGAGAACCTGCAGATCTTCGGCGACGTGGCGGTGGCCTTCCGACTCTCGTACGCCAACAAATGCGACGAGGCCGAGCGCCCCGTCGTGGCCGAGTACTTCCAGCGCTGCCTGGACCGCGAGCTGGAACCCACGGCCAGTCCATGACGCCGCGCCACTGGCCCGCGCCTCCGCGCGCCGACGCGGCCGGCGTGCCGCCGACGCCGCCGCAGCTGGCGCGCTGGCACGAGCAGGTGGAGGAACTCAGCGCCGGGGCCATCCGCGCGTTGAGCGGCGAGGCCGACCTGCACTACCGCGGCCGCCGCCTGCACCGCGGCCGCCAGCCGTTGCCGCTGTTCGGACCGCACCTGGCACCGGCACTGGAGCAGGGCGACGATGCCGGCTCCTTCCGCGGCGCGGCCGACGGCATCGCGCTGCGCCTGGCCCACAGCGACGCCGCCCTGCACCGCCGCCTGTGCCCGCAGCCGCCGGTGGAGCGGCTGCTGTTCGAGCTGCTGGAGCAGCTGCGCTGCGAGTCGCTGGCCGACCCCGCCATGCCCGGCGTGGTGCGCAACCTGCGCCACCGCTTCGATGCCTGGTCGCGCGCCTACCACCATGCGCGGCTCAACGAAACCACGCGCGGCATGCTGCTCTACACCGTGGCGCAGATCAGCCGCTCGCGCGTGACCGGCGATCCCGTGCTGGAGGACACCGAAGACCTCATCGAAGGCACGCGCGCCGAACTCGTGCCGCAGCTGGGCACCGACCTGGCCGGCCTGCGCCGCCAGCGCCGCGACCAGGCTGCCTATGCGCAGCACGCGCTGGCCATCGCACGCGCAGTGGCCGCCATGCTCGCGCACGGTGCCGAGGTGGCCGAGCAGCAGGCGGCCGAGCGCGAAGCCGAGGACGAAGACAGCGCCGCCAACTTTCGCGTGTTGATGGACTTCGACCCCCCAGCCGGAGAGGCCGGCCGCATGGCACAGGCTGGCGACGCCCGCGTGGTCGAGGGCGAAGGCGAGCCGTACCGTGTGTTCACGCGCGCCCACGACCGCGAGGTGGCCGCCACCACCTTGGTGCGGGCCGAACCTTTGCGCGCACTGCGCGAGCGGCTGGACGCCCGCATCGCCAGCCAGGGCGTGCAGCTGCCCTGGCTGGTGCGCGCGCTGCAGGCCTTGCTGGCCCAGCCGCGCGACGATGGCTGGCACGACGGCCAGGAGGAAGGTCTGCTCGACGGGCGCCGCCTGGCCCGGCTGGTGGCGCTGCCGACCGAGCGCCGGCTGTTCCGCACCGCGCGCAGCCAGCCGTTGGCCGACTGCGCCGTGACGCTGCTGCTCGATTGCTCGGCCTCGATGAAGGAGCACGCCGAGTGGACGGCCATGCTGGCCGATGTGCTGGCCCGCGCGCTGGAGCGCATCGGCGCGCGCTGCGAGGTGCTGGGCTTCACCACGGGCGCCTGGAACGGTGGCCGGGCCCAGCGCGACTGGCAGCGCGCCGGCCGGCCGGCGCGGCCGGGCCGGCTCAACGAGCTGTGCCACATCGTGTTCAAGGATGCCGCCACGCCCTGGCGCCGCGCGCGCCCCGGCATCGCCGCGCTGCTGCGGCCCGATCTGTTCCGCGAAGGTGTGGACGGCGAGGCCCTGCAATGGGCGGCCGGCCGGCTCGCCGCACAGGAGGCAGGGCGCCGCATCCTGCTGGTGGTGTCCGACGGTTGCCCGATGGATGGCGCGACGCGCCTGGCCAACGACACGCACTACCTCGACAGGCACCTGCAGCAGGTGGCCCAACGCATCGAGCAGCAGGGGCAGATCGCGCTGTACGGCGTGGGCGTGGGGCTGGACCTGAGCCCCTACTACGCCGCCAGCCATGTGCTGGACCTGGCCCACGCGGGCGCAGGCAATGCGGTGTTCCGCGAGGTGGTGGGGGTGCTGGGCGGGCGCGTGCGGCGCTGAGGCATCCTTCTCTGTGCGAGCATGCGGGCCATGCCCGATCTGCGCCAGCTGTCCCGCCAGTTTCCCCATGCCGGCCGCGTGCAGGCCATCGTCCTGCGGCCTGCGCGCGATGTGCCGGCGCTGTCGGTCGAACGTGCGCTGGCAGTTGCGGACCGTGGCCTGCAGGGCGACCGCAGCGCCGAGCGGACTCCACGTTCACCGGCCCACGCCGGTGGCGGCAAGCGGCAGGTCACGCTGTTGCAGGCCGAGCACCTGCCGCTGGTCGCGGCCTGGACGGGGTTGCCGCACATCGCGCCCACGCTGCTGCGCCGCAACCTCGTGGTCGAGGGCCTCAACCTCGTCGCGGCGCGCACGCTGTTCGCCGACCAGCCGCTCGCGCTGCACATCGGCGCGGCCGTCGTGTTGCAGCTGACCGGCCCCTGCGATCCCTGCTCGAAGATGGAGGCCACGCTGGGCCCTGGCGGCTACAACGCGCTGCGCGGCCACGGCGGCATGACGGCGCGCGTGCTGCAGGGCGGTGAGATCGCGGTGGGCGATGCGGTGCGGGTGGCCGCCTTGCCTGCCGGCGCCTGACAGACCGCCTTGTCCGCGGGATGGAACAATCTGCGCTTTGCTTGCGCCACGCTGCCCTTTGACCGCCCTCGCCATTCTTCTTGCCGGCTACTCGGTCTTCAGCGCCGCCGCGGTCGCGCTGACCCATCTGGGCGGCGACCAGTACCGAGGGCTGCCACAGTCCCGCGCCATGGGCCTGTTGTTGCTGCTGGCGCTGTCGGGCCTGCAGCTGGCGCACTTCGCCGACCTGTACCTGGGCCAGGCCTGGACCGGTAGTCTGGCCTACCGCATCGCGTTGTTCGTCGTCGCGCCGAGCTTCTACCTGTTCAGCCGGGCCGTGCTGCATCCACTTGCCGCACCGGTCCAGGGCGCGCGGCTGGCGGTCCACGGCATCCCGCTACTGGTCGCACCCTGGCTGGCGCCGCCGCTGGCCTTGCCCGCCGCCTTCCTGCTCGGCGCTGGCTACCTGCTCTGGCTGGGGCGCAGCCTGCTGGCTTTGCGCCAGGCGCGGGCGCGCTTCCATGCGGAGATGGCCCTGCTCGGCACGGCCTGCGCCATCGCGCTGGGCGTCTCGGTCCTGGGGCTGGCGCCGACCCTGCTGCCAGCCCAGGTGTTCGTCAGCCTCTACGCATGTGCCATCGGCCTGGCCCTGCTGCTGGTGCAGATCTCCCTGGGGCTGCGGCCGCAGCTGGCGGTCGAAGTCCGTGAAGCGGTCCAGACGGGCTATGCCCAGACGACGCTGGGCAAGGTCGATTGCGATGCGGCGCTGGCGCGTTTGCAGGGCCTGATGGCCAGGGACCGTGCGTTCACCGACCCGGACCTGAGCCTGGCGGGCCTGGCGGCGCAGCTGGACTTGAGCCCCCACCAGCTGTCGGAACTGCTGAACGCCCGGCTCGGCAAGAGCCTGTCCCGTTACCTGCGCGAATGGCGGATCGGCGCCGCCACGACCCTGCTGTGCGAGGAGCCGTCGGCCTCTGTGCTGTCCGTGGGCCTGAATGTCGGCTTCACGTCCCAGTCGACCTTCTACGAGGCCTTCCGCGAAATCGAAGGCATGACGCCGGGCCAGTACCGCACGCTGCACTCACCGCCTGCCGGCCGCGCCAAAGCGCCCCAGGCGTCGATTGGTATTCCGGAATGATCATTTCGGAGCCGAAAACTAGGACGGTTCTATCCGTCCGAAAGACCAATCGACCCTGAACCGGAAAACTGGAGGCTCCAACAACCCTAGCGAGCCTTCCATGAATGCCTTCCTCCAGCTGCTGGCCGCGGCCCTCGTCAGCGTCAGCCTGAGTCTTTTGCTGCTCCGCATCCTGTCCGATCCGCTCACCCGGGTGCTCGAGCGGGTTTGCCAGGACGCCGATGCAGCCGCCTTCTGGCGCAGTTACACCTGGGCGATGCTGACGATCGCGCCCTTGCTGGTGTCGCTCGCGGTGCAGATGCTGTGGCCCACCAGCGATCCGCTCGACGCCTTCCATGCTGTCCTGATGGCGACGCTCGGCGGCCTGCTGCTCGGCCTGCATGTCCTGGGCAAGCGCCTCGTGCAGTTCATCGGCGCTCCGGGCGGGCGGAGCGCGTCATGAACGTGCTGCTCACTGGCGCCAGCGGCTTCCTCGGCCGCCACATCGCTGCCGCGCTGGCCGATGCCGGCCACCGGGTCCTGCGGGTGTCGCGGCGGCACGGGGTCGACGCCGGGCAGATGCGGACGCCGCAGGACTGGCGGGCGCTGCTGGACGGCGTGGATGCCGTCGTCAACGCCATCGGCATCATCGGCCAGACCCGCAGGCAGCGTTTCGCAGTGCTGCACACCGAGGCCCCGCTGGCCTTGTTCCAGGCCAGCCAGCAGGCTGGCGTGCGCCGGGTGGTGCAGATCTCGGCCCTGGGCGCCGATGCTTCGGCCTGTTCCGCCTTCCTTTCGAGCAAGCGTGCCGCCGACGACGGACTGCGCCGCCTGCCGCTGGATTGGTTCGTGCTGCGGCCCGCTCTGGTCTATGGCGAGGGCGGTGCCAGCGCCGCTGCGGCGCTGCGCCTGGCGGCGCTGCCCTGGATTCCCGTGGTCGGGCGCGGCGAGCAGATGCTGCAACCCGTGCATGTCGGCGATGTCGTGGCCAGCGTGCTGCGCTGCCTCGCGGCCGACGCGGCCGGCCTGACGCTGGACCTCGTCGGGCCCGAGGCCTTCACCTGCGCGCAATGGCTGCGGCGCCTGCGCCAGGCCCAGGGGCTGGCGCCCGCGCGCCTGCTCTGCGTGCCCGAACCGCTGGTTCTGGGCCTGGCCGCCCTGGGCCGCGGCATGCATCCGATGCTCCGGCCCGAGAACATCCGCATGCTGCAGCGCGGCTGCACTGCCGATGCCGGACCGCTCGAACGCTTCCTGCGGCGGCCGCTGCGCCCTGCCGCGCCCGAGGGCCTGCGCCTGCCCGTTGCCACCAGGAGCGCCGCATGAGCTACACGACCCTCAAGACCCTGCACATCCTGAGCATGGTGCTGCTGTTCGGCACCGGCCTGGGCAGCGCCTTCTACAAGTGGATGGCCGACCGCAGCGGCCATGTGGTCCACATCGCGGTCACCAACCGGCATGTGGTGCTGGCCGACTGGATCTTCACCACGCCCGCCGTGGTGTTCCAGCCGCTGAGCGGGCTGTGGATGGTCCATCTGCTGGGCCTGCCGCTGGCGACGCCGTGGATCGCATTCAGCCTGGCGCTGTACGGCCTGGCCGGCGCCTGCTGGTTGCCGGTGGTCTGGTTGCAGCTGCGCATGCGGGCCATCGCGGACGATGCGGCCGCCAGATCCGTCCCGCTTTCGCCGGCCTACTGGCGCATGGTGCGCTGCTGGTTCTGGCTCGGCGTGCCGGCGTTCGCCAGCATGGTGGTGGTGGTCGCGCTGATGGTCTCCAAGCACGTGGCGGGGGTGGGTCCATGAGCCAGCTGATGCAGCAGATCCTGGGCGCGGACTGGGACCGCCTGCCGCCCGCATTGCAAGCCCACTACCGCGACGAGGGTTCCCGCGACGTCGGTCACCTGGACATCGCGTTTCATGTCTGGCTGCTGCCCTTGCTGTGGGCCATGCGCCTACTGGGGGCGCTGGTGCACCGGCGTGGGCAGGCGGTGGAGACCACGGTGCTCAAGCATGCCGAGGGAGGGCGCCAGCACTGGCGCAGAACCCTGCGTTACGGCGACGGCCGTGTATTGCGTTTCGACAGCCACCGCGTGGCTAGCGGGCCGGGTCGGCTGATCGAGTTCGTCAATCCCGTGCTCGGGCTGGAGCTGGTTCCATCCGTGGTTGGAGAGCAATTGCACTACCGTGGCACCCGCATGGTCGCCAAGCTCGGGCCGTGGCTGTTGACGGTTCCCGAATGGCTGGTGCTGGGCCACACCACCATCGTCGAGCAGGCGGTGGGCGCGCGCCACTATGCGATGGACTTCCGCATGACCCACCCGCTATTTGGCGAGCTGTTCCGCTACGCAGGGCGGTTCGAAGCGGACGTGTAGCCGTTCGTGTTGCGGCGCGGCCTGCACAGCCATGGTGTTCGCGAGCATTGCAATTGCGCTTCACGGCGCCGGCTGTGCGAGCGCGCGCAACGCCTCGGTGGCCGCGCGACGTTCGCGCGCACGCGTGCCGCCGCGCAGCTGTCCGGCCACCCATTCCGCCCGCTCCAGCGCGATGCCGCCGCTGCTGCGCCAGGCGCGTGCCTCGGCATCGGGCCTGTGCAGCATCGCCGCCAGCCACACGGCCTGCGCCGGTTCCAGCTGCCGCGCGCTGCGGCCGAAGTAGCCGCGCGCCGCGGCCTCGGCGCCGCACACGCCCATGCCCCAGGGCGCGTTGTCCAGGTACAGCTGCAGGATGCGGGCCTTGCCCAGCGTCTGCTCCATCTCCACGGCGTAGAGCAGCTCGCGCAGCTTGCGCGTGGCGCTGCGCTCGTCGCCGGTCACGAGGCGTTTGGCCAGCTGCTGGCTCAGGGTGCTGCCGCCCCGGCGCACGCCGCCTAGCGCCTGGTTGGCGGACAGCGCCGCCTGGAGTTCGCGGATGTCGTAGCCCGGGTGTTCGAAGAAGCGCTGGTCTTCGGCCGCCAGCACGGCACGCACCAGCCAGTCGCCTTGGCGCAGCCGGCTCGGCGCGCCGCAGCTGCTCGAGGCGTGGGCCCAGGCTTCGGTGCCCAGGCCTTGCACCGTGAAGCCCTCCAGCTGCGGCTGCACGCGCAACGGACCGGCGGGCAGCTGCCATTGGGCGCGCAAGGCGATCTCGCCGCCGATCCGCGCCTGCCGCAGCTCGGGCAGCTGCGGGGCCAGCACGGCGTAGGCGTCGGCGATGGGCGTGGCGGGCAGGCGCAGCTGCAGCGCCAGGCCACCGCCCTGCAGGCGGCCCGTGAACCAGGCCTGCAGGGCCGGGCCGTCGTCCACGCCCGTGTCGGCACGCACCAGGCCTTGCATGGTCTCGAAGTCGCGGAACACCGTGACCTGCAGCCGCTGCAGCTCCAGCGGCGTGCCGCCCAGCGCAGACGCCGGCATGCGGCAAGGCGCGCACTGCAGGTGCAGGCTGCGGTCGTGGGCCTGCCAGTGCAGCTGCACCGGCCCCCAGCGCGTCTGCAGGCGGCGGCCGTCCAGCCACGTTGCGAAGGGTGCGGCCGTGGCCAGCCGCAGCGCCGCGGGCACGCTGGCGCTGGTGTGCCAGGGCCCGATGCGCAGCGGCATCGCCCATTCGCCGGGCTGGGGCGCGAGCAGGCGCAGCGCCACGGCGCCGGCCAGCACCACGCCCAGCAGCAGGGCGGCGAGCGAGAGCAGCAGCAAACGCAGCGCGCGGGCCGGGCTCACAGCAGCCCCGTGGCGACCACGGAAGCCAGCGGCGTGGCCGTGGTCACCGCCAGCCAGGGGCCGCGGGAATGGCCGCGCAAGGCAGACCAGTACCAGGCCGAGGTGTCGGTGAAGGCCTGGCCCTGGGCGTCGGTGGTGCGCTCGCACACGCGCAGCGGCTGGCCTCCTGCACGTCCTGCCCGCGTGGCGGTGAAACAGCGCCACAGCTGCGCATGCGCGTCGTGCTCCAGCCGCGCGCTGGCGATGCCATAGCCGAGCGCGCGGTAGCAGTCCTCGGCCGGATGCAGCATGCGCGTGGGCGCCGTCACATGGCGCAGCACCAGCACGCGTTGGCCATCGGTCATGCGCGCGATGGCGCCCGGGAACTGCCGCGCGAAGCGTTGCTCTACCGGCCCCAGGGCCAGTGGGCGCAGCGCGGCGCCCTCCCACTGGCTGGGCCATTCCCAGGCCGTGGCCTCGGCAGGCGCTGCGGCGTCGGGCCAGATGGCCTGGGCCACGCCCCACAGCGTGCACAGGGCCAGGCCCGTGGCGAAGGCGGTCTTGTGCAGCACGCGCTGCACGAAGCGGTTGGCGAACAGGTTTTCAAGCCGCGTGGGCATGGCGCACTCCAAAGGACAGGGTAAGGGCAGCAGGCCGCTGCATCTGCCTTGCGATCGCGGCGCAGACCGCGCCGAGCACGGCCAGGCCCAGCAGTTCGTGGCCGAAGGCCGGCAGCGGCCGGCCTGCGCCCTCGGCCGCGACCAGCAGCGTGTTGCGCAGCACGTTGCCGGCCAGCACCGTGAGGCCCACGAGCGGCAGGCGCGCCAGCACGGTGCGGTCGGCCAGGCCGGCCCACAGCGCCGTGGCACCGGCCGTGAAGTAGCTCAGCCAGGCCATCTGCACGCCCGAGCAGGGTGCGTCCACGATCACCAGGCGGCCGTCCACGAGCAGCGTGCTGCCTTCGCGCCAGACCGTGAAGAACGGCGCCAGCAGCCAGTGCGAGGCCTCGGCCGTCAGCACGCGCAGCGGGTAGCCGGCATAGAACTGCAGCGAGGACAGCAGCGGCAGCGCCAGCACCGCCAGCAGCAGCACGGGCGTGGCCGCCACCTGGCGCGGCAGGAAGGCCAGCAGCGTGGCGGCCAGCGCCAGCACGGCCAGCAGGCTGGCCAGCAGCGGCGACAGCGCGCCGCGTGCCAGCGTGGCGGCCAGCGTCAGCGCCGTGGCGGCGGCCAGCCAGCCCAGCGCGGGGGACGCCCGCAAGGCCTTGCGGTGCAGGCCGGCCAGCGTGGCGAGCGCGGCAAGTGCCAGCAGGCCCAAGGGGTCGTCGGCCCCGTCGGCCAGGCGCCGCGCCATCCAGGTCCAGGCGGGCAGCAGCGCCAGTGCCTGCAGTGCGATCCAGGCCCAGGCGGGCAGGCGGTCCAGGGCGATGCCCCAGCGCACGAAGCGCGGGTTGCGGATCAGGTCGTGGGGGGTCATGGCGTGAAGCTCCGGTTGCGGCTGCGCCGGGCACGCCGCTGCAGCATGGCCAGCACCGAGAGCACCAGCAGCACGGCGCCCAGCGTCTCCGGCTCGGGCGTGCTGGGCACCTCGGCGCCGGCGATCACGGTGGCGCTTTCGCCCAACGCGCTCTCGCCCACGCCCTGGGGCAGCGGCTGCGGTTGCTGCACACGCTGGCTGTCGGCAGGGGCCAGGTTGCGCACCACCTGGTCGATGGCGATGAAGCTCGTGTAGGGCGTCAGCAGGGCGTAGTCCAGGCCCAGCCGCGTGATCGCGGCGCGCTGGGCGTCGCCCCCTTCCAGGGCCTCCTGGTCGGCCAGTTGGGCGATGCGGTGGCGGGCCCACAGCGCGGGCAGCGCAGCGGCCTGGCCGGGCGGGGCGGGCAGCACTTCCACGGCCTGTTGCCAGGGGCCGGCGGCCGTGTGGCCCAGCACCCGCATGCGGCCTTGCGGCTTGCCGCGCCACTTGCCGAACACCACGACGGGGCGCTCGCCCAGCACGTCGGGCTGCACGGCAGGTTCGAGGTCGTAGACATCGAGGCCCTCGAACTGCAGCTGCACGTTGGTCAGCACGGGCGACTCCACCATGCGCCGAAAGCGCGCAGCCTGCTCGGGCGCTTGCACGGGGTCGGTGATGATGAAGGGCTCTCCGCCACCGGCGCGGGCCAGGCCTTCGAGCAATGCGCGGTTGACCGAGGAGCCGATGCCGAAGGCGAACAGGTTGGCCTGGTTCAGGTTGCGCCGCACGAGTGCGAAGGCCTCCTGCTCCACGCTCACATAGCCATCGGTCACGACGACGATCGTGCGTGCCACGTCGGGCGCCTTGGGCTCGGCGTAGACGCGGCGCAGCGCCGGGATCAGCTCGGTGCCGCCCGCGCCCATGGTCTGGCCCAGCGCGGCCAGCGCACGGGTGATGTTGGCCTGCGTGGCCGGTACCGGCTGGGGCGCCAGCATGCGGTTGCTGCCCGAGAACAGCAGCACGTTGAACCGGTCGGTTGGCCGCAGGCCACCGATCAGGCGTTGCAGCATGGCCTTGGCCGTGTCCAGCGGAAAGCCGTGCATCGAGCCCGAGATGTCGACCACGAAGATGTACTCGCGCGGCGCGATCTGCGTGGCGGCCACGGCCTGGGGCGGCGCCACCAGCGCGAGGAAGAAGTTCTCGGCGTGGGGCCCCTGGCCTTCGGACAGCATCAGGCCGGCGGCCAGCTGCTCGCCGGCCAGGCCGTACTCGAGCACGAAGTCGCGATCATTGGCCGCGCCGGCGCCGTCGGCCAGCCGCACGCTGGCGTGGCGCGGCTGGTCCTGCGATTGCGCGACGGCGATGGCATGCGTGCGCGAGCGGATGCCCTGCAGCGGCAGCGGTGCGTCCAGCTGCATCCGCAGCGTGAAGCGGCTGGCGGGCGGCTCGCCGGCGCGCAGCGTGGGCTGGGCGGCCCAGGTGTTGCCGCCCTGGCTGGCGGCATGTGCGTAGCGCGGCCCGACGACGGTGGGGAACACGAATGCGTAGCGGCCGTCCTGCGGCAGCAGCAGCTCGGTGTAGCGCAGTTCCACCTGCACGTCGTCGCCGGGCAGGATGTTCGCCACGCGCATCTGGAACACATTCGGCCGGTGCTGCTCCAGCAGTGCGGCGGTCTTGCCTTCCTGCCTGGCGGCGGCGTACTCGATGCGCGCCTGCTGCTTCTCGCGGATCTGCGCTGTGATGAGGCGCTCGCCCAGGCGCACCTGCAGCCCGCCCACGGCGGCGCGGGTGGAACCGGGGAACACGTAGTCGGCCTCGATGGCCGCGCTGCCCTCGTTGCGGTAGTGCTGCACCACGCGCACCTCGGCGATCACGCCGGAGACCTGGACGGAGACCTCCGTGGCCTTGAGCGGCAGCTGGTCCGTGCCGGGCGCGCCGCCGCGCACGAAGAAGTAAGGGCTCTCGGTCTGCTGCCGCGGGCTGTCGGCGTCGCGCGTCTGCGCCATGGCAGGGCGGTGCAGCAGTGCCGCGCACAGCGCCAGCGCGACCGCGGCGAACCAGCGCCCGGCGGCGCTCTGGGGGAGGAAGAGGAAGGCGATCACGGTGTGTCCGCTGAAGGTGGCCGTGCGACGGTGCACGGAGCGGACTTTCGGTGGCGCGTGCGAAGGCAGTTCGAAGGATCCGGGGCTGTGTGAAGCCTGTGTGAAGTCCGCCTGTGTGGCAGCATCGCCTCCACGGTGCCCGGCCGGGCGCCCCTGGCGAAGGAGGCCACGCCCATGTTGCGAGGGGGATGCTTTTGCGGCGCGGTCCGCTACGAGACGACGGGCCAGCCGTACCACCGGACGGTCTGCCACTGCAGCATTTGCCGGCGCACCACGGGCGCGCCCTTCGTGGCCTGGTTCAGCGTGCCGCGCGCCGCGTTCCGCTTCGTGCGGGGAACGCCGGCGACCCTGCGCTCCAGCCCACAGGCGACGCGCAGCTTCTGCGCGCGGTGCGGCACCCAGCTGAGCTTCGCAGACGACGCCGCCCCTGCCGAGATCGACATCACCACCTGCAGCCTGGACGATCCCGGGCAGGCCCCGCCCGAGGACCACACGCACACGGCCAGCCGGCTGGCCTGGACCGCGCTGGCGGATGGCCTGCCCACGCACCGCGCAGCGCGGCCCGGACCCTGACCGCCCTTACGGCCGGCGCAGCGGCAGCACCAGCGTGGCCAGCGCACCGCCGCCCGCAGCGTTCGCCAGCGTCGCCTGGCCGCCGTGCTGCTGGGCGATCTCGCGCACGAAGGCCAGGCCCAGCCCCGTGCTCTTCTTGCCGCCGTCCGGCCGCGCGAGCGAGTAGAACTTCTCGAACACCTTGTTGCGCGCGTACTCGGGAATGCCGGGGCCGTGGTCGCGCACCGTGATGCGGGCGTGGCGGGCATCGGCCTGCAGCGCCAGGGCGATGCGGCTGCCGGCCGGCGCGAAATCGAAGGCGTTGGCCAGCAGGTTGGCGACGGCGCGCCGCAGCAGGAAGGGGTCGCCCCAGACGCCGGCCTGGGCCTCGAGGGAGAGCGCCAGTTCCAGCCCGCGCGCGGTGGCCGCGGCCTGGTGGCTGGCGGCCAGCTCCTCGAGCAGCGGCGCCAGCGCCACCGGGCCGGCATGCTCCAGCACACGCCGGCTCTCCAGCGCCGTGAGTTCCATCATTCGGTCCACGATCTCCTGGATGCGCTGGGTCTCGCGCGCGATGTTGGCCAGGAAATGCGCGCGCGCGGGCGCGGGCATGGCCGGGTCTTCCAGCAGCTCGGCCGCGCCGCGGATGGCCGACAGCGGGCTCTTGATCTCGTGCGTGAGCGTGGCCACATGGTCGGCCATGGTGTTGCGGCCGGTCAGCGCGTCGCGCGTTTCGTGCACGCCGGCGCGCAGCAGGGCCACGAAGTGCCGCAGCATGGGGCGCGGCCGCAGCCGCGGCTGCGTGCGCACCCAGGCCAGGTAGTCGCGCACCAGGCCGAAGGGCCGCACCAGCCAGATGGAGACGATGAGCGCGCCGACCAGCAGCGCCAGCGCCGAGCCCACGCCGACCCAGATCGTCCGCCAGCGCGCGTCCTGCACGAACTTGCCGAAGCTCTGCACGGGCTTGCCGACGCTGACCACGCCGATGGTCACGTGGTCGCGGCTGCGCACCGGCGCGGCCACGTACATGACCGAGGTCGTGGCGTCGTTGGCCACATCGCGCGAGGTGCGTGCGCCGTACAGGCCGTCCAGCGTGTAGCGCACGTCGCGCCAGTCCAGGTAGTTCTCGCCCAGGTGCTGGCCCATGCGGCCGCGCTGCGCGTCGAACAGCACACGGCCGTCGGCGTCGGTCACGTACAGGCGCAGGTCCACACGCGTCTTGCGCAGGCCGTAGATCTCGGCATCGAACTGGCGTTCGTAGAGCGTGCGCAGCAGCGGCTCCAGCCGCGCGGGGTCGATGCGGTCGCCCTGCAGGTCTTGCTCCACCAGGCTGGCCACGAGGTTGGCGGTGTCGACCAGCGATTCCTCGGCCGACTCCCGGTAGCGCGGATCGATGTCGCCGACCACGCGGTACAGCAGCAGCGCGATGCCGGCGACGTAGATCGCCAGGATGCCGAGGAAGATGCGTGTGCGGCGGCTCACGGTGCGGCGGTGGGCGGGGGCGGCAGGTCCTCGTGCAGTGCGTAGCCGGTGCCGCGCAGCGTGCGGATGGGCTCCACCTCGGGCGCCACCGCCTTCAGCTTGGCACGCAGGGTCTTGATGTGCGCGTCCACGGTGCGGTCCAGGCTCTGGGCGGCGTCGTCCCAGACCATGTCCAGCAGCTCGTCGCGCGTGTAGACGCGGCCCGGGCGCTGCACCAGCAGGGCCAGCAGGCCGTATTCGTAGCGCGAGAGTTCGAGCGGCTGGCCGTAGTAGCGGATGCGGCGGCGCTCGCCATCGATGTGGAACACCGGCACGGTGCCGGCCGGCGGTGCGGGCGCTGCGGCTGCCGCACCGCCGCGCGCGCTGCGGCGCAGGATGCTGCGCACGCGCGCCACCAGTTCGCGCGGCGAGAACGGCTTGGCGATGTAGTCGTCGGCGCCGAGCTCCAGGCCCACCACGCGGTCGATCTCGTCGCTGCGCGCGGTCAGGAACAGCATGGGCACGCCGTCGGCGCCCGGCAGTTCGTGCAGGCGGCGGAACAGCTCGAAGCCGTTCATGTCGGGCAGGCCCACGTCGAGAATGGCCAGGGCCGGCCGCTGCGCGCGGTACTGCGCCAGCGCCTCGCCGGCCGTGGCGCACCACACGGGCTCGTAACCATCGGCGCGCAGCACGTAGGCCAGCGTGTCGGCGATGCCGGATTCGTCCTCGGCGATCAGGATGCGGGGGCGGGCGGCGGGGGAAGGTGGCATGGCGGCATGGTAAACATGCCGTCCGGCCCGTGCCGCTGCGCTACCTGCCGGCGTCCGCGCCGCCGCGCACGCACCACACCGGCTGCGTGGTGGTGGTGCCGTCGACGGCTCCGGTCACGCCGTTGAAGATGTTGACGATGCGGTGCGCGACCGCAAACCGCTCCGGGTAGTAGCGCGACGAGGTCCAGAACGACTGCGAGGTGCCGATGTCGAACGGGTGCCCGGCCGGCAGCGCGGGGGCCGAGCGCGTGGGGTCGATCAGGCTGGCCAGTTCGGCCGCACTGGGCAGCCGCCAGCCCATGCGGCCACCGGTTCTGAGGTCCAGGCAATGCTCCTCGGCGTGGATGCCGCCGAACACCAGGGTCGGCGGCAACGTCTGGTCGAAGCGGTCGGTGCTCGGCGTGCGCTCCCACACCAGGCCGGTTTCGCGGTCGAGCACCGCCTGCGACGCGAAGTTGGACAGCACGATGAAGCGGCTGGCCGCGGGCAGCGTCTGGTCCCAGGACGGCATGGCGTAGTAGGGGCCGTTCGCGGAGGTCTGGGCGGTGGCCGGCGCGGCGGCCACGCAGGCTGCGGCGACAGCGAGCCACAGCGTGGCGCGGGAGATCCTGGTGGTCGTCATGGGGTGTCCTTTGCTTCGGCGGATGGAACGCGGCGGGCTTGGCGTTGGCGCTGGCCCAGCAGCAGCAGGGCGAGGGATGCCAGCGCGATGCTGCCCGGCTCGGGCACGGGCTGCGTCACGGTGACCCCGCCGACGCTGACGCCCGGGTCTTCGCTGCCCTGCCCGGGCAGGTAGGCGAAGGCGACGTAGGCCAGCAGGCCATCGCCGCTCACACCGCCCGAGAACCCCGACACGCCGGCGAGCACGCCGTCGAGCAGGAAGCCGCTGCCCGTGATCGAGGACAGATCGGTCTGCAGCGCATCGAATGGCGCGGCGAACACGCCGTAGTAGAAGCCGCCGAGGTCAACCTGCTGCACCACCAGCGGATCGAAGTGCAGGTCGAAGCTCCAGTCCTGCAAGCCTGCGGCGCCGGTGGCCACGATCGGCACCAGGAACTGCCCAGGACCCAGGCTCGCCGGCACATAGGCCGGCACCGTGGTCGTCCGCGCGGCGGCCGAGATGACGATGGCGCTGCACTCCGTCGCCGTCAGCAGCAGCGCAGCCAGCAGGCCCGTGGCGGCGAGCCAGCGCCGGACACCTGGAATTGTGTTCATGCCTGTCCTTTCGATGGAGACAGCGGTCGGCTGTCGCGGCAGCAGGCCACCCCCTGCCCGCCAGCCGCATGCGGCGCAGTCTGCAGGCACACGCTGCGGCGCGGAATGCCGTGTACGCGGGATTGACGCGGGCGCGTGGACAGGGCGATCGGCCCGGACGTGCAACATGCGCGAGCCGCCCCGCACAGGCTCCTGCCCGGGAGGCGGCGTGAAGGGGCCTCGCGCCGCAGGCTCAGTACCCCCGCAGGTCGTCCACCGGCAGCAGCAGCTTCTTGCCGCCGCGGATGCGCTGCAGCGTGCGCGCGATGACGTCCACGTCGTTGTCGAAGCTGCCGTGCGCGGGCGCCTGCGTGGCGATCGGCTGGCCGGCGGCGTCCGCGGCGGTGGTGATGCGCTCGGCGTCGAGCACCGTGGTGCGCTTGGCCAGCGCCACCTGCGCGGCGGCGGCGCGCCAGGTGGCCAGGGCTTCGCCGGTGTCGGAGGTGCCGTCCCAGCCGCTGTAGCCGGTGTCGTGGATGCGGTCCATGCCCAAAATGGGCAGGCGCAGGTCGGTCTCCAGCGCGTTGGAGACGAAGTACAGCAGCGACTTGCGGTACACGGCCGCCACGTTGTCCTTGCGTTCTACGCGGTCGGACAGCACGTCGATGTGCAGGCGCTCCATCACGTGCGCGTTGCGGGCGTAGCGCGCGTTGGCGAAGGGCACGCTGCAGGCCGGCGCGTACAGGTGGGCCGAGGCGAGCCTGTCGTGCAGGCCGCCGTCGCGGCCCTCGGCCTTGCGCCGTGCCAGCGCGGCAATCAGGTGGCCCAGCGCGATGGAGCCGGCCGAATGGCCGACCACGTGCAGCTCGAAGGCGTCGCCCCAGGTGCTGGCCAGGGCCTGCAGCGCATCCAGCAGCAGGTCGCCGCCACGGCGGGGCGCGAAGGCCAGGTCGGCGTTCTCCTTCATCTCGCTCCAGATCGGCCGCGCCACGGGGCGGCCGACGGTCTTCTCGAGCAGCAGGTCGGTCTTCTCGCTGATCCACTCGCCGATGCCCGCGCCGGCCAGCCCGCGGTCGACCTGGCGGCGGTCTTCGAGGATGTTGCCCAGCGTCTCGAACAGGCCCGTCTTCCAGACCAGGAACAGGGGGTAGCAGCCGTTGGCCACGAAGTAGCGGCCCATCGCGCTGGCCCGCTTGATGGCCGCGCCCTCGTCGTTGAGGCCGCCGTGCACGTACAGCACCAGGCGCTTGGTCTTGTCCTTCTGCGCGCGGAACCATTCGTCGGGCAGCGTGGTGCATTGGTACTGCAGCTTGCGCGGCTGCTCGTCCTGCGTGAGGTAGCGGCTCACGCGGCCGTCGTTGCCCAGCACCACGCTGTGCTGGTAGGCCAGTCCCTGGTCCCACCACTTGGTGCGGTCGGTCCCCGCCAGCGCGCCGGCCTGGCCGTGCGAGACCGCGAGCCGGCCGGCCACCACGCCCGGCACGCCCAGCGCCACCACCCAGGCGTCCATGCCGTTGGCCAGCCAGTCCAGGTAGCTGATCACGCCGAAGCCGCCCGCGCCCCAGTCGTCGCCCCAGGAGTTCTGCACGATGAAGCCCACGGCGTTGAAGCCGACCAGCGCGAAGGCGTGGCCGCCGTCCTGCGAGGGCCGGCCGTCGAACGGGATCGCCGGCAGGTCGCCGTGGTCCTGCGGCACCTGCTTGCGCGTGCGCACCTCGTTCCAGCCGCCGTGCGTGAACGCGGAGACGAACACCGCCCAGTGCTGGTGGATGGCGGCCTGCATGTCGGTGATCGACTTGGTGTCGATGCGGTAGTACACGCCCAAGGTGTTCTGCACGGCGCGGTCGGCGAAGCCGTAGCGCGCGGGGTTGGCCTTGTCGGGCGCGTAGGGCCAGTCGGTCTCCAGGCACACGCCGTTGTTGAACCAGCCCTTGAGCGCACCGCGGCAGCTGGAGCCGTCGTAGTTCTCGCCCTCGTACTCGTCGTGCCGGCGCGCCAGCGTGTAGAGCATGCGGGGGCTGACAGACTCCATCTGCGCCGGGTTGCCGGCCTTGATCCAGCGCAGGTAGTTGACCACGCAGGCCAGGCCGAAGCCGGTGCAGGCGCCTTCCTGGCCCTGGTCCAGGATCAGCCCTGCGCCCGTGTAGCCGGGCAGGAAGCGGCTGACGTCCTGCGGCGTGGGCACCTGGTCGGGCAGCGTGATGGCGGCGGGCAGGAACTGGCGGTCACGCAGGTCGGCCGCGTCCTTGCGGGTGTGCAGGTTGCGCGGCTTTTTCGGCACCGGCGTGATGGCGGCCAGCGCCGCGGTCTTGCCTGCGCCCTTGCCCGCGCTCTTGCGCGCGGCTGCGCGCGGCGGTGCCGGGGGCCAGACCGCCGCGGCCCGCTTGAACACATCGGAGAAGCTCTCCAGCCCGTGCGATCCGCCGTTGACCAGGCGCCGCGCCGCGCGCAGGTCGCCAGCGGCCACGGCGGCGCGGAACTTGGTGGCCTTGTCGGCCAGGAACTGCGCCAGGATGACGGCCGCCACCTCGGGTGCGTTGGCGCGGTCCGGGAAGGCCACGAGGTCGATGCCGATGCGCTTGCCGTAGGTGGCGTAGTTGGCCTTGCCGGTCAGCTGCACGAAGCCGCGGCCGCGGTAGCGCTCGCCGTCGCCGCGCGCGCCGTTGCCGATGTCCTTGCGCGTGTCGTAGAGCGAGAACGGCGCGCCGCCGGGGGGAGTGTTGTACTTGGAGGGCAGTTCGGCGATCGGCACGAAGCCCTCGGTCTCGGCGCGGATGGTGCCCAGCGCGCCGATGACCATGGCGGTGTCGGTGAGCTCGGCGGCGCCCAGGGCCGCTTCCACATAGGGCAGGTAGCGCGCGATGTTGGCCGGCCGCGTGGCCGGGAACAGCCGGCACACGTCGCCCACGTTGAGTGGCGGCTGCAGCGCCACGGTGGGGGCCAGCTCCAGCAGCACCTGGCAGCGCGGGCCGACGATGCCGTCGGCGATCAAGCCCACGCCGGACTGCCAGCGCCGGATGGCGGCGTCGAAGTCGTCGTCGATGGGGCTGCCGGGCGGCGCCGAGAGCGAGGGAAAGGCGTTCGCGTCGGCCGCCAGCAGGGTCGCCAGCGTGGCGCGCAGGAGGTCGACGTCGTTGCCGGCGTCGCCCTTGGTCAGAAGATGCTTCATGGCTTGTCTCGCTCCGGTGGTGGATGGCGGCGCCTATCATGGCCCGCTTGTTCCACTCCCGCGCGTGCCTCAAGTCACCGCGCATTGGCCAAAGTGATGAGCAAGCGCATCCGCATCGGTTCCGGCTCCACCTTCGAGGAGCAGATGGCCTATTCCCGCGCCGTGGTCGACGGCGACTGGGTTTTCGTCTCCGGCACCACCGGCTTCGACTACGCGGCGATGTCCATCGTGGACGACATCGTGGCGCAGGCCGACCAGTGCTTCCGCAACATCGCCGCCGCGCTGGAGCAGGCCGGCAGCAGCCTGGCGGACGTGGTGCGCGTGACCTACGTGCTGCCCGACGCCAGCCTGTTTCCGCAGTGCTGGCCGGTGATGCGGCAGTACCTGGGCGAAGTCAAGCCCGCGGCCATGATGATCAGCGCCGGGCTGGCCGATCCGCGCATGAAGATCGAGATCGAGGTGACGGCGCGCAAGCAGGCCGGGTGATGGGCCGTGGCGGGCGGCCCGATCAGGCGTAGTCCAGCGGCAGCGCCGTCGTGAACTTGATCTGCTCCATCGCGAAGCTGGAACTCACGTCGGCCAGTTCCACCTCGCGGATCAGCCGCTGGTACACCGCGTCGTAGCCCTTGATGTCGGGCACCACCACGCGCAGCAGGTAGTCGATCTCGCCGCTCATGCGGTAGAACTCGACGATCTCGGGGATGGCCGTCACCACCGCCGTGAAGCGCTGCGCCCACTTCTCGTTGTGCTGGTTGGTGCGCACCGAGACGAACACCGTCACGCCCACGTTGAGCTTGGCCGGATTCAGCAGGGCCACACGCTGCTGGATGTAGCCCTCGCGCTCCAGCCGCTGGATGCGCCGCCAGCACGGCGTGGCCGACAGGTGCACCAGCGCACTCACTTCCTGCAGCGACGCCATGGCGTTGGTCTGCAGCGCATCGAGGATGGCCTTGTCGATCTTGTCCAGGGCTGGGCGCGGTTCCATGGGTAAAAAATTCCAGGGATGTAGAGGTTCAAGGAACGAAGTTCCACGAATGCAGGCTTGCACGCCGCATTTTGAACCCATGTTTCCGGGCGCAGCCTGCAAAATTTTGGCCATGGAAATCTACCTCGATGCCAATGCCACCACGCCGGTTCTGGCGCAGGCCCGCAGCGCGGCGTTGGCCGCCATGTCCGACCTGTTCGGCAACCCCAGCAGCACCCACGGCGCCGGCCTCGCGGCCCGGGCGTTGCTCGACGGCGTGCGTGCCAGCGCCCGGCGGGTGCTGGGCGTACCGGGCGGGCGGTTGATGTTCACCAGCGGAGCGACCGAGGGCATCCAGACCGCCGTGCTGTCGGCACTGCACGCCCTGCGCGAGCGGCGCGACGCCGGCCAGGCCGTGGCGCCGCTGCTGCTCTACGGCGCCACCGAGCACAAGGCCGTGCCGGAAGCGATCCGCCACTGGAATGCCTTGCTGGGCCTGGATCTGCGCGTGCAGGCCATCCCCGTGGGCACCGATGGCTTGCACGACCTGGGCTGGCTGCGCGGCCACGCCGCGCAGGCCGGCCTGGTCTGCACCATGGCCGCCAACAACGAGACCGGCGCCGTCAGCGACCTGGACGGCATCGCCGCCGCGCTGGCCGGCGGCCCGGCGCTGTGGCTGGTCGATGGCGTGCAGGCCCTGGGCAAGCTGGACCTGCGCCTGGCGGAGCGCCGCATCGACTACGCCCCCTTCTCCGGCCACAAGCTCTACGCGCCCAAGGGCGTGGGCATGCTCTACGTGCGCGAGGGCGCCCCGTTCACGCCGCTGCAGGCCGGCGGCGGCCAGGAGCAGGGCCAGCGTGCCGGCACCGAGAACATGGCCGGCATCGCCGCGCTGGGCGCGGTGCTGCAGGCGCTGGAGCAGGGCGGGGTGTTCGCCGACCATGCCACGCTGCAGGCCCACCGGGCGCAACTGGCCGATGCGCTGCGGGGGGCCTTCCCGGGCGTGGTGTTCAACGCGCCGTTCGACACCAGCCTGCCGACCACGCTCAACGTGGCGGTGCCCGGCGTTGCCGCGCAAGACCTGATCGCGCTGTTCGACGCGGCCGGCGTGCGTGTGAGCGGCGGCTCGGCCTGCGGCGCAGCGCGTGCCGAGCCCAGCTACGTGCTGCAGGCCATGGGCTTGCCGGACTGGCAGGCGGCCTCGGCCGTGCGCCTGTCCTTCGGCGCGGCGGACAGTGCGGCCTTCGTCCAGGAAGCCTGCGCCCGCCTGCGTGCCTGCGGCGAGGCGCTGCGCGACGGCCGCGTGCTGGACGATGCCGCGCGCGCCGCACTCGAGATGGACGCGGCCGCGGTGCGCCAGGCGCTGCAGGCCGCGGCGCGCCCGCTGGTCGTCGATGTGCGCGAGGCGGACGAGCGAAGCCAGCAGCCCGTGGCCGGTCTCGCCACCGAGCAGGTGCCGCTGTCGGCGCTGGGCGATGCGCTGGCGCGCTGGCGCGCGCTGCCGGCGGCCACCCAGGTCATCTTCGTCTGCCGCAGCGGCCGGCGCAGCGCCCAGGCGGCCGATGCGCTGCGGCGCCAGGGACATGCGAACGCCTGGAGCCTGGCCGGCGGCCTGGCGCAGTGGGCGCCGGCATGACGGAGCACGCCACGGTGCACCGCGATGGCCCCTGGGCTGCGCAGGTTGACGGCGATGTCCGCCATGTGCAGGCCGCCGCGCGTGGAAAATCCTTTCCCCCTGGCGCGCACGCACCGCATGGGTTGGGAAAAATTCTGCTGAGATTCGCAATCCGGTAAAAGAAAAAACCAACGTCATGCATGGCCACAAGCACGGCTTGCTCAATGGCATGGCGATTGCGTCAATCCGGTTTTTTCAATCTCACCGAGGAATCTTCATGCTGGATCTGTTCAAGAACGTGCGAGTGGCCGCCCCTGTGCTGGCCGCCGGCCTGGCGCTGGCCGCCGCGGGCGCGCATGCCGAGGCCAACTGGCCGACCAAGCCCGTCACGCTGATCATGGGCTTTCCGGCCGGCTCGGGCGTGGACGTGGTGGCGCGTGCGATCCAGGATCCGCTGTCCAAGTCGCTGGGCCAGCCGGTCATCATCGACTACAAGTCGGGCGCGGCCGGCAACATCGCCTCCGAATACGTGGCGCGCGCCAAGGCCGACGGCTACACGCTGTCGTTCGGCACGGCGGCCACGCACGGCAGCAATGCCGCGCTGTACAAGAAGCTGCCGTTCGACGTGGAGGCCGATTTCGTGCCCGTGGCGCCCGTGCTCGATGTGTCCAACGTGCTGACCATCAACCCGAACGTGATGCCGGTCAAGACGCTCAAGGAGTTCGTCGACCTCGTGAAGGCCAACCCGGGCAAGTACAACTACGCGTCCACCGGCAACGGTGCCGGCACGCACATGGCGTTCGCCGAACTGAATTCGCGCCTGGGCCTGGACATGGTCCACGTGCCCTACAAGGGCGGCCCGGAGGCATTGACGGCCGTGGTGCGCGGCGAGACCTGCTGCATCATGAACCAGGTGCAGACCGTGCTGCCGCAGTACAAGGCCGGCACCGTGCGGCTGCTGGCCGTGACCACGGCCAAGCCCGTGGCGGCCGTGTCCGAGGTGCCCACCATCGCGGCCAGCGGCCTGCCGGGCACGAAGGGCTTCGACAGCTCGATCTGGTTCGGCGTGTTCGCGCCCAAGGGCACCGACCCGGCCATCGTCGACAAGCTCAACGCCGCCATCACGGCGGCCGTGCAGCAACCCGAGGTGCGCGCGCGCTTCGAGAGCCAGGGCAACAGCCTGCGCATCGAGACGCCCGCGCAATTCAAGCAGACCGTGCACGACAACCGCGCCAAGTGGGCCGAGGTCGTCAAGGCCGCCAACATCGAACTGAACTGATCCACCACCGTCCGTCCATGTCCACCCAAGCCACCACCACCATCGAACCGAACGCCGGCCTGGCAGCGCTGGAGCAGCGCCTGGCCCAGGACCTGCTGTACCTGGGCCTGCCGCCGCGTGCCTGGGTGCCGCCGCGCACGGTGGCCGGCCAGCCGGTGCTGGAGGTGGTGGTGATCGGTGCCGGCCAGGCCGGCCTGGCCGCGGCCATCGGCCTGGCGCACCAGGGCATCGCGGCCGTGGTGCTCGACCGTGCCGAGGAAGGCTTCGAGGGGCCCTGGGCGACCACGGCGCGCATGGAGACGCTGCGCTCGCCCAAGGAACTCGTCGGCCCCGCCATGGGCCTGCCCGCACTCACCTTCCGCGCCTGGTTCGAGGCGCAGTTCGGCGTGGATGCCTGGGCCGCGCTCGACAAGATCCCGCGCCTGCAATGGATGGACTACCTGCGCTGGGTGCGCCGCGTGATGCGCGTGGATGTGCGCAACGGCAGCACCGTCACCGACATCGCGCCGCGTGCCGACGGCCTGGTGCGGCTGGCGCTGCGCACGGCCGCCGGCGAGGGCAGCCTGCTGGCGCGCCGCGTGGTGGTGGCCACCGGGCGCGACGGCCTGGGGGGCCCGGCGCTGCCCGCCTTCGTGCAGGGCCTGCCGCGTGCGCTGTGGGCGCATTCCTCCGACAGCAACGACTACACGCAGCTGCGCGGCAAGCGCGTGGCCGTGGTCGGCGCCGGTTCCTCGGCCATGGACAGCGCGGCCACTGCGCTGGAGATCGGGGCCGCCAGCGTCGACCTGCTGATCCGCCGCCCCGACCTGCCGCGCGTGAACAAGAGCAAGGGCTCCATCGTGGCCGGCCTCACGCACGGCCACCACGACCTGCCCGATGCCGACAAGTGGCGGCTGCGCCAGTACATCAACGCCACGCAGGTGCCGCCGCCGCGGGGCAGCACGCTGCGCGTGTCGCGCAACCCCAACGTGCGCTTCCTGCTGGGCTGCCCGGTGCAGGGCGTCGAGGCGCAGGGCGACGGCCTGCTGGTGCGCACGCCCAGGGGCGAATTCGCCTACGACTTCCTGATCGTCTCGACCGGCTTCGTGATCGACTGGGCGCGCCGGCCCGAGTTTGCGCACATCGCGCCGCACATCCGCATCTGGTCCGAGCGCTACCAGCCACCTGCCGCGCTGCACGACCAGGAGCTGGCCGATTCGCCCGTGCTGGGCCCGGCCTTCGAGTTCCAGGAGAAGACGCCCGGCAGCTGCCCCGGCCTGACGCACGTGCACTGCTTCTGCTACCCGGCCACGCTGTCGCACGGCGCGCTGGCCGGCGACATCCCCAACATCAGCGACGGTGCGCGCCGGCTGGCCACCGGCATCGCCAGCCACTTCTACCGCGAAGACTTCGAACAGCACTTTGCCAACCTGCAGGCCTTCGCCGAGCCCGAACTGCTGGGCGACGAGTGGGTGCCTGCCGAGCTGCCGGCCACCGCCGCCGCGTGATCCCTTCTTGCAACGACACCAGAAAGACAAAGACGACATGACAAGCCCCGAGACCCTGCCCGTCGACGTGATCGACCAGGCCGTGCCGCTGGCCGCCGGCGACGCACTGCACGCGCTGCGCCGCCAGCGCCCCAAGATCGTCGACGCCACGCAAGGCAGTTACGCCGGCATGTTCTCGCCCGCCGTGGTGGGCGTCTCCGTGGTCGAGCGGCTGCTGGTCGCGCTGCATGCCTGCCGCCTGAGCGGCGCCGCGACGCTGGCCGACCACTACCGCGCACGGCTGCAGGCCGAGGGCGCCGATGCGGCGCTGGTGGCCGCGGCCGATGGCGGGGCTGCTGCATCAGACGCCCGCGTGGCCACGCTGCTGGCCTTCACCACCAAGCTCATCGTGCGCCCCATCGAAGGCGACCGCAGCGCCGTGCAGTCGCTGGCCGACGCCGGCCTGCCGCCGGCGGCCATCGTGGCCGTGGGGCAGCTGATCGCCTTTCTCTCCTACCAGATCCGTGTGGTCGCCGGGCTGCAGGCGCTGGCCGCGGCCGGTGCCGGTGGGCCTGAGACCGCACAGCCGGCCGAGGCGCGCGGCGGCAGCACCGTGGAGAGCCCGATCCGCATCCGCGGCTTCACCAACGAGGTGCTGGACTGGACGCCCTGGGTCGAGCCCGTGCGGCTGGAAGAAGCCACGCCCGAGCAAATGGCTGCGCTGCAGGAGATGAGCCCCACGGCCAAGGACCAGGCCTACTTCCGCCTGCTGGCGCACCAGCCGGAGATGCTGCTGCAGCGCTCCATCGCTTTCAACGCCATCATGTTTGCGCCGGGCGGCATGCCGCGCGCCGAGCGCGAACTGGGCGCCACGGTGGAGTCGCGGCTGAACGGCTGCGTCTACTGCGCCTCGGTGCACGCCCAGCGCTTCGAGCAGCTGGCCAAGCGCAACGACGTGATCGTGCAGCTGTTCGAAGACCCGGCCACGGCCGGCACCAGCGCGCGCGAGAAGGCCATCGTGGGCTTCTCGGCGCGTCTGGGCCTGGCGCCCGCCGACGTTGGCGGCGCCGATGTGCAGGCCCTGCGCACGGCCGGCCTGACCGACGGCGAGACGCTGGACCTGGTGCACGCCGTCGCGCTGTTCGCCTGGGCCAACCGGCTCATGCTGAACCTGGGCGAACCCATCCACAAGGACGGCACGCTGGCCGAGAAGGCACGCCTGTGATCCGCTACACCGCAGAGCATTTCTGGCTGCGCCTGGAAGAGGACGGCACCGCCGTGGCCGGCATCACGCGCCATGCGCAGGACACCCTGGGCGACATCGTCGTGGTCGACGTGCAGGCCAGCGGCCGGCAGGCCGAGAACACGGTGGTCGGCGTGGTCGAGTCGGTCAAGACCGCGTCCGACCTGCACATGCCGCTGGACGCCGACATCGTGGAAGTCAACCCCGCGCTGGCCGACAACCCGGCCCTCGTCAACGAAGACCCGATGGGCGCCGGCTGGATGCTGCGCCTGGCGAACGTGGACGCGGCCCGCTTCGCCACGCTGCTGGACGAAGCGGCCTACGACGCCCTCACCGGCAACTGATCCGGCACTGATCCGGCGGCTGGTCAGCCCAGCGCGGCCTCGACGGCCAGCGCCACGGCCGCCAGCCGCGCGTCGTCGCCACGCACCGACGACAGCATCAGCCCCGCCGGCAACTCGCCCGCCTCATGGCAGGGCAGGCTGAACGAGCAGCCGTCCAGGAAGTTGATCGCGAAGGTGTTGCGCAACAGCATGCCGTTGGCCTGGAAGAAGGCCTCGTCGGTGGCCAGCGACTCGATCGGGGGTGCGGCGATCGGCACCGTGGGGCACAGCAGCGCGTCGAAGCCCTGCAGCGCGCCTTCCATGCGCGCGATCCAGTCGGCCCGGCGCTGCTGCATGGTGATGTAGTCGACCGCGCTCACCGTCATGCCCAGGTCGATGCGGGCCGCCACGCGGCTGTCGTACAAGGCGCGGCCATCGGCGATGGTGGCGCGGTGCACGGCCGCCGCCTCGATCGGCGAGAAGCCGCCCGGCGCGTTGATCTTCGCCACCTCGGCCAGCTCCGCGAGCGTGATGTCCACGACCTGCGCGCCGGCAGCCGAGAGCTTGGTCACCGCGCGCTGGAAGGCGCGCGCGGTCGGCCGGTCGATGCCGTCGAACATCAGCGTGCTGGGCACCGCCAGGCGCAGGCCCTGCAGCGGCCGGCGCCGCACCGCGAGCGGCGCATCGGCCAGCGCGGCATCGGCCACCAGGCAGTCTTCCACCGAACGTGCCATGGCGCAGACCGTGTCCAGCGTCTGCGACAGCGGGAAGGCGCCCGTGCGCGGCGTGCGCGACTGCGTGCTCTTGAAGCCCACGATGCCGCACAGCGCGGCCGGGATGCGGATCGAGCCGCCGGTGTCCGAGCCCAGCCCGACGACCGCCAGGCCCAGCGCCACCGACACCGCCGCGCCGGATGAGGAGCCGCCCGGGATGCGCGCGATGTCCGGGTCGGCCGGGTTGTGCGGCGTGCCGTGGTGCGGGTTGATGCCCACACCCGAGAACGCGAACTCGGTCATGTTGGTCTTGCCGACGATGGCCGCGCCCTGCGCGCGCAGGCGCTGCACGGCCACGCTGTCGTGCGCCGCCGGTGCCGCGCCGCGCCGCACGACGGAGCCGGCCATGGTGGTCTCGCCGGCCACGTCGTACAAGTCCTTGATGGTGACCGGCAGGCCGGCCAGCGCCGGCAGCTGCACGCCGGCCTTGCGGGCGGCGTCGGCATGGCGTGCGGCGGCCAGCGCCGCATCGGTGTAGAGGGCGGTGAAGACATGCGCGGCGGACGGCAGCTTCGCGCCTTCCAGCGCCTGCGTGACGATGGCCTCGTGCGAGGCATTGCCGGCGTCGAGCCGGGCGCGCATGGCGGCGATGCGGGCGGTGGTGGGCATGGGCGGATGGAGGAAGAAGCGTTGGGGTCGGCACTGCGCGAGCGGTGCCGTGCGGCTGGCGCCGGTCAGGCCACCACGGGAAGGCACTCCACCGTGTAGCGGTGTGCCAGGCGGCGGCCGAGCCGTTCGTCGACGAGCATCATGCCAAAACTGGTCGCCGGCCGGATGCCGCCGATCACCGGCACCGTGCCGCAGCTCATGGCCATGCCGTCGGGAAGCTGTGGCTGTCCGGTGTGGCGCAGCGCCAGGTCGCGCACTTCGCGCAGGCTGTCCAGCGTGCCGTTCTGGTACTCCACTTCGCGGCCGTCCTCGGTGATGGTCGAGACGATGCGCAGGCTGTCCCAGTGCGGCAGCACCTCGTCGAGCGGCCAGGCTTCGCGCGCCACCGGCTTGGCGCACAGCTGCTTGGACAGTGCCACGCTGTGCGACTCGAGCTTGCGGTCGGTGTGGTCGGAGGTGAGGCTCACATAGCTGCGGCCGGCGTGGCTGAAGAGCAGCACCTCCACCTCGCCGGAGCTGTCGGGGCCGACCATCTGCAGGCAGTTCTCCTGCGTCAGCTGGTTGGCCGCGACCCGGTAGAACAGCGGCACGGCGGTCGGGCGGGGCACGCCGATGGCGGCCAGTTCTTCGATGTGGTGCTCGATGGCGGCATGGTCGCGGCCGGCCCAGCCAGCGATGACGAAGTGGTCGATGGCGACGTCGAGCGCGGCCGCGCCGCCGGCGGTGGGTATGGAGAAGGACAACAGCATGGAATGGACGAAGAAAGGGTTGGAGGGCGGGCGGGTCAGCCGAAGATGCGCGGCAGCCACAGCGCCAGGTCGGGGGCCAGCGCCAGCAGCGCGATCACCGCGAACAGCGCCAGCACGAAGGGCAGTGCGCCGACGATCACGGCCTGGATGGAGCCGCTCTTGCGCAGGCTCTGCACCACGAAGAGGTTCAGGCCCACCGGCGGCGTGATCAGCGCGGTCTCCACCAGCACGATGATCACGATGCCGAGCCAGATCGGGTCGAAGCCGAGCGCGGTCATGATCGGCGCGACGATGGGGATGGTGGTGATCATCATGGACAGGGTTTCCATGAAACAGCCCAGGATCACGTAGAACACCACCATCGCGCCGAGCATGGCCATCGGCGGCCAGCCCAGGCCGGCCACGCTGCTCGTGATGGCGTCGGTCAGGCCGATCGCCGACATCACGAAGTTCAGGAAGCCGGCGGCGATGACGATCAGCATGATCATCGCCGTCGAGCGCATCGTGTTCTCCGCCACCTCGCGCAGCATCTGCCAGGACACCCGGCCTGCTGCGAGGGCCAGCACCAGCGCGCCGACCACGCCGAGCGCCGCCGCCTCCGTCGGGGTGGCCAGGCCGGCGTAGATGGAGCCCACCACCAGGATGAAGATCGCCAGCGGTGGCAGCAGGTGCACCAGGCTGGCGAAGCGTTCACGCCAGCTGGCCCGCACCGGCTCGCCGCCCCAGGCCGGACGCCACAGGCAGGCGGCCACGATCACCGCCATGAAGAGCAGCGCCGCCAGGATGCCCGGCAGGATGCCGGCCAGGTACAGCTTGGGCACCGAGGTGTTCGTCAGCACGCCGTAGATGACGAGGTTGATCGAGGGTGGGATCAGGATGCCCAGCGTGCCGCCGGCGGCGATGCTGCCCAGGAACAGCGGCTCGTTGTAGCCGAAGCGCTTGATCTGCGGCAGCGCCACCGTGCCCACGGTGGCCGCGGTGGCGACGCTGGAGCCCGAGGTCGCGGCGAACACCGTGCTGGCGCCGATGTTGGCGTGCATCAGCCCGCCCGGCAGCCAGCTCAGCCACTTGGCCATCGCCTCGTACATGCGCTGGGCAAAGCCTGCGCGCAGCAGGATTTCGCCCAGCATGACGAACAGCGGGATGGCCACCAGCAGGAATTCGTTGCTCGAACCCCAGGCCATCTCGCCCATGGCCCGCGCGAGCGGCAGCGACGAATACAGCGGTTCGAGGATCAGGCCCAGCAGGCCCAGTGCGGCCCCGACGGGGATGCACACGCCCAGCAGCACCAGCAGCAGGACGAGGGAGACGCCGATCATGCCCATCACGCACGCTCCGCAGCGACCAGGCGCTCGCCTTCGGCGGCACCTTCCTCGGCTTCTTCGACGGCGGACTTCATGCCCGCCACCGCGCGCAGCGTCTCCCAGTCGCCCGTGACCAGTGCCGTGCTGGCGCGCAGCAGCATCAACGCCAGCACCAGCACGAACCAGAACAGCCCCGCCAGCCACAGCAGCTGCGGAATCCACAGCGGCGTGCCCAGCGGGGTGTTGGCGGTGGAGTTGGCCGTCCAGGAGGTCTGCAGCACGTCGCTGGCATACCAGCCCAGGCACGCCGCGAAGCCGCCCAGGCTGGCCAGTGCCAGCCAGTCGAGCACGGCGGCAAGGCGCGTCGGCAGGTACTGGTAGAGCACGTCGATGCGCACGTTGGCACGCTCCAGCGCGGTGAAGGCCAGGGCCCAGGTCACGCTGATCGCGAAGGCGTAGCCGGACAGCTCGTCCGCGCCGCCCAGGCTGTGGCCGAACAGGCGGCGCACGACCACGTCGTAGGTCACCAGCAGCACGCTGGCGCCGGTCAGCGCGGCGCCGGCCCAGACCGCGGCGCGCGACAGGGTGCTGGCCAATGCCAGGCTGCGCCCCAGCAGGGACGGGCCGTAGGGATGGGGAAGGGGGCTCATGGCCAGGTCGTTCGGTGCGGGCGGACTACTTCTTCGCCACCACGCCCAGCGTCTTGCCGATGGTGGTGTTGAAGTCGTTCACGCACGCGGCCGAGCAGCGCTGCGCCCACTTGGCGACAACCTGCTCGCTGACCTGCTTGAGCAGCGCCTTGTCCTGCTCGGACGGCGTCACCAGCACCATCTTGCCCTTCACCGGCAACGTGCAGGCAGCCGCGCCGGTGTTGCAGTCGTAGCCCTGCTGGGTCTGCTTGGCGGCAGCGTCCCAGATCGTGTTGACCAGGCCGTCGACCTCGGTCTGCAGGAACTTCTGCAGGGCGGGGTCGTACTTGGACCAGGTCGCGCCGTTGACGGCGTGGACCTGCTGGTTCCAGTTGACGGGCAGGGCCAGCAGGTGGGTGGCGACCTCATACCACTTGGCCGAGTAGCCCGAGAGCGAGCCGGTGATGGCGCAGTCCACCACCTTGTTCTGCATGGCAGGCACCACGTCGCCGAAGGCCATCGTCACGCTCGTGCCGCCCAGGGCCTCGATGAAGTCGGCCTGCGTGCGGCTGCTGGTGCGCACCTTCTTGCCCTTGATGTCGCCCAGGCCCTTGATGTCGGCATTGCAGAACAGCACCTGCGCCGGGTAGGTGGAGATGCCCAGCAGCTTGACCTTGTTGCCCTCGCCGTAGGTCTTGGCCAGCACCGGCTGGAACGCGTCGGTCAGCGTGCGTGCGGTCTTCACATCGGTGGCCAGGCCGGCCAGGTCGATGGCTTCGTTGATCGGGTTGTCCGAGGCGAAGTACGACAGCGTGGCGGTGCCGTACTCGATCACGCCGCTGCCCAGCAGGCGCAGCAGCTCGGGGCCCTTCATGCCCATCTCGTTGAAGCCCTTGATCTCGGCCGTGACCTGGCCCTGGCTCTTCTCGCCGATGGTCTTGGTCCAGAACGGGCGTTCGTAGTCCTGGTAGGCCGTCAGGTTGGACAGGCCGCCGGTGACCTTCAGGTGCGTCTTGGGCAGGCTTTGGGCCGAGGCCGTGGCGGCGAGGAGCGTCGTGCAGACCAGGGCGGGCAGGCAGTGGCGGAGCTTCATGGTGTGGTCCTTGGGTGAATGGTCGGGAGCAGGAGCGGGAGCGAAGGCGGGGTGCAGCGGGGGTCAGAGCACGGCCAGCTGGTGGTCGCGCAGGTCGGTCACCAGCATGTGGCCGGGTGCATGGGTGATGCAAAAGGGAAGCCGGGCCGCTTCGATGACGGCCTGCGGCGTGACACCGCAGGCCCAGAATACCGGCAGCTCGCCGTCGGCGATCTCCACGGCATCGCCCCAGTCGGGCCGCCCGGCATCGGCGATGCCGATGCGCGCGGGGTCGCCCAGGTGCACCGGCGCGCCGTGTGCGCCCGGAAAGCGCGAGGTGACCTGCACGGCGCGGATCGCGTCCGCCGCCTTGAGCGGACGCATGGACACCACCAGCGGCCCGTGGAAGGCCCCGGCCGGCACGGTCTGCACGTTGGTGCGGAACATCGCCACATTGCGGCCCTGCGCCACATGCCGCAGCGGCACATCGGCCTGCAGCAGCGCCGTCTCGAAGGTGAATGAGCAGCCGATGGCGAAGGTGACGAGGTCGGCATGCCAGAGCGACGCGATGTCCGTCGGCTCGTCCACCAGCATGCCGTCGCGCCAGACGCGGTAGCGCGGCACATCGCTGCGGATGTCCACGTCGTCGCCCAAGGTGGGTAGCAAGGGGTCTCCGGGTTCGGACACCGCCAGCAGCGGGCAGGGCTTGGGGTTGCGCTGGCAAAAGCGCAGGAAGTCGTCGGCCTGGGCGCGCGGCAGGATCGCCAGGTTGGCCTGCACGTGGCCTGGCGCCATGCCGGCGGTGTGGCCCGTGTGCTGCCCGGTGCGGACCAGGCGCCGTGCCGTGCGGCCGTCGGGCGCGAGCGTCGCCAAGGGAAGGGAGGAGGCTTGGGCCATGTCAGTAGTAGCAGATTTCGAACAGCACACAGCCGGTGCGGGACGTGAACGGGCCGTGCAGCGCGCCGGGCGGGCGGCAGGCGAAGGTGTAGGCGCCGAAGGTCTCGCCGCCCTGGCCTTCGGCGTCGCAGCCGACCACGAAGTCGCCTTCGACGATGAAGACCTCCTCGTGGAAGTCGTGCACCACCGGGCGGTCGATCAGCGCGCCAGCCGACCAGCGGGCCAGCCGCGTGCGCGAGCCGGTGCCGCTGGCGGCATCGAAGTTGTCGGCCAGCACGATCTCCTCGATGCGGCCGGCGGTCGAGTCGACCGCCGTCCAGGCCGCGTCGGCGCGGCCGATGGCGAAGAACTCGCGGTGCAGCTTGGGGCGGGGTACGGAAGAGGAGGAGGGCATGGGGGCGCAGTGTTGTCCCGCACCCGGCCAGGGTCAAACGGGAAATTCTTGCGCCGCTGCAACAGATTTCCTCATGGCACAAGGCTGGCGCACGCGGGCGCCCCAGGCCCGTGCACCGTGCCCGGTTTCAGGGCGCCAGGATGTCGCGCCGGCTGGCCGCGACGAAGTCGTCGTTGGCCGATTGCGCCATGGCCACCAGGGCCTCCGCCATGGGCGAGGCCGGCTCCATGCGGAAGCTGGCGACCACCGGCAGCGGCATCGGCTGCGGTGCCACGTCCAGCAGCACCAGGCGGCCTTGCTCCAGGTCCTGCTGGATCGCGCAGACCGGCAGCAGCGCCGCGCCGAAGCCCGAGCGGGCCATGTCCACCATGGCGCCCAGCGACGAGAAGTAGCTCACGCGCAGGTTGGCGCAGCCGGCCGTGTTCTGCGCGATGTTGCGGTACACGCTGGACTCGCGGTGGAACGAGATGATGGGGTGCTGCGCGATGTCGGCGAACGAGAGCTGTGCGCGCGCGGGAAAGGTCAGCGCGCGCGCCGGGCTGGCGGCCCAGCCCATCGCGAAGTTGGCGAGCCGCCGGTTGTCGATGAAGCCCTGCGTGATCTCTTCCGACAGGATGGCGCAGTCCAGTGTGCCGCGCAGCAGCTCGTCGCGCAGCCGCGGCGTGATGTCGGAGATCAGCTCCAGCGTGGCGTTGGGGTAGCGCTCGGCAAAGCGCGACAGCAGCGCCGGCAGCCAGGTGTGCGCGATGGTCTCGATCACGCCGATGCGCAGCTGGCCCGTGAACGCGGCCGGCGCGCCCATGGCCGCCAGCATGCGCGACTGCATCTCCATCATGCGTTCGGCGTGGGGCATCAGCTCGGTGCCATGCCAGGTCAGCATCACGCCGCGGTGCTCGCGCTCGAACAGGCGCACGCCGAACTGTTCTTCCAGCGTGGCGATGCGGCTGGAGATGCCGGCCTGCGTGGTGTGCAGCTTCTCGGCCGCGGCCTTGAAGCTGCCGAGCTTGGCCACCCAGACGAAGGCTTCGAGGAAACGCACGTTCATGGCGGTGGGCGGCGGGTGTGCAGGAACGGGGGAAACGGAGCTTAGCGGAATGCAGTGGGATGAAGGGGCTGTGTTCGTGCAACCGGGCCTCTCGAAGCTGGCTCGCCCTGCGGTGCTCAGTGGTAGTCCTCTTCTCGCTGATGCCGGACTGCAGCACGACCACGCGTGAGGCGTTGGCGATCTCGTACAACGCCACGTAGCCCGTCGCACCAAACGGGATGATCAACTCGCGCCGGGTTGGGCTCGCGCCCACCTTGCGGAAGATGTAGGGCGTGGTGGCCAATCGCTCGAGGACGGCCGACCGGATGGCCTGCATCGCGGCGTCGGCCCGGTCCAGGTCTTCCAGGGTCTGTGCGCTCGCCAGGAGGTAGGTGAAGAGGCGCTCCAGATCGTCGTCAGCCTCAGGGCTGAACAGCACCTGGAAGCTCACTGGAGCCCCCTTCGGCCTGCGGCCTGCCCAACCGAGGGGGAGCGAGCTTGCTTGGGGCGGCCCGGCGCTCCGCTCATCCGCCCAACTGCTTGCGTCTGGCGTTCAGCCTGGCCTGCAGCTTGCCGAGGACCTGTTCCGCCGGCACGGCCTCGCCGGTGCGCCGGTAGTTCTCCCACGCCGCCTGGCCGCGCTCCTGGAACTGGGTTTGCGCCTGGCGTACCTCGACAGCGCGGCGCACGGAGGCTTCGACGAACTCCGACAGCGTCTCGTCCGGCTGCAACACTGCTTCGAGTTGCGCGCGCAAGCCCGGGTCCACGCGCACTTGGGGAATGACGGCGGTCTTCATCGGTGCAGTGTATTGCGTTCGGATTGCAAGACAGACGGCATGGCTTCGCGCGGCACAGACCGATGGCACGCTGCTTGCATCTCATCATGTACACATGATTGGATGCGTCAAAGTGGTGCAACACGAAACCTCCTCCCCAAGCCCCGCGACCGGCGCGGCCGAACCGCTCGCCCAGCCCGGCAACGCGTGGATCGCCCGCGCGTCCTCTCCCGTGCAGACCGCCACCAGTGGCCCGCTTGCCGGGCTGTCGTTCGCTGCCAAGGACAACATCGACGCGGCCGGTTTCGCCACCACCGCAGCGTGCCCGGCCTTTGCCTACCAGCCTGCGCAGAACGCCAGCGTGGTGCAGCGCCTGCTCGATGCGGGTGCAGCGCTGCACGGCAAGACGAATCTCGACCAGTTCGCCTGCGGGCTGAACGGCACGCGCTCGCCCTACGGCCCGGTGCCCAATGCCATCGACCCGGCGTACGTGTCGGGCGGCTCCAGCTCCGGCTCGGCCTACGTGGTGGCCACGGGCCAGGTCGATTTCGCGCTGGGCACCGACACGGCGGGCTCTGGCCGCGTGCCGGCGGGGCTCAACAACATCGTCGGCATCAAGCCCAGCAAGGGCCTCATCAGTACGCACGGCGTGGTGCCGGCCGCGCAGAGCGTGGACTGCGTCTCCATCTTCGCGCGCACGGTCGACGTGGCGGCGCGCGTGCTGGCCGTGGCCCAGGGCTACGACGCACAAGACCCGTACGCCCGCCGCCTGCCCATGGCCACCACGCCGCTGCCGGCCGCATTCCGCTTCGGCGTGCCGGCGCCGCTGGAGTTCCATGGCGACGCGCTGGCCGCCGACGCCTTCGCCCAAGCCATCGAGCGCCTGCGCGCGCAGGGCGGCACGCCCGTGGAGATCGACTACGCACCGCTGGCCGGCGCCGCCGCGCTGCTGTACGAGAGCGCGCTGGTGGCCGAGCGCTACGCCGCCGTGCGCCCCTTCGTCGACGCGCACGCCGACCAGATCGTCGAGCCCGTGCGCGGCATCCTGCTGGCCGGCAAGGGCTACAGCGCCGCCGACCTCGTGGACGCCCAGACCCAGCTGCGCGCTTTCGGCCAGCAGGCCGCCGCGCTTTGGGACGGCATCGACGTGCTGCTGGTGCCCACTGCGCCCACGCACTACACCGTGGCCCAGATGCTGGCCGACCCGGTGGTGCTGAACCGCAACCTGGGCGCCTACACGAACTTCGTCAACCTGCTGGACTACGCCGCCATCTCGGTGCCCAGCAGCCTGCGGCCCGACGGCCTGCCGTTCGGCATCACGCTGATCGGCCCCTGCGGCAGCGACTGGCAGCTGGCCGACCTGGGCCAGCGCTACCACCACGCCACCGGCCTCGCGCTGGGCGCCACCGGGGCGCCGTTGCCGCCCCCGGCCCCGATCGCCGCGCTGCGACCGGCCGCCACGGTCGACGTGGTCGTCGTCGGCGCGCACCTCTCGGGCCTGCCGCTGAACGGGCAGCTGACCGAGCGCGGCGCCGTGCTGCTGCGGGCCGGCGAGACGGTGCCCGACTACCGCCTGTTCGCGCTGCCCGGCACGGTGCCGCCCAAGCCCGGCCTCTTGCGCGTGGCGCCGGGGCAGGGCGCGCGCATCGCGGTGGAGGTCTGGCGCATGCCGGCCACCGCGTACGGCAGCTTCGTCGCGCTGATCCCGCCGCCGCTGGGCATCGGCACGCTGCAGCTGGCCGACGGCAGCGCGCTGCAGGGCTTCGTCTGCGAGCCCCTGGCGCTGGAGGGCGCGCAGGACATCACCCATTTCGGCGGCTGGCGTGCGTTTCTGCAGGCCCGTGCCACTGCGACCTGACCCTTTCCATCCATCGCCCTTGCAGGAGAGAACCATGCTGAACCGACCCGCTTCCCCGTCCCTGGCGCGACGCCGCCTGCTCAAGACCGCCGGTGCCTCGGCTGCGCTGGCCACGCTCGGCGCGCCGATGGCGCTGCACGCGCAGGCCGGCCCGAAGATCCGCGTGGGCTACTGGCCGATTGCCGCCGGCCTGCCGTTCTACGCGGCGGTCGAGCTGGGCTACTTCAAGGAGGCCGGCCTGAACGTCGAGCCGCTCAAGTTCGCCGGCGCCCAGCAGGTCATGGAAGGCATGCTGTCCGACCGCGCCGACGGCAGCGCCAACGGCACCGGCTCGGCCAACATCGCCATCGGCGAGATCGCCGCGCCGGGCACCTTCAAGATCTTCTGCTCCAACCCCAGCAACGCCAAGAACGTGCTGGACGAGGTCATCGTGCCGGCCGGCAGCCCGGCCAAGGTGATGGCCGACCTCAAGGGCAAGCGCGTGGGCTCGGGCCCCGGCATCCAGAACGTGACGCTGGCCAAGACCGTGCTGGAGCGCGGCGGCGCGACCGGCGCCACGGTGGTCGAGTTGCCCATCGGCCAGCACGTCGCGGCCCTGGCGGCGGGCCAGCTGGACGGCTGCTATACGCTGGAGCCCACCGGCACCATCGGCCGCATGAACGGCACCACCCGTGTGCTGGAGGCCGGCGTGATTGCGCGCTACGTGCTGGGCGACCCGATGGCGCCGTGGTTCGGCGGCTCGGCATCGCTGACATCCGCCTTCATCAAGAAGAACCCGGCCGAGGCCAAGAAGTTCATCGCCGCCTATGCCAAGGGCGTGGCCTACGTGCGCACCAAGCCGGACGAAGCGCGCCAGTACATGAAGGGCTACACCGCCATCGAAGGCCCGCTGACGGGCGAGGTGCCGCTGGCCGCCTACATGATGTACGACGAATTCAAGCCGGCCGACATCGCGCACTTCCAGAAGTTCTTCGACCTGTTCAGCGAGAAGGGCATCTTCAGCTCGCGGCTGATGGTTGAGACCATGCTCTACAAGGGTTGAGCCATGGCCGCCACCTCCCCGGCCGCCAAGCCCTGGACACCGCCTGCGGCCCAGGCCAGCGCCAAAGTGCCGCGCGAACCGGCCTGGAACAAGGCATTGCCCTTCATCGGCCCGGTCGTGCTGTTCATCCTGTGGGACCTTGCGGTGCGCACCGGCATGATCAAGGCGCTGCTGCTGCCGCCCCCGCTCGACGCGCTGGGCGCGCTCGTCAAGGGCCTGTGGGGCGGGCCGCTGCTGGGCGACTTCCTCATGACGGTGTGGCGCACGCTGCAGGCCTTCCTGATCGCCGCCATCGTCGGCATGCCGCTGGGCGTGCTGCTGGGCAGCAACGAGAAGGCCTACCGCAGCGTGGAGTTCCTGATCGACTTCTTCCGCTCTACGCCATCGTCGGCGCTGATCCCGCTGTTCCTGATGATCTTCGGCGTGTCCGACGTCAACAAGGTCGCCATCGCCGCGTTCGGCGCCTTCCTGATCGTGGTGTTCAACAGCGCCTACGGGGTCATCAATGCACGCAAGCAGCGCGTGATGGCGGCCAGGGTGATGGGCGCCACGCGCTGGCAGGTGTTCAAGGACGTGCTGATCTGGGAGAGCCTGCAGCCCAGCTTCGTCGGCCTGCGCTCGGCCGTGTCGATGGCGCTGGTGATCGTGATCGTGGCCGAGATGTTCATCGGCGCTGACAGCGGGCTGGGCAACCGCATCATCAATTCGCAGCAGGTGATGAACGTGCGCGACATGTACGCGTCCATCCTCGCGGCGGGGGCCCTGGGCTACGCGCTGAACATCCTGTTCCTGATGCTGGAACGCAAGATCGTGCATTGGAGCGGACGATGAATGCTGTTGTGAACGCCCCGGTCTTCGCCGACGTGCCGAAGCCCGCCTTCCAGCCCGGCCCGGCCGGCACCCACATCACCATCCGCGGACTGACGAAGTACTTCGCCGGCTGGCCGCTGTACGAGAACTTCGACCTCGACATTCCGAAGCACAAGATCGTCTCGGTGTTCGGGCCCAACGGCTGCGGCAAGAGCACGCTGATCAACATGATCGCCGGGCTGATTCCCATCGATTCGGGGGAGATCTTGTTCGACGGCAAGTCGCTCAAGGACACCAAGATCGGCTACGTGTTCCAGAACTACCGCGAGGCCATGTTCCCGTGGATGCGCACCATCGACAACATCGCCTATCCGCTCAAGCTGGCCGGCAAGAGCAAGGTCGAGGTCGACCGGCGCATGGCCGAGCTGGTGGCCAGCTTCGACGTGAAGTTCGACCTGAACCGCTACCCGTACGAGATGTCGGGCGGGCAGCAGCAGACTGCCTCGATCATGCGGGCGCTGGCGCCCAACCCCGAGGTGCTGTTCCTGGACGAGCCGTTCTCGGCGCTGGACTTCGAGATGACCCTCTTCATCCGCGAGAAGCTGCAGGAGGTGTTCATGCAGACCGGCACCACCATGCTGCTGGTCTCGCACGACCTGGAAGAGGCGGTGTACCTGGCCGACGAGGTGCTGCTGCTGACCAAGCGGCCGACCAAGGTGGCAGAGATCTTGCCTTACAACGATCCGCGCCCGCGCACGGTGGAGACGCTGAGCCAGCCCAGCTTCATCAGTGCCAAGAAGCTGAGCCTGGAGATCTTCCAGCGCGAGGTGCGGCGCTAGCGCGCACGAGGAGCCATCTTTGACACCACAGCAGATCGAAGCCTACGTGGGCGCCGCGGCGCCCGCGCTGGGCTTGACCCTGGACCCCGCGCACCGCCCTGGCGTGCTGCAGTTCTTCGCGCTGGCGGCCGGCATGGCCGACGCCGTGGACCGCGTGCCGCTGGCACCGCACGATGAGACGGCCGTGCATTTCACGCCGATCTCTCCGGAAGGAACCCCATGAGCGCTGCCGACCTGTTGCTCGGCGACGCCGCCGGCATGGCCGCCGCCGTGCGCGCAGGCGCGGTCAGTGCCACGGCGCTGGCCGAGGCCAGCCTGGCCCGCATCGCCGCCACGGACGGCCGCGTCAACGCCTTCACCGACCTGGTGCGCGAGCGTGCACTGGCACGCGCCGCGGCGCTGGATGCGGGCGGTGCGGAGATGGCCGCGCTGCCGCTGCTGGGCGTGCCGTTCGCGGTCAAGAACCTGTTCGACATCGCCGGCCTGCGCACGCTGGCAGGCTCCAAGATCGAGCGCGACAGCGCCCCCGCCAGCGCCGATGGCGTGCTGGTGCAGCGGCTGGAGGCGGCCGGCGCCGTGCTGGTCGGCGCGCTCAACATGGACGAATACGCCTACGGCTTCACGACCGAGAACAGCCACGAAGGGCCGTGCCGCAATCCGCACGACCTGAACTGCGTGGCCGGTGGTTCGTCGGGCGGCTCGGGCGCGGCCGTGGCGGCCGGCCAGGTGCCGATCACGCTGGGCTCGGACACCAACGGCTCGATCCGCGTGCCGGCCTCGCTGTGCGGCATCTTCAGCCTGAAGCCCACCTTCGGCCGCCTGCCGCGCAGCGGCAGCTACCCGTTCATCTCCAGCCTGGACCACCTGGGCCCGTTCGCGCGCTCGGTGCGCGATTTGGCGCTGAGCTACGACGCCATGCAGGGCCCGGAGCAGGGCAGCTTGCGCGACCCGGGCTGTGCGCAGCGCGTGGCCGAGCCCGTCACACCGGTGCTGGGCCACGGCATCGCGGGACTGCGGATCGGCGTGCTGGGTGGATGGTTCCAGCACAACGCATTGCCAGAAGCACTGGACGCTGTCGGCCGCGTGGCCGAAGCACTGGGCGCGCGCGACCGCGTCGAACTGCCGATGGTGGAAGAGGGCCGCGCCGCCGCCTTCCTGATCACCAACGCCGAAGCCGGCTCGCTGCACCTGGAAGACCTGCGCCGCCGCGCCCAGGACTTCGAGCCGCATTCGCGCGACCGCTTCCTGGCCGGCGCGCTGTTGCCGGCCGCCTGGGTGGCGCGCGCGCAGCGTGTGCGCCGCGTGTACGCCGAAGCCGTGGCGCGCGTGTTCTCGCAATTCGACCTGCTGCTGGCGCCGGCCACGCCCTGCGCCGCCACACCCATCGGCACCGAGTGGCTCACGCTGGGCGAACGCCGGCTACCACTGCGCCCCAGCATGGGCTTGCTGACACAGCCGATCTCGTGCATCGGCTTGCCGGTGTGCGCCGTGCCGGTGTGGGATGCGCATCCCAAGCTGCCCATCGGCGTGCAGCTGATTGCGGCGCCCTGGCGTGAAGACATCACGCTGCGTGCTGCGGCGGTGTTGGAGGGGCTGGGTGTGGTGCGGGCGCCTGTCGCCTCTTTGCCATGACGCGGTTTGTCGTTCCTAGGTGGCGAGTGGAGGCGCGAGACCGCGCCGACGGTGTGCTCTCCTCCGCGAATGTCACCCGCCCCGGGCCGCAGGCGGCCCGGGGCTCCTCCTTTATTTCGCTGCGGAGAACACACCATCGACGCGGTCCATGGGCGCCCCGCTTGACCGGCCTGCACGACGCGAAGTGTCCAAGGCCGAGGGTACTGGGTGGCCCCTGCAGCGAAATAAAGGAGGAGCCTGGGCCGCCTGCGGCCCTGGCGGAGGACATTCGCGGAAGGGGCCACCCGGTGGCCTCGGCCCACCCGCAACCCCAGCACGCACCGCGAGCAACACACCGCTGAACCGACCATGACCCAAGAGATCAACATTCCCCACGTGCTGGCCGAAGTGACCGCCGCATTCGCACAGTACGAAGACGCCCTTGTGAACAACAAGGTCGAGGTGCTGGACGCACTGTTCTGGAACAGCCCCCACACCCTGCGCTACGGCGCCGGCGAGAACCTGTACGGCTACGAAGCGATCCAGGCCTTCCGCGCCGGCCGCCCGTCGCAGGGCCTGGCCCGCACCGTCACGCGCACCGCCATCACCACCTACG
This sequence comes from Pseudorhodoferax soli, assembly GCF_003337555.1. Lineage (GTDB taxonomy): Bacteria > Pseudomonadota > Gammaproteobacteria > Burkholderiales > Burkholderiaceae_C > Pseudorhodoferax > Pseudorhodoferax soli. The sequence continues at coordinate 430,520 of NZ_QPJK01000004.1, read as the reverse complement.
GCCGCGATTTCGCCACCACCAACATCGAGTTCCAGCGCGAAGGCAGCCCCCGCATCGGCCGCCAGAGCCAGACCTGGGTGCGCCTGCCCGAGGGCTGGCGCGTGGTGTCGGCGCACGTGAGCCTGATGGCCTGAGCGCCCGGCCCTGTCGCAGGCACGCTCCTTGCACGCTTTCATGTATCCAAGTTGAAGTTCAAGACCCGCGCACTGCTTTGATGCAGCCCCCCAACTGATCGCAAATGGAGCCAGCCCCATGGACAAGATGAACCGCCGCGCATCGCTCAAGACCTTGGCCGCCGTTGGCGCCACCGGTGCACTGGGAGGGCTGCACGGCCTCGCCGCAGCGCAGGCGCCGTTGACGATCGGCGTGATCTACGTCGGCCCGCGCGACGACTACGGCTACAACCAGGCCCACGCCCAGGCCGCGGCCGAGGTCAAGAAGATGCCCGGCATCAAGGTGGTGGAGGAAGAGAACGTGCCCGAGACCGCGGCCGTGCAGAAGAGCATGACCGGCATGATCATGCAGGACGGCGCCAAGCTCCTGTTCCCCACCTCGTTCGGCTACTTCGATCCCCACCTGCTGGCGCTGGCCGCCAAGTACCCCGACGTGCGCTTCTCGCATTGCGGCGGCATGTGGACGGAGGGCAAGCACCCCAAGAACGCGGGCAGCTTCTTCGGCTACATCGACGAGGCGCAGTTCCTCAACGGCGTGGTGGCCGGCCACCTGAGCAAGAGCGGCAAGATTGCCTTCGTCGCGGCCAAGCCCATCCCGCAGGTGCTGCGCAACATCAACGCGTTCACGCTGGGTGCGCGCTCGGTCAAGCCGGGCATCACCTGCAGCGTGATTTTCACGGGCGACTGGTCCATGGCCGTCAAGGAGGCCGAGGCCACCAACAGCCTGGCCGACCAGGGCTGCGACGTGTTCACCATGCACGTGGACGGGCCCAAGGTCATCGTGGAGACCGCAGCCAAGCGCGGCAAGATGGTGTGCGGTTACCACGCCAGCCAGGCCAAGCTCGCGCCGCAGGCCTACCTCACGGGCGCCGAGTGGAACTGGATCACGGCCTACAAGACCATCATCGACGCCGCCCGCAGCGGCAAGCCGCACCCGAACTTCCTGCGCGGCGGCATGAAGGAAGGCTTCGTCAAGATGTCGGCCTACGGCCCGGCCGTGACCGACGCCGCGAAGAAGCAGGCCGACGAGACCAAGGCCAAGATGCTGGCAGGCACGTTCGACATCTTCAAAGGCCCGCTCAAGGACAACAAGGGCAAGGAAGTGCTCGCCGCCGGCCAGGTGCAGAAGCAGACCGACCTCGCGCTGGAAGGCATGAACTACCTGGTCGAGGGCGTGCAAGGTTCGTTCTGACGCAGCAGGCACCTGCACCATGAACTCCCTCGCCAAGGACATCGGCCTGCCGGTGGCCGCGATCGCGGCGGCGCTGCTGCTGTTCGGCGTCTTCGTCGGTTTCGCCGGCGTCGACCCGGTGGAGGTCTGGACGCTGCTCTTCAAGGGCGCGTTCGGCGACTGGTTCAGCTGGCAGAACACGTTGCAGCGCGCCGCGCCGCTGATGCTCACCGCGCTGTGCGTGGCCATCCCTGCGCGCGCGGGTCTCGTCATCATCGGCGGGGAGGGTGCGCTGGTGCTGGGCGGCCTGGGCTGCGCCGCGCTGCCCTACCTGATGCCGCTGCCCGGCAACGCGTTGGGCACGGTGCTGGTGTGCGCAGCCGGTGCCGTCTGCGGTGCGCTGTGGATCGCGCTGGCCGGCTGGCTGCGCCAGTACCGGGGCATCAACGAGACCATCAGCAGCCTGTTGCTGGCCTACGTGGCCATCGGCCTGTTCAAGCACCTGGTGGAGGGCGCGCTGCGCGACCCCGCCAGCCTGAACAAGCCCTCCACCTTGCCGCTGGACGAGGGCATCCGCATCACCGGGATGATGGGCTCCGACGTGCACTGGGGCCTGGCCATCGGCGTGGCGGCCTGCCTGCTGTTCTGGGTCTGGCTGCGCGCCACGGCCTCCGGCTTCTCGGTGCGCGTGGTGGGCGGCAACCCGCGCACGGCGCAGCTGATGGGCCTGCCCGCTTCCAGGCTGATCATCGCGGCCTGCGCACTGGGCGGTGCCTGCGCCGGCCTGGCCGGCGCGGTGGAGGTGGCGGCGGTGCACACCAACGCCAACGCCTCGCTGATCGCCAGCTACGGCTACGCCGGCATCCTGGTGGCCTTCATGGCGCGGCACAACCCGCTGGCCATCATTCCCGTGGCCATCCTGTTCGGTGGCTTCGGCGCGGCCGGCAGCCTGCTGCAGCGCCGCGTGGGCCTGCCGGACGCTTCGGTGCTGGTGCTGCAAGGCATCGCCTTCGTCCTGATCCTGGCCAGCGAGGCGCTGCGCAACGTCGACGGCAAGGTGGTGCTGGGCAAGCTGTTCTCGCGTCCGTACGAGGAACTGGAACAGCGGCCGCCACCGGCCGCTGCGTTGAAGGGAGCCGCCACATGACAGCCGACCAATGGATCGCCCTGTTCGCCGGCATCGTCGGCGGCGCGCTGCGCGTGGGCGTGCCGTTCCTGTTCGTGAGCCTGGGCGAATGCCTGACCGAAAAATCCGGCCGCATCAACCTCGGCCTGGAAGGCGTGCTGGTGCTGTCGGCCATGGCCGCGTTCGGCGGCGCCTACTGGAGCGGCTCGCCCTGGATCGGCGTGCTGATCGGCGCCATGGCCGGCGCCGTGCTGGCGCTGCTGCACGGCCTGCTGTGCTCGCTGCAGGGCGTCAACGACGTGGCCACCGGCATCGCGCTGATGCTGCTGGGCACGGGGCTGGCGTTCTACCTGGGCAAGCCGCTGATCCAGCCGCAGGCGCCGCAGCTGCCGGCGATTCCGCTGGGCGGCTGGAGCGATTCGACGGTGGTGCAGGCCGCGCTGCAGATCAACGCGCTGCTGCCCATCGGCATCGTGCTGGCGGTGGCGCTGTGGTGGGCTTTCGGCCGCACGCGCGCCGGCCTGCTGGTGCGGCTGGCCGGCGACTCGGCCATGGCGACCAAGGCCCTGGGCTATTCGGTCAACGGCATCCGCATCGCGGCCACGGCCGCCGGTGGGGCGATTGCCGGGCTGGGCGGCGCCTCGCTCACGCTGTTCTATCCGGGCAGCTGGAACGAGGGCATCTCCAGCGGCCAGGGCCTGATCGCGGTGGCGCTGGTGATCTTTGCGCGCTGGAGCCCGCTGCGCTGCGTGGGTGCGGCGCTGCTGTTCGGCGGCGCCGGCGCCATCGGCCCGGCCATGCAGTCCATCGGCGTGAGCTACGGCTACCACCTGTTCAACACCGTGCCCTATGTGCTGACGCTGCTGATCCTCGTGATCACCTGCAAGCCCGGCGCGGTGGCCACGGGCAGCCCGGGCGAACTGTCGTCGGCACGATGAGAGGAACGAAGCCATGAGTGGACTGGGTGGATTGAACAAGTCGAAGGCCGGCGTGGTGCTGGGCCTGGTGCAGCTGCAGCTGCCCGTGGTGGTGACGCCGGCCGATCTGGCGGCGCAGACGCGCCGCATCTGCGAGATGGTGGGCAAGGCGCGCCGCAACATGGCGACGATGGACCTGGTGGTGTTTCCCGAGTACGCGCTGCACGGCCTGTCGATGGACACCAACCCGGCCATCCTATGCACGCTCGATGGCCCCGAGGTGGCGGCCTTCAAGGCGGCCTGTGTCGAGCACCGCATCTGGGGCTGCTTCTCCATCATGGAGGCCAACCCGGGCGGCAACCCCTACAACAGCGGCCTCGTCATCGATGACCAGGGCGTGATCCAGTTGTACTACCGCAAGCTGCATCCCTGGGTGCCGGTCGAGCCCTGGGAGCCGGGCAACCTGGGCGTGCCGGTCTGCGTGGGGCCGAATGGCGTCAAGCTGAGCCTCATCATCTGCCACGACGGCATGTTCCCCGAGATGGCGCGCGAGGCCGCGTACAAGGGCGCCGAGGTGATCCTGCGCACCGCCGGCTACACCGCGCCGATCCGGCACGCCTGGCGCATCACCAACCAGAGCAACGCCTTCCAGAACCTGGCCTACACCGCCAGCGTGTGCATGTGCGGCAGCGACGGCAGCTTCGACTCCATGGGCCAGGGCATGTTCTGCAGCTTCGACGGCACGGTGATGGTGGAGGGCGGCGGCCGGCCCGACGAGATCGTCACCGCCGAGCTGCGGCCTGACCTGGTGCGCGAGGCACGCGCTGGCTGGGGCGTGGAGAACAACCCCTACCAGCTCTGGCACAGAGGTTATGTGGCGGTGCAGGGCGGTGCGCAGGATTGCCCCTATACCTTCATGCAGGACATGGTGGCCGGGCGCTACCGGTTGCCGTGGACCGACACGGTGCAGGTGACGGATGGCACGTCCTGCGGCTTCGCGCCGCCCACGCGCCAGTACGGCGGCGCCGAGCCCGACCCCCTGACCCTGAGAAAGGTGGCCTGACCATGACACCGCGCCATGTGGACGCCAAGCCCTACGCCTGGCCCTTCGACGGCAGCCTACGGCCCGACAACACCGCGCTGATCGTGATCGACATGCAGACCGACTTCTGCGGCAAGGGCGGCTATGTCGACGTGATGGGCTACGACCTGTCGCTCACGCAGGCGCCGATCCAGCCGATCAAGCGCCTGTTCGAGGTGATGCGGCCGCTGGGCTACACCATCATCCACACCCGCGAAGGCCACCGGCCCGACCTGTCGGACCTGCCCGCCAACAAGCGCTGGCGCTCGCGCCAGATTGGCAAGGACGGCCTGGGCATCGGCGACGCCGGCCCCTGCGGCCGCATCCTGGTGCGCGGCGAGCCGGGCTGGGAACTGATCCCCGAACTCGCGCCGCTGGCCGGCGAGATCGTGATCGACAAGCCCGGCAAGGGCTCGTTCTACGCCACCGACCTGGAGATGGTGCTGCGCACGCGCGGCATCGCCAACCTGGTCCTCGCGGGCATCACCACCGACGTGTGCGTGCACACCACCATGCGCGACGCCAACGACCGCGGCTTCGAATGCCTGCTGCTGTCCGACTGCACGGCCGCCACCGACCCGGCCAACCACCAGGCGGCGCTGAACATGGTCACGATGCAGGGCGGCGTGTTCGGCGCGCACGCGACATCCGCCGCACTCATCGAGGCAATGACATGACCCCCACGCTCATCGCTTCGCGTATCGCTGCCCCCCAGGGGGGCGCTTCGATGCCTTCGGGCGGCCGGGCGGCATCGCCATGATCGCCCCGGTCAACGCACTCCCCGCCGTCGAAGGCGCTCTGGCGCTGGAGACCTACCACCTGACCAAGCGCTTCGGCGCCTTCACGGCGATGGACCACGTGAGCATGCGCGTGGACCCCGGCAGCGTGCACGCGCTGCTGGGCGAGAACGGCGCGGGCAAGAGCACGCTGGTCAAGTGCGTGGCCGGCTTCCAGCAGGCCGAGGAGGGTTCGATCCTCATCGATGGGCGCGAACGCGACATCGCCAACCCCATCGTCGCGCGCACGCTGGGCATCGGCATGGTCTACCAGCACTTCACGCTGGCGCCCGGCATGACGGTGGCCGAGAATCTGCTGCTGGCCGGCGGCAAGACGCCAGCCGTGATCGACTGGAAGGCCCAGCGCGCCGAGCTGGAGGCCTTCCTCGCCACCACGCCGTTCCGCCTCGACCTGGACGCGCGCCCGGCCGAACTGGCGGCCGGCGAAAAGCAGAAGCTCGAACTGCTCAAGCAGCTGTACCTGAAGCCGCGCCTGCTGATCCTGGACGAACCCACCTCGGTGCTGACGCCGCAGGAGGCCGACGAGGTGCTGGGCCATGTGCGCGCCTTCGCGCGGAGCGGCCAGTGCACCGTGCTGATCATCACGCACAAGTTCCGCGAGGTGATGGCCTACACCGACGCCGTGACCGTTCTGCGCCGGGGCAAGGCCGTGCACCACTGCCGCGTGGCCGAGACCGATCCGTCGCGGCTGGCTGCGGCCATGATGGGTGAGGCGGCCACGCCGGCCGAGGTGCTGCATGCGGAGAGCGACACCGCTCCCGCGCGCAGCCCGTTGCCGGCCGGCGCCCGCGTGGCGCTGCAGTTGCGGGGCCTGAGCGCCATGGGCGACCGCGGCACGCTGGCCGTGCACGGCGTCGACCTCGCAGTCAAGAGCGGCGAGATCCTGGGCGTGGCCGGCGTCTCGGGCAACGGCCAGCGCGAACTCGTCGAGGCCCTGGTCGGCCAGCGCCCGCGCCATGCCGGCAGCGTGACCGCGATGGGCGAGCCCTATGCCGCGCGCCGCAGCGAGAACAAGCGCCTGAAGCTGCGCAGCCTGCCCGAGGAGCCGCTGCGCAACGCCTGCGTGGGCGACCTCTCGGTGGCCGAGAACATGGCGCTGCGCGACTACGACGCACCGCCTCTTTCCGCCGGCGGCTGGCTGCGCTTCGGCCAGTGGAGAAGCCGCGCCCGCGAGTGGATCAAGGAGTACGGCGTGAAGACCCAGGGCGAGGGCGCGCCGATCAAGAGCCTGTCCGGCGGCAACGTGCAGCGCGCCGTGCTGGCGCGCGAGCTGGCCGGCGACATCAACGTGCTGATCGCGGCGAACCCGGTGTTCGGCCTGGACTTCGCGGCCGTGCGCGAGATCCACGGCCGCATCGTGCAGGTGGCCGGCAAGGGCGGCGCGGTGCTGCTGGTCAGCGAAGACCTGGACGAACTGCTGGAGCTGTCGGACCGCATCGTGGTCATGAGCGAAGGCCGCATCGTGTACGAAACCGCAGCGGCCGATGCGGAGCGCCACGTGCTGGGCGCCCACATGGGCGGCGGCCACTGAGGAGCAGGACATGAACAGCGACGTGCGCGAGATCCGCAGCCTGGCCGTGCAGGCCCGGCCATTCGACTTTCCGTTCGACCTGGCCACCACGGCACTGGTCATCATCGACATGCAGCGCGACTTCATCGAGCCCGGCGGCTTCGGCGCGAGCCTGGGCAACGACGTGTCGCTGCTCGGGGCCATCGTGCCGGCCTGCCGGCGCACGCTGCAGGCCTGGCGCGCCGCCGGTGGCCTGGTGCTGCACACCCGGGAGGCGCACCGACCGGACTTGCGCGACTGCCCGCCCGCCAAGCGCCTGCGCGGCAACCCGCAGCTGCGCATCGGCGATGTGGGGCCGATGGGCCGGGTGCTGGTGAGCGGCGAGCCCGGTGTGGAGATCATCCCGGCCCTGGCGCCGCTGGCGGGCGAGATCGTGGTGGACAAGCCGGGCAAGGGGATGTTCTACGGCACGCCGGTGCAACTGCTGCTGCAGCAGGCCGGCATCCGCTCGCTCGTGTTCATGGGCGTGACGACCGAGGTCTGCGTGCAGACGAGCATGCGAGAGGCCAACGACCGCGGCTACGACTGCCTGGTGCTGGAGGACTGCACCGAGAGCTACTTCCCGGCGTTCAAGGCGCAGGCGCTCGAGATGGTCCGCGCCCAGGGCGGCATCGTCGGCTGGACGGCCACCAGCGCCCAGCTGCTGGCGGCCCTGCACTCGGAGTAAGGTAGCGCCTTCTCCATTTCCCTGGCTCCACGCGCCCGTGCCTCCTACCGTTTCCAAGAAGCCACCGGCTGCGCCGGCCGTGGCGTTCCGCTCGCGTGCCGACGAGGTCTACGAACAGCTCAAGCGCGATGTGGCCGACTTCCAGCTCGTGCCCGGCGACCGCTTCACCGAGAACGAGATCAGCGAGCGGCTGGGCGTCTCACGCACGCCGGTGCGCCAGGCGCTGTTCCGGCTGCAGCAGGAGGGCTTCGTCGAGGTGCTGTTCCGCGCCGGCTGGCGCGTGCTGCCGTTCGACTTCGACCAGTTCGAGCAGCTCTACGACCTGCGCATGGTGCTGGAGACGACCGCCATCCACCGGCTCTGCGAAGGCGTGGTGCGCGTGGACCACGGCCTGCTCGACGCGCTGGCCGCGATCTGGCTGGCGCCGCAGGCCGAGCGCAGCAGCGACATGGCCCAGGTCTCGCAGTGGGACGAGGAGTTCCACTGCCAGATCGTGGCGGCGGCCGGCAACGCGGAGATGGCGCGCGTGCACCGCGAGGTGACCGAGCGCATCCGCATCATCCGCAGGCTCGACTTCACGCAGCAGATGCGCATCGATGCCACCTACGACGAGCACGCCAAGATCCTCAAGGCGGTGCAGCGCAAGCGCGGCGACCAGGCCGCGATGCTGATGCGGGCCCACATCGAGACCAGCCAGGCCGAGGTGCGCAAGATCACGCTGCACCAGGTGCACCTGGCGCGGCAAGGGGGCTACGCGCCGCGCTGAGGTCCGTGCAGCGTGCGCGGCGTCGGCGTCGGCGCCATCGCGGCGCGGCCCCGGCCTTCGCTCTTGGCGCGGTACAGCATCGCGTCTGCCCGGGCCAGCAGCCCATCCCAGCCGCCGCTGGCATCCAGGCCGAGCGCCATGCCCACGCTGGCCCCGATCTGCAGGTGCAATGCGCCCACATGGAAGGGCCGGTGCGCCACCTGCAGCACTTTGTCGGCCACGGCCTGCAGCCCATGGCCGTCGCGCACGCCGGCCAGCAGCACGGCGAATTCGTCGCCGCCCATGCGCACCACGGCATCGCTGGGCCGCACCAGCATGCGCAGGCGCTCGGCGAAGACCTGCAGCAGCGCGTCGCCGACCGGGTGGCCGTGCTGGTCGTTGACGGGCTTGAAGCGGTCCAGGTCGATGCACAGCAGGCCGATCTGCGCGGCATCGCCGTGCGCCTGCTGGAAGTCGAGCCAGTCCTGCAGGCCGGCGCGGTTGAGCAGGCCGGTCATGGCGTCGCGCTGGGCCAGGCCCAGCAGGCGCTGCGCCTCCTGGCGGTGCTGGGTGATGTCCTGGCCCACCGCGACGAAGCCGTCCAGCGTGCCGTTGTCCAGCCGCAGCGGGATGTAGTTGACGGCCAGGTGCTGGCCATGGCTGCGCCCCGGAAAGTGCAGTTCGAAGCTGACCTCCTCGCCCGCCAGGGCGCGGGCGATCCACGGCCGCACGGGGTCGAACTCGGGCTTGCCGAGCAGGTCGTGCATGGTGCGGCCGACGATCTCGGCCCGCGGAAGGCCGTGCCAGCGCTCGAACGCGCCGTTGACGAAACGGTATCGGCCATCGGCATCCAGCACCGCGACGATCGCCGGGATCAGCTCGGCCACCGAACGCAGCGTGGCCGTCTGGCGCAGCAGCGCACGCTCGGTCTCCGCGCGTTCGGTGATGTCCACGCCGGTCGTGAACAGGCCCAGTACCTTGCCGCCTGCACCGAGGTGCGGGATCAGCTGGCAATCGATGCGGCGCACGGCGCCGTCGTCCTGCGCGTCGTCGAACTCGAAGCGCTGGGCCTGGCCCGTGAGTGCGTCGTCCACGCGCGCGCTGACGCTGGGGTCGGGCTCGCGCTTGATCAGCATGCGCGGGCTCTGGCCGACGATGGCGCCGGGCGGCAGGTCGTAGCGCTCGGCCTGCGCGCGGTTGACGAACTGGTAGCGGCGCTGGTTGTCCACGTAGCCGATGCGCACAGGCAGGTTGTCGGTGATCAGGCGCAGGAACTGCTCGCGGTCGGCCAGGGCGTGCTCGTACTCGCCGCGGATCGCCAGCGCGCGGTCCAGCAGCTCGCGCCGCATGATCAGCGCCTGCACAGCGAGCTGGCCCAGGCGCTGCAGCATGCGGGATTGCTCGGGCGTGAGCGCGCGCGCTTCGAAGTCGATCACGCACAGCGTGCCCACGCGTTCGCCGCCAGGCAGGGCCAGCGGCGCGCCGGCATAGAAGCGGATGTTGGGGTCTTGGCTGACCAGGGGGTTGGCGACGAAGCGCGGGTCCTGGTGGGCGTCGGGCACCTGGAAGACCGTGTCGCCCAGGATGGCGTGGGCGCAGAACGCGACATCGCGCGGCGTCTCGCGCGCCTCGCCGAGGCCGTAGTTGGCCTTGAACCACTGGCGCTCCGCATCCACCAGCGACACCAGGCCGGCCGAGGTGCCGCAGAACTCGGCCGCCGTGCGGGCCAGCGTGTCGAACAGCGGCTCGGGCTCGCTGTCGAGCACGAGCAACTCGCGCAGGCGTTGCAGGCGTTCAGCTTCGTTGTCGGGGACGGCGGCCGGCACGGTCATCGCTTGGACGGGTGTTGATGCAACGGGGCAGCGCCAAATGTAGCGGTCACTGCATGACTTGTCTGTCGGCCGAACGTGTCATGCGTTGCGGGGGCCGATTCACCGGTGGGCCTTGCCGCCCGCTGCGCAACGTGCCGGCCCCGGTCCGGCGACCTGCCTGGCCTGCGCCGGGCCAGTGCGCCACCGCCTGGGCGCTACAGCGCCTGGATCTCGCGGACCAGCAAGTCCTTCATGAGCTGCACCCGCATCGGCTGCCGACGGCGGCGCGGGTGGACCAGCCAGGCGTTCTGCGACGGCCCGTTCCACTGCGGCAGCAGGTGCACCAGCTCGTTGCGCTGGATCAGGTCGTTGACCATCCAGCAAGGCTGGAACGCAATGCCGGCGCCTGCGCGCACCGCGTCCAGCAGCGCGACCGCATGGTTGATGCGGTAGCGCGTGGCGACCGGCAGGTCCACGCGGCCTTCGGCGCTGCTGAGGGTCACCACGTCGTCGGTCCATCCCGGGTAGCGCAGGAAGCTGTGGCGGGCCAGGTCCTCCAGTGCACTGGGCAGGCCGTGGCGCTCCACGTATCCGGGCGAAGCGACGATGTAGCGTGGCCAAGTGGCCAGCGCGCGCGCCACCAGCTCAGGCGGCAGCGTGCCTCCGATGCGCACGGTGAGGTCGAAGCGTTCCTCGACCGGGTCGACGAATCGGTCTTCCAGCACCAGGTCGATCTGCAACTCGGGGTATTGCTGCAGCGTGCGCAGCATCAGCGCGCTGAGCTTGAGCTCGCCCAGCGCCACCGGCGCCGCGATGCGCACCAGGCCGCGCGGCGCGCGGGTGCTGTGGTCCAGGTCGGCGACCGCCTCCTCGTAGTCTTCCAGCAGGCGCCGCGCGCTGTCGGCGAAGCGCAGGCCTTCCTCGGTCAGCGCAGCGCGCGCGGGCCCGCGCTCCAGCAATTGCACGCCGAGCGAGGCCTCCAGCGCCGCGACCAGCTTGCTTGCCGTGGGCTGGGTGGTGGAGAGCGAGCGTGCCGCCGCCGACAGGCTGCCGAGCTCTGCCGCCCTGACGAACATGTGCATCGCACGAAGCCGGTCCATGTCATTCCAGTTTCGAATGGGAAGGCTTCCACTTTGCCATCTTCTCAAGCCGAACGGGAATGGCGACAGTGCGGGCATGCAACGCACCACACGCTTCCTCCTTGCCGCCCCGCTGGCGGCGCTTCTGTCCGTATCGGCTGCCGCCGCGCTGCCCGCGCAGTGGCAGCCGACCTGGTTCTCTGCCGCCCAGCCCGTCTGGGGCGAGGGCTGGGTCGTCCCGCTCGGAATGCCGACCAGCCTGCGCGATGTGACGCTGCGCCAGTCGTTGCGCAGCAGCCTGGGCGGAGCGCAGGTCCGGCTGGTCATCAGCAACGAACACGGCAGCGCGCCGCTGACGCTGGGTGCGGTGGCTCTGCGCAGGGAGGGTGCAGGACCGGCGCACGCGGTCCGCTTCCATGGGCAGGACGGCATGCTGGTGCCCCCCGGTGCGCGGGCGGTCAGCGACCCGCTCGACCTGCCCGTCGCTGCCGGCGAGCGGCTGCAAGTCGATCTCCATCTGCCGCAGGCCACCGGGACCGCCGGCTTCCACTGGGACGCGCAGGAGCAGACGCTGCTCCTGCAAGGCAATGCCGTGGGACGCCCCGAGGCACCGGTGCAGCAGACCCTGAGCACCCGCGCGTTCGTCTCCGGCCTGTGGGTCGACACCGGACATGCGCCGGCGACCGTCGTCGCGATCGGCGACTCCATCACCGATGGCAACGGCTCCAGCCTGGGTGCGGACCAGCGCTGGCCCGACCATCTGTCGCGGCGCCTCGCGCCGTGCGGCGTCGCCGTGCTCAACGCCGGCATCGCCGGCAACCGCCTGCTGCTTGGTGGCTGGGGCGCGAGCGCGCTGGCGCGCCTGGAGCGCGACGCGCTGGGCCACGCCGGCGTGCGCGCGGTCGTGGTGCTGGTCGGCACCAACGACATCGGCTTTCCCGGCAGCCCGTTTGCGCCCGGGGAGCCGCCGGCCGCGCTGGCCGAACTGACCGGTGCGTTCCGCCAGCTGGTCGAGCAGGCGCATGCGCGGGGCGTGCGCGTGGTGGCCGGCACGGTGCCACCCTTCGAGGGTGCGCTGGAAGGCACGCCCCTGCAGGGCCACCACAGCCCACGCAAGGAGGCGCTGCGCCAGGCGCTGAATGCATGGATCCGCCATGCGGGCGTGTTCGACACCGTGGTCGATTTCGACGCCGTGCTGCGCGACCCTGCGCACCCTGCGCGGCTCGATCCGGCGCTCGATTCGGGCGACCACCTGCACCCGGGCGACGCCGGCTACAGGCGCATGGCCGAGGCGATCGACCTGGAGGCCTTGCTCGGAGCGCCTGGCGAAAGGGCAGAACCGTGAGCACGCCCGCGCGTGGGCGTGCGGGCGCGTCAGCGCGTCACAGCGGGAAGTCGTAATCGATCGTCAGCGGGGCGTGGTCGCTGAAGCGCTGGTCCTTGAACACCGCGGCGCTGCGCGCATGGGCGGCCAGCGCCGGCGTGGCCAGGTGGTAGTCCAGCCGCCACCCCACGTTGTTAGCCCAGGCCTGGCCGCGGTTGCTCCACCACGTGTAGCACTCGCTGGTGGTTTCGGGGTGCAGGCGGCGGTACACGTCGACCACGCCGGTCTCGGACAGCAGCTTGGTCATCCAGGCGCGCTCTTCGGGCAGGAAGCCGCTGTTCTTCTGATTGCTGCGCCAGTTCTTGAGGTCGATCTGCTGGTGGGCGATGTTGATGTCGCCGCACAGGATGAATTCGCGTTCCTGCTTGAGCGCGACGAGGTAAGGATCGAACAGGTCCAGGAAGCGGAACTTGGCGGCCTGGCGCTCCTCGCCCGAGGAGCCGCTCGGGAAGTAGCAGCTGATCACCGAGAGCTTGCGGGCCGGCGTGTCGAAGCGCAGCTCGATGTAGCGGCCTTCGTCGTCGAACTCGGGTGCGCCGAAGCCGATCCGTACGTCGCTCGGCACATGCCGGCTGTAGATCCCCACGCCCGAATAGCCCTTTTTCTGTGCAAAGTGGAAGTAGCCTTGCAGCCCGGCCAGCTGCTCGAAACGCCCCTGCACGTCGGCCTGCTGGGCTTTGACTTCCTGTACACAAATACAATCCGGGCCCGTTGCCGAGATCCAGGCTTCGACGCCCTTGGTGGTGGCAGAGCGGATGCCGTTGAGATTCAGGCTGGTCAACTTGAACAAGGAAGCTCCCATGGTGGAACACAAGGCCGGCGCAGAGGGTGCTGGCCAACAAGATGGATTGGCCCAGGACTTCGTGCGCTTCGCGGTCGAGGCCGGGGTGCTGCGCTTCGGGGAGTTCAAGACCAAGGCGGGCCGCATGAGCCCGTACTTCTTCAACGCAGGCCTGTTCGACGACGGCGTCAAGCTGGCCCGGCTCGCAGAATTCTATGCGTCGGCCCTGGAGGCCAGCGGCACCGAGTTCGACATGGTTTTCGGCCCGGCCTACAAGGGCATCCCGCTGGCCGCGGCGCTGGCGGTGGAGTTCGCGCGGCGTGGCCGCAACCTGCCGTTCGCCTACAACCGCAAGGAAGCCAAGGACCATGGCGAGGGCGGCACGCTGGTCGGCGCGCCGCTCCAGGGCCGCGTGCTGGTGGTCGACGACGTGATGTCGGCGGGCACCGCGGTGCGCGAGTCCATCGCGCTGATCCGCGCCGTCGGCGCCACGCCGCATGCCGTGGTCATCGCGCTGGACCGCCAGGAGATGGCGACCGAGGATGGCCGCGACGTACCGCACAGCGCCGTGCAGTACGTGCGCGGCCAGCTGGGCCTGCAGGTCTGCGCCATCGCCCGGCTCGAAGACCTGCTGCAGTACCTGGCCGATGGCAGCCAGGCGGCCGTGGCCGAGCACCATGGCCGCGTGCTGGCCTACCGGCAGCGCTACGGCGTGCAGGAGGGCGCCGGCTCGTGACCCGCGCAGGCGCCCGCATGGGGCTCGGCCTGCTCGGCGCAGGCTGGGCCATGCTGGTGCAGGCGCAGGGCATCTACACCTGCGTGGACGGGCAGGGCCGGCACATCACCTCGGACCGGCCGATCAAGGAATGCATCGACCGCGCGCAGAAGGAGCTCAACCCGAGCGGCAGCCTGCGGCGTGAGGTCGGCCCCTCGCTCACGGCCAGCGAGCGGGCGCAGATCGAAGCGCGCGAGCGCAGGGCGGCGGAAGAGCAGGCCCGCAACAACGAGGAAATCCGCCGCAGCCGCGCGATGTTGTCGCGCTACCGCGACCAGGCCGCCCACGACCGCGCGCGCGCCGAAGCGCTGGCGCCGGTCGATGGCGTGCTGGCGTTGGCCCAGCAGCGCATGCAGGCACTCGACAAGCAGCGCCAGCTGCTGGACCGGGAGCTGGAGTTCTACCCGAACACCCCGCCCGAGAAACTGCCGCCCAAGCTGCGCAGCCTGCTCGACGAGCACAAGGCCAGCGTGGCGGCGCAGCAGCGCGTGATCGCCGAGCAGGATGCCGAGCGCAAGCGCGTGAACGACCGCTACGACGAGGAACTCGCGCGGCTGCGCCAGCTGTGGACCGAGCAGACCCTGCCCGGTCGGCCGCGCTGAGCGGCCGCTGGCGCGTCAGCCTTCCAGCTTCTTGCGCAGGAGCGCGTTGACCTGGGCCGGGTTGGCCTTGCCCTTGCTCGCCTTCATGGCCTGGCCGACCAGCGCGTTGAAGGCCTTGTCCTTGCCGGCCTTGAACTGCGCGACGTTGTCCGGGTTCGCGGCGATGACTTCGTCGAGGATGGCCGCGAGCGCGCCGTCGTCGTTCATCTGCTTGAGGCCCTTGGCTTCGATCACCGCGTCGACTTCGCTGCCTTCGCCGGTCCACAGCGCGTCGAACACCTGGCGCGCTGCGTTGTTGGAGATGGTGTTGTCGGCGATGCGGCCCAAGAGCGCGCCCAGCTGCGCGGCCGAGACCGGCGCCTGGTCGATGGCGAGTTCGCCCGCGTTGAGCCGGCGCGAGATCTCGCCCATGACCCAGTTGCTGGCCAGCTTGGCCTGGCCGCTGGCCTGGGCGGCCTGCTCGAAGTAGGCGGACGTGGCCTTGCTGGCCGTCAGCTGCGCGGCATCGTAGCCCGGCAGGCCATAGTCGGCGACGAAGCGCTGCGCCATGGCGCGCGGCAGCTCGGGCATCTCGCCGCGCACCTGCTCTACCCATTCGGGCGCGATCACCAGCGGCGGCAGGTCCGGGTCGGGGAAGTAGCGGTAGTCGGCAGCGTCTTCCTTGGTGCGCATGGCGCGCGTCTCGCCCGTGTCCGGATCGAACAGCACGGTGGCCTGCTGGATCTTGAGCCCGTCCTCGATCTGCTCGATCTGCCAGCGGATCTCGAAGTCGATGGCCTGCTGCATGAACTTGAAGCTGTTCAGGTTCTTGATCTCGCGCCGCGTGCCCAGCGGCTGGCCGGGCTTGCGCACCGAGACGTTGGCGTCGCAGCGGAAGCTGCCTTCCTGCATGTTGCCGTCGCAGATGCCGATCCAGGTCACGATCTTGTGCAGCTCGCGCGCATAGGCCACGGCCTCGGCCGCCGAGCGGATGTCGGGCTCGGTCACGATCTCCAGCAGCGGCGTGCCGGCGCGGTTCAGGTCGATGCCCGATTGGCCGATGAAGTCCTCGTGCAGCGACTTGCCGGCGTCCTCCTCGAGGTGGGCGCGCACCAGGCGCACTGTCTTGTGCTCGTCGCCGAGGTAGAAGCCCACCGTGCCGCCTTGCACCACCGGAATCTCGTACTGGCTGATCTGGTAGCCCTTGGGCAGGTCGGGGTAGAAGTAGTTCTTGCGCGCGAAGATGCTGCGCGGCGCGATGGTCGAGCCCAGCGCCAGGCCGAGGCGGATGGCGCGCTCGACCGCGCCCTTGTTCATGACCGGCAGCGTGCCGGGCAGGGCCAGGTCGACCGCGCAGGCTTGCGTGTTGGGCTCGGCGCCGAAGGCGGTGGACGCGCGGCTGAAGATCTTGCTGGCGGTGGACAGCTGGGCGTGGGTCTCGAAGCCGATGACGACTTCATAGCCCTGCACCAGCGGGCCCGTGGGACGACCGACCTGCGCGGCCTCGAAGGTGTTGATGGTCTCGCTCATGGTCAGAAGCCCTCCGGCGTGCGGAGGTGAAAGTCGGTCGCCTGCTGGAAGCGGTGGGCTGCGTTGAGCAGCTTTGCCTCGCCGAAGTAGTTGCCCAGCAATTGCAGGCCCACGGGCATGCCGCCTTCGCCGAAGCCGGCCGGCAGGCTCATGCCGGGCAGGCCGGCCAGCGAGCCGGGCAGGGTGTAGATGTCGGCCAGGTAGTTGGCCACGGGGTCGTCGGACTTGTCGCCGAGCTTCCAGGCCACGGTGGGGGCGACCGGGCCGGCGATCACGTCGCACGACTGAAAGGCCCGCTGGAAGTCGTCGGCGATCATGCGGCGGATCTGCTGCGCCTTGAGGTAGTAGGCGTCGTAGTAGCCGTGGCTCAGCACATAGGTGCCGACCATGATGCGGCGCTTGACCTCGTCGCCGAAGCCTTCGGCACGTGTCTTCTTGTACATGTCCAGCAGGTCGCCGTACTGGGCGGCGCGGTGGCCGAACTTGACGCCGTCGAAGCGGCTGAGGTTCGAGCTGGCTTCTGCCGGCGCGATGATGTAGTAGACGGGAATGGCCAGTTCGGTGCGCGGCAGCGAGATCTCGACCAGGCGCGCGCCGAGCTTTTCGTACTCCTTCAGCGCAGCGTCCAGCGCGGCGCGCACATCGGCCGCCAGGCCGTCGCCGAAGAACTCCTTGGGCACGCCGATGCGCAGGCCTTCCAGGCGGTCGCTGAGGCTGCGGCCGAAGTCTTCGGTCGGGCGGTCCAGCGAGGTCGAGTCGCGGTCCAGGTCAGGGCCGCAGATGGCCGAGAGCAGCAGCGCGCAGTCTTCGGCGCTGCGTGCCATCGGGCCGGCCTGGTCCAGGCTGGAGGCGAAGGCCACCATGCCGTAGCGCGAGGCGCGGCCGTAGGTCGGCTTGATGCCGGTGACGCCGCAGAAGGCGGCCGGCTGGCGGATCGATCCGCCCGTGTCGGTGCCGGTCACGGCCGGGGCCAGGCGCGCGGCCACGGCCGCGGCGCTGCCGCCCGAGGAGCCACCCGGGATGCGCGTGGCGTCCCAGGGGTTCTGCACGGCGCCGTAGGCCGAGTTCTCGTTGGACGAGCCCATCGCGAACTCGTCGCAATTGAGCTTGCCCAGCGTGACGGCGCCGGCCGTGGCCAAGCGCGCCACCGTGGTCGCGTCGAACGGCGAGCGGTAGCCCTTGAGCATCTTCGAGCCGGCCGTGGTCGGGAAGTCACGCGTGACGAAGATGTCCTTGTGCGCGATCGGCACGCCGGCCAGCGGGCCAGCGGTGCCGGCGGCAACCGCTGCGTCGGCCGCGCGCGCCTGGGCCAGCGTCTCCTCGGGGTCGACAGCGACAAAGGCGTTGAGGCCGCGGTGCGCCTCGATGCGCGCCAGGAAGTGCTGGGCTGCCTCGACGGCGGACAGTTCACGGGATTGGATGCGGGCCGCGATGGCGGCGACGGAGGCTTGGGTCAGGTCGAAGGCCATGTTCACTCGATCACTCACTCAATCACTTTCGGCACCAGGAACAGGCCGCGCTCGACGGCCGGCGCGCTGCGCTGGTTGGCTTCGCGCGCGTCGGGTTCGCTGACGGCGTCCACGCGCAGGCGCAGCGTCACGTCGGACACCACGTCGGCCGGGTGGGCCAGCGGCACCACGCCGGTGGTGTCCACGGCCTGCATGCGCTCGACGATGTCGAAGAAGCCGTTGATCTGGCCGAGCATGCGCGCACGCTCGGCATCGTGCAGTTCCAGCCGCGCCAGGTTGGCGATGCGCGAGATGTCGTCGGAGGTCAGTGCCATGGAAAAATTGCAAGCAGAAAGGTCGCGGAAACGGCCTGCCACAAGGCTTTGCAGCGGGTTTTCACGGGGGGATCGGGTATTATCCCGCCTTTGCGCGAGGGCCGGTTTCACGCTGCCTGACGCGCCTACACCCACCCGATTCGACCGAAGCCGGGGCGACCGCAAGCCGATGCGCATGCCGTGCCCCCGAGAGGAATTTTTCAATGTTTGGTGCTTTCCGTCGGTATTTCTCGACCGACCTGGCGATCGACCTTGGCACGGCCAACACCCTGATCTACGTGCGCGACAAGGGCATCGTCCTGGACGAGCCGTCGGTTGTCGCCATCCGCCACGAAGGTGGCCCCCAAGGCAAGAAGACGATCCAGGCCGTCGGCAAGGAAGCCAAGGCCATGCTGGGCAAGGTGCCGGGCAACATCGAGGCGATCCGCCCGATGAAGGACGGCGTGATCGCCGACTTCACCGTCACCGAGCAGATGCTCAAGCAGTTCATCAAGATGGTGCACCCGCGCGGCGTGCTGCGGCCCAGCCCGCGCATCATCATCTGCGTGCCCTGTGGTTCCACCCAGGTCGAGCGCCGCGCCATCCGTGAATCCGCGCTCGGCGCGGGTGCCTCGCAGGTCTACCTGATCGAAGAACCCATGGCCGCCGCGATCGGCGCCGGCCTGCCAGTGGCCGAGGCCTCCGGTTCCATGGTCGTCGACATCGGCGGCGGCACCACCGAGGTCGGTGTGATCTCGCTGGGCGGCATGGTCTACAAGGGCAGCGTGCGCGTCGGCGGCGACCGCTTCGACGACGCCATCATCAACTACATCCGCCGCAACTACGGCATGCTGATCGGCGAGCCCACGGCCGAGGCCATCAAGAAGAACATCGGCTCGGCCTTCCCGGGCTCCGAAGTCAAGGAGATGGAAGTCAAGGGCCGCAACCTGTCCGAAGGCGTGCCGCGCAGCTTCACGATCTCGTCCAACGAGATCCTGGAAGCGCTGACCGATCCGCTCAACAACATCGTCGCCTCGGTCAAGAACGCCCTGGAGATGACGCCGCCCGAACTGGGTGCCGACATCGCCGAGCGCGGCATGATGCTGACCGGCGGCGGCGCGCTGCTGCGCGACCTGGACCGGCTCCTGGCCGAGGAAACCGGCCTGCCGGTGCTCGTGGCCGAGGACCCGCTGACCTGCGTGGTGCGCGGCTGCGGCCTGGCGCTGGAGCGCATGGACCGCCTGGGTTCCATCTTCACCAGCGAGTAAGTCCCAGGGGTAGGCGATGCCACTCGGTACGCTGGACAGAACCCCGCCACCGTTCTTCAAGCAGGGCCCTTCCGCGCTCACCAAGCTCATGGTGTTCAGCGCGGTGGCCCTGTTCCTGATGGTGGCCGATGCGCGTTTCGCGCTGATGCGGCCGTTGCGCGCGGCCGTGGCGACCGTGCTCTATCCCGTGCAGTGGGCGGCGCTCGGGCCGGTGCGCCTGGTGCAGGGCGGTAGCGTCTACGTGGACAGCCTGACCGCGGTGCAGGCCCGTGCCGACGCGGCCGAGCGGCGCATGGCCGAACAGTCGCAGCGTGCCGGCCAGTCCGACCTGCTGCAGCTGGAAAACCAGCAGCTGCGCAGCCTGCTGGGCCTGCGCGAGCGGCTCACGGTGCCGGGCCAGGCGGCCGAGGTGCTCTACGACGCGGCCGATCCCTATGTGCGCAAGGTCGTCATCGACCGCGGTCTCACGCATGGCGTGGCGGCCGGCGCGCCCGTGCTCGATGCCGGGGGCGTGCTGGGCCAGGTCACGCGCGTGCTGCCGCTGGTCAGCGAGGTCACGCTGCTGATCGACCGGGACCAGGCGATCCCCGTGCTCAATGCGCGCACGGGCGCGCGCAGCGTGGCCTATGGCAACCCCGGCTACCTGGGCGGCGTTCTGGAGCTGCGCTTCATGGCCGGCAATTCCGATGTGCAGGTCGGCGACCTGCTCACCACCAGCGGCGTCGACGGCGTCTACCCGGGCGGCCTGCGCGTGGCCGTGGTGGAAGCCGTGGAGCGCCAGGCCGATTCGACCTTTGCGCGCATCTACTGCCGGCCGCTCGCGCAGCTGGCCGGCGTGCGCCATGTGATGGTGCTGGAGCCGCTGCGCCCGGCCGCCGAGATGGCCGGGGCCGAGGCGCCGGCGGCCAAGGCTTCGGCGCCGGCGGCGAAGGCATCCGCAGCCCGGGGGGCCACGAAATGATCATGCGCCCAGGCCAGCAGCTGCTGCTGCCGGCCAGCCCGGTCTTCATCTGGAGCAGCCTGGTCGTCGCGCTGCTGCTCAACATGGTCCAGAACATGGGCCTGTGGGGCCGCGCGGCCTGGACGCCCGACCTCGTGGCCGTGGTGCTGGTGTTCTGGACCGTGCACCAGCCGCTGCGCGTGGGCGTGGGCACGGCCTTCGTGTTCGGCCTGTGCATGGACGTGCACCAGGCCTCCTGGCTGGGCCAGCATGCACTGGCCTACACGGTGCTGAGCTACCTGGCCATCGCCATCCACCGGCGGCTGCTGTGGTTCAGCGTGCCTTCGCAGGCCATGCAGGTGCTGCCGCTCTTCGTGGTCGCCCATGCCATCGAATGGGTGCTGCGCCTCCTGGGCGGCGGCATCTTTCCCGGCTGGTGCATGCTGTTGACGCCGGTGGTGGAGGCCGCGCTGTGGCCGGTGGTCAGCGTGGCCTTGCTGCTGCCGCAGCGGCGCGCGCCCGATCCGGACGACAATCGGCCGCTTTGAGGCCAGCCCTCCGCGCGCCACCCGCATGACCGAGTTCAAGGACGTCGAACGCGAGCTCGCCGGCTTTCGGCGCCGGATGGTCGTGATCGGCCTGGTCGTGCTGCTGGCCTTCGCCGGCCTTTTCGCGCGGCTGGTGGTTCTGCAGGTGGGGCGCCACGAAGACCTGCGCGCCCAGGCCGAGCGCAACCGCACGGCCATCGTGCCGGTGGCACCCACGCGGGGCCACATCCTGGACCGCAACGGCGTGGTGCTGGCCAGCAACTACTCGGCCTACACGCTGGAGATCACACCGTCCAAGGTCGGGCCGCTGGAGCCGGCCATCGATGCGCTGTCCGAGGTCATCGAGGTCACGCCGCGCGACCGCCGGCGCTTTCGCAAGCTGCTGGACGAGTCGCGCAACTTCGAGTCGCTGCCGATCCGCACGCGGCTCTCGGACGAGGAGGTGGCACGCTTTGCGGCCCAGCGCTACCGCTTCCCGGGCATGGACATCAAGGCGCGGCTGTTTCGCCACTACCCACAGGGCGAACTCGGCGCCCATGTGGTCGGCTACATCGGCCGCATCAACGCGGCCGAGAAGGCGCGGCTGGAAGAGACCGACGACGAGGGTAACTACAAGGGCACGGAGTACATCGGCAAGCTGGGCATCGAGCAGAGCTACGAGACCGAACTGCACGGCAAGGCTGGCGTGGAGCAGATCGAGACCTCGGCCGGCGGCCGTGCGGTGCGGCGCCTGGCCAGCAGCAAGGCCACGCCGGGCAACACCGTGGTGCTGTCGATCGATGCGCGGCTGCAAAAGCTGGTCGAGGACCTGTACGGCGAGCGCCGCGGTGCGTTGGTGGCGCTGGATCCCCAGACCGGCGAGGTGCTGGCTTTCGTCAGCAAGCCGACCTACGACCCCAACCTGTTCGTCGAGGGCATCGACCAGGAGAGCTGGGCCGCGCTCAGCGAGTCCATGGCCCGGCCGCTGCTGAACCGTGCGCTGCGTGGCACCTACCCGCCGGGCTCGACCTACAAGCCCTTCATGGGGCTGGCCGCGCTGGAGACCGGCAAGCGCCGGCCCGGCGACATCACCAGCGACGGCGGCTCCTGGACCTTCGGTGGCCACACTTACCGCAGCCACGGCGACGGCGGCCTGGGCGCGGTGGACCTGCACCGCAGCATCGTCAAGTCCAGCAACGTCTACTACTACTCCCTGGCCAACGACATGGGCGTGGACGCCATCCACGATTTCATGGCACCGCTGACCTTCGGCCAGCTCACGGGGCTGGACCTTCAGGGTGAGGTGCGTGGCGTGCTGCCCAGCCAGGCCTGGAAGCGCAAGGCCTACCGCCGGCCCGAGCACCAGAAGTGGTATGCGGGCGAGACGATTTCGCTCGGCATCGGCCAGGGCTACAACACCTTCACCATGCTGCAGCTGGCGCAGGCCACATCCATCCTGGCGAGCAGCGGCGTCAAGCACCAGCCGCACCTGGCCCTGGCCGTGGAAGACAGCGTGACGGGCGAGCGGCGCCCGGTGGTGCGCGAGCCCGGCGTGAGCCTCAACTACAAGCCCGAGAACGTGGCGGCGATCCGGCGTGCGCTGGTCGGCGTGACGCAGGAGGGCACGGCCACGCGCGTGTTCTCCGGTGCGGCCTACCTGTCGGGCGGCAAGACCGGCACGGCCCAGGCCGTCACCATCGGCCAGAAGAGCAAGTACAACGCCGCCGCGCTGGCCGAGTACCAGCGCGACCACGCGCTGTACATGGCCTTCGCACCGGCCGACAAGCCCACCATCGCGCTGGCGCTCATCGTCGAGAACGCGGGCTGGGGCGCCGAGGCCGCCGCGCCGATCGCGCGCCGGGTCTTCGATTTCTGGGTGGCCGGCGTGTATCCCAACGAAGCCGACCTGGCCCATGTGCGCGCCGGCAAGGGCGGGCCACCGGTGGGCAAGCCACGGCCGATCGCCGAGGTGCCCGACCTGCCGGCACCGCCCGTCGTGGGCGCGTCCATGGCCGAGGCGGCGGCACCGGGACCGGTGCAGGTGGCGCAGACGCCAACGCCGGCCGTTGCCCGCTGAGCCTGGCTCCCCGTTCTGCGCAGGCAAAAAAAAACGCCGCAGAAGCGGCGTCTTGAAGTTTGGAACATCTCGTACGGATGTCTGAGTGATGTCTTGGACTTGGTTGGAATGTCTCCTCGGACCTCTCGTATCCGGTCGGCAGGGCCGCCGGACAACACAAAGGACTTTAGGACAATTTGTTCGTTGCTGGCCTCGGGATTTACCCTGCGTCAGTTTGCTGTCAGGGAGTGCGGCCGTGTCTCGACGCCGCTGCCGAACGCCAGTTCCTGTTCGGCCATGAAGTCGCTCAGGCTGTAGTCGTCGGCACGTTCGTTCTGCGCGGCCTCGGCTTCGCGGCGCTGGGTCTGGGCCAGCAGCGATTTCAATGCCATGGCGGTGCCGGGGTCGAGTGCACGTTCGCACTCGCGCAGGGTTTGCGCCACGTCTTCGGCGACCAGGTGGGCCTTGGCCGGGTTGCGGTATTCCAGCGCCCGCGTGAGCCGCTGCACCACGCGGCGCGTCGGCAGGAACCGGCTGCGGGCGAACTCGGGGCTCAGACGGCTCAATACCAGCGACAGGCCGCCTGCGGCGATCTGCATCTGCGTGAGCCCGGCATCCTGGGTGATCCGCGGCAGCAGCAGCTCGGTGTTCCAGGGGCTTTCGTGTTGCAGCAGGGGCGAATCCATGGCGCTCGATTCTAGAAATGGCCCACCCCTTCAAATCGCCCGGCAAGCAGGGAAAAGCCTGGCTCTTGCCGGCTTTGGGTGTCAGCGCGGCTGCAGGTGGCCGAGCGGCAGCGCACTGCTCTCCTTGACCTCGCCCAGCGAAAAGCTGGTGTGCAGGTCCTTCACGTTGGGCAGGTTGATCAGCACCTCGCGCGCGAACTGCGCAAAGCTGTCCAGGTCGCGCGAGACCACCTGCAGCTCGAAGGTGCCGGCGCCGCTGATGTAGTGGCACGAGACGACTTCGGGCAGCTTGCGGATCGCGTCTTCCAGCTCGCGCGTGACGTTGCCGTTGTTGCGGTCGGCGTCCAGCCGCACGAAGGCCAGCACCCCCAGGCCGATGCGGCGCCGGTCGATCTCGGCGTGGTAGCCCTTGATGAAGCCGGTGTCTTCCAGCGCCTTCACGCGGCGCCAGCAGGGCGCGGCCGACAGGCCCACGCGCTGCGCAAGCTCGGCGTTGCTGAGCCGGCCGTCGGCCTGCAGTTCTTGCAGGATTGCCAAGTCGAACTTGTCGAGCGTTTCCATAACAGCCAATTTACAGCAAGAAGCTTTCTGAATTGGTCGAAATTAGGGAATCAAAAGAAAGGACATATCTGCGCCATCTCAATACACTGGCCCGCAGAAACCGTCGCCAGCGCCCACGACGCGCAAGCCCTACTTTCAGGAGACCCCCACGATGAACGCACCGCTGCCCGAGCACATCCGCAAGGCGCTAGAAACCGTCACGCTCGACGACAAGTACAGCCTGGACTACGGCCGCGCCTTCATGAGCGGCGTGCAGGCGCTGGTCAAGCTGCCGATGCTGCAGCGGCTGCGCGATGCCCAAGTGGGCAAGAACACCGCCGGCTTCATCAGCGGCTACCGCGGCTCGCCACTCGGGGGCTACGACCAGGCCCTGTGGAAGGCCAGCAAGTTCCTCAAGGCGCAGAACATCGTGTTCCAGCCCGGCGTGAACGAGGAACTGGCTGCCACCGCCCTGTGGGGCACGCAGCAGCTGGGCTTCTCGCCGCCGGGCACCAACAAGTTCGATGGCGTGTTCGGCATCTGGTACGGCAAGGGCCCGGGCGTGGACCGTTGCTCGGACGTGTTCAAGCACGCCAACATGGCGGGCACCACGCCCTGGGGCGGCGTGATCGCGGTGGCCGGCGACGACCACATCTCCAAGAGCTCGACCGCCGCGCACCAGAGCGACCACATCTTCAAGGCCTGCGGCCTGCCGGTGTTCTTCCCGGCCAACGTGCAGGAGATCCTGGACCTGGGCATCCACGCCTTCGCGATGAGCCGTTTCTCCGGCGTGTGGGCCGGCATGAAGACCATCCAGGAAATCGTCGAATCCAGCGCGACCGCGATGATCGATCCGGACCGGGTGCAGATCCAGATTCCCACCGATTTCCAGATGCCCGAGGGCGGCGTGCACATCCGCTGGCCCGACCACGCGCTCGAGCAGGAGGCCCGCCTGTTCCACTACAAGTGGTACGCCGCGCTGGCCTACATCCGCGCGAACAAGCTCAACTACAACGCCATCGAGGGTGCGAACGACCGCTACGGCCTGATCGCCAGCGGCAAGGCCTACAACGACACGCGCCAAGCGTTGCTCGACCTGGGGCTGGACGACGCCACCTGCCGCCAGCTCGGCATCCGGCTGCACAAGGTCGGCGTGGTCTGGCCGCTGGAGGCCCAGCTCACGCGCGACTTCGCCACCGGCATGCAGGAGATCCTGGTGGTCGAGGAGAAGCGCCAGGTCATCGAGTACCAGCTCAAGGAAGAGCTGTACAACTGGCGCTCGGATGTGCGCCCCAACGTGCTGGGCAAGTTCAACGAAGTCGGGGGCGATTTCTCGGGCGGCGAATGGTCCATGGCCAACCCCACGGCCAACACGCTGCTGCGCGCCAATGCCGACCTGTCGCCCGCGCTGATCGCCAAGGCGCTGGCCCAGCGCCTGCACAAGACCGGCGTGCTGGCCGCAGGCGGCGCCGACATGGTGGCGCGCGTGGATGCACAGCTGGCCATCCTGGAGGCCAAGGAGCGCTCCATGCAGGTGCTGGAAGTCGGCGGCGTGCAGGGTGCGGACCGCCTGCCCTGGTTCTGCTCGGGCTGCCCGCACAACACCAGCACCAAGGTGCCGGACGGCTCGCGCGCCATGGGGGGCATCGGCTGCCACTTCATGGCGACCTGGATGGACCGCTCCACCATCGGCTTCACGCAGATGGGCGGCGAGGGCGTGCCCTGGGTCGGCCAGCAGCCCTTCACCACCGACCAGCACATCTTTGCCAACCTGGGCGACGGCACCTACTTCCACAGCGGGCTGCTGGCGATCCGCCAGAGCATCGCGGCGGGCGTCAACATCACCTACAAGATCCTCTACAACGACGCGGTCGCGATGACCGGCGGCCAGCAGGTCGGTGAGCGGCCCGAAGGCCACTCGGTGCTGCAGATCGCCGAGAGCCTGCATGCCGAGGGCGCCAAGAAGGTCGTCGTCGTGACCGACGAGCCCGAGAAGTACCAGGGTGTGGCCATTCCGGGCGACCACGTGACGGTGCACCACCGCGACCAGCTGGACGAGATCCAGCGGCAGTTCCGCGAGATGCCCGGCACCACGGCCATCATCTACGACCAGACCTGCGCCACCGAGAAGCGCCGGCGCCGCAAGCGCGGCACGGCCGTGGACCCGGCCAAGCGCGTGGTCATCAACGACCTGGTCTGCGAGGGCTGCGGCGACTGCAGCGTGCAGTCCAACTGCCTGTCGGTGGAGCCGCTGGAGACCGAGTTCGGTCGCAAGCGCACCATCAACCAGAGCACCTGCAACAAGGACATGAGTTGCCTCAAGGGTTTTTGCCCGAGCTTCGTGACGGTGGAGGGCGGCAAGCTCAAGGGCAAGTCCAAGGCGCAGGCGCCGTCGCCTTTCGAGCTCGGCGCGCTGCCTGAGCCGGCGCTGCCCGCCCTCAACGGCACCTGGGGCATCGTGGTGGCCGGCGTCGGCGGCACGGGCGTCATCACCATCGGCCAGCTGCTGGGCGTGGCCGCGCACCTGGAAGGCAAGGGCATCGTCACGCAGGACGCGGCTGGCCTGGCGCAGAAGGGCGGCGCCACCTGGAGCCACGTGCTGATCGGCAACCACCAGGACGACATCCGCACCACGCGCGTCTCCATGGCAGCGGCCGACCTGATCCTGGGCTGCGACCCGCTGGTGGCGGCGAACGAGGAATCCACGATGCGCATGCGCGAGGGTCGCACGCATGTGGCGCTGAACGTGCACGGCGCGCCGACGGCGGCCTTCGTCAAGAACATCGAATGGCAGAACCCGGCCGACGCCTGTGCCGCCGAACTCGCGCAGATCGTCGGCGACGTTGGCCTGGGCCGCTTCGATGCCGATGCGGCCGCCACCAAGCTGATGGGCGACACCATCTACGTCAACCCCATGATGCTGGGTTACGCCTGGCAGAAGGGGTGGATCCCGCTGGCGTTCGACTCGTTGATGCGCGCGATCGAACTCAACGCCGTGGCCGTGGAGCAGAACAAGGCGGCCTTCGCCTGGGGCCGCCGCGCGGCGGCCGAGCCCGCGGCCATGGAGCAGCTGCTGGCCGGCGCGGGCGGCAAGGTGCAGGTCATCGACTTCAAGAAGCGCGAGACGCTGGAGCAAATGGTCGCCCGCCGCGTGGAGTTCCTGACCGGCTACCAGAACGCCGCTTACGCAGGTGAATACCAGGCCTTCGTCGAGAAGGTGCGCGCACGCGAGCAGGCGATGGGCGCGCCCAAGCACCTGCCCCTCAGCGAGGCCGTGGCGCGCTACCTGTTCAAGCTGATGGCCTACAAGGACGAGTACGAGGTGGCGCGGCTGCACAGCGACCCGGCCTTCCTGGCCCGCGTGCACGGCATGTTCGAGGGCGACTACACCATCAACTACCACCTGGCGCCGCCCATGACGGCCAAGAAGAACGCCAAGGGCGAACTCCAAAAGACCAAGTTCGGCCCGTCCATGCTGACGGGCTTCAAGATCCTGGCGAAGCTGAAGGGCCTGCGCGGCACGGCGCTCGACGTGTTCGGCCGCACCGAGGAGCGCCGGACCGAGCGCGCGCTGATCGGCGAGTACCGCGCCAGCATCGACGAGGTGCTGGCCGGCCTGAACGCCGCCAACCATCCCGTGGCGCTGGACATCGCGCGCATCCCCGAGCAGATCAAAGGCTACGGCCATGTGAAGGAGCGCAACCTGGCAGCTGCCCGCCAGAAGTGGGTGCAGCTGCAGGCCGCTTTCCGCGACCCGGCCAGCCAGGCGCGCGCCGCCTGACCTTGCCCCAGCCCGGCCTTATGCCGGCTGGGGCCTCCGCGACCCGTCAAGGCCAGCGGCATACAATCGCCTGTTTTTCGCTTGCTTCGTGCGTTTACCGCGCGCGGCGTTGCGCGCATTCGCGCGCTTTTCGATCTTTGCATCCTCGTCTGGAGACGCTTCGTGCTGATTTCTTCCGCTTTTGCCCAAACCGCGCCTGCTGCAGCTTCCGGTGGCGGTGACCTGATGTCGTCGCTGGGCAGCATGCTGCCGCTGCTGCTGATGTTCGTGGTGCTGTACTTCATCATGATCCGTCCACAGATGAAGAAGCAGAAGGAGCACCGCGCCATGATCGACGCGCTGGCCAGGGGCGACGAGATCGCCACGGCTGGCGGCCTGATCGGCAAGGTCACCAAGATCGGCGAAGGTTCGCTGAGCGTGGAGATCGCCAATGGCGTCGAGGTGCAACTGCAGCGCCACGCTGTCGTGCAGGTTCTGCCCAAGGGCACCGTCAAGTAAGTCGTTTCCCGTGGAGAGGCGCCTTGCGGGGCGCGGCCGATCATGAACCGTTATCCGGTATGGAAGTACGTGACCATCGTGGTCGTGCTGCTTCTGGGGCTGATCTATGCCCTGCCCAATTTCTATGGCGAAGCGCCGGCCGTGCAGGTGTCTGCCGGCAAGGCCAGTGTGAAGGTGGACGCCACCACGCGTGAGCGTGTCGAGCAGATCCTGAAAGAGGCGGGCGCCACGCCCGATCTGGTGTCGCTGGACGGCGGCTCCGTGCGCGCGCGCTTCGCGACGCCGGACGGGCAGCTCAAGGCGCGCGACGCCCTGCAGCGCGCGCTGGTGCCGGACACGGCCGACCCCTCTTACGTGGTCGCGCTGAACCTGGTGCCGCGCTCGCCGGCCTGGCTGGCCGCACTGAACGCCCATCCCATGTACCTCGGCCTGGACCTGCGCGGCGGCGTGGACTTCCTGCTGCAGGTGGACATGAAGGGCGCCATCGACAAGCGCGCCGAATCGTTCGCCGGCGACCTGCGCACGGCGCTGCGGGACAAGAACATCCGCGGTGCCTCGGTCAACCGCAGTGGCCAGAACGTGGAAATCACTTTCCGCGACGCCCAGGCGCTGGCCGCCGCCAGGAATGTGATCCAGGACCAGTTCCCCGACCTGTCGTCTACCGACAGCCAGGAAGGCAACACCTGGAAGCTGGTCGCCAGCATCAAGCCGGAGGCCGCCCGCCGCCTGCAGGACGCTGCGCTCAAGCAGAACATCACCACGCTGCACAACCGGATCAACGAACTCGGCGTGGCCGAGCCGGTGATCCAGCAGCAGGGCCTGGAGCGCATCGTGGTCCAGCTGCCCGGCGTGCAGGACACGGCCAAGGCCAAGGACATCCTGGGCCGCACCGCCACGCTGGAGGTGCGCCTGGTGGACGAGAGCACCGAGGCCCGCAGCGCCGAGACCGGCACCGGCACCGTGCCGTTCGGCTCCGAGCGCTACCTGGACCGCGCCGGCCAGGCCGTCATCGTGAAGCGCCAGGTGGTGCTGACCGGCGAGAACCTGACCGACGCCCAGCCCGGCTTTGACAGCCAGACCCAGCAGCCCACCGTCAACCTGACGCTGGACGCCAAGGGCGCCCGCATCTTCAAGGACGTCACGCGCGAGAACATCAACAAGCGCATGGCCATCATCCTGTTCGAGAAGGGCCGCGGGGAAGTCGTCACGGCGCCCGTGATCCGCACCGAGATCGCTGGCGGCCGCGTGCAGATCTCCGGCAGCATGACCACCACCGAGGCCAACGACACGGCGCTGCTGCTGCGCGCCGGCTCGCTGGCCGCGCCCATGGAGATCATCCAGGAGCGCACCATCGGCCCGAGCCTGGGCGCCGACAACATCAGCAAGGGCTTCAACAGCGTGCTGTACGGCTTCGTCGCCATCATGGTGTTCATGTGCGCCTACTACGCGCTGTTCGGCGTGTTCTCGTCGATCGCGCTGGCCTTCAACCTGCTGCTGCTGGTGGCCGTGCTGTCGATGCTGCAGGCCACGCTGACGCTGCCCGGCATCGCGGCCATGGCCCTGGCCATCGGCGTGGCGATCGATTCGAACGTGCTGATCAACGAGCGCGTGCGCGAGGAGCTGCGCACCGGGGCCTCGCCGCAGGCGGCCATCCATGCCGGCTACGACCGCGCCTGGGGCACCATCCTGGACTCCAACGTGACCACGCTCATCGCCGGCGTGGCGCTGCTGGCTTTCGGCTCCGGCCCGATCCGCGGCTTCGCCGTGGTGCACTGCCTGGGCATCGTCACCTCCATGTTCTCGGCCGTGTTCTTCTCACGCGCGCTGGTGAACCTCTGGTATGGCCGGCAGAAGAAGCTCAAGAGCGTGTCCATCGGCACGGTCTGGCGGCCCGAGCAGGACGCGCTGGCGGTCCCCGCCAAGTAAGCGCAGGAGCACGACATGGAATTCTTCCGGATCCGCAAGACCATCCCGTTCATGCGCCACGCGCTGGTGCTGAACGCGATCTCGTTCCTGACCTTTGCGCTGGCCGTGTTCTTCCTGTTCCACCGCGGACTGCACCTGTCGGTGGAGTTCACGGGCGGCACCGTGATGGAAGTGGCCTACGAACAATCGGCCGACATCGGCAAGGTGCGCGAGACCATCGGCACGCTCGGCTACTCCGAGGTGCTGGTGCAGGCCTACGGCTCCTCGCGCGACGTGCAGATCCGCCTGCCTGCGCGCAAGGACATGAACGCCACCCAGCAGTCCACCCAGGTCGTGGATGCGCTCAAGGCGGTGGACCCCGGCGTCACGCTGCGTGGCGTGGAATTCGTCGGGCCGCAGGTCGGTGAGGAGCTCACCACCAATGGCCTGAAGGCGCTGGCCATGGTGGTGGTCGGCATCATGGTCTACCTGGCCTTCCGCTTCGAGTGGAAGTTCGCCGTGTCCACGGTGCTCGCCAACCTGCACGACGTGGTCATCATCCTGGGCTTCTTCGCCTTCTTCCAGTGGGAGTTCTCGCTGGCGGTGCTGGCGGCGGTGCTGGCCGTGCTGGGCTATTCGGTCAACGAGTCGGTCGTGATCTTCGACCGTGTGCGCGAGAACTTCCGGCGCTACCGCAAGCTCAGCACGCAGGAGGTCATCGACTCGGCCATCACCAGCACCATCAGCCGGACCATCATCACCCACGGCTCGACGCAGCTGGTGGTGCTGTCCATGTTCTTCTTCGGCGGCCCCACGCTGCACTACTTCGCGCTCGCGCTGACCATCGGCATCTGCTTCGGCATCTACTCGTCGTGCTTCGTCGCCGCGGCGATCGCGATGTGGCTGGGCGTCAAGCGGGAGGACCTGGTGAAGGCCACCAAGAAGGACGAAGACCCGAACGACCCGAATTCGGGCGCCGTCGTCTAGAAGGACAGCCACCGAACGTCCATGCCTACCACCGCCACACCCGACCATCCGCTGGCCCGGCGCACGCGCCAGCATTTCGTGGCCGAACTCAGCCGGCGCCTGGGCGAGGTCGGTGTTGCGGTCAAGGAGCGCCTGACCCAGGCGCTGGAGCAGGTCAGTTCGGTGCGCGAGATGCAGGAACGGCGCGACGCCTGGACGCTGTTCCAGAGCCATGGCCGCGCCTGGGAAGAGGCCGTGGCGGCCGCCTGGCAGCGCGCGGCCCGGGCCGATCCGGCGGCCGTGCCGTCCAAGCCGGTGCCGCCGGTGCTCGAGCTCTCGCTGGTCGGTGACGACGTGGTGGAGAACAAGATCCTGGCCTCGCGGTTGGCGCTGGCCTTGCTGGAGCGCGTCGGCGGGCCGCTGTCCGAACTGCGGGTGCGGGTGCAGCAACTGGAAAAGAGCGACGAGCTCGCGCCGGACGATGTGTTGCGGCCCGAGACGCTGATGCGCTTGCTGATCGAACAATGGCTGGCGACCCGCCTGCCGCGCGCGAGCCTGTTGCTTGTCGTCGAGGCCCTGCAGCGCGAACTGGCGGCG
Organism: Pseudorhodoferax soli; assembly: GCF_003337555.1. Classification (GTDB taxonomy): domain Bacteria; phylum Pseudomonadota; class Gammaproteobacteria; order Burkholderiales; family Burkholderiaceae_C; genus Pseudorhodoferax; species Pseudorhodoferax soli. The sequence goes on along the minus strand of NZ_QPJK01000004.1, from coordinate 398,806 downwards.
CATCTGCTGGACGCCTGCAAGTCCTGCGAAGCCCTGCTGGTGTCTTCGGGCGTGCAGACCGACGGCGAAACCAAGTACCGCGTGCGCCTGACGCAGATGTCTTCGGCGTCGCCGGGGCAGCCTGCGGCCCAGGCCCAGGCCCAGGCGCAGCGCGATGTGCCGACCGGCCAGGACGCGCTGGACAACGGGTCGTCGGGTGCCGCGCGCCGCGGCCCCGACACCGCGCAACCGCTCGCGCGGGACGACGGCCAGCGCAACCGCCACCTGGCCGACGGCCAGATGGTGGCCGCCATGTCGCCGCTGGCGCGCGCCCGCCGCCGCGCCCAGGGCGTGTTGGGCCAGCTGCGCCGCGTGCTGAGCGAGCAGACCGCCGGCATCTTCGAGGCCACCGCCAAGCAGGAGATCACGCCGACGCTGGCCAATGCGCTGCACCAGAGCCAAAGCCTGGTCGATCCGGACATGCTGATCGGCGACACCGAGTTGGGCAGCGGCGCGGCCTACACCCAGGCCAGCGTGGTCCGCGTGGCCGGCGTGCTGCGCGAGCGCTCCAACGAGCTCAAGAAGAAGGCGTCCACGGACGGCGAGAAGGCCACGATCGAGATCGTGGCGCTGATGTTCCAGAGCATCCTGGCCGAAGAGCGCATCCCGGCGGCGGTGCGTGTCTGGTTCGCCCGGCTGCAGCTGCCGGTGCTGCGCGTGGCGCTGGCCGAACCCGAGTTCTTCGGCACGCTGAACCACCCGGCGCGCCAGCTGATCGACCGCATGGGCTCGTGCGCATTGGGCTTCGACGCCCATGCCATCAGCGGCAGTGCACTGGAGGCCGAGATCCGGCGCGTGGTGCAGGTCATCGAGCAGTACCCCGAGACCGGCCGGCGCGTGTTCCAGCTGGTCTACGACGAGTTCCAGAAATTCCTCTCCAAGTACCTGACGGAAAAGGGCGCGGCCTCCAAGGTGGTCAGCGTGGCGCAGCAGGTCGAGCAGAAAGAGACGCTCGCGATCCAGTACACGATCGAGCTGCGCAACATGCTCAAGGACATGCCGGTGCGCGACGAGGTGCGCGAGTTCCTGTTCAAGGTCTGGGCCGAGGTGCTGGCCATGGCCGCCGTGCGCAAGGGGCCGCAGGATGAGGAGACGGTGGCCTTCAAGCGCTCGGCTGCCGACCTGGTGTGGGCCGCCAGTGCCAAGCCCAACCGGGCCGACCGCGCGCGCGTGATCCAGAGCCTGCCGGCGCTGCTGCAGCGCTTGCGCCAGGGCATGACGTTGCTGGGCTTGTCCTCGCCCGTGCAGGAAGGCCACATCAAGCGCATCAGCGACACGCTGGCCGACGCCTTCATGTCCAAGACCGAAGCCATCCCGCAGGCCCGCATCGACATGATGGCCCAGCGCCTGGCCAACCTGGAGGACTTCGTCAGCGACGAGAGCATGGGCGACCTGCCGCTGGACGCCGACAGCATCGAACTGATGCTGGGCATCGACGCCTCGTCCATCGACGTGATCCCCGACGCCGGCGCCAAGCCCAGCGAGGCCATGCTGGCCTGGGCGCACGAGTTGCAGCTGGGCCACTGGTTCACGCTGGACCACAACCAGAAGATCAGCCAGGTGCAGCTGGCCTGGCGCAGCGAGCGCAGGCAGCTGTTCCTGTTCGCGGCCATGGATGGGCGCAGCACCTTGATCCAGGCCAAGCGCCTGGCGGCCTACCTGCAGGCCGGCCTGCTGATCCCGCAGGAGGAAGAGGCACTCACGTTGCGCGCCACGCGCCAGGCGCTCGAGAAGCTGGACGCCAACCCGGGGCGGCTGCTGGCGGTCTGAGCTGCCGGCTCAGAAGCTGTGAATGAATCGGTCGCGGCCGCGACGGGGTGCGCCGGGCCGCAGGCGTAGGCGCAGGCCGCCGCGCGGGCTTGTGCCCGGGCAAGGACTGCAACGCCCGCATGTGGCCTGGCGTGCCCCGGCCGGAAGGGCGAGGCGCAGGACGCGACGAAGGCGATGGGCGCCGGCAGTCATCGGGCCTTGCGTGGTCGTGAGCGATTCGTTCACAGCTTCTTAGTGGGCCGTGCGTGCCGAGGTGTCCTGCGAGAGTTCGTCCAGCACCAGCGCATCGGGCTCGGTGCCGCTGCTCCAGTAGACCATCAGCACGATCATCTTGAACTCGGACAGCGCCACGGGCGCACCGGGCGCGGCCATGGCCCGGTCCACCACGAGTTCGCGCTGCGCGGGCGGCAGCACGCCGGCGCCCTCGAGCAGGTGCACGAAGCCCAGGCATTCCGGGCCCAGGTGCTCGCGCTCGGCGGGCGTGTAGACCCGCATGGCCGTGCTCGGCGGCAGTGCCTCGTGCACCGTGCCGATGCGCAGACCGCTCAGCCAGTCCAGCGCCTGGCTGATTTCCTCGGCCTCGAAACCCACGGCGCTGAGCTTGCGGCCCAGCTGCTGCGGCTCGGGGCAGGCATCGCCGCGCCAGTAGTTTTCGTAGACGTAAGCGAGCACTTCGAACATGGGCCCAATATAGCGCAGCCGCCCGGCTGCCTTGTTCAGGCTGCCGCGAAGCGTTGGAACAGCGCGCCGGGGAGGCGCACGATGTGGCCGTCCAGCTCCAACTCCAGCAGGCGCGCCTGCAGGACTGCGGTCGGCAGACCGGTGCGGGCCGCCAGTGCATCCAGGCCCATGGGGTCGAAGCCGATATGGGCCAGCACGTCGTCGTCGGGCGGCGGCTCGGGCGGCGCAGCCGTGGGGCGCGCTGCGGTCGCCGGGTCGAATTCCTCGAGCACGTCTTCGATCCGCGTGACCAGCTTGGCCCCTTGCTGGATCAGCTGGTGGCAGCCGCCCGCCTGTGGCGCATGGATGGAGCCGGGGATGGCGAACACCTCCTTGCCTTGTTCCGCTGCCAGCCGCGCGGTGATCAACGATCCCGAACGCAGCGCCGCCTCCACCACCAGCGTGCCGCGGCTGAGCCCTGCGATGAGGCGGTTGCGGCGCGGAAAGTTGGCGGCCAGCGGCGGCGTTCCGAGCGGGTACTCGGAGAGCAGCATGCCGCGCGCAGCGATGACGCGGGCCAGCGCGAGGTGGGCCTTGGGATAGACGCTGTCCAGCCCGGTGCCGACCACCGCCACGGTGGCCGGCTGGGAGGCGTCGTCGGCCGTGCCTTCCAGTGCGCCTTCGTGCGCCGCCCCGTCCACGCCCAGTGCCAGGCCGGAGACGATGGTCCAGCCGGCCGAGGCTGCCCCGCGCGCGAACTGCCGTGCATGGGCCAAGCCCTGGGGCGTGGGCTTGCGGCTGCCCACGATGGCCAGGCCGCGCCCCGCATCTGCGGCGAAGGCGCGCCAGCGCGCCAGGTCGCCCGTCGCGTACAGCAGCAGCGGTGGGTCGGCCATGTGCAGCAGCGTGGCGGGATAGTCGTCCTGGCCGGGCACCAGAACAGCGCGCTGCTCGGGCCGTTGTTGCAGCCACTGCCAGGTCTTGTCGAGCAGATCCGCATGCCCGGCCGGTGGCTCGGCCAATTGACGCAGTTGGCGCGCGTGCACGACCTGGGCCAGCGCCGCGGCGCTCTGATCGAACACCGCATGCGGCGAACCGAAGGCCGTCAGCAGGCGGCGCGCGCCATCGTTGCCGATGTCCGGCGTGCCCAGCAGCCGGAGCCAGTGGCTGAGGTCGCTGCGCTCCATGGGCGGCCCCTCGCGGGATGGGCCTCAGCGCGGGGCGACCAGCCGGTCGCCGACCTTCACGCCGCTCTGGATGTCCAGGATCAACCCATAGGACACACGCTCGAAGGTGCGGAACACCATCAGCATGCCGTTGGTCTCGTCGGGCAGCTTGAGCATGGCCTTGGCGGGATCGGTGCTGTCCGGCAGGCGCCCGCCATCGCTGAGCAGGGTCAGCACGTGGCCGCGTTCCAGGCCGTCGCGCGTGCCCTTGTTGATCGCCACCACCTGGCTCTGGGCCGCGTTGGTATTGGAGATGCCATTGCTGCCGTAGATCGACACCACGCGGCCGTCGACGGGGCCGGAAGGCGCATGCGGCACGTAGCGCGTCAGTTCGGGCGGTGGCTCGGGCAGCAGCCGGTCGCCCACGCGGATGTCTTCCTTGGACACCAGGATGTCCATGGACGCGGGCACCACCTCCACGGTGGTCTTGCCGTCCTTGTCGGTGATGTCGCGCGTGCCCTCGCCCTGCAGCAGCTGTGCCTTGCCCAGGTAGTAGGCCTCGTAGCCCAGCACCTCGCCGGACACCGGGTCCTTGAGCGGCACGGCGTTGCGCACCACGCGGAAGGCGGCCGGCTGGCTGCCCGGCACGGGCGCCAGCGGGAATTCCACCGAGCCGCGGGCGTAGGCGCGGTCGCCCTTGGCCAGCATCACGCGCTGCTCGCGCGTGGCGACGATGCGCGGCGCGTTTTGCAGCGCGTTCTCTTCGACGACCAGCGATTCGGTGAGGAAGGGTTCGATGGCGCTGGGCGACAGCGTGGGCAAGGCGCTGTCGGCCAGCGATGTGGAGCGCACGCGTGGCGACACGCGCACCGTGGCCAGGCCATCGGCGCCGGGGGCCCGCGTGCTGAGCCGTGCGCGGTCGCCGTCCTTGTGCAGGAACAGCTGCTGGCCCGGGTAGATCAGGTGCGGGTTGCGGATGTCCTGCAGATTCATGCCCCACAGCTCGGGCCAGCGCCAGGGCCGGGCCAAAAACAGGCCGGAAATGCCCCACAGCGTGTCACCGCTCTTGACCGTGTAACTGTCCGGCGCGCTGGGCGCCAGCTCCGACAGGGGCACGCCGCGCTGAGCCACCTGGGTGGCGGTGTCGCGCTGGCTGGGCGTGATCGGGTGGTTCTGGGCCTGCGCAGGGGCGGCCAGCAGGGCGGTCGCGGCGGCCAGCGCGGCGATCCCCAGGCTGTGGTTGGTCGTCATGCGTTGCACCAGAAACATCCTTTGAGCGAAGCGTGATGGTGGCCGCGCCGTTCGGAAATCGCGCGAAAGATCGCTGGCAATTGTGCGCGTGAGCCCCTGATCGGACAACGATTATTGCCCTGGCCGCCCAGGCGGTCGGCCAAAAGTGGCGAAAATAGCCACAACTCCGATCTTCGCGTTCCCATGGCTCTGCTTCCGATTCTTCAATACCCTGACGCCAGGCTGCACAAGGTGGCCAAGCCGGTGGCCGCCGTGGACGACCGCATCAAGGCCCTCGTGGCCGACATGCTGGAAACCATGTACGACGCCAAGGGCATCGGCCTGGCCGCCACACAGGTCGACGTGCACGAGCGCGTGATCGTCATCGACGTGTCCGAAGAGCGCGATACACCGCTGGTCCTCATCAACCCCGAGATCACCTGGTCCAGCCCCGAGCGCGAGCTCGGCGACGAAGGCTGCCTGTCCGTACCCGGCATCTACGACGGTGTCGAGCGCGCCAGCCGCATCCGCGTGCAGGCGCTCGATGGCGAGGGCCAGTCGCGCAGCGTCGAGGCCGAGGGGCTGTTGGCCATCTGCATCCAGCACGAGATGGACCATTTGCTGGGCAAGGTGTTCGTCGAGTACTTGTCGCCGCTCAAGCGCAACCGCATCAAGACCAAGATGCTCAAGGCCCAGCGCGACCTGGCCCGCGACGCCGCCTGATTCCCATGCTGCGCCTGATTGCCGCCGCGCTGCCCCTGCTGCTGGCGGCCTGCGCCAGCGTGCAACCCGGCATGGCGCGAGAGCAGGTGCTGTCGTCCTGGGGCCAGCCCACGCGCACCGTGGCCCTGCCGGGCGGCCAGCGGCTGCAGTATTCGCAGCAGCCTTCTGGCCAGCGGGTCTTCATGGTCGACCTGGATGCCGGCGGCAAGGTGCGCAGCGTGCGCCAGGTCATGACGCGCAGCGACTTCGCGCGCATCGCCACCGATGGCTCGTGGACGCGCGCCGATGTCGAGCGCGAGTTCGGCCCGGCGCCCGACAACGAGCGCGTCAGCAGCTGGGACGGTCCCATCCTGAGCTACCGCTGGCGCGAAGGCATGATCGACTTGTACTACTGGGTCTACCTGGACCCCGCCGGTGTGGTGCGCCGTGCCCATGAGGGCGTGGACTGGCGCAACATGCGGCACACCATCAACTGATCCATGCGCATTGTTTTCGCGGGCACGCCCGAGTTCGCGCGGGTGGCCCTGGCGGCCCTGCACGCCGACGGTTTCGAGATCCCCCTCGTCCTGACCCAGCCCGACCGGCCCGCCGGCCGCGGCATGAAGCTGCAGGCCTCTCCGGTCAAGCAGTTCGCGCTGGAGAACGGCTGGCCCGTGGCCCAGCCGCGCAGCCTGCGTCTGGACGGCAAGTACCCCGAGGACGCGGCCGCCGCGCGCGAGGCCCTGCTGGCTGCGCGGCCGGACGCCATGGTGGTCGCCGCTTACGGGCTGATCCTGCCGCAATGGGTGCTGGACCTGCCGCGCCTGGGGTGCCTGAACATCCACGCCAGCCTGCTGCCGCGCTGGCGCGGCGCCGCGCCGATCCACCGCGCCATCGAGGCTGGCGACCAAAAGACCGGCGTGACCATCATGCAGATGGACGCCGGCCTGGACACCGGCGACATGCTCGTGGAGGAGTGCCTGGCCATCGGCGAGGACAGCACCGCCCAGCTGCACGACCGCCTGGCCGAACAGGGCGGGCGCCTGATCGTCGAGACGCTGCGCCAGGCCGAAGCCGGCCGCCTGCAGCCCCGGCCCCAGCCGGCCGAAGGCATCACCTACGCCCACAAGATCGAGAAGTCCGAGGCGCCCATCGACTGGACGCTGCCGGCCACCGCCATCGCACGCCGGCTGCGCGCCTTCGACCCGTTCCCGGGCGCGACCACGCAGCTGGGCGGCGAGACGCTCAAGTGCTGGGCCGGCCGCGTGCTGCCCGGCGCCTGCGGCCTGCCGCCAGGCACCGTGCTGGCGGCCGACGCTGCCGGCCTCGCCGTGGCCACCGGCGACGGCGTGCTGCTGCTGACCGAGTTGCAGCGTGCCGGCGGCAAGCGCCTGCCGGCTGCGGCTGTGCTGGCAGGCTTCGCCATCCAGCCCGGCCAGGTGCTGGGCTGATGTTCTGGTCGTCGGAGATCCGGCGCCGGCCGGCGTTCGGCGAAGCCTGGCGCGAGATGCTGCCGGTGGCCATGGGCATCGGCGCCTGGGGCCTCATGACGGGCGTGGCCATGCTCAAGTCCGGCCTGTCGGTGGTCGAGGCCGTGGCCATGACGCTGCTGGTCTACGCGGGCAGCTCGCAGCTGGCGGCGCTGCCCCTGTTGATCGCGGGCGCGCCGTTCTGGGTCATCCTGGCCACGGGCTTCTGCGTGAACCTGCGCTTCGTGGTGTTCAGCCTGCATCTGCGGCCCTACCTGCTGCACATGCCGCGCTGGCGCCGGCTGCTGCACGGCTACCTCACGGCCGACATGAGCTACGCCATGTTCACGCGCCGCTATGCGACGCCCGGGAACACGCCAGCCGAGTTGCAGGCGCAGGAGGCCTTCCTCACCGGTGGCTACTGCGTGACCTGGATGGCGTGGATGGGCATGAGCCTGGTCGGCATCGCGCTGGCCAACTTCATCCCTTCGCACTGGGGCCTGGGTTTTGCCGGCGTGCTGAGCCTGTTGGCCATCGTCTGCTCGATGGCCACCACGCGGCTGCGCATCCTGGCCGCGCTGATCGCCGCTGCCACCGCCGTGGCGGCCTATGCGCTGCCGCTCAGGCTCAACATCGTCGCTGGCATCGGCACGGCCGTGCTGGTCTGCTTCTGGCTGGAGAAGCAACTGGGCCTGAACCCGGACGAGGAAGACGAGAGGTGAGCGGCACGACCGACTTGTGGACCTTGGCCGTCATCGTCGGGCTGGCGGGCGTGACGGTGTTCACCCGCTGCTTCTTCTTCATCCTCGACCGGCCCTGGGGCCTGCCCGACTGGGCGCACCGCGCGCTGCACTACGCGCCGGTGGCGGCGTTGGCGGCGGTGGTGCTGCCCGAGGTGGTGATGACCGACGGCCATGTCATCTCCACCTGGCAGGACGCGCGCCTGTACGCTGCCTTGGCCGGCGCCGCCTGGTACTTCTGGCGGGGCGGCGTACTGGGCACCATGCTGGTGGGCATGGCCGTCTACCTGCCATTGCACCTGGGGCTGGGCTGGTAGGGGTAGGAGCAGCGGTAGGGCGCTTTCTACAATGGTCGGCTGTCGTCCACCATCCTCTACCACCACACCATGAACGTTCTCCGCTTCTCCGACCTGTGTGCCCAAGGCAAGGCCGCCGGCCAGCGCGTCTTCATCCGCGCCGACCTCAACGTGCCGCAGGACGATGCCGGCAACATCACCGAGGACACGCGCGTGCGCGCCTCCGTGCCCTGCATCCGCATGGCGCTGGACGCCGGCGCGGCCGTGATGGTGACCTCGCACCTGGGCCGCCCGACCGAGGGTGCGTTCAAGCCCGAGGACTCGCTGGCCCCGGTGGCCAAGCGCCTGGGTGAACTGCTGGGCCGCGAGGTTCCGCTGGTTGCGAACTGGGTCGACGGCGTGCAGGTGCAGCCCGGCCAGGTCGTGCTGCTGGAGAACTGCCGTGTCAACAAGGGCGAGAAGAAGAACGACGAGGCGCTGGCCAGGAAACTCGCCGCGCTGTGCGACATCTATGTGAACGATGCCTTCGGCACGGCCCACCGCGCCGAGGCCACGACCTACGGCATTGCCCAGTTCGCCAAGACCGCCAGCGCGGGCCCGCTGCTGGCGGCCGAGATCGATGCCATCACCAAGGCGCTGGCGGCGCCGAAGCGCCCGCTGATCGCCATCGTGGCCGGCTCCAAGGTCAGCACCAAGCTGACCATCCTGCAGTCGCTGGCCAAGAACGTGGACGGCCTCATCGTCGGCGGCGGCATCGCCAACACCTTCCTCCTCGCCGCCGGCATGCCGATCGGCAAGAGCCTGGCCGAGACCGACCTGGTCGGCGAGGCCAAGGCCGTGATCGAGGCCATGAAGGCACGCGGCGCCGAGGTGCCCATTCCCGAGGATGTGGTCACGGCCAAGGCCTTCGCGGCCGACGCGCCGGCCACGGTCAAGGCCGCAGCCGACGTGGCGGCGGACGACCTGATCCTGGACATCGGTCCCAAGACCGCGGCCCGGCTGGCGGCCCAGCTCAAGGCGGCCGGCACCATCGTCTGGAACGGCCCGGTCGGCGTGTTCGAGTTCGACGCCTTCGCCAAGGGCACGCAAGCCATCGCACGCGCCGTGGCCGAGAGCAGCGCCTTCAGCATCGCCGGTGGCGGCGACACGCTGGCCGCCATCGCCAAGTACGGCATCGAGAAGGACGTGGGCTACATCTCCACGGGTGGCGGCGCCTTCCTCGAGGTGCTGGAGGGCAAGACCCTGCCGGCCTTCGAGATCCTGTCCAAGCGCGCCGCCGGCTGATCAGCGCGGCGCCGAGGCCGCCGGTGCCACCGGCGCTCCGATCGCGGGTGCGGTGGCTGCGCCAGCGGCCACCAGGCGGCGCAGCTTGGTCAGCAGCGTCTTGGCACGCTTTGCATTGGCCGGGCCCATGCGCACCAGCATCTTCTGGCCGGCCGACAGCGATTGCAGCTGCGGATCGGTGAACTCCCAACGGACCCAGGGGCGCGGATCGGCCACCTCGCCGCGCACCTCCAGAAGTTGCAGCGCCAGCGGGCCCTGCGGTTCGGGCGCCTGCAGCAGGTGGTCGAGCACCGCCACCAGGCGGTCGTTGAAGTAGCGGCCCGGGTAGCCCAGCTCCTCATAGCTCTGCTGGAACAACGGGTAGAGCCGGCCGTAGAGCTGCACCGCACGCTCGAGCGGAATGGCCTCGGCGAACGACAGCAGGGCGCCATAGCGGCCGGCGTTCGTCGGCGCGATCTGGGCCTTGTCTCCCTCTCCCTGTACCAGGAAGCGCTGCGGCGTGGGCTGCACTGGCCACAGCCGCGCCGGCGCGCTGGCGCGCGGCAGGTTGTCGACGGTGGCGACCACGCGGCGCACGAAGCCGTCTGTCAGCAGCAGGGCCTGCACGGGGCCGCGGCCGAGCAGCTCGACCAGTGCATCGGTGACCGGGCCATCGGCCTCGGCCAGCGCCGGCAGGGCCTGGCCCTGGGCCGGCGGCACCTCGATCGGATGCTCCGGCCCGGAGGCCGCCACCTGCGGTGGTGGCGCGCTGGCTGCAGCGGCGGGCGCGGGCGGTGCCGCCACCACGGGCGGCGGGGCGGGTGGTGCAGGCTCGGCGGGCCGGCCCCAGAACCACCAGGCACCGCCCGCTGCCAGCGCGACGGCCAGCAGCCCCAGCATCCAGGACGCGCCCGATGCGCGGGGCGGGTGCAGGTCGCGGTGGTCGGATGCGGGCATGCGGTCTCCTTTCAGTGTGTGGCCGTGTGATCCTCGCATGGCCCGCGCGTTCCCCCTGCGCGGCCTGGGGTCAAGCCATCTCGAGGGTGGGGCGGCCCTGGAAGTCGGTCCAGCACTGGCGCGAGAAGTCGTAGAGCTTGCAGGCGCGCGCGGTGGCGAAGTACCACCTCCACGAGAACCGCTGGACGATGATGCGTTCGGGCAGCAATTGCTCGAGCACGGCCTGGGCCTCCTTGAGCTTGTACAGCGGGATGCTCATGTCCACGTGGTGCGCCGTGTGCTCCATGATGTGGTGGATCAGCGCGCCGATCTGCAGCGGGAAGGTCAGGTGCACGGTGGTCGAGACGAAGGGCTGGGCGCGCTGCCAGGCGGCCTTGTCGTCGTGCCACTTCACCTTGACGTGGGTGTGGTGGCCATAGATCACGAAGCCCATCATGTGAAACCAGAACACCATGGGCACACCGAAGCCCAGCAGCAGCACGAGCCACACCGCCTGGTCGGTGGCCAGCGCGGCGGCGACCAGCGCGGCGATCCACAGCGCGGCGAAGCCGGTCACCAGCAGGCAGTCGCGCGTGAAGACCGGGCGGTAGCTGTTGCCCATGCCGCTGCGGCGCGGGAACATCATCTTCTTCCACCAGATCTCCACCATGTAGTACAGGCCCGGCCCCCAGCCGCTGCGGTAGATGCGCTCGCACAGCCGGCGCAGCGGCGGCATGGCGCGGTATTCGGCCTGCGTGGCCGGGGCCCAGACGAAGTCCACGCCCTTGAGGTTGGTGAAACCGTGGTGCACCACGTTGTGCCCCATGTCCCACAGGCTGTAGGCCGTCAGCGAGGGCAGGAAGGCGATGCGGCCGAGCCAGCGGTTCAGGCGCCGGTGCGGCGTCAGGCTCTGGTGGCAGGCGTCGTGGCCGATGACGAAGAGCCGGCCGACCACGAAGCCGGCGGCCAGCGCGCAGGCCAGCTGCAGCCACCAGGCCGGCATCAGCACGGTGCCGACGACCAGCGCGGCGAACAGCACCAGGTCGAAGGCCAGCAGCACGCAGGCGCGCAGCGTGCTGCGCTGGGCGATCGGCACCAGCCAGGAGCGGATGGTCTTGCGGTGCGGCAAGGGCGCTTGGGGCGCGAGCGGCGCGGGCAGTTCCGGCCGGGCCGGAGCGGGAGAGCGGTACATGGCGGAAACAGTGCGTGCGAAGGAAGGACCGGCACCGTAGCCCAGCGGCCGGGCCGGTGTCGTGACGGAGGTCAAAGCCTGCGTGATCTGTCGCACTGCCATGTGAGAATGGCCGGGACAAGGAGACTCAAGCATGAGCACGACCCGACTTCCCCGCCACGCCACCAAGATCGTCGCCACCCTGGGCCCGGCTTCCAGCACGCCCGAGATGCTGGAGCAGATGATCATCCACAAGGTCAGCGTGGTCCGCCTCAACTTCAGCCACGGCACGGCGCAGGACCACATCGCGCGTGCCGCCATGGTGCGCGAGGCCGCCCGCAAGGCTGGCCGCGAAGTGGCGATCATGGCCGACCTGCAAGGCCCCAAGATCCGCGTCGGCAAGTTCGCCGAAGGCAAGGTGCTGCTGGTGCCGGGCGAGAAGTTCGTCCTCGACGCTGCGCGCACCGAGCCGGGCGACATCGACGGCGTGGGCCTGGACTACAAGGACCTGCCGCGCGACGTGAAGGCTGGCGACCGGCTGCTGCTCAACGACGGGCTGATCGTGCTGGTCGTCGATGCCGTCAAGGGCGACCAGGTGCTCACCACGGTCAAGCTCGGCGGTGAGCTGTCCAACAACAAGGGCATCAACAAGGAAGGCGGCGGCCTGACTGCGCCGGCGCTGACGGCCAAGGACATGGAGGACATCAAGACCGCCATGAGCTTCCAGGCCGACTACGTGGCTGTGAGCTTTCCCAAGAACGCCACCGACATGGAGATGGCACGCCAGCTGTGCAACGTGGCGGGCGCCGAGAGCGGCCACAAGCCCGGCATGATCGCCAAGATCGAACGCGCCGAGGCGATCCCCAAGCTCGAGGAGATCCTGCGTGCCAGCGACGGCATCATGGTCGCGCGCGGCGACCTGGCCGTGGAAGTCGGCAACGCGGCTGTGCCGGCGCTGCAGAAGAAGATGATCCGCATGGCGCGTGACATGGACAAGGTGGCCATCACGGCCACGCAGATGATGGAGTCCATGATCACCAACCCGGTGCCCACGCGCGCCGAGGTCAGCGACGTGGCCAACGCCGTGCTGGACGGCACCGACGCGGTCATGCTGTCGGCCGAGACGGCCTCGGGCCGCTACCCGCTGGAAACCGTGCAGGAGATGAGCCGCATCTGCGAAGCCGCCGAAGGCGCCGAGGACAAGAACCTGGACGCCGACTTCAGCGGGCGCCACTACGCGCGCATCGACCAGTCCATCGCCATGGGCGCGCTGTTCACCGCGCACCACGTGGGCGCCAAGGCCATCGTGGCGCTGACCGATTCCGGCTCGACCATGCTCTGGATGAGCCGGCACCGCGCCCACATCGCCATGTACGCGCTGACCTCGCGCCTGGCCACGCAGCGCAAGCTGGCGCTGTACCGCAATGTGCGTCCGTTGCTGATGGACTCCCACACCGACCGCGACACGGCCCTCGAGCAGGCCGAGTCCCACCTCAAGAAGCGCGGCATCGTGCAGACCGGCGACGTCTACACCATCACCTGCGGCGAGCCCATGGGTGCCCCGGGCGGCACCAACATGCTCAAGATCTGCGTGGTGCGCTGAGGCGCCTCAGTCGAAGCGGAACGACACGCCGGTCACGAACATCGCGTCGGTCTTCTTCACGCCCGAGCCTGGGTCGCTGTTGTAGCGCACGCTGAGGCCGGCCGTGAGGTTCATGGACTGGGTCATCGCCACCGTGACGTTGGTGTCGAAGCTGGCGCGGTATTCACCTGTGTCGCGCAGGTTGGGGTAGAGCGCCAGACGCTGGCGCAGGCTGGTGGTCTGCGTCAGCTTGTGGTTGGACTCTTCGGCCAGCACCAGCTCCAGGCGGCCGTAGCCGTCGCTCACGCTGCCGTCGATCTCGGTCGGCTCGATGAAGCGGTCGCGGCTGTAACCCAGGCCGCCCGACACGTCGAAGGTGGTCTGCTCGTTCTTGATGACGTGGTAGCCCACACCGGAGGCCACCGACATGCGCGAGGAGAGGTTGGCCAGCTTGTCGCGCAGGGCATCGGCCGAGCCGAAGCCGAACCACACCGGCGTCAGGTCGCGCGTGTACTGCGTGCCCAGCGCGAAGCGCTCGGTCTGCGTCTCACCATCGCTGTGGGCGTAGGCGCCCTGGCCCAGGAAGGTCCACTTGTCGATCGCGCTCACCCGCGCGGCCTCGCCGGTCAGGTTCAGGGCGACCGATTCGTTGTTGCCGGTGGCGGCATTGGCGCCGGCGGTGAAGAGGTAACGCCACTTGTTGTCGGGCTTGAGCGTGACCTGGGCCGACGCCAGCAGCGGTGCTGCGAGCAGGGTGGCCATGGCGGCATGGCGGAGCGAGAGACGGGTCGACGGCATCGGATGGATCCTCCTGGCAAAGAAAAAGCGCTGGGCGCGCTCGGGTCCGTAATGGTGTGCGGTGCAGCAATTGGGCTTTGGAGAAATTGCTGAGACCGGCGCCGGGTCGCGCCCTTGTCCGACAGCGCCGCAGCGTCCTGTCCGTCCCCGATGTTGGTTACGGGCTGGTTACCAGCCGCGGCACTCGGGTTTCACCGGATTTCGCCGGCCATCCCCCTACAATTCCGCGGTTTTGTGCATCCCCGCCGCCCCGGCCCCCATCCCAAGAAGGTGTCACCAGTGAATCAGGAACAGCTGAACAAAGTCTCCACCGGCAACGGTTTCATCGCCGCTCTGGACCAGAGCGGCGGCAGCACGCCCAAGGCGCTCAAGCTTTACGGCGTGGATGAATCCACCTACAGCGGCGACGCGCAGATGTTCGACCTGGTGCATGCCATGCGTAACCGCATCGTTACCAGCCCGGCCTTCGACGGCCGCCGCGTGCTGGGCGCCATCCTGTTCGAGATGACGATGGACCGCCAGTTCGACGGCATGGACGCCGCCCAGTACCTGTGGGAGAAGAAGCAGGTCGTGCCCTTCCTGAAGGTCGACAAGGGCCTGGCCGACGAAGCCGACGGCGTGCAACTCATGAAGCCCATGCCCGAGCTCGACGCCCTGGTGGCGCGTGCGGTCAAGAAGGGCATCTTCGGCACCAAGATGCGTTCGGTCATCAACAGCGCCAATGCCAAGGGCATCGCCGCTGTGCTGGACCAGCAGTTCGCCGTGGGCCTGCAGATCCTCAAGGGCGGCCTGATGCCCATCATCGAGCCCGAAGTCAACATCAAGGCCACCGACAAGAAGGAAGCCGAGGCGCTGCTCAAGGCCGGCTTCATCCAGCGCCTGGACGCGCTGCCGGGCGATGCCAAGGTCATGCTCAAGCTGACCATCCCCACTGTGGACGGCTTCTACAGCGACCTGGTCAAGCACCCCAAAGTTGTGCGCGTGGTGGCGCTGTCGGGCGGCTACAGCCGTGCCGACTCGAACGCCATGCTGGCCAAGAACCCCGGCGTGATCGCCAGCTTCAGCCGCGCGCTGACCGAAGGCCTGACCGCCCAGCAGTCCGACGCCGAGTACAACAGCGCGCTGGACGGCGCCATCGAATCGATCTACCAGGCATCGATCACCTGAGCCCTGGCGACCACGCCAGGCCAAGGCCGCGGAATCCGCGGCCTTTTTTCTGGGCGGCCGCCGTCGTGGACAATCGCCGACGACCCGTTTCCCGACTCTCCGACGCCTTGCGGCCCGCACCATGACCTCTGCCCTGCACACCTCCAAGCTGACTTCCCTGCCGCTGCTGGCCCGCGGCAAGGTGCGCGACAACTACGCTGTCGGCACCGACCGCATCCTGATGGTGGCCAGCGACCGCATCAGCGCCTTCGACGTGATCATGGGCGAGCCCATCCCCGGCAAGGGCGCGCTCTTGACGCAGATGGCGTTGTACTGGTTCGACCAGCTCGGCCACCTGTGCCCCAACCACCTGACCGGTGATGCACCCGAGAGTGTGGTGGCGCCCGACGAGGTGGAGCAGGTGCAGGGCCGCGCCATGCTGGTCAAGCGCTTGAAGCCCATTCCCGTGGAGGCCGTGGTGCGCGGGTACCTGGCCGGCAGCGGCTGGAAGGAATACCAGGAAGGCCAGGCCGTCTGCGGCGTGCCGCTGCCGGCAGGCCTGCAGAACGCGAGCCGGCTGCCCGCGCCGATCTTCACGCCGGCCTACAAGGCCGAGGCCGGGGCGCACGACGAGAACATCACGTTCGAGAAGGTGGTCGAGATCGTCGGCCCGGAACTGGCCGCAAAGATCCGTGACACCAGCATCGCGATCTACGAGGCCGCCTGTGCCATCGCCCGGACCAAGGGCATCATCATCGCCGACACCAAGTTCGAATTCGGCCTGGACGATGCCGGCACGTTGCACCTGATGGACGAGGTGCTGACGCCGGATTCCTCGCGCTTCTGGCCGGCCGAGAGCTGGCAGGAAGGCAGCAATCCGCCCAGCTACGACAAGCAGTTCGTGCGCGACTGGCTCGAATCGGTGCGCATCAACGGCAAGCCCTGGGACAAGACCCCACCGGCGCCGCGGCTGCCGCGCGAGGTGATCGACAAGACCGCTGCCAAGTACCAGGAAGCCTGGCAGCGCCTCAACGGCTGATCAGTTCAGCGCCATGCTGAGCTTGCGGCGGTAGCTGGAGACCAGCGCCGCCTGCGGGTCTTCCGCCATGGCGGCCTTGCCGGTCAGCTCGATGCCGCCGGCGCTCTTGCCGCCGGCCTCGGCCGCCGCCTTGGGCTTGGGCGGCGTCAGCAGCTCCAGGATGGCGATGTAGGTCTTGCGCGGCAGCTCGTCGCTCCACTTCTTGTCGCGCATGACGATCTCCAGCAGCTCCTCCATGGCGGCGGTGGGTTCGCCACGCGCCAGCAGCACGCGGCTCTTGGCCAGGCGCAGGTCGAAGTCGCGCTTGTTCTCGGCGATCTTGGCGTCGAACTGCTCCACGCTCCAGTCCCGGCGCGGGTCGGCAGCCACCGCCTCCAGTGCCGCGCGCCATTGCGCCAGCGCCTCGAAGCGCAGCTGCACCGGGATCTGCACCAGCGCCGGCTGCAGCGCAGCGCCTGCATCCTCGAAGTGGCCGGCGGAGATCAGCAGCTTCACATAGTCGTAGCGGGCATCGTCGTTGGCCGGGTTCACGGCCAGCGCTTCCTGCAGCTTGACCAGCGCGGCGTCGGCATCGCCGGCTTCCAGCAGCTCTTGCGCGGCCTCGGCCTCGTCGGCGCTGGCCAGTTCCTCCTCGCCCGGCACGTGCTTGTCCAGGAACTCGCGGATCTGCGACTCCGGCACCGCCCCGACGAAGCCGTCCACCGGCTGGCCGCCCGAGAACATCACACAGAACGGGATGCTGCGCACGCCGAACATCTGGCTCAGCTGCTGGGCGATCTGCGGCACCTTGTCGGCGTCGAGCTTGGCCAGCAGGAAGCGGCCGTCGTAGTCGCGCTCGAGCTTTTCCAGCACCGGGCCCAGCTGTTTGCAGGGGCCGCACCATTCTGCCCAGATGTCCAGCAACACCGGCTGCTGGAGGGAGGCTTCGATCAGGTCGGCCTGGAAATTGTCGAGAGTGATGTCAATCATCGGGAGAACCTGGGGGTGAAAAGTAAAATTGCGCGATGAGCGCAGTTCAAATTGGAATTGTCATGGGCTCCAGCAGCGACTGGGACACCATGCAGCATGCGGTGGGGATTCTCCAGCAATTCGGTATCGCACACGAAGCACGGGTGGTCTCCGCCCACCGCATGCCGGACGAGATGTTCGCCTACGCCGAGGCCGCCGCCGGCCGCGGCCTGGCGGCCATCATCGCGGGCGCGGGCGGTGCTGCCCACCTGCCCGGCATGCTGGCGGCCAAGACCACGGTGCCCGTGCTGGGCGTGCCCGTGGCCAGCCGGCACCTGCAGGGTGTGGATTCACTGCACAGCATCGTGCAGATGCCCAAGGGCATCCCGGTGGCCACTTTCGCGATCGGGGTGGCCGGGGCCGCCAATGCGGCGCTGTTCGCCGTCGCCATGCTGGCCGTGAACGACCCGGCCTTGCGCGCCAGGCTCGATGCCTTCCGCGCCGAGCAGACCGCGGCCGCCCAGGCCATGACGCTGCCCCCGGTATGACGCAGCCCCCCTTGTTGCCCGGCGCCACGCTGGGCGTGATGGGCGGCGGCCAGCTGGGCCGCATGTTCGTGCACGCGGCGCAGAGCATGGGCTACTTCACGGCCGTGCTGGACCCGGATGCGTCCAGCCCCGCGGGGCGCGTGAGCCACCACCATGTGCAGACCGATTACCTGGATGCCCAGGGTCTGGCCGAATTGGCGCGCCTGTGCGATGCCGTGACCACCGAGTTCGAGAACGTGCCTGCGCCCGCACTGGCGCAGCTGGCGGCGCAGCGGCCCGTGGCCCCCGCGGCCGAAGCCGTGGCCATCGCCCAGGACCGCAGCGCCGAGAAGGCGCACTTCACGCGCATCGGCGTGCCCTGCGCGCCCTATGCCGAGATCACGGACCAGGCCTCGCTCGAGCGGGTCGGTGCCCAGCTCCTGCCAGGCATTCTCAAGACCGCGCGCATGGGCTACGACGGCAAGGGCCAGGCGCGGGTGCGCACGCGCGAAGAGCTGGCGGCCGCCTGGGCGCGCCTGCAGCGCGTGCCCTGCGTGCTCGAGCAGATGCTGCCGCTGGCCGACGAATGCTCGGTCATCGTGGCGCGTGGCCGTGACGGTGCCATGGTGAACTTTCCGGTGCAGCACAACCTGCACCGCGATGGCATCCTGGCCGTGACCACCGTGCACGAGGGTGTGCTGCCGGCCGCCATCTGCGAGAAGGCCGTCGCCGCCGCGCGCGCCGTGGCCGAGGGCCTGGCCTACGTGGGCGTGCTGTGCGTGGAGTTCTTCGTGCTGCAGGACGGCCGCCTCGTCGTGAACGAGATCGCGCCGCGCCCGCACAACAGCGGCCACTACAGCATCGACGCCTGCGACGTCTCGCAGTTCGATCTGCAGGTGCGCACGCTGGCCGGCCTGCCGCTGGTCGCGCCGCGCCTGCACAGCCCCTCCGTCATGTTGAACCTGCTCGGCGACCTGTGGTTCGACGCCAATGGGCAGCGGGCTCAGGTGAGCGCAGAGGCTGTCACGCCGCCCTGGGATGCCGTGCTGGCCCTGCCTGGGGTGCACCTGCACCTGTACGGCAAGCTCAAGGCCGCGCGCGCCCGCAAGATGGGCCACCTGAACGTGACGGGCGCCACGCCCGAGGCGGTGCGCGCCACCGCGTTGCGGGTGGCCGCCATCCTGGGCATCGCGCCGTTCTGACCATGATCCTTGCTGCTGCCGAACCGGGTGCCATCGCGCGCGCGGCCCAGACGCTGGCCGCCGGCGAGCTGCTGGGCCTGCCGACCGAAACCGTCTACGGCCTGGCGGCCGACGCGGGCAACGACGCGGCCGTGGACAAGATCTACGTCGCCAAGGGCCGCCCGGCCGACCACCCGCTGATCGTGCACGTCGCGCCTGGCGATGCCGGCGGCCTGCCGCCCGCGCTCGCGCACTTCGCGCAGGACTGGCCGGCATGGGCCGAAGCGCTGATCCGGCGCTTCTGGCCCGGTCCGCTCACGCTGATCCTGCCGCGGCGCGGCGCCGTGGGCGCCAAGGCGGCCGGCGGACAGGACTCCATCGGCCTGCGCTGCCCCTCCCATCCCGTGGCCCAGGCCGTGTTCCGCGCCGCCGCCGAGCTGGGTGTGGCCGGCGTGGCGGCGCCAAGCGCCAACCAGTTCGGCCGCGTGAGCCCGACCACGGCGGCACACGTGGCCTCGGAGTTCGGCGAGGGCCTGCTGGTGCTGGACGGTGGCGCCTGCGATGTCGGCATCGAATCGACCATCGTCGACGCGACGCGCGGCGTGCCGGTGTTGCTGCGCCCCGGCGGCATCAGCCGCGAGCAGATCGAGGCCGTCTGCGGCCAGCCCGTGCGCGGCAAGGACGAGCTGGCGGCCGACCCGCGCGCTTCGGGCACCCTGGCTGCGCACTACGCGCCGCAGGCCAGCGTGCGCCTGATGGACGCTGCCGCCTTGCAGGCCGCGCTGCAGGTGCTGGGCACGGAGCTGGATGCGGCCGTGGATGCCACGCCCACCGTGGCGGTCTATGCGCGCACCGCCCTGCGCAGTCCTTCGCGCCGCGTTCTGGTGCGGCGCATGCCGGCCGACGCGGCCGGTGCGGCGCGCGAACTGTTCGCCGTGCTGCGCGAGCTCGACGCGACAGGCGTGCGCCTGATCTGGGTGGAAATGCCCCCGTCCGATGACGCGTGGGCGGGTATACGTGACCGTTTGCAACGTGCGGCAGCTGCCTGACCGCGGTCGTACACTCCCGCAACTTTTTCTGGAGAGACCGATGAGTCGAATTTCCTGGCGGCGCGCCCTGGCCGCCGTGGCCCTGGGTGCCTCGGCCGTGTTGCTGAGCGCCTGCGGATCGAGCACCACCGAGTCGGAGCTGAAGCCCAGCCGTCTGATTTCCTTTGGCGACGCCTTCTCCGATGTGGGGCAATCCAGCGGCAACAGGTACACCGTCAACGACGGCACGACCAACCACTGGCTGGCGCAGGTGGCCGCGGAGTACGGCATCACCATCACCGCCTCGAACGCTGGCGGAACCGGCTACGCCAGGAACGGTGCCCGCGTGGTGGAAAAGCCCGACCTGCTGGGCAGTTCCGACACCTTGACCGTGACCGAACAGGCCGCCGCCTTCCTGGCCGCAGGCAACACCTATGCGGAGAGCGACCTGGTCATCGTCAACGGCGGCATGGCCGATGTGCTGGCGCAGGCCAAGGCCTTCCTGGCCGGCACCCAGACGCAGGACGAGTTCGTGAAGAACGCGGACACGGCGGGCAAGGCGCTCGGCACCGTGGCGCGGAACCTGGTCGCATCCGGCGCAAAACACGTGGTGGTGGTCGGCACCATGAACCTCGGCATCACGCCCTGGGCCCAGGCTTCTGGCCAGGCCTCTGCCATCGAAAGCGCCAGCCAGGCCTTCAACTCTGCATTCCTGGTTTCCGTGGTCGACCTGGGTGAAACCGTGCTGTACGTGGACGCGGCCTACTACTTCAACCTCGCGGCCGACAAGGACACCATTTCGAGCTTTGGCCTGAACAATTCGGTCAACGTCGCCTGCACGTCGGCGGATGCGGGTGCAGGCATCGGCATCGGCAGCAACGAGATCAACTCGTCGCTGTGCACGACCGGCACCATCGCTTCCGGCGTCACGTACAACAGCTACATGTTCGCGGACAAGCTGTACACCACGCCGAATCTGCAGCGCCAGTTCGGCACGTACGCCTACGGTCGGATCAACAACCGCTGGTGAGTACGCCAGGACAAGAATGAAAAAGAGCCCCGCGGGGCTCTTTTGTTTTGGGCTGGCTGGAGGTTCAGAGCCAGTCCTTGGCCTTCAGCGCTTCGAAGGCCATGTCGCGCACCAGGGTGTGCCCGTACGGCGTCGGGTGCACGGTGTCGGCGAACAGGTAGCGCGAGGAGTTGACCAGCGTCGTGGCGGTGGTGCAGGTCAGCGAAGGGGCGAGGAAGCCCGGTGCGTCAGGGAAGGTGTTGGTGCAGGCGGGGGTGTTCGCATTGGTGAGTCCAAATGCGGCTGGCGTGACAGAGTGCTGGGAGTTCTGGGCATAGAAGTCGATCTGCAACACCTCGGCCGTGCCGTCGAGCCCGGCCTTGAGCGCGGCATTGAAGGTCGTGGTCATCAGATCGACCAGTTGTTGCGAACCCGGCAGGGCTTCTTCGGCTTCCAGCGTTGCAGGCGTCTTGCTGATGTTGGGCAGGTTCAACACTATGACGCGTTTGGCGCCTTTGGCGACGATCTGGGTCTTGATCTGCACCGCGAGTTCGGTGCCGGCTTGGGCCATTGCGGCGATCGCCGTGGGGGCGGCGGACTGCACGGCCGCCTGGACTGCCGCAGCCACCTGTGCGGGCGACGTAGCGGTCGGCGTCGCTGCTGCTGCAGCAGCAGCGCCAACGGCAGCGAGTTCATCGGTCGCGACGAAAACATCGTTGGCGCCCGCCAGCACCGTCACGAGTTCCTTGCCCGTGAAGCTGCCGCCAGAGGCCGCCAGGTGGTTTGCGATCTGCTGGACCACAGGAACCGTCAGCTGGCCCAGTTGACCCTGGAACTGGGTCTGTTCGCCTGGAATCGTCAGCAATGCCTTGTTCCAGGGGCCGACTGGATTGGTGACGCGCGAGCCACCTTGGCCATAGGCGGTGCAGCCCGCATGGTTGGTGATCGCCGCCGCGAGTGCCGCGAAGATGCCGGTGGCTTCGAGACCGGTCTGCGCTGCGCAGGGTGCTGCCAGCCCCAGTTGCACCGACAACTGCTCGATCCAGATCTCGTTCCCCCCGCCATTCACCGTGTACTTGCCGCCGCCCAGGGCTGCGATGCCCGGCGTCTTGTAGCTGCCCACGTCGGACAGGCTGTCGCCGAACGACACCAGCCGGCTGTAGGTCGGACCGTCATCACCACCGCCGCAGGCGGCCAGCGCAAGGGCCGCGAGCACGGCGAGGCAAGTCTTCTTCAATTGCATGGAATTCCTTTCAACGGCTTGATGCAAGCGGCCAGTGCATGTGCGCGGACCCGCTCACAAAATTTACAGCCAGACACGCTTTCGCGGGCGATTTTTGAACGAAAGAGCATGCAAGTCGACCAAAGAAGATGTGCAAATTCCCTTGTCATCGGGCGTTTGCATGCATTAGGCCGTCACCGGTCGTCGTCGGCAGCCCATTCCAGCAAGGCATCCAGCGCCGGCCGCGCGGCCGGCGCACTGGCATGGTTGACCATGGCCACGACCACGTAACGCTGCCCGCTGCGGCCCCGCACGTAACCTGCAACGGATGCCACGTCGCGCAGCGAGCCGGTCTTGAGCCAGGCATTTCCGACCACGTTGGTCAGTCCGCGCTCGCGCATGCGTTCGGTCGTGCCGTCGACGCCGGCCAGCGACAGCGACTGCAGGTAGGTGGTGGCCTCGGCATGCCGGCTGGCACGCGCCAGCATGCGCGCCAGCGCGCTTGCGCTGATGCGCTCGTCGCGGCTCAGGCCTGCGCCGTTCTCCAGCACGGGCCCTGGCGTGGCGCTGCCGACGAATCGGAGCCACCAGGCGGCGATGGCTTCGCGTCCGTCCTCCATGCGCGCTGGCAGCCGCCGCTGGGCCGCCAGCGTCAGCAGCAGTTGCTGGGCCATCACGTTGTTGCTGCGCTTGTTCACATCGGCAATGACCTCGGCCAGCGGCAGCGAGGGCGCTTCCAGCAGCAGGCGGGCGCTGGCCGGCCGGCGGCCCTGGCGGGCGCCGCCGTCCAGTTGGCCGCCAGCCGCGCGGAACAAGGCGAGCAGCGCGCGCTGCGCATAGCTGGACGGCTCCACGTAGGCCACGGCCCAGTCGCGCTCGCCGCAGCGGGCGGGGAAGCTGCCCTGCAGGTGCACGGCGTTGGGATCGGAGAAATCGGCTTGCAGGGCGCTGCGCCAGTCGCCGCAGGCCTGGCCGCGGGCCAACGGTACGGCGTCCGGCACGGCCACCCCGGTCAGCGGCGGCTCGCTCGTCACCAGTGCGGTGCCGTCGGCCTGCGGCGTGAAGCGCAGGATCAATGCCTTGAAGTTGACCAGCAGCCCGTCGGGCGCGACGTTGTAGGGGCGCAGGGGCTCGTTGTCGAAGGCGGCCGGGTCGTGCGCCGGCACCTCGAAGATGCCGTTGTCCAGCACCATGTCGCCGCGCACCTGGCGCACGCCGGCCGCCTGCAGCGCGCGGAAGGCACTGTCCACGCGTTCGAGCACGAGCTTGGGATCGCCGCCGCCCTCGATGTACAGGTTGCCATGCAGCACGCCATCGGCCACGGCGCCATCGGCATAGAAGCGTGTCTTCCAGGTGAAGGCCGGGCCCAGTTGGTCCAGGGCGGCCAGCGTGGTGACCATCTTCATGACCGAGGCCGGGTTCATGGGCGCGTCCACGCGGTGGGCCAGCCGCGGGGCGGCACCGTCCAGTGGTTGCACGAGGAAGGCGACGGCGTCGCGCGGCACCTTGGCCTGGGCCAGCGCTGTGGCCACCGCCGGCGGCAACGGGCGTTCGGCACCAGGCGCGGCGGCCCCGCCCGGCAGGCTCAACATCCAACCCGCCAGCAGCGGGACCAGCCGGGACAGGGGCAAGCGCATGGCGGGCGAGTCTACCGGCGGCCCATCGGATAATCCTGCCCATGCTTTCCGTTTCTCCCAGCCTGCGCCTGCTGGCATTCGACACCAGCACCGAAAGCCTGTCGGTCGCCGTTTGCGACGGCGCGCGCGTGCTGGAGAGCAGCGGCCCCGGCGGTGCGCAGGCGTCCTCCACGCTGCTGCCGATGGTTCTGGACCTGCTGCACCAGGCTGGCCTGGCGCTGGCGCAGCTCGATGCCATCGCATTCGGCTGCGGGCCGGGCTCATTCACGGGCTTGCGCACCGCCTGTTCGGTGGCCCAGGGTCTGGCGTTCGGCACACGGGCCACGCGCCCGGAAGGCGTGCCGCTGCTGCCGGTCGATACGCTGCTGGCCGTGGCCGACGAGGCGCGGCATGTGGCCGGCCTGACCCAGGTCGTGGCGGCGCTGGACGCCCGCATGAACGAGGTCTACGCCGGCCACTACCGCTTCGTGGACGGCCATTGGCTGCAGGAAGGCGATTTCGACCTGCTGGCGCCCGAGGCGCTGGCCGTGCCCGACGGCTGGACGCTGGCCGGCAATGCGGGTGCAGCCTACGGCGCGCGGCTGGCCGGTGCGCCGGGCGTGGCGGTGTTGCCACTGGCCACCGCCATGCTGCGGGTGGCGCCACAGTTGCTGGCCGCAGGCCTTGCCGTGCCGGCCGAGCAGGCGCTGCCCCGCTATGTGCGCAACAAGGTGGCCAAGACCACCGCGGAGCGCATGGCCGAGAAGGCGGCTGCCCCATGAGCGCATTGCCGGAACTGACGGGCGAGGCCCGTTTCGAGCCCATGACCGAACATTGGCTGTCGGCAGTGGTCGCCATCGAACAGCAGGCCTACACCCACCCGTGGACGCGCCGCAACTTCCAAGACGCACTGGCGTCCGGCTACCAGGCCCAGGTGCTGCTCGGCGACAACGAGGTGCTGGGCTACTTCATCGCCATGAAGGGCGTGGACGAGGTGCACCTGCTCAACATCACCGTGGCGCCCACGCACCAGCGCCGCGGCTGGGCCCGCTTGATGCTCGATGCGCTGTGCCTGTGGTCGCGCGGCCAGCGCGCGCAGTGGCTCTGGCTGGAGGTGCGCGTGAGCAACCTGCGCGCATTCCAGATCTACGCGGCCTACGGCTTTCGGCGCGTGGGCCAGCGCAAGGGCTACTACCCGGAGTCGGCGTTCAAGCGCGAAGACGCCATCGTCATGAGTCTGCCACTGTGAGCGCGCGCTGCTGATGGCCCTCGAACTCGATGCGCGCCAGCGCGCCATGCTGGAAGAGATGCATGTGCGCGTCTGGTGGCCGCAGGCGCCGCAGGCGGTGGCCGCAGCGCCGCTTGCGGCCCAGGCTGCACCCCTTGCCGCGCCCGTCGCGCCGCCGCCCGTGGTCGCGCGGCCGGCGCCTGCCGTGGCTGCGGCCGCCCCTGCGGCAGCAGCGCCGCGGCCCGCTGCGGCCCAGGTCGACGACGGCCGCGCCGCCGCCATCGCCGCCATGGACTGGGCCACGTTGCAGCAGTCCGTGGCCGGCTGCGTGGCCTGCAAGCTCTGTGACACGCGCAAGAACACCGTGTTCGGCGTCGGCCCCGCCGCGCCCCAGGCCGATGCGCCGCCGCGCGTCGACTGGCTCATCGTCGGCGAGGCGCCCGGCGAGCAGGAAGACCTGCGCGGCGAGCCCTTCGTCGGCCAGGCCGGCAAGCTGCTGGACAACATGCTGCGCGCCGTCGGCGTGAGCCGCCATGGCGAGGTGCAGGGCGCGCAGGCGGCCTTCATCGTCAACGTGCTCAAGTGCCGCCCGCCCGGCAACCGCAATCCGGCGCTCGACGAGGTCGCGCAGTGCGAGCCCTTCCTCAAGCGCCAGATCGCGCTGCTGCAGCCCAAGATCATCCTGGCCGTGGGCCGCTTCGCCGTGCAGTCGCTGCTGGCCGGCAGCGTGCCGGACGTGCAGACCCAGCCGTTGGGCCGGCTGCGCGGCAAGGTCTACCGCTACGAGGGCGTGCCCGTGGTCGTGAGCTACCACCCGGCCTATCTGCTGCGCAGCCTGCCCGAGAAGGCCAAGGCCTGGGCCGACCTGTGCCTGGCCATGGAGACGATCAAGTCTCTGTAAGGGCGCGCCGGGCTGGCCACAGCACCGAGGCGATCGCCACCACCATGAGGCCCATCGCGGCCCAGTCCTGCCAGTGCAGCGCTTCGCCCAGCCACCAGGCGCCGCTGAACACGCCGAGGATGGGGATCAGCATCACCCCCAGCGTGGAGGCCACGGGCGGCAGTGCGCGTGCCAGCGAGAACCAGACCACCTGCGCCAGCGCGAAGATCAGCACGCCGTTGTAGAGGATGGCGCCCCAGACCGGCGGTGTCGGCGCGGTCCAGCGCTCGCGCTCGAACAGCCAGGCCAGCACGGTCATGATGACCATGCTCATGGCGGTCATCCAGAACACCAGCGCGGGCGTGGAGACCGGGATGGTGTGGCGCCGCATCTTCTGCGTGCCGATGGCCCAGGTCGCTGCGCCCACCAGGGCCAGCAGCACGCCCAGCGGCCGGCCCGCCATGTTGGACAGTTCATGCCAGAGCAGCAGCAGCACCCCCAGCGCGGCCGCAGCCACACCAGCCCAGGCGCGGGCGCGCAGCCGCTCGCCGAAGAACAGCGCGCCGAACACGGCCGAGAAGATCGGCATCGAATAGCCCAGGATGGCCGCGCGCCCGCTGGACAGCGCCTGCACCGCCAGCACCATCAGTGCGTGCCAGACGAACATGTTGGTCACGCCGAGCCAGAACAGCTCGCCCCAGTACTTGCGCGGAACCGCCAGCGGCGTGCGCAGCGCGAGCAGGCCCAGCCCCAGCAGCGGCGCGCCGATCCATAGCGAGATGACGCGGAAGGTGATCGCCGGGTAGCCCGTCACGCCGATCTTCATGACCGGCCAGTTCAGCCCCCAGACGAGGGTGAGCGCCACCAGCATGGCGGCTTGTCTCGTGCTCAATGCTTGCATAGGCGGTCGATGGTAGCGGGCCCGGTTCGTAGAATCGCCGCATGACTTTCCTCGACATGCTGCGCGGTGCCGAGCAGCGCAATGGCTCGCTGCTCTGCGTGGGCCTGGACCCCGACCCAGCCCGTTTCCCCGCCGCGCTGCGCGGCGACGCCAGCCGCATCCACGATTTCTGCGCCGCCATCGTCGACGCCACGGCCGACCTGGCCATCGCCTTCAAGCCACAGATCGCCTACTTCGCTGCGCACCGCGCCGAGGACCAGCTCGAACGCCTGATCGCCCACATCCGCCGCGCCGCGCCGCACGTGCCCGTGATCCTGGACGCCAAGCGCGGCGACATCGGCTCCACGGCAGAGCAGTACGCCATCGAAGCCTTCGAGCGCTACGGCGCCGACGCGGTCACGCTGTCGCCCTTCATGGGATTCGACTCGGTCGAGCCCTACCTGCGGCGCGAGGGCAAGGGCGCCTTCCTGCTGTGCCGCACCTCCAACCCCGGCGGCGACGACCTGCAGAACCAGAGCCTGGCCAGCGTCGATGGCCAGCCGCGCCTGTACGAGCACATCGCGCAACTGGCACAGGGCCCGTGGAACCGCAACGGGCAGCTGGGCCTGGTGGTCGGCGCGACCTATCCGTCGGAACTGGAGCGCGTGCGTGCGCTGGCGCCCACGCTGCCGCTGCTGATCCCGGGCGTGGGCGCACAGGGCGGCGATGCCGTGGCCACGGTGCGTGCCGCCTGGCGTGGCGACGCCACGCACACCACGGGGCCGGTGGTGGTCAGCTCTTCGCGCGCGATCCTCTATGCGTCGTCTGGCGACGACTTCGCCGCCGCTGCGCGGCAGGAAGCGCTGCGCACGCGCGACGTGCTGCACGCGGCGCGCGCCGCCTGACGCTCACAACCAGCGGAACGCCAGCGGAATCAGCAGCGAGGCCAGCACCACCTGCAGGCCCAGCGCCAAGCCGGCGTAGGCGCCCGCATCGGCATCGACCTGCAGCGCCCGGGCCGCGCCGATGCCGTGGGCCGCGGTGCCGAGCGCAAAGCCGCGCGCACGCCAGCCGGTCGGGTCGCGCGCGATGCGCAGCCCGTCGAACAGGTACTTGCCGCTCAACGCACCGACCAGCCCGGTCAGCACCGCGAACACCGCCGCCAGCGCCGGAATGCCGCCGATGGCCTGTGCCACCCCCATGGCCACCGGCGCGGTGACCGACTTGGGCGCCATCGACAGCACCACATCGGCCGGCAGGTCGAGCGCACGGCCCAGCGCCACGGCCGTGGCGCTGGCCGCCCCACCCCCAGCCAATGCGGCCAGCAGCAGCCGGCCCCAGCGCGCGCGCAGTTCGGCGCGGCGCTGCCACAGCGGCCAGCCCAGCGCCACCACGGCCGGCCCCAGCAGGAAGTGGATGAACTGCGCCCCCGCGAAATAGGTGGGGTAGGGCAGGCGCGTGGCCAGCAGCACGGCGCCGATGCACACCACGCTCCACAGCACCGGATTGGCCCAGGGCGCATGGCCGAGGCGGGCATAGGCGGCCTGCGCCAGCACATACACCACGAGCGTGGCCGTCAGCCCGAACAGCGGCGAGGCGGAGAGGTAGACCCAGAGTTCGACGAACTGCGCCATGGCGTTTCCTCACTTCGGCGGGCGCTGGCGCCCGACGTACAGCACCAGCGCCGTGACGGCCAGGCCCACCCAGGTCGACAGCACCAGCACGACCAGCATGCGGCCGCCGTACTGCGCCAGCAACGGCAGGTGCACGATCACGCCGACGCCGACCGGCACGAACAGCAGCGACAGGTGCGACAGCAGGAAATCGGCGCAGGCCGCGACCGGCGTGCGCACCGGTTCCCAGCGCAGGGCCACGAGCAGCAGCACCATGCCGATGACGGGGCCGGGAAACGGCAGGTGCAGGCCGCGCGCCAGCAGCTCGCCCAGCGATTGCAGCGCCAGCAGCCAGGCGAGACCGCGCAGGGGGATCATGGTGTGGTGAACCAGTGGTGGAGGTCGAGGCCGCCAGTACCGACGACCAGCGGCCTGGCTGCCGGATACGCCGTGCGGAACGCGTCGAGCCCGGACACGTTGCCGCGTTGCCGGCCGCTCTTGACCTCCAGCGCGAACAGTTCCCGCCCATCGGGCAGCACGTAGTCGACCTCACGGCCGGCCTCGTGCCAGTAGTACAGCGCAGGCTGCGTGCTGCTGTGCGTGAGCCGGCGCGCCAGCAGTTCGGCGCCGACGGCGCTTTCCACCAGGCGGCCCCACTGCTCGGGCGTGGCGCGCAGCTGCGCGAAACCCCAGCCTTCGGCCACGGCCAGCGCGCCCATCAGCGCCGTGTTGTAGACCTGCAGCTTCGGGCTGGAGGCGCGCTGGCGCAGCGCCTGGCCGGAGTATTTCTGCAGTCCGCAGACCATGCCGGCGCCTTCCAGCAGCTGCAGGTAGTGCGCCAGCGTGGTGGTGTTGCCGGCATCGGCCAGCTGGCCCATCATCTTCTGGTAGCTGAGCATCTGGCCACTGTAGCGGCAGGCCAGGTCGAACAGCCGGCGCAGCAGCGCGGGCTTTTGCACCGGGGCCATGAGCAGCACGTCCTTGCTGATGGTGGTCTCGATCAGCGCGTCGCGGATGTAGGCGGCCCAGCGGGTCTCGTCGTGCACCAGTGGCGCCGCACCCGGGTAGCCGCCGAAGAAGATGTATTGCTCCAGCGTGAAATCGAAGGCCTCGCGCATCTCTGTGTAGCGCCAGTGGCCCAGGCGGGTGATCTCGAAGCGGCCGGCCATGCTCTCGGTGAGGCCGCGCGCGATGAGCAGCGGGGCCGAGCCGAGCACCACGGCGCGCACGTCGCGGCCGGCGGCCGTGTCTTCGTCCCACAGACGCTTGACCTCCTCGGTCCACCCGGGGAGCTTCTGCACTTCGTCGAGCACCAGCACGCAGGCACCGGCCTGTGCAGCCAAGCCGCGCGCGGTTTCCCATTGCGTGGCCAGCCAGCTGGCGCCTTGCAGGCCCGGGCTGTCGGCGCTGACGCTGTGCTGCGCGATGCGCTCGTCTGCCAGTGCGGCCAGTGCCTGGCGCACCAGCGTGGTCTTGCCCACCTGGCGTGGGCCGGCCAGTACCTGCAGCAGACGGCGCGGCTCGCGCAGGCGTTCGACAAAAGCGGGCAGTGCTGCGCGCTGGATTTGAAGGGGCATCTGAAATTACTCAATGCATTGAGATGATTTACTCAATGGACTGAGTAATTTAACTCAACGCATTGAGCAGATCAGAAGCGCGGCAGATCCGGATGCGCGATCTTGCCGCCGCGCACCAGCATCTTTCCGTACTCGGCGCAGCGGTTCAGCGTGGGGATCACCTTGCCGGGGTTCAGCAGGCCCTTGGGGTCGAAGGCGTGCTTGATGCCGAACATCTGCGCGTTCTCCTCGGCGGAGAACTGCACGCACATGCTGTTGAGCTTCTCCACGCCCACGCCGTGCTCGCCGGTCACGGTGCCGCCCATGGCCACGCTGGTCTCCAGGATGTCGGCGCCGAACAGCTCGCAGCGGTGCAGCTGGTCCGGGTCGTTGGCATCGAACAGGATCAACGGGTGCAGGTTGCCGTCGCCCGCGTGGAACACGTTGGCGCAGCGCAGGCCGTACTTCTTCTCCATCTCGGCGATCGCCAGCAGGATGTCGGCCAGCCGCTTGCGCGGGATGGTCGAGTCCATGCACATGTAGTCGGGGCTGATGCGGCCCGAAGCGGGGAAGGCGTTCTTGCGGCCGCTCCAAAAGCGCAGGCGCTCGGCCTCGTTCTGGCTCACCGTGATGGCGGTTGCGCCGCATTCGCGCAGCACCGCGCTCATGCGGCCGATCTCTTCCTCGACCTCCTCGGGCGTTCCGTCGCTCTCGCACAGCAGGATGGCCTCGGCCGTGAGGTCGTAGCCGGCGCGCACGAAGTCTTCCACAGCAGCGGTCATGGGCTTGTCCATCATTTCCAGCCCGGCCGGGATGATGCCGGCCGCGATCACGGCGGCGACCGCGTCACCGGCTTTGCGCATGTCGTCGAAGCTGGCCATGATGCAGCGCGCCAGTTGCGGCTTGGGCACCAGCTTGACGGTGACCTCGGTGGCCACGGCCAGCATGCCTTCGGAGCCGATGGCCAGCGCCAGCAGGTCCAGGCCAGGCGTGTCCAGCGCTGCGCTGCCGAAGGTGACGGGCTCGCCCTCGGCGGTGAAGCCGCTGATCTGCAGCACGTTGTGCACCGTGAGACCGTACTTCAGGCAATGCACGCCGCCCGAGTTCTCGGCCACGTTGCCGCCGATGGTGCAAGCGATCTGGCTGGAGGGGTCGGGCGCGTAGTACAGGCCGTGCGGCGCCGCCGCTTCGCTGATGGCCAGGTTGCGCACGCCGCATTGCACGACGGCCGTGCGGCTCACCGCGTCCATCTTGAGGATGCGGTTGAACTTGGCCATGGAGAGCGTCACACCCTGGGCGTGCGGCATGGCGCCGCCGGACAGGCCGGTGCCGGCGCCGCGCGCGACCACGGGCACGCCCAGCGCGTGGCAGGTCTTGAGCACGGCCTGCACTTGTTCATACGTTTCGGGCAGCGCCACGGCCATGGGGCGCTGGCGGTAGGCCGTGAGGCCGTCGCATTCGTAGGGCGTGGTGTCTTCGGGCTGCGACAGCAGCGCGTGCGCGGGCAGCACGCGGCGCAGTGCGGCCAGGGTATCGGCAGGGGGCGGGGCAGTGGCGGCCATGGTGTCTTTCGTGGGGCCGGCAGACTTTAAGCCAGCCGCTCGCGGCCAGGCTGAGGAATGTTCAAGCGCCGCGTGAAGCGGCTTCAGGCCAGCGCCTGGCGCAGCCAGTCGGAGAAGGCCGCGCACTCCCAGCGGTCCATCGTGCCGGTGCGCCAGCACAGGTAGTGCGCGTGCGGGCTGGGCACGCTGTCGGTGAAGGCGGGCGTGGTGCCCAGGCGCACCAGCGCGCCGCTGTCGAGCCAGGGCGCGGCCAGCTTCAGCCGCACCAGAGCGATGCCCATGCCCGCGGCGGCGGCATCGCACATGAGGCCCACGTCGTTGAACTGCGAACCTTCGCCGGGCTCGGGCCAGTCCAGCTTGCGGGCCGCGAACCAGGTGCGCCAAGGGTCCAATGCCGAACGCAGCAGGCGCTGGCCTTCCAGGTCTTCAGCCTGGGTGAAGGGGCCGCCGGCTTCGCGCAGGTAGCTCGGTGCGGCCAGCGGCGTGACCTCGTCGCGCGCGAGCAGCAAGTGCTCGACATCGGCATAGCGGCCGGCGCCGAAGCGCACCATCAGGTCGGCATCCTCGGCCACCACGTCCAGCAGCGGGATGCTGACCTGCAACAGCAGGTCGATCTCGGGGTAGGCCTCGGTGAACTGGCGCAGCCGCGGGATCAGGATGGCGCGCGCGAAGGTCGGCGTCACGGCCAGGCGCAGCTTGCGCTTGCCCGGCGCCGGCTGGGCGCCCGGGAAGCGGCCCAGCATGGCCAGGCCCTCGCGCACATGGGCGAGGTACTCGCTGCCCTCTGTGGTCAGCGAGAAGTCGGCGCGGCCGAACAGCTTGGTACCGATGCTTTGCTCCAGCTGGCGCACGCGGTGGCTGACGGCGCTGGGCGTGACGCACAACTCGTCGGCCGCCAGTGTCACGCTGCGCAGGCGCGCCAACGCCTCGAAGGTCAGCAGGCACTGGATCGGCGGAATGCGGGCGGTGGCAGCCATCGTCCGATTGTCGTTGCAGCCGCCGGCCTACGTG
The DNA here is from genome assembly GCF_003337555.1 of Pseudorhodoferax soli. Taxonomy (GTDB): domain Bacteria; phylum Pseudomonadota; class Gammaproteobacteria; order Burkholderiales; family Burkholderiaceae_C; genus Pseudorhodoferax; species Pseudorhodoferax soli. Next base: position 366,538 of record NZ_QPJK01000004.1, on the reverse strand, counting down.
GTGCCCAGGTGCCCCAGCTACACTCGAAGACCCACGCCAAAGAGAGTGCCCACTTGTCCGATCGCCTTGCCGTCCTGCCGCAATACCTGCTGCCCAAGCACCGTCTGACGCGGTTCGCAGGGCGGGTCGCATCGGCCCGGCGCGGCGCGCGCACCACGGCGCTGATCCGCTGGTTCGTCAACAAGTACGGCGTCGACATGGCCGAGGCGGCCGATCCAGACATCGCGTCCTACCTCAGCTTCAACGAGTTCTTCACGCGGGCGCTCAAGGACGGCGTGCGGCCGCTGGCGCAGGCCGATCTGGTCTGCCCGGTCGATGGCGCCATCAGCCAGTTCGGCCGCATCGAGGACGACCAGATCTTCCAGGCCAAGGGGCATGCCTATTCCACGCGTGCGCTGGTCGGGGGTGATGCGGCGCTGGCCGAGTATTTCCGCCATGGCAGTTTCGCCACGCTGTACCTGAGCCCGCGCGACTACCACCGCATCCACATGCCCTGCGACGGGCGGCTCACACGCATGGTCTACGTGCCGGGCGAGCTGTTCTCCGTCAATCCGACGACGGCGCGCGGCGTGCCGGGCCTGTTCGCGCGCAACGAGCGCGTCGTCTGCGTGTTCGAGACGGCCCATGGCCCGTTCGTGCTGACGCTGGTGGGTGCCACCATCGTCGGCAGCATGGCGACGGTGTGGCACGGGGTGGTGAACCCACCGCGCCTGGGCGAGTTGCGCGAATGGCGCTACGAGGGCAGAGAGTCCGTCACGCTGCGCCAGGGCGAGGAGATGGGGCGCTTCCTGCTCGGATCCACCGTGGTCATGCTGTTCCCACAGGGGCCGCTGGCCTTCAACGCTGACTGGGCGCCGGCCCGCGCGGTCCGCCTGGGCGAGCGCATGGCCGACTGGGGTTCCCCCGCTACTTGAAGATCACGGTCTTGTGGCCGTTCAGCAGCACGCGGTGCTCGCTGTGCCACTTGACCGCGCGCGCCAGCACCTGGCTCTCGGTGTCGCGGCCCATGGCCGTCAGGTCTTCCACGGTCTTGCTGTGGTCGGCACGGGCCACGTCCTGCTCGATGATGGGACCTTCGTCCAGATCGGCTGTCACGTAGTGCGCCGTGGCGCCGATCAATTTCACGCCGCGGTCGTGCGCCTGGTAGTAGGGCTTGGCACCCTTGAAGCTGGGCAGGAACGAGTGGTGGATGTTGATGGCCCGGCCGGACAGCTTGCGGCACAGGTCGTCCGACAGGATCTGCATGTAGCGCGCCAGCACCACCAGCTCGGCGTTCTCGCCCTGGATCACCTCGTGCGCGCGGGCCTCGGCCTGGGCCTTGGTGGCGCCGGTCACCGGGATGTGGTGGAACGGCACGTTGTAGCTGGCCGCCAGCTGGTAGAAATCGCGGTGGTTGGAGACGATGGCGCGGATGTCCACCGGCAACAGGCCGCTCTTCCAGCGGAACAGCAGGTCGTTCAGGCAATGGCCTTCCTTACTGACCATGATGACGGTGCGCATGGGTTCGGCCGTGGCATGCAGGCTCCAGCGCATCTGGAAGCCCTCGGCGAACGGGGTCAGCTGGGCCTGCAGCGTGGCGTGGTCGTCCACACTGGCGAAACGCACGCGCATGAAGAACAGGCCGGTGGCGTGGTCGTTGTACTGGGCCGCCTCTTCGATGTTGGCGCCGCGCTCGAACAGGAAACCAGAGACGGCGTGGACGATGCCGGTGCGGTCGGGGCAGGACAGAGTCAGGATGTAGGAGGCGCTGGTCGTCGTCATAGGGGCGCGATTGTCGCAGCCCCTCGCTTCACCCGCCCAGGCGCTGGCGCAGGGCCGCGCAGTGGTCCCGGGCCGGCAGCGCGGGTGTGGTCCACACCGTGTCGAAGGCCGGTGATGCGGCGGCCGAGCCGCCGGCCTGCAGACGCACGGCGCGCGCCGTGAAGCCGGGCGGCAGGTGCTGCGGCACGCCGAGCTGCCGGTCGACATGCCCGCTGCCAGCCAGCATCACCACCACTTGGCCAGTCCGGGCTGCGGCCTGCAGTGCGCGGGCCATGGACTGGTCGCGCGCGATCTGGATGCGGGCCATGGGCGCCAGTTGGGTCGCGGGCAGCAGCCCGCAATGGCCGACGCGGATGGCCTCCCGCTGCGCGAAAAGGGCGGGTGGCGCCAGTGCTGCGTCCAGCGTCTCGTCCTGCATGACAGCGGCAAAGCGCGCACGTGGCAGGTTGCCACCCAGCACCGGAACGCCTGCCTGCACGGCCGCCATCACCGCCGGGCCGTAGGCGGCCCAGGGCCAAGCCTGGTCGTTCCATTGCAGCGCCTGGCGCACGGCCGCTTCGTCCGCCTGCGGCGACAGGCCGGCTGTGGTCCGGCCGGCGTCGGCCATTTCGACGACCAGGGCCGCGAGCAGGCCGCGGCCGGACACCTGGCGCACGACGCGGGCATGGGCCTGTTGGTGTTCGGGAGCGTCGTGTTGCTCGCCCAGCAGGATGGCGTCGGCCGGCAGCAGGGCTGAAATCCCGTCCTCTGGGCGCCCGCTGGCGCAACCGCCCAACAAAAAGGCCACCAGAACGGTGGCCAGGATGACAAAAATGCGCGGGGCCGCTTGCATGCCCCGATGATGCACCGGGCCGGCGATGGCCGGCCCGGTGGGTCAATGCATCACGACCGGGTTCTGCGCTAGTTCGGCATAGCGGTCCAGCGTGTCCTCGACCTCTTCCTGGGTCGGGGTATGGGCCCGCCAGGCGGCGATCTGTTGCTGGAACAGTTCGGCCCACGAGCCGTCCAGGTAGACCTCCTTGCCGGAGCGCTTGTCGACGATCTCGAAGCCGTGGCGCTCCAGGGCCGGATGGGCGGCAGGCTCCGCGTCCGTCTCCTTCGCGCGCGCGACCAGGCCCACGCCATCCTGCATCTGCACGTCGATGTCACCGGCGTGCGGCTCCATGTGGACCACCACGAAGGAGTCGGAGTCATACAGCATGTTCATGTCGGTGCCCTTTCCAATTGGCGCTATCTTGCTCCCTACATTGCAACTTCCGGGCCGGTTTCAAGGCCGGACTGTGGTAGTCCTGCGACTACTTGCCAGAAAAACGCCGTTCAGGGGCTGTCCACGCTGCGCAGCAGCTGATCCACGAAGTCGCCGTTGGGCTGGGTGATGCGCACCCGCACCGGCATGTAGGCCAGGCTCGGGGCCAGCCAGGCCTCGACCTTCTGGTCGAACTCCTTGCGCGGGTTGCGCATGAGCTTCCACGTCTGCAGGTTGTCGTAGGGCAGATAAGACAGCTCCTCGCCCTGCATCGTGAAGGTCCAGACATCGGCGTCGCGCGGGCCGACCACGGGCAGGGTGATGCTGGCGCCGGCCCCGAAGCGGGCCGGGTCTCCCGCCACCATGCTGGAAAGCTGCAGCAGCACGCTGAGCTGGTCCTGCGCATCGGGCAGCAATGGGGCGCTGGGCGTGTTGGCGCTGAAGCTGACGATGCCCTTGTCGCGCTCGAAATGCGCGGCCAGGTCGCGCTTGCGCCATTTGTCGGAGAAGCGCGCTGGTTCCAGGCCGCGTTCGCTGAGCTTGCCGCTGCTGGTGCGCACGCGCGAGCCGATCAGGAAGGCGCTGTACTCCAGCCGCGCGTCGTAGGTCTTGCCATCCTGCAGCCACAGCAACTCGCCCAGGGCATGGTAGGTCTGCTGCTTGGCCTCACCCGTCAGCGTGTACTTGAGCCGCACCGAGCCCGGGATGCCCAGGGCCAGCGCGGTGGCGGGGGCGGGTGGCGCAGCCGGCTCTGGCGCTGGGGCTGGGGCTGGGGCAGGCGCCGGTCCCGCTTCTGGCGCAGAGGCGGCCGGCGCTGGCGGCTCGGGCTGTGAGGCGGCTTCTTCTGCAGGGGCAGCAGCCGGATCGGGCTGAGCCGCTGCTGGTTCCGGTGCCGCCATGGCGATGGGCGCCTCTGCCGCGGGCGCGGGTGGTGGTTCTGCAGCTGGGGCGGGCCGCGGCCTCCTGCGCGGCGGCGGTGGGGGCGGCGGCGGCGCAGGTTCCGGTGCCGCGGCCACGGGCGCTTGCGGCGGTTGCACCACGATGCTGCGTGTGGTGAAGGCCCGCGTCTGCGCGAGATCTGGGGGCGCCAGCACGGCCGGCAACTGCTGCAGGGCCACCAGGTGTGCCAGGACCACGGCCACGCCCAGCGCCAGCAGCGGCCGGCTGCTGTGCGAATTGCTTGTATCCTGCGCGCCACCGGCCGCCATGCGATCTGCTTGCACGCCCGGATTGTCTGCCGGGCGCTGGCCCGGCGCCATCGAGCCCCACCGATCACCCCATGAAACTTGCCACCTACAAGGACGGCTCGCGCGACGGCCAGCTGGTCGTCGTCTCGCGCGACCTGGCCAGTGCGCACTACGCCACCCACGCCGCCCACCGCCTGCAGCAGGCGCTGGACGACTGGAATTTCATCGCCCCGCAGCTGCAGGACTTGTACGACGCGCTGAACGCCGAGCGCGCGCGCCACGCCTTTCCGTTCGATCCGCGCCAGTGCATGGCGCCGCTGCCGCGCGCCAGCCACTGGGCGCTGGCCCAGGCCTGGGAGCACGGACTGGAGCCCGCCGACGCGGCCGATCCCGGCTTCCGCCTGGCCGCAGGCGACAGCCTGTGTGGCCCCTGTGATCCGCTGGTGCTGGCTGCTGAACAGCTGGAGATGGACTTCGGCGCCGGCCTGGCCGTCGTCACCGGCGACCTGCCACAGCGCGCGAGCCCGGCCCAGGCATTGGAGGGCGTGCGCCTGCTGCTGCTGGCCAATGCCGTGCAACTGCAGGCGGGCGGCCTGTCGGCCGTGCAGCGCCTGCCTGCCACCGCCTTCGGCCCGGTGGCGGTGACGCCAGACGAACTCGGCGAGACCTGGGCCCAGGGCCGCGTGGGCCTGGCGCTGCAAACCAGCTGGAACGGCCGGCGCGTGGGCATTGCCGATGCCGACGAAGACATGCGCTGGTCTTTCGGCGAGCTGATCGCCCACCTCTGCGCCACGCGCAGCCTGCGTGCCGGCAGCATCGTGGGCGCTGGCACGGTGCGCCAGCGCGGTGTCGACAACGGCAAGCGCCGGGACTGGCCCAAGGGCTATCACGCGATCGCCGACAAGCGCGCCTTCGAGCAGGCGCAGGACGGCGAGGCCCGCACCGCCTTCTTGCGGCTGGGCGACACGGTGCGCACCGAGATGAAAGACGGCGCGGGCCACAGCCTGTTCGGCGCGATCGAGCAGGAGGTGGTGGCGCTGGACCGTGCCGACACATCGACCAGCGGCTTCGCGCCGGTGCAGTAAGCTGCACGCGTATCCAAAGACCCCCGATCCAGGAGGAGACCCATGAGCAACGAGACACCCGGCGCCGGCTTCGGCAAGTTCGTCCCCGGCTTCGACTTCCTGCAAAGCCTGGCCAAGGGGGCGGCGCAGAGCATGCCCCAGATGCCCGGCCTGGGCGGTTGGGTCGCCCCCACGCTGAGCGTGGAAGACCTGGACAAGCGCATCACCGAACTCAAGGCCGTGCAGTTCTGGCTGGACCAGAACGCCATGGCGCTCAAGGCCACGATCCAGGCGCTCGAAGTGCAGAAGATGACGCTGGCCACGCTCAAGGGCATGAACGTGAGCATGGCCGAGGTGGCGAAGGCCTTCACCGTGCAGCCGACCGAAGCCGCCGAGCCGCGCGCACCCGCGCCGCCGCCCGCGGCCCGGGCCGCAGCCGAGCCCGCGCCCGCTGCCGCTCCGCAGGCCGAGGAAGCCGCCGATGCAGATGCCGATGCCGCACGGCCCGGCGTGATCGACGCCATGCAATGGTGGGGCGCGCTGACCCAGCAGTTCCAGCAGATCGCCGCCACCGCCATGAAGGAGGCCGCGGCCCACGCCAAGCCTGAGCCTGGCGCGGCCCCCGCAGCGGCGCGCCCACGCGGCGCCAGCAAGACGGCCGCTGCGCCCTCCAAGAAGGCTGCACCCACCAAGAAGGCGGCACCGCGCAAGCGTGCCACTTGACGCGCGGCGCGGCGCGCCCATGCCTGCCATGGGGCCAAGTGCCGCGGTCTGCGCGACCCGTGGCAGGATGACCCCATGAAGCTTTTTCCCTACGCCCACGCGACCCACCCGCAGTGGCGCATGGCCGCCGGCCTGGTGCTGGCGCAACTGCGCGCGCAGCTGGCCTTGCCGGACTACGCCAGCGCGCCCTCGCTGGCGCTGCTCTACATCACCGACCACTACGCCAGCGCGGCCCAGGACATCCTGGACCATCTGAGTGCCGAACTGCCCGAGGTGACCGACTGGTCCGGCACTGTCGGCGTGGGCATCGCCGCCAACAACGTCGAGTACTTCGACGAGCCCGCCATGGCTGTCATGCTGCTGGGCCTGCCCGCGCACCAGTACCGCGTGTTCTCGGGCGTGGCGCCGCTGGGCATGGCCTTCGAGGCGCACACCGCCCTGGTCCATGCCGACGGCAATACCCAGGATCTGTCCGAGCTCGTGGCCGAGATGGCCGGCCGCACCGACACGGGCTACCTGTTCGGCGGCCTGGCCTCCAGCCGCTCCAGCACCGTGCAATTCGCCACCGGCGGCAACGGCAACATCAAGGGCCAGGGCGGCGCGCGCGGCGTGTTCCATGGCGGGCTGTCGGGCGTGGCCTTCACGCAGGACGTGGCCCTGAGCTCACGCGTGACCCAGGGCTGCCAGCCCATCGCGCCCGAACGCAGCGTGACGGCCTGCGAGGGCAACGTGGTCACTGCGCTCGATGGCGAACCCGCGCTGCAAGTGCTGCTCGGCGACCTCGGCGTCTCCCTGGACGAACCGCGCGAGGCCCTGGGGCGCGTGCGTGCCACGCTGGCCGGCCTGCGTGCCGCACCGGGTGCGGCCGGCAGCGACGCCGTGCGCCGGCCCGGCAGCTTCGGCCCCGATGTGCGCGTGCGCCACATCATCGGCCTGGATCCTGCGCGCGAGGGCGTGGCGGTCGCCGAGGCGCTGGAGGTCGGCATGCGTCTGTCCTTCTGCCAGCGCAATGCCCAGGCGGCGCGGGCCGACCTGGTCCGCGTCTGCGCCGAGATCCGCGAGGAACTGGAGCCCGAGGACATGCCGGCCGAGGCCGCGCTCGCGCTGTCGAGCAACCTGGCGGCCTCGGCGCCGCACCCGGCGCGGCGCATGGCCGGTGCCATCTACGTGAGCTGCGCGAGCCGCGGCGGCGCGCACTTCGGCGGTCCCAGCGCGGAGCTGCAGATCGTGCGCCACGCGCTCGGCGACGTGCCGCTGGTCGGCTTCTTCGCGGGCGGCGAGATCGCCCGCCACCACCTGTACGGCTATACCGGCGTGCTGACGGTGTTCACCGCGCCCGCCTGAGGGCCGCCGCAGCGGCGTCATGGCGCGGCATCGACAATCGCCGCCGCCATGACCGACCACAACGAACACCCCAACCAGTTCGCCCTGCTGCGCCAGCGCCGTTTCGCGCCGTTCTTCTGGACGCAGTTCTCGGGCGCGGCCAACGACAACCTCTTCAAGTTCGCCTTCACGGTGATGGTGACCTACCAGCTGAGCGTGGCCTGGCTGCCGCCGGCCATGGCGGGGCTGGTGATCGGCGCGCTGTTCATCCTGCCGTTCCTGCTGTTCTCGGCCACCAGCGGGCAGCTGACGGACAAGCTGCCCAAGACGCAGGTGATCCGCTTCGTCAAGAACCTGGAGATCGCCATCATGGCCGTGGCGGCGCTGGGTTTCCTCACCGACGACGTGGGCCTGCAGGTGCCGCTGCTGCTGGCCTGCACCTTTCTCATGGGCCTGCACTCCACGCTGTTCGGGCCGGTGAAGTTCGCCTACCTGCCGCAGGTGCTGCACGAGCGCGAATTGACGGGCGGCAACGGCATGGTGGAGATGGGCACCTTCGTCGCCATCCTGCTGGGCAACATCGTGGGCGGGCTGTTGATCGCGCTGCCGGGCGTCGGCCGCACTTACGTGGCCGTAGGTTGCGTGGCCCTGGCGCTGCTGGGCCGCCTGGCGGCGCAGGGCATCCCGCAACTGCCGGCCACCGACCCGCAGCTGCGCATCAACTGGAACCCGGTCAGCGAGACCTGGCGCAACTTGAAGCTCGCGCACGGCAACACCGTGGTGTTCCGCTCGCTGCTGGGCATCAGCTGGATGTGGTTCTTCGGGGCGGTGTTCCTGAGCCAGTTCCCCAGCCTGGCCAAGGAGGTGCTGCACGGCGACGAGCACGTGGCCTCGCTGCTGCTGGTGGTGTTCTCCATCGGCATCGCCACCGGTTCGTTGCTGTGCGAGGTGCTGAGCAGGCGCCAGGTGGAGATCGGCCTGGTGCCGCTGGGCGCCATTGGCATGAGTGTCTTCGGCGTGGACCTGTACTTTGCGCTGCGCGGCCTGCCGGCCTCCAGCCTTCTGGGCCTCTCGGAGTTCCTGGCCCGGCCCGCGCACTGGCGCGTGATGGCCGACCTGGTGCTGCTCGCGCTGTCGGCCGGCCTGTACAGCGTGCCCATGTACGCGCTGATCCAGCTGCGCAGCCCGGCCACGCACCGGGCGCGCATCATCGCGGCCAACAACATCCTCAACGCGCTGTTCATGATCGCCAGCAGCCTGATCGCAGGCAGCCTGCTGGGCGCCGGCTTCACGGTGCCGCAGGTGTTCCTGTTCGTGGCCCTGGCCAATGCCGCCGTGGGGCTGTACATCTTCCTGCTGGTGCCCGAGTACCTGCTGCGCTTCATCGCCTGGGTGCTGTCGCACTTCGTCTACCGCTTCCGCGTGCGCGGCGACGCCCACATCCCGCTGGGCGGCCCGGCCGTGCTGGTGTGCAACCACGTGAGCTTCGTCGACGCCATCCTGCTCATGGCCGCCAGCCCGCGGCCGATCCGCTTCGTGATGGACCACCGCATCTTCCGCGTGCCGGTGCTGGGTTGGCTGTTCCGGCTGGCCAAGGCGATCCCGATCGCGCCGCAGAAGGAAGATCCAGCGGCGTACGCCAGCGCCATGGCCGCCGCGGGCCAGGTGCTGCGAGAGGGCGACCTGCTGGGCATCTTTCCCGAGGGCGCCATCACGCGCGACGGCAGCCTGCAGGCCTTCAAGGGCGGCGTGGCCAAGATCCTGGCCCAGGCCCGCGCTGACGGCCTGGCCGTGCCCGTGGTGCCGATGGCGCTGACCAACCTGTGGGGCTCGTACTTCAGCCGCATCGAGTCCGGCGGGGCGATGGTGCGGCCGTTCCGGCGCGGTGCCTTCAGCCGCGTGGGCCTGAACGTGGGGCCCGCGCTGGCGGCCCAGGCGGCGACACCCGAGGCGCTGCAGGGCGCGGTGGCCGCCTTGCTGGCCCAGCAACCGGGACAATGAGCGCCATGGCCAATGCACTGCGTCTGTCTGAAAAGTGGTTTCGCCGCGGCCTGTGGCTCGTGGCCTTCGTGTTCGCCAGCTTCCTGATCGGCTTGGGCGGCAGCATCGTGGGCGACCTGCCGCAGGTCGAGCGCAGCCTGCAGCTGGACGACTTCATCGACCGCACGGCCGCCGAACCGCTGCGCACCCAGCTGCGCGAGGGCGAGCGTGCGCAGCAGGCGTCGGAGGCCGCGCGCGAACAGGCCGAGCTGGCCTTGCAGGTGGCGCAGCAGGCCACGGCCGCTGCGCGCGAGACCTTCACCAACTGGCTGGCGACGCGGCGCGCCACCGCGCAGCCCGACCAGGATGCGGAGCTGATCGCGCGCACCCAGGCCCTGGACGCGCTGAAGGCAAGGGAAGGCGAGGCACAGCGCCGCATCGACACGCTGCGGCAGGCCGAGCTGGACCAGGCCCAGCAGCTGGACGGCGTGCGCGCCCAGCTGAACGAACTGGAGTCCGCAGCGCACGAGCTGCTGCAGGCGGAGCAGCGCCGCATGGAGCTGCGCGTGTTCGGCTACCGCCTTGCGCTGACGCTGCCCCTGCTCGCGCTGGCCGGCTGGCTCTTCGCCAGGAAGCGCAAGAGCACCTGGTGGCCCTTCGTCTGGGGCTTCATCTTCTTCGCGCTGTTTGCGTTCTTCGTCGAGCTGGTGCCCTACCTGCCGAGCTATGGTGGCTATGTGCGCTACATCGTGGGCATCGTGCTGACGGTGCTGGCCGGCCGCTACGCCATCGTGGCGTTGAACCGCTACCTGGCGCGCCAGCGGCTCGCCGAAGACCAGCCCGACGCGGTGCGCCGCAACGAGCTCAGCTACGACACCGCGCTGACGCGGCTGGCCAAGGGGGTGTGCCCCGGTTGCGAGCGCGGGGTCGATCTGAAGGACCCGGCGATCGACTACTGCCCGCACTGCGGCATCCACCTGTTCGACCGCTGCGCGGCATGCCAGGCACGCAAGAGCGCGTTCTCGAAGTTCTGCTACGCGTGCGGCACGTCGGCCGCGCGCCCGGCGGCTGGTGGCTGAGCCTGCTCGGTGCGGATGCTCAGCACCCATTCGCGCCAGACCGCCACCAGCAGCGCCATCAGCACCGGGCCGACGAACAGGCCGACGAAGCCCATGGTCTTGACGCCGCCCACCAGCCCGAAGAAGGTCGGCAGGAAGGGCAGCTTGACCGGCCCGCCCACCAGGTGCGGGCGCAGCGTCTTGTCGACGATGAAGAGCTCGACCGAACCCCACAGGAACAGGCCCACGCCCGCCGCGAGATGCCCGGCGCCCACCAGGTACAGCGAGACCAGCGTGAACGACAGCGGCGCGCCGCCCGGGATCAGCGCCATGAAGCCCGTGACCACGCCCAGCAGCACTGGCGAGGGCACGCCCGCCACCCAGTAGGCCACGCCCAGCACCAGGCCCTCGCCCAGCGCGATCAGGCCCATGCCCGTGACGGTGGAGCTGACCGTGGCCGGCACCACGCGCGAGAAACGCTGCCAGCGCTGCGGCAGCGTGCGCTCGCCCACCACGTCGAGCTGGGCCGCCAAGCGCGCGCCGTCCTTGTAGATGAAGAACAGCGTGATCAGCATGAACAGCAGCGTGAGCGCCAGCTGCAACAGATTGCCCGTGGTGGCCAGCGCCAGCCGATAGATGTTGCCGATGTGCTGGCCGCTCAGCAGTTCGACCCATTCGCCCAGGGCGCCCGGCGCGCCCAGGTGCTCGACCCACCACTGCGCCATGCGCTGGCCGACCATCGGGAACTCCTGCACCCAGCGCGGCACCACCGCGCCCACGCGGTTGGCCTTGAGCAGCCATTGCACGAAGGTGACGGCTTCCTGCAAGGCGTAGTGCAGCGCCAGCGACAGCGGCACCACCAGGCCCACCACGACCACCAGCGTGGCCAGGCTGGCGGCCAGCGCGGTGCGCCCACCGCAGCGCTGCACCAGCCGTTCGTACAGCGGCCAACTGGCGAAGCCGATGATCAGCGCCGCCAGCACCGGCACCAGGAAACCGCTGAAGAAGTAGACGCCGGCGGCCAGCACCAGCAGCAGCAGCACGCGGGCGATCAGGGGGGCTTGCAGGACCGGGCGCATGGGCGGTGTCTCGGGGTGAGCGGTGCGGCCGGTCAGCGCACGCGGGCTCGGGATAGGGCGGAGCTGAAAAGTATAGACACCCGCCGTAGCGCGACTCCGGAGCCCTTTCGGCCCCGACGGCCATGCGTCAATCCACGGTGATCCGGGCCGCGGCGATGGTTGCTGCCAGTTCCTTCTTCTCCTGCGCGAGGTAGTCGGCGAACTGGGCCTGCGTCATGGCCATCGGCGCAAAGCCGGCGTCGGCCAGGCGGCGCTGCGTGTCCGGCTCGGCCAGCACGGCGGCGGTCTCGCGCGCCAGCCGGGCCGCGATGGCGGCATCGGTGCCGGCCGGCAGCAGCAGGCCCTGCCAGGCCAGCACGTCCAGGCCCGCGAATGCGGCCGTCTCCGACAGGCTGGGCGTGTCCGGCAAGGTGGCGGCGCGCTGGCGCGAGGTGACGCCGTAGCCCTTGACCTTGCCCTCGCGCACCATGCCCTGGGCCAGCGCCACGGGCAGCACCGCCAGATCGATCTGGCCACCGGCCAGTTCGGTCAGCACCTGCGGGCCGGACTTGTAGGGCACGTGGACCATGTCGAGCGCGGCCTTCTGCTTGAGCATCTCGGCCGTCACGTGCAGGCTGGTACCCACACCGTCGGTGCCGAAGTTGAACTTGCCGGGCTGGCTGCGCACGAGTTTGACGAGTTCAGCCGCGTTGGCCGCAGGCAGGTCCGGCCGGCCGACCAGCACGAAGGCCGAGGCCGCAACGGGCACCACGGGCAGCAGCTCCTTGAGCCCGTCGTACTTGAAGCGGCCGGGCGAAACCAGCGGCGCCACCGTGACCGGGCTGGCCACGCCGAACAGCAGGGTGTAGCCATCGGCCTTGGCCTTGATCACGCGCTGCGTGGCGATGGTGCCGGAGGCGCCCACGGTGTTCTCGACCACCACGGGCTGGCCCAGGCGTTCGGCCAGCCGGGGCATGACGACGCGGGCGGCCACGTCCACGCTGCCGCCGGCCGAGAACGGCACGACGGCGACGATGGGCTGGCTCGGCCAGGAGCCGCCCTGGGCCTGGGCCAGCAGCGGCAGAGTGAGCATCAGGGCGGATGCGAGGCGACGGGTGATGGGCATGGTGGGCATCTCGTGGAAAGCAGGAATCACGCCTTGAGCCAGGGCAGCGCCGAGGCCGGATAGCGGAAGGTCTGGAACACGCTGTTGAGCCGGCCCGGGCCGGTCTTGCGCGCGGCCGCGTCGGGGTATTCGGCAAACCAGGGCAGGATGAATTCCCAGACCACCTCGCCCTGGGGATTGACCTCGAACAGCCGGCCCGTGGCCGATTCGGTGATGTGGGTGTTGCCGTTCCACAGCCGCTGGGCGTTGCCCATGAAGGCCGTGTAGAACGCGTTGACCATCTCGTCCTGGTAGCTCCAGACGACGGCGTTGCTGCGCGGGTCGACCTCGACCACGCGCGAAAAGCCCACGTGCGCGCCCTCGCGGAAGTTGCCGTTGTCGAAGGCCAGCACATTGCCGTTGGGCAGCGGCACCGGCGCATGCTGGTGCGAGACCACCGAGGGCGGGATGTGCTGCTGCACAGCGCCGCTGGCCTTGTCCACGCCGATGATGCCGGCCGTGGTGCGCAGGCTCATGAGCACCGTGCCGTCGGCCTGCACGCCCAGGCCGTTGACCAGCGGCCAGTGGTAGCGGCCGAAGCCGGGATGGATCGGGAAGTCCTCGGGGTTCAGATGCTCCCAGGCCTTCCACTCCCAGACCAGCTTGCCGGCGCGATCGACCTCGCGGATGACGTCGCCGTACATCGTCTCGTTCTCGCCGTGGGCGGTGCCGCCAGGCACGCGCGCGGCGAAGCCCTCTGGCACCGGCGCGCAGGCCGCGTAAAGCAGGTTGCCGTTGGGCAGCCACTGCGCGTCGTGGTGGTGGGCCGGATCCTGGTAGCGCCAGACGGTTTCGCCGGCCGGCGTGACCTCGTAGAAATCACCGCCGTGCCACATCGACCAGGGTGCATAGCGGTCGGGCGAATCGGCGTGGTTGCCGTTGTAGCCCAGGTTGCCATTGGGCAGGATCACGGCATGGCGGCCCGCGCGCACGGGCATCTGCCACTCATGCGCCACCCGGCCTTCGATGTCGATCAGGTAGACCTTGCCGCCAGCCGTCTGCGGCGCGATCAGCGTGTAGCCGCCGGCGCTGGCGGCGGGGTCGTGGGCAATGAGGCCGACGCCGCGGCGGCGTTGGGTGATCTGGTCGACGGTGGTGGCCATGGGATTGCTCCTGCAAGGGGTTGCGATGGAGCGAATTCTGGGGACCGCCTTGCGTCTGGAATAGCGAAACGTTTTTGCATGGGCGTCAACTTTTTTCTTACACTCGGCCGATGCCCGCGATCTCCCAGGCCTTCCGCTGCTTCGACGAGGTCGCGCGCCGCGGCTCGGTGCGCAAGGCGGCCGAGACGCTGCACCTCACGGCCGCCGCCGTGAACCAGCAGGTGCTGAACCTGGAAGCCACCGTGGGCGTGCCGCTGTTCGACCGCCTGCCGCGCGGCATGCAGTTGACGACGGCCGGCGAACTCATGATCGCGGCCGTGCGCCGCAGCCAGCGCGACTTCGACAACGCGCTGTCGCAGGTGGAAGACCTGCGCCAGGTGCGGCGCGGCCATGTCAACGTGGGCGTGCCCTATGCCACGGCCGAGCACCTCTTGCCGCAGGTGATCGAGAACGTGCAGAAGAGCCATCCCGACATCACGTTCAGTGTGCGTTCGGGCAACGGCGAGGCGCTGCAGCGCTGGGTGGCCAACGGCGAGATCGACGTCGCCTTCTGCCTGCGCCGCAAGCCGCCGCCCGGCGTGGAGGAGGTGCGCGCCTACGCGCAGCCGCTGGGCGTGGTCACGGCGCCCGGCCACCCCCTCACGGCCGCGCCACGCCTGCTGCGCCTGCGCGACTGTCTGGACCATTCGCTGATCATGCTGTCACCCGAGATGGAGCTGCGCAGCCTGCTCGAGCGGGTGGACCCGCGGCTCACGCGGCTGGGCCGGCCGCTGGTGGAGACGAGCTCGGTGCCGATGGTGCGGCGGCTGGTGGCCGGCAGCCAGGCCGTGAGCTTCCTGGTGCCCGACAACGTGGCCGAGGACGTGGAGGCCGGCCGGCTGGTGTGGGTGGGCCTGGAAGACCAGGGCGCCGCGCTGCACAGCTGCATCTACCAGCGCTCGGGCTATTCCACGGCGGTGGCGATGGGCCTGTTCCTCGAAGCGCTGGACGTGGAGATCAACACCATCCGCGGCCGCTTCGACACGCAGCATGCACTGCGCTTGCAGGCCTTCGCGAACTGAGCAAGATCAGCCGCCGGCCGGCGCTTCGGCCCAATCCTCCAGCCGCAGGCCCGGTACGCGCGTTAACTCCCGGGTGTTGTGCGTCACCAGCACCCAGCCCTCGGCACGCGCGTGCGCTGCCAGCCAGAGGTCGTTGTTGCCGATCGGCTGGCCGAGCCGCTGCAGGCATGCGCGGATGTCGCCGTAGTGCTCGGCGGCTGCCACCGGGAGGGGGCAGGGCTGGATGGTCAGGACCAGCTGCGCGATGGTGGCCAGCGCACGGTCCCGGGCCTGGCTTTTCTCGGCGCCGAAGCGCAGTTCGCCCACCGTGATCGCGGACATGGCCAGGCTGCCCAGGGCATGCCGCTCGAAATGCCGGCGCACCGCAGGCGGCTGGCTCTTGGCGATATAGATGCAGATGTTGGTGTCCAGCAGGTAGCGGACGGCGGCGCGGGCCATGGAGCAGCTGGCTCAGAACGCGTCGCGCTCCTGCGGCGGGGCATCGTCCCGACCCTCTGCCATGAAGTCCGGCGGCAGGCTGGCCAGCAGGTCGAACACCGCGGTGGCGGGTGGCGGTGTCTGGCGCAGCACGATGTCATCGCCCTGGCGGAAGATCTCCACCTGGTCCACATCCAGGCGGAACTCCCTGGGCAGCCGGACGGCCTGGCTGTTGCCGGACTGAAAGACGCGGGCGAAGGTCATGGGCGGCTCCTGCGGTATGTATCTACATTGAGTATATACATCGCGCGCGCAGGCCGTGCAGCCACCTGCCAGACCTCAGACGCCGCGCGCCCTGTCGCGTGCGAACTGCGCGCGGAACTCCGTGAAGGTGCCTGCTTCCAGCGCCGCGCGGATCTCGGCCATCAGGCTCAGGTAATAGTGCAGGTTGTGGATGGTCGTCAGCATCGGCCCCAGCATCTCGCCGCAGCGGTCCAGATGGTGCAAATAGGCGCGCGAGAAGCCGCCCGCCCCTTTGGCCACGCCGCTGGTGCCGGCGCAGGCATGGCAGGTGCAGGTTTCGTCCAGCGGGCGCTCGTCGCTGCGGTGCTTGGCGTTGCGGATCTTGAGGTCGCCGTAGCGGGTGAAGATGGTGCCGTTGCGCGCGTTGCGCGTGGGCATCACGCAGTCGAACATGTCTACGCCCTGGGCCACGCCCTCGACCAGGTCTTCGGGCGTGCCCACGCCCATCAGATAGCGCGGCTTGTGCGCCGGCAACCGGTGCGGCGTGTGCGCCATGATGCGCAGCATTTCGGGCTTGGGCTCGCCCACGCTGACGCCGCCGATCGCATAGCCCGGGAAATCCATCTCCACCAGCTGCGCGAGCGATTCCTCGCGCAGGTGCTCGAACATGCCGCCCTGCACGATGCCGAACAGCGCGTTCGGGTTCTGCAACCGCGCGAATTCGGCCTGGCAGCGCCTGGCCCAGCGCACGCTGAGTTCCATCGAGGTGCGGGCCTCGGCCTCGGTCGTGATGTGGCCCTTGGTGTCGTAGGGCGTGCACTCGTCGAACTGCATCACGATGTCGCTGTTCAGGATGGTCTGGATCTCCATGCTGATCTCGGGCGTCAGGAACAGCTTGTCGCCGTTGACGGGCGAGGCGAACTTCACGCCCTCCTCGCTGATCTTGCGCATGGCGCCCAGGCTCCAGACCTGGAAACCGCCCGAGTCCGTCAGGATGGGCTTGTTCCACACCTCGAAGCGGTGCAGGCCGCCGAAGTGGCGCACCACGTCCAGGCCCGGGCGCATCCACAGGTGGAAGGTGTTGCCCAGGATGATCTGCGCACCCATCTCTTCGAGCGAACGCGGCATCACGCCCTTGACCGTGCCGTAGGTGCCCACGGGCATGAAGATGGGCGTCTGCACCACGCCGTGGTTCAGCGTGAGCGTGCCGCGGCGGGCGTGGCTGTCGGGGTCGGTGTTCAGCAGGTCAAATTGCAGCATGGTCGTCTCTGGGAGCGTGGTCGGCAGAAATACGGGCCCGCGTGGGGCCTGCAAGGGGGTGCAGGCTAGGCGCCGGCCGCAGCGCGGGCTGGCCGCCTGCGCAAGGACGGCAACGACGCATGCGCCCCCTTGCAGGCCCCACCCTTCGGGCCGGGGCGATTGGCGGCGCCATCCTTCGTTGCCGGCTCGTTGTGTGATGCATCACACGGCCTCCCCGGCGCCTCGGCTTGCGCCGCCACTCGCCCCGGCGCGGGCCCGCATTTCTGCCGACCACGCTCCTTCAAGCAGCATGGCGTCGCCATAGCTGAAGAAGCGGTAGCCCTGGGCTATGGCGTGGCGGTACAGGCCCATGATGTGCTCGTAGCCCGCGAAGGCGGAGACCAGCATCATGAGCGTGGACTTGGGCAGGTGGAAGTTGGTCAGCAGCAGGTCCACCACCTGGAAGCGGTGGCCCGGGCGGATGAAGATGCTGGTCTCGCCCTCGGTCTGGCCGCTCTGGGCCCAGGACTCCAGCGTGCGCACCGTGGTCGTGCCCACGGCCAGGATGCGGCCGCCGTTGGTGCGCGTGCGCTCCAGCGCCGCCAGCGTGGCGGGCGGGATCGCGTACCACTCGCTGTGCATGCGGTGGTCGTCCAGGTCCTCGGTCTTGACGGGTTGGAACGTGCCTGCGCCCACGTGCAGCGTGACGCTGGCGCGCCCCACGCCCCGGGCGTCCAGTGCTGCCAGCACGGCTTCGTCGAAGTGCAGCGCGGCCGTCGGCGCAGCCACCGCGCCGGGCGCACGCGCGAACACGGTCTGGTAGCGCTGGGCGTCCTCGGCCGAATCGGTGTGCGTGATGTAGGGCGGCAGCGGCACGTGGCCGTGTGCTGCCATCAGGTCGTGCGGCGTCTCGCCGGCCGGGCCGGTGAACGCCAGGCGGAACAGCGGGCCGTCGTCCTCGGGCCAGCGGCCCAGCAGTTGCGCCGTGAAGCCGCCCGCCATGTGCAGCACCGTGCCGACCGGCGGCTTCTTGCTGACCTTCATGTGGGCCACGACCTGGTTGCCCACGAGCACGCGCTCGACCAGCAGTTCGAGCTTGCCGCCGCTGGGCTTCTCGCCGAACAGTCGGGCCTTGATCACCTGGGTGTCGTTGAACACCAGCAGGTCGCCGGCCTGGAGCAGGCCGGGCAGCTCGCGGAACACGCGATCGGTGGCGGGGGAACTGCGGCCATCGAGCAGGCGCGAGGCGCTGCGTTCGCAGGCCGGGTGTTGCGCCACCAGTTCGGGAGGCAGCGAGAAATCGAAATCGGACAGGGTGTAGGAGCGCATGGCTTGAGGGCCGGACAGGCCCGTTCCAAGAAGGGGCGGGATTCTCCCATGGCCCCGGAGGCGGCGGGCACAATGCCTTCCATGTCCTCTGCCAGCACTCCCATCCGCTTCGGCTCCGGTCCGCAGCACGTGCTGGTGACCGGGGGCACCGGCTTCATCGGCCGCCTGCTGGTGCGGGCCCTTGTGCAGGACGGGCACCGCGTGAGCGTGTGGACGCGCGACCCGGCGGCCTCGGCGCGCCGCTTCGGCGACGGCGTGGCCTGCGTGGCCACCTTGCAGCAGCTCGCGCCGTGCGACGTGGTCGTCAACCTGGCCGGTGCGCGCATCCTGGGCTGGCCGTGGACGGCGTCGCGCCGCGCCACACTGCTGGCCAGCCGCGAAGGGCTCACGCGCCAACTGGTCGACTGGATCGCCGCGCAGCCGCACAGGCCCTGGCTGCTGCTGTCGGCGTCGGCCATCGGCTACTACGGCGTGCAGCCGGCCGGCAACGACGCGGCCCTGGACGAGACGGCGCCACCGCAGCCGATGTTCATGTCCGAGCTGTGCCAGCGCTGGGAGCAGGCGGCCTTGCGTGCCGCAGAGTTCGGCCTGGCCGTCGTGCGGCTGCGCTTCGGCGTGGTGCTGGGGCGCGAGGGCGCGTTGCCGCAGATGCTGCTGCCGGTCCGCCTGGGGCTGGGCGGTCCGCTGGCCGGCGGGCGGCAATGGTTCAGCTGGGTGCATGTGCACGACCTGCTGCGCGCCATCGCCCACACCTGGACGCTGGCGGATGCCGCGCGGGCCGCAGGCCAGCCGCCGGCCACGCCGGTCTACAACGTCACCGCGCCCGGCGCACTGCGCCAGGCCGAGTTCAGCCGTGCCGCGGCCCGGCAACTGGGTCGGCCCAGCTGGTTGCCCACGCCGGGTTTGCCGCTGCGCCTGGCGCTGGGCGAGCAGGCCGAGCTGCTGACCGAGGGCCAGCGCGTGGTGCCACGCCAGCTGCTGGCCAGCGGCTTCGCGTTCCGTTTCCCGGACGTCGGCGCCGCGCTCGCAGACCTTTGCTGAGCGTGGCTGTCGACCGATCGCGCGAGAGTCCGGCGCAGCGTGCGCTGCGCAAGCTGGGCCTGCGGCGCCCGATCGACCTGGCGCTGCACCTGCCGCTGCGCTACGAGGACGAGACCCGCATCACGGCGCTGGCCGACACGCACGATGGCGATGTCGTGCAGATCGCCGCCACGGTGGTCGGCAGCGAGATCCGGCCCGGCCCGCGCCGCCAGCTGCTCGTGACCGTGGACGACGGCACCGACCGCTGCCTGTTGCGCTTCTTCAGCTTCTACCCTTCGCACCAGAAGGCGCTGGCGCCTGGTGCGCGCATCCGCGTGCGCGGCGAGGTGCGCGGCGGCTTCGCCGGGCGGCAGATGCTGCATCCGCAGTTCCGGCCCGACACCGGCGAGCTGCCCACCGCGCTGACGCCGGTCTACCCGACCACGGCCGGCCTGCCGCAGAGCTACCTGCGCAAGGCGGTGCTGGCCGGCCTGGCGCGGGCCGATCTGTCGGAGACGCTGCCGGCGCAGGTGCAACATGCGCACTGGAGCCTGCGCACGGCGCTCGACTTCCTGCACCACCCCACGCCCGAGGTCTCGCTGGCCGCGCTGGAAGACCGCAGCCACCCGGCCTGGCAACGGCTCAAGGCCGAGGAACTGCTGGCGCAGCAGCTGTCGCAGCTGACCGCCAAGCGCGAGCGCGACCAGCTGCGTGCGCCGCGACTGCAAGCCATGGCCGGCGCCGTGCACGACGGGCTGCTGGCGGCGTTGCCCTTCGCACTGACGGGCGCGCAGCAGCGCGTGGTGGCCGAGATCACCGCCGACCTGGCGAAGCCGCAGCCGATGCACCGCCTGCTGCAGGGCGACGTGGGCTCGGGCAAGACGGTGGTAGCCGCGCTGGCCGCTGCGGTTTGCATGGACGCCGGTTGGCAGTGCGCACTGATGGCGCCCACCGAGATCCTGGCCGAGCAGCATTTCCGCAAGCTCGCCGACTGGCTGGAGCCGCTGCTGGCCGCGCGCGGCCGTGGCATTGCCTGGCTGGGCGGGGGGCAGAAGAAGAAGGAGCGCGAAGCCGTGCTCGCGCGCATCGCCAGCGGCGAGGCCGCGCTGGTCGTCGGCACCCATGCCGTGATCCAGGACAAGGTGCAGTTCCAGCGCCTGGCGCTGGCCGTCATCGATGAACAGCACCGCTTCGGCGTGGCGCAGCGCCTGGCCCTGCGCGGCAAGCTGGCGCGCGATGGTCAGGAGCCGCACCTGCTGATGATGAGCGCGACGCCCATCCCGCGCACGTTGGCCATGAGCTACTACGCCGACCTGGACGTCTCCACCATCGACGAGCTGCCGCCGGGGCGCACGCCGGTGGTCACGCGCGTGGTGAACGAGGGCCGGCGCGACGAGGTGGTCGCGCGCATCGGCGAGCAGCTGCGCGAGGGCCGGCAGGTCTACTGGGTCTGCCCGCTGATCGAGGAGAGCGAGGCCGTCGACCTCGTCAACGCCACGGCCACGCACGCCGAGCTGTCCGACGCGCTGCCCGGCGTGCTGGTCGGCCTGCTGCACGCGCGCATGGCGCCCGCCGAGAAGAAGGCCGTCATGGCGCTGTTCACCGAGGGCCTCATGGGCGTGCTGGTCAGCACCACGGTGATCGAGGTCGGCGTGGACGTGCCCAACGCCTCGCTGATGGTCATCGAGCATGCCGAGCGCTTCGGCCTGTCGCAGCTGCACCAGCTGCGCGGGCGCGTGGGCCGCGGCGCAGCGGCCTCGGCGTGCGTGCTGCTGTACGCCACCGGCGATGCGCCGCGCCTGGGCGAGACCGCGCGCGCACGGCTCAAGGCCATGGCCGAGACCACCGACGGCTTCGAGATCGCGCGGCGCGACCTGGAGATCCGCGGCCCCGGCGAGTTTCTGGGCGAGCGCCAGTCCGGCGCGCCGCTGCTGCGCTTCGCCGACCTGGAGGAAGACGCGGCGCTGCTGGCCTGGGCGCGCGAACTGGCGCCGCAGATGCTCGATGCCCACCCCGATCTGGCCGAGCGCCACGTGCACAGATGGCTTGGCGGAAAAGCGGAATTTCTCAAGGCCTAGCAGGCCGGAGACAATGGCGGCATGACGCTGACGGAACTCAAGTACATCGTGGCCGTTGCCCGCGAGAAGCACTTCGGCAAGGCCGCCGAAGCCTGCTTCGTCTCGCAGCCCACGCTGTCGGTGGCCATCAAGAAGCTCGAGGAGGAGCTGGACCTCAAGCTGTTCGAACGCAGCGCCAACGAGGTCACGGTCACGCCGCTGGGCGACGAAATCGTGCGCCAGGCGCAGAGCGTGCTGGAGCAGGCGGCCAACATCAAGGAGATCGCCAAGCGCGGCAAGGACCCGCTGGCCGGCCCGCTCAAGCTCGGCGTGATCTACACCATCGCGCCCTACCTGCTGCCCGACCTGGTGCGCCAGGCCATCGCGCGCACGCCGCAGATGCCGCTCATGCTTCAGGAGAACTTCACGGTCAAGCTGCTGGAGTCGGTGCGCACGGGCGAACTCGATTGCGCCATCATGGCCGAGCCCTTCCCCGACGCCGGCCTGGCGATCGCGCCGCTTTACGACGAGCCCTTCGTTGCCGTGGTGCCCACCAGCCACCCGCTGGCCACGCAAGACCACATCACCTCGGCCCAGCTCAAGAGCGAGACCATGCTGCTGCTGGGCAACGGGCACTGTTTCCGCGACCACGTGCTGGAGGTCTGCCCCGAGTTCGCGCGTTTTTCCAGCGACGCCGAGGGCATCCGCCGCAGCTTCGAGGGCTCCTCGCTGGAGACCATCAAGCACATGGTGGCGGCGGGCATGGGCGTGACCCTGGTGCCGCGCCTGGGCGTGCCCAGCGAGGCGCTGGAGCGCAAGGGCAAGCGCAGGCGCGCCGACGAGCCCTATGTGAAGTACCTGCCCTTCGATGGCGACCCGCCCACGCGCCGCGTGGTGCTGGCCTGGCGCCGCAGCTTCACGCGTTACGAGGCCATCGCCGCGCTGCGCAACGCCATCTACGCCTGCGAGCTGCCGGGCGTCAAGCGCCTGTCCTGACGCAAGGCTATCGCCGGCATAGCCCGACTGGGGGTTGCCGCGAAACGCCCGCATGTTAAAAAACCACCCTTTGCCTCAACAGGAGCACGACATGGCCAAGAAGAAGTCCGGCACCACCCAGCTCATCGCACTGCCCACCGGCGGCGCGCCGGCGATCAACATCGGCATCAACGACAAGGACCGCGAGGCCATCGCCAAGGGCCTGTCGCGCCTGCTGGCCGACACCTACACGCTGTACCTGACCACGCACAACTTCCACTGGAACGTGACCGGCCCCATGTTCAACACGCTGCACGCGATGTTCATGGGCCAGTACACCGAACTGTGGAACGCGGTGGACCCAGTGGCCGAGCGCATCCGCTCGCTGGGCCACAAGGCACCGGGCTCGTACGCCCAGTTCGGCGCGCTGACCAGCCTGGCCGACGCGCCGACCGAGCCGCCGGCGGCGCTCGAGATGGTGCGCATCCTGGTCAAGGGCCACGAGGCCGTGGCGCGCACCGCGCGCGAGCTGTTCCCGGTGGCCGACAAGGCCAGCGACGAGCCCACGGCCGACCTGCTGACCCAGCGCCTGACCGTGCACGAGCAGACCGCCTGGATGCTGCGCTCGCTGCTCGAGGAGTAATTGGCGGCGACCCTGCCAGCGCCCTCCAGCCCGGGGCGGCTGGCGCTGTACCTGGACTTGATCCGCTGGAACCGTCCGGCGGGCTGGCTGTTGCTGCTGTGGCCCTCGCTGGGTGCGCTGTGGATCGCAGCGGGCGGATTCCCGGGCTGGCACCTGCTTGCCGTGTTCGTGCTGGGCACCGTCCTCATGCGCAGCGCCGGTTGCTGCGTCAACGACGTGGCCGACCGCGACTTCGACCGCCACGTCAAGCGCACCGCCCAGCGGCCCGTGACCAGCGGGCGCATCTCGCCGCGCGAGGCCTTGCTGTTCGGCGCAGGGCTGGCGCTGGCGGCCTTCGGCCTGGTGCTGACGACCAACCTGGCCACCATCGCCTGGTCGTTCGCGGCGCTGGCCGTCACGCTCATCTACCCGTTCGCCAAGCGCTACGTGTCCATGCCGCAGGCCGTTCTGGGCGTGGCCTTCAGCTTCGGCATTCCGATGGCGTTCTCGGCCGTGCGCGGCGGGCCGCCGTGGGAGTTGGCCACAGGCGGCGCGTTCAGCCTGTCCGCTGCCTGGGCCAGCGTGCCGCCGTTGGCCTGGCTGCTGCTGCTGGGCAACCTGTTCTGGGTGATCGCCTACGACACCGAGTACGCCATGGTCGACCGCGACGACGACCTCAAGATCGGCATGAAGACCTCGGCCATCACGCTGGGCCGCTTCGACGTGGCGGGCGTGCTGGCGAGCTATGCGCTGTTCCTGGCGATCTGGACGCTGGCGCTGCGGTCGCTGGTGCCGGGCTGGCTGTTCTACGCCGGCATCGTGGCCGCTGCGGCGCAGGTGCTGTGGCATGCCACGCTGATCAAGGGCCGCACGCGCGAAGGCTGCTTCAAGGCCTTCCGGCTCAACCACTGGCTGGGGTTCGCGGTGTTCGCCGGCATCGTGGCCGGCTACACCTTCGCCTGATCAGGCCTTGCCGAACTCGTCGCCCAGTTCCCTGGCGCGTTGTTCGGCCGCCTGCATCGCACGCTCGAACGCCGGGCCCACGCCGGCATCCTGCATCGAAGTGATCGCCGCATAGGTGGTGCCGCCCTTGGAGGTCACACGCTGGCGCAAGGTCGCCAATGGCTCGTCCGAGCGGCGCGCCAGTTCGGCCGCGCCGGCGAAGGTGCCGATGGCCAACTGCTGGGCCTGTGCGGCCGACAGGCCCATGGCGCTGCCGGCCTGCACCATGGCTTCGAGGAAATAGAACACGTAGGCCGGGCCCGAGCCCGACAGCGCAGTTACGGCATCGAGCTGCGCTTCCTGCTCGACCCACAGCGCCGCGCCCGTCGTGGCGACGACCTGCTCGACCTGGGCGCGGTCGGCCGCGCTGACGGCGTCGCGCGCGAACAATCCCGTCATGCCCAGTCCCACCAGCGCCGGCGTGTTGGGCATGGCGCGCACGATGCGTTCGCTGCCCAACCACCGCGCGATGCTGTCGCTGCGGATGCCGGCTGCCACGCTCAGGTGCAGCGCGCCGGCGGCGTGCGCACGCACAGGCGCGGCGGCTTCGGCGAACACCTGGGGCTTGACGGCCCAGACCACGAGGCCGGCGTCGGCCAGCGCCGGGCCGGCGTGCTCCAGCGCCTGTACGCCGTGGTCGGCCAGCAGTTTGGCCCGGGTCTCGGCGAAGGGCTCGACCACGCGCACGCGCGCAGCCGGCAGGCCCTGGCGGACCAGGCCGCCGATGATGGCGCTGGCCATGTTGCCGCCGCCGATGAAGGCGATCGTGGTGTCGAAGGTGGTGGGCATCACAAGGGTTCCGTCAAGGCGAAGGCCACGAACTGCGTGACCTGGCCGGGGTTGAAGTTGTCGTCGCTGAGCAGCACCAGCGTGCGCTGCGCGGGCCGGTCGGCGGTGGCCGGCAGCACGGGGCCCCAGGCCAGCGATTCGGTATTGTCCAGCCGCGAAAGACCGGAACCGAGCCAGGCCGACAGGTCGGCCACCAGTGTCTTGGCCAGCGGCCGGAAGCGCCCCGGCACGAGTGTGTCGACGGCCAGCGTGTCGTCGCCGCTGGCCAGATCGACGCGGAACAGGCGCAGCGTGTTGCCCATGCCCACGGCGTAGGCGCGCTCGAGGACCAGCATGCGGCCGGCGTCCAGCATCAGCACTTCCGACACACCGTTGTCTGCGAACACGCCGGGCACCCGGGGCGCCTGGGGGATGGGCTCGGGGATGTAGGCGCGCTGGCCGAGTGCGCGGCCGCTGGCCAAGTCGAACAGCGTGAAGCGGCACGGTCCGCCGGGTTGGCCCACGGTGGGTTCGGGCCCGTCCTGCAGTAGCGCGTTCTCCATCGCCACCCAGGCCTGGCCGCCGTCGCTTGTCAGCGCCAGGCCTTCGAGGCCGAGGTTGTGGCGTGGGCCGCGCCGGCCCGCAGGGTCCACCGCGAAGTGCGGCGGCAGCGTGAAGCTGCGCAACAGCCGGCCGTCGCGCGCGGATTCGTGCAGGGACGGTGCCGTGCCATGGCGCACGTCGCCCTCGGTGGACCACAGCAGCGTGCCGGCACCGGGCCGCCAGCGGATGGCCTCGGCATCCGGCTGCGGCGGCGCGGCCAGGCGCGTCACGTCCAGTAGCTCTGGGGTGCCCAGCCGCTCGGCCGACAGCGGCAGGCGCAGCGTGTAGAAGCGCGCACCGCGCGGGTCGTCGCTGACGGCCACCCACAGGTCTTGCGCCGGGTCGTAGTCCAGGCCCGAGAGGCCGCCGACGGTGGTCTCGCGAAAGCGCAGACGGTGGGGCAGGGTGGCCTCGCCGATCAGGCGCAGGCCGGGGGGGCGGAGGGGGCCGGGGGTGACCGCGTGGCTGCAGGCACCCAGCGCCAGGCTGGCGCTGGTACCGAGCAGCAGTTGGCGGCGTCGCGGGCTGAAGGCGCTGGAAGGTCTGGCGGGCGGCATCGGCCCGCGAGTCTACGCGGCCGTGGCCTGGCGCACGGCGTGTTCCCAGGCCTGCATGCGCTCGGCCGCCTGGGCGCGCGACAGGGTCGGCAGGAAGCGCCTCTCCACGCGCCACAGGCTGGCCAGTTCGTCGCGGCCGGCGAACACGCCGGTGGCCAGGCCGGCCAGGTAGGCCGCCCCGAGCGCCGTGGTCTCGGTCACGGCCGGGCGCAGCACGGGGATGCCGAGCAGGTCGGCCTGGAATTGCATGAGCATGTCGTTGACGGCGGCCCCGCCATCCACCCGCAACTCGGCCAGCGGCGGCGCACCGGCCGCCACGGCGTCACGGCTCATGGCTTCGAGCAGGGCCGCGCTCTGGTAGGCGATGCTCTCCAGCGACGCACGCGCGATGTGGGCCAGCGTGCTGCCGCGAGAGAGCCCGGTGATGGTGCCGCGCGCGTCGGGCTTCCAATAGGGCGCGCCCAGGCCCGTGAAGGCGGGCACCACCATCACGCCGCCGGCATCGGGCACGGTCTGCGCCAAGGCCTGCACCTCGCCGCTGCTCTGGATGGCCCGCAGGCCGTCGCGCAGCCATTGCACGACGGCGCCGCCCACGAACACGCCGCCTTCCAGCGCGTATTCGGGCGTGGCGTCGGTCTGCGCCGCGCTGGTGGTGATGAGGCCGTTGCGCGAATGCAGGAACGACGTGCCGGTGTTCATGAGCATGAAGCAGCCCGTGCCGTAGGTGTTCTTGGCGAGCCCGGGCGTGAAGCAGGCCTGGCCGAACAGCGCGGCCTGCTGGTCGCCCGCGATGCCGGCGATCGGCACGGCGTGGCCGAGCAGGGCGGTGTCGGCCTCACCGAACAGCGCGCTGGAGGGACGCACCTCGGGCAGCAGCGCGGCGGGGATGTTCAGCAGCGCCAGCAGTTCGTCGTCCCAGGCGTTGCGGTGCACGTCGAACAGCATGGTGCGCGCGGCATTGCTCACATCGGTGGCGTGCACGCGGCCGCCGGTCAGCTGCCAGACCAGCCAGCTGTCCACGGTGCCGAAGGCCAGTTCGCCGGCCTCGGCCTGGGCCCGCACGCCGGGCACGTTGTCGAGCAGCCAGCGCAGCTTGGTGGCCGAGAAGTAGGCGTCGATCAGCAGGCCGGTGCGCTCACGCACGAATTCGGCCTTGCCCTGGGCACGCAGTTCGGCGCACAGCGGCTCGCTGCGCCGGTCCTGCCAGACGATGGCGTGGTGCACGGGCTGGCCGGTCTTGCGGTTCCACAGCACCGTGGTCTCGCGCTGGTTGGTGATGCCCAGCGCGCGCACCTCGCGTGCCGCGAGGCCTGCCTTGGCCAGGGCCTCGCGCGCCGTGGCGAGCTGCGTGCTCCAGATCAGCAGCGGGTCGTGCTCGACCCAGCCGGGCTGCGGGTAGATCTGCGGCAGCTCCTGCTGTGCGCTGGCCACGACCTGGCCGCGCGCGTCGAACACGATGCTGCGCGAACTGGAGGTGCCCTGGTCCAGGGCGAGCAGGTAGGTCATCGATGGTCTCCGTTCAGTTCTTCATGGGGCGGCGCGTGCCATCCGATCGCGTGCCTATGTTGCGCTCTGGCCGAGGCCACCGGGTAGCCTTCTCCGCGAATGTCCCCCGGTCCGCGCTGGGCGCGTCCCTCCTCCTTTATTTCGCTGCGAAGGCCACCCGATGCCCTCGACCTTGGAAGCCTCGCGTCGTGCGGGCTGTTCCGGCGCGGCACTGCCAGACCACGTCGATGGCGTGCTCTGCGCAGCGAAATAAAGGAGGAGCCCCGGGCCGCCTGCGGCCCTGGGCGGGGGACATTCGCGGAGCAGGGTACGCCGTCGGCGCGGTCCCGCGCACGAATCGCCTCACGACACAAGCGTGCATCAACCCGCCACATGGCAGCGCACCTGTGCCTTGTCCAGCAAGGCCGGAAACGGCTCTGGCACCGGCGCGTCGGTGAACAGCCGGTCGATGCCCGACAGCCGCGCCACCTCGACCATGGCCGGTCGGTTGAACTTGCTGTGGTCGGCGGCCAGCCAGACCTCGCGGGCGTGGGCCATGATGGCCTGCGAGACCTTGACCTCGCGGTAGTCGTAGTCGCGCAGCGTGCCGTCGGCCTCGATGCCTGAGATGCCGACCAGCGCGATGTCGACCTTGAACTGGCGGATGAAGTCGATCGCGGCCTCGCCGACCACGCCGCGGTCGCGCCCGCGCAGCACGCCGCCGGCCACGATCACCTCGCACTGCGGATTGGCCGACAGGGTCAGCGCCACGTTCAGGTTGTTGGTGATCACGCGCAGCCCGGTGTGGCGCAGCAGCGCCTGGGCGATGGCCTCGGTGGTGGTGCCGATGTTGAGGATCAGCGAGCAGTCGTTGGGCACCTCGCGCGCCACGGCCTGGGCGATGCGCGCCTTGCCCTCGGCATGCAGGGTCGTGCGCTGCTGGTGCGCGATGTTCTCGGTGGTGGAACTGGGCACGCGCACGCCACCGTGGAAGCGCGTCAGCAGGCCCTCGTCGGCCAGGCGCTGCACGTCGCGGCGCACGGTCTGCAGCGTCACGCCCAGCGTGCTGGCCAGTTCGTCCAGCATCGCCGAGCCCTGGGCCTGCACGGCCTGCAGCAGCAGCATCTGGCGCGGATTCGGACTCATGGAAGGGGTGGAGGCGTGCAAGCGGGCATGGACGGTGGGCACTTTAAAGCGAACAAAAAGGAAAGCTCTCGAGGGTTTGCACCGAGTAAATCGCAAAGCATGCGAACAATAATTCTCAAAATCGAACACGCAGGGCGGAATTACTTCACGCTTTGCACAGGAGACGCGCCGCATGCAGTTGTCGCTGGAGCAGATCAGCAAGAAGGTCGGGCCCGAGACCTGGCTGCATGCCATGAGCCTGGCGCCGCAGCCTGGCGCAGTGACCGTGCTGCTGGGCGCCACGCAGGCCGGCAAGACCAGCCTGATGCGCATCATGGCCGGACTGGACATGCCCAGCCATGGCACCGTGCGGGTCGACGGTGCCGACGTGACGGGCCGGCCCGTGCGCGAGCGCAACGTGGCCATGGTCTACCAGCAGTTCATCAACTATCCCTCGATGACGGTGCGGGGCAACATCGCCTCGCCGCTCAAGCTGCGCGGCGCGCCCGACACCGCCGCGCGCGTGCAGGCGCTGGCCGCCAAGCTGCACATCGAGATGTTCCTGGACCGCTACCCGGCCGAGCTGTCGGGTGGCCAGCAGCAGCGCGTGGCGTTGGCGCGCGCGCTGGCCAAGGCCGCGCCGCTGATGCTGCTGGACGAGCCGCTCGTGAACCTCGACTACAAGCTGCGCGAGGAGTTGCGCGACGAACTGGGCGCGCTGTTCGCGGCCGGCGACTCCACCGTCATCTACGCCACCACCGAGCCCGGCGAGGCGCTGCTGCTGGGCGGCTACACCGCCGTGCTCGATGCCGGCGAACTGTTGCAGTACGGGCCGACGGCCGAGGTCTTCCACCGCCCGCAATCGCTGCGCGTGGCGCGTGCGTTCAGCGACCCGCCGATGAACCTGGTGGCGGGCACGGCCACGGCCGGCGGCGTGCAGCTGCAGGGCGGCCCGGTGCTGGCGCTGGAGGGCGCGACCGTGCCCGCAGGTGTGCTGACGGTCGGTGTGCGCGCCAACGCGCTGCGCCTGCAGCCGCAGCCGGGCGATGTGGCCTTGCCGGGCCGCGTCGAGTTGGCCGAAATCTCCGGCTCCGACACCTTCGTGCACGTGGAAACGCCGGTGGGTGAACTGGTGGCCCAGCTCACGGGTGTGCACGCCTTCGAACTTGGCACGGCGCTGACGCTGCACCTGAGCCCGGCGCAGGCCTACCTGTTCGATGCGCAGGGCGCACTGCTGCGCGCACCGGCGCGGCGCGAGGGCGTGCGCTGATGGCCCGCATCGCGCTCGACCTAGCGCACGCCTACCGCGCCGACCCGCAGCAGGACAGCGACTACGCGCTGCTGCCGCTGCAGATGGTGTTCGAGGACGGTGGCGCCTATGCCCTGCTCGGCCCCTCGGGCTGCGGCAAGACGACCATGCTCAACATCATCTCGGGCCTGCTCCAGCCCTCGCAGGGCACGGTGCTGTTCGACGGGCGCGACATGACACGCGCCACGCCGCAGCAGCGCAACATCGCCCAGGTGTTCCAGTTCCCGGTGGTCTACGACACCATGACGGTGGCCGAGAACCTGGCCTTCCCGCTGCGCAACCGCAACGTGCCGCAGGCGCAGATCGACCAGCGCGTGGGCCAGATCGCCGAGATGCTGGAGATGAGCGGCCAGCTGCAGCAGCGCGCGGCCAACCTGTCGGCCGATGCCAAGCAGAAGATCTCGCTGGGCCGCGGCCTGGTGCGCCCAGACGTGTCGGCCGTGCTGTTCGACGAGCCGCTGACGGTGATCGATCCGCACCTGAAATGGCAGCTGCGGCGCAAGCTCAAGCAGATCCACCGCGAGCTCAAGCTCACGCTGATCTATGTCACGCACGACCAGGTCGAGGCGCTGACGTTCGCCGAGCAGGTGGTGGTCATGACACGCGGGCGCGCCGTGCAGACCGGGTCGGCCGCCGCGCTGTTCGAGCGGCCGCGCCACACCTTCGTCGGCAACTTCATCGGCTCGCCGGGCATGAACTTCCTGCCGGCCGAGGCGGTGGGCGGCGTGCTGCGGATCGCCGGCCGTGCGCTGCCGCTGCCGCCGGGTTTGCCCAGCGGCGCCTTGAAGCTGGGTGTGCGGCCCGAGTACCTGCGGCTGGCCGCGGCCGAAGCCGCCGGCGCGCTGCCGTTCACGGCCGACAAGCTGCAGGACCTGGGCACGCACGTGATGCTCACGGCCAGCGCAGGCGGCGCCACGGGCCAGGTCGTCAAGGCCAGGCTCGGCCCCGATGCTGTGCTGCCCCAGGTGGGCGCGCCTGTCTGGCTGCAGGTATTGGGCACGCACACCTGCTTCTACCGCGACGAGGAACTTGTGGAGGTCGGAACATGACCATCAAGCCCGTGAACCAGAAGGCCTGGCTGCTCGTGCTGCCGGTGCTGGTCTGCGTCGCGTTCTCCGCCATCGTGCCGCTGATGACGGTGGTGAACTACTCGGTGCAGGACATCATCTCGCCCGAGCGCCGCGTGTTCGTCGGCACGGAGTGGTTCGCCGCGGTCATGCGCGACGAGGAGCTCCACGGCGCGCTGGCGCGCCAGCTGGGCTTCTCGCTGGCCGTGCTGCTGGTGGAGTTGCCGCTGGGCGTGCTGCTGGCGCTGTCCATGCCGGCCACGGGCTGGAAGGCGTCGGCCGTGCTGGTGATCGTCTCGCTGTCGTTGCTGATCCCGTGGAACGTGGTCGGCACGATCTGGCAGATCTTCGGGCGGGCCGACATCGGCCTCATGGGCGCGGCGCTGCAAGGCCTGGGCATCGACTACAGCTACACCGGCAACGCCACGCACGCCTGGTTCACCGTGCTGCTGATGGACGTGTGGCACTGGACGCCGCTGGTGGCGCTGCTGGGCTATGCAGGGCTGCGCTCCATCCCCGACGCCTATTACCAGGCCGCGCGCATCGACGGCGCCAGCAAGTTCGCGGTGTTCCGCTACATCCAGCTGCCCAAGATGCGCGGCGTGCTGATGATCGCGGTGCTGCTGCGCTTCATGGACAGCTTCATGATCTACACCGAGCCCTTCGTGCTGACCGGCGGCGGGCCCGGCAACGCGACCACCTTTCTCTCCCAGTACCTCACGCAGAAGGCCGTGGGCCAGTTCGACCTCGGGCCCGCGGCGGCCTTCTCGCTGATCTACTTCCTCATCATCCTGCTGCTGTGCTTCATGCTCTACAACTGGATGCAGCGCGTGGGCACCGAGGAGAAGGAGGAGCCCCATGCCTGAACGCAAGTTCCAGAAGAGGACGCTGTTCCTCTGGGCCTACCTGGTCTTCGCGCTGGTGCCCATCTACTGGATGGTGAACATGTCGTTCAAGACGAACGCGGAAATCCTGTCCAGCTTCTCGCTGGTGCCGCGCGAGTTCACCTGGGCGAATTACCGCACCATCCTGACCGATCCGTCCTGGTACGGCGGCTACATCAACAGCCTGATCTACGTGGGCATCAACACGGTGATCTCGCTGGTGGTCGCGCTGCCGGCGGCCTACGCGTTCTCGCGCTACAGCTTCCTGGGCGACAAGCATGTGTTCTTCTGGCTGCTGACCAACCGCATGACGCCGCCGGCGGTGTTCCTGCTGCCGTTCTTCCAGCTCTACACCACGGTGGGCCTCATGGACACGCACCTGGCCGTGGCGCTGGCGCACCTGCTGTTCAACGTGCCGCTGGCGGTGTGGATCCTGGAAGGCTTCATGAGCGGCATCCCGCGCGAGATCGACGAGACGGCCTACATCGACGGCTACACCTTCCCGCGCTTCTTCATGACCATCTTCCTGCCGCTGATCAAGGCCGGTGTGGGCGTCGCAGCCTTCTTCTGCTTCATGTTCAGCTGGGTCGAACTGCTGCTGGCGCGCACGCTGACCAGCGTGAACGCCAAGCCCATCGTGGCGACGATGACGCGCACCGTGAGCGCGTCCGGCATGGACTGGGCAACGCTGGCCGCGGCCGGGGTGCTGACCATCGTGCCGGGGGCCATCGTGATCTGGTTCGTGCGCAACTACATCGCAAAAGGTTTTGCGATGGGGAGAGTCTGATGTTCGAGTGGATGGCCTGGACGCTGCCGGTCGCGGTGTTCTTCTGTTGCATCGTGGCGATGCTGGCGGGCATGACGCTGTGGGAGCTCAAGTCGCCGACCACGCTGCGGCGCGGCTTCCTGCCGATCGCCACCACGCGCGGCGATCGGCTGTTCATCGGCCTGCTGTCTGCCGCCTATGTGAACCTGGCCTTCGTCGGCCTCTCGGGCAAGTTGGCCGAGTGGTTCGGCCTGGAGGCCGAGCCGTCGGTCTGGTTCAGCTTCGTCGCGTCCATGCTGCTGCTGGCACTGGTGATGCGCAAGGGTTGAGGTTTCGAAGATTCGGCTTGCTGCCCCCGGTAGCCGAGCGTTGTGTGAGCCAGGGGGTCCAATGAGGAGACAAGTCATGCAATTGCGATATTCCGTCCTGGCCGTCGCCGCCGCCTGCGCGGTGATGGGCCAAGCCGTGGCCGGCGAGGCCGAGGCGAAGAAGTGGATCGACGCCGAGTTCCAGCCGTCGACCCTGAGCAAGGAGCAGCAGATGGCCGAGATGAAATGGTTCATCGACGCCGCCAAGAAGCTCCAGTCCAAGGGCGTCAAGGAGATCTCGGTGGTCTCCGAGACCATCACCACGCACGAGTACGAGAGCAAGACGCTGGCCAAGGCCTTCGAGGAGATCACCGGCATCAAGGTCAAGCACGACCTGATCCAGGAAGGCGATGTGGTCGAGAAGCTGCAGACCTCCATGCAGTCGGGCAAGAGCATCTACGACGGCTGGGTCAGCGACTCGGACCTGATCGGCACGCACTACCGCTACGGCAAGATGATGAACCTGACCGACTACATGGCCGGTGCGGGCAAGGAGTGGACCAATCCCGGCCTGGACATCAAGGACTTCATCGGCACCAGCTTCACGACCGCACCGGACGGCAAGCTCTACCAGTTGCCCGACCAGCAGTTCGCCAACCTGTACTGGTTCCGCGCCGACCTGTTCGCGCGCCAGGACCTCAAGGACAAGTTCAAGGCCAAGTACGGCTACGACCTGGGCGTGCCGCTGAACTGGAGCGCCTACGAGGACATCGCGGCCTTCTTCAGCGAGGACGTGAAGACCATCGACGGCAAGCCGATCTACGGCCACATGGACTACGGCAAGAAGGACCCCTCGCTGGGCTGGCGCTTCACCGACGCCTGGCTGTCCATGGCCGGTACGGCCGACATCGGCATCCCGAACGGCAAGCCGGTGGACGAATGGGGCATCCGCGCCAGCGCCGACGGCTGCACGCCGCTGGGCGCCTCCGTCTCGCGCGGCGGGGCCACGAACTCGCCGGCCGCCGTCTATGCGCTGACCAAGTACGTGGACTGGATGAAGAAGTACGCGCCCAAGGAGGCCACGGGCATGACCTTCGGCGAGAGCGGCCCGGTGCCGGCCCAGGGCCAGATCGCGCAGCAGATCTTTTGGTACACGGCCTTCACGGCCGACATGGTCAAGCCGGGCCTGCCGGTCGTGAACGCCGACGGCACGCCCAAGTGGCGCATGGCGCCTGGCCCGAACGGCCCCTACTGGAAGCAGGGCATGCAGAACGGCTACCAGGACGTGGGCTCGTGGAGCTTCTTCAGCGGGCACGACGCCGACAGGACGGCGGCCGCCTGGCTCTACGCGCAGTTCGTGACGGCCAAGACCACCTCGCTCAAGAAGACCATCGTCGGCCTGACGCCGATCCGCGAGTCCGACATCCGCAGCCAGGCCATGACCGACATGGCGCCCAAGCTGGGCGGCCTGGTCGAGTTCTACCGCAGCCCCGCGCGCGTGGCCTGGACGCCGACCGGCACCAACGTGCCCGACTACCCCAAGCTGGCCCAGCTGTGGTGGAAGAACGTGGCCGTGGCCGTCACCGGCGAGAAGACACCGCAACAGGCCATGGACACCCTGGCCGAGGAGATGGACCAGGTCATGGCCCGGCTGGAGCGCGCGGGCATGGCCAAGTGCGCGCCCAAGCTCAACAAGAAGGAAGACCCCAAGAAGTGGCTGTCCGACAAGGGCGCGCCGTGGGCCAAGCTGGCCAACGAGAAGCCCAAGGGCGAGACCATCGCCTACGACACGCTGCTCAAGGCCTGGAAGGATGGCAAGGTTCGATAATCGGCCGCGCGCCGCCCGCCAATCGTGGTTGCGGCGCGCACCAGGGCCGTGCGGCGCCACCAGCGCAGGGCGCGGCCCCACCATCCGATGAGCTCCAACCCTTCCTCTCCTCAAACCACCGAGCGTGCCGCGCTGTTCGCGGCGCTCGGTGCTGCGCCGCCGTTCGACATCGCCATCGTTGGCGGTGGCGCCACCGGCCTCGGTGTGGCCGTGGACGCGGCCTCGCGCGGCCTGCGCACGCTGCTCGTGGAGTCGCACGACTTCGCC
Organism: Pseudorhodoferax soli; assembly: GCF_003337555.1. GTDB lineage: Bacteria > Pseudomonadota > Gammaproteobacteria > Burkholderiales > Burkholderiaceae_C > Pseudorhodoferax > Pseudorhodoferax soli. The sequence goes on along the minus strand of NZ_QPJK01000004.1, from coordinate 331,938 downwards.
AAGGGCACGTCGTCGCGCGCGACCAAGCTCGTGCACGGCGGTGTGCGTTACCTGGCCCAGGGCAACGTGGGCCTGGTGCGCGAGGCGCTGCACGAGCGCACCACGCTGTTGCACAACGCGCCGCACCTGGCCCAGCCGCTGGCCTTCGTGATGCCTTGCTACGCGCTGTGGGAAGGCCCGTTCTATGGCGCCGGCCTCAAGGCCTACGACCTGCTGGCCGGCGACGCGGGGCTGGGCTCCACGCGTTTCCTGTCGCGCGGGGGCGTGCTGTCGGCCCTGCCGAACATCCGGCCGCAGGGCCTCAAGGGCGGGGTGCTGTACTGGGACGGCCAGTTCGACGATGCGCGCCTGGCGCTGGCGCTGGCACGCACGGCGGCCCGGCACGGGGCGCTGGCCATCAACTATTGCGCGGCCACGAGGCTGGTGCACGAGGGGGGCAAGGTGGTCGGCCTGACGCTGGAGGACCGCGAGACCGGCGCCGTGCATGCCGTGCGCGCCGGCTGCGTGGTCAATGCCACGGGGGTCTGGGTCGATCAGCTGCGGGCCCAGGACGCCCAGGCCCTGGCGCGGCCGGTCACACCGATCGTGGCCCCCAGCCAGGGCGTGCATGCCGTGGTCGACCGCTCTTTCATGCCGACCGACCATGCACTGCTGGTGCCGAAAACGGCCGACGGGCGCGTGCTGTTCGCCGTGCCCTGGCTCGGCAAGCTGATCCTCGGGACGACCGACACGCCGCGCCAGGACCTGCCCTACGAGCCGCGCCCGTTCGCCGAAGAGCTGGACTTCATCCTGGGCGAATCGGCGCGCTACCTCGCCCGCCCACCACTGCGCACCGACATCCTGAGTTGCTGGGTCGGCCTGCGCCCGCTGGTCAAGCCCTCTGGCGACGACGCCGCCACCAAGAAGATCAGCCGCGAGCACACCGTGCAGGTCAGCGCCAGCGGCCTGGTCACCGTGACCGGCGGCAAATGGACCACCTACCGGGCCATGGCGGAGGACGTGTTGCAACAATGCTACGCACGCCAGCTGCTGCCGGGCGAAGCCCCGTGCCGCACGCAGCGCCTGCGCCTGGTCGGCGCCGACGACCGCCTGCCGCAGGACCGCCCGCCGATGAGCGCACCGCAGGGCCACCAGGGCTACGGCAGCGACTGGCAGGCCGTCGCATCTATGGCAGGAAGTGAGCGCATGCTCGGCTCCGGCGTGAGCGAGGCCATGGTGCGCTTCGCCGCGCGCCACGAGTACGCACGCACGGTGGAAGATGTGCTGGCCCGGCGTGTGCGCCTGCTTTTCCTGGATGCGCGCCAGGCCGCTGCGCTGGCCCGGCCGGTTGCCGACATCCTGCTGGACGAGGGCTGCCCGGCCCCCGAACCCGAAGCCTTCCAGGCCCTGGCGCAGTCCTATCTGCCCGACGCGCAGGTCTGATCGCATCACCCGCTTGACATGGCGCGCCAGGGCCAACATAATTGCGGGCTTCGCCTTAAAAGGCGATGAGTTTCTTGCCCAAACGCGAGTGCTCCGAGTGGTTCGGGGTGTGAGCGACGGGCCCAAGACTGACTAGGCGGGTTGCAGGTTCGGGGTTGTCCCGGTGCCGCGGCCCTCCCGGTACAAGTTGGGAATAGCTAAATGATCCAAACTGAATCCCGGCTGGACGTGGCCGACAACACGGGTGCGAAGTCCGTCCTGTGCATCAAGGTGCTGGGCGGCTCCAAGCGCCGCTACGCCAGTGTCGGCGACATCATCAAGGTGAGCATCAAGGAAGCCGCTCCCCGCGGTCGCGTCAAGAAGGGCGAGATCTACAGCGCCGTCGTGGTGCGCACCGCCAAGGGCATCCGCCGCGGCGATGGCTCGCTCGTCAAGTTCGACGGCAATGCCGCCGTGCTGCTCAATTCCAAGCTGGAGCCCATCGGCACCCGCATCTTCGGACCCGTGACGCGTGAACTGCGTACCGAGAAGTTCATGAAGATCGTGTCCCTGGCCCCTGAAGTTCTGTAAGAGGACGCCATGAACAAGATTCGCAAGGGCGACGAAGTGATCGTGCTGACCGGGCGCGACAAGGGCAAGCGCGGCAAGGTGTTGCTGCGTTCGGACGACTCGCATGTGCTGGTCGAGGGCATCAACCTCGTCAAGAAGCATGTCAAGCCGAACCCCATGAAGGGCACCACCGGCGGCATCGTGGAAAAGGGCATGCCCATCCACCAATCCAACGTGGCGATCTTCAACGCCGCAACTGGCAAGGCCGACCGCGTGGGCATCAAGCTGTCCGCAGATGGCAAGACGCGCAGCCGCGTGTTCAAGTCCAGCGGCGAAGAAATCAAGGTGGCATGACCATGGCACGACTGCAACAACACTACCGCGAGAAGGTCGCTCCCGAGCTGACCGCCAAGTTCGGCTACAAGTCGCCGATGCAGGTCCCGCGCCTGACCAAGATCACGCTGAACATGGGCGTGAGCGAGGCCGTCGCCGACAAGAAGATCATGGACAACGCCGTCGGCGACCTGACCAAGATCGCCGGCCAGAAGCCCGTCGTGACCAAGGCCAAGAAGGCCATCGCCGGCTTCAAGATCCGCGAAGGCCAGGCCATCGGTGCCATGGTCACGCTGCGCGGCGTGAAGATGTACGAGTTCCTGGACCGCTTCGTCACCGTGGCCCTGCCGCGCGTGCGTGACTTCCGTGGTATCAGCGGCCGCGCCTTCGATGGCCGTGGCAACTACAACATCGGCGTCAAAGAACAGATCATCTTCCCCGAGATCGAGTACGACAAGGTCGACGCCCTGCGCGGCCTGAACATCAGCATCACCACGACGGCCAAGACCGACGAAGAGTGCAAGGCACTGCTCGCCGGCTTCAAATTCCCGTTCAAGAACTGAGGACAGATCCATGGCCAAAAAAGCTTTGATCGAACGCGAACTGAAGCGGGACCGTCTGGTTGCCAAGTACGCAGCCAAGCACGCCGAGCTGAAGGGCATCGCCAACAGCGCCAAGCACAGCGATGAAGAGCGCGATGCCGCTCGCCAGGCGCTGCAAAAGCTGCCGCGCAATGCGAACCCCACCCGCCAGCGCAACCGCTGCGAAATCACGGGTCGCCCGCGTGGCACCTTCCGTCAATTCGGCCTGGCACGCGCCAAGATCCGCGAACTCGCGTTCGCGGGCGACATCCCCGGCGTGACCAAGGCCAGCTGGTAAGCAGGCAGGAGATTCGAAATGAGCATGAGTGATCCGATCGCCGATCTGCTGACCCGCATCCGCAACGCGCAGATGGTGTCCAAGACCACGGTGACGCTGCCTTCTTCCAAAGTGAAGATCGCCATCGCCCAGGTCCTGAAGGACGAGGGCTACATCGACGGTTTCCGCGTCGTCCAGGACGGCAACAAGTCCGAACTGGAAATCGCACTGAAGTACTACGCCGGTCGCCCTGTGATCGAGCGCATCGAGCGCGTGAGCCGTCCCGGCCTGCGCGTCTACAAGGGCCACGACGCCATCCCCCAGGTCCAGAACGGTCTGGGCGTGGCCATCGTGACGACGCCCAAGGGCGTCATGACCGACCGCAAAGCGCGCGCATCCGGTGTGGGTGGCGAAGTTCTTTGCTACGTCGCCTAAACCGGCAGCCAGGAGAAAGAGCACATGTCTCGAGTAGGTAAAGCGCCGGTGTCCATTCCCGCGGGTGTGGATGTGGCGGTCAAAGACGACCAGATCAGCGTCAAGGGTTCCGGCGGCCAGCTGTCGCTGACCCAGAACCGCCTGGTCACGGTCAAGAGCGAAGGCGGCAAGCTGAGCTTCACGCCGATCGACGAATCGCGCGAAGCCAATGCCATGAGCGGCACCATGCGTCAGCTGGTGAACAACATGGTCGTCGGCGTCAGCAAGGGCTTCGAGAAGAAGCTGACCCTGATCGGCGTGGGCTACAAGGCCGCCGCCCAGGGCGCCAAGCTGAACCTGGCCGTTGGCTATTCGCACCCCGTCAATGTGGACATGCCCGCCGGTATCACGGTGGCCACGCCCGCTCCCACGGAAATCGTGATCAAGGGTGCCGACCGCCAACGCGTCGGCCAGATCGCAGCCGAGATTCGTGCCATCCGTCCGCCCGAGCCCTACAAGGGCAAGGGCATCCGCTACGCGGACGAGAAGGTCACGATCAAGGAAACGAAGAAGAAGTAAGGGGCAGCATGATGTTGACCAAGAAAGAACAACGTCTGCGCCGCGCGCGTCAGACCCGTATCCGGATCGCCACGCAAGGTGTTGCACGCCTGACCGTGAACCGTACCAATCTGCACATCTACGCCAGCGTCATCTCCGGCGACGGCGCCAAGGTGCTGGCCTCTGCTTCCACGCAGGAAGCCGACGTGCGCAAGGAACTGGGCGCCTCTGGCAAGGGTGGCAATGCCGCCGCTGCCACGGTGATCGGCAAGCGCATCGCCGAGAAGGCCAAGGCTGCTGGCGTCGAGAAGGTCGCCTTCGACCGCTCCGGCTTCGCCTACCACGGCCGCGTCAAGGCTCTGGCCGACGCAGCCCGTGAAGCCGGCTTGCAGTTCTAAAGAGATCGGAATCCATCATGGCAAGAATGCAAGGGAAGATGCAGGGCAAGGCTGAAGGGCCTGAGGACGGCCTGCGCGAGAAGATGATCGCGGTCAACCGCGTCACCAAGGTGGTGAAGGGTGGCCGTATCCTCGGTTTCGCCGCACTGACCGTGGTTGGCGACGGCGACGGCCGCGTCGGCATGGGCAAGGGCAAGTCCAAGGAAGTGCCTGCTGCCGTGCAGAAGGCGATGGACGAAGCCCGTCGCAACATGGTCAAGGTCACGCTGAAGAACGGTACCGTGTTCCACACGGTGCACGGCCACCATGGCGCCGCACGCGTCATGATGAGCCCGGCTCCCAAGGGTACCGGCATCATCGCCGGCGGCCCGATGCGCGCCGTCTTCGAAGTGCTGGGCATCACCGACGTCGTGGCCAAGAGCCATGGCTCGTCCAACCCGTACAACATGGTGCGTGCAACGCTGGACGCGCTGCGCAACTCCACCACGCCGGGCAACGTTGCTGCAAAGCGTGGCAAGACGGTCGAAGAGATCTTCGGCTGAGCGAGGGACTGAACATGTCTACCGAACAAACCGTCAAGGTGCAACTGGTGCGCAGCCCCATTGGCACCAAGGAATCCCACCGCGCCACCGTGCGTGGCCTGGGTCTGCGCAAGCTCAACAGCGTGAGCGAACTGAAGGACTCTCCTGAAGTGCGCGGCATGATCAACAAGATCGCCTACCTGGTGAAGGTCCTGTAAGAGGAACGACGATGGAACTCAACAGCATCCAACCCGCCGCTGGCGCCAAGCATGCCAAGCGCCGTGTCGGCCGTGGCATCGGCTCCGGCCTGGGCAAGACCGCAGGCCGCGGTCACAAGGGCCAGAAGTCGCGTTCCGGCGGCTACCACAAGGTCGGCTTCGAGGGCGGTCAAATGCCCATGCACCGTCGCCTGCCCAAGCGTGGCTTCAAGTCGCACCTGCTGCAATTCAACGCCGAGGTCACCCTCGCCGCGCTGGAAAAGCTGGGTGCCGCCGAAGTCGACGCGCTGACGCTGAAGCAAGCCGGCCTGATCGGTCAGCAAGCCAAGGTCGTCAAGGTCATCAGCACGGGCAAGCTCACGCTGGCCGTGAAGCTGACCGGCATTGGCGCCACCGCATCTGCCAAGGCTGCGATCGAAGCAGCCGGCGGCAGCCTGGCCTGATCCACAGGTCGTGAACGAGGATTCGCCTGGTGGCCACTAGTACGGCAAACATCGCAAAGACGGGCAAGTTCGGCGACCTGCGTCGCCGGCTGGTCTTCTTGCTGCTGGCGCTGGTCGTCTACCGCATCGGGGCGCACATCCCGGTGCCGGGCATCAACCCGGATCAGCTGCGTCAGTTGTTCAGCGGCCAGCAGGGCGGCATCCTGAACCTGTTCAACATGTTCTCGGGCGGAGCGCTGTCGCGCTTCACCGTGTTCGCGTTGGGGATCATGCCGTACATCTCGGCGTCGATCATCATGCAACTGGCGACCTACGTCGTGCCGACCTTCGAGCAACTGAAGAAGGAAGGCGAGGCCGGTCGTCGCAAGATCACGCAGTTCACGCGCTATGGCACGCTGGCGCTGGCCCTGTTCCAGTCGCTGTCGATCGCGGTCGCGCTGGAAAGCTCCGCTGGCCTGGTGATTTCGCCCGGTTTCGGCTTCCGCATGACGGCGGTCGTGAGCCTGACGGCAGGCACGATGTTCCTGATGTGGCTGGGTGAGCAGATCACCGAGCGTGGTCTGGGCAACGGCATCTCGATCCTGATCTTTGCCGGCATCGCGGCCGGGCTGCCGAGTTCCATCGGCGGCCTGCTCGAACTGGTGCGCACGGGTGCGATGAGCATCATCGTGGCGCTGATCATCGTGGTGGTCGTGGCTCTGGTCACCTACTTCGTGGTGTTCGTGGAACGTGGGCAGCGCAAGATCCTCGTGAACTATGCGCGGCGCCAGGTCGGCAACAAGGTGTATGGCGGGCAATCGTCCCATCTGCCCCTGAAGCTGAACATGGCTGGCGTGATCCCGCCGATCTTCGCGTCGTCCATCATCCTGCTGCCGGCGACGGTGGTGGGCTGGATGAGTTCGGGTGGCGAAGGCTGGTTCTCCCGTCTGCTGCGCGATGCCGCTGCGACGCTGAGCCCCGGCCAGCCGATCTACGTGATGTTCTACGCCGCAGCGATCGTGTTCTTCTGTTTCTTCTACACGGCGTTGGTGTTCAACAGCCGTGAGACGGCGGACAACCTGAAGAAGAGCGGCGCGTTCATTCCGGGTATCCGCCCGGGTGAGCAGACCGCGCGCTACATCGACAAGATCCTGCTGCGGCTGACGTTGGCTGGTGCGATTTACATCACCTTCGTCTGCCTGCTGCCGGAGTTCCTGATCCTGAAGTACAACGTTCCGTTCTACTTCGGTGGGACATCGCTGCTGATCATCGTGGTCGTCACCATGGACTTCATGGCCCAGGTGCAGAACTACATGATGTCGCAGCAGTATGAGTCGTTGCTCAAGAAGGCGAACTTCAAGGGCGGTTGAGATGGGTCGGTCGCAAGATGCGACGCCAGAGGTGACGGTCGAATTGACGCCTTACGACCTGTCGCATGCGCGCAGAGTGTTGCGCGCCAATGGGTTGAATGGCTAAACAGTTTTAGGAGAGAGTTATGAGAGTTTCGGCTTCGGTCAAGAAAATCTGCCGCAACTGCAAGATCATCCGTCGCAACGGCGTGGTCCGCGTGATCTGCACCGATCCGCGTCACAAGCAGCGCCAAGGCTGACCAGATTTAAGAGGACGTTATGGCACGTATTGCTGGTATCAACATTCCGCCGCACAAGCACGCCGAGATTGGCCTGACCGCGATTTTCGGCATCGGCCGCACCCGCGCGCGCCAGATCTGCGAAGCCTGTGGCATCGACTACGCGAAGAAGGTCAAGGACCTGACGGACGCTGATCTGGAAAAGATCCGCGACCAGATCGCCGCATTCACGATCGAGGGTGACCTGCGCCGTGAAACGACGATGAACATCAAGCGCCTGATGGACATCGGCTGCTACCGCGGCTTCCGCCATCGCCGCGGCCTGCCCATGCGCGGCCAGCGTACGCGCACCAACGCCCGTACCCGCAAGGGTCCGCGCAAGGCCGCTCAGGCCCTGAAGAAGTAAAGAGATTGAGAGATCACCATGGCTAAAGCTCCGTCGAACAACGCCGCCCAGCGCGTGCGCAAGAAGGTCCGCAAGAACGTCTCCGACGGAGTTGCGCACGTGCATGCCTCGTTCAACAACACCATCATCACGATCACCGATCGTCAGGGCAACGCCCTGTCGTGGGCATCGTCGGGTGGCCAAGGCTTCAAGGGCTCGCGCAAGTCCACGCCGTTCGCTGCTCAGGTGGCGTCCGAAGTGGCTGGCCGTGCTGCGATGGAGCAGGGCATCAAGAACCTGGATGTCGAGATCAAGGGCCCTGGCCCCGGTCGCGAGTCGTCGGTTCGTGCACTCGGTGCGCTGGGCATCCGCATCACGTCGATCTCCGACGTGACGCCGGTCCCGCACAACGGCTGCCGCCCGCAAAAGCGCCGCCGCATCTGAGCGTTTCTCGCTCCTCTCATAAGCCCACCGCCGTCGGCAACTGACCGGCGGCTCCTGCGGCGTTGCGCCGCAGCAGTTGATTCAAAGGACACACCAAGTGGCACGCTATCTCGGCCCCAAGGCCAAACTTTCCCGCCGCGAAGGCACCGACCTGTTCCTGAAGAGCGCCCGCCGCTCGATCAGCGACAAGGCCAAGTTCGACTCCAAGCCCGGCCAGCATGGCCGCACCTCCGGCGCCCGCACCAGCGACTACGGTCTGCAGCTGCGCGAGAAGCAGAAGGTCAAGCGCATGTACGGCGTGCTCGAGAAGCAGTTCCGCCGCTACTTCGAAGAAGCCGACCGTCGCCGTGGCAACACCGGCGCCAACCTGCTGTCGCTGCTGGAATCGCGCCTGGACAACGTGGTCTACCGCATGGGCTTCGGTTCCACGCGCGCTGAAGCACGCCAGCTGGTCTCGCACAAGGCCATCACCGTGAATGGCAAGAGCGTGAACATCGCTTCCTACTCGGTCAAGGTCGGTGACGTGGTCGCCGTGCGCGAGAAGTCCAAGAAGCAGAACCGCATCGTCGAAGCGCTGCAACTGGCCCAGCAAGTCGGGATCCCGGCTTGGGTGGAAGTCAGCCTGGACAAGGCCGAAGGCACCTTCAAGAAGACGCCGGACCGCGACGAGTTCGGCGCCGACATCAACGAATCGCTGATCGTCGAACTGTATTCGCGCTGATCGGCGCGACGCCATCTCGCGATGTTATTCCTGGGCCCGCACGCATGCGGGCCTAGGCACTTCACCAGCCTTACCGGTGTAACGAGCTGGGGGTATTGAGAGGAAGCTGCATGCAAACCAATCTGCTGAAACCCAAAGCCATCAATGTGGAGCAACTTGGCCCGAACCGGGCCAAAGTTGCTTTGGAGCCGTTCGAGCGCGGCTACGGTCACACGCTGGGCAACGCGCTGCGCCGAGTCCTGCTGTCCTCGATGGTGGGCTATTCGGCAACGGAAGTCACGATCGCCGGCGTGCTGCACGAGTACTCGTCCATCGACGGTGTCCAGGAGGATGTGGTCAACATCCTGCTGAACCTCAAGGGCGTGGTGTTCAAGCTGCACAACCGCGACGAAGTCACGCTGAGCCTGCGCAAGGACGGCGACGGCCTTGTCACGGCTGCCGACATCCAGACGCCCCACGACGTCGAGATCATCAACCCTGAGCATGTCATCGCCACGCTGTCGCAAGGCGGCAAGCTGGACATGCAAATCAAGGTTGAAAAGGGCCGCGGCTACGTGCCGGGCAGCATGCGCCGCCATGGCGACGAGCAGACCAAGTCGATCGGCCGCATTGTGCTGGACGCCTCGTTCTCGCCCGTCAAGCGCGTGAGCTACACGGTCGAGAGCGCCCGTGTGGAACAGCGTACCGACCTGGACAAGCTGGTCGTCGAGATCGAGACCAACGGTGCCATCACCGCCGAAGACGCCGTGCGCGCCTCGGCCAAGATCCTGGTCGAGCAACTGGCTGTGTTCGCACAGCTGGAAGGCAGCGAGCTGGCTGCGTTCGACGCACCGGCACCGCGCGGCAATGCGCAGTTCGACCCGATCCTGCTGCGCCCTGTCGACGAACTCGAACTGACCGTGCGTTCGGCCAACTGCCTGAAGGCCGAAAACATCTACTACATCGGCGATCTGATCCAGCGCACGGAGAACGAGCTGCTGAAGACCCCGAACCTGGGCCGCAAGTCCTTGAACGAAATCAAGGAAGTGCTGGCTTCGCGTGGCCTGACCCTGGGCATGAAGCTGGAAAGCTGGCCGCCCGCAGGCCTGGACAAGCGTTAATTTTTCAACCTGGTGAACGGGCGGTACCTGACACGGCCGCCCTGATCGATAAAGAAAGGAAATCACCATGCGTCACGGACACGGACTCCGCAAACTCAACCGCACCAGCTCGCACCGCCTGGCGATGCTGCGCAACATGATGAATTCGCTCATCGAGCACGAAGCCATCAAGACCACGGTCCCCAAGGCCAAGGAACTGCGCCGCGTCGTCGAGCCCATGATCACGTTGGCCAAGGAAGCCACGGTCGCGAACCGCCGCCTGGCGTTCGACCGCCTGCGCAGCCGCGACAGCGTCGTCAAGCTGTTCGATGTGCTGGGCCCGCGCTTCAAGGCACGTCCCGGTGGTTACACGCGCATCCTGAAGATGGGTTTCCGCGTCGGCGACAACGCGCCCATGGCGCTGGTCGAGCTCGTGGACCGCGCTGAAGTTTCTGAAGAAGTTTCTTCCACGGAAGAGACCAAAGCGTAAAAATACGCTATACTTGCTGTCTTGCCGCGCGATGGAGCAGTCTGGTAGCTCGTTGGGCTCATAACCCAAAGGTCGGAGGTTCAAATCCTTCTCGCGCAACCAACATAAAGTGCTAGCAAACAGCACTTACGAAGCCCGCTTTTAGCGGGCTTCGTCGTTTCTGGGCGGGCTGTGTCGCGGCGCCTGGCGAAAGTCTGTGGCGTCGCGAGGTGGGTTGGTTGGTGCGGGCACTGGGTGACGTCGCAATACATTCTTGGACGAGCGCAAGAGCGCCCTGACGGCTGTCTTGCCCAAGAGGATGGGCCTGACCGAAGCTGGCCGGTGCGTTGTTCGGCCAGGCGGAGGCCTGATCGCCGGCTGAGGTCTTCGAGGCCTCATCAGTAGGCACCGCGATGCCTTCGCGAGCGGGCCAGCCCGCAAGGCGTGTGGATCGCCGGTCGGTGTGTCGACGTCATGCCTTGCGGCTGCGCGATCCTGGACAAGCTGCGCCCTCGGCTTGCGCGGCGCGGGATGCGGGTGCCGCAAATTCAACGCGTCTGACCGGGTCCGCGGTGCGGTCAAGGCATAGCACCACCCGGCACGCGAAAGCGCCGCGGTGGCGCATTGCACAGCGGAGCGGATGGTGTGCTACGCCACTGCGCGACGCGCAGGACTGCATGCGGAAGCCATCGGTCCGGGTGTACGAGCGTCCTCAGGGCTGAGGCCCTTGACGGGCTCTGTACCGTTTCTGGCCGCTGCCGCAGGTGGCCGGCGCGAATGGGTCTTCAACGCGCACGCGCGGCAGCCTGGCGCATCCCGTGGCTGTTCAAGCCAGAGCGCGCGAGACCGAGAGCAAGTGCCACAGCCTGCATTGGAACTGCGCAGCGCAATGCGTTCATCCAATGGTGCGGTCAGCCGCACCCAGCGCAGAGCGCTACAGCGCCGTTGCGAGACACATACCCACCCAAAAACCCCGTACCGGCAGCGCCTGGCACCGCCATTCGCACCCCTTGCACGCAAATTGAAACAAATTACCCCGTGCATACTGGATGCAAAATGCATCGATCGTGTGCAAACAATGACAAACTCCACATCCTCTCAAAGGCCAATAAAGTGTGTGCAGTAATTGCATATCTCAGTCAGCGCCGGGGTCGTGGGGGAGGCGGCGCTGATCGCCGATCCGGAGCCGTGGCGGTTACCTCCGCTTCACGCTCCGTCGTGAATCCAACAAAAGTAAGAGGAACCTATGAAATTTCGCCCAAGAATGCTGCTCGCCGCGTTGGCCCTGGCGGGGATGGCAGGCGCTGTCCAGGCTGATGTCCTGAAGGTCGACGTCAACAATGGCTACACGACCGTGGCCTCGGCACCTGGCTACCAGGGTGAAGTGGCGCAATGGAGCGTCACCAACACGACCGTGCCCGCCGTCGGCGCGCCTTTCGACAGCTTCGTCGCCTACTGTCTGCAGTTGATGGAGTCGGTCGACCAGGTCGGCGAACAGAACTACAGCCGTATCAGCTTCGCCGCCAATGCCGACGTGCAGGAACTGTACGACCGCTTCTACAGCAGCTCCCTCACCAGTGCGGTCAATGCCGTCGGCTTCCAGGTGGCGCTGTGGGATCTGCTCGGTCAGGCCGATGCGGATGGCTTCGTCACCGGCGTGTCGGGCGCAGGCGCCAAGGCCCTGATGATGCTGGACGAGGTGCACAACGGCACCGATCCCTACCAGCAGGATCGGTACAGGTTGATCTCGTGGGTCTCCGAAGACCACCAGGATCTGCTCCAGGCCGTGCCCGCGGATGCGGGCGAGGTGCCCGAGCCGAGCGCGCTGGTCCTGGGCGGCGTCGGCCTACTCGCCCTGGGATGGGCATCGCGCCGCCGCAAGGCCACGGACCGGGCCTGATCCCGCCGGTGCGCACGGCGAGGCCGTGCACCGTTGAACTGGCGCGGGGGCGCCGTCGCTGCCCCCGCGCCAAACCGTCTGGATTTCACACAGTGTTTGAACATCGTCCTGCACCGCACCGCGGGCGGGAGAGGAGCGTTTGATGGGAGCCCCCAATAACCTGACCACCAGCGTCGAGGTCTGTGAAGACACAGACAAGACCTTCAAGCTGGTGGACCTGCTGATCGCGGCCGGGTACACGCCGACGGCACCCGTGACGGTGACGCAGGCGCTGGTCACCAACCCGGACGGATCGATTTCTGCGGCGCCGACCTCTCTGGTGCGCTTCACGGCCGATGCGACAGGCCTGGTCGTCACCGCCAGCAACGAAGCGGACTGGTTCGGCAGCCTGAGCAGTTTGAACCTGGTGGTCGAACAGGGCACGCAGTCCTTCACCATCCGCGTCAACATCACCGTCCTGCCGGTCAACGATGCACCGGAAGGCACGGACAACGCCATTGCGCTGACCGATGGCGCTGGCTACGTGCTCAAGGAGTCCGATTTCGGCTTCCACGATCCTGTCGAGGGCGACAACTTCAAGTCGGTCGTGTTGACGACATTGCCGACATCCGGCCAGTTGCTGCTCAATGGCGTGGCACTGGCAGCCGGCGCAGAGGTGTCGGTGCAGAACATCCGCGCGGGCGCACTGGTGTACATGCCGCCGTCCTCGGGGGCCGGTCCGGCGGGATTCGATTTCCAGGTCCGCGACGATGGCGGCACCGCCAACTGCAACGGCCATGACCTCGACGCAACGCCCAACCACATCGTGTTCGACCCCGTGCTGGGCAGCCTGGGTGACCGCGTCTGGTTCGACGCCAATGGCAACGGCGTCCAGGACACCGGCGAGAGTGGCGTCGCTGGCGTGGGCGTGGTGCTTGCGGGGGCCGGGACCGACGGGAAGTTCGGCACGGCCGACGACGTGTTGCGTGTCGACACCACGGACGCCCAGGGCAACTACCTGTTCGAAGGTCTCGCTGCGGGCCAGTACCGCGTGACCTTCAATGCGGGCACCGCCTACACATTCACCGCAGCGGACCGCGGCGGCAACGATGCTGCAGATTCCGATGCGAACGCCGGCGGCCTGACGGGCGTGATCGATCTGGGCATCGGTGAGAACGACCTGAGCGTGGACGCGGGCCTCGTGCTGCGCGACACCAATACCGCCAAGCTGGGCGACCGCCTGTGGTACGACACCGACCGTGACGGCGTGCAAGACACCGGCGAGACCGGCGTCGCCGGCGTGACCGTCACGCTGGCCGGCGCCGGCGCCGATGGCGTGTTCGGCACGGCCGACGACATCGGCCGCACCACGACGACGAGCAGCACGGGCAACTACCTGTTCAGCAACCTGGCCGCAGGCCAGTACCGCGTGACCTTCGGGGCGGTCGCCGGCTACAACTTCACCACGGCCAACGTGGGAACCAACGACGCCACCGATTCCGACGTGAACGCAAGCGGCGTCTCCCAGACGGTCACGCTGGCCATCGGCCAGTCCGAGCTGACCGTGGATGCCGGCATCGTGCAGCGTGAGACCAACACGGCCAAGCTGGGCGACCGCCTGTGGTACGACACCGACCGCGACGGCGTGCAGGACACCGGCGAGACCGGCGTTTCAGGTGCCACCGTCACGCTGGCCGGCGCGGGCGCCGACGGCGTGTTCGGCACGGCCGACGACATCGGCCGCACCACGACGACCAACAGCACGGGCAACTACCTGTTCAGCAACCTGGCCGCAGGCCAGTACCGCGTGACCTTCGGTGCGGTGGCCGGCTACAACTTCACCACGGCCAACGTGGGAACCAACGACGCCACCGATTCCGACGTGAACGCCAGCGGCGTCTCCCATACGGTGGCGCTGGCCATCGGCCAGTCCGACCTGACCGTGGATGCCGGCATCGTGCAGCGCGAGACCAACACGGCCAAGCTGGGCGACCGCCTGTGGTACGACACCGACCGCGACGGCATCCAGGACACGGGTGAGACCGGCGTCTCCGGCGTGACCGTCACGCTGGCCGGCGCCGGCGCCGACGGCGTGTTCGGCACGGCCGACGACATCGGCCGCACCACGACGACGAGCAGCACGGGCAACTACCTGTTCAGCAACCTGGCCGCAGGCCAGTACCGCGTGACCTTCGGAGCGGTGGCCGGCTACAACTTCACCACGGCCAACGTGGGAACCAACGACGCCACCGATTCCGACGTGAACGCCAGCGGCGTCTCCCATACGGTGGCGCTGGCCATCGGCCAGTCCGACCTGACCGTGGACGCCGGCATCGTGCAGCGCGAGACCAACACAGCCAAGCTGGGCGACCGCGTGTGGTACGACACCGACCGCGACGGCATCCAGGACACGGGTGAGACCGGCGTGGTCGGCACAACGGTGACGCTGGCCGGCGCCGGTGCCGATGGCGCCTTCGGCACGGCCGACGATGTCAGCCGCACGACCACCACCAACAGCACGGGCAACTACCTGTTCAGCAACCTGGCCGCGGGCCAGTACCGCGTCACCTTCGGGGCGGTGGCCGGCCACGACTTCACCACCGCCAACGCGGGCGGCAACGACGCCCTGGATTCGGACGCGAACGCCAGCGGTGTCTCGCACACGGTCAATCTGGGCATCGGCCAATCCGACCTGACGGTGGACGCCGGCGTCGTGGTGCGCGAGACCAACACCGCCAAGCTGGGTGACCGGTTCTGGTACGACACCGACGGTGACGGCGTGCAGGACAGTGGCGAAGGCGGCGTCTCCGGTGCGACCGTGACGCTGAGCGGGGTGGGTGCCGATGGCGTGTTCGGCACGGTCGATGACATCAGCCGCACGACCACCACCGACAGCGCAGGCAACTACCTGTTCAGCGACCTGGCAGCGGGCCAGTACCGCGTCGTGTTCAGCGCCGTGGCGGGCTACGGGTTCACGCAAGCCAATGCGGGTGGCAACGACGCCACCGATTCGGATGTCAACGCCGCAGGCTTGTCGCACACGGTCACCCTGGCCAGCGGTCAGTCCAACCTCACGGTGGACGCGGGCATCGTCCAGCGTGCGACGAACACGGGCATGGTCGGTGACCGCGTGTGGTTCGACATCGGTTCGGGCAGCAGCTACCACAACAATCTGCAGGACAGCAACGAGGTGGGCCTGAGCTTCAATGTCGTCAACGTCCTGGTGACACTGCACGACAGCGCCACGGGGGCGAGCCTGCAGACGACCTACACGGACACCGAGGGCAAGTACCTCTTCACCGGGGTCAATGCCGGCAACTACTACCTGAGCTTCGACAAGAGCGCTGCGTTTTCCTTTAGCGCGTACTACAACAAGTTCCAGAGCGTCGCACGCCAGGCGTGGTCGGCTCCGGATGCAGGCGACGATGCGCGGGACTCCGATGTCAACGGCCTCATGAGGACCGAGCAGGAGCTGCTGGTCTCGCGCACCGACAGCTTCTACCTGGCCCAGGGCGCAACCGATCTCACGCGCGATGCGGGCATCACCCCCATCGTGCTCGACCTGGATGGCGACGGCATTCACACGCTGGCCCGTGGTGCCTCGGACGCCACCTTCGACCTGTTCGGCAACGGCAGCGGGGTGCGATCGGGCTGGATCTCTGGCGGTGACGGCTTCCTCGCCGTGGACAGCAACGGCAACGGCCGCATCGACGACATCGGTGAGCTCTTCGGCGGCAATGCCAAGGGCGCAGGCTTCGCCAAGCTGGCCAGCTTCGACAGCAACGGCGACGGCCTGGTCGACAGCCGCGACACCGCCTTCGGCGAACTGCGCGTCTGGGTCGATGCCGATGGCAACCGCCAGACCGACGCCGGAGAGCTGCGCACGCTGGCCGAAGCCGGTGTCGCCGCGCTGACGGTGGACTATGTGGAGCAGCCCTTCCTCGATGCGCAGGGCAACCTGCACCTGGAGCGCAGCAGTGCCAGCCTGGCCGACGGCAGCGTGGTGGACATGACCGACGTCTACTTCAACGTCGATGCCGCCGACGCCCTGGCGGCTGGCGTTGCGCTGCCCACCATGGGCGAACTGCTCGGCGTGGACGATGCGCTGCTGCAGCAGGCCTTCGGCCCGGCGTCCCTCGGCGGCCAGGCCGGCATGGCTGCCGCGGATCTCGGCATCGACGCCGCTGCCGAGGCGCAGCGGGCCATCGCCGACGCCATGAAGCATGCCGAAGCCTCGCTGTCCGTGAGCTGCTGAAGCCGGGCCTGCCGCCGCCCGGGGTGCCGCCCTGGGCGGCGGCCTTCCTTTTTGTGCCGCCGTGTATCCGGCGCGCTTCCTTGCCATGACCTCTCCCTCCATGATCCAGGCGGTGCCGCCAGCCGAGGCCCCGCTGCTGGACGGCATCGCCTTCCTGGCCCGTTACTTCGGCACTGCCGTCGAACGCAGCACCCTGCAGGAGGCCGCGCGCGGCAGCGGGGGCGCTGACGACCTGCTGGCCGTCTGCGCCGCGCGCGCCGGCCTGGCCTGCTCGCCGCTGCCGGCGGGCGAGGTGCGCGCCACCATGCTGCCGGCGCTGGTGCGCGGCGGCAACGGCCGCGTGCTGGTGGCCTTGCAGCGCGAGGGCGACCGCTTCGAATGCCATGTGCCCGGCGTGCAGGGCAGCCATTGGCTGGACCTGGCACAGCTGCAGGCCGAATGCCCGGGCGCGCGCTGGCACGCGGTGCGCCCCGCGCTGTTCTTCGACCAGCGCAGCCTGCTCTACACCCTGCCGTCCGCCCGGCGCTGGTTCTGGGACGTGTTCGGCCGCAACCGCTGGATCTTCGGCTGGGCCTTGCTCGGCACGCTGGCGCTGAACCTCTTCGGCGCGCTGATCCCGTTCTTCTCGATGGCGGTCTACGACCGGGTCGTGCCCAACAACGCGCTGGGCAGCCTGTGGGTTCTCACCCTGGCGGCCGTGCTGCTCATCGGCTTCGAGCTGGCCATGAAGCTCTTGCGCAGCGGCCTGCTCGAGTCCGCCGCCCGGCGCATGGACCTGGCCCTGTCGTCGGCCCTCTTCGCGCAGTGCCTGCGCCTGCGGGCAGCCACGCGTCCGGCCTCGGGCGGCGTGCTGGCCAATGTCGTGCGCGACTTCGAATCGGTGCGCGACTTCTTCGCCTCCGGCACCTTGGCCGTGCTCGGCGACCTGCCGTTCCTGCTGCTGTTCCTGGGCCTGATCGTGCTCATCGGCGGCTGGCTGGTGGTGGTGCCGCTGGCCATGATCGTGCTGATGCTGGCCAGCGCCTGGCTGCTGCAAAAGCCGCTGGCGCGCCAGGTCGCGTCCTCCACGCGCGAAGGTGCGCAGCGCACGGCCCATCTGTTCGAGACCATGAACGCGCTGGACACCGTCAAGTCGCTGGGCGCGGAGGCCTGGAGCCGGCGCAAGTGGGAGCAGTTGACGGTGGCCATCGCGCACAGCAGCCTGAAGACGCGCGAACTCGTCAACCTGGGCGCCTCGTTCTCCACCTCGGCCATGGGCCTGTCCAGCGTGCTGCTGGTCACCGCCGGCGCCGTGCTGATCGGCGAGCAGGCGCTCACGCTGGGGCAGCTCATCGGCGTCACCATGCTGTCCGGAAGGGCCATGACGCCCGTGGCGCAGATCGCCAGCCTGATGGTGCGCTGGCAACAGACCCGCCTGTCCCTGCTGGCCACCGACCAGATCATGGCCGCCGCCACCGACGATGCCGGCGCCACGCTGCACGCGCCGCCGCTGCGCGGTGCGCTGGAGCTGCGCGAGGTGCATTTCGCCTATCCCCAGCGCCCGGCGCTGCTGGACCGGCTGAGCCTGCGCATCCGGCCCGGCGAGCGGGTCGGCTTCATCGGCAAGCTGGGCTCGGGCAAGAGCACGCTGCTCAAGCTGGTGCTGAACCTGCACCAGCCCTCCAGCGGCAGCGTGCTGGTGGACGATCTCGTCACCACCCAGCTCGACGCGCTGAGCCTGCGGCGCCAGATCGGCTACGTGCCGCA
This sequence comes from Pseudorhodoferax soli, assembly GCF_003337555.1. GTDB lineage: Bacteria > Pseudomonadota > Gammaproteobacteria > Burkholderiales > Burkholderiaceae_C > Pseudorhodoferax > Pseudorhodoferax soli. The sequence continues at coordinate 313,679 of NZ_QPJK01000004.1, read as the reverse complement.
GGATGTCACGCTGTTCCACGGCACGGTGCGCGAGAACATCGAGATGGGCCGGACCGACGGGGGCGATGCCGCGCTCATGGCCGCCATCCGCAGCGCCTGCCTGGACGAAACGCTGGCGCAGCTGCCCGCCGGCGCGGCCACGCAGGTCGGTGAGCGCGGCGAGCTGTTGTCCGGCGGCCAGCGCCAGGCCGTGGCCATCGCCCGGGCGCTGCTGCCCCAGCCCCGCCTGCTGCTGCTCGACGAGCCCAGCTCCATGATGGACCCGGCCACCGAGCAGCGCCTGATCGGCCAGCTGCGCGCGCTGCCCGACACCACGCTGCTGCTGGTCACGCACCGCATGGCCATGCTGCCGCTGGTCGACCGCCTGGTCGTGATGGACCGCGGCCGCGTCGTGGCCGACGGCCCGCGCGACCAGGTCCTGCGCGCGCTCGCGCAGAACGCCGGGGCTGTCCCGGCCCACCAGCAGGCCGCCGGCTGAGCCCGCCATGGCAAGCGATACCCACCACACGTTCGCCGGCCCCGCCGACCTGGACACCACGCCGCGCCGCCTGGCCCTGGCGCTGGTGGCCGCCCTGGCCTTGTCCTGCGTCGTCGCGCTGGCCTGGATGGCGCTGGCCCGGATCGACGTGGCCGTCAACGCCCGCGGCAGCGTCGTCGCACCCAGCCGCGTGCAGGAAGTGGCCAGCCTGGAAGGCGGCATCGTGCACCGCCTGCTGGTCAAGGCCGGCGACCAGGTGCTGCGCGGCCAGCCTCTGGCCCAGCTGGACCGGGCCCAGTACGCGGCCGACCTCGGCGAAAGCCTGCAGACGCGCATGGCCTTGCAGGCCGCGCGCATCCGCGTCGATGCGCTGCTGGCCGGCCGCACACCCGACTTCTCGGGCCTGGAGCCGGCGGCGGCGCCGCTCGTGCGCGAGGAGCGGCGCCTGTGGCAAGAGGCCTGGCGAGAACACCAGGCCGGCCAGGCCGCCACCGCCGAAACCGTGCGCGCGCGCGCAGCCGAGCTGCAGGAGGCGCATGGCCGCATCGCCAGCCTGCAGGCCTCCGAGGCCTCGGCGCGCGAATCGCTGCAGATCGAGGAGCGCCTGCTGCAGGCCGGTGCCGGCGCACGCGCCGACTTCCTGGCGGCCCAGCAGCGCTGGCTGGCCCAGAAGGGCGAGCTGTCCGCGCTGCGCGAATCGCTGGCGCGGCTGCAGGCCGCGCTGGCCGAGGCACGGGCCCAGGGCGCCGGGCTCACGGCCCGCGCACGCACGCAGTGGGGCCAGCAGCGCACCGAGATCGAGGGCAAGCTCGGCACCCTGTCGCCGCAGGTCCAGGGGCGGGAAGACCGGCTGCAGCGGCGCGAGTTGCTCTCGCCCATGGATGGCGTCGTCAACCGCGTGCTCATCGCCACCCAGGGCGGCGTGGCCGGCGCCGGCGCGCCCATCCTGGAGATCGTGCCGCACGACGACGCGCTGCGCATCAGCGCCCGGGTCGGTCCGGCGGACATCGGCTTCCTGCACGCGCAGCAGCAGGCGCGGGTGCGCGTGGCGGCCTTCGACGCGTCGATCTACGGCACGCTGGACGCCACCGTCCAGCGGGTGGGGGCCGACGTGCTGCTGGACACCGACAAGCAGCCCTATTTCGAGGTCGAGCTCATGGCCGCGCACAGCCACCTGGAGCACGACGGCAAGCGGCTGGCCTTGCTGCCCGGCATGTCGGTGGATGCCAGCATCCTCACGGGCCAGCGCACCGTGCTGCAGTACCTGCTCAAGCCGGTGTTCAAGACCCTGGGCACCGCCCTGCAGGAGCGCTGATGGCCAGGCGTGTTCTCGTGGCGGCGGCGCTGTGCCTGGCCTGGCTGGCCGGCACCGCCATGGCGCAGGCGGAGGTGCAGGCGGAGGCGGCCTGGACGCTGCCCCGGGCGCTGGACCAGGCCCTGGCGCGCGATGCGCGTGTGGCCGGCGCCCGTGCCAATGCGCAGGCCGTGCGGGCGCAGCAGCGCCAGGCCGATGGCCGGCTGTGGCCCAGCGCAGGCGTGCGCCTGACCCATGGCCGCAGTTCCGACCGCGATCCGCCGTTCGTGCTGGAGCGCACCACGCGCCGCGGTGAAGCCTTCGTGCGCTGGAACCTGTTCAACGGCCTGGAGGACCAGCGCCAGATCGCGGCCCAGGGCTTCGATGCGATCGCCGCCGAGGCCGATCTGCTGCAGGCGCTGGACGAAGCCTGCGAACGCATCGCTGCCGCCTACTACACGCTGCTGCGCCAGCAGCACCTGGCCGGGCTGGCCCGCGAGCGCCTGCGCGAGGTCGAGCGGCTGGCCGCGCGCGTGGCCAGCCAGGCCGCGCTGGGCAAGACCTCGGATGCCGATGCCCAGCTGGCCGATGCCTCGCGCATCGACGCGCAGCTCGCGCTGCAGGGCATCGAGGCCGAGCGGCGTGCGGCCCAGGCCCGGCTGTCCGTCCTGCTGGGGCTGGCCCAGGGCGCTGCGCCGCGGGTGGCCGACGCGCCACTGCCGCCCATCGATGCCGGCCTGGATTTGCAAGCGTGGGCCGGGCAGGCGGAGCGGCAGAACGGGCAGTGGCTGGCCGCTGCCGCGCGCGTGGCCGGCGCACGGCGCCGCATGGCCGGCATCGCACCGGAGTACCTGCCGCGGCTGGACCTGGACCTGCGCCGCAGCCTGTACGACCGGACCGATCCGCAACCCACCACCGCGCAGCGCCATGGCTGGTCCGTCGGCGTGACCTGGGAGGTGCCGCTGGGCGGCGCGCCACGCGCACGCCAGGACGAGTTGCGCGCCCGCGCCGAGCTGGCCGAGGCCGAGCTGCAGCGCGTGCGGGACGAGGTGCAGGCCGACGCTGGTGCTGCGCGTGAGCAGGCACGCCAGACCGCCAGCGCCGCACCGCAGCTGGCGCAGCAGCGCCAGCGCTGGGAGCTGGTGGTGCGCGCCAGCGAACTGCAGTTCGACGCCGGGCGGCGCAGCCTGATGCAGCTGATCGACCAGTACGACCGGCGCTTCGGCGTGCAGCAGCGCGACATCGACAACGCCTGGCAGCAGGCCGAGGCCCACCTGCGGCTGCGCCGCCTGGCCGGTGACCTGGCCGAATGGTTCGGGGTGCTGGAAAGCGGCGGGCGCTGAGGCCGGGGCCGGCGCACGCATCCGACGCGCCGCCGACCGCGGCCTCGCACGCACCGGGCGATCAGTCCGCCAGCACCAGTGGCCCCGCGCTCGCCGCCGCCGCATACAGCCGCTCGACCTCGGCGCTGCGCCGCTGCAGCACCGCGCGCTGGTTGATGTAGCCCTTGTCCGTGATCTCGCCGGCCTCCAGTGCAGGCGGGGTGCCCAGCACCAGCGCGCGGCGCGGGCTGCGTGCCGAGCCGGCGCCCGCAGCGGCCTGCTCCTGCATCAGGCGGCGCAGCGCGGCCTGCAACGCCTGCGGTTGCTGCAGGCCGGCCGCCGAGGCGAAGACCAGCAGACCGATCTCGGCGCGGTCGTGGCCCGCGACGACGATGTCCTGCACCAGCGGCGCAAGCCGCGACACCAGCTCCACACGCAGCGTGCCGACCGAGACCCAGGTGCCGCTGGACAGCTTGAAGTCCTCGGCCACGCGGCCATCGAACACGATGCCGCGCCCGGGATGCCCCGGGTCGAGCAGCCGGCCTGCGTCGCCGATGCGGTAGTAGCCCTGCTCGTCGAAGGCCGCGGCCGTCTCTTGCGGGGCGCGCAGGTAGCCCGGGAACACGGAGATGCCGCGGATGCGCATCTCCAGCTTGTCGCCGCTCGGCACGAAGCGCACCGCCATGCCGGGCAGCGGGTTGCCGATGCAGCCCGCGCCGTCCTGCTGCCAATGCGCCGTGGTGATGGCCGGCGCGGTCTCGGTGCAGCCCCACGACGTGGTGAGCCACAGCGGCCGGCCCGGGCGCACGCGCTCGGCCACGGCCTGCAGGCGCTGCCAGGTGGAGGGCGCCAGCGCGGCCGCCGCGTAGAAGGCCAGGCGCAGGCGCAAAAGGATGTCCGCGGCCAGTGCGTCGTCGGCCTCCATGAGGGGCAGCAGCATGTCGAAGCCGCGCGGCACGTTGAACCACAGCGTGGGCCGCACCTCGCGCAGGTTGCGCGCGGTCTTCTCGACCAGCCCCGGCGCGGGCCGGCCTTCGTCGATGTACAGCGTGCCGCCGTGCGCCAGCACCATGTGCAGGTTGTGGTTGCCGCCGAAGGTGTGGCTCCAGGGCAGCCAGTCCACCAGCACGGGCTTCTCCTGCGCCAGGAAGCGCCAGGTCTGCGCCATCTGCTGCTGGTTGGCGCACAGCATGCGGTGCGTGTTGATGACCGCCTTGGGCCGGCCCGTGGAGCCGGAGGTCAGCAGGTACTTGGCATGGTCGTCCGGGGTGATGGTGTCGAAGGCCTGGCGCACGGCCGGCGTCTCGCGCGTGGCCAAGAGCGCATCGAAGGCCAGCGCACCGGGCCAGTCCTGCGCGTGCGCGCTGAAGACGCAGGGCACGCCCAGGTCGCAGGCCGCCATGGCCGGCCCGTAGGCATGCGCATCGGCCGCGTAGACCAGGGCCGGTTGCAGCAGCGCGAGCATCTCCCGCAAGCGCGTGAAGTCGCTGGCCTGGCGCGCGTAGGCGCTGGACAGCGAGCACACCGGCCGGCCCACCTGCATGGCGGACAGCATCAGCACGGCGTGGTCCAGCGCGTTGTCCGAGAGGATGACCACCGGGCGCCCCGCCGGCAGCCGCAGATCCAGCAGCGCCTGGCCGACCGCGCCCACGGCCTGGCGCAAGGCCGCATAGTCCAGCCGGCGCCAGGCCTGGCCGTCGGCCGTGCGCTCGGCCAGCGCCAGGGCCTGCGGTGTCGCCTGGGCCCAATGCTCCAGCCATTCGCCGACGCAGCGCGCATGGGGCTGCAGCGCCTCGGGCGAGCGCAGCACGAAGGAGCCGTCGCCGAGTTCGGTGCGCAGCGCGGCGGGTGGGGCGACCTGGTCGGGGTCGCTCAGGAAGTCGATGGGCGCCATGCTCAGTCCAGCTGCGGGTGGTCGGCCTTGGCCGCCATGAGGCCCAGCAGCAGCTGGTCGCGTGCGCGCTGCAGCTCGGCCGCGCTGCGGCCGGCCAGTGCGGCATCCACGCCGGCCACCACCTTGGCCTGCAGTTCGGCATGCAGGGTGGGCGCGCCCAGGTCCTGCCACCAGCTGTCGATGGGGCCGCCCAGGTGCGCCAGCAGATGCGCCATGCCGCCTTCGCCGCCCGAGAGGTGCAGGTTCAGGAACGGCCCCAGCAAGGCCCAGCGCAGGCCGGGGCCGTGCGCGATGGCGGTGTCGATGTCGGCCACGCTGGCCACGCCCTGGTCGACGAGGTGGAAGGCCTCGCGCCACAGCGCGGCCTGCAGCCGGTTGGCGATGTGCCCCTGGATCTCGCGCCGCACCTGGATCGGCTTCTTGCCGATGGCGCGGTAGAAGTCCATGGCCCGCGCGATGGACTCGGGCGCCGTCTGCTTGCCGCCACCGACCTCCACCAGCGGGATCAGGTGCGGCGGGTTGAACGGGTGGCCCAGCACCACGCGCTCCGGGTGCGCGCAGGCCGCCTGCATGGCGCTGACGGCCAGCCCCGAGGAGCTGGACGCCAGCAGTGCGTCGGCCGGCGCCGCGGCGTCCATGCGGGCGTAGAGGGCGGTCTTGAGGTCCACGCGCTCGGGGCCGTTCTCTTGCACGACATCGGCCCCGGCCACGGCGTCTTCGAGCCGCGCATGGAAGCGCAGCCGCTCGGGCGCGGCGCCTTCGGCCAGGCCCATGGCCTCCAGGGCCGGCCAATGGCGTGCCACGGCTGCGCGCAGGCGCTGCTCGGCACCTTCGGCCGGGTCGGTGGCGGCCACGTCCAGCCCGCGCGCGAGGAAGCAGGCGGCCCAGCTCGCGCCGATCACGCCCGTGCCGACGACGGCGACCCGGCGAACGGGGGGCACAGAAGTACCTCCGGGCTGACGCGCTGCAGTGCGAGCGCCTTCGGGCGGCCGGGCGGCGCTCACAGCGCCTTCCAGCGCGCGCAGCGCGATTCGGCCCGGGTGGTCCACGCGGCTTCGCCCGCGATGGTCTGCACGACCTTGTAGTAGTCCCAGGGCTCCTGCGATTCGGCCGGCGTCTTGACCTGCACCAGCCGCATGTCGTGCACCATGAGCCCGTCCTCGCGCAGCCAGCCGTTCTGCATGAACATGTCGTTCACCCGGGTCTTGCGCAGCTGGGCCATGACCTTGTCGCCGTCGTCGGTGCCCGCCGCCTGCACGGCCTTGAGGTACTGCAGCGCGGCCGAGTAGTCGCCTGCATGGAACGAGGTCGGCATGCGCTTGTGCTTGTCGAAGAAGCGGCGTGCCCAGGCGCGCGCCTCGGGCGACTGGTTCCAGTACCAGCTGTCGGTCAGGAACATGCCTTGCGCGGTCTTCAGGCCCAGCGCGTGCACGTCGTTGATGGTGATGATCATGCCCGCCAGCTGCATGTTCTTGCCGATGCCGAACTCGGCGGCCGACTTGATCGCGTTGACGGTGTCGCTGCCGGCGTTGGCCAGCGCCAGCACCTGGGCCTTGGAGGCCTGCGCCTGCAGCATGAAGGAGGAGAAGTCGTTCGCGCCCAGCGGGTGCTTGACCGAGCCGGCCACCGTGCCGCCGTTGGCCTGCAGCGTCTTGCTCGCGTCGGCCTGCAGCGCGGTGCCGAAGGCGTAGTCGGCCGTCACGAAGAACCAGCTCTTGCCACCCGATCGGGCGACGGCGTTGGCCGTGCCGCGCGCCATGGCCACGGTGTCGTACGCGTAGTGCACGGTGTAGGGCGAGCAGTGCTCGTTGGTCAGGCCAGAGGCGCCCGCGCCGACGACGAAGTAGGGCCGCTTCTTCTCGGCCGCCACGCCGGCCATGGCGATCGCCGCACCCGAGCCCACGCCGCCGATCAGCATGTCCAGCTTGTTCACGTCGAACCACTCGCGCGCCTTGGCGGCCGCGATGTCGGCCTTGTTCTGGTGGTCCACGGTCAGCAGTTCGATCTTCCTGCCGTTGACCATGCCGCCCATGTCGGCGATCGCCATGCGCACGGCCTCGGCACCGGCCGGGCCGTCGTAGTCGCGGTACAGGCCGGACATGTCGCTGACGAAGCCGATGCGGACCGCGTCGTCGGAGATCTGCGCCTGCGCGCCGGCCGCGCAGGCCAGGCCGGCGCACAGCGCGAGCAGGGTTCGTTGGGGGGCCATGGGCATGTCTCCTGTCACTGGTGGTTCGGGGCGAAGGCGGGACGCGGCCCGCCGGTGCGCGGCAGGCCCATGATCTGGCGTGCCTCGGCAGGCGTGGCCGGTTCCATGTCGAGCTCGCGGATGATGCGCACGATGCGCTCGGTCAGCTGCACGTTGGTGGCCGGTTCGCCCTGGCGGAAGTACAGGTTGTCCTCCAGGCCCACGCGCGCATGGCCGCCCAGCAGCAGCGCGGCCACGTTGGCCTCCAGCTGCGCAGGGCCGATGCCGCTCACGCAGAAGATGCTGTCTTTCGGCAGCGTGTCCACCATCTGCTGCAGGAAGCGCGGCGAGTAGGGCATGGCGTTCTGGAAGTTGCGGTGCACGTTCATGACCAGGTTGATGAAGTGCGGCCCGTCGTCATGGCCTTCGCCGATCAGCGTCGTCACGTCCTGCAGGATGTGGGTGGGGCTGAACACCTCCCACTCGGGCTTGATGCCGCGCGCCTGCATGCCGGCCGCCAGCTCCCGGCCCTTGGACAGCGGCGTGTCCATGAGGATCTCCCTGCCTTCGAAGGAGAGGTTCAGCGTGGTGGCGTCCAGCGTGCACATCTCGGCGCCGGCGTCCATGCCCTTGATGCGCTCTTCCCAGGCGATCTCCCAGCGGTCGCCGGCGAGCGGGCGCACCATGTCGCCGTGCACACCGCCGCCCGTGGAGTTGTTGAGCACGATGTCGCAGCCGGCCGCGCGGATGCGCTGGTTCATGTCGCGGTAGACGGCCGGGTCGCAGGTGGCGCCATCGTCGGGCCGGCGCGCGTGCAGCGCGACCACGCTGGCGCCCGCGTTCCAGCAGCGCACCACGTCCTCGGCGATCTCCCGGGGCTGGGTGGGCAGGTGCGGGTTCTGCGACTTGTGGGCCATGCCGCCGGTGGGGGCGATGGTCACGATGACCTTGCGTCTGGACATGCTGTCTCCGTGCGTGGGGATGCGGCATGTTCGGCCGCGGGCCGCGTGCATTCAGTCATCGCGACGACATTCGGCCTCAGGGTTTTCGCGGTGCGCGGCGGTGGCTGCTATGGTGGCGGCCCCCACCATGCGCCGCGCCACCCCGCCCCAGGATGCCTTCACGCTGGACCGCCTGCTCGACGGCTCGGCCTGGTTCTCGGCGCTCGACGCGGCCGCACGCGCACGCGTGCGCAGCGACATGCAGCAGGTCGATGTGGCCGCCGGCGCCGCGCTGTGCCGCATGGGCGATGCGCCGCAGCACTGGTACGGCGCCATCGACGGCCTGCTCAAGTGGGCCGTGACGGCGGAGGACGGCCGCTCGGTCACGCTGGGCGGCCTGTCGCGCGGCAGCTGGTTCGGCGAGGGCACGCTGCTGCGTGCCGTGCCGCGCACGGCCGACATCATTGCGCTGCGGCCCAGCCGCGTGGCGCTGATGCCGGTGGAGACCTTCCAGTGGCTGCACGCCACCGAGCGCGCCTTCGACCATTTCCTGCTGCGCCAGATCAACGAGCGCATGCACTGGTTCCTGGGCAACTTCGCGGCCCACCACCTGCTGGACACCGACAGCCAGGTGGCCCGCGCGCTGGTCGGCCTGTTCCACCCCTGGCTGCACCCGGGCAGCGACCCGCACCTGGCGGTCTCGCAGGAGGAGATCGCCAACCTGTCGGGCCTGTCGCGCCAGCGCTGCAATGCGGCGCTGCGCCGGCTGGCCGAGTCCGGCTTGATCGCCGTGGGCTACGGTGGCATCACGGTGCTGGACCTGCCGGCCTTGCGCCGCCGGGTGCCGGGCTGAGCACGCCGCTCCCGCGGGCCGAGCCGCTCAGGGCGCCTGGCGCTGCGTCAATTCAGTCTTGAGGTGCCGCACCAGCGCCTGCACCTTGGGCACGTTGGCGCGGTTCTCCGGCAGCAAGGCCTTGAGCCAGAACGCGTCCAGCGGAAAGTCCGCCAGCACCGGCAGCAGCGTGCCGTTGCCGAGCGCGGGCCGGGCCAGGTAGTCGCCCAGGATGGCGATGCCGTTGCCTGCCAGCGCGGCCGACAGCAGCAGCTGGGCTTCGTTGGTGTTCAGGCGCGGCTGCACCTTCACGCTGACGCGGCCCGCCGCGCTGTCGAAGCTCCAGGTGCTGCCCGTCGGCAGGAAGTTCAGGATGGCGTGGTCCTTGAGCTCGCTCGGGTGGCGCGGCGTGCCACGCTCCTGCAGGTAGCGCGGCGCCGCGCAGGCCGTGCGCGGCATGGGGCACAGCGGCTCTTCCACCACGCCGGCGTAGGCGTCGGGCATCATGGTCAACGCCAGGTCGAAGCCCTCTTCGGCCGGGTTCACGGCACGGTCCAGCGCCACGACCTCCAGGTGCAGCAGCGGGTACAGGCGCTGGAATCGCTCGAGCAGCGGGCCGACCAGGCAGACCGTCACCGAGGTCGGCGCCTTGATGCGCAGCTGGCCCTGCAGCTGGTCGCCGACCGGGTGGGCGAACAGCTCCTGCGCGTCGGTCACCACGCGCTGCACCGCCGGCAGGTAGCCGCGGCCCACCGGCGTCAGGCGCACGCGCCGTGTCGTGCGTTCGAACAGCGCGCCCTGGATCTGCGCCTCCAGCTGGCCGATGCGCTTGGTTACGACGGACGGCGCGATGCCGAGTTCGCGCGCCGCGGCCGAGAAGCTCTCGGTGCGGGCCACCACCAGGAAGGTCCGCAGGTTCGAGAGGGTGTCCAAGCGCGGGCCGCGTCAGTCGACTGAGATGTTCTGCGCCCGGATGATCGCGCCCAGCAGCGCAGCCTCTTCCTTCACGCGCTGGTGCAGGCCCTCGCTGGAGGTGCCCACGGCCTGCCAGCCCTGGTTGAGCAGGCGTGTGCGGGTCTCGGGTTCGCGCATGATGCGCGGCACCTCGGCCGCGAGCCGCGCCTGCGCGGCCCTGGACAGCCCGGCCGGCCCGACCAGCGCCGTCCAGACCTCGAGGTTGAAGTCCTTCACGCCGGCGTCGGCCAGCGGCGCCACCGAGGGCACCAGCGCGCTGCGCCCGCTCGTGACACCGATGGCCTTGAGCTTGCCGGCCTGCACCTGCGGCATGGCCACGCCCGGCGGCACCAGCGCCATCTGCACCTGCCCGCCGATGATGGCGGTGACCACCGCCGGGTTGCCCGAGTAGGGCACGTGCACGGGCGCGATGCCGGATTTGCTCTTGAGCAGTTCCATGCCCAGGTGGGCGACCGAGCCGGCACCGACGGAGCCGTAGTTGGCGCTGGCGCCGGCCTGGCGCATCGCGGCGAAGAAGGCGGCGCCGTCGGGCAGCTGCGGCGCGGCCACCAGCACCAGCGGCGCGGTGGCCAGCAGCGAGATCTCGGCGAAGTCCTTCTGCGGGTCGTAGCTGAGCTTGGGGTTGAGCAGCCTGGCGGAGGTCAGGTTGCCGTTGATCACGACGCCCAGCGTGTGGTCGTCCGTGGCCTTGGCGACCTGGTCGGCCGCGATGTTGCCGGAGGCGCCGGGCTTGTTCTCGACGATGACGGGCTGGCCCAGCACGCGGCTCAGCGGATCGGCCAGCGCGCGCGCCGCCATGTCGGGCGTGGAGCCGCCCGGGAACCCCACGAGCAGCCGGACCGGCCGGGTCGGCCAGGTGGGGTCTGCGGCCTGGGCAGTGCCGAGCGTGGCGCCCAGCGCGCATGCCGCGAGCCAGGCCAGGGTCGTGCGTCTTGTCTCTGTGTTCAAAGTCTCTCTCCTGAAGCGTTGGTCAATCGTCGCGGCCGAGCCAGGCGCCGTCCTGTGCGAGCTGCGCCTGCAGCGCCGGCACGTCGATCGCGCGCAGGTCCTGGCCCTGCTGCAGCGCCTGCGCTGCCGCGGTGCCGGCCGCCTGGCCCATGACGAAGCAGGCTCCGGACACGCGCGCGGCCGACTGGCCCAGGTGCGTCATCGAGGCGCAGCGGCCGGCGACCAGCACATTGTCCAGGCCACGCGGCAGCAGCATGCGGTAAGGCAGGTGGTTGTAGCCGCGGGCCCGCGGGATGTCCTGCCACTGGAAGGCGATGTTGCCGGCCACGTGTTCCTCGATCATCCAGCCGTTGACGCCGATGGTGTCCGCAAAGCTCACGCAGTCCAGCACGTCGCGCGCGCTGAGCTGGTAGTCGCCGAGCACGCGGCGGGTCTCGCGCACGCCGACCTGCGGCGCGATCTCCAGCAGGTAGGCGTTCTCGAAGCCAGGCGCATAGGCCCGCAGGAAGCGGAAGAAATTCAGGATCTGGCGCCGCCCCTCGATCTCGGCGGCGCTGAGTTCCAGCGCATTGGTGCCGTCCACCGGGCCGCCCTCGGCGTTGGCCAGCTGGGTCACGTTGGCGCGCCACTCGGCCGGGTTCTTCTGCGGCCGGATGATGGGCGTCTTGCGGGCGAAGGTGTAGCCGTCGCGCTCGGCCTGTTCCATGAGGCCGTCGAAGCGGTTCCAGATGTCGCCCGCACGCTGCGGGTCCACGCCGTTCACGCGGAACATGGTGGAGGGGTACATCATGTCCTCGCCCTGGCCGTCGGCATCGCGGCCCTTCTCGAACGGCGCGCCGGCCCAGGTGGCCAGGTCGCCGTCGCCCGAGCAGTCGATGAACACGCGGCCCAGCACGGCCTGGCGGCCCGACTTGGTCTCCAGCAGCAGCGCCGCCACGCGGCCCGGCGCGGCCATCTGCACACCCACCGCCTGGGCGTGGAACAGCACCTGCGCGCCGCTGGCCACGACCACGTCGTCGGCCGCGAGCTTGAAGGCCGCGTTGTCGTACGCCTGGGCGGCGATCTTGCCGCCGAACAGCAGGTGCGGCTCGCGCAGGCCGCCCAGTGCGTCCATGCGTTGCAGCAGGTCGTCGGCGATGCCGTGCACGACCTGGCGCACCGTGCCGCGCACATTGGCGTGCAGGCCGCAGAAGTTGGTCACGCCGGCCGCCGTGCCCATGCCGCCGAGGAAGCCGTAGCCCTCCACCAGCAATGTGCTGCGGCCCTGGCGCGCGCTGGCGGCAGCCGCGGCAATGCCGGCCGGCCCGCCGCCGAGCACCACCACGTCGTAGGCGCCGAAGACAGGGGTCTGGCGGCTCGGTTCGGTGATCGGTTCGAAAGTGCTGGCTTGCATTGCGGGGCGCTCCATGAAGTGTGGAGCGCATGGTAGTGATGCAGGACATCGCAAACAATCGGCCGCGGCGCGAGCGGAAAATTCGCGATTCGCGAATAGTCAGTCATAGGACGGGCTCCGCCGCGCTGGACCTCATGCGCCAGTCCAGCAAGACGCTGGCGGGCCGCGTCGCCTACGTGGACATGGCGCCGGTGGACACCGAGGAAGCGGCGCAGGCCGGCATCGCCGACGCGCAGCTGTGGCTGCGCGGCGGCTTTCCCGACAGCCTGTTGGCCAGCGACGACCGGCTCAGCCTGGACTGGCGGCGCGACTTCATCCGCAGCTACCTGGAGCGCGATGTGCCCATGTTCGCGCCGCGCATGCCGGCCGAGGCCATCGGACGCCTGTGGACCATGCTGGCGCACCAGCAGGGCGGCGTGCTGAACCAGGCCCGCATCGCCAGCGCGCTGGGTGTGTCCAACCCCACCATCGACCGCTACATCGATCTGCTCGTGGACCTGCGCCTGGTGCTGCGCCTGGGGCCCTGGTCCGGCAACGTCGGCAAACGGCTGGTCAAGTCGCCCAAGGTCTACGTGCGCGACAGCGGCGTGCTGCATGCGCTGCTCGAGCTGCAGACCATGGACGATCTGCTGGGCCACCCCGTCGGCGGCCTGAGCTACGAGGGCCATTGCATCGCGAGCCTGGTCCAGGCGGCCGGCGCGCGGCGCCTGCCGTATTTCTACCGCACGCATGCGGGCGCAGAGATCGACCTGGTGCTGGAGCAGGGAGGCCGCCCGGAGATCGCCATCGAGATCAAGCGCTCGACGGCGCCCAGTCTGGACAAGGGCTTCGGCGTGGCCTGCGACGACCTGGGCATCACCGAGCGCTACGTGGTCTACCCCGGCACCGAACGTTTCCCGCTGCGCCATGGCGCTGGGCCTGCGCGAGCTGGCGCAGTTGCTGCGCGCCTGAGCGGCGCGCGTGGCCAGGTCTGTCAGGGCGCCGACACCGCGCAGCGGTAGCTGTCCGCGCTCAGCGGGTCGCCCGCCACGTACTGCGGGTAGTTCGCATAGCGGCACAGCGGCCGCGTGGCCAGCGTGGCGTAGGGCGCCGCCGTGGCCTTGCGCACCTGCACCAGTGCGTCGGCCGGCGCCTGGCCCGTGCTGACCCACTGGTCCAGCGTGTTCAGCATGTCGTGGTGGGTGGGCACCGGGCAGGCCAGGTAGTTGTTGACCACGCCGTCGGCCAGGCCGTCCAGCGCGTCGCAGGCGGTGTCGAGCGCGTCGGCCACCAGGCGCACCTTGGCCGCGCTCAGCGTGCCGCCCGAGAACTGCGGCTGCGTGAAGCCGATGAAGCCGTTGAACAGCCCGGTCCAGTGGATCACGGGCACGGCCGAGACGATGCCGTCGAAGTCGGCCGGGTGGCGCTGCGCCATCGTCAGGCCCTCGCGCCCGCCTTCCGGGCCGCCGTAGAAGTACTGCCTGGCCGGCGCGCGCAGGTGGGCCTCCCCGGTCGTGAAAAGGATGCCTACACGCCGAGCCGCTCGGCCAGCGCCTGCGGATCGGCCAGCAGCGCCGCGGAGGCGCCGTGCAGCACGATCTGCCCCTTCTCCATGACCAGCGCGCGGTCCGTGTGCGCGAGCACGCGGCGCCAGTCGCGGTCGACGATCAGCGTGGCGATGCCGCTCGTGCGGATGCCGGCGATCACACGCCAGATCTCGGCCACGATCAGCGGCGCCAGGCCCTCGGTGGCCTCGTCGAGGATCAACAGGCGCGGGTTGGTCATCAGCGCGCGGCCGATCGACAGCATCTGCTGTTCGCCGCCCGACAGCTGGTTGCCGCCGTTGTTCAGCCGCTCCGCGAGGCGCGGGAAGGTGGCCAGCACGCGCTCGCAGGTCCAGGCCTTCTTGCCGTCGATGCCGGGCCGGGCCGCCATGACCAGGTTTTCGCGCACCGACAGGTTGGGGAAGATGCCGCGGCCCTCCGGCACGTAGCCGATGCCCAGCCGTGCCATCTTCTCGGGCGGCAGGCCGGCGACCTCGCGGCCGTCGCACTGCACGCGGCCCTGCGCGGGCCGCACATAGCCCATCAGCGTGCGGATCAGCGTGGTCTTGCCCATGCCGTTGCGACCCAGCAGGCCCACCGCCGTGGCGACCGGGATCTCGGCCGAGACGCCGTGCAGGATGTGGCTGTCGCCGTAGAAGGTGTGCAAGCCATCGAAGCGGATCATGCGTGTTCCTCCTCGCCCAGGTAGGCGCTGCGCACCTGCGGGTCGTTGCGGATCGCGTCCGGGTTGCCGGTGGCGATGACTGCGCCGTTGACCATGACCGTGATGCGCTCGGCGATGCGGAACACGGCATCCATGTCGTGCTCCACGAGCAGGATGGCGTGAAGAGGCTTGAGGCGCTCGAGCAGGCCCAGCATGCGCTCGGTCTCCTCGGCGCCCATGCCGGCCAGCGGCTCGTCGAGCAGCAGCACGCGCGGCTTCGTTGCCAGGCACATCGCAACCTCGAGCTGCCGCTTCGCGCCGTGGCTCAGTTGGCCGGCGGTGCGCGTGGCCAGGGCCGCGAGGCCGGTGGCCTCGAGCGCCGCATCGGCCGCACTGCCGCTCGTGGGGCAGGCGCGCGCCGACTGCCAGATCGCCCAGGGCCGCGGCGTGGCGGCCTGCGCTGCCAGGCGGCAGTTCTCGTGCACAGTGAACTCCGGGAAGATCGTCGTGCGCTGGTAGCTGCGGCCCACGCCCGCCAGCGCGCGGCGCGCCTGCGGCCAGGCCGTGATGTCCTCGCCATCGAGCGTGATTCGCCCCTCGGAGGCCGCGATCTCGCCCGACAGCATGTTGATCAGCGTGGACTTGCCCGCGCCGTTGGTGCCGATCACGGCATGCACCTCGCCCAGGCGCAGGTCCAGCGAGACGGCGTTGACGGCCACCAGCCCGCCGAAGCGGCGCGTGAGGCCTTTGACCTGCAGCAGTGCGCTCATGGCTTGGCCCTCCTTTGCGCCAGGCCGATCAAGCCCTTGGGCAACAGCGCCACGAAGCCGATGATGGCCAGCCCCAGCGTCAGCTGCCAGTGGTCGGCCAGCGGGCCGATCAGCGCGTGCGTGCCCAGCAGCTCCTTGAGCAGCGTGAAGACCACGGCCCCCAGCACCGCGCCGCGCAGGTGGCCGATGCCGCCCAGGATCACCATCAGCAGCACCTCGCCCGAGATGTGCCAGGACAGCATCTCGGGGTTGACAACGCCGTCGCGCGCGGCCACCAGGAAGCCCGCCAGAGCGGCCAGCGCGCCGGCCAGCACGAAGGCCGCGAGCTTGTAGCCGTAGGTCGGGAAACCGGCCGCGCGCATGCGCTGCTCGTTCACGCGGATGCCGGCCAGCGCCGCGCCGAAGCGCGAGCGCCGCACCACCGCCAGCAGCCCATAGGTGAACACCAGCGCGGCCAGCACCACGTAGAACAGCACGGTGCGGTTCTCCATGTCCAGCGGGCCGGCGGCCGGGCGCACGTAGAGGTAGATGCCATCGCTGCCGCCGCCGACCGGCGTGTCGTGGAACACGAAGTACGCCATCTGCGCGAAGGCCAGCGTGACCATGATGAAGTACAGGCCGCGCGTGCGCAGGGAGAGCGCGCCGACCGCCAGCGCGTACAGCGCCCCGCCCCCCATCGCCAGGAACAGCAGCCAGAACAGGTTGCCGCCGCCATCGCCCGAGCCCAGCACGGTGATGTAGGCGCCGATGCCGTAGTAGGCCGCGTGGCCCAGGCTCACCAGTCCGGTCATACCGACCAGCAGCTGCAGGCTCAGCGCGAAGATGGCCAGCACCATGACCTTGACCAGCAGGTCGGCCCCGTAGCCGCCGAGCAAGGGGCCGGCGATGCCCAGCGCGATGGCCACGGCCAGCGGCAGCCACAGGCCTTCGAAGCTGCGCGGGGGAGGCGAGGAGGTCGGGGTGGGCATGGCAAGTGTGGTCGTGTTCATGCGCGCCGCCCCATCAGCCCCTCGGGCCGCCAGACCAGCACGATGGCCATCAGCACGTAGATGCCGATGCCTGCGAGTTCGGCGAAGAAGACCTTGCCGAAGGTGTCGACGAAGCCGACCAGCAGCGAGGCCACGAGCGCGCCCGTGATCGAGCCGATGCCGCCGATCACCACCACCACAAAGCAGATGATCAGCACGCTGGCGCCCATGTTGGGATAGACCGAGGCCATGGGCGCGGCGATCATGCCGGCCAGCGCCGCCAGCGCCACGCCGGCCGCGAACACCGTGCGGTACAGGCGCCGGATGTCGATGCCCAGGCCGCGCACCATGTCGCGGTCGCTCGCGCCGGCGCGCACCATCATGCCGAGCCGCGTGCGGTTGACCACCGCGTACAGCGCGAGTGCCAGCACGATGCAGGCGCCCGAGGCAAACAGCCGGTACCAGGGGTACTGCATGATGCCGCCCAGGCCGAAGCTGCCGGCCAGCCAGTCGGGCACCGGCACGCCGTGCACGTCGTTGCCCACCAGCATGGCGCGCAGCTCCTCGAACACCAGGATCAGGCCGTAGGTCATGAGCACCTGCTGCAGGTGTTCGCGCTGGTAGAGGTAGCTGAAGAACACCCACTCCAGCACGTAGCCGAAGAGGGCCGCCAGCACCATGCCGGCCAGCAGCATCAAGAGGAAGTTGTTGCCGAACAGCGGCGACAGCGCGAACGCCATGTAGGCGCCGAGCATGTAGAAGCTGCCGTGCGCCAGGTTGATCACGCCCATGATCCCGAAGATCAGCGTGAGCCCCGACGCCAGCAGGAACAGCAGCAGCCCATATTGCACGGCATTCAGGCACTGCACGAGAAAGGTGGCAAGGTCCACGGCGGTCACCCCCGGCGAGACGAAGACAGGCATGGCGCGCGCGGCGCCCTGCACGAAGCGCTGCTCAGTTCTTGCAGCCGCGGGCGGGGTCGGACAGCGCCTTGGACGCGACGCCCACGACCTTGTTCTCCTTGCCGTCGACCTTGCGCAGGTAGATGTCCTGCACCGGGTTGTGCGACTTGGACATCGTGAACGTGCCGCGCGGGCTGTCGAACCTGGCCTTCTCCACGGCGGCGGCGAATTCGGGCTTCTTGCCCACGTCGCCCTTCACGGCGTCCAGGCCCACGCGCAGGATCTGCGCGGCGTCGTAGCCCTGCACGCCGTACACGTCGGGCTGGAGCTTGAAGGCCTTGGCATAGGCGGTGCGGAAGGCCTTGTCCTTGGGCACGGCCAGGTCGTCGGCATAGTGCAGCGTGGTCAGGATGCCCTGCGCGGCATCGCCCTGGGCCTCCAGCGTGCCATCGGTCAGGAAGCCCGAGCCGTACAGCGGCACGGTCTTGTTCAGGCCCGCGGCCGCGTAGTCCTTGACGAACTTCACGGCGCCGCCGCCCGCGAAGAAGGCGAACACCGCATCGGGCTTGGCCGCGGCGATCTCGGTCAGCAGCGCCTGGAATTCCACGTTGGGAAACGGCAGCGTGACCTGCTTGGTGACCTTGCCGCCTTCCTTCTCGAAGCCTTCCTTGAAGGCGTTGGTCATCTCTTCGCCCGCCGCGTACTTCCAGGTGATGGTCATCGCGGTCTTCTTCTTCTCCTGCCTGGCCGCCACCACGCCCATGCCGTAGGAGGACTGCCAGTTGGAGAACGAACTGCGGAAGATGTTGGGCGCGCACATCGGGCCGGTCACGGCGTCCGACCCTGCGTTGGGCACGATCAGCAGGGTGTTGCTCTCCTTCGCGGCGCGCGCCATGGCCATGGCCACGCCCGAATGCACGGTGCCCACGATCACGTCGACCTTGTCGCGCTTGATGAGCTTGTTGACGTTCTCGGTGGCCTTGGCCGGATCGGACTCGTCGTCGACCTTGAAGTACTCGATCTCACGGCCCGCGAGCTTGCCGCCCTGCTCGTCCACGTAGAGCTTGAAGCCGTTCTCGATGGCCACGCCCAGCGCGGTGTAGGTGCCGCTGTAGGGCAGCATCAGGCCGACCTTGAGCTTCTCGCCGCTTTGCGCATGGGCGCTGCCCGCGAGGGCGAAGGCGGCCAGCGCCAGGGTGGCGCGGCGGGTCAGGTGTGAGGTCATCGTTGTCTCCGGTGGTGAATGAATGCGTTCGTCGCGGCGATCACCTGCGCGCTCTGGTCGCGGTGCGGGGAATGGCCGCACTGCGGCAGCTCGAGCAGTTCGGTGCCGGGCACGCCTTCGGCGATGCCGCGGATCTGGGCCAGCGTGCCGTAGGCATCGTCCAGGCCCTGGATGGCCAGCACCGGGCAGCGGATGGCGGCCAGCGCGTCGGTGATGTTCCAGCGCGCGAAGGGCGGGTGCAGCCAGATGCGGTTCCAGCCCCAGAAGGCCGAGTCGGGGTCGGCGTGGTGGCGCGCCAGGCCGGCGCGCAGGCTGCCGTGTTCGTAGTCCTCGCGCGCGCGGCGGATGTTGGCCAGCGTGATGTCCTCGACGAAGATGTGCGGCGCCAGCAGCACCAGGCCGGCCACGCGCGCCGGGTGGCCGGCGGCGTGCAGCAGCGCGATGGAGCCGCCGTCGCTGTGGCCGACGAGCCAGGCCGGCTGCGCCACGTCGAGCGCGTCGAGCAGCGCGGGCAGCACTTCCTCGGCCTGGCGGTGCATGAAGTCCAGGCCCCAGGTTTCGCCCTCGGCGCGCGGCGTGGAGCGGCCATAGCCGGGGCGCGAGAACACCAGGCCGCGCGCGCCCGCGGCGTCGCACAGGCGCTCGGGGAAGTCCTTCCACATCGACAGCGAGCCCAGGCCTTCGTGCAGGAACACCAGCAGCGGCGCCTTGGCCTGCTCCGCGTGCCGCGCTGGCAGCCAGGCGTATTCGATCTCGACGCGGCGGTCGCGCCAGTCGATGGCGACGCTGTCGCTCACAGCCTGGCTTCCTGCTCGCGCAGCCGGAAGCGCTGGATCTTGCCCGTGGCCGTCTTCGGCAACTCGGCGATGAAGGCGATCTGGCGCGGGTACTTGTAGGGTGCCAGGCGTTCCTTGACGAAGGCCTTGAGCTGCTCTTCGTCGGCCTGCTGGCCGTCCTTGAGCACCACGAAGGCCTTGGTGCGCGTGAGGCCGTCGGCGTCCGGCGTGCCGATCACGGCGGCCTCCAGCACGCTGGGATGCTGCATCAGCGTGCTCTCGACCTCGAACGGCGAGACGTAGATGCCGCTGACCTTGAGCATGTCGTCGCTGCGGCCCGAATAGGTGTAGTAGCCATCGCCGTCGCGCACGTACTTGTCGCCGCTCTTGGTCCAGCCGCCCTGGAAGGTCTCGCGCGTCTTGTCGCGGTTGCCCCAGTACATCAGCGCGGCGCTGGGGCCGCGGATGTACAGGTCGCCGACCTCACCAATGGCCACCGGCGCGCCGTCCTCGCCACGCAGTTCGATGTCGTAGCCCGGCACCGGCTTGCCGGTGGTGCCGTAGCGCACGTCGTCGGGCCGGTTGGAGAGGAACACGTGCAGCATCTCGGTGGAGCCGATGCCGTCGACGATGTCCACGCCGAAGCGCGCCTTGAAGCGCTCGGCGATCTCGGCCGGCAGCGCCTCGCCGGCCGAGGAGCACATGCGCAGCGCCACGTCCGCGCGCTGCGGCAGGCGGGGCGAGGCCAGCATGCCGGCGAAGCCCGTGGGCGCGCCGAAGAACACGGTGGGCCTGCACTGCAGTTCGGTCCAGCGCTTGAACACCGCGTCGGGCGTGGGCCGTTCGGCCATCAGCACCACGCAGGCGCCGACCGACAGCGGGAAGCTCAGCGCATTGCCCAGGCCGTAGGCGAAGTACAGCTTGGCGGCGGAAAAGCACACATCCTTGTCGGTCAGCGCCAGCACGCCCTTGCCGTAGAGCTCGGTGGTCCACCACAGGTTGCGCTGCGTGTGCACCGTGCCCTTGGGCCGGCCGGTGGAACCCGAGGAGTAGAGCCAGAAGCCGGGCTCGTCGCCCGTCGTCGGTGCGGGCGCGGGGGCGGGCTGCACGGCGGCCAGCGCCGCCTCGAACTCCAGCGCGCCAGCCCGCAGCGGCGCCACCGGCTGCGAGACGATGGTGGTGTGCAGTTCGTGGCTGGCCGTCTCCATGCCGGATTGCAGGGCGGGCAGCAGCGCACCGGAGACCAGCGCGGCCTGGGCGCGGCTGTGCTCCAGCATGTAGGCGTAGTCCGCCGGCGTCAGCAGCGTGTTGACGGCCACCGGCACCACGCCGGCGTACAGGCACCCGAGGAAGCTCACGGGCCAGTCGTGCGTGTCCAGCATCAGCAGCAGCACGCGCTCTTCACGGCGCAGGCCGGCCGCCAGCAGCGCGGCGGCCAGACGGCGCGCGCGCTGCTCCAGCTGGCCGTAGCTCAGCGGGCCGCGGTCGTCGATGTAGGCCAGCCGGTCGCCGCGGCGGCGGTGCAGCGCGAACAGGTGCTCGGCGAAGTTGAAGGGGCCGTCGGGGGGCGTGGGCATGGGTGTCTCCGTCTGTTCGGGATGCTCAGAGGCCGAGCGCGGCCAGCACGGGCGGGCTGGCCTGCACCGCGCTGCGCTGGTGGTAGAAGTCCAGTGCGCGCAGGCCGCCGAGCTCGGCGCCGCCGCCGGCGCGGCCCGGGCCGCCGTGCAGCGACTGCGGCATCACGTTGCCGTGGCCCGTGTGCGCCTGCGCCACGTCGGGCGTGACCACGTGCACGCGGCCGTGGCTGGCGGCCAGGGCCAGCGCGCTGGCGCCCAGCAGCGCCGCGTCGTCGCCATAGAGCGAGGCCACCAGCGAACCCTGGCCGCGCCGGGCCAGCGCCAGCGCGTGCGGCACATCGCGGTAGGCCAACAGCGTGGCGACCGGGCCGAACACCTCCGTGTCGTGCACGGCCTGCGCGCCATCGGCATCGCGCGTGCCCAGCAGCACGGGCGCGACGCAGGCCGCCACGGCCGGGTCGGCGTCCACCAGCGGCTGGGTCCGCCCGTCGTGCAGGATCCCGGCGGCCTGGGCGAGCTGCGCCACGCCCTGCTGCACCGCGTCGAACTGCGTGCGGCTCACCAGCGCGCCCATGCGCACGCTCTCGTTGCGCGGGTTGCCGGTGCTGACCTTGGCCAGCTTGGCGGCGATGGCCTCCGCCGCCGCGCCGTAGACCGCCTCGGGCACCAGGATGCGCCGGATCGCCGTGCACTTCTGGCCCGACTTGACGGTCATCTCGCGCACCACCTCGCGCACCAGCAGGTCGAAGGCCGGCGTGCCGGGCGTGGCGTCGGGCAGCGCCAGCGCGCTGTTCAGGCTGTCGGCCTCGATGTTGGCGCGCACCGCATGGCGGGCCAGGGCCGGGTGGCTGCGGACCACGGCGGCCGTCTCGGCCGAGCCCGTGAACGAAACCACGTCGAAGGACTCCAGCGCATCCAGCAGGCCGGCCGAGCTGCCGCAGACGATGGACAGCGCACCCGCGGGCAGGATGCCGGCGTCGACCACGTCCTGCACCATGCGCTGCGTGAGCCAGGCCGTGGCGGTGGCCGGCTTCACCACCACCGCCATGCCGGACAGCAGGGCGGGCGCGGCCTTCTCCCACAGGCCCCAGGCCGGGAAGTTGAAGGCGTTGATGAACAGGGCCAGGCCTGGCCGCGGCACCTGCACGTGCTGGGCCAGGAACGCCTCCTTGGCCAGGCGCACGGGCTCGCCGTCGCGCAGCGCGCGGGCGTCGCCCAGGGCGGCACCCCATTTGGCGTACTGACCCAGCGTGAACAGCGCGCCATCGATGTCCACGGCCGAGTCGTTCTTCACGGTGCCGCAGTTGGCGGTGGCGATCGCGTCGTAGGCAGCGCGGTGGGTTTGCAGCAGCTGGCAGACCTGGGCCAGCAGCGCGGCGCGTTCGCGGTAGGTGAGTGCCTGCAGGGCCGCGCTGCCCTGGCGCCGCGCGAAGTCGAAGGTGTCCTGCAGGTCCAGGCCCGTGGCGTCCACGCGCACGAGCGCAGTGCCGAGCACGGGGTCCAGCAGCGTGCTGCCGGCACCGGTGCCGGTTTGCCAGCGGCCGCAGACGAAGTTGGGGAGCAGTGCGGTCATGGCCATCAGGCTTTCGTGAACTGGATCTGCCCTTCGGGCAGCAGGTAGAGCACCAGCGCGCGGCCCTGGGCCACGGTTGGGCGGTGGGCGCTGCCGGGCGGGTAGACGCACCAGCCGGCCGGGCGGCCGTCGAAGGTGGCGGCGCCGTCGTCCAGCGGCAGGATCAGGTCGATCTCACCCTGCGGATGGGTGTGGTGCGGGCCGGCGATGTCCTGCATGTCCACCACGTCGACCGAGAAGCCGTGCAGCGCGTCCTCGGCCTTGAACACGCGGCCGTAGCGGATGCCGCCGCCCTCGCGCTCGCAGAGCCAGCCCTCGGCGATGCCGGCGAGGCAGCCGGCCTTGAGCGCCTCGTAGCCGGCGCTGCCCGGCGCATGGGTGGCGTTGAGCCAGCCGTCGAGCGCGGCATCCAGCGGCCGGCCGGCGATCTCTGCGGTCAGGCCGGCCAGTTGCCGGTGGAAATCCTGCTTGTGGTCCATCGTGGTTCCTTGTCTTGCGCGGCGGGCTTGCGCTGCGCCGGCGACATGCAATATCGTGCTTGTGGCGCACGATAGGACCCGAGGCGGAGGGTGTCAAGCAATATAGTGCACGTTGGGTGTTTACCCTAGGAACGACAATGCGAGTCAGGAAAGGGCGCAGGCCATGAACAAGCGGGAGGGGCGCGCGGCGCAGGCCGAGGCGCCGGCAGAGGCGGACCAGCCGCGCGACGCGTTGCTGGCGGCATTGGGTGACCGGGTGCGCAGCCTGCGGGCGCGGCGCGGGCTCACGCGCAAGGCCGTGGCGCAGGCGGCCGAGGTGTCCGAGCGCCACCTAGCGAACCTGGAGTACGGCATCGGCAATGCCTCCATCCTCGTGCTGCAGCAGGTGGCCGGGGCGCTGCAGTGCTCGCTGGCCGAGTTGGTGGGCGATGTCACCACCAGTTCGCCCGAGTGGCTGCTGATCCGCGAGTTGCTGGAGAACCGCAGCGAGGCCGACCTGCGCCGCGTGCGGATGGCGGTCGGCGAGCTGCTGGGCACCGGCGCCACCGACCCCGGGCGCGGGCGCCGCATCGCGCTGATCGGCCTGCGCGGCGCCGGCAAGTCCACGCTGGGCCGCATGCTGGCCGACGCGCTGGACCTCCCCTTCATCGAGCTGAGCCGCGAGATCGAGAAGTTCGCTGGTTGCAGCGTGCGCGAGATCCACGACCTGTACGGCACCAACGCCTACCGCCGCTACGAGCGCCGCGCGCTCGAGGAAGCCGTGCAGATCTACAGCGAGGTCGTGATCGCCACGCCGGGCGGCATCGTCTCCGACCCCGCCACCTTCAACGAGCTGCTGGCGCACTGCACCACGGTGTGGTTGCAGGCCTCGCCCGAGGAGCACATGGGCCGCGTGGCGGCGCAGGGCGACTTGCGGCCCATGGCCGCCAGCAAGGAGGCGATGGAAGACCTGCGCCGCATCCTCGACGGGCGGGCGGCCTTCTATTCCAAGGCCGACCTGCGCGTGGACACGGGCGGCAAGAGCCTGCAGGACGCCTTCGAACTGCTGCGCACGCGCGTCGAGGCTGCGTTGCACTGACGGGTCGCGGCGGGTCCCTCGGGCTCCGCCATCTGCTTGCACAAAAAAACATGCGCGGGGCTTGACGCATGCACTGACATGCATAATGATGCATCTACCGATTTTCGATAGATGCAGTATTTTGCATTTTCTTCCCCAGAGGAGACAGCATGGCCGACACCGCCCCCACGACTTCCGCGCCGCGCGTGGACTACCGCACCGAGCCGAGCCAGTACCGCCACTGGTCGCTGGCCGCCGATGGCGCCATCGCCCGGCTGTCGCTGGACATCGCGGAGGAGGGCGGCATCCGCCCCGGCTACAAGCTCAAGCTCAACAGCTACGACCTGGGGGTGGACATCGAACTGCACGATGCGCTGAACCGGCTGCGCTTCGAGCACCCCGCCGTGCAGGCCGTCATCGTGACCAGCGGCAAGGACCGCATCTTCTGCTCGGGCGCCAACATCTTCATGCTGGGCCTGTCCAGCCACGCCTGGAAGGTGAACTTCTGCAAGTTCACCAACGAGACGCGCAACGGCATCGAGGACTCCTCCAGGCACGAGGGCCTGAAGTTCCTGGCCGCCGTGAACGGCGCCTGCGCGGGCGGCGGCTATGAACTGGCGCTGGCCTGCGACGAGATCGTGCTGGTGGACGACCGCTCGTCCTCGGTCTCGCTGCCCGAGGTGCCACTGCTGGGCGTGCTACCCGGCACGGGCGGCCTGACGCGCGTGACCGACAAGCGCAAGGTGCGCCACGACCTGGCCGACATCTTCTGCACCAGCGTGGAAGGCGTGCGCGGCCAGCGCGCCGTGGACTGGCGGCTGGTGGACGCCGTGGCCAAGCCGGCCCAGTTCGGCGCCGTCGTCCAGGAGCGTGCAGCGAAGCTGGGGACTGCCGGCGGCCGCTCGACCGCGCCCAAGGGCATCGTGCTGCCGCGCATCGAGCGCGAGGACACGGCCGACGGCATCGCCTACGAGCACGTGCAGGTCGCCATCGACCGCGCCCGCCGCACGGCCACGCTGACCGTCAAGGCGCCCACCGGCGCGCAGCCCACGGACATCGCCGGCATCGAAGCTGCCGGAGCCGCCTGGTGGCCGCTGGCCATGGGCCGCCAGCTCGACGATGCCATCCTCAACCTGCGCACCAACGAACTGGACATCGGCACCTGGCTGCTCAAGACCGAGGGCGACGCCGCCGCCGTGCTGGCCGCCGATGCCGCCATCGTCGCCCACCAGGCGCACTGGCTCGTGCGCCAGACCCTGGGCCTGCTGCGCCGCACCTTCGCGCGGCTGGACGTGTCCTCGCGCACGCTGTTCGCGCTCATCGAGTCCGGCTCCTGCTTCGCCGGCATGCTGGCCGAACTGGCCTTCGCGGCCGACCGCGCCTACATGCTCGCGCTGCCCGACGAGCTTGAGAAGGCACCCAGGATCACCTTGGACGAGTTCAATTTCGGCCTGCTGCCGCTGGTCACCGACCAGAGCCGCTTGCAGCGCCGCTTCTACGAAGAGAGCGCCCCGCTGGAGGCCGCACGCGCCGCCGCCGGCAAGCCGCTGGATGCCGATGCCGCGCTGGCGCTGGGCCTGGTCACCGCCGCGCCCGACGACATCGACTGGGGCGACGAAATCCGCATCGCGCTGGAAGAGCGCGCCGCCATGTCGCCCGACGCGCTGACCGGCCTGGAGGCCAACCTGCGCTTCGCCAGCAAGGAGAACATGGTCACGCGCGTGTTCGGCCGCCTCTCGGCCTGGCAGAACTGGATCTTCCAGCGCCCCAACGCCGTCGGCGAAAAGGGTGCGCTGAAGCTCTACGGCAAGGGCGAGAAGACCGCCTTCGATTTCAACCGCGTCTGAGTTCAAGGAGACCCCATGTCCACGATCGACTACAGCCAAAAGATTCCCAACAACGTCAACCTGGGCGAAGACCGCACGCTGCAGCGCGCGCTCGAGGGCTGGCAGCCCAACTTCATCCACTGGTGGGACGATGTGGGCCCCGAAGGCTCGACCAATTTCGACGTGTACCTGCGCACCGCCGTCAGCGTGGACCCGCAGGGCTGGGCCCAGTTCGGCCACGTGAAGATGCGCGACTACCGCTGGGGCATCTTCCTGAATCCCGGCGACGCGAACCGACAGGTCCACTTCGGTGACCACAAGGGGGAGAAGGCCTGGCAGGACGTGCCCGGCGAGCACCGCGCCAACCTGCGCCGCATCATCGTCACGCAGGGCGACACCGAGCCGGCTTCTGTCGAGCAGCAGCGCCACCTGGGGCTGACGGCACCCTCCATGTACGACCTGCGCAACCTGTTCCAGATCAACGTGGAAGAGGGCCGCCACCTGTGGGCCATGGTCTACCTGCTGCACAAGCACTTCGGCCGCGACGGCCGCGAGGAGGCCGAGGCCCTCCTGCAGCGCACCTCGGGCGACCAGGACAACCCGCGCATCCTGGGCGCGTTCAACGAGAAGACGCCGGACTGGCTGGCCTTCTTCATGTTCACCTACTTCACCGACCGCGACGGCAAGTTCCAGCTTTCCGCGCTGGCCGAGAGCGCGTTCGACCCGCTGGCCCGCACCACCAAATTCATGCTGACCGAGGAGGCGCACCACATGTTCGTGGGCGAGAGCGGCGTCTCGCGCGTGCTGTCGCGCACGGCCGCCGTCATGAACGAGCTCAAGACCGACGACGCGGCCAGGGTGCGCGCGGCCGGCGCCATCGACCTCGGCACCATCCAGCGCTACCTGAACTTCCACTACAGCGTGACCATCGACCTGTTCGGCGCCGACCAGTCGAGCAACGCCGCCATCTTCTACAGCTCGGGCCTCAAGGGCCGCTACGAGGAAGGCAAGCGTGACGACGACCACCAGCTCAAGGGTCAGACCTACAAGGTGCTGGAAGTCGTCAACGGCCAGCTGCAGGAGAAGGAAGTGCCGATGCTGAACGCCTTGAACGAGGTGCTGCGCGACGACTTCATCAAGGACTCGGTGGCCGGCGTCAACCGCTGGAACAAGGTGCTCGAGAAGGCCGGCATCCCGACGCGCCTCACGGTGCCGCACAAGGCCTTCAACCGCCAGATCGGTGCGCTGGCCGGCATCAAGATGTCGCCCGATGGCCGCGTGGTCAACGAGGTCGAATGGAGTGCCAAGAAGGCCGATTGGCTGCCCACGCCCGAGGACTTCGCCTTCGTCGCCTCGCTGATGGGCCGCGTGGTCGACCCGGGCAAGTTCGCCGGCTGGATCGCGCCGCCGGTGATGGGCATCAACCGCCAGCCCGTCGATTTCGACTACGTGCGCTTCGGGTGAGGCCATGGACATGGCCGTGGAAGCTGCCGTCATCCAGCAGCACCTGATCGACCCCGAGATCTGCATCCGCTGCAACACCTGCGAGGCCACCTGCCCGGTCGGCGCGATCACGCACGACGATCGCAACTACGTGGTCAAGGCCGACGTCTGCAATGGCTGCATGGCGTGCATCTCGCCGTGCCCCACGGGTTCGATCGACAACTGGCGCAGCATGCCGCGCGTGCGTGCCTACTCCGTCGAGGAGCAGCTGACCTGGGACGAGCTGCCCCCCGCCCTCACGCCCGAGCAACTGGCCGCCGCCGGTGTGAGCGAGGTGCTGGCGCAAGCGCCGCCGCCCGCGCAGGCCACGCCCGAGCCGGGCACCGTGCCCTTCCACAGCGCGCAGTACGGCGCCAGCATCCCGCCCTGGTCGGCAGCGCACGCCTACACCAACCTCTACGGCGCGAAGAAGCCGACCACGGCCACCGTGGTCGGCAACTTCAACTGCACCGAGGCCGGCTTCGACAGCGAAACCCACCACGTGGTGCTGGACTTCGGCACCATGCCCTTCCCGGTGCTGGAGGGCCAGTCCATCGGCATCGTGCCGCCGGGCCAGGACGCACTGGGCCGGCCGCACCAGCCACGCCAGTACTCGGTGGCGAGCCCGCGCAACGGCGAGCGGCCGGGCTACAACAACCTGTCGCTCACGGTGAAGCGCGTGACCCAGGACCACCAGGGCAACCCGGTGCGCGGCATCTGCTCCAACTACGTCTGCGACCTCAAGGTGGGCGAGCAGGTGCAGGTGGTCGGCCCCTTCGGCAGCAGCTTCCTGATGCCCAACCATCCCAAGTCGCACCTCGTGATGGTCTGCACCGGCACCGGCAGTGCGCCGATGCGCGCGATGACGGAGTGGCGGCGCCGCCTGCGCAACAGCGGCAAGTTCGAGGGCGGCAAGCTGCTGCTGTTCTTCGGCGCGCGCACCCAGCAGGAGCTGCCCTACTTCGGCCCGCTGCAAAGCCTGCCCAAGGACTTCATCGACATCCACCTGGCGTTCTCGCGCACGCCGGGCCAGCCCAGGAAGTACGTGCAGGACGGCATGCGCGAGCGCGCCGCCGACCTCGCCGCGCTGCTGCAGGACGGTGCCAGCCATTTCTATGTCTGCGGTCTCAAGAGCATGGAGCAGGGCGTGGTGCTCGCGCTGCGCGACATCGCCACGGGCGCGGGGCTGGACTGGGAAGGCCTCGCCGCGACGCTGCGGCGCGAGGGGCGGCTGCACCTGGAGACCTACTGACAAGGCAGGGTTCACCGGGGCGGCACAATGGCGCCCATGGTGAGTGAACTAAGCGACGCAGAGCTGCAGGACATGGCAGCCATGTGGCGAACAGAAGCCCTGCGGGGCTCCAAGGAAGCGCGCGGCCAGGCGCATCTGCTGGAAGTCGAACAGCGCAGGCGCCTGGGGGTCCCCGGGCTGCGCGACAACACGGACCTGGACCTGCGCCCCCTCGCAGAGCGGCAGGTACGGCGGAGCTGGTGGCAGCGCGGCTGACGCCATCCGGCGGTGGCCGGCTGCAGCGCACGGTCCCCTGAGATGCGAGGCTGGCGGCGTCCCTAGGCTGGCCTGCGGTCCAGCATCTCGCGCACGCGCGACACCAGCGCCGCCAGGTCGAAGGGCTTGGTCATGACCTCCATGCCGGCTTCCATGAAGCCGTTGCCCACGGTCGCGGCCTCGGCGTAGCCGGTGATGAACAGCACCTGCAGCTCCGGACGCAACAGCCGGCCGGCGTCGGCCACCTGGCGCCCGTTCATGCCGCCGGGCAGGCCCACGTCGGTCACGAGCAGGTCGATCGGCCCACTGGCCTGCAGCTGGCGCAGGCCGGCCGGGCCGTCGGCGGCGCCCAGCACGGTGTAGCCGGCGTCCTCCAGCACCTCGGTCAGCAGCTCGCGCACGATGTCCTCGTCCTCGATCACGAGCAGGGTCTCGCCGGCGCCGCCGCCGGGCGGATCGGCGGCATTGCCGGCGTCGTCGGCCTCCGCATCGCCGAGGTGGCGCGGCAGCAGCAGCGTCATGGTGGTGCCGCGGCCGGGTTCGGAATCCACCCGGATCTGGCCGCCCGACTGGCGCACGAAGCCGTAGACCATGGACAGGCCCAGGCCCGTGCCCTGGCCCAGCGGCTTGGTCGTGAAGAAGGGGTCGAACACGCGCTGCACGATGTCCTGCGGCATGCCGGTGCCGGTGTCGGTCACGCGCAGGCAGACGTAGTCGCCGGCCGGCAGTTCGTGGGCGGCGGCCTCCTCTTCGGCCAGCGTGCGGTTGGCGGTGGCCAGCACGAGGCGGCCGCCCTCGGGCATGGCGTCGCGCGCGTTGATGCACAGGTTCAGCAGCGCGTTCTCCAGCTGCGAGGCGTCCACGCGCGTGGGCCAGGGCGCCGGTGCCGGCTCCACCGCCAGCTGCACGGACGGGCCCACGGTGCGCGCCACCATCTCCTCCATGCCCTGCACGAGCCGGTTGACATCGGTGGGCCTGGGGTCCAGCGTCTGCCGGCGCGAGAAGGCCAACAGGCGCTGCGTGAGCGAGGCGGCACGGCGCACCGAGCGTTCGCCCATGTCCAGGTAGGCGTGCAAGCCGTCGGTCTGGCGCTGGTCCAGGCGCATGCGCATGAGCTGCAGCGCGCCGCTGACGGCGGCCAGCAGGTTGTTGAAGTCGTGCGCGATGCCGCCGGTCAGCTGGCCCACGGCCTCCATCTTCTGCGCCTGGCGCAGCGCGTCCTGCGTTTCGGCCAGGGCTTCCCAGGCGCGCTCGCGCGCCAGCGTGCGCTCGGCCACGCGCTGCTCCAGCGTGGCGTTGAGCTGGCGCAGCTCGGTCTCGGCCTGCACGCGCTCGCTCACGTCGTAGCCGCCGGCGAAGATGCCGCGCACCTGGCCCGTGGCGTCGCGGATCGGCTCGTAGAGCAGGTCGATGAAGCGTTCGCCTGCCGCATGGGAGAAGCGCACGGGCAAGGCATGCGCGCGGAGCGGCATGCCGGTCGCGTAGACCTGGTCCAGCATCTCGAAGAAGCCCTGGCCCTGCAGATCGGGGAATGCCGCGCGCACCGACCTGCCCAGCAGCTCGCGCGTGCCGGCGATCTGCACATAGGCGTCGTTGACGTAGTCGAACACATGCTCGGGCCCGGACAGCACCGCGACGAAGCCCGGCATCTGCTGCAGCAGGCGCTGCTGGTGCGCGCGCTCCTCGCGCGCATGGCGTTCGGCCAGCACCTTGGAGGTGGTCTCCACCACGGTGTCCAGCATGGCGATGACCTGGCCGTGCTCGTCGAAGACGGGGCCGTAGTTGAACGTGAACCAGGCGTCCTCCATGCGGCCATTGCGGTCGATGTGGATCTGGTAGTCCTCGATGAAGGTGGACTCGCCCTCCAGCGCCCGCTCGGCGATGGGCTGCAGCTGCGGCCAGACCTCCCGCCAGGTCTCACGCATGGGCTGGCCCAGCGCCTGCGGCTTGGTGGCCAGGATGGTCTGGTAGCCATCGTTGTAGATGGCGATCAGGTCCGGGCCGCAGAACAGGCAGGCCGGGAACTTGGAGGCCAGCATCTGGTCGACCGTGACGCGCAAGGCCACCGACCAGCCGGCAATCGGCCCGAGCGGCGTGCGTGCCCAGTCGAAGGCACGCATCTTGGCGCCCATGTCGCCACCGCCGGACTGGAATACGGAGGGGCCAGGCAGGTTCATGGAGCCGCGATCTTAGGGCCAGCCGGGCGCATGCCAGGGCCGCGCAGCGCGGCGACAGCATGGTCGCGCCGCCTGCTGTCGTCCATGAGCGGCCTCGGCCTACAAGGCCTGGCGTGCCAGCCAGCGGACTGCGGGTGTGCCGCCTGCGCGGTGGCCAGGCGTGTGCGCCCTTCAGGCGGCCCTGCGCGTGGCCTCGCGGCCGGCCGGGAAGGGCAGTCCCAGGTGGTCGCGCAGCGTGCGGCCGCTGTATGCGGTGCGGAAGATGCCGCGGCGCTGCAGCAGCGGCACCACGCCGTCGACGAAGTCCGAGAGGCCGTCAGGCAAGGCGTCGGGCATCAGGTTGAAGCCATCGGCCGCCCCCGTGTCGAACCAGTGCGTGATGTCGTCGGCGATCTGCTCCGGCGTGCCGACGATGATGCGGTGGCCACCGCCGCCGCCCAGCTCGCGGATCAGCTGGCGCACCGTGAGGTTCTTGCGCCGCGCCAGCGCCATGGTCGCCGCGAAGAAGGTGTGGTTGCCGTTGCCGCCGGCCGGCACCGAGAGATCCTCGGGCAGCGGCTGGTCCAGCACCAGGCGGTCCGGCGTGGTGCCCAGCGTGCCGGCCAGCCGCGTGAGGCTGTAGTCCCAGGGAATCGCGTCGATGAAGTCGTCGCGCCGGCGGATGGCCTGGGCCTCCGTCGCGCCGATGAATGTGGTCAGCCCGGCCAGCACCTTGACGGCGTGCGGCCCGCGGCCCAGCGCGGCGGCGCGGCTGTTGAGCGCCTGGCTGTAGGCCAGCGATTCCTCCAGCGACTGCGAGGCCGAGAACACCGCCTCGGCATGGCGCGAGGCCAGCTCGCGCCCGTCGGCCGAGGCGCCAGCCTGCACCAGCACCGGCCGGCCCTGCGGCGAGCGCGGCAGCGTCAGCGCGCCCTGCACGTTGAAGAACTCGCCGTGGTGTGCGATCGGGTGCACCTTGGCCGGGTCGATGAAGCGGCCGGCGGCCTTGTCGCCGATGAAGGCGTCGTCTTCCCAGCTGTCCCACAGCGCCTTCACCACGTCGGTGAATTCCGAGGCGCGGGCGTAGCGCCGGGCGTGGTCGGGCACGGCGTCCAGCCCGAAGTTGCGGGCCGAGGCCACGTCGGCCGTGGTCACCACGTTCCAGCCGGCGCGCCCGCCACTCACATGGTCCAGCGAGGCAAAGCGCCGCGCGATGTTGTAGGGCTCGTTGTAGCTGGTCGAGGCCGTGCCGATCACGCCGATGTGCGTGGTGGCCGCGGCCACGGCGGTCAGCAGCACGGTGGGTTCCAGCGCCGTGATCGGGCGGAAGTGGATCTGGTCGATGATGGCCGCGTTGTCGGCCAGGAAGACGGCATCGAGCTTGCCGCGCTCGGCGATCTGCGCGACGCGGATGTAGTGCTGCACGTCGATGAAGGCGCGCGGGTCCGCCTCGGGCGTGCGCCAGGCAGAGGGCACGAAGCCCGAGTGCAGGATGTTGACGTTCAGGTGCAGCTGGCGCGGGGGCAGGGCGGTCATCTCAGTCCTTCTTGAAGTAGTCGGGCAGGCGGTAGCCGGCCCAGACCGGGTTGGCCTGGAACACCTTCTGGAACTCGGGCGAGCGGTAGGCGGCCACGATGTCCTGCGCGAACTTGGCACCGGCATTGCCGCGCTTGACGGCGACGACGTTGACGTAAGGCAGCGTCATGTCTTCGAGCCTCAAAGCGTCGGTCAGCTTCAAGCCCGAGGCCACGGCGAAGTTGCCCTGCACGGCGGCGATGTCGGCGTCGGCCAGCGAGCGGGGCGCCTGGGCCGCGTCCAACGGCACCAGCTTGAGTTTCTTGGGGTTGGCCACGATGTCGCGCTCGGACACCGTGAGCGGGTCTACGCCGGGCTTGACCTGCACCCAGCCGGCGGCGGCCAGGATGTTGAGCGCGCGCGCCGCGTTCACCGGGTCGGCCGGCAGCGTGACGGTGGCGCCGTCGGGCACGGCGGCCAGGCTCTTGTGGCGCTGCGAGTACAGGCCCATGGGCGGCGTGGGCACATGCACCACCGGCACCAGGTCGAAGCCCTGGCGCTGGTTGGTCGCTTCCAGGTACAGGCTGTGCTGGAAGATGTTGGCCTGGATCTGGCCGCGCTCGACCGCGTCGTTGGGCTGCACGCCCTGGCTGAACTCCACGTACCGGATGGTGTAACCCTGCTTCTCGAGCTGCGGCGCGATGGCCTTGGCAAAGGCATCGCGGTAGGGGCCGGGCATGAAGCCGACCGACAGTTCGGTGGCGGCGGCCACCGTGGTGGCCAGCAGGGCGCCGGCGAAGGCGGCGAAGACGAGGCTGCGGCGCGCGGCGCCTTGCGTGAGGGGGTGCATGCGGACTCCTTGAAGCGCCGCACTCTAGTGCTGCCCCCCGCGCAGGCCAACGAAGATTTGCGCGCTTGGATATCTGCGGCGCGAGCAAGCGCGCCGGGCCGCGTCCGCTCAGTACGCCGCGCCGTGCGCGGCCAGCACCGGGTCGCCGGAGATGGCGGTCGATGCGCGTCCGTCCGTGCCCACCGGCACCTCGCCCACCAGCGTGACACGGTAGAGCTGGCGGTCGAAGTCCAGCGCGAAGATGTCGTTGGGTGCCACGTGGGCGGTGGCGCGGTTGTCCCAGAACGCGAGCGAGCCGGGCTCCCACTTGAAGCGCACCGTGAACTCGCTGCGCACGGCGTGTTCCCAGAGAAACTCCAGCAGCACGCGGCTCTCGCGCGCATGCAGGCCGACGATGCGCTTGAGGAAGCCGGGGCTGATGTAGAGCACCTGCTCGCCTGTCTCGGGGTGCACGGTCACGAGCGGGTGCTCGCTGACCAACTCGTGGCTGCGCACCGCGCGCTGGTAGGCCTCGGACGCCTGGGCGCCGGCCGGCGGGCTGAAGCGGTGCTCACCGCGCAGGGTCTGCAGGAAGCCCTTCAGCGGCTCGGACAGTGCGGCGAAGGCCGCCGCCAGGTTGGTCCATTGCGTGTCGCCGCCATAGGGCGGAATGGTCACGCCGCGCAGGATGGAGGCACAGGGCGGGTTGTGTGCGGCTGTCACGTCTGCATGCCAGCCGCTCCAGGGCCGCTGCTCGGCCTGGCCCTGGTGGCTGTTGGCCGTGCGGTGCTTGGCGATGGAGTAGAGCTCGGGGTGGCCCTCGACATGGCCGAACACCGGATGCCCCAGCGTGGGATCGCCGAACTGGCGGGCGAAGGCGATGTGCTGGGCGTGTTCCAGCGGCTGGTCGCGGAAGAACACCACCTTCCAGCGCAGCAGCGCGGCGCGGATGGTGGCGACCTCCGCCGGCTGCAGCGGGCGGCGCAGGTCCACGCCGGTGATCAGCGCGCCGATGTGGGCGGACTGCGGCAGCACCTCGATGTGCCGGGTGTCGTCGAGGGCTTGCTCCAGCGTCTGCTGGACAGCGGCGGGCAGTGGCATGTTCATGTCGTCTCCTTGGCGATGGTTTTTCAGGTCCGCGGGGCGCCAGCCTGCGCCTGGCCTGCGGCGTCGGTGCCCTCCAGGCCCAGCGTGGCGAGCAGGGTGCGCGTCTGTGCGATCTGTTGCAGCAGCGCCGCCTGCGTCTGCTGCGGCCCCAGGAAGTGCGGCTTCCACTGGTTCAGCGCGACGAAGGCCTGCCACTCGGGCAAGCGGGCCACCTGGCCGAAGGCCTCGACCCAGAAGGCCTGCTGCTGCGGCGTCACGCGCGCGGTCGTGGCCACGCCCTGGAACGACTGGCTGGCGTAGTCCACGCCCTGTTCCTTCCAGGTCGGGGCATCGGCGAACTCGCCGCCCAGCCGTTCGTCCGCCGCGATGGCGATCACGCGCACGCGCTGGTTCTGCAGGTACGGCAAGAGGTTGGGCGTGGTGGCCGAGACCACGTCCAGGTGGCCGCCGACCAGCGCCGCGGTGGACTCCGCCGACGACTTGTACGGCACCACGCGCAGGCCGCGCACGGCCACGCCGGCCTGTTGCAGCGGCTGCGCGATGCCCAGATGGATGTGGTTGCCCAGCGTGGTGGCGATGCCGATGGACAGCGCGCCCGGGTCGCGCCGGAGCGTGGCAATGAGCCCCGCCGCGTCGCGGACCGGCGAGTCGGCGCGCACCACCACGGTGGTGAACTCGCGCAGCAGGGTGACCAGCGGGGTGATTTCCTGCAGCCGCGGCGCCAGCGCGCCCTGGGCCGCGCTGGTCACGTAGCCGCTGCTGAGCGTCATGAGCAGGCTGGCGTTGCCGCTCTGGCGCTGCAGGATCTCCAGCGCCTGGATGGAATGGGCGCCCGAGCGGTTGCTGACGACGAAGCTCTCGGTCAGCCCTTCGCGGGCGAGCAGCTCGGTGAGCTTGCGCGCCGCGGCATCGAGCGCCGCGCCCGCGCCGCTGGGGACGATGAACTCGGGCTTGGCAGGCTTCCAGGGCGCGGTGCTGGCTTGCGCGCGCGGCAGGGCGGCTGCGGCCACCAGGGCCAGGCTGGCGCGCCGGGTGAGGGTGTGGGGCATGGGCTTCCTCGGGGCAGGCGCGCCGGGGGCAGCGCGCGGAATCGCCCACTCTAGGAAGTGCGCCCGCGGCCGTGAACGAAGAAAAGCGCATGAGCACATGCGCTTTTCTTCCTTGCCGCACGGCCCGTCAGAACGCGCCGGTGGTCGGCGGCGGCTCGCCCTTCAGGTGCCAGGCGCCGGCCGCGGCGGCCTTCCACTGGCGCGGGTTGTGGTTGGCCACGGTGCGCGCATTGCGCCAGTGGCGGTCCAGGTTGTGGCGCCGGTCGGTGGCCGAGGCACCGCCCACGTCGAACGCGAGTTCCGAGGCCTTGAGCGCAGCCGCCACGGCGAAATGCTGGGCCTGGGCGATCTCCACCGAAGCCCGCGTCAGCGCTTCCTCGCCGAGCTGCTCAGCCCAGGCCGCGTCCAATGCAGACGCCGCGCGCAGCACGGTGGCCTCGGCGGCATAGGCCTGCGCCGCGATCTGGCCCACGGCCTCGCGCACATAGGGATCGTCCACCGAGGCCTGGGCGCTGCTGTGGCGGATCGGCCGCGCATGCTTCTGCGCAAAGTGCACGGCATCGCTCAAGGCGTTGCGCGCGATGCCTGCCTCCACGGCGGCAAGGATCAGCTGGTACAGCGGCGTGACCGGGTTGCGCTTCTCGCGCGAGAAGTGGCCGGAGCGCACCTCCTCGGCCAGCACCTGGGTGTTGGTGAAGCGCGTGGTGCCGCTGGCCGTCAGCCGCTGGCCCGCCGTGTCGAAGTCGTCCACCAGCTCCACGCCGGCGCGGCCGCGCGGCACGAAGAAGGCGGTCTCCTTGCCGTCCGCGTCGAGCGCGAGCGAGGTGATCCAGTCGGCGTAGAGGGCG
This sequence comes from Pseudorhodoferax soli, assembly GCF_003337555.1. Lineage (GTDB taxonomy): Bacteria > Pseudomonadota > Gammaproteobacteria > Burkholderiales > Burkholderiaceae_C > Pseudorhodoferax > Pseudorhodoferax soli. Next base: position 277,581 of record NZ_QPJK01000004.1, on the reverse strand, counting down.
CCCGTGCTGTAGTACTTGGTGCCGTTCACGCGGTAGTGCGCGCCGTCGCGCAGGATGGTCGCGGCCGTGGCGCCGTGCGCGCCCCCGCGCTCCAGCCCTCCGTTGCCCAGGATCTGGCCGCCCAGCAGCCGGCCGAACCACAGCTGACGCGCGGCCTCGTCCTTGCCGGCGAGCAGGCTCTCGATGAAGCCGTAGTTGGGCCGCAGCGCCTGCGCGAGGTTGGAGTCCACGGCCGCCAGCTCGACCAGGAAGCGGACCACGTCGTGGATGGAGCCGCCCGGGCCGCCGTAGGCCTTGGGGATGCGGAAGGTCAGGAGGCCGGCTTCGGCGATCTTGCGCACCAGCGCGTAGGGCAGTTCGCGTGCGCTTTCGCGCGCAGCCGCGCCCTCGGCGATCAGTGGCAGCAAGGCCTGGGCGCGCGTGAACAGCAGGGCCGCGTCGCCGGCCGCCGGCAGCGCCTTGCCCAGCGGCGCGGGGTGGGGGTTGGAGATGTCTTGCAGCGCGGGGCTGGCAGGTTCTGCGAGGGAGCTCATGCGGGGGCGGTGTGGGAGAGGGAAATCAGGCCGTGCCGACGCGGGAGTAGGTCGGCGGCGGCGTGCTGTTGACGGCGTAGTCGCCGGCTTGCCGCTCGCGGTACACGCGCGGGTTGTGCGATGCGATGGTGCGCGCGTTGCGCCAGTAGCGGTCCAGACCGGCCGGGCGCAGCGCGGCCGAGGCGCCCAGCGCGTCGAACAGCTGGGTGCTGGCGTCCAGCACGAGCTGCGTGACCACGGGCACGGCCTGGTCGACCTCCACATGGGCCAGCACATTGGCCTGCTCGCGCTGGGCGGCGTCCAGCGTGCGCACTTGCGAGGATTGCCAGGCCAGCTCCAGCGCGCGCGCGGCCTGCTGCACGATGGCATTGGCCGCGTAGGCCGCGCCGTGCACGCGGCCCACCACCTGCAGCACCTGCGGGTCCTGCGCGCTGCGCTCGGCATTGGCGTGGCTGTAGGTGCGCGTGCGTTCGCGCACGCGCTGCGCCAGGTCTTCGGACAGCGCCCGCGCGATGCCGGCCAGCGAGGCCAGGTGCACGAGCTGGTAGTAGGGCGAGGAGTAGGCGAAGCGCGTCTTGGCCGGGTTGACCCAGGCCGGCTCGATCGCCACCTGGTCGAAGTGCGCGGTGCCGCTGGCCGTCAGCGCCTGGCCGAAGCCGTCCCAGTCGTCGTCGACCTGCACGCCGCTGGCCTTGCGCGGCACCAGCACCAGCGTGGGCTGGCCATGCTCGTCGTCGGCCGCGGTGTTGATCCAGTCGGCGAAGAGCGAGCCGGTGGTGTAGAACTTGCGACCCGACAGGCGCAGCTGGCCCTGGGCATCGCGCGTGAGCCTGGTGGCGAAACTTCCGACCTTGGCATCGCCCGATTCCGAGAAGCCCGAGCCGATGGTCTGCCCTTCGGCGATCCTGGCCAGCCAGTGGGTGCGGAACTCGGCCGCCCCGGCGTTCAGCACGTCCTCGGTGAAGCCGAAGTGCGCACGCAGCGCATTGACCACATTGGTGTCGGCCGCGCCGAGCTCGACCAGCAGGCCGAAGAACTCGGTCAGCGTGGCGCCCGTGCCGCCCTGCTCGACGGGCAGGCGCAGCCTGGCGAAGCCTTCGGCGCGCAGCCAGTGCAGCTCCTCGTGCGGCATTCGGTGCTTCAGGTCGCGCTCGACCGCGGTGCCGCGGATCCGTTCGAACACGGGGCGAAAGCGCTGGGCCAGGGCCTCGTAGCGGGGGCTGGGCGCAGCGCCCCAGGCAAGGTGGAGTTGGGTCATGGTGCGGGTGCGCGAAAGGCCGTGGACGGGCCAGTGTGCCGGCGCGCGCCACCCACCGGTAGAAGCGTTTCGCGCTTGCTAAGACGCGGTGCGCATATGGCGTCTCAGACTGCCGCGCGCGGCCGGGCGGCGGGCCCGGGCCGGATGGCCCGTGGACGCGGTGGTGCGCGGCGTCAGCCCACCACTTCGCGGTGGACCGCTGCACGCAGCGCCTGCACCGAGGCCTGCAGCCCGGGCACGAGTTCCAGCGAGTCCAGCGCCAGCAGGAAGACCGGCCCGTTGAGTCGCCGCGCGTCGTGCATGCCCATGAGCCGGTCCAGCAGGTCGTCGGCCAGCTCGCGCAGGTCGTCCGACATTTCGGCCGCCGCCAGGGCGTCGCGGCAGCGCAGCAGCTCCATGCGGGTGCGCGGACTGTGCATGCCGGTCAGGGCGTGGCGGGCGCGCCGCTGCCCACTGCCCGCGATGCCGTGGGCTGGTTGAGGTACAGGTAGTCGGGCCTGAACTGCCCGGCACGGGCCAGGCCCTGCGGGTCGAGGATCTGCACCTGCGCCGAGCGGATGCTGCACAGCTCGCGCTCGCGCAGCTGGCGCACCACGCGGTTCACGTGCACGTTGGTGAGGCCGCAGACATCGCCGATGTCGGCCTGCGTCATGGCCAGCTCGAAGCGCATGCCGTCGGAGCGGCCGATGGCCAGCAGGCGCGCGTTCATCTCGCACAGGAAGTTGGCGACGCGCTGCAACGCGTTGAGGTTGGCCAGCCGGACCACCCACTGGCGGTGCGTGGCCGCATCCAGCAGGGTCGAGAACCACAGCCGGCGCGTGAGGCGCGGGTGCTGCTTCTCGATCCGGCGCAGCGCCTCGTGCGGGAACACGGCCACCACGCAGTCGGTGAGCGCGCCCACGGCGTGGTCCAGCTGCCTGAGCGCATAGGCGTGCAGGTCGACGAAGTCGCCGGGGACGTGGATGGACACCAGGTGGCGCCGGCCATCGCTGGCGTCCACATGGCGTGTCATCAGGCCTTCGACCAGCAGGGTGCTGGCGCCCACGGTGGCGTCCTGGCGCACCACGGTCTGGCCAGCGGCGTAGCTGCGGGTGTGCGAGATGGCCTTTTCGAGAATGGCACGTTCTGACTCCGTGACTTCGGCAGTGCGGTTGCGTAAAACGTTCTGGGTCAGCATGACAAGTCTGGGCGCCGCGATGGTCGACCAGGAACCTGTGGTGCGCATTAACGTGGATTAATTTGCGCCGGATTTGTTGCAAGTCCGCCCGTCAAGGGCTGCACGCGGCCTGCACGACCCGGTCGCGCGGATTGGGCTGGAAGCCACGGAACTCCACCGGTCGCCACACCGTGAGCGGGTAGTCCATCTGGGTGCCAGGGCCGCGCCACAGCGGCGCGCTGTAGAACTGGCTGCTGACGAAGCGCGCGACACGCGCCTCGCAGTCGAACGCAACCAGGCCGTGGAACGAGCGGAACCGGATGCCGTCCGTGCTGGTCCGCTCCTCGCTGCGGCTGACGCGCACTTCCATGGTTCGCCGCGGGCCGTCCTTCAGCACGAACAAGGGGTTCACCTGGATCGTGTCGGCCAGCGGGTCAGCGGGGTCGCCGGCCACGGTCAGCCATGGCGTGGTGGTGGCCTGGGCCACGGAAAGAACGGCGCCCCAGGCCCAGGCGTGCAGCTTCAATCGCGCAGACCGTCCCGCTGTCGGGCGGCTTCCGCGCGGGCCTGCATGGCAGCGGCACGCAGGCTGTCGGCGGTCTGCTCGGCCGCATCGGCCGTCATCGTGACGGCCACACCGTCAGGGCCGTCCAGGATCACCACGCCGTTCTCGGCACTGGCCTGTCCGGGGTCTGTGCAGGGTTTGAGGAAGCGGGGTTCATCGGACATTCGCATCTCCCGTGTCACCGGCCACGCGCAGCGACATGGCTGGGTTCAGATACAGATAGTCCGGTGCGAACAGGCCTGCGGCGGCAAGCCGCACCGGGTCGTGCACCACCACCTGCGCGCCGCGCCAGCTGCACAGCTCCATCTCGCGCAGCTGGCGCAGCACGCGGCTGACATGGACGTTGGTAAGGCCGCAGACCTCGCCGACGTCCGTCTGCGTCATGGGGAGCAGGAAGCGCTGGCCGTCCGATTGCCCGATCGCCAGCAGCTTGGCATTCATCTCGCACAGGAAATGCGCCACGCGCTGCAAGGCGCTGAGGCTTGCCAGGCGTATCACCCACTGCCGGTGCATGGCGGCGTCGAGCAGCGTGAGGAACCACAGGCGCTTGGCCATCTGCGGATGGCGCGCCTGGATGGCATCGAGCGCAGCATGCGGCACCAGCGCCACCGTCACATCGGTCAGCGCGCCCAGGTCGTGGTCCAGCTGCTTGAGCACGTAGGCGTGCAGGTCGACGAAGTCGCCCGGCACATGCACGGCGACCAGGTGGCGGCGGCCATCGGCGGCATGCACGTGGCGCGTCATCAGGCCCTGGACGAGCACCGTGCTGGTGTCCACGACGCAGCGTTGGCGGACCACCGTCTGCCCTGCGGCGTGGGTCTGCGTGCGCCCGACGGCAGATTCCAACACCGAACGCTCTTCGTCCGTGAAGTCTTCGGTGCGGTTGCGCAGCACATTTCGGGTCAGCATGGCGGTACCTCCGGATCATTGGGCAGGACGGCGCGCGCTGCATTAACCTGGGTTAATCGCCTGGGCCAATCGCCCGGAACAATTCCCCTGGCCGATCGCGGCCGGTGCGGGCCAGTCTCGCGCGTGCGTGGGGCGCTGTCTGTCGGCGGGGGACCACGCGCCCGTCGCGCACGCCGGCCTGCAGGTCGCCTGTCGGATGTCGGCGCTGCCGGGTGCAGGCCTACGCACGCGCCGAAGGCACGGGTGCATGGTCACGTCACGCCCCGGTGCTGCCTGCAGGGCCGGTGGCCATTCCCAAGGAAGGAGATGCCATGCCAGACCTCGAGACACTCGCCGTGCAGATGCGCCAGGCCTTCGCGTCCGGCGTTCCGGTCAAGATGCCGCTGCTGCGCTTCCGCGACCTGGACATCCTGTTCGAACTGTTGGCGGAAGACTGAGCCGGCTCACTGGCGGACTTTGCGCACCAGGTCTTCGACGCGCGGCCCGCCTGCCTGCGCGCCGCTGGAGACCTTGATGATGCTGAGCGTGCGCTCGGCACCGGCCTCCAGCGTGGCCTGGTGCACGGCCTGCAGCAGCGGCCAGACCTTCTCCGGCGGGCCTTCGACCACCGTCCCCAGGCCGGGAACTTCGTAGCGCAGGCCCGACGCCTGGATCACGGCGATGGCCGCGTCCACGTGCTTGTAGCGGGCGTCCGCCGTGCCGACCGGCCGCGGGATGACCTGGATCTCGGCCAGCATGTGGCCGGGTGGGGTGACCGCGGCCGGCGCCGGGGGCGGGGCCTGCTGGGCCCAGGCAGCGCCGCAGGCCAGCAGCGAGAGCAGGGGCAGAGCCGTGGCCGGGCGCTGGGAGGGTTCGCGCTAAGCTCAGCGGCATTCCAGTGCCGTCCGCATGCCATCGTTTCACTGCCAGTCCGATGCCTTCGCCCCCACCTGGTTCCGCGCGCCCAAGCCCGGCTGCCCGGCGGGAACGCAGCCGTGAGCGCACCAGGCCTGGATTGGCGCGTCACCTGGAGCCGCACGCGCAACCACGAGGGCGTGGCCCGCGGCTTGCGCGCCTTCCTGGCACTGCTTTGCGTGCTGCTGCTGGGCTGGTGGGCCGGCTGGGAGCTGGCCTTCATGCCGGCCATGCTGGGGGTGATCGCCAGTGCCTTGGCCGAATCCGACGACGGCTGGCGCGGCCGGCTGCGCGCGCAGTTGCTGGCGCTGGCGGCGTTTGCGGCGGTCGGCCTGGCGGTGCAGGCCAGCCAGCCGGCGCCCTTGTTGCAGGCTCTGGTGCTGGCCGCCGCGGCGCTGGCGCTGACGCTGGTCGGCGCGCTGGGCGAACGCTACCGCGCGGTGGCGCTGGCGGTGCTGGTGTTCGCCATCTACATCGCGATGCTGGGACGCCAGGGCCGCACCGACCGGGCCCTGGTGCTGCTCCTGCTCGGTGCCGCCTGGTACGGCGTGGTGTCGGTGATGTGGGCAGCGCTGCTGCCGCGCGCCACGCTGCGCCACCGCATGTCGCGCCTGTATGCCCTGCTCGGCGAGCAGCTGCGCCTGAAGGCCCAGCTGCTGGAGCCTGTGCGTGACGTCGACCTGGCCGGACGCCGCATGGCGCTGGCCTTGCACAACGGCCGCGTGGTGCTGGCCCTGACGGCCACCAAGGAGAGCCTGTTCAGCCGCCTGCCCGAGGGGGATGGGCCGCGCCCGGTCTGGCTGCAGCTGGCGATGCGCCAGTACCTCGCGGCGCAGGACATCCATGAGCGGGTCAACTCCTCGCACGAAGACTACGGCTTGCTGGCCGAGGCCTTGTTCCATTCGGACGCGCTGTACCGCTGCCAGCGCGTGCTGACCCAGCTCGGTGCCCAGCTGCTCAAGTTCGCCGAGGCCATCGCGGCCCGTGGCCGCCCGGTCCACACCGGCAGCACCGCGCGGGCCATCGAGGACATGCAGGCCGCGATCGCGCACCTGCTGGCCGGCCCGCTGCCGCAGCAGCCCGCGGCGGCGCGGGCGCTGGGCGCGGTGCAGCAGCTGGGGCGCAACCTCACCGCGATGGCCGGCGTGCTGCCCGGGCTCGAGCAGCCGCTGCAAGGCGGGCCGAGCGATGCACTGCGCGACCGCGGTCCGCGCGACTGGCGTGCCGCCTGGCAGCGCGTGCTGGAGCAGCTGCACTGGCAGTCGCCGCTGCTGCGGCACGGGTTGCGGCTGGCGCTGACGCTGCTGCTCGGCAGCGCCATCGTGGCCATGACGCGGGATCCGCATGCCTACTGGGTGCTGCTGACCATCGTCTTCGTGAGCCAGCCGCGCTATGCCGACACGCGCCACCGCATGGTGCAGCGGGCCACCGGCACGGCGCTCGGCCTGTGCCTGGGCTGGGCGGCGATCCGCCTGTTTCCGGGTGCGGTGCTGCAGTCGGCCCTGCTGGTGGTGGCCGGTGGGCTGTTCCTCGGCAGCCGCCATACCCACTACACGCGGGCCACGGCGTCGGTCACGGTGCTGTTGCTGCTCAGCTTCCACCAGGCCGGCATGGGCGACGGCGTGATTCCCACGCGCATGCTGGACACGGTGGTCGGCGGCGGTCTGGCCTGGCTCGCCGCGTGGCTGGTGCTGCCGAACTGGCAGTCGCGCCAATGGCCGCAGCTGGCCGAACAGGCCTTGCGCACACAGGCCGGGTACCTGCAGGAGATCGCGGCGCAGGCGGGGGCCGGCAAGCAGGACCACCTGGCCTACCGGTTCGCGCGGCGCAGCGCCCACAGCGCCGACGCGGCGCTGTCGAACGCCTATGCGTCCATGCTCAAGGAGCCCGCCCATGCGCGGCGCCTGTTCGAGGCGAGTGGCCGCTTCCTGGTGCTGTCGCACACGCTGCTCAACTACCTGTCCGCCTTGGGCGCACACCGCGGCACGCTGGCGGGCGATGGGCAGGACCAGGTGCTGCGCCGCGATGCGGCCGCGCTCGGTGCGCAGCTGAACGCGATGGCCGAGCGCCTGCGCCAGCCGCAGCCCGAGGCGGCCACCGTGGCGGTGCCCGAACTCGTGCCGAGCGCAGCGACCCAGCCGCAGCTGGCACTGGCCATGCAGCTATTGCCGCAGCTGCACCGTGAAGCGCAGAGGATGCTGCCCGTGGCGTGAGGGCGGTCAGCCGTCCGGCATCGCCGTGCTCGGCCTGGTCGTCAGTCCAGCGTGAAGCCGACCTTCAGGCCCACCTGCCAGTGCGCCACCTTGCCGTCCACCACATGGCCGCGCGTCTCGGTGACCTGGAACCACTGGATGTTGCGCACGGTCTCGTGCGCCTTGGCGATGGCGGTCTGCACGGCGTCTTCGATGCCCGTGGGCGACGAACCCGTGAGCTCCAGCGTCTTGTAGACATGGTTGGACATGGTGGGTCTCCTGGTGGTGGTGGAAGGGCGTTCAGTGTGCGGCAACCGCCTGCGCGATGAAAGCACGGGCCTTCTTCGCCTGTGCCATCAGGGGGCAGGGGTGGCCGGGACACGCGGATCGTCCCTGGGGCCGGGCCACCGCGCGGTGGCCCGACCGCCCATGGCCCAGACAGCCCGCTTCAAGGGCCGGCACCACGGTCGCTGGGGCCGCGCCCCGGTGCTGGGGCGCCGGCCTGCCCGCGGCCCGGGGAAGGGTGGCCGCCGACCGGCGCATGCACGGCCAGCAGCGCCACCGTCCAGTCGATGAAGGCCCGCAACTTCGCGCTCACGTGCCGGTTCGGCGCGTAGGCCAGGTACAGCGGCATGGGGTCGAGCCGCCAGTCCTCGAACAGCGGCACGAGTTCGCCACTGGCGCGGTGCGCTTTGGCCATGTACTCGGGCAGCCACAGCACGCCCAGCCCGGCCAGGCCCGCCGCGAGGTAGGCGTTGCCGTCGTCGACCGCGAAGGCGTGGCGCCCCTGCACGCGAACCTGCTCGTCGCCGCGCTGCATCGCGTACGGGAAGGTCTTGCCACCGCGCGACCACAGGAAGCCGACGATGCGGTGGTGCGTGTCTTCCAGCATGCGCGGGTGGTCGGGGCGGCCGGCCAGCGCCAGGTAGCCGGGGGCGGCGTACACGCCCAGCTGCAGGTCGGCCACGTGGCGCGCCACGAGCGAAGGGTTGGCGATGCGGCCACCGCGCAGCACACAGTCCACGTTCTCGCCGATCAGGTCGACCACGCGGTCGCTGACGCCCATGTCGAGCTGGATCTCGGGATAGCGCGCATGGAAGTCGGGCAGCGCCGGCACCAGCAGCGTGCGCGCGAGCGGGCTCGGCACGTCCACGCGCAGCCGGCCGCGCGGTGCGGTGGCGGCGCTCGACAGGCTGGTCTCGGCGTCGTCCACATCGGCCAGCAGGCGCACCACGCGCTCGTAGTAGGCCGCGCCATCGGCCGTGAGGTGCACGCGCCGCGTGGTGCGGTTCAGCAGCTTCACGCGCAGCCGCGCCTCCAGCTGCTGCACCAGCTGGGTGACGCTGGTCTTGCCCATGTGCAGCGTGTCGGCCGCCTTGGTGAAACTGCCGGCTTCCACGACGCGGGCGAAGGCCTGCATCGCATCGAAACGGTCCATGCGCGCTCCAGTGGAATCGGGGATTGTTCGGAGTTTACGAACAGTGGTGGGTGGACTGGCGCGTTGATCGCGCGGCCGCCGTTTTCTACATTCCATCTGAACCCAACCCCCAAGGCATTCCCATGGCACAACGTGACGTCGTCTTTCCCGCCGGCCGCCAGGCGCTGTACGAGCGCAACCGCTACTCGCCGGCCGTGCGCTCCAATGGCTTCCTGTTCGTCTCGGGCCAGGTCGGCAGCCGCGAAGACGGCTCGCCCGAGCCCGAGCTCGAGGCCCAGGTGCGCCGCGCCTTCGACAACCTCAATGCGGTGCTGGCTGCGGCCGGCTGCAGCTTCGACGACGTGGTCGATGTGACCGTCTTCATCGTCGATCCCGAATCCCGCTTCGAGCGCATCTGGGCTGTCGTGCCCGAGTACTGGGGCCAGGCGCCGTTCCCGAACATCACCTGCGTGGGCGTGACCTGGCTGTACGGCTTCGACTTCGAGATCAAGGTGGTGGCCAAGCTGCCGTAGCCTCTGCGGGGCCCCGGCGCGGCGTGCCCCTCGCAGACGTGCGGCGCGCATCGGCCTAAGATCCGGCCGATCGCAACAGACGGGGCCATCCCATGCACATCCAATTCAACGGCCGGCGTGCGCTGGTCACCGGGTCGACCGGCGGCATCGGCTTCGCCATTGCCAAGGGCTTGCTCGCCGCGGGCGCCGAGGTCGTCGTCAACGGCCGCAGCGAGGCCAGCGTGGCCGCGGCACTGGCACGCCTGCAGGATCTGCCGGGCCGCGCCATCGGCTTCGCCGGCGACCTGGCCACCGAGGCCGACAGTGCCCGGCTGTTCGCCGCGCATCCGGACGTGGACATCGTCGTCAACAACTTGGGCATCTTCGGCCCGCAGGACTTCTTCGACACGCCCGACAGCGAATGGGAGCGCTTCTTCCAGACCAACGTGATGTCGGGCGTGCGCATGGCCCGGCACTACGCGCAGGGCATGGTGGCGCGCGGCTGGGGCCGCATCGTGTTCATCTCGTCCGAGTCGGCCATCAACATCCCCGCCGACATGGTGCACTACGGCTTTTCCAAGACGGCCCAGCTGGCCGTCTCGCGCGGGCTGGCCAAGCGGCTGGCGGGCACCGGCGTGACTGTCAACGCCGTGCTGCCTGGGCCCACGCTGTCCGAAGGCGTGGCCGAGATGCTCAAGGACGAGGTGGCGCGCACCGGCGAGAGCCTGGAGAAGGTGGCGGCCGACTTCGTCATGGCGCACCGCGGCTCGTCCATCATCCGCCGCGCCGCCAGCGTGGACGAGGTGGCCAACATGGTCGTCTACGTGAGTTCCGAGCAGGCATCCGCCACCACCGGCGCCGCGTTGCGCGTGGACGGCGGCGTGGTCGACAGCATCGTCTAGCCGCTGCGGGGCCTTTGGCCGGGCGGCACAATGTGCCTTCTCGACCTGTCGCGGCCGCCACGATGCTCTTTTCTCCCTCCACCTTCCACTCGCTTCCCCCCGCGTTGCTGCGCGAGCCGCCGTCTGCGCGCACCCAGGCGATCGCGCAGGCCTTCAGCGCCGGTGGTGTCGACGCGGGGCTGCGCGCCATGAATGCCGGCGTGGCGCACCGCTACAGCGGCATCTTCGCGCTGGACGGCGAGCTGCTGCGCAACACCCACATGTTCGACAAGCTGGGCGAGGTGAAGCCCGAAGCGCTGGAGGTCGTCGTGCTGAAGGACAGCTTCTGCCAGATCGTGCTGCGCGAAGGCTTCTTCCTGACCGACAACACGCAGCAGGACCGCCGGCTGGACTACAGCCCCTTCCAGGGCGTGGTGATGTCCTACCACGGCGTGCCGCTGTTGAACGACCGCGGCGACCTGCACGGCACGCTGTGCCATTTCGACCTGGTGGAGCAGACGATCTCGGACGAGGAACTGGCCTGCCTGCAGTTCACGGCCAAGCTCGTGCCTTCGTATCTCTAGCGGCGCGCGCGGAACGTCCAGGTACCGATGGACGCCAGGCGTGGCGCAGCCATCCCGCCCGCCCTAGCGCACCGGGTCGTTCATCCAGCGGGTGATGTCGCCCACAGCCGCCCGTTCCATGCCGATGAAGCCGTGCCAGTGCTGCGCGGCGCAGACATCGCCCTGGGGATCGGCGCCGCCGTCCACGACCATCAGTTTCTTGACCGGCGCCTGCGTCAGCCCCGCGAGGATGGCGGGCGTGTCGCCAGGCGGGCAATGCCCACAGGCATCCCGGGCGTGGTGGTAGACCAGCACCGGCACCGCGATCGCCGCCAGGTCCTGGCCCGGCACCGCCCCGGGCGTGCTGCTGCGCACCACGCTGGCGGTGAGCACCAGGCCCGCGATGGCCGGGTCGCGCAGCCGGACCGCGGCGGCCGTCGCCGAGACCGTGCCTCGGCTGGTCCCGACGAGCCACACCGGCAAGCCGCTTTTCGCTTTCACGGCTTCCAGCACCTTGGCGATGTCGGCCATGTGCGCGGGCCCCGTGCGCTCGGTCCAGCCCAGCTCCATGTCGCTGGGGCGTCCGAAGATCGCGACGTTGAACCCGTTCGCCAGGAAGTACGGCGCCGCGCGCACCAGGAAGTTGCCCCCGGTGGCCTTGCCGCCCTCGACCTTGCCGAAACCGCCGGCGCCGCCCGGGAACAGCAGCACCGTCGCCTTGGCCTCGGGGGCGGTCTCCCAGAACAGGGTGGTGACCACACCCTCGCGCGTGGGCAGCCGGGACACCGCGCCTTGCGCATGCGCGCCGCCGCCGCATGCCAGTGCGCAGCACAGGGTCAGCGCGCGCAGCGCGGTGTCGGCGGATCGGTGGTACATCGCGCAAGTGTGCGCGCGGGCCATGGTGGCGCGATGCGCCACCGCCAAAAAATGCAGGACCGCCGCAGCGCGACCCCGAAAGGCGGGCCGCTCAGCCCCGGTGGTCGGTGCGCCGCGCCAGCCACTCGCCCGCGAACTGCAGCAGCGAGACCAGCGCGATCAGGATCACGATGACCTCGAACATCACGCGCGTCTCGTAGCGTTCGTAGCCGTAGCGGATGGCCAGGTCGCCCAGGCCGCCGGCGCCCACCGCGCCGGCCATGGCCGAGGCGTTGACCATGGCGATCACGCTCACCGTCATGCCGCCGATGATGCCGGGCAGGGCCTCGGGCAGCAGCACGTGGCGCACGATGTGCCAGCGCTTGCAGCCCATGGCGCGCGCCGCCTCGACGAGGCCGGCGTCCACCTCGTTGAGGCTGACCTGCGCGATGCGCGCGTAGAACGGGATCAGGTTCGCCGCCAGCGGCACCACCGCCGCCCAGGTGCCCAGCGTGGTGCCGACGATGGCGCGCGTGACGGGCAGCAGCGCCACCAGCAGGATGATGAAAGGGATGGCGCGGCAGATGTTGACCGTGACCGACAGGCCCTTGTGCAGCCGTGGCCGCGCATAGACGCCGCGCGGCCCGGTCACGTTGAGCACGATGGCCAGCAGCAGGCCCGCGCCGATGGCGATGACGGCCGAGACGCCCACCATGGCCAGGGTTTCCAGGAGGGCCTGGAGGTAGCGTTCAAGCGGGGGCAGGGACATGGCCGAGCAGGTCGAGGTGGTCGGCGCCGAGGATCTGGCGCAAGCGATCTCCGGACGGGGCGGTGTCGGCCGGCAGGGACAGCAGCAGCCGGCCGTGCGCATGGCCGCGGATGCGGTCCAGCCCGCCGTGCAGCAGCTCGGCGCCGGGCCCCAGTGCGGCCAGTGCCGCCAGCGGCAGGCCCTGGGCGTGCGTGTTGCCGGTGAAGCCGGCGCTGTAGATGGCGCGGCCGGGCCGGCCCTGCAGCGCGGGCACGAGGGCCTGCGCGAGGTCAGCCGGCAGCCCATGCTGCAGCGGGCGCAACAGCGCGCGCGTGGCCTCGGCCTGCGGGTCGCCGAACACGCGCCAGACCTCGCCGAGCTCCTGGCGCTGGCCGGCGTCCAGCACCAGCACGCGGTCGCAGATGGCGCGGATCACCGCCATGTCGTGCGTGATCAGCACCACGGTCAGGCCCAGCTTCTGGTTGATCTCGCGCAGCAGCGCGAGGATGGACTGCGTGGTCTCGGGGTCCAGCGCCGAGGTGGCCTCGTCGCACAGCAGCACTTCGGGATGGTGCACCAGCGCACGCGCGATGCCCACGCGCTGCTTCTGGCCGCCAGAGAGCTTGGCGGGGTAGACGTCGGCCTTGTCGGCCAGGCCCACCAGGGCCAGCAGCTCCTGCACCCGCGCATGGATGGCGGCCGGCCGCCAGCCCGCCACGCGCAGCGGCAGCGCCACGTTCTCGCGCACTGTCTTGGCGGCCAGCAGGTTGAAGTGCTGGAAGATCATGCCGATGCGCCGGCGCAGCGCCACCAGTGCGTCCTCGTCGAGCGCTCCGACATCGATGCCGTCCACGGTCACGTGGCCGCCGCTGGGCGCTTCCAGCGCATTGATGGCGCGCAGCAGCGTGGACTTGCCCGCGCCGCTGCGGCCGATGATGCCGAACACCTCGCCGCGCATCACCGAGAAGCTCAGCGCGGCGAGCGCCTGCACATCGCCGTGCGGGCCGGCGAAGCGCTTGTGCACCTGCTCGAAGACGATGTGGGGCGTGGCGATGTCCACGGCGGGCGGGGGACCGCTCATGGCTTCAGAACGCCGGCACCACGGAGCCCTGGTACTTGCTCTGGATGAAGGCGCGCACCTCGGGCGACTGGTAGGACTTGACCAGCGGAGCGACCCAGGCGGCGCCGCGGTCCTGCTCGCGCACCACGATGATGTTGACGTAGGGGTTGTTCTCGCGCTTCTCCACCGCGAGGCCGTCGCGCGTGGCGATCAGCCCCGCCTGCCAGGCGAAGGTGTTGACGATGGCCGAGGCGTCCAGGTCTTCGAGCGAGCGCGCCAGCACCACCGATGCGGCCTCCACCAGCTGCACCTTCTTCCTGTAGCCCGTGATGTCGGCCAGCGTGGCCGTGCCCCTGGCCGGGTCGAAGCCGTCGCGCAGCGTCAGCACGCCCTGGTCGCGCAGCACCACGAGGGCGCGCGTCTGGTTGCTCGGGTCGTTCGGGATGCCCAGGCGCGCGTTCTCGGGCAGGTCGCCGAAGCGCTTGTGCTTCTTCGAATAGAAGGCGATGGGCGAGATGTAGGTGTCGCCCACCGCCACCAGCTTGTAGCCGCGCTGCTGCACCTGGTCGCGCAGGAAGGGCACGTGCTGGAACGAGTTGGCCTCCAGGTCGCCGTTGTTGAGCGCCTCGTTGGGGCTGGCCGCGCCGCTCACCACGACGGGCTTGACGGTGAGGCCGTTCTTCTTGGCCACCTGGGTCACCACTTCCCAGATCTCCTCGTCCGTGCCGCCGCGCACGCCCACGCGCAGCGTTGGGCTCTGGGCGCGGGCCGTGCCGAAGCGCGCGGCGGTCAGGAACACCGCGAGGCTGCCGAGGCGGCGCAGGTTGACGCGCCTGTCGTTGCGTGGGTTGTCGTCGTGCATGCGATGTCCTCAGAAGGCCGGCACCAGGGCGCCGTTGAATTGGGTGTCGATGAACTGCCTGACCTCGGGCGACTGGTAGGCCGCCACCAGGCGCTTGGCCCAGGGCTTGTCCTGGTCGGCGCGGCGCACCGCGATCAGGTTGGCGTAGGGGCTCTTGGGCGATTCCCTGATCACGGCATCGCGCGCCAGCGACAGGCCGGCCTTCTCGGCGTAGTCGTTGTTGATTGAGGCGATGGTCAGATCGTCCAGCGCGCGCGGCAGCTGGGCCGCGTCCAGCGCAATCAGCTTGAGCTTCTTCGGGTTGCCCACCACGTCCAGCGGCGTGGCGGTGTTGTTCTTCACGGCCTCGGGCTTGAGCGTGATGAGGCCGGCGCTCTGCAGCAACAGCAGCGCGCGGTTGCCGTTGGACGGATCGTTCTGCACGCCGACCGTGGCGCCCTCGGGCAGGGCGTCGATGGACTTGATCTTGCGCGAATAGAAGCCCAGCGGCGCCGTGACGGTGAGGCCCACCGGCACGATGTCGAAGCCGCGTGCCTTGTTCTGGTTGTCCAGGAAGGGCTGGTGCTGGAAGGCGTTGGCATCCAGGTCGCCCGCGGCCAGCGCGGCGTTGGGCAGCTGGTAGTCGTTGAAGACCACCACTTCCAGCTGCAGGCCCTGCTGCGCCGCGACCTTCTTGACCACCGCGAAGATCTGCTCGGCGTTGCCGACCGAGATGCCGACCTTCAGGCGCTGCTTGTCCTGGGCGATCGCGGGGCCGCAGAGAGCGAGCAGGGCGGCGGCGGTGCTGGCCAGCAAGGACCGTCGGTGGCGGAGGAATGGCTTCATGGCGCGCGGTGCGAGAGTGTTGGAGCCGGCACTGTCGCCGTGGCGCGCGCACAAGGGAACGAAGGAACGCGCATGTGCATATGCGCACCGTGGTGCGCCGGTGCCGCCACGATTTCGGCGACGCCTGCGCCCCGCCCAGGAATAAAGCCCCGGCGCGCACCGCGCACCGGGGCTGAACGGCCCCAGGAGGCCGGGAGACAAGGGTGAACTTCAGGCCGCGCGCAGCAGCGGGCGGCGTTGGCTGGCGTCGAACACCGGCACGGCGCGCTCGGCCGCCAGCTGCAGGCGGGCCTGCAGGGCCGGGCTCGTGACGCGGTAGTTGTCGAAATCGCTGTTGGCGCCGTACACGCCGATCGGCAGCGTCAGCGACTGGAAGAAGCTGAACAGCGGGCGCAGCTGGTGGTCCAGCACCAGCGCGTGGCGGTCGCTGCCGCCGGTGGCGGCCAGCAGCACGGGCTTGTCGATCAGGGCATCCTGGCCGACCAGGTCGAACAGGTGCTTGAAGTGGCCCGGGTAGGAGCCCCGGTACACCGGCGCGGCGGCGATCAGCAGGTCGGCCGATTCGATGGCCTGCAGGTAGCCCTGGATGTCGGCCGGCAGCTCGTCGCGCGACAGGGCCTGGCCCAGCGGGCGGGCGAAGTCGCCGATCTGCAGGATGCGCGTGCGCGCCACCAGGCGCTGCTCCAGCTCGGCGGCCAGCGCTTCGACCAGGGCGCGGGTGCGTGAGGGCTGGTAGGTGCTGCCGACGACGGCGACGATGTCCAGGGGCTTGGTCATGGGAAGGGGCTGAGAAGCGAAAGGAGCGGCCGACTCTAGGCCTGGCCCGTGGCCCCGCCAACGAACGAAAACCGATATGCATAGAAGCTTTTTCGCGGTGCCGCCCGGCGCCTGCTTCTGCGCTAACCGCATAAGCAGTGCGCGATTTCTTCGTTCACACGCGGCCCACGGCTGCCCACACTGGTGCCCTTTGTCGTCCCTGCACGCCGCACCATGTCCCACCCCACCGCCGCGCCGCCCGTGATCCGCCTGGAGGGCGTGCGCAAGTCCTTCCGCCTGCCCAACGGCGATGCCTTCGAGGCGGTGCGCCGCACCACGCTGGAGGTGCACGGCGGCGACGTGTTCGGCCTGGTCGGCCAAAGCGGCGCCGGCAAGTCCACGCTGCTGCGCCTGGTCAACCTGCTGGAGCGGCCCGACGCCGGCCGCGTGTTCGTGGCCGGCCGCGAACTCACGGCGCTGCCGCGCCATGAACTGCGCGCCGCGCGCCAGCAGATCGGCATGATCTTCCAGCAGTTCAACCTGGTGCAGAACGCCACGGTGTTCGACAACGTGGCCTTCCCGCTGCGCATCCACGGCCGGCACACGCGCGCCGAGATCGGTGCGCGTGTGCGCGAATGCCTGGCTCTGGTGGGCCTGTCCGAGAAGAGCGACAGCCACCCGGCCCAGCTCTCGGGCGGGCAGAAGCAGCGCGTGGCCATTGCGCGTGCGCTGGCGCCGCGGCCGCAGGTGCTGCTGTGCGACGAGCCGACTTCTGCGCTGGACAGCGAGACCACGCGCGCGCTGCTGCAGCAGCTGCGCGAGATCAACCGGCAGATCGGCGTGACCATCGTGATCGTCACGCACGAGCTGCCCGTGGTGCAGGCGCTGTGCCGCAACGTCGCCATCTTGGAGAAGGGCCAGGTGGTCGAGCAGTTCGCGGTCGATGGCCCCGTGGCCGAGCGCAAGACCGTGCTGGGCCAGGAGATCGATGCGCTGGTGCGCCAGCGCACGCGCGATGCGCACGAACGGCAGCCGCAGCAGGCCGCTGCCCCCGTCCAGCTGCGCGGGGTGGCCCATGCCTGAGAACATCGCCGCCATCCTGCCCGAGCTGTGGCTGGCCACGGGCCAGACCTTCCTGATGCTGGCCATCGGCCTGTCGGCCGCGCTGCTGCTGGGCGGGCCGCTCGGCGTGCTGCTGTTCCTGCTCGGCCCCGGCCAGTCGCTGGAGAACCGCCCGCTGTTCCTGGTGCTGAACTGGGTCGTCAACACCGTGCGCTCGTTCCCTTTCATCATCCTGCTGGTGGCGCTGGTGCCGTTCACGCGGGTCATCGCCGGCACCTCCATCGGCCCGCTGGCCGCGGCCGTGCCGCTGTCGTTCGCGGCGATTCCCTACTTCGCGCGGCTGGTCGACCAGTCGCTGCGCGAGGTGCCGCGCGGCGTGATCGAGGCGGCGCACGCCATGGGCGCGTCGGAGTTGCAGATCGTGCTGCGCGTGCTGCTGGTCGAGGCCCGCTCGGGCCTGGTGCTGGCGCTGACGGTGCTGGCCGTGAGCTTTCTGTCGTACTCGGCCGTGGCCGGCGTGGTGGGTGGCGGCGGCATCGGCGACCTGGCGATCCGCTACGGCTACTACCGCTTCCAGACCGACGTCATGGTGTTGACCGTGGCGCTGCTCGTGGGGCTGGTGCAGATCCTGCAGTTCGCCGGCAATGGCCTGGCCGCCAGGCTGGACAAACGTTGAACACCTTCCTTCCCCTGCACACCATGACCCAATCCATCCTGCGCCGCAGCGCGCTGGTCGGCGCGCCCGGCGTATTCGCCCCGTCCGCCGCCGAGAACGCGCTGGTCGTCGGCGCTGCCGTCGGCTCCAACGTCGACGTGCCCAAGCTGGCCATCCAGGCCCCCCGGCACTTTGCCGGCCACGCGCGCGCGGCCTTCCGGCCGTAAGAGGAGGCAGGCCGCCATGGTCGCGCTCGCACGCTTCGACACGCAGGGCCAATGGGAAGAGACCTGGGTCTGCGACGGCCTGGTCCGCCAGCACCTCGCGCCCACGGGCGTGCAGTTCGGCCGCTGGCCGCTGCGCCCGCTGCAGCTGCAGGCCGGTGATGGCCTGGCTGCCGTGCAGGCGGCCTACGGTGAAGAGCTGGCGGCCTTGGGCTCCCACTTCCCGCTGCACGGCGCCGATCGTTTGGCACTGGCGCCCGGCGACGCGCACTGGCCCGCGCTGCGCCGGCAGTTCCTGGCCGAGCACCGGCAGGGAGGGGCCGAGGTCCGCTTCTTCCTGTCCGGCACCGGCCTGTTCTACCTGCGCAGCGCGGATGGCTTCCTCGGCCTGCTGTGCGAGGCCGGCGAATGGGTGGCGCTGCCCGAGGGCCTGGCGCACGCTTTCGACGCGGGCGATGCGCCGCACGTCGAGGCCCTGCGCCTGTTCGTCCAGCCGCAGGGCTGGGTGGCCGAGCCCACGGGCGCGGTGCTGCCGGCGCTGCCGCTGTACGACGACTTCGTCGCGCAGCTGCTGGAGCAGGTGGGCGAGGAACTGGAGGAGTGAGGAAGCGCGCCCCGCCGCATCCTCGGTTTCCGATGAAGCAACTGCCGATCCCTTCGTTCCATCCGCTGGCAGGCGCCTGAAGAATGCACGGCACCCACCATGCTTCTTTCTTGCAGGAACCGCTTCAGGACGTGGCCGGTGTCGCGGCGGGCGTGGGGCCCGCGGGGACCGCGTCACCGGCCACGGCCCTGGACTTGGGCGACGTGACTGGATGGCGCCCTTCTGCGACCCGTCAGCCTGGGCCTGCCATGGCCGCCAACCGTTTCTTTGCCACCTGAACGCCACCATGCCTTCTCCCGACACGCGCCCCCATGTCCTCATCGTCGGCGGCGGCCTCGCCGGCACCGCCGTCGCACTGCGCCTGCTCAAGGACGTGGAGCAGCCGATCCGGCTGACCATCGTAGAATCGCGTCCCACGCTGGGCCTGGGCATCGCCTACGGCACCCCGCACCCCGAGCACTTGGTCAACGGGCTGGCCAGGCTGTTCAGCCTCTACGACGACGCACCCGACCACCTGGTGCACTGGCTGCGCGCCGGTGCGGCCGCGGGCGGCTGGCAGCCGCCGCCCGGCGTGGCGATCGAAGACAGCATGCCGCCGCGCCAGGTCTACGGCGCCTACATCCTGGCCAGCCTGACGGCGGCCATCTCCAGCGCGGGCCCGGGCGTGGCGTTCCGCCACCTGCAGGCCCGCGCCGTCGACGTGGTGGCGCAGTACGACACCGGCCGCCCGCGCTACCGCGTGGTGCTGGACGATGGCCGCGAGGAGGTGGCCGACGAACTCGTGCTGGCCACCGGCATCTTCACCAAGCCGCTGGCGCGCCAGGCCTTCGCGGTCGGCGCGGGCGTGGCGGATTCGCCGCGCTATGTGGGCGACGTCTGGCATGCCGAGGCCTGGGACGGCGTCGCGCAGGACGCGCAGATCGTCTACCTGGGGTCGGGTCTCAGCGCCGTGGACAGCCTGATCGTGGCCGAGAAGGCGGGCTTCAAGGGCCAGCACCTGGTGCTGAGCCGGCGCGGCCAGGGCGTGCGCGTGCGCGAGGACGTGCAGCCCTGGCCCGACTTCCTGCGCTACCAGGGCAGGGCGGTGTCGCTGCGCGATCTGCTGGCGCAGATCCGCGTGCAGCGCCGCGCCATCCGCGAACAGGGCGAGCCCTGGCAGCGCCTGGTGCCCGCCATCCGGGCGCACGTGCCGCAGCTGTGGGCGCTGGCCAGCGCGCGCGAGCGCCGGCGCTTCCTGGGCCGGCTGCGCGCCTACTGGGAGGCTGCGTTGCACCGCAGTGCCGCGGCACCGCTGGCCTGGCAGGCGCGCGTGGACGCGGAGGGCCGGCACCGCCACGAGGCCGGTCGCGTGCAGTCCATCGCGCTGCAGCCCGATGGCCGGCTGGCCGTGGCCTGGCAGCCGCGCGATGGCCGGCCGCTGCAGACGCTGGTGGCCGACCGCGTCGTCAACTGCCTGGGCTTCGATTTCGACTGGCGCCACATCGACGACCCGCTGGTGCGCCAGCTCGTCGCGCGCGGCCTGGCCCTGCCCGATGCGCTGGGCTTCGGCGTGCAGGCCACGCGCGAGACGCATGCGCTGCGCGACGCGGCCGGCCAGCCGCAGCCCGGGCTCTACGCCGTGGGCCATGCGCTGCGCGGCCTGGTCTGGGAATCGAACGCCATCGGCGAGCAGGTGCCCCAGGCCGGCACCGTGGGCCGCGCCATCCTGCAGCGGCTGGCGCCGGCGGCGGCGGCCGAGGCGCTGGCGCGCGCGGCGGCCTCCGCGGACGAGGCGTTGCGGCGCGAGCGCGCCGATGAACGGGTGCGCAGCCCGCAGGGCTGACGTCGGTCCGCGTGGACCATGGCCCCGCCCGGAGGCGCGGCGCGCGCTGCCCGGGCGCACGCACCGCGCGCGCACTGGCTACGATGCCGGCTCTTTCCCGAGTCCGTCGGCTGGCCGACGTCGCCCATGACCTGTTCCACCGCCCCGCATGGCGATTGATGCGCTGGACCGCGTGCTCGACGCGCTCGACAGCGGCGACCCGGCCCTGGCCTGGCGGCTGGGCACGCAGGCCCTGCAGGCCGCACCCGACGACGCAGCCCTGTGGAGCGCCTGCGGCATCGCCGCCCGGCTCGGCGAGCGCCCGGACGACGCCGAGCGCTGCTGGCGCCGCGCGCTCGCCCTGCAGCCCGATGCGCTGGCCACCCACCACCTCGCCAGCCTGCTGCGCGCGCAGGGCCGCGACGACGAGGCCCTGGCCTGCTACCAGGCCGCCGCCGCCTACCGCAGTGCGCTGGCGCTGCAGCCCGACGACGTGGCCGCGCTCACCAACCTGGGCCTGGTGCTGGAGCAGCTGCGCCGGCTCGACGAGGCCGAGGCCTGCCAGCGCCGGGCGCTGGCATTGGCGCCCGGCCTGGCCGACCTGCACAACCACCTGGCCGGCGTGCTGGCGCGCCGGCCGGACGCAGGCCACGAGGCCGAGGCCGAACGGCACTACTGCGAGGCCATGCGCCTGGCGCCGCAGGACGCGCGCCACCGCTCCAACCTGGGCGCCCTGCTGTACGACCTGGGCCGCGTGCAGGAGGCTGAGCAGATGCTGCGTGCCGCCGTGGCGCAGGCGCCCGGCCTGGCCTCCGCGCAGATCAACCTGGGCCACCTGCTGTTGTCGGTGGGCCGGCTGCCCGAAGGCTTCGCCCATGCCGCGCAGAGCTACGCCTTGCTGCCGCCCGCTGCCGTGGTGCCGGGCTTTCCCGAGCCGGTGCCGCCCGGCGTGGCGCGGCAGTGGACCGGCCAGCCGCTGCAGGGCCAGCGCCTGCTGGTGTGGCCCGAGCAGGGCCATGGCGACCAGCTGCAGTTCTGCCGCTACCTGCAGCTGGTGCGCGCGCAGCACGGGCCCGCGCAGATCACTTATGCGAGCACGGCTTCGCTGCTGGGGCTCATGCGCAGCGTCGCCGGTGCCGACCGGCACATCGCGTTGCAGGAGGCGCCGGCCGCGTTGGCCACGCACGATTTCTGGGTGCCGCTGCAGAACCTGCCGCTGCTCTGCGGCACGCGCCTGGAGACCATCCCCGCCGAGACGCCCTACCTGTGGCCAGCACCCGCCGACGTGGCGCGCTGGGCGCCGCGCCTCCCGCCGGCCCCGCTCCGGGTCGGCCTGGTCTGGCGCGGCAACCCGCGGCACGACAACGACGCCGAACGTTCGCTGCCCGGCCTCGCCACGCTGGCGCCGCTCTGGCAGGTGCCGGGCGTGGCCTTCGTGAGCCTGCAGAAATGGGCCGGCGAGGAGGAGGGCCGGCAGCCGCCGGCCGGCCAGCCGCTCGAGCACCTGGGCAGCGCCATCGTGGACTTCTCCGACTCGGCCGCCATCCTGGCCCAGCTCGACCTGTTGATCTCGGTGGACACGGCCGGCTGCCACCTGGCCGGTGCGCTCGGCCGCCCGTGCTGGGTGCTGCTGCCCGCCTACCGCGTCGACTGGCGCTGGCTGCGCGGGCGCGCCGACACGCCCTGGTACCCACGCACGCGGCTGTTCCGCCAGGACCGGCGCGGCGACTGGGCGGGCGTGGTGGAACAGGTGCGGCAGGCGCTGGTGGACTGGCGGCAGCGCCGGTAGGTCGCCGCGCGAGGCCACCGCCGTCGATCCATCCCGACGACGACATGGGCCAGGACGACCTGGCTGGTGCGCGCGGCCGCCGCGGTGCTGGCCTCGCTGCGCAAGTGCCAGGCGCTCGGGGCCACGCACTTGATGCTGTCGGACACGCCGTACCTCACGGAGATCGAACGGCAGGGGCAGCGACTGCTGCCCTTGTTGCGCGGCTGAGGCCAGCGTTCGACGCACGCTGCACGGGCGAGGCCTGCCGCGCGAACACATGGTCGGCCAGGAAATCGACCAGCGCGCGCACCTTGGGCGTCATGTGCCTGCCGGCAGGCCAGAGCACGTGGAACACGCCCCGGCTGTGCACCTGCGCCGGCAGCACGGGCACCAGCCGCCCGGCCGCCAGCGCTTCGCGCACCGCGAAGTCGGGCAGCCAGGCGATGCCGCGCCCCTGCAGGGCGAAGCACAGGCGCGTCTCGATGTTGTTGCAAATCATCGAGGTCGGCAGCACGGTCTCGCGGCCGTCGGGCGCGGCCGGCAGCGGCCAGACTTCCAGCTTGCCGCTGTGGGCGTAGCGGTAGTGCAGGCAGCGGTGCTGCGCCAGGTCCTGCGGCGTGGCGGGCGTGCCGTGCCGGGCCAGGTAGTCGGGCGACGCCACCAGCATGCGGCTGAACGCGCCGAGCAGCCGCGCGCTGAGCCGCGAGTCGGCGGGCTGGCCGGTGCGCACCACGGCGTCGAAGCCTTCTTCGACGATGTCCACCAGGCGGTCGGAGAAATCCAGGTCGAGCTCGATCTCCGGGTACTGGCGCATGAAGTCCGCCAGCACGGGCAGGACCAGCGAACTGACCAGCGGCAAGCCCACGCGCAGCCGGCCGCGCGGCGCAGCCGTCGCCTGCGACAGCTCGCCTTCGGCGGCCTCGATTTCGTCGAGGATCCGGCGGCTGCGTTCGAGGAACAGCCGGCCCTCGGCGGTCAGCGCGATGCTGCGCGTGCTGCGGTGGAACAGGCGCACGCCCAGGCGCTGCTCCAACCGTGCCACGCTCTTGCCAACCGCCGAGGGCGACACGCCCAGCAGCCGGGCGGCCCCGGCGAAGCTGCGCGCCTGCGCCACCTGCACGAACACCACGAAGCCGTTGAGGCTGTCCATCGCCACTCCCATTGCGGACATCCCTGTCCTGGCAGCGCGGAACTCTACCCGGCTTTTTCTTTGATCGCGGGGCTTCTAAGGTCCTGGGGTCATGTCAAGAAAGGACAGATTCCGTGACTTTCCCTCTTCCCGCACGGCCCGCAGAAGCCCTGGCGCACCCGCTTGACCATCGTCTCGCATCCGGCATCGACGCCGTGCTCGCCAGTGCGCTGCAGGAGCAGCGCCTGGTCGGTGCCGTCGTGCGCGTGCACCAGCACGGGCAGCCACGCTACGGCCGCGCGATCGGCTGGGCCGACCGTGAGACGCGGCGCCCCATGGCGCTGGACACCGTGTTCCGGCTGGCCTCGGCCAGCAAGCCCATCGTGAGCGCCGCCGCGCTGGTGCTGTGGGCCCAGGGCCGCCTGGCTCTGGACGATGCGGTGACGCGCTGGCTGCCCGCGTTCCAGCCACGCCTGCCGGATGGC
The DNA here is from genome assembly GCF_003337555.1 of Pseudorhodoferax soli. GTDB lineage: Bacteria > Pseudomonadota > Gammaproteobacteria > Burkholderiales > Burkholderiaceae_C > Pseudorhodoferax > Pseudorhodoferax soli. The sequence continues at coordinate 253,867 of NZ_QPJK01000004.1, read as the reverse complement.
ACGGCGCCCACGCTGACGCTGCGCCAAGTGCTCAGCCACACGGCCGGTCTGGGCTACCGCTTCTTCGAGCCCGACGGCAACGGTCCCCATGCGCAGGCCGGTGTGTCCGATGGCATGGACGCCAGCGGCATCGACCTCGCGGAGAACCTGCGTCGCATCGCCCGGGTGCCGCTGCTGTACCCGCCCGGAAAGGGTTGGGCCTACTCGCTGGCCACCGACGTGCTGGGCGCGGTGGTCGAGCGCGTGACGGGGCAGACGCTGCCCGATGCCGTCCGTGCGCTGGTGACGGAGCCGCTGCGCATGGTGGACAGCGGCTTCTTCTGCGACGCGCCCGGGCGCATGGCCACGGCCTACGTGAACGGCACGGCCGGCCCGCACCGGCTGCAGGAGGCGGAGGTCGCAGCGCCCTTCGATGGCACGGTGGGCATCGCCTTCAGCCCCGGCCGGATCTTCGACCGCCAAGCCTACCCGTCCGGCGGCGCCGGCATGGCGGGCACGGCCGGCGACCTGCTGCGCCTGCTGGAGGCGCTGCGCACCGGCGCCGACGGCTGGCTGCCCGAGGCCGTGCTTGCGGAGATGGGCCGCGACCAGACCCAGGGCGCGGAATTGGCCGCCGGCCCGGGCCTGGGCTTCGGCCTGGGCTTTTCCGTGCTGCGCGATCCCGCCGCCGCCGCGTCGCCCGAGTCGCGCGGCACCTGGCGCTGGGGCGGCGCCTACGGCCATTCCTGGTTCGTGGACCGGCCCAGGGCGCTGACGGTGGTGGCCCTGACCAACACCTTGTACGAAGGCATGCACGGCCGCTTCGTCAACGACCTGCGCGACGCCGTCTACCAGGGGCTGCGCGCATGACGGCCGCCACCGGCGCCGAGCGCCTGCCCTGGTCGCCGCTGCTCGCCTTCGCAACGGCCGCGTTCGTCACCATCCTGACCGAGGCGCTGCCCGCCGCGCTGCTGCCGCAGATGGCTGCCGATCTGCAGGTCTCGCAGGCCTGGGTGGGCCAGACCGTCACCGCGTACGCACTGGGCTCGCTGCTCGCCGCGATCCCGCTCGTGGCCGCCACGCGCGGCATGCGCCGCCGCCCCTTGCTGATGGCGGCCATGGCGGGCTTCGTGCTCGCCAACAGCGTCACGGCCTGGTCGGCCAGCTTCTGCTGGACCATGGTGGCGCGGCTGGTGGCCGGCATGTCGGCCGGCCTGCTCTGGGCTTTGCTCGCGGGTTACGCCGCCAGGCTGGTGGGCCCGGGCCTGCGGGGGCGCGCCATCGCGGTCGCGATGGCGGGCACGCCGCTGGCCCTGTCGCTGGGCGTGCCCGCGGGCGGCTGGCTCGGGCAGTGGGCCGGGTGGCGCGCCTGCTTCTGGGCGGCCAGCGCGCTGGCGCTGGGCCTGCTCGCGTGGATCCGGCTCAGCGTGCCGGACTTCGCGGGCCAGCAGGCCGGCCAACGCCGGCCACTGGCCGGCGTGCTGCGCATGCGCGGTGTCCGGCCGGTGCTGCTCGTGGTGCTGGCCTATGTGCTGGCGCACAACCTGCTTTACACCTACATCGCCCCCTACCTCGCCGCACGCGGCCTGGGCGCGCAGGTGGACCGGGCCTTGCTGGTCTTCGGCCTGGCGGCGCTGCCCGGCATCGGGCTGACCGGTCTGCTGGTCGACCGGCACCTGCAGCGCCTCTCGCTCGCCAGCACCGCCGTGTTCGGCGCGGCCGTGGCGGTGCTGGCGCTGGCGACGCAATCCGCGCCATGGATGTTCGCCGCATTGGCGGCCTGGGGCCTGGCCTTCGGCGGTGCCGCCACCTTGTTCCAGACCGCGCTGGCCGACGCGGCGGCCGAGCAGGCCGACGTCGCCCAGTCCATGCTCGTCACCACCTGGAACGCCGCGATCGCCGGTGGCGGCATCGCCGGCGGGGTGTTGCTGCAGGTCGTCGGCGTCGTGGCCTTCGCGCCGGTGCTGCTGGTGCTGCTGGCTGGCGCGTTCGCACTGCAGGTCCGCGCTTCGGGAAGCGGTGGACGGCGGCCTGCGGAAGGGCTGCCGACCGGCTGCCCGTGAGGGCAGGGCGGCCTCATCTGGCGCAAAAGAATGTGTTTTCCGAAGCGTGCTTGGTTCATGCCAGAAGGCCAGACTTCATTTCGCTAGGCTGATGCTGTATCCGCTCCCGCATTCTCTCGACGCGAAAGCAAGCGATGGAGAACGAATGCCCCAACTGCTGCAGCGGCGACCGCAGCAGGCCAGGCCAGCGCAGGGATGTCCGACAGGCTGTGAACTGTCGCAGCGGAGCCGCGTCAGCCATTGCCTGACACGCGCTAGGGCCCGCGTCGCGCACCGAGGCTCCCGGGCCCATGGGATGGTATTTGTTCCTCACATCAACCCCAAGGACATCACCATGGACGCACAAACACTCCAGCAAGCCATCGACGGCATCGAATCCGCAGCCGACAAGGCGATGGCAGCGCTCAAGAACGGCCAGGCCGACGCCAAGCTGCAGCAGGCCGTGCAGGACCTGCACCAGCAGGCCCGCACCAAACGCGCGCTGACCGACAAGGCCGAACTCACGCAGGCCGTCAAGGACATCGAACAGACCGCCGACCGCGCCATGGAAGCCTGCCGCAACGCCGGCCAGGTCGACCCGGCCCTCAAGCAGGCCGTGCAGGACGCGCACCAGAAGGCCTCGCAGCTCAAGCACAGCGTGGAAAACGAGACCGCCTGAGCGCGCGGCGATGAACGCCCGGCCCGGCTTTGGCATGGACGATGCGCTGGCCGGTACGGAGCATGGCTCCCTGGCCCGCGCACTGCAGGCCTTGGTCGCCGCCGGAGCCGAACCCCTGCCGCTACCCGGTGGCGGGCAGACGCTGGAGCGCTGGCGGCGCCTCGCGGCCGTGGCCGGGCGCGATCTCTCGCTCGCCAAGCTCTACGAGGGCCACACCGACGCGCTGGCCATCCACGAGGAACTGGGTTGCGGCCCCGCCCGCGCCGGTGCCTGGGGCACCTGGTGTGCCGAGCCGCCACAAGCCCGGCTGAGCATGCTGCCCCGGAGCGACGGGCGGCTGCGCCTGCGCGGCCGCAAGGCTTGGTGTTCCGGCGCGGCGCTGCTCGACCATGCGCTGGTCAGCGGCTGGAACGCGGCCGGTGAGCCCTGCCTGGCCGCGGTGGACTTGCGCCAGCCCGGCGTGCAGATCGGCAACGAAGGCTGGGCCGCTGTCGGCATGGCGGACACCTGCAGCGTGGACGTGCTGTTCGACGACGCGCTGGCCACCCCGGTCGGCCCGCCCCACGCCTATGTGCGCCGGCCGGGCTTCTGGCACGGCGGCGCCGGCATTGCCGCTTGCTGGTGGGGTGGTGCCGTGGGCATCGGCCGCGCCGTGCAAACTGCCCTGGCGCAACGCGAACCCGATGCGCACCAGCGCGCGCACCTGGGCGCCATCGACGTGGCGCTGGGCGCCTGCGCGGCCCTGCTGCGCGAGGCCGCCGCCTGGATCGACCGCCACCCTGCGCAAGACGCACAGGCTTGGGCCTTGCGCGTGCGCCTGGCCGTCGAGCGGGGCGCCGACGATGTGCTGCGGCATGCCGGCCGCGCGCTGGGCGCCGGCCCGCTGTGCAAGCAGCGGGCTCTGGCGCGGGCGATGGCCGACCTGCCCATCTTCATGCGCCAGAGCCACGCCGAACGCGACCTTGCGGCGCTGGGCCGCGCGCTCGAACGCGAGGCCGACCCTTGGCCGCTGTGAGCAGCCGCCGCATCGACGCCGGCGATGGCACGCCCGAGCTGCAGTGGCAGCGCTGGCTGCAGGCGCGCGCGCTGCCGCATCTCGCACCGCAGGCGCTGCTGCCGTCGGGCGCACGCGCCGTCGTGGTGGCGCCGCATCCGGACGACGAAGTGCTTGCCGTGGGCGGCCTGCTGGCGCACGCGGCGGCCCTGGGCCGCAGTGCCCTGGTCGTGGCGGTGACCGATGGCGAGGCCAGCCATGCCGGCTCCCCGCACTGGCCGCCACGCCGCCTGGCGACGCGGCGCCGCGCCGAGACCCGGCTGGCCCTGGCCCGGTTGGGCAGCAACGCGGCCGTGTTGCGCGCCGGCCTGGCCGATGGCCGCGTGGCTGCGCAGGCCGACGTGCTGCACGCGCTGCTGCTGCGCACGCTCAGGCCGTCGGACCGCGTGTTCACCACCTGGGCGCTGGACGGCCATCCCGACCACGAAGCCACGGGGCGCACCGCGCGGGCCGCCGCCGCGCAGGTGGGCGCCCGCATCTACGAGGTGCCGGTCTGGGGCTGGCACTGGGCGCAGTGCGGCGATGCGCGCATGCCCTGGGCGCAGGCCCACCTGGTCGCTCTGTCGCCGCAGGCGGTGGCGCGCAAGAGCGCGGCGCTCCAAGCCTTCGCCTCGCAGTGGGAGCACGACCCCGCCTGCCCGCACACGCCGATCCTGCGCGCCTCGATGCGCGCGCGTGCGCAGCGCCCATTCGAGGTGGTGTTCGCGTGAGCACCGCCGGGCCGCCCCAAGGTGCTCAGCACCGTAGCGCGCAGCGCGAAGGTACTCCAGTGAGCACCGCCGGGCCGCCCCAAGGTGCTCAGCACCGTAGCGCGCAGCGCGAAGGTCCTCCAGTGCGCACCGCCGGGCCGCCGGAAGCCGCTCCGGAGAGCATGCGCCGCTATTTCGACGGCCTGTACGCCGCCGCCGACGACCCCTACGGCACGCGCGATCGTTGGTACGAGCGGCGCAAGCGCGCGCTGCTGGTGGCCAGCCTGCCGCGCCAGCGCTTTCGGCGCTGCTACGAGCCCGGCTGCGGCACGGCCGAACTCACGCCCGGCCTGGCCGCGCGCTGCGACAGCGTGCTGGCCGCCGACTTCTCCGCGCACGCGCTGCGCGCAGCGCGCCAGCGCACCGCCGCGCTGCCACAGGTGCGGCTGGCGCAGCACCGCTTGCCCGAGGACTGGCCCGTGGGCGAGCGCTTCGATCTCGTGGTGCTGTCCGAGGTCGGCTACTTCCTGCCCGCGGCGCAGGTGCAGGCGCTGGCCCGCCACTGCGCGGACAGCCTGGACGCCGACGGCGTGCTCGTCGCCTGCGACTGGCTGGCGCCGTTCGCGCAACGCGCCTGCCCCACGGAAGAAGTGCACGCCCTGCTGGGCGCCATCGGGCTGGCGCCCCTGGTGGTCCACAGCGAGGACGATTTCTGCCTGCGCGTGTGGGCGCGCGATGCACGCTCGGTGGCGCAACGCGAGGGCATCCGGTGATCGGGGTGGCGATTCCCGCGCATGAGGAGCGCGCCCACATCGCCGCGGCCGTGGCCGCCGTGCAGGTGGCGGCGGGCCATCCGGCCCTGCAGGGCGAAGCGGTGGAGATCGTGGTCGTCGCCGACGCCTGCAGCGACGGCACGGCCGCCTGCGCTGCCGCACAGGGCGCCCACACGCTGTCGCTGCCGCACCGCAACGTCGGCCGGGCGCGCCAGGCCGGTGCCGAGCTGCTGCTGGCCAGGGGCGCGCGCTGGCTGGCCTTCACCGATGCCGACACGCTGGTCGCCGACGACTGGCTCGCCGCCCAGCTGGGCCTGGGCGCGCAGGCCGTGTGCGGCTGCGTGTGGGTGCGCGACTGGAGCGCCCATGGTGCGCTGGCCGAGCGGCTGGCGCGCGCCTTCGAGAGCGAGTACGTCCCGGTTGACGGCCACTGCCACATCCACGGCGCCAACCTGGGCATGACGGCCGACGCCTACCGCCTTGCCGGTGGTTTCGCGCCCTTGTGCACCAGCGAAGACGTGGCCCTGGTGCACGCGCTGCAGGCAGCCGGCGTGGCCGTGGCGTTCAGCGCGCAGCCGCGCGTGTGGACCAGCGCGCGGGTGGACGCGCGGGCACCGGCCGGTTTCGGCGAGGCCCTGCGCAGCATGTCGCGGGCGCTGGTGCTGCCGGGGCGTGGCGCGGGCGCGCCGCGCGCCGTCTGACGCGCAGGCGTGCCGCTGTCGGACACGGCACGCGCCGCTGCGCACCAGACTGGATGCGATGCGGACACGGGGTCCGCACAGCCAAGCAAGGAGAGCACCATGCCAAGAGGCGACAAGTCGTCCTACACGGACAAGCAGAAGCGGCAGGCCGAGCACATCGAGAAGGGTTACGAGCAGCGCGGCATGGCCGAGGGCGAGGCCGAGCGGCGCGCCTGGGCCACGGTCAACAAGGAAACCGGCGGCGGCAAGAAGAGCGGCTCGGGCCGCGGCCAGGCCGTGGACAAGTCGCCCTCCAAGAAGGGCGGGCGCGCGGGCGGCCATGCATCGGCCTCGCGCACGGCCGAGGAACGCTCCGCGTCGGCCAAGAAGGCAGCCGCCACGCGCAAGCGCAACGCGGAGCGCTGAGCCGGGCGGCAGAGCGGGAGCCGGCGCGCCTTCGGGCGCCCCTCCTACGTGGCCGGCGCGGCGGCCACGCCAAGCTCGCCGCATCGTCATTGCCGCCAAGGAAGCGCATGCTGCAAGCCCATCCCGTGCCGGAGCCTGTTCCGGTCCCTCCGGTCGCTGCCACGGTGGTGGCGCCGCCGGCCGAAGCCGAACCGCGCCGCAGGCCGCACCGCAGACGCGCGGCCACTGCAACGCCGCTGCCACAGCGCAGCGCCCGCCAGATCGAGCGCCTGTTGCACGAGGTGTTCGGGCTGCAGGACTTGCGCCCCGGCCAGCAGGAGGTGATCGCGCGCGTGCTGGCCGGCCAGTCCACGCTGGCCATCATGCCCACGGGCGCCGGCAAGTCGCTGTGCTACCAGCTGCCGGCGCTGATGCTGCCGGGCTGCACGCTGGTGGTCTCGCCGCTCATCGCACTCATGAAGGACCAGTGCGAGAAGCTGCGCGCACATGGCCTGGCCGCCGTCGAGTTCAACAGCAGCCTGGATGCCGAGGCCCTGGCCGCGGCCGAGGCGGCGTTGGCCGATGGCAGCGCACGCATCGTCCTCGTGACGCCCGAGCGGCTGGCCGACCCGGACTTCCTCGCGCTGGTGCGCCGCTGCCGCATCGCGCTCGTCGTCGTCGACGAGGCCCACTGCATCGTCGAATGGGGCCATGACTTCCGGCCTGCATTCCTGGAGATCGGCGCGGCACTGCGCGCGCTCGGCCAGCCGCCGCTGCTGGCGCTCACCGCGACGGCGCCACCGGAGACCGCGGCCGAGATCGCCCGGTTGCTGGGCATCGCGCGCAGCGGCACCGTGGACGCCGGCATCTGGCGCGGCAACCTGCACTACGCCGTGGTGCCGCTGACCGAGGCGGACGACAAGCTGCAGGCCCTGCAGGACACCCTGCAGCGCTGCGAGGAGCCGGGCATCGTCTACACCGCCACCGTGCGCGCGGCCGAGGAGGTGCATGCCGCGCTCGCTGCCCAGGGCCTGTCCGTGGGTCTGTACCACGGCAAGTTGCGCGCCGCCGAGCGCCATGCCGCACAGGATGCGTTCATGGAGGGCCGCACGCGGGTGATGGTGGCCACCAACGCCTTCGGCATGGGCATCGACAAGGCGGACCTGCGCTTCGTCGTGCACTACCAGATGCCCGCCGGCCTGGACGCCTACTACCAGGAGTCGGGCCGCGCCGGCCGCGACGGCCTGCCCGCGCGCTGCGTGCTGCTGTACCAGCGGCGCGACCGCTCGGTGCAGCACTTCTTCCTGGGCGGCCGGGCGTACACGCAGGCCGAGCTGGCGCGCGTGCTGGCCGCGCTGTCGCCCGACACGCCCACCGACCTCGCGCAGCTGCAGCAGGACACCGGCCTGCCGCGGGCCCGCATCGCCGCCCTGCTGGCGCTGCTGCTGCAGGCCCGCCATTGCCGCAAGGCACGTGCGGCCGAGGGGCGCGCCGGCTGGCTGGCGGCGACGGCGCCGCGCGGCGCGCCCACGCTGGAAGCCCTGGTGCAGGCCGAGCAGGCGCGCCGCCAGGAGAAGCAGCGCAAGCTGCAGTCCATGGTGGACTACGCCGAAAGCGGCGCCTGCCGCTGGCAGGTGCTGCAGGAGGCGCTGGAGGGTGAGCGGCGGGCCGAGGGCTGCGGCCAGTGCGACAACTGCGCACGCATGCTGCGTCTGGCCGCACCCGATGTGCTGGTGCCGGCCATGGCGGGTGGTGCGCCGCCGTTGCGGCACTGAGGAGGCACGGCCGGGAGCCGCGCGTCTTCAGATCTTTCCGAGATAGGCCGACACATCCACGTCGTCGATCAACTCCGGGCTCATGAAGCGCCGGGCGTAGCGCAGATGCGTTCCACTCGCCAGGAACAGGTCGAAAACGTCCGGGTCGATGTGACCGCGCCGCTTGAAGCCCCACAGGATCCGGACGGCTTCGGACAGCGGCTTCGATTTCTTGTAGGGGCGGTCGGCCGCCGTCAGCGCTTCGAAGACATCGGCGACGGCCATGATGCGGGCGGGCACGCTCAGCTGTTCGTGGGTCAGCCCCCTGGGGTAGCCGGTTCCCCTCAGGTTCTCGTGGTGCGTTCCAGCGATCTCGGGCACCCGGCGCAGGTTTTTCGGGAAGTTCATGGCTTCCAGCATCTCGATCGTCTGGATGATGTGTTCGTTGATCTTGTAGCGTTCCTCGGGCGTCAACGTGCCGCTGCGGGTGGCGAGGTTGTGCAGCTCGCCGCGGTTGTAGAGCAGCTCCGGGGCTTTTAGGTTGAACCGATCGGGCGCAGTGTTTGCCCGGGTCGGAGGTCTCGGCACCATGTGTTGCGGTTTGTCGTCCAGCAGGTGTTCGACGGCCGGCAACCCGGTGGGCGGCAGCGCCTCGATGGCCTGCGCCGCCTGCGGACCCAGTCCGAGCCGGTCGTCGAAATGCCGCATCCAGGTGCGCTGTCCGATCTCCCGCAGGCGGGCCACTGCGCCTTCTTCCATGAGTTCGGAGCCGACGTTGCAGCGCGCGACGAACGCGAACTCCTCCTCGAGAACGGCGCACTGCTGCTCGAAGCGTTCGCACGCCGCGGCCGCATGGCCCCCGCCGATGAAGGTCCTGAGCATGTCGATCTCGGCATCGCGCCTGAGCACTTCGAAGCGTGTGCGGACCTCGTGGATCCGGTCGTGGATCGTTTCGAGCTTCGTCGCCTTGTCGACCACGTACTCCGGCGTCGTGATCTTGCCGCAGTCGTGCAGCCAGGCACCGATCCGGAACTCGCGCCATTGCTCTGCGGTGTCGAAGCGGAAGTCGGCCAGCGGCCCGGTGTCCACGCGCACCGCCTCCTCGGCAATCATGACCGCCAGCTCCGGCACCCGGTCGCAGTGGCCACCGGTGTAGGGGCTCTTGGCGTCAATGGCACCGGCCAGCAGCTTGACCATGGAATCCACCAGGTCGGCCTGGGCCTGGACCAACTGGTGGTTGTCCAGCGACACCGCGGCCTGCGCCGCGAGCGCCGAGGCGATCTGCACGTCTTCTTCGCTGAAGGGAACGGCCTTGCCGCTGATGGGGTCGAGCGCATTCATCAGCTGCAGGACCCCGATGACCTCTCCCTCGCGCGGTGCCAGCGGAAGCGCCAGCATGGACACCGTCCTGTAGCCCGTGCGCTCGTCGAACCTGCGCGTGCCGCTGAGGTCGAACCGCGTCTCGGCATAGACGTCGTCGATGACCACATGCGCATTGCGCAGGGCCACGTAGGTGGACACGAACTGGTCGTTGTCCGATCCATCCGGACGGACCAGGGGGATCTCTTCCTGCGGCAGCGAGTCGTCGCGCGTGCGCAGGGCAAAGCGCAGCGTCCGGTTCTCCGTCACGATATACAGCGTGGCCGCATCGCAGCGTGTCAGGCGCTTGGCACCCCACAGGATCTGCTGGAGCAGGTTGATGCGGTTGCGCTCGCGCGACATCGCCAGCCCCGCTGCGATCAGCTCTTCGAGCCGCTGGCGTGAGCCCCGCAACTCCTCTGTCCTGGCCCGGATGGATTCGCGCATGACCGAATGCGCGTCGGCCAAGGCGTTGAACTCCTTGAGACGGGACTGGATGCGCGGTGAAGGACCGAAGTCCAGGGTGCAGATCCGGATGGCATCGCGGGTCAGGTCGTCCAGGGCGCCGACGATCCTCTTCGTGACCCACCAGGCCGCGCACAGCGCGGTCGCCAGCACCAGCACGCCGATCAGCGTCATGCGCTCGCGTGCGGCGACCATGAAGCTGGAGAACGCCAGCAGTGGGGCATAGGCCACCACCCGCCAGGGCTCGCCCGGGCCGACCTCCACGCTGGATTGCGCGAGCACGAACTTCTCTCCGTGCACCGGAACCGTCGCCACGTGCGGGTGGACACCCCTGCCGGTCCATTGCGCCAGCTCGCGCAGCACGCCCAGCGTGTCCTCGTCCGCAGCGGCGGCGGCGGCGGCGCCGTGCTTGCTGGGTGGAGCGACCGCGCCGCTGCCGGCGCCGGACACCAGCAGCTCGCCCGACGGGGCGATGAGGCCCCCGGCGACGTGCGGCGGGTAGGGCAGCCCCCGGAACAATTGGTCGAGGCCGCTGGTGGCGATTTCGGCCAGCACGACGCCCGATCCGTCGTGCAGGCGCGCAGCGACCGTGATGCCGGCTTCGCGCGTGCTGAAGAATGGCGCGGGGCCGCTGACCAGGGTCCCGGTCTGTGCGGCAGCGGCATTGGCGGCCCGGTCCTGCCAGGGGTCGAGGCGGGTGGCGTCGCGGCGCTCCGCGAGCAGGTGCCCCGTCTCGTCCAGCAAGCGCCAGGTCTGCAGCCGCGGCGCGTCGCCTTCGCCCGGCTCCACGGACCGGGCGGCAAACCGCGCCGCAGGCGGTGCGTGCAGCGACGCGGCCAGCGGACCGGTGTCGCGCAGTGCAACGACCTCGAAGTACCTGCCGTCGTTCAGCACCGCCCGCAAGGCGTGCAGGCTGGGCTCCACCGCGAGGGCCGCGACCCATTGCCGTTGCAGCGGGTCGCGCTGCGATGGCGTCAGCGCCAGGCCGGCCGATGCCTCCATGCCGACCAGGGTCTGCACACGGTCGATCAGCCCGCGCAGGAGCGCATTGCCGCGCTGGACGTGCTGCGAGAAGACGACCTGGGCGTTGTCCTGCGCCATCTGCTCGAACTTGACCGAGGCGATGGAGGTGAACGCGACGGTGACCAACAGCATGAGCCCGGCGAGCGGCAGGCCGAGCGCGAGCTGCACGCGCCACAGCTTGGACTGGCTGGCTCCGAGGCGCTGCGCCAGATGGTCGGACGCGCGACGGCCGAAGACGGAGGCGCGTGAAGAAGGGGTCTGGGGTTCAGGTTGCACGTGATGCTGTCCATCGTTGGCACGCACTGCAGCGCAGCGCGGCCGGCGGAAGGGCGATGGCCGGTCGGGTCGTCACCTTCGGCGACTACTTGGCGGTGAAGGTGACGATGTCGCCATCCTCGCCCTTGCGCAGCCGCTCCAGGTGGAAGCGGACCAACGGTTCGGCGCCCTGCGTCTGCGCCAGCCGCTCGAACGCCGCGAGCGCCTGGGGGTCGCGCGCGGCCATCAGCGCGTAGGCGCGTTCATAGTCGGCGATGGCCTGCAGGTCGACGGGATGGTCCAGGCCGTCGTTGGCGGGCTGGAAGACCAGCAGTGGCCTGGTCTTGCCCTTGAAGACCAGCTGGCCGACCCGCCGAACGGCCGGCGTGGCCGGTTGCCTGCCCAACACCGCTTCGGAAATGCACATGCGTGTGCCCAGCAGGGCGTTGGCGCTCTCCAGGCGCGAGGCCGTGTTGACGGGGTCGCCCAGCGCGCGGTAGTCGAAGATGGTTTCGCCGCCGAAGTTGCCGACGATCACCTCGCCCGCATGCACGCCGATCCGGGTGTGGCCGAAGCGGATGCCGGTGCTTTGCTGCGCCTGCGCGAAGGCCGCTGCGAAGCGCTGCAGTTCCAGGGCACAGGCGACGGCGCGCTCCTTGTGGTCGGCCTGTGCGATGGGGGCGGAGAACATGATGGCGATGCTGTCTCCCACGATCCGGTCCAGGGTGCCCTGGTGCCGGAAGGCGATGTCGATCATGCCGTCGAGGTAGCGGTTCAGCAGCAGCACGGCTTCGGCGGGATCGATCGCTTCCATCAGCGCCGTGAACCCTTCCAGGTCGGTGAAGATGAAGCTGCAGGTCTGCCGCTTCCCGCCCAGCACCAGCTCTTCGGGGTTCTGCACGATGTGGCTCACCAGATTGGGCGACACGTAGCGAGAGAACGCCTGCGACACCCAGCGGCGGCGCTTGTCGCTCATGTGGTGGCGCTGCACGCTCGGAACCAGGAAGGCGCAGGCGATGCCGATGCCCGGCGTCAGCGGGTCGAACAGCATCTGGTGCAGCGAGAACAGCCACCAGGACACGCCAGCGACCGCGACCAGTGCAACGGCCGACACGGCCGCGGCCACCGCCGGACGTTGGGACAGCGCCACGGCGCAGGCCAGTGCGGCGCCTGCCAGCAGCACCAGCGCCTCGACCACCCGCGCCCATGCAGGCCGGTGCAGGAAGTGCTTGCCCAGGATCTGCTCGAGCGCCTGGGCATGCACTTCCACACCCGGCACCAGATGGCCCTGCGTTCCGAAGCGCAGGTCCAGCAAGCCCTGGGCGGAGCTGCCGACCAGCAGGATCCTTCCCTGCAGCTCGCTGGCCGGGACCTGGCCGGCCAGCAGCTTCCACGCCGGAATCGCCCGGTGCGCGGACGCGGCAGCGTAGTGCAGCCACATCTCGCCGTTGCGGGTCGTCGGAATGGAGAACTCGCCGATCCGCACCTCCTGGATGCCCTCGTCGGTGCTGCGCACCAGGAGGTTCTTTTCGCCCAGGGCGGTGCGCAGCAGCTCGGAGACGAGGCTGGGCACGGTGCGGTCTGCCACGCGCAGCAGCAGCGGCACCCTGCGCACGACGCCATCCGAGTCCGGCAGGAACGCGAGCGCCCCATGGCCGGTGGCATGCGCTGCCAGCGCAGGCACCGCCGCGACCGCGGCCGCGAACGGCTGCAGATGCGGCGCCGCGCCCGGACCGAACTCGACCAATCCGGCCGTGACGGGGACAGGCGCCGCCGCGCCGCCAGGCTGCGGCGCTGCCTGGCGGATGGCGAAGCCGAGCACGACCTTGCCCCCATCCATCGCCTGCGCGAACAAGGCGTCGTGGTCCTGCATCGCCATGAAGGCCGCACGTTGTGCCACCGTCAGGTCCCAGTGCCTGGCCACCTCCAGCGGCGAGCTGCGGTCCGGTTCCGCGAAGACGATGTCGAAGCCGAGCGCAGCTGCGCCCCCCGCCGACGCGGAGGTGACCAGATCCGCCATGTAGGTGCGCGGCCACGGCCATTGCCCGATGCGCGCGAGGCTCTCTTCGTCGATGTCCACGATGCGCACTGCGGCGTCCTCGTACTGGCGGGGCTGCCAGCGCTGGTACTGGTCGAAGACGGCGTTGCGCAGGGCCTGGAGCCACAGAGGCTCTTGCAGGAGAAGGCCGACGAGCACCAGCAAGCCGGCCGTCCATCCCAGAAGCCGGGCGACCGAGTTCCAGTACGAAGCAGTCGGGGCGGGGCTCAACGCGGCGCGGCTCAAGGTTTGAAGACGACCGCTCCGGTGACCGTGCCCAAGCCGCTGTTGAATCCGTACAGCAGACCGGCCCGCGAGCTGCCCGCTCCACCCACCATGCCACGCACGGCAGCACCGTTGCCGAGAGCGCCGGTGCAGCCGGCGGAGCATCCATTGCCCGTGCTCCTGATCGCCGCGCCGCCGGCGAAACCGAAGGTGCCGGTCTGCGCGGCGGTGCCGCTCAGCGAGAAGGTCTGGTCTGCGACCGGAACCGACAGGCTGAAGGTCGCGAACCCTCCGGTCGCACCGGGGAACGTGACGCGCAGGCTGCCGGTCGCCGCGTTCTCGGTGCCCGTCGCCACGAGTTGCCCACGCGCCGAGGTGACCGTCGATGCCGTTGCGCCGAACGAACTGAACGAACGGACGACCGGGAGCGTCGGGGTTCCCGCGAAGGTGAAGTAGTGCAGCGCGCGCGTCCTGCCCTTGCCGTTGTCGTCATCGTCGTCGTCGTCGGATCCGGCCCGGTAGCGGCCGTCCGTCCATCGGCCCCAGGCCACATTGCCGTCCGAATGGGCCTGGACGGGGGTGCCTGCGTGCAGCAGCCGCTTGCCCGAGCCGTCGCGCTCGCGCACCTCGGCCAGTGCGCTGCCTGCGAAGGTGCGGTAGCCGGACACCGCTCCGGCCTGCGTGCCGCCCTCGCGGTCGGAGCTGACTGCCATGACGGTACCCATGCCTGGCGGCAACGGCGACTCCACCACGGGCGCCGGGGCGGGTCCCGGAGCAGGACCGGGCGCGGGTGCGGGTGGGGGAACAGGTGCTGGTGCTGGTGCCGGCGACGGCGACGGCGACGGCGACGGCGACGGGGACGGCGATGGCGATGGCGATGGCGACGGACCGGGAGCAGGGCCAGGTGCCGGGACCGGGGCAGGCGCAGGAGACGGCGCAGGAGCTGGCGATGGCGCAGGCGGATCGACCAATTCCGGCGCAGGCGCTCCGGGCGGTGGAGAGAAGTTGCCCGGCGGCCGGGCAACGACCGTGCTTTCGGGTGCGGGAACCTCCGCTTGCCCATCGCCCGGGCTCGGTGCGACGAGCGTGCGCAGGTAGGTCTGGACTTGCTCGCCGGATGTCCGCTGGGCCGTGGTTGCACTCGCCACCTGCGTGGCGCCACCGGCGGCCTCGGCGGCTGCTTCTGCCATGGGCGTTTTTGCAGCGCCGCCGTTGGCGGGCACGACCGCGGAGACCAGCTTGGACACGACAGGTGCCGCCGATCTGCTCGCGGCGAACGCCGACATGCCACGGGACACATCGGTGCATCCCGTGTCGTTGCACAGCGCGATGCGCCCGCCGATGACGTTCACGGTCAGCCCGTCGCGCAGCGCCGCGGTGTACTCCGTGCCGCGGATCCCGATCAGCCCTGCCGGCGTGTCGAGCCGGTAGTCGTCCGGCCGGGCCTTGCCGATGAAGCCGCTGATGGTCCGCAAGCTTCCTTTCACGAGGCTCATGAAGCCTTTGGCGCCTTCGGCCCCGCCGCCCTGGCCCAGGTGGTAGGCATCGAGCCGCAGCACCGATCCTGGCTGCAACGCCACCATGCCCCCGTCCACCATCTTCAGTTGGAGCGTGCCGTGGCCCGTCTCGACCGTATCGCCCGAGGAGACGGCCATGCCGCGCGTGGCAGGCCGCCGTTGGCCGCTGGCGTCGATGAGTGTGGCGCCGTCCGCCGCGAACACGATGGTGGCGGATGGCAGGGACTGTGCATGGCCGTGGCCCGCTGCGAGCAGCGCGGCACAAAGAAGGCTCAGGCGCGCGTGTCGGCCCCAGGCGGCGTCATGGGAATGGTGGAATCGTGGCATGGAAAAACAGGTTCAGTTGAACTCCCGCCGTACGGCGAACTGCCATACCACGCGGCGATAGTCGTAGAGCACGACGGAGGAGTCGGCGCGAACGTAGGACACCTGCGGCGACAGGCGCCATGGCGCAGAAGGCGTGATGTGGACGCCCAGCGATGCGTCGAGCTGGCGATCCACCCGCCGGGTATCGAAGAACGGCTCCGCGCCGCCGTACCGGCGCTTCTCGTACTGCACGGCAGCGAAGGCGACGATGGTCTCGTCCAGCGCACGTTCGCCGCCCAGGCGCACGCCCGCCGCGTGGTGGCCGTAGTTGGCGACACCATCCAGGCGTGGCTTCTCCTTGGCGCCATAGACGCTGGCATACACCAGCTGTGCATCGGACAGCGCGCGCGCGAAGCCGGCGCCGAGCACGGCGCGGTCCGCATCCCGCGCGCGATCCTGCGCATAGCGCAAACGGCTCAGCTGCGTGAACGCGCTCAGTTGCGACCGGCCATCCAGCGTGCGCTGCCACTGCGCGCTGAGGCCCGAGGCGCTCCGGTAGCCACGGTCGTCGATGTCGTACTGCAGTGTTTGCAGCGCGGCGGAGAACCTGTCCACCCCGCTGGTGTAGGACGCGCCGAAGCTGCCGTCGTACTGCCGGTTGTTCATCGCATGCACATTGCGGTGGAACGTGCCGCGCAGGTTCGCCGCGGCCTCGAGTTCCCATGCGGGCGACAGCGGCTTTCTCCAGGCGGCTCCGGCGCCGAGGCCTGCAAAGGCATCGCCCCGCTTGCGGTTCTCGCGGTCCAGGTTGAAGACGATGCCGCCGAAGGCCGGAAGCGCGAACTGGCCCGCGGCCGTCGCGCTGTTGACGTTGCTGTCATGGCCGACGACGCCTTCGAAGTAGGCGCGCCAGGCTGCGGACGACGTGCTGGCCGGGGCCACATCCAGCCCGCCGAGCACCCGGTCGATCGCAGCCGCAGCTTCGAGCGGCATCTCGCCACGTCTTGCAGCCTGCAGTTCGGTGCGCGCGCGGTCCGGCTCTCCGGCCAGGAGATAGGCGCGTGCAAGTTCTGCACGTGCCAGGTTGTCGTCGGGCGCGACCGCCACCGCGCGTTCCAGCGCAAAGATCGCACGGGTCGCATGCCCCGCATCCAGGGCCGCGATGCCGAAGAGGTAGCTGAATGGTGCGTCGTCGGCACGCTCCAGTTCCCAGGGCTCGAGCAGCCGGTAGGCCGCTTCGGCCTGGTTCTCCGCCATCAGACGGTGCGCCTGGGCCAGCACGGAATCGTCCGGCTGGGCTGCAGCCGACAGTGCGAACGCAGCACAGCTGAGCAGCACCGCCTTGCGGATCGCGACAAAAAGGGCAGCGGTGATCGGGTTCTGCGCGCTGTTCAGCACATGGTTCATGGATCGGAAAGGTGTGCTTGAGCGCTGACATCGAGCGCGTGAATTGGTCCTTTTTCTGGACAGAAAAAGACTGCTTTTAGTTACAAATCTGGTCAAACGGGCCAATGCTCGGTTGCCGGGCCGCAGCCCGCATTAACCTGGGTTAAAGGCGCCGACGTTTCCGCTGAGCGGAGCTTTTAGGTCGGCGAACGGCGCCGTGTCCCAACCACGCTGCGTGGCGACAACAGCCTTGGATGGGGGCCGCGTGGCGGTTGGTGCTGGAGGCGCACGGCTGTCTGAAGCCGCGCAGAAGAGCGTGGGCGGCGCGCACGGGGCCCAGCGAGAAGCGTCAAGAAGGCGGCATGCCTTGCAGCATCTGGCGGCCTCAAGATCGACGCGGCCCAGTGCCGGCCGCCCGAGCCCAGGCTCACGACCGCGCTCGGCGCATCGACATGGCGTTGCCTACAGGCAGGCTCCCTTCGGCGACCGTGACTTCTACCGGTGCGGGCCGGCGGACTTCATCCCGCAGCCCTACGACGGACTGCGCGCGCTGTAGGTGCTTGACGCACGCATCCATGCAACGGCATTCGGCAGTTCGGCCCTGCGGCGCACGGGCACCATTGCTGCGCCCGCGATGCGGGTGCCGGCTACGCAGCCGGTGGGCATCGTCTTGGCGGCATCGATCGAGAAAGCGTGCCGGCAACCCGGCGACGGCAGCCTGCTCGACGTGCCCGAGGCATATGGCTGGCCGGGTGTCGGGGGAGTTGCGGCAGGTGCAGCACGCGGGTGCTGCAGCGCGGGGGAACCTACGCCGAGGCGCCGGCGTTCCCGGTGGCGGCTGGCGAGGCACTGCTGTGCTGCGCGCTGCCAGCGCGTTCGGCGCAGGCCGTGGACCTGGCCCTGCACCTGGCCGTGTGACAGCGCGGCAAGGCCGCGCAGGCCTTCAGCGCCGGCTGCAGAGCAGGCCGACCACCAGGCCAAAGCCTGCCGCGATCGCGATGGTGCCCAGCGGGTTCTTGACGGCCGATTCGCGCACATGGTCGAGCGCGTCGCCATACACCTGCTGCGCCTTGCCCATGGTCTCGCGCGCCTGGCCTTCCAGGTGGGTTGCGGTGTCGTCGGTGGCGCGTCCGAATGCGCCTTGCACCTTGCCGGCGATTTCGTTGACGGTGCCTTGTGCCTGTTCCAGCATGTTGTGTCCTTTGAAGTTGGGCCACCGCGGGGTGCGAGCGGCCTGCAGCCGTCTGAAGAAGAACGACCTGGCGCCATCATCCGCCGTGGGCAGGTCTTGTCTGTCAGGCAGCGCCGCGACCGTGCGCCAGCGGAACGCAGTCCACGGCGCCCGGGCGGCCGGGCGGGCCATGCGGCGGGGCAATGGCAGCGGCGGCTTGGCGGCCAGGGTGCGCCGCAGCAGCACGGCCCCCGCCTGCGTGAGCACCGCGGCACTTGCGGCGGCCAGGACGGCGGCCAGCACCGGTCGCTCGGCGATGGCGCGGCGCAGCCGCCGGTCGACGGCCCGCAGCCGTTGCTGCAGCGTCGGTGGCGCGGGGGGCGCGGGGGGGCGCGGGCCTTCTGGGCGGGCCGGGAGGGGGGCGGGGTCTTCGTGCATCGTGCCGGCAGCATAGGCCGCAGCGCAGCTGCACGGCGTCGGACGTGGCCCCATCGTGCGGCTGCCGCGGCGCAGGCCGCGGCAGCCTGGCCTCAGGCCGGCACACCCCCGCGGCGGCGGCGCGCACCGGTCCAGCCCGCCGCCCCCAGCCCTGCCAGCAGCAGCAGGATGCTCGCCGGCTCGGGCACGACCGAGGCCGTGAACGCGACGGGCAGCTCCTCGTAGCTGGAGGCGGTGGTGAACACCTCCATGTAGATGGCGGGATCGAAGAAGTCCGCGTAGAAGGGGTTGGCGTAGCCCCCCGCGGCCGTGCTGAAACCGAAGCCGTGCACCGTGATCTGGCCCTGCGGGCCGAAGCGGATCAGGTTGTCCAGTGCGAACGGCTCGTTCCCGGGGATGGCTGTGCCCGTGGGATACAGGCCCGTGATCTGCTCGCCGTTGCGCGTGCCGCTGATGGCGGTGATCAGGTGGAAGCCATCGGCATCGGCTGCGTCCTCGGTGGTGAGGGTGCCGCCGGCCTGGATGCCGGTGCCGCTGTAGCTCCAGTTCCAGACGATGTCGGCCCAGGCCTGGGGTGCGGCGAATGCGCCGGCCAGCGCGATGGCGGCGAGCGCCTGCTTTGCTTTCATGTGTTCTCCGGGAGGTGGCAGGAGCGGACAGCATACTGAGCACCGCTGCGCAAGGCAGCCCCACGGTCCGCCAAACGGAGGACGTACGCGGGTGCCGTCACGGTTCGGCCGGTCCGGCTTGGCGGGCGGCCGGCAGCCGCACCAGCACGGCGGGGAGCCCCAGGGCCTGGATGCGCTCGCCTGCGCGCTGGGCCTCTTCCCGTGTCGCGAAGGGACCGGCCCGCACGCGCAGCCGGCCCGGTGGCCCCGCCGCATCGCCGCGCGCCGGCAGGCCGGCCGCGCGCAGCCGGTCCAGCGCCGCCTGGGCGTTGGCGGGCTCGGCGAACACGCCGATCTGCACGGCGTAGCGGCCCGCCGCGGGGTCCGGTGCGGCCTGCGCTGCGCGCCCAGGCCGCGCCGCGGAGGCCGCCACGCTGGCCGCCAGCGGGGGCGCTGCTGGCGCTGCGGTGGCGGCCGCGGATGCCGCCTGCGCCGGTGCGGGCGGGCCGGCCGGCTCGGCGGGTTCCGCCGGCGCGGAGGTGCTGGCCAGGGGGGCCGGGGCGGGCGCAGGCTGGCCTTCGGTGCCGGGGTTCGGCATCGGCAGCAGGGCGGCGGTGGGCGCTGCGGACGTGGCGGGTGCGAGCGCGGCGGCCTGCGGGCCTGGCGCCAACCGCTCAGATGGCGGCTGTTGCGGCAGCGGCCGCATGGCCAGCACCAGCCCGGCCAGTGCGGCCAGCACCGCGCCGTGCAGCGCCAGCAGCGTGGCCCAGCGCGCCGCCCGGCCGGGCTGCTGGCGCTGCAGCGCGGCGCAGGCGGCGCCGATGCTGGCGTGCGCCGCCACCGCGGCCAGGATGCGCCGGTTGCACAGGCGGTGGTACAGGCGTTCCGCGCCCAGGCCCCAGGCCAGCGAGGCCGCCAGCGTGAGCACCGCCAGCAGCCAGGCCAGCGGCGCGGCACCGGCCCCGAACACGAGCCGCGCCAGGCCCAGCGCCAGCACGGCGCCCAGCAGTGCGGCGCCGGCCCAGAGCGCGGCCGCACCGATCAGCCCGCGCCAGGCCAGCCAGGAGAGCGCCGAGACGAAGCCGCCCCAATGCCAGCGGGGCCAGCGCGGCGCTTGTGTGTTGCCGCCATCGCGTGCCTGGAAGCGCCGCAGATAGTGGTCGCCGCGGTCCGGGCCGATGGCGGCTCGGTACAGCATGGCGGAGACGTCCGCCGCAGGCTGCGGCTGGGGGGAGGGGTGCACGGCGCGACTGTCGCACAACTACACTGTGTCCCCCCCCGCCGTGACTGCGGCGCCGCTGGAGAACCACCGCTTCCATGAGCTCTGCCCCACCCCGAGTCGTGCCTGCGGACGCGCGCATCGTGCTCGATGCAGGCGGTGCGGTCCGCGAGGCGAACGGCAAGGCGGTGCGGCTCCTGCGGCGCTCGCTGGCGGCCTTGCGGGGCCAGACGCTGGCGGCCTTGTTCCAGGCCCCCGGCGAGGCGGCGTTCGCGGCCGAGTGCAACTGGGCCCTGCGCGAGTCCTGTGCCGTGGCCTTCGAGTCCTATTCGACCAGCCTGGGCCGCTGGATCGAGGTGCAGGCGCAGCCGCTGCCCGAAGGCCGGTTGCAGGTGGTGCTGCGCGATGTGTCCAAGCGCAAGCAGGCCTCGGACGTGCTGCGCGAGGGCGAGGAGCGCTTTCGCCACCTGCTGCGCGCCATGGCCGATGCCGTGTGGGATTGGGACCTGCAGGCCAGCACGGTCTGGTGGAGCGAGGGCGCGCAGCGCCTCATGGGCCCGCAGGCGGCCCGCTGGACCGAGGCCGGCCGCAGCTGGCTGGCCGACCTGCATCCGGAGGACGCCACACGCATCCGCGCCGCGCTCGACGCCGCGTTGGCCGGCACCGAAGACACCTGGACCGACAGCTTTCGCCTGCAGCGCGAGGATGGTGTGGTGGTGCCGGTCAGCAGCCGCGCCTACCTGGTCCGCAACGCCGCCGGGCGGGTGCGCCGCGTGGTGGGTGGGCTGGCCGATGTCACGCTGCGCCTGCAGGCCGACCGCGAACTGGCGCGGCTGAGCCGGGCCCAGCGCATGCTGAGCGCCTGCAACGAGACGCTGATCCGGGCCGAGTCCGAGGAGACTCTGCTGCGCGGCGTGTGCCGCATTTCGGTGGACATCGGCGGCTATGCGATGGCCTGGGTCGGCTATGCGCACGACGACGCGCGCAAGACCATCGACGTGATGGCCCACGCGGGCGACGACGCGGATTTCATGCGGGGCATCCCGATGTCCTGGGCCGAGGACGGCCCCAACGGCCACGGCCCGGCCGCGCGCACCGTGCGCGACGGCGAGGTGGTGATCGTGGAAGACATCGCCGAGGACCCGACCTTCGCGCCCTGGCTGGCCGATGCCCAGGCCAGCGGCTTTCGCGGCGTCGCCTGCCTGCCGCTGCGCGACCGCCAGCGCACCTTCGGGTTCTTCTACCTCTATGCGCCCGACGTGGTCCAGATCGGCCGCGACGAGATCGCCTTGCTGCAGGAGCTGGCCAACAACCTGGCCTTCGGCATCGGCAACCTGCAGACCGAGCAGCGCCAGCGCCGCCTGCATGCCGCCGTGCTGCAGGTGGCGGCGGCGGTATCGGCCTCCACGGGCGACGCGTTCTTCCGCACCATGGCGCAGCACATGGCGCAGGCGGTCTCCGCGCGGGCTGCCTTCATCGGCCGCCTGCACACCGCCGAACGCCAGACGGTGCGCAGCATCGCCGCCGTGGTCGATGGCGTCTTCCGCGAGAACGCGGAGTTCGCGCTGGCCGGCACGCCGGCCGAGCCGCTGCGGCACCAGCCCAGCTGCTACACGGAAACGCTGCCGCAGCCCTCGCCGGCCATGGCACGCGCGCTGGGCACCTGGCGGCCCGCGGCTTATGCCGGCGTGCGGCTGGAAGACTCGGCCGGCGAACTGGTGGGCATGCTGGTGACGCTGTTCGATGCGCGCCCGCCCGATGTGGAGCTGGTGCTGTCCACCATGCAGATCTTCGCCGCGCGCGTGGGCGCCGAGCTCGAACGCCAGGAGCAGGACCGCCGGCTGCGCCGCCAGGCCTCGCTGCTGGACCTGGCACAGGACGCCATCGTCGTCTACGGCATGGAGCACCAGGTGCTGTTCTGGAGCCAGGGCGCCGAGCGCCTGTACGGTTGGCGCGGCAGCGAGGTCGGTGCGGACTTCCGCGTGACGCGGCTGCAGCACGACCGCGGCGCCTTCGACCAGGCGCTGCACGACGTGCGCGCGCGCGGCGAGTGGACAGGCGAACTCGTCCAGACGCGGCGCGATGGCAGCACGGTGACCGTGGGCGCACGCTGGACGCTGGTGCGCGACGAAGAGGGTGCGCCCGAGTCGGTGCTGGCCATCCACACGGACATCACGGCGCGCAAGGCGGCCGAGCGCGAGATCCAGCAGCTGGCCTTCTACGACCCGCTCACCCAGCTGCCCAACCGCCTGCTGCTGATGGACCGGCTGCAGCATGCGCTGGCCACCGAGCACCGCAGCGGCCGCGGCGGCGCGCTGATGTTCATCGACCTGGACAACTTCAAGACGCTCAACGACACGCTGGGCCACGGCATGGGCGACCTGCTGCTGCAGCAGGTGGCCGGCCGGCTGCAGGACAGCGTGCGCGAGAGCGACACCGTGGCGCGCCTGGGCGGCGACGAGTTCGTCGTCATGCTGGAAGACCTGGGCCAGGATGACCAGGCCGTGGTCCAGCATGCGCGCCAGATCGGCGAGAAGATCCTGTCGGCGCTGAACACGCCGTTCGCGCTGGCCGGCAACGAGCACCTGTCGACCTGCAGCATCGGCGTGGCGCCGTTCCACGGCCACACCGGCGGCGTGCTGGAACTGCTCAAGCAGGCCGACATCGCCATGTACCAGGCCAAGGGCGCGGGCCGCAACACGCTGCGCTTCTACGACCCCGGGCTGCAGGCCGCCGTGTCGGCGCGCGCGGCGCTCGAGGCCGACCTGCGCGTGGCGCTGGCGCAGAACGCGCTGACGCTGCACTACCAGCCCCAGGTGAATGCCGACGGCGAAGTGACCGGCGTGGAGGCCCTGGTGCGCTGGCAGCATGCCGAGCTCGGCAACATCACGCCGGCCGAGTTCATTCCGCTGGCCGAGGACACGGGCCTGATCATGCAGCTGGGCCGCTGGGTGCTGCGCCAGGCCTGCTTCCAGCTGGCGCGTTGGGCGCAGAACCCCGCCACGGCGCGGCTGGACGTGGCGGTGAACGTGAGCCCGCGCCAGTTCCGCCATCCCGACTTCGTGGCGCAATGCGGCAGCGTGCTGGCGCGCACGCGGGCCGACGGGCGGCGCCTGAAGTTCGAGCTGACCGAGGGCCTGCTGGTCGAGGACATGGAAGGCACCGCGGCCAAGATGGCGGCGCTCCAGGCCCACGGCGTGGGCTTCGCGCTGGACGACTTCGGCACCGGCTATTCGTCGCTGGCCTACCTGCGCCGGCTGCCGCTGGACCAGATCAAGATCGACCAGTCCTTCGTGCGCGCGCTGGGCGGCGATGCCCACAACGACGCCATCGTGCGCACCATCATCGGCCTGGCGCGCAGCCTGGGCCTGCAGGTCATGGCCGAGGGCGTGGAGACGGCGGCGCAGCGCGACTTCCTGCTGCGCGAGGGCTGCAGCGACTACCAGGGCTATCTGTTCAGCCCGCCGCTGCCCGCCGCTGCCTTGCCGGCCTACTTCGCGGCGGCGGGGCTGTCGGCTTCGACTTCCACCAGGCAGTCGTAGAAGGTCGGCGCACGGCCCAGGTCGGTCAGGCGCTGGCTGGTCAGCTCGTTGACGTTGCGTCCGTCCAGGCCCAGCTTGCGCCACCAGATGCCCAGGCCGTTGACCACGCCCTCGCGCGCCCGCGTGCTGACCTCGGCCCGGCAGCGGTAGCTGCCGCGGCCATTGAACACGCGCACCGTGGCACCGTCGACGATGCCGCGGGCGGCCGCGTCCACCGGGTGGATCTCCAGCAGCTGCTCGCCTTCGATGGCGCGCAGGCTGGTGACGTTGACGAAGCTGGAGTTCAGGAAGTTGCGCGCCGGCGGCGAGATCATGGCCAGCGGGTAGTCGGCCGAGCTGCCGATGGCCTCGTGGTTGGGCAGGTGGTCGGGCAGTCCATCCAGGCCCTGGGCCACGAGCCGCGCGCTGAAGAACTCGCAGCGGCCCGAGGGCGAGGGGAAGTTGCCCTGCGCGAATGGCGCATCGGGCAGGGCCAGCGTGGCAAAACCATCGCGCAGCAGCGCACCGAAGTCCACCGCATCGCCGAAGGCCTGGCGGCTGAGCGCCTCGTCGTCGTCCTGCAGGCAGGGGTCGGTCAGGCCCATGCGCGCGGCCAGGGCACGGAAGATGGCGGTGTTGGGCCGGGCCTGGCCGAGCGGCGCGATGGCCGGGCGGTTGAGCAGCACGTCGGTGTGGCCATAGGCCGAATGGATGTCCCAGTGCTCCAGCTGGGTGGTGGCCGGCAATACGTAGTCGGCATGGTCGGCCGTGTCGGTCTGGAACTGCTCCAGCACCACGGTGAAGAGGTCTTCGCGCGCGAAGCCACGCACCACCTTGGCCGACTCGGGCGCCACCGCCACGGGATTGCTGTTGTAGACCACCACGGCCTCGATGCGCGGGCCGAAACCGGCATCGCCCGGGTGCAGCAGCGCATCGCCGATGGTGCTCATGTTGACCGTGCGCGGCCGCCGGCCGGCCAGCAGGTCGGGCCGCTGCAGGGCCGCGCGCTGCACCGGGAACTGGCCCGAACTGCTCAGCAGCATGCCGCCGGCCCGGTGGCGCCAGGCGCCGATCAGCGCGGGCAGGCTGGCCACGGCGCGCACGGCGTTGCCGCCACCGCGCGTGCGCTGCATGCCGTAGTTCAGGCGGATGGCGGCGGGGCCGGCCCCGTCCAAGCTCGCACGGCAGGCACCGTAGTCGCGCGCCAGGCGTTCGATCTGCTCCACGGGCACGCCGCAGACCTCGGCCGCGCGTGCGGGCGGCCACTGCAGCGCGCGTTCGCGCAGCTGCTCCCAGCCCAGCGTGTGATCGCGCAGGTAGTCGTGGTCCAGCCAGTCGTGCACGATCAGTTCGTGCATGAGCGCCAGCGCCAGCGCGGCATCGGTGCCGGGCCGCAGCGCGATGTGCTCATGGCATTTGTCCGCCGTCTCGGTACGCCGCGGGTCGATGCACACGAGGCGCGCGCCGCGGCGCTTGGCCTCCTGCGCGTAGCGCCAGAAGTGCAAACTGCTGGCGATGGCATTGCCGCCCCAGACCAGGATCAGCCTGGCTTCGGCGAAGAACTCCACCTTCATGCCGACCTTGCCGCCCAGGGTCTGCGTCAGGCCCTCGGCGCCGGCCGAGGCGCAGATGGTGCGGTCCAGCAGCGAGGCGCCCAGCGTGTGGAAGAAGCGCGCGGCGATGCTCTCGCCCTGCACCAGGCCCATGGTGCCGGCGTAGCTGTAGGGCACGATGGCCTCGGGCGCGCGCGCGGCGATGGCCGAGAGGCGGGCGGCGATGTCGTCCAGCGCTTCGTCCCAACCGACCGGCTCGAAGCGGCCCGCGCCCTTGGGGCCGACGCGCCTGAGCGGCTGCAGCACCCGCTCGGCGTGGTAGCTACGTTCCACGTAGCGCGAGACCTTGGTGCACAGCACACCGCCCGTCTGGGCGTGGCCAGCGTTGCCCTGCACGCGGGTGGCGACGCCATCGACCACGGTGGTGACGAGCGCGCAGGTGTCGGGGCAGTCGTGGGGGCAGGCGCCGCGCACCTGGCCGTTGCGGGGGAGGTCGAGGGCGAGGGACATGGCGTGGGGCGTTGTCGTCGTTCGGGCGAAGATCAGGCGAGGGCGCTGGTGCCGGCCAGGCCGCGCACGAAGGCCTCGGCGCGTGCCAGCTGCTCCAGGCTCACGTACTCGTCGGGCTGGTGGGCCTGGGTGATGCTGCCGGGGCCGCAGACCACGGTGGGGATGCCGGCGCTTTTGAAGAGGCCGGCCTCGGTGCCGAAGGCCACGAGCGTGGTGGCGCGCTCGCCCGAGAGCTGCAGCGCCAGCCGCGTGACGGCGTCGTCGGCCGAGCCGAGGAAGCTCGGGATCTCGCAGATGGTCTCGAAACGAAAGCCCGCCTCGGGCGCCACCTTCTGCATCGCCGGCTCCAACGCGCGTGCGTGGGCCAGCACCCGGGCCTGCATGGCGGTGGCGTCGGCCGTGGGCAGGTCGCGGAACTCGTAGCGGAACTCGGCGTCGCGCGGCACCACGTTGTCGGCGATACCGCCGTGGAACTGGCCCACGCTGGCGGTGGAGAAGGGCACGTCGAAGCCGGCGTAGCGCGGCTCCTCGCGCTCGAAGCCTTCGGCCATGTCGCGCAGCTTGCCGACCAGGCGCGCCGCCATCTCGATCGCGTTGACGGACAGCGGCGTGAGCGAGGAGTGCGCCTCCTTGCCGCGCACGCAGCACTTGTAGCGGTACACGCCCTTGTGGGCGATGGCCGGCACCATGCTGGTGGGCTCGCCGACGATGCAGGCCATGGGCCGGATGCCGGCTTCGCGCAGGTCGGCGATGAGCTCGCGCACGCCGAAGCAGCCGACCTCCTCGTCGTAGGAAAGCGCCAGGTGCACGGCGAATGGCGCCGTGCCTTCGGCCAGCCGGCGCGCATTGGCCAGCGCCACGGCGATGAAGCCCTTCATGTCGGCGCTGCCGCGGCCGTAGAGCCTGCCGTCCTGGACGGTGGCCGAGAGCGGGTCGACCGACCAGTCCTGCCCATCCCAGGGCACGGTGTCGGTGTGGCCCGAGAGGATCACACCGGCCGGCCGGTGTTCGCCCAGCGTGGCGAACAGGTTGGCCTTGGTCCGGTCGGCGTTGTAGGTCAGCCGGCTGGCAATGCCGAGGCCGGCCAGGTGGTCGCGCACGAAGTGGATCAGCGGCAGGTTGCTGACATGGCTGCGGGTGTCGAGCCGCACCAGGGCTTGGGCGAGCTGCAGGGATTCGGTGGAGAGCATCGGCGCATTGTGCGCAATATGCACGTCGATGTGGGCTCTGCCTTTGAGATCCTCGGCATGCTGAGCTGTGCGAATCTTCGATGCGGAGTACAACGATGCATGGTCAGGCGAGTTCGGCAAGCTGGAAAAATGGAGCAGGGCTAATGATGAAATGCTTGGATTTCAAGGCCGACGAAAGGCTGGCCATGCGCTGCAGCGGACGGCTTGCGCCCCGCTGAGTTGGCACGCCAGCCATCACCGGATTGCATGTAGCTCGGAGGAAGCATGGACTACGATGAAAAGCGGATCGAGGAAGCGGTGCTGGCCCTTCTCGCCGCATTCAATTTCGACGGCGGCCGGTCATGGAAGGGTTTTGACTTTGGCGTCCTGGACCGCTTGCATATACAGGGTCTTGTCGAGGATCCCAAGGGCAAAGCCAAGTCGATATGGCTCACGCAGCAAGGCCTTGAGCAGGGCCTGCGGCATGCGGAGCGCTTGTTTGGCCGGAAGTCCTCGAATGGCGGCTGACAGTGGACGGTCACAGGCCCCGCCACCACCGCCACCCCAGCCAGCAGCACCCCAGCGCCAACCCCACGCCTACCAGCGTGAGCACGAGGTTGGTGGCGTAGGCTGCCTCACCCGCCTGGTAGACCGTGCCCAGCTTCCCCGCCACCTGCCCGGTGCGCCAGGCGCGCCACAGGTGGCGCAGGCAGTAGGCCAGCACCGCCAGGCCGCCGGTCAGCATCAGCAGGCCGGCGAGGCGGTTGCCGCCCGGCGGACTTGCCAATCAGGCCACCACGCCCTGCGACACCACCGACGGCACCACCTTCAAGGCCACGGTCGGCAGGGCCGCGTCGCGGCTGGCCGCCGCGCTGCGGCCTGAGGCATCGCCCGAGGCCGTCGCCAGCCCGATGCTGCCGCCGCTGGCCAGCGCGAAGTTCGCCAGTGCGCCCGAGAGGTTCAGCACCGGCGTGTCGGGCTGCACCGGCTGTGCCGGGATGGCCGGGATCGTGGCCGTGGCGGCCGCGCCCGCCGCACGGCGCTGCTGGATCATCGCGGCGTCCATCGAGTTGAAGGCACCGTCGCCCGTCACGTCGCCCACCACCACGAAGTCGATGTCGTTGGCCCAGGGGAGGTGGTTGTCCAGGCGCACGATCAGGCGCTGGGCGGCGGTCACGTCGTTGGCCTCGTACTTGCCGTTGCCGTCCATGTCGCCGGCATAGCCGACGAAGACCAGGCCGGCATCGGCCGCCTCGGGCCGGGCCGCGCCGTTCACCATCAGCTGGTCGACCACCATCAGGCCCGCGCTGCCCAGCGTGGCCGTGGCGCTCACGGTGCCCACCACGCCCAGCAGCTGCAGGGTGCCGGCAGGCAACGCGGTGGCGCTGGTGATGGTGATGCGCACGCCGCCTTCGGCTGCCTGCACGCTCAAGGTGGCGCCAGCAGGCAGCTGGCTGCCGCGCCGCACCTCGGTGATGCGCAGCAGCGCCGGATCGGCCCGGAGCAGGAAGCTCAGGCTGGTCACCGTGCCATCCGTCGTCAACGTGATCGGCATGCCGCCGTTGGCGGTGGCCGGCACGGCCTGGCCCGGGCCCCGCGCGAAGTCGGGCAGGCGCAGCCGCACGGCGGGCAGGGTGCCCACCTGGAACTGGCCGCCCCAATCGCCGCCGGCCGCGCCGTCGCCGTCGCCGTCCAGGTGGCCGCGCTGCGTGCTCGTCAGTGCCTGCGCGCCGGATTTCAGCTGCAGCGTGTAGGCATCGGCCTCCAGCGCCGCGCCGGTGCGCACCCAGGTCAGTCCCTTGCCGTCGGCGTCGAACACCACCGAGCCGAATACCTGGCCCACGCGCGCGCCCGTGACCGTGAAGTCGGGGTTGGCGCCATAGAGGTTGAACTGGCTGGCGTCGATGGCGTCGTTGAAGCGCAGCGAGAAGCCCCAGGCGAACTGCTGCACCGCGCTCACGCGCAGCGTGCCCATCTGCACGCCGATGCTGAAGCTGCGTTCGGCCGTGCCGCCCTGGCCGTCGCTGACCTGCACGCGCACGGTCTGCGGGCCGGGCAGCGCCACGGCGGTCCAGCGCAGCTCGCCCGTCGCCTCGTCCAGCGTGGTGCCCTCGGGTGCCTGCAGCAGCGTGTAGCGCAGCGCGTCGCCGTCGACATCGCTGGCCTGCAGCTGCAGCACCATGGTCTGGCCTTCGGTCAGCTGCTGGTCGGGCAGCGCGGAAAGCAGCGGCAGGTCGTTGACCGGGCGCACCGTGATCTGCACGGTGGCGCTGCTGCTGCGCCCGCCGGGGCCGGCGATGCTGTAGGCGAAGCTGTCGCTGCCGTGGAAGTCGGCGTCCGGCGTGTAGACCAACTGGCCTTCGACCAGGGCCACGCTGCCGTGCGCCGGGCCGTCGCCGATCAGCGAGAGCACCAGGCCCTTGGCGTCGGCGATCTGGTCGTTGGCCAGCACGTTGACGGTGACCGAGCCGTCCTCGTCCAGTGCGGCCTCGTCGGCCACGGCCTGGAAGGCGCCGGCGTCCACGCTGCGCAGGCCCAGCGCGATGCCGGCCTGGTCCAGCCCGCTCGTGACGGTCAGCGCCACGCTGTTGCCCGCCACCTGGCCGGCCGGCGCCACCGCGCGCAGCGTCACGCTGCCCGGGCCCATGTTGTGGAAGGCGAAGCGGCCGTCGACATCCGTCGTGGCGGCCTGCTCGCCCTGGTCGAGGTTGCCGTTGTCGTTGGTGTCCAGGTAAACCTGGATGCCGGCCTGCGCGGCCTCGCCGGCGTCCTGCACGCCGTCCTTGTCGTCGTCGGCGTAGACGACGCCTGCCACCTGGCCCAGCTTGAAGTTGCCGAAGTCCTGCCCGCTGGCCGTGGCGCCCGGCGCGACCTGCAGCGTGCGAGCGCTGTAGGCCGACAGCGGGCCGTCGGTCGGCGTCTCGCCCTGGCCGCCACCGCCCTCGCTGCCGCCGCCGGCCGCCGCGTAGGCCTGCAGGCCGCGCAGCAGCTTGGGGATGTCCAGCTTGTTGTAAGACGCGCTGGTGTTGACCACGTTGTCGCTCTCGTCGTCACCGTCCACCGCACGGTAGGTGTTCTTGGCCAGCAGGTCGGCGAATTCGCCGGTCGTCAGGTAGCGGCCCATCAGCAGCTTGGCCGCCTGCTGGACGAGTGCCGCCGCGCCGCTCATGAAGGCCGCCGCCTGGCTCGTGCCCTGCATGGTCGACAGCCCGCCATTGAGGCCGGCCGAGGTGAAGCGCGCGCCCGGCGCCATCACGTCGATCTGATCCGGATCGCGCTGCGTGAAGCTGGCGATACGGCCGTAGGCCGTGGTGTAGTCGGTCGAGCCGCTGGAAAAGCGCCACGGCCCACCGAAGTTGCCGGCCCACATGGCGCCGACCGACAGCACGGCCGGGTCGGCGCCCGGGTAGGCCACGCCCATGGCGCCGCCGGTCTGGTAGTAGTTGTTGCCGGCCGCGGCGATGGTCACCAGCCCGCGCGCGGCCAGGCGCTCGAACAGTTCGCCCATGCCGTAGCGGCTGATGGCCTCGCCCCAGTTGCCACCGTCGCCCAGCGACATGTTGATCACGCCGATGTTGTAGGCCTCGGCATTGGCCTCGACCCATTCGAGCGCTGCCTTGAGCTTGCTGAAGTAGCCCTGGCTGTTGGCGTCGAACACCTTGAGCACGACCAGGTCGGCCCCGGTGGCGATGCCGCTGTACTGCGCATCCTGCCCGGCGATCACGCCGGCCACGTTGGTGCCGTGGCCGATCGTGTCGTTGGCGTCCGCATCGCCGTCACCGAAGTCGTACTGGTACACGATGCGGTCGGACACGCCGTCCCCGTCGCTGTCGGGGCCGAAGAAGCTCGAATCGGTGTCGACACCGGTGTCGATCACCACCACGCGCACGCCCTGGCCCGTCAACGAGGCCAGCAGCGGGTCGGTCAGCGTGTCCATCTTGGAGAAGTGCGAGGCCGCCTGGCCCTGCGTGTACTTCTCCAGCACGAAGGTGCCGCAGCCGCAGTCGTAGTTCAGGCCGGTCTCGTTGAGGTAGGCCTGCAGCAGGTCTTCCTCCACGTCGGCCACCATGCCGGGCAGGCTGAGCAGCGCGTCGAGCGCCTGCTCGTGGCCGCCGCCGGCCTCCACCGTGCCGGGCGCGGTCTGGATCCAGCCGGTGCGCGCTTGCTCGACCACGCGGAAGCTGCCGGGCAAGAGGCCCGTGAACACGTAGTGGCCGTCCGCGTCCGTCAGCGTAGAGCGCTCGCCGGCGTCGAGCGCGTCGTTGCCGTTGTCGTCCAGGAAGATGGTCCAGCCGGCCACGCCCAGCTCGCCCGCGTCGCGCTGGCCGTTGCCGTTGGTGTCTTCGTACTTCACGCCGCTGATGCTGCCGGGCTGCACGGCCGCGATGTCGCGCGTGAAGGCCTCGCCCGACTTGGGTGCGTACACGGCCGAGGCCAGCAGCGGCAGGTAGCCGTCGCCGGCGAACAGCACCACGCGCAGCGTGGCCGGTGCCAGGTCCTGGAAGCTGTAGCCGCCTTGCGCGTCGGTGGTGGCGGTGGCCTCGCCGGCATCCGCCACGCCGTTGTTGTTGGCGTCCAGCAGCACCAGGCGGCCGGCCAGCGCGGCTTCTTCGAGGTCGCGCACGCCGTTGGCGTTGGCATCGTCGAACACTGTGCCCGACAGGCTGGCCAGCGCGAAGGCGCCGAAGTTCTGCGTGACCTCGGGCGCATCGGCACCGACCGTCACCTGCACCTCGGTGCCGGGCGTCATGGTCCAGCCACTGGGCGCGACCACCACGATGCGGTGGGTGCCGATGGACAGGCCCGAGAGCGTGTAGCGGCCGGTGCCTTCGGCCGTGACGGCCGAGACCTCGCCCGCGTCGAGCTGGCCATTGTTGTTGGTGTCGTCGAACACGGTCCAGCCGCCCTGGGCCAGCTCGTCGGCCTCGCGCGTGCCGGTGCCGTCGATGTCGTCGTACACCA
The DNA here is from genome assembly GCF_003337555.1 of Pseudorhodoferax soli. Classification (GTDB taxonomy): domain Bacteria; phylum Pseudomonadota; class Gammaproteobacteria; order Burkholderiales; family Burkholderiaceae_C; genus Pseudorhodoferax; species Pseudorhodoferax soli. Next base: position 222,087 of record NZ_QPJK01000004.1, on the reverse strand, counting down.
CGCCGCTGATGGTGCCGGTGCTGGCCAGCTGGCCCGCGAACTGCAGCGCCACGTTGCGCTCGCCCGCGTTGCCCACCTCGTCGCGCACCTGCGGCATGGCCACGCTGAAGCGGTAGCTGCCGGCGTCCGCCGTGCGTGCGGCCAGGCCGCTCAGCACGTACTGGGTGGCGCTCACGCGGGTCAGCGTGGCGCCGGCCAGCAGGTTGGCGCCGCTGTCGCGTGAGAGGCCCAGCGCGGCCAGCGTCATGCTGGCCGGGTCGATGGCTTCGCTGAAGTTCAGCGTGATGGTGTCCACATTGCCGTCGGCGTCGCGGTGCAGCACGGGCTCGGCCAGCGTGGGCTTGACCACGTCGACGAACACGCTCACCACCGCATCGGCCAGGTTGCCGGCCGTGTCCACGGTGCGCACGCGCAGCTCGTGCACGCCCGCGGCGTCGAGCTTCACGGCGATGCTGAAGTTCAGCCCGTCCACCGTGGCGTAGCCGATCTCGTTGCCCGTGGTGCGGTCGGTCACGCGCACCGACAGGCCGGCCTCGCCGAGCTGCCCGGTCAGCGTGAAGTTCAGCTGGTTGCTGCGCTGGTCGGTGCCCGAGACGCCGTTGTCCGGCGCGATGGCCAGGTCGGTGGCGGCCACCGGGTCGTGGAAGTCCATGACCCAGCTCTGGCCGGCCTCGCCGGTGCCGCCGTTGCCGGCCTCGTCGGCCAGGCCCGCGCCGCTGACGCTGAACGCGTAGGTGCCTTCCAGCCCGCTCACCCAGTTGAAGCCCGTCACGCGGTAGGTGTTGCCCGAGACGTACTCGACCTTGGTCTGCGCGTCGACGAGGTTGCCGCTCTGGATGCCGGCCACGGTGCGCGTGAGCACGATGTCGCGGTAGTCGAAGGTGGCCAGGTCCACGCGTTCGGACAGTTCCACGTCCAGGCCCAGTACCACGGTCTTGCGCACGGTGTCGACGAGGTCGACCACGTCGAGCACGCGCGGCGCCACGGTGTCCATGCGCCAGCCGACCGACTGGCTGCCCAGGCCGGCCGCGCCGCTGGACGACAGCAGGCCGGTGGACAGCAGCGTCAGCGTGTAGCTGCCGTCTGGCACGGTGGCCGCAGCCAGCCCGCTCAGGCGGTACTGGTTGCCGGCCAGCGGCGTCAGCGCGAGCGTGGCGCTGGCCAGGCTCTGCACCACGCCGTCGCGCTCCAGGCGCAGGTCGCTGGCGCTGAAGCTGGCGGCGTCCAGCGCGGTGTTGAAGGTGATGTCCACCATGTCCAGCGGCGTGTGGCGCGCGGCCGGGCCGGCCGCCATGCTCAGCACGTAGGGGCCGATGTCGCCCATGCCCCAGGTCTCGGTCAGCGCGCCCTCGCCAGCGTTGCCGGCGTAGTCGGCGATGCCGGTGGCGTTGACCGTGAGCCGGTACAGCCCGCTGCCGGCCGTGACGCTGGCCAGGCCACCGATGCGGTACAGGTGGTCGGCCGCGGCGCCGATCTGCGTCACCGTGATGCCGCTGGCGCCGGCCAGCAGGTTGCTGCCGTCGCCGCCTTCGCGCGTCAGCGCCAGGTCGGCCACCGAGAAGCTGGCCAGGTCCAGCGCCTCGCTGAAGCGCACGTCCACCGTGTCAACCGGTGCCGTGGCCGGGTCGGGCGAGACCGGCAGCACCTCGACCAGGCGCGGCGCCACCGCGTCGTCGATCTTGTAGTAGGCGGTGTAGCTGCCCGTGGAGCCCTCGTCGATGAAGTGCAGCAGGTTCTCGCGCACGGCACCGGCCAGCGATTCGGGGAAGCTGCGGTCGGTGCGCCAGACCTCGCGGCCCAGGCTCAGCACCTTGCCGTCCGAGCGCACGATGCGGTCCAGCGCGTAGCCCACGCCGGGGTCGGCGATCTTGAAATAGCCCCAGCCCGCGGCCGCGTCGGCCGTCAGCGTGACGGACAGCGCGCCCGGCGATGCCGCGCGGTTCGCCGCGGCATTGGCCAGGGTCTTGACCACGTGCTGCGAGCCGTCGTTCATGTACAGCCGGTCGGGCGTGTGGTCGCTGTCGGGGTCGTCGTTGGCCAGGAAGTCGGGCGCATCGCCCGCATTGGCCTTGACCGAGCGGATCAGCTCGTGGATGTTGACCGACTCGATCAGCGACAGCCGCGTGTCGCCCATGCCGTCCAGGTGCTCGAAAGTGGCCGTGTAGTCGATGAACTTGCCCTGCAGCGTGGAGGTCATGTTCCACTGCGCCACCTGGGTCTGGCCGGCGGCGATGTTGCCGAGGTTGGCCGTCAGCGTGGGCGCCTGGGCCTGGTCGCCGACCTGGGTGCCGACGATCTTGAAGTCGATCAGCAGGCCCTTCTCGTTCTCGATGATCTTGGGCTGGGCCGAGGTGATCGTGAAGTTGCGCGCATCGCCGGCGCCGTCGTTGTACGCCAGCAGGCCCAGCGCGAACTCCTCGCTGGGTTCGACCACGTCGTCGGTGAACGGGTCGTCGCCGTAGACGTCGCGCTGCTGGAAGTAGTGCAGGTTCAGCCGCGCCTCGGGGTAGACCGTGATCTGCGCGGCCACCAGCGGCACCGTGATCTTCTGGCCGCCTTCCACATAGCTCAGCGTGCCGCCGATGGTGTAGCGCGTCGGCTGGTTGCGCGCGGCGTCCACGGTGGGGATGAACAGGTACTGCGCGCTGCCGGTGGCACCACCGGCCAGCACGCCGCTGCCGTCCAGGGCTGTGAGGCCGCTCAGCGTCGGGCCGCGCGCGGCGAACAGGTCGTTGACGGCGTTGCCGGCCTCGTCGCGGATGTCCAGCACCAGCTGCACGCCGGTCAGCGGCACACCGGTGTTGCCGTTGACGATCTGCAGCGTGCCCTGGAAGGCCGTGCGCGTGAGCACCGCCTGCTGCTCGATGCTGATGCGCACCTGGGCGCAGATGCCGGCCTCCTCGGCGTTGAGGACGCCGTCGCCGTCGGCGGCGAGTGCCGCCAGCTGCTCGGTGCGCGATTCGTTGTGCGCCTCCACCGCCGCCAGCGCCTCGGGCGCCACCGCGCCGGAGGCCACGGCCGCCATCAGGCCCTCGTCGGCGCGCTGCTGCTCCAGCGCCGAGACGGGCTCGCCGCGGCAGTTCACGTACTGGATGTCGTAGGTCCAACCCGAGCCGCTGGCGTAGCCGCCGCCCGGGTACCACCAGCCCCAGCCGCCACCGCCGGACGGGCCGCCCGTCACCGTGCCGCTGCCGCCGCCGATCGGCCCGAGGATCTGGCACAGGCAGGCCAGCAGGTCGTCTAATGCGCCGGCCGCACCGGCCGCCGCGCCCCAGGGGCCGGCCGTGACACCGCCGACGATGGCGCCGCAGGCCGCGTTGATGAAGAACGACAGGCAGTCGTCCGCGTCCAGGCAGGACAGCAGCAGGTCGAGCGCGTCGCAGCCCAGGTCCAGCAGGTTGAAGTCGTCGCCGATGTAGCTCAGCAACTGGCCGGCGGCGGCCTCGTTGAAGTCCATCGCGCACAGCACCGGCTTGATGTCGGTCTTCTCGCTGTACCAGCGACCGTCGGGCCCGCAGCGCAACTTGTAGGCGGTGTCGATGCCCAGGCACTTGACAATGGCCGAACCCCAGCCCTCCGGGCCAATGCCGCCGTTGGACAGTGAAGCCGCGGCCAGCATCTCCGGCGTGACGCCGTCCTTCACGCGGATCGTGATGGGGATCTCCACCGAGCTCTTGGCCGGCAGGATGTCGATCACGCTGGTCAGCGCCACGATCTCGAACAGGTCGTCGTTGGGCACGTTGATGCGCACGTCCTCGGCCTGGATCAGGCCGTGGTTGGAGACCTTGATCGTGATCGTCGAGGTCACGCCCGGCAGCACCACCGGCATCTTGAGTGCGTCCACCGTGATCACGGGCACCGGCACCTCGGTCTCGAAGGTCGATTCGAGCTTGATCTGGTAGCGGTCCTGGATCTCCACGGGCACCACGTTCCACGAGTAGCTGACCAGCTGGCGGTCCAGGAAGATGGTCTGCTCGCTGGTGGTGCCGGCCGTGATCATCTTGGTCGCGCGGTAGCTGCTGTGCTTGTCGGCGTTGACCGTGAGGATGTAGTTGCCCTCGGGCACGCCGGTCAGCAGCACGGTGCCGCTGGCGTCCGTGGTGGCGGTGGCGATCACGTCGAAGGTGTAGGGGTCGGTCAGCGTGACGGTGGCGCCGGCCACGTTCGGCGCGCCCTCGGCGTAGTAGGTCAGCTGGTCTTCGACCGTGACGCGCATCTCGCCCTTGGCCTCGCTCACGGCGCGGAACTGGAAGGGCATGGCCAGCCCGCCCAGGCGCGCGTTCAGCGCGATGTTGCCGTCGTAGCGGATCAGGTCGGCGTTGTCCTCGGTGGGCGTCAGCGCCACCGTCACCGTGGCCTTGCCGCCGGCCGCGATGTTGTCGATCACCGCTGCGCTGACGAGCTTGAGCCACGGGAAATCGGGCAACTGCACGGTGACGGGGCCGGTGTCGGCCGCGCCCTGGTTCGTCACCTCGAACGAGACCAGCGTCTGCCGGCCCATCAGCATGCCCTGGGCCAGGTAGCCGGGCGTGGCGACGAGCTTGGGCGTCTGCGGGATGCAGGCCAGGTCGAGCACCAGGCGCTCGGTCGCGCCTTCGGCCGTGGTCAGCACCAGCATGCCCTTGCTGGCCACGAGCTGGTCGGTCACGCCATGGCCGGTGAAGCGCCAGCTGACCGTGACCGAGCCGTCGCCGGCCAGGTTGGGCGCCAGGTTCACCACCTCGAACTGGAAGTTGCCGGCCAGGCCTTCGATGCTGGCCGACAGGCCCGTGAGCGGCACGTTGCCCATGTTCTCGAGCACGAAGCTGCCCTCCAGCGGCGTCTCGTTCGTGCCCAGCGCGCGGATGTAGGGCACGCTGGCCTCGATGGCGAGCAGCTTGAAGCTGTCCTGCACCGTGAAGTCCTTGTCGCCCGTGAAGCCGGCGCCGATCTCGAAGATGCCGGCCTCGCCGGGCAGCGGCACGAAGTCGACGCTGAACTTGCCGCTCGCGTCGGTGGTGGCGTCCAGCAGCCGCTCGACCGTGCCGACCCGCACCATCACCTTGACGGCGGTGTTGGCCGCGGCCTGGCCGGTGCGCACGTCGGTGGCGGTGCCTGTCATGGGCACCACCGTCTGGCCGGCCTCGCCGCTGACGGCCAGCTGCGTGACGGCGGTCTGCACCGTGGCGGTGATGGGCGCGCGCACATCGAGCGGCAGCGAGGACACGCCCACGTTGTTGCGCTCCGAGCCTTCGTTCACGCTGGAGAGCGCGTCGGTGACCACGATCACGCGGTAGGTGCCGGTCTCCTCGGGCAGCAGGATGGAGGCGGTCTGCGTGTAGCCCTGGCCCTGCGGCACCGGGCTGGTGTGGATCACGGCGGCGACCAGGCGGTCGGCCGAGCTCAGCACATCGTCGCGCGAGAGGTAGACGCGGTCTCGGAAGCCGCCGTTGGCGGTGGCCAGGCCTTGGTTGGTCACGGTCCAGCTCAGGTCGATGCGGGTCTGGGCGTAGCCGCTGGCGGGCTGGCCGATCTCGGTGACGACGAGGTCGGGCAGGTCGCCCTCGGTCACGTTGAAGCCGGCGGCGCCGCTGCTGAAGCCCGTTGCGCTGGCGCGGATGGTCACGGCCTGCGTGCCGTCCACGGTGTTGTCGGCCTGCGGTGCGATGCTGAAGGTGGCGGAGTCCTGGCCCGCCAGGATCGTGACCGTGGCCGGCACGCGGGCCTCGGTGGTGTCGCTGCTCGACAGCGTGACCACCAGGTCGCCCGTGGTGGCCGTGTTGCGCCTGACCGTGCCGGTGATGGCGCCGCGCAGCTCGCTGGCGCTGTCGGCCGAGAGCGTGACGGACAGCGTGGGCCCATCGTCGTCGGTCACGAGGATGGCGTTGGAGGTGGCGTTCTGGCGCAGCTCCACGCCGGCCGGGTTGAGCATGGTGGCGAACACGTTCACGTTGCGGCTGCCGTCGCCCGACAGGGTGTTGTCCACCGGGCTGGCGTTGAAGTGCACCTCGGTCTCGCCCGCCGGGATCACCACACGCGTGGGCACCGTCAGTGCATCGCGGTTGTCGCTGAGCACGTTGAACACCAGGTCGTAGGTGCCGGGGCGGTCGCGCCGCAGCGTCACGCCCACGGCGTTGGCGCCGGCGCCCTCGGCTACCTGGTTGCTGCTGAACGTCATCGTGAGCTCGGGCAGCTCGTCGTCGGCGATGGCGACGTTGACCGAATGGGCCGTGTAGCCGTCGGCGGCGGCGTTCACGCGCACCTCGCGCGTGCCCCAGACCTCCTGGTCGTCCATGATCTGGGCCGCAAAGCTCACGCTGGTGGCGCCGGCCGGGATGGTCACGATGCCGGGCACGCGCAGCGCTGCGGTGTTGGCGCTGTTCAGGCGCACCTGCAGCGCGCCGGCACCGGCGTCGGTGTTGCGGCTCACGGTCATCGTGAGCGTGCCCTGGTTCTCCTGCACCGCCAGCACCGCGCTCAGCGTCAGCGCGGCGCTGTTGCTGTCGGTCACGTTCAGGTTGCGGTTGTCGCCCAGCACGCCGTTGGCCGTCGCAGCGATGTTGACCAACTGCGTGCCGTCGACGATGCCGTCGGCCGGCAGGCTGACCGTGAAGTTGACGAGCGCCTGGCCGGCCGGGATGGTGACCGTGGCCGGCACCGTGGCCTCGCTGGTGTCGCTGGACACCAGGGCCACGGTCAGCGCGCTGCCGAGGTCGCCGTTGCGCTGCAGGCTGGCCGTGAAGCTGCCCGCGGCCTCGGCCACGCTGCCGACCAGGTTCAGCTGCAGCGCGGCGGGCACATTGCTCGCGTTGGCGGCGATGGCGGCGTTGTCCAGTTCGTCGCGCTCGAGCACGCGGTTGGCGCTGTCGGTGCGCACCACGAAGCGCCAGGCGCCGGGCGACAGCGTGGTGGGAAGCAGGACCTCGGCCGAGCGGGCCACCTGGCCATTGGCCGCCAGGCCGCCCGTGAAGCTGGCCGTGCCGACCAGGATGTCGCCGCCGATGGCGTTGTCCGACGACAGGTAGATCTGCGCCGACCAGTCGCCCGTGGCGGGCTCGGCAAGCGTATTGCGCTCGGTCCAGGTCACGGTGGCGGCCTGGCCGGCGCGGATGCTGGCCGGGCCCGCCACGTTGCTCACCGTGAGGTTGGGCAGCGGCGCCTCGGCCACGGCGAAGGCGGCCGAGACCGCCAGGTTGTTGTTCTCGCCGGCCGTCAGCTCGCGCAGTGCCTCGCCCGCATCGCTCTGCACGATGATGCGCCAGCTGCCCGCGGCCAGGTTGGCCGGCAGCTGCGCCTGCACGCTACGCAGCAGCACGCCGTTGGCATCGATGGCGCTGCCCACCGTGGTGGTGGCCAGCAGGATGTCGTTGCCGTCCAGCACGTCGTTGGACGAGAGGAACACGCGCTCCAGCCAGTCGGGCGGCGCGGCGGCGCTGCCGTCGTTGCGGGCGGTCCAGCCGATGGTGCTGGCGCGGCCCGCGGCTGCGCCGGCAGAGACCGTGATGCCGGTGGCGCCCACGTCGGGGTGGGTCACAGCCGTGGTGGCCGCGGCCTGGCCGCTGTTGCCGGTCTCGGCATCGGCCGCGCCGCTCTCGTAGACCTGGTTGTTGACGTCGGTGACCACGATCACGCGCCAGTTGCCGTCGGCCACGTTGGGCATCCAGAACTGGGTGTTGGCCTGGGTGGTGGCGTTGCCGGCCAGCGGGCTCTGGTGCGTGAAGCTGGTCAGGTAGATGGCGCCGGTCAGGCTGCCGTTGGACGAAAGGTAGAGGTGGTCGGTCCAGGGCGCGGCAGCGGCGCCGGCGCCGGCGTTGCGGATCTCCCAGCTCACGGCCTGCTGCTGGCCTGGGCGGGCCGTGGCCGGGCCGGCCACGTTCTGCACGCGCAGGTCCACCGACGGCGCCTCGCTGAGCACGATGCTGGTGGCGGAGACAGCGCTGTTGTTGCCGTTGAAGCGGCTCTCGGCCACCCAGTTGTAGATGTCGGACTCCACCACGAGCTTGAAGCTGCCGCTCACGCCGTTGGGCAGCGTGACCTGCTGCTGCTCGACGCGGCTGGCGCCCGCGGCCAGCGCGCCGGCGCTGCGCGCGAAGTCGCCGAGCTGGATGGCGCCGGAGCCGTCGCCGATGGCGCCCGTGGGCGACAGCCAGAGCCGGTCGTACCACCAGGTGTTGCCGGTGGCGGCGTCGCCCTGGTTGGTGGTGCGCCAGCTGACGGTGACGCTCTGGCCGCCGTTGCCGTTGGCTGGCAGGCTCAGTTCGCTGACCGTGAGGTCGGCGTGGTAGGGCGTCAGCAGCGCGGCGCGCAGCGCGCTCAGGTTGTCGTTCTCGGCGTCGGGCTCGACCACGGTGTTGAACACGTCGGTCACCAGCGCGAAGCGGTAGTTGCCGTCGTAGCCGGCCGGCACGGTGGCCGACCATTCGACGGTGTAGCTGGCACCCGCGGCCAGCGCGCCGTTGCGCGCCACGGTGGCCACGGTCACGTCGTCGGCGTTGCCGATGACGGCGTCGGCCGACAGCACGATGCGGTCGTGCCAGGCCGTGCCCGGCGTGGCGGCGTTGCCGCTGTTGCGCACGGTCCAGGCGAAGGCGGCGGCGTCGCCGCTGCGCTGCGTGGCGGGCGCGGTGAAGTCGGTCACCACGAGGTTGGCGGCCTGACTCAGCACGGCCGCGCGGGTCACCTGGGCCTGGTTGTTGCCTTCGTTGGTCTCGGTCAGGCCGGAGGCGTTGCTGGCGTTCTGGTCGGCCACCACGGTGAAGCGGATGTTGCCCACCGAGGCCTGGCCCTCCGGCAGCCGCAGCTGAAAGTTGCGCGTGGCCGAAGCGCCCACGGCCAGCGCGGTGGTCGGCGTGTAGAACACATCCAGGTTCAGCAGCGTGGCGCCGGTGTCCACGTTGGTTACGACGATGTGGTCGAACCAGCCCGTGGGCGTGGGCGCGTTGCCCTGGTTGCGCACCGTCCATTGCAGGTCGACCAGGCCGCCGGAGACCGGCGTGGTGGTCAGCACCGCGAGGCCGTCGATCGTGAGGTCGGGCGCCGAGGTGAACGAGGTGCTGGCCGCGTTGTTCGCCTCGGCCGTGTCGGTGGCGTTGTACTCGGCCACGGCGCCGTCGGCGTCGGCCGTGACGGTGACCTCGAAGTTGCCGATGCCGTTCACGCCGGCCGGCCAGGTGAACACATACTGCCGCGCCAGCGAACCGCCCGCGGCAATGGCCGCGCTGCCGGCCGGCACGGTGACGCGCTGGTCGAGCACGACGGCGCCGGTGCTGGTGTTGCGCACCACCACGCGGTCGACCCAGCCGTTGGCGGGTGCGGCGTCGCCGCGGTTCTCGTCGCGCCAGCTGACCGTGACCTGGTCGCCTGCCTTCAGGCCAGTGGACGGAGCGATGCCCAGCTGCGCCACGCCCAGGTCGGGGTAGACCAGCAGCGTGGAATTGACCGTGGCCTGCAGCGTGTTGTCGGACTCGCCGGCCGCGCCCTTCTCGAGCACAGCGTTGGTGGTGTCGGTGATGACGGTGATGGTCAGCAGGCCCGCGCCGGCCGCGCCGGGCGGCAGCAGCACCTGGGTGCTGCGCGCCTTGGCCTGGCCGATGCCGATCGCACCAAGCACGGCCGGGTCGTAGGGCAGCAGCACGTTGACCACGGTCTGGCCCTGGGCGTTGGTGACAATCACGCGCTCCTGGAAGGCGGTGTCGAGCGCGCGGTCGCCGCTGTTGGTGGTCTGCCAGGCGATGTTGAGCGTGCCGCCGGAGTGCACGCTGCCGTCCGCGCCGCTGACCTGCAGGTTCTGCACCTGCAGGTTGGGCGCGGGCTGCAGGCCGATGCTGAGCGCCACTGGCGCCTGCGGCAGCACCGGCACGATGTTGAAGCTGTAGCTGGTGTTGAGCGTGTTGGCTTCGTAGCCTTCGATGACCACCGTGTAGCGGCCGGTGTAGGCCAGCTGCGTGACGTCCACGTCCTGCAGGTCGGTGCCGCCCCAGATGCGCTGGCCGTACGGGTCGTACAGGCGCCAGTACATGGTCTGGTTGGTCGTGCGCGAGACCATGTCGAAGAAGAAGCTGTCGCCGGCCTGGGCGTCGAAGGCGTAGAAATCGACCTCGGTGCCGGGCGTCAGCGTTCCGTTCTGCGCGGTGCCGGGCGTCACCAACGTGGCCGTGCCCATGTCCATGAGGCGGAAGCTGTAGGCCCCGGCCGCGGCGACGCTGCCGTCGACCTGCAGCGTGTAGCTGCCCGCCGCCAGCAGGAAGGGGTCGTAGTGGTTGGTGTAGTCGTGGAAATCGCGGTTGCCGAACACCGCCACGCCGTCGCTGTCCAGGACGCGCCAGACGATGTCCGAGCGCTGGCTGAACGAGTCGAACCACAGGCGCTTGGCAGCGCCCAGCGTGAAGCTGTAGTTGGCCACGTCGCCGGGCTGGGCCAGGTTGCCGTTGACGGTGCTGCCCAGCGTCAGGGCCTGCGTGGAGTTGGTGCCCTCGTACAGCGTGAAGCCGTAGCTGGCCTGGCCGGCAGTGTCGAAGTAGCCCTCCAGCGTGAGGATGTAGCTGCCGTCGCGCGGCACGGTGAGGCTGTCGCCCTGGTTGTTGAAGTAGCCCTGCGCCACCGTGCCCAGGGTCTGCGCGTCCAGCAGGCGCCAGTAGGCGTTGCCCGTGTTGGTGGTGGTGGTGGCGTTGAGGAAGTAGCGCGCGCCGGCCTCGCCGTCGAAGCGGAAGAAGGCGGCGCTGTTGGCCTGCGCCAGCGTGCCCGCCACGGCGGTGCCCGGCGTGAGCGTCTGCGCCACGGCGTCGATGTCGATGAGCTTGAAGGCGAACGGCGTGAGCGCCCAGTCGTAGGGCGTGCGCACCGAGAAGGCGTAGTCGCCGGCCGGCAGGTCGTAGTAGCTGCGCTGGTTGGGGCCGTCGGTGTCGTACGCCCAGTGCTCGGCCACCGTGCCGGCCGGGCTGCTCAGGTTCCAGATCTTGTAGTAGGCGTTGTTGGTCGATGGGGTGAGCGTGTCGACATAGATGCGGCGCGGCTGGGCCAGCGTGAAGGTGTAGACGGCCGGCGTGTCGATGGCGGTGCTGGTGCCGTTGACGGTGGCCACGCCGGCCGTGAAGGTCAGCGCGGTGCCGGTGGGCAGGGCCGGCGGCGCCACCGTGCCGGCCAGGTGCACCTGGAAGCTCGGCCGGGTGGTGCCACGCTGGTCGACCTGGCCTTCGATGGCCAGCACATAGGTGCCGGTGCGGGCCAGCGTGAGCGTGGGCGAATCGCTGGTGAAGTAGCTCTCGTGGATCTGGCTGCCGAACGGGTCGTACAACCGCCAGTAGGGCGCGTTGCCGCCGGGCCAGGCCAGCTCGTCGAGCACGATCTGCTGGCCGGCCACGCCGGAGAAGCTGAACAGCCGCGTGGCGTTGGCGGGCTCGGCCAGGTAGGCGATGGTCTGGTCGTAGGCGATGGCTTCGGCGTTGGCCAGATTCAGCAGGCGGAACGCGAAGTCGCCCGTGTTCTCGCCGTCGGCGTCGATCACCAGCGTGTAACTGCGGCCGGCGCGCAGCAGCGTCAGGCTATTGCTGGTGTGCGCGGCATCGGAGTCGCGCAGGCGCCGGTTCTGCAACGCCTCGCCATTGACCTTGGCGACCACGCCGCCGCCCTCGTCCAGCAGCGACCAGGTGAAGTTGCCGTTGGTGGTCAACGTGTCGAACAGCACGCGGGTGTCCTGCGCCACGCTGAGCTGGTAGAGCACGCGCTGGCCGGGCTGGGTGATGCGGCCCTCCACCACGGTGGCCGGCAGGGCGGCATTGACGCTCTGCACGCGCGCCGTGAGGCCGCCGGCCGCGCTGCCTTGCACACCCAGGTTGTTGCCGCTGCCCCCGCTGATCGGCAGCAGCAGCACCAGGCCGGCCTCGTTGCCCGCCAGCGCGGTGGTGCTCTGCGTGGCACCGATCTGGGCCGCCGTGCGCGCGGTGTTCCAGACCCGCACGTCGGCCACGGCGCCGTACAGCGGTGTGCGGTCGGTGAGCTCGGTCGCGCCGACGAACAGCTTGGCATTGGGCTGGCTGCTGGCGGGGCCGTCCTGGTAGTACTGCAGTTGGGCCGAGGCCACCAGGTTGCCATCGACATAGATCGCGGCGGCGCCCGTGCTGCGGTTCACGCTGGCACTGAGCCGGTGCCAGGCGTTCAGCGAGACGGCGCTGGCGGCCGAGCCGATGTTCCAGAACTGGTCGTAGGGGTAGTCCGGGTTGCTGCTGCCGAGCTGGTGGCTGTCCAGGTTGATCTGGCCCTGCGGACCGATCCACAGGCCGTAGGTCTGGTGGTTGTAGTCGCTGCCGCGCGAGACCACCGGCATCCAGCCGTTGCTGTAGCTGTCGAGCCGGACCATGGCTTCGATGGTGAAGTTGCCGGTCAGGTCCAGCGCCGCGCTGGCCGAGACTTCCAGCTCGCGGCCGTCGCCCAGCTGCACGGCGCTGCCGGCGGCCTCGGGGCCGGCCACCCATTGCGGCGCGCGGACCTGGCTGGTGCCCAGCACCAGCGGCACGGCCTGGTCCTGCACGGTGCGCACGGCGAAGCGCACATCGCGCTCGCTGGATGCGCTGCCTGCGGCGGTGTAGTCCTCCAGGATCAGCGTGTAGGTGCCGGTGCGGCTGGCCGCGAAGGTGTCCACGTCGGCGGCCCAGTTCACGCCGAAGACCTGCGCGCCCGTGGGATCGAGCAGGCGCCAGGCCGGCTGGCTGCCCGTATAGGCCAGCATGTCCAGGAACAGGCGCTGGCCGGCGCTGGCCTCGAAGGTGAACAGGCGCGCCATCGCGCCGGGCTCCAGCCGGGTCTGCACCTCGGCATTGAGCGACACCGGCTGCTGCGCGGCGGCCACGTCGACGAGGCGGAACGCGAACTCCCCCACGGCGGCGCCCGCGGCATCGACCGTGAAGGTGTAGGTGCCGGCGGGCAGCTGCAGCAGGTTGTAGCTGTTGCTGCTGTCGGCGCCGTACAGGCTGGTGCCGATGTTCACGGTGGGGCCGGTCAGGCGCCAGTTCAGGTCGCTGCGGTGCGTGAAGTTGTCCAGGTAGACCGCACGCGCGCTGCCCAGCGTGAAGGTGTAGGTGCGCGACTGGCCGGGCGCGTCGATGCGGCCGACCACCAGGCCGGGCAGCTCGTCGGCCAAGCGCACGAGGTGGCCGCCCGCGCCGGCGGCGCCCGTGGCGTCCACCACCGCGGTGCCGCTGGCCTCGTTGAAGCGGTACAGCGCGGCCAGGCCGGCCTCGTTGCCCTGCAGGTTGGCGGCCATGCCGGCCACGACCTGCGCGTTGCTGCGCGCCACGTTCCAGATGCGCAGTTCGTCCACGCTGACGCTGTAGCCTTCCTGCGTGGCAGGGCCTTCGGCAGTGCGGCCCAGGCGCAGCGCGTCGTCGAGCTGCAGCGCGGCCTGCGGCGACAGGTAGCCGCTGACCACCTCGACGCCGTTGAGCAGCAGCCGCTGCTGGCTGTTGGCGCGGTCCAGCACCAGCGCCACGTGCTGCCACTGGCCGTTGGCCACGTTGGGCACCAGGCCGTCCGCGCTGGTGATGCCGTAGCTGCTGTCGTTGAGGTCGGTGGCTTCGGCGTAGATCTGGCCGTTGGCGTTGATCCACACGCCGTACTGCCGCGAGCCGGCCTCGTTGGTCTTGGCGAAGAGCTCGGTCCAGGTGCCGGTGCTGGGCCGGTCGATGCGGAACCAGGCCTCGACCGTCATCTGGCCGGGGAGGTTGGTGGCCGCGCCCTCGATCTCCACGTACTGGGTGCTGCTGATGGCCACTGCGCCACCGCCGTTGCGGCCGGCGGTGCGCAGCGCCTGCTCGTCGAGCGATTGGCCCAGCACGATGGGCTGCGGCGCCGCGGGCGTGACCTTGCGCAGCGAGAAGCTGTAGCCGGACTGGCGGTCGCGCTCGTAGGCGTAGCCGTCGAGCACCAGGGTGTAAGTGCCGGCCAAGGCCAGCGTGGTGTTCTCGCGGTCGGACACGCCGGTCTGCGTGAACACGGCGCGGCCATAGGGGTCGATCAGGCGCCACTGCGCCGCGTTGGCGCCGTCTTGGGCCAGCACGTCGAAGAACACCACCTCGCCGGCCTGTGCGTCGAAGCGGTACAGCTGGGCCGCGTCGCCGGGACGCAATTCGCCCTGCACGGTGGTGTCGTAGGCGATGGTCGTGGCCTGGGCCGCGTCCAGCAGCCGGAACGCGAAGCTGCCGGTGTGCTGGCCCTGGCCGCGCACCGTGATGCGGTACTCGCCCGCTGGCAAGTCGAGCAGGTTGTTGCTGCTGTTGTCGACCCAGCCCAGGTCGGTGCTGTCGAGGCTGGTGTTGGGGCCGCTCAGCGTGACATTGAACTGGCCGGGCAGCGTCAGCGCGTCCAGGAACACGCGCCGCGCCTGTGCCAGGCTCAGCGTGTAGGTGATGCTCTGGCCGGGCACCTCGAGGTTGCCGGCCACCACGCCGGCGATGCCGGCGTAGACGCTGGAAACGGTGGCGTTGCGGCCGTCGCCCGAGGCATCGGCCAGCACCGTGGCGCCGGAGGTGCTGAAGGGCAGCCACAACACCAGGCTGGCGTCGCTGGCGCTGGGCGCCGTGGTCTGCAAGCTGCTGACGTTGGCGGCGGTCAGCGCGCGGCTCCAGACCCGCACCTCGCTGATGCTGCCCTCGAAGCCGGAGGCGCTGGCGTACCAGTTCTCCTGCGCGTTGCCGATGGTCAGCGGGGTGGCGTAGGTGTGGTTGGCCACCGTGGCCGGCGGCAGCGCGGCGGCCGATTCGACGGCCTGCACGCCGTCGATGTAGATGCGCAGCTTGCCGTTAACGCGGTCGACCACGCCGACCACGTCGTACCAGCGGTCGGCCTGGATGCTGGCATCGGCCGTGCGGACGGTGTACTCGCCCCAGTCGGTGCCGATGGACAGGTGCAGGTAGCCGGCGCTGTTGAGCCACATCGAGTAGTTGCGCTGGGCGCCGTCCTGGACCTGGTTGCCCTTGTAGAGCAGCGACTGCCAGGTGGGATCGAGGTTGTCGGCCTTGAAGCGCAACTGAAAGCTCACATCGCCGGAAATGCTCAGGGCCGGATCAGCCGCCACGGTGGCGACCTGGTTGCCGTCGAAGTGCAGCGCAGGGCTGGCGCCGTCCGTGCCCCACTGCACGCCGGGCAGCTGCCCCACGCCGATGTCGTAGGCGATGGTGCGGTCCACCGGCCGCTCCAGCACGAAGCTGTAGGGCTGGGGTGTAGCGATGCTGTTGTGGCCTTCCACCAGCAGCGTGTAGCGGCCAGCGTAGGGCAGCACCACTTCCAGGTTGTCGGTGCCGGGGGTGGCGGTGCCGCCCGTGACCAGCCGGCCCCAGGGGTCGATCAGGCGGCGTTCCAGGTTGGTGAAGCCGGCCGAGCGCCCGTCCAGGAAGATGCGCTCGCCCGCGGTCGCGTCGAAGCTGTAGACAGCCACGCCGCTGCCAGGGTTGAGCGCGCCCTGCGTCACGCTGCCCGACGACAGCGGCGCGGCCGCCGCGGCCAGGTCGAGCAGGCGGAACTGGTAGGCAGCCACGGCCGAGCTGGTGGAGCTGACGGTCAGCGCGTAGTCGCCCGCGGCCAGGTTCCACACCTGGGCGCCATCGGTGCCGTAGCTGTTGCTCCACCCGCCGAAGCGCGTGCTGGCGGCGGTCTCGGTGCCGCGCGGGCCCTGCAGCGCGATGAACATGTCCACCGGCATGCCGCCCGTCAGCGGGTCGAAGTAGACCGTGGTGGCCTGGGCCAGCGTGAAGCGCCAGACCTGGCTGCCGCCGGCGGCGGCGATGGACCCGCTGGTGGCCGCGGTGCCGAGGCCCACGGCGCTGCCGGCCGGCAGGCTGACCGGTGTGTTGCCCAGGCTGACCACCGTGAAGGCGTAGTCGGTGGCCGGCGTGCGGTCGTTGTCGCCGCGCACCACCAGCGTGTAGTCGCCGGACAGGCCCAGCGCGATGTTGTCGACGTCGTACCAGCTGGAGGCCTGGGTGACGCGCCGGCCGTACGGGTCGTACAGCGTCCAGCTCAGCACGCCGGTGTTGCCGACGCCGGCCACTGTGGCGGTGCCGGCATCCAGCCGGATGCTGTCGCCGGCGGTGGCGGCGATGCGGTACACATGGGCCGCACCGCCCGGATTCAGCTGGCCGGCGGTGGATTGGTTGCGCTGGGCCAGCGTGGGGCTGCTGGCATCGACCAGCCGCAGCGCGTAGGCGCCCACGGCGGCGCCGGAGCCGTCGATGCGCAGCGTGTAGTCGCCGGCAGGCAGGTCCAGCACGCCCCAGGACGAGGCGTAGCTGTCGAGGCTGCCCAGGCCCTGGTTGCTGAGAGGGTTGCCGTTGGTGGCGTCGGTCACCACGCCGGCCGGGCCGGTCAGCGTCATGAGCAGGCTGTTGCTGCTGCTGCGTGAGTCGATCAGGATGCGTCGCGATGCGTCCAGCGTGAAGCGCACCACCGCGCTGTCGCCTGGCTCGGCCACGGTGCCGCCGATGGCCGCGCCGGCGGCGGGCAGCGTTCCCAGATTGGTCACGGGCGACGCCAGCGTGCGCAGCTCGAACGCATAGGCCGCGTTCAGCGCAGTGCTGCTGTTGCCGTCCAGGATCAGCGTGTAGCGGCCGTTGTAGGGCAGCAGCGGCAGCTCGGCATCGCTGCTCCAGGTGCCGATGCGGTTGCCGAAGGGGTCGTGCAGGCGCAGGTTGCTGCCGCTGGGCAGCGTGGTGGTGTCCAGCCACAGCGCGTCGCCGGCCTGGGCGTCGAACTGGTAGGCGACCTGTTGCGCGCCGTCGGCGAAGGTCCCGTTGACGGGCTGGCCCAGCGCGAGGTCGTCGGCGCGCGAGAGGTCGAGCAGGCGGAAGCCGTAGTCGCCCGTGGTCTGGCCCACGCCGTCGATGGTGATCCGGTAGTCGCCGGCGGCCAGGCCGAGCGGTGCATAGGCCGCGGCATTGCTCTGGCTGTCCAGCCCCTGGGCGTTGACCACGGTGCCGCTGGGGCCGGTCAAGGTCCAGCGCATGTTGCCGTTGTCGGTCTGGCTGTCGAAGGAGACGGTGGTCGCGTTGTCCAGCGTGAAGGTGTAGACATCGGCCTCGCCCGGGCTGTCGAGCCGGGCACTGATGGCGGCCACGGCCAGCGGGTCGGCGTCCATGAGCACGCGCTGCTCCAGTGTCTCCACGAGCAGCTTGCGCTTGAACGGCGCGGCGGCACGGCCCTTGCGGCGTGGCAGCAGCCGCGCGAGGCGCGACAACGCGCCGGTGGCGGGGGCAGGAACTTCAACAGCGGTGCGGATCGGGTCGCGGTGCATGGTGTCTCTCCTGGTGCGCTTGGCGCGTGTCTCTGGTGTGTGTCCGGGGCGGGCTGTCAGCCCTTGCTGGGGTCGAATCGGCGCTGCTCGCGCCGGGCCGGCGAGGCGGGCACGTCGGGCAGGTCGACGCGGCAGGCGATGCCGGCGGGAATCTCGGTCTGCGGGTTGGGCAGCTCCAGGCGCACGCCGAAGGTGCCGGAGGCCGCGTCCAGCACCTTGTCGACCACGCGCACGGTGGCGGCGGCGTTCACCTTGACGGGCAACTCGGCGCGCACGGTGCCCTGCTGGCCCACGCGCACATGGGCGTAGGCCTCGGCCGGCAGCACGGCCTCCACGTAGAGGGTGGAGATCTCGGCGATGCGCAGCAGCGGCTTGCGCTGCTCGCCCGGGTCGGCCAGCTCGCCCACGTGCACATTGCGGTCGACCACCACGCCGGTGACGGGGCTGCGGATGGTGCGCAGGCGGATCTGCTCCTCGTTGCGGCGCACGTCGAGCTCGGCCAGGCGGCGGTTGTCGCGCGCGTCCTGCAGCTCGCTTTGCGCCAGCCGCATCTCGGTGCGCGATTCGTCGTGGTCCTGCTGCGAGACGTACTTCTGCGAGAGCAGTTCGTCGCGGCGCTGGAACTTCTGCGATGCGAAGGCCAGCCGGCTCTCGCCGGTCTTGACCGCGCCTTCCATGGTGGCGCGGTGGCGGGCGATGTCGAGCGCGGCGCGTTCCAGGCCCGAATCGAGCGACACCAGCACCTGGCCGGCGCGCACCAGCTGGCCGCGCTCGGCGTCGACGCGGTCGACCACGCCGGTGCTGGGGCTGCGCAGCTCGACCACCTTGCGGGGCTCGATCAGGCAGTTGAATTCGGCGGCCAGCACGCAGGGGTGTGCGGCCCAGGCGGCGGCGAGCAGGCCCATCAGATGCAGGTTCCGGGTCATGGCAGATCTCCTCATTCGGAGCGGCCGGCGAAGGCCAGCAGCCGGTCGTTGTCGCGCTCGTGGCTGAGCGTCTGGCGCCGCACGTCGGCGTGGTGGGCCTCGGCGCGCTGCTGGGCCCAGCGGCGCAGCGCCTGCGCGGCCCAGCCGGGCAGGCGGCCCCGCACATCGGGCCGGCAGCGCGCGCCCACCCAGGCCTGCAGCGCCGCGGCATGGGTGGTGAACAGTTCGTCGTCGAGTGCCACCAGGCTCTCGAAGCTGCCGGGGTCGCCCTGGCGGCCCGAGCGGCCGTAGAGCTGGCGGTCGATGCGCGTGGAGTCGTGGAACTCGGTCAGCACCACATGCAGGCCGCCCGCGCTGCGCACCGCGGCATCGAGGTGGATGTCGGTGCCGCGGCCGGCCATGTTGGTGGCCACCGTGATGCGGCCTGGCGCGCCGGCACCGGTGACGATAGTGGCCTCCTCGGCGTCCTGCTTGGCGTTGAGCACCTGGTGCGCCGCACCGGCGGCGGCCAGCAGCGCGCCGATGCGCTCGGACGCGGCGACCGAGCGCGTGCCCACCAACACGGCGCGGCCCCGGGCCGCCTGCGCCAGCGCGGACTGCACCACGGCCGCGTCGCGCTGCGCGCTGTGCGCGAACAGGCGGGTGCCCAGGTCGCGCCGCAGGATGGGCCGGTGCGTGCCGATGCGCAGCACGTCCAGGCCCAGCACCGACTTGAGCTCGCCCGCGGTCTCGGTGACGGTGCCGCTCATGCCGCCCACGCGCAGGTAGCGGCGGAACAGGCGCTGGTAGGTGATGCGCGCCGTGGTGTGCCGGCGCGCGGTGATCTCCAGCGCCTCCTTGCGCTCGACCATCTGGTGCAGGCCGCTCTCCCAGCTGCGGTCGGCCATCACGCGGCCGGTGTATTCGTCGACGATCTGCACCTTGCCGTCGGCCACGATGTAGTGGCGGTCGCGCGTGTAGCAGTGCAGGGCAGAGAGGGCCTGCTCCAGCAGGCGTGTGCGGTCCACATCGGCGCGCGGCAAGGCGTCGTCCTGCAGGGCCAGCACCCAGGCACGGCCGGCCTCGGTCAGCACCACGTGGCGCTCGCGTTCGCGCAGCAGGTAGTGCGCGCCGGCCTGTAGCCGCGCGGCCTGGGCCAGTGCCGCGTCGTATTCGGGGATGCCGGCGCCGCCGGGCCTGGTGGCCGAGATGATGAGTGGCGTGCGGGCCTCGTCGATGAACACGCTGTCGGCCTCGTCGACGATGGCAAACCACAGGCCGCGCATCACGGCGCGCGGGGCGGCGCGGCCGGCCACCAGCGTGGCCACGGCCGCGCGCGCGCCCAGCTGGCCGCGCAGCACCTCGATGCGGTCGCGCAGGTAGTCGAAGGTGAGGTCCTTGTTGACGCAGTAGGTCACGTCGGACAGGTAGGCCTCGCGCCGCTCGGGCGGCTCCTGGTCGGGCAGCACCTTGCCGACCGCCAGGCCGAAGAAGGCGTAGACGGGCGTCATCTCGTCGGCGTCGCGCGCGGCCAGGTACTCGTTGACGGTGACCACGTGCACGGGCACGCCGGCCAGCGCCATGGTCACGGCCGGTAGCAGGGCGGTGAGCGTCTTGCCCTCGCCGGTGGCCATCTCGGCGATCACGCCTTCGAGGATGGCGCGCCCGCCCATCAGCTGCACGGGGAAGTGGCGCTTGCCCAGCTGGCGGCCGCTGACCTCGCGCACGAGGGCGAAGGCGGCGACCACATGGGCCTCGGCCAGCCCATCGGCGCGCAGCGCGGCGCGCAGGGCCTGGGCGCGGGCCTGCAGCTGCTCCAGCGACTCGGCCTGCAGCCGCGTGTCGCTGGCCAGCACATGCCGCGCGAACGCCCGCACGCGCTGGCGCCGCAGCGGACTCACGGCGGCCAGCAGCTTGCCGGCGGCGTGGAGCAGGGCGCGGTCCATGCCGTTCTGGCGCGCCTCGGCGCGTTCGACCCAGGGCGAGGGGGCGAGGGAGGCAGCGGCGGGGGCCAGCGCGGCGCGGAGCATGGCGGGTCTCCTGCGTGCTAGAGCGTGAGCTTGGACAGCAGCAGCTGGCGCAGGCGGCGCCAGCCCTGCAGGCCCAGCGGTTCGTCGTCGAGCACGAAGCGCACATGGGCGCGTTCGCCGATGCGCGCGGCGCCCACGGTCTGCGGCAGCGCCAGATCGAACTGGAACACGCGGTTCAGCGCGCGCGGCTCCTCGCTCTGGCGCGGGTCCACCGCCACGGTGCCGCCATGCTCCAGCGCCAGGGCCATCGAGGGCAGGCTGTTGTCGCCGCCCGGCACCTCGCGCACGAGCTGCGCGGGCACGGTCTGACCCAGGTCGCCGGCCAGGCGCACCTGAATGCGCTCGGGGCCGGCGCGCACGCCGTCGATGTCGTCCTGGGTGACGACCACGCGCACGGTGGGCGCGTCGTCGGTGCGCAGGTGGCCCACGTTCTCGCCCTTGCGCAGCCAGCGGCCGGGCAGGTCGGCGGCCAGCGGCAGCGCCAGCACGCCGTCGCGCTGGGCCACCACGCGCAGGCCGGCCTGCTTGCGCAGCGCATGCTGGTGTTCGTCCTCGGCCTGGTGCAGCGCAGCCGTGGCCACGGCCAGTTCGACACGCGCACCGGCCGCGTCCACGCGCGTGCGGGTGGCGGCCAGCGCGGCCTGCCAGCGCGCGCGGGCCTGGTCCTCGCGTGCCTTGGCGGTTTCGAGGTCGCGTTCGAGCTGGTCGTTGGTCAGCGCCAACACCAGCGCGCCCTCGCCGACCGCCTGGCCCGGCGCGCCGCGCACGGCGGCGACGAAGCCCGATTCCCCGGCCCGCAGCTGCGCCGATTCGGCCGGCCAGACCACGCCCTGGGCATAGCTGCTGCGCGGCGCCGGGATGCCCAGCAGGCCCAGCGCGGCAAGGCCGACGAAGACGGTGGTGACCACCGCGGGCCGCAGCCGGCGGCCCACCAGGTCGGTGCCGGCCCAGAGCCAGCGCAGGCCCTTGAGCAGCGGCCAGACGAACTGCGTCAGCATGCCCCAGATGCCGATGGCCAGGCCCAGGTAGAGGTACTCCTGGCCCAGGAAGATCGCGATACCCAGCGTGATCGACAGCCGGTAAGCCAGCGACAGCGGCGCGTAGGCGGCCAGCCACTTGCCCTCGCCGGCCACCATCTCGGGCTGGCGGGACTGCTCCAGGCCAAAGGCGTGGCGCTTGATGAGCCAGATCCAGAAGGCGTTGCTGCGCTGCGCCAGGTTGGGCACCTCGATGGCGTCGCACAGCACGAAGTAGCCGTCGAAGCGCAGCAGCGGGTTGCCGTTGAACAGCAGCGTGGACAGCCCGCCCAGCACCATCGTGCTGAAGGCCAGCGAGCGCACCAGGCCGGGCTCCACGGCCAGCCAGACCCACAGCGCCAGCGCGGCCAGGAACAGCTCGGCCAGCATGCCGATGCCGGCCACCAGCGCGCGCTGGCTGCGCCGCGGGAAGGCGGCACTGCCCGAGGCATCGACATAAGGCACGGGCGCGAACACCAGGAACATGAGGCCCATGTCGTGCACTTCGGCGCCGTGGCGGCGCGCGGCGTAGGCGTGCGACATCTCATGGATGAACTTCACGCCGGGGTAGACCACGGCCATGGTCAGCAGGCTGGTGGCCGACAGCAGCGCGTCGGAGGCATTGCCGGCGATCTCGCCCCAGTTCTGCCAGGCCAGAACGCCAGCCGGCAGCACCACGGCCAGCCACAGGAGGGCGCCCACCGGGCCGAGCAGCCAGGCCACGGCGGGCAGGGTGCGCGTGAGGAAGCTGTCCGGGTCCCAGAGCCGAAAGCGCAGCGCCATCGGATTCTTGAGGTTGCGCAGCCACTGCTGGCGGCGCTGGCGGTCGCGCCGGCGCAGCTGGTCGTCCATGTCGGGCATGGCGTCGGAGGCCAGTGCATCGGCCTCGTGCAGCTGCGAGAGCAGCTGGATCAGCTCGTCTTGCGGCGGCGCCTTCTCGCCCAGCGCATCGACCGCGGCCTGCCACAGCTGCTCGACTGTGTGGCGCCCGTCCATGCGCGAGACCACGAACCAGGCCTCGGGCGTGAGCCGGTGGGTGCGCTGGTTGAGCGGGTCGAACAGCACGTACCAGGCGGTGCCGCGGATGGTCTGGCGCTGGGCCCGCAGCTCGGGCGCCAGGCGCGGCCGCACCGCGGACACGCGGTACCAATGTGCGGACTGGAATTCCTGGCCCATGGCTGCGCCTGTGCTTTCAGGGCAGGGAGCGCCACAGCGTGACGCGCGCCCAGTCCACCAGGCGCCGCGTGGCGATCCACAGCAGCGTGCGCTCGCCCGCCTCGATCTTGCCCACGCCCTCCATGCCGGGGCGCAGGCGCTCGGGCGTGCCGACCAGGTCGGCCTCGACGCGGAACAGGTTGGCGCCTTCCTCGGCCGTGGCCACCGAGATCTGGCGCACCACGAAGGGCAGGCGCTCGGCCGCCATGCCCGAGAGCACCAGCGCCCCGTGCTGGCCCGGGGCCACGTCGCGCACGTCGCGCTCGTCGACCTTGAGCACCACGCGGTAGCCCGTCAGCGGCGCCAGCGTGAACAGCATCTTGCCCTGCTCGATCGGGCTGCCGATGGCCTGCGACCAGTCGCCGGCCACGAGCACGCCATCGAAGGGCGCCTCCACCCGCGTGCGCTGCATGCGCTGGGTAACCTGTTCGAGCTTGGCCAGGGTCTCGCCGACCTGGGCCGAGACCACGGCGGATTCGGCGCGGTTGTGGGTGGCCATGGCCTCGGCGAGCTTTTGCTCCTGCTGCGCGAGTTCGGCGCGCAGCCGGGCCTGCTCGATGGCGAGGTCGCGGTCGTCAAGCCGGGCCAGCAGTTCGCCGCGCGTCACGCGCTGGCCGGCGCGCACCGGGGCCTCGGCCACGAAGCCTTCGAACGGCGCCGCCAGGACGCGCTGCACCTCGCCTTCGAGCACGGCGCGGGCCGGCACGCGGTAGGCCGTGGGCACCAAGGCCACGGCGGCCAGCGCGGCCAGCAACAGCGCGCCGCCGACCGCGAAGGCCGGGCGGCGCGGGTCGCGCAGCGCGGCCCAGCCCTGGCGCAGCTGCGCCGGCACCGCGCCCGAGAACCAGCGCGAGGCATCCTGCAGGCGCGCCAGCAGCGGGGCCAGCACCACGGCGATACCTTCGATCTGCGCCATGAAGGCCGGCGTGACCTGTGCCGCCGGCAGGTGCCAGACCACGGCGCCGACCGCGCGCGCACCGGCCACGATGGGCACGGTCAGCACGCCGCCGGGCGCGTCGTCCGGGCCAGGCATGGCGGACGCCACGTCGTGCTGGGCGCGGTCTACGCGCTGCGGGTCGCCGTGCACGGGCGGCCAGGACAGGCTGCAGCGCTGCTCCACGGCTTCGGCCATGGCGCGCTCGATGGCGGCGGCCTGCTGGCTCTTGCGGTCGAACCAGGCGGCGTGCGAGAGCGCCACCAGGCGCAGCCTGCCGCCCGGCGCCACCAGGCCGATGGCCACGCGCAGGCCGCCGACGGCGCGGGCGAGTTCGGCAGCGACGGCCAGGCAGGCGTCGTCCACCTGGTCGTACTGGGCGATCAGCGCCACCAGGTCGAGGCCGGCGCGGGCGCGTTGCAGCGCGGCCTGTTCGGCCTCGCGGCCACGGCTGCGCGCCAGTGCGTCAAGCCAGCCGGCGCCCCATTGCAGGTCGGTCACGGCGCGGGCCACCTCGGCTTCGCCACCACGGCGTGTCATGAACACCAGCGCGCCGATCAGGCGCTGGGCGCTGAACAGGGGCGAGGCCACGACCACCTGGTCGCGGGGCGGCTGCACCCGCTTGAGCGCGGCGGTGGCGGGCTCGGCGGGCGGCGCCAGCGGCAGCACCACGTCGCGCCGGCTGTCCACGCAGGCCTGGGCGGCCTGGGCGTAGGGGCTCACATCGGCGATCTGCTCGGGCCACATGGCACCGGGCACCAGAACGCCGGCCTCGTCCTCGACCAGCAGCAACGCGCCGTCGACCTGCGGCAGGCGCGCCACGGCCAGGGCCAGCCACTGGCGCAGGAAGGCGCGCGCATCCGAAGCGTCGCCCAGCATGCGGTGCGTGGCCTCGTTCGCCGCGCCCGATGCGGACGCGGCGGCGCTCGTCGAAGGCGCAGCAAGACCCATCGTGCTTCCCCCTGGCAGGAGCCGTACGTGCCGCTCCGCGCCCGGGGCACGCGGCCGCCAGCGGGAGCGACTAATTTGCTGGAAGAGAACTCAGGCGGCGGGTGCCGCGGAGCGTCGGCGGCGGGTCGTCCAGCCGCCGAGGCCCAGGCCCATGGCCATCAGCGCGAAGCTGGCGGGCTCAGGCACGGTGTTGGCCGCGGCCACGTCGAATGCGGGGGACGCAGCCCCGGCGAATTCGTAACTGGGCCCGCCGTCCAGCCGCAGGGCGAACGGCTCGACCGTGACGGCGCCCGTGCCGCCTGCGCCCGCCTGCACGGTAAAGCTCAGGCTCAGAATCTCGATGTCGGTCCAGCCGGCGGGGATCGCCGCGCTGGGGAATGCGAACAGCGAGATGTCGATGAAAGCCAGCGAGCCGCTTTCCATGGTGGTCGCGCCAATGAGGCTGAAGGTTTCGCCCGGACCGGCCCAACCGGGGAAGAGATCGCCGACCACGGGCTCCTGGATCAGCGCCGTATCGAACTTCACGCGCAGATCCGCAGCGCATATGCCCGCCACGCAGATCGCCGAGGACAGGTCGGTATCGAACAGCCGCACCACCAGTGTGGAACCCGCAGCAAATGGACCTGTTCCGTCGACCCTTACCTCCACCGGCGCAGCCTCGGAGAGGCCCGCGATGGACACCATGCCGGCAACCAGCCAGCGTTTCCAACTGTGCGCAACCATGTGATTCCTCCTCCTACCGCTACCCGCTCGTCGCGCTGCGGCGAACTTGCAAAAATTTGTTCTTGCGGCGCACTATGTCACACGGCGTCACAAAAACAATCCATCGATTTGCTGAAGTCGCGCTTGTTTTGTGTCGTCTGTTTCACCCGCCCGGGTTTCCCCAGGGAGAGGCATCGCCGCTAGACTGCAATGCCCGCCACCCGACATGACGTCAGTCACATGAAGCTCATCGATTCCATCGTTGGCCAGGCCGCCGGCATTGCCGCCATCCGCCGCGACATCCACGCCCATCCCGAGCTGTGTTTCGAGGAGGTCCGCACGGCCGATCTCGTGGCCGCCAGGCTCACGGAATGGGGCATCCCCATCCACCGCGGCATGGGCACGACCGGCGTGGTCGGCATCGTCAAGAGCGGCAGCTCGTCCCGCGCGATCGGCCTGCGCGCCGACATCGACGCACTGCCCATGCAGGAGTTCAACACCTTCGCCCATGCCAGCACCCACCAGGGAAAGATGCACGCCTGCGGCCACGATGGCCACACGGCCATGCTGCTGGCGGCGGCCCAGCACCTGGCGAAGAACCGCAACTTCGACGGCACCGTCTACCTGATCTTCCAGCCGGCCGAGGAGGGCGGCGGCGGAGCGCGCGAGATGATCAAGGACGGCTTGTTCGAACAGTTCCCGGTGGAGGCCGTGTTCGGCATGCACAACTGGCCGGGCCTGCCGGTGGGCAGCTTCGCGCTCAGCGCGGGGCCGGTGATGGCGTCGAGCAACGAATTCAAGATCACCATCCGCGGCAAGGGCAGCCATGCGGCGCTACCGCACATGGGCACCGACCCGGTGCCCATCGCGTGCCAGATGGTGCAGGCCTTCCAGACCATCATCAGCCGCAACAAGAAGCCGGTGGACGCGGGCGTGATCTCGGTCACCATGGTCCATGCCGGCGAGGCCACCAACGTGGTGCCCGACAGCTGCGAACTGCAGGGCACGGTGCGCACCTTCACGCTGGAGGTGCTGGACCTGATCGAGCAGCGCATGCAGGCCATCGCCGAGAACATCTGCGCGGCCTTCGACGCCCAGTGCGAGTTCGAGTTCGTGCGCAACTACCCGCCCACCGTGAACCATCCGGCCGAGACCGCGTTCGCGCGGGACGTCATGGCCGGCATCGTCGGCGCCGACAACGTGCGCCCGCAGGAGCCGACCATGGGCGCCGAAGACTTCGCCTACATGCTGCAAGCCCGGCCAGGCGCCTACTGCTTCATCGGCAACGGCGACGGCGCGCACCGCGAGATCGGCCACGGCGGCGGGCCCTGCACGATCCACAACCCCAGCTACGACTTCAACGACGAGCTGATTCCGCTGGGCGCGAGCTACTGGGTGCGGCTGGCCGAACAGTGGCTGGCGAGGACCGCCGCATGAGCGCCGGGACGAAACGTCAGCCAGGCGTGCCAGGCGATGTTCCAGGCTGTGGACGGGCTGACATGAAACGAAACAAACCGAAACCCGGCTGAGATTCCATGTCGGTTGCTGCAGCGCACCATGCGCCCATGGACCGACTCAAAGCCCTCGAAATCTTCGCCGCCGTCGCCGAGCGCAACAGCTTCACGCGGGCCGCCGCCTCGCTGGACCTGTCCACGCCCGTGGTCACGCGGGCCGTGCAGGAACTGGAGCAGAGCCTGGGCCTGCGTCTGCTGCAGCGCTCCACGCGGCGGGTGGCGCTGACGCGCGAGGGCGAGGCCGCGCTGGCGCGGGCGCGCGGCGTGATCGGCGCCTACGAGGCCCTCATGCAGAGCAGCCGCCAGCACGGTGCCGAGGTGGCGGGCGACATCCGCTTCTCGGCCCCGGCCTCGTTCGGTGCGGCCCGGCTGGCGCCGCTGCTGGCCGACTTCATGGCCCAGCATCCGCAGGTGCGCATCGACCTCGTGCTCGGCGATGCGCTGGAGTCGATGGAGGACGGCGCGGTCGACCTTGCGCTGCGCATCGCCCAGGTGCTGCCCGAGCACCTGGTGGCACGCCGCATCGGCGAGGTGCCGATGGGCATGTACGCCGCGCCGGCTTACCTGCGCGCACGCGGGCTGCCGCGCGAGCCGGGCGAACTGGCCGGCCACGACTGTGTGGTGCACAGCGGCCCCGGCGCCAGCCGCGCCTGGCAGTTCAGCCACCCGGTCACGCAGGAGCGCACCCAGCCGGTGCTGCGCCAAGCCTTGCGCGCCAACCATGTCGAGGCACTGATGGCCGCCGCGCTGCTGGGCCAGGGCCTGGCCATGCTGCCGCGCATGCTGGCCGACCCGGCCGTCGAGCGCGGCGAGCTACAACCCGTGCTGGCGGCCTGGGCCTGCCCGGCGCCGGGCATCTTCCTGGTCTACCGCGAACGCCAGCACCAGCCGCTGCGTGTGCGCAAGCTGATCGAGCACGTCGCCCAGGCGTTCGAAAGCGGCGGTGGATGGCCGCTGCGCCTGCGCGCACCGGAGCGCGTGCAGGCCACGGCGCTGCTGCACTGACTAGCGCCCGAAGCGGGCCTGCCCGAGTTCCAGCAGGCCGTCGAAGATGAGGTTGTCGACGAGCTCGAAGGGCCGCGCCATGTGCGGCGCCATCTTCCAGCCGGCACCGCCCGTCATGATGCAGGCCGGCTCCTCGCCGGCGTGCTGCTGCAGGTGCTGCACCATGCGCTCCACCGCACCGGCGATGGCGTAGGTGCCGCCGCTGGTCAGCGCGTCGCTGGTGTTGGTGGGGAAGTCGCGCACGTCGCCCGTGGGCACATGCAGGCCGGCCGTGCCGGACTCCAGCGCGCGCAGCATGATGCCGTGGCCGGGCAGGATCAGGCCGCCGAGGAAGGTGCCTTCGATGTCCACGGCCTCCACGGTCACGGCCGTGCCCACCATCACCACCACCATGGGGCGCGGCCCGTCGCGGCGCAGCACGCGGTGGCGCGCACCGACCATCGCCACCCAGCGGTCCGTGCCCAGGCGCGTGGGGTGGTCGTAGCCGTTGCGCAGGCCGGCCTCCTCGCTGTTGGAGACCACCCACTGCGGGGTGACGTCCCAGAGCTCCATCTGCTCCTCGGCGCGGCGCTTGAGTGCGTCGCCCGCGACCTGGCAGCCCAGCATGTGCTGCGGCTCGCTCAGCGCGGACCAGGGGCCGTCGCCGAGCTTGTCGATGTTCTCCAGGAATTCCGCGCCGTGCGCCAGAAGCCGGGCGCCCGGGGCCGGGGCGTCGTACTGCGCCCACTTGAGCCGGGTGTTGCCGATGTCGATCGCGAGAAATGTCATTGCCGTCCCCTCCCTTGCCGCGCGCCGTGCGCGTGCACGGGGCGCATTATCAGCGCGTGTCTACAGCAGCGGGTTGAGGTCTGGCCGCGGGATCGGTTGCATGCTCTCGTAGGCGCGTGCGGCGCGCAGCACCATGGCGTCGCCGAACATCGGGCCGACGATCTGCAAGCCGATCGGCAGGCCGTCGCTGGTCAGGCCGCAGGGGATGGAGCAGGCCGGCTGCTGCGTGAGGTTGAACGGGTAGCTGAACGGTGACCAACCCAGCATGCTCTGCGCGTCCATGGGCCGGTGACCGGCCGGCAGCGCGTCGAAGGCGGGGATGGAGACGGCCGGCGTCAGCAGCAGGTCGTAGCCGCCCATGAACTGGCGCATCAGCGCGCCCAGCGCGCCGCGCCGCATGTGCAGGTCCTGCACGTCGAGCACCGACAGGCGCGAACCGAGCTGCGCCTGGGCGGCGAAGTCCGGATCGGTCAGTGCCTGCTGCTCCGGCGTGAGGCCGTTCCAGACCTGCCAGGCACCCAGGAACCACAGGCCGGTGGAGATGTCCAGCGGGTCGGCGAAGCCGGGGTCGACCTGCTCGACCAGCGCGCCCATCTCGACGAAGGCCTCGGCCGCGCGCAGCGTGGCGGCGGCCACCTCGGGGTGCACGTCCTGGGCGAAGCCCAGCGTGGGCGACCAGGCCACGCGCAGGCCGCGCACGCCGTCGTTGAGGCCGACCAGGTAGTCGCGCGGGTCGTAGGGCAGGGAGGTCCAGTCGCGCGCGTCGGGCTGCTTGATCACGTTCATGACCATGGCGGCGTCGAGCACGCTCATGGTGTGCGGGCCCAGGTGCGCGACGGTGCCGAACGGCGACAGCGGCCAGGCCGGCACGCGGCCGAAGCTGGGCTTCAGGCCGAAGTTGCCGCACAGCGCGGCGGGGTTGCGGATCGAGCCCGCGCCGTCGGTGCCGATGGCGATCGGCCCCATGCCGGCGGCCACGGCCGCGGCCGCGCCGCCCGAGGAGCCGCCGGTGGTCTTGGCCGCGTTCCAGGGGTTGCGCGTGAGGCCGGTCAGCGGCGAATTGGTCTCGCACTTGCAGCCGAACTCGGGCGTGGCGGTCTTGCCCACGATCACCGCGCCGGCCGCGCGCAGCCGGGCCGTCACGGGCGCGTCCACCTCCCAGGGCTGGTCGGCGGCGATGGTGGCGCTGCCGCGCCGGGTCGGCATGCCCTTGGTGAGGATCAGGTCCTTGATGGACACCGGCACGCCGTCCAGCGGGCCGATCGGCGTGCCCTGCTGCCAGCGCTGGGTGCTGGCCCGCGCCGCCGTTGCGGCGCCCTCGGGGTCGAGGTGGCAGAAGGCCTTGAGCGTGCCGTCCACGCGGTCCATGCGGCCGAACACGGCACTGGCCACTTCCAGCGGCGAGGCCTGGCCGGTGCGGTAGAGCTGCACCAGCTCGTGGGCTGCGCAGTCGGCGAGGGCGTATTGGTCGGTGCGGTGCGAAGGCATGTGGACTCCAGGTGAAGTGACACGGGGGTCAGCGCAACAGCGCGACCGCCGCCGAGAAGGTGAAGAAGGCTGCGGCCGTGGACCACAGGATGATGCGCGCGATGCGGCCGTTGTTCGCGCCGAAGCGCTCGGCCAGCAGCGAGACGTTGCTGGCGCTGGGCAGGGCCGCCGCCAGCACCATGGCCGACAGCGCAAACGGCGTGATCGGCAGGCCCAGGGCCATGGCGCCCATCCCGGCGCCCCACACCAGCAGCGGGTGCGCGAACAGCTTGAGCACCACCACCGGCAGCACCTCGCGCCAGGGCACGGGGCGGTGTGCGTCGTGGTCGTGGTGGCGAAGGGCCAGCATCTGCGAGCGCGCCAGCACGGCGCCGATGGTGAACAGCGCCACGGGCGAGGCGGCCGCTGCCAGCAGCGCGATGGTGGCGTCCAGTGGCTGCCACAGCCGCACGCCGAAGCCCTGGCACGCCATGCCCAGCACGATGGCCCAGGGCATGGGGTTGCGCGCCACGCCCTGCAGGGCACGCGCCAGCGCCTGGCGCGCGCCGGCGGCACCGGCGGCGTCCAGCCGCGACAGCGCCACGCAGAGGGAAGTGGTCAGCAGCAGGTCGACCACCAGCGTCAGCATCACCGGGCCGGCCGCGCTGGCGCCCAGCAGGGCCACCAGCAGCGGCACGCCCATGAAGCCGCTGTTGGGAAAGGCCGCCACCAGCGCGCCGAAGGCCGCATCGTTCCAGCCCAGGCGGCGCCGGTCGGCCACCACCACGCCGACCACCAGCACCAGCGCGCAGACGGTGTAGACGGCCGCCAGCACCGGGTCCAGCAGCAGCGCCAGCGGCGTGCTGGCACCGAAGCGGAACAGCATGCAGGGCAGGGCGAAGAACAGCACGAAGCCGTTGAGCCCCGGGATCGCGTCCAGCGGCAGCATGCGCCGCCGTGCGGCGACGTAGCCGGCCAGGATCAGCGCGAAGAAGGGGAAGGTGACAGAGAGGATGGCCAGCACGGGGAGCGATTGTCACTGCCCCGTGCCAGCCTCAATCCAGCCGTGCGCCGGAGTCGGCGACCAGCTTTTCCCAGATCGGCAGATCCTTCTTGTAGACCGCCTCGAAGTCGCGTACGCCGTTGGCGGCGGTCTCGAAGCCCATGGCCGTGATGCGCGTGCGGATGTCCTCCAGCTGGCCGATGGCCTGCACCTCGCGTGCCACGCGTTCGACGATCTCGCGCGGCGTGCCCGCCGGTGCGGCCATGCCGATGAAGCCGACGACGCTGTACACGTCATCGCGCATGCCTTGCTCGAGCAGCGTGGGCGCATCGGGCAGCACGCTCATGCGGCGCGTGCCGGTGACGCCGACGATGCGCAGCCGGCCGGTCTCGGCATGCGGCTTCACGCCCAGTGCACTGGCATAGGCCATCTGGACCTGGCCGCCGATCAGGTCCTGCAGCATCGGTGCCTCGCCTTTGTAGGCCACGTGGACCATCTCGGCCTTCTGCACGCGGCTCATGTGCGCCCCGGCCAGGTGGGCGTGCGAGCCCACCCCGTAGGAGCCGTAGGACACCTTGCCCTTGTTGGCCGCGATGTAGGCCAGCAGCTCGGGGCCCGTCTTCACGGGCAGGCTGGGGTGCACGGCCAGCGTGATCGGCGCGGCGGCCAGCTGCGAGACCAGGGCCAGTTCCTTGCGCGGGTCGTAGGGCAGCTTGGCATAGAGGAACTGGTTGGTCAGCATCGAGGTGCTCAGCGACACCAGCAGCGTGTAGCCGTCCGGCGCGGCCTTGGCCACGGTGTCCGTGCCCAGGATGCCGCCGGCGCCACCCTTGTTGTCGATCAGCACGGGCTGGCCCAGCCGCTGCGCGAGCTTCTCGCCGAACACGCGGCCGATCACGTCGGTGGCGCCGCCGGCCTGGTAGGGCACCACCACGCGGATCGGCTTGGCCGGGTAGGCCTGGGCGCGGGCAGAGGGCAGGGCGACGGCACCGGCGGTGCCGGCACACAGGGCGAGCAGTTGGCGGCGGTTGAACGCGGAACGGGGCATGCGGGCGGGTCTCCTGGAGGGTTGGAAGAATGGCTCCGCGGCATTCTTCATGCTCTTCTCCAGCCGCCTATCGGGGTTTGCGGGGACGCCAGTCCCACCGGCGACACCTCCGGCAGACGAAGCCGGTTCAGCCGGGTGCCGGCAGGCGCGGCGCCCCGTCGGACAGCCGGAACACCGCAACCGCATCGACCAGGTGCTGCGCCTGCTGGCTCAAGCTGGCGGCGGCCGCAGCGCTCTCCTCGACCAGGGCGGCGTTCTGTTGCGTCACATGGTCCATCGTGGTGACCGCTTCGCCGATCTGGGACACGCCGGTGCTCTGCTCGTTGCTGGCGCTGCTGATCTCGCCCATGAGGTCGGTCACGCGCTGGATCGCGGACACGATCTCCTGCATGGTCGTGCCGGCGCGATCGACCAGCACGGTGCCCTGCTCCACACGCTGCACGCTGGCGGAGATCAGGGCCTTGATCTCCTTGGCGGCGTCCGCGGAGCGGCCGGCCAGGCTGCGCACTTCACTGGCCACCACCGCGAAGCCGCGGCCCTGCTCGCCGGCCCGTGCAGCTTCGACCGCAGCGTTCAACGCCAGGATGTTGGTCTGGAAGGCGATTCCGTCGATCACGCCGATGATGTCGACGATGCGGCGGGAACTCTCGTTGATGCCCTTCATGGTGTCCACGACCTCCCCCACCACCGTCCCGCCCTCCTGCGCGACTGCGCTGGCGCCTTGCGCCAACGCGTTGGCCCGGCGTGCGTTGTCGGCGTTCTGGCGCACGGTGGCGCTCAGTTGTTCCATCGACGCGGCCGTCGTCTGCAAGGTGCTCGATTGTTCCTCCGTGCGGTGGCTCAGATCGGCGTTGCCCTGCGAGATCTGCACACTCGCACTGGCCACGCTTTGCGCGCTGTTGCGCACGCCAGACACGACACGGCTCAATGCGGTCTGCATGTCGCCGAGCGCCGCCAGCAATGGAGAGAACTCATCGCGGTGCGGATCATGTACTGCCACGCTGAGGTCGCCGTCGCGGACGCGCTCGGCGACCGTGCTGGACAACGCGACGCGACTTCGCAGGACGCGCGAGATGTACCAGGCGAACAGCAGCAGTCCCGCCATGGCGGCTACCACCAGCACCACCAGCACGGACATGGTGTTCCTGGCGTCGTCCCGGATCACCGAGAGGTCGCCGCGCAGCGCTTCCTCCTGAAAGCGCACCGAATCGGCGAGGGCGGCGAGCAGCTGGTTGCGGGCTGGAATGGTTGCGTCCACCAGGTACGCGAAGGCTTCGGCCTTTTGCCCGCTCTGGATCAGCTGCAGGTTCTTCTCGCCAATCTGCCAGAACTTTTCCACGAGCGGAGGAATGGCGGCAAAGCGCGTGCGTCCTTCCGGCGACGTCGCCCTGGCATAGTCTTCCAGCGCCTTGGCGATGGCCTTGCGCTTCTCGCCGATGTCCGTGACCGAGGCGAGTTCTTCCTGCGGTGTGCGGGCCAGGATGGCGTGGCGCAACTGCAACGAAACGCGGGTCACGTTGAGCTCGGTCTGCGCCATCCGCTGCATCTGCGGGACACGCGTGTCCTCGGTGCGCGACGCCGAATCCGAAATCGCACCGAGCTCCACTTTCGCAAACCAGGCCACCCCGATCAACGCCGCCACGAGGAGAAGCACGACCAGGTAGAGACGGTGTGCGATGCCAAAGGAAGATCGGTCCATGTCGTGGGTAGGGTAGGAAGCGACGCCCGCGAATGTATCTATTCGCTTAAATCTTGTATCGAATTATTTGGAACATCCGTTTGCCGAATGGAAGAATGAGGCGCTGGGAGCGGCCGGTATGATCCGCCGGCTTTGCGGCGCCGGCTGCCGGGAAGCCGTTGTTCTCGTCCGCAGTCCCCCAATCGCCCATGTCCGCCGGCCTCAACCTCGCCCAACAGGAAGCTGTCAATTACATGCACGGGCCCTGCCTCGTGCTGGCGGGCGCCGGTTCGGGCAAGACGCGCGTGATCACGGCCAAGATCGGCCGGCTGATCCAGGCTGGCGTGGCGGCCAAGAGCGTGGCCGCCATCACCTTCACCAACAAGGCCGCGGCCGAGATGCGCGAGCGTGCCAAGGGCCTGATCGGCAAGCCCGCCAAGGACGTGGTGATCTGCACCTTCCACGCGCTGGGCGTGCGCCTGGTGCGCGAGGACGGCCACCGTGTGGGGCTGAAGGCGCAGTTCAGCATCCTGGACTCCGACGACGTGACCTCCATCCTCAAGGATGCCGGCGGCACCACCGATGCCAACACCGCGCGCCAGTGGCAGTGGACCATCAGCAAGTGGAAAAACATGGGCCTGTCGGCCGCGCAGGCCGAAGAGCAGGCGGTGGACGACAACGAGCGCATCACCGCGCGCATCATGGCCCGCTACGAAGAGCGGCTCACGGCCTACCAAAGCGTCGACTTCGACGACCTGATCGGCCTGCCGCTGCGCCTGTTGCGCGACCACGCCGAGGTGCGCGAGAAATGGCAGCGCGTGCTCGGCCATGTGCTGGTCGATGAGTACCAGGACACCAACGCCACGCAGTACGAGGTCTTGAAGCTGCTAGTCGGCGAACGCGCCCGGTTCACGGCCGTGGGCGACGACGACCAGTCCATCTACGGCTGGCGGGGCGCCACGCTGGACAACCTGAAGCGCCTGCCGGTCGACTACCCGAACCTCAAGGTCATCAAGCTGGAGCAGAACTACCGCTCCACCAGCGCCATCCTGCGTGCGGC
This sequence comes from Pseudorhodoferax soli, assembly GCF_003337555.1. Taxonomy (GTDB): domain Bacteria; phylum Pseudomonadota; class Gammaproteobacteria; order Burkholderiales; family Burkholderiaceae_C; genus Pseudorhodoferax; species Pseudorhodoferax soli. The sequence goes on along the minus strand of NZ_QPJK01000004.1, from coordinate 187,534 downwards.
CAACAATGTGATCGGGCCCAACCCCAAGCTGTTTCCCAAGACGCTGTTCTCCGAACTCGGCGAGGGCGAGCCGGTGCGCATCGTCGATGCCGACAGCGAGGAGCACGAGGCCGAGCGCGTGGTGGCGCGCATCCAGTCGCTGCGGGCCAACTCGGTGCACAAGGACTTCCGGCATTTCGCCGTGCTGTACCGCGCCAACCACCAGGCCAAGCCCTTCGAGAAGGCGCTGCGCAAGGCGCAGATCCCCTACAAGGTCTCGGGCGGGCAGAGCTTCTTCGACCGCGCCGAGATCAAGGACCTGTGCTCGTGGTTCCGGCTGTGGATCAACAACAACGACGACCCGGCCTTCCTGCGCGCCGTGACCGTGCCCAAGCGCGGCATCGGCCACCAGACGCTGGGCCAACTGGGCGTGTACGCCACGCAGTACAAGCTCTCGCTGTTCGAGTCGCTGTTCTCGTCCTCGCTGGCCAGCCTGTTGCCGCGCCGCGGCCACGAGAGCCTGACCGAGTTCGGCCGCTACGTGAACGACCTGGAGTACCGCGCGCGCCAGACGCTGGGTGCCGAGGCCGCGCGCGCCTTCATGCTGGAGTGGCTGAAGGAGATCGGCTACGAGCAGCACCTCTACGACAACGAGGAAAGCGAGTCTGCTGCCGCCACGCGCTGGTCCAACGTGATGGACTTCGTCGACTGGATGTCGGGCCGCTGCGGCGGGCAGATCGACGACACGGCCGGCGTCTCCACGCAGGCCGAGATCAAGTCGCTGATGGAGGTCGCGCAGACCATCTCGCTGCTGTCCACCATGAGCGAGCGCCAGCAGGACCAGGACCTGGTCACGCTGTCCACGCTGCACGCCTCCAAGGGCCTAGAGTGGCCGCACGTGGTGCTGGTGGGCGTCAACGAGGGCATGTTGCCGTTCAAGCTCGACGACGACGACGGCCGCCAGCAGGTCGTCAGCGACGAGACCGCCCAGCGCCTGCAGGAAGAGCGCCGGCTGATGTACGTGGGCATCACACGGGCCCAGCGCAGCCTGGCCGTGAGCTGGACGCGCAAGCGCAAGAAGGGCCGCGACCTGGTGCCGGCCAAGCCCAGCCGCTTCATTGCCGAGATGGGGCTGGACCAGAGCACCGCCAAGGAAGATCCGCGTGAGAAGCTGCGCGCACTGCGCGCGGAGTTCGCGGCCAAGAAGGCGGCCGGCGCTGCGCCGGAGAAGAGCGCGTGAGAGTCGCGGCGACAGCCTGTCTCGCGCTGCTGCTGGCCGGATGGGCGCAGGCCCAGGGAGCGGACGCCACGCCCGCCTGCCCCGCGCCGCACGAGCTGCGCGCGCTCCACCTCTATGGCACCTGGCGCGCGCAGTGGCAGGGCGACGCTGCGCCCGGCGCCACGCTGCAGCTGGAACGCCACCCCGAGCTGGGCGACAGCGTGCGCGGCCGCGTCGAGCGCGACGGCATCACGGCGCTGCTGGCCGGCGACGTGGACGACGGCGACCTCACGCTGGAGGAGTCGCGGGACGGCAAGCGCATTTCGGCCACCTGGATCGGCCGCGTCGACCCCGACTCCTGCGGCAAGCTGATCCGCGGCACCTGGACCGATGCCGACACCGAGGCCAAGCGCGGGTTCGAGCTGCGCCGCGCTGCGGGTTGGTGATGAAACCTGTTTTTTCCTTACTTTCCAAAGGACTGCCCATGCCTGGTCTTTCCCCGCTGCTGCGCCCTGCGCCGCTTGCCGCCTTGCTGCTCGGTGCGGGCGTTCTGCCCGCCGCACAGGCCCAGACCGGCCCCGTGCCGAGCTGGCAGACCTGCGCGGCCCACGGCGGCGACGATGCCGCGCGCCTGCGCTGTTTCGATGCGTGGGCGCGCCAGCAGGAGGCCGAGGCCGCGGCCGTCAACGCCAGGGCTGCGACCAACGCGCCCAAGGCCGGCCCCACCATCAACAAGCCAGAGAGCACGGGTGCCACGGCGACCACGGCCGTCGCCAGCAGCGCGGTGCCCACGGCGGCACCCGAGGCGCCCGTGGTGCCCCGCTGCCACGACACGCGTTTCTCCACGCTGTCGCGCATCTGGGAACTGGAGTCCGGAACCGACTGCGGCGAGTTCAGCCTGCGCGGCTACCGGCCCATCACGCTGTCGCTGGCCCAGTCCAGCAGCGTGAACCGCACGCCCGGCACGCCCAACCCCGAGAACCAGGCCACCGGCGTGGACGAGTACCGCCGCACCGAGGCCCGCATCCAGCTGTCGGTGCGGACCAAGGTGGCGCAGGGCCTGCTGACCCCGCGCGAAGGCAGCGCGGTGGACTCGCTGTGGTTCGGCTACTCGCAGCAGTCGTTCTGGCAGGTGTTCACACCGCAGCTGTCGCGCCCGTTCCGCGCCACCGACCACGAGCCCGAGATGGTCTACGTGTACCCCAGCTATGCCGAGCTCGGCAGCTGGCGGCTGCGCTACACCGGGCTGGGCATCGTGCACCAGTCCAATGGCCAGAGCCTGCCGCTGTCGCGCAGCTGGAACCGCGTGTACCTGATGGCCGGCATGGAGAGCAAGGACGAGCGCTTCCGCCTCACGGGCCGTGTGTGGCACCGCTTGCACGAGAAGGCCGAGAGCGACGACAACCCCGACATCACCGACTACATCGGCCGCGGCGAGATCACGGGCGGCTGGACGCTGTCCAGCCGCGACAGCCTCGCGCTCACGGTGCGCCACCCGTTCAAGTCCAACGGCAAGGGCTCGGCGCGCTTCGAGTGGTCCCACGCGTTGGGCCCGCAGGGCGAGGGCGGCTGGCTGCGCAGCGGCCTGCGCCTGCACACCCAGGTCTTCCACGGCTACGGCGACAGCCTGATCGACTACAACGTGCGCAAGACCGTGTTCAGCGTGGGTCTGAGCCTGATGGACTTCTGAAGCCTGCGGCGCGGCGCTGCTGCCGTTGCAGCAGCGGCCGATCGAGCGGCAGCGCCGGGTCTTCGGTCGGCCAGCCGCCGCAGCGGCAGCGGCGGGCGGCGCTCAGGCGGTGGCCAGCACACCGCGAGGCCTGGCCTCAAGCGTGGGTCTCCTCGTTGCCGTCCGGCTCCACCGGCTCCGGCACGCGCTGGGCCAGCACCTTGTCGATGGTGCGCCCGTCCATGTCGACGATCTCCAGCTTCCAGCCTTCCCACTCGGCCGTGTCGGCCACGTTCGGCAGCCGGCCCGACAGCAGCATCAACATGCCGGCCAGCGTGTGGTAGCGGCCACGCTCTTCCTCGGGCACGCTGGACAGGCCCAGCCGGTCCTTGAGTTCGGGCACGGGGATGTGGCCGTCCAGCAGCCAGCTGCCGTCCTCGCGCTGCACGGCCCAGGAGGTCTGCGGGTCGCGCGGCTGGAATTCGCCGGTGATGGCCTCGATCAGGTCCTGCAGCGTGACGATGCCCTGCACCTCGCCGTACTCGTCGATGACGAAGGCCATCTGCATGTCGCTGGAGCGGAAGTTGTCCAGCAGCTCCATGCCGGTCAGCGTCTCGGGCACGTACAGCGGCTGCGTGAGCGTCTGCGTGGCCAGGTCGCGCTGGTCTTCGCGCAGCGCGCGCGACAGCCACTGGCGTGCATTCAGGATGCCCATGACGTTGTCGAGTCCGCCGCGCACCACCGGGAAGCGCGCATGGTCGCTCTCCTCGATGCGCTGGAGGTTTTCCTCGAACGGCAGGTCGGCGTCCAGCGTGACGACGTCGCTGCGCGGCACCATCAGCGAGACGATCTGGCGGTCGTCCAGCCGGAACACGTTGCGCACCATGTCGTGTTCGTGCGACTCGATCACGCCGGCGGTCGTGCCCTCGGCCAGCATGGCATGGATCTCTTCGGCCGTGATCGGGTTCGGGTTGCCGTCCTTCACGCCCAGCACGCGCAGCAGGAAATGCGTGGAGATCGTCAGCAGCTTGACGAAGGGCTTGGTGGCCGTGGCCAGCCAGTTGATGGGGCGGGCCACCAGGCGGGCCAGGGCCTCCGGATGCGTCTGGCCCAGGCGCTTGGGCACCAGTTCGCCGGCGACGATGGAGACGTAGGTGATCAGCACCACCACCAGCGCGGTGGCGGCGTAGCCGCTGGAGGAGGCCGGCACGCCCATTTCGGTCAGCCGGTCGGCCAGCGGCGCGGCCAGCGCGGCTTCGCCGACGATGCCGTTCAGCACGCCGATCGAGGTGATGCCGATCTGGATGGTGGACAGGAAGCGCGTCGGATCTTCGCCGAGCTTGATGGCCGCGCCGGCCCCCAGATCGCCTTCATCGACCAGCTTTTGCAGGCGCGCGCGGCGCGCCGTGACGAGCGCGATCTCCGACATCGCGAACAGGCCGTTGAGCAGGACCAAGGCCAGTAAAACAAATATTTCCACAGAGCACCCAAAGGGTAATGCGAGAGGTTGGCACCGCCGCGATCGCGACGGGCTTGGCCAGGCTGGCCGGTAGATGGGACGGACGAGGCGCCGCGGCGCTAGCCGCGCGCAATCGGCGGGCGCTGCAGGCGGGCCAGGTGCGGCGCGAGCCAGCCGCTGGGCACCGGCGCATCGGGCCGCACGGCCAGGCCGGCCACGGCGACGGCCTCGCCCGGCCCCAGCAGGCCGAGCAGGTCGGCCAGCAGCTGGAACGGCAGGTTGTCGAGGTGGTGGTCGTCGAGCGAGCCGCCCGCGGCGTCTGCCGGCGCGGCCAGGAACTGCCCGCTGAGGGCATCGGAGCAGACCTCGGCGGCCTGCTCCTGGGCTGAGAAACCCATCCATGCCATGACCACGGCAAGGAAGAAGGCGAGGGCCCGGGAACGCATGATGGGCCGGATTTTACGGGGCCGCCGCCGGGCCCCCGGGGGAGGGCGGCGTCAGGCGCGTGCGCGTGCAGCGCCGAACTTGCCGTGCGGCAGGCTGGCCAGGCGCGAGAACATGCGCCGGCAGTAGCCCGCGACCGACAGGCACTTGTTGATCTCTTCCACCGGCAGCGGGCCGGAGACGACCACGATGTCGTTGGCGCTGTCCTGCGCGCCGGCCGCGCGCAGCCGGCGCCGCGCGCCATTGGCCCAGGAATGGATGCGCGCCGGGTTGCCGTGCTGGTGCAGGTGGCCGGTGCTGGCGTCGAAGGCGATGGCCACCGTGTCGGTCTTCAGCTTGAGCTTGTGCTCCCCCGTGGCCAGGCTCGGCGGAGTGGCCAGGTCGTACAGGTAGTAGCTGCCGGCTTTCAACTGGTACTGCAGATCCATACGGTGTCCTTTTTGGGGGCATTCTGGTGGGCGGTCAGGCCAGCCGAACGCCGGTGCAACAAGGGGAATCGGTGCCAGTTCGCGATTTTGCGCTGCAATCTGCGCAATTCCTGGCTTGACGAGCGCCGACAATCGCGACATGTCTGAAACGAATTTGGCGGACCTCGCGTTCGCACGCCTCCCGCTGGCCCCGGCCCAGCTGGACAACCTGGCCAGCCTGGGCTTCACGCAGATGACGCCCATCCAGGCCGCCAGCTTGCCGCTGGCCCTGGCGGGCCGCGACCTGATCGCTCAAGCCGAGACCGGCAGCGGCAAGACCGCCGCGTTCGGCCTGGCGCTGCTGGCGGCGCTGAACCCGCGCTTCTTCGGCGTGCAGGCGCTGGTGCTGTGCCCCACGCGCGAACTGGCCGACCAGGTGGCGCAGGAGCTGCGCCGCCTGGCCCGTGCGCAGGACAACATCAAGACGGTGGTGCTGTGCGGCGGCGTGCCGCTGCGCAACCAGACCGCCAGCCTGGAGCATGGCGCGCACATCGTCGTCGGCACGCCGGGCCGCGTGCTCGATCACCTGGAGCGCGGCCACCTGGTGCTGGACGGCCTGCGCACGCTGGTGCTGGACGAGGCCGACCGCATGCTGGACATGGGCTTCATGGACGACATCGCCGCCGTGGCCCGGCGCTGCCCGGCGGACCGCCAGACGCTGCTGTTCTCGGCCACCTACCCCGAGGGCATCGCGCAACTGGCGCGCCAGTTCCTGCGCGACCCGCAGCAGATCACGGTCGACAAGCGCCAGGACGTGAGCCACATCACCCAGCACTGGTATGAGGTGGCCGAGGGCGCGCGGCTCGATGCCGTGGTGCGCCTGCTGCGCCACCACCGGCCGGAGAACGCGCTGGTCTTTTGCAACACCAAGCAGCAGTGCCGCGACCTGTTGGCCGTGCTGCGCGGCCATGGCTTTGCGGCGCTGGCGCTGTACGGCGAGCTCGAACAGGTCGAGCGCGACCAGGTGCTGGTGCGCTTTGCCAACCGCAGCGCCAATGTGCTGGTGGCCACCGACGTGGCCGCGCGCGGGCTGGACATCGCGCGCCTGGGCGCCGTCGTCAACGTGGACGTGACGCCCGACCCCGAGGTGCATGTGCACCGCATCGGCCGCACCGGCCGCGCTGGCGAGAAGGGCCTGGCCCTGAACCTGGCGAGCATGGACGAGATGGGCCGCGTGGGCCGCATCGAGCAGCTGCAGGGCCGGCCCACGCAGTTCGAGCCGCTGGCCGCGTTGCGCGACGAAGGCATGCCCCCGCCCCCGCCCATGGCCACGCTGCAGATCCAGGGCGGACGCAAGGAGAAGATCCGCGCGGGCGACGTGCTGGGCGCGCTGACCGGCGAGGCCGGCTTCACGCGCGAGCAGATCGGCAAGATCGACGTGAACGAGTTCTCGACCTATGTGGCGGTGGCGCGGGACATCGCGCCGCAGGCCGCCAGCCGGCTCGACCGCGGCCGCATCAAGGGCAAGAGCGTGCGCGTGCGGCTGCTGGACGACTGATCGGCGCGCTTCCTATACTGCGGGAATGAACCAGACGGTACATTCCCGGCGCCGTGCTGCCGGCGCGCGGCCCGTGGCCAAGCGCGCCAAGGAGACAAGCCGCACGAACGACCCCGCGCGCACCATGGCCGACATCCTGGACGTGGCGCTGACGGAGTTCGCCGAGAAGGGCCTGGACGGCGCGCGCATCGACCAGATCGCCGCGGCCACGCAGACCTCCAAGCGGATGATCTACTACTACTTCGGCAGCAAGGAGGGCCTGTACCTGGCCGTGCTGGAGGAGAGCTACCGTGCCATGCGCGCCACCGAGGCCGACCTGCATCTGGACGACATGCCGCCCGAGGCCGCGCTGCGCCGGCTGGTGGAATTCACCTTCGACCACCACCTGGACACCGAGCCCTACATCCGCGTGGTGATGGCTGAGAACATGCAGCGCGGCCATTACATGGCGCAGAGCCAGAGCATCCAGCAGCTCAACGTGCCGGCGATCTCGGCCATCGAGGGCCTCTACGCGCGCGGCCTGGCCGCAGGCGTGTTCCGGCCCGGCCTGGACGCCATCGACCTGCACGCGACGATCTCCGCCCTGTCGTTCTTCAACGTGGCCAACCGGCACACGTTCGGGCTGATCTTCAAGCGCGACTACACCGCGCCGGAGGTGGTGGCGGCGCGGCGCGAGTCGGTGGTGCAGACGGTGCTGCGGTTCGTCACGGCGTAGCTGCCTGCGCCTGGATGTGGTGATGCACTAGGGTATTCACCGAGCGGACTAGAACTAACCAGTTCGTACATTACGGGGTTATTCAGGAGACGCCCCGTGGTCGAGAAATTCATCAACACGTACTGCCGGCTGCTCGGCTGGCTGATGGTCGCCAGCCTGGCGCTGATGGTGGTCATGGTGTTCGGCAACGTGGTCATGCGCTATGTCTTCAACTCGGGGCTGACGCTGTCCGAAGAGCTGTCGCGCTGGCTCTTCGTCTGGATGACCTTCCTGGGCGCCGTGGTGGCGCTGCACGAGCGCGGGCACCTGGGCACCGATTCGCTGATCGTGCGGCTGCCGCGCGGCGGCCAGAAGGCCTGCCTGTTCCTGAGCCTGGTGCTGATGTGCTGGATCTGCTGGCTGATCTTCGATGGCGCCTGGCAGCAGGTGAAGATCAACTGGGATTCGACCAGCGCGGTCATGGAAGCCTCCATGGGCTACTTCTACGCCAGCGGCATGGTGTTCGCGGTTCTCGCGGCGCCGGTGCTGGTGCTCAACCTGGTGCGCCTGCTGGCGGGCCGCATGTCCGACAACGAACTGATCGGCGTGCGCGAGAACGAGGACCAAGCATGACCATCACGATCTTCCTGGGCTCCCTGCTGCTGGCCATGGCCATTGGCGTGCCGATCTCGTTCGCGCTGCTCGCCAGCGGCGCGGCGCTGATGGTGCAGATGGACATGTTCGACGCGCAGATCCTGGCGCAGAACCTGATTGAAGGCGCCAACAGCTTCCCGCTGCTGGCCGTGCCCTTCTTCATGCTGGCCGGCGAGATCATGAACGCCGGTGGACTGTCGCGCCGCATCGTGCAGTTCGCGATGGCGCTGGTCGGCCACGTGCGCGGCGGCCTGGGCTACGTGGCCATCGGCGCGGCCGTGATGATGGCGGCGCTGTCGGGCTCGGCCGTGGCCGACGCGGCCGCGCTGTCCGCCCTGCTGCTGCCGATGATGGTGGCCGCCGGCCACGACAAGGCACGCTCGGCCGGCCTGCTGGCATCGGCCAGCATCATCGCGCCCGTGATCCCGCCGTCCATCGGCTTCGTGATCTTCGGCGTGGCCGCCAACGTGTCGATCTCCAAGCTGTTCCTGGCCGGCATCGTGCCGGGCGTGCTGCTCGGCGCGGCCCTGTGCTTCACCTGGTGGTGGCTCGGCCGGCGCGAGAACGTCGCGCCGCAGCCGCGCCGCAACAAGGCCGAGATCGCCGCCGCGTTCAAGGACGCACTGTTCGCGCTGGGCCTGCCCATCATCGTGATCGTGGGCCTGAAATTCGGCGTGTTCACGCCCACCGAGGCGGCCGTGGTGGCGGCGGTCTACGCCCTGGTGATCTCGGTCTTCGTCTACCGCGAGCTCAAGTTCAACCAGCTGTTCGGCCTGTTCCTGGCCGCGGCCAAGACCACCGCCGTGATCATGTTCCTGGTGGCCGGCGCCATGGTCAGCGCCTGGCTGATCACCGTGGCGCAGCTGCCCGACCAGATCGTCAGCCTGCTGCAGCCGCTGATGGACAACCCGCGTGTGCTGATGGCCGCCATCATGGTGCTGGTGATGGTGGTGGGCACCGCCATGGACATGACGCCCACCATCCTGATCCTGACGCCGGTGCTGATGCCCATCGTCAAGGCCGCCGGCATCGACCCGGTCTACTTCGGCGTGCTGTTCATCATGAACAATGCCATCGGCCTGATCACGCCGCCGGTGGGCACCGTGCTCAACACCGTGGCCGGCGTCGGCAAGATCAGCATGGACCAGGTGACCAAGGGCGTGTGGCCGTTCATGATCGCGCAGTTCTTGCTGATGTTCCTGATGGTCATGTTCCCCGCCATCGTCACCGTGCCGGCGCGCTGGCTGGCGGGCTGAGCCTTGCCCCATCCTTTTTCTTCACTGGAGACACCCATGAAACGCCTCATGCTCAAGACCCTGGTGGCTGCCGCCGTGACCACCGTGATGGCCGCGTCCGGTGCCCATGCGCAGGACACCCGCACCATCAAGTTCGCCACGCAGAACCCCAAGGGGCATCCGCTGGTGATGGGGATGGAGAAGTTCGCCGAGATCGTGGCGGCCAAGTCGGGCGGCAAGCTCAAGGTCAACCTGTTCCCCGGCGGCACGCTGGGCAGCGACCAGGCCAACGTCTCGGCCATCCAGGGCGGCACGCTGGAGATGGCGACCATGAACTCCGGCATCCTCGCCAGCCAGGTGAAGGAGTTCGCGGTCTATGACTTTCCGTTCATGTTCGGCAGCAACGCCGAGGCCGAGGCCATCGTCGATGGCCCCTTCGGCAAGAAGCTGCACGACAAGCTGAAGGACAAGGGCCTGATCGGCCTGTCCTACTTCGAGCTGGGATTTCGCGACATCACCAACAGCAAGCGCCCGATCACCAAGGTCGAAGACCTGGCCGGCCTCAAGCTGCGCGTGATCCCCAACCCCATCAACGTGGACTGGGTCAAGGCGCTGGACGCCAACCCCACGCCGCTGCCCTTCCCCGAGGTCTATGCCGCGCTGGAGCAAAAGGCCATCGACGGCCAGGAGAACCCGGTCACGGTGATCAACGCCAACAAGTTCTACGAGGTGCAGAAGCACGTGGTGCTGAGCCACCACCAGTACAACCCGCAGTCGGTACTGATCAGCAAGAAGTTCTGGGACAGCCTGCAGCCTGCGCAGCAGAAGATCGTGGCCGACGCGGCCGTCGAAGCCACGAAGTACCAGCGCCAGCAGGCGCGCGAACAGGTCGCCATCGCGCTGGACAACATGAAGAAGAACGGCATGCAGGTCACCGAGCTGCCGCCCGCCGAACTGGCCAAGCTGCGCGACAAGATGCGCCCGGTGACGGCCAAGCACGCCGTGACCGTGGGCCAGGACGTGGTGGCCGAGCTGCAGGCCGAGCTCGCCAAGGTGCGCAAGTAAGCTTGCAGCCCGGGGGGGGCGCCAGTCCCCCGTACCCACTCCCCAAGGACACCGCATGAAGATCCTCACGCTGCACGGCATCAACCTCAACATGTTCGGCAAGCGCGACCCCAAGACCTACGGCACCACGACGCTGGCCGAGATCGACGCGCAGCTCGTGGCGCTGGGCCAGGAACTCGGCACCGAGGTCGCGTGTTTCCAGAGCAATTTCGAAGGCGCGATGGTCGAGCGCATCCATGCCGCGCACACCGAGGGCGTGGACGCCATCGTCATCAACGCCGGCGCGTGGACGCACTACAGCTATGGCATCCGCGATGCGCTGGCCATCCTCCAGTGCCCCATCGTCGAGGTGCACATGTCCAACGTGCATGCCCGCGAGGCCTTCCGCCACCACTCGGTGCTGGCCGAGATCGCCCAGGGCCAGATCGCCGGGTTCGGCGTGGACAGCTACCTGCTGGGCCTGCGCACGGCTGTGACGCACGCCAAGGCGCGGCAGGCCTGACCCGCCGGCAGCCACTGCTGCGCGCACGCGACGGTGCGTGCAATACCGGGACGGCGCCTGCGGGTGCTGCCAAATTGTTGCGCCGTTCTGCCTATATCTTGAGAATAATCCGGTCAAGATAGAGACAAATCATTGGAGCGCGCCATGTCCTTCCCGTTTCCCTGCCTTCGCCTGGGCCTTGCCGCCGCGGGGGCGACCGTCCTGATGGGCTGCGCCAGCATGCCGGAGCCGGTTGGTGCGTTGCGCAAGGAGAACGTGTTCGCCGTCACCGCGGGCAACGAACTCATCAGCTTCAACGCCGGCCAGCCGCAGCGTGTGCTGAGCCGCAAGCCGGTCACCGGCGTGGCCGCCGGCGATGCGCTGGTCGGCATCGACTACCGCGTCTCGCGCGGCGTGCTGTTCGCGCTGTCGCGCCAGGGCCGGCTGTACACCCTGAACACCAGCACCGGCGCGCTGGCGCAGGTCGGCGCGTCGCCGGCGGTGCTGCCGCTGGCCGGCCCGCTGTTCGGTTTCGACTTCAATCCGTCTGCGGACCGCATCCGTGTGGTGGGCGAGGGCGGCCAGAACCTGCGCCTGCACCCGGAGACCGGTGCCGTGGTCGACGGCAACCCCAACCTGGACGGCGTGCAACCCGACGGCACCCTCGCCTACGTGGCCGGCGACGTGAACGCGGGAAAGGCACCGGCCCTCGTGGCGGCCGGCTACACCTACAACAAGCAGGACGAGAAGATCACCACCAACTACGCCATCGACCGCCGCCTGGGCGTGCTGGTGATGCAGGGCTCCAAGGAAGGCACGACGCCGGTGGTCTCGCCCAACACCGGCCAGCTGCGCACCGTGGGTCCGCTGGGGCTGGGTGAGCTGGCCGACGCCACGCTGGACATCGCCGACGTGTCGAACGCCGCCTTCGCGGCGCTGCGTACGCCCAGCGACACCAAGACCAAGCTCTACCAGGTCGACCTGGACACCGGGCGTGCGCGCTTCGTCGGCACGGTGGCCGATGGCGGCCCGCTGCTGGGCATGGCCATCGAGCCCTGAGCTGCGCGCGCTCGGGGTGTTCATGCGCACGATGCGTTCGGTACCTGGTTGGCTGGCTGGCCTGGCGGCCGCCACCTTGGCCTGCGGTGCGGCGGCCGGCACCGTCCAGGTCACGGTGCAGGACACGGCGGGCAAGCCGCTTGCCGACGCCGTGGTCTTCCTTGAATCGCGCGAGGCGCGTGCGCAGGCCAAGCCGGTGGCCGGCGCCGAGATCGCGCAGCGCGCCAAGCGCTTCGAGCCCGCGGTGACGGTGGTGACGGTGGGCAGTTCCGTCACGTTCCCCAACCAGGACACGGTGCGCCACCAGGTCTACTCGTTCTCTCCCGTCAAGACCTTCGAGCTCAAGCTGTACATCGGCACGCCGGCCAGTCCGGTGGTGTTCGACAAGCCCGGCATCGCGGTGCTGGGCTGCAACATCCACGACCAGATGGCCGCGTGGGTGGTGATCGTCGAGACCCCTCACTTCGGCCGCAGCGCCGCCGGCGGCCAGGTGTCGCTGGCCAACGTGCCGGCCGGCAGCTACCGCCTGCGCGTGTGGCACCCCGGCCTGGCCGTGGGCGCGCCGGCGGCCGACCAGGCTTTCACCGTCAACCCGAACGACCAGGCCACCGTGTTCAAGCTCGCCGGCGTGACACCATGAACTGGCGGGCCTGGTCGCTGCCGGGCGGCTTGTCGTCCCGCATCGTGCTGCTGTCGCTGGTGCTCCTGCTGGTGGTCCAGGCGGCGGTGTTCAGCGTGGTGCGCATCGCCATCGACCAGAGCGCGCGCCGCCAGGTCGCGCAGGAATTGCGCGTGGGCGAGCGCGTGTGGCTGCGCCTGCTGGAGCAGAACGCGCAGAAGCTCAACCAGGGCGCCTCGCTGCTGGCCGCCGACTACGGCTTTCGGGCCGCCGTCGGCAGCGCCGACCTGGACACCATCGCCTCGGCACTGGAGAACCACGGCGCGCGCATCGGGGCCACCGCCACCGCGCTGCTGGACACGCAGCTGCAGCTGCGGGCCGTCGCGGAAGGCCAGAACGCCGCCGCGCTGCATTCGGTGCTGGCCAGCCCCCTGCGCGCGCTGGCCGAGGACCCGAACGCCTACCGCATCGCACTGGTGGGCGGCGAGGCCTTCCAGTTCGTGCTGGTGCCCATGCGCGCGCCGCTCGTCGTGGGCTGGGTGCTGATGGGTTTCCCGCTGAACCAGAGCCTTCTGGAAGACATGCGTGCGCTGTCGGACGTGCAGCTGGCCCTGTTCGGCCGCTCGCCCGGCCAGCCGCCCCGCGTGCTGGCCACCACGCTGGCGCCGCGCGCGTTGCAGGCCCTGCAGCAAGCCGGCGGCCAGCCTGCCGAGCTGCCGGTGGACGACGACATGCTGCTGGCGCGCGGGGTTGCGCTCGACACCAGCGCCGACACCGCCGTCTACACCGTTCTGCTGCGCTCGGTGAACGAGGTGGTGGCGCCCTTCCGCCAGGCCCAGGTGGCGCTGGCCTGGATCACGGCGCTGGGCGTGCTGCTGTTCGGCGCTGGCAGCGTGGTGACCGCACGCCGCGTGACCACGCCGCTGCGCGCGCTGGTGTCGGCCGCGGGCGAACTCGGCCGGGGCCGCTACGACCAGCCGCTGCAGCACACCGAGCGCGCCGACGAGATTGGCGGCCTGGCGCGTGCCTTCGACACCATGCGCGTGGACATCGCCGCCCAGCAGGCCGAGATCCGCCACCTGGCGTACTGGGACCGGCTGACCGGCCTGCCCAACCGCGCGCGCTTTCGCGAGGCGGTGGAAGAGGAGATCGCGCGCCGCCGCGGCGAGACCCCGCCGCGCAGCCTCTCCGTGCTGATGCTGGACCTGGACCGCTTCAAGCATGTCAACGACGTGATGGGTTACGCCTTGGGCGACCAGCTGCTCAAGGCCGTGGCGACGCGCCTGACCGAGCAGGGCCTGCGCAGCAGCGACATGGTGGCGCGCCTGGGGGGTGACGAATTCGCCGTGCTGCTGGCCGACAGCGGCGCGGCCATCGCGCAGCAGGTGGCCCAGCGCATTGCCAAGGGCTTCGAGCAGCCGCTGGCGCTGGGCGAGCAGACGGTGGACATCTCCGCCGGCCTGGGCATCGCCTGCTGGCCCGAGCATGCCGCCGACACCGACACGCTGCTCTCGCGCGCCGAGGTCGCCATGTACGCGGCCAAGTCCAAGACCACCACCGTGCAGCTCTACGACGCCGGGCTGGACGCCGGCAGCGTGCAGACCCTGTCGCTGCTCAGCGAGTTGCGCCGCGCCGTCGAACGCAACGAACTGCGCCTGTTCATGCAGCCCAAGCTGCGGCTGGCGGATTCCGCCGTGGTCGCGGCCGAGGCCCTGGTGCGCTGGCAGCATCCCGAGCGCGGACTGGTGCCGCCGCTGGACTTCATCCCGTTCGCGGAGCAGACCGGCTTCGTGAGCCAACTCACGCTGTGGGTGTTCGATGCTGCCGCCGGCCTGCTGGCGCAGATCGGCGCAGGCACGCTGCGCATTGCCGTGAACCTCTCCACGCGCGACCTGCTCGACCTGGAGTTCCCGGCGCGGCTGGACGCCATCCTCGATCGCCACGGCGTGCCGGCCACCGGCTTCTGCCTGGAGATCACCGAGAGCGCCATCATGGACGACCCGCAGCGCGCCCAGGCCGTGCTGCAGCGCCTGTCCGACCGTGGCTTCAAGCTCTCCATCGACGACTTCGGCACCGGCTATTCGTCGCTGGCCTACCTCAAGCGCCTGCCGGTGGACGAACTGAAGATCGACAAGTCCTTCGTCATGAACATGGAGAAGGACGAGGACGACGCCAAGATCGTGCGGTCGACCGTGGACCTGGCCCACAACCTGGGCTTGACGGTGGTGGCCGAAGGCGTGGAGAACGCGCTCATCTGGCGCCAGCTGCGTGCACTGAACTGCGACGAGGGGCAGGGCTACTTCATGAGCAAGCCGATGCCGTCCGCGGACTTCCTGCACTGGGCCCAGCGCTGGCACCAGGGCGAGGTGCTGACGCACACGGCGCACGGGTCGCTGCTGAGCTAGTGGGCAGCTCGGGCCGGCCACGCCGTCGGCGCCGGTGGCAGCGACAGCCAAGCCGTTTCACGCGCCCGTGGCCTGCGGCCATCCCTTGCGTGCCGCGCTGCGCAGGCTGGACCGGACGACCTGCCGGTGGAACGGCGCGATCAAAAGAATGTAGGCCCGGCCCAGACGGTCGTGGCAATGCACCACGGTGGAAACGACGAGCTGACGCCCGCCTTCCGATGCCGGCTCGCCCGTGCACAGCACCGACACCCTGAAGTCCAGGTGCTGGTCGTCCTCTCCCAGCACGATTTCCGATGCACTGGTGCTGTACACCTTGAAGATGCCCACCCGGCTCCGGCTGGCGCTGCCGCCCAGCGCAGCGAGATGTTTGCCCGTCTTGAGGCCGAAGCCCGCCACCAGCGCGTCTCGCACCCGCATGAGACGGCCCACCCAGGGTGCCTGGTGCGAGAAGATGAAGCGGGCCAACACCTCAGGGTCGCCGGATGCGTTCGGAGGCAGCCGGATCGAGAACGCATCGGCCAGGTTGACCGACGCATAGGCGTTGGCGATGCGCGACTGCGCAGGGAGCGCCACGGCCGTGACGGGCGTGAATTCAGGGGGCATGTGTGGGCGGATGGTGCGGCATGGCCATGGGACCAGGCATGGTGCTGGCTATTGCCTGGCGAGATACCAGGCGACCAGGGCATTGGCATGGCCGTGCCCCAGCTGGTATTCGGTCTTGAGCCGGTTGACCAGCTCCATGTGCTTGAGGGCGCCCGCCTGCTGGATGACCTGCATCCAGTGGGCGATGGGCTTGCCGTACTTCTTCTCGATGGAAGGGAAGTAGGAGGCCGGGCCTTGTGTTGCTTCCGGGGCTGCCATGTCGAATCCTTTCGGTCGTTTCTGCGCTGCGGGTAGAGGCGCGCGGATGAGAGCGCCGTTCTGACGACGATCGAGAGGAGCGATTTCGACAAACGAATGCGTTGTGCGCGCCGGTCACCGACGCGCGTGCGTCACCCCACCATCGCCTTCAAGCGCATCTGCCCCGGCAGCGGCACCGAGCGCTTGAGCACATCCTCGGCCAGCCACAGCGCCGACTTGCGCGCCCGTTCCGCCACCGTGGGTAGCGGCAGGTTGAGGAAGTCGTCGTTGAAGACCTCGAAACTGTAGTCGCCGCGGTAGCCCAGCTTGTCCAGCCGCAGCACGAGTTCGACGACCTGCTCGCTGTGCACGCCTTCGCCAGGGAACACGCGCATGGTGCGCGCCGTGGCCATGCGTTCCTCGAAGGTCGGCGTGTCCTGCCACAGGAAATCGGCCAGTTGCACGAGGAAGATCTTGCTCGGGTCGAGGTAGTCGATCTCCGAAAGCGGGGTCTTGGCCGCCAGCACGTGGAAGGAGTCGATGCCCACGCCCAGGTTGGGGCAGTCGGCGCGGCAGACCACGTCCCAGGCGGTCGTGAACTCGTTGACCGTGTGGCCCCACGACAGGCCTTCGTAGGCGATCCTGATGCCCAGCGGCACGGCCAGCATGGCCAGCTTGCGCAGGTCGCGCGCGATCGCATCCAGATCCTGCGTGGCGTGGCGCGAGGTCGACGAGCAGGCCAGCAGCACCGTGCAGCCCAGCGCGGCGCACATCTCCAGCATGCTCTTGGCGATGTCCACCTTGTAGTGGTGCAGGTGGCCCGACAGGCCCTCGAAATCGCGCAGCACCTGGAAGCCCGTGCCGCGCAGGCCGCTGTCCTTCACTGCCTGGACGGCAGCGTCGAGCCCGCCCGGGTGGCCGACCAGGTCGTTGGCCTTGAGCATGACCTGCGTGAAGCCGGCGCCGCGCATGGCGGCCAGCTTGGCCTCCAGCGGCCCGGCCAGCGTGATCGTGTCCATGCCGAAGCCTTCGAAGTTGCCCTCGGTGTGCAGCCGCATGCTGGTCACTCCCCGCCGCTGTGGACGAGTTCGAACACCACCGAACCCAGGTAGGTCTTGGTGATGGCCCCCCGCCGTTCGGTGTGGGCGGCTGCCGTCTCGACGAACTCCACGCCCAGCGCACGCAGCGCCTGCACGGCGGCCAGCACGTCGGGCACGCCCAGGCCGATGCGCTGCAGCTTCTCGCCGGTGTCCAGCACATGCGGCTCGGGCTCGACCAGCTGCAGCATGAAGCGCTGCGTCGCGTCCAGCGCCGGCGTGCGCAGCAAGGTGCCCTTGGGCATGATGCCGAAGCGCAGGTCGTCGGGGATCAGCTCGGTGCCGAACAGCTCGCGGTAGAACTCGATCCAGTCGTTGCTGCGGCCCGGGCCGATGTACTGCACCACGCCGAAGAAGTGGATGCCGGCCGTCGGTGCCGGCTGCTGCTCGACAGAGGGGATCGGCACGAAGTCCACGTCGTAGATCGAGAACTCCTTGTAGCGGTCGACGAAGTAGATGCGGCTGCCGCCCGCGCCGTGGATGGCCGGGATGTTCAGCTCCATGACCTCGGCGTGCGTGGGCACGGCCCAGGCACCGCGCTCCAGCACGTAGCGGTACGCGGCCCGCGCATCGCGCGCGCGCAGCGCGACGGCGGAGATCGTCGGCACCTCCTGGCTGGCCCCGGGCGCGTCGGCAGCGTGCGCGTTGACGACGATGTTGAGCCCGCCCTGGCGGTACAGCAGGATCTCGCGCGAACGGTGCCGCGCGATGGGGCGGAAACCCATCATCTCCAGCACCTGGCCCAGCGCCTGGGGCTTGGAGGTGGCGTACTCGATGAACTCGATGCCGTCCAGGCCCAGCGGGTTGGCGGCGTCGCTGAACGAAGCCTGCAGGGGCTCGCGCGGATCGGGGGTATTCAGCAGCAGATCACTCATGCGCACATTCTGCGCCAGCCAGCCCCAAATTCTGTTCAGCGCACGAGCAGCACGCCGCCATCCACGGTGAGTGTGGTGCCGACCACATAGTCGCCTGCGCGCGAGGCCAGGTAGATGGCAGCGGCCGCCATGTCCTCGGGCTGGCCGATGCGCTTGGCCGGGATGCGCCGGGCCACTTCCTCGCCCTGGTCGCGCGCGGCGCGGTTCATCTCCGAGGCGAAGGCGCCCGGGGCGATGGCGCTGACGACGATGTTGTCCTCGATCAGCCGCAAGGCCATGCGCTTGGTGAGGTGGATGAGGCCGGCCTTGCTGGCGGCGTAGGAGTACGTCTCCAGCGGGTTCACGCCCTGGCCGTCGATGGAGGCGATGTTGATGACCTTGGCCGGCCGGCTCTGGGCCGCCAGCCGCAGCGGCGCGGCCAGGGCCTGGGTCAGGAAGAAGGGCGCCTTGAGGTTGAGGTTGACGACCTTGTCCCAGCCGGCCTCGGGAAAATCGTCGAAGGGCTCGCCCCAGGCCGCGCCGGCGTTGTTGACGAGGATGTCCAGCCGCGGCTCCAGCGCCACGAAGGCATCGGCCAGCGCGCGCGCGCCTGCCACGCTGGACACGTCGGCCGGCAGCGCGATGCAGTGGCCCAGCGCGGCCATCTCGTGCGCGGCCTGGGTGCAGGCCTCGCCCTTGCGCGCCGAGATGTAGACGCGCGCGCCCTGCGCGAGGAAGCCCTCGGCGATCATGCGGCCGATGCCGCGCGAGCCGCCAGTGACGAGGGCGGTGCGGCCGGCCAGGGAGAACAGGTCTTGGGTCTGCATGGAATGTCTCGCTCGGTGTAGGGGAAAGCGCTGCAGCTTAGCGAGCCTACACTCGCCCGTCGCCACTTTGGCGACACCGCCACACCCCCTCCAGCATGAAACAGATCCACCGCCAGCAGCTTGCCGAGCGCCTGCTGGCCCTGGCCGAGACAGGTGCCCTGCAGCAGCCGGACGCACACGCGCGCATCGCCGACGTGATCGACAGCGTGGAGCATGCCGATGCCGCGGCCGACCTGCGGCGCGTGACCATCCTGCTGTCCGACCTGCGCGGCTTCACGGCGCTGGCGGAGCAGCATTCCGCGCTGGCCATGGTCGAGGCGCTGAACCGCTATCTCGCGCGCATGACCGACATCATCCTGCGCTGGGGCGGGTCCATCGACAAGTTCATGGGCGACGCGATCATGGTGCTGTTCGGCGCGCCCGAGGCGCTGGAGGAAGACATCGTCTCGGCCATCGCCTGCGCCATCGAGATGCAGATCGCGATGGACGAGATCAACGCCGACAACCGCGCCCGCGGCATGGCGCCCTGGTTCATGGGCATCGGCATCAACACCGGCGAAGTCGTGGCCGGGCAGCTCGGCTCGCGCCTGCACAGCGAGTACACGGTCATCGGCGACCAGGTCAACCTGGCCTCGCGCATCGAGGCGCACAGCCTGCGCGGGCAGATCCTGCTGTCCGAGGCCACCTGGCAACAGGCGCAGGGCTTCATCGAGACGGGCGATGTCAACGAGGTCAGCGTCAAGGGCAAGCGCGAGACCGTGCGCATGTACGAGCTGCAGGCCACGCAGCGCCCGCACCGGCTGGTGGCGCCCAAGCGCGAGATCCGCAACAGCCCGCGGGTGGAGGTCGACATGCCGCTCGTGTTCCGCCGGCTCAAGGGCAAGGCGGTGGGAACGCGCACGCTCGACGGCCGCATCACCGACCTCAGCTACGGCGGCATGTTCGTGCGCAGCGCTGTGGCACTGCAGGCCTTCGACGACATCTGCTTCGCGCTCTCGCTGTCGATGATGGGCCGCGAGCTGACCGAGATCTACGCCAAGGTGCTGCGCGTGGTGCCGCAGGCCGACGGGCAGTACGGCTACCCGGTGGAGTTCACGGCCATCGAGGTCAAGGCCCAGCAGTCGATCAAGGAGTTCGTCGACGGCATCGTAGAACTCGGCCGGCCCTAGGGTTCAGGCCGGCGCCTGGCGCGCGGCGGCCTGCCGCACGAAGATCGGCGAGGCGGTGCTGGCCATGGCCAGCTCGCCAGCCGCCTGGTTCAGGGGCGCGCCCAATTCCTGCATGCGCGCCGCGGTGAGCCGGATCGCCGGGCCGGCGATGGTGATCACGCCGATGGTGTCCTCGCCGCGCCGCTGCACCGGCGCTCCCATGGCGTTCATGCCGGGCGCGTAGACCTCTTCGATCAGCGAGAAGCCGCGCGCGCGGTCTTCCTGCAGCACCTGCTCCAGCGCCTTCCAGGTGGTGGGGGCGCGCGGGCCGTAGGCCGCCGGCTCGCCGAAGCCCTGCCTGACGACGAGCTCCAGCGCGCGCTCCTCGGAGAGCGTCATGAGCCAGGCATGGCCGCCGGCGCTGCACGACAGGCGCAGGTCGATGCCCATGTCCGGGTCGTAGCGCAGGCCGAATCGCGCGCCCTGCGCCTTGGCCACGAAGGTCAGCCGGTCGCCATCGACGATGGCCAGGCGCACCAGTTCGCCCGACACGTCGGCCAGCCGGTCGATGATGGGCTGGGCGATGTCGACGATGCCCGAGCCGCCGAGATAGGACAAGCCCAGGGCGGCCAGCTTGGTGGTGAGCGCGTAGTCGCCGTGGTCGCGCATCTGGCGCACATAGCCGCAGCGCACCAGCTCGGTCAGCACCCGGTGGCAGGCCGACAGCGGCAGTTCCAGGTCCTGCGCGACGGCCGACAAGGCCTTGCCTTCCGGGCGCGCGGCCAGGTACTCAAGGACGGACAGGGAACGTTCCAGGGGGCTGCTCATGGCCGGGATTGTCACCCGAAGCCGGACCGGCTCCCGCCGTCAAGCCCCACGTCCACCCGCGCATTCGGCCGATCTGCGTACAGGTTTACCCCAGGTGGCAAAGCCAGGGTGGCACGTAATATGGAAATCTATTCCACATGGAAATAGTTTCTGAATCTGGGTCGGTGCTCTCGCGCGACCCAGAGCCGGTGCCCCCTTTGCAGGGGCGCCGCCGCTGCCGCCATTTTCACAACCACCGGAGACCTGCATGCGCCTTGCGCTCTTACCTTCCCTGATGATGACGCTCGGCGTCCTGGCCGCCGCGCCGCCGGCCCTGGCCCAGCCCGCAAGCCAGTCCCCCGGCTGCTGCACGGCCACCACGCGCGACGTGGAGAAGGTCGGCGGCAACCTGGGCAACCAGAACTACTCGGCGCTGCGCCAGATCAACAAGGCCAACGTCAAGCAGCTCGGCGCCATCTGGCTCAACGAGATCGAAGGCGGCATCACCACCGGCACCAACCAGAGCACGACCATCGTCAAGGACGGCGTGATCTACATCGAATCGGCGCTGGGCAAGCTGCATGCGGTCGACGGCGTGACCGGCCAGACCAAGTGGGTCTACCCGGGCAAGGGCACCATCACGCGGCGCGGCCCGGCCATCGGCCAGGGCATGGTCTACACCATCGCCACCGGCAACACCGTGGTGGCGCTGAACAAGGACACCGGCCAGGTGGTCTGGGAAAAGGTCATCAACGGCTACGGCAACGTGGCCAAGGTCGGCGTGGTCTACCACGACGGC
Organism: Pseudorhodoferax soli; assembly: GCF_003337555.1. Classification (GTDB taxonomy): domain Bacteria; phylum Pseudomonadota; class Gammaproteobacteria; order Burkholderiales; family Burkholderiaceae_C; genus Pseudorhodoferax; species Pseudorhodoferax soli. The sequence goes on along the minus strand of NZ_QPJK01000004.1, from coordinate 166,215 downwards.
ATGCTCTACCTGGGCACGAACGACGGCACCCGCGGTGCCGCGCTGGCCGTCGATGCCGGCACCGGCGAGCTCAAGTGGTACTTCTTCGGCATCCCCGGCCCCGGCGAGTTCGGCTACGACACCTGGGGCGGCGGCCCGCAGAGCGGCGCCACGCCGTGGATCCACCCGGCCGTGGACCCCGAGCTCAACCTCGTCTACTGGACCTTCGGCAACGCGCGCGGCGGCTCCTCGCAGGACGGCTCGCAGCGCCCGGGCCAGAACCTGTTCGCCAATTCCATCGTCGCCACCGACGCCAAGACCGGCGCCTACAAGTGGCACTTCCAGTCCGTGCACCACGACATCTGGGACATGGACAACGTCAACGCGCCCGTGTTGGCGGACGTGACCGTCAAGGGCAAGCCGCGCAAGGCCGTGATCTACGGCAGCAAGACGGCCATGTGGTACATCCTGGACCGCACCGACGGCACGCCGCTCGTGGGCATCGACGAGAAGCCCGTGCCGCAGGACGCGCGCCAGAACACCTGGCCCACGCAGCCCTATCCGCGCGGCGACGCCTGGACGCCGCTGTGCGTGACCGACAGCGGCCCGGCGCGCGCCGTGCCCAACTTCAAGCGCGGCTGCCTCTACTCTGCGCACTGGGACGAACCGGTCCTGTCCATCCCCGGCCAGGGCGGCGGCGGCGACTGGAGCCATGTGTCCTTCAGCCACAGCACCAAGCTGGTCTACACCGGCTTCGGCTACGTGAGTTCGGCGCACTCGCTGACCGAGTCCAGCAACGGCCTGCGCCCGCTGGGCACCGAGATGACGGGCGGCATCGTCGCCATCGATCCGGCGAGCAACAAGATCCGCTGGAAGAAGGACATGCCGTATTCGCTGGCCCACGGCAACGGCATCCTGACCACCGCCTCCGACCTGCTGTTCATCGGCCAGCCCGACGGCAACCTCCTCGGCATGGACGCGCTCAACGGCCGCGAGCTGTGGCGCTTCCAGACCGGTGCGGCGATCAGCGCCAGCCCGATCACCTACGAGGTCAACGGCGAGCAGTACATGGCCATCTACGCCGGCGGCACCGGCATCCCCTACGGCGACTCGGCCCAGCGCGGCGACCACCTGTGGGCCTTCAAGGTGGGCGGCACCGTGCCGCAGGCGGCCGAGCCGACCAAGCCCGTCATCCGCCGGCCGATCAACGCGGCGGCGGTCGAAGGCAGCACGGTCAACAACACCGTCAACCTGGCGCGGCAGTGGACCGGTGGCCAGGTCGGTGGGGCGGAAGCCGGTGGCGTGAACGCGATGGCGCCGCAGCACCTGCGCGTGCCGGTGGGCACCACGGTGACCTTCCACAACCCGGCCACCAATGCCAAGCAGCACTGCGCCACGCAGTTCTTCGAAGGCCTGTTCAATGCCGGCCCGCTGGCACCGGGCCAGTCGTTCCAGTACACGTTCAGCGAACGCGGCGAGTACTTCTACAACGACTGCACCGACCCGCGCTCGACCGGCAAGGTCGTCGTCTACTGAGCGCCACCCGCCCCGCTGCGCCGCCCGGGGGCGGCGCAGTCTTCTCTTTCGAAACCACCGGAGACATGACTTGACCCACCGCATCACCTCGCTCGGCCTGGCCCTGGCCCTCACGCTCGGCGCCACCGCCAGCCAGGCCGCCGTCGCCCGTTTCGACACCACCAGCTTCGGCTACAGCGTCTCCAGCGGCGCGCTGAACTGGGCCACGGGCGAGCAGTACCAACGGCTGGACACCGAAGCCGCGTCCGGCGGCGGCACGCTGGGCTACGACAGCGCTTCCAACGACTGGAGCAACTGGGCCAGCCGGGCCCTAGCGGCGACCACGTCCTACGCCAGCGCCTCGGCCGCCACCGGCGGCCAGACGCCGCAGGGCAGCGCGGAGGCCACGCGCACCGACCTGCAACCGGCCGACCTGCCTTCCCACGCCAGCCGCGCCTACGCCAACCAGGCCGGCGTGTTCAGCCTGACCGAAGACGGCACCGTCACCTTCACCATCGGCTGGCGCATCGAGGTGCAGGGCGACGCGGCCGATCCGCTGGCCGATTACGGCCATGCCCTGATGGCGCTGATGGCCGGGGCTTACGACGGCAGCTCCGCCACCTCGCTGAACGAGGAGCTGTTCTCGTTCGACGCCGTGAGCGGCACCTCAGTGGCCAGCGGCACCTGGGTCTTCGACGTCGCGCTGCTGGCCGGCCAGCTCGGCTACTACGACCTGACCGGCACGGCCAGCGCCGAAGCCAGCGCCCAGGCCGCCGAAGTGCCCGAGCCGGGCAGCCTGGCCCTGTTCGGTGCCGGCCTGGCGACGCTGCTGGGCCTGCGCCGCCGACGCGCCTGAAGGCGCAACGGCCCCCGCGCCTGCGGGCGCGGGGGCCGTTTCCAGCACCAGGCCCGGCAGCGCCGGGCCTTGCTATTTCAGGCCTGCGGGCGGCGTGCGCGGCGCGACCATCCCAGCCCGGCCAGGCCCGCCAGCAGCAGGGCGGCGCTGGCCGGTTCGGGCACATCGTTCACCACGGTCAGCACCAGGCTCCCCAGGTTCACGTAGCCGTCGTACTCCTTGCTGACGGACAGGTTCAGTGCGCCATCCTGCAGCAGCGCCAGTTCGGCGCCCGTGAAGGTGTAGCTCCAGGCGGTGGGCGGGCTGACCTCGCTGTTGGTCGCGCAGTCGTCCCACAGCGAGCAATAGGCCACCTGCACGCCGTCGCCGTAGACCAGCACCTCGGTCGTCGTGCTCGAGAAACCGTTGCCGAAGGTGCCGCTCAGCGTGGCCGACAGGATATTGCCGGCCGTCGAGAAACTGAATTGCCCGGCATTCAGGCTCAATGGCCAGGAGCCCCAGACATCGTCACCGGTACTGAAATCGCCAAGGGTGCTGGTGACCACCCCCGCCTGTGCCATGACGGCACATGCCGCGAGCAATCCCGCCACGGCGGACTTTTTCATTCTGGAAAAGCGCATAAACACTCCAAGTCGTTGGATCTACAAAGCCCCCTTCGTCCCAACCCGTTGTCAAGACACAAAAAATTGGTGGCACGCGAGTCTAGCGAGTCATGCTGGAAGATGTTTCCATGCTTCCCCTCTTGACGATCCAAGTCTTTTACAACAGGATTGGAAAAGTATTCCACATGCCTTGATTCGATGAAATCAGGCGAATAACGAAAGGGGGAGGCATATTCGTCCAGTCCAGATGCGCGGTACCTGAGCGGTCAGCCGGGTGCTGAAGATTCGCCTATCGACAGGCGCAGCTTCGTTTTCTCAAATTCTCTGAAGGATTATTTCCATGCATCGAAGAATCGATGGCAGTGGCGGCCGCCGCATGCTTGCCTGCGCCGTGGCGCTGGCCGGCGCGGGCCTGTCGTCCGCGGCCCTGGCCCAGATGGGGGCGCCCGCGCCGGGCAGCCTCGACACCCAATACAACGCCTGCCGTGGCACCAACCCCAATTGCTACAACGACTGGGGTGCGTTCGCCAACACGCCCAACAAGGTGTTGATCTACTCGCGCACGGCTGGCCCGCGCCATGCCAACCTGGGGCCGGCGCTGGCCGCCGGCCTGAATCCGCCGCTGGTGGCGGCCAACGCCGTGCAGAACGGCCTGATCCGCCTGCTGGCGGCCGAAGGCATCCAGGCCGACTGGACCGAGGACGTGGCCCGCATGACCAGCCTGAACGGCTACAAGGCCATCATCTTCGCGAGCCCCACGCGCGACGCTCTCTGGGACCACGCCAAGACTGCGGCGGGCGGCACCCAGCTCGATGCGGCACGCCATGCGCTGCGCCAGTACATGCGCCGCGGCGGCGGCTTCGTGGGCATCCACAACGCGTTCGGCACCGAATACAACTGGCCCTACTACGAAGGCCTGCTGGGCAATGCCAACTTCTACGACCACGGCGCCAACCAGAACGGCACCGTGCGCATCGTCAACAAGAACGACAGCTCGACCTCGATGCTGCCGGCCAGCTTCGCGTTCAAGGACGAGTGGTACACGCTGATGCCGTACCCGACCAACGTGAAGTTCCTGGCCGTGGTGGACACCAACTCGCTGGCCACCAAGCGCAGCACGCACCCGGGCCACGGAAAGATGCATCCCGTGTCCTGGTGCCAGTACTACGACGGCGGCCGTTCCTGGGTGACCACGCTGGGCCACGACGCCGGCGCCTTCGCGCAGGACACCTCGACCTTCCCGGGCGCCGCCGAATTCCAGAAGCACGTCGTCGCCGGCATCAAGTCGGCCATGGGCCTGGTGCCCTTCTGCAAATGAGCGCGCCCCGTCCGGCTTCCACCTCTTCGTTCCAAGGAAACACCATGTCCCGTACCACCCGCGCCCTCGGCGCCGCCGCCGCCTTGTTCCTGGCCGGCACCGCCCAGGCCCAGACCGGCGCTCCCGCACCGGGCAGCCTCGACCCCTACTACAAGGTCTGCCGCGGCACCGACCCCAAGTGCTACAACGACTGGGGCGCATTCGCCAGCACGCCCAACAAGGTGCTGATCTACTCGCGCACGGCCGGTCCGCGCCATGCCAACCTGGGCCCGGCCCTGGGCCCCGGCCTGAACCCGGCCCTGGCCCCGGCCAACGCCGTGCAGAACGGCCTGATCCGCCTGCTGGCGGCCGAAGGCATCCAGGCCGACTGGACCGAGGACGTGGCCCGCATGACCAGCCTGAACGGCTACAAGGCCATCATCTTCGCGAGCCCCACGCGCGACGCTCTCTGGGACCACGCCAAGACTGCCGCGGGCGGCACCCAGCTCGATGCGGCGCGCCATGCGCTGCGCCAGTACATGCGCCGCGGCGGCGGCTTCGTGGGCATCCACAACGCGTTCGGCACCGAATACAACTGGCCCTACTACGAAGGCCTGCTGGGCAATGCCAACTTCTACGACCACGGT
>NZ_QPJK01000004.1:0-161220 GCF_003337555.1 Pseudorhodoferax soli | reverse complement strand
GGCGGCTTCGTGGGCATCCACAACGCGTTCGGCACCGAATACAACTGGCCCTACTACGAAGGCCTGCTGGGCAATGCCAACTTCTACGACCACGGTGCCAACCAGGACGGAACGGTGCAGGTGGTCAACAAGAACGACGCCTCCACCGAGATGCTGCCCGACAACTTCGGCTTCAAGGACGAGTGGTACACGCTGATGCCGTTCCCGACCAACGTGAAGTTCCTGCTGACCGTGGACACCAACTCGCTGGCCACCAAGCGCGGAACGCACCCGGGCCACGGCAACTTCCATCCCGTGTCCTGGTGCCAGTACTACGACGGCGGCCGCTCCTGGGTGACCACGCTGGGCCACGACGCCGGTGCCTTCGCCGAGGACCCCTCGACCTTCCGCGGCGCGGCCGAGTTCCAGAAGCACGTCGTGGCCGGCATCAAGTCGGCCATGGGCCTGGTGCCGTTCTGCCGCTGAGCATGGCGCGGCAGGCCCACACCTGGCGCCGCCGGCTGGCGCTGCTGGCGGCCGGCATCGCCGTGCTGCACGGCGCGGCGCAGGCCGATCCGGCCCCGCTGCGCCATCCGGGCGGCATGGTCACGCTGCCCGGCGGCACGCTGCTGCTGGCCGCCGATGCGGGCGGCGGTGGCCATGGCACGGAGCTGTGGGCCGTCGACGCGCAGGACGGCAGCCGCCGCCTGGTGCGCGACATCCGGCCAGGCCCGCTCGGCTCATACCCGAGCGGGCTCACGCTGTGGCGCGGCCAGGCCTACTTCGCGGCCGACGACGGCACGCATGGCCTGGAGCTGTGGCGCAGCGACGGCAGCGAGGCGGGCACCGTGCGCGTGGCCGACCTGCGCCCGGGGCCGGAGGGCGCGCTGCCCAACGGCTTCGTGGCTTTCGGCGATGCGCTGTACTTCTCGGCCGACGACGGCCGCCACGGTTTCGAGCTCTGGCGCACCCAGGGCACGGCCGAGACCACGGCCCTGGTGGCCGACATCCATCCCGGCGCGCCGGGCGGTCTGCCGCGCCAGCTCACCGTGCTCGGCGGCGCCTTGCTGTTCAGCGCCAACGACGCCGAAGGCGGCACCGAGCTGTGGCGCAGCGACGGCACGGCCGCCGGCACCCGGCGCGTGCGCGACATCCGCGCCGACGGCGATGCCAACCCGGAGCAGTTCACGCGGGTGGGCGAGACGCTGTTCTTCACGGCCGACGACGGCCGCCACGGCCGCGAGCTGTGGCGCAGCGACGGCACGGCCGCGGGCACGCAGCTGGTGCGCGACATCCGGCCCGGCCGCGACAGCGCGCAGCCGCGCCACCTGGTGCAGGCCGGCCGCTGGCTCTGGTTCGCCGCCGACGACGGCCGCCACGGCATCGAGCTGTGGCGCAGCGATGGCAGCGCCGAGGGCACGGCCCTGGTGGCCGATATCCGGCCTGGCCTGGCCAATGCGCTGCCCAGCCATCTCACCGCGCTGGGCGAGCAGGTGGTGTTCGCCGCCTACGACGGCGTGCACGGCGTGGAGCCCTGGATCAGCGACGGCACGGCCGCAGGCACGCGCTTGCTGGCGGACATCCACCCCGGCCCCGGCCATTCCAACGCCTGGGCCTTCACGCGGCTGGGCGAACGCATCGTCTTCGCCGCCGACGATGGCCGCCTGGGCATGGAGGTGTGGCAGACCCGCGGCCAGCCGCAGGACGTGCAGTTGCTGCGCGACGAGCGCGCCGGCGCGGCCGGCGCCTTCCCGCGCGGCTTCGTCGCGGTGGACGGGCGCATCGCTTTCGTGGCAGAGGCGGCCGACGGCGCGACCTACCTCGCGTTCGACGGCGCGCCGGTGCGGAACTGCGGCAGCGCCGACAGCGGCACCGTGGGCAAGGCGCCGGGCGCGACCGGCTGCGTGGCCTCGGCGCCCTCTTCCTCGGCCACGCGGTAGACGAAGCGCCAGTCGGCCAGGGTGGTGGCGTCCTCGAACGCGGTGTCGAGGCGGCCGAAGCCCTGGCGCTTGAGCGGCGCGGCGGTCGAGCGGCTGTGCACGCCGAGGATGCCGCCGCCCGGCGCCGGCACCAGCGCCCAGTCGGCGCTGCCGGTCATCGGGTCCAGGTACAGGCGGCGCAGATGGCGCTGCACGGTCGGCCAACGCCTGTCCAGCAGCAGGTCTTCCAGGCGCTGCGGGAAGCGGTGCTGCTGGCCCTGCGGCACCTCCTCGTAATAGCGCTTGATCGCGGCACGGATCTGGTCGCCGGCGTACAGCAGATCGGCCTCGCGCTCGCGCTGCGCGTGCACGCTCCAGACGCTGCCGGTGACCGCCAGAGCCGCGCCCATCAGCGCCACGGCAAGCAGCAGGCCGATGTAGGTGAAGCCGCGCTGTGCACTGCGCCTGCGCCTGCGCACGCTCACAGCTCCGAGAGATCGACGCCGCCGCGGGTCTTGCCCTGGGCGCCGCTGCGCACGTCGTACACGCGGCCCGGTGCAGCGCGGCCGTCGGCGGCGGCCGGCGGCGGCACGAAGATCCAGCTCTCGCCGCTGTCGGTGTACGGGTCCACCGGCAGCGCGCGCAGGTAGCGCCTGCGCACCAGTTCGGCCAGGTCTTCGGGGTAGCGCCCGCTGTCGGCGTAGAACTTGTCGATGCTGTCGCGCATGACCGCGAGCGACTGGCGCAGCGCGTTCTCGCGCGCGTGCTCCACCGCGCCGAAGTAGCGCGGCGCCGCGATCGACAGCAGCGTGGCCAGGATCGCCATCACCACCAGCAGCTCGACCAGCGTGAAGCCGCGGATAGAGCGCTTCACCATTCGCGGTACGGCCGGCCGTTCAGGCCGGTGCGCTCCGACAGCGAATGCACGTCGTACACGTCCTTGCCCGGCTGCGGCTGGTCGGCCGGCGAGGCATAGCTGCGCAGGCCCCAGGTCTGCGCGGCGGGCAGGCCGGCATCGCCCGTGAACAGCGGGTCGCGCGGCACCCGGCGCAGGAAGCGCACTGGCCGGCCCTGCGGGTCGCGCGCATCGGTGGCGCCTGCCACCAGGGCCTCCAGCGTGGGCGGGTAGCCCGTGGCGTCGGCGGCGCGCGGCACGGTGCCGGCCTCGGTCGCGCGCTTGTACGCGTCGATGGCCTGGCGGATCTCGCGCAGCGCGCTGCGCAGCTCCTGCTCCTTGCTGCGCTGCACCGTCAGCTCGGCCAGCGGCATCGCCATGGCGCCCAGCACGCCGACGATGGCCACCGTGACCATGAGTTCGACCAGGGTGAAGCCGCGCTGCCTTGCCGCACCGCGTGTGGCCTCCACGCTTCTCGCGCTCATCGCGCCACGATGCCGATGGACACCGGCGGCGGCGCCTGCACGGGCAGGTTGCTGGAGGTCACGTCGAAGCCGATCTCGGCCGTGCCCGGCGCCTTGGCCAGCACGCGCATGCGCAGCGTCGCTGGCGGCGTGGCCACGCCGGCCACGCCGGAGGTGGACAGCTCGACCTCGGCCTGGCCGCTGGCGCCTGCCGCGCCCACCGGCGCCAGCAGCGCCGGGTCGTAGCGCAGCTGCACGCGCGTGCCGATGGCCTGGTTGCCGCCCGGCAGCGACAGCTGCACGCTGAACTCTTCGCCGATGCCGACCTGCGACGGCGCCTGTGCGCTGAGTGCCGCGGGCGGCTCGGCCACCGGCGCTGCGCCAGCCGCCGCTCCGGCCGGTGTGGCGCTCGCCGTGGCAGCCGCGCCCGGCGGCGTCAGTGCCATCGCCGTGCCGTCGCGAAAGCGCAGCGGCACGCGCCCCGGCACGGATTCGGTGCCGGATGCGAACTGGCTTTCCACCGTGTCGGGCCGGCGCACGTTGCGCAGCACGCGCGGCGTGACCAGCAGCACGATCTCGGTCTTGGCCACGGTCTGGTCGTTGTTGCGGAACAGCCGGCCCAGCAGCGGCAGCTCGGCCATGCCGGGCAGCTTGGCCATGGTCTGGCGGTCCTCGTTGTTGATCAGGCCGGCCAGCACCTGGGTCTCGCCGTCGCGCAGGCGCAGCGTGGTGCTGGCGTTGCGCGTGCCCAGGCGGTAGGCCACGGTGCCGGAGATGTTGAGCTGCGACAGGATGTTGGACACCTCCAGCTGCACCTTGATGGCGACCTCGTCCTCCAGGTAGACGTTGGGCTCCACGTCCAGCTTCAGGCCGGTCTCCAGGTAGCTCACGGCCGAGGACACGCCCACGTTGGCGGTCGAGGTGGTGGTGATCACGGGCACCTTCTCGCCGATGTGCACCTTGGCCTTCTCGCGGTTGCGCACGCGGATGCGCGGATTCGCCAGCAGGTTGGCGCCGCCATCGCTCTGGCGCAGGTTCAGGATCAGCAGCGGGTTGGCCGTGAAGGCGCGCAGCCCGCCGCCGCCGCCGATCTGCACCAGGCCGTCCGACGTGGTGCCGTTGGTGCCCGGGATGCGGCCGACGATCTGCTCCGGGTAGCGCAAGCCGATCTCCTGCGCCACGCTGGAGGCGATCTCCAGCACCTCCAGCTCCAGCATCACCTCGGGCTCGCCCAGGTCCTGCGTGGCCACCAGCTGCTCGGCCAGGCGGATGGCCTCGGGCGTGTCGCGCATGATCACCAGGTTCAGCCGCTCGTCGACGAACAAATCGCGCGTCTTCACCAGCGCGCGGATCATCGCGGCGGTCTGCTTGGCGTCGGCGTTGGCCAGGTAGAAGCTGCGCATCACCAGCTCCTGGTACTCGCGCTGCTTGGCCTGGGTGTTGGGGTACAGGATCAGCGTGTTGTCGTTGAGCACCTTGCGTTCGAGCTGGTTGGTCTGCAGCAGCACGCCGAGGATGTCGTACAGGCTGGTGTCGCGCACGAAGATGGTGGTGCGCTGGTCGCCCTTGACGTCCTTGTCGAGCACGAAGTTCAGCCCACCGTGGTTCGACAGGATTTCGAAGATGGTGGCCAGTGGCACGTCGCGCAGCTCCAGCGTCACACGCCGCGCCATGGCTTGGCGCAGCTGCGGTTCCTTCTGCTCCAGCAGGCGGCGCCGCTCGGTCACGCCGCGCACCACGGCCTCGGCGCCGCGCTGGCGCGAATCGCGCGCCAGCACGCCGCGCGCGATGCGGTCGGCACCCGCCAGGTCGCCGGCCGCCAGCAGGCGCTCGGCCTCGGCCACCGACACGCGGTGCGTGCGGTCGGCCTGCACCGCCTGGATGCCGCCCTGCGCCACCACCGAGGCCGGGTCGATGCGCAGCGCCGTGCGGTAGCGCTCCTCGGCGATGTCCAGCGCGCCGGCCGCGCGCGCGGCGTCGCCATCGCGCACGTAGACACCGACGACGGAGTCGCGCTGCAGGATGAACGCGTTGTAGGCGCCCGGGTCCAGTGGCGGCGTGCGCGCGGCGCGCTCCAGCCGCGCCAGCCCTTCCTCCACCTGGCCTGCGGCGATCAGCTGCTGGGCCGATTGCACGGTGGCCTCGCGCGGCGTGGCGCACGCCGCCAGCAGTGGCAACAGCAGCAGTGCCGGCCAGTGCCAGCGCGCCGCCAGGGGAAGGCGCGGGCGGGCCGCGCGGTCGGGGGATGTCACTAGTTCTGCTCCTCGGATTCGGCCGCCGCGGGCAGGGCGCCGGGCGCTGCCGCGGCGGCGCTCCGGCCGGCCACCAGGGCCAGCGCATGGCGGGTGCCGGTGGGCACATGCAGCAGCCGCAGTTCGCGCTCGCCGATGTGCTCGACCATGTAGTCGGGTGTGAGGGGCCGGCCGGCCACGGCGGACAGCTGGCGGGCGCCGTGTGCGAGCAGCACGGTGGTCAGGCCGTTCTCGGTCCAGCGGCCCAGGAAGGTGAATGGCAGCGCCGGCGCGGCGGGCCGTGCGGGCGCGCTGGCCATGGCCGGCACCGCGGGCGCTGCAGCGGCTGCGGCCTGCGCGGCTGCTGCGGTGGCGGCCGCAGCAGCCGGGTCGCCGAACGGGCTGCGGCCGGCTTCGGTGTAGGGGCGCTGCGGCAGCGCCAGCGCGGCCGTGGGCAGCGCGGGCGCAGTCGCCGCTGCGCTGCGGGCAGGCCGGGACGCAGGCGCGCTCAGCGCGGGCGCGGCCGCGTCGTCCGGCGGCTGCACGGCCAGCATGGCCGCGCCGGTGCCCAGGGCGGCCAAGCCGTAGAGCATCCAGCGCTGGCGGGTGGACAAGGCCATGGCGGTCAGCGCCTGCGCAGGTAGACGGAGAGCCGCACGTCGGCCTCCAGCGTGGCGTCCGCCGCGCGGCGGAACTGCACATCGTCCAGCGCGACGAAGGGCTGCTGGTCGAGCAGCCGGCCCAGGAAGGCGCGCACCTGCGTGTAGCTGCCCGCGGTGCGCAGCGCGATGCGGTAGCGCGCCAGCCCCTCGGCATCGGCACCGGCGCGCTGTTCCAGCCGGTACTCGGCCGAGCGCAGCGGCACGCCAGCCTCGTGCGCGGCGGTGTCCAGGCCGGCCAGCGCCTCGGCCAGCGCGTCCAGCGGCGGGAAGGCCGCGTGGAACTGCGCCAGCTGCACGTCCGGCTGCCGCGGCCCGCTGCTGCCCGGGCGCGGCACGGGCGGCACCACGGCCAGCAGCGCTGCCTGCTCGGCGCGCAGCGGCGCCACCAGTGCCAGCTCGGCCGCGACCGCCAGCACCAGCAGCAGCACGCCGGCGATGGCCAGCCAGGGCCGCCTGCGCAGGGTCTTCATGGCGCCTCCCATTCGGCGGTCAGCGTGAAGCGCAGTTGCCGCGGCACCGCGTCTTCCTGCACCGCATGGTCGACCAGCAGCACCTGGCGGAAGCCGGGCGTGCGTTCGAGCTTCGCCATGTAGTCGAGCACCTGGGCCAGCTCGGCGGCCTGGCCGCTCACGCGCGCGCGGCGGCTGTTGCCTTCGGGCTGCAGCGCGGTCAGGAACACGCCGGGCACGCTGACCGATTCCAGCGCGCGAAACCAGGCGTCCCAGGGCACGGCCAGCGTGGCCGCCACGGCCTGCGCCGCGGCGATCTCCGCGGCCAGGGCGCGCGGCAGCTCGCTGCGTTCGGCCACGGGCTGCGGCTGCAGCCGTGCGTGCGCCTTGGCCTGTGCATCGGCGGCCTGGCCGTAGCGCAGGCCCACCAGCGCGCAGGCCGCCAGCCCGAGCGCCAGCACGCCGTGCCCCCACCAGCGGGCCCACGGCGATGGCGGCAGGAAGTCGAGTCGGGGCGCTTGCATGGCCATCAGAAGAAGTGGGCGGCGGCCAGCGCCAGCGGTTGCAGCTGCCAGCCGGCCTGTGCCAGCGACGCGTCGGGCGCCGGCATGGCCGCGCCCATGCCGCTCCAGGCCACGTGCACCAGCGGCAGGTCGGCGGGCTCCAGCCCGTCCAGCAAGGCACAACGGGCCAGCCAGGGCACCAGCGCCGCGCGGCCGTGCGCGGCATCGAAGGGCAGGCTGCGCAGGCTCTGCCAGCCGTGCGGTGTGCCGATGCGGGCGAGCATGGCGCCGTCCGGCTCGGTCACCAACAGCCAGGCATGGCGGCCGGCGATGTGGGGCCAGGCGTGCGCGGCGGCCAGCGCCAGCAGCGGGCGCACGGACACGGCCTGCAGGCCGGCCTGTTGTCGCAGCCGCTGCAGCCAGGCGGCGTCCACTGCGGCGGCCGGCATGCCGGGGGCGGCCGCGTCGTCCACCGCCACGTCCCAGCCGTCGACGGCGTCGCCGTGGATGCCGCGCAGCACTTCGCGCGCGGCCACCTGGCGTTCGGTCGCGCCGCGCAGTGCGCGGCCGTCGGGCAGCAGGGCGGTGCGCACGAAGCGGTTGGACACCACGATGCGCGTGCGTGCGCGGTGCGGCCGGGCGGCCACTGCCAGCTTTTCCAGCTCTGCCAGCGCCTGCAGCGCGGCACCGGCATCGCCGGCACCGTCGGGCGCGGCCACGGCCTGGTGGTGCCCCTCCACCGGCGTGCCCCAGCCGCGCCGGCGCAGGGCCAGGCCCGCCTGCGACGGCGCCAGCCACACGGCGGCCTGGTCACGCCACGGCAGTCGTGACACGGTCCACCTCCTCCAGGCTGGTCGCGCCTTCGCGCAACAGGTCGAGCGCCACGTCGCGCAGCAGCCGCGTGCCGCCCCGGCGCGCGGCGTCCTTGAGCACGCGCACGGGCTGGCGCGTGATGATCAATTCGGCCAGCTCGTCGGTCATCACGAGGATCTCGGCGATGGCCACGCGGCCCAGGTAGCCAGTGGCGCGGCACTGGCCGCAGCCGCGCCCGGCCATGAAGCGCCAGCCCGACAGGTCCGCGCCCGCGAGCCCGGCATCGGCCAGGCGCTCGGCTTCGGGCGTGGCCTGCACGCTGCAATGCGGGCAGTTGCGCCGCACCAGGCGCTGCGCCACGATGCCGTTCAGCGCGGCCGTGAAGCTGTAGCCGTCGATGCCCATGTGGGCGAAGCGGCCCAGCACGTCGAACACGTTGTTGGCGTGCACGGTGGTGAACACCAGGTGCCCCGTCAGCGAGGCCTGGATGGCGATCTGCGCAGTCTCGGCGTCGCGGATCTCGCCCACCATCACGCGGTCGGGGTCGTGCCGCAGGATGGAGCGCAGGCCGCGCGCGAAGGTCAGGCCCTTCTTCTCGTTCACGGGGATCTGCAGCACGCCCGGCAGCTGGTACTCCACCGGGTCCTCGATGGTCACGATCTTCTCGTGGCCGTGGTTGATCTCCGAGATGGCGGCGTACAGCGTGGTGGTCTTGCCGCTGCCGGTGGGGCCGGTCACGAGCAGCATGCCGTGCGGCTCGCCGGCCAGCCGGCGGATGGTGCGGCGGTCGGGCGCGGTGAAGCCCAGGCTGTCCAGCGTGAGGCCGCGCGCGGCGTCGGCCAGCTGCTTCTTGTCGAGGATGCGCAGCACCGCGTCCTCGCCGAAGATGGACGGCATGATGGACACGCGGAAGTCGATCTCGCGCCCGCGCACCGCCACCGTGAAGCGCCCGTCCTGCGGAATGCGGCGCTCGGCGATGTCCAGCTGCGCCATCACCTTGATGCGCGAGATCACCTGTTCGGCCAGCTCCATGCCGTCGCCGTGGCGCACAGCCACCAGCACGCCGTCGATGCGGTACTTGATGCCCAGGCCGCCCGCGCCCGTCTCCAGGTGGATGTCCGAGGCGTTGGCCTTGAGCGCGTCGTACAGCGTGGAGCGCACCAGGCGCACGACCTCGCTGCTGCCCTCGGCGATGCTCTGGAACGACAGGTCTTCGGCATCGCTGCCGGTGGCCGCGCCGCTGCCGCCGGCGATCTGCAACTGCTCCAGCGCCGACAGGCCTTCCTCATGTCGGGCCAGGTACGCGGCGATGTCGCCGGGGTGGGCCAGCGCCTCGCGCGCGGCAGGGCCGAGGGTGTGCTGCGCGCGGGCCAGGCGTGCATCGTCGAACGGGTCGCCCAGCACCAGCGTCAGGGCGCCGGCGGCGTCGCGCATGGCCAGCACCTGCAGCGCATGGCACTGCGCGAAGGGCAGGGCGTCGAAGGCCGGCTGCCAGCCGTGCAGGTCGCCGATGCGCGCCAGCGGGTAGTGCAGGCTCAGCGCCAGCCGCGCGGCGAAGCGTTCGGGCGCGTCGCCCGACAGCTCTTCGAGCATGCGCACCACGCTGGCACCGCGCTCGGCGGCCAGGCGGCGCGCCTCGGCGATTTCACGCGCGGCGAACGGCGGCAGGGGCACGGCAGCGTTCATTGCAGGCTGCCCGCCAGCTCGAAGATGGGCAAATACATCAGGATCACGATGGCGCCGATGACCACGCCGATCACGGCCATCAGCACCGGCTCGAACAGCTTGGTGAACCACTCGATCCAGCGCGCGAGTTCCTCGTCGTGGAAGCCGGCGATGCGCTCCATCATCGTGGCCATGGCGCCGCTGTTCTCGCCCACGCGCAGCATGCGCGCGGCCACGGGCGTGGTCAGTCCGGCGGCGGCCATCGCGTCCGACAGGCCGATGCCATCGCGGATCTGCTGCGTCGCGCGCGCCAGGCGCTGCTGCATGTCGTGCGGCAGCAGGCCCTTGACCATGTCGAGCGCCGGCACCAGCGGCGTGCCGCCGCGCAGCAGCATGCCGAGCGAGCGGTAGAAGCGCGCGAGATGGTAGGTGGCCAGCCGCGTGCCGACGGTCGGGATGCGCGTGAACAGGGCCACCAGGCGCGGCAGCAGCCGGCGCGCCAGCAGCGCGCCCAGCACCAGCGTTGCCAGCAGCGTGGCGCCGATGGCCGCGCCGTGGGCCTGCATGCCCTGGCCCCAGCGCAGCAGCAGCATCGACATCCACGGCAGGTCGCGGCCCGACTCGGCATAGATGCTGGAAAAGCGCGGCACCACGTAGCCCAGCAGGAACAGGATCACCAGGCCGCCCAGGC
Source organism: Pseudorhodoferax soli (assembly GCF_003337555.1). Taxonomy (GTDB): domain Bacteria; phylum Pseudomonadota; class Gammaproteobacteria; order Burkholderiales; family Burkholderiaceae_C; genus Pseudorhodoferax; species Pseudorhodoferax soli. The sequence continues at coordinate 150,949 of NZ_QPJK01000004.1, read as the reverse complement.
CCAGCAGCGCCACCGGGTAGATGGAGGCCGACACCACCTTCTTGCGCACCAGGTCCAGGCGCTCGTGGTAATCCACGTAGCGTGCCAGGGACTCGACCAGGTCGCCGCTGCGTTCGGAGGCGCGCACCGTGGTCACGTACAGCACCGGGAAGGCCTGCGGCAGCGAGGCCAGCACGCGCGAGAACGACTGGCCTTCGAACATGTGGGTGCGCATGGCGGCCAGCACCGGGCGCACGTCGGCGCGGGTCTCTTTCTCCAGCAGCGCGTCCAGGGTCTCGGGCAACGAGAGGCCGGCCTGCAGCAGCGCCATGAGCTCGTGCGTGAACTGCAACAGCGGAAAGCGCGGCACGCGGCGCAGGCCGGCGCCGAGGTGGATGCGCGGCAGGCCCGCCATGGCCCGCTGGGGCGCGGCCGACAGCACGGCCACGCCCTGCGCGCGGGCATGCTGGGTGGCCGTGGCCAGGTCGTCGGCCTCGACCACCAGCTGCACCAGGCCTTCGCCCGAGCGGAAGCCGCGCACATCGAACTGCATCGCGACCGGCCTGCCTACCAGCTGGTGACGTCGGCAGCGTCGCCGCTGCCACCGGCCTGGCCGTCCTTGCCCAGCGAGTACAGGTCGAATTCGCCGTGCTGGCCGGGCGACTTGTACAGGTAGGGCCGGCCCCAGGGGTCGGGCGGCACGCCCTTCTGCAGGTAGGGGCCGTCCCACCTGGGGACGCCGTTGGGCCGCGCCGTGAGCGCGGCCAGGCCCTGCTCGTCGCTGGGGAACTGGCCCACGTCGAGCCGGTAGGTGTTCAGCGCACTCGTGAGCGCGGAGATCTGCGCCTGCGCGGCGCGCACCTCGGACTTGCCGACCTGCGAGAAGTAGCGCGGCGCCACGTAGGCGGCCAAGAGGCCGATGATGACCATGACCACCAGCAGTTCGAGCAGGGTGAAGCCGCGCGCGCGGTGGCGGCGGTGCAGGGCGGGGCGCATCGCGGATGTCTCCTGGGGCTCTGGAAATTCGCGCATCGGGCGTGGCCGGCCTCAGCGCGCGGGCGCGCACGGGCGGCGCGCGAAGATGGGCGATGCCTCGGTCGCCAGGCCAAGTTCCTCCGCGGCGGCCAGCAGCGGCGCCGCCAGCGCGCCCATGCGTGGCGCGGTCAGCCGGATCGCGGGGCCGGCGATGGTGATCACGCCGGTGGCAACCTCGCCGGGCCGGCGCACCGGCGCCGCCATGGCGCTCATGCCGGGCGCATACATCTCGTGCATCTGCGAATAGCCGCGTGCGCGGTCGTCCGCCAGGATGTCGACCACCGCCTTCCAGCCGGTGGGCGCACGCGGCCCGTAGTCGCGCGGCTCGCCGAAACCCTGGCGGACGATGAGTTCGAGCGCGCGCTCTTCGGTCAGCGTCATGAGCCAGGCGTGGCCGGCGGCGCTGCACGACAGCCGCACGTCGACGCCCATGTCGGGGTCGTAGCGCAGGCCGAAGCGCGCGCCCTGGGCCTTGGCCACGAAGGTCAGCCGGTCGCCGTCGACGATGGCCAGGCGCACCAGTTCGCCGCTGGCCTCGGCCAGCCGGTCGATGATGGGCTGGGCCGCCTCGACAATGCCCGAGCCGCCCAGGTAGGACAGGCCCAGCGCGGCCAGCTTGGTGGTGAGTGCGTAGTCGCCGTGCTCGCGCGTCTGGCGCACGTAACCGCAGCGCACCAGGTCGCTCAGCAGCCGGTGGCAGGCGGAGAGCGGCAGCGCCAGTTCCTCGGCCATGGTCGACAGGGTCTTGCCCGTCGGCCGCATGGCGAGGTATTCCAGGATGGTCAGGGAGCGTTCCAGCGTGCTTGCCATGCGCCGGATTGTTGTGCGGAAGCTCCTTCCTTTGTGGAAGGGTTTTCCTTAATGGAAAAGATTTCCCAAAACTTTAGCATTCGCAGCCACCACCCACCCATCCCGAAGGACTACACCGTGAAACCCTTGTTCCGCTGCGCCCTGGCCACCGCCGTGACGGCCGTCCTGGCCCTGTCTGCCACCGCCACGCTGGCCCAGGACATCCAGGAACGCACCATCAAGTTCGGCCACCTGAACAACGCCGACCATGCGGTGAGCTTCGGCGTGAAGCGCTTTGCCGAACTGCTGGCCGCCAAGAGCGGCGGCAAGCTCAAGGTGCAGGAATTCCCGGCCAACCAGCTCGGCAACGAGATGCAGCAGCAGTCCGCGCTGCAGGGTGGCGTGCAGGAGATGTCGGCCCCGGCCACGACCTCGCTGGCCGGCATCGTCAAGGAATTCGGCCTGGTGGACTTTCCGTTCGCCGTGTCGACCTTCGAGCAGGCCGATGCGCTGCTGGACGGCCCGCTCGGCCAGACGCTGATCTCCAAGCTGCCGGAGAAGGGCCTGGTGGCGCTGGGCTACTGGGACCTGGGATTCCGCAACGTGACCAACAGCAAGCGCGCCATCACCAAGGCCGAAGACCTGGAAGGCCTCAAGCTGCGCGTGATCCCGAACCCGGTGTTCCTGGAATCGTTCAAGGCGTTCAAGGCCAACCCGGTGCCGATGCCCTTCGCCGAGCTGTACGGCGCACTGGAAGCCAAGGCCGTGGACGGCCAGGAGAACCCGTTCGCCGTGATCCTGTCGAACAAGTTCTTCGAGGTGAACAAGTTCGTCAGCGCCACCAACCACGTGTACGCGGCCAACATCGTGCTGGTCAGCAAGCGCTTCTGGGACAAGCTCTCGCCGGTCGAGCAGAAGATGATGAACGAGGCCGCCAACGAGGCACGCGGCTACCAGCGCCAGGTCAGCCGCGCCGCCGCGCAGAAGGCCGTGGGCGAACTGCAGGCCAAGGGCATGCAGTACAACGAAATCGCGCCAGCCGAGCAGGCCCGCATGCGCAGCATCGTCAAGCCGGTGACCGACAAGTTCGCCGCCAGCTACGACCCGGCCATCGTCAAGCTGTACAACGAAGAACTGGCGAAGGTCCGCAAGTAAGCGTCCATTGCGATCCGGAAGAAGAGCACACATGAAGATCCTCGTCCTGCACGGCCCCAACCTGAACCTGTTCGGCCGGCGCGAACCCCACATCTACGGCACCACCACGCTGGCGCAGATCAACGAGCAGCTTGCCGCGCTGGCCGGCGAGCTCGGCGTCGAGCTGGCCACGCTGCAGTCCAACCACGAGGGCGCGCTGGTCGACTTCCTCCACGAGCACATCGACACGGCCGCGGGCGCGCTGGTGAACCCGGCCGGCCTCACGCAGCACGGCGTGCCGCTGCACGACGCGATCAAGGCCATGCCGTTCCCGGTGCTGGAGATCCACATGTCCAACATCGCCGCGCGCGAGACCTGGCGCGCGCACTCCATCATCTCGCCGGCCGTGAAGGGAACGATCCAGGGCCTGGGCCCGCAGTCGTACCTGCTGGGCCTGCGCGGAGTCGTTTCGCTGGCGTCGGCAGCCAAGGGCTGAGCCCCATGAACCGCATGATCGACGGGCTCTGCAAAGGGCTCGAGGGGCTGATCGCGCTCGCGCTGGCCACCATGGTGGTGCTGGTGTTCGGCAACGTGGTGCTGCGCTACGGCTTCAACAGCGGCATCACGGTGTCCGAGGAACTGTCGCGCTGGCTGTTCATCTGGGGCACCTTCCTGGGTGCCGTGGTGGCCCTGCGCCAGCACGCGCACATGGGCGTCGACATGCTGGTGCGCCGGCTGCCGCCGCTGGCACAGCGCGCCTGCCTGGTATTGGGCCATGCGCTGATGCTGGGCATCGTGGCCATGCTGTTCAAGGGCAGCCTGGAGCAGACCCGCATCAACTGGGATGTGACCGCGCCGACCACGGGCTGGTCCATGGCCTGGGTGGCTTCGGCCGGCCTGGTGTTCTCGGTGCTGGCGGGCCTGGTGCTGCTGCTCGACCTGGTCCGCATCGTCAGCGGCCGCGTCGGCGACGACGAACTGGTCATGGTGCAGGACTCCGAAGAAGCCGCGCAGCTGCGCCATGTGCTCGAGCAAGCCGGCGCCAAACGCGGAGGAGCCCGCACATGACCCTCGTGATCTTTCTCGGTGCGCTGCTGGGCGGCATGGCGCTGGGCATTCCCATCGCGTTCGCGCTGCTCGGTTCGGGCCTGGCGCTGATGGCGCACCTGGACCTGCTGGACCCGCAGATCCTGGCGCAGAACCTGGTCGGCGGCGCCGACAGTTTCCCGCTGCTGGCCGTGCCGTTCTTCATGCTGGCCGGCGAGGTCATGAACGTGGGCGGCCTGTCGCGCCGCATCGTGAATCTCGCGCTGGCGGTGGTGGGCCACGTGAAGGGCGGCCTGGGCTACGTGGCCATCATGGCCGGCTGCCTGCTGTCGGCGCTGTCGGGTTCGGCGGTGGCGGACGCGGCCGCGCTGTCGGCGCTGCTGTTGCCGATGATGGTGCAGGCCGGGCACAGCAAGCTGCGCTCTGGCGGGCTGATCGCCTCCATCGGCGTGATCGGCCCGGTGATTCCGCCCAGCATCGGGCTGGTGATCTTCGGCGTGGCCGGCAACGTGTCGATTTCCAAGCTGTTCCTGGCGGCCATCGTGCCGGGCCTCCTGATCGGCGGCGCGCTGTGGATCACCTGGGCCTGGCTGGTGCGGCGCGAGGACATCGTGCCGCCGCCGCGCAAGTCGCGTGCAGAGATCCTGCGCGCCGCGCGCGAGGCGACCTGGGCGCTGCTGCTGCCGGTGATCATCCTGGTGGGCCTGCGCATGGGCGTGTTCACGCCGACCGAGGCCGCAGTGGTGGCGGCGGTCTACGCGCTGTTCGTCTCCACGGTGATCTACCGCGAGCTGAAGGTCTCGCAGTTCTACGGCGTGTTCGTCGGCGCGGCCAAGACCAGCGCGGTGGTGATGTTCCTGATCGCCGCGGCGATGGTCAGCGCCTGGCTGATCACGGTGGCCAACCTGCCGGCGATGGTGGTGGGCATGCTGGAGCCGTTCCTGGGCAGCCCGATCCTCCTGATGGCCGCCATCATGGTGCTGGTGATGCTGGTCGGCACGGCGATGGACATGACGCCCACCATCCTGATCCTCACGCCGGTGCTGATGCCGGTGGTGCAGGCCGCGGGCATCGACCCGGTGTATTTCGGCGTGATGTTCATCATCAACACCTCCATCGGCCTGGTCACGCCGCCGGTGGGTGCGGTGCTGAACGTGGTGGCCGGGGTCGGCAAGATGCGGCTGGACGAGGTGGCCCGCGGCGTCATGCCGTTCATGGTGGCCGAGTTCTCCATCATGTTCGTGATGGTCGTGTTCCCGGCGCTGGTCACGGTGCCGGCGCGTTGGCTGGCGGGGTGACCATGGTCATGCCGGCGCTGAAAACACATAACTTCCACCATCTTGCAGATGCCGGAACGGGTGCAAAAGTGGTTTCATCGCGGCATGTCCATCACCCGTCTTGTTTCCGTCTGCTGCCTGATGCTGTTCGCCAGCGCCACGGCAGCGGTCGTGTTGCTGCCCGAGGTGCCGGCCGTGGCGTTCGGCTGGCGCATGCCCGAGCCACCGTTCGGCGCACTGCTCTTTGCACTCGGCTGTGCACTGGTGCTGGCGCTGGGCCGTTCGCCGGCCCCGCCGGCGCAGCCAGACACGTTCCGCGACTGACGCCCTCGGCCTGAAGCTGCCTCGTCAGTCCTGACGATGCACCGGGCCCGCCAGGCTGGTGTGATCGGGGCCCCCATCTCAGGAGCAGCCCATGTCGCAATCCATCCGTTCGGCCCTCGCGGGCCTGTGTCTTGCGGCTGCCGTGCCGGCGCAGGCCGGCATCGTCATCACCACGCCGTTCATCAACTTCGAGACGCGCGCACAGAACACGCTGGGCTTCCTCGAAGGCGCCTATGTGCGCCTGGGCGCCAACTCCGTCGTCGACAGCAGCACCGGCAGCCCGGCCGGCATCACGGGCCTGGCCAGCACCGTCGATGTGTTCGGTGGCGGCCTGGTGCAACGCACGCTCAACCCGAATCCCGGGCCCAGCATCCCCAACTTCTTCTCGCGCTACCTGGCGCTGCCGACCAGCGGCGCCCTGCATCCCAATCTGTTCGAGCCCTGGACGCTGCGCTTCAGCAAGGGCAACGAAAGCGCGAGCGCGCAGGTGCAGATGCCGTCCGGTGCGCGGCCGATCGGTTTCGTCAAGAGCATCGCGTTGGCCGGCACGGCCGCAGCGCCGACCTTCAGCTGGACGCCACCGGCGCAAGACCCGGTGCAGGGTTACCGCGTGAACATCTTCGACCGCGCGCTGGTCAACAACGACCCGGGCAGGGGCCCGATCAGCAACGGCCAGGTCATGAGCCGCGACTTGCAGGGCACCAGCTACACGGTGAATCCCGCGGACTTCTCCGTGCCCGGGTACGCGTTCGCGCTCGGCAAGCAATACACCATCGAGATCTCCGCACTGCAGACGCGCGACGGCAGCACGCGCACCAACAACAGCAACCTGCAATCCGTGGCCCGGGTGTACGCGGAGTTCACGCCGACCGAGACCGGTGGCCAGCAGGTGCAGCTGCCGGCCGTGCGGGCGGACGGCGCCTTCGAGTTCAACTTCGCCGTCGCGGTGAACACCACCTACTACATCGACCCCTTCGTCGCAGTGGGCTACGACTACCAGATCGGGGCCGGCGACCCGAACTTTCGCAGCGTGATCCTGCCCAGCGAGATCGGCGACGGCCTGTACGACCTGTGGCTGTGGACCGGCAGCGACTGGCTGCTGGTGGTGGCGGACTGGCTCGGCGGCACGGCCTACGACTTCGACCTGCTGGGGGTGGACCGCTTCCGCGTCACCGGCATCGAGGTGGGCGCCGGCCTGGACCCCGGCGACACGACGGCCTTCGTGACCGGCGTCAGCTTCACCGGCGACGGCCGCTTCACCGGCACGCAGACGCCCATCACGCAGGAGGTGCCGGAACCGCCCATGGCGGCGCTGCTGCTCGCCGGGCTGGCGGGGCTGGCGCTGCGCCAGCGCAGGCTCAACGGTTGACGTCCACCACCAGCCGGCCGCGCACCCGGCCGGCCAGGATGTCGGTGCCGGCCTGCACGGCATCGCCCAGCCCGATCTCGGTCGTGATCGCGTCCAGCCTGGCCAGGTCCAGGTCGCGCGCCAGCCGCTCCCAGGCCGGCATGCGCACCGAGGGCTTGGCCATCACGCTGTCGATGCCGTACAGCGTGATGCCGCGCAGGATGAACGGCGCCACCGAGGCGGGGAAGTCCAGGCCCTGGGCCAGGCCGCAGGCGGCCACGGCGCCGCCATAGCGCGTCTGCGCGCAGGCGTTGGCCAGCGTGTGGCTGCCGACCGAATCGACCACGGCGGCCCAGCGCTCCTTGCCGAGCGGTTTGCCGGGCGCAGAGAGCTCGGCCCGGTCGATGACCTCGGCAGCGCCCAGGCCCTGCAGGTAGGCGGCCTCGCCGGTGCGGCCGGTCGAGGCCACGACACGGTGGCCCAGCCCGGCCAGCAGCGTGATGGCCACGCTGCCCACGCCACCGTTGGCGCCAGTGACCAGCACATCGCCCATGCCCGGCAGAAGGCCGTGGCGCTCCAGCGCCAGCACGCACAGCATGGCGGTGTAGCCGGCCGTGCCGATGGCCATGGCCTGGCGCGTGGTCAGGCCCTCGGGCAGCGGCACCAGCCAATCGGCCTTCACGCGGGCCTTTTGCGCCAGGCCGCCCGAATGCGACTCCCCCACGCCCCAGCCGTTCAGCACCACGCGGTCGCCCACCTTGAAGCGCGCGTCCTCGCTGGCCTCGACCACGCCCGCGAAGTCGATGCCCGCATGCAGGGGAAAGCTGCGCACCACGGGCGACTTGCCCGTGATGGCCAGCCCGTCCTTGTAGTTGATGGTGGAGTACTCCACCCGCACCAGCACCTCGCCCGCGGGCAGTGCGGCGTCGTCGACCGCCCGCACGCCAGCGCGGTAACCGGCCTCGTCCTTCTCGATCACCAGAGCCTTGAACATGGCATGACCTCCTGCGCACCATTCTGACCGCGGTGCGAAAGCCGTCCGGTGGCGCGGGGATCAGCAGCCCGCGGCGCAGAGCCCGGCGGTGTCGAACTCCAGCGTCCTGCCCGACAGCGGGACGTGCACCGGCACCTTCACTGCCTGGATGAAGGCCTCGGTCTTGCTGCCAGGGCGGACCTTGCCGCCGACCGTGCCCACCTCGTTGGCATGCGAGGCGATCACGGCTGCCGGCTTGACCAGGTCGTTGATGACGAACGCCGCCTCCCGCGGCCCGGTGCTGAAGCCGTCGCCCATGTTCATCACGGCGAGCTTGGCCTGGTAGTAGTCGCGCACCACGTGCTCCTGGTCGGCCGTGATGCCCGTGTCGCCGGACAGGTAGACCGACAGGCCGGTGCTGAAGCGCAGCACGTAGCCCGTGGCCGGGCCGACGCTGCCTGCGAGGCCGGCCTCCTTCATGGCCCTGCCGAGTTCGCCGCCGAAGTATTCCGGGTCCACGCCGTTGCTGTGCAGCGCCGTGACGGTGGCAATGCGCACGCCGCCCACCGTGACGCTGCCGCCGAAGCGCGCCAGCATGGCGTCGGCCGGGTTGCCACCGTTGGCCTTGAGCTTGGCCGCGAAGAAGGGCGGCATCTCGCTACCGGTGACGATCTTGGCCTTCTTGGCCAGCGCGATGTTGACCGCCGACGAATTGGGCATGGCCGAGACCGACATGTCGGGCTTGTCGCAACTGCCGGCGTTCGGCGCCGCGTTGTGGGCGTTGCCGATGTGGTCGCCGTGCATGTGGCTCACGAGGACGATGTCGATCCGGCCCAGCCGCGGATCGGTGGCGCCGGCCACCGTGCGGCCCGGGTCGTACAGGATGCGTGTGCCGTTCGGGTCCTCGAACACCAACGCGCGGTCCTGCGGGCAGAACTCGCCGTCGATGCCGCCCAGCGGCGTGACCTTGACGTTCTGGGCCAGGGCTGCCGTGCCCAGCGCCGCGGCCAGGGTGGCAGCCGCCACGGTTCGGTAGTGCATCGCCATGGGCGTCTCCGTTGTGGTGTGGATCTTCAGCTTGCGCGGCGCGGCGCGACCACCGCGCCCTCGATCGCGTGCCGGCGCAGGGCGTCCGCCACGAAACCCGTGGCCTTCATCTCCTCGATGAAGCGGCTGAGCCAGGCCTGCGCCGTGGTGCGCCCCTTGGGCACGCCCATGGCCTGCTCGATCACCATGAAGCGGCCCGGCAGCAGCCGCACGCCGCCCACCCGGCGGGCATCGGCTTCGAGCTGCTGCTTCACACCGGCGGCCACGTCCAGGCCCTGCGCCAGCAACATGTCGGTCACGGCGGGCGAGGTCGGTGCGCGCACCAGCGTGGCGGCCTTGATCTCGCGGGTGAGGTACAGGTCGTAGGCACTGCCGCGGCCCACCACCACGCGCGTGCCGGGCCGGTCGACCTCCTCGTTGCGCTGCAGCGCCGAACCGTTGCGCACCAGGTAGGCGCCTTCGATGACGACATAGGGCGCGGTGTACTCGGTGTCGGCACCGCGCACCGGGTCGATGGCCACGAAGGCCAGGTCGACCTGGCGCGCCTTGACCGCCTCGACGACGTTGCCGGCCGAGTTGAACAGCACCAGTTCGACCGGCAGGCCCAGGCGCCGTGCTGCCTCGCGTGCCAGGTCGACCGAGACGCCCCGCGGTTCGCCGCCGCTGCCGCGCGCGGCGAGGATGGGGTTGCCGAAGTTGATCGCCGCGCGCAGCGTGCCCGAGGGCGCCAGGTCGGCGCGCACGGCGCCCACGTCCGGCGGCGCCACCGCGGCGCAACCGCCGAGCAGCAGGCCGGCGGCAGCGCACAGGCGCCGGCGCAGCGGGTCGCTTGGATGGTTCTGCGTGGTCATGGGTGTTGTCGCCTCAGCGGCCGTACAAGGTCTGGGGCAACCACAGGCCGATGCCGGGCCACTGGTACAGCAGGAAGATCGCCAGGATCTGGATGCCCATGAACGGGATCATGCCGGCGAAGATCTGGTTCAGCGTGACATGCGGCGGCGCCACGCCCTTCAGATAGAAGGCCGACATCGCCACCGGCGGCGACAGGAAGGCGGTCTGCAGGTTCAGTGCCACGAGCAGGCCGAAGAACAGCGGGTCCACGCCGAAGTGGTCCAGCAGTGGGATGAAGATGGGCATGAAGATCACGATGATCTCGGTCCACTCCAGCGGCCAGCCCAGCAGGAAGATCACGATCTGCGAGAGCACCAGGAACTCCACCTTGGAGAGGTTCATGGAGAGCACCCATTTCTCGATCAGCTCCTGCCCGCCCAGCAGGGCGAACGCGGCGGAGAAGATGGCCGAGCCCACGAACAGCCAGCAGACCATGGCCGAGGTCTTGGCGGTGAGGTAGACGGACTCCTTCACCACGTCCATGCTGAGCCGCCGGTAGGCGGCCGCCAGCAGGAAGCCGCCCAGCGAGCCCATGGCGGCCGCCTCCGTCGGGGTGGTCAGGCCGAACACGATGGAGCCCAGCACGGAGAGGATCAGCACCACCAGGGGGAAGAACGAGGCCAGCAGCATCTTGAAGATTTCCAGCCGCGCGAAGCTGAGGAACAGGTAGAAGACCGCCACCAGCGCCCCCAGCACCGCGAAGCCGACCCACCACCAGGTCGGTGCCGGCTTGCGTTCGGCCGCCGCCGCCTCCGCGGTTGCGGCAGGCGCACTGGCCGGCTCGGCCGCTGCGGCGGCGGCGGGGGGCGGCTCGGCGCCCGGCGGCTCCTGCACCGCCCCTTCCACGGGAGGTTCTTGCAGCGCGCCCTCGGCGGGCGGCTCCTGCAGGGCGCCGTCGGTCGGTGGTTCCTGCAGGCCGCCTTCGGCGGGCGCGCTGCTGGAACTTTCCGCACCGATGGGCTGGATGTCGTACTGCGCCTCGGCCTGCACCGTGGTCACGGAACGCCAGGTGCCCGCCGCCAGCAGCACGAAGAGCAGGCCGGGCAGCAACACCAACGCGAGCTGGCGCAGCACGTAGCCCGTCGGCACCTCGGCGTTGCGCTTGCCTTTGAGCGCCTGCAGCAGGCGCCGGGGCGCATGGTTCCCCGCATCGGCCGGCAAAGCGCGGATGGGCGCCGGCAGGTCCACGCGGCGCTCTTCGGCCGACAGCGGCGGCGCCCACTGCGGCTTGATCTTGGCCATGATGATGACGTAGACCACGTACAGCCCGGCCAGCATCAGGCCCGGGAAGAAGGCGCCCGCATACAGCTGCACCACCGACACGCCGGCCGTGGCGCCGTACAGGATCAGCAGCACCGAGGGCGGAATCAGGATGCCCAGGCAACCACCTGCCGTGATGGCGCCGGCCGCCATCGAGGTGCTGTAGCCGGCACGCAGCATGGCCGGCAGCGCCAGCAGGCCCATCAGCGTGACCACGGCACCGACGATGCCGGTGGCCGTGGCGAAGATGGCGCAGGTGACGAGCGTGGCGACGGCCAGCGAACCGGGCACGCGCGCCATGGCCAGGTGCATGCTCTTGAAGAGCTTCTCGATCAGGTTGGCGCGCTCGACCAGATAGCCCATGAACACGAAGAGCGGGATCGCGATCAGCACGTCGTTGGCCATGCTCTTGTAGGCTGCCTGCACCATCAGGTCGAGCGTGCGCCGGATGTCGCCGTCGTAGGCCAGCCAGGTGAAGATCATGCCCATGCCCATCAGCGTGAAGGCCGTCGGGAAGCCCAGCATGATGGCGATGACCACCAGCGACAGCATCAACAGGCCCTGGTGGCCATGCGTGATCTTGTCCACGCCCAGCAGCATCCAGACGATGGACAGCAGCACCAGGCCCATGATGGAGAAGCCGAACCACAGTTCCTTGCGCATGCTCAGGCCCTCCCTTGCTTGGCGGCAAGCTGGCGGTCCAGCGCGGCGATGTCGGCATCCTTCACGTGCACCATCTCCTTGAGCTTGTCGACGTCGACCTCCTGCACGTCCTCTTCGCGGCTCGGCCAGGCGCCGGTCTTCAGGCAGATCACGCAGCGCGCGATCTCCGCCAGGCCCTGCAGCAACAACGCGGCCGCAGCCACGGGGATCACGAACTTGAACGGGTACAGCGGCAGCGGCGTGGCCGAGAAGGTCTGCTCGCGGATGGCGAGCGACTCCTGCGCGTAGGTCCAGCCGGCCCAGGTCATGGCCAGCACGCCGGGCAGGAAGAAGACGATGTAGAGCACGAGGTCCACGCCGGCCTGCGCGCGCGGGCTGAAGAAGCCGTAGAGCACGTCGCCACGCACGTGGCCGCCTTTGGCCAGCGTGTAGGCGCCGGCCAGCATGAACAGCGTGCCGTACAGCATGATCTGCGCGTCCAGCACCCAGGCGTGCGGGTTGTTCAGCGCGTAGCGGGAGAACACCTCCCAGCTGATCAGGACCGTGAGGGCGACCACGGCCCAGGCCGCGGTCTTGCCGATGAAGGTGGAGATCGTGTCGATCGCAAGCAGGAGCTTTTGCATGACTCGCTTTTCACAGGGGCAGACAACGACAAGGGCGCCGCTCAGGGCGCCCTTGTCACGGCACAAGCGTGCGAGGCATCAACTCTTCTTCTGCGCGAAGTAGTGGTTGTAGGCCATCTTGAAGTCGACGGTGTAGTCGTTGTGCCACTGGCCGGCGCGCTGTGCGAACGCGCGCTGCGAGTCCAGCACCTTCTTGAACATCGGGTTGTCCTTGGCCTTGGCCGCGACCGCCTTGTCCCAGGACGCCAGCTGCGCGCGCAGGATCGCGTCGGGCGTCTTGTAGAACTTGATGCCCTGCTTCTTGAGCTCCTCGTAGTCCTTGGAATTGCGCTCGATGGCCTTCCAGCTCATGTCGGCGCTGGCGGCCTGCACACCGTAGTCGACGATGGACTTGAGCTCGGCCGGCAGCGCATTGAGCTTGGTCTTGTTGAACAGCACCTCGAACTGCTCGCCGCTCTGGTGGAAGCTCTGCAGCATGCAGTTCTTGGCCACATCGGGAAAGCCCAGCACGCGGTCGCTGGAGGCATTGTTGAATTCGGCCGCGTCGATCAGGCCGCGGTCCAGCGCGGGCACGATCTCGCCGCCGGGCAGCGGGTTGACGGCCGCGCCCATGTCAGTGAACACGTCCACCGCCAGGCCCACGGTGCGGAACTTCAGGCCCTTCATGTCGTCGGCCTTGGCCACCGGCTTCTTGAACCAGCCCAGCGGCTGGACCGGCATGGGGCCGTACATGTAGGAGACCACGTCCAGGTTCAGGCTCTTGTAGATCTCCTCGACAAGGGCCTTGCCGCCGCCGTAGTAGTGCCAGGCCAGCACCATGTTGGCGTCCATGCCGAAGCCCGGGCCCGAGCCCCACAGCGCCAGCGCCGAGTTCTTGCCATACCAGTAGGCGATCACGCCATGGCCGCCGTCCAGCGTGCCCTTGCCGACCGCGTCGAGCAGCTGGAACGCGGGCACCACCGAGCCGGCCGGCAGCACGTCGATCTTCAGGCGGTTGCCCGCCATGTCGTTGATCTTCTTGGCCAGGTCCTGCGCGTACTCGTGGAAGATGTCCTTGGCCGGCCACGTGCTCTGGAAGCGCAGCGTGGTGGTCTGGGCCTGGCTGACCATGGGGGCCGACATGGCACCGGCGGCCACGGCGGCTCCTTTGAGCAGGTTGCGACGGCGCGGCGCGGCAGAGGTCTTGGCTTGGGTCATCGATGTGTCTCCAGTGGTTGTGAACAGAAGGCGCATACATGTTGGGTGATATGACAACCTCGGCCAACCGGAATGTCCCCGACAGGGAATACCACTACGCACCTACACTGAGGAAATCCGCCCTTTTCGCAGGCATGCCATGGACCCCATCCAGCTCTTCGATCCCGCCTCCAGCACCTACACCTATGTGCTGGCCGACCCCGCCACGCGCGCGGCCGTGATCATCGATCCCGTGGACACGCAGGTCGAGCGCGACCTGGCGCTGCTGCGCGAGCACGGCCTGCAGCTGGCCTGGACGCTGGAGACCCATGCCCATGCCGACCACGTGACCAGCGCCGGGCTGCTGGCCGAGCATGCCGGCGCGCGCACGGCGGCCCCCGCGGGCTGCGGCATCACCACCGCATCGGTGCAGCTGCACGACGGCGAGGAGATCGCCTTCGGCGAGCAGCGCCTGCGCGTGCTGCACACGCCCGGCCACACGGCCGGCAGCATGTGCTACCTGTGGCAGGGCCATGTGTTCACGGGCGACACCTTGCTGATCGGCGGCTGCGGCCGCACCGACTTCCAGTCGGGCAGCGCCGAGGCGCTGTACCGCAGCATCACGGGCGTGCTGTTCCAGCTGCCCGATGCCACCGTGGTCTGGCCCGGCCATGACTACCAGGGCCGCACCAGCTCGACCATCGGTGCGGAGAAGCAGTCGAACCCGCGCGTGGCCGGCAAGAGCGAGGCCGAGTTCGTGGCCATCATGGAAGGCTTGAACCTGCCGCGCCCCAAGCGCATGGACGAGGCCGTGCCGGCCAACCTGCAGTCCGGGCTGGGCCGCGCCGCGGCGTTGCCCGACGAGGCGCCGCGGCCGGCCAGCGGCTACGCCGGGGACGTGACGCCCACGCTGGCCGCGCAGTGGTTCGCGCAGGGCCAGGCGGTGCTGGTGGATGTGCGGACCGACGCCGAGCGCGAGTGGGTGGGCTTCGTGCCCGGCGCCGTGCCCGTGGCCTGGAAGCAATGGCCCGGCATGGCGCTGAACCCGGACTTCGACAGCGCGCTGCGCGCCGCCGTGCCCGCGGGCGGCAAGGTGCTGCTGCTGTGCCGCAGCGGCGTGCGCTCGGTGGCAGCGGCCAAGCGTGCGGCCGAGCTCGGCATCGAGGCCTACAACATCCTCGAAGGCTTCGAGGGCGACCCCGATGCCGATGCGCACCGCAACCGCAAGGGCGGCTGGCGCTTGCGCGGCCTGCCCTGGCGGCAGAACTGAAGCGCGGAGGCCGCCATGTGCCGCAGCATCAAGACCTTGTTCAACTTCGAACCGCCCGCGACCGAGCTGGAGATCCGCGCGGCATCGCTGCAGTTCGTGCGCAAGCTCTCGGGCTTCTCGGTGCCGTCCAAGGCCAATGAGGCGGCCTTCGCGCAGGCGGTCGAGGCCGTCACGGCCACGGCCACCGCATTGCTGGCCGAACTCGTGACGACGGCCGGGCCGAGGAACCGGGAAGAAGAAGCCGACAAGGCCCGCGCGCGCAGCGCGGCCCGCTTCAGCGCCTGACCTGCCGCTCGGGCTGGCACGCGAGCCAGGCCGCGTAGCTGCTGTCCGCCGGCAGCTGGTGCGCCGCGTCCAGCATGAACAGTGCGCCGATCAGGGAGTCGTCCAGCCCGATCGGGAATGCCGGCTGCAGCCGGGGCACCGCGCCACGCCCCAGGGCCTGGCCCAGTTCCAGGTCGACGAGCCGGCGGCCGTGCCGGATGTCGGCCAGCGCATCGGCGTCCAGGCCCGCGGCCTCGGCCAGCTGCTCCAGCTCCTCGAGCCCGGACACGGGTTCGAGCTGCAGCCAGCCGACCGCGCCGGCCGCCGTGCGCCCGAGGATGCCGAACGGGTCGCCCAGCACCACATGCTCGACGAAGCCGTGCTGGTCCAGCAACTGCTGCAGCGCACGCGCGGTGGAAGGCACGCGCAGCTGTGCGTTCTGTACCGGCGTCAGCGTGCTGCGCCAGATTTGCGAGGCCCGCGTGTTGGCGTTCGAGGGCATGTGGCGCAGCACCGTCAGCAGGCGCGCGGCCACGTCGGGGTCCTGCTTGGGCAGGAACTGGTCGATCAGCGCGCGGTTGAAGGCATCGACCGCGATCTGCTCGTCCGCCTGGCCGGTGAGCAGCACGCGCAGGCCGGGCCAGTCGCTGAGCGCTGCCAGCGCATCCAGGCCGTTCATCTGCGGCATCGAGTAGTCGACGATGCAGGCGTGCGTCAGCGCGTAGCGCGCACGCGCCGGCCCGGCCCAGTAGGCCAGCACCTGGGGCAGCAGCGGCGTGGCGCCCTGGCGCCAGCGGTCGATGATCTGCTGCTGCGCCCAGGCATCGTCTTCCCAGACGGCCGACTCCTGCTGCAGCAGGCCCAGGCATTCGTCGACGCTGGTGTGCAGGCGCACGTTCCAGTGGCCGGGCAGCATCAGTGCCAGCATCTGCAGGTAGTCCGGATCGTCGTCCAGGAACGAAAAACTGCCGGGGCAATGGAACAGCGGAAGGCTCATGGAGGGGGCAGGTGGGTCCTGGAAAGTGCCGGTGGTATTGTCACGGCAAGGTTTTCCCATGTCGCCACGCTCACCTGTCAGAACTGCCAGTCGCACCTTGATCGAACTCCTGCGGGAGTGGTTGCACGCGCTTGCCGCGCAGGATGTGGGGGCCATCGTGGTGCTGGGGCCGGAGCTGCAGGGCGACCCGTCCGAGCGCCGCGTGCTGGCCGTCTACCCGCTCAGCGCGCAGCAGGCGGCCTATGCGCTGGCGCGCAGCCCCGATTTCGGCGAAGGTCCGCAGCGCCTTGGCATGCCGGCCGTGGCCTGGCAGGCGCTGGCGCGGCCGTTGCACCAGCCCGAGGCCGAGGTCGATGCGCACTGGCGCAGCACCTGGATGGCGCTGGGCCTGCAGGCGGTGGTGCGCGTGAGCTTCGGCTTGCCGGCCGGGCGCAGCTTCGATTGCTTTCTGTTCGTCTCCGGCGAACAGCAGCAGCGCAGCCATGCGGCCATGCTGGGCTGGCTCGCCCAGGGGTTCTGGCCCACCCTGCGCAGCGCGCTGGTGGCGGCCTGGAGCCCGCTGACGCGGCGCGAGGAAGAGTGCCTGCGCCTGGCCTTCGACGGCTTGACCGCGCGCGCCAGTGCCGAGCGCATGGCGTGCTCCGAGCGCACGGTGAACTTCCACATGGCCAACGCCATGGCCAAGCTCGGCGCAGACAACAAGATGGCGGCGATCCAGCGCGCCTGCTGGCTCGGCGCGATCTAGGGGCGGCGCATCAACCGCTTGCCGGCGGCGCGGCGCGCAGCAGTGCCTGCTCGGCCGCCTCGTAGGCGGCAGCCAGGCGCAGCACACCGGCGTCGTCGCGCGGCCGGCCGATCAGCTGCAGGCCCATCGGCAGGCCTTTGTGCAAGCCCTGCCCGAAGCCCGCCGGGATGCTGATGGCCGGCAGGCCCGCGAAGGTGGCGTAGATCACCACCTCCATCCAGCGGTGGTAGGTGTCCATCGTGCGGCCGGCGATCTGCGCGGGCCAGCGCTCCGTGGCCGCAAAGGGCCAGACCTGCGCGCTGGGCAGGGCCAGCACATCGTGGTGCTCGAACAGGCCGAGCAGGTGCTGGTAGAAGGCGGTGCGCCGGCTGCTGGCGGCCATGAACTGCGCGGCACTGGTGCCCTGGCCCTGCTCGTATTCCCACAGCGCCTCGGGCTTGATGCGTTCGCGTGCCTGCGGCAGCGCCAGCAGCGGCGCGATGCGCGCGCCCACGAGCACGCGGCGCCAGACCAGCCAGGCCTCCCAGACCGGCTCGGGCGCGGTGCCGAGCGCCGTGGGCTCGACCACGCAGCCCAGGGCGGCCAGGCGGTGCAGCGCCTGCTCGCAGCAGTCCAGCACGCCGGCTTCCATGGGCAGGTAGCCATCCAGGTCGCCGAGCCAGGCGATGCGCACCGGCCGCGATGCACGATGGGCCTGGCCCAGCGCCTCGGCGAAGCGCGCGCCATCGTCCAGCGACAGCGGGGCCCGCGGATCGTGCCCGGCCTGGGTGTCGAGCATGCGCGCCAGGTCGCGCACCGTGCGTGCCATCGGGCCGGCCGTGCCCAGTTGCGCCAGCCAGGCATCGGCGGCCGGCACCTGGGGCACGCGGCCCTGGCTGGGCCGCATGCCGAAGATGTGGTTCCAGCCCGCCGGGTTGCGCAGGCTGCCCATGAAGTCCGAGCCATCGGCCACGGCCAGCATGCGCTGGGCCAGCGCCACGGCCGCGCCGCCGCTGCTGCCGCCGGCCGAGCGCGCCGGGTCCCAGGCGTTGCCCGTGGTGCCGAAGACCGTGTTGAACGTGTGCGAGCCCAGGCCGAATTCGGGCGTGTTGGTCTTGCCGATCACGATGCCGCCGGCCGCCTTGATGCGCGCGACCATCAGCTCGTCCTCGCGCGGCACCTGCTGCGCCAGCAGCGGCGAGCCGTGCGTCGTGGCGATGCCGGCCGTGGCCGAGAGGTCCTTGATGGCCTGCGGAATGCCGTGCAGCCAGCCCTTGGGTTGGCCGCGCGCGAGCAGCGCATCGTGCGCGTCGGCCTCGGCCACCAGGGCTTCGGGCTCGCGCAGGCTCACGATGGCGTTGAAGCGCGGGTTGCGCTCATGGATGCGGGCCAGTGTGGCCTGCATCAGTTCGCGGCAGGACAGCTGGCCGGCGTGCAGGGCCTGCGAGAGGCCGGTGGCGTCGAATGCATCGAGGATGTTCTGGGGCATGCCCGGTTTATAGGGCAACTGCGACCTTGGCATCCGCAGTGCCGAGCAGCATCGATGTCGATGAAGCGCTGGCTTGCGCGTAGAGGTGCCGAAGGCCGCGGAGCAGGCCATGCCAGCAGACGCTTTGGTCCGGGCTCTGCCCGGCCGCTCGCGGCGCCCCCCGGGGGGGTATCGGATGGCGTAGCCATCCAAACGGGGGAGATCAGTTGACCGTGATGCGGTCGACCTCGAACTCGCGTTTGCGCAGGCCCTTGTCGAACTCGCCGAACAGCTCCACGCGCTGCTCGGCGCCGATGCTCTGGCCGGCCGGAAAGCGGTCGTCGTCGATCTCCACCGTGATGCGGCCGCTGTCGTCGGCGAAGGTGTACTTGTCGCCGCCGTCGTGCGAGACGATGCGGCCCTGCAGGCGCGCATGCTGGTCGTCCTGGCCGGTCTCCAGCAGCTGCTTGACGGTCATCAGCGGGACCGAGCTCGGGCCGCTGTAGCTGCCGTGCTGCGCGGTGGCCGCCGGCCGCGCGCCCACGCTGGGGCCGGTGTAGCCGGCGGCCGGCTGGGCGTGTGCGGCGGCGCCCGCGAACAGGGCGGCGGCGATGGTGGCGGTGGCGATGTGGTGGCGCATGGTGGTCAACTCCTTCGGTGCGTTTGCCGCGGACCCGTTCCGCGGCGTGGCTGCATTGGACGCGCCGCAGATGAAGGCAATCTGATGTGCCGCGCTACCAGCTGGCCGGCCCGCCATCGAGCATGCGCTGCGCGAGCAGGAAGCCGGCCGCGTTCCAGCTCTGGCCCGGCATGCCGCGCGGCTCCAACGTCCTGCCGTGGAACCACTCGGTGAAGCGCCAGCCATGCGCGGCATTGGCCTGCGCCAGCCCGAGCAGCACGCTCTGCGCCTGGTCCCTGCGCCCGAGCCGCGCCAAGGCCATCGCCCAGAAGCCGCCCACGAAGGGCCAGATGCCGCCGTTGTGGTACTGGTGCACGAGGTTCTGCTGGTGCCGCTCCATGTAGCGGCGCCACAGCTCGTGTTGGCGCGTCAGGGGGTGCAGCACCACGCGCACGGGGTAGGGCACGTCTGCATGCGCGGCCGTGATGGTGTCGGCGATGCGGGCGGCCATGGCCTCGTCGGCCAGGCCGCAGAGCATGGCCAGCACATTGCCGAAGACGTCGCCCTCGTCGCCGACCACGGCCAGGTTCACGAAGGAGAGGTACAGCCCCGGATCGCGCCGGCCGCGCCGCGCATAGTGGCGCAGCAGGCGAGCCCGGTGGTACTCCGGCAGGTCGCGCTGGAACGGGTTGAACAGGTGGTTGAAGTGGTGCGACGTGGCCTCGGCCTCGTCGAGCGCGAAGCGGCGCTTGACCTCGAACCACAGCGCATTCGTGTAGAGCACGTAGCCCGAGCGCGGCATGATGTCGGCCCAGTCGCTGGCCTCGTTCTGCTGCAGCAGCCGGAAGGTCTGGTGCTCCTGCGCCAGCAGCCAGCCGATGGCGCGCTGCACACCGTCCTGCCAACGCGTGGCCCCCACGCTGCCGTGCCGGCGCACATGGTCCACCGCGATCAGCCACCACAGCGTGGCGTCGATGCAGCCCAGGTACCAGAAGTCCGCATCCAGGCCATCGGGGTCCACGTACTTGGGGACCTGGCCGTTCGGCGCCTGCTGCGCGGCCAGTGCTTCGAGGCTGGCCACGGCACCACGCTCCAGTGCCGGCACGCCGCTGCCGCACATGGCCATCACGCAGATGGCGGCATCGCGGCCGAAGATGCGCGTGTAGCGCCGTGCCTCGGCCGCCTGCGTGCGGCTGGCGGCCAGGATGCCGTGCGGCGTGCAGTTGGCCTCCAGCAGGGCCAGCGCGGCCCGGGTGCAGTCGGCCAGCAGCGTGGCGGGGTCGTGGTGCGGGTCGGTCATGGCCGGGCATTCTGAAGCAGGGCGCAAAGTCCCGCGGCATGATGCCGGCATGCCGACCGCACCCACCCTGGAGCAGCTGCGCCGCCACGCGATCGCGCGCACGCTGTTCACGCCCACCACGCTGCCGCGCGCCATCGCCCGCCTGGGCTTCGTGCAGGCCGACCCGATCCGCGCGCCGGCGCGCGCGCAAGACCTCACGCTGCGCCACCGGGTGCGCGACTACCGCGCCGGCGACCTGGAGCGGCGCTACGCCAGGCTTGGGATCGAGGAGGATTTCTTCGTCAACTACGGCTTCCTGCCGCGCGCGCATGCCGACCTGATGCACCCGCGCCAGGCGCGCGAGGTCTGGACGCCCGAGCGCGCGCGCCAGGCTGCCGCGGTGCTGGAGTTCGTGCGCGCGCGGGGTGCCGTGCATCCGCGCGAGGTCGAGGCCGAGTTCGCGCACGGCAAGACGCGCAACTGGTTCGGCGGTTCATCCAACGCCAGCACGCAGCTGCTGGACGCCATGCACTACCGCGGCCAGCTGCGCGTGCTGCGGCGCGACGGCGGCACCCGCGTGTATGCCGTGCGCAGCGCTGGCCTGGCCGCCGCCGATGCGCAGGCCGTCGCCGCGCGCATGGACGCGTTGATCGACCTCACGGTGGCCAAGTACGCGCCACTGCCCGCGGCCAGCCTGGGCCAGTTGCTGAGCCATCTGCTGCGTGGCGGCGCGCCGCAGTGGGCGGCCGAGCGCGCCGCGGCACTGGCCCGCGCGCGGCTGCGGCTGGCCTGTGCGCGCATCGACGGCGTGGACTGGTACTGGCCGGCCGCCGAGAACCCGGCGGCCGCGCGCTGGCGGCCCGACGAAGGCGTGCGCCTGCTCACGCCCTTCGACCCCGTGGTCTGGGACCGGCGCCGCTTCGAACTGTTCTGGGGCTGGGCCTACCGCTTCGAGGCCTACACGCCCGCGCCGCGCCGTCAGCTCGGCTACTACGCGCTGCCGCTGCTGTGGCACGAGCAGGTGGTCGGTTGGGGCAACCTCTCGGTGGTCGACGGTGCGCTGCTGGCGCAGTTCGGCTACGTTGCAGGCAAGGCGCCACGCGCAGCGGCGTTCCGCACCGGCCTGGACGAGGAGCTCGACCGCATGCGCGCCTTCCTCGGCCGGACCTGAGGGGGCGGCCTACAGCAGCAGCAGCGCCGCGGCGGCCACGGCCGTCGGCCCCAGCGCGCCGAGCAGCAGCCCGCCGGCGCTGATGGTCTCGTCGGAGAAACCGCGCTTGAGCAGCGCCACGCCGGCCGGGTTGGGCGCGTTGGCGATCACCGTGAGGCCGCCGCCGGCCACGGCACCCGCCATCAGCATGTACTTGGCCTGGTCGGACATGCCTTCGATCAGCGAGCCCAGGTAGGTGAGTGCCGCGTTGTCGGTGACGGCCGTCAGGCCCAGCGCGCCGAAGAACAGCGCCAGGGGCTCCAGTCCCGAGACGATGGGCTGCAGCCACCACTGCTGCATGCCGCCCAACACCACCAGCCCGGCCAGGAAGAAGCCGACCAGCAGCGCCTCCTTGAGGATCAGCGGGCTCTGGTGCGTGGCGTAGGCCTGGGTATAGCCCATGAACATCAGGAACAGGCCCAGGAAGATGACGGGGTGGTGTGCGAACAGCACCACCCCGGCCAACAGGAGCAGGTGCACGGCCACGACCGTGAATGGCACGCGGGCTTCGACCGGGTCGTCCTCGTGCGCGGGCGGCGCAGGCTTCAGGTGCCGGCGCAGCATGAAGGTGGCCAGGCTGGCATTCACGAGCACGGCCAGCGCCGATTTCCAGCCGAAGTTCATCAGCATGAAATGGCTGTCCCATTGCCAGGTGGCGGCCACCATCAGCACCGGCGGCGCGGCGTACGAGGTCAGCGTGCCGCCGATGGACACGTTGACGAACAGCACGCCGAGCGCCAGGTACTTGACGCCCTCGGGCACGTCGCGGCGGAAGATCTGCGGCGCCAGCATGAGGGCGGCGATCGTCATGGCGGCCGGCTCGGTGATGAGCGAGCCGAACAGCGGCACGGCCGCCAGGCCCAGCCAGGCCGTGGCCAGGGGGGTGGGGACGGGGACGACGCGCGCCGTCACATTGACCAGCGACATGACCGTGCGCAGCACCGGCCGCGAGGCGGCCATCACCATCACGACGAAGACGAACAGCGGCTCGGTGTAGTTGCGCGACTCAGCGTATTCCAGCGCCTGCGGGCCGCTCGCGAACAAGGCCAGCGCCACGATGAGCACGATGGCCCAGAAGCCGAACACGACTTCGATCTCGCCCAACAGATGGAACAGACCGGCGTGGCGCGGATAGCGGTGCGACAGGCGTTCGAACTGCTTGGCGGCGAACGTGTGCACCAGCGCGATGCCGAAGAGCGTGGCGGCGATCCACTGGATCGTGGGGTCGGACATGGGTTTCCCGGACGTAGGCAGGCCGCGCGGCGGCCCGACCTGCGCGAAGACCTGGCATGCCCGATGCGGCGTGCCACCCAGGCGCGCATTGTAGGAATGCGTGCCAAGCCCCTGCCATGGGTCAGGGCACGGCGCGGTGCAAGACGGTCCGCGGGGGGGGCGTTATTGCAGGGGTTCAGTCCCCGTCTTCGTTGCTGGACAGCGACGGCACCGGCAGGGCGTGCAGGGCCTCGGCCAGCGCCTGGCGGCAGCGCGCCTCGTCGCCGACCTGCTCCATCAGCAGCAGCGCCAGCCGCGCCAGGAACAAGGCCTCGCGCGCCGGGCCGGCCTCGGTGATGGCGTGGGCGCATGCGGCGTAGAGGCGGTCGCGCGCGTCCGCGGGCAGGGCGTGGTTCATTGCTTCCATGTCGGATCCAGCCGGTCGATGCGCCGCAGCATCGCGGCGAAGAGGTCCTGGCCCATGGCGGCGCCGCCGAGGAAGCGGCGGGCGTCCTCCACGCAGCCCTGGCGCACGGTCTCGCCGATGGGCTGGCACGGCCCCAGTGCCGCGCCGGCCACCTGGACCTCGCAGGCGCGCTGCAGCGCCCACAGCGTGTACAGCGCCTTGGGCAGGGTCTCGCTCCAGACCAGGAGGCCGTGGTTGCGCAGGATGACGGCCTGGCGCTCGCCCACGCTGGCCAGCAGGCGCGGGCCTTCGTCGGCGTGCAGCGTGATGCCCTCGAAGTCGTGGTAGGCCACGCGGTCGCTGAGCTGGGCCGCGTAGAAGTTGGTCGTCTCCAGGCCGCGGGCGCTGCAGGCCACGGCCATGCCGGCCGTGGTGTGGGTGTGCATCACGCACTGCGCGCCCGCCAGGTGGCGGTGCAGCGTGGCGTGTGGCGTGAAGCCGGCCGGGTTGATCGGCCAGGGGCTGTCGGACAGCAGGCGGCCGTCCAGGTCGACCTTCACGAGGTTGGAGGCCGTGACCTCGCTGTAGTGCAGGCCGAAGGGGTTGAGCAGGAAGTGGTGCTCGGGCCCCGGCACGCGCAGCGAGATGTGGTTGTAGATGCCTTCGCTCCAGCCCCAGAAGTCGAAGATGCGGTAGCAGGCGGCCAGCTGCAGCCGGGCCTGCCATTCGGTGGGCGCGATGCCGCTGGGGCAGGCCGCCAGCGCGGCCGGCAGCGGGTCGTGGACAGTGTTCATGCGGTGGTCTCCTCGTGGTGGATGCAGGTGGCGCGCGCGAGCGCGCTGGCCAGCACGCCGGCCGGCGGCAGGCCAGGCCAGCGTGCGGCCACATGGCCGTCGGGGCGCAGCAGCAGCGTGGCACCGTCGTCGGGCTGCAGCGGCAGCAGCGTGAGCGACAGCGGGCCGGCGTCGTCGGCGAGCGCCGCGGCGTGCGCGGGCCGGCACAGCAGCGCGAAGCCCGGGCCCATGTGGTCGAGCAGATGGCCGCCACCGGGCAGCTGCCGGTCGGCCAACACTTCGCCGGGCAGCGGGCCGACGATGGCGTGGGCGTCGGGGGTGGACAGCGGCGAATCTTCGTAGCGCACGGCCTCGGTCTGGCGCGGGTTGATCAGCTGCGCGATGCCGCGGTGCCGCTCTGCCAGCGACAGCGCCGCTTCGCGCAGCAGGTCGAAGCCGCGCGAGGGCGGCGACATGAACTCGGTGCTGCGCATGGCGTTCTCCGCGTTGGTGTGGAAGGCGGCGATGCGTTCCTGCGAATAGCTGTCCAGCAGTGCGCTGCCCGCCCGGCCCTGCGCCACCAGCGCCAGCTTCCAGGCAAGGTTGTCTGCGTCGTCGAAGCCCGAGTTCAGGCCGCGCACGCCGAAGATCGGCATGGCATGCGCGGCGTTGCCGGCGAACAGCACGCGGCCGTGGCGGTAGCTGTCCAGCGTCATCGCACCGGCGCGGTAGACCGAGGTCCAGACCGGCTTCCAGGGCAGGTGGCCTTCGCCGATGGCGTCCAGGTGGCGCTGCACGAAGGCCTGCACGGCCGCGGGCGACAAGGCCTCCTCCGAGCTCTGGCCCGGGCGCAGCTGGTAGTCGATCCGCCAGATGTTGTCGGGCTGCGGGTGCATGAGCACGGTGCCGCCGCGGTGCCAGGGCGGGTCGAACCAGGCACGGCGCTCCACCGGGTGCCGGCTCGGCAGTGCGATGTCGATGATCACGTAGCGGCCCTCGTAGGCCGCGCCGTGCAGCTCCAGGCCCAGCGCCTTGCGCACGAAGCTCTGGCCGCCGTCGCAGGCCACCAGCCAGCCGGCGTCGACCGTGTAGTCGCCCAGCGCATTGCGGGCCTGCAGTTGCACGCCGTCGGCCTGCTGCGCGAAGCCGCTCAAAGCCGTGCTCCAGCGCAGATCGATCAGGCCCGGCGTGGCGGCGTTGCAGCGGCCGATCGCGTCGAGCAGGAACTGCTCGATGTAGTACTGTGACAGGTTCAGCATGGGCGGCAGCTTCTGGCTGGCGTCGTGCGGCATGGCGAAGCGCAGCACCTCGGTGGTCTGGTAGAAGCTGCGCCCGGCGGTCCACGGCAGGCCCTTGGCCAGGAAGGGCTCGAGCGCGCCCAGGCGCTGCAGGATCTGCAGGCTGCGGCGCGAGACGCAGATCGCGCGGCTGCCGGTGCAGACCGTGTCGTCGGCCTCCAGCAGCACGCTGGGCACGCCCTGCACGGCCAGGCCCAGCGCCAGCGCCATGCCGACCGGGCCGCCACCGGCGATGGCCACGGCATGGCGGCGGGTGTCCCGGCCGTCCTGCAGCGGCGGCAGTTGCGGCGCGTGGCGGGTGTAGTGGAAGGCGCCGACGGACGGCGGCGGGGGCTCGGGTGCGGGCATTTTCTGTCTCCTCGGTTTCTGCGCGATGGCGGGATTGTGCGGAGCCGATACGCCGGCGTGTGTAGTAAGTTCTGATGACAAGGACAAACCCCATGCAACGCTGGCGCATCACCCCCTCCGACCAGGCGCTGGCCGCCCGCGTGGTCGGCGGTGTGCTGGCCGGCGTGGGCACGGCGCGGCTGGCGGCGCACTACCTGGCGGCCCTGCAGGAGCTGCTGCCCGTGACCTTCTGCACCGTGTTCGCGGTGGGCGCCAGCGGCCGCATCGAGACCGTGTCGGCCGCCAGCAGCTATGGCGACACGGCCGAGCGCACGGCCGGCCGCTACGTGGCCGAGCGCTTCGACCGTGTCGATCCCATGCTGGTCTGGCTGGCCGCGCGCAAGCGGCCGGCACGTGCCCAGCTGTGGCTGGGCCACCACCGCGGCGACGAGCTGGCCGACGCGGCCTACCGCGCCGCCTGCTACACCGAGGTCGGCATCCGCGAGCGCGCCTCGGTGCTGGTGCTCTCGCCGAGCGGGCAGCGTGCGGCCATCAGCTGCTACCGCAGCCTGGCGCAGCCGGCGTTCGCTGCGGCGGACTTCGCCTTGCTGGAGGCGCATGCGGCGCTGCTGGCCGAGGCCACGGCCGCGCATGGCCGCGTGGTGGCGGCCGGCGCCCCCGTGGCGGCCGGGCTGGCGGGCGAGCTGCTGCGCCTGAGCCCGCGCGAACGCGAGGTGCTGGACCGTCTCGCGGCCGGCCGCACGGCCAGGGAGGCGGCGCTGGACCTGGGCGTGGCGCTGAGCACCGTGCGCACGCTGCAGTACCGCGCGTTCCGGCGGCTCGGCCTGCGCTCGGTCAAGGACCTGCTGCGCAGCCGGGCCTGATCAGGTGCGTGGCGCGTCTGTGGTGTAGGCCGCCGTGGCGGCCAGTGCATCGGCGGTGTCGATGTCGGCCTCGGTCAGTCCGGGCGGCAGCACGATCACGCCGTCCGCGTCCGCCACCAGGCGCAGGCCCGGCGTGAAGGTCACGCCGCCGAAGCTGACCGGCACATCGACCTCGCCGCCGTTGCCGCGCCCGCCGCGCCGCGGCACCGTGCCCAGGGCCTTCACGCCGATGTCGATCGTGTCGATCTCCACGCAGTCGCGGATAGCGCCATGGATCACCAGGCCGGCCCAGCCGTTGCGGCTGGCCTTCTCGGCCATGATGTCGCCGAACAGCGCATGCGCGAGCGAGCCGCCGCCGTCGATGACCAGCACCTGGCCATGGCCGGGCTGGCCGAGCAGATCGCGCATCAGCGCGATGTCCTCGAAGCAGCGGATCGTGCGGATGCTGCCGGCGAAGGCGCGGCGCAGGCCGTAGCCGCGCAGCGCCAGCGTGCAGACCTGCGCGGTGTCGCAGGCGTCGCAGAGGTCGGATGTCTTGGGTGGCGCCATGGGTCAGTCGAACACGGCGTGCCACAGCGCCAGCACGGCCTCGCGTTCGCTGGCCACTTCTGCAGCCTCAACCTGCGTGGGCGCTTCGTCCAGCCGCGCGCGGTGCTGCAGGTGGCGCAGCTCGCGGTAAGCATCGGCCGCGGCGTGGCCCACGCCCGTGGGCAGCAGGCCGCAGGCCTCGGCGCGGTGCAGCAGCGCGATGTTGCCCACGTTGGCGATGAGTTCGGCATGCCGGGCGGAGTGCGCCAGCACCAGGTACTGCACGGCGAACTCGGCATCGACCATGCCACCGGGGCTGTGCTTGAGGTCGAACTTCTGGCCGCGGACCGGGTGGGCGGCGCGGACCTTCTCGCGCATGGCGACGATCTCGCTGCGCAGCGCCTGCGCGTCGCGTTCGGAGGTCACCACGGCGCTGCGCACGGCGTCGAAGCGCGGCTGCAGCGCATCCATGCCGACGACGAAGCGCGCGCGCGTCATGGCCTGGTGTTCCCAGGTCCATGCGGTGTTGCTGCCGCGGCCCTTCTGGTAGTTGGCGTAGGCCTCGAAGCTGGTGATGAGCAGGCCGGAGTTGCCGTTCGGCCGCAGCGCGGTGTCGATCTCGAACAGGTCGCCCTCGCGCGTCTTGACGGTCAGCCAGTTGATCATCTTGCGCACGAAGGCCGCATAGGCCTCGGGTGCGCGCTCGTCTTCGTCCTCGTAGACGAAGACGATGTCCAGGTCGCTGCCGTAGCCCAGCTCTTTGCCGCCCAGCTTGCCGTAGCCGATGATGGCGTACTGCGGCTCGTCGCGGTGGGCGTTCTTCAGGCGCTGCCAGCACCAGCGGGCCGTCACGCGCAGCATGGTGTCGGCCAGTGCGGAGAGGTCGTCGGCCACCTGCTCCACGGTCAGCCGGCCCTCCACGTCGCGCGCCAGCGTGCGGAAGGCTTCGGCATGGTGGGCGCGGCGCAGCAGGTTGAGCAGCTCCTCTTCGTCGTCCTCGCCGGTGCGCGCCAGCGAGGCGCGGCGCTCTTCCAGTTCGCTCTCGAAGGCCTCGGGCACGAAGCGTTCGGCCAGCATCGAGGCCGAGGCCAGCTCGTCGATCACGCCGGGGTGGCGCAGCAGGTAGCGCGCCGGCCAGCGCGCCGCGCCCAGCAGGCGCAGCAGGCGTTCGTGGGTGGCCGGGCGCTCCAGCAGCAGCGCGAGGTAGCTCTCGCGGCGCAGCAGCGGCTCGACCCAGTCGGTCCAGCGCAGTGCGCCCTGCAACCGGTGCGTCGCGTCGATGCCTTCGCCCGGATGCTCGTCGCGCAGCCAGTCGGCCGTGCGCTGCACCAGGCGCAGCAGGCGGCCGCGGCTCTCGTCGCGCAGCGCCGCCACGCGCGGATGGTTGCGCCAGGCCTCGATGCGCTGGCGGAAGTCGGCCGGCAGGCGTTCGAGCACGGCGTCGAAGTCCGGCACCGCCGCGGCGCCCTGGGCCTTGGGGCCGCCCTTGCAATTGCCCTTGCAGGGCTTGGCGTCGCCGCCGAGCAGGATGTCGAACTCCTGCGCGACGAACTCGCGGTGCTGGTCCAGCTCGGACAGGAAGGGGCAGCACGAGGCATAGCCCATGGTCTCGGCGATCCAGGCCAGGTCCTCGTCGCCCGAGGGCAGCACATGGGTCTGCTGGTCGTCCAGGTATTGGATGCGGTGTTCCACGCGGCGCAGGAACACGTAGGCCTGGGCCAGCGACTCGGCCGTGGCCTGGGGCATGAGCCCGGCGCGGGTCAGGCGCGGCAGCGCGTCCAGCGTGGAGCGCGTGCGCAGTTCGGGGAACTGGCCGCCGCGCACCACCTGCAGCAACTGCACGATGAACTCGATCTCGCGGATGCCGCCGCGCGAGAGCTTGACGTCGTTGGCGCGCTCGGGATGGCCGGCGGCGCGGCGTGCGGCGTGTTCGCGGATCTGCCGGTGCAGCGTGCGCAGCGCCTCGAACACGTTGTAGTCCAGGTAGCGGCGGAACACGAAGGGCAGCACGACGCTGCGCAGCTCGCTGGCCGAGCTGTCCTCCACGCAGCGGCGCGGTGCCACCACGCGGCTCTTGAGCCAGGCGAAGCGCTCCCACTCGCGGCCCTGCACCTGCAGGTAGTCCTCCAGCGCGCCGAGCGAGATGGCCGGCGGGCCCGAGTTGCCGTGCGGGCGCAGCGCCAGGTCGACGCGGAACACGAAACCGTGCTCGGTGGTTTCGCCGACCAGCGCGTAGACGGTCTTGATGGCGCGCGAGAAGTACTCGTGGTTGCTGATGCGCCCACGTCCCGCGGCCGTGCCGGCGGTCTCGCCGTCCTGGTCGTAGATGTAGATCAGGTCGATGTCGCTGGAGACATTGAGCTCGCGCGCGCCCAGCTTGCCCATGCCGATGACCCACAGCTGGGCGCGCCGGCCGTCGGCCGTGCAGGGCATGCCGTGGCCTTCGTCGAGTTCGCGCTCGGCCTGCAGCAGGGCATGGTCGAGTGCCAGCTCGGCCAGCTCGGTGACGGCCGTGGTCACCACCGCGAGGTCGGACTGCTGCTCGCAATCGAGCACCACCAGGCGCTCCATGACCAGCTGGCGCAGCATGCGCAGCGCTGCGCTGAGGCCGTGGCCCTGGGCCAGCAGCTGCGCCAGCGTGGCCTGCATGGCGGCCTTGCGCGGCGGCCCCGGCGGCAGCATCGGCAGTTCGGCCGCGTAGCGGCGGCGCAGGCGCTGCACGAAGCGCGAATGCGTGGCCATGGCCGGGCGGTCGGCAGGGGAATCGGAGAGGGGCTGCGTTAACAAAGGGTCACGGGGGATGACGGAACCGGTGCCGGGGTCGCGGGTCATAATTCCTGGCCGATCTAGCTACTCAAAGTGACAGTTCCGACGCCACGTCCTTCTCGCCTGCTCAAGCTGGCGGCCGTCCTGGCGCCCTGGGTGCTGGGGCTCGTGCTCGGGGTCTGGTTGGTCGTTGGCATTGCCTGGGGGGCGTTGCACGGCTGGATTGTGCCGCGTATCGGCGATTTCCGTCCGCAGCTGGAAGCCGCCGCCAGCCGGGCTCTCGGCGCCGAGGTGCGCATCGGCGCGATCAGCGCCAGTTCCGCCCGCATCCTGCCCAGTTTCGAGCTGACCGACGTGGTGCTGCGCGATGCCCAGGGCCGCGAAGGCCTGCGCCTGGCAAGGGTTTCCGCGCTGTTATCGCCACGTTCGCTGGTGCGGCTGGGCTTCGAGCAGATCGTCGTCGACGGGCCGGTGCTGGACCTGCGCCGCAACGCCGACGGACACCTGCTGGTGGCCGGCATCGCCATGTCCGAAGGCGCGGGCGACAGCAGCCCTGCGGCCGACTGGGTCTTCTCGCAGCGTGAACTTGCGGTGCGCCAGGCCACCGTGCGCTGGACCGACGAGCGCAGCGGCCAGCCGACGGCCGAGCTGACCGACGCCGACCTCGTCATCCGCAACGGCACGCGGCGCCACCAGATCCGCTTCGACGCCACGCCGCCGCCCGCGTGGGGCCAGCGCTTCAGCCTGCGCGCGGCCATGCGCCAGTCGCTGTTGAATCCGCGCCGCGGCAATTGGCGCGAATGGGACGGTCCCGTCTACGCCGAATTTCCGCAGCTCGATCTCGCGCAACTGCGGGCCCATCTGCCGTCCGGCGTGGCGCGCGACGTGGAGCTGCTGGCCGGGCGCGGCGGCCTCACGGCCTGGTTCGATGTGGTGCACGGCGCGGTGATGGGCGGGCAGATGGACCTGGCCCTGGCCGACGCCAGCGCGCGCCTGGGGCCGGGGCTGGAGCCGCTCGCGCTGGCGCAGCTGCAGGGGCGCATCCGCGGCCGGCTGCTGGCCAGCGGCATGGAACTGCAGACCCGGCAGCTGCGCTTTGCCACGGCCGAGGGCGCGCAATGGCCGCAGGGCGACGTGTTCCTGAGCTACATGCGCGGCGAGAGCCGCGTGCCCGGCCAGGGCGAACTGCGCGTGGACCACATCGACCTGGCGGCGCTGGCCGAGATCGCCGGGCGCCTGCCGCTGACGTCCCACATGAACGGCGATTGGCAGGCCAAACTGCAGGCGCTGGCTCCGCGCGGCCGTGTCGAGCAGCTGCAGGCCCAGTGGACCGGCCGCATCGAGGCGCCGGCCAGCTACCGCGCGCAGGGCAAGGTGCAAGACCTCGCCCTGGCCGCCGGCCCGATGGCGCCCCGGGGGCCCGACCTGCACTACCCCATGGGCCGCCCCGGCGTCGAGGGGCTGTCGGCCGACTTCACGCTGACCGAGGGCGGCGGCGAGGCGCGCCTGGCGCTCACCGACGGCGCGCTGGAGTTTCCCGGCGTGTTCCAGGAGGCGCGCGTGCCCATGTCGGAGCTCGATGGCCTGGTGCGCTGGCAGCATGCGGGGGCGCGGCTGGCGGTGCAGGTGCCCGAACTGCGCTTTGCCAATGCCGACGCCACGGGCCAGCTGCAGGCGCGCTGGGACAGTCGGGCCGATGCGCCGGCGGATGGCGCGCCGCGGGGCCCCGGCACGCTCGCGCTGGAGGGCAAGCTCACGCGCGCCGACGGCACGCGCGTGCACCGCTACCTGCCGCTGGCCGTCGGCGACGATGCCCGCCATTACGTGCGCGACGCGGTGCAGCGTGGCCGCGCCAGCAGCGTGCAGTTCAAGGTGCATGGCGACCTCGACCACTTCCCCTACAAGGACCCCAAGCTCGGCGAGTTCCACATCGCTGCCGAGGTCGAGGACGTGCAGTACGCCTACGTGCCGCCGCGCCTGCAGGATGCGGGCGAACTGCCCTGGCCGATCCTGACCGGCCTGGCGGGCCGGCTGGTGTTCGACCGCAACGGCATGCAGGTGCGCAACGCGCGCGGCCAGCTCGCGGACGCCGGCGGCTTCGCGGTGGCCAAGGCCGAGGCCGACATCGCCGACTTCGCGCACCCCGAGGTGGCCGTGCGCGCCGAGGGGCGCGGCCCGCTGGCGGGCATGCTGGCCGCCGTGGCCGGCTCGCCGCTGGCGCAGATGACCGAGGGCGCGTTGGCACAGGCCCAGGGCAGCGGCGCTGCCGATCTCAAACTGCAGCTGGCCCTGCCGCTGGAGCGCCTGCAGACCAGCCGCGTGCAGGGCAGCGTGGTGCTGGCGGGCAACGACATCCAGCTGCGGCCCGGCACGCCACAGCTGGCGCGCACGCGCGGCACCGTGGCCTTCAGCGACACCGGTTTCAGCCTGGCCGGTGTGCAGACCGCGGTGCTGGGCGGCGAGACCCGCGTGGACGGTGGCCTGCAGAACGGCGCGCTGTCCGTGCGCGCCCAGGGCACGGCCACGGCCGAGGGGCTGCGCCAGGCCAGCGAACTCGGCGCGCTCACGCGGCTGGCGCAGCGGGCCAGCGGCAGCGCGGCCTACACCGCCGCCCTCACGCGCGATGCCGCCGGTGCGCTGGCCTTCACGCTCGACAGCCCGCTGCAAGGACTGGCGCTGGACCTGCCGGCACCGCTGGCCAAGCCGGCCGAGGCCAGCCTGCCGCTGCGCGTGGCGCTGGCACCGCAGCAGGCGAACCGGCAGGACCTGCTCACGCTGGGCCTGGGCTCCGTGCTGCAGGCGCGCTTCGAACGCGACACCACGGGCGCCAGCCCGCGCGTGCTGCGCGGCAGCATCGGCCTGGGCCTGCCGGACGGCGAAGCCGCCACGCTGCCGACGCAGGGCGTGGCCATGGACCTGCGGCTCGATGCCGTGGCGCTCGACGCCTGGCAGGCGCTGTCCGGCGGGCTCGGCGACGAGCGGGCCGCCGTGGGCGTGGACGCCGGCTACCTGCCCGACCGCTTCGCGCTGCGGGCCAACGAGCTGCGCTGGGGCAGCCGCCGCCTGCACCACCTGGTGCTCGATGGCGCGCGCGAAGGCAGCACCTGGCGCGCCCACATCGATGCGCGCGAACTCGCCGGCCAGATCGAATACCGCCAGGGCACCGGCAGCCAGCCCGGCAACGTGCACGCGCGGCTGCAGCGGCTCGTGATCGCGGCGGGCGAGGAAGAGGAAGTCACCACGCTGCTGGACGAGCAGCCCTCCAGCGTGCCGGCGCTGGACGTCGTGGTGGAGGACTTCGACCTGCGTGGCAAGAAGCTCGGCCGGCTCGAAGTCAACGCCGTGAACCAGGGTGCAGAGTGGCAACTGCACAAGCTGGCGCTGCGCATGCCCGAGGCGCGCTTCGAGGCCTCTGGCCAATGGGGCGCACGCGGCGCGGGCGCCGGGCGCCGCACGGCGATGGACTTCAAGCTCGCCATCGACGATGCCGGTGCGCTGCTGGCGCGCCTGGGCATGGCCGGCGTGTTCCGCCGCGGCAATGGCCAGCTCGAGGGCACGGTGGCCTGGGACGGCTCGCCGCTGGCGCTGGACTACCCCAGCATGGCGGGCAAGCTGCACCTGGACGTGCGCGATGGCCAGTTCCTCAAGGCCGATGCCGGCGTGGCGCGGCTGCTCGGCGTGCTGAGCCTGCAGGCGCTCCCGCGCCGGCTCACGCTGGATTTCCGCGACCTGTTCAGCGAGGGCTTCGCGTTCGACTTCGTGCGGGGCGACGCGCAGATCGCGCGCGGCGTGGTCAGCTCCAACAACCTGCAGATGAAGGGCATCAACGCCGCCGTGCTCATGGATGGCCGTGCCGACATCGCCCGGGAAACGCAGGACCTGCGCGTGGTGGTGGTGCCCGAGATCAACGCCGGCACGGCCTCGCTCGTCGCCTCGGTCATCAACCCGGCCATTGGCCTGGGGACCTTCCTCGCACAATGGGTGCTGCGCCGTCCGCTCATGGAGGCGGCCACGCAGCAGTTCCACATCGATGGCACCTGGAGCGAGCCGCGCATCGAGCGCGTCGCGCGCAGCGCGGCGAGCGCCCAGGCCGAGGACAACGAGAACAAAGGAGCCGTGCGATGAAGCTGGCAGCGCTGCAGATGGTCTCGGGCATGGACCTGGGCGACAACCTGGCCGCCGCGCGCCGCCTGCTGGAAGAAGCCGCCGCCGCGGGCGCCGAACTGGCCGTGCTGCCCGAGTACTTCTGCCTGCTCGGCGCGCGCGACACCGACAAGCTGGCGATCCAGGAGCCGTTCGGCGCCGGCCCCATCCAGGACTTCCTCGCGCGCGCGGCACGTGAACTCGGCCTGTGGATCGTCGGCGGCACGCTGCCCATCACCGTTGGCGATGGCGCGCGCGTGCGCAACACCTGCCTGGTGTTCGACCCGCAGGGCGACTGCGTGGCGCGCTACGACAAGATCCATCTGTTCCGCTTCGACAACGGCAGCGAGCGCTTCGACGAGGCGCGCGTGCTCGAACGCGGCAGCGAACCTGCGCTGTTCACGCTGGCCGCGCGCGGTGGCCGCAGCTGGCGCGTGGGCCTGTCGGTCTGCTATGACCTGCGCTTTCCCGAGCTGTACCGCGCCTATGCCGCGCAGGGCGCCGACCTCTTGCTGGTGCCCAGCGCCTTCACGCACACCACGGGCCAGGCGCACTGGGCCACGCTGCTGCGCGCGCGCGCCATCGAGAACCTGGCCTACGTGCTGGCGCCGGCGCAGGGCGGCCTGCATGCCAACGGCCGGCGCACCTGGGGCCACAGCATGCTGGTCGATCCGTGGGGCCAGGTGCTGGCCGAGCAGGCCGAAGGCCCGGCCTGCGTGGTGGGCAGCCTGGACGCCGGGCGGCTGGACGAGGCGCGCCGCCAATTGCCCGCGCTGGAGCACCGGCTGCTGTGAAGATCCAGGCGGTGCCCGAACTGCTGCGCCAGTGGGCGCAGTTCATCCAGCGGCGCTGGTCGCTGTGGTCGCTGCTGATCCTGCTGGTGGTGGGGCTGCTGGGCACGCTGGTCTGGCTGGCCGGGCGCTACGAGGCCACCCAGGTGCAGGGCAAGGTCGAACGCGACACCGCCGATGCGGTGGCGGACGTCCGCGCCGCGCTGATCCGCAACGTGCAGAGCCTGCAGGCGCTGCACGCGTCCGATCCCTTGCACGAGGACTGGGGCCGGCGCGCGGCCGAACTGCTGCGCGAACGGCGCGAGATCATGCGGCTGGAGTGGCGCGGCAGCAGCCAGCGGCTGCTGGGCGAGGCCGACACGCCTTACCGCGCGCCCGTGTTCGGCCTGCTGCCGCGCCAGGACACGCTGAGCGACGTGACGCTGAACTGCGCCACGGCGCGGCGCCTGAACGGGCCGGCCTATTCGGCCAGCTACTACCTGCCGCAGCCCGACGGCCGCGGCATGGAGGTCATGGACCTGTGCCTGCCGCTGCAGGCCGATGGCCGCGTCACCGGCTACGTGCTGGCCACCTACGCGCTGCAGGACATCCTGGCCGAGTTCCTGGGCCGCCAGCTGCCGCACTACCAGGAGGCCTCCTTCATCGAGGCCGACGGCACGCGGCTGGCGCTGCACGGTGCCACGCGCCGCGGCGCACGCGTGTTCACGGCCCAGCAGCTGCTGGACCTGCCTGGCAACCCCATGCTGCTGCGCCTGGCCAGCTGGCGCGCCGCGCCCGACCTGCTGCCCAACGTGATGACCGCGCTGGTGACCGGCATGTCGATCGCGCTGGTCTCTGTGCTGATGCTGCTGGCCAAGGACATGCGCCGGCGCCAGCGCGCCGAACGCGACCTCGCCGATGCGCTGGCCTTCCGCAAGGCCATGGAGGATTCGCTGCTCACCGGCCTGCGCGCGCGCGACCTGGACGGCCGCATCACCTACGTCAACCCGGCCTTCTGCAGCATGGTCGGCTATGCGCCCGAGGAACTCTGGGGCAAGGCCGCGCCCGCGCCCTACTGGCCGCCCGAGCTGATCGGCGAGTACGAGCAGCGCCAGGCGATCCGGCTGGCCGGCAAGCTGCCACCGCGCGAGGGCTATGAATCGGTGTTCCAGCACAAGGACGGCACGCGCTTTCCGGTGCTCATCATCGAAGCGCCGCTGATCAATGCGCAGGGCGTGCAGACCGGCTGGATGAGCGCCTTCCTGGACATCAGCGAGCAACGCCGCGTGGAAGAACTCTCGCGCGCCAGCCAGGAGCGGCTGCAGGCCACGGCGCGCCTGGCCACGGTGGGCGAGATGGCCTCGCTGCTGAGCCACGAACTCAACCAGCCCCTGGCCGCGATCTCCAGCTACGCCACGGGTGCGCTGAACATGCTGGCGCACGGGCCGGCCGCGGCGGCCGACATGGCCATGGCCATGCGCCGCATTGCCGAGCAGGCCGAGCGCGCCGGCCGCGTGATCAAGAGCGTGCACGACTTCGTGCGCCGGCGCGACGAAGCCCACGAGGCGGTGGCGCCGCACGCCTTGCTGGGCGCGATCTGGCCGCTCGTGAGCCTGCAGGCGCGCAAGCTCGCGGTGCGCGTGCGCACCGAGGTCGCGCCGGGGCTGCCGCGCGTGCAGTGCGACCGCACCATGGTCGAGCAGGTGCTGCTGAACCTGGCCCGCAACGGCATGCAGGCCATGGACGGCACGCCGGTGGCCCAGCGCGAGCTGCTGCTGCGCGTGGCGCCGGCCGGCACGCGCGCGGGCGCCACGCGGCCCCGGGGCTGGCTCGAGTTCAGCGTGGCCGATTGCGGCGGTGGCATCGCGCCCGAGGTGGCCGAGCGCCTGTTCACCCCCTTCTTCACGACCAAGGCCGAAGGCATGGGCCTGGGCCTGTCGCTGTGCCGCACCGTGGTGGAGCAGCACGGCGGCTCCATGGTGTATGAGGCACGCCAGCCGCGCGGCACCGTGTTCCGCTTCACACTGCCGGCCGAAGCCGGCGATGCCGAACCCACCACCGACCCCATGCCACTGAACACCACCGACATCCTGGTGGAGACCTCCCATGCAAGTTCCTAAGGACGCCCTGGTCCACATCGTCGACGACGACGCCGGCGTGCGCGACGCGCTGTCGTGGCTGCTGCGATCGCGCCGGCTGCTCAGCGAAGGATTCGACAGCGCAGAAGCCTTCGAAGCCCGGCTGCAGGCCGGCTTCCTGCCGACGCAGGCCAGCTGCCTGCTGCTGGACGTGCGGATGCCCGGCATGAGCGGGCTGGAGCTCTTCGACCAGCTCGTCGCGCGGGGCCTGCACCAGGCGCTGCCGGTGATCTTCCTGACCGGGCATGCCGACGTGCCGACCGCGGTGGACGCCGTCAAGCGCGGCGCCTTCGACTTCTGCGAGAAGCCGTTCTCCGACAACGCGCTGGTAGACCGCATCGAGCAGGCCCTTGTGCAATCGGGCCGCACCCTGGCCGCGCAGCACAACGATGCGCTGCTGCGCACGCGCCTGACCGAGCTGACCGAGCGCGAGCGCGACGTGATGCGCCTGGTGGTCGAAGGCATGCCCAACAAGCTCATCGCAGACCAGCTGGAGATCAGCGTGCGCACGGTGGAGGTGCACCGCGCCCGCGTGTTCGACAAGATGGAAGTCAAGTCGGCCGTGGAACTGGCCAACCTGCTGCGCGGCCTCTGAAACATCTTCAGGCGTCCTACAGCGGGCGCCGACCGGCGCCGACAGCGGCCGGGCGGCCTTGGGCGCATGCTCAGGCTGTCTTCAACACAACCGTTCTCACACCATGAACTCCGTCATCTACATCGTTGGTCTGGTCGTCGTCGTCATCGCCGTTCTGTCGTTCTTCGGCCTGCGCTGATCCTGGGAGACGCGTCAAGGCGTCTTCCAGGTTCCGATCATTCCTCGCCGAGGAAGCCGCCGCTCTGGTGCGCCCACAGGCGCGCATACAGGCCGTCGCGGGCGAGCAGCTCGCGGTGCGTACCTTCCTCGGCGACCTGCCTCCCGTCCAGCACGATCAACCGGTCCATGGCCGCGATCGTGGACAGGCGGTGCGCGATGGCGATCACGGTCTTGCCTTGCATCAACCGGTTCAGGCTTTCCTGGATCGCCGCCTCCACCTCCGAATCGAGGGCGCTGGTGGCTTCGTCCAGCAGCAGGATGGGCGCGTTCTTCAGCATCACGCGCGCGATCGCCACGCGCTGGCGCTGGCCGCCCGACAACTTCACACCGCGTTCGCCCACGTGCGCCGCCAGGCCCTTGCGGCCCTGCAGGTCGGTCAGCTGGTCGATGAAGCCCGAGGCCTCCGCACGTTCGGCGGCGGCGCGGATCTCGGCCTCGGTCGCGTCCGGCAGGCCATAGGCGATGTTGTCGGCCAGCGAGCGGTGCAGCAGGCTGGTGTCCTGCGTGACCATGCCGATCTGCGCGCGCAGCGAATCCTGCGTCACCTGGGCGATGTCCTGCCCGTCCACCAGCACGCGGCCACCGGCCACGTCGTGGAAGCGCAGCAGCAGGTTCACCAGCGTGCTCTTGCCCGCGCCCGAGCGGCCGACCAGGCCGATGCGCTCGCCCGGCCGCACCGTCAGGTTCAGGTGGTCGATGACGGGCGGCTTGTCGGGGCCGTAGCGAAAGCTCACGTCCTCGAAGCGCACTTCGCCCTGCGGGACCTGCAAGGCCTTCGCGCCCGGCGCATCGACCACGGTGCGCGGCCGGCTCAGCGTGTTGATGCCGTCCTGCACCGTGCCCACGGCTTCGAACAGGCTGGTCATCTCCCACATGATCCATTGCGACATGCTCTGCAGCCGCAGCGCCATCGCGATCGACGCCGCCACCGCGCCCACTCCCACTTCGCCGCGCGACCACAGCCACAGCGACATGCCGGCCATGCCCGCCACCAGCACCATGGACAGCGTGTGGTTGACGATCTCGAAGGCGCTGACCAGCCGCATCTGCCGGTAGCCCGTGACGATGAAGTCCTGCATCGCGCTGCGCGCCACCTGGGCCTCGCGCTGGGTGTGCGAGAACAGCTTGACCGTCATGATGTTGGTGTAGGCGTCGGTCACGCGGCCGACCATCGCCGAGCGCGCATCGGCCTGGGCCTTGCCCACGCTGCCCAGGCGTGGCACGAAGTACGCGGCGGCCGCCACGTACAGCACCAGCCAGGCCACGAACGGCCAGACCAGGCCGCCCGCGAACACGCCGGCCAGCACGGCGATGGTCACCGCGTAGATGGTCATGGTGACCAGCACGTCGGCCAGCACGAACAGCGTGTCGCGCACCGCCAGCGCGGTCTGCATCACCTTGGTGGTGATGCGGCCGGCGAACTCGTCCTGGTAGAAGGCCATGCTCTGGCCCAGCATCAGGCGGTGGAAGTTCCAGCGCAGCCGCATGGGCAGGTTGATGGCCAGCACCTGGTGCTTGACGATGGTCTGCAGCGCCACCACCAGCACGCTGGCCGCCAGCGCCGCGGCCAGCCAGAGCAGCGCGCCGCCGCGTTCGGTCCACAGCTGCGCGGGCTGCACGCCGCCCAGCCAGTCGATCAGGCGGCCGAGAAAGGCGAACATCAGCGCGTCGAAGGCGGCCATCGCGGCCGTCAGCAGGGCCAGCCAGCCCACCTTGCCGCGCAGGCCTTCCGTGCAGGCCCACAGGAAGGCGAAGAAGCCCTTGGGCGGCAGGGCCGGCTCGGCGGCGGGATAGGGGGGAAGCAGTCGTTCGAAGTAGCGGAACAGCAAGGCAGGGTCTCCGGGGGGCGCCGGGCACTGTAGCCGCCCGCGTGTGACGCAGGGCGCGTAGGGGCTTCAGTCGCGCGGGTCGTCCGGCTTGCGGTCCTGCGGCAGCTCGCCCTTGTCGCGGCCCGAGAACATGGTCCACCAGACGATGCCCACCAGCAGCAAAAGGGCTGCCAGGGCTTCGAGCAAAATCAGGACCATGAAGCGACTCTCCTGGTGGGTGGTGGGCGCGGCGATTGTAGGAATGCTCGCCGCCTGCTCCAGCAAACCCCCACGGCCCGAAACCCCAAGCCTGCCCAGCCCGCCACCGGCCACCACGGCGCCGACCTGGCCGCCCCTGCCGCCAGTGGCCGACTGGCCCGGCGACACCGCGCCGCTGCCGGCGCCGATCCTGCGCGGGCGCAGCCAATGGATTCCCGTGCGCTGGAACGAACTGCCCGGCGTGGGCCAGGACGCATTGCACGAAGCCTGGAACGCCTGGATGCGCAGCTGCGAGCGCCCCGGCCAGACCTGGGGCCAGCTTTGCGCCGAGGTGCGGCGCCTGTCCATCGCCAGCCTGGAGGAGCAGCGGGCCTGGATGATCGCGCGGCTGCAGCCCTACCGCATCCAGCCGCTGCCCGGCCAGAGCGCGAGCGAAGGCCTGTTGACCAGCTACTACGAGCCGATGTTCGAGGCCCAGCGCCAACCCAGTGCGGCCTTCCCCATACCGCTTTACCAGCCGCCCGCCACGCTGGGGCAGCGCAAGCCCTGGTTCACGCGCCAGGAGATGGAAACGCTGCCGCAGGCCCAGGCCGAGCTTGCCGGCCGCGAGATCGCCTGGCTGGCCGACCCGGTCGACGCGCTGGTGCTGCAGATCCAGGGCTCGGGCCGCTTGCGCCTGACCGAGGCGGACGGCAGCCAGAAGCTGGTGCGCCTGGCCTATGCCGGCACCAACGACCAGCCCTACAAGAGCGTCGGCCGCTGGCTGCTCGACCAGGGCGCCATCCGCGATGCCACCTGGCCCGGCATCAAGGCCTGGACGGTGCAGAACCCCGGCCGCGTGCGCGACATGCTGTGGGCCAACCCGCGCATGGTGTTCTTCCGCGAGGAGCCGCTGCCGCCGTTCGACGCCGGCTTCGGGCCGCGCGGCGCACAGGGCGTGGCGCTCACGCCGGGCCGCTCGATCGCGGTGGACCCGCAGAGCATCCCTTACGGCACGCCGGTCTGGCTGGCCTCGCAGGGGCCGGTCACCACGCTGGCGCGGCTGGTGCTCGCGCAGGACACGGGCAGCGCCATCGTCGGTGCCGTGCGGGCGGACTACTTCGCGGGCTGGGGGCCGGAGGCGGGGGATTTCGCCGGGCGGCTCAAACAGCCGCTCAAGATGTGGGCGTTGTGGCCGCGTTGAACGCCTGGCCTGGTGGAGGCGACAGAGGCGACATGCGCCGGTAACCGTCCCAATGGATCATAATGGCCGCCATGCAAACCGTGGCCGAGCTGCCGGAGTTCATCCGCGAGGCAGACAAGCTGCTCAGCGTGGCGGAGCGGCAGGAGCTGATCCGTTATCTGGCCTTGCACCCCAAGGCCGGCGATCTGATGGAGGGCACGGGCGGCGTGCGCAAGCTGCGGTGGGGTCGTGGCGACCATGGCAAGAGCGGCGGCGTCCGCGCCATCTACTACTTCCATGACGAGCAGATGCCGTTGTATCTGCTGACCCTGTTTGCCAAGGGCGACCGCGCGAACCTGAGCAAGGCGGAACGCAATGAGCTGGCCGGCCTGACCGTGGTGCTGGTCAGTCTGTGGAAAGCGAAAGGACGAAAGACATGAGCAAGGCATTCGACAGCATCCGGCAGGGTTTGAAGGAAGCCATCTCGCATGCGGAGCACGGCGGCCAGGGCGTGCGCGTGCACCGCCCGCGGCCTGTGGATGTGCGGGCCTTGCGCGCCAAGGTGGAGATGACTCAGGAAGAATTCGCCGCCAGGTTTGGCTTCTCCACCGCCACCCTGCGCCATTGGGAGCGCGGCGACCGCACGCCGCACGGCGCCTCGCTCGTCTTGCTCAACGTGATCGAACGCAACCCACGTGCCGTGATCGAGGCCTTGCGGGATTGAATCACTCCACCGTGATCCCCTGCGTCTTGATCAGCGTCTCCAGCTGCTTGCCCTCGCGCTGCAGCAGCGCGCGGAAGTCCGCCGTCTCCATCGACACCGGTTCGGCGCCCAGGTCGCCGTAGCGCTTGGCCAGCGCGGGCTGGGCCAGCGCGCGGGCCAGCTCCTTGTTCATGCGCGCCAGCACCTCGGGCGGCGTGCCGTTGGGCGCCCACAGGCCGAACCAGATGTCCAGGTCGGCACCGGCCACGCCTTGCTCGCCCACGGTGGGCACGTCCGGGAAGAAGGGCGAGCGTTTGGCGCTGACGATGCCCAGCAGCTTGACCTTGCCGGTGCGGATGTGCGGGAACGCGATGCCCGGGTCGCAGACGAAATCGGCCTGGCCCGAGAGCACGTCCTGCAGCGCCGGCGCCGCGCCGCGGTAGGGGATGTGCGTGACGAAGGTCTGGCTCGCGGCCTTGAACATCTCGCAGGCCAGGTGCGGCGGCGTGCCCGTGCCGGCCGAGGCGTACGACAGCTTGCCCGGCTGCGCCTTGGCCAGTGCCACGAGTTCGCGCACGTCCTTGGCCGGCATCTGCGGCTTGGCCACCAGGTACATCTGCGTCTTGCCGATGGTGCCCACGGGCGTGAGGTCGCGGGACGGCAGCAGCGTGGACTTGAACAGCCAGGGGTTGGCCGTCTCGACCGAGGTCGGCGCGATCAGGAAGGTGTGGCCGTCGGGCGCGGCGCGCACGACTTCCGATGCCGCGATGTTGCCGCTGGCGCCGGGCTTGTTGTCGATCAGCACGGTCTGGCCGATGGCCTCGCCGACCGACTGCGCCACGATGCGCGCCATCACGTCGGTGCTGCCGCCCGGCGCGAAGCCGACGACGATGCGCACGGGCTTGCTGCCGGGCCAGGCCGGCGCCTGCGCCCAGGCAGCGCCTGCCAGGGCCAGGCATGCGGCGGCCAGCGCGCTGCGGCGCGCGATCTTCTTCTTGTCCATGGTTTGTCTCCTCGGGTCGTTGGGGGAATCAGGCCCTTACGCGGGCACGTTCTGCACCAGCTCGCGCAGCTTGAACTTCTGGATCTTTCCGGACGGCGTGGCCGGCATGGCGTCCAGCACGATCAGCTTCTCGGGCGCGTACTGCACGGCCACCTTCTCGGCCTTCAGGAAGCGCACGATCTCGGGCAGGTCGATGGACTGGCCGGGCTTGGGCACGACCACGGCGCAGGCCCGCTCGCCCAGGCGTTCGTCGGGGTAGGCGACCACGGCCACCTGCAGCACGGCCGGGTGCTTGTAGAGCAGCGACTCCACCTCGAACACCGGGATGTTCTCGCCGCCGCGGATGATCACGTCCTTGCTGCGCCCGCTGATGCGGATGTAGCCGTCGGCGTCCATGCGCGCGAGGTCGCCGGTGTCGAACCAGCCCTCGGCGTCGGTGCCGTTCAGGTGCGGGCGCTTGAGGTAGCCGCCGAAGTTCGAGGCCGCGCGCACCAGGAGCTTGCCGGATTCGCCGCGTGGCAACTCCGTGCCGTCGAAGTCCACCACCTTGAGTTCCACGCCGGGCAGGGGGCAACCGTCGGTGGTGTAGGCCCGTTCGTCCGCGTCGTCCAGCCGAATCAGCGTGACTGCGCCGTTCTCGGTCATGCCCCAGGCCGAGACGATCTTGGTGCCCAGCGTCTCGCGTGCCTGCTGCACCAGCGGGCCGGGGATGGGTGCACCCGCGCACAGGAAGGTGCGCAGCGTGGGCACCCCCTCGCCGCCTTCGCGCACGGCCCGCGTCAGGTCGGTCAGGAAGGGCGTGGACGCCATCGTGAAGGTGGCGCCCGCCGCGCGGATGGCCTGCACCGCGCGCGCCGGGTCCCAGATGTCCTGCAGCACGGCCGGGCAATGCAGCAGGATCGGCATCAAGAGGCCATACATGAAGCCCGTCTGGTGCGCCATGGGCGAGGCCATGAACACCGTGTCCGC
This sequence comes from Pseudorhodoferax soli, assembly GCF_003337555.1. Classification (GTDB taxonomy): domain Bacteria; phylum Pseudomonadota; class Gammaproteobacteria; order Burkholderiales; family Burkholderiaceae_C; genus Pseudorhodoferax; species Pseudorhodoferax soli. The sequence continues at coordinate 107,629 of NZ_QPJK01000004.1, read as the reverse complement.
GCTGGACAGCCCCAGCCGCTCGGCATAGGGCCGGATGTTGGCCAGCAGCGTGTTGGCGCTGTGCAGCACGCCCTTGGGCTCGCCCGTCGTGCCCGAGGTGTAGATCAGCTGCACGATGTCGTCCGGCCCCGGGCGGCCGCGGTGCAGGATGTCCTCGGCGTCGCGCTCCTTCTCCCAGGCCGGGCCGGACAGCAGCGCCTCGAAATCGTCTGCGCCGCCGCTGCCGACCACCACCACGTGTTGCAGCGTGGGCAGTTCGGCCTGCAGCGCGCGCGCCATGGCGGCGTGGTCGAAGCCGCGGAACTGCGCCGGAACGACGAAGACCTTGGCCTCGCCGTGGCGCAGCATGAACGACAGCTCGCGCTCGCGGAAGATCGGCATCAGCGGGTTGATCACCGCGCCCAGCCGCGCGCAGGCCAGCGCCAGCAGGCTGAACTGCCACCAGTTGGGCAGCTGCATCGCCACCACGTCATTGCGGCCCACTCCCAGGCGCGACAGGCCCACGGCGATGCGGTCGGCCATCTCCGCCAACGCGCGGTAGGTGAAGCGGCGCGGTTCTGCCGCATCGCTGCGCAGCGCGGTCAGCGCCATGCGGTCAGGGTGGGCGGCCACAGCGGCATCGAGCAGCGCGTTGACGGTCTTGTCGGCCCAGTGGCCTTGCGCCACGCTCGCGGCGCGCCGGGGCGGCAGCAGGACGGCATCGAATTCCATGGCTTGTCTCCTTCTTGTTGGTTTCAGTTCGGCACGGCCTGGCGGCCGGCGCGGGCGCGCGCGATGACGGTCTTCATGATCTGCGCCGTGCCGTCGCCGATCTGGAAGCCCAGCACGTCGCGCAGGCGCTGCTCCATCGGCCCGCGGTCGTAGCCGCCATGGCCGAACGACAGCAGGCACTGGTGCACCACGTCGTAGGCCAGCTTGGGCGCCCACCACTTGCACATGGCGGCCTCGGCGCTGTGCGGCAGGCCTTTGTCCTTGAGCCACAGCGCCTGCAGGCACAGCAGCCGCGCGGCTTCGACCTGGGTGTCGCCGTCGGCCAGCGGGTGCGAGACGCCCTGGAACGCCGTCAGCGGCTTGCCGAAGGCCATGCGCTCTGCCGCGTAGGCCCAGGCTTCTTCCAGCGACACGCGGGCCACGGCCAGCACCTGCAGGCCGATCAGCGCGCGCGAGTAGTCGAAGCCCTGCATGACCTGCACGAAGCCCTTGTTCTCGTCGCCGAGCCGGTGGTCCACCGGCACGCGCACGTTCTCGAAGAACAGCGAACCGCGGCCGATGGCGCGCTGGCCGTGGCAGTCGAAGCGGTTGCGCGTGATGCCGGGCAGGTCCATGGGCACCAGCAGCGCGGTGACGCCATGGGCCTGCGACTCGACCGTGCCGGTGCGGCCGAAGACCACGGCCGCATCGCACTGGTCGGCCGCCGAGATCGATGTCTTCTCGCCGTTCAGCACGTAGTGCTCGCCCACGCGTTCCACACGCAGCCTGAGGTTGGCCGCGTCCGAGCCGCCGCGCGGCTCGGTCAGCGCAATCGCCAGCAGCGCCTCGCCCCGCGTGAGCCGGCGCAGCCAGGGCTGTGCCACCTCGGGCAGGCCATGCTCGGCCAGGATCTGCCCGTTCAGCGAGGCCAGCAGATTGATGTAGCTGATGGACAGGTCGGCCCGCGCGATCTCTTCGTGGATCACGCCGGCGGCCAGCGCACCCAGGCCCTGGCCGCCGTGCTCCTCGGCCAGCTCGGGCGCGATGAAGCCCATCTCGCCCATCTCGCGCATGAGGCTGCGTTCCAGCACGCGCGTGCGGTCGCGCTCCTGGAAGCCCGGCGCCACGCGGTCGGTGGCGAAGCGGCGCGCCTGCTCGCCGATGGCCGCGAGGTCTTCGTCGATGTAGGGGTTCATGGCCACAGCCCCTACTTCGCGTACTTGCGGAAGTCGGGCTTGCGCTTGTCCTTGAGCGCGGCCACGCCCTCGCGCGATTCCTCGGTGTCGTAGTACAGCTTGAGCGCGTACATGCCCATGCCCGCGATGCCGGCCTGGTGCGCCGTGTCCATGTTGAAGCTGCGCTTGGCGATCGCGATCGCCGTGGGGCTGCGCTCGCAGATGGTCTCGGCCCATTCCTGCACGGTGGCGTCCAGCTCGCCGTGCGGCACGCAGATGTTGGCCAGGCCCATGGCCACGGCCTCGGCGCCGCTGTAGCGCTTGTTCAGGTACCAGATCTCGCGCGCCTTCTTCTCGCCGACCACGCGCGCCAGGAAAGCCGTGCCGTAGCCCGGATCGACCGAGCCCATCTTGGGGCCGACCTGGCCCATGATGGCCTTCTCCGACACGATGGTCAGGTCGCAGATGGTGGCCAGCACGTTGCCGCCGCCGATGGCGTAGCCCTGCACGCGTGCGATCACGGGCTTGGGCACGTCGCGGATGGCGGTGTGCAGCTCTTCCATCGGCAGGCCGATGGTGCCGCGGCCGTCGTAGTTGCCATCGTGGGCCGACTGGTCGCCCCCGGTGCAGAAGGCCTTGTCGCCGGCGCCGGCCAGCACGATGCATCCCACGGCCTTGTCGTAGCCGGCCTTGTTCAGCGCGCGGATCAGCTCGTCGCAGGTGGTGCCGCGGAAGGCGTTCATCTTCTCGGGCCGGTTGATCGTGATCCAGGCCACGCCGTTGCGCACCTCGTACAGGATGTCTTCGAAATTCATGGGGTTCTCCTTGGGGGGTGAAGGTTCAGCCGTGCATGGTCAATCCGCCCGAGACGGACACCACCTGGCCGGTGATGAAGCCGGCGTCGTCGCTGGCGAAGAAGGCGATGGCGCCGGCCAGGTCGTCGGGCTGGCCCAGGCGGCCCAGCGGGATGGCGCTGCGGAAGGCCTCGAGCAGCTTGGCCGGGTCGCGCGCACCCTCGGCCACGCCGGCCAGCAGCGCGGTGTCGGTCGGGCCGGGGCAGACCACGTTGACGGTGATGCCCTGGCGCGCATGCTCGCGCGCCAGCGTCTTCGACAGCGCCACCAGTCCGCCCTTGCAGGCCGAGTACACGGCCTCGCCCGAGGAGCCGCCGCGCGCCGCGTCGGACGCCACGTTGACGATGCGGCCGCTGCGCCGCTCGGCCATGCCCGGCAGCACGGCGTGCAGCATGTGCAGCGCACCGGTCAGGTTGATCGCGATCAGCCGCTCCCATTCAGCCGGCACCGTCTTCACGAAGGGTTTGAACACGTCCCAGCCAGCGTTGTTGACCAGCACGTCGATGGGGCCCAGCGCCTCGGCCGTGGCGGCCACCGCCCGGTCGACGCTGGCGCGCTCGGTGATGTCGCAGCCCATGGCCTGGGCCTGGCCGCCGGCCGTGCGGATTTGCGCCGCTACCTGCTCGGCGGCCGCCAGGTTCAGGTCGAACACCGCCACCCTGGCGCCCTCGGCAGCGAAGCGCCGGCAGGTCGCCCCGCCGATGCCGCCGCCGCCGCCGGTCACCACCACCACCTTGTTCTCGAATCGCTGCATCGCACTGCTCCTGGGGTTGACCGGGCGGCGCCTTGCTATCGTGGGGGCAAGGCATTGCCCGGTTTTCAAATATAGGTAAATATATTGACTCAATTGTGGGTCGACCGGGCCGGCAATGCAAGCTCTGGTTTTAAGGAGATTTCGTGGTTTACCCTGAAGAAGAAACGCAAGCGGCCCGCATGGCGCTGGCCAACCGCTTGTTTTTTCGGCTTTATCAATGTGCAAACATGTTGCATAAAACCGGGACACGCGCGGTCGAGCAGGAGGGTCTCACCACGCAGCAGTGGGCGGTGTTGGGCGCCTTGTCGCGGCCCGAGGCCGGTGCCGGCATGAGCGTGGGCGACCTGGCCCGCTACCTCAAGGTGAGCCGACAGAACCTGTCGGGCCTGATCGGCCGCATGGAGCGCGATGGCCGCGTGCAAAGCGGGCCGGACCCGGTGGACCGGCGCTCGCGCGTGATCCGCATGAGCGAGGCCGGGCGCAGCCTCTGGCAGGACGAAGCCCTGCCCAAGATCCATGGCTACTACGGCCAGGTGCTGGAGGGCTTCTCGGTCAACGACGTGACGCACAGCCTGCACTACCTGCTCAAGCTGCTCGACAACATGCAGCGCGTGGACGATGCGCAGGGTGGCGCAGAGGCGGCTGGCGCGGGCGCCGACCCGGCCTGAGCCGCACAATGCGGCCCTTGTTCGTCTGCCACTGCTGCCATCCATGTCCACCACCACGCCCGCGGCCGAGCCGCGCCTGACCTCGCTTTCCCACGGCGGCGGCTGCGGCTGCAAGATCGCGCCCGGCGTGCTGTCCGAGATCCTGCGCAACCAGGGCGGCCTGCCCGTACCGCCCGAGCTGCTGGTCGGCATCGAGACCGCCGACGACGCGGCCGTCTACCGCCTCAACGACGAGCAGGCCCTGATCGCCACGACCGATTTCTTCATGCCCATCGTGGACGACCCGCACGACTTCGGCCGCATCGCCGCGACCAATGCGATCTCGGACGTCTACGCCATGGGCGGCAAGCCCATCCTGGCGCTGGCCATCGTGGGCATGCCGGTGAACGTGCTGTCCACGGCCACCATCGGCCGCATCCTCGCGGGCGGGCAGTCGGTATGCCAGGCGGCGGGCATCCCGATCGCGGGCGGCCACACCATCGATTCGGTCGAGCCCATCTACGGCCTGGTGGCGCTGGGCCTGGTGCACCCCGACCGCGTGCGCCGCAATGCGGGCGCGCAGCCCGGAGACCGCCTCGTGCTCGGCAAGCCGCTGGGCGTGGGCGTGCTGTCGGCCGCGTTCAAGAAGGAGCAGCTCGACGCCGCCGGCTACGCCCGCATGATCGACACCACCACGCGGCTGAACACGCCAGGCCCGGCCCTGGCCGCGCTGCCCGGCGTACATGCGCTGACCGATGTGACAGGCTTCGGCATCGCCGGCCATGGCCTGGAGATGGCGCGCGGCGCCAATTGCCAGGTGCTGCTGGACTGGGCACGCGTGCCGGTGCTCGAAGGCGTGCGCGAACTCGTCGCGGCCGGCTGCGTCACAGGCGCCTCGGGCCGCAACTGGCAGGGCTACGGCGCCGAGGTCGCGAGCACGCTGTCCGATGCCGAGCGCGCGCTGCTGACCGATCCGCAGACCAGCGGCGGCCTGCTGGTGTCCTGCGCGCCGGGCAGCGTGGAGGAGGTGCTCGCGCTGTTCCGCGCGCACGGTTTCGCGCAGGCGGCCGAGATCGGCGAAGTGCAGGCCTGGGCCGGCGGGCCGCGCCTCGTCGTGCGCTGATCACCCCAGCCGCAAACTCGACCCGCGCACCAGCAGCTGCCCCTGCAGCACGATGCGCCGCGGCGCGCGCTCGGGTTCGGCCATGCGCTGCAGCAGCAGCTCCGCCGCGCTGCGGCCGATGTCCTCGGTGGGCTGGGCCAGCACGGTGATGGCCGGCTCGGGCATGGTGGTCCAGTCGTTGTCGTCGAAGCCGGCCAGCGCCAGCTCGCGCGGCAGTGCCAGGCCGGCGGCGCGGGCGGCACGCCAGGCGCCCAGCAGCAGCAGGCCGCTGGTGGCCAGCAGTGCGTCGGGCCGGGTGCCGGCGGGCTCGGCCAGCAGCCGCGCCGCGCCGTCCTGGCCGGCCTGCGCGTCGGGCCGCAGGGCCAGCACGCGCGGCGGCAGGCCGGCTTCGCGCAACGCCGCCTCGTAGCCGGCCTGGCGCTGGCGGCCGGTGGTGCTGTGGCTGCCGGCCAGCAGCGCGATGCGCCGGCAGCCCTGGGCCAGCAGGTGGCGCGTGAGTTCGCCGGCGGCGCCCACGTTGTCCAGCAGCACGGCGTCGGTGGCCGCGGCCTGCGGTGCGCGGTCCACCATCACCAGCGGGAATGGCCAATGGCCGGGCTGGTGCCGCTCGGTGAATTCCAGCGTGGGCGCGAGGATCACGCCGCTGGCGCGCTCGTCAGCCATCAGTTCCAAATAGGACTGCTCCTTGGCCGGGTTCTCGTCGCTGTTGCACAGGATCAGGCGCAGGCCGGCTGCGTAGGCCATGTCTTCCACGGCCCGGCTGATGGCGGTGAAGAAGGGGTTGCGGATGTCGGCCACCACCAGGCCGATCAGCGAGGTGGTGCGCTGGCGCAGCCGGCGCGCCGCCAGGTTGGGCCGCCAGCCGAGCTCGGCGATGGCCTGCTGCACGCGCTCGCGCAGCACCGGGCGCACAGCGTCCGCATCGGTCAGCACGCGCGAGACGGTGGTGGTCGACACGCCGGCGCGCTGGGCCACATCCTTGATGCTGGGACTGCCTGGGTTGGCGAGGAGGGACGGCATAGGGTCTGGCTCGTCTTTGGTATCGATTCCTGGATTTTCGGTCGCCGTTGGCGGGCGCTCGGCACTGATTCATAAGTGTTTACCCTTGGATTTCTGGCCCAAACATCCCGTCGTCCTGGACTGCCGCGGGCTTCTTGCGGAATAATTTTGGTATCGATTCCAAAACTTTGGAGACACGCTTGGAAACCCTCCCCACTCCCGTGGAAGTCCGCCTTGCGGCCAGCCCGGCCGACCGCGACGACGCCGTGCGCAGCGCCGGCGCGCTGCTGGTGCAGGCCGGCTTCTGCGACGCCGCCTACGTCGCCAGCCTGCTGCGCCGCGAGCAGGTCGCCACCACCTACCTGGGCCAGGGCGTGGCCATTCCCCACGGCATGGTCGAAGACAAGGGCCTGGTGCGCCGCACCGGCCTGGCCGTGCTGCAGGTGCCGCAGGGCGTGGCCTGGGGCGGCGCCGACAAGCCGGTGCACCTGGTCGTGGCCATCGCCGCCGCGTCGGACGAGCACATCACCGTGCTGCGCCGGCTCACGCGGCTGATGCGCGACCCGGCCCGCATCGCGCAGCTGGTGGGCAGCACGCGTGCCGAGGAGATCGTCGCCGCGCTGACCAGCGATGCCGCGCCGGACGCCGCCGCCGCCCCGGCGCACGACTACCCGCTTGGCCTGGACCTCACGCTGAACTACCCCAACGGCCTGCACGCCCGCCCCGCCGGCCAGTGGGCGCAGCTGGCCGCGCGCTTCCAGGCTGCGCTGCGCGTGCGCCATGGCGATGCGGTGGCCGACGCCCGCAACATGGCCGCGCTGCTGAGCCTGGGCGCAGGCCGCGGCGCCGCGCTGCGCCTCTCGGCCCAGGGCCCGGATGCAGAAGCCGCGCTGGCCGCGCTGCGCGACCTGGTGCTGCGCTTGGGCGACGAGGAAACCCGCCAGGCCGAACTGGCCGCCGCCCGCCAGGCGCAGGCCCAGGGCTTGGGGCGACTGCTCGGCGACTGGCAGCCCGCCGCACGCCAGACCATCAACGGCATCGCTGCCAGCCCGGGCCTGGTGGTCGGCACGCTGGTCAGCGCCGAGGCCGGCACGCTGGAGGTGGCCGACACGCACCAGGGCTTCGCGCAAGAGGCCGCGCTGCTCGACCGCGCGCTGAACGCCGCCGCCGCACAGATCTACCACCTGGCCGAGCAGGCCCGCACCCAGGGCCGGGCCGAGCAGGCCGGCATCTTCGACGCGCACGGCCAGATGCTGCGCGACCCGGCCTTGCTGCGCGCGGTCAGCCGCCTGGTGGTGCAGGGCCACGGCGCAGCCTGGGCCTGGCGCCATGTGCTGGCCGAGCGCGTGGCCGCCCAGCGCGTCGTGGCCGACGCCCTGCTTGCCGCCCGCGCGGCCGACCTGCAGGACGTGGGCGAACGCGTGCTGCGCCATCTGCTGGGCCGCGGCGACGACGCGGGCACCGACCCCTCCACCTGGCCGCGCGATGCGCTGCTGTTGGCCGACGACCTCTCGCCCTCGGTCACCGCGCAGATCGACGTGCAGCGCGTCAAGGGCTTCTGCACTGCACGCGGCGGCCCCACGGCGCACACCGCCATCCTCGCGCGTGCGCTGGGCCTGCCGGCCGTGGTGGCCGCAGGCCCCGGCGTGCTGCACCTGCAGCCGGGCGAGCGCGCCATCCTCGACGGCTACCGCGGCCAGCTGCACATCGCACCGACCGAAGAGGCGTTGCAGCAGACCGCCGCCATGATCGAGCGCCTGGCCCGCCACCAGGCCGAGGAGGCCGCCAGCCGCCTGCAGCCCGCCACCACCACCGACGGCCACAGCGTCGAGATCGCCGCCAACGTGAACCGCGCCGACCAGGTGGCGCGCGCGCTGGAGCAGGGCGCCGAGGGCGTGGGCCTGATGCGCACCGAATTCCTGTTCCTCGAACGCGACCACGTGCCCGACGAGGAGGAGCAGTTCGCCGTCTACCAGGCCATGGTGCAGGCCATGGGCGGCCGCCCGCTGATCGTGCGCACGCTGGACATCGGCGGCGACAAGCAGGTGCCGCACCTCAACCTGCCGGTGGAAGAGAACCCCTTCCTGGGCGTGCGCGGCGCGCGCCTGTGCCTGCAGCGCGACGACCTGCTCATGCCGCAGCTGCGCGCGCTGGTGCGGGCCGCACAGACCGGCCCGCTGTCCATCATGTTCCCGATGATCAGCACGGTGGACGAGGTGCGGCAGTTGAAGGCCCGGCTGGCCGAGGTGCAGCAACAGCTCGGCATGGCGGGCCGGACCATTCCGGTCGGCATCATGATCGAGGTGCCCTCGGCCGCGCGCATGGCCGACCGGCTGGCCGCGCACGTGGACTTCTTCTCCATCGGCACCAACGACCTCACGCAGTACACGCTGGCCGTGGACCGCCAGCACCCGCAGCTGGCCGGCATGGCCGACAGCCTGCACCCGGCCGTGCTGCGCCTGGTCGCCGACACCGTGGCCGGCGCGCGCCGCCACGGCCGCTGGGTCGGCGTGTGCGGCGGCCTGGCGGGCGAGCCGCTGGGCGCGGCACTGCTGGCCGGCCTCGGGGTGCACGAACTCAGCATGAGCGTGGGCGACCTCACCGCCATCAAGGCGCTGCTGCGCCGGCACAGCCTGGCGGAGTTGCAGGCCCTGGCCCGGCAGGCGCTGGACATGGACGACGGCGACCAGGTGCGCGCACTTGGCGCGCAGCTGCGTGCCGCACCGGAGCGCGTGTGATGGCGGACGCAATGCAGGTCATCACCCTGACCCCGAACCCGGCGATCGACCACACCGTCACTTTGGAGCGTCTGGACCCCGGCGCCGTGCACCGCGCGCGGGCCGAGCAGTTCGAGGCCGGCGGCAAGGGCATCGGCGTGGCCGCCGTGCTGGCCGCGCTGGGCGTGCGCGTGGCGGCCGGTGGCTGGCTCGGCGCGGAGAACCCGCAGCGCTTCGAGCGCAGCTTCGCCCAGGCCGGCATCCTTGACGCCATGTGGCGCGTGCCCGGCCGCACGCGCACCAACATCAAGCTGGCGGACACCACGCACGGCGAGACCACCGACATCAACCTGTCCGGCATCGCCTTCGACCCGGTGCTGCAGGCCGGTGCCGAGCAAGGCCTGCTCGACAAGCTCGTGCCGCTGGTCGGCCCCGGCACCTGGGTCACGCTGGCCGGCAGCCTGCCGCCGGGCGTGACGCCGTCCGACATGGCGCGCGTGGCGACGGTGCTGCGCGGCCATGGCGCGCGGCTCATGGTGGACACCAGCGGGGCTGCGCTGCGCACGCTGCTCGATGCGCTTCAGCCTGCGCCTGATTTCATCAAGCCCAACCGCGCAGAGCTGGAGGAGCTGGTGGGCAAGCCACTGCCCACCGTGGCCGCCGTGGCCGACGCGGCGGCTGATCTGCAGCAAGGCGGCATCGCGCTGGTCATCGTCTCGCTGGGCGGCGAGGGCGCCGTCATCGCCAGCGGTGGTGCGCGCTGGTTCGCCGCGACCCCCAAGGTGCCCGTGGCCACCACGGTCGGTGCCGGCGATGCGCTGGTCGCCGGCACGCTGGGCGCGCTGATCGCCGGCCGTGCGCCGCTGGACGCCGCCGTCTTCGGCATGGCCTGTGCGGCCGCGCGCATCCAGCGCATCGCGCCCAGCCTGCCCCCCCTTGCCGAGATCGACGCGCTCGCCGCGCAGATCGTCCCGCAATCAATCTGACAAGCCACCGGAGACAACCACCATGGCCCAACTCTTCGCCATCGCCGCCAGCCAGGCCGGCCCCGCCCACAGCTTCATGCTGGGCGAGGCACTGGCGGCCGCTGCCGCCCGCCTCGGGCACGACCTCAAACTGCGCGTGGTCAGCAGCTTCGGCACCCAGGAAGGCTTCTCGCCCGAGGAACTGGCCAGCGCCCAGGCCGTGATCCTGGCGGCAGACGCCGGCAGCGGCATCGACCGCAGTGCGCTGCCGGCCGACCGGCTGCTGGAAGTGGCGCCCGAGGCCGTGTTCCGCGACGCCACGCAGGTCGTGCAGCAGGCCCTCGCGCGGCTGGGCATGGCCACGGCAGCGCCCGGGGCCCAGGCGGCCACCAAGCCGCTGCGCATCGTCGCCATCACCTCCTGCCCTACCGGCGTGGCCCACACCTTCATGGCGGCCGAGGCGCTGGAGCAGGGCGCCAAGGCCCTGGGCCACCAGATCCATGTGGAGACGCAGGGCTCGGTCGGCGCGCAGAACGCGTTGAGCGCACAGGCCATCGCCGACGCCGACCTCGTGCTCGTCGCCGCCGACACCCAGGTCGACCGCGCGCGCTTTGCTGGCAAGCGGCTGTACAGCGCCAGCACGAAGGCCGCCATCCACGACGCCGCCGCGCTGATCGGCAAGGCCCAGGCCGAGGCCACGCCCTGGCAGGCGGAGGGCGGCGCCGCGCCCGCGGCCGGTGCCTCGAAAGCCGCCGCCAGCGGCCCCTACAAACACCTCATGACGGGGGTGTCCTTCATGCTGCCCTTCGTGGTGGCGGGCGGGCTGCTGATCGCGCTGGCCTTCGCGCTGGGCGGCATCTATGTCTACGACGATGCGCACCAGGGCACCATCGGGTGGTCGCTGTTCCAGGTCGGCGCCAAGGCCGCGTTCGCGCTCATGGTGCCGGCGCTGGCGGGCTACATCGCGTTCTCCATCGCCGACCGGCCCGGCATCGCGCCCGGCATGGTCGGCGGCATGCTGGCCGGCACGGTGGGTGCGGGCTTCCTGGGTGGCATCGCGGCGGGCTTCATCGCGGGCTACGCCGTCAAATGGCTGAACCAGTGGATCCGCCTGCCGCGCGGGCTGGAGGGCTTGAAGCCCGTGCTGCTGCTGCCGCTCTTGGGCTCCGCCATCGTGGGCCTGTCGATGCTCATGGTCGTCGGGCAGCCCGTGGCCGCGGCCATGACGGCGCTGACCGAGTGGCTCAAGGGCATGCAGAGCAGCAGCGCCGTGCTGCTGGGGATCACGCTGGGCGCGATGATGGCGGCCGACATGGGCGGCCCCATCAACAAGGCGGCCTACGTGTTCTCCACCTCGCTGATCGCCAGCGGCGTGGCCACGCCCATGGCCGCCGCGATGGCGGCCGGCATGGTGCCGCCGCTGGGCATCGCGCTGGCCTGCAAGCTGTTCGCCAGCCGCTTCAATGCGGAAGAGCGCGAGGCCAGCAAGGCGGCCGCCGTGCTGGGCCTGGCCTTCATCACCGAAGGCGCCATCCCCTACGTGGCGCGCGACCCGCTGCGCGTGATCCCGGCCTGCGTGCTGGGCGCGGCCACGGCCGGCGCGCTGTCGATGTGGTGGGGCGTGGCGCTGCAGGCGCCGCACGGCGGCGTGTTCGTGCTGGCCATCCCGAACGCGGTGAACCATGTGCTGCTGTACGGCGCGGCCATCGTCGCGGGCACGGTGGTGACGGCCTTGGCATTGGGGCTGTTCAAGCGCAGGATCGCGGCCTGAGCACGGACAGCGGCCGCCTCGGCCCGGTATGGCGGTGCCCGGCACAGCCAGCGTGGCTGCTGCCTGCGGGCCGCGGCATCCACCGGGTGGCGGTGGCCGCGCCATGTGAGAAGCTGCGTGCCAGCCCGTGCAACCGCCGGGCCGCCATGACACACGAGGAGACGAGCCCATGAACCCGATCAACATCCTGGTCGCCCAGGGCGGCGGCCCCACCGCCGTCATCAACCAGTCGCTGGTGGGCGTGGTGCTGGAGGCGCGGCGCCACGCCGGCATCGGTGCGGTGTACGGCGCACGCCACGGTGTCAAGGGCATCGTGCGCGACGACCTGGTCGACCTGGGCGGCGCCAGTGCCGAGCTGCTGGAGCAGGTGGCCACCACGCCGGCAGCGGCCCTGGGCTCGACCCGCGACAAGCCCGACGCGGCCTACTGCGCCGCCATCTTCGACGTGCTGCGTGCGCGCGCCATCGGCCAGTTCTTCTACATCGGCGGCAACGACTCTTCGGACACCGTGCGCATCGTCAGCGAGGCGGCGCAGGCCCAGGGCTATCCGCTCAGCTGCATCCACATCCCCAAGACCATCGACAACGACCTGATGGGCAACGACCACACGCCGGGCTACCCCTCGGCCGCGCGCTTCGTGGCCCAGGCCTTCGCCGGGGCCGACCTGGACAACGCGGCGCTGCACGGGGTCTACATCGGGGTGGTGATGGGCCGGCATGCCGGCTTCCTCACCGCGGCTGCGGCGGCGGCGCGCCAGCACCCCGACGACGGCCCGCACCTCATCTACCTGCCCGAGCGCGCCTTCGACACCGAGCGCTTCCTGGCCGAGGTGCAGGCCGTCGTGCAGCGCCTGGGGCGCTGCGTGGTGGCGGTGTCCGAAGGCATCCACGACGCCGATGGCCAGCCCATCCTGGCCCAGCTCGGCAAGGCGCTGGCGCGCGATGCGCACGGCAACGTGCAGCTGTCGGGCACGGGTGCGCTGGCCGATCTGCTGTGCGAGCAGATCAAGGCACGCCTGGGCCTGTCGCGCGTGCGGGGCGACACGCTGGGCTACCTGCAGCGCTCCTTCGTCGGCTGCGTATCGGATGTGGACCAGCGCGAGGCCCGCGCCGTGGGCGAGCAGGCCATGCGCTACGCGATGCAGGGCCACGTGGCTGGTTCGGTGGCGGTGCTGCGCACTGAGGGCCTGGGCGCGCACTACCCGCTGATCCCCCTGGCCACGGTGGCCGCGCGCACGCGCACCATGGACGACGCCTTCATCGCCGCCAGCGGCAGCGATGTGACGCCGGCCTTCCTGGACTACCTGCTGCCACTGCTGGGCAGCGGCCGGGTGCAGACGCAGCGGCTGCGCCTGCCGGCCGTGGCGCCGCGCGCAAGCGCTGGCTGATCGCCTGCCACAGCGTCAGGCCGCCGGCAGCACCTGCTGCAGGAAGGCCGAGATGTCGGCGATCTCGTCCGGATGCACGCTGTGCGGCATCGGGTACGTCCGCCATTGCACCTGGTAGCCGAGCTTCTCCAGCACGGCGCGGGCCTCCTGCGCGCGCGGCAGCACCACCACCGGATCGGCCGTGCCGTGCGCCATGAAGATCGGCGTGCCGAAGTTGGCCGGGTGCCGCTCGGCCGCCAGGCTGTCGGCCAGCGGCAGGTAGCCCGACAGCGCGACCAGCCCGGCCAGCCGCTCGGGATGGCGCAGCCCGGCGTGCAGCGTCATCGCGCAGCCCTGTGAGAAGCCCGCCAGCACGATGCGGCGCGCCGGGATGCCGCGCGCCACTTCGTGGGCGATCAGGGCCTCGATGGCCAGCACCGAGCGGCCGATGCCTGCGGCATCTTCGCGGCGCACCAGGTCGGGCGCGAAGATGTCGTACCAGGCCGGCATCTCGAAGCCGTTGTTGATGGTCACCGGCATCACCGGCGCATGCGGGAACACGAAGCGGATCGGCGCGCAGCCGGACAGGTCCAGCTCGGGCACGATGGCGGCGAAGTCGTCGCCGCTGGCACCCAGGCCATGCAGCCAGATCACGGCGGCGGTGGGCGAGGGGGCGGATTCGATGTGGATGGCGTCGAGCAGTGGTGACATGGCGGCCTGGATGGGAAAAGTGCCGATGTTAGGCCGCGCCCGTGGCGGCCTGCTTGGCGTGCAGCTTGGCGGCGATGTATTCGCCGTGGGTGACATGCAGCAGGTCGGCGATCTTGAGGATGGTGTGGTTCTCGTGGGCCGCCACGTGCAGGTCGGCATAGGCCACGGTCCACAGCGCCTCGACCAGCGCCACCTTCTGCGGCTGCGTGAAGCGTTCGTTCAGCACGCTGGTGAAGCGGTGGTAGTCGTACAGCGTCTGGGCTTCGGTGTTGGCCAGTTCCAGCAGCCGCGCGATCTCATCGTCGGTCAATGCGAACTTGCGGCGCGGCGCCTCGAGCACGGCTTGCTGTTCGGCCGGCCCGGCACCGGGCTCTGCGCGCATGACCTCGACCAGCAGCACCGCGGCGGCCAGCTGCTGGGTGTGCTCGCGCTGCGCCAGCGACTGGCCGGCGGCGGGGGCGGTGAAGGCGTCGAACAGGTCCTTGAGGGTGCGCAGCATGCAAAGGCTTTCGGGGGCGGCAGTCAGGGGTGGATTCACGCAGCCTGGCGCTGGTTCCCGGCAGCCGCGACCAAGCCCAGCTGGCGCAGCTGCGCCTCCAGCGCCGCCACCGAATCCCAAGGCAGGATGGGCGCATTGCCGCGCTCGTCCGGCGGGTTCTGCAGCAGCCCGTCGGACCAGCCGCCGCAGCCCGTCAGTGGCAGCAGCGGCCGGTGGTGCAGCCAGGCCAGGCAAACCTCGGAGATGGTGCCGGCGCGCCCGCCGATGACCAGGCAGGCATCGCCTGCCAGCGCCATCAGCAGGTTGCGGGCATCGCCCATGCCGCAAGGGATCACCACCGTGGCTGGCCAGTCCGGCGCCGGCATCTCGCCCGGCGGCACGATGCTGACCACCAGCCCGCCCGCGGCGATGGCCTGTTCGGCCGCCACGCGCGTGGCCGGGCTGCCGCAGCCGCTGACCAGCGTGATGCCGAGCTGCGCCAGCAGCCGGCCGGCCGCGGCGGCCAGCTCGTAGGCCGCGCTGCCGGGCTCGGCGCTGCCGAGCACGCAGACCTGGGGGCGGCGGTGGGATGGTGTCAACGTCATCGTTCAGTCGCTTTTTTCAATCAGCCTTCGACGCGCCTTGACTTCCAGTAGTCGGGCTTCCTGGAAAAGGGCGCGATGGCCAGAACGTAGATTTCATCCTGGCGGTCAAGGTAGACCACCGAAAACGGGAACTTCTTGGGATAGCAGCGCCGCGTGCCATGCTTGTGCGCGGTGCCCATCGCAGGAAACTCGGCTGCAAGGGCGATGGCATCCTCGACAGCCTTGACGAAGCGTTGCGCCAAGGCTTGGCTGACCGCCTTGTAGTACAGCGCTTCATGCACGATCTCGGCCCGGGCCGCATCGTGGATGCGGACCGGCTTCACTCGATCAGGCGGCGAACGTCGGCAAAGACCTCGGCGGCGGGGATGAGTTTGGCGTTGCCGCTGTCGATGTCGACGATGCGGCGCAGGATTTCTTCGTCCCAGGCTGCTTCCGCCTCGGCGTCGACGTCTTGGACTGTGGCCAGCAACGCTTCGGCGAGCTGCACACGCTCGCCCGGCGATAGAGCCAGCGCCTTGCGCGAGAGTTCTTCGACAAGAGTGGTCATGGCAATCTCCTGAGTGCAGGGCAGTTTAGTTCGGACCCTATCAACGGGGTCTGAAGTGGTCCGGCCCTGTTCATGGCGCAGATTGCCCTGGTGCGCTCTGCCCGTAGGCCAGCTCCATGCGCCAGGCCAGCCCCAGGAACAGCGACTGCGCCAGGCACAGCGTGCTGGTCAGCGAGCGGAAGCCGAAGGTGGCGCCGTCCTGCGCCAGCAGCACCGCGTCGGCGCGCTTGGCCAAGGGGCTCAGCCGGCTGTCGGTCAGCGCCAGCACCTTGGCGCCGCGCGCCGCGGCGCTTTCCACCACGTTGAGTGTCTCGCTCGCATAGGGCGCGAAGGACACGGCCACCAGCACGTCGCCCGCGGCCAGCGCGCGCAGCTCGCCTTCCTGCATGTGGCCCAGGCCGTGCAGCCAGTGCACCGGCTTGTCGGTGTGCTGCAGCGCATAGGCCAGGTAGGCGCCGACCGGAAACGCGCGGCGCGAGGCCACCAGCCACAGCGCGGGCGCCTGGGCCATGAGGTCGACCGCCGCGTCGAAATCGCCCTCTGGCAGGCCCTGCTGCAAGGCTTGCAGGCTGGCGATGCTGCCGCCGATCACCTCGTGCGCGATCTGCGCGGGCGAGCCGGCGCCGGCCAGGGCGCGCACGCGCTGCTGGTAGCCGCCCTCGGCCGCCAGCTGGCGCGCCGCGCCGGCGCGGAACAGGGCTTGCATCTCCGAATAGCCGGCGAGCCCGAAGTGCTTGGCGAAGCGCACCACGGCCGAGGGCTGGACCTCGCACTGGCGCGCGGTCTCCTGGATGCCGTCCAGTGCCAGCCGGTCGCGCTGCGCCTCCACATGGCGGGCGATGGCCTTGAGCTGGCGCGACAGCGGCTCGTAGCCGGCGCGCACGGCCGCCAGGAAGGCGTCGGCATCGGCATAGGGCGCCAGCGTGGCAGCGGGCGCCGCAGGGGCATTTCTATTTTTCAAAGTATTGGAAATTTATTTCTAAACACGATACCATGGCGCCCAGTTCCTTCATGCCGAGCCTGCTGTGATGCCGAGTTTGCACTTCCCCAGCGCCGATGCGCGCGACTTCGACGTGGCCTGCCTGGGCCGCATGGCCGTGGACCTTTACGCGCAGCAGATCGGCTGCTCGCTGGAGGAGGCCCACAGCTTCAACAAGTACCTGGGCGGCTCGTCCGCCAACATGGCCTTCGGCACCGCGCGGCTGGGCCTGCGCTCGGCCATGGTCTCGCGCGTGGGCGACGAGCAGAACGGCCGCTTCCTGCTGGAAACGCTGCGCCGCGAGGGTTGCGACGTGAGCCAGGTGCAGGTCGACCGCGAACGCCTCACGGGCATGGTGCTGCTGGGCCTGCGCGACCAGCACAGCTTTCCGCTGCTGTTCGCCCGCGAGAACTGCGCCGACATGGCCATCGACGCGGCCGCCATCTCCGAAGACTTCCTCGCCCGCTGCCGCTGCCTGGTGATCACGGGCACGCATTTGTCCACGCCCGGCACGCTGGCCGCGAGCCGGCGCGCGCTGGAGATCGCGGGCCGCCATGGCCTGGTGCGCGCGCTGGACATCGACTACCGCCCCGTGCTGTGGGGCCTGGCGGCCAAGGGCGACGGCGAGACGCGCTACGTGGGGAGCGACAGCGTCTCGGCCCACCTGCAAGCCCAGCTCGGCCAGTTCGAACTCATCATCGGCACCGAAGAGGAATGGATGATCGCCGGCGGCGTGGAGGGCGATCTCATGGCCAGCCTGCGCCGGGCGCGGGAACACACGCAGGCGGTCTTCGTCGTCAAGCGCGGCCCGCTGGGCTGCAGCCTGATCGAGGGCGCGGTGCCGGCCGCCATCGACGACGCGCCCACAGTGCTGGGCGAACGCATCGAGGTGCTCAACGTGCTGGGCGCGGGCGATGCCTTTGCCTCGGGCCTGCTGGCCGGGCTGCTGCGCGGCAAGACGCTGGCCGAGTCGGCCGCCATTGCCAACGCCTGCGGCGCCATCGTGGTGTCGCGCCACGGCTGCGCGCCGGCCATGCCCACGCAGGCCGAGCTGGCGCACTGGTTCTCCGGCCACCGCCACCCGCGGCCCGACAAGGACCCGGTGCTGTCGCACCTGCACCGTGTCTCCGCGCCCCGCGCGCAGTGGCCCGAGGTCTGCGTGCTGGCCTACGACCACCGCTCGCAGCTCGAAGACCTGGCGCGCACCACCGGCGCCGATGCCGCGCGCCTGCCCGCGCTCAAGCTGCTGCTGAACGAGGTGGTTGCGCAGGTCGAGCAGGACAGTGGAAACCGCGGCCGCGTCGGCGTGCTGATCGACGGGCGCATCGGCCAGGCCGCGCTGCACGCCGCCGCCGGCCGCGGCTGGTGGATCGGCCGCCCGGTGGAGAAGCCCGGCTCGCGCCCGCTGCGCTTCGACGGCACGGCCTCGCTGGCCTCGGAACTGGCGCACTGGCCGCGCGAACACACCGTCAAGTGCCTGGCCTTCTACCACCCGGACGACGCCGAGGCGCTGCGCACCGAGCAGGAGGAATGGCTGCAGCAGGTGTGGGAGGCCACGCGCGCCAGCGGCCACGAGCTGCTGCTCGAGCTGATCCCGCCGGCCGACACGCTGGCCCCGGGCGACGAGGGCCAGGCCGTGGTGCGCGCCGTGCGGCGCCTCTACGACCTGGGCTTCCAACCCGAGTGGTGGAAGCTGCCGCCCATGGCCGCCGCGCAATGGCAGGCGCTGGACGCGCTGGTGCGCGAGCGCGACCCCTGGTGCCGCGGCGCGGTGATCCTGGGCCTGTCGCAGCCGCTGGAGCAGCTGGTCGCCAGCTTCCAGGCTGCGCAGGCACCCATCGTCAAGGGCTTCATGGTCGGCCGCAGCTGCTGGACGGCACCCGCCGCGGCCTGGCTGCAGGGCGAGATCGACGACGCGGCGTTCACCGCGCAGGTGGCGGCCAACTTCCGCCGTTTGATTGCAGGCTGGCGCGCCAGCCGCGGCTGAACACGCGCTGCCGCGATGCGGCCACGCCCCTCGTGCATTCATTCCATCAGGAGACTTCCATGCCATCGATCCGTCCCGGTGTCACGCGCCGCTCCGTGCTGCTTGCCGGTGCCTCGGCCGCCGTCGCCGCGCCCGCTTTTGCGCAGGCGGCCTATCCGAACAAGCCCATCGAACTGATCGTGCCCTTCGCGGCCGGTGGCGGCACCGACGTGCTGGCGCGTGCGCTGGCCGAGAGCGCGCGCCCGCATCTGGGCCAGAGCCTGATCGTCGTGAACCGCGCCGGCGCCAGCGGCGGCGTGGGCTGGGCCGAGCTCATCAACGCGCGGCCCGACGGCTACAAGCTGGCCATCATCACGGTGGAGATCACCATGATTCCGCACATGGGCGTGGTGAAGTTCAGCGCCGACGATGTGCTGCCCATCGCGCGCCTCAATGCCGACCCGGCCACCATCGCCGTGCGCACCGAGGCGCCGTACAAGACGGCGGAGGAATTCCTCGCCGCCGCACGCAAGGCGCCGGGCGACCTGCGCGTGGGCAATGCCGGCCCCGGCTCGCTCGGCCACCTGGCCGCTGCGGCGCTGGAGGACAAGGCCGGCGTGCAGCTCAACCACGTGCCGTTCCGCGGCGCCAACCCGGCCGTGCTGGACCTGCTGGGCGGCCACATCGACGCCGTGGCCGTGACGCCTGTGGAGGTGGCCACCTATGTGCAGGCCGGCAAGATCCGCCCGCTGGCCGTGATGGCCGACAAGCGCATTGCGGCCGGCTGGGAGCAGGTGCCGACGCTCAAGGAGCGCGGCATCGACCTCTTGGTCGGTGGCTGGCGCGGCTTGGCCGCGCCCAAGGGCACGCCGCCGGAAGCGCTGGCGGTGCTCCGTGAGGCCATGGCCAAGACCCTGCGCGAGCCGGCCCTGCGCGAGACCATGACCAAGCAGAACATGGGCGAGGGCTACCTCGACGAAGCCGGATTCAGATCGGTGATCGCACGCGACAACGCTACATTCCGCGAGCTGATCCAGCGCCTGGGCATCAAGCCCGCCTGACCACGAAGGAGGAGACAGACATGGGCAACACAGCTTTCGGCCGCTTCGCCGGCAAGACCGCCTTCATCACCGGCGGCGCCAGCGGCCTCGGCCTGGCCAGCGCGCGCCGCCTGCTGCGCGAAGGCGCCCGCGTGGCGCTGGCCGACGTCAACGCGCACGAGCTGCGCCGCGTGGCCGATGAACTCGCGCAGCCTGCCGGCCACGTGACGCAGCACGCGCTGGACGTGACCAACGCCGCCCAGGTCGAGGCCGCCGTCGACGCCGCCTGGCAGGCGCACGGCGCCATCGACGTGCTGGTCAACAGCGCGGGCGTGAGCTTCCAGGGTTCGGTGCTGGACACGCCGATCGAGGCGTGGCGCCGCGTGCTGGACATCAACCTGACCGGCACCTACCTGGCCACCCAGGCCGTGGCGCGGCGCATGGTCGAGCGGCGCCAGGGCCGCATCGTGATGCTGGCGTCGATCTCGGGACAGCAGGTCTGGTCGGGCCGCGCGGCGTACTGCGCGTCCAAGGGCGCGGTGCTGGCGCTGGCCAAGTCTTGCGCGATCGACCTGGCGCCCTACGGCATCACCGTCAACTCGGTCTCGCCCGGGCCCATCGAGACGGCGCAGACCGCCACCCTGCATGGCCCGGTGATCCGCCAGGCCATCGTGCAGGCCACGCCCATGGCCCGCTACGGCCAGGCCGACGAGGTGGCCGATGCCATCGCCTTCCTGGCCAGCGACGATGCGCGCTTCGTCAACGGCCACGACCTCGTGGTCGATGGGGGACTCACGAGCGCGGCTATCCTGTACGACCTGAAGCAGAACCCACAGAAAGCATGACCCCGATCCGCGCCCTGATCTTCGATTGCGATGGCACGTTGGTCGACAGCGAGCCCTGGCTCGTGGAGGCCATGCTGGCCGAGGGCGCGCTGTACGGATTGCCCGGTTCGGCGCGCGAAGTGCTGGACGCGCAGCGCGGCGCACCGATGTCGCGCCAGATCGCCGTGGTGGCCGCACGCAGCAGCCAGCCGCTGCCGGCCGATTTCGAAGACCGCGTGCGCGCGCGCATGGCAGGCTACTTCAAGGCGCACCTGCAGCCCATCGAAGGCGCGCTGGAACTCGTGCGCAGCCTGCAGCTGCCGTTCTGTGTGGCCTCCAACGGGCCGCGCCACAAGATCGAACTCGTGCTCGGCCTCACGGGGCTGCTGCCGTGGTTCGAGGGCCGCATCTTCAGCGCCTACGACATCGGCGCCTGGAAGCCCGCGCCCGACCTGTTCCTGCACGCCGCGCAGCAGATCGGCTGTGCGCCGGCGGATTGCGCCGTTGTCGAAGACAGCGCCTCCGGCATCACCGCCGGCCTGGCCGCCGGCATGCGCGTGTTCGTGCTTGGCGAGCAGGCCGCGGACCTGCCATCGGACGTGCTGCGCATCGCCACGCTGTCGGAGCTGCCCAAACGGCTCAGGGCCCCGGCGTAAGCACGCCATCAGAATTTCGGTTCCATCCACCCGACGAGGAGACACCATGCGTCACACCCCCCTTACGCGCCGCACCGCCCTGCAGCACGGCCTGGCAGCAGCGGCCGCCGTCGCCAGCCCGCTGAGCTTCGCGCAGGGCGCCTGGCCCAACAAGCCGGTCACACTGGTCGTGGGCTACCCGCCCGGCGGCCAGACCGACTTCGCCGGCCGCATGGTCACGGCCGGCATGCAGGGCGTGCTGGGCCAGGGCGTGGTCATCGACAACAAGGCCGGCGCCGGCGGAAACATCGGCACCGACAACGTGGTGAAGGCCGCCCCCGATGGCTACCGCCTGCTGGTGGGCAACGGCACCATCACGCTGAACCCGCACACCTACCGCAACACGGCCATGGCCGACCCGCTGAAGCTCACGCCCATCGGCCTGTTGCTGCAGTCTTCGCTGGTCCTGGCCGTGCCCACCACGGTGCCGGCCAAGAACCTGCAGGAGTTCATCGCCTGGGTGAAGGCGCAGGACAAGAGCGGCAAAGACATCGACTACGCCTCGGCCGGCCCTGGCAGCCTCACGCATGCCGCCATGGAGCTGTTCCGCGAGCGCATCGGCAAGCCCAAGATGAACCACGTGCCCTACAAGGGCAGTGGCCCGGCCATGACCGACCTGATCTCGGGCCGCGTCAGCGCCATGTTCGATGCCGCCTCCGTGGTGGCGCCATTCATCAAGTCCGGCCAGCTCCGCCCATTGATCGTCACCGGCGGCAAGCGCGTGCCGGCCTTCCCGGACATCCCCACCGCGGCCGAGGCCGGCCTGAAGGACTTCGAGCTGATCTCCTTCATCGGCCTGTACGGCCCACCCGGCCTGCCGGCCGACATCGTGGCCAAGGCCAACACCGCGATGAACACCGCGCTGAAGGACCCCAAGATCACCACCGGCATCCTGGAGCGCGGCGACGAGCCCGGCGGCGGCACGCCCGAGCAGCTGGCCAAGATGACGCGCTACTACTTCGACCTGTGGCGCGACATCGTGAAGGCCAACGACATCCGGGCCGAGTAGCTTCACGCCGCCGCAGGCGCCAGCGCATCGCGCACCGCCTGCAGCGCCCGCCCGCAGTCGTCCCGCGTGAGCCCGCCGCCCAGGCACAGGCGCAGCGCCTCGGGCGGCTGCCGGTCGGTCGAGAAGGCCGTGCCGTCCACGGCCGCGATGCCCAGCGCGCGCAGCTCGGCCGCGATGCGCGTGGCAGGGCTGCTCTCGCCATCCGCTAGCGGCACCGGCAGCCAGCCGTGGAAGCCATGCGGCTGCGTGCGCACGCCGTGCGGCCCCAGCACCTGGCGCATCTGCGCGCTGCGCCACGCGCATTCGGCACGCACCGCCTGCAGCACGGCCTCGGCATGGCCGCCCTCCATCCAGTTGGCGACGATGGCGTTGACGAGTGGCGAGGCCATCACCGTCGTTGCCCGCAGCGCGCCGGCCAGGCGCAGGTGGGCCGCGGTTGAAGGCGCCTGCACGTAGGCCACGCGCAGCCCCGCGCCCAGCCACTTGGACATGCCGCTCACGTAGTAGACGAGGTCGGGCGCGTACTCGGCCATGGACGGCGGGATCGCGGCCGGCAGCATGCCGTAGGCGTCGTCCTCGATGATGGGGATGCTGTAGCGCAGCGCGATGTCGGCGATCTGCTCGCGCCGCTTGATCGGCA
The DNA here is from genome assembly GCF_003337555.1 of Pseudorhodoferax soli. GTDB lineage: Bacteria > Pseudomonadota > Gammaproteobacteria > Burkholderiales > Burkholderiaceae_C > Pseudorhodoferax > Pseudorhodoferax soli. Next base: position 85,074 of record NZ_QPJK01000004.1, on the reverse strand, counting down.
GCGTGGCCGTGGTCGGGTTGTGCAGGTTGGGGCACAGGTGCAGCGCGCCGATGGGCGTGCTCTTGCAGGCGGCCTCGAACTCGTCGGGCACGAGGCCGTGCGCGTCCATGGCCAGTGGGTGCAGGCGCGTGCCCAGCTGCGCGGCGATGGCCTTGATGCCCGGGTAGGTCAGCGCCTCCACGCACAGGCTCTGCCCCGGCTTGACCAGAAGCGAGACCAGCGCCAGCAGCACGGCGTGGATGCCGGGCGCCACCAGCACGCGCGCGGCATCGGCCTCGACCCACTGCGACATCCACTGCGCGCCCAGTGACCGGTCGCGCGGCGTGCCGCCGAAGTCCTGGTAACGCATCAGGTCGTGCAGCGGCACGGCGGCCAGGCCCGCGTTGGCACCTTCCAGCAGCGCCTGCATCGCAGGATGGTCCTCGATCTCGGGCGGCATGTTCATCGTCATCTCGGCGCCGGTGCCGGCGCGCAAGGGCAGGCCGATGAAGGAGCCGCGCACGAACGATCCCATGCCGGGCCGCGAGGCGATCAGCCCGCGCTCGCGCGCCTCGGCGAAGCCGCGCACCACCGTCGTGTAGTTCAGCTGCAGCTTGGTCGCCAGTTCGCGCAGCGGCGGCAGGCGCTCGCGCGGCGCCAGCCGCCCCTGCTGCAGGTCCTCGGCGATGAGGTCGGGAATCAGCTGGTAGGCGGGCAGCGGGCTGGACTTGAGGCGGTGGACCCAGTGGGCGAAGGGCATGGCGCGAGTTTGCCTGCGCGCAGGGCGGATTGCAGTTGATTGCATGCCGGCCCCCGGCGCGGCTTGGTGCATGTGCGCCATTGATCGGGTGCATTGATTGCATCGGCCGCGCGTTGTGCTGGTGCATGGCCGCGGCATCGCGCAGGCGGCGTGGCCGCGCGTGGACAGGGCCTTCTCGCTGGCTTGATCGGACCTTGATCGCATGGCGAGCGGGGGCGGTGGTACGCGCTTCGCAAGAGGTCTGGCGTCCGGCCATCCCGCCGGCCACCCAACCACCGCACGAGGACCACCATGCCCCAAGTCACGCACCCCGCACACCGCAACGGCGATTTCCTGGTCGACTACGAAGAGAAGGTCTTCGAGGACGTGAAGGCCGAACCCGGCGAGAAGGCCCTGGTCACCTTCCACACCGTGGCCTTCGAAGGCTCCATCGGCTTCGTCAACCTGCTGCAAGCGACCCGCCTGCAGCGCAAGGGCTACGACACCTCGGTGCTGCTGTACGGTCCCGGCGTTACGCTGGGCGTCAAGCGCGGCTTTCCGAAGATCGGCGACGAGGCCTTCCCGGGCCACCAGAACTTCAACAACCAGATCACCAAGTTCATCGCCGAGGGCGGCAAGGTCTATGCCTGCCGCTTCGCGCTGCAGGCGCTGTACGGCCACGGCGAGGGTTCGCTGATCGAAGGCATCCGCCCGATCAACCCGCTGGATGTGCTCGACGTGGTGCTGCTGCACAAGAAGGCCGGCGCCGTCATCCTCGACACCTGGACGCTGTAAGCCATGGCCCAGCACCACCGCAAGGTCCGTGCGGCCGCGGCGCAGATCGCGCCCGACCTGGCCAGTGCCGACGGCACGCTGGCGCGCGTGCTGGAAACCATGCGCGACGCGGCGAAGCAAGGCGTGGAGCTGATCGTCTTCCCCGAGACCTTCGTGCCCTACTACCCCTACTTCTCGTTCGTGCAGCCGCCCGTGCTGCAGGGCGCGGACCACCTGCTGCTGATGCAGCGCGCCCCCACCGTGCCCGGCCCGCTGACCGACGCGGTGGCCGCGGCGGCGCGCGAGCTGGGCATGGTGGTGGTGCTGGGCGTCAACGAGCGCGACCACGGCAGCCTGTACAACACGCAGCTGGTGTTCGACGCCGACGGCCGGCTGGTGCTCAAGCGCCGCAAGATCACGCCGACCTACCACGAGCGCATGGTCTGGGGCCAGGGCGACGGCGCTGGCCTCACGGCCGTGGACACGCGCGCCGGCCGCGTCGGCGCGCTGGCCTGCTGGGAGCACTACAACCCCTTGGCGCGCTATGCGCTGATGGCCGCGCACGAAGAGATCCACTGCGCGCAGTTCCCCGGCTCGCTGGTGGGCCCGATCTTCGCGGACCAGATGGGCGTGACGATCCGCCACCACGCGCTGGAATCGGGCTGCTTCGTCGTCAACGCGACGGGCTGGCTGCACGACGCGCAGGTGCGCGCCATCACGCCGGACGAGAAGCTGCAGGGCGCGCTGCGCGGCGGTTGCCACACAGCGATCATTTCGCCCGAGGGCAAGTACTTGGCCGAGCCTTTGAGCGAGGGCGAGGGGCTGGTGATCGCAGACCTCGACTTCGCGCTGATCGACAAGCGCAAACGCATGATGGATTCGGTCGGCCACTACGCGCGTCCTGAGTTGCTGCGCCTGGCGATCCGGCGCGATGCGGCGCGCACCACGATGCCCATGCCATCCGATGCACCGGATGGCGAACCCCTGGCCGACGAAGCCGACCTTCTTCTTCCCGAAGCGGACGCGCCGCTGCGCCGCGTCGCCTGAACCTGGAACCCAGCCCATGAACACCGCCGTCCTCGACCTTGTCGACGCTTCTTCCGAACGCACGCGCCAGCTCATGACCGAGCTGCAGAGCCAGGGCCTGCGCCTGATCGACCCGCACGCGGGTGCGGCCAGCCGGCGCGGCGGCGCCGGCCCCTCGGACCACAAGGCCGTGACGGTGGACGGCGTCACGCTGATGGTGCCGGTGCACACCGCCACGGCCTTCAGTTCGCCCTTCGTGGCGGAGGCGCCGGGGCCGGACGGCCGCAGCCTCTTGCGGCGCAACAGCATCCCGATCGCGAGCATTGCCTTCCCGCGCGCGCCGCGCTTCTACGGCCTGCAGACGGCAGACGGCGTGCCCTACCAGCAGATCGCCACGCTGCACGGTGCCGACGTGCTGGCCACCACCGTGCTGCAGACCTGCATCCGCTACGAGAGCCGGCGCAAGGCCTGCAAGTTCTGCGCGATCGGCCAGTCGCTGGCGGCCGGCCGCACCGTCGCGCGCAAGACGCCCGCGCAGCTGGCCGAGGTGGCCAAGGCCGCGGTGGAGCTCGACGGCGTCAAGCACATGGTCATGACCACCGGCACGCCGCCCACGCCCGACCGCGGCGCGCAGATCCTGTGCGAGAGCGCGCAGGCCATCCGCGCCGCCGTCGACCTGCCGCTGCAGGCCCAGTGCGAGCCGCCCGACACCGACGCCTGGTTCCAGCGCCTGAAGGACGCGGGCGTGGACACGCTGGGCATGCACCTCGAGGTGATCGGCGACGACCTGCGCCGCCAGATCCTGCCCGGCAAGGCCGAGGTGCCGATGGCGCGCTACTGGGATGCCTTCGCCGCGGCCGTCGACGTGTTCGGCCGTGGCCAGGTCAGCACCTACCTGCTGGCCGGCCTGGGCGACAGCGCCGAGACGCTGCTGGCCACCAGCCGGCGCCTGCTGGACCTGGGCGTCTACCCCTTCGTCGTGCCCTTCGTGCCGATCAGCGGCACCCCGCTGGAAGACCACGCCGCGCCCACGCCGGAGTTCATGCGCAGTGTGCTGGCGCCGCTGGGTGCGATGGTGGCCGAGGCCGGCGTGCGCGCGGCCGACATCAAGGCCGGTTGCGGCCGCTGCGCCGCGTGTTCGACCCTCTCGCGCTACGAAGCGCCTCTGGCTGCCTGAAGGAGTTCCAGCATGCTCACCGCCCACGCCATCCCCTGGTGCGAACTCGCCACCGACTACCGGCCGCAGGCCTACCGCGTGCAATGGGCCAGCGATGGCTGGATGCTGCGCGAGGCGGCCGCGCTGCGCCGCCAGGTGTTCTGCACGGAGCAGGGTCTGTTTGGCGGACGCGATGGCGACGACCGCGACGCCATCGACGACGACCCCAGCCTGCACACCCTGGTCGCCCTGTCCTGCCTGGCCGGCGAGGCCGACCAGATGGTCGGCACGGTGCGCATCCACCAAGCCTCGCCCGGCCTGTGGTGGGGCTCGCGCCTGGCCGTGCGGCGCGCGTTCCGCCAGAGCAGCCAACTCGGCACCGAGCTGATCCGCCTGGCCGTCAGCAGCGCGCACGCGCTGGGCTGCCGCGAGTTCCTGGCCCATGTGCAGGCGCAGAACGTGCCGCTGTTCCAGCGCCTGCACTGGCAGGTGCTGGACGAGATGGTGATCCACGGCCGCATGCATGCCCTGATGCGCGCGGACCTCGCGCACTACCCGCCGTGCGAGACGCCGTACGCGGGCTTCGTGGTGTCGCCACGGAGGGTGTCATGAGCGCCGTCCTCGACACGCCGATGTTGGAGCAACTGGCCGATGCGCTGCGCGCCAGCCGCGGCTTTGCGCACAAGCGCGACATCGCGCAAGTGCTGCCGCAGCTCGGCCCCAGCAGTTTTGCCACCGCCGTACCCAACGGCGACGACTGCGCGGTGTTGCCGGACCACGACGGCCACCTCCTGCTGGCCATCGAAGGCATGGTGCAGGACTTCGTCGAACAGCAGCCATGGTTCGCCGGCTACAGCGCGGTGATGGTCAACCTCAGCGACATCGCGGCCATGGGCGGCCGCGCGCTGGCCGTGGTCGATGCGCTGTGGGCCGGCAATGCAGCGCAGGGCCGCGAGGTGCTGGCCGGCATGCGCGCCGCCTGCGAGCGCTACGGCGTGCCGCTGGTCGGTGGCCACACCAACCTGCGCTCTGCCAGCGGGCAACTGGCCGTGGCGGTGCTGGGACGTGCGCAGCGCCTGATCAGCAGCTTCGCGGCCCAGCCCGGAGACCGCTTGCTGGTTGCGGTCGACCTGCGCGGCCAGTGGCAGGGCGATGCGCCGTTCTGGAACGCATCGACCCCCGCACCGGCCGAGCGCCTGCGCGGCGACATGGCGCTGCTGCCCACGCTGGCCGAGGCGGGCCTGGTCGACGCCGGCAAGGACATCAGCATGGCCGGCGTGCTGGGCACGGCGCTGATGCTGCTCGAGTGCTCCGGCGTGGGCGCCACGGTGGACCTCGCGCGGCTGCCGCGCCCGGCCGGCGTGCCCGACTGGTCGCAGGCCGACGGCGCGGCGCAGCGCCTGCGCTGGCTCAGCGCGTTTCCCAGCTTCGGCTATGTGCTGAGCGTGCGGCCCGCGCAGGCCGACGAGACCATCGCGCGCTTCGCCCAGCGCGGCATCGCCTGCGCCGATGTGGGCACGGTGCACCGCGGCAGCGTGCTGGCGCTGCAGCTCGGCGACGCGCGCGTGCCTTTGTGGGATCTGGCGGACCAGCCCTTCATCGCACCGGCCGTCGAGCCACGGAGGGCCGCATGAAGGTCGGGCTGCTCACGCACTCGCTGCGCCCGCGCGGCGGTGTCGTCCACACGCTGGAGCTGGCCCATGCGCTGGCGCGGCGCGGCCATGCCGTGACCGTGATCGCAGCGGCCGAGCCCGGCGAGCGGCTGTTCCGCACCGTCGGCTTTCCGGTCGAGACCATCGCGCTGCCGCGGCTGCAGGGCGACCTCGTCGCCCAGGTCGCGCAGCGCATCGACACGCTGGTCCAGGCCTTGCCGCCGCTGCTGGCACGTGGCGGCTTCGACCTGCTGCACGCGCAGGACAGCCTCTCGGGCAACGCGCTGGCGCTGCTGCGCGAAGCCGGCTACGTGCTGCCGCCCTGGTTGCGCACCGTGCACCACCTGGACGTCTTCGGCCAGCCGCTGCTCAACCGCTGGCAGGAGCGTGCCTGGCGTGCCGCCGATGGCGTGGCCTGCGTCAGCGACGGTTGGTGCCGGCACTTCCGCGAGGTGCTGCGCCAGCCGGCCGAGCGCATGTTCAACGGCGTCGACCTGGCCCGCTACCGGCCGCAGCCGGAACCTGGCGACGCAGAAGCCATCGAGGCGCTCGGCCTGCCGGCAGACACCGGCCCCGTGCTGCTGCTGGTCGGCGGCGTGGAGGAGCGCAAGAACAGCGTGCGCCTGCTGCAGGCCTTCGCGCAGCTGCGCACCACCGACGCCGCCTGGGCCGACACACGGCTGGTCGTGGCCGGCGGTGCCAGCATGCTGGACCACGGCGCCGCGCGCCGCGACTGGCTGGCCGTGCTGGCCGCCACCGGCCTGGCCGAAGGGCCGCAGCAGCCCGTGCTGCGCACCGGCCCGCTGCCCGATGCGCTGCTGCCCGCGCTGATGCGCCGCGCCGGCGTGCTGGCCATGCCGTCGCTGGTCGAAGGCTTCGGCCTGGCCGCGCTGGAGGCGCTGGCTTGCGGCACGCCGGTGCTGGTGTCGCGCCGGCCGCCGTTCACCGAGACGCTGCACGACACGCCGGCCGTGGCCTGGTGCGATCCCGAGGACGTGGCCTCCATCGCCACCGGCCTGCAGCAGGCCCTGGCCCTGCCGCGCCTGCCCGCGCCGCCGCCCGTGTGCGTGGCCCACAGCTGGGCCCGCAGCGCCGCACTGCACGACGCCTGGTACCAGCGCGTGCTGGAACCCATCCCCGCCTGACAAGGACAAGCCCATGCCCGCCATGCACTACCGCCTCCGCTGGCCCGACGCCAGCGAGAGCCTTGCCTACTCGCCATCCCTGGTCATCGAAGACTTCTTCCAGCCCGGCCAGGACTACCCGCTCGCCGACTTCCTGCGCCGCGTGCGCGAAGCCACGGCGATTGCCAGCGCGCGTGTCGAGGCCAAGTACGGCTTCGCCTGCTCGCGCGCCCACGACCAGATGGCCGACACCGAGGCGCGCGCCGAGCCGTTCGCCGATCTGCCGGATGCGCGCGTGCACGTGCTGTCCTTCACCCCCGCCTGAACACCCCTGGAGATCCACCATGACCACTTCCCCCATTCCCCGCCACAGCGTCGTGATCGTCGGCGGCGGCCAGGCCGGCCTGTCGCTGAGCCATGGCCTCAAGGCCCAGGGCATCGAGCACGTCGTGTTCGAGAAGCACCGCGCGCTGCACGCCTGGAGCACCCAGCGCTGGGACAACTTCTGCCTGGTCACGCCCAACTGGCAGTGCGCGTTGCCGGGCCATCCCTACGCGGGCGACGACCCGCACGGCTTCATGAAGAAGCCGCAGATCATCGAGTACCTGGCCGCTTTCAAGGCCAGCGTGGATGCGCCGCTGCGCGAGGGCGTGGCCGTGCAGCAGGTGCGGCCCGCGCCAGGTGGCTTCCTCGTGCGCAGCAGCGCGGGCGAGTGCTTCGCCGAGCAGGTGGTGGTGGCCTCGGGCGGCTACCACACCCCCATCGTGCCGCGCCTGGCCGAACGCCTGCCGGCGTCCATCCGCCAGATTCACTCGGCCGACTACCGCAACGCCGACCAGCTGCCGCCCGGCAAGGTGCTGGTGGTCGGCTCGGGCCAGAGCGGCGCGCAGATCGCCGAAGACCTGCACCTGGCCGGCCGGCAGGTGGTGCTGGCCGTGGGCGACGCACCGCGCTGCGCGCGCTTCTACCGCGGGCGCGACGTGGTCGACTGGCTGGCCGACATGCAGTACTACGACATGCCCGTCACCCAGCATCCGCTGCGCGAGGGCGTGCGCGACAACACCAACCACTACGTGACCGGCCGCGACGGCGGGCGCGACATCGACCTGCGCCGCTTCGCGCTGGAAGGCATGGACCTGTTCGGCGTGCTGCAGGGCCTGGACGCCGATGGCGACACGCTGCGCTTCGCGCCGCGGCTGGCCGAGGTGCTGGACCAGGCCGACCGCACCTACAACGGCATCAACGCGTCGATCGACAAGTTCATCGCCGAGCGCGGCATCGATGCGCCCGAGGGTTCTGTCTACGAGCCGGTCTGGCAGCCTGCGGCGGAGCGTGCCACGCTGTCGCTGACGGAGTCGGGCATCACGGCGGTGGTCTGGTGCATCGGCTTTGCACCGGACTTCGGCTGGCTCGACGCGCCGGTGTTCAACGGCCGCGGCCACCCGGTGCACAACCGTGGCGTGACGGCGGTGCCGGGCCTGTACTTCCTGGGCCTGCCGTGGCTGCACACCTGGGGCTCGGGCCGCTTCAGCGGCGTGGCGCGCGATGCGGCGTACCTGGCCGAGCGCATCGCGCAGCGGCGGTCGGCGCTCGGCGCGGGCGGGCCGGCGCGAGAGAAGCCGACGGAGCTGCAGCTGCAGGCCGCGCTGGCCTGAAGCGGGGCGCCGGCCGTCTCTGCGCGGCGCCCCGGGGGCCACCACCGCGTGCACCGCCTGCAGGTTGGACTGCGTCTGCGCCACGGACCCCATGCCGCAGCCCGCGACCGGCCCGCGGCCACCGCAACCCGCAGGGCCGTGCTCAGCGCGCACGAACACGGCGCGTGCGGCGGCGACGAACTCAAGCGCACCGCGCCCGGTGCCCGCCACGGCCGGCCCATCCCACCGGCGGTATCGCCACACCTATGCCCGCATCGGCCCGGCCGCGCGCTGCCACCGCACCGCGAGCGCCGCCACCGCGGCGGCCGTGGCGAACGCCGTCACCGCCATCCAGCCCCACTGCGCGAACAGCAGGCTGCCCGCCGCCGCGCCCACCGACATGCCGACGAAGATGCCGGTGCGCGGCGCAACGGGCCGTGCTGCAGCCACAGCCTGGCGAGCGAGCCCATCAACGCGCCGCAGGTCAGGTGCGTGGTGGCCTTGAAGCGCGGCAGGCCGCGCCAGGCGGCGATGCCGACCAGCGCCACGCTGGCGGCCGCGGCGATGAACATGACTCGGCACCGTGGCTGTCGCCATGACGACGGCTTGCGTACGGCTGTCACCGGCCATGTTTCGTCTGCATTGCTGGCCGCGCGCGCCGCAATGCCGCGGCAACGGCGGGCGCCGAGACTGGCGGTGTTTCAACTCCAGGTGACCGACGTGACCGCTCCAGACCCAGCGCTGAAGGCGCCCCGCATCCGCCTGCTGGGCGCGCCCCATTCCGCCCAGGCCTTCGAGATCCGCGACTTCCTGAGCCGCAGCGGCGTGGCCTACGACTGGCTCGCGCTCGACAGCTCCACGGGCCTGCACCCGGTCGAGAGCCAGCGCCTGCCGCTGTGCGAGTTTCCCGACGGCAGCTGGATCGACGCGGCCACCGTGCCGGCGGTCGCCGCGCGGCTGGGCTGGATCACCAAGCCACGGCTGGCCACCTACGACGTGTCGATCTACGGCGCCGGTCCGGCGGGTCTCAGTGCCGCGGTGTATGCCGCGTCCGAGGGGCTCAAGACCGTGCTGGTCGAGCGCCAGGCTATCGGCGGGCAGGCCGGCAGCTCGTCGCTGATCGAGAACTACCTGGGCTTTCCGCAAGGGGTGAGCGGCGCCGAGCTGGCCGAGCGCGCCCGCCAGCAAGCCGCGCGCTTCGGTGTCGACATCCTGCAGCTGCGCGAGGGCGTCTACGCCACCTTTGGCGACGACGGCATCCATGTGGACATGGCCGATGGCAGCAAGCTGGCGGCGCGCGTCAACATCTGCGCCACCGGCATCGAATGGCGCCGGCTGCAACTGGCCGGTGAAGACCGCCTGCTCGGGGCCGGCGTGTTCTATGGCGCCGGCGCCAGCGAGGCCCCCATGTGCCAGGGCGAAACCGTGTACGTGGTGGGCGGCGGCAACTCGGCCGGCCAGGCCGCCATGCACTTCTCGGCCTACGCCAGCGCCGTCGTCATGCTGGTGCGCGGCGAGCGGCTGGCCGACACCTTGTCGGATTACCTCGTGCGCAAGATCGCCGCCGCCCCCAACGTGCGCGTGGTGACGCACTGCGAGGTGGCGGCCCTGCAGGGCGATGCGTCGCTGGAGGCCATCACCGTGCGCGACCGCCGCAGCGGCGCCGAGCAGACGCTGCCCACGCGCCACCTGTTCGTCTGCATCGGCGGACTGCCCAACACCGACTGGGCGCGCGACACCCCCATCGCCCGCGACTCCGCCGGCTACCTGCTGACCGGCGCCGACGTGCTGGCCGCCGCCACGCCGGCCCGGCCCTGGCCGCTGCAGCGCCTGCCCTACCATCTGGAAACCAGCGTGCCGGGCTCGTTCGCCATCGGCGACGTGCGCCACGGCTCCATCAAGCGCGTGGCCACCGCCGTCGGCGAAGGGGCCATGGCCGTTGCCTTCGTCCACCAGTTCCTTCACCAAGCCTGAGGCCATCGACATGCGACCTGTCTGTTCCCACACCGCCGGCATCCTGCGCGTGCACCCCAGCGCGCTGGGCTGCGAGGAATGCCTGAAGATCGGCAGCGAATGGGTGCACCTGCGCCTGTGCCGGCACTGCGGCCACGTGGGCTGCTGCGACGATTCTCCGCACCGCCACGCGCGGGCGCACTTCAAGGCCACCGGCCATCCCATCATCGAAGGCTACGACCCGCCGGAAGGCTGGGGCTGGTGCTTCGTCGACAAGGTCATGGTCGACCTGGGCGAGAACACCACGCCGCAGAACGGGCCGATCCCGCGCTACGTGTGAGCGGCGCGGCGGTGTGCGCCGCGGCGCTTGCCGCAGTGCCTCAGTTCAGCGCCTCGACCTGCGCGTCGAACAGGTAGCCCACGCCGCGCTCGGTGCGGATGAACTGCGGCGCCGAGGCGTCCACCTCGATCTTGCGGCGCAGCCGCAGGATCTGCACGTCGATCGAGCGGTCGTACACCTCGGCGCCGTGCAGGCGCGACAGCTCCAGCAACTGGTCACGCGTCAGCGCGCGCTGCGGCGCCTCGCACAGCGCCAGCAGCAGGTTGAATTCGCCGTTGCTCAGCTCCACGCGGTGGCCCTGCGGCGCGGTGAGCCGGCGCGCCAGCAGGTTCAGCTCCCAGCCCGCGAAGCGGTAGGCCCGCCGCTGCGAGGGGCGCGAAGCGGCCAGCGCCTCCGCATTGGCCTGGCAGCGCCGCAGCACGGCGCGGATGCGCGCCAGCAGCTCGCGGTTGCTGAAGGGCTTGGTCATGTAGTCGTCGGCCGCGATCTCCAGGCCCATCACGCGGTCGGCCTCGTCGCGCTTGCCGGTGACGATGATCACGGGGATCTTCGTCGTGGCGCGCAGGTCGCGGGCCAGGTGCATGCCGTCCTCGCCGGGCAGCCGCAGGTCCAGGATCACCAGGTCGATGATCTGGTCCTGCAGCACGCGCGCCATCTCGGCGCCCGAGGCCGCGGTGGACACGCGCAGCTCGTTCTCCTCAAGGTACTCGCCCATCAGCGCGCGCATGGATGGGTCGTCGTCGACGACGAGGATGTGGGGGGCCGGGGTGTGTGCCATGCGTTGGGAGGCTAGTGCGGGTTGCTTACGGAGCGGTGTGGCCTGGATTTCAACTGAAATCCGGCCCGATGACGCCCGACATCATGGCGGCACGGGCGTCGCCGCCAATCGGATTCTGCGGCAGTGGGTGCCGTCCGGCGTGGTGAGACAGGGATGATGTTGACAATCGTGGTGATCGAACAGGACGTGGCCATGCGCACCCTGTTCTGCGAATGGCTGGCGGCCGAGGGCTACCGGGTGCAAGGGCGCGGCGCGCGCGGCGGGGCGGTGGAGCCCGGTGTGCACCTGGCCATCGTCGATCTTCTCAACCTACCCATGCAAGGGGCCGAAACGGTGCGACAAGTGCGGAACATCTACCCGGGGGCGGCGCTCATCGGCATCTCCACGCAGCTGCGCCGCACGCTGGGCGCCGACGCCGCGCAGGCCCGCGCGCTGGGCGTGGGCGCACTGGTGGGCAAGCCCTGCACCCGCCAGGAGCTGCTGGCGGCGGTGGTGGGCGCCATCGGCGTGGCGGCATGACGCGGCACGCCGGCGCCCCGCGGGCCGCCTGACATGCACCGCCGCGACGCCCTGCGCCTGCGCACCATCGTCCTCGGCGCGGCCCTGATCCTGGCCTTCGTCGGCTCGGCCACCTACGACGGCTGGCGTTTGCACCAGCAGATCACCGCGGCCAACGAACGCGAGCTGGGCAACCTGGCGAAGGCATTGGGCGCCGAAGCGGCGCGCAGCCTGGAGGCGGTGGACGTGCTGCTGCGCGAGACGGCCGACTGGTACGAGGGCGCCGACGCGCCACGCCGCCCCGCGGCCATCGCCAACGGCCTTGCCACGCGCGCGGCCGGCGTGGCGCAGGTCAGCGTGCTGAGCATCGTCGGTGCCGACGGCCAGCAGCTGGCGCGCTCGCGCGAGACCGGCGAGCCCATGGCCAACGTGGCCGACCGGCCGTACTTCCAGCGCCAGCGCGAGCAGGCGCAGGAGGGCCTGTTCATCAACGAGCCCATCGTCACCCGCACCGAGCGCATCCCGGCGCTGGTGCTGTCGCGCCGGCTGGATGGCCCGGACGGCGGCTTCGACGGCGTGGTCACCGCCATCGTCACGCTGCAGCAGTTGCAGACGGCCTACACCGCGCTCGACCTGGGCGAACGCAGCTCGCTCGTGCTGACACTGGCCGATGGCACGCTGGTGGCGCGCCAGCCACCGGCCGCCGCGCTGGAAGGCCGCGTCAAGTACCCCGAGCTGGTGGCGCTGAAGGGCGGCGAGCTCATCGACCGCAGCACCAGCCCCGTGGACGGGCGCACCAAGCTGGTGGCGTCGGTGGGCGTGGGCCAGCAGCCCCTGGTGCTGGCCATCACGCGCGACGAGGAACAGGCCCTGCTGCCCTGGGTCGACGAGATGCGCAGCGCGGTGGTGCGCACCGTGCTGCTGTCGCTGCTGGTGCTGGCGACCATCGCCGGGCTGCTGCGCCAGATGCGCCGGCTCGAACGCGGCGAGGCGGCCCTGCGCGCCAGCGAAGAACGCTACGCCATGGTGATGGAGGCGGCCAGCGAGGGGCACATCGAATGGCACCTGGCCGATGGCGCCGTGTTCCCGTCCGAGCGCTGGGCCGCGCTGCACGGCGTCGACCCATCGGTGCGCCTGGCCCACGCCGACGCGCTGGTGCGCCACGTGGCCGTGCACCCCGAAGACGCCGAGGCCGTGCGCCAGGGCATCCGCGACCACCTGGAAGGCCGCACCCCCGCCATCGAGATGGACTACCGCGTGCAGGCCCAGGACGGCAGCTGGCGCTGGATCCATGCGCGCGGGCGCCGCGTGCTCGACGGTGCGGGCCAGCCCGTGCGCGTGTTCAGCTCGGCCATCGACATCAGCGAACGCCGCCGCGCGGCCGAAGAGCGCACCCGGCTCGACGCGCGGCTGCAGCAGACGCAGAAGCTGGAGGCGCTGGGCACCCTGGCCGGCGGCATCGCGCACGACTTCAACAACATCCTGGGCGCCATCCTCGGCTTCGGCGAGATGGCCCAGCAGCGCGCCGAAGCCGGCTCGGCCATCCGCCGCCACGTCGACCAGGTGATGCAGTCGGGTGCGCGCGCGCGGCTGCTGGTGCGCCGCATCCTCGACTTCAGCCGCAACGGCGTCGCAGAGCGCGTGCCGGTGAACCTGCAGTGCGTGGTGGAGGAGGTGGTGGCCATGCTGTCGCCGTCACTGCCCGCCACGTTCCACGTGCAGACGCAGCTCACGTCCGGCAGCTCGGCGGTCATCGGCGACCCGACGCAGCTCTACCAGGTGGCGATGAACCTGTGCACGAACGCGGTGCAGGCCATGGGGGATGCGGGCACGGTGGAACTCAGCCTCACGCGTGTGGAACTGGCAGAAGGCCGCGCCCTGCTGCACGGGCAGCTGCAGCCCGGCCCCCACCTGTGCCTGGCCGTGGGCGACACCGGTCCCGGCATTGCGCCCGAGGTGCTGGCGCGCATGTTCGACCCCTTCTTCACCACCAAGAAGGTGGGCGAGGGCACGGGGCTGGGCCTGTCGGTGGTGCACGGCATCGTCTCCGACCTGGGCGGCGCCATCGATGTGTGTGGCCGCGCGCCGCACGGCACGTTGGTGAGCGTGTGGCTGCCCGTGTGCGGCGAGACCGAGGCACCCATGCCGGCGGGCCAGGCCGACTGGCCGGCCGGTGCCGGCCAGACCATCATGGTCGTCGACGACGAGCGCGCGCTGCTCGAACTGGCCGAGGAACTGCTGGCCGGCCTGGGCTACGAGCCGGTGGGCTACCCCACGGCAGAGGCTGCGCTGGCTGCTTTCGAAGCGGCGCCCCAGCGCTTCGACGCGGTCGTCACCGACCTGGCGCTGCCCGGGCTGCAGGGCGACGCCCTGGCGGAGCGCCTGCTGGCGCTGCGGCCCGGCTTGCCGGTGCTGCTGGTCAGCGGCAACCTGGGCGCCGCCACGGAGCAGCAGGCGCTGGCAGGCGGGGTGCGCGCAGTGCTGCACAAGCCGCTGGCCGGGCGGGACCTGGCCGAGGGCCTGGCGAGGGCATTGGAGGGCCGCTGAGCGCGGGGTTCAGTACCCCGGCTCCAGCGCCTATTCCTTGCGGTCGGTCGCTGGCCGGTGGTCCGGCGGCGCGCGCCCGGTGAGCTGCTGCAGTTCGTCGATGCGGACCGACGCCTGCGCTTTGGTGAGCGATTCGTCGAACGGCTCCTTCGCCTCCTCGCTGAGCGTCTTCAGGTACGAACGCTGCGCGCCCGTCATGGCTTCGTCGCCCGTCACCCAGGTCGACGGATCCTTCTCCATGTTGCTGTCTTCGGCCATGGCCTGTGTCTGCTTGTCGGTCATCGCTAACTCCTTGGGTCTGTATTTATACACAGTAAGTTGTGCGCGGCCCAGCCTGTGTAGGCCGATGTCGCTCGCGCAGGCCAGCGGCATGCCGGCGGCTGCACACGTGGGGCCATGCACCGGGCGCCAAGCCGGCCGTGGTACGCCCTCACGCCCCTCGCGTTGCATCTGAAACCTTCGCCGCTTCACCCGTATTGCCCTATGCCAGCGCCTGCAACGCCCAGGCAACGCCCGGAACGGACAGTCACTGCGCGACAGGAAGTTTTCAACCCCAACCAGGAAGTGCACCATGACCACGCTCACCCGCCCCCAGACCGCCGAAGCCAGCGCCGCCAAGCCCCGCCAGGGCGCCGTGCTGCGCACCCCCACCGACCTGCAGGGCGCCGCCACGCGCGACATCGCCGCGGCCATGAACGGCGTGCTGGCCGATGTGTTCGCGCTGTACCTCAAGACCAAGAACTTCCACTGGCACATGAGCGGCCCGCACTTCCGCGACTACCACGTGATGCTGGACGAGCAGTCCGACCAGATCTTCGCCATGACCGACCCCATCGCCGAGCGCGTGCGCAAGGTGGGCGGCACCACGCTGCTCTCCATCGGCCACATCGCACGCAACCAGCGCATCCTGGACAACGACGCCGACTTCGTCGAGCCCTCCGACATGCTGGCCGAGCTGTGCGAGGACAACAAGACGCTGGCCGCCCGCCTGCGTGCCGCGCATGCCGTGTGCAACGAGAGCCAGGACATCGCCACCGCGAGCCTGATCGAGAACTGGATCGACGAGACCGAGCGGCGCACCTGGTTCCTGTTCGAGGCGGTGCGGCCGGGCGATTCCAGCGGCCGCTGAGCGCACGCGATCCTGCGCCGGCAGGCGGCCCGACACGCTGGCGCGGCCCATCCGAAGGGCTGCGCCTCGCCTCTTGTTCACACCATCCGGAGACCTGACCATGACCAGAACCGCGGCCGACTACCTGGCCGAAACCTTGCAGCAAGCGGGCGTCCAGCGCGTCTACGGCGTGGTGGGCGACTCGCTCAACGGCTTCACCGAGGCCTTGCGCCGCCGCGAGGCGATCGAGTGGGTGCACGTGCGCCATGAAGAGTCCGCCGCGTTCGCTGCCGGGGCACAGGCGCACCTGACCGGCGAACTCGCGGTCTGCGCCGGCAGCTGCGGGCCGGGCAACCTGCACCTCATCAACGGCTTGTTCGATTGCCAGCGCAGCGGCGTGCCCGTGCTGGCGATCGCGGCGCACATCCCCAGCAGCGAGATCGGCATCGACTACTTCCAGGCCACGCATCCCGAGAGCTTGTTCAAGGAATGCAGCCACTACGTCGAGCTGGTCTCGCACGCCGAGCAGCTGCCGCAGGTGCTGCACCGGGCCATGCGCGTGGCGGTGGCCCGGCGCGGCGTCGCCGTGGTGGTGCTGCCGGGCGACGTGGCGCTGCAGTCCCTGGCGGCGCAGGTGCCGCGCTGGTTGCTGCCGGCCCCGCCGGCCGTGCAGCCCGACCCGCAGGCGCTGGCACAGCTGGCGGAGTTGCTGAACGCGGGCGAGCGCGTCACGCTGATGTGCGGCGCGGGCTGCGCGGGCGCGCACGACGAGGTGCTCGTGCTGGCCGAGCGCCTGAAAGCGCCCATCGTGCATGCGCTGCGCGGCAAGGAGCACCTCGAATACGACAACCCCCACGACGTCGGCATGACCGGGCTCGTGGGCTTCGCGTCGGGCTACGCGGCCATGGAAAGCTGCGACACGCTGCTGCTGCTGGGCACCGACTTCCCCTACCGCGCGTTCTACCCCGCCGGTGCGCGCATCGCGCAGGTGGACCTGCGGCCCGAGGCGCTGGGCAACCGCTGCACCATCGAGCTGGGCGTGCTGGGCGGCGTGCGCCAGACGATCACGGCGCTGCTGCCGGCCCTGGCCGAGAAAGCCGACCGGCGCCACCTCGACTGCGCCCTGGCCCACTACCGCCAGGCACGCACCGACCTCGACGCGCTGGCCGAGAGCGGGCCGCACAGCACGCAGATCCACCCGCAGTACGTGTCGCGCCTCGTCAGCGAGCTGGCCGACGACGACGCCATCTTCACCTGCGACGTGGGCACGCCCGTGATCTGGGCGGCGCGCTACCTGCGCATGAACGGGCGGCGCCGCCTGGTCGGCTCGTTCAACCACGGCTCCATGGCCAACGCCATGCTGCAGGCCATCGGTGCGCAGGCGGCCTATCCCGGCCGGCAGGTGGTGTCGATGTCGGGCGACGGTGGCTTCACGATGATGATGGGCGAGTTCATCACGCTGGTGCAGGCCGGCCTCAAGGTGAAGGTGGTGGTGCTCAACAACGGCACGCTGGGCTTCGTCGAGATGGAGATGAAGGCCAACGGCTTCCTCGACACCGGCTGCACGCTGCAGAACCCCGACTTCGCGGCGATGGCCCAGGCCATGGGCGTGAAGGGCATCCGCGTCGAGCGGCCACAGGACTTGCGGGCCGCGCTGACCGAGGCCTTCGCGCACGACGGGCCGGTGCTGGTCGACGTGGTCAGCGCGCGCCAGGAGTTGGCGATGCCGCCCAAGACCACGCTGGGGCAGGCCGCGCACTTCGGCATGTTCCTGGCCAAGGCCGTGCTGGACGGGCGCGGCGCGCAGCTGGTCGACCTGGCGAAGACGAACCTGATGCGGTGACGCCGCGCGACGCTCCTGATCGCGGCCGCCTTTTCACGGCCGGCGGGGCACCCGGATGCCGGGAACCTTGCCGCGCCCTGGTCCTGCGATGGCGTCTCATCGGTCAGCCTGCAGTGACGCGGCGATGCGCTTTTCCTTGAACTGGGCAATGACGTAATCGATGAACACGCGCGTCTTCGCCGGCAGCAACTTCTTGCCCGCGAAGTACATCGAGATCGGCCCGTCGTCCCAGTACCAGGTGGGCAACACCCGCACGAGGGCGCCCGTCTTGAGCAGGGGCACGGCGTGCGGCATGGCCATCAAGGTCACGCCCAGCCCCATGGCCGTCGCCCGGGCCACCGCATCGGGGTCGTTGAACGCAAGGCGCGGCGCGGTGTTGATCTGCACTTCACGGCCGGCCCGGTTGCGAAGATGCCGGCTGCGCACCCTGCCTTGCTGGATGGAGCGCATGCCGATCCAGTCCCAATCGTCCAGGTCGGCGGGCTCCTTCGGCGCGGGCCTGCCCTGGAGGTAGGCCGGCGCGGCGACCGCCACGACATGGATGCGGGCGAGTTCGCGCGCCACCACGCCGGGAGACAGTGCGAAGCCGCCGCCGATGGCCACGTCGAAGCCTTCGGCGATCAGGTCGACGCGGCGGTTCTCCAGATGCCAGTCCGACAGCACCTTCGGGTAGCGCTGCAGGAAGCCCGGCAGCAGCGGCAGCACGTAGTCCGAGCCGAAGCCCGGCGGCATGGTGACGCGCAGCGTGCCGCTGGGCTCGGCAGAAGCCTGGTCGACCGATGCGATGGCCGCGTGGATGCTGTCCAGCCCGCCGGCAATGCCTTCCAGAAAGCGCTCGCCCGCTTCGGTCAGCGTGAGCTTGCGCGTGCTGCGCTGGAACAGGCGCACGTCCAGATTGGCCTCCAGGCGCGCCACGTTGCGGCTGACGCCCGCAGGCGTCAGGCCCAGCCGCCGCGCCGCCGCCGAGAAGCTGCCGGCCTCGGCACTGCGAGCGAACGATTCGAGGTTGGCGAGCGTTTCCATGCGGGTTCCTTGTGGGCGTCTGCCACAGCATAAGGCCGGCCTAGGGTTCAAGCGATGCTTGAAGATGATTCAAGGCGCGGACGGCTACCGACGGTGGCGCGGCACGGCCACAGTCGGGGCATCGCAGCAGCGCTGCCTGGTTCACGTCCCGCTTACTTCTCTTCAAGGAATCCACCATGGGCCATTCGGCTTCTTCCATCGGCATCATCGGCGCCGGCCACATCGGCGCAGCATTCGCGCGTGCATTGGCACGGCGGAACATCCCGGCCATCCTGTCCAACAGCCGCGGGCCGGACAGCCTTCAAGCCCTGGTGCAGTCCATGGGCTCCAGCGTGCGTGCCGGCACCCGCGAAGAGGCCGCTGCGCAGCCCACCGTGCTGGTGGCGGTGAACTGGTCGAAGCTGCCCAGCGCACTCGCGGGCCTGCCGGACTTCGGAGGGCGCATCGTCATCGATGCGAACAACCCGATCGAGGCGCCGCTGTTCCAGCCCGCGGACTTGCACGGCCGCGCATCGAGCGAGGTGTTCGCCGGTTGGGTCCCCGGTGCGCGGGTGGTCAAGGCCTTCAACCACCTGCGCCCCGAACTGGTCGCCGCCGACCCGGCCGAACGCGGTGGCCAGCGCGTGCTGTTCCTTGCCGGCGACGATGCAGACGCCAAGGCGCAAGTGGCTGGGCTGATGGGCCGGCTGGGCTTCGCCGGCATCGACCTGGGGACGCTGGCCATGGGCGGGCGTCTCACGCAGTTCCCGGGCGGGCCCCTGCCCACGCTCGAACTGGTGCGGTTCAGCTGAACGCACCCGCGCGGCGCGCAACCACCCTTTCCAAGGAAGACACCATGGCCACCCATCCAACCCCGGCCGCGTTGCCCGTCGACTTCGACGCGCTGCTCAAGGCCAACCTGGCGCGTGTGTTCAACGAACGCGACGGGGCGAAGCGCGCCCTGGCCATCGCCGCGCTTTTCACGGAGACGCCCGTCATGTACGAGCCGCAGGGGGCTGTGCATGGCCGCGACGCGATCGACCGTGTCGCCGGTGACCTGCTCCAGCAGTTCGGCCCGACATTCCGCTTCCAGGCAGAGGGCGTCGCGGTGGGACACCACGGCATGGCGACCTTGCGATGGACCGCCGGCGAGCCGGGCTTGCCTGCGGTGGTGCAGGGTTTCGACACGGCGGAGGTCGTCGATGGGCGGATCGCCCGGCTGTGGGTGCTCATCGAGCCGCCCCAAAGCTGAGCAGATCTGTGGGTGGCGTGCGGATGCCGTCAGGGGTGTCCACTGGCGTGGTCGTGCCCGCCTTTCACCGCCCCGCGCGGCCCAGCCCGACGATGCTGTTGCCCAGCGCAATGCCGCGGTCGCACATGGCGGTGCCGACCCGCATCTGGCTGCGGTTCCATCCGGCCAGCGCCTCGTCGACGTCGGCCACGCTGCGCAGCGCCTGGGCCAGCGCCATGGCATCGGCCGCCGCCTTGGCCGCGCCGCCGGCCGTGTGCGGGCGCGGGATGAAGGCCGCATCGCCCAGCACGATGGCGCGGCCGAAGACCATCGTCGGCACCCGCAGGTCGGTGATGGCCTGGGCGAAGGGTTCCTCGGTGGCGGCCACCAGGTCGGAGAACGAGGGCGCGAGGGATGCGTGCGCCGCGTTGCGCACGCCCTGCGCGATCTCGGGCCGCAGCGCGCCGGGCGGCACCGAGTACGCCCGGCGCCGGCCGTGGGTGTCGGTCATCGCCGCGTCGAACGGCGCGCCCGCGTCGAGCCGGCGGTGCCAGACCCAGTTCCAGCGGCGCGCGCCGGGCGTGGTGCGGTCGTCCTGCCCGGGCACCAGGTAGGCGAGGAACTGGAAGCCCGGCCCGTCCTGGAACGCGAAGGTGCCGCCCAGCTGGGCGGTGGCCCGTTCCGTCAGCGCGCCCTCGGGCAGCAACCCGCGCCAGGCGGTGTAGCCGGCGTAGGCGGGCGCCAGTTGCGGCAGCACCGCGGCGCGCACGGTCGACAGCGGGCCGTCGGCGCCCACCAGCAGATCGCCGCGTTCCACGCGCCCGCTGGCGAAATGCGCGGTGACGGTGTGGCCGGCGGTCTCGAAGCCGGCCAACGTCTCGCCCCGGTGGCCGATGCCATCGGGCAGTGCGCGGGCCAGCGTGCCGTGCACCAGGCTCCACGAGGTCTGCGTCTGCGGCATGGCCATGCGCTGGAGCACCTGGCCGTGCCGGTCGAGGAAGATGCGGTCGCCCGAGCGCACGCCGAGCGCGCCTTCGTGCGCGATGCCCGCGAAGCGCAAGGCCTGCACCACGTCGGGTTGCAGCACGATGCCGCCGCCGCGGCTGTCCAGCGCGCTCGGCGAGCGCTCGAACACGTCGACGCGCCAACCGATGGCGCGCAGGGCGGTGGCCGTGAACAGGCCGGCCAGCGAGCCGCCGATGACCAGCGCGCGCGGCGGCGCGGCGTCTGTCATGGCCGTCTCCGCTGGGTGGCGATGCGCGGGCGGCTCATGCGCTGAAGAACTTGAGCAGGTCGGCGCTGACCTCGTCCTTGCGCGTGGTGCACAGGCCGTGCGGCGCGCCGGCGTAGACCTTCAGCGTGGCGCCCTTCACCAGCTCCACCGTGCGCAGCGCGGAGTCGGCGATCGGCACGATCTGGTCGTCGTCGCCGTGCAGCACCAGGGTGGGCACGTCGATGCGCTTGAGGTCTTCGGTCATGTCGGTCTCGGAGAAGGCCTTGACGCAGAAGTACGCCGCCGGAAAGCCGGCCTGCATGCCCTGCAGCCAGAACGCCTGGCGCACCGCGTCGGACCGGGCGGCGTCGGGGCGGTTGTAGCCGTAGAAGGGCAGGCTCAGGTCGAGCCAGAACTGCGAGCGGTCCTTCAGCACGCCCGCGCGGATGCCGTCGAACACCTCCATCGGCAGGCCGCCCGGGTTGCTGGCGCTCCTGAGCATCACCGGCGGCACGGCGCCGATCAGCACCACCTTGGCCACACGCGACGTGCCGTGGCGGCCGATGTAGCGCGCCACCTCGCCGCCGCCCGTGGAGTGGCCCACGTGCATGGCGCCCTGCAGGTCGAGCTTGTCGACCAGCGTGGCCAGGTCGTCGGCGTAGGTGTCCATGTCGTTGCCGGTCCACGGCTGGCTGGAGCGGCCGTGGCCGCGCCGGTCGTGCGCGATGCAGCGGTAGCCGCGCTGGGCCAGGTAGAACATCTGGTCTTCGAACGCGTCGGAACTGAGCGGCCAGCCGTGGCTGAAGACCACGGGCGTGCCGCTGCCCCAGTCCTTGTAGTAGATCTCGGTGCCGTCTTGCATGGTCATGGTGGGCATGGCGTGTTCCTCGGTGCGGTTGCAGGTTGAAGGGATCAGCAGGGTTGCTGCGCAGCCTGCGCACCAGACGGTGGGTGGGCTGCGACGCATGCCGTCGGATGCGTGGGCTCCACTGTGGCGGCCGGGCGTTGCAGCGGCGTTGCCCCTGGGGGCAGGCCGCAATGCAGCCGCAATGGCGCGTGTTTCGGACGTAGCAATCGCCGCCGCGCTTGCGGCGTGGTGCAGGCCATGCAGGCCATGCAGGCCATGCGCGTGCCGGGCTTCGCTGCCAGCGCGCGGGCGGACCTCGCTCAGCGCGCGGGCTGCAGGCGCCGGAAGCAGTGCACGGCGTGGTCGTCCACCATGCCGATGGCCTGCATCCAGGCGTAGACGATGGTCGGGCCGACGAACTTGAAGCCGCGCTTCTTGAGGTCCTTGGAGATCGCCTCGGACAGCGGCGTGGACGTGGCGAAGTGCACGCCGTCGCCGCGCAGCACCTTGCCGTCGCTGAAGGCCCAGCAGTAGTCGGCGAAGTCCTCGCCGGCGGCCATCATGGTGTTGTAGATCTGCGCGCCCGCGATGGTGGCCACGATCTTGGCGCGCGCCCGGACGATGCCGGGATCGGCCACCAGCGCCTGGATCTTCGCCTCGTCGTAGCGCGCGACCTTGGCGGGATCGAAGCCGTCGAACGCCAGGCGGAAACCCTCGCGCTTGCGCAGGATGGTGATCCACGAGAGCCCCGCCTGGAAGCCCTCCAGCATCAGCATCTCCCACAGCATGCGCGGGTCGCGTTGCGGGACGCCCCATTCGGTGTCGTGGTAATGCTGGTACAGCGGGTCTGCGCCGCACCAGGTGCAGCGTGGCAGGGCGGTGGAGGTGTTCATGGGAGCGGCATTGTGCCGACGGCGCCTGCGCTTTCGCCTGCTGGCTTGAGGGAGATCAAGGCCTGCACCCGGGCTTGGGCAGATACTGAATCCATCAAAACCACCGGGAGATCGACAGATGAAGATCCTGATCGCCGTCGACGGCAGCGAACAGACCCAGCGCATGCTCGCCTATCTCGCCCAGCACCAGCTGCTGGCCACCGGCAACGAATACACGGTGCTGACCGTGGTGCTGGAATTGCCCAAGCGCGCCGCCTCCTATGTCAATGCCGAGACGGTCAAGGGCTACTACCAGGAAGAGGCCGACAAGGTGCTCGAACCCGTGAAGGCCTTCTTCGCGCAGAAGGGCATCGAGGCGCAGTTCGCGTTCAAGGTCGGCAGCCCCGCGCACGAGCTGGCGCAGACCGCAGAGAGCGGCCGCTACGACCTGCTGGCGCTGGGCAGCCACGGCCACGGCGCACTGGGCAACCTGCTCATGGGCTCGGTCGCCACCAAGGTGGTGAGCCAGTGCAAGGTGCCGGTGCTGCTGCTGCGCTGAAACGGTTCTTGCAGCCGCCCGAATCGTTGCCTCGGCGCAACGATTCGGCTTAGTTCGGGCAGGGGCCGACGTAAACTCGCCGTCCCCCGCCAGCCAGGCATGCGTCCGCATGACGCCATGTGCCGAGCCAGCCAACCAAATCACTTTGGGTGAGCTCGCCAATGCCTGTCCGTTCCTCCTTCTTGCGCACCGCTGCCGGCTGCGCGTTGACGCCGCTGGCCCTGTGCCTGTCGCATGCCGTGTGGGCGCAGGCCGAAAGCGGCAGGGCGCTGTCGACCATCACGATCAATGCCAGCGCTGATGCGTCCGCCGAAGGCTTGAAGGCGCCTTACGCGGGCGGCCAGGTGGCACGCGGCGGCCGCGTCGGCGTCCTGGGCAATCAGGATGTCATGGACACCCCGTTCAGCCAGACCAGCTACACGCAGGAACTGATCCAGAACCTGCAGGCCACGAGCATCGGCGATGTGCTCAAGCAGGATCCGACGGTGCGGGTGGCGCGGGGCTTTGGCAACTACCAGCAGCTGTACATCGTGCGCGGGTTTCCGGTGTACTCGGACGACATGACCTACAACGGTTTGTACGGCCTGCTACCACGCCAGTACTTGGCGGCAGAACTGGTCGAGCGCGTCGAAGTCCTGCGCGGTGCCAATGCGTTCGTCAATGGCGCGGCACCCGGCAACAGCGGCCTGGGCGGTTCGATCAACGTGATGCCCAAGCGCGCGCCGAACGAGCCTGTGACGCAGGTGACGGTCGGTGCGGAAAGCGGTCTGCAGGGCTATCTGGCGGCCGACATCGCGCGCCGTTTCGGTCCGGACCAGAGCACTGGCCTGCGCCTCACGGCCGTGCACCGCGACGGCGACACCGCGGTAGACCGCGAGGAACGCGAACTGAGCCTGGTATCCCTGGGAGCCGACTGGCGTAGCCGCAACGTGCGCGTCTCGGCGGACATTGGCTACCAGAAACACGTGCTGCGCCATGCGCGGCCAAGCGTGACCCCATCGGCGACCGCCATTCCGCGCGCCCCAGATTCCGATAGCAACTATGGCCAGGCCTGGACGAATTCGACCGAGCGCGATGTATTCGGCAGCGTGCGCGCCGAGGTCGACCTGAGCGACCAAGTGACGGCTTGGTTGGCGGCTGGTGCACGCCAGGGCAAAGAGCGCAACAACCTGGTTGGCGTGACTGTCGGTGACGCTGCAGGCAACGCCACCGGTTCGCGCTTCGCGAACAAGCGGCAGGACGACATCGCCACCGGCGAAGCAGGCGTACGCGCCAACTTGAGCACTGGCAGCGTACGCCACGAACTGGTGGCCTCCTTGGCGCTATTCAATGCCAAGGAACACAACAACTACGCCGGATCCCTTGCCAGCACCTCGACCAACCTGTACCAGCCAACGCAGACGGCCGAGCCGGCGCTGGACTATTCCTTTGGTGACCTGGAGAACCCGCATGTGACCGGTCGCACGCGCACCCGCAGCCTCGCGTTGGCCGACACCCTGTCGTTCGTCAACGACACCGTGCGCCTGACGCTGGGTGCGCGTCACCAGAACATCGTCAGCTACGGCTACGACTACTCCACTGGTGTGCAGAGCGGAGACGCGTACGACAAGGGCCGTTGGTCGCCTTTGGCAGGCCTGGTCTTCAAGGCCAGCAAGCAGATCTCTTTGTACGCCAACTATGCAGAAGGCCTCGTCCGGGGCGACACCGCCTCGGGCAACGACGCCTCCGGCAACCCGCTGGAGAACCAGGGGCAAGTGTTCGCGCCGGCCGTCACCAAGCAGGCCGAGGTCGGTGCCAAGTTCGACATGGGGCGTGTCGGCGCCACGGTGGCGGTGTTCCAGGCGCGCAAGCCCGTGGGTGCCGTGGTTGGCAGCGTCTTCGTCGGTTCTGCTTACAAGCAGCGCAACCAAGGCATCGAAACAACGTTCTTTGGCGAGCCCGTGCGGGGCCTGCGGCTGCTGGGCGGCCTCACGTACCTGGACACCGACATCCGGGGTCAAGCAGCCATCGGCGCGCCGAAGTGGCAAGGCAATGCCGGTGCCGAATGGGAGGTGCCGGGCGTGAAGGGCTTGTCATTGAACGGCCGCCTGAACTACACGGGCAAGCAATACGCCGACCTGGCGAACACCTTGCAGGTGCGCTCTTGGACCACGCTGGATGTGGGCGCGCGCTACACGTTGCCGGTCGGCCAGAACCTCATGACCTTGCGCGGCAGCGTGACCAACCTGGCCGACCGCAACTACTGGGCCTCGGTCGGCGGCTACCCTGGCGCCAACTATCTGGTGCAAGGCAACCCGCGCACTTTCGTCGTCTCGGCCACATTCGACTTCTGATTCCCAGCAGACGATGCTCAGCACCCGCGCCATCCGCCGCTGGACCTGGACCCACAAGTGGTCCAGCCTCGTCTGCACGGTGTTCATGCTGCTGCTGTGCATCACCGGCCTGCCGCTGATTTTCCACCACGAGATCGGCCACCTGCTGGGCACCGAGATCGAGGCGGCCGCCATGCCGGCCGATGCGCCGCGCGCCGACCTCGACGCCGTGATGCGCACGGCGATCGCGCGCCATCCCACGCTGCAGGGCATGTTCGCCTCGCAGGAAGAGGACGACGACCGCGTCTGGTACGTGACGCTGGCGCCCACGCCCGACGCCACCGCCGGTTTCAAGCAGGTGGCGGTGGACGCGCGCACCGGCCAGGCGCTGGGGGAGCCCTCGCTGGACAGCGGCTTCATGTACGTCATGCGTTCGCTGCACATCGACCTGTTCATCGGCCTGCCGGGCATGCTGTTTCTGGGCCTCATGGGCGTGCTGCTGCTGGCCTCGCTCGTCTCGGGCACCGTGCTGTACGCGCCGTTCATGCGCAAGCTGCGCTTCGGCGAGATCCGGCGCGAGCGCAGCGCGCGCGCCAAGTGGCTGGACCTGCACAACCTGGTGGGCATCGTCACGCTGGTGTGGTTCACGGTGGTGGGCGCCACGGGCGTCATCAACGCCTGGGCCGACCTGCTCGTCAAGTACTACCAGTCGACCGAGGTGGCGGCCATGCTCGCGCCCTACAAGGGCAAGCCGCCGCTGGCCTCGCCCGGCTCGCTGCAGGGCGCGGTGGCCGCGGCGTTGGCGCACGAGCGCGGCATGAAGGTGGCGTTCGTCGCGTTCCCGGGCACCAGCTTCGCGAGCCCGCACCACTACGGCGTGTTCCTGCGCGGGGGCGAGCACGTCACCGCCAAGCTGCTCAAGCCGGTGCTGGTCGACGCCGCCACCAGCCAGGTGACCGACAGCCGCGAGCTGCCCTGGTACCTCAAGACCTTGCTCGTGTCGCAGCCGTTGCACTTCGGCGACTACGGCGGTCTGCCGATGCAGATCCTGTGGGCGCTGCTGGACATCGCCACCATCGTGGTGCTGGCCACGGGCCTGGTGCTGTGGTGGCGCAAGCGGGCGCCCGCCCGGGCGGCCGACACGGCGTCCAGCAGCCGGGTGCGCGCCTGATGCGGCCGTCGTTCTGGCGCCTGTGGGGCTGGCCCCTGGCCATCGGGCTGGCGAGCGGCACCGGCCTCGTCACCGCGCTGCTGGCCGACGGCTGGGCCGACGCCTGGTCGTGGGTCGGCCTGGGTTTGCCGCTCGCCGTCGCCGCCTGGCATGGGTGGCGCCCGGCCAAGGATTCGCCGCCCTAGTTTTCTCGTTTCCACCGCAAGCCCGCAGCTGCCGCCACGTGTCTTGCTCCCCACCCATCTCTGGAAGGAGCTTTTCGTGTCGCACGACATCGCCGGCCCGCGGGCCGCCACCACTGCACTGGCCTTGCTGGCCTGCTGCGCCACCGCCGCCGCACAGGCCTTGCCCGAGGTGCGCGTCACCGACAGCGACACCACCACCACCGAGGGCACCTACACCGCCCGCACGCTGGACATCGGCAAGGCCGGCCTGTCGCCGCGCGAGACGCCGCAGTCCGTCAGCGTCATCACGCGCCAGCAGCTGGACGACCGCAACCTGACCAAGCTGGAGGATGCGCTCAAGTCCACCGTCGGGGTGAACATCACGCGGCTGGACGGGGCCGGCAACTACAACAGCATCCAGGCTCGCGGCTTCGACATCGGCGCCGTGCTGCTGGACGGCCTGCCCATCGCGCAGGGCCCCAACTACGCCACGGCGCTGGACCTGTCGCTGTACGACCGGGTCGAGGTGCTGCGCGGCCCGGCCGGCCTGCTGCAGGGCGCCGGCGAGCCCGGGGGCGCGGTGAACCTGGTGCGCAAGCGTGCGCTCAACAGCCTGCGCATCGGCGGCGGTGCGCAGCTGGGATCGTTCGGCCTGCGCCGCCTGGAGGCCGACCTGACCGGCCCGCTGAATGCGGCCGGCACGCTGCGTGGCCGGGTGGTGGTGGTGGAAGACCGCCGCGACAGCTTCGTCGACCTGCTCTTCTCCAACAAGCATGCCGCCTACGGCACGCTGGAGCTGGACATCGCGCCTTCGACCACGCTGTCGGTTGGCGCGACGCGACAGCGCGTGCGCTCCATGGTCGACCAGGGCCTGCCGGCCTACGCGACGGGCCAGCTGCTGGATGTGCCGCGCAGCACGGTGGTGGGCACGCGTGCGAACCGCCAGGACATGGACACGCGCGATGTGTTCGCCGAACTGGAGCACCGCCTGGGCAACGGCGGCCTGGTGAAGGCGGCGCTGCGCGACGTGCGGCGCGACAACTTCTACCGCTCGGGCCGTGCCAACGGCGCCGTGGCGGCCAACGGCGACTTCGCGTTCGAGACGGTGGACCTGCGGGGCCAGCTCAAGGACCGCAGCGCTGACCTGTACCTCGCCACGCCCTTCACGCTCGCCGGGCGCGAGCACCGCTTGCTGCTGGGCGTCAATCGCAACGAGCGGGAGAGCGGGGAGAACAACTACGCCTACGGTCCGGGCTCCACGGTCAACATCTTCGTGCCGGGCTACGTCGGCATGGCCTATCCGCAGCTCAGGCTGCCGGGCTTCACGGCGACGACCAAGCGCACCGAGACCGCGCTGTACGGCCAGGTGCAGTTCAGCGCCACCGAGCGGCTGCGCCTGCTGGCCGGCGGCCGGCTGAGCTGGGCCGAGGTGGAAGTCGAGCAAGCCAGCGACGGCCAGGTCACGTCGCGCAGCAAGCCGGGCCGC
Source organism: Pseudorhodoferax soli (assembly GCF_003337555.1). Taxonomy (GTDB): domain Bacteria; phylum Pseudomonadota; class Gammaproteobacteria; order Burkholderiales; family Burkholderiaceae_C; genus Pseudorhodoferax; species Pseudorhodoferax soli. The sequence goes on along the minus strand of NZ_QPJK01000004.1, from coordinate 57,066 downwards.
CAGTTCACCCCCAACCTGGCGGCGCTGTTCGACCTCACGCCGCAACTCACCGCCTATACCAGCTATGCCGAGAGCTTCGTGGTGCAGAGCCAGCTCGACAGTGCCCGCCAACTGCTGCCCGCGCGCAGCGCCAAGCAGATCGAGGTGGGGCTCAAGGGCGAGTTCTTGAACAAGCGGCTGCAGACCCAGGCCGCCTTGTTCCGCATCGACGACGTGAACCGCGCGATGGCCGACCCCGTGGTCAGCACCGCCTCCATCCCCGGCGGGGAGGTGCGCAGCGAAGGGCTGGAACTGGAGGCCAGCGGCCAGGTCGCGCCAGGCTGGGATGTGCTGGCCGGCTATGCCTACACCAGGACCGAGTACCTGAAGGCCCCGGCCACGCAACTGGGCCTGGCGTTCGCGCCGTTGACGCCCAGGCATGTGGTCAACCTGTCGAGCCGCTATGCCTTCCGCGATGGCGCGCTGCGCGGTTTCAGCGTGGGCGGCGGCATCTCCTGGCGCAGCAGCTTCTACGCGCAGGCCGGCGCGCTGCGGCTGGTGTCCGGCAACGACGCGTTGGCCAACCTGCAGCTCGGCTACGCCTTCAACGACCACGTCGAGCTGGGGCTGACGGTCGACAACCTGTTCGACAAAACCTACTACGAGAAGGTCTCCGGCCTGGCCAGGCAGAACTTCTACGGCACGCCGCGCAGCGCGGTGCTGGCACTCAAGCTTCGTTACTGACAGGAGAGAGAACCGATGAGGAAGAACACCGCAACACCGGTGCTGCTGGCCGCTGCCCTGGCCGGCGCACCCGCCTGGGGCCAGACCACCGCCGCGCCCCCCGCTCCGGCAGCGCCCACCGCCCCCGCGGCCACCGCCGGCACGCTGGGCGAGATCCGCGTGAACGCCAACGCCGAGCGCGAGACCGCCACCTCGCCCGTGGTGGGCTACCGCGCCAGGCGCGCCGCCACTGCGACCAAGACCGACACCCCGCTGGCCGAGACGCCGCAGGCCGTCACCGTGGTCACGCGCGACCAGCTCGTCGACCAGGGCGCCACCAACCTGCAGGAGGCGCTGGCCTATGCGGCCGGCGTGCGCTCCGATGGCTACGGGCTGGATTCGCGCACCGACTCGGTGATGGTCCGCGGCATCGAGCCGAGCCTGTACCTGGACGGCCTGCAGCAGTACTCGGCCGGCTACTACACCAGCACCATCCGGCCCGACCCCTACACGCTGGAGCGCATCGAGGTGCTGCGCGGCCCCGCCGGCATGCTGTTCGGCGCCGGCACGGCGGCCGGCGTGGTCAACATGGTCAGCAAGCGGCCGCTGCAGGAGGTGCAGCGCGAGGTCGGCGTGCAGTTCGGCAGCTGGGGCCGCAAGCAGGTGCAGGCCGACCTGACGGGGCCGCTCTCGGCCGACTGGTCGTACCGCCTGGTCGCGCTGCACCGCCAGGCCGACACCCAGGTCGACCACGTGCCCGACGACCGCACGGTGGTCGCGCCATCGCTGGCCTGGCGGCCGGACGGTGCCACGTCGCTGGTCCTGCAGGGCTACTGGCAGAAGGACAAGTCGGGCACCACCGCGCAGTTCTTTCCGTGGCACGGCACCCTGCTGGCCAACCCCAACGGCGCCTTGCCCACCAGCCGCTTCATCGGCGAGCCGGGCGATGGCTACGACACCGACCGCCAGTCCTTCGGCTGGCAGTTCGAGCACCGGTTCAACGACCAGTGGACGCTGCGGCAGAATCTGCGCGCTTCGCGCAACCGCAACGACTCCGACTACTTCTACGCCAACTTCTTCGGCAACCGCCCCGACGTGCCGGCCGGCGGCTGGAGCGTGGACCCGGTCAACCAGCGCCTCATCGAGCGCTACTACGGCAGGAGCATCACGCGCACCCGCATGCTGGGCGCGGACACGCATGCCGAAGGCCGCCTGCAGACGGGCGCCGTGCAGCACACCCTGCTGGCCGGGCTGGACTATTCGCGCCAGCGCCAGCGTGTGCGCGAGGGTGCCACCCAGGTCAGCGTGATCGACGCCTATGCGCCGGTCTACGGCGTCGACGTGCCGGACCGCGGCAACCTGGTGGACAGCCCGGGCACGGTGCAGCGCAACGTCGGCGTGTACCTGCAGGACCAGATGAAGCTGGACCGCTGGATCCTGGTCGCCGGCTTGCGGCACGACCGCGCCACGGCCCGCTCCGACGGCAGCGACAGCGAGACGACGACCGCCACGACCAAGCGGCTGGGGTTGATGTACACGCTGCCCGCAGGCTGGTCGCCCTATGTGAGCTACACCGAATCGTTCACGCCGCAGGGTGGCCGCACGGCGGGCGGAGATCTGTTCAAGCCCTTGCGCGGCGAGCAGGTCGAAGCGGGCGTGAAGTACCTGCCCGAAGGCGTGCCCGTCGCGTTCACCGCCTCGGTCTATCGGCTCAAGGAGAAGAACCGCACCGTCTCCGACCCGACCGATCCGAGGGATGGCCTGCAGCTCGACGAGACCCGCAACAAGGGCGTCGAGCTGGAACTGAAGACCTCCGTGGGCCGCCACACGGACGTGATCGCCCATGTGAACTACACCGACGCGGACGCCAAGCTGGGCGGCATGCCGCGGCGCCAGGCCGCGGTCTGGGGCAAGCACCGCTTCGCCATCGCCGGGCTGCCAGGCTTCTCGGTCGGCGCGGGCCTGCGGTTCATGGGCGCGTTCACCGACGAATCCAGCAGCCCGTCGGGCCCGCGCGTGCCGTCGGTCGCGCTGCTGGACCTGATGGTGGCGTACGACACCGACCAGTGGCGCTATGCGCTCAACATCGCCAACGCGACGGACAAGGTCTACATGAGCACCTGCCTGGCGCGCGGCGACTGCTGGGTGGGTGCGCGGCGCAACGTGGTTGCCAGCGCGACCTACCGGTTCTGACGGCGAGCGGACCGCGGCCTGCAGCGGCGGGTGGGGCACCGGTTCGGACCGGGTCGCCGCTGCGTTGGCCAATTAGGAGGCATACCCCTTGCTTTCCAGGGCGGTGTCGGGCCGGAGCATGTTCGCCATGCACCGGCCCGGTGCCATTCCAACGCCAGGAGTTCCATGCCCGATCTGTCCCGTCCGTCCCGTTTTTCCCGTCTGTCCCGCTTCCGTTCATCCGTACTGGCGGCAGGCCTGCTCGCCGCCTGCCTGCCGTCTCAGGCCCAGCCTTTCGTGCTGGAAGAGGCCACGCTCGCGTCCGTCCATGCCGCGTTCAAGGCCGGCACGCTGAGCTGCCAGTCGCTGGTGCAGCAGTACCTGGCCCGCATCGAGGCCTACGACAAGAAGGGGCCGGCGCTGCGCGCCATCATCACCGTCAGCCCGGACGCCATGAAGACGGCGGCCGAGCTGGACCGCCGCTACCGGGAAGGCAAGGGCCCGGTGGGTCCGCTGCACTGCGCGCCCATCGTGCTCAAGGACAACTTCAACACCGCCGACATGCCGACCAGCAGCGGTAACCTGGCGATGAAGGACTCGCGCCCGCGCGCCGATGCGTTCAGCGTTGCCCGCATGCGCGAGGCCGGCGCGCTGATCCTGGCCAAGTCCAACCTGCAGGAGTTCGCGCGCGGCGGCGTGTCGATCAGCAGCCTGGGCGGCCAGGTGCTCAACCCCTATGACCTGACGCGCAACCCCGGTGGCTCCAGCGGTGGCACGGGGGCGGCCATGGCGGCCAACTTCGGCCTGCTGGGAACGGGCAGCGACACGGGCCAGTCGATCCGCTCGCCGGCTTCGGCGAATGCGCTGGTCGGCGTGCGGCCCACGCGCGGCCTGGTCAGCCGCTCGGGCGTGATGCCCAACAGCGCCACGCAGGACGAGATCGGCCCCATCACGCGCACCGTGGCCGATGCCGCGCGCCTGTTGGAGGTGATGGTGGGGTTCGATCCCAAGGACCCGGTCACGGCCCTGGGCGTCGGCAAGCATCCGGCCAGCTACGTGGGCGCACTGCAGGCCGGTGCGCTGAACGGTGCGCGCATCGGCGTGATGGGCAACCTGTACGGGCGCGAGCCGCGCCATGCCGAGGTCAACGCCGTCATGGAACGGGCCATCGCGGCGATGAAATCCATGGGCGCGACCATCGTGCGCTTCGAGCTGCCGGAGTACGACAAGCTGTCGACCCTGGTGGCGACCGACCGCTACGAGGCCCGCACCGTGTTCGACCAGTACTTCGCCGACCTGGGGCCGGGCCAGCCGGTCACCAGCTTCCGCCAGCTGGTCGATTCGAAGACCGCCTCGCCGGCGATCCAGAAGACGCTGGAGGCGGAGATCGCGGTCGAGAACGGCATGGCCGATCCGGCCTACAAGGACCGCACGCTGAACCGCGAGAAGCTGCGCATCCTGGTGGCCAGCCGCATGGCCGAGCTTGGCATCGATGCCATCCTGTACCCGTTGCAGCGGGTGCTGGTGTCGGCAGCGAACCAGGGCGACCAGCCCGAGCGCAACGGCACGCTGTCCAACGGCACCGGCTTTCCCGCGGTGACGTTTCCGGCCGGCTTTTCCACCCCCACGTCGAGTGCGCCGCTGGGCGTTCCGGTCGGCGCCGAGCTGCTGGCCACCGACTACACCGAGCCGCGCCTGCTGGGCTATGCCTATGCGTTCGAGCAGGCCATGCGGGTGCGCAAGCCGCCGGCCAGCACGCCTGCGCTGAAGTAGCCGGTTCTGGCCCGAAGGGGCTCAGTCCGCGGCAATCTGCTGCAGTTGGGATGGGTCCGGCAGCAACAGCTGCTTGCCGGCCTGCAGCACCAGCCCACGCTCGCGCAGCTGGCGCAGTACGCGGGAGAAGGTCTCGGGCGCCATGCCCAGCTGCGCGGCGATCGTGCGCTTGCGCAGCTGCAGCTCGATGCCCACGCGGCCATCGTCGGCGCGCCGGGCATGTTGCAGCAGCCACTGCGCGCAACGCGCTTCGGCGTCCTGCGCCAGCAGGGCCAGCGTGGCCTCGGTCTGGCGGCGCTGCGCCTGCGCCATGTCGATCAGCATGCGGGCGGCGGCTTCGGGCAGGCCGGCGTGCCAGCGCCGCAGTGCTGCCGCCGGCAGGGTGCGCAAGGCCACGGGCCCATCGGCCACCCAGTCGCATGCAGACGGCTGCTCCAGCAATGCCGAGGCCGCGTCGAGCCAGCACGGCCCCTTGAACTCCACGAGGCGGTGGCGCAGCGCACCGCGCTGCAGCAGGCCGGCGACCACGCGGCCGCTTTGCAGGTACAGGGCGGTCTGGGGCACGGACAGGCGCGCGGCCAGCACTTCGCCGGGTGTTGCCGTGCGGATCGGTGCGTCGAGCAGGAGTGCTACGGACAGTGGCATGGCGCCACTGTGACCGAGACCTTGGACCGGCCCTTTGCGCTAGCGCAAGGAAGGCGTGATGGCGTCGGCGGGCCAGCCGATGCGGCCCTGGCCCAGCGTGGCCAGCCGCGTGCGCAGCGCGGCCTCGGCGTCGCCAGCCACCTCGAAGCGCATGTGCACCAGCGGCCCGTGGTCGACGACGAGGGCGCGTGCCCCGGCCGCGTCGAGCGCGCGGCGCACGCCGCCTTCCAGCGCATAGGGCAGCACACAGGCCAGTGTCTGCCAGCGCACCAGCGTGACCTTTTCGGCCACCAGCAGCGGCTGCGCCACGGCATCGGTGTAGGCGCGCACGAGTCCACCGGCGCCCAGCTTGATGCCGCCGAAGTAGCGCACCACGGTGGCCAGCACACCGTCCAGGTCCTGCTGGCGAAGCACGTGCAGCATGGGCCGGCCCGCAGTGCCGCCGGGCTCGCCGTCGTCCACCGCGGCCGAATCGCCGCCGGCCAGCAGCGCCCAGCAGACATGGGCGGCGCCAGGGTGCGCAGCGCGCAGGGCCGCGACCACGCCCAGCGCCCCGGCGCGGTCGGGCACGGGTTGCACGCAGCCGATGAAGCGGCTCTTCTTGATCACGAGTTCGTGGTGGACGGGGCTGGCGATCGTCTGTGGCATGGACCGAGCTTACCCAGCGCCGGTGCCTGGCCCGGGCAGCGCTGGCCATGCCGGCGCGCGGTCGCGGGTGCCGCATGGAAATGGCGCGGAACCTGCTTGGCCGGTTGCGCTGTTACGCCGACGCCGGACCCTTCCCCGTTCCCACATCCCATTGCCTGAAAGCCCGTTGCCATGCCCAAGCGCGCCATCGCCTCCGACCGGGTCTTCAAGCCCGCCCTCCCGTTCGCACAGGCCACGCTGGCCGGTGGTTTCCTGTTTGTCTGCTGTACCGGCCGCAACCTGGAGGGCCAGTTCGCCGTGGGCGACGTGCAGGCGCAGACCCAGCAGGCCATCGACAACATCCGCACGCTGGTCGAGCAAGCCGGCGGCAGCCTGAGCGACGTGGTCAAGTGCACGGTCTACGTGACCGACCGCGCGAACTGGGCGCCCATGAACGCGGTGTACTTCGCCAACTTCGCAGAAGACCCGCCGCACCGTGTGTCGGCCATCGTCAGCGGCCTGGGTTCGCCCGACTGCCTGGTGGAGATCGACGCGACCGCCTACCTGGGCGCCGACTGAGCCGCCGCGCCGACGCTGCCCGCCGCGCTCCTGATTCACCACCATCCTTGCAGGACCCACCATGCTGAGCCGCCGTTCCTTTCTGCCCCTCATGCTCGCCTTGCCCGCCGCCGCGCAGGCGCAGATCCTGCCGGGAGGCCGGCCGATGCGCTGGGTCGTGCCCTATCCGGCCGGCGGCGCCGCCGACGCCATCGGCCGCAACTGGGCCACGGCCTACACCGCGGCGACGGGACAGTCCGTCGTCATCGACAACCGCGGCGGCGCCAACGGTGCGATCGGCATGCAGGCCGTGAAGGACGGCGCGCCCGACGGCAGCGTGCTGGGCGTGTTGAACGTCTCGCTGTTCACGGCGCTGCCGCTCATGATGGCCAAGCCGCCCTACGACGGCATGCGCGACTTCACGCCGATCGCTCGCCTGGTGACCTCGACTGTGGTGTGCTGCGTGACGCCCGAGCGCGCGAAGAAGAACGGCTGGACCGATTTCCGCAGCCTGCTGCAATGGGCGAAGAAGCCCGGCAACCAGCTCACCAAGGGCTCGGCTGGCAACGGCTCGCCGGCGCACCTGCTGATCGCCACCGTGGCCAAGCGCTCGGGCGCCAACATCATGCACGTGCCCTACCGCGGCGGTGCGCCGGCGCTGACCGACCTGCTGGGCGGGCAGATCGACATGGTGTTCGACTTCATGCCCGCGCTGATGCCGCACATCGCGTCGGGCAAGCTCATCGCCCTGGCGGTCGGGAGCCGCGAGCGCAGCCCTGTCATGCCGGAGGTGCCGGGCCTGGGCGAGTTCGCAGACCTGGGCCTGGGCGATCTTGACCTGCAATCGTGGAACGCGCTGACCGGGCCGGCCAACATGGACCCGGCCGTCGTGCAGTCCATCTTCGAGGGCGTGCAGCGGGCCGCCACGCCGGAGCTCGCGACGCGGCTGAAGACAGCCGGCCTGGTGCTGGCCACCGCCGCCAGCGTGGACGCCACGCGCGCGCTGCTCGCGGCGGACGCGCCGCGCTGGAAGGAGATGGTGCAGACCTCGGGCGCGGTCATCGACTAGGAGATCCAGGCCGGGTGTAGGCGCGGCCGGGCGGGCGGGCCCGCTCGCTATCATCGTCCGATGCCCGCCAGCCTCCCGTTCCCGCCAGCGCCGCTGCTCCCGAGCGGGCGCGTGCGCCGCACGTTGGCCCAATGGTGGGCGGTGCTGCTGTTCGGTGCCGTGGCGGCGGTTTATGCGCTGTCGCCGTCCAGCCACGACGCGCGCAGCCGCGCTGCCACGGCGCGCCTGCTGCACGCCACGAGCTGGCTGGCGCTGCCCTGGTTCGCGCTGCTGAGCGCGTTGATCAGCCTGGCGCTGATCCGCACGCTGGTGGTCACCGCGCAGAGCTATGGGCTGTCGCAGTTCGCGCTCGAGATGGTGGTGCGCGTGCTGGTGCTGGAGTTCGTGCCGCTGGGCGCGGCCCTGTTCGTGCTGCTGCGCGTGGCGCTGGCCGGCGACCTGCTGCCCGCGCCCGATGCGGCGGGCGGCCTGGCGCCGCAGGCCATCGCGGCGCGGCGCTGGCGCCTGGAACTGGTGCCGCGCGTGCTGGCGCTCAGCTTTGCGGTGCTGGCCCTGGCGATCGCCAGCGGCGTGCTGGCGCTGGTGCTGGCCTACACCGTGGTCTATGGCATCTCGCCCTGGGGCTTCGAGGCCTACACGCGCATGGTGGGCCGCGTGTTCGACCCGGCGGTCGGCCTGGCGCTGAGTCTCAAGACCACGCTGTTCGCGCTGACGGTGGCCGTGGTGCCGTTGGCCAGCGCGCTGCAGGAACCGTTGGCGCAGCGTCCGGCCGGCGGCTTTGCGGTGCGCAAAGGCACGCGCCGCGTGCTGGCCGTGCTGGTGCTGCTGCAGGCGGCCTCGCTGGCGCTGAAGTTCCTGTAGCCATGGACGAACTGCACGACGCTCCGCCCCCGCGCAACGTGGGCTTCAAGGCCGGCGTGCTGCTGGCCCTGGTGCTGGTGCTGCTCTGCAGCGCTGCTGCCTACCTGCTCTACGCGCGTGGCGTGTTCGAGGAGACGCAGGAGCTGCGCCTGCTGGCCGAGGATTCGGAGGGCGTGAGCGTGGGCATGGACCTCACCTTCGCGGGCTTTCCGGTGGGCCGCGTGCGCCGCATCGAGCTGGCCGACGATGCCAAGGTGCGCATCGTCGTGGCGGTGGCCACCAAGGACGTCGGCTGGCTGCGCAGCACCAGCATCTACACGCTGGAGCGTGGCCTGGTGGGGGAGGCGCGCTTGCGTGCCTTCACCGGTGTGCTGACCGATCCGCCGCTGCCGCCGGACGCCGAGCGCCCGGTGCTGCGCGGCGACGTGAGCGCCGAGATCCCGCGCCTGGTGGCCACCATGCAGGCGCTGGTCGGCAACCTGGAACGCATGACGCAGGAGGGCGGCAACGTCGATGCCAGCCTGGCCAACCTGCGCACGCTGAGCGATGGACTGAACGGCCGCTACGGCGTGCTGGGCGCGGCCATGGGCGGCGAGGACAACGCGAAAAAGCTGGTCACGGCGCTGGACCGTGCCAATGCGCTGCTCGGCCGCACCGACCAGCTGGTGGGCAACGCCGACCGGCGCCTGTTCGGCGAGAAGGGCATGGCCGACGACGCGCAGTCCACGCTGCGCCAAGTCAACACCTTGCTGACCGAGGCCCGCGCCAGCCTGAAGAAGCTGGACGCGGTGCTCGTCGAAGCCCAGGCCGTGGGGGCCAACGCCCGCGAGGCCACGGCCGACCTGGCACCGCTGCGCGCCGAGGTGGAGCGCAGCCTGCGCCGCGTGGACACGCTGCTCGGCGAGGTCAACCGCAAATGGCCGTTCGCCCGCGAGACGGAGATCGAGCTGCCATGAGGGCGGTCAAGAGGGCGGTCAAGAGGGCGATCATGGGGGCGGCCCTGTTGGCTGTGCTGCTGGTGGCGGGTTGCGCCTCGCGCCCGGCGGTGCCCGATTGGCAGGGCAACGCGCACGGCGCCCTGCAGGCCGCTGTGGCCGCCACGCTGAACGGCGAGGCGCGCGTGGCCGACGCCGAGATGGCGCGTGCGCGCAGCGAGATCGCGCGCACCGGCCAGCCGGCGCTGCTGGCGCGGGCCGAGCTGGTGCTGTGCGCCGCCCGTGTGGCCAGCCTGGACCTGGATGGTTGCCCGGCGTATGCGGCGCTGGCTGTGGACGCTGCGCCGGCAGAGCAGGCCTATGCGGCCTTCCTCTACGGCACAGTGCCACCGGCGCAGGCCGACCTGCTGCCGCCACAGCACCGCGCGTTGGCCGTGGGCGGTTCGCTCGGGGCCGAGCCGCAGGACCCGTTGGCGCGGCTGGTCGGCACGGCGGTGCTGCTGCGCCAGGGCCGGGCGGCGCCGGCCGACGTCGCGGCGGCCGTGCAGGCCGCCTCTGGCCAGGGCTGGCGCCGGCCGCTGCTGGCCTGGCTCGGTGCCCAATTGCGCGGTGCCGAGTCCGCAGGCGATGCGGCAGCGGCGCAAGGCATCCGCCGCCGCATCCAGCTGGTGAACTGAGCGCCCAGCGGCCCGGCGATGCCGCCTGTCTGGCGGCGCATTGCATTCAAGCCGACCGTCAACTTTCCTTGTCTACAATTTATTTCACCGGTCCCTTGCTGACCGGGTTGTGTCTTCTTGAACCGGAGTTTTCCCATGCAACGACGTCTGGCCGTCTCGATGGCTGCTGTGGCCGCGCTGGCCCTGGTGGGCTGCGCCACCGAAAGTTCGCGCACCGTGCAGGTGGCCCAGGTGGCGGCCGCTGCCACGCCCTATGGCGGCCCGCGCGTGCCGGTCGCGGTCGGCAAGTTCGACAACCGCTCCAGCTTCATGCGCGGCGTGTTCTCCGATGGCGTGGACCGGCTCGGCAGCCAGGCCAAGACCACGCTGATCGCGCACCTGCAGCAGTCGCAGCGCTTCTCGGTGCTCGACCGCGACAACATGGCCGAGGCCGCCCAGGAGGCCAAGCTGCAAGGCCAGGCGCAGCAGTTGCGCGGTGCCTCCTATGTGGTCACTGGCGACATCACCGAGTTCGGCCGCAAGGACGTGGGCGACCGCCAGCTGTTCGGCATCCTGGGCCGCGGCAAGGAACAGGTGGCCTACGCCAAGATCACGCTGAACGTGGTCAACACGCTGACCTCCGAGGTGGTGTTCTCGGCCGGCGGCGCGGGCGAGTACGCGTTGTCCAACCGCGAGGTGCTGGGCTTCGGCGGCACCGCGGGTTACGACGCCACGCTCAACGGCAAGGTGCTGGACCTGGCCATGCGCGAGGCGGTCGACGCGCTGGTGACCGGCCGCGACGCCGGCCGCTGGGGCCAGGAGCGCAAGTGAACGCTGCACTGCCGATGTGGCGCGCCCTGCCGCTGGCCGGCGCGCTGTTGCTCACGGCCTGCGCGGCGCCGAACAAGCCGCTGTATTCGTGGGAGGGCTTCCCGCGCCAGCAGTACGAGGTGCTGCAGCGCTCGGGTGCCGATGCCAACGCGCAGATCCTGGCCATGCAGGCCCATGCCGAGAAGGCACGCGCCGCTGGCGCCGCGCTGCCGCCGGGCTTCCGCGCGCACCTGGGCATGCTGCAGCTGTCGGTGGGCGCGGCCGACCAGGCGCGCGCCAGCTGGCAGGCCGAGAAAGTGGCCTTCCCCGAGTCGAGCCCCTACATGGACCAATTGCTCAAGCGGCTCGACGGCGGTGCCGCGGCCCAGCCGACCCCGGGGAAACCGTCATGACCATCCGCCTTGCCAGCTTCGCCAGCGTGGCAGTCGCCGCCGGCCTGCTGCTGCTGACCGGTTGCGCCACCCAGCGCGCGCCCTACGACTACAGCGCCTTCCAGCAGGCCAAGCCGGCCACGCTGCTGGTGCTGCCGCCGCTCAACGATTCGCCCGAGGTCAACGCCACGGCCGGCCTGTGGTCGCACACCACGCTGCCGCTGGCCGAGGCCGGCTACTACGTGCTGCCCGTGGCGCTGGTCGACGAGACCTTCCACCAGAACGGAGTGCAGACCGCGCAGGACGCGCAGGCCATCCCGCCTGCCAAGCTGCGCGAGTTCTTCGGTGCCGATGCTGCGGTCTACCTCAAGATCACGCAGTACGGCACCAGCTACCAGGTGCTGGCCAGCGACACGCGGGTGACGGCGGAGGCCCGCATCGTCGACCTGCGCACCGGCACGCAGCTGTGGGCCGGCAAGGCCACGGCCTCGTCGGCCGAGCAGCAGCAGTCGCAGGGCGGGCTCATCGGCATGCTGGTGACGGCCATCGTGCACCAGATCGTCAACACCAGCACCGATGCCGCGTACAACTACGCCGGCATCGCGGGCCAGCGCCTGTTGGGCGCGCCCCGGCTGGACGGTGTGCTGCCGGGCCCGCGCTCGCCGCTGTACGGGCAGGTGCCGGGCAACCGGCGTTAAAAAAAGCCTCAGCCCGCGTTGCGGTACGCCGCCAGCGCCATGGCGCTGAGGCTGCTGCTGGCGCTGTTGATCTGCGACAGCTTGTTCGCCGTGCTCAGCACGGCGGCCTGCTGGTCCTTCAGCGCCTGCGAGCGCTTGTCCAGGCGGGCCAGGTAGTCGCTCAGGCGGCCTTCGTTGGCCAGCGCCTGGGTGCTGGCGCCGGCGAGGCTGTCGCCCAGCGTCGACAAGGCATCGACCACGCCGGCCGCGCCACCGGCCACCGCCTTGCCCAGCACGCTGCTGTCCAGCGCCAGCGTGCCGTCCGCCTGGCGGCCGATGCCCAGCTTGGCCAGGTTGCCGCGCGGCACGTCGAGCGCGTCGACGGCGTTGTCCAGTGCCCGCTCGGTGCGGCCGACGCCTGCGTCGCTGCCCACTGCGGCGGCGCCCTTCAGCGTCGCGTTGTAGGCGGAGACCAGCTTGCCCAGCGCCGACTGGATCGCCTCGGGCGTGCTGGATGGCGACAGCGCGCCCAGCCCCTTGGCGGCCGTGCCCAGGTCGACCAGGCCGGACTTGAAGCTGCCAAGCGCGGAGAGCGAGGCCGTCACCGTCTGTGCCTGCGCGGCGATGCGTTCGTGCACCTGCGCCAGCACGGGCGAGATCTTGCCCAGCGCTTCGGTGTCGGCCGACTTGGTGGTGGACTTGTCGGTGGACGTGGCCTGCTGCGCGCTGCCGGCCAGCTTGGCCTGGGCCTGCGCGAGCACGCTGTCGACGGAGATGTTGCCGGTGCGCATGGGCACGAGGATAGTCAGGCCGACGCGCCGGCAGCACCGGAAATGGCGGGGAAAGACCGGCCAGTTCCGGGCGTGTCGAAATCCACCGCCGCCGTGCGTCGTGCAGGCACAGGAACACTCCCGTTCCACCAACCCGAGGAGATCGACATGCGCTTCATGGTCATCGTCAAGGCCACGGCCGACAGCGAAGCCGGCGTGATGCCCAGCACCGAGCTGCTGGCCGAGATGGGCCGCTACAACGAGGAACTCGTCAAGGCCGGCGTGATGCAGGCCGGCGAGGGCCTGCACCCGAGTGCGCGTGGCGCCCGGGTGCGCTTCTCCGGGCCGGCGCGCACTGTGGTCGACGGCCCTTTCGCCGAGACCAAGGAACTGATCGCGGGCTTCTGGCTCTGGAAGTGCGCCTCGCTGCAGGAGGCCATCGCCTGGGCCAGGCGCTGCCCCAATCCGATGCCGGGCGAATCCGAACTCGAGATCCGCCAGGTGTTCGATGCCGAGGACTTCGGCGAGGCGCTGACGCCGGAGTTGCGCGCGCAGGAAGAGCGGCTGCGCGAGCAGGTGGCCGCGCAGCAGAAGTCCGGGGCCTAGGTCGCACTCCTTCGTTGCCGCCACACGCCGTTGCACGAACGGCCCCACGAAGGCGCACCCCGGCACCGTCGCACGCCTTCCAGCAAGCTGGGCCTGCGCCAGCGTGTCGGCCATGCCGAGTGGCGCATTCCCCCAGCAACCAGGACAGCACGCCGATCGCCGACGTGCCTGCGGCACGTCGGAGCCCTCACCAAAGGACCTGGATGCCCAGGCTGCCGTTGACGCCGCTGCGCGTGCGCGCTCCGCCACCCGCGGCCCACAGCTTGCCGAGCTCACCATAGAGGTTCACGCTGGGGCTCAATTTCCAGGTCGCACCGGCGGCCAGTTCGCTGCTCGTGCCACCGGTCCTGGTGGCGATGTCCGCGGAGCCTCCCGGGCCGATGAAGCGCGTGATGTCGGTGCCGCTGCTTCGGCGGTAGAGGTTGAACCGGGCATAGGGCTGTACGACATCGCCGGCAGCGGTATGGATCTCACCCTTCACACGCACACCCGCACGCAGCATCCAGCCACTGTGGCTGTCCTGCTGAACCAGTGCGGCGTCGATCTGCGTGTCCTGCAGCGTCTGGCTCTGGTGGACGAGCTGCAGTTGAGGCTCCACCCGCCAGTGCTGCGTGAGTTGCCAGGACTGCCCCACCTCGATGGAGGCCAGCCGGCTGTGGCCCTTGTTGCCGTTGATGGCGGCACCGGCGATGGGGCGCAGGTCATACCGAAGGCGCCCTGCCTGCAACACGGCATCGGCGTAGAAGCCGTTGTCGCCCATGTACGTGCCATAGATGCCGAGGTTCTGGCTGCGCAGGTCGCTGCTGCCGACGGCCGTGTTGGCAACGCCTGAGGCCAACCCGTGGACACGCATGTTGCTCTCCAGCATGCCCACGTAGAGGCCGGCACGCCAATGGGTGTCGACCCACAGGTCGGTGCCGGTCTGGAAACCCTTCAGGCGCCCTTCGCTGTGGGGGGCTGCGCTGCCGCCCTGGCCGATGCTGCGGTCCGCGCTGATGAACCGAGCCCAGGCCTGACGCTGGCGGGTACCGCTGCCGTTTCCGCCATCCACGCGGATGCCATCGTCCCCCACGCGCTGGTGCAAGTTGCCCAGCATGACCAGGCCAGCTTCGCGGAACTGCTCCGGCAGCGCCGTGAACAGAGGCACCTCCACACGGTAGGTGGGTACGGCCACCGGTGCCGGTGCCGGTGCTGGAGGTGCAGGGGGTGCAGGAGGTGCAGGGGGGGCCGGAGGTGCGGGAGGTGCCGGAGGTGCGGGAGGCGGCGACGGAGCAGGTGCCGGTGCCACCTCCGGGACCAGCACCGTGGATCGCAGGTACCAGCTCTCTCCCGCGCCCGTGGCATCCGCCGCGTACAACCGGTATTCGTAGGCTCCACCATGGATGCGGCCGCCGGCCAGGTTGAACGCGTCCCGGGTGGTCTGGGCCGTGGTGGTCGCACCATTGATCGCGCTGACCACTTCGATGCCGTTGCCCACGGTCAACGCGCCCAACCCGCCGAGCACGTTGACCTGCACGGTGGTGGTTCCGCTCGCAGTGACGCCAGCACCGTCGATCACCAACCGGTCGCTGATGCTGCCACTGCCCCCGAGCACGGTGCCGATGCGCAGGACCCCGTCGCGGCCGACATAGTTGCCGGTGGTGCGCAGCGTGCTGCCCAGGGCGTTGCCGAACAAGGACACCGTGCCACGGTTGTCCAGGCCCGCGACCACCTGGTTCAGGCCCGCCGTATCGAGCACGGCGCCGGGAGCCACCACATGCGCGGAGTTGGGACTGAAGGCGTTGGTCACCCCCGCCAGCAGCCGGCCCTGGGCAACGGTCGTGGTGCCCCCATAGACATTGTTCGCGGACAGGGTGAGCGTACCGGCCCCCTCCTTGGCCAGGCCGCCAGGCCCCGACAACACGCTGGCCGCCGTGACGTCGAAGCCATTGGAATCCAGGCGCATGCCACCGGCTGCCAGCTGGAAGCTGCCAGGCACGAACCTGGAGATCAGCGGCGCGAGGGTGGTGCTGCCGGCGCTTGCGCGCAAGGTGCCGTTGTCGAAGGTCACGGATGCCGTGCCCAACTGCCTGGTCAACGCTCCCGTTTCGAGGGTGCCTCCGGTGTCGACGACGAGGGCGCCCGTCGCCGCGCTGTCGCGAATCGCCATCTCCACGGAAGGCGCCACGACCAGGCCACCCTCGCGGACGGTGAGGGTCCCTGCCCCTGGCACCGTCTCGTATTCGGCACCGATTTGCAGCGTGCCCGCGTTCAACAGTAGGCGGGAGCCCGCGCCTGTCACCAGCACCGAGCCGCTTCCCCCACGGCCTATGCTGGCGATCGCACCCGGGCTCGCGAGCCGGATGGTGCCCCCGTTGGACACGGTCACGGCCGTACTGTCAGTCGCGCCGCCAATGACAAGTTCACTACCGGCATTCCACTCCGTGCCCGCACCGTCCACGGTGGCGGTGATGGTGGTCGCGACCGTGTAGTCCAGGAGCTCCCCCACGAAGGAGCGGCCGGTGGAGAGCTTGGCGCCATTGGAGAGCGCGAGCGTGACATCGCCGGCTCGGCCCAGCACCAGGTCCTTCTCGACCACGAGCGCACTGCCGTTGCCGCTGATGTCGAAGCCTCCCGAGGAAAAGAGCATGTCGCCAACGGTCTGCAGCATGGCGCCATCGGCCACGGCCAGGCTCGAAGAGCCTGCCGCGCCAGTGAATTCGATGTAGGTATAGCTCCCCGTGCCGGTGACCGAGGCCTGTGCTCCCTGGAAGCGCAGGGCGAATCCGCCGGTGTCCAGGGACAGCGTGACCGGATTGGTGGAGGCATCGAACACCCCGCCGACGGACACCGTGATGTTGTCCGTCAGCGTGATGTTCGTGTAGGTCGTGCCGTCTGAATTCGCCGCGTTGATCGCCATGCCCAGCTCGACGGGGGTGGCGACGGTGTAGTCGCCCGAATGGGCCAGGGGCACGCCGCAGGCCGCCACGACGAGGCCTGCTGTGTGGAGGCCAGGACGGTGCACCCGACTGGCCCCGTTCCATACCCATTTGAACGCCTGGTTCATGCGCACCGCCCTTCAAGAGTGAGCGACGTGGAACACGCCGAGGTTGCAAGGTTGCCGTCCCCGCACCGTACGGCTGAGAAAGTCTGCCACACCCGCGCGTCGCAGGGCGGCACATCGGAGATGTCGATGGCCAAGCCAACGGGACAGCGATCCGGCATGCCGCACGCATCCAGCACTGCACCGGCGATGCCCGGCGGCGACACCACCTCCGCTTCACCCCGCTGCTGGGCCTGGGCGCGCTGCGCTCGGCAGGGGGCATCGGGGCGCTGCTGGCGCGCCGGTCGGTCTGGCCCTCGCCACATGGCGCAGGCGCAGGACGAAGTCGGCGCCGCTGCTGCGGTGGCAGGCCTTCCTGCATACTGCGCCGATGTTCCGCATCGGCCTGCTTTCCGACACCCACGGCCTGCTGCGCCCGGAGGCCCTGGCCTTCCTGCGCGGCAGCGACCACATCGTGCACGCGGGCGACATCTGCGATCCGGCCATCCTCGACCAACTGGCCACCATCGCGCCGCTGACGGCTGTGCGCGGCAACAACGATGTCGGCGCCTGGGCCGAACGGCTGCCCGAGACCTGCACGGCCGACATCGGCGGCCTGCGCCTGTGCGTGCTGCACGACCTGGCGCAGCTGCGGCTCGATCCGGCGGCGGGCGTGCAGGTGGTCGTCACCGGCCATTCGCACAAGCCGCGCGTCGCGCGCGAGGGCGGCGTGCTCTATGTGAACCCGGGCAGCTGCGGGCCGCGCCGCTTCACGCTGCCGATCGCGGCGGCCGAGCTGCTGGTGGACGGTGGCGAGGCGACGGCGCGCATCCAGGAGTTGGTGTGAACGTCGCCGAAAGCCCGCGCCTCGCGCTGCGCCGCCTGACGCTGGACGACGCGCCGTTCTACCGGCGGCTGCTCAACGAGCCGAGCTGGCTGGCCCACATCGGCGACCGGCAGGTGCGCACGCTCGAGGACGCGCAGGCCCACATCGCGGCAAACATCCTCGTGCCCTATGCCACGCATGGCTTCGGCATGTACCTGGTGCAGCGCCGCAGCGACGGTGCGCCGCTGGGCCTGTGCGGCCTGGTGCAGCGCGAGGCGCTGCCGGCGCCGGACATCGGCTTTGCACTGCTGCAGGAACACGAAGGGTTGGGCTACGCGCGCGAGGCGGCGCAGGCCGTGCTGTGGCATGCCTTCGGTGAGCTGCAGCTGGCGCGGCTGCTGGCCATCACGGCCCCGGCGAACCTGCGCTCGACCAAACTGCTGGGCGCGCTGGGGTTCAGTTTCCAGGGCATGGTGCCGGTCGGTGACCGTTCGCTGCGCCTGTACGCCTTGGCCAAGGACTGAGATGCGTGGCTTGGCCGCTGCCCTGTCGTGCTGCTGTGCACTGGCCCAGGCCGCGCCGCCGCCCGCGCCCGTGCAGGCGGAGATCGATGCGCTGCTGGCGGGCCTGCAGGCATCGGGCTGCGAGTTCCAGCGCAACGGCCGCTGGCATGCGGGCGCCGAGGCCGTGGCCCACCTGCAGAAGAAGCGCGACTACCTGGAGAACCGCGACGCGATCCGCTCCACCGAGGATTTCATCGGCTTGGCGGCCTCCGAAAGCAGCATGAGCGACCAGCCCTACCGCGTGCGCTGCCCGGGTGCCGCGCCGGTCGACAGCCGCGCCTGGCTGCAGCAGCGGCTGCAGGAGCTGCGCCGCAAGAAGCCCTGACGAACAACAGCCGATGGAGCGCCCGGGCCCGTGTCGGGCTGGCTGTCACGCCGTCCGCGTGCCACGGCCTGGCTCAACATCGGGGCCGGCGCGACCTTCGTCGTCTCCGGCCTGTCCATCCTGGCCCTCCCCAACCGGCGCTGAGGCCATCCCGAGCTGGCGGCGCTGCGCTGCGTCGACGCTGGCGGCCACAGCCTTGCCGTGCGTGTAGCCGCGCGCCACGATCTGGTCGATGCTCTTCCACTGCAACATGCCCACGCGCTCCAGCGAGGGATGGAAGTACAGGTCGCAGCCCTGCTGGGCCTGGTCCTGGCGCGACATGCTGTACAGCCCGGTCACCGTCATCAGGTAGGTCGGCAGCGAAGGCAGGCGGTAGCGCCGGCGTGCAGACGGGCGCAGCCGGTCGCGCCACAGGCTGATGTTGCCCGGCAGCTCGCCCGGTGGCACCTGGGTTGGGCTGCGCATGTTGAGGTCCACGCCGATCACGTAACCCACCCCGCGCATGCGGCGCATCTGGTCCACGGGAAAGTTGTTGAAGGTGCCGCCGTCGCAGAGCAGCTCGCCGTCGCGCACCACGGGCGGCAACGCGCCGGGGATCGAGATGCTGGCCAGCAGCGCCTGCACCAGATTGCCGTGCGCGATGCGCTGCTCGCAGGCGCGCGAGTAGTTGGTGGCCACGCAGTGGTAATTCTTCCAGAGGTCCTCGATGTCGGCATCGAAACCCACCAGCGACTGCACGGCGCTGCGCAGCACGCCGCGCAGCCGCACGCCCTTGAACAGCGAGAGCAGCGGGAACAGATTCATGTCGCCCGTGGGATTCACGGCGAAGGCGCTGCGCGCGTTGGCCATCACCGTATCCAGGCTCTGGTCGGAGGCCACGTAGGCCGCCATCACGGCGCCGATGCTGGTGCCGCCGACCCAGTCGATCTCCACCCCCTGCTCGCGCAGCACGCGGTACACGCCCAGGTGAGCGAAACCGCGCGCGCCCCCGCCGGCCAGCACCAGGCCGACCGCCGTGCGCGTGAGCAGCCGCGCCATGCGCGCCATGTCGCGCGCCAGGGCCGGCCGCAGGTGCACATGGCCGGCGAGCGGCCGGCGTTCCAGCCAGGCCGCCGTGCCACGGGGCGCGCGCCGCTCGGCCGGATGCAGCAGCACCAGCAGTTCGGACACCTCGGTGCGCGGCGGGCGGTGCATGAGGAATTGCTGCTCGACCGCGTGCAGCGCCACGGGCTGCGCGGCGTCGGCCAGCAGCATCAGCTCGTCGCAGTGGCGGCAGCAGCGCTGCGTCCAGGCCGTGGGCCCGGCATCGGCCAGCAGCAGCACGGCGTCGTGCGTGGCCTCGATCTCGTCGAGCAGCAGCGCCACGCGGCGGCTGGCGTCGGCCTGGGCCTCGGGATCGGCATCGTCGAGCGAGACGCCGGCATCGGCCAGGGCCTGGTGCACCTGCGCGGCATCGACGATGCGCACGCGGCCCTGGCCCTGGGTCTGGGCCAGGCGCTCGCCGATCTGCTGCGCGAGGTCGGTGGCGAAGGCCACCGCATCCACGCCGGCCGTGACGGGCACGAGGCCGATCGCCACAGGCCGTTCGTGTGCCTGCTGGCGCTGCTCGCCCTTCAGGCGCTGCACGATCTGGCGCGTCAGTGCGATCGACACCTGGGCGCTGCTCTCCAGCAGCGGCACGAACTCGGACTTGCCCAGGCGCACCAGCACCGAGTCGCGCACCGCCACGACGGTGGCCGCGCGCGGCTCGCCGGTGTACAGGCTCATCTCGCCCACGGTCTGTCCGCGCGCCATCTCGCCAACCATGCGCTCGCTGCCGTCGGCGCCGCGCACGTAGGCGCGCAGCCGGCCGCTGACGATGAGGTACATGGAGTCGCCCTGTTCGCCCTGGTGCATGAGCGTCTCGCCCCCGGCGATCTCGATCCAGCGCAGGTGGCGGCGCAAGTGCGCCAGGGCGGTCGGCTCGACCTCGCCGAAGATGGTCTTCAGGTGCCGGGCGAGCAGTTCGTCGTGAAAGCGCTGGCGTGCCGTCGAAGAGTCCATGGGCCTGGAAGAAGGGGGCAGGGCAGGGCGGTTGCAAATTGTAGGCGGCAGGGGCGGCACGGCTTGGTCCCCTTGGGCATGGCACGATTGGCTCTTTGCAGCGGGCCGCTGTGCAGGTAGCTTCGGCCGCTGTCCTTTTCATTGGAACCGCCCACCATGAGCCAGCGCGTGAATGCCTTCGACCAACCCATCGGCGCCGCCCTGCCGGACTGGACGCCGCGCCCGCGCCCAGAGCGCATCGCGCTGGCCGGCCGCCTGTGCCGGCTCGAACCGCTGGACGCCGAACGCCATGCGGCCGACCTGCACGCAGCCTACGCCGACGCAGCCGATGGGCGTGCCTGGACCTACATGGCGAGCGAGCCCTTCGGCGATGCGGCGGCCTACCTGCGGCATGCCCAGGCCATGGCTGCCAGTGAAGATCCGCTGCACTTCGCCATCGTCGACCTGGCCAGCGGGCGCGCCGTGGGCACGCTGGCGCTGATGCGCATCGATGCGGCCAACGGCGTGGTCGAGGTCGGCCACGTGATGTTCTCGCCGCACCTGCAGCGCACGCCCCTGTCCACCGAGGCGCAGTACCTGCTCATGCGCCATGTGTTCGACGACCTGGGCTACCGCCGCTACGAGTGGAAGTGCGACAGCCTGAACGCGCCCTCGCGCCGCACCGCGCAGCGGCTCGGGTTCACCTTCGAGGGCGTGTTCCGCCAGGCCGTCGTGGTCAAGGGCCGCAACCGTGACACCGCCTGGTTCTCCATCATCGACAGCGACTGGCCGGCCGTGCGCGCGGCCTTCCAGGCGTGGCTGGCACCGGGCAACTTCGACGCCGACGGCCACCAGCGCCAGGGCCTGGCTGCGCTGCGCGAGGCGCACAGCGGCGATGCGCGCGCCGATGTGCAGCTGCGCCCGCTCACGGCCGCCGACCAGCCCGCCTGGTTGCCGCTGTGGCGGGGCTACCAGAGCTTCTACGAGGTGGACCTGGGCGAGGCGCTCGACGCGCGCACCTGGCAGCGCCTGCTCGACCCGGCGGAGCCCATGCACGCCATCGGCGCGTTCGACGCAGGTGGGCAACTGCTCGGCATCGTGCACTGCATCTTTCACCGCTCGACCTGGACCGAGGGGCCGTACTGCTACCTGCAGGACCTGTTCACGGTGCCGGCCGCGCGGGGCCGCGGCGTGGCACGGGCGCTGATCCAGGCGGTCTACGCGCGTGCAGCGGCCGAGGGTGCCAGCCGCGTGTGGTG
Source organism: Pseudorhodoferax soli (assembly GCF_003337555.1). Taxonomy (GTDB): domain Bacteria; phylum Pseudomonadota; class Gammaproteobacteria; order Burkholderiales; family Burkholderiaceae_C; genus Pseudorhodoferax; species Pseudorhodoferax soli. The sequence continues at coordinate 35,796 of NZ_QPJK01000004.1, read as the reverse complement.
GCTCACGCACGAGAGCAACGCGCCGGGCCGGCTGCTGTACGACCGCGTGGCGCAGAACGTCGGATTCATCCAGTACCGCAAGAATTTGCCAGCCGAAAAGCTGTAAGCATTTGTCGCTGCGGTCCTACGGCGGTGGCCGGAGTGCGCTTGGTACGATGCCTGCTTCGCCACTGGCCCGCTGTACTCTGCCCTTCCCGTCTGCATGGACGCTGCCTCACCGTCATCTCCGCACATCGAAGCCTCCGGGCAAGGCGACGGCCGCCAGGCCGTGCTGACAGGCCGTTGGACCGCTTCCGACCTGGCCGGGGGTGACCACCTGGGCCGCGTGCACCAGGCCCTGGCCGCGCTGCCGGCCACCGCAGGCTGGGACCTGCAACAGATCGAGCGCCTGGACCACCTGGGTGCGCAGCTGCTGTGGAACCACTGGGGCCGCCAATGGCCGGCGCAGTTGGCGCTGCTGCCCGAGCAGCGCAGCATGCTCGAGCGCGTGGCCGAGTTCAGCTGCACGCGCAAGCCCGAGCCCGATGGTGGCTTCGCGCAGTCCTTCAACGCCCTGGGTGCCAGCGTGCTGCGCGGGCTGGGCCAGCTCAAGAGCGGCGTGCGCCTGATCGGCCAACTGGCACTGGACAGCCTGCGCTTTGCGCGCCGGCCGCAGTACGGCCCGTGGCGCGACATCTCGGGCCACCTCTACCAGATGGGCGCCATGGCGCTGCCCATCACGGCCCTGGTCGGTGCGCTGATCGGCGTGGTGCTGGCCTACCTCACCGCGTTGCAGCTGCGCCAGTTCGGTGCCGAGTCCTTCATCGTCAACATCCTGGGTGTCTCGCTGGTGCGCGAGCTCGGGCCCATGCTGGCCGCCATCCTCGTGGCTGGGCGCTCCGGTTCGGCCATCACGGCGCAGATCGGCGTGATGCGTGTGACCGAGGAGCTCGACGCCATGCGCGTGATGGGCATCGCGCACGGCTTCAGGCTGGTGATGCCGCGCGCCATCGCGCTGGCCATCGCCATGCCGCTGATCGCCACCTGGACCACGCTGGCCGGCATGGCTGGCGGCATGCTCGCGGCCGACCTGGCCCTGGGCATCACACCGGCCTATTTCATCGGCGCGCTGCCCGACGCCGTGAGCGCGGCCAACCTGAGCCTGGCGGTCAGCAAGTCGGTCGTGTTCGGCATCCTGATCGCGCTGATCGGCTGCCACTACGGCCTGAAGGTCAAGCCCAACACCGAGAGCCTGGGGCAGGGCACGACGGCCTCCGTGGTGTCGGCGATCACGGCCGTGATCCTGGTGGACGCACTCTTCGCGGTCGCCTTCCGCAGCATCGGCATATGAGCAAGAGACCACCCCGTTTGGCTGGCTCACTGCGTGTAGCCATCCCATCCCCCTCAAGGGGCGCCGCCAGCGGCCGGGCAGAGCCCGTTCCGCGGCGTCTGCTGGCATGGCCTGCTCCGCGGCCTCCGGAGCCGCAGCTTGCAAGCCGGTGCCCTGGATTGCTGGCTTCGCGTTATGCGGGGGGACGCTGGCATGGCGGGTGAAGACGTCGTCTCCATCCAGGGCCTGTGGACCGCCTTCGGCACGGGCCGCGAGCAGGTCGTGATCCACAAGGACCTGGATCTGTCCATGCAGCCCGGCGAGGTGGTCTCGCTGGTCGGTGGCTCGGGCACCGGCAAGACCGTGCTGCTGCGCCAGATGCTGGGGCTGGAGAAGCCCTACCGCGGCGAGGTCACGGTGCTCGGCGAGCCGGCTGCGCAGCTGGGCCGGCGCGGGGCGGCCAGCCGCGTGGGCATGCTGTTCCAGCAGGGTGCGCTGTTCTCGGCCTTCAGCGTGCTCGACAACATCGCATTTCCGCTGCGCGAGCTGCGCAAACTGCCCGACGCGCTCGTCTACGACACCGCGCTGGTCAAGCTGCAGATGGTGGGCCTGGGCCCGCAACACGCCAGCAAGATGCCGTCGGACCTGTCGGGCGGCATGGTCAAGCGGGTGGCGCTGGCGCGCGCGCTGGCCATGGACCCACCGCTGCTGCTGCTGGACGAGCCCACCGCCGGGCTGGACCCGCACGGCTCGGACGAGTTCGTCGAGCTGCTGCGCTCGTTGCACCGCGAGCTCGGCCTGACGGTGGTGATGGTCACGCACGACCTGGACACGCTGTTCGCGCTCTCCAGCCGCGTGCTGGTGCTGGCCGAGAAGCGCGTGCTGGTGCACGGCACGCCCCAGGAAGTCGCCGCCTACGACCACCCCTTCGTGCGTGAATTCTTCCAGGGCGAACGCGGCCGCCGCGCCATGACGCCGATCGAGCGCATCGTGCCCGCACCTGCGTCCAGAACAGAGGACTGAAATGGAAAACAAAGCCCATGCCATGGCCGCCGGCATCTTCGTGCTGGTGGTGTCCGCCTTGCTGATCGCGCTGGCCGTCTGGCTCGGCCGCGAAAGCGGCAGCAGCCACACCTACGAGCTGTCCACCAGCGACACCGTCACCGGCCTGCAGCCGCAGGCGCCGGTGCGCTTCAAGGGCGTCTCGGTGGGCAAGGTCACCTTCATCGGCTTCGATCCCGATGTGCCCGGCAACATCGTGATCCGCCTGACGGTGGACGACACCACGCCGCTGTCGCCCAGCACCTTCGCCACGCTGAGCTACCAAGGCATCACGGGCCTGGCCTTCGTGCAGCTGGACGACGCCGGCGACACGCCCCAGGCCCTGCCGGCAGGCGCCAGTGGCGTGCCGCGCTTGCCGCTGAAGAACTCGCGCCTGGGCGAGCTGACCGACCAGGCCCCCGAGCTGCTGGCCAAGGTGCAGACGGCGCTGGACAGCATCAACCAGATGCTCAACGAGCAGAACCAGAAGAAGGTCGGCGCGGTGCTCGACAACACCGCCCTGGCCACCGAACGCATCGCCGCGGCCGCGCAGAACGTCAACCTCCTGACGGCCCAACTGGAGAGCACCATGCGCCTGCGCGTGGATCCGGCCCTGGCCGGCGTGCCGGCCCTGACGCAGGAGTTCACGCGCAGCCTGCAGTCGGTGCGCACCGCGGCCGACGACGTGGCCCGCATGTCCACCAACATCGACAAGACCGCCGACCGCCTGAACCAGAAGGACGGCCCGCTGGACCGCCTGGCCGAAGGCACGGCCGCGCTGTCGCGCGTGGCAGAAACCTTCGGCGCGGCCACGCTGCCACGCGTGAACCGCGTGAGCGAGGATGCCTCGCGCGCGGCGCGCCAGTTGAGCCGCACGGTCAACGGCATCAATGACAACCCGCAGTCGCTGATCTTCGGCAGCGGCAGCGTTCCACCGGGGCCGGGCGAAGCCGGCTTCGCGCCCCCCGCCGCAGCAGGAGCCAGATGATGGGCCGCACCGCTTTGCTTTCTCCCTTGTTGCTGGCGGCGCTGCTGGCCGGCTGTTCGGCACTGCCCGACAAGCCGACGCGCCCGGCGCAGTACGACTTCGGCCCCGGCCCGGTGGCCGACGCGCCCATGGACCGGCGCGCGCCGCTGGCGCCGCTGGCGCTGGACGAGATCGAGGCCAATGGCCCCCTGGAGGCCGGCACGGCCGTGCTGTACCGCCTGGGCTATGCCGATGCCCAGCAGCTGCGCCCGTACGCACAGGCCCGCTGGAGCATGCCGCCCGCGCAGCTGGTGCGCCAGCGCCTGCGCGAGCAGTTGGGCCAGCGCCGCACCATCGTGAGCGCTGGCGAAGGTGCGGCCATGCTGCGCAGCGATGGGCGCCAGCCGCTGGTGTTGCGCGTGCAGCTGCTGGAATTCAGCCAGCTGTTCACTGCGCCTGCGCAGAGCGCGGGCCTGGTGCGCCTGCGCGCCACCGTGGTGGACAACCTTCCCGCGGGCGAGCAGGTGCTGGCCCAGCGCCAGGTGATCGTGCAGCGGCCCGCCGCCACCGCCGACGCGGCCGGTGGCGTGCGCGCTCTGGCCGAGGCCACGGATGCGGCGGCGGCCGAGCTGTCGCAGTGGCTGGAGACGGTGGCGCGGTGAAGCCTTCCCGCGAAGGTGAATGGCTAAAATAGCCATTCCTGGAGGACGCGCCATGAGGATCACTGCAACGGAAGGCAAGAACCGCTTCGGCTACTACCTCGGCCATGCCGAGCGCGAGCCGGTCGAGGTGTTGAAGAACGGCCGCGTCGCGGCGGTACTGGTGTCGGCCGCGCGCTATGCCGAGCTCCAGGCGCTGGAGCGGACGACCTCGCTGGATGCCAAGCGCCGGGCATTCCGATCGCAGTACAAGCACTGGATCGACGAGCAGAACCGGCACAACGAGGCCAACGGCCTGTGGTGCGAAGGATTGGTGGCCTGGCCCCAGGACTGACGGTGGCGCAGTTCGATGTCTATGCCAATCCGCACGCCGCGTCGCGGCACAGCGTGCCTTACCTGGTCGATGTGCAGAGCCCTTTGATCGATGCGCTGAACACGCGGCTGGTCATGCCGCTGTCGCGGGTCGGCGTCGGTCAGGCCCGTCTGCCCGTCAGCCTGTGCCCGACCATCGAGATCGATGGCGAGCCCCTGTCGTTGATGCCGCATCTGGCGGCACCGCTCCCCGCCCGGATGCTGAGCGATCCCATGGCGAACGTGTCCCATCTCGCTTCGGAGATCGTGGGCGCGATGGATGCGGTCGTCAGCGGCTTCTGAATGGCGATGCATCCGGGCATGCTGTTTCGCCACCAGCGCACCCTGTTGGCACTGGCCATGGTGTGGGCTGGCCTGCCGGCCTTGGCGCAGGCACCGGTTCCCGCGCCCGCGGCCTCTGCCGCATCGGCACCCGCCGCCTCGGCCCCCATGTCCATCGTCGGCGAATGGCAGGGTCCGTTCCCCGGGACCAAGGTGGTCAAGCTGCTGGACGCCGAGGACGGCGTGGCCTGCTACTTCTATGTGCCCGTGAGCGTGCCGTCGAACACCGTCTGCAACGGCAACGAGGGCTGCAGCGTGCAATACCCGAGCGGCGTGGGCGCGGTGTCCTGCGTGAAGGTGCGCGAGGCAGTCAAGGCACCCGCGAACGCCGCGGCCAAGCCTGCGCCCAAGCGCTGAAGGGCCACGGCCTTCAGCGCCGCTGCGCCAGCAGTTCCAGGTACCCCGTCAGCGGGTCTTCCACACGGTCGAACTGGTGCGCCGGCAGCAAGCCCAGCACGATCTCGGCCGTGGTGCGCACGTTGCAGCCCGGCATCACGTGGCCGCCCAGGACCCGGCCTTCGGCGTCGGACACGCTGGCGTGCAGGTGCAGGCCGCCCGGGCCCAGCGTGCCGGCCAGGCTCAGCAGTTCCAGCGGGCCGTCGATGCGCGTGCCGGCCGCCGCGTCGGCGTAGCGCAGCATGGCCCGCGTGAGGCTGCCCACGGCCGACAGCACGCAGGCCGCTTGCACCGGTTCGGGCGCGCGCGCGGCGGCCTCGCTCCAATGCAGCAACGCGGTGCGCAGGTCGTCGCCCGGGTGCAGGCGCAGCACTTCGATGCGCAGTTCGGTCGCCATGGATTCAGGCCCCCACCGCGGCATGCCAGGCCTGCCAGTCGCGGCCCGGGTGCACCTGGCCGCAGGACGCGCAGCGGCGTGCCGCCTCATCGCTGCCATAGAAGGCGTTGAACACGCGCGGCAGGTCGGCCACGATGCTCTGCAACTGCAGCTCCGAGCGCTGCACCAGCGCCGCGCAGTGTGCGCAGTACCACTCGAAGCCGTCGACGAGGCCCGCAGGCCGCGCGCGCTCGACCACCAGGCACAGGCTGCCTTCCTCGGGCCGCTGCGGCGAATGCCGCACATGGGCGGGCAGCAGGAAGATGTCGCCTTCCTTGAGGTGGATGCGCTCGAAGCGGCCGCGGTCCAGCACCAGCAGGCTGGCGTTGCCCTTGAACTGGTGGAAGAACTCTTCCAGCGGGTCGTCGTGGAAATCGGTGCGCTGGTTGGGGCCGCCGACCACGGTCACGAGGATGTCGGCGTCCTGCCAGACCTGCTGGTTGCCCACGGGCGGCTTGAGCCGGTCGGCGTGCTCGGCGATCCATTGCGGGAAGTTGATGGGCGGGCCGTAGCGCGGCATGCGTGTCTCCTAGGCGAGGGCGATGGCGGCGCCGCGGTTGAGGATGCCGCGCGCCAGGCTGGCCGGCGCCAGCATCGAGGTCTTGGGATTGTCTGGCAGCACGCGGCCCGTCACGCTGAAGTCGAAGCTGCCGAACGCGCCCTCGGCGTGCAGCACATGGCGGTTGCCCTCGGCCGCCGGATCGGCCATCAGGCGCACGCGCGTGGCCTCGAAGCCGGCGCCGGCCAGCGCCACGGCGGCGGCCACGTTGGCGTTCTGCGGAAAGCGCAGCGCGGCCTCGCGCGCCGTGCCTTCGTAGAACACCGTGGGGGCGGTCAGCGCGTCGAGTGCGCAGAGTTGCTCGGCCGGCGTGCCTTTCCAGGCGCGCGCGGGCTTGTGCGAGAGGTAGTCCACCTGCGTGAGTCCGGCGAGCCGCGCGGCCGAGAGGATGTCCAGCGCGCCCAAGGCGCCAGCCGGCACGAGCACCTGGGCGCCGCCTGCCTGCGCAGCCGCGCGCAGGCGCTGCTCCAGTGCCGCATCGGCCAAGGCGCCGACGGCCGCCACCAGCAGGTCGTTGCCGCCGCCGAGGACTTCGGCTCCGTGCTGCTGCAAGGCCGCGTGGCCTGCGCACTCGACGACCAGGTCGGGCTGCTGCGCCAGCAGGGCGGCCACGGTCTCCACGCGCACGGCACCCGCGGGCCAGCCGCCGCCCGCGGGCGTGCCCGGCCGCTGCAGCACCGCCACGCAGCGCACGGCATCGCCATGTGCCGCCAGCATGCGCGCGAGCGATCTGCCCATGGCGCCGAAACCGATCAGGGCGATGCGCTGCGTCATGCCTTGGCTCCCAGTCCACTGGCGGCGAAGGCCGCGCGCACCTTGGCGCGCTGGGCTTCGTCCAGGTTCAGCAACGGCCGGCGCACCGGGCCGCCCACCTGGCCCAGCTGTTCCAGCCAGTGCTTCTGGAAGGCCTGCGGCGTGCCGGCCGGCCGGCACGACCTGAGGGCCTGGCGCACGGGCTCCAGGCTGTCCCGCACGCGGCGCGCGCCCACCGCGTCGCCGGCCATGGCCAGCCGGGTGTAGGCGTCGATGCGCCGGTCGCTGGCGGTCTGGTAGAGCAGCGGCGGGATCGAGCACAGGTAGACCTGCCAGTTCAGCTCGAGGATGTTGTCCAGCCACTCTTCCTCCGAGGCGGTGCTGACGATCAGCTCGCCCTCGGTCATCCGCGTGAGCTCCACGTACAGGGGGCGCGGCACGCTGTACTTGATGGCCACGATGTTGGGGATGGCGCGGGCGATGCGTGCGCACAGCGCGGGCGACATCAGGTAGCCGGCGTCCTCGTGGCTCCACATGGCGATGCCGATGTCCACCTGCGCCGCGATGTGCTGGTAGTAGGCGAACACGGTGTCGTCCACGTCGCGGCCGAAGTGCAGCAGCGGCGCGTGCACCACGATGTAGTCGGCGCCGATGGCCTGCGCGTGTCGGGCCAGTTCGACCACGGTGTCGATGTTCTGGTCCGAGCACGACAGGATGGTGCCGCTGCGGTTGCCGAGCGCGGCGGTCTCCTCCACCGCGATCTCGAACGTGCGCTTGCGCTCGGCCACCGACATCGAGAAGAACTCGCCCTGCTTGCCCGAGATGAACAGGCCGCTGATGCCCAGTTCGCCGATCCAGTGGCGCAGGTTGCGGCGCAGGCCGGCCTCGTCCAGCGCCAGGTCTTCCGCGCGGAACGGCGTGGGCGCGGCGGCCCAGACGCCGCGCAGGTGTTCGCGCGCATAGGCCTTGGCGTCGCGCGCGCGGTACTTCAGCATGGGATGTCTCCGGTGGTGGCTTGTTGGATGGCCTGCCAGACCGACGCAGGCGTCAACGGCAGGTCGAGGTGGGTGACACCCAGCGGCGCGAGTGCGTCCAGCACGGCGCCGCGCAGCGCGGCCGGCGCGGCGATGGCGCCGGACTCGCCCACGCCCTTGGCGCCCAGCGGGTTGGCATCGGTGGCGCTGGGCCGGCTCCGGTGCACCAGCGGGGGCAGGTCGTCGGCGCGCGGCACGGCGTAGTCCATCAGCGAGCCGGTCAGCAGCTGGCCCTGCGCGTCGTAGTGCATGCGCTCCATGAGCGCCTGGCCCAGGCCCTGTGCGAAGCCGCCGTGCATCTGGCCGGCGAACAGCAGCGGGTTGATGACGGTGCCCGCGTCGTCAACCCAGAAGGCGCGCTCGGTGCGCACGGCGCCCGTCGCACGGTCCACGCTGGCCAGCACGATGCAGCAGCCCGCGCTCCAGGCCTCGGCCTGGGCGGTGTGGACGGTCTCGACGCTGACCGGCCGGTCAGCAGCGGGCAGTGCGCGCAAGGCCTGCGCGGCACGCAGCACGGCGCTGCCGCCGATGGCCATGCTGCGGCTGGCCAGTGCGCCGATGCCGGCGGGCGCCAGGTCGCTGTCGCCCTCGACCACATCGATGGCCGCGGGCGCGATGCCCAGCGCGTCGGCCGCGATCTGCGCGAAGGCCGTCGCGTGGCCCTGGCCCTGGGTGCTGCTGCCACTGGCCAGGGTCACGCGGCCGTCGGGCCAGCGCGTGAGGCGCGCGCTCTCCCAGCCCGTGCCGCAGGGCTCCACGTAGAGGTTGATGCCGATGCCCACGCATTCGCCCGCCGCGCGCCGGCTGGCCTGCGCGGCGCGCAGCGCGGGCAATTCCGCCAGTGCGCAGGCCGCGGTGAGCAGGCCGGCGTAGTCGCCCGAATCCAGCCGCTGGCCTGTCGGCGTGGTCCAGGGCATGGCGCTGGCGGGCACGGCGTTGCGCAGGCGCACGGCCACCGGATCCAGGCCCAGCCGGCGCGCGGCCGCGTCCATGAGGCCTTCCATGGCGAGTGCGGCCTCGGGCCGGCCGGCGCCGCGGTAGATGCCCACTGCGGCCGTGTTGGTCGCCACGCCGCGCGCCACGATGTCGATGGCGGCGCAGCGGTAGGGGCCGGGCAGCATGCGTGCGGCGTTGAGCGCCGGCACCGGCGTGCTCCAGGTGCTGCGGCAGCCCAGGGCGTAGAGCAGGTCGGCCTGCAGGCCCAGCAACTCGCCGTCGGCCGCGAAGAACGCCTGGGCGGCGATGTGGCCGGCGCGGCCCTGGGGCGCGGAGACGAAATCTTCCTCGCGCGTGGCGACCCAGCGCACGGGCACGTCCAGCTGCAGCGCGCACGCGGCCAGCGCCACCTCCTCCGGACCCAGCGAAGCCTTGCCGCCGAAGGCGCCGCCCACGTCGGGCGCGATGGTGTGCACCTGTCCGGGCGCCAGGCCCAGCACGCGCGCCAGCTCCAGCCGCGCGCGGTGCGGCGACTGCAGCGGCGTCCAGACCGTGAGCCGGCCGCCCTGCCAATGGGCGAGCAGGCCGCGCGGCTCCAGCGCCATGGGAGCGACGGGCGGGCAGGCGATGTGCAGCTGGACCGCCACGGCCGCCTGGGCGCGGGCGCGGTCCAGGTCGCCCGCGGCATGGCGCTGCGTGAAGGCGAGGTTGTCGGGCCAGCCTGGGAGCAGCGGCGCGGCCGCCAGCGCGGCCTCGGCCTGCGTGCAGGCTGGCAGCGCGCGGTAATCCACGTCCAGGGCCTCCGCCGCGTCGCGCGCCTGTTCGGTGGTATCGGCCACGACCAGCGCGATCGGCATGCCCACGCAGAGCACGCGGCCGCGCGCCAGCACCGGCTGGTCGAAGGCGCGCACGCCGGCGAACAAGGGGTTGATGGCCAGGTGGCCCAGCGTGGCCAGGTCCTCGCCGGTCAGCACGCACCGCACGCCGGGCATGGCGCGCAGGGCCGGCAGGTTGCGCAGGGCGATGTCGGCGTGCGCGAACGTGCTGCGCGCAAAAGCCGCGTGCAGGCAGCCGGGCGCCGCCAGATCGGCCAGATAGCGGCCCTGGCCGCGCAGCAGCGCCTCGTCCTCGCGGCGTGCACAGGCGCGGCCGGTCCACGGCAGGTCGGTCGGCGGGGCGTCGGGGCGGGGGCGCAGCATGGGGCCCCAAGGGTACGGCTGTTCGGCCGCTGGCCGCAGATGTCACTATTTGTAGGGACACGCGGTCGAAAACGCTGTCACATCTGGACTGATTCCGTTACAACGAGTTCTTTCTCGGCGCCTGCCCCGCTCCATGTCCGACCCCGTGTTCCGCTTCGACCGTGCCGAGTTGCGTCCGTCCACGCGCGAACTGCGCGTGGATGGCGCGCCGGTCACGCTGGGCGCGCGCGCCTTCGACCTGCTGGAGGCCCTGGTGCGGCACCGCGACCGCATGCTCAGCAAGAACGAGCTGTTCGATCTGGTCTGGCCTCAGCTCGTGGTGGAGGACAACAACCTGCAGGTGCAGGTGAGCACGCTGCGCAAGCTGCTGGGCGCCAGGGCCATCGTCACCGTGCCCGGGCGCGGCTACCGCTTCGGGGCTGTGCTGCAGGAGGTCGCGGCCGCCCCGCCCGCCGCCGCAGCCCCGGCCCTGCCTGCGCTGCAGGAGCGGCTGGGCAACCTGACGCAGGCCGAGACGCTGCTGGGCCGCGAGGCCGACCTCATCGCCGTGCCGGCGATGGTGCGCGAGCACCGGCTGGTCAGCCTGCTCGGCGCGGGCGGCATCGGCAAGACCAGCCTGGCGCGGGCCGCCGCGCGGCAGCTCGTGGACCACTTTCCCGATGGCATCTGGCTGGTGGCCCTGGCCGACGTGAGCGATGCCGCCGCGCTGCCCGCCGCGGTGGCGCGAGCGCTGGAGATGAACCTGCCGGCCGGGGGCGATCCGCAGGCCGAACTGGCTGCGCGCCTGCACGGGCGCGAGTTGCTGGTGCTGGACAACTGCGAACACCTGGTCTGGGCCGTGGCCGCGCTGGTGGAGCAACTGCTGCAGGCCCGGCCCGGCCTGCATGTGCTGGTCACGAGCCAGGAGCCACTGCGCCTGAAGGACGAACGCCAGCTGCGCCTGGAGGCGCTGGCGGTGCCTGCGCCCGATGCCCTGGACGAGGCCCACAGCCATGGTGCCGTGGCCTTGTTCGTGGCGCGTGTGCAGGCCTTGCTGCCCGGCTTCGTGCTGGACGCCGCCAACCGCGCGGGCGTGGTGGAGATCTGCCGCGCGCTGGACGGCATGCCGCTGGCGCTGGAGTTCGCGGCAGCACGCGTGCCCCTGCTGGGCGTGGACGGCGTGCGCCAGCACCTCGCGCAGCGGCTGCGCATGCTCAAGAGCGGCTCGCGCGATGCGCCCACGCGCCAGCGCACGCTGCGCGCCACGCTGGACTGGAGCCACGCGCTGCTGAGCGTGGAGGAGAAGAAGGTGTTCCGCCGGCTCGGCGTCTTCGTCGGTGGTTTCGGGCTTGATCTGGCACAGCAGGTCGCGGCCGACGAAGAGACCGACGTCTGGGATGTGCTGGACCTGCTCAGCAACCTGGTCGACAAGTCCATGGTGGTGCTGGAGCCCGGCGCGGTGCCGCGCTACCGGCTGCAGGAGACGGCCCGCGTCTACGCCTGCGAGCAGCTGGAGCAGGCTGGCGAATGGCGTGCCATGCAGCTCGCCCATGCGCGCTGCCTGCTGGACATCTTCAACCGCCGCGCGCGCATGGCCCGCACGGGCTTCGAGTCGCTGGACCACTGGGTGCTGGCCTACCAGCCCGAGGTCGAGAACCTGCGCTGCGCCATCGAATGGGCCACCGACGCCGGCGAGCGCGCGCTGGCGTTGGAGCTGGCCAACCTGGCGGCTGAGTTCATGTACCAGATCGGCCGCTACGCCGAATGCGTGTCGTGGATGCGGCGCGTGGAGCCGCTCCTGGACGCACACACGCCCGAACTCGTGGCGGCGCGCTTCCGGCTGGGTCTGGCCATGGTCGGCCTGCATGGCGGCATCGACGGGCCGACGCGGCTTGCGCTGCTCGAAGAGGCGCGCGCCGTGTTCGAGCGGCATCCGCCGCACGTGGTGCTGGTCTACACCCTGTGCATGCGGGCCTACGTGGCCGGCATCTGCGGCGAACTGGGCGTGGCCCGGCAGAGCCTGCAGCGTGTGGCCGAACTCGTGCAGCGGCCCGAGCTCGCGCTGCTGCGCGGTGTCTGGCAGTACGTCGAAGGCATGGTTTGCCGCTCCGAGGGGCGGCCCGAGGCGGCCTTCGCGGCCTTCACCGAGGCGCTGCCGTTCGCGCGCCAGGCCGGCGACGGCCGCACGCTGTTCTACCTGCAGAACAACCTGGCGGCCGTGCACCACGAGCTGGGCCGGTTGGACGAGGCGGTGCGGCAGTACCGCGCCACGCTGCAGCTGCTGCAGGCGTCGCCGCGCACCGACGCCGAGATGATGGCCTTCGCGCTGAACTGGTTTGCCCATGCGCTGACGGCCCAGGGCGCACTCGACGAGGCACTGGCCCAGGTCGAGCGCAGCCTGCCGTACTGCCGGCGCTCGCTGGGGCTGCGGCATTTCTCCGGCATGCTGAGCCTGCTGGCGGCGCGCCGCGGCAAGCTGCGCGAGGCGGTGCAGCTGCTGGGCTGCGACGATGCCGCGCGCCAGCGCCGCGGCGAGGTGCGCACGCCGCTGGACACGCGCACCATGGAGGCCACGCTGGCGCTCGCCGCGCAGGCCCATGCGCCCGAGCGCATCGCCGTCTGGCGCCTGCACGGCAGTGCGCTGGACGAAGAGCAGGCGCAGGCGCTGGTCTTCGGTTGAAGCGCTCCGCCCGGGCGCGCCGCCGGGGCGCGGGCGCTTGGGGGCGCGGTGGCCGTCGCGCATGCCGGGCTCAGGCGGCCAGCAGTTCGGGGCGGGACGGGGCAGGTGCCGCCAGCGTGCGCCTGGAAGGTAGCACGTCCAGGTGCCGCGCGAAGAAGGTGACGACGCGTTCCTCATAGGCCTGCGTCAGCGCGCGGTAGGAGCCGATGTGGCCGTCCGTCGCGGTGCACCAGCATTCGGCACCGCAGGCCGCGGCCAGCGCGTCGGCGTCGCACGCGGGCACGAAACGGTCGCCCTGGCTGTGGATCACGAGCACGGGGCGGCCACGCAGCCGCGGCATGAGGGCCAGCGGGCGCACCTTGCGCACGTCCACGCCCAGCAGCAGCCGGCCGATGGCCAGCGCGCCGGGCAGGAAGCAATGCGGCAGGTGCGCGAGCTTGGCGTACTGGCGCTCGATCATGTCCTCGAAGCTGGCGTAGGCGCTGTCGGTCACGACGGCGCCGATGGCCGGTTCCTCGGCCGCGGCCAGCACCGAGGTGGCGCCGCCCAGCGATGCGCCCAGCACGCCGATGCGGCCCGGCGCGTAGCCGCGTTCGAGCAGGTAGTCCACCGCGCCCAGCACGTCGTGGCGCTCGTGCCAGCCGTAGCTCAGGCGCGCGGGGCTGCTCGTGCCATGGCCGCGCAGGTCGATCATGAGCACCGAGATGCCGGCCGCGTGAAAGCGCTGCGCCAGCGTGAAGGTGGGCGACTTGAGCTCGTCGCCGCGGCAGGCGTCCTTGCCGTGCACGAGGATCACCGCGCCCTGGCGCGGCGTGGCCGGCAGGTACCAGGCGTCGATGCTGGCGCGGCCGTCGCGGGCACGAAAGCGCACCTGGCTGCGGTCCAGTTCGGGGTGGTCGTTCTGCAGCCGGGGCCGCCTGCGCCGGATGTGCGTGAAGCGGTGCGCGATGAAGCCGCAGACCAGCAGGTAGGCCGTGGCGAGCAAGGCCGCGAGCAGGAGGGCGGCCCAGGGCAGATGGAGGGAAGGCAGGTGGTGCATGGTGCGGTTCGCATCCGGCGAGGCCGGGTGCGGTGCACTGTGGACGCCGTGCGCCCGCCCGTCCTGAACCGCGGCTGAGCGCGGGCTGAAACATGCTGAAGCCGGTTCTGCAGGCGCGTTTTCACGGGAACTTCAGCCCGCGCTCAGCCGCGGTTCAGGACGGCAGCGGCGGGCGCGGCGAAGCTGGCGGCCCCTGCATCCCATCCTCTCCAGGAGACCGCCATGAAGACCGCCACACCGCATTTCGCCGACGCCTTCAGCCCCTTCGAGCCCGCCACGGCACAGCCGCATGGCGTGGCCCAGCTGGCCGCGTGGCTGCGCCAGAGCATGGCCCGCACGGGCCAGCGGCGGCGCCCCAGCGATCCCGAGTCGGCGCGCCATGCCTACCTGGCCGAAGCCAGCGACGCGGCCGACCTGGAGCGCCGGGCCCAGGCCTGGGACAGCGCGCAGGCCGTCTGGCGCCTGCTGCCACCCGCGCTCTGAGGCTCAGTGCGGCGCCGCCAGCGGTGCCGTCTCCAGCGTGCGCGCCATGCGCACCAGCCGCGCATCGCCCTGGCGCTCGGGCACGAAGCCGTTCGAGCGGGCCAGCGCCACCATGGCCTGGTTGGTGCGCAGCACATCGCCGTAGAGCCGCTGCACGCCGTGCCGGCGCGCCAGCCGCACGAGCTGGCGCAGCAGGCGACCGCCCAGCCCGCAGCCCTGCCATGCGTCGGCCACGGCGAGCGCGAACTCGGCCTGTTCCGGGTGCCCGCCGTCGCAGACATAACGCGCCTCGCCGACCTGGTGCTCGCGCCCGTCCTGCAGGGCAACGGCCGCCAGCGCGACATGCCCGCGGTAGTCGATCTGCGTGAGGTACGCCGCCATGCCGGGTGCCAGTTCACGCAGGCCGGTCTGGAAGCGCTGGTAGCGCGATTGCTGCGACAGGGCGCGCGCCACGAACTCCGAGGCCAGCGCCATGTCCTCGGGCAGCACGGCGCGCACCGTCACGGCGCGGCCGTCGGTGAAATCCCAGCGCGCGCTGCAGCTGCGCAGCGGGCAATCGAGGGCGCTGTCCATGGCCGGCCCCGGCTATTGCAGGCGGTGCAGCCGCGCGGGCGACAGCGCGTAGACCAGCAGCGCGCCGCGCGCCACCGGTGCGAACTGCTCGCCCGGCTCGAGCACCGTGTCCAGCATCTGGTCGTCCTCGGTGATCCACAGGCTGCCGCTGTCGCAGGCCACGCGGCTTCCGGGCGGCAGCCGCAGCAGGCCGCGCAGGGGCAGTTCGTATTCGGTCAGAGCTTCCATGTCGATCTCCATCGCATGCTTGGGTGGAATGAATGTAGGATCTGGAAGGCGATCGTTCCACCGGTCGTTTTGAATGCCTTGCATGCGAAATGAGAATGCGAAAGACGATGACGCGGGCATCTCCCGCGCCGACCTGCCGCGGCTGGACCTGTTGCGCAGCTTCGCCGTGGCCGCACGCACGCTGAGCTTCACGCGCGCCGGCGAAGAGCTCGCGCTCACGCAGTCGGCCGTGAGCCGGCAGATCCAGCAGATGGAGGAGGGCCTGGGCGTGGCGCTGTTCGAGCGGCGCCACCGCGCGCTGGCGCTGACCCCTGCCGGCGAGACCATGTACCGCGCCGTGCAGGACTGCCTGGAGCGCCTGCGCGACGCCACGGCCAGCGTGCGCGCCGTGACGCGGCACCGCCAGGTGGCCGTGACCACCACGCCGGGCTTCGCATCGCTGTGGCTGATCCCGCGGCTGGCCCGCTTCTCGGCCGACCATCCGCTGGTCGACGTGCGGGTGTCGGCCACCAACGACCTGTTGAATCTGGAGCGCGCCGGCATCGACGTGGCGGTGCGTTTTTGCGCGATCGCCCAGGGCATGGGCCGGCCGCTGTTCGAGGAGACGGTGCTGCCGGTCTGCGCGCCGCGCCTGCTGCAGGACCCGGCGCGCCCGCTGCGCCGGCCGGCCGACCTGGTGCGGCACACGCTCTTGGTCATGGAGGGCCACCACGGCATGGCGCCGATGGAGGACTGGGCGCCCTGGCTGCAGGTGATGGGCCTGGCGGGCATCCGCGGCACCAACCAGCTGCGCTTTTCCAACTACAACGACGCCGTGGCCGCGGCACTGGCCGGCCAGGGCGTGGCCATCGGCCGGCTGCCGCTGGCTGCGGCGCTGCTGCACGCGGGCCAGCTGGTCGCGCCGTTCGAGGGCAGCGGGCATTCGCAGCGCGGCTACTTCGTCGCTGCCGGGCCGCAGGCCGAGGCCAACCCCGATGCGCGCGACTTCATCGCCTGGCTGCATGCCGAGGCACAGCGGCCGCTGTGAACATGTCGCAGGTCGAGAGCTTTCCCCCCGTCGCGCGGCCCGATGCGCGGGTGCTGGTGCTGGGCAGCATGCCGGGCGCGATGTCGCTGCGCCTGCAGCAGTACTACGGCCATCCGCAGAACGCGTTCTGGAAGATCATGGGCGCGCTGTTCGGCTTCGACCCGCTGCACACGGCCTATGGCGAGCGCCTGGCGGCGCTGCAGGCCGGCGGCGTGGCGCTGTGGGACGTGCTGGCCAGCTGCGAGCGCCCGGGCAGCCTGGACAGCGCCATCGTGCCGGCCAGCATCGTGCCGAACGACTTCGCGGCCTTCTTCCTGGCGCATCCGCGGGTGCACCGCGTGTGCTTCAACGGCGCCAAGGCCGAGGCCGTGTTCCGCCGGCAGGTGCTGCCCATGCTCGGGCACGGGCTAGAGCTGGTGCGCCTGCCCTCGACCAGCCCGGCCCATGCCGGGATGCCGCTGGCGGCCAAGACGGCGGCCTGGCGCGCAGCGCTGCTGGCTTGAGCGGCCGGCGCCGCAGGTGTACAAGCGCGCCAGAACCACGCGCCTGACCGCGCGCCAAGGAGACTGCGATGCGCACCCTCGTCGACCAGCTGAGCCAGTACGCGGCCTACCACCGCGACCGCCGCAACATCGCCACGCATTTCATCGGCATTCCCATGATCGTGCAGGCCGTGGCCGTGCTGCTGGCCCGGCCGGTGCTGGCCGATCTGGGGCCGCTGGCCATCTCGGCGGCCACGCTGGTCACGCTGGCCACCGCGCTGTACTACCTGCGGCTGGACGGGCGGCTCGGCGCCGCGATGGTGCTGCTGCTCGGCCTCGCGCTGTGGTGCGCGCAGTGGCTCGCGGCGCAGCCCACACCGGTCTGGCTGGGCTGGGGGCTCGGCCTGTTCTTGGTCGGCTGGCTGTTCCAGTTCGTCGGCCACTATTGGGAGGGGCGCAAGCCAGCCTTCGTCGACGACCTGGTGGGCCTGGTCATCGGCCCGCTGTTCGTGCTGGCGGAGGCCGCATTCCTGATGGGCCTGCGGCGGGATCTGCAGCAGCAGATCGAGGCCCGCGTGGGGCCGGTGCGCGGCGCGGCCGCGGCGGCCTGATCAGCGCCCGCCCGAGACGTCCAGGAAGCTCATGGTGGTGTAGCTGGCGCCTTCGCCCATGAGCCAGACGGTGGCCTCGGCCACCTCGTCGGCGCTGCCGCCGCGCTGCATCGGCACCTGGTGGGCCAGCTGCTGGACGCGGTCGGGCTGGCCGCCCGAGGCGTGGATGTCGGTTTCGATCAGGCCGGGCCGCACGGCGTTCACGCGGATGCCCTCGGCCGCCACCTCCTTGGCCAGGCCGATGGTGAAGCTGTCGAGCGCGCCCTTGCTGGCGGCGTAGTCCACGTACTGGCCGGCGCCGCCCAGGCGCGATGCCGCGCTGGACATGTTGACGATGGAGCCGCCGCTGCCGCCATGGCGCGTGCTCATGCGGCGCACGGCCTCGCGCGCGCAGAGCAGGCAGCCGATCAGGTTGACATCGAACATGCGGCGCCAGCGCGCCACGTCCATCTGGTCCAGGCGCTGGCTGGTGTCGACGATGCCGGCATTGTTGACGAGGGCCGTGAGCCGGCCGAGCTGGGCGTCGACCTCTTCGAACATGCGCAGCACCTGGGCCTCGTCCGCCACATCGGCCTGCACGGCGATGGCGCGGCCACCCTGGTCCGTGATCTGGCGCACCACGCCCTGCGCGGCCTGTGCGTTGTGCGTGTAGTTCACGGCCACGGCCCAGCCCTGGCGGGCCGCCAGCAGCGCGGTGGCGGCACCGATGCCGCGGCTGCCGCCGGTGACGAGTGCGATCTTGTCCATGCGGTGTGTCTCCATGCAATGGGGGAGGGCGGATGGTAGTGCGCGTCACCCCCAAGACGGCGTGCGGTGGAGGGGCAAGTGGATTCCTGCTACAACCGCCCGTTTCGCCAACACGCAACGAAGGAGCATCGCACCATGGGCCAGTTCATCGACCTGAAGTCTGCAGACGGTTTCAGCTTTCCCGCCTACGTGGCCCAGCCGGCCGGCGCGCCCAAGGGCGCCATCGTGGTGCTGCAGGAGATCTTTGGCGTCAACTCGCACATCCGCAGCGTGGCCGATGGCTACGCGGCCCAGGGCTACCTGGCGGTCGCACCGTCCACCTTCCACCGCGTCAAGCAGGGTGTGGATCTGGGCTACACCAACGAGGACATGCAGGCCGGCTTCGCGCTCAAGACCGCCGTGGAGGAGCTGCCAGCACCCGGCGTGCTGGCCGACATCCAGGCCGCCATCGACCATGCTGGCAAGGAAAGTGGCAAGAAGGTCGGCATCGTCGGCTTCTGCTGGGGCGGCCTGCTGACCTGGCGCAGCGCGGCGGAGTTGAATGGCCTGGCCGCCGCCGTGCCCTACTACGGCGGCGGCGTGACGACCGAGGCCGAGGTGGCGCGCGCGCCGAAGGTGCCGGTGCTCGCGCACTTCGGCGAGCGCGACCACTGGATTCCGGTGGACACCGTGGAAGCCTTCAAGAAGGCACACCCCGAGGTGGAAGTGCATGTGTACGCGGCCGACCACGGCTTCAACTGCGACCAGCGCGGCTCCTACGACGCGGCCGCGGCCAAGCTGGCGCTGGAGCGCACGCTGGCCTTCTTCGCCAAGCACGTCGGCTGACGATGCGCAGCCGGCTGCTGGCGAGCGTGGTGTGGCTGCTGGCGCTTCCCGCGCTGGCGGCCGACTACGCCGGCCCGCTGTTCGACACGCACCTGCACTACAACGTCGAGGCCTGGAACGGCGCGCAGGGCCCGCATCCGCTGGCCGACGTGCTGGCGCGCATGCAGCGCAACGGCGTGCGGGCCATCGTTGCCAATTCGCGCACCAACGACGGCACCAAGCTGCTGGCCGCGAGCCCGGCCACGCGTGCGGCCGGCGTGGCCGTGGTGCCCTTCATCCGCCTGTACCGCAACCGCGACGACTACACGAACTGGTTCCGCGACCCCAGCATCTACGCGATGGTCGAGGATGAGTTCGCACGCGGCACGCAGGGCGGGCCGTACCGCGGCATCGGCGAGTTCCATCTCTACGACAGCGCCAACGCCGACGAGCCGGTGGCGCGCCAGCTCATGCAGTTCGCCGAGAAGCATGGCCTGGCGGTGCTGGCCCATGTGGACGACGTGGCCGTGGACAAGCTCATGGCCCACGCGCCCGGCGCACGGCTGGTCTGGGCCCACACCGGCATCGGCGGCGCCCCCGTGGCGCGCGTGCAGGCCATGCTGGAGCGCTATCCGCGCCTCATCGGCGAACTGTCTTACCGCCCGGGCCTTGCCTGCGACAACGGCATGCTGTGTCCCGAATGGGATGCGCTGCTGCGCAAGCACCCCACGCGCTTCGTGATCGGCTCGGACACCTGGGTCAACCAGCGCTGGAGCGCCTACGACCTGCTCATGCAGGACTACCGCCGCTGGCTGGGCGCGCTGCCGGAGCCGCTGGCCCGGCGCATCGCCTGGGACAATGCGGCCGAACTGTTCGGTGTTGCGACACCACCCTGACACCTTGGAGAAAACCACCATGACCATCCAGCGCCACGAGCCCACGCCCATCCTGTCCAACGCCGTCGAGCACGGCAACACGGTCTACCTGGCCGGCATCGTCGCCGACGACCCGAGCGCCGACGTCAAGGGCCAGACGCAGCAGATCCTCCAACGCATCGATGCGCTGCTGGCGCGCTGCGGCAGCGACAAGTCGCGCATCCTCTCGGCCCAGATCTGGCTGACCGACATCGGCAACCGCGCGGCCATGAACGAGGTCTGGTCGGCCTGGGTCGACCCCAAGAACCTGCCGGTGCGCGCCTGCGTCGAGTCCAAGCTGGCCGATCCGCGCCTGCTGGTCGAGATCATGGTGACGGCCGCCAAGTAAGCCACTGCACCAGAGCGCTCGCCATGCTGCAGCTGCACTACCACCCGACCGACGCCAGCATGGCGCCGCACATGCTGCTGCAAGAGCTGGGCGTGCCGTTCGAGCTGCTGCTGGTGGACCGCGCCAACCAGGCGCACAAGTCCGAGGCCTACCTGCGGCTCAATCCCAACGGCCTGATCCCGGTGCTGGTGGACGGCGACACCGTGCTGTACGAGACGGCGGCCATCCTGCTGCACCTGGCCGACACGCACCCGGCCGCGGGCCTGGCGCCGCCGCTGGGCTCGGCCGAGCGGGCGCACTACTACAAGTGGATGCTGTGGCTGAGCAACACGCTGCATGCCACGCTGGGCCTGTATTTCTACCCCGAACGCTGGGCGTCGCCAGACCATGTGCACGGCGCCACCACGGTGAAGGCGCGCGCCGAGGCGCGTGCCGGCCAGCTGCTCGAACTGCTGGACCAGGAACTGGCACGCCATGGCGGCCCCTGGCTGCTGGGCGAGCGCTTCACGGCGCTCGACCCGTACACGCTGATGCTGGCGCGCTGGACCCGGCATTTCGGCCGGCCGGCGCGCGAACTGCCGCAGCTGGGCCCCTACCTGCAGCGCGTGCTGGCGCGGCCCGCCGTGCAGCGCGCCTATGTCACCGAGCAGATCGGCGCGCCGCCGGTCTGAAGTCCACACGCCGCCGTGCCGGCGGCGGGAAGTCCAGCGTGAACGCGGTCGGCAGGCCTGGCGCGCTGCGCACGCCGACGCGGCCATGGTGCAGGTCCATCACGCTCTTGACGATGGCCAGCCCCAGGCCTGAGCCCGTCTCCGCGGCCGGGCTCTCGATGCGGTAGCGCCGCTGGAAGATGTCGGCCTGGTGCGCCGGGTCGATGGGGTCGCCTTCGTTGGCCACGGTGATGCGGGCGAAACCGGGTGCCATGGCATGGGCTGACACCACCACCGTGCTGCCCGGCCGCGCATGGCGCAGCGCATTGGTCAGCAGGTTGCCCACCGCGCGGGCGAACAGCACTTCGTCGGCCCAGGCGCGCAGCCCGGGCTGCACGTCCAGCGCGAGCGCGAGCCCACGGTCTTCGGCCAGCAGTTCGAAGAACTCCACCATGCCGGTCAGGCGCTCGCGCATGCTCTGCCAGTCCGCCTTGAGCAGCGTCTGGGCATGGTCGGCGCGGGCGAGGAACAGGATGTTCTCGATCAGGCGGCCGATGCGTTCGTAGTCGGTCACCGCGTCCTCCAGCACGGCACGGTATTCGTCGGCGCTGCGCGGTTGCGACAAGGTGACCTGCGTGGCCGTCAGCAGGCGGTGGATGGGGGCGCGCAGGTCGTGCGCGAGGTCGGACGAGAAGCCCGACAGGCGCGAGAACGCGTCCTGCAGCCGGTCCAGCATGCCGTTGAAGGCCTGGGCCACTGGCGCCAGCTCGGCCGGTACGGCATCGGCGGGCAGGCGTTCTCCCAGCGCCTGGGCGCCGATGCGGTTGGCTGTGTCGCCCAGTTGCCGCACCGAGGTCAGGATGCGCCGCGTGATGCACCAGGCCAGCAGGCTGGTGGCCAGGGCGCCGGCTGCCAGCGTCCAGAACATCACGCGCCAGGCGCGCTCGATGAAGGCATCGCGCTGCTGCTCGGGGATGGCCATGGGCAGGGCGGTGAACTCGTGCTCCAGCAGGCGCCCGACCATCCAGCAGCCCACCAGCATCAGCAGCACGGTGGCGAGCGAGATCGCCAGCGCGATCTGCACCGCCATCGAATTGCGCAGCGGCAGCCCGTGCCCCGGGGGCTGCGGCGGGGGGACTTCAGGCAGGACGGGAATCGAGGACATAGCCGACGCCCCGGATGGTGTGGATGAGCTTTTCCACGAACGGGTCGTCGACCTTGGCGCGCAGGCGCCGCACGGCCACGTCGATCACATTGGTGTCGCTGTCGAAATGCATGTCCCAGCAGTTCTCGGCGATCAGCGTGCGCGAAACCACCTGGCCCAGGTGGCGCGCCAGGTAGTCCAGCAGCGCAAACTCCTTGGTGGTCAGGGCGAGGTGCTTGCCCGCACGGCGCACGAGGCGGCGCGCGCTGTCCACTTCCAGGTCGGCCACCTGCACCACCGAGGGGGTGGCCGGCTGCGCGGCCCGGCGCGCCACCACCTGGATGCGGGCCAGCAGTTCGGCGAAGGCGAAGGGCTTGACGAGGTAATCGTCGGCGCCCAGCTGCAGACCGCGCACGCGGTCTTCGACCTGGTCGTGGCCACTGAGCATGAACACAGGTGTGTGCTGGCGCGCGCGCAGGCTTTCCAGCACCTGCCAGCCATTGGCGCCGGGCAGGCTGACATCCAGCAGGATCAGGTCGTAGCGGCCCGAGGTGGCCAGGTGCAGGCCTTCGATGCCGTCCTGGGCGGTATCGACCACATGGCCGTGTTCGGTCAGCCCCTTGTGCAGGTAGGCGGCCGTGGTGGGTTCGTCTTCGATCGAAAGCAGGCGCATGGTCAATACAGTCCTCGGCCGAGGCAACTGCAACGTCGCGCCCAACCTTACCGGGAGATGACAGGACTGTAGGCGTCGGTTCTGACGCCATCAAGACGGGTGACGGCAACGCACTGTTGCCGAACTGGAAATAGACAAGGGGGTTTTGGTGACCGTGGCGCGCCGGCAGCGGTGCCATGGCGTTGTGTGGTGGCTGAGGAACAGCTTGGGCCAAAAGTGTGGGGGTCTTGCGAACGACCCCCCCGGTTTTGCGACACCGGGCCTGTCGGCGCGCACTGCCGGTCCCTACGCTCACGGTCATGTTCTCTGCGAAGAGTCGCGGGACATGACCCGATCACGCTAAACCTCACTCAAGGATGACCATGAAAAAGATCGCAACGCTGGCCGTGTTGGCAGCAGCCGCTTCCGCTTCCTACGCCCAATCGTCTGTCACGCTGTTCGGCATCGCCGACGCGACGGTCCAAGTCGGCCGCGGCAGCGTTGACAACAACGTTGGCCTGGGCAGTGGTGGCCTGTCGACCAGCCGCATCGGCTTCCGCGGTGTGGAAGACCTGGGTGGCGGCCTGAAGGCTGGCTTCTGGCTCGAAGCTGGTTACACGCTGAACAACGGCAACGGCCAGAACAGCAACGCGCTGGCATTCACGCGCCGTTCGACCGTCAGCCTGATGGGCGACAGCTGGGGCGAAATCCGCCTGGGCCGCGACTTCACGGCACCTTACAACAACCTGTATGACGCCTTCGGCGACAACGGCGTTGGCAACATCCTGGAAACGCAAGACCTGGGCATCACCTACGGTCTGCAGACCCGCACCAGCAACGCTGTCTCGTACTTCACGCCCAAGACCCTGGGTGGCTTCTTCGGTCAAGTCCAGTACTACCGCAATGGCCGCGATGCCAGCCCCGCTGCCAACCGCGACCAGTTCGGCAACGGCTACGGCGTTCGCGTCGGCTACGAAAACGGCCCGGTGAGCGTGGGTGTTGCTTACGGCGAAACCGACTTCAACGACGCTGGTCTCGGCGCGAAGGTCGACACGAAGAACATCAACTTCGGTGGCTCCTACGACTTCGGCGTTGCCAAGCTGCTGGTGTCGGTTGGCCAAGACAAGGGTGAAGCACTGGGCGAAAGCGCCAAGACCCGCCTGTACACCGTCGGCACGACCGTGCCGGTCGGCGCTGGCCTGATCCGCGCTTCCTGGACCCGTGCCAGCGAGAAGGACAGCGAAGTCCGCGCTGACAAGTTCGCACTGGGCTACGTGCACAACCTGTCCAAGCGTACTGCTCTGTACACCACGTTCGCCTACCTGAAGAACAAGGACGCATCGAGCCTCGCTCTGAACGGTTCCGTGACCGGCGCTGGCGACAGCTCCAAGGGTCTGGACATCGGCCTGCGCCACGCCTTCTAAGGTTCACCGCTTCGCCATTTGATTGGCGAGCTTCTCCAAGGTGACTTTTTCGCCCGCCTCTCCCAGGAGAGGCGGGCTTTTTGTTGTTTGTGTGTAACGTTCGGGTTACCACTATTGATCATTACAGAGATGTAATCTAGGAGAAATGCTGCTGTCAGGTTCGCAGCTTTATTCTTCCCGGCATCCCAAACCGCGGGGGGCGCACTGCAAAGGAGTGCCCCAGGCGCTGCAAACGTAGCGCTCTCGCAACACAGGAGCCGAAGACATGCGCAGACAAGACATCCAGCTGCTGGCACTGGCCCGCCAGGGCGACGCCGCAGCGCGCAGCGAGGCCGGACGCCGCTATCTGGTGGGGGGCGATGGCTTCCCCCGCCATGTCGCCACCGGCATGGAATACCTCAGCCACCCCAGCGTGCGCGACCGCATCGAGACGGCGCGCACCATCGCCGAAAGCCTGCCGCTGCAGGACCTGCTGCAACTGCAGCAGGACGAGGCCTTGCGCAAGGCCGCCGGAGCCGGCAGCCTGCTGGCCCAGTTCAAGCTCGGTGTGTGGCTTTGCCTGCAGCACAGCCGTGTCGATGCCGGCCTGTCGTGGCTGGAGGCTGCTGCCACCGGCGGCCATGTGGAGGCGCGCCAGGCCGTGGCGGCGCTGCGCCAGGCGCGTGCGGCGGACGCCTTGCCGGCCATGCTGCGTGGCGTGTCCGGCAGCGCGGCCGTGGATGTGGCACAGGTCGCCACCATGGCCGCACGCCAGGCCCGCGAAGGTGGCTCGCTGGATCTGCTGCTCGATTGCGTCCACGCCGCGCTGCTGCTGGCGCCGCGCCTCACGCATGGCCTGTCCGACCTGGTCGTGGCCGCCGTGCTGCTGGCCGAGCGCGAAGGGCGCGAGTTGCGTGGCCTGTTGCCCGAACAGGTGGAGGCCAGTTTGGAGATGGCGATTGCCCGCGGTGAACGCGACGCGGCCTGCCTGCTCGGCCGCGCGCTGTGCGGCATCACGCACAGCGGCCTGAGCCCGGCGCGGCTGGCCACCGGCAGCAACATGCGCAAGGGCGTGGCGCTGCTGCTGCGTGCGGCCGACGGCGGCCGCGACGATGCGTGGCTGGATCTGTATGCCATGCATTCGGACCACCGGCTGTCGGTCTCCAACCCCCAGCTGGCCCGCTTCTTCCTCGAGAAGGCCGCCACGCTGGGCCAGGCCGAGGCCCAGCGCAAGCTCGGCGCGCTGGCCCTGCGGGCCGCCACCACGCTGGCCGAGAGCGAGCAGGCCATTGGCTGGCTGCATGCCGCTGCGGCGCAGGACGACGCCCATGCCCGGCGGCTGCTGCACTCTCTGGTGCTGCCCGTGGCCGGCGACGAGGCGACGGCGCGCAGCGCCATCGAGCAATTGCGCCAGAGCGATCCCTGGCTGGCGATGCGGCTGACGCTGGCGCGTGATTTCGGCTTGACCAAGCTCGAGGCGCTCAGCGTGGACCCGGCCGAAGGCCGCCGGCCCTGGGGCCTGCTGGTGGGGCGCAATCCCTTCATCACCCAGGCCCGCCTGTCCGCGCCGCGCGCGGTGCCGGCGCTGACCGAGCAAGCGGCCCAGAACCTCGCACGCGCGGCGTCTTTTTTCGAGCAGTCGCGCGGCGACAGCAATGCCTTCGAAGGCGATCTGCGTCGCCGCTCGGTGCGCCAGCGCCGCGCATTCGAGCGCCTGGGCTTGACCGAGGACCTGTTCTTCGCAGAAGCCAGCTCGACCCAGCTGGAATCGTTCCGCCTGGGGCCGAAGTGGGCCTTCCGCGCCAAGAAGCCCCTGGAGCTGGCGTTGGCCAGCTGAACGGCGCAAGCCATTCCCTGGCCGTCGAAGGGGCGGTCATGTTGTTGAGAATTGCTCTCAATTAAGATCGGCCATCTCGAAGCAAAGGATGGCCATGGCGGCACAGATCGAAGAGCGTGGTTGGGCTGCGGAGCATCTGGTGTCGCTGCGGCAGCTGGGTGCGGCGCAACAGCGCTGCAGCGCCGTGATCGCTGCGCAGCACCGGCGCATCGAGCAGCTGGAAGCGCAGCTGCTGCGCACCCGCGCGGCGCTGGTGGTGCGCACCACGGCGCTGGGCTGGGCGCGCCAGCAGGATGTGGCGGCCATCGATGAGCACGACCCGGCCACGCTGGACGAAAGCCTGCAGGCCGCCGACCTCGTGATCTGCCAGACCGGCTGCCTGAGCCATGGTGACTACTGGCGCGTGCGCGACCACTGCCGGCGCACCGGCAAGACCTGTGTGATGGTGGAGCAGCCCGAGGCGCTGCGCATCGTGCGGCTGCAGCGCGAGGCCGCAGCCGGCTGAGCGCTCAGCGCGCGCTGCGGGCCAGGTAGCGCTTGCGCCGGAACAGCACGATCAGCAACGTGGCGATGACGCCCATGGCACCCATTGCCCACCAGAAGCCGTCCTGCTGGTGGATCAGCGGGATGAATTCGAAGTTCATGCCGAAGATGCCGGCGATCAGGTTCAGCGGCAGGAACACGGCGGTCAGCGCGGTCAGGATGCGCATGATGTCGTTGGTGCGATTGCTCTGCGCCGAGAAATGGATCTGCACCACGGTTTCCGCGTTTTGCTCCAGGCGGCGCACATGGTGGACGACGCGCTGGATGTGCTCGATCACGTCGCGCGAGCGTGCGACCAGGCCGTCGCGCTCGGCCTGCGGCATCGCGCCGGCCGGTTGCTCGCGCAGCGTGTCCAGCCATTCCTGCATGGCGTCGTGCTGTTCCTCGCAGAGGTCTTCCAGCATGTGCAGCTCGTTGCGGGCCGCCATCAGCGCATTCCAGTTCGAAAAGCGCGAGCCGGGCCGCAGCAGCTCCTGCTGCCAATGGTCCAGCTGTTGGCTCAGCACCTTGCGCAGCTCCAGGTAGCTGTCCACCATCACGTTGACCATGCGCAGCATGAGGTCGGCCGGGGTCGTCGGCAGGCGCGAGCGCACGGTGGTCGTGAGGCCGTCGCTGTGCACGGCATCGGACAGATAGCGCTGCAGGAAGGAGCGGGCCGTGAAGCAGCCGGCAGGGTGCACGCTGACCAGCAGGCGGTCGAACACCGCAAAGCCGACCGCACGTGTGCTGATGCGCCGGAACGCGGCCGGCATGGAGCGTGCCTGGCCGTTCGCCTCGGTGTCCCTGCCGCCTTCTTCCTGCGTCGCGAGCCGGCGGAACACGATCAGGTCATAGACCGAGGTGTAGTCGTAGTGCGAGGGGTGGGCCGCGTTGATGAGGTCGGCGCAGTGCAGATCCAGCAGCTGCGAGCCACCCAGGCGCTGGGCAGCGCGCTGCACCGTCGGCAGTTCCTGCTCCAGGTTCTCGCGCTCGAGGAACAGCCAGATGAAGCCGTTCTCGGGCGCGTGCTCGGGCAGTTCCTCGGCGAAGCGCAGCGTGCCGGGGCTGAACGCGACGGTCTGCATCGGTGGTTTCAGCCGCGCAGCTTGCGCGCCGCGTCCAGTGCGAAGTAGGTCAGCACGCCGTTCGCGCCAGCGCGTTTGAAGGCCAGCAGGCTCTCCAGCATCACGGCGTCGTGGTCCAGCCAGCCGTTCTGCGCGGCGGCCTTGAGCATGGCGTATTCGCCGCTGACCTGGTAGGCGAAGGTCGGCACGCCGAACTGGTCCTTCACACGGCGCACCACGTCCAGGTAGGGCATGCCGGGCTTGACCATGACCATGTCCGCGCCTTCGGCCAGGTCCATGGCGACTTCGCGCAGCGCTTCGTCGGTGTTGCCGGGGTCCATCTGGTAGACCTTCTTGTTGCTCTTGCCCAGGTTGGCGGCCGAGCCCACGGCGTCGCGGAACGGGCCGTAGAAGGCCGACGCGTACTTGGCGCTGTAGGCCATGATGCGCGTGTGGACCAGGTTCCCGGCTTCGAGCGCCTGGCGGATCGCGCCGATGCGGCCGTCCATCATGTCGCTGGGCGCCACGATGTCCACACCGGCCGCGGCCTGGGTCAGCGCCTGGCGCACCAGCACGGCGGTGGTGGCGTCGTTGAGGATGTAGCCTCTGTCGTCGAGCAGGCCGTCCTGCCCGTGGCTGGTGTAAGGGTCCAGCGCCACGTCGGTCATCACGCCGAGTTCGGGGAAGCGGTCCTTGAGCGCGCGCACCACGCGCGGGATCAGCCCGTCGGGATTGGCGGCTTCGGCGCCGTCGGCGGTCTTGAGTCCGGTGTCGATCACCGGGAACAGTGCCATCACGGGAATCTGCAGGCGCACGCATTCCTCGGCGACGGGCAGCAGCAGGTCCAGGCTCAGCCGCTCCACGCCGGGCATTGACGGCACGGCATGGCGCTGGCCGCTGCCGTCCTGCACGAACACCGGGTAGATCAGGTCGTGCGCGGACAGGTTGTGCTCGCGCACCAGGTCGCGCGTGAACGCGTCGTAGCGCAGTCGGCGGGGGCGGGCAGCGGGGAAGGCGGCAAGGGGAGAGAGATCGGGGCGGCTCATGGCCGAAGTGTGCCCCAAGCCCGGCGCCGGCTGGCGCGGCCCCCCGGGATTCGCCCTCTTGCTGGCCCTGGCGGCGTTTGCTAGATTGGCCGCGGGCGGTCCGCCGCCTACCCGCTTCACCTCCCTGAGCGGGGGCCTCGACGTTTCACAACCAACAGGCTTGCCACCCCGGCCCGCTGCGCTTGCACTGGCCGGGGTATTTTTTTGTCTCGGGCCACACCGAGAGGCTCACCTACACTTTGCCGATGCTGTGGGTCAAGGCCTTTCATATCGTTTTCGTGGCCAGCTGGTTCGCTGGCCTGTTCTATCTGCCGCGCATCTTCGTGAACCTGGCCATGGTGCCGCCGGGCTCGGACGCCGAGCGCGAGCGCCTGCTGCTGATGGCGCGCAAGCTGCTGCGCTTCACCACGCTGCTGGCCGTGCCGGCGCTGGCACTGGGGCTGGTGCTCTGGCTGCACTATGGCATCGGCCGCGGGCCGGGCAGCGGCTGGATGCACGCCAAGCTGGCGGTGGTGCTGCTGGTGCTGATCTACCACCATGCCTGTGCGGCGCAGCTGCGCCGCCTGCGTGACGGCCAGTCATCGCGCAGCCATGTCTGGTACCGCTGGTTCAACGAACTGCCTGTGCTGATGCTGGTGGCGGCCGTGGTGCTGGTCGTCGTCAAGCCGTTCTGACGCCGCAGGCAGGGCGCCGCCATGCACAAGACTTCGGCCTGGCCGCTGGCGCTGGTCTACCTGGCGCTGGTGGTGTATGCCAGCCTGTTTCCATTCGAGGGCTGGCGTGACCAGGGCATCGCGCCCTGGGCTTTCATGGCAGCGCCGCTGCCGCGCTGGTGGACCTGGTTCGATGTGCAGGTGAATGTGCTTGGCTATGCGCCACTGGGCTTTCTGCTGGCCCTGGCGGGGCTGCGTTCGCAGCGCACGCGTTCGCCGGTGATGCTGACCCTGCTTGCCGGTGCCGCTGTGTCCTTCCTGATGGAGACCACGCAGGGCTACCTGCCGCGGCGCGTGCCCTCCAACGTCGATTTCGCGCTGAACGCAGCGGGCACCTGGCTGGGCGCGCTGCTGGCCTGGCTGCTGCAGCGCACCGGCACCATCGACCGCTGGAGCCGTTTCCGCGCCGGCTGGTTGACCCCGGATGCGCGCGGCGCACTGGTGCTGCTGGCGCTGTGGCCGCTGGCCCTGCTGTTTCCGGCTTCCGTGCCGTTGGGCCTGGGCCAGGTCTTCGAACGCTTGGAAGAGGCGCTGGCGGAATTCCTGGAAGACACGCCCTTTCTCGACTGGCTGCCGGTGCGGGATGTGGAACTGCAGCCGCTGGTGCCGGGCACCGAGATGTTCTGCGTGCTGCTGGGTGCGCTGGTGCCCTGCCTGATCGGCTACGGCGTGATCAGCGGTGTGCGGCGCCGGGCCTGGTTCCTGCTGGCCTTGACCGCTGTGGGCGTCTGCGCCACCGCGCTGTCGGCTGCTCTGAGCTACGGCCCGGCCCATGCCTGGGCCTGGTGGACGCTGCCGGTGCGCGTGGGGTGGGCGGCCGCGCTGCTGGTGTCGGTGCTGCTGCTGCGGGCGCGGCCGCGCGGCTGCGCCGCCCTGGCCCTGCTGGCGCTGGTGTTGCACCTGAGCCTGCTGAACCAGGCGCCCACCAGTGCGTACTTCGCGCAGACGTTGCAGACCTGGGAGCAGGGCCGCTTCATCCGCTTCCACGGCCTGGCGCAATGGCTGGGCTGGGGCTGGCCCTATGTGGCCGCCATCTACCTGCTGCTGCGGCTTTCGGGGCCGGACACGGCGCCGCGCCAGCTTCCTAAAATGCCGCGATGAGCACGCCCCCCACGTATTACGAGCGCCACATCTTCTTCTGCCTGAACGAGCGCACCAACGGTGAAGACTGCTGCGCGCACCACGGCGCCAAGGAGGCCTTCGACCGCTGCAAGGCACAGGTCAAGGCCGCCGGCCTGGCGGGCCCTGGCCAGGTCCGCGTGAACAAGGCGGGCTGCCTGGACCGCTGCGCAGCTGGCCCGGTGGCCGTGGTCTATCCCGAGGCGGTCTGGTACAGCTTCGTGGACCAGGACGACATCGACGAGATCGTCGAATCGCACCTGAAGAACGGGCAGGTCGTCGAGCGCCTGCTGACGCCGGCACACCTGGGGCGCTGAGCCATGAACGCATCCACGGAGCGGCTCACGCTGCAAGGTCCGGCCGGCGCCATCGAGGTGCTGCGCGACACACCCGATGCGGCGGCCGCTGCGCGCGGTGTCGCCGTGATCGCCCATCCGCACCCGTTGTTCGGCGGCACCATGGACAACAAGGTCGTGCAGACGCTGGCGCGCGCCTTTGTGCAGTGCGGCTGGACTGCCGTGCGCTTCAACTTCCGTGGGGTTGGCGCGAGCGCTGGCACGCACGACAAAGGCCGGGGCGAGGCCGATGACTTCGGCGCCGTGCTGGCGCAGCTGGCCGGCGATGGGCCACTGGCGCTGGCGGGGTTCTCGTTCGGTGCCTTCGTCACCAGCCACGCGCTGGCTGCCCTGCCGCCCGGGCGTGCCGTCGAGCAAGTGGTGCTGGTGGGCACCGCGGCATCGCGCTTCGAGGTCGCCACCATCCCGCCCGACCTGCACGCCCGCACCCTGGTCGTGCACGGCGAGCAGGACGACACCGTGCCCCTGTCGGCCGTGCTGGATTGGGCGCGCCCGCAGTCACTGCCTGTTACCGTCGTGCCGGGTGGCGGGCATTTCTTTCACGGACAATTGCCCCTGCTCAAGGGCCTGGTGGTCCGCCACTTGCAGGCCGCCGCTTCCCCCTGACGCTCCGCTGCTCCCGGCCCGACCGCGCACGCAGCCGCTTTTTTTCCTTGCTGATTCCCATGAACCGTTTTCTGAAGTTGCTGGTGGCGCCGCTGCTGGCTGTTGCCGTTTCCCTGGCCGCGGCCCAGGCGCCCCAAGGCCCCGAAGTGGCCGCCAAGGCCTATCTGCTGGTGGACGTGACCGCCAACCAGGTGCTGCTCGAGAAGGATGCCGATGCCCCCGTCGAGCCCGCATCCCTGACCAAGCTCATGACCGCCTACCTGGTGTTCGACGCGCTGAAGTCCAAGAAACTCACGCTGGCGCAGACGCTGCCGGTCAGCGAGCGCGCCTGGAAGATGCCGGGGTCGCGCATGTTCATCGATCCCAAGATGCAGGTGCCGGTGGAAGACCTGATCAAGGGCTTGATCGTGCAATCCGGCAACGATGCCACCATGGCGCTGGCAGAGGGTGTGGGCGGAACGGCCGAGCGCTTCGTGCAGCTCATGAACGACCAGGCCAAGGCCATGGGCCTGAAGAACACCACCTACAAGAATCCCGAGGGGCTGACCGAGGCCGGCCACACGACGACGGCGCGTGACCTGTCGATCCTGTCGATGCGCCTGATGCACGACTTCCCCGAGTACGTGCACTACTACAGCATCAAGAAGTACCGCTACCAGGGCACGCCGGTGACCAACGACAGCAACCGCAACCTGCTGCTGTTCCGCGATCCCACCGTCGATGGCCTGAAGACCGGCCACACCAACGCAGCCGGCTACTGCATGATCACCACGGCCAAGCGCGACTTCCCGAACCTGGCCGGTGGCCGCCGCCTGCTGTCCATCGTGCTCGGTGCCTCCAGCGAGAACGCGCGCGCCAACGAATCGCAGAAGCTGCTGAACTGGGGCTACACGGCCTTCGAGGCCGTCAAGCTGTTCGATGCCAACCAGGCCGTGGTCACGCCCGCCGTCTGGAAGGGCAAGGAGAACACGCTGAAGCTGGGCCGAACCGAGGCCGTGGTCGTTGCTGTGCCGGCCGGCGGTGCCAGCCGCATCAAGACCGACGTGGCGCGGCCGGACCCGCTGGTCGCCCCCTTCACCAAGGGCCAGTCCGTGGGCTCGCTGAAGGTCGTGCTGGACGACAAGGAGCTCGTCGCCGTGCCGCTGCAGGTGCTCGAATCCGTGGAGCAGGCCGGCGTGCTGGGCCGCGCCTGGGATGCGGTGCGGCTCTGGATCAAATAAGCGCAGTCTTGCAGCGCAGCGCCCGCAACGCTATACTCGCGGGCTTTTCGGAAAATTCCGAGGGATTCACGTTTGCCGTTCTAAACGGTTGTCGGCGTGTTAAGTGGGCCTGCGTTGTTGGGATGCAGGTCTGAGCGCCATCACAAGGAGAGGCTTGAGTGCCAACCATCAATCAACTCGTGCGTCAGGGCCGGGAAGTCGAGACCATCAACTCGAAGAGCCCCGCGATGCAAAACTCCCCGCAGCGCCGTGGCGTCTGCACCCGGGTGTACACCACGACCCCGAAGAAGCCGAACTCGGCCCTTCGTAAAGTTGCCAAGGTCCGTCTGACCAATGGCTTCGAAGTCATTTCCTACATCGGCGGCGAAGGCCACAACCTGCAGGAACACAGCGTCGTGCTGGTTCGCGGCGGTCGTGTCAAGGACTTGCCCGGTGTGCGTTACCACATCGTGCGCGGTTCGCTGGACCTGCAAGGTGTGAAGGACCGCAAGCAGTCGCGCTCCAAGTACGGCGCGAAGAAGCCCAAGTCCAAGTAAGAAACCTTCGGTTTCAAGAGATAGCAGGTGCTGTTTTCCGCGTGGCGCGGCGAAGCAGCGAAGTGACCCGAATTCCGGATGTTCCGGAGGGGTCGAGTAAGTGGGTGTCCAGATGGCGCCCGCGGCTTTCGCAAGAAGGCCAACTGAAGCAAAGAGGTGAAAAATGCCACGTCGTCGCGAAGTTCCCAAACGTGAAATCCTGCCGGATCCCAAGTTCGGCAATGTCGAGCTGTCCAAGTTCATGAACGTCATCATGGAAGGCGGCAAGAAGGCGGTTGCCGAGCGCATCATTTACGGCGCGCTCGACTTCATCGAGAAGAAGAACCCGGGCAAGGACCCGGTCGAAGCCTTCACGATGGCCATCAACAACGTCAAGCCGATGGTGGAAGTGAAGTCCCGCCGCGTCGGTGGCGCCAACTACCAGGTGCCCGTCGAAGTGCGCCCGGTGCGCCGCCTGGCCCTGTCGATGCGCTGGATCAAGGAAGCCGCCCGCAAGCGCGGCGAGAAGTCCATGTCGCTGCGCCTGGCCAACGAGCTGATGGAAGCGACCGAAGGCCGTGGTGGTGCCATGAAGCGTCGTGACGAAGTGCACCGCATGGCAGAGGCCAACAAGGCCTTCAGCCACTTCCGTTTCTGATCCCCACCCTGTCGTTCTAAAGGCCTGGAGCCCGACCTGCCCACGAGGCGGGCGGGCTCTACGCCGTTCAAGGAGTTTCTTTCATGGCCCGCAAAACCCCCATCGAGCGATACCGCAACATCGGTATCTCGGCGCACATCGACGCCGGCAAGACCACCACGACCGAACGCATCCTGTTCTACACCGGCGTGAACCACAAGATCGGCGAAGTGCACGATGGCGCGGCCACGATGGACTGGATGGAGCAGGAGCAAGAGCGCGGCATCACGATCACCTCGGCGGCCGTGACCTGCTTCTGGAAGGGCATGGACCTGTCCTACCCTGAGCACCGCTTCAACATCATCGACACCCCCGGCCACGTGGACTTCACGATTGAGGTCGAGCGTTCCATGCGCGTGCTGGACGGCGCCTGCATGGTCTATTGCGCCGTGGGCGGTGTGCAGCCCCAGTCGGAAACCGTCTGGCGCCAGGCCAACAAGTACAAGGTGCCGCGTCTGGCCTTCGTGAACAAGATGGACCGTACCGGCGCCAACTTCTTCAAGGTCTACGACCAGATGAAGCTGCGCCTGAAGGCCAACCCCGTGCCCGTGGTGATCCCGATCGGTGCCGAAGAAGGCTTCAAGGGCGTCGTCGACCTGCTCAAGATGAAGGCCATCCTGTGGGATGAGGCGTCGCAAGGCATGAAGTTCGACTACGCCGCGATTCCCGCCGATCTGCAGGCCCTGGCCGAAGAGTGGCGCGAGAAGATGGTCGAAGCTGCGGCCGAAGCTTCCGAAGAGCTCATGAACAAGTACCTCGAAGAGGGTGAGCTGACGGAAGACGAGATCAAGGCTGGCCTGCGCAGCCGCACGATCGCCACGGAAATCCATCCGATGCTGTGCGGCACCGCGTTCAAGAACAAGGGTGTGCAGCGCATGCTGGACGCCGTGATCGACTACCTGCCGTCGCCCGTGGACATTCCCGACGTGACCGGCACGGACGAGGACGAGCAGCCCGTCACCCGCAAGGCCGACGATGGCGAGAAGTTCTCGGCCCTGGCATTCAAGCTGATGACCGACCCGT
The DNA here is from genome assembly GCF_003337555.1 of Pseudorhodoferax soli. Taxonomy (GTDB): domain Bacteria; phylum Pseudomonadota; class Gammaproteobacteria; order Burkholderiales; family Burkholderiaceae_C; genus Pseudorhodoferax; species Pseudorhodoferax soli. Next base: position 1,331 of record NZ_QPJK01000004.1, on the reverse strand, counting down.
TCGTGGGCCAGTTGACCTTCGTGCGCGTCTACTCCGGCGTGCTGGCCAAGGGCGACACGGTCTTCAACTCGGTCAAGGGCAAGAAGGAACGCATCGGCCGCATCGTGCAGATGATGGCCAACGACCGCGTGGAAGTCGAAGAAATCCGCGCTGGCGACATCGCCGCCTGCGTGGGCCTCAAGGACGTGACCACCGGTGAGACGCTGGCCGACGTGAACTCGCCCATCATCCTGGAGCGCATGGTGTTCCCCGAGCCCGTGATCACGCAGGCCGTCGAACCCAAGACCAAGACCGACCAGGAAAAGATGGGCATCGCCCTGCAGCGCCTGGCTGCCGAAGATCCGTCCTTCCGCGTGAAGACCGACGAAGAATCCGGCCAGACCCTGATCGCCGGCATGGGCGAGCTGCACCTGGAAATCATCGTCGACCGCATGAAGCGCGAGTTCGGCGTCGAAGCCAACGTCGGCAAGCCGCAGGTGGCCTACCGCGAGACCATCCGCAAGACCGTCGACGAAGCCGAAGGCAAGTTCGTTCGCCAGTCTGGCGGCAAGGGCCAGTACGGCCATGTGGTCCTGAAGATCGAGCCGAACGAAGCCGGCAAGGGCATCGAGTTCGTCGACGCGATCAAGGGTGGTGTGGTTCCGCGCGAATTCATTCCCGCGGTCGAAAAGGGCATCAACGAAGCCGTCACCCAAGGCGTGCTGGCCGGCTATCCGGTGGTCGACGTCAAGGTCACGCTGCACTTCGGTTCGTACCATGACGTGGACTCGAACGAACTGGCGTTCAAGATGGCTGCCATCTTCGGTTTCAAGGAAGGCTGCCGCAAGGCCGGCCCCGTCATCCTCGAGCCCATGATGGCCGTGGAAGTCGAGACGCCCGAAGACTACGCCGGTACCGTGATGGGCGACCTGTCCTCGCGCCGCGGCATGGTGCAAGGCATGGACGACATGGTCGGCGGCGGCAAGGCCATCAAGGCCGAAGTTCCGCTGTCGGAAATGTTCGGCTACTCGACCTCGCTGCGTTCGGCCACGCAAGGCCGTGCCACCTACACGATGGAATTCAAGCACTACGCGGAAGCCCCGCGCAATGTGTCCGAAGCCATCATGGCGTCGCGCGCAAAGTAAGTTTCAGTCGGTCTGCGACGGTATGCCGCCATGTGCCCGTGCATGGCGAATCAGCAATACCGTGCAGACCTAAAACCTCATCACGGGACATGCTCTTTCGGAGATTTGATATATGGCAAAAGAGAAATTCGCGCGGACCAAGCCGCACGTGAACGTCGGCACCATCGGCCACGTGGACCACGGCAAGACCACGCTGACGGCAGCGAT
>NZ_QPJK01000003.1:54114-672710 GCF_003337555.1 Pseudorhodoferax soli | reverse complement strand
GCCGTGGCCGCTGGCGCCAAGTCCACCTTCCTGGGCTCGGAGATCGCCAAGAACGAGCGCCCGGAACTGACGGCCGCCAAGATCATCGTCTCCGGCGGCCGTGCCCTGGGCAGCGCCGAGAAGTTCACCGAAGTCATGACGCCCCTGGCCGACAAGCTGGGCGCGGCCATCGGCGCCAGCCGCGCGGCCGTGGACGCAGGCTACGCACCGAACGACCTGCAGGTCGGCCAGACCGGCAAGATCGTCGCACCGCAGCTGTACATCGCCGCCGGCATCTCGGGTGCGATCCAGCATCTGGCCGGCATGAAGGACAGCAAGGTCATCGTGGCCATCAACAAGGACCCCGAGGCACCGATCTTCTCGGTGGCCGACTACGGGCTGGAGGCGGACCTGTTCGTCGCCGTGCCGGAACTGGTCAAGGCACTGTGAGGCCCTGAACCTCCACGGTTCAGCCACAAGGGCATCGCGTCGCGATGCCCTTTTTTCGTTAGAAGAAGAGGAGATTCAGATGGCCTACACCGCGCCGCTCAAGGACATGCTGTTCAACATCCGCCACCTGGCGCGCATCGAGCAGATCGCCCAGCTGCCGGGCTTCGAGGATGCGGGACTGGAGACGGCGCAGGCCGTGCTGGAGGAATCCGCCCGCTTCAACCAGGACGTGGTGGCGCCGCTCAACGAGGCCGGCGACCGCAACCCTTCGTCCTGGAAGGACGGTGTGGTCACGACCACGCCGGGCTTCAAGCAGGCCTTCGAGCAATTCGCCGCGGGTGGCTGGCAGGGCCTGCAGCACCCGGCTGACTTCGGCGGCCAGGGCCTGCCCAAGACCATCGGCGCGGCCTGCGGCGAGATGCTGAACTCGGCCAACCTCTCCTTCGCGCTGTGCCCGCTGCTGACCGACGGCGCCATCGAGGCGCTGCTGACGGCCGGCAGCGATGCGCTGAAGGCCACCTACCTGGAGAAGCTCGTCAGCGGCGCGTGGACCGGCACCATGAACCTGACCGAGCCCCAGGCCGGCAGCGACCTGGCGCTGGTGCGCACGCGCGCCGAGCCGCTGCCCGACGGCCGCTACAAGCTGTTCGGCACCAAGATCTTCATCACCTACGGCGAGCACGACATGGCGGACAACATCGTCCACCTGGTGCTGGCCCGCGTGCAGGGCGCGCCCGAGGGCGTGAAGGGCATCAGCCTGTTCGTGGCACCCAAGTTCCTCGTCAACGCCGACGGCAGCCTGGGGGCGCGCAACGACGTGCGCTGCGTGAGCATCGAGCACAAGCTGGGCATCAAGGCCAGCCCCACGGCCGTGCTGCAGTTCGGCGACGCGGGCGAGGGCGCCATCGGCGAGCTGGTCGGCGAGGAGAACCGCGGCCTGGAGTACATGTTCATCATGATGAACGCGGCCCGCTATGCGGTGGGCGTGCAGGGCATCGCCGTGGCCGAGAGCGCCTACCAGAAGGCCGCCGCTTTCGCCAAGGACCGGGTGCAAAGCCGCCCGGTCGACGGCAGCGTGGCGGCCAGTGCGGCCATCATCCACCACCCCGACGTGCGCCGCATACTCATGACCATGCGCGCGCTGACCGAGGGCTGCCGCGCCATGGCCAGCGTGGCCGCAGCGGCCTACGACGCGGCCCACCACCACCCCGACGCGCAGGTGCGCAAGGACAATCAGGCCTTCTACGAATTCATGGTGCCGCTGGTCAAGGGCTACAGCACCGAGATGAGCCTGGAGGTGACCTCGCTCGGCGTGCAGGTGCACGGCGGCATGGGCTTCATCGAGGAGACCGGTGCGGCGCAGTTCTACCGCGATGCGCGCATCCTGCCGATCTACGAAGGCACGACCGCGATCCAGGCCAACGACCTCGTCGGCCGCAAGACCGCGCGCGACGGCGGCAAGGGTGCCAAGGCCATTGCAGCGCAGGTCGAGGCCACGGAGGCCGAACTGGCCGCCAGCGGCAGCGCCGACGCGCAGGCCGTGGCACGCCGCCTGGCTGCCGCGCGCGCAGCCTTCGTGCAGGTGGTGGACTTCATCGCCGGCGCCAGCCGCAGCGACCCGAACGCCGTCTACGCCGGCTCCGTGCCCTACCTGCTGCTGGCCGGCAATCTCGTGGCGGGCTGGCAGCTGGCGCGCGGCCTGCTCGCGGCCGAACAGAACCGTGCCGAGGACCCGGCCTTCATGCAGGCCAAGATCGCCACGGCGCGCTTCTATGCCGAGCACATCCTGACCCGCGCGCCCGGCCAGCGCGACGCCATCGTCGATGGTGCCGCCAGCGTGACAGCGCTGCCGCTGGAAGCGTTCTAAAAACACACCGATACAAGAAGGAGACCCATGTCCAGACTGCCCGGCGCCCTGGCGCACCTGCCGCTGCCCATCATCGGCTCGCCGCTGTTCATCATCAGCAATCCCAAGCTCGTCCTCGCGCAGTGCACCGCGGGTGTCGTCGGCTCCATGCCGGCGCTCAATGCGCGCCCGGCCGAGCAGCTGGAAGAGTGGTTGATCGAGATCACCGAGGGCCTGGCGGCCTGGAACCGTGACCATCCCGAGCAGCCTGCCGCACCGTTCGCGATCAACCAGATCGTGCACAAGTCCAACGAGCGGCTCGAGCACGACATGGCCATGTGCGTGAAGTACAAGGTGCCCATCATCATCACCTCGCTGGGCGCGCGCGAGGACATCAACGCCGCGGCCCACAGCTACGGCGGCGTGGTGCTGCACGACATCATCAACAACAGGTTCGCGCGCAAGGCCATCGAGAAGGGCGCCGACGGCCTGATCGCCGTGGCGGCCGGCGCCGGCGGCCATGCCGGCGTGAAGAGCCCGTTCGCCCTGATCCAGGAGATCCGCCAGTGGTTCGACGGGCCGGTCGCGCTGTCGGGCGCCATCGCCACAGGCGGGGCCGTGCTGGCCGCGCAGGCCATGGGCGCGGACTTCGGCTACATCGGCTCGGCCTTCATCGCCACCGAGGAGGCGCGGGCCGCCGAGGGCTACAAGCAGGCCATCGTCGCCGGCACGTCCGACGACATCGTCTACAGCAACCTGTTCACGGGCGTGCACGGCAACTACCTGGCGCCCAGCATCCGCGCGGCCGGGCTCGACCCCGAGAACCTGCCCGAGAGCGACCCGAGCAAGATGAACTTCGGCGGCGATGCCAAGAAGGCATGGAAGGACATCTGGGGCTGCGGCCAGGGCATCGGCGCGGTCGACCGGGTGATGCCGGCCGGCGAGTTCATCGCGCAGCTGCGCCGCGAATACGAGGACGCGCGCCGCCGCCTGCTGGCTTGACGCGCCTGTTTCCATGAACGATCGGCTCGGGCCGGTCGACGCACTCAAGGCGTTCGCCTGCGTGTTGATCGTCTGGCACCACCTGGCCTTTTACGGGCCAATGTCCGACCTTGCCCGGCCGCTGGCGCCGGCCGTGGTCGATTGGCTCTACACCTATGGCCGCATGGCGGTGCAGCTGTTCCTGGTGGTCTCGGGCTTCCTGCTCGCGCGCGGCGTCGGGCCGGGCCGTCCGCCGTCCAAGCCCTGGCCCGAACAGGTGGGCCGGCGCTACCTGCGCCTGCTGGTGCCGTATGCGGCCGCGCTGGTGCTGGCCATCCTGGTGGCCGACGTGGTGCGCGCAAGCGTCGGCCATCCGGATGCCCCGGGGACGCCCACCTGGACGCAGCTGCTGGCGCATCTGCTGATGGTGCAAGACCTGGTGGGCGAGGAGTCGCTCTCGGCCGGTGTCTGGTACGTGGCGATCGACCTGCAGTTGTTCGCGCTGGCCACGCTGCTGTGCCGGCTGCCCGGCCAGTGGTCCGTGGTGGCGGTCGCCGCGCTGACGGCCGCTTCGCTGTTGTGGTGCAACCTCGACCCGCGCCTCGACGCGACGGCGCTGTACTTCTTCGGCGCCTATGGCCTGGGTTTGCTGGCCGGCTGGGCGGCGCGCGGCCCGCGGCCCTGGGCCTGCCTGGCGGCCGTGGCGCTGCTGGGCATCGTGGCGCTGGCGCTGGGCTGGCGCGACCGCATTGCCGTGGCCTGGGTCTGCGCATTGGGGCTGGGCGCGCTGCAGGCCACGGGCGCCATGGACTGGCAGCCGCCCCGCTGGATGGCCTGGCTGGCGGCCATCTCCTATCCGGTGTTCCTGGTGCATTTCGCCGTGCTGTTGGCGGTCGGTTCGCTGTGGGCCTGGTGGTGGCCGGATGGGCCCCTGGTGCACGCGCTGGGCATGGGCGTGGCGTTCGGCCTGTCGTTGCTCGCCGGCGCCGGCCTGCACCGGATGGCGCAGGGGATCGTGCGGCCGCGGGCCGCACTGGGCTGGCAGGTGGCCGTGCTCGCTGCCGGCCTCGTGGCGATGGCGGTCTGACGCCATGCCAGGCGCGCCGGCTCCTTCGCAAACTTGCCGAATGCATCAGAGCCCGGCGCGGTGGTCCGGAAGCCCGGTTCTGCGGCGTGCGGGACTGGCCCTGGCGTGCGCCATCGGGCTGGCGGGCTGCGCGGCCTGGCGTGAACCTACCGTGCCGCTGCGCACGATCGCGGTGCCGATGGCCTGCGCCACCCAGGCCGACACCTTGCTGGTGCTGTTGCCCGGCATCGGATCGGACCCGCAGGAGTTCCTCGACGAAGGCTTCGTGGAGACGGTCCGTGAGACCGGCCTCGCCGCAGATGTGCTGTTGGTGGATGCCCACAGGGCTTACTACGACCAGCGCAGCATCGTCGACCGTCTGCGCGAGGACGTGGTGCGGCCTGCGCGTGCGCGTGGCTACGGCCGCGTCTGGCTGGCGGGCGTTTCCCTGGGTGGGCTGGGCGCGCTGCTGTACGCGCAGGCCTCGCCGCCCGCAGCGGCCGAGGTGGACGGCCTGCTGCTCATTGCCCCTTACCTGGGCGAATGGCTCACAGCGCAGGAGATCCGCACGGCAGGTGGCCTGGAGCGCTGGCCGGGTCCCGCCACGCCGGATGCCGCGTTCGATGTGCTGCTGTGGGGCTGGCTGAAGGAGCAGACCGGCGGCGGCGCGGGCGGGCGCCAACAGCCCATCCTGCTCGGCTACGGCACTGGCGACCGCTTTGCCTACAGCGCCGAGGTCCTGGCCAAGTCGCTGCCCGCGTCGCAGGTGTTCACCACGCCGGGGGGCCACGACTGGCCGTCCTGGCGGGCGCTGTGGCGTCGCATGGTGCCGGCGTTGCCGATCGCGCGCGGAACCTGCACCCCGGGCCCACCGGCCGCCACCGTTCAGGTGCCGTTGCGCTCGCCGTAGGCCAGCTGCCGTTGCAATGCGGGACGGGAAGGGGAAGGGCGGCTCACGATGGCGTGGCGTCCACCGCCTTCGGCCCGCCGAAGAGCACGGGCGCGTCCTGCGGGTGCCAGAGCGCGAACTTCTGCATGGCGCGCGCAAACAGGTCGGTGTCCTGCCATTGCTGCAACCAGCGCTGCAGATCCGGCCAGGGCTGCGCGGCGAACCAGTGCGCGTCGATACCGGCGAACTGCCGCACGAAGGGCGCCAGCGCCATGTCGGCGAGCGCGGCGTGGTCTCCGAACAGGAACGGCGTGCTGGCCAGGCGCCGCTGCAGTGCGCCGACAAACGGCACGCAGGCCTCGCGCGCTGCCTGGCCGTCGACGAGGCCAAAGCGCTGCGGGTACTTGGCGCGGTCGAGCAAGGGCTTGAACACGGTGTCGTTTTCGGCCACGAGAGCCAGCATCTGCGCCAGATCGCCCTGCGTCGGCGTACACCAGCCCAGCGGGTCCTGCTGCGCCAGCGCCCACCGCATGATGGCCAGGCTTTCGTCGATCACCTCGCCACTGGGCAGCACCAGCACCGGCACCGTGGCCTTGGGCGAGGTGTCGCGCAGTGCCTGGGGCTTGTCGCGCAGCACCACCTCGCGCAGTTCGCAAGACTGGCCGGCGGCCAGCAACGCCAGCCGCGCGCGCATTGCGTAGGGACAGCGGCGGAACGAGTAGAGCAGCAGCGGCGGCGTCATGCCGGATCGGGCAGGCCGATGTGGGCGCGCCCGCGTGCAGCGGCCAGCTCCATCTGCCGCTGGCGTTCGCGGTAGCCGGCGCGCTGCGTCTCGTCGCGTTGCGCGGCGCAGTGCGCGCACTGCACGCCTTCGACGAACAGCGGGGAGGCGCGGTCCGCTGCGGACAGCGGCTGACGGCAGGAACGGCACAGGCTGTGGCTGCCGGCGGCCAGGCCATGGCCCACGGCCACGCGCTCGTCGAACACGAAGCACTCGCCCTGCCAGCGGCTGTGCTCGGGCGCTACCTGCTCCAGGTAGTTGAGGATGCCGCCTTCGAGCTGGTAGACCTCGCCGAAGCCCTGGGCACGCAGCAAGGCGGAGGCCTTCTCGCAGCGGATGCCGCCGGTGCAGAACATCGCCACGGCCGGCTGCCCCTGCAGCAGGCCGCCGGGCTGCGACTGGTCCGCGATCCAGGCCGGCCAGTCGGTGAAGGCCGCGGTCTGGGGGTCGACGGCGCCGGCGAAGCTGCCGACCGTGACTTCGTAGCCGTTGCGCACGTCCAGCAGCACGAGGCCGGGGCGCTGCAGCAGCGCGTTCCACTGCGCGGGGGGCACGTGCACCCCGGTCTGGCCGACCGGATCCAGGCCCGGCACGCCCAGCGTCACGATCTCGCGCTTGCAGCGCACCTTGAGGCGGTGCAGCGGCACGCTGGTGCACTCTGCACTGCGCACGGCCAGCCTGGCGAGCCGCGGGTTGGCGCGCAAATGATCGAGCACCTGCTGCACGGCATCGGCCTGGCCGGCGATGCTGCCGTTGACGCCCTCGGGCGCCAGAAGGATGTTGCCGCGCACGTCCAGCGCCGTGCACAGCACGCGCAAAGGCGCCGCCAACGCGGTGCAGTCCGGCAATGTGGCGAAGCAGTAGAACGACGCGGTGCGTGGCATGGGGCTTCAGTCGCCTGCGTCGGGGGGCAGCGGCTGGGAGTGGCTGGCATGCGGCAGGTCCAGCCCCTTCTGGCGGTCGCGGAACAAGGCCGCACGCATCAGGAAGATGGTCGTCACCGGCGCCGTCAGCGCCACGAACAGCGCGATCAGCACGGCATGCAGGAACAGGTTGGTGCCCTGCACGGAGAAGTACACGACAGTGGCCAGCATCAGGCACCAGGCCCCCGCGGTCGCGCCCAGCGTGGGCGCGTGGATGCGGTTGTAGAAGCTGGGCAGGCGCACCAGGCCGAAGGAGCCGATGGCGGCGAACGCTGCGCCGGCCACGGCGAACAGCGCGGTCAGGATCTCGGCCCAGATCGGCAGCGGGTTCATGGCAGCGTCCTCATTCGACGCCTCCACACCGATGCGCGGAACCAGGCGTGGCGCCGTCGGTGCCATGATCGAATTCGCTGGGCCGATCCCCGCAAGCGGGGCCCCTCGTCCTCGCGCTCATTCGATCACCTCGCCGCGCAGCAGGAACTTGGCCAGCACCGTGGAGCCGACGAAGCCGAACAGCGCGATCAGCATGGCCGCCTCGAAGTAGACATTGCTGGTGTAGGTGATGCCGAGCACCAGCATGGTCAGCATGCCGTTGATGTACAGGCAGTCCAGCGCCATCACGCGGTCCTGCGCGGCCGGGCCGACCAGCAGCCGGAACAGCGCGCAGAGCATGGCCACGGCCAGCAGGAACAGGGCGATCTTGAGGCCCCAGAACAGGATGGGTGTCATGGCGCGGGCCCTTCCATTTGAAAGATCTCGAGCAGCGGAAGCTCGTAGCGCAGCTTGATGCGGGCGATGAAATCGGCCTCGTCCACAAGGTCGAACACATGGATCAAGAGCTTGCTGCGGTCCAGAGAGAGCTCGCCCCAGGCCGTGCCCGGCGTCAGGCACATGATCATGGCCAGCACCGCGAGGCCATTGGGGTCGCGCAGCTCCAGTGGGATGACGACGAAGTAGCTGGTCAGGCGCACGTTGCGCCGTGTCAGCACGATCCACGCCACGTTCTTGGCGGAGACCAGCATGTCGAACAGCGCCGCGCCCGCCAGGTGCAAGGCCACCCGGGGCTTGCGCATGCGCACGGTGGCTGGCCGCAGGCCCTGCGTGATCAGCGGCACCACCAGCGCCAGCACGAAGGCCGACAGCAGCGTGCTGGCGTCCACCGATTGGTGCAGCAGCAGCCAGACCACGAACAGCGTGGCCGACAGCGGCGGCGAGGGCACCAGGCGCTTCATGGCTTGTTCTCCTTGAACGGGGGCGGCGGCACGGGGCTGGCGGCCATCACCGCCTGGCGGTAGTGCTTGCCGGAGTGCAGCACATGGGCCGTGGCCTGGGCGTGCTGCATGACGGGGCCGGCGCCGATGGTCAGGCCGATGGCGGCCAGCAACAGCCCGGCCACCGGCAACACCTCCAGCGCCGGCAGCGCCGGCATGTGGGCGTGCGGCTGGTTCCAGAAGTGGCGGATGCCGGCGCGGCACAGCGCCACCAGCGTCAGGAAGCCGCCGCCGATCAGCAGCACCATCACCGCGATGCCGGCAGGGCCGAGCCGGGGTGCCTGCAGCAGGCCCGACAGCATGGCGAACTTGCCGACAAAGCCCGCCAGCGGCGGCAGGCCGGCCAGCAGCAGCGTGCACAGGATGAAGGCCAAGCCCAGGAAGGCCACGCCGGCCGGGATGGCGCGGCCGTACAGGGCCTGGGCGTCGTCGTCCAGGTTGACATCGGACATCAGGCGCAGGTCTTCGCCGAGGAAGGGCGCGTCGTCCTCGGCTGCGTGCGGCGCCACGCTGGAGCCGTTGCGCCAACGTTCGACCATGTCCACCAGCAAGAACAGCGCGCTCACCGCCAGCGTGGAGCTCATGAGGTAGTACAGCGCACCGGCCCAGACGGCGGCCTGGCCCAGGCCCACGGCGGCCAGCAGGGTGCCGGCCGACACCAGCACGCTGTAGCTGGCCAGGAGTGCCAGCCGTTGCGTGCCCAGCACGCCGAGCGCGCCGACGAACAGCGTGACCAGGCCCAGGCCCAGGATGGCGGTCTGGCCGAACTGGGCCGAGGCACCGGCGTCCACGCCGAACATCACGCTCCACAGCCGCAGCACGGTGTAGACGCCGAGCTTGGTCAGCAGCGCGAACACCGCGCCGACGGGCGCCACCACGCTGCCGTAGGCCGGCACCAGCCAGAAATTGAGCGGCCAGGCGCCAGCCTTGGCAAAGAAGGCCGTTGCCAGGATGGCGGCCGCGGCGTGCACGAGGCCACGGTCGGCCGGGTCGAGCGTGGCGATGCGCTGGCCCAGGTCGGCCATGTTGAGCGTGCCCGTCATGCCGTAGAGCATGGCCGCGCCGATCAGGAACATGGACGAGGCCGCCAGGTTGATGGCGATGTAGTGCAGCCCGGCCTGCACGCGCTGGCGGCCCGAGCCGTGCAGCAGGAGGCCGTAGGAGGCGGCCAGCATGACCTCGAAGAACACGAACAGGTTGAACAGGTCGCCCGTCAGGAAGGCGCCGTTCAGGCCCATCAGCTGCAGCTGCAGCATGGGGTGGAAGTGCACGCCGGCGCGGTCCCAGCGCGATGTCGAGTAGATCGACGCCGCGAACGCGATCACGCCGGTCAGCGCCACCATCATGGTCGAGAGCCGGTCGGCCACGAGGACGATGCCGAACGGCGCCATCCAGTTGCCGGCGAGGTACACGCCGATCGAGCCCGGCCCGTCGCCCGTGGCGGCGGCATTGACCCAGCGCAGCAGCGCCAGCGAGACCAGCATGCCCAGCAGGCCGGAGACCACCGTCAGCGTGGCCTTGGTGCGGCGCTGCCGCTCGTCGAGCAGCAGCATCAGCGCGGCCGTCAGCATGGGCAGCAGGATGGGCACCGCGATCAGGTGCGGCATGCTGAACTCCAGCAGCCGGTCGAGCAGGTGCATGGCGTCGTCGAAGAGCAGGTGCAAGCTGTTCACTCCTGCACCTCGCTGCGCTCGGTCCCGTCGACATGGTCGGTGCCGGTCAGGCCGCGGGAGGCGAGCATCACGACCAAAAACAGCGCCGTCATGGCGAAGCCGATCACGATGGCGGTCAGCACCAGGGCCTGGGGCATGGGGTCGGCGGTGTTGGCCAGCGTGGCGATCACGCCGGGCACGAGCACGGGCTCGCTGTCGACCTTGAGCCGGCCCATGCTGAAGATGAACAGGTTCACGGCATAGGAGATCAGCGTCAGGCCCATGATGACCTGGAAGGTGCGCGGGCGCAGCAGCAGGTAAACGCCCGAGCTGGTGAGCACACCGATGGCGATGGCGAGGACGGCTTCCATCTCAGTGGTCTTCCGCGTTGCCGGACAGGGCCGCACGGGCTTCGGCCAGGCGCTGCTCCTGCTCCTCGGACCAGCGGTGGCTGCGCACGCTCTGGTGGGCAAGGCTCGTGAGGATCAGCATGGTGGAGCCCAGCACGAGCGCGAACACGCCGGTGTCGAAGAACAGCGCGCTGGGGATGTGCAGTTCGCCCAGCACCGGCAGCGTGACGTGCGCCGTGTGCGTGGTCATGAAGGGGTAGTGCAGCACCATGGCGCCGGCGCCCGTGGCGAGCGCGAGCAGCAGGCCGACGGCGATCCAGCGGCGCGGATAGATGCGCAGGTGCTCCTCCACCCATTCCGTGCCCGAGACGATGTACTGCAGCAGCAGCGCGACCGACATGACGAGGCCGGCGACGAAGCCGCCGCCGGGGGCGTTGTGGCCGCGCAGGAAAAAGTAGACCGCGACCAGCACCGCCAGCGGCAGCAGCAGCCGCACCAGCACGGCCGGCACCATGAGGTAGCCGACGGCCGTGTCCTTGGCCAGGCGCGGGTTGAACACGTCGCTGCTGCCGTCGTCGGACTGGGCCAGCTGCTGCGGCGGCAGTGCCATGGATTCGGGCGCGGGGCGGAAGCGCCGCAGCAGCGCATAGACCGTCAGTGCGACGATGCCCAGCACCGTGATCTCGCCGAAGGTGTCGAAGCCGCGGAAGTCCACCAGCATCACATTGACCACATTGGTGCCACCGCCTTCGGTCAGCGCGCGGTCGAGGAAGAAGGGAGAGATGCTGCCCAGCGAATCGCGTGTCATGACCAGCCAGGCCAGCGCCGCCATGCCGCAGCCGGAAGCGATGGCGATCGCCAGGTCGCGGCCGCGCCGGCCCCAGGGCAGGATGCGTTCGCGTGCCGACTGCTTGACGAACTTGCTGCGCATGGGCAGCCAGCGCAGGCCCAGCAGGATGAGCACCGTGGTGACGGCTTCGACCACCAACTGCGTGAGCGCCAGGTCGGGGGCAGAGAACCAGATGAAGGTCAGGCAGCAGGTCAGCCCGGCGCCGGCGGACAGCATCAGCGAGGCCAGCCGGTGGAACTTGGCCTGCCAGGCCGCCCCGATGGCGCAGATGCAACCGATCAGCCAGGTCATTGCGAACATGGGCGAGAAGGGCAGCGGCGAACGCTCACCTTGCGTGACCGGCGTGAACCACAGCGATGCGCCGGCGCCGGCCAGCGCCACGCAGACCAGCAGCAGCAACTGCGTCTGCATCCGGTGGGTCGCGAGCAGGCGGCGGCTGCGGCGGCCGGCTTCGGAGGCACGGGCCAGCAGGTTCTCGAAGATCCGCTGGCCATCGAAGCGGTGCAGCACCGGCGTGCGCCTCAGGCGGCCGGCTTCGCGCTGGCGGCGCTGCACGAGGTACAGCGCGGCGCCGCCAACCAGCGCCACGAAGCTCATGGCCAGCGGCAAATTGAAGCCGTGCCAGACCGCCAGGCTGTACTCGGGCAACGCACCGCCCACCACGGGCGCGGCGGCCGCGGCCAGCAGCGGGCCGACCGACCATTCGGGCGCCACACCCACCACCAGGCAGGCCAGCACCAGCAGTTCGACGGGCACGCGCATCCAGTGTGGCGGCTCGTGCGGCGGCTTGGGCACGACGCCGACGCACGAGGGGCCGAAGAACACGTCGAACACGAAGCGCGCCGAGTAGGCCACGCTAAACAGCCCGGCCACGGTGGCCAGCACCGGCAGCGCGCGGTCGACCCAGGGCGTGGACTGCAGGAACACGGTTTCGGCGAAGAACATTTCCTTGGACAGGAAGCCGTTGAGCAGCGGCACGCCGGCCATGGAGGCGCTTGCGATGATGGCCAGCAGCCCCGTGATCGGCATCAGCCTGGCCAGGCCCGAGAGCTTGCGGATGTCGCGTGTGCCGCTCTCGTGGTCGATGATGCCGGCGGCCATGAACAGCGAAGCCTTGAAGGTGGCGTGGTTCATGATGTGGAAGACCGCGGCGACGGCGGCCATGGGGCTGTTCATGCCCAACAGCAGCGTGATCAGGCCCAGGTGGGAGATGGTCGAATACGCCAGCAACCCCTTAAGGTCGTTCTGGAACATCGCCACGTAGGCGCCCAGCAGCAGCGTGATGGCGCCAGCACCGCCGACCAGCCAGAACCACTGCTCGGTGCCGGCCAGCGCCGGCCACAGCCGCGCCAGCAGGAACACGCCGAGCTTGACCATGGTGGCCGAGTGCAGGTAGGCGGAGATCGGCGTGGGCGCGGCCATGGCACGCGGCAGCCAGAAGTGAAACGGGAACTGCGCGCTCTTGCTGAAGGCGCCCAGCAGCACCAGCACCAGCGCGGCCGGGTACAGCGCATGCGCCTTGATCTGCGCGCCGGCCGCGAGCACGGCGTCGAGTTCGTAACTGCCCGCGATGCGGCCCAGCAGCAGCACGCCGGCGAACAAGCACAGACCGCCCGCTCCGGTGACGGTGAGCGCCATGCGCGCGCCGCGGCGCGCATCCTTGCGGTGGTGCCAATAGCCGATGAGGAGAAACGAGAACAGGCTCGTGAGCTCCCAGAACAGCACCATCTGCACGAGGTTGCCCGACAGCACCACGCCCATCATGGAACCCATGAAGGCCAGGAAGAACGAGAAGAAGCGCGGCACCGGGTCGGAGGCCGACAGGTAGTAGCGCGCGTACAGCACAACCAGCGTGCCGATGCCCGTGACCAGCATGCCGAACAGCCAGGCGAAGCCATCCAGGCGGAAGACCAGGTTCACGCCCAGCGTGGGCAGCCACAGGTATTCCTCGCGCAGCACGTTGCCACCGGCCAGTTGAGGGAACTGCATGCCCAGGTGGACCGCACAGCCCAGCGCCACCAGGCCGGCGAGCAACGCCTCGCGGTTGCGGGCGTACGACGGCATGAACATCGCGAGGACACTGCCGAGAAAGGGAACGAGGACGAGCAGTGCCAGGGACATCGCGATCAATTTTATCGATGGGCGACGGCCTTCCCTTTGGTGTTTCCCTCGTGGGGCAAGCTTTTTCCAGCGCTTGCCCCGGGGTCAGCCGCAGGTCAGGCCGCGCTGGCCCAGGGATCGTAGTTGCCGAAGTTCCAGATGTGGCCTTCGGGGTCGGCGCAGGTGAAGCCGCGCGCGCCGTAGTCTTCGTCCTTGATCTCCAGCAGGATCTTCGCGCCGGCGGCCTTGGCGCGGGCGTAGACCTCGTCGGGATCGGAGACCACGAGGAAGGCGCTCTGCGTCTCCGCGCCGCCGATATCGTCGGGCTGGCGGATCAACCGGCCCCAGGGCGTGGGCTCGTCGCTCACCGAGCCCAGCATCACCATGCCGTTGCCGAACACGAGTTGCGCATGGGCGACCTGGCCCTTGTCGTCCAGGTGGACGGCATGGCGCTCGAAGCCGAAGGTGGTGCAGAGCCAGTCGATCGCGGCCAGCGCGTCGCGGTAGCGCATGCAGGGGATCACGCAGGCGCGGCCGGGGAGGGCGGGGGAGGCCATGTTCAAGTCTTCGAAGAGCAGTTGACCATCCAGCAGATGCCGAAGCGGTCGGTCAGGCTGCCGAAGTAATCGCCCCAGAACATCTGCTGCAGCGGCATCTGGACCGTGCCGCCCGCGCCCAGCGCAGCGAACAGCCTGTCGGCATCGGCGCGCGTGTCGGGCTCCAGGTTGATGTGCACGTTGTTGCCCGGGGTCAGCTGAAAGCCCATGGATTCGGGTGCGTCCGTGCCCATCAACACGTGCTCGCCCAAGGTGGCCAGTTCCACATGCATCACCAGCTGCCTGTCGGCGTCCGACAGCGGCGGCTGGCCCGGCATGGCGGGCGCTTCGCCCATGCGGTGCACGCCGCCGATGAAGTCGCCCCCGAACACGCTGCGGTAGAAATCGAAGGCTTCCTCGGTCTGCCGGTTGAAGTTGAGATAAGTGCTGACGCGGGCCATGGGAACTCCTGTGGGGGTGGAAACAAGTGCACGACGCGCCGGCTGGCGGGAAATCGACAGTGGCGCTTGCCGTGCGAGAGGCGGCTCAATATACTGGTTAAACAACCAGTATTCAAGCCATGGCCACCGAGACCACCATTCCCCTCACGGCGCTCAAGGGCCGAGGCGCTGCCACGCAGATGGCGCACCGCTTCTCCAAGGACGCGCGCAACGCCTTCGACGATGGCTGGGGCACGTTGCAGGCCGGTGACGCCGAGGCCGCTGCGCCGCTGCAGACCGAGGTCATCTTCGAGGAAGCCAAGAGCGCCATCGTGCACCAGCAATCGCCCGACATCTATTTCGAGCAGTCCATCAACCCGTACCGTGGTTGTGAGCATGGATGCATCTATTGCTTTGCGCGCCCCACGCACAGCTACCTGAACCTCTCGCCCGGCCTGGACTTCGAAACCAAGATCATCGCCAAGCGCAACATCGCGCAGCTGCTGCGCGCCGAGCTGGCGCGGCCACGCTATGTGCCGCAAGGCCTGGTCATCGGCGTGGCGACCGACTGCTACCAGCCCGTGGAGCGCGAGCTGCGGCTCACGCGCGGCCTGGTCGAGGTGCTGCACGAGACACGCCATGCGTTCTCCTTGATCACCAAGTCCAGCGGCGTGGAGCGCGACCTGGACCTCATCGCGCCCATGGCCGCGCAGCAGCTGGCCGCCGTCTACGTGACCATCACCACCCTGGATGGCGGCATCGCGCGCACGCTGGAGCCCCGCGCGGCCTCGCCGCAGCGCCGGCTGCGCACCATCCGCGCGCTGGCCGAGGCTGGTGTGCCCGTGGGCGTGAGCGTGGCGCCGCAGATCCCCTTCGTGACGGACGACATGGAGCAGGTGCTGGCAGCGGCCTGGGAGGCTGGTGCGCGCAGCGCCTTCTACACCGTGCTGCGCCTGCCCTGGGAGGTGGCGCCGCTGTTCCGCGAGTGGCTGGCGCTGCACCTGCCCGATCGGGCCGAGCGCGTGATGGCGCGGGTGCAGGAGATGCGCGGCGGCAAGGACTACGACAGCGACTTCGCCACGCGCATGAAGGGCAGCGGCATCTGGGCCGAGTTGATCCGCCAGCGCTTCGAGAAGGCCTGCGCGAAGCTCGGCTTCAACCGCGAGCGCGTGGCGGCCGACCTGGGCCAGTTCCGCCGACCTGCGCTGGACGGGCAGACCAGCCTGTTCTGAAAGAAAAAACGCGGGCTCGGGGCCCGCGTCGTCAGGGTTCAGCTTCAGGCACTGAAGAACTTCTTCAGCCGGTCGGTCCAGCTCTCGCCGGACGGCGAGTGCTTGCCGCCGCCCTTGCGCAGCGAGTCCTCGAGCTCGCGCAGCAGCTTGCGCTGGTGCTCGGTCAGCTTGACGGGCGTCTCCACCGCGATGTGGCAGTACAGGTCGCCCGGATAGCTCTCGCGCACGCCCTTGATGCCCTTGCCGCGCAGGCGGAACTGCTTGCCCGCCTGTGTGCCTTCGGGGATGTCGATGGCCGCCTTGCCCGACAGCGTGGGCACCTCGATCTCGCCGCCCAGGGCGGCCGTGATGAAGCTCACCGGCACGGTGCAGTGCAGGTCGCCGCCGTCGCGCTCGAAGATGTCGTGCTTCTTGATCCGCATCTCGATGTACAGGTCGCCCGGCGGGCCGCCGTTGGACCCGGGCTCGCCGTTGCCGACCGAGCGGATGCGCATGCCGTCGTCGATGCCGGCGGGGATCTTCACCTCCAGCGTCTTCTGCTTCTTGATCTTGCCCTGGCCATGGCAGGCTGCGCACGGCTCGGGAATGATCTTGCCGGTGCCGCGGCAGGTCGGGCAGGTCTGCTGCACGCTGAAGAAGCCCTGGCGCATCTGCACCGCACCCTGGCCATTGCAGGTGGTGCAGGTCTTGGGCTGGGTGCCAGGTTTGGCGCCGCTGCCGTGGCAGGTGTCGCAGGCCTCCCAGCTCGGGATGCGGATCTGCGCGTCCTTGCCGCGGGCGGCCTCTTCGAGCGTGATCTCCATCGCGTAGGACAGGTCGCTGCCGCGGAACACCTGGCGGCCACCGCCGGCACCGGCGCGGCCGCGCTGCTGGCCGAACATGTCGCCGAAGATGTCGCCGAAGGCCTCGGCGAAGCCGCCGAAACCTTCCGCGCCCGGGCCACCGGGGCCGCGCATGTTCGGGTCCACGCCGGCATGGCCGAACTGGTCGTAGGCGGCGCGTTTCTGACCGTCGGTCAGCATTTCGTAGGCCTCTTTGGCCTCTTTGAACTTCTCTTCGGCCGTCTTGGCGCTGTCACCCTGGTTGCGGTCCGGGTGGTGCTTCATCGCCAGCTTGCGATAGGCCTTCTTGATTTCGTCTTCCGAGGCGTTCTTGGGCACCCCGAGGACTTCGTAGTAATCGCGTTTGGACATGGTTCGTTCGGGTCGCCTCTGCGCGCTCGGTCAAACGGGAACGCCGCGCGCAGCCTGTCGGACGGCTGCTGCGCGGCGTGCGGGTGAGGGCGATCAGCCCTTCTTGACTTCCTTCACCTCGGCGTCGACGACATCGTCGTCCGCCGGCTTGGCCGATGCCTGCTGCTCGCCGGCGCCGGGTGCGGCGCCTGCGCCTGCGGCACCGGACGCGCCTTCGGCCGCCTGCTTGGCCTGCATGTCGGCGTAGACCTTCTCACCGAGCTTGGCCGAGGCCGTCATCAGCGCCGTGGTCTTCTCGTCGATGGCAGCCTTGTCCTCGCCCTTGAGCGCCTCGTCCAGGTCCTTGAGCGCGGCCTCGATGGCTTCCTTCTCGGCCGCCTCGAGCTTGTCGCCGTGCTCGGCCAGGCTCTTCTTCACGCTGTGTGCGGACGCCTCGCCCTGGTTGCGCGCCTGGATCAGTTCCAGCTTCTTCTTGTCGTCGGCCGCGTTGAGCTCGGCGTCCTTCACCATCTGCTGGATCTCGGCTTCGGACAGGCCGGAGTTCGCCTTGATGGTGATCTTGTTTTCCTTGCCCGTGCCCTTGTCCTTGGCGCCCACGTGCAGGATGCCGTTGGCGTCGATGTCGAAGGACACCTCGATCTGCGGCGTGCCGCGCGCTGCCGGCGGGATGCCTTCGAGGTTGAACTCGCCCAGCAGCTTGTTGCCGGTGGCCATCTCGCGTTCGCCCTGGAACACCTTGATCGTCACGGCCGGCTGGTTGTCGTCGGCGGTCGAGAAGGTCTGCGCGAACTTCGTCGGGATGGTCGTGTTCTTGGTGATCATCTTGGTCATCACGCCACCCAGCGTCTCGATGCCCAGCGACAGCGGCGTCACGTCCAGCAGCAGCACGTCCTTGCGGTCGCCCGACAGCACCTGGCCCTGGATGGCCGCGCCCACGGCGACGGCTTCATCGGGGTTGACGTCCTTGCGCGGCTCGCGGCCGAAGAACTCCTTGACCTTCTCCTGCACCTTGGGCATGCGGGTCATGCCGCCGACCAGGATCACATCGTGGATGTCGGCCACCGACACGCCAGCGTCCTTGATGGCGGTGCGGCAAGGCGCGATCGTGCGTTCGATCAGCTCTTCGACCAGGGCTTCCAGCTTGGCGCGGCTGAGCTTGATGTTCAGGTGCTTCGGACCCGAGGCATCGGCCGTCACGTAGGGCAGGTTGATGTCGGTCGCGGCGCTGTTGGACAGCTCGATCTTGGCCTTCTCCGCGGCCTCCTTCAGGCGCTGCAGGGCCAGCACGTCCTTGGACAGGTCGACGCCTTGTTCCTTTTTGAACTCGGCAATGATGTAGTCGATGATGCGCTGGTCGAAGTCTTCGCCGCCCAGGAAGGTGTCGCCGTTGGTGGACAGCACTTCGAACTGCTTCTCGCCATCGACGTCGGCGATCTCGATGATGGACACGTCGAAGGTGCCGCCGCCCAGGTCATAGACGGCGATCTTGCGGTCGCCCTTTTCCTGCTTGTCCATGCCGAAGGCCAGCGCGGCGGCGGTCGGCTCGTTGATGATGCGCTTGACTTCCAGGCCCGCGATGCGACCGGCGTCCTTGGTGGCCTGGCGCTGGGCGTCGTTGAAGTAGGCCGGCACCGTGATGACGGCTTCGGTCACGGGCTCGCCCAGGTAATCCTCGGCGGTCTTCTTCATCTTGCGCAGGATGTCGGCGGAGACCTGCTGGGCCGAGATCTTGTTGCCGCGCACCTGGACCCAGGCGTCGCCGTTGTCGGCGGCCACGATCTGGTAGGGCATCAGGTCGATGTCCTTCTGCACTTCCTTCTCGGTGAACTTGCGGCCGATCAGGCGCTTCACCGCGTACAGCGTGTTCTTGGGGTTGGTCACGGCCTGGCGCTTGGCCGAGGCGCCGACCAGCACTTCGCCGTCTTCCTGGTAGGCGACGATGGACGGCGTGGTGCGCGCGCCCTCGGAGTTCTCGATCACCTTGGGGGTGTTGCCTTCGATGATGGACACGCAGCTGTTCGTGGTGCCGAGGTCGATGCCGATGATTCTTGCCATGTTGCTTTCTCCTGCTCTTCCTGAGATGTTTGGTGACTGTTGGCGCGGTGGTGGCCGACTGTTGCTAACTTGTGGATAACCCGGTGGGTTTCAAGTGGGTGCGCGGTGGATTGGCGGTGCAGATCACTGCGGCGCAGCGACCGTCACCAGCGCCGGGCGCAGCACGCGGTCGGCGATCAGGTATCCCTTTTGCAGCACGCTGACCACGGTGTTGGGTTCCTGGGCGGTGCCGGGCACCATGCTGATGGCCTGGTGCTGGTGCGGATCGAACTTCTCGCCGGCGGCGGGGTTGATCTGCAACACCTTGTTGCGCTCCAGCGCGCTCTTGAGCTGGCGCAGCGTGGCCTCGGCGCCTTCGCGCACCTGGGCGACCGTCGCATCGGTGTGCGCCAGGCCTGTTTCCAGGCTGTCCATCACCGGCAGCAGGCTTTCGGCAAAGCCCTCGACGGCGAACTTGCGCGATTTGGCGATCTCGTCCTCGGCGCGGCGGCGGGCGTTCTCGGCTTCGGCCTTGGCCCGCAGGAACTGGTCGGCCAGTTCGGCGCTCTTGGCTTTCAGCGAGGCCAGTTCGGCCTGGGTCTGCGCCAGCACATCGGCTTCGGTAGCGAATGCCGCGGCCTCGCGTTCCTCGGGGGTGTAGGCAGAGGGCTCGGCGGACTTGTCGTTCGGTTGGGTCGGGTCTGTCATGCGCTTGAATGGCTTGAAAAAGGTCACAACGGCTAACAGTTAGGGATTGACCCTGTCGTTTCAAGGGTCGAGCCGCACGGAAGGCGAAAAAAAGCCGGCGAGTTGCCGGCCCGTGCGGTGCTGGCCGCGCTCAGGAGACGGCCAGCAGTTCCACGTCGAACTTCAGCGTGGCGTTCGGCGGGATCACGCCGCCGGCGCCCCGCGCGCCGTAGCCGAGTTCGGCCGGGATGATCAGCGTGCGCTGGCCACCGACCTTCATGCCGGCCACGCCTTCGTCCCAGCCGCGGATGACCATGCCGGCACCCAGGCCGAACTCGAAGGGGTCGTTGCGGTCGCGGCTGGAGTCGAACTTGGCGCCTTGCTGGCCGTCCTTGTAGAGCCAGCCCGTGTAGTGCACGGTGACATGCTGGCCGGGCTTGGCCTCGGCGCCGGAGCCCACGGTCGTGTCTTCGTATTGCAGGCCGGAAGCGGTGGTGGTCATGTGGGCTCCTGAAAGTGCAGGCGCCCCGAAAAGGGGCGCCGAAAAGCCGCAGATTATGCCAGCAGGCCCCGGCGGCCCAGGTCCCGCATCAGCGCGCCGGCGCCGTAGGTCCAGGGGGCGATCTTGTCGCAGTGGTTGACCCGGTTGGCCAGCAGGCCGAGGCGCGGTGTGGCCACCGTGACGACATCGCCGATGGCGTGGGTGAAGCCCTGGCCCGGGCCGTTGCGGTCTTGCGTGGGGGCAAACATGGTGCCCAGGAACAGCACCAGGCCGTCGGGGTACTGGTGGTTCTTGCCGATGGCCTGGCCCGCCAGGTCCAGCGGGTCGCGGCTGATCTTGGTCAGGCTGCTGGCGCCGTCCATGGCGAAGCCGTCTTCGCCGGTGACGCGCATGGAGAGGTCGGTGCGGCGCACGTCGTCGATGCCGAATTGCCCGTCGAACAGCCGGATGAACGGGCCGATCGCACACGAACCGTTGTTGTCCTTGGCCTTGCCCAGCAGCAGCGCGCTGCGGCCTTCGAAGTCGCGCAGGTTCACGTCGTTGCCCAATGCAGCGCCCTTGACGCGGCCGTTGCTGTCGATGGCCAGCACGACCTCGGGCTCGGGGTTGTTCCAGGCGCTGCCGGGATGGATGCCGACCTCGGCGCCCGTGCCCACGGCGCTGAGCGGCTGCGACTTGGTGAAGATCTCGGCGTCCGGGCCGATGCCGACCTCCAGGTACTGCGACCAGGCGCCCTGGGCGATCAGCACCTCCTTGAGCCGCATGGCCTCGTCCGAGCCGGGCCGGATGCTGGCCAGGTTGTCGCCGATCACGCCGACCACGGCGCGGCGCACGGCCTCGGCACGGCCCGCATCGCCGCGGGCCTGCTCCTCGATCACGCGCTCGAGCATGGAGGCGACGAAGGTCACGCCCGCCGCCTTGACGGCCTGCAGGTCGCACGGGGCCAGCAGCCAGGGCAGGGCGGGGTCGCGCGCGTCCCAGGCCGAGTTGGCCAGCACGGCCGCGGTGTCGGCGATGCGCTCGCCGCCATGTTCCCGCACGGCGGCGGCCGGGTCGTCGTGTTCGAGCAGCGCGCTGCAGGTCGGGTCCAGGCGCGAGAGGTCGTACACGCCGTCGGCGCGCACCTGGACCAGCACGGCGCCCAGGCCTTCCTGCCAGACGCGGCCGATCAGCACGGCGTCTTCGTGGTCCTCGGGCAGCACGGCTTCAGGCCGCAGGTGGTGGTGCATCGGTTTCTCCTCCGTCAGTGGTGGGGGGTGGCGTGGTGGTGGGCTCTTTGCGCGGCCGGCCGGCTGCCCACTTTTGGGCGAAAGCCGGCAACTCACCGAGCCGGCGGACCAGGTCGGTGCCGGCCGGCGTGAGCAGGTAGCCCTCGGCGCCGTGCGTGAGCAGGCCGGCCTCGCGCAACTCCTTGATGCGCGTGTTCAGCGTGTTGGGCGTGACACCGCCCACGCTGTCCTGCAGCAGCCGGAAGGTCTGGGCATGGCCATCGCGCAGCGCCCACAGCACCCGCACGGCATAGCGGGCCTCGAGCAGGGCCAGCAGCTGGAAGATGGCTGGCTTGTCCCGCGGGCTCACGTCCGCATTCCTCGGCGGACAAGGGGGTCGGCATGCATGGCGGCGGGCATCGACAAATTGTGCCAGCGGCGTATCCGAGTGCAACACCCGATTGCGGGGGCGCCACCCCTGCGGGCATGCTGCGCGCGCCCGCATTCCACCAAGCTGAGGAAACATGTCCGACTACGCAGAGTTCTACCGCCGCTCGCTCGAAGACCGCGATGCATTCTGGGCCGAGCAGGCCCGGCTCATCGACTGGCAGCAGGCGCCGCAGACCATCTGCGACGACAGCCGCGCGCCGTTCACGCGCTGGTTCGCAGGCGGCACCACCAACCTGTGCCACAACGCCATGGACCGCCACCTGGCCACGCGCGCCGGGCAGGCCGCGCTGATCCATGTCTCCACCGAGACCGGCGTGGAGAAGACCTACAGCTTCGCCGAACTGCATGCCGAGGTGCAGCGCATGGCGGCCGCGCTGCTGGCCCTGGGCGTGGGGCAGGGCGACCGCGTGCAGATCTACATGCCCATGGTGCCCGAGGCCGTGTTCGCGATGCTGGCCTGCGCGCGCATCGGTGCGATCCACTCGGTGGTGTTCGGCGGCTTCGCTTCGGGCTCGCTGGCCTCGCGCATCGAGGACGCCGAACCCCAGGTGATCGTGAGCGCCGACGCGGGCTCGCGCGGCGGCAAGGTGATCCCCTACAAGCCGCTGCTGGACGAGGCCATCCGCCTGTCGCGCCACAAGCCACCGGCCGTGCTGCTGGTCGACCGCGGCCTGGCACCCATGGAGCGCACGGCGGGCCGCGACCACGACTACGCCGCGCTGCGCGCACAGCATCTGCACACCGTCGTGCCGTGCACCTGGGTCGATGCCACGCACACGAGCTACACGCTGTACACCAGCGGCACGACGGGCAAGCCCAAGGGTGTGCAGCGCGACACCGGCGGCTATGCCGTGGCGCTGGCCGCCAGCCTGCCGCACATCTTCATGGGCAAGCCGGGCGAGACCTTCTTCTGCACCAGCGACATCGGCTGGGTCGTGGGGCACAGCTACATCGTCTACGGCCCGCTGATCGGCGGCATGGCCACCATCCTGTACGAAGGCCTGCCCACGCGCGGGCTGGACGGCGGCAACGACCCGGGCATCTGGTGGTCGCTGGTGGAGAAGTACCGAGTGTCGGTCATGTTCAGCGCGCCCACGGCCGTGCGCGTGCTCAAGAAGCAAGACCCGGCCTACCTGAAGAAATATGACGTCTCCAGCCTCAAGGCGCTGTTCCTGGCCGGCGAGCCGCTGGACGAGCCCACGGGCCGCTGGATCGCCGATGCGCTGGGCGTGCCCATCATCGACAACTACTGGCAGACCGAGACCGGTTGGCCTCTCATGACGGTGGCCAACGGCGTGGAGAAGCAAGCCAGCAAGTTCGGCAGCCCCGGCGTGCCCATGTACGGCTTCGACGTGCGGCTGCTCGACGAGGCCACGGGCGAGGAGCTGGAGGGCCCCGACCGCAAGGGCGTGCTCGTCATCCAGGGCCCGACGCCGCCGGGCTTCATGCAGACCGTCTGGCGCGACGACGCCCGCTTCGTCAAGACCTACTGGGACAGCATCCCCGGCAGGCGCGTCTACAGCAGCTTCGACTGGGGCGTGCGCGATGCCGACGGCTACTACTACATCCTGGGCCGCACCGACGACGTGATCAACGTGGCCGGCCACCGCCTGGGCACGCGTGAGATCGAGGAGAGCATCTCCGGCCACCCCAACGTGGCCGAGGTCGCCGTGGTCGGCGTGGCCGATGCGCTCAAGGGCCAGGTGGCCATGGCCTTCGTCGTCCCGCGCGATGCGGGCGGGCTGGCCGACGATGCGGCGAAGCAGAGGCTGGAGGGCGAGATCATGAAGGTCGTGGACGGCCAGCTCGGCGCGCTGGCGCGGCCGGCGCGCGTGCAGTTCGTCGGCGTGCTGCCCAAGACGCGCAGCGGCAAGCTCTTGCGCCGCGCGATCCAGGCCGTCTGCGAAGGCCGCGACACAGGCGACCTCACGACCATGGAAGACCCCGGCGCCTTGCAGCAGATCAGGGACGTGGTGGGACGCTGAGATCCGCACCCGTGCGCGTGAGATCGGCGCAACAGCCGTGGACGTGCCGACGGCCTGCTGCGGATGGTGTGATAATCGCGCGCCGAACTAAGGCCCTTCCCAGCCACAGTCGCATCCGCCAACCGGTTCAGCCGTGTCGCGGAAGGTCAATCCACCAGCTCATGTTCCCCAGAGGGGAACGGAGGTCAGCGCAATGAGTGCCACGCCACCGTCGATCTATTCGGCGTACCTGAACAACACCTATCTCTTCGGGGGCAACGCGCCCTATGTCGAAGAGTTGTACGAGAACTACCTCGCCAACCCGGGCAGCGTCCCAGACAACTGGCGCGAGTACTTCGATGCGCTGCAGCATGTGCCGGCCGTGGACGGCTCCAACATGCGCGACGTGCCGCATCTGCCGGTGGTCAATGCATTCGCCGAACGCGCCAAGCAGGGCCAGACCACTGTCGTGGTGGCCAGCGGTGCCGACTCCGAGATGGGCCGCAAGCGCACCGCGGTGCAGCAGCTCATCGCCGCCTACCGCAACGTGGGCGCACGCTGGGCCGATCTGGACCCCCTGAAGCGCGACGTGCGCGACGACATTCCCGAGCTGGAGCTGTCGTTCTACGGCTTCTCCGACGCCGACCAGGAAATCGTCTTCAACACCAGCAACACGTTCTTCGGCAAGGAGACGATGTCCCTGCGCGACCTGACGAACGCGCTGCGCGAAACGTATTGCGGCACCATCGGCGCCGAGTACATGTACGCCACCAGCCAGACCGAGAAGCGCTGGTGGCAGCAGAAGCTGGAAACCATCCGCAGCAAGCCCAGCTTCGACGCCCAGAAGAAGAAGGACATCCTGGACCGCCTGACCGCGGCCGAGGGCCTGGAACGTTTCCTGCACACCAAGTACGTGGGCCAGAAGCGCTTCTCGCTGGAAGGCGGCGAGAGCTTCATCGCCTCCATGGACGAGCTGGTGCAGCTGGCCGGCCAGCGCGGCGTGCAGGAAGTCGTGATCGGCATGGCCCACCGCGGCCGCCTGAATGTGCTGGTCAACATCCTCGGCAAGCTGCCCGCCGACCTGTTCGCCGAGTTCGACCACACCGCGCCGGAAGACCTGCCCTCCGGTGACGTGAAGTACCACCAGGGCTTCTCCAGCGACGTGTCCACGCCTGGCGGCCCGGTCCACCTGTCGCTGGCCTTCAACCCCTCGCACCTGGAGATCGTGAACCCCGTGGTCGAGGGCTCGGTCAAGGCCCGCCTGGACCGCCGCGGCGACACCGAAGGCGACACCGTGCTGCCCGTGCTGGTGCACGGCGACGCGGCCTTCGCCGGCCAGGGCGTGATCATGGAAACGCTGGCGCTCGCCCAGACGCGCGGCTACTACACCGGCGGCACGGTCCACATCGTCATCAACAACCAGATCGGCTTCACCACCAGCGACCCGCGCGACAGCCGCTCCACGCTGTACTGCACCGACGTCGTCAAGATGATCGAGGCCCCCGTGCTGCACGTGAACGGCGACGATCCGGAAGCCGTGGTGCTGGCCACCCAGCTCGCGCTGGACTACCGCCAGGAGTTCAACAAGGACGTCGTCGTCGACATCGTCTGCTTCCGCAAGCTGGGCCACAACGAGCAGGACACGCCCAGCCTGACGCAGCCGCTGATGTACAAGAAGATCGCCCAGCATCCCGGCACGCGCAAGCTGTACGCCGACAAGCTGGCCGCGCAGGGCCTGGGCGACACGCTGGGCGACGACATGGCCCGCGCCTACCGCGCCGCCATGGACGCGGGCAAGCACGCCGAAGACATCACGATCAGCAACTTCAAGAGCAAGTACGCGGTCGACTGGGCGCCGTTCCTGAACAAGCGCTGGACCGATGCCGGCGACACGGCGATTCCGCTCACCGAGTGGAAGCGCCTGGCCGAGCGCATCACGACCATCCCCGAAAGCGTCACGCCGCACCAGCTGGTCAAGAAGGTCTATGCCGACCGCGCCGCCATGGGCCGCGGCGAGATCAACGTGGACTGGGGCATGGGCGAGCACATGGCCTTCGCCTCGCTGGTGGCCAGCGGCTACCCCGTGCGCCTGTCGGGCGAGGACTGCGGCCGCGGCACCTTCACGCACCGCCACGCCGTGATCCATGACCAGAACCGCGAGAAGTGGGACACCGGCACCTACACGCCGCTGCACCATGCGGCCGATGGCCAGGCGCCCTTCGTCGTGATCGACTCCATCCTGTCCGAAGAGGCGGTGCTGGGGTTCGAATACGGCTACGCTTCCAACGACCCGAACACGCTGGTGATCTGGGAAGCCCAGTTCGGCGACTTCGTCAACGGCGCGCAGGTGGTGATCGACCAGTTCATCGCTTCCGGCGAAGTGAAGTGGGGCCGCGTCAACGGCATCACGCTGATGCTGCCGCACGGCTACGAAGGCCAGGGCCCCGAGCACAGCTCGGCCCGCCTGGAGCGCTTCATGCAGCTGGCTGCCGACACCAACATGCAGATCGTGCAGCCGACCACGGCGAGCCAGATCTTCCACGTGCTACGCCGCCAACAGGTCCGCAACCTGCGCAAGCCGCTGATCATCATGACGCCCAAGTCGCTGCTGCGGAACAAGGACGCGACCTCGCCGTTGACCGAGTTCACCAAGGGCACGTTCCAGACCGTCATCCCCGACCAGAGCGAAGCCGTGGCCAAGAACGCGGCCAAGGTCAAGCGCGTGATCGCCTGCTCGGGCAAGGTCTACTACGACCTGGTCAAGAAGCGCGAGGAGCGCGGCACGGACGACGTGGCCATCATCCGCGTCGAGCAGCTGTACCCGTTCCCGCACAAGGCCTTCGCCACCGAGCTCAAGAAGTACCCGAGCCTGGTGGACGTGGTGTGGTGCCAGGACGAGCCGCAGAACCAGGGCGCCTGGTTCTTCGTGCAGCACTACATCCACGAAAACATGAGCGAAGGCCAGAAGCTCGGCTATGCCGGCCGCGCCGCCTCTGCGTCTCCCGCCGTCGGCTACGCCCACCTGCACCAGGAGCAGCAAAAGGCCCTCGTGGATGCCGCCTTTGCCAAGCTCAAGGGCTTCGTGCTGACCAAGTAAGCATTGTTCGAACAAGACAACGGAAACAGAAAAATGGCGATCGTTGAAGTGAAGGTTCCGCAACTGTCGGAATCGGTGGCCGAAGCCACCATGCTGCAGTGGAAGAAGAAGGCCGGCGAGGCCGTGGCCATCGATGAGATCCTGATCGAGATCGAGACCGACAAGGTCGTGCTCGAAGTGCCAGCGCCCGCCGCCGGCGTGCTGGCCGAGATCGTGCAAGGCGACGGCGCCACCGTCATCGCCGAGCAGCTGATCGCGAAGATCGACACCGAAGGCAAGGCCGGCGCTGCGGCTCCCGCCGCGGCTCCGGCAGCTGCTGCCGCCGCCCCCGCGCCGGCCGCCGCCAGCGCACCCGCTGCTGCAGCCCCCGCGGCTGGCGGCAGCAAGGGCGACGTGGCCATGCCGGCCGCTGCCAAGCTGCTGGCCGAGAACAACCTGTCCGCCAGCGCCGTGGCCGGCACCGGCAAGGACGGCCGCGTCACGAAGGGCGATGTGCTGGGTGCCGTGGCCGCCGGCGCCGCCAAGCCCGCCGCCGCTCCGGTCGCCATTCCGACCGGCGCGCCCAAGAGCGTGCTGCCGCAGGTGGCCGCCCCCTCGGCGCCGAACCTGGGCGATCGCCCGGAGCAGCGCGTGCCCATGAGCCGCCTGCGGGCCCGCGTGGCCGAGCGTCTGCTGCAGTCGCAGTCGACCAACGCCATCCTGACGACCTTCAACGAAGTGAACATGGCCCCGGTCATGGACATGCGCAAGAAGTTCCAGGACCAGTTCACCAAGGAGCACGGCGTCAAGATCGGCTTCATGAGCTTCTTCGTGAAGGCGGCCGTGCACGCGCTCAAGAAGTACCCGGTGCTGAACGCCAGCGTGGACG
Source organism: Pseudorhodoferax soli (assembly GCF_003337555.1). Taxonomy (GTDB): domain Bacteria; phylum Pseudomonadota; class Gammaproteobacteria; order Burkholderiales; family Burkholderiaceae_C; genus Pseudorhodoferax; species Pseudorhodoferax soli. Next base: position 645,361 of record NZ_QPJK01000003.1, on the reverse strand, counting down.
GCAACGACATCGTCTACCACGGCTACTTCGACATCGGCATCGCGGTCGGTTCGCCGCGCGGCCTGGTGGTGCCCATCCTGCGCAATGCAGACCAGATGAGCTTCGCTGCGATCGAGAAGAAGATCGCCGAGTACGGCAAGAAGGCGGCCGACGGCAAGCTGGGCATCGAAGAGATGACCGGTGGCACCTTCTCCATCTCCAACGGTGGCACCTTCGGCTCGATGCTGTCCACGCCCATCATCAACCCGCCGCAGTCGGCCATCCTGGGCGTGCATGCGACCAAGGACCGCGCGGTGGTGGAGAACGGCCAGATCGTGATCCGCCCGATGAACTACCTGGCGATGAGCTACGACCACCGCATCATCGACGGCCGCGAAGCCGTGCTGGGCCTGGTGGCGATGAAGGAAGCGCTGGAAGATCCCTCGCGCCTGCTGTTCGACATCTGACCGCAGCCAGCTCCAGCCAACGCCCCGCCCCCGGGGCGTTGTTCCATTGAATTCAGGAATCTCTCACCATGTCCCAAGCATTTGACGTCGTCGTCATCGGCGGCGGCCCCGGCGGCTACATCGCCGCCATCCGCGCCGCCCAACTCGGTTTCCAGGTCGCCTGCATCGACGAGTGGAAGAACGGCAAGGGCGGCCCGGCCCCGGGCGGCACCTGCACCAACGTGGGCTGCATCCCCTCCAAGGCGCTGCTGCAATCGTCCGAGCACTTCGAGCACGCCAACAAGCACTTCGCCGACCATGGCATCAGCGTCTCCGACGTCAAGATCGACGTCGCCAAGATGCTGGCCCGCAAGGACAGCGTCGTGAAGCAGAACAACGACGGCATCCTGTACCTGTTCAAGAAGAACAAGGTCACCTTCTTCCACGGCCGCGGCTCGTTCACCAAGGCAGAGGCTGGCGCCTACGAGATCAAGGTCGCCGGCGCCAAGGAAGAATCCATCACCGGCAAGCACATCATCCTGGCCACGGGCTCGAACGCCCGCGCGCTGCCGGGCGTGCCCTTCGACGAGGAGACCGTGCTGTCCAACGACGGCGCGCTGCGCGTCGGCGCGGTGCCCAAGAAGCTCGCGCTGATCGGCTCCGGCGTGATCGGCCTGGAGATGGGCTCGGTCTGGCGCCGCCTGGGCGCAGAAGTCACCATCCTGGAAGGCCTGCCGACCTTCCTCGGCGCGGTCGACGAGCAGATCGCCAAGGAGGCCAAGAAGGCCTTCGACAAGCAGGGCCTGAAGATCGAGCTGGGCGTCAAGGTCGGCGAAGTCAAGGCCGGCAAGGGCGGTGTGTCGGTGGCCTACACCAATGCCAAGGGCGAAGCCCAGCAGCTGGACGTGGACAAGCTGATCGTCTCGATCGGCCGCGTGCCCAACACCATCGGCCTGAACGGCGAGGCCGTGGGGCTGAAGCTCGACGAGCGCGGCGCCATCGTCGTGGACGACGACTGCAAGACCAGCCTGCCCAATGTGTGGGCCATCGGGGACGTGGTGCGCGGCCCCATGCTCGCGCACAAGGCCGAGGAAGAAGGCGTGGCCGTGGCCGAGCGCATCGCCGGCCAGCACGGGCATGTCAACTTCAACACCGTGCCCTGGGTCATCTACACCAGCCCCGAGATCGCCTGGGTCGGCCGCACGGAGCAGCAGCTCAAGGCCGATGGCGTGGCTTACAAGGCCGGCACCTTCCCGTTCCTGGCCAACGGCCGCGCGCGCGCGCTGGGCGACACGACCGGCATGGTCAAGTTCCTGGCCGATGCCAAGACCGACGAGATCCTGGGCGTGCACATGGTGGGCCCGCAAGTCAGCGAGCTGATCTCCGAAGCCGTGGTGGCCATGGAGTTCAAGGCCAGCGCCGAAGACATCGCCCGCATCTGCCACGCGCACCCGTCGTTGTCCGAGGCGACCAAGGAAGCTGCGCTGGCCGTCGACAAGCGCACGCTGAACTTCTGAAGCCGGCCCACGGATGACAGGCCCGGTACGGGCGGCCTACGACGCGGAGCTGGCCGCCCGCGGCTACCAGAGCGACCCTGCGCAGCTGCGCGCAGTGGACGCGCTGGAGCGCTGCGCCGCCGAATGGGCGGCCTACAAGGACAAGCGTTCCAACGCGTTCAAGAAGCTGATCCACCGGCTGCCCATTCCCAAGGGCGTCTACATGTACGGCGGGGTGGGGCGCGGCAAGAGCTTCCTGATGGACTGCTTCTTCAACGCCGTGCCGATCAAGCGCAAGACGCGGTTGCACTTCCATGAGTTCATGCGCGAGGTGCACCGCGAACTGGTGGACCTGCAGGGCACGGTGAACCCGCTGGACGAACTCGGCCGGCGCATCGCCAAGCGCTACAAGCTGATCTGCTTCGACGAGTTCCACGTCGCCGACATCACGGACGCGATGATCCTGCACCGGCTGCTGCAGTCGCTGTTCGACAACGACGTGGGCTTCGTGACCACGTCCAATTTCATGCCGGACGGCCTGTACCCCGATGGCCTGCACCGCGACCGCATCCTGCCCGCCATCGCGTTGCTGAACGCGCAGATGGAGGTGGTCAACGTGGACAACGGTACCGACTACCGGCGCCGCACCATGGAGCAGGTCAAGCTCTACCACACACCGCTCGGTCCCGAGGCCGATGCGCAGATGACCGAGGCCTTCAACCGCCTGGCCGACCACAGCGACGAAGACCCGCTGCTGCACATCGAGGCGCGCGAGATCCGTGCGCGGCGCAAGGCTGGCGGCGTGGTGTGGTTCGACTTCCGCACGCTGTGCGGCGGCCCGCGCTCGCAGAACGACTACCTGGAACTGGCCAGCCGCTTCCACACCGTGCTGCTGTCCGACGTGCCGGCCATGCCGGTGCGCATGGCCTCCGAAGCCCGGCGCTTCACCTGGCTCGTCGACGTGCTGTACGACCGGCGGGTCAAGCTCATCATGTCTGCCGCCGTGCTGCCCGAGGAGCTGTATACGGAAGGCCCTCTGGCCCACGAGTTCCCGCGAACCGTGTCACGCTTGAACGAAATGCAATCCGTCGAATTCCTCGCGCTGGAGCACCGCACCGTGGACACGGGGCTCACATGAAGGCCGCACGCCTGTGCGCCGCGTTGGCGCTGCTGTGCGCTGCCCAGGCCTGGGGCCAGAGCTCCACTCCCATGGGCCCTGAGCAGGTGGCGGCCGAGCGTGCGCGCATCACCAGCGAGCGCGCGGCGATCGCCACGCGCTTTGCGGCGGAGGAACGCGCCTGCCACCAGCGCTTCGCGGTCAACGACTGCCTGAACCGCAACCTGGCATGGCAGCGCGAGGCCATGGCCGACCTGCGGCGCCAGGAGATCGTGCTCAACGACAGCGAGCGGCAACGGCGCGCAGCCGAGCGCCTGGACGGTCTCGAGGAGAAGAGCCGCGCGCGCACGGTGGACCAGGCCGATCGGCCCGTCGCCGACCCGCGCGCACCCCATGCCGTGCCGCGGCCCGGTGGCGGCAAGCTCCCGCAGGCGGCCGAACCTGCGCCGCGTGTGCCCGACGAAGCTGCCATCCGCCAGCACCAGGAGCGCATGGAGCACAAGCAGCAGCGCCATGCGCAAGACGAGGCGCAGCGCGCAGAAAAGGCTGCGCATGGCGAGGAAGAGGCGCGGCGCAATGCAGCGCGCGTGCGCGAAGCTGAGGAACGCAAGGCCGCCGTGTTGCGGCGCAACGCCGCCGAGCCCAGCAAGGCCAAGCCGCTGCCTACCCCTGCGCCCTGAGGCGGCTCAGGCCAGGTCTTCGATCACGAGGCGGCGGTACTTCTCGGCGAACGAGAACGGCGCCTGGCGCACCACGCGCATGACGGCCTCGGTGTCGTCCGCATCTGGCGCATGCACCATCACCGCCCAATGGCCCTGGCCAGCCAGCGCTGCGTACTGGCGCACGGTGGCCGCCTCGGTGCCGGCCGAGGGCAGGGGGATGTCTGCGCTGCCTACGGTACGCACCACCTTTTCCAGGATCTGCTGCGGCGACAGCAGCATGACCGGCTTCTCCGACAGGGCTTCGCGCTCCAGCGCCTCGCCGGTGCTGCGGGCATCCTGCTCGGTCGGGAACATCGCGAACACGTAGCCGGTCGGGTAGAAGACGCCGGCCAGCGTCAGCATGTCCGGGTCGAGTTCGAAGGCATGCATGGGGGACTCCTTGTGGTGTTCCGCCCATTGCAGCGCACGCCGGCTGCCGCCGCTGTCGGCCGCGGCGGCTGCCCGGTGTAGGACGCTCTCAGAAGCCGCCAGCCGGCAGGGGCTCCAGCCGCATCGTGGGCTCGCCGACCACCCGGGCCTGGCTTTGCAGCGCATCGACCACGCGGTTGGCGAAGAAGCTGTTCTGCGTGTCGGGCTCCAGCGCGGCCACGACCAGGTTGGCCAGCGGCTGCGACAGCGGCACGTAATAGCTGCCCATGGGCGTGTCGAGCACGCCGCGGGCGAGCGCCACCTCCACCTGCACGATGGGTGCGGCGTCGGCGATGGCGCCGCGCACATCGCTGCGTTCGCCGCTGGTGCGCGCCGTCTCGCGGTAGCTCTCGCCCAGCACGGCGCCAGGTTCGGCCACGCGCATGACCTGCACGCCGAGTTGCTGCAGGCGTTCCACGGCCTGGGTCGAGGCGGCTGCCAGCCAGTAGCCGCAAGGACGGCCACGGGCCTTGAGCGGCCGCAGTTCGAGCGCGGAGTTCCAGTCGACGTCGATCGAGCGGTCGGCGCCAGTGGCCGGGTCCAGCATCACCAGCGCGCGGCGCTGCAGCGTCGGGCCGGCGCTCGTCACCACTTCGCCGCGGCAGGCATTGCCCGCAGCCTCGCGGTCCATGTAGGAGCGCACCTTGCCGAGGTCCTCGGCGCGTTGCGAGGCGCTTTGCAGCACGCTGGTGAGCGCGACGACCTGGGTGTGCACGCGGCGCTGGATGTGCAGCCGGCCGATGCCCACGCCGCGCGTCTCCAGCAGCAGGCTGACCGAGTTGCGCAGGCCGAAGACGTTGCGGCCGGTGTCGGGCTGGGTGCCGCCCATGGAGATGCGCAGGTCGTTCGGATCGGTCGAGGTGGTGTAGTACCACTCGTTCGACAGGCCCTCGCGGTTCAGCGCGGCCACCAGCGGGCGGCGGAACCATTCCTCCGAGGCGCGCGGCATGAACTCGGAGAGGTTGGCCGTGGTGGCGTACTGCACCAGCGCATCGAACTTCTGGATCGCGCCGAACTTCTCGAGGAAGCGGCCGACCACGGTGTACTCGTGCGCATCCACGGTCACGGCGGGCTGGTAGTCGCGCTGCAGGCGTGCCAGTGCGCGGGCCTCCGGCGTGCGCAGCAGCAGGTGGTCGCGGTTCATGTCGATGCCGCCAGCCGTCACGCGCTTGCCGGCGGCCGCACCATCGGGATTGGCGCGCGGCAGCAGCACCACGTTGATGCGGTCCAGCAGCGGCTCGAGCCGGCCCCGGGCCAGTTCACGCGCGAGCACCAAAAGGGCTTCGGCAGGGGCCGGCTCGTCGCCATGCTGCTGGCCGACCAGGAGCACCGTGGGCTTGCCGCTGGCCAGCAGCGCGGCCGGGTCGGTGGAGGCTGCGCGCGTCAGCACGAGGGCTTCCAGCGGCGTGCCGCTCTGCGATGCACCCAGGCCCAGCAGGCCGATGCGGCTGCGGCCGCCGCTCGCGGCCGCCAGGTCGCGCAGCCAGCCGGAGATCTCGCTGTTGCTGCTGAACTGGTCGCGGCCGGATTCCAGGCCCGGCGTCTGGTAGGTGGTGGACGGCTCGGGGAAGCGCGCGGCGACCTCGGGGCCATAGGGCGCCGGGGCGATGCCCGCGGCGACTTCGGCGGGCGCTGCCGCGCTGGCTGCGCCCGGCGGCGGCACGGCCTCGACGACGACGGCCGGGGCCGGGCTGGCCGGGCCGGGCGCACTGGCGGCAGCGGCTGGCGCAGCGGCGCTGCCCATGTTGACGACGGCCGGCGCCGTGCGCGCGGTGGGGCGGTCGGAAGGCCAGGGCGGCAGGGGCGTGCTGCCACAGGCGGCGAGCAGTGCCAGCGCGGCCGGGGCCAGCGCACGCAGGGCGGAGGGACGGAGCTTCATGGGGCGTCTGGCAAGGGGGTCAATACTGACTTTGGCTGGGCGGGGCCAGCACAGCCATCAGCGACTCGGCGGTGACTTCGAAGGACAGCAGCTTGCGCTCGGTGCCGGGCAGCGAGGCCAGCAGTTCCCGCGTGTTGTCCAGCTCATGGCGCAGGCCTTTGATGGAGTCGAGGTCACCCCGGTGCGGTGCCAGCAGCAGCTTGACTGCGGCCAGCAGGGCCAGTTGGGAGCCGGCCGAGTCTTCGTAGTTCAGGTGCATGGGATCTCCGTCGCTCCTTGCATGAGGGGCACAGTATGCCTTGCACTTTCTGACAGTCGGCCAAGGGCACAATGCCGCTCCGATTGGAACGACATGGGACACGCGACCGCGCTTTCTCGCCCGCATGCCCGCCGCCTGCGTGAGGTCTACCGTTCGGCCGGCTGGCCCTGGCAGGACGTCGTGGAACTCGAATTGCTGGCGCTGGGCCTGCTCGAGCGCCTGCATGCCGACGGGCGCGACAGCGTGCGCCTGACGGAGGCCGGCATCCAGGCCGTGGCGCAGGCCGCCGTGCGCAACCAGCGGGCGCGCTCGGCGCACGAGGCGCTGGTCGAGCGTGTCGCGCGCGAGCAGGGGCGGGCGGGGCGCATCGCCTGGCGGGGCCTGGCCCTGCGCGCGCTGCTGCCGCCGGCTGTCGAGGGCGAGGCGCCCAGCTGGTGCATGGCCTGCCCGGACGTGTTCTCGATCCGCAACACCTCGGTGGCCAGCTACGTGGACCCGGTGGTGCACGAGATCAAGGTCAGCCGCGCCGACCTGCTCGGCGACTTGCGCAAGCCGGCCAAGCGCCAGGCCTACCTGGACCTGGGTGGCCAGTGCTGGTATGTGTTGGGCCGCGACGCGCGTGGCCGCGCCATCGGCGATGCCGACGACGTGCCGGCCGACTGCGGCGTGCTGCAGCAGCAGGAAGACGGCCAGCTGTCGGTGCAGCGCAATGCCCAGCGGCGCGAGCGGCTGGCGTTGCCCTTCCATGTCTGGATGTCGCTGGCCCGTGCGACGCCATGTGCTGGCCTGGACGAAGGAGCCCAGCAGGTCCTGCGGGGCGACTGATGCATGTCCTTGCCGCGCGTGCGGCCGCTGGGAACTTCCTGCCATGGGCGTGGCCTACACTTTCGCGCAGCCCGCTTCCCAACGACATGATCCACCGGCCCTCCCGCATCCTTGCTCTCGGCGCGCTGTCGCTCGCGCTGCTGACGGGCTGCCAGCTGCCACGGCAGAAGCTGGCGCCGCAGGAGCATTTCGATTCGAGCTCCACCTACTCGCGCAGCTTCGGCGCCACGCCCTCGGAAACCTGCGAGGCCGCGCGCCGCGCTCTGCTGAGCCAGGGCTACCTGATCAACACGGCGACCAAGGACCTGGTGGACGGCCGCAAGAACTTCCAGCCGGCGGTGGACACGCACGTGCAGATGGAGATCCGCATCGTCTGCGCGCCCGAGACGCGCAGCGGCAAGAGCACGCTGGGCTTCGTCACCGCGCAACAGGACCGCTTCTCGCTCAAGAAGAGTGCCACCGCGGCCAGCCTGGGCGTGGGCGCGGTGGGCTCGGTGTCGCTGCCGTTCGCGGCGAGCGACGATTCGCTGGTGCGCATCGGCAGCGAGACCATCGACGCCCAGGAGTTCTACGAGCGCCTGTTCCAGCTGATCAACCGCTTCCTGCTCGACGAAGACGAGGAAGAAGGGCAGCAGGACGGCGGCGGCCGGCCTTCCCACCCGGACCAGCCGGCAGCCTGAAAAGCTGTAGTCGGCGGCGCGACGGCGCTGTAGGCCTTTTTCCTACAAAGGCGGCGGGCAGGGGAGACGCAGCGTCCATCCATCCCCCGACTCAAAAGCTTTTGGGTGGCAACCACAATCCATTTCAACGGATCAAGACCCCTCTCCTGCAGTAAATGCAGGCCTTCGGATCCGCTGACATGCAAAGGAGTTGCCGCCATGAACACCGACCAGATCATTGCCGAGATCCGCGAAGCCAACCTCACCTACCTGATGCTGGCGCAGAACCTGATCCGCCAGGACAAGGCGGCGGCGCTGTTCCGCCTGGGCATCCAGGAAGAGGCGGCCGACATCCTGGGTTCGCTCTCCGCGGCGCAGATCCTGAAGCTGGCCTCCAGCAACATGCTGCTGTGCCACTTCCGCGTGGACGACAACCTGGTCTGGAACCTGCTGACCAACCACGATGTGAAGAAGGTGGGCAACGAGGCCACCAACAAGCTGCACGCCAACATCCTGATGGCCGGCCGCCTGGCCGAAGTCATCTAAGCCCCCACCGTCCACAGGAGCTGGAACCATGGCCGCTGCCTCGACCAAGAGTGTGTTGAACGATTCGCGCCAGATCGAGCGCGCCGCGATGCTGATCCAGATGGGCGCGCGCATGCAGGTGCTGGAGTCGGAGACGGATCTCTCGTACGAGCGGTTGCTGCGGCTATACAAGGAAGTGGCAGGCAAGTCGCCGTCCAAGGGCCAGCTGCCGTTCTCCACGGACTGGTTCCTGTCCTGGCAGGAGAACATCCACTCCTCGCTGTTTCTGAACATCTACGAGTACCTGTCCAAGAGCATGGACATGGACCCGATCGACATGCTGACCAAGGCCTACCGGCTGTACCTGGAGCAGGTCGGCGCGGCCGAGATCGATCCGCTGCTGTCGTTCACGCGGGCCTGGCGCCTGGTCAAGTTCGTCGATGCCAACATGCTCAACATGACGGCCTGCAGCAGCTGCGGCGGCAAGTTCGTCTCCGAGCTCTACGAAAACCCGCGCACCTACCTGTGCGGCCTGTGCAACCCCCCAGCACGCGCGGGCAAGTGCAAGGGCGAACGCTCGCTGATGCTGCAGTAAGTCAGCTCCACAGGTCCAGCGGCGGCTCGTGCGCGACGGCGCGCACGATGTCGCTGCGCGAGACGAAGCCGACCACGGCGCCCGCATCGTCCACCACAGGCAGGCCGGGCAGGCCGTCCTCGTGCAGCACGGCCGCGACGCGGCGGATCTCGTTGTCGGCCGAGGTGCTGGGCACGGGCGTCCACATCAGTTCGGACACCGGCTGCGCCATCAGCGCGGCCCAGCCTTCCTGCGCCAGATCCGGCACGGCCATGCGTTCGGGCGGCAGCAGGTCGGCCCGCAACAGCAGCCCCACCAGCATGCCCGACGCACTGACCACCGGCGCCTGCGCGTAGCCGTGGTAGGCCAGCAGCCTCCAGGCTTGCAGCACGGTGGTGTTCTCGGGCAGCGTGAACGCGGGCGTGTGCATGATCTCGGCCACGCGCGTGAGCGGCTGGCGCTGGGTCTCCGGCGCGCCGGTCTGGGCGTAGGCGGCCAGCGCCGTGCGCCGCGCCACCGTGGTGCCCGCGGCCGGCACGGCCACCGGCTCCAGCGGCGTGTTCAGCGTCGGGTCGGCCGAGACACGTTCGGGCAGCACGTCCTCGTTGGGGTCGATGCGGCGCGTGCGCGCAGCGGCGTTCACGCGCTCGATCTGGCGCAGCTGTTCGGCCGAGCCGGTGAACTGGCGCCCGGTGACGCCGTAGACGGAAAACATGGTGAGCCTCCTTGGCGTGTCGCGTGGGGCCGTACTGCGGCGGAAATTACCACAGCAGCCGCTTCCTACAATCGCCGCATGCTTCCTTTCGATCCCCCGGCGGCCGACGCCGCTTCGCCGCTGTTGCGCCAGCTCAACCCCGAACAGCTGGCAGCCGTCACGCTGCCGCAGGAGCACGCACTGATCCTGGCCGGCGCCGGCTCCGGCAAGACGCGCGTGCTGACCACGCGCATCGCCTGGCTGATGTCCACGGGGCAGGTGTCGCCCGGCGGCATCCTGGCCGTGACCTTCACCAACAAGGCCGCCAAGGAAATGATGACGCGGCTCGGCGCCATGCTGCCCGTCAACGTGCGCGGCATGTGGATCGGCACCTTCCATGGCCTGTGCAACCGCTTCCTGCGCGCCCACTACAAGCTGGCGGCGCTGCCGCAGAGCTTCCAGATCCTGGACACGCAGGACCAGCTCTCGGCCATCAAGCGGTTGCTGAAGCAGCACAACATCGACGACGAGCGCTTTCCGGCCAAGCAGCTGCAGTGGTACATCAGCGGCAACAAGGAGGAGGGCCTGCGTGCCCACAACCTGACGGGCCGCGACGAGGACACCCGCAAGAAGATCGAGCTCTACCGCCTGTACGACGAGCAATGCCAGCGCGAGGGCGTGGTCGACTTCGCCGAGCTGCTGCTGCGCAGCTTCGAGCTGCTGCGCGACAACGACCCGATCCGCGAGCACTACCAGCGGCGCTTTCGCCACATCCTCATCGACGAGTTCCAGGACACCAACACGCTGCAGTACGCCTGGATCAAGATGCTGGCGGGCAAGGCCGAGATCGACCGCGGCCTGCCCGAAGGCCATGCCGGCAGCGTGCTGGCCGTGGGCGACGACGACCAGAGCATCTACGCCTTCCGCGGTGCGCGCGTGGGCAACATGTCGGATTTCGTCCGCGAGTTCGACGTGCGCCAGCAGATCAAGCTGGAGCAGAACTACCGCAGCCACGGCAACATCCTGGATTCGGCCAACGCCCTGATCGAGCACAACAGCCGGCGCCTGGGCAAGAACCTGCGCACCGACCAGGGGCCGGGCGAGCCCGTGCGCGTGGTGGAGCAGACCAGCGACTTCGCCGAGGCGCAGTGGATGGTGGACGAGATCCGCCAGCTCGTGCGCGACGGCGTGCCGCGCAAGGAAATCGCGATCCTGTACCGCAGCAATGCGCAGAGCCGGGTGATCGAGACCGCGCTGTTCAACGCCGCCATGCCCTACCGCGTGTATGGCGGGCTGCGCTTCTTCGAGCGGGCGGAGATCAAGCATGCGCTGGCCTACCTGCGGCTGCTGGAGAACCGGCACGACGACACCAGCTTCCTGCGGGTGGTGAACTTCCCGCCGCGCGGCATCGGCGTGCGCAGCATCGAGCAGCTGCAGGACGCCGCGCGCACGCTGGGCTGCTCGTTGAACGACGCGGCCAGCAGCCTGACGGGCAAGGCCGGCAGCAACCTGACGGCCTTCGTCGCGCGCATCGACGTGCTGCGCGAGCAAACCGCCGGCCTCACCCTGCGCGAGATCATCGAGCAGGTGCTGGATGGCAGCGGGCTGGTGGAGCACTACAAGGCCGACCGCGAGGGCGCCGACCGGGTGGAGAACCTGGAGGAGCTCGTCAACGCGGCCGAGAGCTTCGTGACGCAGGAGGGCTTCGGCCGCGACGCCGTGGCACTGCCGCTGGACGAGCACGGCCTTTCCCAGTCACCCGCCAGCCAGGGGCTGGACCCGAACGCACCTGTCGTCGACGCGCCCTTGCCCGATGTGGCGCCCGACACCGGCGAGACCCTGTCGCCGCTGGCCGCCTTCCTGACCCACGCCGCACTGGAAGCCGGCGACAACCAGGCCCAGGCCGGCCAGGACGCCGTGCAGCTCATGACCGTGCACTCGGCCAAGGGCCTGGAGTTCGACTGCGTGTTCATCGGCGGCATGGAGGAGGGGCTGTTCCCGCACGAGAACAGCATGACCGAGCGCGACGGCCTGGAGGAGGAGCGCCGGCTGATGTACGTGGCCATCACGCGCGCGCGCGACCGCCTGTACCTGAGCTTCTCGCAGACCCGGCTGCTGCACGGCCAGACCCGCTACAACCTGCGCAGCCGCTTCTTCGAGGAATTGCCAGAGGACGCGCTCAAGTGGATCACGCCGCGCCAGTCCGGCTTCGGCATGGGCAGCCGCGGTACGGCGCCCGGGCGCTTCGGCATCGAGGCCGGCAACTTCCCGTCGGCAGCCGCGCCGCTGCCGCCGCAGAAGGCCGCGCCGTCGCACGGCCTGCGCGCCGGCATGAAGGTGTTCCACACCAAGTTCGGCGAAGGCACGGTCAAGTTGCTCGAAGGCAACGGGGACGATGCGCGCGCCCAGATCGATTTCCCGCGCCATGGCGTGAAATGGCTGGCACTGGCGGTGGCCAAGCTCACCCCCGTCCCCTGACGACTACTGGTTTTGCTCTATTTCCGAACCAATGGGTTCGGATATTGTGGGTGCATTCTGAGCTTTGGCGGCCGAAAGGGCCGGAAGTGACATGGCTGCAATACCTGCTCCGCGTTCCCTCGGCACCGCCCAGCGCCTGGGCATCCTGATCGCCTGTGCGCTGGCCGGCGTACTGGCGCTGTCGGCCGCCTTCCTGTTGTCCGAGCGCAGCCTCATCATGGAGGAACGCCAGGCCAGCGTGCGCCAGAACGTGGAGGCGGCCCACAGCGTGCTCGTGCACTACCAGCGCGAGGCCGCCGCCGGCCGGCTACCCGAGACCGATGCCAAGCGCCAGGCCATGGCCACCGTCAAGGCCATGCGCTACAGCGGCGAGGAGTACTTCTGGATCAACGACTTCACGCCGACCATGGTGATGCACCCGATCCGGCCCGAACTGGACGGCAAGAACCTGTCGGAGAACAAGGACCCCACGGGCAAGCGCCTGTTCGTCGAGTTCGCCAACGTGGCGCGGGCCTCCGGTGCCGGCCATGTGCCCTACCTGTGGCCCAAGCCCGGCAGCGAGAACCCGGTGCCCAAGACCTCCTACGTGAAGGCCTTCCAGCCCTGGGGCTGGATCATCGGCTCGGGTGTGTACGTGGACACGGTGGACGCCGCATTCCACCAGCGCCTGCTGCGTTTCGGCCTCGCGGCGGTGGTGTTGGGAGCGGTGCTGGTCGGCGTCGGCCTGCTGGTCGCGCGCGGCCTGCTGCGCCAGCTCGGCGGTGAGCCGGCCTACGCGGTCGAGGTTGCGCAGCGCATCGCCCAGGGCGAACTCGACGTGGCCATCGCCGTGCCGGCGAAGGGCGAGCACAGCCTGCTGCATGCCATGCGCGGCATGCGCGACAGCATTGCCGGCATCGTGGGCGGCGTGCGCCAGGGCGCCGATGCGATCGCCGCGGCGTCCAGCGAGATCGCGGCCGGCAACCACGACCTGTCGGCACGGACCGAGCGCCAGGCCAGCGCGCTGGAGCAGACCGCCGCCTCGATGGAGCAGCTGACCGGCACCGTCAAGCAGAACGCCGACAACGCACGCCAGGCCAGCCAGCTCTCGGCCACGGCCTCGCAGGTGGCGGGCAAGGGTGGAGCGGTGGTGACCGAGGTGGTGGCGACGATGGAGACGCTGACGGCCTCCTCGCGCAAGATCGTGGACATCATCGGCGTGATCGACGGCATCGCCTTCCAGACCAACATCCTCGCGCTGAATGCGGCCGTGGAGGCGGCGCGCGCCGGCGAACAGGGCCGGGGTTTCGCGGTGGTGGCCGGGGAAGTCCGCCATCTGGCGCAACGCTCGGCCGAGGCCGCCAAGGAGGTCCGCACGCTGATCCAGGCATCGGTGCAGAACGCCGAGCACAGCAGCAGCCTGGTGCACCAGGCCGGCGCCACCATGCAGGACATCGTGGACAGCGTGCAGCGCGTGTCGGCCATCGTCGCCGAGATCGCCGCCGCCAGCCAGGAGCAATCGCAGGGCATCGACCAGATCAACCAGGCGATCGCCGACATGGACGCGGTGACGCAGCAGAACGCCGCGCTGGTGGAGCAGTCCGCGGCTTCGGCTGCCGCGATGCGCAGCCAGGCCGACCAGCTGGCGCAGCAGGTGGGCGTTTTCCGCATCGGCGCGGGCTGAGGGCCGCTTCGACACGATTGCGCCACATTCGGGGGAGGGGGCGGCTGCACAGTCCGGCATCGCCAAAGAGCTGGACGCCGCCATGGGCCTGTTCCCCAATCTGTTCCCCGAGATGAGCATCCGCCTGAAGCTGCTGGGTGCCTTTCTCGTGATGCTGGCGGGCTTCATCGTGCTGGCCGGCGCAGCGGTGGTGCTGCAGCTGGTCGGCGCGCAGCGTGCAGCCCTGCAGCAGGCCGAGCACGTGGCCGCGGCGGTGGCGCGCATTTCCGAGCAGCCGGGCGCAGCGCAAAGCGCCCGGCAAAGCTACTTCGACAGCCTGGGCGTGCTGTTCGACCGCGACATCTTCCTCGTCGACGCCAGCGGCGTCGTGGTCGCCGCCACCGACCGCCGCATCGTCGGCCAGGCCCACCAGGTGCCCGAGATCGCGCAGGCCGTGGCCGAAGGCCGGCCACGCGACTTCGTCGGGCCCGATGTGTTCGACGGCACCGACGCGCGCCAGGTGGTGGTGCCGCTGCCGGCGCCCGATGGCACAGCCGGCGTGCGGGCAGCCGGCGCCGTGGTGTTCGAGTACACCCAGGTCTACGACACGCTGATGGCCGAGGCCAAGCAGGCCGCGTTGCTGACCGTGCTGGCGACCTTCATCCTGGCCGTGCTGGGCTGGATCATGGCCTTTCGCGTCACCCATGCGCTGGTGCGGCCGCTGGCCGAGCTCGAACGCACGGTGGCGTTGGTGGCGGCCGGCAACCACGGCGCGCGCCTGCGCGTGCGTTCCAACGACGAGGTCGGCCGGCTGGCCGCGGCCGTCAACCGCATGGCGGCGGACCTGCAGCGCCAGCACGATGCGCTGCAGGAGCGCAATGCCGATCTGGCACGCAGCAATGCGCTGCTGCAGGACGGCATCACGCGCCAGCAGGAAGCGGCCGAGCGCATCGAGTACCTGGCTTACCACGACAGCCTGACAGCCTTGCCCAACCGCAACCAGTTCGGTGCGCTGCTGGCCGACGCGGTGGCCCGCGCCGAACGCGGACACCACCCTTTCGGCCTGTTCTTCGTCGACCTGGACCGCTTCAAGCAGATCAACGACACCCTGGGGCATGGTGCCGGCGATGCGTTGCTGCAGGAGGTGGCGCGCCGCCTGCGCCAGACCCTGCGCGCCGGCGATGCGATCGCGCGCCTGGGCGGCGACGAATTCGTGGTGCTCGTGGACGAGTTGCGCAGCGACCGCCATGCCGAGGCCGTGGCGCACAAGATCCTGCAGGCGATCGCCAGGCCCTTCATCGTTCCGGGCTACGAGCTGCGTGTGACGGCCAGCGTGGGCATCAGCCGCCATGGGCGCGACGGCCGCGATGGCCAGACGCTCATGAAGTACGCCGACATCGCCATGTACCAGGCCAAGGCCGCAGGCAAGAACAGCTTCGCCTTCTACTCGCCCGCGCACGACGACAACTCGATCGCCCGGCTGGAACTGGAATCGAGGCTGCGCTGCGCGCTGGAACTCGGGGAGCTGGAGCTGCACTACCAGCCCAAGCTGGACCTGCGCAGTGGCCGCATCACGGGCATGGAGGCACTGCTGCGCTGGCCCAGCCCGGGGTTGGGCATGGTCTCGCCGGAGCAGTTCATCCCCGTGGCCGAGGAAACCGGGCTGATCGTGCCGCTGGGCAAGTGGGCGCTGCGCCAAGCCTGTCGGCAGAACATGGCCTGGCTAGCCCAGGGTCTGGACGGCCTGACGGTGGCGGTGAACCTGTCGCCGCGCCAGTTCAGCGATCCCGACCTGTTGACCGACATCGTGTCCATCCTGCACGAGACCGGGCTGGACGGCCGCCGGCTGGAGCTGGAGATCACCGAGAGCGCCATCATGCAGGACGCCGAAGCCGGCCGCCGGCTGCTGCGCTCGCTGAAGTCGCTGGGCGTGCGGATCGCCATCGACGACTTCGGCACCGGCTATTCCTCGCTGTCCACACTCAAGCAGTTCCCGATCGACACGCTCAAGATCGACCGCTCCTTCATCGCCGACCTGGCCACCGATCCGGAGGACCGCGGCCTGACCGAGGCCATCCTGCAGATGGCGCGCACGCTCAAGCTGCATGTCGTCGCCGAAGGTGTGGAGAACCGGGTGCAGCAGGCCTTCCTGCGCGAGCGGGGCTGCGACGAACTGCAGGGCTTCCTGTTCAGCAAGCCACTTCCCGCTGCAGAGTTCGCTGCATTCGTGCACGACCAGCGGCAGCCGACGGCAGCCTGAACGCCACGCCAGCGCGTGTCCTACAGCCGTATCGCCGCTCTCCGACAGCGGGCGGGCGGAGCTTTGCGTACGCTGGAGCCGATCTACCACGAACAGGAGTTCAGCATGCACAACGATACCCCGGCGTTCACCCCGCCCCTGGACGACGGCAAGTTGCAGCGCGGCGTGCACGAGGTGGGTGAAAACCTGCACTCCACCATCGACCGGGTGGCCCAGCCCGTGCACAACGCCCTGGACCGCGCTTCTGCCGGCGCCCACCAGACCGTGGACCGCATGGCCAGCGGCGTGGCCGGCGCCGCGCAACGCCTGGACCAGCGCATGGACCGGGTGCGCGCTGCGCCCAACCAGTTGCTGGACGGGGCCTGTGCCTACGTGGCCGCCCGGCCCTTGAAGGCCGTGGCCACCGCGTTTGCCATCGGCTGGCTGCTGGGCCGCACTGGCGCCAACCGCTGAACTCGACGCACGGGCGCAGCTGCCGGCCTCGGCGGCGCGTGCCCACGTCGACGGTGCCATCGCCTCGGACGCCACTGGCGCCCGCGCGCTCAGCCGCCCGCGCCGTGGTTCGGCCGACGAGGCCCGCGGACAGGTTGGCCGCTTGCGCGGCTGGGGACGCACGGACCGGCACAATGCGCTGCCATGAAATCCAAAGTGCAGTTCCGCCTGCGCATCTACCGCGACGACAGCATCGCCATCGGTCCCGGCAAGGTGGCCTTGCTGGAGGCTGTGGCCGAAACCGGATCGATCTCGGCGGCGGCCCGCCACCTGGGGATGTCCTACCGCCGCGCCTGGGTGCTCATCGACGAAACGAACCGTGCGCTTGCGCAGCCCGCCGTCAACACCGCGGCAGGCGGCGCCCACGGTGGCGGCACAGCGCTGACCGAAGTGGGCATCGAACTCGTCACACGCTACCGCGCCATTGAAAACACGGCGCGCCTGGCCGCTGCGGCCGACATCACCGCGCTGAACCGCCTGCTCGCACCGTAGACCGGCTGCTGCGGGGCGCTGTGCCAGAATCCGCGCTGTATCTTCATGGACACGACGCGCGCACTCCTGGCCGGCATGGACTGGCACCCCCTAATCCTGTCGCTCCAGGTGGCCGCCTGGGCCACGGCGGTGGCGCTGGTGCTGGGCAGCGCCCTGGGCTGGCTGGTGGGGCGCTGCCGCTTTCCTGGTCGCCAGCTGCTGGAGGCGGCCTGCATGCTGCCCCTGGTGCTGCCGCCCACCGTGGTCGGCTACGGCATTCTCGTGCTGGCCGGCCGGCGCAGCCCGCTCGGCGCCTGGCTGCGCGCCCATTTCGACTACTCCATCATCTTCAGCTGGCACGGTGCGGTGGTGGCCTCGGCCATCGTGGCGCTGCCGCTGGTGCTCAAGTCGGCCAGCGCCGCGTTCGCGGGCGTCGACCGCTCGCTCGAGGCCGCCGCGGCCACGCTACGCCAGTCGCCGCTGTCGGTGTTCCTGCGCGTCACGCTGCCGTTGGCCTGGCCCGGCATCCTGGCCGGCACGCTGCTGGCCTTCGCGCGGGCCATGGGCGAATTCGGGGCTTCGCTGATGGTGGCGGGCTCCATCCCGCAGCAGACGCAGACGCTGTCCATGGCCATCTACGACGCAAGTCAGGCCGGGCAGGACGATCTTGCGCTGCTGCTGGTGGTCATCACTTCGGTGCTGTCGATCACGGTGCTCGTGCTCTCCAATCGCCTGCTGGCGCCGCGTTGAACATGGCCGCACGCATCGATGTGGATCTGCAGCTGACCGTGGTCGATGGGCGCCGCAGCTTCACGCTGTCGGCCGCCTTCGCGTCGGACGCCGCCTTCGTCGCGCTGTACGGCCCTTCGGGTTCGGGGAAGTCGCTGACACTGCAGGCCATGGCCGGCTTGCTGCGGCCCACCGCCGGCCATGTGCGCGTGGCCGGCCGCACGCTGTTCGACGCTGCCACCGGCACCGACCTGCCGCCCGCCGCGCGCCGCGTCGGCTACCTGTTCCAGGACTACGCGCTGTTCCCGCATCTCACGGTGCGCCAGAACATCGGCTTCGGGCTGACCTCGTGGCACAGCCGGCGGCTGGCACCGGCGCAACAGGCGCGCATCGAGACGCTGATGCAGAACTTCGGGCTGTCTGCCATGGCCGAGAGCCGGCCCCAGACCCTGTCGGGCGGCCAGCGCCAGCGCGTGGCGTTGGCCCGCGCCCTGGCCTGCGAGCCCCAGCTGCTGCTGCTGGACGAACCCTTTGCCGCGCTGAACCCGATGCTGCGCGATGAACTGCGGCTCGAGCTCGCCAGCGCCTGCCGGCAGGCCGGCATCCCTGCGCTCATGATCACGCACGACGTGGAAGACGCGTTGGCCCTGGCCGACGAGGCCTTCGTCTACGAGGAGGGGTGCATCGTGCGCCGCGTGGACCTGCGCGCCGGCGTGCAGGTGGAGATGCGCCGCGAGGCGCTGACCGGTGCGGCGCCACAGGCCGCGACACCGTTGCGCGCCAGGCTGCAGCGGATGCTGCTGGGCGGCTGAGGTTCAGGCCTCGTCGGGCAACGCAGGCGTTTCGCTTTCGACGAAACAGTCGCGGAACGTGAAGTAGATCGAGGTCGACATCATGGCCGCCATCAGGAAGGCGAACGGCATCATCACCATGCTGGCCGCCTCGGCGCTGCCGACGAGGGACGCGAAGATCGCGATCACCATGCCCATGGCCATCACCAGACCGGCCCAGGCCAGCCCGTAGACCAGGAACGCCCGCGCATTGCGCAGGCACGCCACGATGCTGAAGAACAGGCTCTTGGCCGGCGTGACGCCGTGCCAGTGCACGAGGGCGGGCGCATGCCAGAACATCAGGAAGATCGGCAGGTGCAGCAGCAGTGTGAGCAGCACGGCGCCGCTGACCTGCTGGGCCGCCGGCGTGCCGGCCTGTGCAGGCGCATCGGGCGTGGGCAGCAGGGCCGAGACCAGCAGCGACACCAGCGTGGACAGCACGGCATAGGCCAGGCCCAGCGCCAGCATGGCCTTCATGCGCTGCTGGCCCGCGCGGAAGGCGCTGGCCAGCACGGTCGGCATTGGGAACCGTCCTTGCGCGGCTTCGCGCGTGGCGGCCATCAGGCCCAAGGTGCTGGCAGGCACCAGCACGCCGGCCAGCAGCACGCCGATGCCCGGCAGCTGCGAGACGATCAGCATGACCGCCATGTACATGAAGAACAGGCCGACCAGTGCCAGCGGCTGGCGGAAGAAGGTCTGGATGCCCTCGCGCACCCATTGGACGCCGGTGCGGGCGGGGACGATGTTCAGGTTCATGCGAAGGCGGGCGCAAGGCGCGTCGCGCGGGCGCGCAGCACGCGCTCGAAGTGGCCAGGGTCGTGCGGGGTCAGCAGCGCGGCTTCGCGCGGCAGGTGGAAGTCCCACAGCCGCGAGATCCAGAAGCGCAGCGCGCCGGCGCGCAGCATGGCGGGCAGCAGTTCGCGCTCTGGTCCGGTCAAGGCACGCTCGGCGCCATAGGCTTGCAGGAAGGCCGCCGTGCGCTCGTCGTCGGCCTGGCCGTCGGCCAGGCGGATGCACCAGTCGTTCAGGCACACGGCGATGTCGAACAGCCAGGTGTCCACCCCCGCGAAGTAGAAGTCGAAGAAGCCGGTCAGGACCGGGGCCTGGCCTGGCGACTGTTCGAACATCACGTTGTCGCGGAACAGGTCGGCATGCACCGGGCCACGTGGCAGCGCCGCGTAGGCGGCCGAGGCGGCCACATGGTTCTGGTAGGCCAGCTCGCTCTGCAGCAGCGCGGCCTGTTCCGGCTCCAGGTGAGGCAGGACCACGGGCGCGGTCTCGTTCCACCAGGGCAGGCCGCGCAGGTTGGGCTGGTGCCGGTCGTAGCCGCGGCCGGCCAGGTGCATGCGCGCCAGCATGGCGCCCACGGCGGCGCAGTGTGCGGGGCCGGGGGCCAGTTCGCTCGCGCCGCGCAGCCGGTTGACGAGCGCCGCCGGCTTGCCGTTCACGCGGTGCAGGATGGTGCCTTGCGCGTCGGCCGCCGGATCGGGCACCGGGATGCCGCGGTGTGCCAGGTGCTGCATCAGGTGCAGGTAGAAAGGCAACTGCGCGAACGACAGGCGCTCGAACAGCGTCAGCACGTGCTGGCCGCGTTCGCTGTCGACGAAGTAGTTGGTGTTCTCGATGCCGCCCTGGATGCCGCGCAAACTGCGCAGCGCGCCCAATCCCAGGGTGTTCAGCAGGGCCTGGGCATCGTGTTCTGTGACCTCGGTGAAAACTGCCACGGTGTCAGAAGCCGAGCACTTTCCAGACGCGCTGCCCGGCATTGCCCTGGGCGTTGTCGCGTTCGTTGCCGGGCCGCACCCGTGCGCCGTTGTGCGGCACGATTTCGTAGGCCGGCATGGCGCTGTTGAGCGGCTGCACGGTGATGCTTTGGGGTTCGCCGCCGTAGCGCAGTTCGTCGATGCGCGCGCCCTTGTCCTCGATGCGGATGTGCTCGATCCGCTTGTCGGTGCCGGGCTGGCCCGGGTTGTCGGCCGCCAGCGCGGGCTGGGCCGCGGCCGTGCCGGTCGGCGCCTGGGCCAGGGCCGAAGCCGTGGCCGCCAGGCTGAAACAGAGGAGGGCGAATGCGCGCATGAATGGCATTGTAGGTGGCCTCGGCGCCCCGGGCGCCGAAGGCACAATGCCCCGATGAGCGACACGAATACCCTGCTGCTGGTCGACGGATCCAGCTATCTGTACCGGGCCTACCACGCGCTGCCGGACCTGCGCGGCCCCGACCAGTTCCCGACCGGCGCGCTCCACGGCATGGTGGCCATGCTGACCAAGTTGCGGGCGCAGTTTCCGTCGGCCCACGCGGTCTGTGTGTTCGATGCGCCGGGCAAGACCTTCCGCGACGACTGGTACCCCGAGTACAAGGCCAACCGTGCCGCCATGCCCGAGCCGCTGGTGCAGCAGATCGGGCCGATCCACGAGGTGGTGCGCCTGCTGGGCTGGCCGGTGCTGTCGATCGCCGGCATCGAGGCCGACGACGTCATCGGCACGCTCGCACGTGCGATGGCGGCGCGCGGCGGCCAGGTCGTGGTCTCGACCGGCGACAAGGACATGGCCCAGCTGGTCGACGCGCATGTCACGCTCATCAACACCATGAGCAACGAGACACTGGACCCGGCCGGGGTGCAGGCCAAGTTCGGCGTGCCGCCCGAGCGCATCGTGGACTACCTGTCCCTGATCGGCGACACGGTCGACAACGTGCCCGGCGTGGACAAGGTCGGCCCCAAGACGGCCGTCAAGTGGCTCAGCGAGCACGGTTCGCTCGACGGCGTCATCGCCGCTGCCGGCGCCATCAAGGGCGTGGCCGGCGACAACCTGCGCAAGGCGCTCGACTGGCTGCCCATGGGCCGAAAGCTCGTGACCATCCGCACCGACTGCGACCTGGCCGAGCATGTGGCCGGCTGGCCAGCCGAGGGCGCGTTCGAGGGGCTCAAGTTCGCCGAGCCCGACCCCGTGCAGCTGCTGGACTTCTACCAGCGCTACGGCTTCAAGACCATGGCCCGCGATCTGGAGGCGCGCATGGCCGCCACCAAGCCCGCACCCGCCACGACGGACGACCTGTTCGCCGAAGGCCCCGGCGCGGCAGACGAGCCCGCGGCCACGGCCTGCGAAGCGGCCGCGCCCACCGGCAACTACCAGACCATCGCCACCTGGGAGCAACTGGACGGCTGGATCGCGCGCCTGCGCGCCGCGCCGCTCTCCGCGCTGGACACCGAGACCGATTCGCTGGACCCGATGCGCGCGCGCATCGTCGGCATCTCGTTCGCGCTGCAGGCGCGCGAGGCCGCCTACATCCCGCTTGCGCACAACTACGCCGACGTGCCCGACCAGCTGCCGCTGGACGAGGTGCTGGCCAGGCTCAGGCCCTGGCTGGAGGACGAGGCCGCCGGCAAGATGGGCCAGAACATCAAGTACGACAGCCATGTGTTCGCCAACCACGGCATCACGGTGCGCGGCTGGCGCCACGACACGCTGCTGCAGAGCTACGTGATCGAGGCGCACAAGCCGCACAGCCTGGAAAGCCTCGCCGACCGCCACCTGGGCCGCAAGGGCCTGTCCTACGAGGACATCTGCGGCAAGGGCGCCAAGCAGATCCCGTTCGCCCAGGTCGACGTGCAGACCGCGAGCACCTATTCGGGCGAAGACAGCGAGATGGTGCTGGACGTGCACCGCGTGCTGTGGCCCGAGCTGGCGGCCGAGCCGGCCGCCGCGCCGAGCCGGCGCTACGTCTACGAGCAGATCGAGATGCCCACCAGCACCGTGCTGCAGCGCATCGAGCGCCATGGCGTGCTGGTCGATGCGGCCGTGCTGCAGAAGCAGAGCCAGGCCCTGGCCGAGCGCATGATCGCGCTGGAACAGGAGGCCTACAGCCTGGCCGGCCAGCCCTTCAACATGGGCAGCCCCAAGCAGATCGGCGAGATCCTGTTCACCAAGCTGGGCATCCCGGTGCAGAAGAAGACGGCCACCGGCGCCCCCTCGACCGACGAGGAGGTGCTGGAAAAACTGGCAGCCGACTACCCGCTGCCGGCGCGCCTGCTGGAGCACCGCGGCCTGTCCAAGCTCAAGAGCACCTACACCGACAAGCTGCCCCTCATGGTCAATCCGATCACGGGCCGCGTGCACACCAACTACGCGCAGGCCGTGGCCGTGACGGGCCGTTTGTCCAGCAACGAGCCCAACCTGCAGAACATACCGATCCGCACGGCGGAGGGCCGACGCGTGCGCGAGGCCTTCATCGCGCCGCCGGGCCACCAGATCGCCAGCGCCGACTACTCGCAGATCGAGCTGCGCATCATGGCCCACATCAGCGAGGACCCCGGCCTGCTGGCCGCCTTCGCCGAGGGGCGCGACGTGCACCGCGCCACGGCGGCCGAGGTCTTCGGCGTGGCCCTGGACGCCGTCAGCAGCGAGCAGCGCCGCTACGCCAAGGTCATCAACTTCGGGCTGATCTACGGCATGGGCGCGTTCGGCCTGGCCAGCAACCTGGGCATCGACCAGAAGGCCGCGAAGAACTACATCGACCGCTATTTCGACCGCTTCGCCGGTGTCAAGCGCTACATGGACGAGACGCGGGCCCAGGCCGCCGCCCAGGGCCATGTCGAAACCCTGTTCGGCCGGCGCATCGTGCTGCCCGAGATCCAGGGCGGCAGTGGCCCGCGCCGCGCCGCGGCCGAGCGCCAGGCCATCAACGCGCCCATGCAGGGCACGGCGGCCGACCTCATCAAGCTGGCCATGATCGCGGTGCAGGCCGAGCTCGACCGCCTGGGCAAGTCCACGCGCATCGTGATGCAGGTGCACGACGAACTGGTGTTCGAGCTGCCGGAGGAAGAGGCCGACTGGGTGCGCACCGAGGTGCCGCGGCTCATGGCCGGCGTGGCGAGCCTCAAGGTGCCACTGCTGGCCGAGGTGGGCTTGGGCGCGAACTGGGACCAGGCGCACTGAACCCGGTGCGCTGGCGGGGGCATGCGGCGCGCGCCTGGGGTATCGTCGCGCGCGTCCGCCCGGTACGGAACTGTCGGCACCGGCGCGGCTCAGTCAACCTCCCGTCCACCCAGGAGCCAGCATGCTGCGTGAAGATATCCAGTCCGATTTCGATTCCTTGCTGCCGGGCAGCACCACCGAGCAGGGCGCCTCGCGCCGCACCGCCTTGAAGGCGGCGCTGGGCGTGGGGTACGCGGCCTCGGCACTGCCCATCATGGCCCAGACGGCGATCAAGACCTCGTCCGAAGGGCTCACTGTCGGCGAGATCGGCTTCGAGGTCAATGGCTTCAAGGTGCCGGCCTACCGCGCCGCGCCGGCCGGCAAGACCGGCCTGCCCGTGGTGCTCGTGATCCAGGAGATCTTCGGAGTGCACGAGTACATCGCCGACACCGCGCGCCGCTTCGCCAAGGCCGGCTACCTGGCCATCGCCCCCGAGCTGTACGCGCGCCAGGGCGATTCGAGCCAGTATGGCGAGATCGCCAAACTGCAGGCCGAGCTGGTGTCCAAGGTGCCGGACGCGCAGGTCATGGCCGACCTGGACGGTGCCGTGAAGTGGGCCGGTGCCAACGGGGGCGACGTCTCCAAGGTCGGCATCACCGGGTTTTGCTGGGGCGGCCGCATCACGTGGCTGTACAGCGCGCACAGCCCCAACGTGAAGGCGGGTGTCGCCTGGTACGGCCGGCTGGTCGGCAATGCCAGCGAAACCACGCCGCGCCACCCGGTCGACGTGGCGGGCCAGTTGCACGGGCCGGTGCTGGGCCTGTATGGCGCGGCCGACACCGGCATCCCGCTGGACACGGTGGAGAAGATGAAGGCTGCCCTGGCGCAGGGCAGTGCCGCTGCCAAGGCTTCGGAGTTCGTGGTCTATCCCGATGCGCCGCACGCCTTCCATGCGGACTACCGTCCCAGCTTCCGCCAGGGCCCGGCAGAGGACGGCTGGAAGCGTGCCCTGGCCTGGTTCCAGGCCAAGGGCGTCGCCTGATCCTGGGCGTCTGCGGTCTGCGCCTACGGGCGGCGCCGGGCCTGGACGACGCTGCGTCTGCTGCGGTGCTCCGACGATGAGGGACATGTCCCAGCACGGGACCTGTTCAACCTGAACGAAGGAGCACCACCATGGCAGCAGCCGACAAACACGATCCGCGCGACCAACGCAACCTGGACCCCATCACCGAAGCGCCCGGGGCGCACCCCGTCGGCACGGGCGTCGGCGCCACCGGCGGTGGCGTGGCCGGCGCGGCCATCGGCGCCGTCGGCGGCCCGATCGGCGCTGCCGTCGGCCTGGTGGCCGGCGCACTCGTCGGCGGCCTGGCGGGCAAGGCCACGGCCGAGCGCATCAACCCCACGGTCGAGGAAGCCTACTGGCGCGAGAGCTACACGCGCGAGCCCTACTACGAAGCCGGCCGCAGCTTCGACGATTACGGCCCGGCCTATGCCTACGGCTGGGGCGCGACCATGACCTATCCGGGACCGTTCGAGGAGGCCGAGCCGGCACTGGCGCGCGACTGGGAAAGCAAGCGCGGCGGATCGTCGCTGGACTGGCAGCAGGCCCGGCCTGCCACGCGCGCCGCCTGGGACCGCGTGCAGGCGCCGAGCTCCGTCTTGGCAGACGACGACCGCGACGATGTGCTGGAAGCGCTGGACGATCTGCTCAAGACCTGCCGCGACGGCGAGAAGGGCTTCAAGGAGGCGGCCGAGCACACGCGCACCGCCAGCCTGGCCACGTTGCTGCGGGACCGCGCGCAGACCTGCGCCCGCGGCGCCGAGGAACTCGTCGCTGCGATCGGCCAGCTGGGTGGGGAGGCCAACGACCGGGGCAGCGCCACGGGCGCACTGCACCGGGGCTGGGTCAGCGCACGTGGCAGCGTGGGTGCGTTGAGCGACCTGGACATGCTGGAGGAATGCGAGCGCGGCGAGGACGCGGCGCTGGCCCGCTACCGCAAGGCACTGGAGCAACCGCTGCCCGCCGATGTGCGCACGCTGGTGCAGCAGCAGATGGCCGGTGCCCAGCGCAACCACGACGAGATCAAGCGCCTGCGCGATGCCGAACGCGCGCGCAAGGCCTGAGGAGGCCTGACCGCAGCGCTCAGCTGCCCGTGGCGATCGGCCGGCTCCGGTCGCTGCACCAATCGCTCCAGCTGCCGGCGTAGAGAGCGGTGGCGGGGTAGCCCGCCACCTGCATGGCCAGCAGGTTTGGCACGGCGCTGACGCCGCTGCCGCACTGGTGCACCACACTGGCGGGATCGCGGCCGGCCAGCAGGGCGTCGAACTCGGCGCGCAGTTGTTCCGCGGGCTTGAAGCGCCCGTCCGCGCCCAGGTTCTGTGCGAAAGGGCGGTTCAGCGCGCCCGGGATATGGCCCGCCACCGGGTCGAGCGGCTCGGTCTCGCCACGAAAGCGGGGGCCTGCGCGCGCATCGAGAACGGTTTGCGCGGGGCTGTCCAGCCGCGCGAGCACTGCGTCGGCATCGACGAGGTGTGCCAGCGGCGCGCGCAGTTCGAAGTTGCTGCGGAAATGGCCGGGTTCCTCGCCGGCCGCCACCTCGCCGCCGCTCGCCTGCCAGGCCTGCAGGCCGCCGTCGAGCACGGCCACGGCCTCGTGGCCGGCCCACTTGAGCATCCACCACAGCCGGCCGCAGTAGTTGGCGCCCTGGCGGTCGTAGACCACGGCCTGCATGTCGTTGGCGAAGCCGATGCTGGACAGCCAGATCGCGAACTTCTCGCGGTTGGGCAGGGGATGGCGGCCGCCCGATGCCGGCGCGTCGGCCGCTTGCGCGGTGACGACGCCGTGCCTGCCCGGGGCGCCGTGCATGGCGCTCAGGTGCCGGTCGAGATCGGCGCGCACGGCACCGGGGATGTGGGCTTCGAGGTACTGGGCGTCGCCGGCCTGCGGCTTCATGAGTTCGAAGCTGCAGTCGAACAGCATTTGCGGCTGGCCGCTGGCGCGCAGGGTGCGCAGCTGCTCCGGCGTGATCAAGGTGGTGTACATGGGCACTCGGCTTCGTGGTGAACGCCCCATTGTGGCGTGCCGGGCCCCTCAATGCTCCTCTGCGGGCGCCTTGGGCACGGCGCGCTGGCGCAGCACCGTGGCGACCACGCCGCTGGCAATGACCAGGCCCATGCCCACGACGCCCGTCATGTCGATCACATCGTCGAACAGCAGCACGCTGAAGATGGACGCGAAGACGATGCCCGAGTACTGCAGGTTGGCCACCACCAGCGTGCCGGCCTGGGTCTTGGCCTGGGCATAGGCGCGCGTCATGCACAGCTGGCCCAGGGCGGCCAGCACGCCGATCGGCAGCAGCCACAGCGCATGCAGCCAGTTCCAGGGCGACAGGCCCGTGAACAGCATCCAGAGCCCGCCCATCACGGCGGCGCCCAGTGCGAAATAGAACACCGTCCGGGTCTCCGGCTCGCCGATGCGGGACAAGGCGATCACCTGCAGGTAGGCGAAGGCCGCGGTGAGGCCGGAGATCAGCCCCACCATGCTGGCAAAGCCCTGGCCGGGGTTCACGTCGGGCTTGAGGATCATCACCACACCCACGAAGCCGACCAGCACGGTCAGTGCCAACACGCCCTGCAGCGGCGGCAGCGGCACGCGGCCGTCGCGGCCCGGGATCGGCACCCAGGCCAGCAGCGCGCCGCCGACCAGGAAGGTGGCGATCCAGATGCTGCTCATGTAGTTGAGCGTCATCGCCGCGGACAGCGGGATGTGGGCGATGGCATAGAACCAGCAGCCCAGCGAGAAGGTGCCGATGACGCTGCGCCAGACATGCATGCCCGGATAGCGCGTGGCCAGCGAGACGCCCTGGCGCCGGGCCAGCACGCCGATGAAGACCACGCCGACGATGCCGCGCCAGAACACCAGTTCGGCGCTGTTGAAGGAGGCCGAGGCGAACTTGACGCACACGCCCATGGCGGCGAACAGGAACGCCGACGCCACCATCCAGAGACCTTGCATGACCGCTCTTGCTTGTTGTTGTGGGTTGAAAAGAAAAAAGGGGGCCCAAGGCCCCCTGCCGGACGGAAGGCGGAAAGCCTCAGCGCTCCCGCGTCTGGAAAGGCCGCGCCAGCGGCACGCCCTGCAGCTGGCGCCGGTACCACTCGTGGAAGTGCTGCATGCCGTCCTCCATCGGGCTCTGGTAGGGGCCAGCCTCGTCGTCGCCGCGTTCCATCAGCGCCTTGCGGCCGGCGTCCATGCGCAGCGCGATCTCGTCGTCCTCCACGCAGGTCTCCATGTAGGCGGCCTGCTGGGCATCGACGAACTCGCGCTCGAAGGCCGCGATCTCCTCGGGGTAGTAGAACTCCACCGTGTTGAGCGTTTTCTGCGGCGACACCGGGTACAGCGTGGACACCGTCAGCACGTGCGGATACCACTCCACCATCACGGTGGGGTAGTAGGTCAGCCAGATCGCGCCGTAGCGCGGGGCCTGGCCCTCGCGGTAGTCCATCAAGGCCTTCTGCCAGCGCTGGTAGGCCGGGCTGCCGGCCTTGCCCAGGCGGCCGGCAATTCCCACGGTCTGCACCGAGTGGTGCTCGCCAAACTCCCAGCGCAGGTCGTCGCAGCTGACGAAATTGCCCAGCCCCGGATGGAACGGGCCGACGTGGTAGTCCTCCAGGTAGACCTCGATGAAGGTCTTCCAGTTGTAGTCGCACGTGTGCAGCTCGACGCGGTCGAACACGTAGCCGTCGAAGCTCAGGTCCGCACGCGGCCCCAGGCCGGCCAGTTCGCGCTCCACGCGGCCGGGCTCGGCACCTTCGAACAGCAGGCCGTTCCAGTTCTGCAGCGGGTAGTTCGCCAGGTTGAGGCATGGGTCCTCGGCGAAATGCGGCGCGCCCAGCAGCGTGCCGGCCTTGTCGCCGCGGCCGCCGCTGTAGGTCCAGCGGTGCAGCGGGCAGACGATGTTGCCGCCCGCGCTGCCGCTCTGGGTGTGGGCCAGGGAGCCGCGGCCCTTGAGGATCACGGCCTGACGGTGCCGGCAGACGTTGGACACGAGGTCCACGCCATGCGGCGTGCGCACCAGCGCACGGCCCTCGCGCTCCTGCGGCAGCACGTGGTAATCGCCGACCTGCGGCACCAGGAGTTCATGCCCCACGTAGCGGGGCCCGCGCTGGAAGATCGTCTCCAACTCGCGCTGAAACAGCGCTTCGTCGAAATAGCTGGAAACGGGGAGTTGGCTTTCGGCCTGCTGAAGTTGAAGACTTAAATCAGACATGCATGTCCTGACCTAGAGACTCCCCCTATGAAGGGGCAGGGTAGGCGCCTGTTCCGACGGCACCAAGGCACCAGTGGAGATTCGCGCGGGAGGGGTGGATCGGCTGAGCCGCCGAGGCTCCTTTCGAAGCGTTGCCGCTTGCTAGGGAAAAAGAGGCGCGATTGTAGCCCCGACCGATGTCAGTTCGCCCTGTAAGGAATGCGTGGCGGCGCAGCGCCTAAAATCCCGCCCTTCGCCCCAACTCGCTCCAGATCGCCCATGCCCAAGGCCGCCGCCTCGCCCCCACCCGCTCCGGTCAGCTACGAGGCCGCGCTGCAGGAGCTGGAAGCGCTGGTGGGCCAGATGGAATCGGGCCAGATGCCGCTGGACGGCCTGTTGACCGGCTACCGCCGTGGCGCAGAACTGCTGCAGTTCTGCCGCGGCCGGCTCGACGCCGTGGAAGACCAGATCCGCGTGCTGGACCAGCAAGGCCAGATCAAGCCCTGGAGCGCCGAATGAGTGCCGTGCCCGCCATCGCCGCGTTCGACCTCGCCACCTGGAGCACCGCCACGCTGGACCGCGTGGAGAGCGCGCTGTCGGCCTGGGTCGCGCCCGACACGGCCGATGACGACGGCCACGAGGCGCCCGCCGCGCTGCGTGAGGCCATGCGCTATGCCGTGCTCGATGGCGGCAAGCGGCTGCGCCCCTTGCTGGTGCTGGCGGGGCGCGCGGCCGTGGCCGGCGCCGAGCCCGAGGGCATGGCGCGCGCGCTGGACGACGCCGCGCTGCGCGCGGCCTGCGCGGTCGAGCTGATCCACGCCTATTCGCTCGTGCACGACGACATGCCGTGCATGGACAACGATGTGCTGCGCCGGGGCAAGCCCACGGTGCACGTGCGCTTCGGTGAAGCCCAGGCGCTGCTGGCGGGCGACGCCCTGCAGGCGCTGGCCTTCGAACTGCTGACGGCCGAGCAGGCCACGGCCCCGGCCGGCGTACAGGCCAGGCTGTGCCGCCTGCTGGCGCGCGCCGCAGGCTGCGAAGGCATGGCCGGCGGCCAGGCCATCGACCTGGCCAGCATCGGCCGCGCGCTGTCGGAAGAGCAGCTGCGCGACATGCACCGCCTGAAGACCGGCGCGCTGCTGCAAGGCAGCGTGATGATGGGCGCGGCGTGCTGCGACCCCGAGAGCAGCTGCAGCACGCAGGCCCTGCAAAGCCTGTCGGCCTACGGCGCGGCGCTGGGCCTGGCGTTCCAGGTCGTCGACGACATCCTGGACGTGACGGCCGATTCCGCCACCCTGGGCAAGACCGCCGGCAAGGACGCCGCGCAGGACAAGCCCACCTACGTCTCGGTGCTGGGCCTGGCGCGTTCGCAGGCCTATGCCCAGGAACTGCTGGGCCAGGCCCTGGAGGCGCTGGCCGGCGCCGGCCTGGCCGATACGCGCGCGCTGCGCGCCCTGGCCGACATGGTCGTGAACCGCTCGACTTGAGCGTTACGGAGAGAACAACCCCATGGCGAATCCGGACGCAGCGGCCTACCCGCTGCTCATGCGCATCAACGACCCGGCCGACCTGCGCCGGCTGCCGCGCCACGAACTCAAACCCCTGGCCGACCAGCTGCGCGCCTACGTGCTCGACAGCGTGTCGAGGACCGGCGGCCACCTGAGCTCCAATCTCGGGACCGTGGAACTCACGGTGGCGCTGCACTACGTCTTCAACACGCCGGCCGACCAACTGGTCTGGGATGTGGGCCACCAGACCTATCCGCACAAGATCCTGACCGGCCGGCGCGACCGCATGCCCACGCTGCGCCAGCTGGGCGGCCTGTCGGGCTTTCCGATGCGCAGCGAGAGCCCGTACGACACCTTCGGCACGGCCCATTCCTCGACCTCGATCTCCGCTGCGCTGGGCATGGCCATGGCGGCCAAGCACAAGGGAGAAGACACCCACGCTGTGGCCGTCATCGGCGACGGCGCGCTGACCGCCGGCATGGCCTTCGAAGCGCTCAACAACGCGGGCGTGTGCGACTGCAACCTGCTCGTGATCCTGAACGACAACGACATGAGCATCAGCCCGCCGGTGGGCGCGCTGAACCGCTACCTCGCACAACTGCTGTCGGGCAACTTCTACGCACGTGCGAAGAACGTCGGCAAGCAGGTGCTCAAGGCCGCGCCCCCATTGTTCGAGCTGGCCAAGCGGCTGGAGCAGCATGCCAAGGGCATGGTCGTGCCGGGCACCATGTTCGAGCAGTTCGGCTTCAACTACATCGGGCCGATCGATGGGCACGACCTCGAGTCGCTGATCCCCACGCTGGAGAACATCCGCCAGTTGAAGGGCCCGCAGTTCCTGCATGTGGTCACCAAGAAGGGCCAGGGCTACAAGCTGGCCGAGGCCGATCCCGTGGCCTACCACGGCCCCGGCAAGTTCGACCCGCGCGTGGGCCTGGTCAAGCCCGCCACGCCGGGCAAGCCCACCTTCACGCAGGTGTTCGGCCAGTGGCTGTGCGACATGGCCGCGCACGACCCGCGCCTGGTCGGCATCACGCCGGCCATGCGCGAGGGTTCGGGCATGGTGGAGTTCGAGCAGCGCTTTCCCAAGCGCTACTACGACGTCGGCATCGCCGAGCAGCATGCCGTTACCTTCGCCGCGGGCCTGGCCACGCAGGGACTCAAGCCCGTGGTGGCGATCTACTCGACCTTCCTGCAGCGCGCCTACGACCAGCTGATCCACGACGTGGCGCTGCAGAACCTGCCCGTGGTGTTCGCGCTGGACCGCGCCGGCCTCGTTGGCGCCGACGGCGCCACGCACGCGGGGGCCTACGACATCCCGTTCCTGCGCTGCATCCCGAACATGGCGATCGCCTGTCCGGCCGATGAAGCCGAATGCCGCGGCCTGCTCAGCACCGCCTTCGCGCAGGAGCATCCGGTGGCGGTGCGCTATCCGCGCGGTGCCGGTGTCGGTGCCAGCGTGGCCACCGACCTGCAGCCCTTGCCCTATGGCAAGGGCGAGGTGCGGCGCCAGGCGCAGCGGCCGGCCGCCGGCCGGCGCATCGCCATCCTGGCCTTCGGTACCTTGCTGTATCCCGCACTGGAAGCGGCCGAGCGGCTCAACGCCGCGGTGGTCAACATGCGCTGGGTCAAGCCGCTGGACACCGCGCTGCTGCTGCAGGTCGCGGCCGAGCACGACGCGCTGGTCACGGTGGAGGAGGGCGCCATCATGGGCGGTGCCGGCAGTGCCGTGGCCGAGGCACTGGCTGCTGCAGGCGTGGCCAAGCCCTTGCTGCAGCTGGGCCTGCCGGACCGCTTCATCGAGCATGGCGACCCGGCCAAGCTGCTGGCCTTGCAAGGCCTCGATGCGCCGGGCATCGCCAAGGCGATCGAGGCGCGCTTTCCTTCTCTCGTCGAGCAGGCCCAGGCGGCCCTCAAGCTCGTGGCGTGAAGCCCTCGTTCAGGGGTAAACCCGCAAGAAGCGGCTTGTAACCGCTTTCTACAATCGGCGCCGACCTCTGGTCCCCGTTTCTCCAAAAGGGAAGCGGGTTTTTCTTTTGTTGATTCTTCGGAGAGCTTTTCAATGGATCGTCGTTCCGTCATCAAGAATGCTGGCATCGCCGGTGTGCTGGCCACGGGCATCGCGCCGGCTGTGCACGCCCAGGCCGCAGTGCGTTGGCGCCTGGCTTCGAGCTTCCCGCGCTCGCTGGACACCATCTTCGGCAGCGCCGAAATGCTGTCCAAGACGGTCAAGGCACTGTCGGGCGGCAAGTTCGAGATCTCCGTGCATCCGGCCGGCGAACTGATGCCTGCATTCGGTGTGGTCGATGCGCTGCAGGGCGACAACATCGAGATGGCCCAGAGCGCGGCCTACTACTTCACCGGCAAGGACCCGATCTTCGCGTTCAGCTGCGCCGTGCCCTTCGGCCTGACGACGCGCCAGAACACCTCGTGGAAGGACCACGGCAACGGCCGCAAGCTGCTGGACGCCTTCTTCGCGCAGTACAACTTCAAGACGGCCAGCGCCGGCAACACCGGCACGCAAATGGGCGGCTGGTACCGCAAGGAGATCAAGACCGCGGCCGACCTCAAGGGCCTGAAGATGCGCATGGGCGGCGGCGTGTTCGGCGAAGGCATGGCCAAGCTGGGCGTGGTCTCGCAGAACATGCCGGCCGGCGACGTGTACCAGGCGCTGGAAAAGGGCACGCTGGATGCGGCCGAATTCGTCGGTCCTTACGACGATGCGAAGCTGGGCTTCAACAAGGTCGCGCCTTACTACTACTACCCCGGCTGGTGGGAAGGCGGCGCCGACCTGGAATTCTTCATCAACGTGAAGAAGTACAACGCGCTGTCCGACGAGAACAAGGCCATCCTGGACGCCGCCTGCAAGGTGGCCGCGACCGACATGACGGCCAAGTACGACGCCTTCAACCCGATCGCGATCAAGAAGCTCGTGGCCGAAGGCACCAAGCTCATGGCCTTCCCCAAGGCCGTGATCGATGCCGGCTTCAAGTCCTGCATGGAAGTGTTCGCCGAGCACGAGGCCAAGTCGCCCGAGTTCAAGAAGATCCACCAGGACATGCGTGCCTTCCAGCGCGACCAGATCCTGTGGAACCGCTTCTCCGAGTTCCCGTTCAACCAGTACATGAACGGCGTGAAGATCTGATCTTCAGGCCCGAAGAAAAAAGCCCCGCGGCGCACGCCGCGGGGCTTTTTTCATGGTGAGGCAGCTCAGGGCTTTTGCTGCTTGAGCGCGTCCTGCATGGCCTTCATCGGGTCGTCGTCGGCGGCGGCAGGGGCCGCCTCGGGTGCCGGCACGGCCGGCGCGGATGCGCCGCCCTCGGGCTCTGCCGGCTTCTCGTCGGCGCCGTAGCCGCCATCGGCGCCGTAGCCTTCGCCGCCGCTTTCGGGCTGCAGCCCTTGGCGCATCTGTTCGCCGACGGCCTTGAGGTCATAGCTCTGCACCTTGTCCAGGCTGCCCGTGACCAGGTTCGGGAAGGCGATCATCACGCCCACCATGAACAGCTGGATGAACAGGAAGGGAATCGCGCCCTTGTAGATCTGCATGGTCGTGACCGGGTCCATGACCTTCTTGGTCACGCGGTCCACATAGGGCTTGTCCGGCGCCACCGAACGCAGGAAGAACAGCGCGAAGCCGAACGGCGGGTGCATGAACGAGGTCTGCATGGTCATGGCCAGCAGCACGCCGAACCAGATCAGGTCGATGCCCAACTTGTTGGCCACCGGTGCGAGCAGCGGCACGACGATGAAGGACAACTCGAAGTAGTCCAGGAAGAACGCCAGGAAGAACACCAGCAGGTTCACGAAGATCAGGAACCCGATCTGTCCACCCGGCAGGCTGGCCAGCAGGTGCTCGACCCAGATCGGGCCGTCCGCGGCCTGGAACACCAGGCCGAACACAGTGGCGCCGATCAGGATGAACATCACGAAGCTGCCCAGCTTGGTGGTGCTGGCGAGCGCCTGCTTGAGCAGCGCCAGGCCGAGCCTGCCGCGCATCCAGGCCATGACGATGGCGCCCATGGCACCCATGGCGCCGCCCTCGGTCGGCGTGGCCACGCCCAGGAAGATCGTGCCCAGCACCAGGAAGATCAGCAGCAGCGGCGGGATCAGCACGAAGGTCACGCGCTCGGCCAGGCGCGAGAGCAGGCCGAGGCCGATGAACTTGTTCAGCAGCGCGATCAGCAGCGCCACCATGGCACCGCCGCACATGGCGACCACGACCTTCTCGTCGGTGGCGACGGAGGTGACCTCCTTGTTCAGCCACCAGCTGTGCACCTCGGGCATGTGGCGCGCCAGCAGCATCGACACCAGGAAGGAGATGACCGCCAGCGCCAGCAGAGAGGGGTAGCCGCCGCTGCCGTTCGGCTCGCGGTAGATGCGCGCCTCGGGCGGCAGGGCCGGCACGCTGGCCGGCTTGAAGATGGCCAGCGCGGCGATGTAGAGCACATAGCAGCCCACCAGCATGAAGGCCGGCACGAACGCCCCCTTGTACATGTCGCCCACGCTGCGGCCGAGCTGGTCGGCCATGATGATCAGCACCAGCGAGGGCGGGATGATCTGCGCCAACGTGCCCGAGGCTGCGATCACGCCGCTGGTGAACTTCCGGTCGTAGCCATAGCGCAGCATGATGGGCAGCGAGATCAGGCCCATGGAGATCACGGAGGCCGCCACCACACCGGTGGTGGCCGCCAGCAGTGCGCCGACGAAGACCACGGCCAGCGCCAGGCCCCCGCGCATGGGGCCGAACACCTGGCCGACGGTGTCGAGCAGGTCCTCGGCCATGCCGCTGCGCTCCAGGATCAGGCCCATCAGCGTGAAGAAGGGCACGGCCAGCAGCGTGTCGTTGGCCATGATCCCGATCAGGCGCTGCGGCAGCCAGGCCAGCACCGAGGCCGGGAACACCCCGAGCTCGATGCCGATGATGCCGAAGCTCAGCCCGCAGGCGCCCAGGCTGAATGCCACTGGAAAGCCCAGCAGCAGAAAACAGATCAGCCCCGCGAACATGATCGGGGCGAAGTTGGTGGTGATGAATTCCATCGTTGTCGTCTCCGGCGCGCTCAGCGGGCCGCTGCGGGGGCCGCGGCGGCCTCGCCCTGCTCGCGTTGGCGCAGGATCTCGGCCAGTTCTTCTTCAGCGCTTTTCTCGCCGGCCTTGACGGTCGGGTCCGGTCCGTCGCCGGTCAGGAAAGCGATGCGCTTGATGAGCTCGGACCAGCCCTGCAGCATCAGCAGCGTGAAGCCAACCGGCAGCGCCAGCCACACGGGCCAGCGGATCAGGCCGCCGGGGTTGCCGGACATCTCGCCGCTCTGGTATTGCTGCAGCGTCATCGGCACGGTGTAGTACAGCACCAGCAGGCACAGCGGCGTGAGGAACAGCGCGAAGCCGACGATGTCGATCCAGACCTGCGCCTTCTTGGGCAGGCGGCTGTTGAGCACGTCGATGCGCACATGCTCGCGGTTGAGCAGCGTCACGCCGGCGGCGACCAGGAAGGACCAGGCGAACAGGTACCACTGGACCTCGAGGTAGGCATTGGAGCTGGTGTTGAACACCTTGCGCACCACGGCATTGATGGCACTGATGGCGGTGGACGCCAGGATCAACCAGATCACCCACTTGCCGACCTGGGTGTTGAGCCAGTCGATGGCCCGCGATAGCTTTAACAAGCCTTGCATGTCTTCCTCGTTGGTATTGGATGCCCGGATGCGAAAGCACCCGGCACGCCGGCGTTGTGCGCCAGCGGGTCGGGTGCGTGAGGCGCGCGGATTTTATAGGCTGCGCCGGTGCGCCCTTCCGCGTGGGAACCCGTGCCGGCGGCGTGCCCATAATGGCCCATGCCAACGTCTTCCGCCGCCACGCTGTCCGCGTCCGTGGACACGCCCGCCTTCCGCCGCGCCGGCCGCGAGGCCTTGTCGCTGGCCCTGATGGATGCGCGCAACCACACGCTGCACCTGCTCAGCCTGTGCGAACGCCATGGCGCGGGCATGGCCGGCCGCACGGGCGATCCGCTGTGGCTGGCTGGCCATGCCGGCTGGTTCGCCGAGCGCTGGATCGGCCGCAACCCACAGCGCCACCAGGGTGCGGCCTGTCCACCGCAGCCGCTGCGGCTGGCCTCCATCGAGCCGCGGGCCGACCTGTGGTGGGCCGATGGCGCCGAGCAGGGGCCCGATGCGGCCACCACGCGGGCCTACCTGCTGGAGCAACTCGAAAGCACGCTGGAACTGCTGGAGAAGGCGCCCGACAGCGACGCCGGCCTGTACTTCTTTCGTCTGGCGGTGCTGCACGAGGACCGGCGGGGCGAGGAGATCCTGGTGCAGGCCCAGCGCCTGGGCGTGCCGGTGCCGCTGCTGGCGCGCGAACCGCGCCGGCCGACCGCGCCGCTGCTGGTGCCGGCCACGCGCTGGCAGCTGGGCGCCATGCCCGTCGGCCTCGTGCTCGACAACGAACAGTGGGCCCACGCGGTGCAGATCCCGGAGTTCGAGATCGATGCCCAGCCCGTCAGCTGGGCCCAGTTCGTGGAGTTCGTCGACGACGGCGGCTACGACCGCGCCGAACTCTGGCAGCCCGAGGGCTGGGCCTGGCTGGAGCGCGAGCAGGCCCTGGACGACGGCCGGCGCGGGCCGCGCTACGTGGAGCAGATCGGCGTGGCCAGCGGCGCCGTGCTGCAGCAGCGCTTCGGCAGGCCGGTGCGCATGGCCGCCGAACACAGCGCCACGCATGTGAGCTGGTGGGAGGCCGACGCCTGGTGCCGCTGGGCCGGCAGGCGCCTGCCGGCGGAGGCCGAATGGGATTGCGCGGCGCACACCGCCGCGCGGCGCGGCTTCGACTGGGGCATGGTGCACGAATGGATGGCCGGCACGCTGCAGCCCTGGCCCGGCTTCACGCCCGGGCCCTGGGCCGAGATGAGCCAACCCTGGATGGGCCGCGCGCGGGTGCTGCGCGGGGCCTCGTTCGCCACGCGTGCGCGGCTGCACGACCGTGGCCTGCGCGGCTTCGCGCTACCCGACGACGATTGGCGCTTCGTCGGCTTTCGCAGCTGCGCGCTTTGACACTCAGGGCTTGGCGGCGGGCGCCGGTTCCGGCGCGCCGATGGCGGCGTCCAGCTTCTTGCGGATCGTGGCTTCCAGTGCCTTGAGCTTGGGTTCCATGTCGCCGCGCACTTCGGGGCCGAGCTTCTCGGCCAGTGGCCGGAACATCTCTTCGTTGATCTGCTGGTACTTGCGGAAGGCCGGCGCCTCGAGCGCGCCGACCAATTGCTTGAGTTCGGCTTCGGAGAACTTGGCCTCCAGCACGCTGCCGGTCGTCGAGGGCAGCAGGCGCACCGCGCCTTCGCGCAGGATCGGCGTGCTTTCCTCCACGAACTTGCGCACGTCGGCCTGAACCTCGCGGACCAGTGCCTCGCGCTTTTCCAGCGGCACGCGCTGCTGGATCACCGCGCTGACCGACTGCATGATCGCCACGGCCGGCCGCTCGGCCAGCCCGCGCACCTGGGTCTCGACGATGGGGCGCTGCAGCTGCAGCACCTTGGCGATGAGTTCCTTCTTGGCGGGCGAGGTTTCGGCGTGGGCCAGGGTGCTGGCCGCGACCAGCAGTGCAGCGGCAAGGATCTTGTTCAAAGCGTGTTTCCTGTGATGGAAGATGCGGGCGTGGCGGCCATTATCACCACGCCCGGTGACGGCGCCGTCAGCAGCGTCAGCGCGTCGCCAGCAGGGCCACGAGCTCCGGGAGCAGGCGATCGCCGTTGCCGGCCTGCACGGCCTGCTCCAGCGTGTGGCGCACACCCTGCGCCACCTCGCGCGGGGCGCCGCCATCCTCGGCCATCTGCGTGTAGTAGCCCAGGTCCTTCAAGGCATTGGACATCGAGAAGCGCAGGCCCGAGCTGTCCTGCGCGA
The DNA here is from genome assembly GCF_003337555.1 of Pseudorhodoferax soli. Taxonomy (GTDB): domain Bacteria; phylum Pseudomonadota; class Gammaproteobacteria; order Burkholderiales; family Burkholderiaceae_C; genus Pseudorhodoferax; species Pseudorhodoferax soli. The sequence goes on along the minus strand of NZ_QPJK01000003.1, from coordinate 607,319 downwards.
GCAGGAAGGGCTTGAGCCGCTCCAGCGCCGCGCCGCCGCCGCCGCCCTTGGCCAGCACGTCGACGAAGACCTCGGGCGCCACGCCCGCGCGTTGCGCGCAGGCTGCGGCTTCGGCCAGCAGCGTCACGAAGCCCAGCGACACGTAGTTGTGCAGCAGCTTCATGCGGTGGCCCGCGCCGATGGGGCCGGCGTGCGTGATGTTCTCGGCGAAGCAGGCCAGGATGGGCCGGCATTCGGCGAACAGCGCGGCATCTCCGCCGACCAGCAGGTTGAGCCGGCCTTCGTGCGCCTCCTTGGGCGTGCGTGTCATCGGAGTGTCCAGGAAGCGGCCGCCTGCCGCCTGCACGGCCTGGGCCACGCGCTCGGTGGAGGTCGGCACGGCGGTGGAGCAGTCGATCACCACGGTGCCGGGCTTGAGGCCCTCCAGCACGCCGCCTGCGCCCAGCAGGACGGCCTCGACCTGGGGCGTGCCGGTGACGCACAGGATCACCACCTCGGAGGACTCGGCCACGGCCTTGGCGCTGGTCTGCGTGGTCACGCCAGCGGCCTTCAGCTCGTCCAGCGGCTGGTTGCCGGCGTGTTCGAGCACGGTGAGCGGGTAGCCGTGCCTGGCGATGTTGCGGGCGATGCCGTGGCCCATGAGGCCGATGCCGATCATGCCGATCTTCTGTTTCATGCCGTTGTCCTTGCGTGTTGACGGAGAGGGAAAGGGGGCCTGCGGCGCGGGATTGTCTGGCATATTCGTCGGCCACAACGCCAGGAGACCAGACAGACATGCGCAGCTACGACATCGCGACCATCGAAGGCGACGGCATCGGCCCGGAGGTGTGCCGGGCCGCCGTCACCGTGCTCACCGAGGCCTGCGGCACCAGCTTGCTGCGCTTTGCCAACTTCGACGGCGGCGCCTTGCACTACCAGCGCAGCGGCGCCGTACTGCCCGAGGACACCTTCGCCGCCTGCAACAGCATGCACGCCATGCTGCACGGCGCGGCCGGGCTGCCGGGCGTGACCTATCCGGACGGCACCGAGGTCGGCAACGACCTGCACCTGCAGCTGCGCTTCAAGCTGGACCTGTTCGCCAATGTGCGTCCGATCCGCCTGTACGCGGGCGTCCAGTCACCGCTGGCGGGCTTCCAGCCGGGCCAGATCGACTACGTCATCGTGCGCGAGAACACCGAAGGCCTGTACGCCAGCCGCGGCGCGGGCGTGAACCTGCGCGGCGAGGTGGTGACCGACCAGTTGGTCATCACGCGCAAGGGCACGGAGCGCGTGGCCAAGTTCTCGTTCGACCTGGCGCGCCGGCGCCAGGGCGCGCCGCGCGACGGCAAGCGCCGCGTGACGGTCTGTGACAAGGCCAACATCCTGCGCAGCTATGCCTTCTTCCGCGCCGTCTGCGACGAGGTGGCGGCGGGCTACGCCGACGTCGAGATCGACTACGCCTACGCCGATGCCATCACCGTGCACATGCTCAAGAAGCCCGACTTCTACGACGTGATCGTGGCCGAAAACATGTTCGGCGACATCATTTCCGACCTGGGTGCCGGCACCGTGGGCGGCCTGGGCATCGCGGCCTCGGCCGAACTCGGCGAACGCCATGGCCTTTTCCAGGGCGCGCACGGCTCGGCGCCCGACATTGCGGGGCAGAACCTGGCCAGCCCGGTGGCCACCGTGCTGTCGGGCGCGCTGATGCTGCGCTGGCTCGGCGAACAGCATGGCGACGCCGCGTTGCTGAGCGGCGCCGACCGGGTCGAGCAGGCCGTCGAGGCGGTGCTGGCCGAAGGCCGTGTGGTGCCGCGCGACCTCGGCGGCCAGGCCAGCTGCACCGACATGACCGAGGCGATCTGCCGGCGCCTGCGCTGAGCTCAATCCGCGCTCTGCTGCTGCGCGATGCGCTGGTACATCGCGTTGGAGCGCAGCAGGTGGGCCCGCATGGCCTGTTCGGCCGCGTCGCCATCGTGCGCCGCGATCGCGTCGACGATGCGCTGGTGCTCGGCCAGCGTGAGCTGCTCGGCGCCGGGCGCGCGCACCAGCGGCTGGTAGTAGTCGCTGCCCCAGCGGAAGATGGCCTCGACGATGGCCGGGAAGATCGGGTTGCCGCTGATGCGCGCGATCTCGCGGTGGAAGGCCATGTCGCGGTCGAGGAAACGGTCCAGGTTCGCCAGTGAACCGCGGTGCTCCGCGATGCGGGCTTGCAACGCCTGCACGTCCTGCGGCGTGGCGCGCTCGGCCGCCATGCGCGCGGTGCCGGCCTCGAGGAACACGCGCGCATCCTTCATGTGCTCCAGCGTGTCGGGCTGCATGCTGAGCAGGTGCCGCGCGCCGCTGCCGATCTGGCGGATCAGGTCGTCGGCCGTGGGCACCACCACGCGGGCGCGCTCGCCGTGCGAAATCTCGACGATGCCCGAGCGCTCCATCGCCTGCAGCGCCTCGCGCACGGCGGGCCGGCCGACGCCGTAGAAGTCCATCAGTTCGCGTTCGGGCGGCAACTGGTCGCCGGGGCGGATCTCGCCGCTCTCGATGCGGGCCATCAGGCGCTCGACGACCTCCTGGTAGAGCTTGCGTTTCTGGATCGGGCCGGTGGTGCTCATGCGGAAGGCGCGGACGGACGGGGTAGGGCGGACGGGGCCGGCGCATTATCCGGTGGGCTGCGCAGCGGTTCCGTCGCGCACGCTGGCGAAGAACCCGGGCGTGCCCATCTGCCCGCCCTTGAGCACGATCTCGAGGCCGTCGCGCCGCGCATCGGCCGACCACGCGCGGCACAGTGGCGCCCCGGGTGCGAGGCCTGCGGCGACGGTCAGCGCCGTGATGCCGAGTGCTGCAGCCACCTCGCCTGAGCTGTCGCCCCCCGCCACTGCGATGCGGCGCAGCGCGGGCACTCGCTCGAGCAATGCGCGCATGGTGGCGGCCAGCAGTTCGCCGGTGCGCTGGCCAGCCTCGGCGCGCGACAGGCCCGCGTTGGCGGCCATGGCGTCGAAGGCCTGCACGGCCGGGTCGTCGGGGCCGCGCGCGGTGTAGATGAGCGGGCTGGTGCCCTGGTCCAGTGCGGCGCCGGCGGCGGCCAGCACGCGTGCGAGTTCGGCCTGTGCGTCGGAGCCCAGCGCGCGCGCCAGGTCGAGCCTCAGGATGGCGAAGCCATCGGCCTCGGCCTGCTCGATCTGGCGGGCCGTGACCGGTGAGCAGCTGCCGCTGACGGCGGCGATGCGGCCAGCCGGCGCGGCGGATGGCAGCGGTGCCGGCGCGGGCAGCAGGCCCTGCGCACGCCACCAGGCAGCCAATGCGTACTGCAGGCCCGAGGAGGATGCCGTGAACACGCCCGCGCCGCGCTGTTCCCAGACGAGCCGGCCGGCCTCGCGCAGTGTCTCGTCGTCCAGCACGTCGACCAGCACGATGGGCGGCACGGCCGCGCCGTCCAGGCACTGCGCCAAAGCCTGCGCGCCGTGCCCGGCCTTGAGCTGCGTGAAATCCACCAGCGCGCGCGGCCGCCCGGTCTGCGCGGCCAGGTGGCGGCGCAGGTCGGCCTCCGCCATGGCCGTGACCGGATGGCGCGACATGGTCGGGTGGCGGTCCAGCCGCAAGCCCTGGCCGTCGGCCACCGCGAACAGGTTGCCGAAGGCCTGGTAGCGGCCCAGCCGCGGCGCACCGACGACCGTGGGCGACCAGCGGCCCGGCATCAGCGGCACGCCGATGTCGATGGCGCAGCCGATCGATCCCGTCGTGGGCGATGAATCGAAGGTGGAGCAGACCTTGTACTGCAGCAGCGGCGCACCGAGCCCTGCCAGCGCCTGCAGGGCGGGGCGCAGGTGGGCCTGCATCCAGGCCGGATCGCGGCCGCGCGACTGGCCGGCCAGGCCCACGCAGCGCGCGTCGGGAAAGCGCGCCAGCGCCGCCGCATCCGGCGTCTGCAGGAACAGCACGGTCGGCACGCCGGCCGCCGTGAACGCCTCCAGCACATCGGTGGAACCCGTGAAGTCGTCGCCGTAGTAGGCCAGCAGCAGCCCGGGCGGAAGCACGTCTGCCATCACCAGAACCCCAGCGCGGCCTGCAGTTCGGCGTGCTGGCGCGCGTGCTCGGCCAGCGGCACGCCGGATTGCGCGGCGTCCCAGGCCTGGCGCATCGCGGCCACGCCAGCTTTGACGCCGCCCGGGTGTCCCAGGATGCCGCCACCGGCCGCGTGGATCAGGTCGCAGCCGCCGACGGCCGCATGCGTGGGCGCGGCCTGCAGCCCTGTCTGGCCGGAGCTGAACACCGGCATGGCAGCCATGGGGTGGTCGTCGAAGGCCGGCGCCAGCACCGCCCGCGCAGCGGCGATGACGCTCTCATCGGGCTCGCTGAATTTGTTGGCCAGTCCGTTCACGTGCAGGTGGTCGGCGCCGGCCAGGCGCCACAGCAGTTGCCAGGGCGCGTAGTCCCAGCCCAGGGCCGGGCTGCGTGAGAGATAACCCCAGCCGGCGCGGTGCGCATGGATCGGCAGCTGCGCGTGCTTGCGCAAGGCCAGCAGGCCGGCGATGCCGATGGAATTCAGGTTCACCATCACGCAGGTGCCGCCGAGCGCCAGCACGAGGTCGTGGCGCTGGCGCATCTCGTCCAGATCGCCCGTGATGTTGAAGGCCACCATGGCCTTGCGGCCGCTGCGTTCGGCTGCTTCGTTCACAACCTGCATGACGGCGCGCGCGCGTTGGTCGAACGGGCAGTGCGGGCCGTCGGCCTGCAGTTCGTCGTCCTTCACGAAGTCGATGCCGCCTGCGACCAGCAGCCGGACCGTGTCTGCCGTCTGCGCGGGCGAAAGGCCCACACTGGGCTTGACGATGGTGCCGATCAGCGGGCCTGTTGCCACGCCGGCCAGCCTGCGCGTGCCGGCGATGCCGAAGGCCGGACCCGGCGCGGCGGCGGCAAACGCGGCCGGCAAGCGCAGATCCAGCAGCCGCAGGCCCGAGACCTGGCGCAGCTCGAACAGGTTGCCGGCCACGGTCGACACCAGGTTGGGCAGCGAGGGCCCTAGGTTATCCAGCGGCCACGACAGCGTGAGCCGGCAGCGCGTGTAGCGTGCCGACACCATGCCGCCGGGCAAGCTGGGGCGGTCGCTGTGGTCGATGACCTCCAGCTGTTCCACGCGCGCGCCGGCGCGCGCCTTGAGCTCGGGTGTCTCGCCCGGCACGGCCGTGAAGGTGCCGCTGGACTGCTCGCCCGCGATGACCTCGGCCGCGCGCTGCGGGTCGTCGCCGGTCTCCAGCCAGTAGCTGGCGTGGACGCGGCCGTCGGGCGATTCGAAGCGGGCCGTCATGCGCTTACTTCACGTCCTGGATCTTCTTGATGTTGTCCGCGCCGAACTCCTTGGCGTAAGCCACGTAGGCCGGCTTCAGCGCCTCCTGGAATGCGGCCTTGTCGACGGTGCGCACCACCTGCATGCCTTGGCTTTCCAGCAAGGCCACGCCATTGGCATCGTCCTCGTCGACCTTTTTGCGCTGCGCCGCCGCGCTGGTTTTGGCGGCATCGAGGAAGACCCGCTTGTCCGCCTCCGACAGCTTGCTCCAGACCGTGTTGGACAGCAGCAGCAGGGCGGGCGAGTACACATGTCCGGTCAGCGACAGGTGCTTTTGCACCTGCGAGAACTTGGAGCTGGTGATCACCGGGATCGGGTTCTCCTGGCCGTCCACCGTGCCCTGCTGCAGGGCCGTGAACACCTCGGGGAACGCCATCGGCGTGGGCAGCATGCCGAAGGTGCGGTAGCCGTCCATGTGCACCTTGTTTTCCATGGTGCGCACCTTCAGGCCCTTGGTGTCGTCGGGCTTGACGATGGGGCGCTTGCTGTTGGTGATGTGGCGAAAGCCGTTCTCCGTCCAGACCAGAGCGACCATGCCCTTGGGCGGGAACTTGGTCAGCAGGTCCTGGCCGATGGGGCCGTCGAACACCTTGCGCGCGTGGTCATAGTCGCGGAACAGGAACGGGATGTCGACGATCTTGACCTCCGGCACGAAGTTGCCCACCGGCCCGGTGGACGTGATCACCAGATCCTGCGTGCCCAGCTGCACAGCCTCGATCTGCTCGCGTTCGCCGCCCAGCGCGGAGCTCGGGAACTGCTGGCACTTGAAGCGCGCCTGCGTGTTCTTCTCGATCTCGGCGCAGAAGGCCGTGGCCCCAACCCAATAGTGCGAATCCTTGGCCGGCGTGTAGCCGATCTTGAGCACGGTCTGGGCTTGGGCGCCGATGGCGAGCAGGGTGAGGGCGGCGGCGATGCCGGTGCGGGCGAGGGCGGTGCGGGGCATTGCGGTGTCTCCGTTTGTCGTTGTGGAAGTCGGTCGGATCAGGTGATGCGCCGGATGCTCTCGGCGATCTCGTCGCGTTCGAACACGCCCTTCCAGTCCTCGCGCATCAGCCGTGGCTTGCCGAAGGTGATGGCCTTGTTGCAGGCGTCGGAGAACTGGCCCGGGATCTCCTTGAAGATCACCGCCGAGAGGATGGTCATGTGGCCGAGCAAAAAGTCGCGCGCCGCATCGGCCGGCACGCCGCGGCTGACGACCTCGTCCATGGCCTCGCGCATCACGTCCAGCAGCGTGGCGCAGACGGTCTCCGACAGGCCGGGCTCCAACAGCGCCATCTGTTCCACCGTCACGCGGTAAGAGCGCAGGATGGGTGCGTAGATGGTCTTGGCGATCTCCTCGCCGAGGTCGAAGTCGGCCGGTGTGCCCTGCATCAGCGCACTGACGACCGACTGCGGCGCGTGGCCACCGCCGAAGAAGTCGGGCTGCCCATCCTTGCGCAGCTCCGCGCTGAAGATCGGCGGATGGCAGGGGTGGGCCACGAAGTACGCCAGGTCGGCCCGCTCGGGCAGGTGGCCGGCGAAGGGCGCGGCGGCGTCGAGCAGCATCACCATGGTGCCGGGCGCCAGCTGCGGCGCGATGGCGTGGGCGATCTTGCCGATCAGCGTGTCAGGCACCGCGAGGATGACGACCTGCGCCCCATCCAGCGCCGTGGCCTGGTCCACGCAGGCGATGCCGGCCTCGTCCAGCAGCCGCTTGCGGCCGACTTCGCCCACCTCCACATGGCGCACCGCGAAGCGCGAACCCTGCAGGTTCTTCGCCAGGCGCACGCCCATCTTTCCGCCCGCACCGAGCAGGGCAATCGTTGTCGTCATCGTGTCTCCTGTTGTGAAAAGCGGGGATCAGCGCCGCTTGCGCGCCTTCCGGAGATCCAGATCGGATCACCATGGGTAGTGGCATGATGGTATGACGACTAGGCCAGCAGCGAGCCGAGGGTAAGCCCAGGGGCGGCGTCGGTGGCCGCACGCGCGGCGCGGGTTCAGCGCTGGCCGAGCTTGCGGTACACCGTGGCGCGGCTGATGCCGAGCCGGCGCGCGGCCAATGCCACGTTGCCGCGCGCCGCATCCACCGCCTGGCGGATCAGCGCGTCTTCGACGGTCTTGAGCGGCAGCGGCGCGGGGCTGGCCTCACGCCGCGGCGCTGCATCGGCCTGCGCCCAGATGCGCAAGCCGGACCACAGCGGCACGTCGAACGGCCGGCCTTGCAGCGCGGCATCGACCAGGTGCGCGTGCGGCATGGCGAACAGCGCATCGGCGTGGACGGCAGCGCCCTGGGGCGCCAGTGCCAGCATGGCGCGCGCCGCCGGGTTGGCGGCCACCAACAGGCCGTCACCATCGAGGCCGAGCAGGCCGTCGCTGTCGCCGCCGGGCAGCGCGCCGGGCCAGCTCAGGCGCAGGGCCAGCGCATGCGGCACGGCCAGCACCAGGGCGTTGTCGATGCTGCGTGCGGCCTGCGCCGCCAGGTGCTGCAACTCGGGCCGTTCGGCCACGTCGATGCCGGTCAGGTCGAGCATGCCGGCCAGCTGTCCGTCCGCCCCGCGCAGCGGCGCACCGGCACAGCTGTAGGCGCCCGTGTCGGCGAAGAAATGCTCGGCCCGGTGCAGCCAGACCGGCTGCTGCTCGAACAGCGCGGCGCCGATGGCCGTGGTGCCCACGCGCCGCTCCGAGAGGTCGGTGCCGGTCCGCGTGACCAGCAGCGCGCGCCGGTCGCTGCGGTCGATCGCGCCATGCGCGTCGACGACCACACCCTGGGCGTTGGTCAGGATCGCGAAGTAGCGTGTGTGCGCCAGTGCCTGCGCCACGCGCTCGAGCACCGGCCGCGCCGCCGCGGCGAGCCGGCGGTTGCCCTCGGCCGCTGCCCGCGCCTGCGCCGGCGACACCGCGTCGAAATCCAGCGGCTGCTCGGGCCGGTGGCCGGCGGCCAGGCAGCGTTGCCAGGAGCGCTCGATCCACGGCGCCACCAGCCCCTGCAGCGCCGGCACACGTTCGCCCAGCACCAGTTCGCGCGCGTGCCGGATCGGCTCGGTGCGGTCGGGCAGCAGGGGCGGTGAGGGCTGCAACATGGTCTGCTTGGAGGCGCGCGCATTGTGCGGCTGTTTCATTTTGAGAATATGTTCGGCGGGCTCGCAGGTCTGAGGGTTTCGCCTAGGTGATGTACCGTGGTGCCTCCCAACAATGCGTGCGGACCCCACACCCCACAGATGGAGAAACATCCTATGCAGGTACAACTGACGGTCAACGGCAAGCAGGTTTCGGTGGACGTGCCACCGAACACCCTGCTGGTCCAGACGATCCGCGAACACCTTCACCTGACCGGCACCCACGTCGGCTGCGACACCGCCCAGTGCGGCGCCTGCACCGTGATCCTGAACGGCCGCGCCGTGAAGTCCTGCAACGTGCTGGCCGCCCAGGTCGCCGGCGCCGAGATCACCACCATCGAAGGCCTGGCCAAGGAAGACGGCACGCTGCACCCGATGCAGGCGGCCTTCAAGGAGTGCCATGGCCTGCAATGCGGCTTCTGCACCACCGGCATGGTGATGAGCGCGGTCGACCTGTGCAACCACCATCCCAAGGCCGACGAGACCGAGATCCGCGAGCTGCTCGAAGGCAACATCTGCCGCTGCACCGGCTACCAGAACATCGTCAAGGCGGTGGTGCTGGGCAAGACCAACATGGCCGCCACGGCCTGAGCAGGGGCACCACCATGGGCGCCCCCGACTTCGCCAAGCTGCCGCACATCGGCGAGGCCCTCCAGCGCAAGGAGGACTACCGCTTCCTGACCGGTGCCGGCGACTACACCGACGACATCCACCTGGCCCACGAGAGCCAGGCCGTGTTCGTGCGTTCGCCGCACGCGCATGCCCTCATCAAGAGCATCGACACCGCCAAGGCCTCGGCCATGCCCGGCGTGGTGCGCATCTTCACGGGCAAGGACGTGGAAGGAAAGATGGGCGGGCTGCCCTGCGGCTGGCTCATCACCAGCACCGATGGCCAGCCCATGAAGGAGCCGCCGCACCCGATCCTGGCCCAGGGCAAGGTGCGCTACGTGGGCGACCATGTGGCCATGGTGGTGGCGGCCACGCTGGAGCAGGCGAAGAACGCGGCCGAGGCGGTCGAAGTCGACTACGAGGTGCTGCCCGCGGTGGTCAAGGTGACCGATGCGGCCAAGGCCACGGCGCTGCACGAGGCCGCGCCCGACAACCACTGCTACAAGTGGGCGATCGGCGACAAGGGCCAGGTCGATGCCGCGTTCGCCAACGCTGCGCACATCACCAAGCTGGACCTCGTCAACAACCGGCTGATCCCCAACGCGATGGAGCCGCGCGCGGCCATCGGCAGCTACAACCGCGCCAGCGACGAGTACACGCTGTACGTGTCCAACCAGAACCCGCACGTCGAGCGCCTGCTCATGACGGCGTTCGTGCTGGGCCTGCCCGAGCACAAGGTGCGCGTGATCGCGCCCGACGTGGGCGGCGGCTTCGGCTCCAAGATCTTCCTGTACGCCGAAGACGTCTGCCTGACCTGGGCCGCCAAGCAGCTCAACTGCAGCATCAAGTGGACGGCCGACCGCAGCGAGGCCTTTTTGTCCGATGCGCACGGCCGCGACCACGTGAGCCATGCCGAGATGGCGATGGACAAGGATGGCAAGTTTCTGGCCATGCGCGTGCACACCGACGCCAACCTGGGCGCTTACCTGTCGACCTTCTCCACGGCCGTGCCGACCATCCTGTACGCCACGCTGCTGGCCGGCCAGTACACCTGCCCGCAGGTCTATGTGGAGGTCGACGCCTGGTTCACCAACACCGCGCCGGTCGACGCCTACCGCGGCGCGGGCCGGCCCGAGGCCACCTACCTGCTGGAGCGCCTGGTCAGCCGCTGCGGCTGGGACATGGGCCTGGCGCAGGACGAGATCCGCAAGCGCAACTTCATCACCCAGTGGCCGTACCAGACGCCGGTGGCGCTGCAGTACGACGTGGGCGACTACATGCAGTGCATGACGAAGGCGCAGGACCTGGCCGACGTGGCCGGCTTCGACGCGCGCCGCCAGGCCAGCGAGGCCAAGGGCCTCAAGCGCGGCATCGGCTACAGCAGCTACATCGAGGCCTGCGGCATCGCGCCCTCGAACATCGCCGGTGCGCTGGGCGCGCGCGCCGGCCTGTTCGAATGCGGCGAGGTGCGCGTGCACCCGACCGGCAGCGTCACGGTGTTCACCGGCTCGCACAGCCACGGCCAGGGCCACGAGACCACCTTTGCGCAGGTGGTGGCGGCGCGGCTCGGCATCCCGGTCGAGAACGTCGACGTGGTGCACGGCGACACCGGCCGCGTGCCCTTCGGCATGGGCACCTACGGCTCGCGCTCGATCTCGGTCGGCGGCGCGGCCATCATGAAGGCGCTCGACAAGATCGAGACCAAGGCCAAGAAGATCGCCGCGCACTTGATGGAGGCATCGGACGCCGACATCGAGTTCGCCAATGGCGAGTTCACGGTCAAGGGCACCGACAAGAAGATCCCGTTCGGCCAGGTGGCGCTGACGGCCTACGTGCCGCACAACTACCCGCTCGACAAGCTGGAGCCGGGCCTGAACGAAACCGCCTTCTACGACCCGACCAACTTCACATTCCCGGCCGGCACCTACATCTGCGAGGTCGAGGTCGACCCGGCCACGGGCGTGGTGCGCGTCGACCGCTTCAGCGCGGTGGACGACTTCGGCACCATCATCAATCCGATGATCGTGGAGGGGCAGGTGCACGGCGGCATCGTGCAGGGCATCGGCCAGGCGCTGATGGAGAACTGCGTCTACGACGAGAGCACCGGCCAGCTGCTGACCGGCTCGTTCATGGACTACGCCATGCCGCGCGCCGACGATTTCCCGCTGTTCAAGCTGGGCACCGTCTGCACGCCGTGCACGCACAACCCGCTCGGCACCAAGGGCTGCGGCGAGGCCGGGGCGATTGGCTCACCACCGGCTGTCATCAACGCCGTGCTGGACGCGTTGGCGCCGCTGGGCGTGAAGGACTTCGACATGCCGGCCTCGCCCGCGCGTGTCTGGGAAGCCATCCAATCCGCCAAGGCTTGAAGCATCAGGGAGAACAACACATGTACGCATTCACGATCGAACGTCCCGCCAGCGCTGCCGATGCGGCCAAGCTCGCCGCCGGCGGCGCCCGTCCCCTGGCCGGTGGCCAGACGCTGCTGGCTTCCATGAAGCTGCGCCTGGCCGACCCCGGCCAGCTGGTCGACCTGGGCGGCATTGCCGACCTGACCGGCATCAAGAAGGAAGGCGACACCGTCGTCATCGGCGCGATGACACGCCACCTGGCCGTGGCCAACAGTGCCGAGGTGCAAGCCGCCATCCCCGCGCTGGCCGACCTGGCCGCGCACATCGGCGACCGCCAGGTGCGCGCCATGGGCACGCTGGGCGGCTCGGTGGCCAACAATGATCCCTCTGCCTGCTACCCCAGCGCCGTGCTGGCGCTGGGTGCCACGGTCATCACCACGCAGCGCGAGATCGCGGCCGATGACTTCTTCACCGGCATGTTCTCCACTGCGCTGGAAGAGGGCGAGCTGATCACCGCGATCCGCTTCCCGATCCCGAAGCGCGCGGCCTACCTCAAGTTCAAGCAGGCCGCTTCGCGCTTCGCACTGGTCGGCGTGTTCGTCGCCCAGTTCGACAGCGGCGTGCGCGTGGCCGTGACCGGCGCGGCGACCAGCGTGTTCCGCCATGCGGATCTGGAGGCGGCGCTGAACAAGAGCTTCACGCCCGAAGCCGCCGCGGCCGTCAAGATCGACGCGACCGACCTCAACGCCGACATCCACGCGTCTGCCGCCTACCGCGCCAACCTGATCAGCGTGCAGACGCAGCGGGCCGTCGCCAAGGCGCTGGGATAAATTCCACACCCGAGCGTGCTGCCAGGCCCCGTACCCGCGGGGCCTTTTTCCTTGCATGCCATCCGCGTGAGGTCGTGTCTTGAGTTCTCCCCTGATCCCTCCATTTCTCACCATCGACGCCCTGTCGGCCGCGCTGGCCGATGTCGGCTACTTCGCCGACCGCCGGCTCGCCACCGCCGTGTTCCTGGCCTTGAAGCTGGAGCGCCCGCTGCTGCTGGAGGGCGAGCCCGGCGTCGGCAAGACCGAATTGGCCAAGGCGCTTTCCACCGCTCTGCAACGCCAGTTGCTGCGCCTGCAGTGTTACGACGGCCTGGAGCAGCGCGAGGCGCTCTACGAATGGAACTACGCGGCCCAGCTGCTGCACATGCGCGCCGCTGAAGGCCATGAAGACTCCGCCACTTTAGAGCGCGAGGTCTACCAGCCGCGCTACCTGATCCGCCGCCCGCTGTTGCAGGCGCTGCAGACGCCCAGTCCTGGCGCTGTCCTGCTGATCGACGAGGTCGACCGCGCCGACGAGCCGTTCGAGGCCTTCCTGCTCGAGTACTTGGGCGAGTACCAGGTCAGCGTGCCCGAGATCGGCACCATCCGCGCGCTCGTGAACCCGGTGACCATCCTCACCAGCAACCGCACGCGCGAACTCAACGACGCCGTCAAGCGCCGCTGCCTGTACCACTGGCTGGACTACCCCGAGCGCGAGCGCGAGCTGGCCATCGTGCGGGCGCAGGTGCCGCAGGCCAGCGAGGCGCTGTCGGCCCAGGTGGCCGAGGTGGTGGGCCGGCTGCGCAGCGCGCCGTTCGCCGACGCATTCCAGCGCGCGCCCGGCATCGCCGAGAGCGTGGAGTGGGCCAAGGCCCTGGTGGCGCTGGACACGCTGGCCGTCGACCCCGAGGTCATGGCCGACACCGCCGGCATCCTGTTCAAGCAGCGCGAAGACGTGGCCGCGCTGACGCAGGACATGGCCACTGCGTTGCTCAAACCGCAGGACGCTTGATGCTCCTGGGCGACGCGCGCCGCGGCAAGCTGGCCGACAACATCGGCGGCTTCGGCCGCACGCTGCGCCGCGCCGGCATGCGCATCGACCCGGCGCGCATCGCGCTGGCGCAAGAGGCTGCGCTGCTGGTGGACATCGGCCGCCGCGACGAACTGGCGTATGCGCTGGAGGCCGTGATGCTCAGCCGCGAGCAGGACCGCGGCGTGTTCCGCGAACTCTTCGACGCCTACTTCCGCAACCCCGACGTGGCCAACAAGCTGCTCGCGCAGATGCTGCCCACGAGCGAGGGCCGGGCCGAGCCGAGCAAGCGGCGGCCGCGCGTGAACGAGGCGCTGGCACCGCAGCGCGCGTTCGCGCAGGCCGTTCCGCCGAAGAAGGAAGAAGACAAGATCGACTTCGACGCGGCCATGACCGCGAGCGACCTGCAGCGTTTGAAGCAGGCCGACTTCAACACCTTGTCGGCCAGCGAGTACCGGCTGGTCGAGCGGCTCGCGCGCGACATCGCGCTGCCCGTGCCCGAAGTGCCTTCGCGCCGTCTGCAGCCGGGCACGCGTGGCAGCCGGCTGCACTGGGCAGCAGTGCGGCGCGAGGCTGCGCGCACCGGCGGCGAGATCATCCATCTGCCGCGACTGCAGCGGCGCAGCCAGCCCCTGCCCATCCTGTTGCTGGTCGACGTGTCCGGCTCCATGGAGCGCTATGCGCGGCTGCTGCTGGCCTTCCTGCACGCCGCGACGCGCGACCTGCCACGCCGCGACGTGTTTGCGTTCGGCACCCGGCTGACGGACCTGACGCCCACCTTCCGCCATGCCGACACCGACGACATGCTGGCCGACGCCGGCGTGCGCATCGCCGATTTCGCCGGCGGCACCCAGCTGGGCAGCAGCCTGCAGACATTGCGCGCGCTGCACGCACGCCGCCTGGTCGGCCGCCGCACGCTGGTGCTGCTGGTCAGCGACGGGCTCGACACCGGCGAGCCGGCGGTTCTGGCCGAGCACCTGGCCTGGCTGCGCCGGCGCTGCCGTCGCCTGCTCTGGCTGAACCCGCTGCTGCGCTTCGACGGCTACGCCCCCATCGCGCGTGGGGCTGCCCAGCTGCACCGCCAGGCACACGCCATGCTTGCAGTCCACAATCTGGAGCGCCTGCAGGACCTGGCGCGCAGCCTCGCACAGCTGATGAAAACCTGACCCACAACAACGAGGAACCACCATGGAAATGCAAGGCAGCCGCCAACTCGGCGTCACGCAGCAACAGGCCTGGGACGCATTGAACGACCCCGAGGTGCTCAAGCTGTGCATCCCCGGCTGCGACAAGGTCGAAGCCACTGGCGAAAACCAGTACGCCATCGGCATGGCGCTCAAGATCGGCCCGGTCTCGGCCAAGTTCGGCGGCAAGATCGTGCTGGCCGACATCGTGGCGCCGGCCAGCTACACCATTGCCTTCGAAGGGCAGGGCGGTGTCGCGGGTTTCGGCAAGGGCTCGGCCAAGGTCAACCTGGTGCCCAACGACGAGGGCTGCGAACTGCAGTACGCGGTGCAGGCCCAGGTGGGCGGCAAGGTCGCGCAGCTGGGCCAGCGGCTCATCGACGGCGCGGCCAAGTCGCTGTCGGAAGATTTCTTCAAGCGCTTCGACAACGAGATGCGCAAGCGCTACGGCCCGGCCGAAGAGGCGCCGGCCGACGAAGAGCAGAAAGCCGGCTGGCTCGCCAAGCTGACCGGCAAGGGCAAGGACAAGGACAAGGACGCCTGACCCCAGGCGCCGAAGCAAGGACACCGCGATGGAAAACCTCGACGTGATGGTGCTGCGCGGCCTGCGCGACTGGCGACGGGCCGGCAAGCGCGCGCTGCTGGCGACCGTGGTGCGCACCTGGGGTTCGTCGCCCCGGCCGGTCGGCTCCATCATGGCGCTGAACGAAGACGGGGCCGTGCTCGGCTCGGTCTCGGGCGGCTGCATCGAGGACGACCTGATCTACCGCTACACCCAGGCCTATGCCTCGGCCGGGGCCGCCGAGGGCGACGCCACGCACAGCATGCCGTCGGGCCCGCCGGCGTTCGTCAAGTACGGCATCACCGCCGACGAGGCGCACCGTTTTGGCCTGCCCTGCGGCGGCACGCTGGAGCTGCTGCTCGAACACGATCCCGATGCGGAGAGCCTGGCCGCGCTGGTGACCGCGTTGGAAGGCGGCCGGCTGATGCGCCGCAGCGTGCGCCTGGCCGACGGCCTGGCCACCATCGAGGCCGCCGATGCGCCAGCCGAGCTCAGCGTGGATGCCGACGCGCTGGCCAACACCTTCGGCCCCGAGTACCGCATGCTGCTGATCGGCGCCGGGCAACTGACCGAGTACCTGGCGACGATGGCGCTGTTCTCCGGCTTCGCCGTCACCGTGTGCGATCCGCGCGAGGAGTACCGCGGCGCCTGGTCGGTGGCCGGCGCCACGCTGCTGCGCGACATGCCCGACGACGTGGTGCGCGCATTCCGGCCCGACCGGCGCAGCTGCGTGGTGGCGCTCACGCACGACCCCAAGCTCGACGACCTGGCGCTGCTGGAGGCGCTGGAAACCCCGGCGTTCTACGTCGGCGCCATCGGCTCGCGGCGCAACAACGAGGCGCGCCACCAGCGCATGGTCGAGCACTTCGAGCAGACCGACGCATCGCTGGCGCGCCTGCGCGGCCCCATCGGCATCTACATCGGCAGCAAGACGCCCGCGGAGATCGCCGTCAGCGTGATGGCCGAGATTCTCGCGGTGAAGAACGGTGTGCAGCTGCCGCGCGACATGGCCGTGACGCATGCCAAGAACGCGCGCGGCATCGCGGCCAACGAGGACGAGCAGCAGGCGCTTGCCGGCGCGCCGGCGGTGTGCGCCGTGCCGCGCTGATCAGCCCTGCCGCAGCATGCGCAGCGCGGTCTCGCGCGTGCGAAAGCCGAGCATCGCGCAGACCACGGCCTGGCCGTCCAGGTGCTGCAGCCGGGCGCCGCCCACGTTGAAGAACTTGCCTGCGAGCACATCGCCTGCACGCACGCGCGTGCCCTTGATGAATTGCAGGATGGCGCAGCGGCCGCCTTCGAGTTCCAGGACCAGGCGGCCCGCAGTTGCCGCGACTGCGATCACGATGCCTTTGTGCATGGGGCCAGTGTAGGCAGCGGGCATGACAGCCATGTAACGCCCCCGGCGTGGATAAGCCTTCTGTAGAGTAGGGCGCATGCCCGCATCCCCGAGCGAACGTGCCGCCGCCTGCATTGCACAGGCCGACGCATTGCTCGTGGCCGCCGGCGCCGGCATGGGCGTGGATTCGGGGCTGCCGGACTTTCGCGGTCCCGAGGGTTTCTGGCGCGCCTACCCGGCGCTCGGCCGCGCCGGCATCGACTTCTACAGCGCAGCTTCCCCGGCGAGCTTCCGGCGCGACCCGGCCCTCGCCTGGGGCTTCTACGGCCACCGGCTGGCGCTGTACCGTGCCACGGCGCCGCATGCCGGCTTCGCGCTGCTCGAAGGCTGGGGCCGGCGCATGCGCCAGGGCTGGGCCGTGTTCACCAGCAACGTCGACGGCCATTTCCAGCAGGCCGGCACGGCGCCCGCCGCGCTGCTGGAGTGCCATGGCTCCATCCACCACCTGCAATGCCTGGAAGATTGCCGCGGCGCCGTCTGGCCGGCGGACGCGTTCGTGCCCGAGGTCGACACCGGGCAGTGCCGGCTCCTCAATGCGCCGCCGCGCTGCCCGCACTGCGGCGCGCTCGCGCGGCCCAACATCCTGATGTTCGGCGACGGCGATTGGAATGCGCAACGCGAGCAGGCCCAGGCGGCGCAGCTGCAGGACTGGCTGGCCGGCCTGCGCCGCACGCGTGCACGGCTGGTCGTCGTCGAGATCGGCGCGGGCACGGCCGTGCCTTCGGTGCGCCACTTCGTGCAGGGGGTGCAGCGCGGCCTGGGCGCCCGCCTGGTGCGCATCAACCCGCGCGAGGCCGCCGTGACCGGCCCGCACGACGTGGCCATGCCGGCGCCGGCGTTACAGGCCCTGCAAGACATCGCCGAACAGGTCCCTGGTTCCCTGGACTGATCCTCTATGGTGAAAACCAAGGGAATATCCGGGGTTCATTGCGCATAAAAGTATCAGAGGCGGGGCCAATAGGACAAGACACGCAAGACAGAGTCTCCAGAATCGCGGCACACACGATTCCAAGACAGGAGACACCATGCAGCGTTTCGTCCGCACCGCCCTCGTGGCCGCACTGGCCACGGCCGCCCTGGCCGCCCAGGCCCAGGAGCTCGTCATCGCCACCGTCAACAACGGCCACATGATCGAGATGCAGAAGCTCACGCCGGAGTTCGAGAAGGCCAACCCGGGCGTCAAGCTCAAGTGGGTGACGCTCGAAGAGGGCGTGCTGCGCCAGCGCGTGACGACCGACATCGCCACCAAGGGCGGCCAGTTCGACGTCATGACCATCGGCCTGTACGAGGCGCCGATCTGGTCCAGGAAGGGCTGGCTCAAGCCCATCGCCACCGACGCGGCCTACGATGTGGACGACCTGTTGCCTGCCATCCGCGAAGGCCTGTCGTACGAGGGCAAGCTCTACGCTGCGCCGTTCTACGCCGAGAGCTCCATGCTGATGTACCGCAAGGACCTGGCCGACAAGGCCGGCGTGCAGCTCGGCGACCAGCCGACCTGGGAGCAGGTCAAGGCCTTCGCCGCCAAGGTGCACGATCCCAAGGCGGGGGTCTACGGCATGTGCCTGCGCGGCAAGCCGGGCTGGGGCGACAACATGGCGCTGATCACCACCATGGTCAACACCTGGGGCGGCCAGTGGTTCGACATGGCCTGGAAGCCGCAGCTCGAATCCAAGCCCTGGAAGGACGCGATCACCTTCTACGTGGACCTCATGAAGCAGTACGGCCCGCCCGGTGCCTCGGCCAACAGCTTCAACGAGAACCTGGCGCTGTTCAACGAGGGCAAGTGCGCGCAGTGGGTGGACGCGACCATCGCGGCATCGTTCATCAGCGACCCCAAGCAGTCCAAGGTGGCCGACAAGGTGGCCTTCGCGCAAGCGCCGACCGCCGTGACGCCCAAGGGCGCGAACTGGCTGTGGTCCTGGAACCTGGCCATCCCTTCCAGCTCCACGAAGGCCGACGCCGCGCAGAAGTTCATCCGCTGGGCCACCTCCAAGGACTACGTGAACCTGGTCGCCAAGACCCATGGCTGGCATGCCGTGCCCACCGGCACGCGCAAGAGCACCTATGCCAACCCCGAGTTCCAGAAGGTCGCCGTGTTCGCCGCGGCGGAAAAGAAGGCGATCGATTCGGCCAACCCGAACGACAGCACCCTGGCCAAGTCGCCCTACGTCGGCGTGCAGTACGCCGCCATCCCAGAGTTCCAGGCCATCGGCGTGGGCGTGGGCCAGCAGATGAGCGCGGCACTGGCCGGCCGCTCCACGGTGGACCAGGCGCTCAAGACCTCGCAGACCCTGGCCGAGCGCGAGATGAAGAAGGCGGGCTACTACAAGTAAGCACAGGCAGGCCTTCCCCATGAACCGGCTGTTGCCCCGGGCCCTGATGGCCCCCGCGGTCGTCACGCTCCTCCTCTGGTCGATCGTGCCGCTGCTGATGACGCTGTACTTCTCGTTCGTCAGCTACAACCTCATGCAGCCCGGCGAACGTCCGTTCGCGGGACTGGAGAACTTCGCGTACTTCGTCACCGACCCGGACTTCTGGCCGGCCGTGGGCAACACGCTGGTGCTGATCGGCAGCGTGATCCTCATCACGCTGATCGGCGGCACGCTGCTGGCGCTGCTCGTCAACGACCCGTTCCCCGGCCAGGGCATCGTGCGCGTGCTGCTGATCTCGCCCTTCTTCGTCATGCCCGCGGTCAACGCGCTGCTGTGGAAGCACATGATGATGAACCCCATCTACGGGGTGCTGGCCAACCTGTGGAAGTTCTTCGGCGCCGAGCCAGTGGACTGGCTGACCGACCTGCCGCTGTTCTCGGTCATCGTCATGGTGGCCTGGCAGTGGCTGCCGTTCGCCTGCCTGATCTTCATCACCTCGCTGCAGTCGCTGGACCGTGAGCAGATGGAGGCCGCGCGCATGGACGGCGCCACCGCCGTGCAGCGCTTCTTCTACCTGACGCTGCCGCACCTGGGCCGGGCCATGGCCGTGGTCATCATGATCGAGATGATCTTCCTGCTGTCGGTGTTCGCCGAGATCGCGATCACCACCAGCGGCGGCCCCGGCAACGCCAGCACCAACCTGACCTACATGATCTTCAAGCAGTCGCTCTTGAACTTCGACGTGGGCGTGGCCTCGGCCGGCGCGTTGTTCGCGGTGGTGCTGGCCAACATCGTCGCGGCCTTCCTCATCCGCATCATCGGCAAGAACCTGGATTGACCATGCAGGCCAGCAAACCTCCCAACACCTTCTGGCCCACCGCGCTGCGCACGGTGGTCGCCTGGTCCCTCGCGCTGCTGCTGTTCTTCCCGCTCGGCTGGCTGTTCCTCACGGCCTTCAAGACCGAGCTGCAGGCCATCGCTGTGCCGCCGCTGTTCGTGTTCGAGCCCACGCTGCACAACTTCGCCGAGGTGCAGAGCCGCAGCGACTACCTGCTCTATGCACGGAACTCGCTGATCGCCAGCGTGGCCTCGACCATCCTGGGCCTGGCGATTGCCGCACCGGCCGCGTACTCGATGGCCTTCTTCAAGACCCGCGCCACGCGCGACATCCTGATGTGGATGCTGTCGACCAAGATGATGCCGGCCGTCGGCGCGCTGGTGCCGATCTACGTGCTCGCGCAGAGCGCCGGCATGCTCGATTCGCTGCCTGCACTGATCCTCGTGTTCACGTTGTCCAACCTGCCCATCATGGTCTGGATGCTCTACACCAACTACAAGGAAATCCCGGCCGAGATCCTGGAGGCGGCGCGCATGGACGGCGCCAACCTGTGGACCGAGTTCCGCGAGGTGGTGCTGCCGCTGTCGGTGGGCGGGCTGGCCTCGTGCGGCCTGCTGTGCCTGGTGCTGAGCTGGAACGAGGCCTTCTGGGCGCTCAACCTGACCTCCGCCAAGGCCGGCACGCTGGCCACGCTGATCGCCTCCTACTCCAGCCCCGAGGGCCTGTTCTGGGCCAAGCTGTCGGCGGCTTCGCTGATGGCCATCGCACCCATCGTCGTCTTCGGCTGGTTCAGCCAGAAGCAACTCGTCCAGGGCCTCACCTTCGGTGCGGTCAAGTAAGCGGAGCCCCCAATGTCCTACCTGGAACTCAAGAACGTCAAGAAGAGCTTCGGCGACGCCCACATCATCAAGGGTGTCGACCTCAAGATCGAGAAGGGCGAGTTCATCGTCTTCGTCGGCCCCTCGGGCTGCGGCAAGTCCACGCTGCTGCGGCTGATCGCCGGGCTGGAGCCCATCAGCAGCGGCCAGCTCATGCTGGATGGCCGCGACATCACCTACGCGCCCTCGGGCAAGCGCGACCTGGCCATGGTGTTCCAGAGCTATGCGCTGTACCCGCACATGAGCGTGTACGACAACATGTCGTTCGCACTCAAGCTGGCCAAGGTCGACCCGGCCGAGATCAAGACCAAGGTCGAGCGCGCCGCCGCGCAGCTGAACCTCACCAACTACCTGCAGCGCACGCCCAAGGAACTTTCGGGCGGGCAGCGCCAGCGCGTGGCCATCGGCCGCGCCATCGTGCGTGCGCCCAAGGTGTTCCTGTTCGACGAGCCGCTGTCCAACCTCGATGCCGCGCTGCGCGGCAACACGCGCGTGGAGATCAAGAAGCTGCACGAGTCGTTGGGCGCCACCACCATCTACGTGACGCACGACCAGGTGGAAGCCATGACGCTGGCCGACCGCGTGGTGGTGCTCAAGGACGGGTTGATCGAGCAGGTCGGCTCGCCGCTGGACCTGTACGACCGGCCGGCCAACCGCTTCGTCGCGCAGTTCATCGGCATGCCGTCGATGAACATGCTGCCGGCGCAGGCGCTGCCCGGCATCGCGCAGATGACGCAGGGCCGGCTGCCCATCGACGGCTTCATGGGTGTGCGGCCCGAGGGCGTGCGCGTGCTGCCCGGCAACCGCACCGGCCTGCAGGGGCGCGTCGACCTGATCGAGGCGCTGGGTTCGGACACGCTGATCCATGTGGACGTGAACGGCGTGAACATGATCGCGCGGCAGAACGAGCGCACGCAGCTGGCCGAGGGCGATACGGTGGGCGTGGAGATCGACCCCGCCGTGCTGCACCTGTTCAACCGCGATGGCCGCACGCTGGCCACGGCTTGAGCGCACACCGTGGCACCCTACGTCATCCTGCACCTGGGCCTGGGCTCCTTCCACCGGGCGCACCAGGCCGTCTACCTGCAGCGCCTGATCGACAGAGGCGACCGGCGCTGGCAGCTGTCCGGCTGCAACATCCGCCCCGACATGGCCGACGTGGTGCAGGCCCTGGCCGACCAGGGCGGCGCCTACACGCTGGAGACCGTCACGCCGGCCGGCGTGCGCCGCTACGAGCGCATCACCGCCATCCGCGAGATCATTGCCTATGCACCCGGCCTGGCGGCC
This sequence comes from Pseudorhodoferax soli, assembly GCF_003337555.1. Lineage (GTDB taxonomy): Bacteria > Pseudomonadota > Gammaproteobacteria > Burkholderiales > Burkholderiaceae_C > Pseudorhodoferax > Pseudorhodoferax soli. The sequence continues at coordinate 585,588 of NZ_QPJK01000003.1, read as the reverse complement.
ATGGTGGTGCGCGGCGCCGACCCGGCCACGCGCATCGTCTCGTTCACGGTGACCGAGGCCGGCTACTACCTGGACCCATCGCACCAGCTCGACCCCAGCCAGCCCGAACTGGCGGCCGACATCGCGCGGGCTGCGCGCGGCGAGGCCGGCGAGACGGTCTACGGCGCCGTGGCGGCCATCCTGCGCGCACGCCGCGCCGCCGGCACCGGCCCGCTCACGCTGCTGAACTGCGACAACCTGCGCCACAACGGCGAGCGCTTCCGCGCCGCGCTGCTGGCGTTCCTCGAGGCCGCGGGCGAAGGCCCGCTCGCGGCCTGGACACGCCAGAACACCACCTGCCCGAACGCCATGGTGGACCGCATCACGCCGCGCCCCCCGCCTGCACTGCGCGAACGCGTGCGCCAGGCCACCGGCATCGCAGATGCGGCGCCCGTCACGGGCGAGAGCTTCATCCAGTGGGTCATCGAGGACGATTTCGCGGCCGGCCGCCCGGCCTGGGAGCAGGTCGGCGTGGAGCTGGTGCGCTCGGTCCAACCCTACGAGGAGGCCAAGATCCGCATCCTCAACGCCAGCCACAGCTGCATCGCCTGGGCAGGTACATTGGCCGGCTTGCAGTACATCCACGAAGGCACGCTCGACCCTGCGATCCGACAGATGGCCCACGACTACGTGACCGAAGACGTGATCCCCTGCCTGCAGCGGCCCGGTGCGCCCAGCCCGGTGGACCTGCCGGCCTACCGCGACGTGGTGCTGGAGCGCTTCGCCAACCCGGCGATCCGTGACACCAACCAGCGCGTGGCGGCCGACGGCTTCGCCAAGATCCCCGGCTTCATCGCGCCCACGGTGCGCGAGCGGCTGGCGGCCGGCCAGCCCATCGCCGCGGTGGCCATGCTGCCCGCGCTGTTCCTGGCTTTCCTGCAGCGCTGGCATGCAGGCGAGCTGCCCTACGCCTACCAGGACCAGGGCATGGACCCGGCCACTGCCCACGCGATCTGTGCCGCCGCCGATCCTGCAGCCGCGCTCGCGGCCGACCGCCAGCTGTGGGGCGACCTGGCCGGCGACGCACGGCTGGTGGCCGCGCTGCGCCAGGCCGACCAGCGTGTCGCGGCGTTCGTGCAGGGGAGGGCGGTGCCGTGAGCTTTCGCATCGCCTTCATCGGCGAGGCCCTGATCGACTTCACGGCCCAGCCGGGTGCGGACCTGCAGTTGCAGGGCCATGTGGGCGGCGCGCTGCTCAACGGCGCCGTCGCGGCTGCGCGGCTGGGCGCAGCCGTGGGCTACCTCACCCAGCTCTCCACCGACCTGTTCGGCGAGCGCCTGCTGGCCCATCTGCAGGCCAACGGCATCGCCACCGACCTGGTGCTGCGCAGCAGCGCGCCCAGCACGCTGGCCTTCGTGGAGCGCACTCCGCAGACCAACCGCTACGCCTTCTACATGCAGGGCACGGCCGACGTGCTGTGGGCGCCCGATCCGCTGCCCACCCTGCCCGACGGCTGCCGCTGGCTGCACTATGGCTCCAACCTGCTGACGCGCGAACCCTCGGGCCAGCGCGTGCTGGACTTCGCGCGCGCCCAGCGCGGCCGGGTGCTGCGCGTGTTCGACCCCAATGCCCGCCCCAGCCTGGTCCAGGACCTGCCGGCCTGGCGCGCGCGCTGCGCCGAATGCATCGCCGAATGCGAGCTGCTCAAGCTCAGCGACGAGGACTGCACGCTGCTGGCCCCCGGCCAGCCGCTGGAGCGGGCGGCCCTCGCCTGGTTGCAGGCCGGCCCGGTCGCGGTGCTGCTCACCCGCGGCGCCCAGGGTGCCACGCTGTACCGCCGCGGCCGGCCGCCGCTCGCGGTGCGGCCGCCGCCCGTGCAGGTGGTCGACACCATCGGTGCCGGCGACACCTTCGGCGCTGGCCTCTCGGTGGCCTTGCTCGACCAGGGCGTGCAGCACGCGCAGGCGCTGGCCGCGCTGCCGGACCACGCCTGGGCGGCGGTGCTGCGCTTCGCGGCCACGGCCGCTGCCCTGAACTGCGCGCGCGAAGGCGCCGACCCGCCGCAGCGCGCGGCGGTCGAGGCCTTGCAAGCGCAGGCACCCCTCGGCTGAACGCATGCCCGCACCGCGCAGCCGCCCGCGCCAGCGCCATCCCGAACTGGAAGGCGAGTTCGCACGCTCGCCCGCGCTCGGCTACGAGGCGCCCGAGGACGGCGGCCTCGTGCGCTGCCTCGCGCACGGCTTTCCGACACCGCTGGCGCGCTGGCATGTCCACGACGAATACGAGCTGCACCTGATCACCTGCACCTCGGGCAAGGCCTTCGTGGGCGACTGGATCGGCCAGTTCGAGCCCGGCCACCTGGTGCTGTGTGGCCCACGCCTGCCGCACAACTGGATCTCGCTCGATGCGGGCGAGGGCGTGGCCGAGCGCGACCTCGTGATCCAGTTCGAGCACGGGCCGCTCGAACGCGCCGCGCGCGAGCTGCCCGAGCTGCGCGAGGTCATGGCGCTGCTGCAGCGCGCGCGGCACGGCATCGAGTTCTTCGGCATGTCCGACCGCGCCCATGCCCACTGGCAGGCTGTCAAGGCCACGCGCGGCGTGCGCCGGTTCGGCCACTTCTGCGAATACCTGGCCGACCTGGCCCAGTGCAGCGACTACCGGCTGCTGTCCACGGTGCAGATCCAGAGCGCCGAGGGCGACGGCGAGCTCGAGCAGATCAACCGCATCGTGGACCGCATCACGGGCGACCTGACGGCCTCGGTCAGCCTGGCGGACCTGGCCGGCGAGCTGGGCATGGGCGAGAGCCGGCTGTCGCGCTTCTTCAAGCGCGCCACGGGCAACAGCTTCACCGACTTCGTGAACATGGTGCGCATCAACAGCGCCTGCCGCCTGCTGATGCAGACCGACCATTTCGTGGCCGACATCTGCTACCAAGTGGGCTTCAACAACGTGGCAAACTTCAACCGCCGTTTTCTGGAGCTCAAGGGCGTGACGCCCACGGAGTTTCGCCGCCAGGCGGAACATCGCTTCGGCGGCGCATCTTGAAGCCTTTTCCATGTACCTGGGACTCGATCTCGGAACTTCCGAACTCAAAGCCTTGCTGCTGGCCGACGACCATGGCGTCGTCGGCGTGGCGCATGCGACGCTGACCGTCCAACGGCCACAGCCCCAGTGGTCCGAGCAGAGGCCCGACGCCTGGATCGAGGCGCTGGACAGCGTGATGACGGCGCTGCGCGCCCGCCATCCCGACGCCATGCGCAGCGTGCGCGCGATCGGCTTGTCCGGCCACATGCACGGTGCCGTGCTGCTCGACGAGGCCGACGCCGTGCTGCGCCCGGCCATCCTGTGGAACGACGGCCGCAGCGCCGCGCAGTGCGAGCTGCTCACGCAGGCCGTGCCCAACCTGGCCCGCATCACCGGCAACCTGGCCATGCCGGGCTTCACCGCGCCCAAGCTGCTGTGGGTGCGCGAGCACGAGCCCGGGATCTTCGCGCGCACGCGCCGCGTGCTGCTGCCCAAGGACTGGCTGCGCCTGGCCATGAGCGGGGAGGCCGTCAGCGACATGTCCGACGCCTCCGGCACGCTGTGGCTGGACGTGGCCCGGCGCGATTGGTCCGACGAACTGCTGGCCGCCACCGGCCTCACGCGCGCGCACATGCCCCGCCTGGTCGAGGGCAGTGCGGTGTCGGCCCGGATCAAGCCCGAACTCGCGCAGCGCTGGGGCCTGCCGGCCGGCATTCCGATCGCTGGCGGCGGTGGCGACAACGCCGCCAGCGCGGTCGGCATGGGCCTGGTGGCACCGGGGCAGGGCTTCGTCTCGCTCGGTACCTCGGGCGTGATCTTCGTCTGCACCGACGGCTTCGCACCGAACCCGGCGCGCGCCGTGCACGCCTTCTGCCATGCGCTGCCGGGCCGCTGGCACCAGATGTCGGTCATGCTCTCGGCCGCCAGCAGCGTGGATTGGGGCGTGCGCGCCTTCGGCTTTGCCGACATCCCAGGCTTCTTCCATGCCGCGGCTTCGCTGGACAACGCGGCGCGTGCCCAGGCGCCGCTGTTCCTGCCCTACCTGTCGGGCGAGCGCTCGCCGCACAACGATGCGCAAGCGCGCGGCGTGCTGTACGGGCTCACGCCTGCGCATTCGCGTGCCGACATCGCCTACGCGGTGGTCGAGGGCGTGGGCCATGGCCTGCGCGACGGGCTGGACACGCTGTCGCGCCCCCCCGGTGCCAGGCCGCTGTCGCTGGTGGGCGGCGGCGCGCGCAGCGCCTGGTGGTCGCAGCTGCTGGCCGACATCCTGCAAGCGCCCCTGGCCCTGGGCGCGGGCGGTGAGTCGGGTGGCGCCCTGGGTGCCGCGCGCCTGGCCTGGCTGGCCGATGGCGGCGACGAGGCCACGGTCTGCACCGTGCCGCCACGGCGCGGCTTGTTCACGCCGGGCGAGGGCACGGCCGAACTGCACCAGCCGCGCATGGAACGCTTCCGTGCGGTGTATGCCGCGCTGAAACCTGTGTTTGCGCAGGGATCGGCATGAGTCTGCCCCGCAATGCCCTGGTGCTGTTCTCGGGCGGCCAGGATTCCACCACCTGCCTGGCCCACGCGCTGGAGCAGTACGCGCGCGTCGAAACCATCGCCTTCGACTACGGCCAGCGCCACCGCATCGAGCTCGATGCGCGGCTCGAGGTGCTGCGCCAGTTCCGCGCGCAGTTCCCGCACTGGGCGGAGCGCCTGGGCGAAGACCACCTGCTGGCCGTGCCCGTGCTCGGCGAGATCAGTGAGACCTCGCTCACGCGCGACATCGCCATGGAAATGCAGGAGCAGGGCCTGCCCAACAGCTTCGTGCCGGGCCGCAACCTCCTGTTCCTGACACTGGCAGCCGCGCTGGCCTACCGGCGCGGGCTGGACGTGCTGGTCACGGGCGTCTGCGAGACCGATTTCTCCGGCTACCCGGATTGCCGCGACGACACCATCAAGGCCATGCAGATCGCGCTGTCGCTGGGCATGGACCGGCGCATCCTGATCGACACGCCCCTCATGTGGATCGACAAGGCCGACACCTGGCGCCTGGCCGAGCGCCTGGGCGGCAGCGCGCTGGTCGGGCTGATCGTGGAGCACACCCACACCTGCTACCTGGGCGAGCGCGGTGCGCTGCACGCCTGGGGCTATGGCTGCGGCGACTGTCCTGCCTGCCAGCTCCGGGCCCGGGGCTGGCACCAGTACCAGTCGCCTGGCGCCACCCCACCGGGCGGCTAGCGAAACTCGTCGGCCACGATCGCCAGCTTGCGCAGCTTGTCGTGGAGCGTCTGGCGCGCGATGCCCAGCGCCTGGGCGGTGGCCGACTGGTCGCCCTGGTGGCGGCGCAGCATCTCCACCACCACAGCGCGCTCGTAGGCCTCGACCTGCAGCGGCAGGCTGCGCGGCAGGGCCTGCCCATCCCCGGTGCCGCGCCCGCGCGTGAGCCGTTCGCCGGGCAGCCCCAGCACGAAGCGGTCGGCCACGTTGCGCAGCTCGCGCACATTGCCGGGCCAGCCATAGCCCATCAGGTCGGCCAGCTGCGCGCCGCTGAGTTCGGGCACGGCGGCGCTGAAGCGGCTGGCCGCCATCAGGCAGAAATGCTCGAACAGCAGCGGGATGTCCTCGCGCCGCTCGCGCAGCGGGGGCAGCTCGATGAAGGCCACGCCGATCCGGTAGTACAGGTCGGCCCGGAACTTGTGCTGCTCCGACAGCTCCTGCAGGTCGCTCTTGCTGGCCGCCACGATGCGGCAGTCGACCGGGATGGTCTTGTTGGAGCCGATGCGCTCGATGGAGCGCTCCTGCAGCGCGCGCAGCAGCTTGATCTGCACGCCCATCGGCATGCTCTCGATCTCGTCCAGGAACAGCGTGCCGCCGTCGGCATGCTCGAACTTGCCCACGCGCAGCCGGTTGGCGCTGGTGAAGGCGCCGGCTTCGTGGCCGAACAGTTCGCTCTCGGCCAGGTTCTCGGGCAGGCCGCCGCAGTTGATCGGCACGAAGTTCCTGCGCCGGCGCTCGCTGTGCTCGTGCAGGCAGCGCGCCACCAGCTCCTTGCCGGTGCCGGTCTCGCCGTAGATCAGCACGTCGGCCGAGGTGTCGGCCAGCGCCATCACGGTGCGCCGCACCTTCTGCATCTCGGCCGAGCGGCCGATCAGCAGCGCCTGGATGCCGTGCCAGTTCTCCAGCGCGTCACGCAGCTCGCGCACCTGCAGCGCCAGCTGCCGGCGCTCGACCGCATGGCGCACGATGGCCGCCAGCCGCTCGCGCGTGAACGGCTTCTCGATGAAGTCGTAGGCGCCATCGCGCATGGCCTGCACCGCCATCGCGATGTGGCCGTGGCCGGTGACCAGGATCACGGGCAGGTCGGCATCGGTGGTGCGGATCTGCTGCAGCCAGTCGGTGCCGCTGGTGCCCGGCAGCTTGACGTCGCAGACCACCACCACCGGCGCGCCCGGCCGGATCTGGGCACGTGCGGCCTCGACGCTGGCGAAGCCATCGACTTCGAAGCCGGCCAGCTGCAGCACCTGGGCGGTGCTCAGGCGGACGTCCTCGTCGTCCTCGACCAGCAGGACGCGGATGGTGGCCATGGTGTTCATCGTCTTGTTCATGTTGTGGGAGATGGGGGCACGGCGTCGAGTTCGATCACGAAGCAGGCGCCGCCACCCGCCGTGTTGTGGGCGCTCAGGCTGCCGTTCAGCGCGCGCAGCAGCTGCGCCGAGATCACCAGCCCCAGACCCAGCCCGGCGCCGGCCGGCTTGCTGGTCACAAAGGGTTCGAACAGGCGCGGCAGGATGTCGGCGGCGATGCCGTGGCCGGTGTCGCGCACCTCGACCACGGCGCGCCCGCCGCGGCGCTGCGCCGTGATGCGCAGCGTGCGCTCGGGCGTGGCCTGCATGGCCTCGATCGCGTTGCGCATCAGGTTCACCAGCACGCTGCTCAGCGCGGCCTCGTCCGCCAGCACCTGCAGCTCGGGCGGTTGCAGATCGAGCACGGTTTGCACCCCGGCCTGCCGGGCGGCCTCGGCCACGCTGGCCTGCGCATCGGCCAGGCAATGCGCCAGCGGCACCGGCGCGCCCGGCGTCTCGGCCTTGTGCGCGAAGGTCTTGAGCTGCGTGGTCAGCCGCGCCAGCCGGTCGACCATGCGCGTGATGCGGTGCAGGTTGTCCTGCACCTCCTGCGGCCGGTGCTGCTCCAGCAGGATGGCGGCACTCTCGGCCAGCGTGCGCATCGCGGTGAGCGGCTGGTTCAGCTCGTGCACCAGGCCGGCGGACATCTGGCCCAGCGCGCCCATCTTGCCAGCGTGCACGAGTTCGTTCTGCGCCTCGCGCAACTGCGCCGTCCGCGCGACGACGGTCGATTCCAGCGTGTCGTGCGCCTGCTGCAGCGCCGCCTGGTTGGCCAGCTTGTGGCGCACGGCGCGGCGGCGCTGCCACAGCGTCACGGCCAGCAGCAGCAGCACCGACATGGCCAGCGCAGCCGTGAAGGCGCCATTGCGGGCCGATGTGCGCGCGGGCGCCAGGTCGTCCAGGGCGATCAGCTGCCACGGCGCACTGCGCAGCGTGCGTGCGCTGGCCAGCTGGTCGCGCCCTTCGAGTGCGATGACCGACACCTGGCGGGCGAGCTGCTCGCGGTGCGTCCAGGGCAGGGGCTGCAGTGCGGCGTTGCCATAGGGGCGGGCGCGCTCCAGCTCGGCCAGCTGCAACGCGTCGAGCGGGCGGACCGGGCGAAAGCGCAGTTCGTCGCGCGTCGAGAGGATGACCACGCCGCGCTCGTCGAGCAGCACCACGTCGCCCGGCAGGCTGCGCCAGCTGCGCTCGGTGCCGGCCAGGTCGACCTTGACGGCCACCACGCCGCGCGCCGGCAGGTCGTCGCGCAGCGCATACGACACGAAATAGCCCGGCCGCTTGCTGGTGATGCCCATGCCGTAGAAGCTGCCATGCCCGTGCTGCAGGGCGTCGGCGACGTACGGGCGGAACGACAGGTCCTGGCCCACGGTGGTGCCCGGCTTGTCGAAGTCGGAGGCGGCCAACGAGACGCCGGCCGCGTCCAGCACATAGAGCATGTCGGCGCCGGCGGTGGCGTTCACGCCGCCCAGGTAGCGGTTGACGGCGGCGCGCAGCGCGGCGTCGGCCGGCGCGGCCAGCAGCGCGGGCACCACCGGCATCATCTCCAGCAGCGCGGGCAGGTGCGCGAAGCGGGTCAGCTCGGACTCGAGCGCGCTGGCCAGCATGTCGAGCCGGTGGTCGGCCGCCTCGCGCAGGCGGTCGACGGCGGCATGCAGGGCCAGCCGGTGGCCGGCGACCGCTGCCAGCGCCACCAGGGCCAGCGCGGCGCTCCAGCGTGCCCAGCGCCACCGGCGCCGGGATTGCGGAGAACGCGCGTCGCCAACCGAGCCCATGCGCCCCTTATTGCACAAGCTGGCAGGCGCCGCATCGGGAGCAGCCCCGGGCTGGCCGCAGGGGCGACTTTCTTTGCGGGGCGTCGTCCATCGTCCGCTGTGCCCGTGGTGGATCAGCGCCTGGCGGTCTTCTTGGCCGCTGCGGGCGCGGCGCCCCGCTGCAGCGCATCGGACATGCCGATCAGCACGCCGCTGACCAGCGTGGCGTAGCTGTCCAGCATGGCCTGCGAGACGCGCAGGCCCATGGCCCGTCCGTCGCGCAGGCTCTTCTGCGTGTCGGCCATCAGCTGCTCGACGGCCGCCGTGGCACGCGCGCCGGTGCCGGTGTGCTGGCCCTGCAGCTTGGCAAGCACCGGCGTCCAGGGGCCTTCGGGCAGGGCTGCCGTCGCACCCGCGCCGGCTGCGGCCTTGCGCACGCTGGCGAACAGCGCGTCCTCCATCTTCTCGATGTCGGCCAGCGCCTTCTTGAGCTGCGTCTCGCGCAGGTTGGCGCCCTGGTCCAGCATCTGCTGCAGCGCGCGCTGGCTGGCCTGGACGGCCTGCTCTAGTGCGCTGTCCATGCCGGCGAAGGCCTTGCCCAGCAACGCCTCCACGTCAGGCGCCGGCAGGGGGCTGCCGGCCGCGCCGGCCGAGGCCGCCTTGGTCACGGTGCCCAGCACCTGGCGGATGTTGGCCAGCGTCAGCTCGCGGCTCTGCAAGGCCTTGAGCGTGGCCTCGTGCACCGCCTTGCGAACGGTTTCGCCCTGCTTGGCCGAGGCTTCGGTGAATTGCGTGACCAGTGCGGCCTGGTCGATGCCGTGTTTGAAGATCATGTCGTGCTCATTGCATGTGTTGGCCGCCATTGATGGCGATGTTCGCGCCCGTCACGAAGGCGGCTTCTTCCGAGGCCAGGTAGATGATCAGGCCCGCCACTTCCTCCGGCTTGCCCAGGCGGCCGACCGGGATGTGCGGCAGGATCTTGCTGTCCAGCACTTCCTTCGGAATCGCCGTGACCATCTTGGTGCCGATGTAGCCCGGCGAGATGGTGTTGACCGTCACGCCCTTCTTGGCCACTTCCAGCGCCAGCGCCTTGGTGAAGCCGTGCACGCCGGCCTTGGCGGCCGAATAGTTGGTCTGGCCGAACGCGCCCTTGGAGCCGTTGACGGAAGAGACGTTGATGATGCGGCCCCAGCCGCGCTCCACCATGCCGTCAGCGACCTGCTTGCTCATGTTGAACAGGCTGTCCAGGTTGGTCCGCATCACCGCGTTCCAGTTGACCGTGTCCATCTTCTTGAAGGTCATGTCGCGTGTGATGCCGGCGTTATTCACCAGCACGTCGATGGGGCCCAGCACGGCCTGCACCTCGCCCACGGCCCGCACGCAGGAGTCGTAGTCGGCCACGTCGCAGGCCACGGCCGTGATCTTGTAGCCGCGCGACGCCATCTGGTCCACCCACTGCGCGTGCGATGTGTTGCCCGGCGAATAGGTCACGGCCACCGTGTAGCCCGCATCCACCATCTTGGTCGAGATGGTCTCGCCCAGTCCGCCCATGCCGCCGGTGACCAGCACCACCTTGTTGTTCTCGCTCATGTCTGTCTCTCCTCGTCGTGTTGAAAAAAATTACGCGCGTTCGATCGTCAACGCCACGCCCATGCCGCCGCCGATGCACAGCGAGGCGATGCCCTTCTTGGCGTCGCGCCGTGCCATCTCGTGCAGCAGCGTGACCAGGATGCGGCAGCCGGACGCACCGATCGGGTGGCCGATGGCAATCGCGCCGCCGTTCACGTTGACCTTGCTGGTGTCCCAGCCCATCTCGTTGTTGACGGCGCAGGCCTGGGCCGCGAAGGCTTCGTTGATCTCCAACAGGTCCAGGTCGCCCGGCTTCCAGCCGGCGCGCTCCAGCGCCTTGCGCGCCGCCGGCACCGGGCCCATGCCCATGATGGCCGGGTCCAGGCCCACGGTGGCGAAGCTGGCGATGCGGCCCAGCGGGGTCAGGCCCAGGGCGGCGGCTTTCTTGTCCGTCATGACGACCACGCCGGCGGCGCCGTCGTTGATGCCGGAGGCATTGCCGGCCGTGACGCCGCCGGCCTTGTCGAAGGCGGGGCGCAGGCCGGCCAGGGCTTCGGCGCTGGTCTTCTTGTTGATGAACTCGTCGTTGGCGAAGACGATGGGGTCGCCCTTCTTCTGCGGGATCGTGAAGGGGACGATCTCGTCCTTGAACCGGCCGGCTTCCTGGGCGGCGGCAGCCTTCTGCTGGCTGCCCAGCGCGAGTGCGTCCTGCGCCTCGCGGCTGATGCTGTACTTCTTGGCCACGTTCTCGGCCGTGATGCCCATGTGGTACTGGTTGTAGACGTCCCACAGGCCGTCGGTGATCATGGAATCGGTCATCTTCCAGTCGCCCATGCGCTGGCCGTCGCGCGAGCCCAGCAGCACGTGCGGGGCGGCGCTCATGTTCTCCTGGCCACCGGCGATGACGATCTCGGAATCGCCATAGGCCACGGCCTGGGCGGCCAGCATCACGGCCTTGAGGCCCGAGCCACACACGGCATTGATCGTCAGGCCGGGCGTGGCCTGCGCCAGGCCGCCCTTGATGACAGCCTGGCGGGCCGGGTTCTGGCCCGAGCCGGCGGCCAGCACCTGGCCCAGGATCACTTCGTTGATCTGTTCGGGGCTGAGCTTGGCGCGCACCAGCAGTTCCTTGAGCACCGCTGCGCCCAGCTCGGGTGCCGGGATCTTGGCCAGGCTGCCGCCGAATTTGCCGACGGCTGTGCGGGCGGCGGCGACGATGACGATGTCTTCTGACATGGGGAGTCTCCTTGGGGTTGTGAAACGGAAATGGAAGGGGGCGGCCTCAGGCGGCCTGGGTCTTGACGTAGCGCCCGGGGGCGGGCTCGATGGCGGGGTAGGCGGCGTTGCCCGGGGTGCGGCGCGCGGCCACCTTGGCGCCGCCGTGCGTGGCCAGCCAGCCGCTCCAGGCCGGCCACCAGCTGCCGTCGACGCTCTCGGCCTGGTCCAGCCAGGCGCCAGCGTCTTCGGTGAGGCCGCCCACCCAGTGGTTGCGCTTCTTCTTCTCTGGCGGGTTGATCACACCGGCGATGTGGCCGCTGGCGCCCAGCACGAAGCGCACCTCGCCGCCCAGCAGTTGCGTGCCGGCGTAGGCGGTCTGCCAGGGCACGATGTGGTCTTCGCGCGAGGCGTAGACGAAGGCCGGCGCCGTGATGGCCGACAGGTCCACCGGCACGCCGCACTGCACCGTGCCGCCGGGCTCGCGCAGCCTGTTCTCGAGGTAGGTGTTGCGCAGGTACCAGCAGTACATGGGGCCGGGCAGGTTGGTGTCGTCACCGTTCCAGTACAGGAGGTCGAAGGCCGGTGGCGCCTTGCCCTTGAGGTAGCCGTTCACCACGTAGGGCCAGATCAGGTCGTTGGCGCGCAGCGCCGCGAACACGGTGGCCAGCTCGCGGCCCTTCATGAGGCCGCCGCGGCCGATGCTGGCCTCGCGCTTGGCCACCATGGCCTCGTCCACCATCAAGCCCAGCTCGCCGGTCTCGGAGAAGTCGAGCATGGTGGTGAGCAGCGTGACGCTGGCGGCCGGCGCCTCGCCGCGCGCGGCGGCCACGGCCAGCGCGCTGCCCAGCAAGGTGCCGCCGATGCAAAAGCCCAGCGTGTTGACCTGGTCGGCGCCGCCGATCTCGCGCGCGACGGCGATGGCCTGCAAAACACCGTCCTCCACGTAGTCGTCCCAGCCGAGGTGGCCCTGCGCGGCGTCGACGTTGCGCCAGGACACCAGGAACACGGTGTGGCCCTGCGCGACCGCAGAGGCCACCAGCGAGTTGTCGGGCTGCAGGTCGAGGATGTAGAACTTGTTGATGCAGGGCGGCACGATCACGAGCGGGCGCTTGTGCACCCTGGCCGTGCTGGGCGCGTACTGCACGAGCTGCATGAGTTCGTTCTCGAACACCACGCTGCCGGGGCTGGTCGCCACGTTCTCGCCGACTTCGAAGGCCTGGTCGTCCGACATGGAGACGCGGCCCTTGGCGATGTCGGCCATCAGCAGGCGCGCGCCCTCGACCAGGCTGGCGCCACCGCTGTCCAGCGCGGCCTGCAGTGCCTCGGGATTGGTGGCCAGGGAGTTCGCCGGGCTCATGGCGTCCAGCACCTGGCGCAGCGCGAAGTCCCATTGCCTCTTGCTGCGTGCGTCCAGCGGTGCGGCCTGCAGCGCGTTGCGCATCAGCGTGGAGAACTGCAGGTAGCCCTGCGAGAGCTGGGCGAAGCGCGGGTCGCGCTGCCAGGGCTCGGCGGCAAAGCGGCGGTCGGCTGCGGGCTTGGCCGCGGCACCGGCGGCCGGCGCCAGCGGCTTGAGGCTGGCAGACCAGAAGGCCTGCATCTGCTCCAGGCCTTGCTGCCAGGCCTGGCCGGCTGGCGTTGCGGTCCACCACGGGTTGGCGGAGGGAGGGTTCTTGGGGTCGGTCATGGGTTGGCCTCAATGCAGCTTGACGTGCGGTTCGGTGCGGCGGGTGATGAGGCGGGCCAGCGTGTCCAGCGCCACCTTGGTGGTGCCATGCAGGGCCAGCTCGTGCATCTTGTAGAGCGACTGGTACATGATGCGCGCGAACCAGCCTTCCACCATCAGGCTTCCACCAATGAGGCCGCCCATCATGTTGCCCACCGTGCTGAACTCGCCCAGCGACACCAGCGAGCCGAAGTCGCGGTAGCGGTAGGGCTTCAGGGGCTGGCCGGCCATGCGCCGCCTGATCTGCGCCGCCATGTGGGATGCTTGCTGGTGCGCGGCCTGCGCGCGCGGCGGCACGAAGCCGCCTTTGCCGCCATTGGCCTCGGGCCAGGCGCATTGCGCGCAGTCGCCGATGGCGAAGACGTTCTCGTCGCGCGTGGTCTGCAGCGTGGGCAGCACGGCCAGCTGGTTGCTGCGGTTGGTCTCCAGGCCGGCGATGCCTTGCAGCAGGTCGGCCGCTTTCACGCCGGCCGCCCACACCACCAGTTCGGCCGGCAGCACGCGGCCATCCGCCAGGCGCACGCCATCGGGCACCACCTCGGCCACCTTGGCGTTGGTGTGCACGTCCACGCCCAGTTCGCGCAGCAGCTTCTCGGTGGCGGCCGAGATGCGGGCGGGCAGGGCGGGCAGCACGCGGTCGGCGGCCTCGATCACGCTGACCTGGATGTCCTTCTCGGCGTCGACCCGGTCCAGCCCGTAGGCAATCACCTCCCGCGTGGTGCGGTGCAGCTCGGCCGCCAGCTCCACGCCGGTGGCGCCGGCGCCGATGATGGCCACGTGCAGCTGCTGGGGCAGCAGCGGCGTGGTCTGCGCGTGCGCGCGGATGCAGGCGTTGACCATGCGCGCATGGAAGCGCTGGGCGTCGGCCTTGGATTCGAGCCGCATCGCGTGCTCGCGCACGCCGGGCGTGCCGAAGTCGTTCGACAGGCTGCCGATGGCCAGCACCAGCGTGTCGTAGCCGAAGCTGCGCGCGGGCGTGACCAGCCGGCCCTCGTCGTCCAGGTAGGGCGCGACCTGCACCTCGCGCTTGTCGCGGTCGATGCCGGTCAGCTCGCCCACGCGGAAGCGGAAGCCATGCCAGTGCGCCTGGGCCAGGTAGTCGACCTCGTGCGCGCTCATGTCCATGCTGCCCGAGGCGATCTCGTGCAGCTTGGGCTTCCACACATGGGTGCGGTTCTTGTCGATGAGCACGATCTCGGCCCGGCCGCGCTTGCCGAGCGTGTCGCCCAGCCGGGTGGCCAACTCCAGACCGCCGGCGCCGCCGCCGACGATGACGACGCGGTGCTTGTCCTGGGGGCTGTTCATGGCGGTGGCTTGCGCTCAGCGTGCCGGGGCCGCGGGCATGTGGTGCTCCACCTTGTCGAGCACGGCTTCGGGGGCGTCGGTCAGCGCAGGCGTCTCGTTGTTGAGGATGCGCGTCATGCGCTCCGTGTCCAGGTCGTTGGTCCACTTGGCCACCACCACCGTGGCCACGCCGTTGCCGATCAGGTTGGTCAGCGCGCGTGCTTCGGACATGAAGCGGTCGATGCCCAGGATCAGCGCCAGCCCGGCCACCGGCACATGGCCGACCGCCGACAGCGTGGCCGCCAGCACGATGAAGCCCGAGCCGGTGACGCCGGCGGCGCCCTTGCTCGTGAGCAGCAGCACCAGCAGCAGCGTGATCTGGTGCGTGATGTCCAGCGGCGTGTTGGTGGCCTGGGCGATGAACACCGCGGCCATGGTCAGGTAGATGCTCGTGCCATCCAGGTTGAACGAGTAGCCGGTGGGCACCACCAACCCGACCACCGACTTGCGCGCGCCCAGGTTCTCCAGCTTGGCCATCATGCGCGGCAGCACCGATTCGCTGGACGAGGTGCCCAGCACGATCAGCAGTTCTTCCTTGATGTACTTGATGAACTTCCAGATCGAGAAGCCATGGAAGCGCGCGATGCTCCCCAGCACCACGAAGATGAACAGCAGGCAGGTGAGGTAGAACGTGGCCATCAGCTGGCCCAGCTGCAGCAGCGAGCTGACACCGTACTTGCCGATGGTGAAGGCCATGGCGCCGAAGGCGCCGATGGGCGCGACCTTCATGATGTAGCCGACGATCACGAACAGCACGTGCGAGAACTTCTCGATGAAGTCGAACACCAGCGTGCCGCGCCCGCCGAACTTGTGCAGCGCGAAGCCGAACATCACGGCGAACAGCAGCACTTGCAGGATCTCGCCCTTGGCGAACGCGTCGACCACGGTGTTGGGGATCACGTGCAGGATGAAGTCCACCGTGCCCTGCATCTGGCCGGGCTTGGTGTAGGCCGCCACCGAGTTGGCGTCGAGCTGGCTCACGTCCACGTTCATGCCCGCCCCGGGCTTGACGATGTTGATGATGACCAGGCCGACCACCAGCGCGATGGAGCTGACGACCTCGAAGTAGAGCAGCGCCAGCCCGCCGGTCTTGCCGACCTTCTTCATGTCCTCCATGCCGGCGATGCCGACGACGACGGTGCAGAAGATGATGGGCGCGATGATCATCTTGATCAGCTTGATGAAGCCGTCGCCCAGCGGTTTCATGGCGGCGCCGGTCTCGGGCCAGAAGTGCCCCAGCAGCACGCCGATCACGATGGCGGTGATGACCTGGAAGTACAGGCTCTTGTAGAACGGTTGCGCAACGGGTTGGTGGTCCACGGGTGTCTCCTTGGTGTTGTTCAGGCGGCGCGCTGCGCGCCGGCATCGACCACGGCCAGCGCTGTCATGTTGACGATGCGGCGCACGGTGGAAGAGGGCGTGAGGATGTGCACCGCGCGGTCTGCTCCCAGCAGGATGCCGCCGACGGTGATGCCCCCGCCGGCCGCGATGCGCAGCAGGTTGTAGGAAATGTTGGCCGCGTCCACGTTGGGCATGACCAGCAGGTTGGCCTCGGTCACCAGCGCCGAGTCAGGGAATTCGTGGTCGAGGATGGTCTTGGACAGCGCCGCGTCGCCGCGCATCTCGCCTTCCACCGCCAGCTGCGGGTCGGCCGCCTGGATCAGCGCCAGCGCCTCGCGCATCTTGACGGCCGATGGGGCGTCCGAGCCGCCGAAGCTGGAGTGCGAGAGCAGCGCCACGCTGGGTGTGATGCCGAAGCGGCGCACCACCTCGGCGGCCAGCAGGGCGATTTCGGCGACCTGTGCGGCGTCGGGGTCGCGGTTCACGTGCGTGTCGCAGATGAACAGTTGCCGTCCTGGCAGCATCAGCATCTGCATGGCGGCCATGGTCTTGCTGCCGGGCTTGAGGCCGATCACGTCGCGCACGTGGCGCAGGTGCTCGCCGTAGCTGCCCAGCGTGCCGCAGAGCATGGCGTCGGCCTTGCCCTGGCGCACCAGCATGGCGGCCAGAAGGGTGCTGCGGCTGCGCATGTCCGCCTGCGCCACCTCGCGCGAGATGCCCTCGCGCCGCTTGAGTTCGTAGTAGGTCACGGCGGCGTCGCCATGCACCGCCTGGTCCTGTGGATCGATGGCTTCGCAGTCGGTGCCCAGCGCCAGGCGCAGGCCGAACTGCGCGATGCGTTCGGCGATCACGGTGGGCCGGCCCAGCAGCAGCGGCCGGGCCAGGCCCTCGTCGACCACCACCTGCGCCGCGCGCAGCACCCGCTCGTCCTCGCCTTCGGCATAGACCACGTGCTTGGACGCGGTCTTTGCGGCAGCGAACAGCGGCTGCATGCTGCTGCCGGTCTGGTGCACGAACTGGCTCAGCCGCTGGCGGTAGGCCCGCATGTCGGCGATCGGCCGCGAGGCGACGCCGCTGTCCATCGCGGCCTGGGCCACGGCGGGTGCCACGGCTTCGATCAGGCGCGGGTCGAAGGGCTTGGGGATCAGGTAGTCGCGGCCGAAGCGCAGGCCCACGGCACCGTAGGCGCGGGCCACGACCTCGGGGATCTCGGCGTGCGTGAGGTCGGCGATGGCGCGCACGGCGGCCAGTTTCATCTCTTCGTTGATGGTCGTGGCGCCCACGTCCAGTGCACCTCGGAAGATGAACGGGAAGCACAGCACGTTGTTCACCTGGTTCGGGTAGTCCGACCGGCCGGTGCCCAGGATGGCGTCGGGCCGCACGGCCAGCGCGTCTTCCGGCAGGATCTCCGGCGTGGGGTTCGCCATCGCCAGGATGATCGGGTCGCGCGCCATGGCCTTCACCATCTCGGGCTTGAGCACGCCGCCGGCCGACAGGCCCAGGAAGATGTCGGCGCCGCCGATGATGTCGGCCAGCTTGCGGGCCGAGGTGTCTTGCGCGTAGCGCGCCTTGTTCGGGTCCATCTGCTCCTTGCGGCCCGCGTACACCACACCCAGGCTGTCGGAGACGAAGATGTTGCGCATGGGCAGGCCCAGGCTCACGATCAGGTCCAGGCAGGCCAGTGCCGCGGCGCCGGCGCCCGAGGCCACGAGCTTCACGTCGGCCAGGTCCTTCTTCACGTGGCGCAGCGCATTGAGCATGGCAGCTGCGGCGACGATGGCCGTGCCGTGCTGGTCGTCGTGGAACACCGGAATCTTCATGCGCTCGCGCAGCTTCTTCTCGATGTAGAAGCACTCGGGCGCCTTGATGTCTTCGAGGTTGATGCCGCCGAAGGTGGGCTCCATGCGCGCGATGGTGTCGATCAGCGCATCGGGGTCGTTCTCGTCCAGCTCGATGTCGAACACGTCGATGCCGGCGAACTTCTTGAACAAACAGCCCTTGCCTTCCATGACCGGCTTGCCGGCCAGCGGGCCGATGTTGCCGAGGCCCAGCACGGCCGTGCCGTTGGTGATGACGGCCACCAGGTTGGCGCGCGAGGTGAGGTTCATGGCCTCGGCCGGGTCGCGCACGATCTCCATGCAGGCGTCGGCCACGCCGGGTGAGTAGGCCAGCGCCAGGTCGCGCTGCGTGGCCATGGGCTTGGTCGGGTTGACCGAGATCTTGCCGGGCGTGGGGTAGCGGTGGTAATCCAGCGCGGCCTCCCGTAGTGATGGGAGCGATGGCAAGTTGTCGTCGGACATGGTGTTATCTCTTGTGTGTTGTGGTGGCGATGGATCCGACGCGGCGCAGCCAGTCCTGCAGCACGGCCAGCAGAGCGGCCGGCTGGTCGGCATGCACCCAGTGGCCGGCGTCAGGGATGGACAGCAGCTCGGCCTGCGGGAACAGCGCCCGAATGCCCGGCACCGCGTCGGGCGGCACGTAGTCGGAATCGGCGCCGTGCACGAACAGCGCCGGGCCGTCGTAGCAGCACGGCGGCAGCGCCTGCGGGAACCCGCAGAGATCGCCCATGCACATGCTGGTGGCCATGAGGTTGATGCGCCAGTCGAAGCGCTCGCCGTGGCGGCGCAGGTTCTGCAGCAGGAAGTCGACGGGTGCGGTCGGCCCCAGCTTCGTGGCCAGCGCCTGCTGCAGTTCGCGCCGGCTGGTGGCGGCGGCCACATCCAGGCTGCGCATGGCCGCTACATAGGTGCCGAACTGGTCGGCGTAAGGCTGCGGCGCGATGTCGATGACGGCCATGCCGCCGATGGCCTGCGGCTGCGCCAGCGCGAGGGCCATCGCGGTCTTGCCGCCCATGCTGTGGCCGATCACCACAGGCTGCTGCAGCCCCTCGCGTTCGATCAGCGCCGCCACGTCCTGCGCCATGTCGGGGTAGGACATGCTCTCGGACCAGGGCGAGGCGCCGTGGTTGCGCGCGTCCGGCAGGATCACGCGGTGGTCCGTGGCCAGCGCCTGTGCCATCTGCGTCCAGTTGCGCCCCGCGCCGAACAGGCCGTGCAGAATCACCACGGGCGGGCCTTCGCCCAGGGATTCGAAAGCGAGTTCAACCGGCATCTTGGGTCACTTCTTTTTCTGCGGCGGCAGGTCGGTGCAGTGGCCTTCGAACACCTCGGCCGCCATGCCGATGGATTCGCCCAGGGTGGGGTGCGGGTGGATGGTCTTGCCGATGTCGCCAGGCTCGCAGCCCATCTCGATGGCGAGGCAGACCTCGCTGATCAGGTCGCCTGCATGCGTGCCGACGATGCCGCCGCCGACGATGCGGTGCGTGGCCTCGTCGAACAGCAGCTTGGTGAAGCCCTCGTCGCGGCCGTTGGCAATGGCCCGGCCCGATGCCGCCCAGGGGAACACCGCCTTGCCGATCTTGAGGCCCTCGGCCTTGCACTGCTCCTCGGTCTTGCCGGCCCAGGCGACCTCGGGGTCGGTGTAGGCGACCGAGGGGATCTGGCGCGCGTCGAAGAAGGCCGGCTGGCCATTGGCCACCTCGGCCGCGACATGCGCCTCGTGCACGGCCTTGTGCGCCAGCATGGGCTGGCCGACCACGTCGCCGATGGCGAAGATGTGCGGCACGTTGGTGCGCATCTGCTTGTCGACGTCGATGAAGCCACGGTCGGTGACGGCCACGCCAGCCTTGTCGGCGCCGATCTTCTTGCCGTTGGGGCTGCGGCCCACAGCGACCAGCACCAGGTCGTAAAGCTGCGGCTCTTTTGGCGCCTTCTCGCCCTCGAAGCTGACCTCGATGCCGGCCTTCGTCGCCTTGGCGCCCACCGTCTTGGTCTTAAGCATCACGTGGTCGAAGCGCGGCGCGTTGACCTTCTCCCAGACCTTCACGAGGTCGCGGTCCGCGCCCTGCATCAGCCCGTCCAGCATCTCGACCACGTCGATGCGCGTGCCCAGCGTGGAGTAGACGGTCGCCATCTCCAGCCCGATGATGCCGCCGCCCACCACCAGCATGCGCTTGGGGATGCTCTTGAGCAGCAGCGCGCCGGTGGAGTCCACCACGCGTTCGTCCTCGGGCATGAAGGGCAGCTTCACGGCCTGCGAACCGGCCGCGATGATGGCCTTGGCGAACTTGACGACCTTTTTGCCGCCGCCCTCGGCCACCACCTCGACATGGTGCGCGTCGAGGAAGCTGCCCACGCCCGTCACCACCTCGACCTTGCGCGCCTTGGCCATGCCGGCCAGGCCGCCGGTGAGCTTCTTGATCACGCCGTCCTTGAAGCCGCGCAGCGCGTCGATGTCGACCTCGGGTGCCGCGTACTTGATGCCGTGGTGAGAGAGGTTCTTGACCTCGTCCATCATGGCCGCCGTGTGCAGCAGCGCCTTGGAGGGGATGCAGCCCACGTTGAGGCACACGCCACCCAGCGTGGCGTAGCGTTCGACCAGCACAGTCTTCATGCCGAGGTCGGCGCTGCGGAACGCGGCGGAGTAGCCGCCGGGGCCGGCGCCGAGCACGAGCACTTCGCATTCGACATCGGCCTTGCCGGCGTAGCTGCCGGCCTGGGGTGCTGGCGTGGCCGCTGCGGGCGCCGGTGCTTGCGCAGCCGGTGCCGGTGCGGGAGCAGGGGAGGCCGCCCCCGCCGCTTCGACCAGCATGATCACCGTGCCTTCGCTGACCTTGTCGCCCAGCTTGACCTTCAGTTCCTTCACGGTGCCCGCATGGCTCGATGGAATCTCCATCGACGCCTTGTCCGACTCCACCATCAACAACCCGGTGTCGACCGCGATGACCTCGCCGGGTTTCACCAGCAGCTCGATGACGGCCACATCCTTGAAGTCCCCGATGTCGGGGACCTTGACTTCGACTAGTGCCATGGGCTTACCTCAGAAGAGAACACGCCGCAAGTCGGCGAGAACATTCGCGAAATGCACGTTGAAGCGCGCGGCGGCGGCGCCGTCGATCACGCGGTGGTCCCACGACAAGGACAGCGGCAGCGTGAGCCGCGACGTATACGTCTTCCCATCGCTGGAGTGCTGCTTCCAGTAGCTCTTGCAGACACCCATGATGGCCACCTCGGGCGCATTGATGATGGGCGTGAAGTAGATGCCGCCGATGCCGCCCAGCGAGCTGATGGTGAAGGTGCCGCCCGACATCTGGTCGGGCTTGAGCTTGCCGTCGCGCGCCAGCTTGGCCAGCTCGCCCATCTCCTTGGCGATCTCCGGAACGGTCTTCTTGTCGCAGTCGCGGATGACGGGGACCATGAGCCCGTTCGGCGTGTCGGCCGCGAAGCCGATGTGCCAGTAGTTCTTGAGCACCAGGGCGTCACCGTCCAGGCTGGCGTTGAACTCGGGAAACTTCTTCAGCGCCGAGACCGCCGCCTTCATCATGAAGGGCAGCATGCTGATCTTGACGCCGGACTTCTCCAGCTCCTTGTTCATCTGCACGCGGAATTGCTCGAGGTCGGTGATGTCGGCCTCGTCGTGCGTGGTCACATGCGGGATGACGACCCAGTTGCGGTGCAGGTTGGCGCCCGAGATCTTCTTGATGCGCGAGAGCTCCTTGCGCTCCACGGGGCCGAACTTGGCGAAGTCGACCTTGGGCCAGGCCAGCAGGTCGAGGCCGCCACCACCACCGGATGCGGTGGCGGAGGCGGGCTTGGCGGCTGCGGGGGCAGCAGCCGCACCGCCGCCCTTTGCGAAGGCTTCCACGTCAGCGCGCACGATGCGGCCGTGCTCGCCCGTGCCCTTCACGTGGCCCAGGTTCACGGACAGTTCACGCGCCAGCTTGCGCACGGCTGGCCCGGCGTAGGCCAGCGCGAAGGCAGTCTCGTCGATGCCCGTGCTGGCGGCTGCAGCGACCTGGGCCGCAGCCATGGGCGCGGCAGCCAGCGCAGGCGAGGGTGCGGCTGCAGCAGCCGGTGCATCGCCAGTGGCCAACACCAGCACCACCGAGCCCTCGCTGACCTTGTCGCCGACTTTGATCGCGATCGACTGCACCACGCCCGACAGCGGCGCGGGGATGTCCATGGTCGCCTTGTCGGACTCCAGCGAGATGATCGGCTGCTCGGCCTTCACGGTGTCGCCGACCTTCACGAAGATCTCGATGACCGGGATGTCCTTGAAGTCGCCGATGTCGGGCACGCGCACCTCGGCCACGCCGGTGGGGGCGCTGGTGGCGGAAGGCGGGGCCGTCACGCTGGGCTTGGCGGCTTCCGCGGGTGCAGCGGCCGCGCCCTCGGCCTGGAACGTCATGATCACGCTGCCCTGGCTGACCTTGTCGCCGAGCTTCACGCCAATGGAGGCCACCACACCGCCTTGCGGCGCGGGCACCTCCATGGTGGCCTTGTCGGACTCGAGCGAGATCAGCGGGTCTTCGGCCTTCACCGTGTCGCCGACCTTCACGAAGATCTCAATGACCGGGATGTCCGTGAAGTCGCCGATGTCAGGCACCTGGATGTCGATGGTGTTGCTCATGTTGATCTGCCTCACACGGTCCAGGGGGCGGCGCGCTCGGCGTCCAGCCCGTATTGGGTGATCGCCTCGGCCACGACCGCCGGCTTGATGACCCCGTCGTCGGCCAGCGCCTTCAGCGCGGCCACCACCACGTGCCAGCGGTCGACCTCGAAGAAGCGGCGCAGCTTCTTGCGGTAGTCGCTGCGGCCGAAGCCGTCGGTGCCCAGCACGGTGTAGCGCCGGCCGGCCGCCTGCACGTTCTCGCGCACCTGGTCTGCGTAGTTGCGCATGTAGTCGGTGGCGGCGATGACCGGGCCGTCGTGGCCTTCCAGGCATTGCTCCACATAGCTCTTGCGCTGCGGGGCGGTGGGGTGCAGGCGGTTCCAGCGCTCGGTGGCCATGCCGTCGCGGCGCAGTTCGTTGTAGCTGGTGGCGCTCCACACATCGGCGGCGATGCCGAAGTCGGCCTTCAGCAGTTCGGCCGCGAACATCACCTCGCGCAGGATGGTGCCGCTGCCCATGAGCTGCACCCGCAGGCCCTTCTTCTTCTCCTTGCCGCCATCGCTGAGTTGGTACAGGCCCTTGAGGATCCCCGTCTCGCTGCCCTCGGGCATGCCGGGGTGCGGGTAGTTTTCGTTCATGAGGGTGATGTAGTAGTACACGTCCTCCTGCTCCTCGTACATGCGGCGCATGCCGTCGCGCACGATGGTCACCACTTCATACGCGAAGGTCGGGTCGTAGCTGATGCAGTTCGGAATCGTGCCGGCCAGGATGTGGCTGTGCCCGTCCTCGTGCTGCAGGCCTTCGCCGTTCAGCGTGGTGCGCCCGGCCGTGCCGCCCAGCAGAAAGCCCCTTGCGCGGATGTCGCCGGCCAGCCAGGCGAGATCCCCCACGCGCTGCAGCCCGAACATCGAGTAGTAGATGTAGAACGGGATCATCGGCACGTTGTTCGTGCTGTACGAGGTGGCGGCCACGATCCAGCTGGACATGGCACCGCCTTCGTTGATGCCCTCCTGCAGCACCTGCCCGTCCTTGGACTCGCGGTAGTACATGAGCTGGTCGGCGTCCTGCGGCTTGTACAGCTGGCCGAGCGACGACCAGATGCCGAGTTGGCGGAACATGCCTTCCATGCCGAAGGTGCGCGACTCGTCGGGCACGATGGGCACGACGTGCTTGCCGATGTTCTTGTCGCGCACCAGCGTGCCCAGCATCTGCACGAAGGCCATGGTGGTGGAGATCTCGCGCTCGCCCGTGTCCTTGAGCAGGCGCTCGAAGGTGGCCAGCGGCGGAATCTGCAGCGCAGTGGATTTCTGCCGGCGCTGCGGCAAATAGCCGCCCAGCGCCTCGCGGCGTGCGCGCAGGTACTGCATCTCCGGGCTGTCTTCGGGCAGCTTGATGAAGGGGATGTTGGGCAGGTCCTCGTCCGACACCGGGATCTGGAAGCGGTCGCGGAAGCCGCGCAGCGCGTCCTGCGTCATCTTCTTGGCCTGGTGCGCGATCATCTGGCCTTCGCCCGATTCGCCCATGCCGTAGCCCTTCACCGTCTTGGGCAGGATCAGCGTGGGCTGGCCGGTGTGCTTGACGGCCGCGGCGTAGGCGGCGAACACCTTCTCGGGATCGTGCCCGCCGCGGGTCAGGCCCCAGATCTCGTCGTCGCTCATGTCGGCCACGAGTGCGCGCGTCTCGTCGTACTTGCCGAAGAAGTGCTCGCGCACGTAGGCGCCGCTCTTGCTCTTGAAGTCCTGGTACTCGCCGTCCACGCACTCTTCCATGCGCTGCAGCAGCTTGCCGCTCTTGTCGGCAGCCAGCAGCTTGTCCCAGCCGCTGCCCCACAGCACCTTGATCACGTTCCAGCCGGCGCCGCGGAACACGGACTCCAGCTCCTGCACGATCTTGCCGTTGCCGCGCACCGGGCCGTCCAGACGCTGCAGGTTGCAGTTGATGACGAAGACCAGGTTGTCCAGGCTCTCGCGGCCCGCGAGCGAAATCGCGCCCAGCGACTCGGGCTCGTCCATCTCGCCGTCGCCCATGAAGGCCCAGACCTTGCGCGGCGCCGTGTCGGCCAGGCCGCGGCCGTGCAGGTACTTGAGGAAGCGCGCCTGGTAGATCGCCATCAGCGGGCCCAGGCCCATGGAGACGGTGGGGAACTGCCAGAAGTCCGGCATCAGCCAGGGGTGCGGGTACGAGGGGATGCCGTCGCCGTCGGCCTCCTGCCGATAGTTCAGCAGTTGCTGCTCGGTCAGCCGGCCTTCGAGGAAGGCGCGGGCGTAGATGCCGGGCGAGCTGTGGCCCTGGATGAACAGCAGGTCGCCGCCATGCGTGTCGGTGGCGGCGTGCCAGAAGTGGCCGAAGCCGATGTCGTACAGCGTGGCCGCGGACTGGAAGCTGGCGATGTGGCCGCCGAGTTCGCTCGAATCCTTGTTGGCCCGCAGGATGATGGCCATGGCGTTCCAGCGGATGATGGAACGCAGGCGGTGCTCGATGGCCCGGTCGCCCGTGGTCTTCTCTTCCCGTTCGGGCGGGATGGTGTTCTTGTAGGCCGTGTTCAGCGACTTGGGCACGTACAGGCCATCGCGGCGGCCGATGTCGACCAGGCGGTTCAGCAGGTCGTTGGCGCGTTCCGGGCCGCGGTGCTGCTGCACGGCGCCGAGTGCGTCCACCCATTCGCCGGTTTCAAGGGGATCGGGGTCATCCATCATGCTCATTGCGTGTCTCCTGGTAGCGGGCTTCGTCCGGCGTCGGATGACGCGGGCGGCACGACCAGTCAGCAATGCGCATGCCACACGCTGGTGCGTGTCTGCAAGCAATCAAGTCATTGTTTCGATTGATTTTTCTGCCGCGTGCGGCATTGGCTGAACCGACGATCCGGCATACGGGGGGTCCAGCCATCCGGGCGGCCGGACAAGCCGCTACTGGCTAACCCCTATGGCCGTGGCCGCGCTGCAAGCTTCACACCCAGCCGAATGCGCCGAGCAGCGCGCCGGCACCCAGCAGCCACAGCAGGTGCAGCCGCGTGCGCCAGACGACCACGGCCACCACGGCCGTCAGCAGCCACAGTCGCCAGTTCTGCGCGGCCGCGCCCTGGGCGCCGGCCAGCACCCAGCCGGTGGCCACCAGCAGCGCCACCACGATGGGCGCCATGCCGGCCTTGAAGGCGCGCACGCTGCGCCGGTGCCGGTTGCGGTGGCCCCATTGCGCGCTGAGGTAGGTCAGCGTGGAGCTGGGCAGCAGCACCCCGACCATGGTGACCACGAGGCCCAGTGCGGCCGTGGCGTAGCCGCCTGCGTTCAGGCCCACGTTCCAGCCCATCAGTGCGACGAACAACACGTTGGGCCCCGGGGCGGCCTGGGCGATGGCGATGGAGGCGCTGAACTGCGGATCGGTCAGCCAGCCATGGCGGTCGACCAGGAAGCGGTGCATGTCGGGCGCCGTGGTGATGGCGCCGCCGACCGACAGCAGCGACAGCGTGGCGAAGTGCAGGAACAGTGACAGCCAGTCGGCTGCGCCCAGCGACAGCTGGATGTTCTGCGTCATGGCGCCACCTCCTGGCTGTCGCGCTTGTCCACAGCGCGCGGTGGTCGGTGGCCGGCACCATACGCGCTGACGTCGATCCCCGCGCTGCGGGGCCCCTCGCCGTGTGCGCTCATGGCGCCACCCTGCGCCAGGCCAGCACGCAGCCCACCGCGCCCAGGCCGAACAGCATGTAGACCAGCGGCCAGCGCAGCAGCGCAATGCCGGCAAAGCACAGCACGCCCAGCGCGGCGCACAGTCCGCGCCCGAGCACGTTGCCGCCCAGGGCCGGGATCAGCTTGATGCCGGTGGCCACGATCAGCCCGGCGGCCACCGCGCCCATGCCGCGCAATGCGCCGGCCATGTGCGGGTCGTCCGCGAAGCGCGTGTAGGCCAGTGCGAGCAGGAGCACCACCACCAGCGGCGCGAGCAGCATGCCGGACAACGCGGCCAGCGCACCGGGCAGGCCGAAGTAGCGCGCGCCGATCATCAGCGACAGGTTGACCACATTGGGGCCCGGCATGATCTGCGCCACGGCCCATTCCTCGACGAACTCGTCGCGCGTCATCCAGCGCTTCTTCTCGACCAGCTCGCGCTGCACGACCGCCAGCACGCCGCCGAAGCCCTGCAGTGCGAGCCAGGTGAAGGACAGGAAGAGGTCGGTCTTGGAGCGCGGTTGCGCGAGGGCGCCTGGCGGTTCGGGCGCGGGGGAGGGGGCGGGCATGGCGCGAATTATCCCGTCGCGCAGCGCCGCGAACGGCCGGCCGCGTGTTCAGTTTCGTCTAAGTCTCGCGGCGCAGAGTGGGGCGCATCCCCTCCACAGAAAGCACCCCATGAAGACCGAAGACGTGCGCCGCGCATTCGCCATGCCGGCCACCAGCCCCGCATTCCCGTGCGGCCCCTACCGCTTCGTGCGCCGCGAGTTCGTGGTCATCACCTACCGCACCGACATGGACGCGCTGCGCGCCGTGGTGCCCGAGCCGCTCGAGGTGGTGGAGCCGCTGGTCAAGTACGAGTTCATCCGCATGCCCGATTCCACGGGCTTCGGCGACTACACCGAATCGGGCCAGGTGATCCCGGTGCAGCTGCGCACGGCCAGGGGCGTGGAGCAGGGCGCCTACGTGCACGCGATGTACCTCAACGACCACCCGCCGATCGCCGGCGGCCGCGAGCTGTGGGGCTTTCCGAAGAAGCTGGCCACGCCCACGCTGGACTACGAGACCGACACCGTCGTCGGCACGCTGGACTACGGCCGAGTGCGCGTGGCCACGGCCACCATGGGCTTCAAGCACCGCACGCTGGAGCCGGGGCCGATCCTCGCGGCGCTGGCGCAGCCCAACTTCCTGCTCAAGGTGATCCCGCATGTGGACGGCTCACCGCGCATCTGCGAGTTGGTGCGCTACTACATGACCGACATCCAGCTGCAGGGCGCCTGGTCGGGGCCGGCCGCGCTCGAACTGCATCCGCATGCGCTCGCGCCGGTGGCCGACCTGCCGGTGCGCAAGGTCGAGTCGGCCGTGCACTACATCGCCGACATGACGTTGGCGCTCGGCACGGTCGAGCACGACTACCTGGCCTGAATTCCCCCAACGTCTCACACCTGAAGGACAACACCATGCAACAACTCCAGAACAAGGTCGCCTACATCACGGGTTCGGCCAGCGGCATCGGCAAGGAGATCGCCACGCTCTTCGCCCGCGAGGGCGCGGCCGTGGTCATCGCCGACCTGAACCCGGCGGCAGCCGAAAGCACGGCCGCCGAACTGCGCGCCGGCGGCGCCAAGGCCCTGGGCGTGGCCGTCGACGTGACCGACGAAGCCCAGGTCGAGGCATCGGTTGCGCAGGCCGCCAAGGCCTTCGGCGGCATCGACATCCTGGTCAGCAACGCAGGCATCCAGATCGTCCATCCGGTCGAGGAGTTCAGCTTCGCCGACTGGAAGAAGATGCTGGCGATCCACCTGGACGGCGCCTTCCTCACCACGCGTGCATGCCTCAAGCAGATGTACGCGCAGGGCCGCGGCGGCAGCGTGATCTACATGGGATCGGTGCACTCCAAGGAGGCCTCGCTGCTCAAGGCGCCCTACGTGACGGCCAAGCACGGCCTGATCGGCCTGTGCAAGACGGTGGCCAAGGAGGGCGCGGCGCATGGCGTGCGTGCCAACGTGATCTGCCCGGGTTTCGTGCGCACGCCGCTGGTCGAGAAGCAGATCCCCGAGCAGGCGAAGACGCTGGGCATCAGCGAGGCCGAGGTCATCAAGAACGTGATGCTCAAGGAGACGGTGGACGGCGAGTTCACCACCACCGACGACGTGGCCCAGGTGGCGCTGCTGTTCGCCGGGTTCCCGAGCAACGCGCTGACCGGCCAGTCGCTGGTGGTCAGCCACGGCTGGTTCATGCAGTAGGCCGGCTAGAGCCTGAGCTCCCAGGTCTCGCCGACCAGCGATTGGCCGAAGTCCTCGTAGGGCTCGGTCTTGCGCAGCACGAAGCCGCGCGCCGCGTAGATGCCGCGCGCGGCCGTGAGGCAGCTGTTGGTCCACAGCACCATCTTGCGGTAGCCCTTGGCGCGCGCGAAGGCCAGGCACTCGTCGGTGAGCCGTGCGCCCAGGCCCATGCCGCGCGCGGCCGGCGCCAGGATCAGCATGCGCAGCTGGGCCACGGTGGCGCTCTTGCGCGCGATGAAGACCGAGCCCACGCGCTGGCCGTCGAGTTCGGCGATCCAGCAGCGTTCCCAGCCGGGCTGGAAGTTGCGCACGAAGCGCGCTGCGATGTCGGCCACCAGGGCCTCGAACCGGGCGTCCCAGCCGTATTCGCGGGCGTAGATCTCGCCATGCTGCTGGATCACCCAGCCCATGTCTCCGGGCCGCGGCTCGCGCAGCACGGCAGTGCGCGGGCGCGGCGCCGCGCTCGTCCCTGGCGGGGCCATCAGGTGCTGCATCTTGGCCATGGCATCGACGAGTTCGGCGCGGCTGCCGGTTGGCAGCCCGGCCAACAGATCCCGGGCCGCATCGCGCGACTTCTGCTGCAGCGGCGCGAACTCCGCCTGGCCGGCCGCGGTCAGGCGCAGCAGCTGCTGGCGACCGTCGAGGGCGGAGCTGCTGCGCTCCAGCCAGCCGCGGGCCTCGAAGCGCTTGAGGATGCGGCTCAGGTAACCTCCGTCCAGCCCGAGTTCGCGGGCGATCTCGCTGGCGGCACTCTGCGCGCGGTGGGCCAGCTCGTACAGCACCCGCACCTCGGTCAGCGACAGCGTGCTGTCCAGGTAGGGCTCCAGCAGGCCGATGCTGCGCGTGTAGCTGCGGTTGAAGGCGCGCAGGGCCTCGACCTGTTCGGTGATAACTTCGTCCATGGTTGACGAAGTCTAGCAAAACTACTTGACTGCGTCAGCCAACTGCTCCGGCAGGCCGGACAGCACGACGGTGCGCGTGGGGAACGCGAACTCCACCCCCATGGCGGCGAACTCCCGCATCAGGCCGATGTTGATGGCCTGCTGGTTGTTCATGTACTTGCCGTAGTCGGCCGTCTGCATGATGTAGACCACCACGTAGTCCAGCGAGCTCTCGCCCAGGCGCGCGAAGTGCGCGCGGTCGAACACCAGTTCGGGCTGGGCCTCGACCACGCGGCGGATCACGGCCGGGATCTCGGCGGCCTGCTCGGGCGTGGTGTCGTAGCTCACGCCCACCGTGAACTCGATGCGCCGCGTGCTCATGCGCTTGAAGTTGCGCAGCGAGCCCTTGAGCAGCTCGGTGTTGGAGACCACGATCTGTTCGCCGCTGGGGCTGCGCAGGCGCGTGGTCTTCATGCCCACGTGCTCGACCGTGCCGTTGACGGTGCCGTTGTTGATGGCATCGCCCACCTCGAAGGGCTTGTCCAGCGCGATGGCGATGGAGGCGAACAGGTCGCCCAGGATGTTCTGCGCCGCCAGCGCGATGGCGATGCCCCCGATGCCCAGGCTGGCCACGAAGGCCGTGATGTTGAAGCCCAGGTTGGACAGCACTGCCAGCGCCACCACCGCCCACAGCGCGGTGTTCAGCCCCCAGCCGATGAGCGTGCTGGACACCGTGGCCTGCGGCGAACTGCCGGGCGCGGCATGGCGCCGCAACTGGCGCTGCATCAGCACGTCGATGAGCCGCGCGCCCCACAGCGCCAGCTGCAGTGCCACGGTCACGTACCAGAGCTGGGCGATGCGGTCGGACCAGCGCGCCGGCAGGTCGAGCAGCGACAGGCCCACCAGCACCGAGGCGACGGTAAGCAGCAGGCCATTGGTGGCGTCCAGCATCTGCGCCAGCGTGGGCCGCACCTGGCCCAGGCCGCGCGCGGTCGGGTCGGCCTCGGCGGTCTGGCGGATGCGCCCGCGGGCGAACCGCAGGGCGGTGCGCATGAAGAAGTAGGCGGCGAGGGCGGCGGCGGCGGCAAGAGCCCACTGGGACATGGGCACGCCGAGCACCAGGGTGGTGTGGAACCAATCGGAAAGCAGCATCGGCGGTTTATATCCGCACGGCGGGGTCAGGGGCGATCAGCCTTGTCGCGTGCGGCCTGTAGGAGGCGGGCGCAGCCGCTGCGTCATGCGTCGCGCGAGACCCGCCGCGCGTAGGCCGTGCCGCCCGAGAGGATGGCCGCCAGCGTCCAGAACGCCGGGCCCATGCCGGCGGCCGAGCCCAGGCCGCCGAACAGGATCGGCAGGAACACCTGGCTGGCGTTCATGATGGTGGCACGCACGCCCAGTGCCTCGCCGGAGCGGCCCGGCGGCGCCACCTGGTGCACCAGGCTCATGACCATGGGCTGGGTGGAGCCCAGGCTCAGGCCGTTGACGAAGGCCAGCGCCAGCAGCAGCGGCACCGCGGTCGTCAGCGGGAACAGCAGGTAGACGGCGGCCGTCACCCCCAGCGAGATGGTCAGCGTCTGCCATTCGTTGAGGTGGCGCTGCAGCACCGGCATGGCCAGGCGCACGACGAAGGTGGCCACGCCGAAGCAGCCCATGATCAGCCCGATGGTGGAGGCCGACAGCCCGATGCGCGCGCCCTGCACGGGCACCATGAAGGTGAACATGTCCCAGCCCATCGACAACAGGCCGCTGACGATGAACACCGCGCGCATGCGCGGGTTGCGGAGCAGGTCCATGACCTGGCCCGCGCCGGCCACGCCCCCGGGGGCGTTGCGCGGCGCCACCCGGATGCGCAGCGCCACGAGCACGGCCAGCGCCAGCAATGGGAACAGCACCAGCAGCGCGAAGGTCCAGCGGTGCCCGATGCCGTCGATGGCGATGCCGGCGATCACCGGGCCCATCACCGTGGAGGTCGAGAAGGCCAACGCCAGCAGCGTGAAGGCGCGCACGCGGGTTTCGTCGGTGGTGCTGTGGCCGACCTCGTTGTAGACCGTCATGTGCAGCAGCATGAAGCCGCTGCCCAGCAGCATGCTGGCCAGGCACAGCACCGGCACCGAGGGCCACAGCGCCGGCAGCGCCACGCCCACGGCCGAGATGGCGGTGGCGATGCGCGCCGGGCGCTGCATGCCGACGCGGTCGATCCAGCGGCCCAGCCGCACCGACAGCAGCATGGGCAGCACCGACAGCAGGCTGACCTGCAGGCCGACGACCACGGTGGGCGCGTGCAGCGCGATGGCGTACAGCGACAGCGCCACGCGCCCCCCCGTGAAGGCCAGGTGCACCAGCACCATCACCGCCATGAGCGGCAGCAGCTGGCGCGCCAGCGAGGGAGGGGTAGCGGGGGAGTTCATCGAGGCGGCAGCGCGCGGGAAAGCCGCGCAGTTTCCCACGGCCGCCGGGCCGGGGCTGTGCCGGCCGGCTCAGAAGCTGTGGATGAATCGGTCGCGGCCGCGACGGGGTGCGCCGGGCCGCAGGCGCAGGCGCAGGCCGCCGCCCGGGCTCGTGCCCGGGCAAGGACTGCAACGCCCGCATGTGGCCTGGCGTGCCCCGGCCCGAAGGGCGAGGCCCAGGGCGCGACGAAGGCGATGGGCGCCGGCAGTCGTCGGGCCTCGCGTGGTCGTGAGCGATTCGTGCACAGCTTCTCAGGCCAGGCCAGCCAGGCAGGTGTCCACGTCGGCGCCCCAGGCGGCGAGCGCGGCCGGCAGTTCCTCGCCCGGCGCCGGCGCCCAGCGGCGGCTGGCGTTGCGCGCCAGCGTGCGGAGCTGCCATGCCATTTCCTGGGCGATCAGCGAGAGCTCGCCCATGAGGTCGGCATCCTGGTCGCCGCCCAGCATCAGCAGCTGGTCGCCGCTGGCGCCAACATCGGCCAGCAGCCGGCGCATCTGCTCGCATTGCTGGCCGATCGCGGCCATGCCTTGCACGCGCGCCGGCGTGGCGGACGCGTCGCGGCCCAGCGTGGCCGGCCAGGCGGCCAGCAACCGGTCGAAGGCGATGAGCTGGCTGACGGGCGAGCCCGCTTGCTCCAGCGCCGCCATGCCGGTGACCGAGACCAGCGCGTTCTTGCCGCCCATGTCGCGCAGCGCGTTGAGCACACGGTCGCCCAGCGCAGGGTCGAACTGGTGGCGGTTGGTGCGCAGCAACAGCGACAGGCGCAGCGCCGACAAGGCCCGCCCCGGCCGCAGCAGGGCCGACATGACCTGGGCCAGGGACACCACGCGGCCCCAGGGGCTGATCCGGTCGCCCGCCAGATGGGCGGGATAGCCGGAGCCGTCGAGCAGCTCGTGGTGCTCGCGCACCGCGCGGATCAGCTCGCGCGGGTATTCATGGTGGCGCTCCAGCAGCAGCGCGGAAATCAGCGGGTGCGAATACAGCTGGCGCCGCTGCTCGGGCGTGAGTTCCCCCTTGGGCTGCAGCAGCACGTGGTCGATGTGCATCATGCCCAGGTCCTGCAGCAGCCCGGCCGCCATCGGCATGATGGTGTCGTAGCGCACCATGCCGGGCCGCAGCACCAGCCAGCCGGCGAGCAAGGCCGTGCACAAGGCGTACTGGAACAGGGGAGGGTGCACGTCGCGTGCCACGCTGAGCTGGAACGCCACGGGCGCAGGCAACGGAATGGCTTCCAGCGCATCGAGCAACTGGGCCTGGTGGCCCCCGTGCTGCAGCAGCGCGGCCAGCACGGGCCGGCGCTCGATCAGGTCCTCGGCCGCGCCGCGCAGGGCCTTGCCGTTGATGCTGTCCTGGGCTTGCAGGGCATCTTCGAGCGGGGCAGACAGCTGGTGGCGCATCAGGCGCTCGTACAGGCGGGGGTCCACCTTGGCACCGCGCTCGATCAGCTTGATGCCCTGCGAACTGTAGATGGCGTTGACAGCCGTCGGTGGCCGGTCGTCCACGAGTTGCTGGACGGCTTCCTGGAAGTTTGACGACATTGGTGAGAGATTTGTGTCAGATCGCAACCAAGACTTGTAGCACAGCCCGACCTTTTGTGCCCTTACGCGGGCAGGAAGATGGCGCTCCCGCCTAAAATCGCGCCTTCCCCCGCCTGCCGTCCCGCTCCGAGGACAACCCCCACCTGATGAACGCCCCCGTCGACGTTTCCTTTTTCGCGCGCGCCGCCAAGCCGCTGACCAGCTACCGCAAGTACTGGGCGGCCCGCTTCGGCACGGCGAAATTCCTGCCGACCTCGCGCGAGGAGATGGCGGCCCTGGGCTGGGACAGCTGCGATATCGTGCTGGTGACGGGCGACGCCTATGTCGACCACCCCAGCTTCGGCATGGCCGTGATCGGCCGCATGCTGGAAGCGCAGGGCTTTCGCGTGGGCATCATCGCCCAGCCCGACTGGACCAGCGCCGAGCCGTTCCGCGCACTCGGGAAGCCGAACCTGTTCTGGGGCGTGACGGCCGGGAACATGGATTCCATGATCAACCGCTACACGGCGGACCGCAAGATCCGCAGCGACGACGCCTACACCCCGGGCGACGTGGGCGGTGCGCGGCCCGACCGCGCGGCCATCGTCTACTCGCAGCGCTGCCGCGAGGCCTTTCCCGAGGTGCCCATCGTGCTGGGCGGCATCGAGGGCAGCCTGCGCCGCATCGCCCACTACGACTACTGGAGCGACAAGGTGCGCCGCTCCATCGTGGTGGACGCCAAGTGCGACCTGCTGCTGTACGGCAACGCCGAGCGCGCCATCGTCGAGGTGGCGCACCGGCTGGCCGCGCGCCAGCCCGTGGCCGAGATCACCGATGTGCGGGGCACCGCTTTCGTGCGCCGCCATGGCGACGAGTCAGCCCAGGGCTGGTTCGAGATCGATTCGACCAGCGTGGACCTGCCAGGCCGCGTGGACGCGCACGTGAACCCCTACCTGATGGTGTCCGAGCAGGCCAAGGCCAACGGCGCCACCTGCGCCAAGGAAGACGAGGCCCAGGCCGTGGCCGACCAGGCCAACGCCGGTGCGCCGGTCAACCCGCCGATCCAGACCATCCAGTTCGTCGCCAATCCCAGCGTCAAGCTCAAGGTTCCGCCGCGCGACAGGAGCGTGATCCGCCTGCCGAGCTACGAGCAGGTGAAGTCGGACCCCATCCTCTACGCCCATGCCAACCGCGTGCTGCACCTGGAGACCAACCCCGGCAACGCGCGGGCGCTGGTGCAGGCGCACGGCGAGGGCCACACGGCGCGCGATGTGTGGATCAACCCGCCGCCGATCCCGTTGACCACGGCCGAGATGGACCACGTGTTCGACCTGCCGTATGCGCGCAGCCCGCACCCGCGTTACGCGGACGAGCAGGGCAGCCACGATGGCGCGACCAAGATCCCGGCGTGGGAGATGATCCGCTTCAGCGTGAACATCATGCGCGGCTGCTTCGGCGGCTGCACCTTCTGCTCGATCACCGAGCACGAGGGCCGCATCATCCAGAGCCGCTCGGAGGAATCGATCATCAAGGAGGTCGAGGCCATCCGCGACAGCGTGAGCGGCTTCACCGGCACCATCTCCGACCTGGGCGGCCCCACGGCCAACATGTACCGGCTGGGCTGCAAGAGCCCCGAGATCGAGGCCGCCTGCCGCAAGCCCAGCTGCGTCTACCCGGGCATCTGCTCCAACCTCACCACCAACCACGACCCGCTCATCAAGATCTACCGCCGGGCGCGCGCGCTCAAGGGCATCAAGAAGATCCTGATCGGCTCGGGCCTGCGCTACGACCTGGCGGTGCAGTCGCCCGAGTACGTCAAGGAGCTGGTGCAGCACCACGTGGGCGGGTATTTGAAGATTGCGCCCGAGCACACCGAACAGGGCCCCTTGTCGAAGATGATGAAGCCGGGCATCGGCAGCTACGACAAGTTCAAGCAGATGTTCGAGAAGTACTCGGAAGAAGCAGGCAAGAAGCAGTACCTGATCCCGTACTTCATCGCTGCGCACCCGGGCACCAGCGATTCGGACATGATGAACCTGGCCATCTGGCTGAAGAAGAACGGCTTTCGCGCCGACCAGGTGCAGACCTTCTACCCGAGCCCCATGGCCACGGCCACGGCGATGTACCACAGCAACCGGAACCCGCTGCGCAAGATCACCCGCGCCGGCCTGGGCGAGCACGAGGGCGTGGACATCGTGCGCGGCGAGAAGCGCCGCCGGCTGCACAAGGCCTTCCTGCGCTACCACGATCCCAACAACTGGCCGCTGCTGCGCGATGCGCTCAAGGCCATGGGCCGGGCCGACCTGATCGGCAACGGCAAGCACCACCTGATCCCGACCTGGCAACCGCTGAACGACTGCGGCTACCAGAGCGCGCGGCGCAAGAATTCCACGCCGGCGCCGCAGGCCAAGGCGGTGGCAGGCAAGACCGTGTCGGACAAGGTGGTCAAGGGCCGGCTGCTGACGCAGCACACCGGCCTGCCACCCCGCGCTGGCACCGCGTCACGCGCGTCCGGCAAGCCCGGCAAGCCGCGCTGAGTTTCCTGCCCCGTCAGCCCTGGCGGCGGGTGACCTTCACGGCCACGTCCATGCCTTCGTAGGCGTCGGGCTCGCCGAACCAGCTGCCGCTGATCGGCGTGGCCAGGGCTGGGTCGCGCGCCACGCCCACGCGCAGCAGGTGGCCGCTGCCCATGAGGTCGTTGGTCGGGTCGAAGGCCACCCAACCGGCGCCGGGCAGGTAGGCCTGCAGCCAGGCGTGCGTGGCGCCGGCGCCCACCATGCTGTCGCCGGCCTGCTGGCCCGCGGCGTCCAGCGCCGGGTCGTACAGGTAGCCGGAGACGAAGCGCGTGGCGATGCCCAGGCGGCGCACGGCCTCCATCATGAGCAGCGCGTAGTCGCGGCAGCTGCCGCCTTGCGCGGCCAGGGTCTGCAGCGGCGTCTGCGTGCCTTCCTCGTCGCGCGACTGGTAGCTGAACTCGGTGTGGATGTGCGCGTTCATGCGCTGGAGCGTCTCGCGCGTGCTGACCGGCGCGTCGCTTTGCAGGAACTGGTGGGCCCAGCGCAGTAGCGCGCCGTCGGGGTCTTCGTGGTGCGGACGCAGGTAGTGCTCCAGGTCCAGCCGGTCCTGCAGCGAATAGGCGAACGGCAGGAACTCGGCCGCCGGTGCCAGGGCCAGCAGATCGCCAGGGGAGGGCACATGCTCGACCGTGAACGCGCAGACGATGGTCAGCTCGGTCGCCTCATCGCCGGGCTGCACCAGCGCCACGGAGTTGGAGTGCGGGTCCTGGATCAGGCGCACGGTGGAGGCGGGGCTGACCTGCAGGTCGGTCGCCAGCACACGCAGGTCGTGGCTGTCGCGCGGACGGAACATCACGCGGTGCAGGCCGAAGCGGACCGGCGAGCGGTAGCGGTAGGTGGTGGTGTGGTGGATGTCGTATTGCGTGGCCATGGCGGGATGCCTCAACGAGGTGGTGGCACGCAGGCGGCCCGCGTTGCACGGGCCGCTTGAGGGGCGGTCAACTGCCGATCAGCCGCCTTTGTGCGGGCGCTTGCCCGGGTTCTTCTTGCTGCGCGTGGCGACACCGCGCTCCAGGCTCACGCGCTGGCCGTTGCCGGCACGGCGGGCGCTCAGGCCGCCTGCGGGCGTGGGTGCGGGGGTGGCGCGGCGGTCGGCTTCGGTAACGAGTTTGTTGCCCATGGTGTTCTCCAGATCGGACGTTGACAAACCCGGGATGATCGCACATCGGCCAGGCTGGCCGTCCTGCGGGCTGGTCAGGCGGCCGTCAGCCTCGCCAATTTGATAATCAGTCGCATCTAGAATCGCAGCTTGCCTGCAACTCCGAAAAGCACCGACGTGAAGCACACCACCATTGCCTGGATTCTTGCCGCCTCCGCCGCGGCCTGCGCACCGGCTTGGGCCCAGAGCCCTGCCGCCAAGCCGGCCGCCGCCAGCAAGACCGTCGCTGCCGACGTGGGGCCGGCCGTGCGCCACCACGCCGTGCTCGTGAGCGCTGCTTACGACGACGCATTGGCCGGCGCACAGGCACTGCAGGCCGCCATCCACGCCTTCCTCGGCAAGCCCTCGCAGGAGGGCCTGGACGCCGCGCGCAAGGCCTGGCTCCAGGCGCGCGAGTTCTACGGCCAGACCGAGGCATTCCGCTTCTACGGCGGCCCGATCGACAGCGACGATGGCCCCGAAGGCCGCATCAACGCCTGGCCCATGGACGAGTCGTATGTCGACTACGTGGTCGACGCGCCCGACGCCGGCATCATCAACAACCGCAAGGTGCAGATCGGCAAGAAGCAGTTGTCCTCGCTCAACGAGCGCGACGGCGAAGAAAACATCGCCACCGGCTGGCACGCGATCGAATTCCTGCTCTGGGGCCAGGACCTGTCGGAAACCGGCCCGGGCGCACGCCCGTTCTCCGACTTCGTCGATGGCGGCAAGCCCAACGCCGACCGCCGCCGCCAGTACCTGCGCGTGGTGACCGATCTGCTGGTCGACGACCTGGGGTCCGTGGCCCGCGCCTGGGCGCCGAACCAGGCCAGGAACTACCGCGCGCGCTTCGAGCGTGGCGGCATGGAGTCGGTGCGCAAGATGCTCGTGGGCCTGGGCTCGCTGTCGCGCGGCGAACTGGCCGGCGAGCGGCTCGAGGTGGCGCTCGCCAGCCAGGACCAGGAGGACGAGCACTCCTGTTTCTCCGACAACACCAACCGCGACGCCGTGGCCAACGCCACGGGCA
The DNA here is from genome assembly GCF_003337555.1 of Pseudorhodoferax soli. Taxonomy (GTDB): domain Bacteria; phylum Pseudomonadota; class Gammaproteobacteria; order Burkholderiales; family Burkholderiaceae_C; genus Pseudorhodoferax; species Pseudorhodoferax soli. The sequence continues at coordinate 548,050 of NZ_QPJK01000003.1, read as the reverse complement.
TCCAGAACGTCTGGCTCGGCCAGTTCAAGCGCCGCGACGGCAGCCAGTTGCAGGGCCCCGGCCTGCGCGACCTGGTGGCCGCGCGCGACGCCGCCGTTGCGGAGCGCACCACCAAGCAGATCGCGACCTCCGTGGCCGCGGCCGAGGCCATCCCCGCGCCGTTCGACCAGGCCATCAAGGTCGGCAACCCGGGCCGCGCCAAGATCCAGGCGACCATCGACAGCCTGACGCAGCAGTCCAAGGACATCGTGGACGCCGCCAGCGCGCTGGGCATCACCAAACTGACCCTGGTGCAACCTTGACCCCGCTTCGCTTTGCAGGCGCAGCGGCCGGCATCACCCTGGCCTCGCTGGGCCTGGCCTGGGCCGCCAGCGACCCCGCGCCCGGCGACGACGTCGCCGTCGGCGGCGCGACCACCGTCTACGCCACCGGCCAGAACGCCTTCTCGTTTCCCGCTGCCAACCTCAGCGATCCGGAGCGCACGCGCTTCGTGATCGGCAATTCCTTCTTCAAGCGCAACTGGGTGCAGGCACCGGCCTCGACCAAGGCGCGCGACGGGCTGGGCCCGCACTTCATCGCGCGCTCCTGCGGCGGCTGCCACACGCAGGACGGCCGCGGCCAGCCGCCCGACTTCACGAAGGGCCTGTCGGACCAGCCCGTGGGCCTGCTGCTGCGCCTGTCGGTGCCGGGCCGGGACAAGGCGGGCGGCCCCTTGCCGGACCCGGTCTACGGCGACCAGTTCTCCAACTTCGCGGTGAACGGCGTCCAGCCCGAGGGCAGCATCACGATCCGCTACGAGCCCCAGCACGGCCGCTTCGCCGATGGCACGCGCTACACGCTGCAAAAACCCCTCTACGGCTTCAAGGGCCTCCACTACGGCCCCATGGCCAAGGACGTGATGGTCAGCCCGCGGCTGGCGCCGCAGGTGATCGGCATGGGCCTGCTCGAAGCCATCCCCGAAGACGAGATCCGTGGCAATGCGCGCGCCCAGGCGGCGGCCGGCGGCCCCATCCGCGGCCAGGCCAACGAGGTCTGGGACCAGCCCTCGCAAAAGACGATGCTGGGCCGCTTCGGCTGGAAGGCCAACGTGGCCACCGTGGCGCACCAGACGGCCGGCGCCTTCCACGGCGACATGGGCATCACGTCCAGCCTGTTCCCGGACGAAACCTGCATGCCGGCGCAAAAGGACTGCCTGGCGGCCCCGCGCGGTGCCCAGGGCAAGCAGCCCGAGGTGGACGACAAGACTTTCGACGAGGTGGTCTTCTACACCGCCACGCTGGCACCGCCCGCACGCCGCAACGCCGGCGACGCGCAGGTGCTGCGCGGCCAGCAGCTGTTCGCGCAAGCGCAGTGCGCGGTCTGCCACCGGCCCAGCTACACCACGGCCGAGGGCCCGTTCCCGCGGCTGACCAGCAAGGCGCTGTCGGGCCAGACCATCCATCCCTACACCGACCTGCTGCTGCACGACATGGGCGAGGGCCTGGCCGACGGCCGGCCCGACTTCCTGGCCAATGGCCGCCAGTGGCGCACGCCGCCGCTGTGGGGCATCGGCCTCATCAAGGACGTCAACGGCCACACCCGGCTGCTGCACGACGGCCGCGCCAATGGCGTGCTCGAGGCCGTGCTCTGGCATGGTGGCGAGGCCCAGGCCAGCCGCGATGCGGTGCTCAAATTCACGGCCGAAGAGCGCACGGCGCTGGCCAAGTTCGTGGAGTCGCTGTGATGCATTGCAATGTGGCGCGCAGGCGCCTCGTCCTGAGCGGCCTGGCGGCGCTGGCGCTGCCTGCCGCAGCCCAGCATGTGCCGGGCAACGTGGCGCTGCCGTTCTACGCCCCGCCGGATTTCATGCAGGGCGCCTGGCGCCGCTGGTACGCGCCGCGCGCGCAGGAATTCGTGCAGTGCGCGCAGGCGCTGGTGGCGGCGCTGTCGGCCCAGTGCGCGGCACCCGCCGGCGACAGCGCCGCGCTGGCTGCGGCGCGCAATGCCTGGGGCGAGGCCGCACTCGCGCTCGGCCGGCTGTCGTCGGTCTCGGTCGGCCCGCTGCTGCAACGGCGCACGCTGCGCCAGATCGATTTCGCGCCCACGCGGCCCGAGCTGATCCGCCGCGCCATCGCCGCTGCGCCGCTCGACGCCGCCGCGCTGGAGCGCATCGGCACGCCGGCCAAGGGCTTGCCCGCGCTCGAATGGCTGCTCTGGACGCAGCCTCCAGCGCCGGGCACGCCGGCCTGCCGCTATGCCCAGCTGCTGGCCGAGAACGTGCTTGCTGAGGGCCAGGCCTTGGCCCAGGCGTTCACCGCGCTGGCCAGCGCCCAGCCCGGCCCCGACGACGAGGATGCCGACGAGGCCGCCGCCGTCGCCATGGCCGAGCTCGTGAACCAATGGGTCGGCGGCGTCGAGCGCCTGCGCTGGCCGTTCATGGACAAGCCGCTCAAGAGCGCGCCCAAGGGCAAGCCACCGGCGTACCCGCGCGCGGCCAGCGGCCTGTCGCGCGAAGCCTGGGCCGCGCAATGGCAGGGCCTGCGCACGCTGGCCGTGGCGCCCGACGACAGCGTCGCGCAACCGGGCCAGGACCTCGTGGCGCTGGAGACCTACATGCGCGGCCGCGGCCTCAACCCGCTGGCCGACCGCTGGGCCGCCACGGTGCGCAAGGTCGACGCGGCCGTGGCCGCCGCGCGGCCCGACGCGCCGGCCAGCGTGCAGGCGGCGTCCAAGGCCGTGGCCGGGCTGAAGCAACTCGCCGAGGCCGAACTGGCACCGGCACTGAACATCCGGATTGGGTTCTCCGATGCCGATGGCGATTGAGTCCGTGCTCTCACGCCGGCACTGGCTGGCCCTGGGCGCCGCCGCGCTGGCCGGCCCTGCCTGGTCTGCCCTTCCACCCGCTGCGCGCCTGCTCGCCGCCTGGCAGTGCGCGCCGCGCGACACCGCCGAAGCCGCGCGCTACCAGATCGGCCTGCTGGCCGCCCAGGCGGACGCGTTGGTCGTGGCCCGCGCGCTCGACGTGCCCACGCGCGCCCACGGCCTGCTGGTCGAAGCCGGCGGCACGGTGCTGGCCGTGGCGCGCCGCCCCGGCGACTGGCTGCTGCGCTGGAAGCCCGGCGAAGACGAGCCGCAGACCGCCTGGATCGAGCCCGACCGCGCCTTCAACGGCCATGTGATCGCCAGCCGCGACGGCCAGCGCCTGTACACCACCGAGACCGACCTGGAGACAGGCGCCGGCCTCATCGGCGTGCGCGACGCCACCACGCTCGAAAAACTGGCGGAGTGGCCGACCCGCGGCATGGACCCGCACGAGCTGCTGCTCGATGCCGATGGCAGCCTGATCGTGGCCAACGGCGGCATCCCCACACTGCCCGAGACCGGGCGCCTGAAGATCGGCCTGGAGCGCATGGACGCGTCGCTGGTCCGGCTGGACACAGGCGATGGTGCCGTGCGCGGCCAGTGGCGCCTGCCCGATCCGCGGCTGAGCCTGCGCCACATCGCCTGGGGTGGCCAGGGCGGCCGCCTGCTCGGCATCGCGCTGCAGGCCGAGCACAGCGACCCGGCCGCCAAGCGCGCCGCGCCGCTGCTGGCCCTGTTCGATGGCCAGTCGTTGCGCGCTGTACCAGCGCCCCAGCCGCTGGGCGGCTACGGCGGCGACATCGCCTGGGCCAATGGCGCCTTCGCCGTCAGCACGCCCAAGGTGGACGGCTTTGCGCGCTATGGCGCGGACGGCCGCTGGCAGGGCTTCACGCCGCTGGCCGAGGCCTGCGCGCTGGCGGGCGAGCCAGGCCGGCTGTGGGCCGGCGGGCGCGACGCGGCCTTGGTGTCGGAGGCGGGTGCCGTCGCCTCCCGGCCCGTGCCGGCGCTGCGGCTGGACAACCATTGGTTGCGGCTGGGCTGACAAGCCCTGGACGGCTTCCCGGCTGCAGCAGCACCGGCGCGCAGCGCTTCCAGCGGCGCTGGGTGCAGCAGCGCGGCTGAGCGGCCGCGGAAAGTGGTTGGACAGGGCAGGGGCGCGGTCTACAATGCGAACGGTTCTCGTTTATATGGCCAGGCCCAGGCCGTTCGATGCCCTTCGCTCCACCGCTGCCCATGCCCGCCGAGCCTGCTCCGCACAGCCCAATCCACGCGCTCTACGCCGACCACCACGGCTGGCTGCAATCGTGGCTGCGCAAGAAGCTGGGCAACACCTTCGACGCCGCCGACCTGGCGCACGACACCTTCGTGCGCATGCTGGCCGGGCAGCACCCGCCCACCATCGCCCAGCCGCGCGCCTACCTGACGCGCATCGCCCAGAACCTGCTGGCCAACTGGTGCCAGCGCCAGGCGCTGGAACGTGCCTACCTGCAAGCCCTGGCCGCCATGCCCGAGGCGCTGTCGCCATCGCCCGAGCAGCGGCTGCTGATCCTGCAGACGCTGCACGAGGTCGACGCCATGCTGGACGCGCTCAAGCCGCAGGCCCGCCGCGCCTTCCTGCTGTCGCAGATCGACGGCCTGAAGTACGAAGACATCGCGCGTGAATTGGGCGTGTCGCTGGTCACGGTCAAGCGCTACATGCAGCAGGGCTTCCGCGGCTGCCTGGCCTTGATGACCGACTGATGCAGCCCGTCGCCTTCCACACTGCGGCGCAGGCGCTGGACCCGCACGTGCTCGACGCCGCAGCCGCCTGGCTGGTGCGCCTGCACGACAGCGCCGCCACTGACGACGACCGCCGTGCCTGCGAACGCTGGCGCCAGAGCGACCCGGCCCACGCCCGTGCCTGGGCCCGCGCCGAGGCGCTGGTGCACAAGCTGGGCGGGCTGCCGCCCGGCCTGGCGCTGCCGGCACTCGGCCGGCCCGTGCGCGCAACACGCCGCGCCACCCTCGCCAAGACCGCGGCGCTGCTGGCACTCGGGCCTTCCCTGTGGCTCGGCTGGCGCGCCACCGACGCGCAGGGCTGGCTGGCCGAGCACCGCACCGCGAACGGCGAGCAACGCGCGCTGCGCTTGCCCGATGGCACGCGCGTGACGCTGAACACCGCCAGCGCGCTCGACCTGCGTTTCGACGCGGCACAGCGGCTGCTGTGGCTGCGCGCCGGCGAGATGCTGGTGGAGACCGCGCCCGACCCCGCGGCCACGCCGCGCCCACTGCGCGTGGCCACGCGCGAGGGCGTGGCCCAGGCCCTCGGCACGCGCTTCACGGTGCGCCAGGACGATGGCCGCACGCGCATCGCCGTGCTGGAGGGCGCGGTGCGCATCGTGCCGGCGCAGGGCGGCGAGGCCGTGGTGCTGGACGCAGGCCGGCAGACGCGTTTCGGCGCGCAGCAGGTCGACGTGCCGGTCGCCCTCGACGCGGCCGGCACGGCCTGGACCCGCGGCATGCTGCTGGCCGACGGCATGCGCCTGGCGGATGTGGTGGCCGAACTGGCGCGCTACCGGCCCGGTGTGCTGCGCTGCGATCCGGCCGTGGCCGAGCTGCGCGTCTCGGGCGCGTTCCCCGCCACCGACACGGACCGCGCGCTGGGCATGCTGGTCTCCACCTACCGGGTCGATGCCGTGATGCGGCTGCGCGGGCATTGGGTCACGCTGGTGCCGCGCAGCGATGGCTGAAAAGAATTTCGCGCGGCGCTGATACCTTTTTCGGTTTCGGCTGGCAACAGGGGTGAACGCACTTCTGCTTGTCCATCCGAAAGGCCCGTCTCTCCCATGTCCGCACGTTTCCCCCGCGCCGCCTTCCGGCGCAGCCTGCTGGTGCTCGCACTGGCCGCCGCCACGCCGGCCTTCGCCGCCGACCCGGTGGCGCTGGACGCCATTCCCGCGCGCAGCTACGACATTCCCGCCGGCCCGCTGGGCCGCACGCTGTCTGCCTTCGCGGTCGAAGCCGGCGTGGCGCTGTCCTTCGATCCGGTGCTGACCGAGGGCCGCAGCAGCCCGCCCGTGAAGGGCCGCCACACCGGCCGCGAGGCCATGGCCGCGCTGCTGGCCGGCAGCGGGCTGGAAGCCGTGCCGCGCAGCGACGGCAGCTACGCGCTGCGCCAGCGCGCAGCGGCCGCGCCCGCGTCGGCCAGGCCTGCGGCGGACGTGCTGCCTACGGTCACGGTCAGCGCCGACGCCGACCGCAGCGGCACCACCGAAGACACGGGCACCTACACCACGCGCGCCACCGCGGCCGCCACCGGTTTGGCGCTGTCGCTGCGCGACACGCCGCAATCGGTCAGCGTGCTCACGCGCCAGCAGATCGAGGACCAGGCCCTGGTGTCGCTGGACCAGGCCATGCGCAGCGTCACCGGCATCTATGTCGCCAGTTCGGACAGCGACCGCTCCGACTTCTACGCGCGCGGCTTCTACATCGACAACCTCCAGTACGACGGCGTGCCGACCTCGCTCGGCCTGTCCTTCTACGGCGACTCGGGCAACGACACCACCATCTACGACCGGGTCGAGGTGGTGCGCGGCGCCACGGGGCTGCTGACCGGTGCGGGCAATCCCTCGGCATCGATCAACCTCGTGCGCAAGCACGCCGACAGCAAGGTGTTCACGGGCGCGGCCTCGGTCGGCATCGGCTCCTGGAACCAGCACCGCGCGACCGTCGACCTGAGCACGCCGCTGACCGCCGATGGCCGCATCCGCGGCCGGTTCGCGGCCATGGCCGAAGAGCGCGATTCGCATGTCGACCTGTACCACACGCGCAAGCAGGTGCTCTACGGCGTGGTCGATGCCGACCTCACGCCATCCACCCGGCTCAGCGTGGGGGCGGACTACCAGTCCAACCGGCCCACCGGCTCGACCTGGGGCGGGCTGCCGCTGGTGTACAGCGATGGCTCGCCGACCGACTGGGACACCTCCAAGACCACGGCCGCCCGCTGGACGCGCTGGAACAGCAGCAACCGCACCGTGTTCGCCAGCCTGGCGCACCGCTTCGACAGCGACTGGGCGCTCAAGGGCAACCTGTCGCACCGCCAGAGCGACTACGACGCCAAGCTGCTGTACCTGTACCGCCAGCCCGACCGCACCACGGGAACGGGCATGGCGGCGCTGCCCAACTACTCCGAGTACGACTTCCAGCAGAACAGCGCCGACCTGCAGGCCACCGGCCCCTTCGCGCTGCTCGGGCGCCGGCACGAAGCGGTGCTCGGGTTCAGCAGCAGCCGCGCCCGCGAGGTGCAGGGCGGGCACGGCCGCACCAGCGCGCTGCAGGACACGGGCGACTTCAACCAATGGGACGGCAGCTACGCCGAGCCGACCTGGGGGCCGCTGGCCATCCACACGGCGAACCGCACGCGGCAGGACGGCCTGTACGGCGCGCTGCGGCTGTCGCTGGCCGAGCCGCTCAAGCTCATCGTCGGCGGCCGCCAGAGCCGCTGGCAGCTGAAAGGGCTGGAGGATCCGCGCGACCACGAGGTGTTCACACCCTATGCCGGCCTGGTCTTCACGCTGAGCGACAGCCTCTCGGCCTACGCCAGCTACACCGACATCTTCCAGCCGCAGAACTACCGCGACCGCACGGGGGCCACGCTGGACCCGGTGACCGGCAAGAGCTACGAGCTCGGCCTCAAGGGCGAGCACCTGAATGGCCGCCTGCACAGTTCGCTGGCGGTGTTCCGCATCGCGCAGGACAACGTGGCGCAGCAGGACGGCCAGAACGTGGTGCCGGGCTCCACGGACTTCGCCTACGTCGGCGCGAAGGGCGTCACCAGCAAGGGATTCGAGGCGCAGCTGACCGGCGAGATCGCCAGCGGCTGGATGCTCTCGGCCGGCATCTCGCACACCATCGCGGACGACGCGCAGGGCGTTGCCATCAACACCTGGGCGCCGCGCACGCAGGCCCAGCTGTTCAGCGCCTACCGGCTGCAGGGCGCCTGGAGCCAGCTCACCGTGGGCGGCGGGCTGAACTGGCAATCGCGCACGTCGGCGGCGTTTTCGACGGGCACCGCCGACGTGGCCTACGTGCAGCAGTCCCTGGCCCTGGTGCAGCTGATGGCCCGCTATGCGTTCAGCCCGCAGCTGTCGCTGCAGGTCAACCTGAACAACGTGACCGACAAGAAATACTACGTCAACATCGATGGACAGGGCCAGTTCGGCACGCCGCGCACCGCGCTGGCCACGCTCAACTACAAGTTCTGACGCGGACCCACCGGCGTGATGCGGTACACGCAGCGCGCGGCGCCGGCCAGCAGGTGCTGCTCGCGTGCGACCGTCGCGCCGGGGCCTGCGACCTCCTGGAACAGCTGCAGCTCGGAACGGCAAAAGCCCTGGCAGCTGCGGGCTGCGGCGCTGATGGGGCAGTGGTCCTCGGCCAGCAGCCAGGCTCCGCCGTCGCGCTCCACGCGTGCCATGTAGCCCTCGTCGCTGCGCACTGCGGCCAGCTGCTGCAGCCGCTGGCCCAGCGTCTTGCCGGTGCAGGCGCGGCGGTAGGCCGCGCGCGCCTCGTCCTCGCGCTGCGCGATCAGGCGGTCCAGCCCGTCTTCGCCGAACAGCTGGCGGATCGAGCCGATCAGCTGCACGCTGAGCTGCGCATGCGTGTCCGGAAACCGGCGGTGGCCGGCCTCGGTCAGCACCCAGTTCTGGCGCGGCCGGCCGACGCCCGCGGCAGCCTCCTGCTGGCCCGCGATGAGACCGGCCGCCAGCAGCTTGTGCACCTGCTGGCGCGCGGCTTCGGGCGTCATGTCCAGGGCCTGGGCGAGCTGCGCCGTCGACACCGGGCCGCGGGTCTTGACCTGGAACAGCATGCGCTCGCCGGCCGAGCTGGTCGCCGGGTTATCCAAGTCATTGCTAGGAGAAGTCATGGGGTTCCGCTAATATCCAAACAACTACTTGGATATTAAGGCGTGCCTGCCGCGCTGTCGAGAACCCCCATGTCTGCTGTTGCATCTCCCGTTTCGTCGCCTGTTCCGCCGCCCGCCACCGCGTCCTGGGGCGATCTGCTGCGCGGGCGCAATGGCCTGCTCGCCGTCGCGTTGACCGGCGGCGTGGCGCTGCACGCCATCAACGTGCACATCGTCACCACCGTGTTGCCCTCGGTCGTGCAGGACATCGGCGGACTGGCCTGGTACGCCTGGAACACCACGCTGTTCGTCGTGGCGTCCATCGTGGGCGCTGCGGTGTCGGTGCGGCTGCTCGCCGCATTGGGGCCGCGCGGCGCCTGCCTCGCGGCATTGGGTGTGTTCGCGCTCGGCTCGGCCGCGTGTGCCAGCGCCATGTCCATGCCCTGGATGCTGGCCGGGCGCAGCGTGCAGGGCCTGGGCGGCGGCATGCTGGCCGCGCTGAGCTACGCGCTGATCCGCGTGGTGTTCGCGCCGCCACTGTGGCCGCGTGCCGTGGCGCTGGTCTCGGGCATGTGGGGCGTGGCCACGCTGTGCGGGCCGGCCGTGGGCGGGCTGTTCGCGCAGGCCGGGCATTGGCGCTGGGCGTTCTGGACCTTGTTGCCCGTCTCGGCTCTGCAGGCGCTGCTGGTCGCGGTGCAGTTGCGCCCAGCGGCGTCCCAGGAAGCCAGCCCGGCCATTCCGGTGCGCCAGATCGCGCTGCTGGCGGCCTCGGTGCTCGCGGTCGCGGCTGCCAGCCTTTCGCCGAAGCTGGCCTGGCAGGGCGCAGGTGTGCTGCTGGGGTTGGCACTGGGCGCCGCGGCCATCGCGCTGGACCGGCGCGCGACCGTGCGCCTGTTGCCGCATGGAGCGACGGCGCTGGCATCGCCACTGGGTGCGGTCTACGGCTGCGTGGCGCTGCTGCTGGTCGGCACCACGACCGAGATCTACGTGCCGTACTTCCTGCAGACCCTGAACGGCTACGAGCCGCTGGCGGCCGGCTACCTGACGGCGGCGATGGCGGCCGGCTGGAGCGCGGGCTCGCTGCTGTCCTCGGGCCGCGCCGGCGTCGGCGCGGCGCGCTTGCTGCGCGCCGGCCCCGTGCTGTGCGCGCTCGGCCTGGTCGCCCTGGCCGTGCTGATCGCGCTGGGCGAAGGCCTTGCCGCAGGCGCGCACATGCTGCTGTGCGGCCTCGCGCTGGCCAGCGTGGGGGCAGGCGTGGGGGTGGGCTGGCCACATTTGCTCACGCGCGTGCTGCGCCTGGCCCCCCCCGGCGAGGGCGGCCTGGCTTCGGCCGCCATCACCACCGTGCAGTTGTACGGCATGGCCATCGGCGCGGCGGTGGCCGGCCTGGTCGCCAATGCCGCGGGGCTCACGGTACCGGGAGGCGTGGCGGGTGCGCAATCGGCCGCGGTCTGGCTGTTCGCGAGCTTTGCCCTGGCGCCGGCGCTGGCCGCGTGGCTGGCGCGGCGCGCGAGCCGGGCCTGAGCTTCAGTCGCGCCCGAAGCGCCGCTCGGGCAGCCCGGCGACATCGACATCGATGGCCAGCAGCGAGCCGGCCCATGGCTGCTCGCGCAACTGCGCGCGCGTGAGAAAGCGCTGCGCCGTGGTGATGAACAGCGTGCGCAGCTCCGGGCCGCCGAAGCACACGCAGGTCGGGTTGCTCACGGGCAACTGCAGCACCCGGTCGACCGTGCCGTCCGGTGCGTAGCGCACCACGCGCCCGCCGCCGAAGATGGCGTTCCATACATAGCCTTCGCTGTCGGTGCAGGCACCGTCCGGGCGGTCGCGCTGCGCCGTGTAGTCGACGAACACCTCGCGTGGCCTCAGCGTGCCGGCGGCCACGTCCAGCCCGAAGCGCCAGGTGGTGTAGCGGCGCGTGTCGGAAAAATACAGCGTGTCTTCCAATGGCGAGAACGCCACCGTGTTGGCGACGATCACGTCGCCGAACTGGTGGTGCACGCTGCCATCCGGGTCCACGCGGTACAGCGCGCCGTTGCCGCGCGACAGCTGGTTGTCCATGGTGCCCACCCAGAAGCGGCCCCGGCTGTCGCAGCGCCCGTCGTTGAGCCGGTTGTCGGTGCCGGCGGGTTCCACCTGGCACAGCTTCTCGCGCGCGCCGGTGCCAAGGTCGAAGATCTCCAGCGCCAGGTCGATGCCCAGCAGCACGCGGCCCGGCTGGCGCAGCAGCGCGAGCGATCCGACATGGCGTTCGTCGAACTGGTAGACGTCATGGCGGCCGCTGGCCGGGTGGAAGCGCTGCAGCTTCGCCTCCTCGATGTCCAGCCACAGCACGCTCTGGGTCTGTTCGCACCACAGCGGCGTTTCGCCCAACACATCGCTGCCGGGCACGACGCAGCGCAGCCCTTCGGTTGTTTGCATGGAATCTCCTGGAAAATGTTTTCTGATCTGAAAGACGTTCAATTCTGCCGCCTAGAATCGCCGCCGAACCTTTTGGAGGAGACCGTTTTGAACGTGAAGAAGCACATCGTGTCGCTCGCGCTGCTGGCCGCCTGCGCCGCGGCCACGGCGCAGGACATCCAGGAACGCGTGATCAAGTTCGGCCACGTGAATCCGCAGGGCCACCACCTGTCCATGGGCGTGCAGAAGTTCGCCGAGATCGTGGCGGCCCGCAGCGGCGGCAAGATCACGGTGAAGGAATTCGCCGCCAGTGCGCTGGGCGGCGAGCAGCAGCAGTTCAGCGCCACGCAGGGCGGCGTGCAAGAGATGACGGTGCTGTCGGCCACCGTCACCGGGGCCACGGTCAAGGAATTCACGCTGCTGGACATCCCGTTCTCGTTCGCGCGCGGCGAGCAGGTCGATGCGCTGCTGCAGGGCCCGTTCGGGCAGGCTTTGCTCAAGCGGCTGCCCGACAAGGGCCTGGTCGGCCTGGGTTTCTGGGAGGCCGGTTTCCGCCAGTTCACCAACAGCCGCCGGCCGATCCAGACGGTGGACGATCTCAAGGGCCTGAAGGTCCGCGTGATCCCGAACCCCATGTTCGTCGAGAGCTTCGCCGCGCTCGGCACCAACCCCGTGCCCATGGCGTTCCCGGAGCTGTACGGCGCGCTCGAGTCCAAGGCCATGGACGCGCAGGAGAACCCGTTCGCGATCACGCTGAGCGCCAAGCTGTACGAGGTGCAGAAGTACCTGAGCGTGACCAACCATGTCTACACCGCCAGCCCGGTGCTGGTCAGCAAGCGCTTGTGGGACAAGCTCAGCACCACCGAGCAGAAGATCCTGCAGGACGCCGCTGCCGAAGCCGGCGCCTACCAGCGCAAGCTGAGCCGCGACACCTCGGTCGCCGCGCGCAAGGAGCTGGAGGGCAAGATGCAGGTCAACGACGTGCCGCCCGCCGTGCTGACGCGCATGCGCGAGTTGACGGCGCCGGTGGCCGAGAAGTTCGCGGCGAGTTATGACCCGGCGATGGTCAAGCTGTACCGGGAGGAGCTGGAGAAGGCGCGGGCGACTACGCGCTGAGCGTCCGTCTACTCTGTTGCTGTGTACCAATGGATGCGATCCATTGGTAGCATGTCGCCTCTAACCGCACGGAGGACCGCCATGACCAGAAACACATCCATCTCGCTGGGCGACCACTTCGGCGACTTCATCGACGCGCAGATCGTTCAGGGCCGCTACGGTTCGGCCAGCGAGGTCGTGCGGGCGGGTCTGCGCCTGTTGGAAGAGCAGGAAACCCGCCTCAAAGCGTTGCGGCAAGCGCTGGAGGCCGGCGAACGCAGCGGGCCGTCCAAGGCGTTCGACTTCGACGAGTTTCTGGCGGGAAAGCACCAGGCCCTGCGGGAATCCGAATCGCCATGACGACCGCACCCCGCCGCCCTGCGCGTCCGCGCGGCACGAAGGGCGGCGCGGAGAGCTCAGCAGGTGCGTATCTGCTGTCGCCCCAAGCGATCGCCGATCTCTCGGAGATCTGGGACTACTCGGCGCGCGAATGGGGCACGGCGCAAGCGGACCGCTATGTGATGGCTTTGCGCGATGCCTGTGGTGCGCTGGCCAGCGGGCCGATGCGTGGGCAGAGTGCGGAACACATCCGCGCCGGATACCGCCGGCAGATCGTCGGCACGCATGTGATGTTCTTTCGCGTCGGGGTGAACGGCGTGATCGACGTGGTGCGCATCCTGCACCAGCGGATGGACGTGGGCGCGCAGTTGGCACTTGTCCCGCCCGGGCCCCGACGCTGACCGTCTTCGAGCCCGCGAGGCGCCCGAGCCCAGCCGGCTCAGCGTTGCATCAGCGCGGCAAGCCGTGCAGCGGAATGTCCTGTTCGTGGCCGAGCTTCTCCAGCTGCTTGCGCGTGCGCGTGGCGAAGAAAGCGGCCACGGCAGCGTGCGTGGACGCGGACAGCATGCCCTTGCGCGACGCATCGGCCACGCCAGCGGCCGTGCACAGCGCCTTGGCGAAATGCGGCTCCAGCGCAGCCACGGCCACGCGGCCGTCCTTGCAGGGATAGACGCGGTAGCCCGCATGCGCGCCGCCGACCGAGCCCTGCGGCGTGGTGAGGCCCCAGGCGCGCGGCAGCGCGAGGTAGGCCGCCGCATCGGCCAGCGCGACCTCCAGGAACACCCCTGAGCCCTTGGCCGCGCGCAGCAGCTGGGCCTGCAGCACGGCCTCGCTGGCAGCCAGCGAGCCGCCCATGTCGGCGTACAGCGTGGGCGGCAGCTCCAGGCCGTTGACCAGGCCGTGCTCGGCCACGTAGGTCAGGTCGTGGCCGGGCTCCTCGGCGCGCGCGCCGGTGGCGCCGACGATGGCCGCTTGCGACAGCTGCGGGTACAGCTTGTGCAGCCTGCGCCAGCCGAGGTCGAGCTTGGCCAGCGCCGAGGGGCGGAACGAGGTCAGCAGCACATCGGTGCGTGCCAGTTCGCGGTGCAGCGCCTTCTGGCCCGGCTCGGTTTTCAGGTTGGCCTGTAGCACCCGCACTCCCTCGTGCAGGGTGGCGTAGGCGCCGGGTGCGTAGGTGGCCATGGGGTCGCCCGGGCCGCCGTCGGGCCCGGGCGGCTCCAGCTTGACGCAGGTCGCACCCATCGTGCGGCAGCGCATCAGCGCTGCAGGACCGGGCAGGTTGAGCGCCAGGCTCAGGATGCGCACGCCGGCCAGGGGGCGCGGCGCGCGGGCGGAACGGGTGGTCGTGCTGGTCATGCGGGTGAAGGCGGCCGAAAGGGCCGCAATCTACCGCACGGTGGGCAGCAGATCCTCGCGCGTGTGTCGCTCACGCGGCTCGGTGTGCGTCTGCACGGCACGGTGGTTCAACAGCTTGGCGTAGGTCAGCAACTGCTGGTCCGCCTGCTCGGACTCTGCGCGCACGAGCCGGCCCTGGACGGTCGCCACCGTGGTCGCGCCGCGGCTCTGGTCGTCGATGTCGGTGCGGTGGTAGTTGCCGCCCTTGAGATCGATCTCGGCCTCGCCGAGCGCCCGCAGGACTTGCGCCTGCAGCACGGCGCTGCGCGTCTGCGTGACGGTGATGTCGCCCGTGGGGCCAGTGTTGCCCGTGCGCTGCACGCTGGTCTGCTGCGCGACCTCGTAGCGGGCCTGGCTGACCTCGGTCAGGTAGCCGTCGTCGTTGGTCTTGCGGAATTCGCCCGCGATGCGCAGTTCGAAATCGGCCAGCCCGCTCAGCAGCGGTGCCACCTGGTTCTGCAGCGCCTGCGGCGTGCCGTCCAGCGCCTGCGCCTGGCCGCCGCTCGTGTTGTGCGCACCGTGCAGCTGCGCGAAGGCCTGGCGCAGCTGGTCCACGAGTTCGGCGCCGATGTGGCCGCGTTGGCCGGCCGCCTCGAACTGCGCGAGGTACTGCGCGATGCTGGCCTGTCGCACCTCCTCGCGCGCGGTGGCCAGCGGCTGGGCGTTGTCCAGGCGCAGCGACAGCGTGCCGGCCACGCCCTGCATGTCGATGCGTTTCTCGCGCGCGCTGGCCTGCAGGCTGAAGCTGCGCAGCGGATCGTCCGCCCGGGGGCTGCGCACCGTGAGTTCGATGGACGACAGCTGCTTGTCGTCATAGGCCAGCAGGCCCGACAGGTCCAGCTGCGGCTGGTCCGCACGGCCGAGGCCCGCGAGTGCCTTGTCCAGGCCCTCGGCCAGCGCGCCCAGGGCCTTGCGCTCGGCATCGGTCAGAGCGCCGCTGCTGCGCATGTCGACCTGCAGCGCGCCCTGGATCTGCCCCGATCCGCGGCTGACGGCGATGGACAGCTCCACCGTCGCACCCGACTGCGTGCGGATGCGCAGCTGCAGCGTCACCGCGCTGTCGCGTGCGCTGGCCAGCGCGTCGCTGGCGGCCACGCCGCTGGCGTGCTGCACCAGGGTCTGCCGGTAGTCGCCGCCTTGCTCGGCCAGGCGCGTGAGCAGTGCGCCGCCCAGGCCGCGCCATTGGGACGCCAGGCTGCCCGTGCCGTTGGCGGCGTTGCGCTGCATCAGGCTGCTGATCGCATCGCCGGGCGCGCTGGCCCAGCTGCGGGTCGGACCGGTCGGGCGTTCGTAGACCGTCGGCGCGGGTGCAGTGCGCGCGAGCTCCAGCACGGTGGACGGGGGTGCGGCGGTGGCCTCGGCCACGGGCGTGCGCGCCAGGGCCGTGCTGGCGGTCCATGCCGTGCTGCCGATGGCGGATACGGTGGTCATGCGGGTCGGGCGCCTCGGTGGGAGAGGGCGCCCGGATGGCGCGCCCGTTCACGCCGTATCGGCATTTCCCGCGGTTTCTGTAGCCTGCAGTTCGGCCCATTCCGCATCCGTGAACAGCCGCGAGCGCGTCAGGAAGCGCTGCCCTGTCGGACCCTCCAGCGAGAACATGCCGCCACGGCCCGGCACCACGTCGATGATGAGCTGCGTGTGCTGCCAATATTCGAACTGCGGCCCGCTGATGTAGAACGGCATGCCGCCGATATGGCCTAGCAGCCGGTCGTAGTCGCCCACGATGAACTCGCCCTGCGCGTAGCACATGGGCGCGCTGCCGTCGCAGCAGCCGCCCGACTGGTGGAACATCAGCGGGCCGTGCTGCGCGCGCAGTTGCGCGATCAGCACCAGCGCGGCGGACGTGGCGGTGACGCGGTCGACCGTCATCCGAACACCAGCTTGCCCTTCATCACCGACCAGTGGCCGGGGAAGGAGCAGAAGAAGCTGTAGTCGCCGCCCTTGGCGAGCTTGGCGGTCGAGAAGCTGATCTTGGTGCTGCCACCGCCGCCGACCACGGGCGTGGCGGCCAGCACGCGCTCGTCGCCAGGCTTGACGTAGTTCGCCGCGGCGCCGGCGTTCATGCCGGCCAGCGCGACCGAGCGCATCGCGGCGGTCGCGGTCAGCACCCAGTTGTGGCCCATGGCCGTGGCCGGCAAGCTGCCGGTGTGCTTGAGCGTGAGCTCGACCGTGGTGCAGTCGCCCGCGACCTTGAGCTCGGCCTGGTCGAACTGCATCTGGTCGTTGGAGGCGATGGTGAGCGCGCAGGTCTTGGCCTGCGCGGCGCCGGCCAGCAGCAGCCCGGCGAATGCGATGAGTGTGTGTTGCATGGAGGCCATTTCTTACCAATCGACAGGGCAGCCGGTGCAGCCCTCGAAGTCCACATCGGAGAACACCGCGAAGCGCAGCTTGGTGCCGCGCATCGAGGCATTGCGGAAGGTCGACGTGCTGAACTTGGTCTCCTGCACGTCGGCGCTGTCCAGCCGCGCGCCCTCGTAGCGCGTGCCGATGGACCAGGCGCCCGAGAGGTTGGCGGCCGTGAGGTCGGCCTGCGCGAAGTCGGACTTGCTCATGCGTGCCGATTCGAAGTCCGCGCCAATGAGCTTGGCGCGCACGAAGCGCGATTGCGCCAGGTAGGCCTTGCCGAACTGCGCGGCCAGCGCGCTGGCGTCGGTGAAGTCGGCGCCGACCAGGTTGGCCGCGCGCAGGTCGGCGCGGTCCAGGTTGGCGCCGCGGAAGTTCGCGCCCTGCAGGTCGCGGCCCACGAGGTTGGCGAAGCGCAGGTCGGCGCCGGCGCACTGCGCGCGCGGGCCGGGGGTGCAGGCGGAGGCTATCGTGGTGGTGGTCTGCGCCGCGGCACCCAGGGATGCCGCGAGCGCCGCCACGCCGATCAGGGTGCGCAGCGCGTGCATGGTCAGACCTTCGGCAGCTTGAACACCCAGAACGAGCCGCCCTGCGTGACGGTCTTGGTCAGGTCGGCCATGTCGCCGCCCCACAGCGGCACGGCGCCGCCGTAGCCCGAAGCGATGCCGATGTACTGCTCGCCGTCCTGCTCCCAGGTGGTCGGGATCGCAATGATCCCCGAGCCGGTCTGGAACTTCCACAGTTCGGTGCCGTCCTTGGCGTCGAAGATCTTCACGTAGCCGTTGGAGGTGCCTGTCACCACCAGGCCGCCGGCCGTCGCCAGCGTGCCGGCCCACAGCGGATAGACCTCCTTCTTCTCCCAGGCGATCTTGCCGGTCTGCGGGTCGAGCGCGCGCAGCGTGCCCACGTGGTCGTCGTGCAGGCGCTTGATGCGAAAGCCCATGCCCAGGTAGGCCGAGCCGGGCTTGTAGGCCAGGTGCTCGGCCCAGTAGTCCATGCCCCAGTGGTTGGCCGCGATGTAGAACAGGCCGGTCTCCGGGCTGTAGCTCATCGGGTTCCAGTTCTTGCCGCCCAGGAAAGGGGGCGAGACGAACACCGACTCGCCCTTGTCCTGTCCCTCGGGCGGCTGCTTGGGCCGCTGGTTCGGGTTCTCGATCGGCCGGCCGGTCTTCAGGTCGAAGCCCTTGGCCCAGGTCACGCCATCGACGAACGGGAACGCGGCCAGCAGCGCCGTGGGCTTGTTGGGGTAGCCCGCGCCCGTGGCCAGCTTGTTCACGTCGGTCACGAAGAAGAAGCCGTTGCGGTCGGCGTGTCCGCCGGCCTTGATGGTCTTGCCGTTCTTGTCCTTGTAGTCGAACAGCACGATCTCGTTGTTGCCCGAGAAGTCCCAGGTGTCGTTCGGCGTGTGCTGGAAGAAGCCCTTGAGCTCGCCCGTCGTCGCATCGACATACGCCTGGCCCGAGGTGAACAGGCTGTCGTACTTGGCCGGGTCGCCGCCCTGCGGCGTGCGCAGGTTGCCGTTCCAGGGCGCGGGGTTGCCCGCGCCGATCACGATGGTGTTGGTTTCGGGGTCGAAGGTGGCACTCTGCCATGGCGCGCCGCCGCCCTGGCTCCAGGGCTGGACCTTGCCGGTGGCGCTCTTGGGGTCGCTGGGCCAGGACGGCGCCTTGGGGTCGCCGGTGTGGGTCCCGGGCTTGCCATCCAGCCGGCCCTGGTGGCCCTCGACCAGCGGCCGGGCCCAGACCTCCTCCCCGGTCTCCGGGTCGCGGGCGAACAGCCAGCCGACCACGCCGAATTCGTCGCCCGAGCTGCCGTGGATCAGCAGCACGCGGCCGTTCTTCTCCTTCACCAGCGTGGGAGCGCCGGTCATGGTGTAGCCCACCTTGTGGTCGCCGAACTTCTTGTTCCAGACCACCTTGCCGGTGTCCTTGTTGAGCGCCACCACGCGCGCATCCAGCGTGCCGAAGTAGACCTTGTCGCCGTAGATGGCGGCGCCGCGGTTGACCACGTCGCAGCACGGCCGAATGTCGTCGGGCAGGCGGTGCTCGTAGGCCCAGAGCTGCTTGCCGGTCTTGGCGTCGAGCGCAAAGATGCGCGAGTACGAGGCCGTCACGTAGACCACGCCGTTGTGCACCAGCGCCTGCGTCTCCTGGCCACGCTGCTTCTCGCCACCGAACGAGAAGCTCCAGGCCGGCGCCAGCTTGGCCACGTTGCTGCGGTCGATCTGCTTGAGCGTGGAGAAGCGCTGGCCCTTCAGGCCCATGCCGTAGCTCAGCACGTCCTTGGGGCTGGCGTGGTCGTTGGCGATCTCGTCCCAGCTGACGCCGGGGCTGTCGGTCTGCGCGTGGGCCGCCGTGGCCAGCAGCAGGGCTGCGGCGATGGCGATGGTGGTCTTGTGCATGGGTGGTCTCCTCGGTGGTTGGATGGGTGCCGTGTCAATCGGGCTTCTTGCTGTCGACGTAGCTGCGGATGGCCCAGATGGCCTCCTGCGTGAAGATCTCCTTGAACGGCGGCATGTACACGCGCCCGTCGCGCGTGCGGCCCTGCATCACGGTGGTGAAGAAGTACTGGTCCATCTCCACCATGCAGGCCTTGTCTGGCTTCTTCGCGTCGCCGCAGTCGGCGTTGAGCTTGCGCAGGTCGGGCGCGATGCCGCCCGACTTGGCCTCCAGCCCATGGCAGCGTGCGCAGTTGGCGTTGTAGGCCGAGCTGCCGATGCGCACGGCCTCGCCATTGGCTGCGGCCTTGCTGCCGACCACGCTGTAGGGGTTGTCCTCCAGCGGCTTGTCGCCGAGGGGCGGCAGGGTGTGGGTGTCCACGGCCTGCGGGGCCATGTCGCCGTGGGCGAAGGCGGGCCCGGCCTGGCCCAGTGCCAGGGCCAGCGCTGCGATCAGGGTGCGTACGGTTTTCATGGGGTGTGTCTCGTCGTTCGGGCATGCAGCGGCCCGGCCTGCTGCGTTGCGCAGCAGGCGAGGGCGTCGTCGTGGGGGTACTAGCGGCTCAGAAGAAGCCCAGCTTGTTCTCGCTGTAGCTGACCAACAGGTTCTTGGTCTGCTGGTAGTGGTCCAGCATCATCTTGTGGTTCTCGCGGCCGATGCCCGATTGCTTGTAGCCACCGAAGGCGGCGTGCGCCGGGTACTGGTGGTAGCAGTTGGTCCACACGCGGCCGGCCTGGATGCCCTTGCCCATGCGGAAGGCGCGGTTCATGTCGCGGCTCCAGACGCCGGCGCCCAGGCCGTACAGCGTGTCGTTGGCGATGGCCAGCGCTTCGTCCTCGTCCTTGAAGGTGGTGACCGAGACCACCGGGCCGAAGATCTCTTCCTGGAAGATGCGCATCTTGTTGTGGCCCAGGAACACGGTGGGTTGCACGTAGTAGCCGCCGGCCAGCTCGCCCTCGAGGTGGCTGCGCGCGCCACCGGTCAGCACGGCCGCGCCCTCCTGGCGACCGATGTCCAGGTAAGACAGGATCTTCTCGAGCTGCTCGCCCGAAGCCTGCGCGCCGATCATGGTCGACATGTCCAGCGGGTTGCCTTGCTTGATGGCATTGACGCGCTGCAGCGCGCGTTCCATGAAGCGGTCGTAGATGGATTCCTGGACCAGCGCACGGCTCGGGCAGGTGCAGACCTCGCCCTGGTTCAGCGCGAACATCGCAAAGCCCTCGAGCGCCTTGTCGAAGAAGCCGTCGTCCTGGTCCAGCACGTCGGCGAAGAAGATGTTGGGGCTCTTGCCGCCGAGCTCCAGCGTGACCGGGATCAGGTTCTGGCTCGCGTACTGCGAGATCAGCCGGCCCGTGGTGGTCTCGCCCGTGAAGGCGATCTTGCCGATGCGGTTGGACGAGGCCAGCGGCTTGCCGGCTTCCACGCCGAAGCCGTTCACGATGTTCAGCACGCCGGGCGGCAGCAGGTCGCCGATGATCTCGGCCAGCACCAGGATGGAGACAGGCGTCTGTTCGGCGGGTTTGAGCACCACGCAGTTGCCGGCGGCCAGCGCGGGCGCCAGCTTCCAGATCGCCATCAGCAGCGGGAAGTTCCAGGGAATGATCTGGCCCACGACGCCGATGGGCTCGTGGAAGTGGTAGGCGTAGGTCTCGTGGTCGATCTGGCTGATACCGCCTTCCTGGGCGCGCACGCAGGCCGCGAAGTAGCGGAAGTGGTCGATGCCCAGCGGCAGGTCGGCGGCCATGGTCTCGCGGATCGGCTTGCCGTTGTCCCAGGTCTCGGCCGTGGCCAGCAGTTCGATGTTCTCCTGCATGCGGTCGGCGATCTTGTTCAGGATGTTGGCGCGCTCGGTGGTGGAGGTCTTGCCCCACGCGGCCTTGGCCTTGTGGGCGGCATCCAGTGCCAGCTCGATGTCGGCCGCCTGGGAGCGCGGCACTTCGCAGAACGGCTTGCCCGTGATCGGCGTGACGTTCTCGAAGTACTGGCCGTCCACCGGTTCCACCCAGGTGCCGCCGATGAAGTTGCCATAGCGCTTCTTGAAAGGCACTGCTGTGGCGAATTTGCCGGGTTCGAGCATGTCCATTGTTGACTCCGTCTGTGTGTGATCCGCCCCGCGACATGCGGTGGCTGGCCTGGACCAGTGCAAGCGGCAGGCCCGCCGGCATGGACACAAACACCGGGGGGGTGTTCAGAGGGAGACGGTGCTGACGCGGGCTGGCATGCCGCGAATTGCGACAGCCGCGGCGTGCAGGCGGCGACGCGCTTGTCGCGCCTTGCGACAGGCGCGGGTTTGCCTAGTACAGCCGGATCGCGATGTCGAAGTGCCAGGTGCGGCGGATCTCCACCACATCGAAGTCGCGCGCCAGCCGCGGCGGAAACGCCGGGTAGTTGGCCTGGCCCTGCACGATGCCGCGCACCGCATCGTCGATGGCCGCAACGCCGCTGGAGCGCACGAAGGTGATCGATTCGACCGAGCCGTCGCGGCGCACGGCGACCGTCACGACGGGTGGCTGGTGCGGCTGTCGGAGCAGTTCACGCACCGGCTCGATCGTCATGTTGAGTTCGATCTTGCGGCTCCAGGCGTCGCCGTACAGGCGCAACTCCTCGTTCGGATCGCCGCGCGCGAGGTTGCGGCCGCGCCTGGCATTGCTCCACGACGAGGGCAGGTCGGGCGCCGCGCGCGCCGCGGCTTCGGCGGCGGCACGCTGGTCGGCCTCGGCGTTCAACTGCCGGCCGATCGCACGCAGCCGCTCTTCGCGCTGCGCCTCGTAGGCGCGGGCGGCCTCGCGTTTGGCGGCCTCGGCCAGGGCGGCCGCCGGGCGCTGCTCTGCAGCCTGCGGTGCAGCCGCGTCCTGGGCTGTGGCGCGCCGGGCGCTGTCCTGCTCCGCGGCCTGCTGGGCTGCGGCCCGCTGGGCGGCTTCCGCTTGGGCTTGTGCCTGGGCTGCGGCCTGGCGGTCGGCCGCCTCCCGTGCGGCTGCGGCTTGCGCAGCTTGTTGCCGCTCAGCCTCCTGGCGGGCTGCTGCGGCCTGGGCGGCCTCGCGGCGCGCGGTCTCCTGTTGCGCAGCGGCCTGGCGTTCCGCGTCCTGCCGGGCGGCCTCCCGGCGTGCAGCCTCTTCCTGGCGTGCAGCCTCTTCCTGACGTGCGGCCTCTTCCTGGCGCGCAGTCTCTTCCTGGCGTGCCGCGGCTTGGCGCCTTGCTTCCTGGCGCTCGGCCTCGCGCCTGGCCGCTTCGGCGAGCGCAGCTTCTTCGCTGGCCGCTAGCTGGCGTGCTGCCTCCTGCCGCTGCGCGGCCTGGCGTTCCGCCTCTTGCCGGGCGGCATCCCGCCGCGCAGCCTCTTCCTGCCGTGCCGCGGCCTGGCGCGTTGCTTCCTGCAGCCGGGCCTCGCGCTCGGCGGCTTCGGCGCGCACGGCTTCTTCGCGGGCGACGCGTTGGGCTGCCTCCTGCTGTGTGGCCTCGCGGCGCAAGGCTTCGGTGCGCTCGGCTTCCTGTTGCGCCGCCGCCTGTTGCACCTGCACCTGCGCCTGCACCTGCGCTTGCCGTTCAGCTTCGGCGCGGACGGCTGCCCTGCGAGCGGCCTCCTGGCGCGCCGCCTGTTCCTGTGCCGCAGCGTCCGCGGCGGCCTCGCGGCGCTCCAGCGCCAGCCGCGCAGCCTCGGCCTGCGCCGCCTGCTGGCGCGCCATGTCCTGCTGTGCTGCCTCTTCCCGTTCGGCTTGCGCATGCAGGGCCTCGCGCTGCAGGACTTGCTGGCGTTCGACCTCGCGCTCGGCGGCCTGGGCCTGCGATGGCTGCTGTTGTGCGGCATCGCGCTGCGCCTGTTCGGCCTGCAGGATGGCCTGGCGTTCAGCCTCGATGCGGGCCGCTTCGGCCTGCGCGGCCCGGGCGCGTGCCGCGTCCCGAGCGGCTTGCTGCACGGCCTGTGCGCGTTGCTCGGCCTGCTGCTGCTCCTCGGCCTGCCGGGCAGCGGCTTCACGGTCTGCCTCTCGCTGTGCCAGGGCCGCCCGTGCGGCGTCCTGCTCGGCGGTGTCGGCGGCGGGTGTGCCCGCGTCGGCGGATGGCATGGCCAGCACGGCAGGCTTCGGGCTCGGCGCTGGCGCAGGTGTCGGCGCAGGTAGAGGTTGAGGCGCGGGAACCCTGACGGGTGCCACGACAGCAGGTGCCGGGGCCGCTGCCGTTGCGGGCGCCGGCGGCGTCTGCGCTGCGGGTGCGGCGGCGGCCGGGGCCTCTGCTTGCAGCACCACGCGCAGTTCCGGCAGCGCACCGCGCCGTTCCTGCCACGGAAAGACCAGGCCCGGCAGGCCGTACTCCGCGCTGCCGAAGGTCAGGCTCAGCACCAGCGCATGCACCAGCAGCGAGCCCAGCACGCCGCGCAGCAGCCCGGCACCCGGACGCAGCCTGGGCCGCCGCAGCCACTGGTTCTCGATGGAAAGGGAATCCGCTGGGACCGGCACGTGCTCTGGTTGCGCCACCGTGCGAGGCTCGCCGGGGCTTGTGGATCAGGCCGCGACTGTAGTGCAGCGCGCGCCCCGTCCAGCGCTTCAGGCCACGGCGCCGATCTGCTGGAGCGTCGCCAGCGCAGCGGCAGGCAGCACCAGCGACGCCGCCGCCAGGTTCTCGTGCAGGTGTGCCACCGACGAGGTGCCCGGGATCAGCAGCAGGTTGGGCGAGCGCTGCAGCAGCCAGGCCAGTGCCACCTGCATGGGCGTGGCACCGAGTGCGCTGGCGACGTCGGACAGCGCCGTCGACTGCAGCGGCGTGAACCCGCCCAGCGGGAAGAAGGGCACGTAGGCGATGCCCGCGGCCGCCAGTTCGTCGATCAGCGCATCGTCGCCGCGGTGCGCCAGGTTGTACTGGTTCTGCACGCAGACGATGGGGGCGATGCTGCGGCCCTGCGCGACCTGGGTGCGCGTGACGTTGGACAGACCGATGTGGCGCACCAGACCCTGGCGTTGCAGCTCGGCCAAGACCGTCAGCGGCGGCTCGAGGGATCCCTCGGCAGGCCCGTGCACGTCGAACATGGCCCGAAGGTTGACCACCTCGAGCACGTCCAGGCCGAGATGGCGCAGGTTGTCGTGCACCGCGGCCTTCAGCGCTTCGGCCGAGAACGCGGGCTGCCACGAGGCGTCCGCGCCGCGCACGGCGCCGATCTTCGTGACGATGGTCAGCGCCTGCGTGTAGGGCTGCAGCGCCTCGCGGATCAGCTGGTTGGTGGTGTGCGGGCCGTAGAAGTCGCTGGTGTCGATGTGGTCCACGCCCGCGTCGACGGCTGCGCGCAACACCGCCAGCGCGGCCGCCCGGTCCTTCGGCGGTCCGAACACGCCGGGCCCGGCCAGCTGCATGGCGCCGTAGCCGAGCCGGCCGACGCGGCGGTCGCCAAGAAGATAAGTGCCTGCTGCGGCAAGGTTCGAAGAGGTCATGCAAGTGCTCGATGGGTTGGGTTGAAGGCCAATGTAGGCGGCCGGTCGGCGTTCGACAATCCGTGCAATCGGCACAGGTTGTGCGGAATCGTGAACAATCAACCGCATGACCACCGAGCTTGCCGACATCCACGCCTTCGTCGCCGTGGCGCGCGCCGCGGGCTTTCGCGAGGCCGCCCGCGCCACGGGCAGCAGCGCCTCGCGCCTCAGCGAGGCCGTGCGGCGCCTGGAAGACCGGCTGGGCGTGCGGCTGCTCAACCGCACCACGCGCAGCGTGGCGCCGACCGAGGCCGGCGCGCAGCTGCTGGAGCGGCTGGAACCTGCACTGAAGGAGGTGCACGCCGCGCTCGACCTGGCCAACGGATTCCGCGGCAAGCCCGCCGGCACGCTGCGGCTCAATGTGCCCGTCAGCGCATCGCGGCTCGTGCTGCCGCGCATCGTCCCGGCGTTTCTCGCGGCCTATCCGGACATCCGGCTCGAAGTGGTCGCCGAAGACGGCTTCGTCGACGTGCTGGCCGCCGGCTGCGATGCCGGCATCCGCTACGACGAGCGGCTGGAGCAGGACATGATCGCCATCCCCATCGGACCGCGCGAGCAGCGCTTCGCCGCGGCCGCTTCGCCGGCCTACCTGGCGCAGCGCGGGCGGCCCAGGCACCCGCGCGACCTGCTGGCCCACGCCTGCCTGCGCGGCCAGTTCGCCAGCGGGGCCAAGCCGGCGTGGGAGTTCGAGCGCAGGGGCGAGCAAGTCAAGATCGAGCCCACCGGGCCTTTGCTGGTGCGCATCGGCGCGGCGGCCGACCTCGCCGTGGATGCGGCCGTGGCCGGCGTCGGCGTGATCTACCTGTTCGAGGACTGGCTGCGGCCCTACATCGCACGCGGCGAACTCGAGCCCGTGCTGGAGCCCTGGTGGCCGCGTTTCTCCGGGCCCTTCCTCTACTACCCTGGCCGGCGCCACCAGCCGGCCCCGCTGCGGGCCTTCGTGGACTTCGTCAAGGCGCTGCCGCCTTGGCAGGTGGGCTGAGCGCTGCCTGGGGGAAAGCGACAGGAAGATTCGCAACTTGCGACAAACCGGCCGGCGCGCTGCCCGCTACGATCCTGGCCAGCACCCCGCACTACGGAGACAAGCCATGACGGAGGCCCCCGCCCCGGCCCACCCGCTCGACGGGTGCGATCCGATCGACCTGGCCCGCGACCTGTTCTTCCGCCAGGGCCGCGAGGCCACCGGCATTGCCGAGCCCATCGCGCGCTCCTGGCTGCGCAGCCGGCACCTGCCCTGGCAGCACCACCAGCTGGAGCCGATCACACTGGGTGAACTGGACGAGCGGCGCGAGCAGTCGCTGCGCCTTCTGGCCTGCGCCCAGCCGGAGCTCGACGGCCTGGCCGAGCATGCGGCGGGCAACGGCTGCGTGGTGATCCTGACCGATCCGAGGGGGCTGATCCTGCACGAGATCGGCAGCCCCGATTTCCTGCCCAAGGCCGAGCGCATCGCGCTCAAGCCCGGCGTGGAGTGGTCCGAAGGCCTGCGCGGCACCAATGCCATCGGCATGGCGCTCGTCGAGCGCCATGCCGTCATGGTGCTGGGCGGCGAGCACTACCTGGCCCCCTATGCGCAGCTCGGCTGCGCCGCCGCGCCCATCCTGGACGGCCGCGGCGCGGTGGCCGGCGTGCTGGACATCTCGGGCGACACGCAGCGCGTGAACCAGCATGCGCTGGGCCTGGTGCGCATGTCGGCCCAGCAGGTCGAGCACCGCATGCTGCTGGCCGGTGCCCAGGGCCATGTGCTGCGCTTCCATGCCCGCCCCAGCCTGATCGGCACGCCGCGCGAGGCCATGCTGGTGATCACCGATGGCCGCATCGCCGCGGCCAACCGGCTCGCGCTGGAGCTGTTCGACAGCGACTGGCTCGGCCTGCTGGACCGCGACATCCGCAGCCTGCTGGGCCGCGACTGGGGCCGGCTGGAGCACCAGCGCGGCCTGCTCACGCTGCCGGGCGGCCGCCAGATCGCCGGCGTGGTCGAGCGCCTGGGCGCACCCCTGCATGCCGCGCCGCGCCGCCGTGCCGACGAGGTGCAGGACATCGGGCCCGACGCCGATCCGCTGGCACCGCTGCTGGCCAAGGCGGCGCGCGTGCTCGACCAGGGCGTGCCCGTGCTCGTGACCGGCGAGACCGGCAGCGGCAAGGACGTGTTCGCGCGGCGGCTGCATGCGGCCAGCCGGCGCAGCGCCGGCCCCTTCGTGGCGCTGGACTGTGCCTCGCTGCCCGAGAACCTGATCGAGGCCGAACTGTTCGGCTACGAGGACGGCGCCTTCACCGGCGCGCGCAAGCGCGGCAGCCCGGGCCGCGTGCGCGAGGCCGATGGCGGCATCCTGTTCCTGGACGAGATCGGCGAGATGCCGCTCGGCCTGCAGAGCCGGCTGCTGCGCGTGCTGGAGAACCGCGTGGTGGTGCCGCTGGGTGGCGGGCGTCCCGTGCCGGTGGATTTCGACCTGGTCTGCGCCACGCACCAGAGCCTGGAGGCCATGGTGCAGGCCGGCCGCTTCCGTGCCGACCTCATGTACCGCCTGGCCGGCTTCACGGCGAGCCTGCCGGCGCTGCGCGAGCGTGCCGACCGGCGCGCCCTCATCGCACGCTTGTTCGATGAGCTGGGCGGCCGGCAGCGCCGCCTGCGGCTCTGCGCAGAAGCGCTGGACAGGCTGGCCGCGCACAGCTGGCCCGGCAATGTGCGCGAACTGCGCAGCGTGCTGAAGTCGCTGGTTGCACTGGCGGAGGAGGGCGACGCGCTGGGGCTGGACGCATTGCCGGCGGCCCTGTGCGCTGCCATGCCGGCGGCTGCTGCGCCCGCGGTGCCTGCCGGCGCGGTGGGCCGGCCGGCCGCTGCCACCGAGTCGCTGCGCGATGCAACCCGGTCGGCCATCGCGCAGGCGCTGGAGGCCACGGGCAACGACGTGGCGCAGGCGGCCCGGCTGCTGGGCGTGCACCGCAGCACCGTCTACAGGCACCTGGCACGGCAGCAGCCGTAGAAAGCGCGGAAGAGGGCGGGCAAGGGCAGGACGAGGGCGGCGCGCTGTGCCTGCCTCAAACGCCGAATGTTGGAGGGTCTGGGGGACGTTTCCGAGGGCGGTGCCTCAAACCACGACTGCCGCCTCGTGGTTTGAAGCAGAGGCGGCTCAGGCCGCGAGCGGGGCTTCGACCACCGGCATGTGCGGGCGGCGCAGCACGTGCACAGTTTTGGTCTTGGTGTCGTAGATGAAGTCGGAGATCAGCCGGCGTTCCTTGAGCACGTCCAGCGCCTCCAGCAGGTTGCGGCGAAAGCCCGACAGGCAGGTGGCCGTCGAGCCGCTGAGGCCGAACAGGGTCTCGACCTTGTACGGAAACGGCGTCTCGTGCGTGCTGAAGAAGCCGTAGATCCACTGCGCCAGCGGCGTCAGGCCCAGGCGTTCTTCGCCATTGAGCAAGGTGAAGGCATCGGGCTGGAACAACTCCAGGATGTTGGGGTCGAGGTAGAGCCGCCACTTCTCGCGCGACTTGGAGCCTGCATCGGACCACTCCAGCCGCATGATCAGGTTGCCCGAGAAGCCCTTGCCATTGGGCTTGTCGACCCAGACGGAGCCTTCTCGCATGCGGGCGATGGAGTCGCGCAGGCGCTTGTAGGTGTCGCCGCTGTTGCCCCAGCCGATGGCCACGCCGAGCGAACTCGCAGACACCTCCACCTGGTCGCCGATGGGCTGCATGCGGGCCAGGTGGACGACCTGCAGCCACACGGTCAGGTCGTCCTGGCGCAGTTCCTTGCCGGTGTAGCGGATCTCCTGGCCGGCCACGGAGACGATGACCTGGCGGTCGAAGCTGCGGCGCGGCTTGCGCTTGTCGGCGCAGGTGAACAGGGCCGAGCGGGCCAGCGCGTTGGGCGCGCCACGCACGCGTTCGCCCCACAGCGGCAGCTGGGTGGGCCCGGCGAGCAGCATGCCGTGGGACTTGCGTTTGGACTTGGGAAGGGTGGCGAGGTCGGTCATCGGGCCGCGACGATATCAGCCGCCTGTCGTCGCTTGACGCAGGAGTCTCGTGGTTTGAATCAAGCTGTTCGTGCCTTGATGCAGCCGGCGGGTTGGCTGGCCAGCGTGTGCAGCGCCCTGGAAACGGCATCTGTCGTCGTTTGAGGCAATGATCGGGGCGTTGCAGGCCTGCAGACCCGCTGGATCGTGGTTTGAAGCAGGCCTGTTTGTCGTGGTTTGACACCGATGCGGCGACCAGCGGGATTCGTGGTTTGAGACAGCTTCTTGCGCACCCGGTCGCGCGGGCCCATGCGCCAGGAACCACCCGGGGCCAGCCCCGGACCCCTTCCGCCATCGATTCCGGCAAGCCGGAATCGACGGCGGCTGCGTTCACTGATTAAGAATTTGATTAATCAACAAGGATTAGAGACGGATTAGAGAGTGATTAGTGGGGCGCCAATGTCCATGCAAGTCGTTGATCTGCATGGAACTTTTCGAAACCCCTCCGATTCATTCGCCGAGTGGTGGCGCCTCATCAGACGAGTGCAGCGGCTTCATCCCGCGATGCGGCCGGCGTCATCCCACGACACGGGCTGATTCATGTCCCGATGGGCGGCCTGTGCCTCGGCGTGATTCAAACCCCGACAGAGGCGCGTCGGTACCGTGCCTCAAACCACGATGGGCTTGTCGCCAACGCGTGCGTCATGCCACGAGAAGCGTTCCGCGGCAGCGTGCGTCAAACCACGACGATGGGTTGCTCCAGCCGTGCATGCGGCGATTCGTGGTTTGAGACAGCTGCGGCCCGCGGCATGGCAGCCCCTACCATGGCTGCATGAGACAGCCCATCGGAAAGCGCGTGCACTCCACGCCGGTGCAGCGGTGCCGCAACTGAACGCCGGCGCAAGGCTGCAGGGCACGCGCACGACGACGGTGCTGCTGGGCCTGGCGCAGACGCTGGCCTGGGCCTCGTCGTACTACCTGCCGGCCATTCTTGCGGGTGCCATCGGCCAGGACCTGGGCATGTCGCGCGCCACCGTGTTCGGTGCGTTCTCGGTGGCCTTGCTGGTGGCTGCGGCCACGGGGCCGTTCGCAGGCCGGCTGATCGACCGGCACGGCGGCCGGCCGGTGCTCGTGGCCAGCAACCTGGTGTTCGCCGCGGGGCTGGGGGCCCTGGGCCTCGCGCAGCAGCCACTGCAGGTGTTCGGGGCCTGGGCCGTGATGGGCCTGGCGATGGGCAGCGGCCTCTACGAAGCCGCGTTCGCCACCGCGGTGCGGCTGCATGGAGCGCAGGCCAGGCGCACGATCACGGGGATCACCTTGTTCGCCGGCTTCGCCAGCACCGTGGGCTGGCCGCTCACGGCCTGGCTGGAAAGCAGCCTGGGCTGGCGTGGTGCCTGCCTGGTGTGGGCAGGCCTGCACCTGCTGGTGGGCCTGCCGCTCAATGCCATGCTGCCTGCGGCTGCGCGCGCGCCTGCCGCCCCTGCAGAGGCCGCAAGCCCGGCCAGCCCACCGGCCGCCCTGGCCCCGCCGCAGCAACGCGCTGCGGCCCTGCTGCTGGCCTTCGTGTTCGCCGTGACCTGGTTCATCAGCACGGCCATGGCGGCGCATCTGCCGCAACTGCTGCTGGCCGCGGGGGCCGGCATGGCGGCAGCGGTCGGCACGGCCGCGCTGGTGGGGCCGGCGCAGGTCGCTGGGCGTCTGATCGAATTCGCATTCCTGGCCCGGGCGCATCCGCTGCTGTCGGCGCGCCTGGCCACGCTCGGCCATCCGCTGGGCGTGCTGTGCATCGTGCTCATCGGCAGCCCCGCGGCGGCGGCCTTCGCGGTACTGCATGGGCTGGGCAACGGCATCCTGACCATCGCCATCGGAACGCTGCCGCTGCTGCTGTTCGGCGCCAGGGGCTATGGCGAGCGGCAGGGCCTGCTGATGGTGCCGGCCCGCATCGTGCAGGCCGGCGCGCCCTTCCTCTTCGGGCTGGCGGTGCAGCGGCTGGGTGCGGGCGCGCTGTGGCTGTCGGCCGGGCTGGGCCTGGCCGCCTGCCTCGCACTGGGCCGGCTGGCGCGCGAGCTGCGCCGCTGAAGCCCGGTGTGCCCGCTCAGCGCATGCGCGCGGTGTAGCCGCTGTCGATCCAGGCCTGCGCCTTGTCCGTGTTGAGCTTGAAATCGGCCGCCACGCGGGCCTGGCCCAGCGTCTCGCCCGCTTCGTCCTGCGCCGTGAGCACCGCATAGGGGTACTCCTCGTCCGGCACGATGGTCAAGGCGACGCGGATGCGCTCGGAGCCTGCGCCCACGCTGACCTCCTTGTGCAGCCGCGCATGCAGTTGCTGCTCGTGCCGGCGCAGCACTTCATTGGCGGTCTTCACCAGCGTGTGGAAGGCGGGTGCGTCCAGCGGCTTGGGGTTCTTCTTGTCGCGGCCCATGGTCCAGGGGCCTGTCAGTGCGGGTTCGGATTCGCCGTGCAACGTCATCGACACGGCCCAGCCGTCGTCGTCCTCGTTCTTGATCACGCGGGCCGTCCAGCGTTCATCGCGCCACAGGCGGGGCTCCTGGATGGCAGTGTCGGCAGCTTCGCCGTGAGGTGCATCGTCGGGAATGTCGGTCATCGCGCCATTGTCCGGCACGCGTGCGGCCGCGGGCCCCGGCAGTTCCCTTCGCCGCGGGCGCAGCCGCTGCTGCGCCCGTCATCGATGT
This sequence comes from Pseudorhodoferax soli, assembly GCF_003337555.1. GTDB lineage: Bacteria > Pseudomonadota > Gammaproteobacteria > Burkholderiales > Burkholderiaceae_C > Pseudorhodoferax > Pseudorhodoferax soli. The sequence continues at coordinate 517,225 of NZ_QPJK01000003.1, read as the reverse complement.
GGCGGGGCCGCCCACTCCCGCTTGAGGTAGTGCACTTTCGGATGCTCTCGCAGGAACACGCAACACTGCACCCAGGTCGATGCGTCCCGGTGGGTGTCCGCCGCGCGGCCAAGATGGTCGGACACCGTCTGCATCATGGCCGCGCACATCTCGGGCGGCCGCGGGTTGGTGAGCCAGAGGGTCGCGACGAGTTGCTGCGCGTGCGGATCGGTGCCGCTGAGCGCGACGGCAATCGGTGTCACGCGTGACTTGAGGTCCGCCAGCGCAGCCCAGCCGGGCTCCGCCAGCGCCAGGTGGAGCGACTGCAGGACCGGCGCCCAGGGGATCGCGGCCAGCAAGGGCGGCGAAGCCTCGATGACGATGTGCGGCATGGGCCTCGTCCCTCAATCGGGCTTGATGCCGACGTCGCGGATCAACTTCTGCCAGCGCGAACGCTCGCTCGCCATGAGGCTGGCGAAGGCCTGCGGCGAGTTGTCGATGCGCACGGACCCGAGTTCGGCCAGCTTGTCCTGCGTGGCCTGCTGCGCCAGCGCCGCGCGCATCTGCTGGACCAGCCAAGCGGTGCGGTCGGCCGGTGTTGCGGCCGGTGCGAGAAAGCCGTACCACCCGCCGATCACCGCGTCCACGCCGGCGGCCTTGAGCGTGGGCACCTGCGGCAGCGCCGGGATGCGTTCGGCCGACGTGACGGCCAGCGCCTTGAGCCGCCCGCCCTGCACATGCTGCAGGATTGCCGGTGACGCCTCGAACACCATCTGCACCGTGCCGCCCAGCACGTCGTTGAGCGCAGGGGCCGAGCCGCGGTAGGGGATGTGCAGGATGGACGTGCCGGTCTGCCGCTTGACGAGTTCGCCCGCCAGGTGTTGCGGCGTGCCGTTGCCGGCCGAGGCGTACGAGAACTTGCCGGGCTGCGCGCGCAGCAGTGCCAGCGCCTCCTGCACCGTCGTGGCGGGAAACGAGGGGTGCACGGCCCAGACCAGCGGCACGGAGGCGGCCAGCGCCAGCGGCGTGAAGTCCTTGGCCGGGTCGAAGTTCAGCTTGGGATACAGCGCCGGGTTGGCGGCCATCGGGCCGAGCGCGCCCAGCAGCAGCGTGTGGCCGTCGGCCTCGCCGCGTGCGACCGATTCGGTGCCGATGTTGCCGCCGGCGCCGCTGCGGTTGTCGACGATGACGGTGGCGCCGCTCTGCGTTTGCAGCGCATTCGCCATCAGGCGGGAGACGGCGTCGGTGGTCGCTCCCGCCGGATACGGGCAGACGATGCGGATCGGCCTGGACGGAAAGGCCTGGGCGTGTGCGGAAGGCGCGGCACCGAGTGCCGGGGCGGCGGCCGCGGCGCTGGTGTACTGCAGGAAATGGCGTCGTTGCATCGGGGTTCTCGCTGGAAGTTGTCTCGCGAAGAGCAGTGTCGGACCGTCCCTGCGCCGCCACAATCCGCTTTTTCTGGGCGGTGCTATCGGACAATCCGATCACCATGACCCGACGCCAGCGCGACCCGCTCGATCTCGTTTCGCTGCGCCAGCTGCGCTACTTCACGGCCGCCATGCGCGCCCGCAGCTTCAACGCCGCATCGCGCGATGCGGCGATCTCGCAGGCGGCCCTGTCGGAGCAGATCGCACTGCTGGAGGCGACGCTCGACGTGCAGTTGTTCGACCGCGCGAGCGGGCGCGCCGTGGCCACCGCGTCGGGCCACGAACTGGACCGGCGCGTCGCGGCCTGCCTCGGTGAACTGCAGGCCGCGCTGCGCGACGCGCAGGCGCGCGCCAACACCGTGGCAGGGCTGGTGCGGGTCGGGCTCGTGCAGTCCTATGCGGGTTGCTGGGTGCTGCCCGTGGTGCGCACGGCACAGGCCCTGGTCGAGGGCGTGTTGCGCGGCGACTTCGACCTGGCGGTCAGTTTCGACCCGGAGCCGCATGCGGACCTGGAGATCCTGCCGTGCTTCGTCGAGCCGGTGGTGGCCGTCGGCGCGGTGCCCGGGAAGGGGCGCGCGCTGCGGCTGGCCCAGCTCGCTCCGTGCCGCCTGGCCTTGTTGCCCAGCGAGTACGCGATGCGGCGCCAGCTCGATGGGGCGTTCGCCGCGCTCGGCCTCAAACCCCAGGTCCGCCTGGAGTCCGATGTGCTGGAGGATCTGGTGCGCGCCACGCAGGACGGCGGCACGGTGGCCCTGCTGAACGGCGCTGCTGCGTTGAGCCTGGGGGTCGACGGCGCCATTCCGATCCTGGACAAGACCCTGCGCCGCCAAGCCTGCCTCGTCCGCTCGCGCACGCGCCACCATACGCTGGCGGTCCGCCAGGTGTGGGACGCGCTGGTGGCCGCCACACCCAGATTTCCGAAGCCCTGGATGCGCTCCGCGCAGGCTGCTTAGGTCCGCGTCGACGCAGGGGCGGCGATGCCGCCTGGCGACATCTGCACGTTCTCCTGCGGGACCGACCATGCTTGCCACCGGATTTCAGCGGCGGGACCGGTTTGCACCTGCGTGGCACGCACCTGCTGTCGGCCGCGGGCCAGCACCTGCGTGTCGCCACGGGCGCCGCGGGTGCCGACCAGGTCCTGCAGGTCGGACGCCGCTCAACGGCCCTGGGCCGCCAGCAGGGCATCGAGCCGCGGATAGACGCGGCGCGCATTCAGTTCGAACACCTTGTGCAGGTCCGGCGCCGCCAGTCCGTGCACCGCATCGACATAGCGCCGCGTGTCGTCGAAGTGGAAGCCGGTCTGCGGATCGACGCCCTTCACGGCACCGTGGATCTCCGAGGCGAAGAGCACGTTCTCCACCGGGATCACGTCCAGCAGCAGGTTGATGCCGCTCTGGTGGTACACGCAGGTGTCGAAGAACACGTTGCGCAGCAGCTCGGGCATCGGCGGGCGGCCCAGTTGCTGCGCCAGGCCGCGGTACCGGCCCCAGTGGTAGGGCACGGCGCCGCCGCCGTGCGGGATGACCAGGCGCAGGGTGGGGAAGTCCTTGAACAGGTCCGACAGCACGAGCTGCATGAACACCGCCGTGTCGCCGTTCAGGTAGTGGGCGCCCGTGTGGTGGAAGTTCGGATTGCAGGAGCAACTGACATGCACCATGCCGGGCACATCGAGTTCCACCATCTTCTCGTACAGCGGATACCAGTGGCGGTCTGTCATCGGCGGGTCGGTCCAGTAGCCGTCCGACGGGTCCGGATTGATGTTGCAGCCGACGAAACCCAGTCCGGTCACGCAGCGTTCGAGTTCCGCGACACAGTTCGCCAGGCTGGCGCGCGGCGACTGCGGCAGCTGGCACACGCCCGCATATTCCAGCGGGTACAGCTGCGTCACGCGGTGCACCAGGTCGTTGCAGGCCTGGGCCCAATGCGCGCTGGTCTCGGCGTTGCCGACGTGGTGCGCCATGGCGCCGGCAGTCGGCGAGAACACGGTCATGTCCACACCGCGCTGGCGCTGCGTGGCCAGCTGGTGCGGCTCCAGGCTGTCGCGGATCTCGTCATCGCCGATGCGAAAGTCCAGGCGCAGCGCGGGCGCACCCGGCTCGCCAAGGCGCGCGGTCTGCCGCTGGCGGTAGTCGCCCAGGGCCTTGGGCGCGGTGGTGTAGTGGCCGTGGCAGTCGATGATCATGGGCGTTGGCCGCCAAGTGGATGGGCCGGCATCAGTTCAAGTGGATGCCGGAGTCGCGGATCACCTTGTCCCAGGCGGCCGTTTCCTTGCGCGTGCGATCCGCCAGCTCCTCGGGCGTGCTGACGTGCAGGTCGACGCCCTGTTCGCGCAGGCGCCCCTCGAAGCCCTTGTCCGCCGCCAGCTTGGACAGCGCGCCACCCAGCCGCTGGACCACCGCCGGCGGCAAGCCGGCGGGGCCGTAGACCCCGTACCAGGTCATGTACTCGAAGCCGGGAACCCCGGCCTCCTTGATCAGCGGGATGCCCTTGTAGGCGGGGGAGGACGATGCCGACGTGAGGCCGATGACGCGCAGCAGCCCCTTGTCGATCATTCCCTTCATCGAGGGCTGGCTGCTGAACATGGCCTGCACCTGGCCCGAGACCAGGTCCGTCATCGCCTGCGAAGAGCCCTTGTAGGCCAGGTGGCGGGCGTCGATGCCGGCGTCCCGCATGAACAGCTCGGATGCCAGGTGCGCCAGGCCGCCCACGCCTGCCGAGGCGAAGTTCACGCTGCCGGGGTGGGCCTTGGCGTAGTCCGTGAACTCCTTCACCGTGCGCACCGGCAGCTTGCTCGACACCACCAGCACGTGGGGGCTGCTGGTGACCATCGCCACCGGCGACAGCTGGCTCAGGATGTCCACCCGCTTCTTCGCCAGCAGGGGCTGGATGACGACGTTGCCCGAGGCCGCGAACAGCAGCGTGTAGCCATCGGCGAGTGCCCGCGACACCGTGTTGGTGGCGGGCACGCCGGCACCGCCGCCCATGTTCTCGACCACCACCGTCTGGCCGAGATCCTGGCCGAGCGCGATGGACATTTCGCGGGCGACGACGTCGGCAGGCCCACCGGCGGCGAACGGAACGATGAGGCGGATGGTCTTGTCGGGATAGCTGGCCGGTTGGGCGAATGCCAGTGGCACGGTGAGGGTGGCACAGGCGCACAGGGCGGCGCGGAGCAGGGCTCGCTTGCTGGTCATGGATGCCTCCGAAGGCTGGAACCCTCAACACGGGGTTGCCGGCTCCATGGTAGGAACCATTGCCACCTGGGGGGAAGACCGTTACGGCTGGCGTAACGGCCGCGCCTCAGCCCGGATGCCAGCTGGAGCGCAGCGCCGCCACGGACACGCCGCCCAGCTTCCAGGAAATCTGTGCCGCGGCCTGCACGGTGGCCGGCGCGTAGGAGTGCAGCAGTGCCTGCGTGAGCCGCTCGATGGGACCGGACACGCCGACCGAGCCCAGCACCGCCCGGTTGGCGCCGTGCACCGCTGCCGAGATGCTGGCGGCACCGGCGCTGCGTTCACCGCGCGTGACGCTGAAGCCTTCGCGGCGGATGTCGTCGTACGCCGCGCCGGGTGCGCCGAGCGCCGCCAGGATCACGCGCCCCGCGGAGCCCCTGTCCAGGGGCAGCAGCTCCCCGGAACGCACATGGCGGCGGATGCCGCGCGGTCCCTCGCAGCGCAGCAGGCAGCTGCGGATGTTGTCCTCGTAGACATAGAAGGAGGCGCTTTCGCCCGTCGCAGCCGACAGTGCCATGAGCTGCGGCTCGATGATGTCGTTGACGTCGAACTGCGCCTGGTAGCGCGCGCCGAGGGAGCCGGCGCTCGGTCCCAGGCGCCATGCGCCATCGGCCCGGTAGACCAGGAAGCCTTCGGCTGCCAGCGTGCGCGCCAGCCGGAGCACCGTGGGCTTGTGCATGCCGGTGCGGCGTGCCAGCTCGGCCAGCGAAACGAAGCTCTCGTCGCCCGAGAACGCCTTGAGCACCCCCAGCGCGCGCGCCACCGACGCGACCTGCGGCGCCTGCTCCGCAGGAACCTTTGTCATCGCCGCGGCCAGCGCCGTGCGCGCAGGACCGAACCGTCCGCGGCCCGCTGCGCAGGCAAGGCTGCTGCCTGGGCCGCGGCGTTGGCCGAAGACGGCGCGCGCATCGACGGCATCGCCAGAGGGTGGCCGTCACGCCGCCATCCACGTACAGGAGGTGCCCGTTGACAAAGCGCGAGGCATCGCTGGCCAGCCAGATCGAATGGCGCCGGCGCGCTACGGCTGGGGTCGGCAGTCACGGGGCAGGTTCCTTCAAAGTCGGGATGGGGGCGGCCGCCAGCTGCTGCAGTACCGCGTCGCGCTGGGCGTCGATGTCCAGCAGGGCGTCGACACGGAACACGCCCGGCTCGCCCAGCGGCGGCTGCAGCGCCGCGAACTGGTCGGCCACCAGTTGCGCCGGGAAGAAGTGGCCTTGGCGTGCACCCACGCGCGCACGTGCCTCGGCCTCGTTGATGTCGATGAAGACGAACTGCAGGCCGGGCGCCAGCATGCGCAGCCGGTCGCGGTAGCTGCGCTTGAGCGCGGAGCAGGTCAGTACCACGCTGCGCGCAGTCTCGCTGTGCACCATGGCGCCGAGCTGGTCGAGCCAGGGCCAGCGGTCGGCATCGGTCAGCGCGACACCCTGCTGCATCTTGTCCTGGTTGGCCTGCGGGTGGTAGTCGTCGCCCTCGATCAGCCGGCTGCCCAGCGCCTGCGCCAGCGCGGCGCCCAGCGACGACTTGCCGCAGCCCGACACGCCCATCACCACCAGTTTGCTGCCCATTGCCATCTCCCGTTGATGGGCGCGATCTTGGCACGGCGCCGGCCCGGTCAGACTCAGACGAAGGCCCAGGTCTTCCCGTTGAAGCGCTGCAGCTTCATGTACTCCACCACGCGGAAGTCGGTCGGGCTGGTGCTGATCAGGCTGCCCGGCAGCAGCGCGGGGTTGCGCCACTCCTTGAGGTTGGCGGCCTGGCGCATGATGTTCTCGCGCGTGAGATCGTCGCCGCACTGGCGCAGCACCTGCTCCAGCGTCAGCGCGATGGCCCAGCCCATGATGTAGAGCGCGTCGTCCAGGTTGGCGTCAGGCTGGTACTTCTTCATCGTGGCGATGAAGGGGGCCAGGTCCGGGTCCTTGGCCCATTGCGGGTCGGTGATGTCCTTGATGAAGCCCGCGGTGCGCACCTTGGTCGCGTTCTCCAGCCCGGCCGGCGCCAGCGTGGCGCTGACCGAGGCCGAGCCCAGGTGCAGGTAGATGTCGGGCTGCCAGCGCAGGTCCGCCGCCTTGCGGATGCTCTGCGCGGAGTGCCGCGCGTAGGCGAACAGCATCAGCGTGTCGGCGCCCTTGTCCTTGAGCGTGATGAGCTGCGAGTCCACCGTCGGGTCGGTGGCCTGGAAGCTTTGCGCGGAGACGATCTGCTTGGCCTTGTCGCCCAGGCCATCGGTCAGGCCGGCCAGGAGTTCCTTGCCGAAGTCGTCGTCCTGGTAGAGCACGCCGATCTTGGCGTCGGGCCGCTCGGCGAGGATGCTGCGCGCGTAGAAGCGCGCCTCGGCCCGCAACGTGGGCTGCCAGCCCATGGTCCAGGGGAACTGCTCGGGCTGGGCGAAGGTGTCCGAGCCGGCAGAGATGAAGAGCTGCGGCACCTTCTTCTGGTTCAGATAGCGGCGCGTGCCGACGTTCACGGCCGTGCCCAGCACGCCGAAGATCAGCGCCACCTCGTCCTGCTCGACCAGCTTGCGCGTGAGCTCTACCGCCTTGGGCGGCGCGTAGCCGTCATCGAGCGACATGAAGTTGATCTTGCGGCCGTTGATGCCGCCGTTGTCGTTCAGGAACTTGAAGTGCGCGGCCTCGGCCCGGCCCAGTTGCGCGTAGGCGGAGGCCGGGCCGCTGTAGGGCAGGGTCTGGCCGATGCGGATCTCGGTGTCGCTGGTGCCGGGGCCGTACTTCTTGGCCTGGGTACGGCCTGCGAGCGGTGCGGCAGCCAGCGCGAGCACCAGGGCACGGCGCTGAATGGGGTGGTGCATGTCGTCTCCTTCGTTGTTGGAGCGGCCACGGTAGTGACCGCTCCCGGGAGGCGGCATCGTCGGAAGCGACTATTTCGGGCGGTGCATACCCGGGCAAACTGAATGCCTTGCACTGGACCGCCGTGGCCAGGCCCGTTCTATGCGGGCCTCACAGCTGGCGCCGCAGCGCCTCGAAGAACAGTTCGGACTGCAGTCTCTCGCCCAGTGTCTGCGCGCAGACGCGCGCTGCCAGCGCCGGGTCGGCGCTGCGCAGCGGCCGGCCGCTGGACTGGGCCAGCACCTGGGCCATGCAGGCGCGCTCCAGATAGTAGAGGTCGTCGTAGGCGTGGTCGATGCGCGCGCCGCAGACCACCACGCCGTGGTTGGCGAGGAAGGCCACGTCCGCGCCCTGCATGGCATCGGCGATGCGTTCGCCCTCGGCCGCGTCGAGCGCCAGGCCGTTGTAGCGGTGGTCGACCGCCACCCGGCCGTGGTAGCGCATGGCGTTCTGCGACAGGCAGGTGTCCAGCGCGCCATCCGTCGTCAGAGCCAGTGCAGTCGCGTAGGGCATGTGCGAATGCAGCACCACGCGGTGGCCGCACAGGCGATGGATTGCGGCGTGGATGAACATGGCGGTGGGCTCCACCGCGTGTCGCCCAGCCAGGCGCTCGCCATGGGCGTCGATCAACACCACATCGTCGGCCTGCACCTCCGACCAGAGCAGCCCGCGCGGGTTCAGCAGGAAGCGGCCGCTGCCGTCGGGCACCTCCACGCTGAAATGGTTGCACACACCTTCTCCCAATCCGTGGTGCGCGGCAGCGCGCAGGGCCAGTGCCAGATCGGTGCGCAGGGCGGTGACGGTGGGATTGTCGAAGTCGTCGGAACTCATGGGGGATCTCACGGGTTGGGGAGCGTACAGGCGCGGCCGGCCCGGCGGGCTGGCTGCACCCGTGCGCAAGCAGTTGTTGGATGGTGTGCGTTTGCGCAGCTTGCGCCGGCCAGGCCGGCCGGCACCGCAGTCCGCGCAGCCTGCGGCGCCGCTTCAGGCCGTGGACTTGCGCCGCAGCCAGTCGAGCAGGCGCTTGCCTTCGCTTTCGCTGTGCTGCCAGGCCTCGTGCGCGGCGCGCTCGGCATCGCCTGCCAGCAGCGCCTCCGCCATCGGCCGGTGCTGCTGCACGATGTCGTCCGGGCCTTCGGCCACGTTGTTGCTGGTGACGATGTACAGCCGCACCTGCTGCTCAACCAGCTGGTACTGGCGTTCCAACCGGGAGTGGCCTGCCGACTCCACGATCGCGCGGTGCAGGGCAAAGTCGCAGTCGCCGATCTTCTTCATGTTGCCGCGCCGGCAGGCGGCGAGCAGGTTCTCGTAGGCCTCGGCGATGTGCTCGCGCACGCCCGGCTCGGTGCTCTGCGCGGCCAGCTTGGCGGCCAGGCTTTCCAGGCTGGCGCGCAGGGTCCAGAGTTCCCACACATCGTTGGCGCTGAGGTCGGCCACCTGCCAGCCGGTGTAGGGTATCTGCACCACGATGCCTTCGCTGGCCAGGCGCTGCAGGCCGGTGCGCAGCGTGGCGCGGGCCACGCCCATCTGGTCGGCCAGCGCGACTTCCGTGAGGCGCGTGCCGGGTCGCACCGCGCCGGACAGGATGAACTCGCGCAGGTTGTCGGTCGTCTGGTTCTCCACGGACTGCTTGGCAACAGGACGTGGCTGGGAGGAGGGTTTCATGTTGGAGTGCTTGCGTGGTGACGCCGAAATTCGGTTGATTGTCGACAATCGGCGGGTGTTGTCAATGCGCCTTGCCGAGATAGGCTTCGCGCACGGCGGGGTCGCCCTTGAGCTGGCGCGCCGGGCCATGCAGCGCGATGCGGCCGTTCTCCATGACGTAGGCATAGTCCGCCAGCTCGAGCGCGGTGGCCGCGAACTGCTCGACCAGCAGCATGGTCATGCCGGCGCCGCGCAGTTCGGCGATGGCACCGAACACGTCGTCCACCAGCTTGGGCGACAGGCCCATGGAAGGCTCGTCCAGCAGCAGCATGCGCGGGCGGCCCATAAGGGCGCGACCCATCGCCAGCATCTGCTGCTCGCCGCCCGACAACGTGCCGGCCAGCTGCTGGCGCCGCTCCTTGAGCCGCGGGAAGTAGCCGAACACGCGTTCCAGGTCGTCGTGCACGTCCGGCCGCAGGCCGAACCGCGCGCGGCGGTAGGCGCCGACCTCCAGGTTGTCCAGCACGGACAGCGAGGGGAACACGCGGCGGCCCTCCGGCACGTGCGAGACGCCCAGGCGTTGCACGTGGTGCGCGGCCAGGCCGTCCAGCGGCTGGGCGTCGAGCGCGAGGCGGCCAGCGCGTGGCGCCAGCATGCCGGAGGCCACGCGCATGGTGGTGGTCTTGCCGGCGCCGTTGGAGCCGATCAGGCAGACCAGTTGGCCGCGCGGCACATCGATCGAGACGCCGTGGAGCACGCTGGTGCGGTTGTAGCCGGCATGGATATCGGTGAGTTGGAGCATGTCGGTTCCTCAGGCTGCGGCCGTGCCCAGGTAGGCGGAAATCACGCGCGGATCGTTGCGCACCGTGTGCGCCTGGCCCTCGGAGATCTTCTGGCCGAAGTCCAGCACGGTGACCGCATCGCACAGCGCCATCACTATGTCCATGTGGTGCTCGATCAGGACCATCGTCACGCCGAAGCCCTTGACTTTGCGCAGCACCTGCATGAGCGCCGCCACATCGGGTGCGGTCAGCCCCGCGGCCGGCTCGTCCAGCAGCAGCACGGCGGGCTGCAGCGCCAATGCCCGGGCGATCTCCAGCAGTCGCTGCTTGCCGTAGGGCAGGTCGCGCGCGTCGGTGGCGGCGTCGCCGGCCAGGCCGACCAGCTCCAGCAGCGCCATGGCCTGCGCGTCGGCACCGGCCTCGTGCTCGCGCGCGGCCCGTGTGTCCAGCGCCAGGGCCAGCAGGCCGCTGCGCATGCCGCGGTGCAGGCCCACCTTCACGTTCTGCAGGGCCGTCATTTCCCAGAACAGCTGCACATTCTGGAACGTGCGCGCGATGCCCTGGCTGGCGATGCGCGCGGGGCTGGTCCCCTGAATCGGCCGGCCGGCCAGCAGAACGCGGCCGGCGGTCGGCGTGTACACGCCGGTCAGCACGTTCATCATGGTGCTCTTGCCCGAGCCGTTGGGCCCGATCAGCCCGTGGATGGTGCCGGGCTGCACGTCCAGGCTCACGCTATCGAGCGCCGTCAGGCCGCCGAAGCGCATGGTGACATCGCGAATGCCCAGCGCCTTGGGTTCGGATGCGATACGCAGTAGCGCACTGCTCGGCGCGGTCGTCGCGCGGCCCTGCGGCCGGGCCTTGAACAGCCCCATCAGCCCGTCGGGCAGGTAGAACACCGCCAGCAGGATCAGAAGGCCGAAGATGCTCAGGCGGTGCTCGTTGAGGTTTTGCACCTGGTACGAGAACACCAGCATGCCGGCCGTCACCAGCAAGGGAGGGCCGGCGCGCCGCAGCGCGGCGGCACCGTCGCCACGCAGGCTGCGCACGGCGAAGTACAGCGCCGCCGCCGTGGCGCCGGCGGCCAGCCAGCGGAACATGGCCATGCTGTCCAGCAGCGTGGGCAGCATCACGACCACCGTGGCGCCCAGCAGCGAGCCCGCGCGCGACTTGCGGCCGCCGAAGATCACGCCCAGCAGGAACAGCAGGCTCAGCTCGAAGTTGTAGGTGTTGGGCGAGATGTATTCCTCCGACACCGCGTACAGCGCGCCGCCGATGCCGGCCATGGCCGCGCTGAGCGCGAAGGCGATGGCCTTGTAGCGCGCCACGCCGATGCCCATGCACTCGGTGGCGATCGGGCTGTCGCGCAGGGCCTCGAAGGCGCGGCCCAGGTGGCTGCTGGCCCAGCGGCCGGTGCACACCAGCGCCAGCGCGACGAAGCCCCAGACCACGTAGTAGTACTGCGTGGTCGTCAGCTTCTCGCCGAACCAGCGGGGCTTGTCGACCGCCAGCCCGATGGGGCCCAGGGTCAGCCAGTCCATCTCGTTGATGAGGATCTGCACGATGGTGCCGAACGCCAGCGTGACCATGGCCAGGTAGGGGCCGGACACGCGCAGCGCCGCCGCCGCCAGCAGCACGCCGAAGCCGGCTGCAATGGCTGCCGCGGCCAGCAGCGCCAGGCCGAACGGCAAGCCCAGCCGGGTCATCAGCAGCCCGGCGGCATAGGCGCCGATCCCGAAGAACGCGGCGTGGCCGAGCGACACCTGGCCGGTGTAGCCCACGAGCAGGTCCATGCCCAGCAGCACGATGGCGTAGATGCCGACGATGATGGCCAGGTGCAAGTAGTAGGGGAGCGGCACGGCCAGCGGCAGCGCCACGGCGCTGAGCGCCAGCATCGCCCAGGGCAGACGGGTTCTCTGGAACATGGTGGTTTCCTAGACTTTCTTGATCGCGGTCTTGCCGAACAGGCCGGTGGGCCGGATCGCCAGCACCGCCAGCAGCATGAGCAGGCCGGGCACGTCCTTGTAGCCCGTGGAGATGTAGAAGGCGGTGAACTGCTCGACCACACCCAGCAGCACGCCGCCCACGATGACGCCCAGGCCGCTGTTGAGCCCGCCGATGATGGCCACGGCGAAGGCCTTGAGCGCCAGCGAGACGCCCATGGAGGCACCGGTGAGCGTGAGCGGCGCGACGAGCACGCCGGCCAGCGCGGCGACGGCCGAGCTCAGACCGTACGACAGCGTGATCATGGAGCCGGTGTGGATGCCCATGAGACTGGCGGCCTCGCGGTCGTCGGCGGTGGCCACGACCGCCTTGCCGACCAGGGTGCGCCGGCTCAGGAACTCGATGAGCAGCATCATCGACAGCGCGCCGGCCAGCACCAGGATCTCCATCGGCATGACGCGCAGCCCGTCGCCGAAGACGATGGGCGTCTCGGGCAGCGGCGACGGGAACTTGAGGTCGTCCTTGCCCCAGATGGTCTCGGCAAGGTTCTTGCCGATGATGCCGATGGCGATGGTGGCCATGATCCAGCCGAACTCAGAACGGGTCTGGAGCGCGGGCCGCACGCCCAGCCGCTCGACCAGCGCGCCGTGCGCCAGGCCGAACAGCAGGACCAGGGGCAGCATGGCCCAGTAGCCGACCCAGGCGGACAGCGACAGGCCGACCAGCGCGCCGAGCGCCAGGGCTTCCCCCTGGCCGAAGTTCAGCGTCTTGGAGGTGACGTAGGTCAGTTGGTAGCCGAAGGCGATGACCGCGTAGATCATGCCGAGCGACACCCCGCTGATGCACAGCTGTAGAGCGATTTGCACGTGGACTCCTGGTGCGCGGCGCGCCGTCCGGGCAGGGCTGCGCCGGGCGTGCCGCGGGGGCGCGCCTTGGTGCAGTGCCGGGGGGGGGCGCGTTGCCGCGGGGGGATGGTTACTTGGACGAGGCAGCCGTGCTGCCCGCGTTGCCCGCACTGCGTTCGTGTGCGTAGGCATAGACGACGCGGCCGTCGCGGACCTCGCCCCAGACGATCATGCCGGCCGGCGTGGCATCGCGTTCGTTGGCGTCGAAGGGCCGCGTGTAGGTGCCGATCACGCCGGCCACGGGCTGGCGCAACTGCTCCAGCGCCTCGCGGACCTTCACGCCGTCGGTGGAGCCGGCCTGCTGCAGCGCCGCCGCGAGCAGCAGCACGGCGTCGTAGGCCTGGGCGGCCGAACTCGGCGAGGGAATGCGCTCGAGCTGGTAGTCGCGCGCATAGCTGGCGATGAAGGCCTGTTTGCGCTGATCGGTCGCCTCCTGGATGAAGGTCTGCGGCATGCGCACGCCGTTGCCATTGGCCTGGGCCGTGTCGATGAAGTTGCTCATTGCCGAGTTCCAGCTCGTCACCAGCGGCACCTTCCAGCCCAGCTTGGCCATGCTGTTGGCGATCTGCGCCAGTTCGGGGCCGATTCCGTAGGCGACGATGATGTCGGCACCGGCCTGGCGGGCCTTGAGCAGCTGCGGCGTCATGTCGACGTCGCGCACGTTGAACTTCTCGACCGCCACCGGCTTCATGCCTTTGGCGATGAGCGCTTTTTCCACGTCCGCGCGGCCGAGCTGGCCGTAGTTCGTCGAGTCGGCCAGGATGGCCACGCGTGCCTTGCTCTGCCGCAGCGTCTCGTCCACGAGCATGCGGGCCTGCAGTTCGTCGCGCGGGCCGACGCGAAAGACGTAGGAGGGCGCGGGGAACTGGCGCGTGACTGCCGTGCCCGTGGCGACCGGATCGAACACCGGGATGCGGGCTTCCTGGAAGTACTTTTGCGCGGCCAACGACACGCCGGTGTTGCAAAAGCCGATGCCGGCCGCGACCTTCTCCGTCTGGATCAGTTCCTGCGCCAACTGCACGCCGCGCTCGTTCTTCGATTCGGTGTCGCGCTCGGCCAAAACCAGCTTGCGACCGAGCACGCCGCCCCGGGCGTTGATTTCCTTGACGGCGAGGCTTGCACCGTCGCGCGCCGAGACGCCGAACGGTGCCGAGCCACCGGTCAGCGGGCACATGAAGCCCAGCTTGATGTCCTGGGCGAGCGCGGTGCCGGCGGCGGTGGCCAGCAGCGCCGCGGCGATGAGTTTGGATGCGTTCATGAATGGACTCCTGCGATGGGGTTCAGCCTACCAGCCGAGGTTCTTGAAAAGGACCGGCACGCGGTCCAGGCGGGACAGGATGGCGTCGGGCGTGTAGTCGGGCAGGGGCCGGCGCGCAGTGGCGCGGTCGATCCATACGCAGCGAAAGCCGATGTCCCGCGCGGCCTGCAGGTCCAGGTGCGGGCTGGCGCAGATGTGGACGACATCTGCGTGTGTCACCCCCAGGGCCTGGTGCGCGTGGGCGAAGATCTCGCGCGTCGGCTTGTAGGCCTGGGACTGCTGGGCGGTGATCACGTGATCGATGTGGCCGCCGAGCTGGGCGACATTGCCCGCGATGATGTCGTCGTCGGTGTTGGAGACGACGCACAACCGAAAGCCCATGCGCTTGAGCTGCGCCAGCGCCGGCACCACTTCCTGGAAAGGCGGCATGGCGGCGATGCGACCGGTCAGCAGTTCGATGTCGGCCGGCGTGTAGGGCAGGCCCAGGTCGCGCAGGGCCAGGCCCAGGGCGGCGCCGGCCACGTCGCGGAAGTTGCGATGGGGACGCTCGGCTTCCAGCGCGTGTTCATGCGTGTCGTAGGCGGTGATGAGCTGCTGCGGCGTGACACCGGCGGCGCCGGGCTTGGTGGCGAGGATCTGGCGCACGGCCTCCACCAGCCCCTCGTCCCACTGGATCAGCGTGCCATAGCAGTCGAAGGTCAGCCACTGGGGCTTGCTGCCGAAGTTGCTTGCGAACATCTGGGTACTTCCTTTCTCGATCATTAAGATTGATTGTCGACAATCAATCATTATCAAGCAGGGAGCGTGCCAGAGGAAGCGTCCCTCGATGCCAGGGAAATCTTGGTGGAGGGAATGAAAAACCTCGGCTGCAGAGCGCCGGGTTGGTGCGCCGTGAAGTGGGCTCCCCGCATTGGCGCACGGCGGGGAGCGTCTTTGGTGCGAGCTGTTGCTGTTAACAGTCAGCCCGCTTGCGTGGGGCTCACCACTCGGTCGGCAGCCCCACGTAGTTCTCGGCCAGCGCGGTCGAGGCCGCGTGCGACTTCACCAGGTAGTCGAGCTCGGCCTCCTGGATCTTCTGGCCGAAGGCGCCGGTGTCCGGGAACCTGTGCATGAGCGAGGTGAACCACCACGAGAAGCGCTCGGCCTTCCAGACGCGGCGCAGGCAGGTGGCCGAGTAGTGGTCGATGCCCGCGGTGCTCCTGTCGGCATAGAACTCGCGCAGCGCATGCCAGAGGTAGCCCACGTCCGAGGCCGCCAGGTTCAGGCCCTTGGCGCCCGTGGGCGGCACGATGTGGGCCGCATCGCCGGCCAGGAACAGCCGGCCGAAGCGCATGGGCTCGGCCACGAAGCTGCGCAGGGGCGCGATGCTCTTCTCCAGTGAAGGGCCGGTGATGAGCCGCTCGGCGGCCTCGGGGTCGAGCCGGCTGCGCAACTCGTTCCAGAAGGCCTCGTCGCTCCAGTCCTCCACCTTTTCATCCAGGCTGCACTGCACGTAGTAGCGGCTGCGCGTGGCACTGCGCTGGCTGCACAGCGCGAAGCCGCGCGCGGTGTTGGCGTAGATCAGCTCGTGCGAGACGGGCGGCACATCGGCCAGGATGCCGAGCCAGCCGAACGGGTAGACCTTCTCGTACTCGGTGATGGCGCCGGCCGGCACGCTCTGGCGGCTGATGCCGTGGTAGCCGTCGCAGCCGGCGATGAAGTCGCATTGCAGCGTCTGGCGCTGGCCGTCCTGCGTCCAGCTGACGCTGGGACTGGCGCCGTCGAAGTCGTGCAGCTGCACGTCGCCGGCCTGGTAGATGGTGGCGAGGCCGGCGGCGGCCCGCGCTTCCATGAGGTCGCGCGTGACCTCGGTCTGGCCGTACACCGTCACGCGCTTGCCGCCCGACAGGCCATGCAGGTCGATGCGGTGCCGCTGGCCCTTGAACAACAGCTCGATGCCGTCGTGCGGCAGGCCTTCGGCGCGCGCGCGCTGGTCCACGCCGGCGGCCGCCAGCAGGTCCATGGTGGTCTGCTCCAGCACGCCGGCGCGGATGCGGCCCAGCACGTAGTCGCCGCTTTGGCGCTCCACGATGACGTTGTCGATGCCGGCCTGGTGCAGCAGCTGGCCGAGCAGGAGGCCCGAGGGGCCGGCGCCGATGATGGCGACTTGGGTGCGCATGGGATGTCTCCGCGGGTCCGAAAAAGGATGCCGTGAGCGTAGGGCGGCAGCCTCCTGCGCGGGGCGGTTGGTGTGCGCCGTTGTGCGATCATCGGCCTGGCTGCGCGATGATCGCGCAGTTCTGCAGAACTCTGGAGGGATCGCATGACCATCGCCAAGGCGGACCTCATCGAGGGCATGGCCAAGGGCATGGCCGTGCTGGAGAGCTTCGACACCGAGCGCCAGCGCCTGAACGCCACCTTGGCGGCCCAGCGCGCCGGCATCACGCGCGCCGCGGCGCGGCGCCACCTGCTCACCCTCGCGCACCTGGGCTACCTGGAGACGGATGGCAGCCACTTCTGGCTGGCGCCCAAGGTGCTGCGCTTCTCGGGCAGCTACCTGGCCTCGGCGCGGCTGCCGCGGGCGATCCAGCCGACGCTGAACCGGCTCGCGGCGCAGACCGGCGAATCCTTCTCGGCGGTGGTGCGCGATGGCGACGAGGTGGTGATCGTGGCCCGCAGCGGCACCCTGCGCATGCTGGCCTACGGCCTGCACCTGGGGGCGCGGCTGCCGCTGCACGCCACCTCCACTGGCCGGGTGCTGCTGGCCGCTGAGACGCGCACGGCGTTCGGGGCGTGGATGAAGGGCAGGGCGCTGCAGCGCCTGACCATGCACACCGTGACCGAGGCCAAGCGCTTCCGTGAACTCATCGCCGAGGTGCGCCGGCTCGACCACTGCGTGGCCATCGAGGAGCACGAGCTGGGCGTGCACGCGCTGGCCGTGCCGCTGCGCAACATGCAGGGCCGCACGGTGGCGGCGCTCAACGTGGTGGCCTCGCCCGCGCGGACGGGCCGCGAGGCGATGGAGCGCGAACTGCTGCCGCCCATGCTGGACGCGGCGCGGGAGTTGCGCGGGCTGTTGTAGCGCAGCGTGTTGGCTTGATCCGGGTCAAGCTACGATGGGTGCCGCCTGGATCCCGGGCGGACGCGCCATGACAACCACAAGATCGCTCCTACTTGCCTGCCTGCTCGCATGCGCAGCCTGGCTCACTGGCTGTGCTGCACTGCCCGACCGCCAGCAGCCACCGCCGACCCATGCCCTGGCCGACGTGGGCGGCACCACCCTGGCCCGCCTGGCCGCCGCCAGCACGCCCGCGGAGGCGGGTGGCAAATCGGGCCTGCGCATGCTGCCCGAGGGGCCGTTCTCGCTCGACGCGCGGCTGGCGCTGGCCGCTGCGGCGCAGAAGTCGCTGGACGTGCAGTACTACCAGCTGCAGAGCGACAGCGTGGGCTTTCGCCTGCTGCAGGCGCTGCGCGATGCGGCCGCGCGGGGCGTGCGCGTGCGCCTGCTGGTCGACGACTTCTACACCGCAGGGCAGGACGAGCTCTTCAGCACACTGAACGCGAACCCCAACGTGGAGGTGCGGCTCTTCAATCCGCTGCCCGAACGCAAGGGCAGCTTCGTCGGCCGGTTCATCGGCTCGGCAGGGGCGTTCAAGCGCATCAACCACCGCATGCACAACAAGCTGTTCGTGGCCGACAACAGCATCTCGGTGTCCGGTGGGCGCAACATCGGCGACGAATACTTCATGCAGAGCGAGACGGCCAACTTCATCGACGCCGATGTGCTGGCCACCGGGCCGGTGGTGCGCGAGCAGTCTGCCGCGTTCGACCTGTACTGGAACAGCGCGCACGTCTGGCCCATCGCGCAGGTGGTGCCGCCGTTCCTGGCCCCGGCGCAGTTGCGCGCGCGCTTCGACGAGATCGTCGGCCCGACGCAGCCCGACATCGTGCTGCGCCCGCACGACGCGCTGGGCAAGACGGCGGTGAGCAAGCAGCTGGCCGACGGCCGGCTCGACCTGATGTTCGCCAAGGCCAGCGTGCTGGTGGACGACCCCGACAAGATCACGCGCACCGATCCCGATGCGCGGCTGGCCGGCAGCGTCACGCTGCGGGTGATGGAGCTGATGGATTCGGCGCGTTCGCAGGTGCTGATCATCTCGCCGTACTTCATCCCGGGCCGGCTCGGCATGCAGCGCCTGGGCCGTGCCGTGGGCAACGGCGTCAAGGTGACGATCTACACCAATTCGCTGGCATCGACCGACGAGCCGCTGGTGTACCTGGGCTATGCGCGCTACCGCGACGACCTGCTCAAGCTGGGCTTCGAGATCTACGAGGTGGCACCGCACCGTGGCGGCGCCACGAACCTGGGCGCGTTCGGCACCTCGATCTCTCGGCTGCACGCCAAGATCGCCGTGATCGACGACGACCGCATCTTCGTCGGCTCGATGAACTCGGACAGCCGCTCCGCCCGCATCAACACCGAGATCGGCCTGGTGGTGGAAAGCGCCGAAGTGGTGCGCGAGTTCCGCCGGCTGATCCCGGCACGCGGCTTCCAGTCGGCCTACCGGCTGCGGCTGTCCGACAGCGGCCGCGTGGAGTGGCTGGAGCCGCGCGATGACGGCGGCTTCACCGTGCACCACGACAACCCCGGCACCAACTGGATGGCCGAGATCTGGAACTGGTTCAGTTCGCTGTTCGTCGGCGAAGAACAGCTCTAGCCGTTCAGCGGCCCGCCATCGCCATGTAGTCCACCGTCAGGTGCGACAGCGTGCGCACGCCGACCAGCAGGCTGGCCTCGTCGACGAAGAAGCGCGGCGAATGGTTGGGCTCGGCCTTGGCCGCGTCCTGGCCCGGCGGCGTGGCGCCGATGAACACGAACAGCCCCGGCACGGCCTGCGCGAAGAACGAGAAGTCCTCGCCGCCGGTGCTCTTGGGCACGGTCTCGGCGCGCGCGCCCGGCACGCGGCGCAGGCTCGGGGCCATCTTCTCGGTCAGCGCAGCGTCGTTCACGGTGGGCGCGTAGCCATCGGGCTCGAAGTGCACATGGGCCTGGCCGCCGCCGCTCTGCGCGATCAGCGAGGCCGTCTCGCCCATGCGCTGCATGATGAACTTGCGCATGTCCTCGTCGTAGGTGCGCAGCGTGCCGCTCATCTTCACCTCGTCGGGGATGATGTTGTAGCGCGTGCCGCCGTTGATTGTGCCCACGCTGAGCACCGAGGGTTCCTTGGTCACGTTGACCTGCCGGCTCTGGATGGTCTGGAAACCCAGCACGATCTGCGAGGCCAGCACGATGGGGTCGATGCCGGACCAGGGCTGCGAGCCGTGCGTCTGGCGGCCCTTCACGTCCACCTTGAAGGCATCCGAGCCCGCCAGGATGGGGCCGGCCTTGTAGCCGATGGTGCCGGTGTTGCCGCCCGACATCAGGTGCAGGCCGAACACCACCTCGGGCCTGGGTGCGTCGAAGGCACCTTCGGCCAGCATGCGGCGCGAGCCGCCGATCTCGCCATTGGGCAGCTTCTCCTCGGCCGGCTGGAACAGCAGCTTGACGGTGCCGGGCAGCTGCGCCTTCATCGACGCCAGCACCTCGGCCACGCCCATGAGGATGGCCACATGGCCGTCGTGGCCGCAGGCGTGCATCACGTCGACCTCCTTGCCGTCCCAGACCGCACGGGCCTTGGAGGCGAACGGCAGGTCGACCTGCTCCTTGACCGGCAATGCGTCCATGTCGGCGCGCAGCGCCACCACCGGGCCGGGCTTGCCGCCCTGCAAGGTGGCGACCAGCCCGGTTACGGCCACGCCCTCGCGCACCTCGAAACCCAGCTGCCGCAGGTGCGCCGCGACCAGTGCAGCGGTGCGCTTTTCCTGGTTGCCGAGCTCGGGGTGCGCGTGGATGTCGCGGCGCCAGGCGATGACCTTCTGCTCGATGGCCTGCGAGCGCTGCGCGATCAGCGGATACAGCGCCTGGGCGGCAGCCGGCGGCGGCGGGGTCTGGGCCGCGGCGCAGAAGGACAGCGTGGCGAGCAGCGCGGGCAGGAGCCGGCGTGCGGGGAGGGGCAGGGCGGTGGTCATGGGGGTTTGGGAGAGGAGAAGGCCCCCAGCTTAGGCGGCGCTACGATAGGCGTCCAATCCAATATCGATGCCTTGATAAGCATTGCCTATCGATGAGCGCCAGCCCGCCCACCACCGGCCCCGTGCTGCACGAGCGCCTGCTCGCGCGGCTGCGGCTGCGCCACCTGAAACTCATCGACGCGCTGGCGGCCCAAGCCCATCTGCGCCGCGCCGCCGAGGCCGTGCACATCAGCCAACCCGCCGCAACCCAGCTGCTGCGCGAGCTCGAAGACCTGCTGGGCCTGGCGCTGTTCGAGCGCCATGCGCGCGGCATGCGCATCACCGAGGCGGGCCGCGTGCTGGCCCGCCATGCGCGCGTGGCGATCGAGGCGCTGGCCAGCACGGCCGAGGCACTGGCGCAGCACGCCGCCGGGCAGCAGCGGCCGCTGCGCGTGGGGGCCATCCTCGCGGCGCTGAGCCTGGTGCGGCCGGCGCTGCCGGCCCTGCGCGCCCAGCATCCGATGCTGCGGCTGGCGATCGAGGAGGCCAGCATCGAACGCCTGCTGGCCGGCCTGCAGGGCGGCGCGCTCGACCTGGTGCTGCTGCGCCAGCCGGCCACGGTGCCCGAGGGCTGTCGGTTCGAGGCGCTGCGGCCGGACCGCATGGTGGTGCTGGCCGGCGCCGGCCACCCCTGGACCGGCCGCAAGCGCCTGCGGCTGCGCGACCTCTCCGGGGCGCGCTGGGTGCTGCCGCCGCCGCACTTCGCGGTGCGCCAGGCGCTGGACGCGGCGTTCGCGCGGGAGGCGGCCCCGCCGCTGGTCCATGCCATCCAGGTGCTGGTGCCCGAGCTGCTGCCCACGGTGCTGGCCGAGGCCGGCGTGCTGGCACCCGTGCCGCAATCGGCGCTGGACCGGCTGGACGGCGCGCTGGTGCAGGTGCTGCCGCTGGACCTGCAGGCGCCACTGGAACCGCTGGGCATGCTGTACCGCCGCAGCGACGCCGAAGGCCCGCTGGCACCCCTGGTCGCCTTCCTGAGCACGCAGGCCGCCGCATAATCCTGCCCCCGGCGGCGCACTGCGCGCTGCCGCACTGCATCCCGAGCGATTCTTATCCCGTCCCCCGATCCATCCCCCTCCCTGCACGCGGACGCCGCAGCGGCCGTCGGCGCCTTCGACCGCGTGCTGGCGCGCAACGCCGGCCTGCGCGCGCGCGAGGGCCAGCGCCAGATGGCCGAGTGCGTGGCGCGCACCTTCGCCACCGGCCAGCTGGGCCAGGTCGAGGAGGGCGAGGAGCCCGAGCGCGCTATCGCTGTGATCGAAGCCGGCACCGGTGTGGGCAAGTCCTTGGCATATGCGGCGCCGGCCATCGCGCTGGCCCTGTCGCGCAAGACCCGCGTGCTGATTTCCACGGCCACCGTGGCGCTGCAGGAACAGCTCGTGCACAAGGACCTGCCGGCGCTGGCCGCCGCCATGGACGAGCCCTTCCGCTTTGCGCTGGCCAAGGGCCGCGGCCGCTACGTCTGCAAGCTCAAGCTCGCGCGCCAGGCCGGCGAGGAGGGCGGCGGCGAGGACGACCTGTTCGCCGACGAGGCCGGCGACGACGGCAGCGGCCTGCCGCCCGGCTCCGATGCCGAGCGCCAGGCGCGGCTGCAGTTCTACGGTGCACTGTCCAAGAGCCTGGGCCGCGACTGGGACGGCGACCGCGACAACCTGGCGCAACAGCCCGCGCCCGAGGCCTGGTGGCCGGTGGCGGCCGAGGCCAGTTCCTGCACGGGCAAGCACTGTCCGGCATTCAACGGCTGCACCTACTTCGAGAAGCGGCGCGAACTGGTCGGCGCCCAGGTCATCGTGGTCAACCACGACCTGCTGCTGGCCTCGCTGGGCGGGCGCAACCTGCCGGCGCTGGACAACAGCCTGCTGGTGCTCGACGAAGCGCACCACCTGCCCGCGGTGGCACTGGAGCGCTTCGCCTGCAGCATGGACCTGGCGGCGACGGCCTGGATCGAGACGCTGGGCGCGCGCTGCCGGCGCATCGGCGGCCTGATGCTGGTGTCCGAGGCGGCCGACGCGCCGCGCCAGGCCGCCCAGCTGCAGCAGAGCCTGGCCGACCTGCAGCGCCTGGTGCTCGATGTCTACGCGGCCGATTTCGCCGAGGCCCGCGAAGGCCCGGACGGCAGCCGCGTGCGCGTGCCCGACAGCCGGCTGCCCGACGTGCTGGTCGAGCCGCTGGAGCTGGTCAGCGCCATGGCCGACAGCTTCCTGGCGGCGTTGTCGGGCGTGGCCAAGGCGCTGCGCGCGCAGATCCGCGACCTGCCCGACGAGGCGCGCCGCCTGTCCGTGCTCTACGCGCAGCTGGGCATGCTCACCCCGCGGCTGGAGCAGGTGCACGCCACGGCGCAGCTGCTGCTGCAGGAGTCACCGGGCACCTCCGCCCCCGTCGCCAAGTGGTTCAGCCTGCACGGCGGCGGTGTGCGCGGACCACGCGTGCGTGCCCATGCCAGCCATGTGCTGCCGGGCGGCAGCCTGCGTGCCCAGCTGTGGAGCGGCGCGCGCGCCGTGGTCATGAGTTCGGCCACGCTGCGCGCCGGCGATGCCTTCGACTTCTTCCTGCGCGAGGCGGGCCTGGCCGGCGATGCGGCCGTCACCACGCTGGCCGTGGCCAGCCCCTTCGACTACCCGCGCCAGGGCCGCTTCATCGTCGTGGAAACGCGGGCCGATCCGAAGGACGCGGCGCGCTTCACGCCCGAGATGGTGGGCCTGCTGCTGGCCGACCTGGCCGAGGTGCGGCGCGGTGCGCTGGTGCTGTTCACCTCGCGCGAGCAGATGCGCCAGGCCGTGGCCGCGCTGCCTGCGGCACTGCGCGCGCTGGTGCTGGTGCAGGGAGAGCTGCCGCGCACCGTGCTGCTGGAGCGCCACCGCGCGGCCGTGGCGGCCGGCGGGCCGTCCATCGTGTTCGGCCTGCAGTCCTTCGGCGAAGGCATGGACCTGCCCGGTGCGCAGTGCGAGCAGCTGTTCATCACCAAGCTGCCGTTCGCCTCGCCCGACGACCCGGTCGGCGAGACCCGCGCGGCCTGGCTGCGCAGCAACGGGCGCGACGCCTTCTCCGAACTGGTGCTGCCGGCCACGGCGATGCGGCTGGCGCAATGGGCTGGCCGTGCCATCCGCACCGAGGACGACCAATGCAGCATCCACTGCTACGACCGGCGCCTGGTCGGCACGGCCTTCGGCCGCCGGCTGCTGGCCGCGCTGCCGCCATTCGCGCGCTGGCGGCGCGACGCGCAGGGGCGCATGCACGCGCTGGAGTGAGCGCCCTCAGGCGCTGCGCCGCGCCAGCAGCAGCAGCAGCGCGCCCATCAGCGCGAAGAGGCTGCCGCAGACCCGGTTGATCCAGCGCGCCGGCCCGCTGCGCACGAGCCAGGGCGCCAGCCGCGCCACGCCGAGGGCGCAG
Organism: Pseudorhodoferax soli; assembly: GCF_003337555.1. GTDB lineage: Bacteria > Pseudomonadota > Gammaproteobacteria > Burkholderiales > Burkholderiaceae_C > Pseudorhodoferax > Pseudorhodoferax soli. Next base: position 493,739 of record NZ_QPJK01000003.1, on the reverse strand, counting down.
GCGGTCAGCACGGCGAACTCGATCAGCACGAAGCTCAGCGCCAACAGCGCGAACTGCGGCACGATGGGCGCGGCCGGATCGAGGAACTGCGGGAAGAAGGCCGCGAAGAACAGGACGGCCTTGGGGTTGCTGGCGCCCACCAGGAAGCCTTGCAGGTAGGACGAGCGGCGCGAAGGCAGGGCCGCGGCATCGACCTGGAGCGCCGGTGCCGGGCTGCGCAGCGTCTTGATGCCCAGCCAGACCAGGTAGGCCGCGCCCAGCGTCTTGGCCACCGTGAAGGCCGTCTCGGAGGAGGCCAGCAGCGCCCCCAGTCCCATGGCCGACAGCAGCATCACGCACAGCACGGCGCTGACCGACCCGGCCACGCTGGTCATCGCGGCGCGCGGGCCGTGGTGCAGCGCGCGCGTCATGCACATGAGCATGGTGGGGCCGGGCGTCACCACCAGCAGCAGCACGGCAGCCAGGTAGAGCAGGTAGGTCGACAGCGTCATGGCCCGGGCTTCAGTGGAGGGCTTGGGCGAGCCAGGCGCGGCACCAGTCCACGCCGGCCGTCTCGGCATCCTCGTCGCCACTGGCGTCGTGGGTGAAGACCTCGCCGATGCGCTTGGCGCCCAGGTCCTGCAGCGCCGCGTCGAACCGGAGGCCGCCTTCGGCGAAGGTGGCGGCATGCGCACCCGCGTCGCCGAGCGCGATGAGGCCGTAGCGCACCGCGCCCAGGTAGCGCGGTTCGTTCAGCAGCGAGGCGAACAGCGCCTGGGCGTTGTCGGGCACGTCGCCCGCGCCGGTGGTGGAGGTGCAGACCAGGAACAGCGCGTCCTGTTCGAACACGCCGATGTCCAGCCCGTCCATGGGCAGGACGGCGATGTCGGCCACGAGGTCGGTGCAGGACAGCGCGATGGCCTGGGCCACCGACATGGCGTTGCCGGTCACGGTGCCGACGAGGATCTTCAGTTGCATGGCGCCGAGCATAGCGCCGGCCAATCAGCCCGCGCGCACGGTGCGGTGCAGGGCACGGATCAGGTCGGACTGCGTGATCACGCCGACCACGCGCCGCTCTTCGTCGAGCACTGGGATGTGGTGGTGGCCGGCCTCGGAGAACAGCGGCAGCAGTTCGCTGATGTAGCGGTCGGCGCTAGCGATGCGCACCTGGCGCGTCATGATCTGCCCAACCACATGCGGCTTGTCGTCGTGCGTGAGGCCGCTGGCACGGATCAGGCTGCGCAGCCGCGCACCCAGGCCCTCGATGGACGCGAAGTCCGCATGCTTCATGAAGTCGGCCACCGTCACGATGCCGACGATGCGCTGGGCGCGGTCGACCACCGGCAGGGCCTTGATGCGGCGCTCGCGCATCAGCCGCCAGGCTTCTTCCAGCGTGCAGCCGAAGGGCACCGTGAGCGGCGGGGTGGACATCACGTCGCGGCAGCGCAGCTCGCCGAACTTGCGCTCGTAGGCGGCCGATTCGGCGAACTGCAGCAGCTGCTCCAGGTCCTGCCGGCTGATGTCCAGCACCTGGTCGTAGTGGGCCAGCGCGGCGTCCAGGTCGGCGGCAGAAAAGCGGGCCGGCGCGCCCGCAGGCGCGGGCGCGGCGGGCCGCAGGGGCAGCGTGTGCGGATAGGCGCGGCCCGTGAGCCGGTTGTAGGCCACGCCGACCAGCACGATGACCAGCGTGTCCATCAACACGGGCGACAGCGCGAAGCTGGGCTCCACGCCCGACAGCGCGGCCAGCAGCGCCGTGGCGCCGCCCGGCGGGTGCAGGCACCGCAGCGCGAACATGGCCGCGATCGCCAGGCCCACGGCCAGCGGCGCGGCCAGGCCCAGGTCGCCGGCGTAGCGCGCGCACAGCGCGCCCACCAGGGCCGACACGGTGTTGCCCGCCACCGCCGGCCAGGGCTGGGCGAGCGGACTGGCCGGCACCGCGAAGACCAGCACCGCCGTGGCGCCCATGGGCGCGATCAGGCCCAGCGCGGGCAGGCCGGGCGCCAGCGCATGCGCCACCAGCGAGGCGACGAGGATGCCCACCGCGCTGCCGAGTGCGGCGCGGCCGATCTCGCGCGAACTGACGCGGCCACCCGCGACCAGGCCGGTGGTCCAGAAGCCGTGGGCCAGGGCCTTGAGGCGGGCGAGAAGCGGGGAGGGTGTCAAGCGCGATGCCAACGCGGGCGGCACATCCGGGAAACCGCAAATCCTATCATGACGTGATGTTTTCAGCCGATGGCAGCGCCACGCGCGGCCAGCAGCTCGCGCAGCAGCGAGCGGTGGCAGCGCGCCTCGTGTTCGCAGTAGCAGCCCACCGACAGGTTGGTCCCGTGTGAGAGCGCCGCCAGCAGGTCCAGGTTGCGGCTGGCCTCCGGCTGGTTCATCTCGCGCAGGTACTGCCTGCGAAAGCCGGCCCAGGCCTTGGCATCGCCCGAGCCCTGGGCCGCCTGGCCGAGCGCCATGGTCTCGGCGCTGGGCGCGAGGTTGGGGTACCAGCAGTCGTACCAGTCCTGGCTGGCGAACGCGGTCTTGGGCACGCCGCGCGGCGGACGGCGGACCGTGCCGATGCGCAGGCCTTCGTCGGCGGCGCGCGGCGAACCGAGACGAACGATGCGGATGCTCATGTTGTTTGTCTCCGTTCTACGGGAACGCCCGCCCTTCCAGGCTAGAATGGTGGGCTTCGGAGCGTAGCGCAGTCTGGTAGCGCATCTGGTTTGGGACCAGAGGGTCGTAGGTTCGAATCCTATCGCTCCGACCACATGAGACGGCGAAGGGCGTCCGGCAGACATGCCGGACGCCCTTTGTCATTGGGCGTCCGGCACGCGTCATCGCGCAGTCATCACGCAATCGTCACGCAGTGGTCGACGGGCCCTCAGCCCGGCTTGCGCGCCGTGTACTCGGAGAACACGCCCAGTTCGGTGTGCCGCTGCACCTGCTCGAAGCCGGCCTCGCGCAGCGCGGCCAGCACGGATTCCGGCGCAATGCAGGCGTCGATGGTGTCCCAGTAGTAGCGCCACAGTTCGGCCGTGTCGCGCCGGCGACCGACCACGCGCGCCACCAGCGGCACGAAGGCACGCATGTAGGCGCGCAGCAGCGCGCGGCCGACGCGGTGCCCGGGCCGCGTGATCTCCAGGATCACCAAGCGGCCGCCCGGGCGCAGCACGCGCTGGAATTCGGCAAAGGCCGCATGCACGTCGGCGATGTGCCGCAGCGCATAGCCCATGCTCAGGAAATCGTGGCTGGCATCGGGCTGCGGCAAGGCCTCGGCGCGGCCCTGGATCAGCTCCACGTTGGGCAGGCGGACCTCGCCCATCATGCCGGGACTCGGGTCGACGCCGACCAGCCGGCCCTCGAAGCCGATCAGCCGCAAGGCCTCGCGTGCCACGAGGCCGGTGCCGATGCCCACGTCCAGCACCTGCGCGCCACTGCCGAGCCCGGCGCGCTGCAAGGCCATGCGCCGGTACCAGGGGCCGGAGCCCAGCGCCAACAGGCGCTCGATGCGGTCGTAGTCGGAGGCGGTGGCGTCGAAGATGCGGCGCAGGTAGCGGTCGCGTTCGGATTCGTCCGCGTAGTAGGCACGCAGCGGTGCGTGCGGCGCCAATGCGCTGGGCGCCTGTCCTGTTGGATGCATGCGGGCATTATTCACGCGGCGCGGGTCGTCCGGGCGTGACAGCTGGTAGCAGGCAGCGGCTGAGGGGCGTCGGCGCCGAGAAAAAACCAGGGAGAATCACGCGCTTCGGGACGGGAGCCCCCACCCAGCCCTCCGGAGATTCGCATTGACAGATCCAATAATGCAACGCACCGACGCCATGTCCGGCGCGCCGGCCTGATGCGCGCGCGCGCGTTCCTGGCCCCGCGCCTGCGGCAGGCCGCCGTGCTGGCCGCGGCCCTTCCCGCCGCGCTGTTGGCAGCCGAGCCCATCGCCGCCGGCCCCGGTGTCGGCGACGGCCCGGGCGCGGCCCAGCGTCCGCTGTGGGAGCTGGGCCTGGGCGTGGCCGCATTGCGCCTGCCGGACTACCGCGGTGCCGACCAGGGCCGCAACTACCTGCTGCCCTTGCCCTACATCGTCTACCGCGGCGACTGGCTCAAGGCCGACCGCGACGGCGCACGCGCCGTGCTGCTGGACACGCCGCGTGTGAAGTTCGACCTCAGCCTGGCGGCCTCGGCCCCCGCGCGCAGCAAGGACAACGACGCACGCCGCGGCATGCGCAACCTCAAGGGGCTGGCCGAGATCGGGCCCAACCTCAACCTCGGCCTGGCCCGCTCCGAGAGCGAGCGCTGGAAGCTGGACCTGCGGCTGCCCGTGCGCGCCGCCTTCACGCTGGAGAAGTCGCCGCGCTTTGCCGGCACCACCTTCTCGCCGCACCTGAACCTGGACCTGGCCAACGTGGCTGGCGGCTGGAACCTCGGCATGCTCACAGGCCCCGTGTTCGGCGACCGCAAGAACCACGCGTACTTCTACGGCGTCGGCGCAGGCGATGCCACGGCGAGCCGGCCGGCTTACCAGGCCCGCGGCGGTTACGGCGGCTGGCAGGCGCTGGCCTCGACCTCGCGCCGGCTCGGCAACACCTGGGTCGGCGCCTTCGTGCGCTACGACCGGCTCGACGGCGCCGCCTTCGACGACAGCCCGCTGATGCGGCGCAGCGCGGCGCTGTCGGCCGGCATCGGCGTGTCGTGGATTTTGGCCACCTCGTCCGAGCGGGTGGCGGCCCGGGATTGAGCTGGAACGTGCCGAGGACTCTCCGGGAGCCGTCGTTGCGGCGCAGCGGCGGCCGCGCATGAGCATGCTGCGCCGGCTCTGGCAGTGCACGCTGTTCTACCTGCTGCTCGCACACCTGGGCGCCATGTCGCTGACATGGAACCTGGTCTGCGTGCTGCTGTATCCGCTGCTGCCGCGCGCGCATGGCACGGTGATCGGCCGCGCGGCCATCTCCTCGGTCTACCGCGGCTTCTGGACCTGCGCGCAGTGGCTGGGCCTCATGCGCATCGACTACGAGGCGCTGGACGTCCTGTCGCGCGACCAGGGCCTCATCATCGCGGCCAACCACCCCTGCATGCTGGACGCGCTGCTGATCGTGGCGCGGGTGCCGCGCGGCATTTGCATCATGCGCGCCAGCCTCATGCGCAACCCCTTCCTGGGGGCCGGTGCGCGCATGGCGCGCTACATCCGCAACGACCCGCCGCGCGGCATGGTCCGCGGCGCCGTGCAGAATCTGCGCGCCGGCGGCCAGCTCGTGCTGTTCCCGGAGGGCACGCGCACGGTGCAGCCGCCGATCAACCCGTTCCGCCCCGGCATCACGCTGATGGCCCACCTGGCGCAGGTGCCGATCCAGACCGTGTTCATCGAGACCGGCACCGATTACCTGCGCAAGGGCTGGCCGATCTGGCGCGCGCCGCAGTTCCCGATGGCGTTCACGGTGCGGCTGGGCCAGCGCTTCGCGCCCGAGGCCGACCATGCCGGGCTGCTCCAGCGGCTGGAACACTACTTCGCCGAGGAGCTGCGTCCATGAACGCCGTCCGGCCGCCCGCAGCCCGAGAGGGCGAAGGAGTCTTGATGCGCACTGCATCGACCACCCATGTCCTGCTGATCCCCAGCTACAACACCGGCCCGAAGGTCTACGAGACCGTGGCCGCCGCGCGCGCGCAGTGGAACCCGGTCTGGGTCGTCACCGATGGCAGCAGCGACGGCACACCCGCCGGCCTGCAGGCCATGGCCGCGAAAGACCCGGGCCTGGTCGTCATCGCGCTGCCGGCCAACGTGGGCAAGGGCGCGGCGCTGCTGCACGGGCTGCAGCGGGCGCAGGCCGCCGGCTTCACGCACGCGCTGACCATGGATTCGGACGGCCAGCACCCGGCGGCGCTGATCCCGGCGTTCATGCAGGCCTCGATCGCGCGGCCCGAGACCATGGTGCTGGGCCGGCCCGTGTTCGACGCCTCGGCCCCGCTGCTGCGCGTGCGCGGGCGCCGCGTGTCGAACTGGTGGACCAACCTGGAGACGCTGGGCGCCGGCATCGACGACTCGCTGTACGGCTTTCGCGTCTACCCGATCGCCGACCTCGTCGCCGTGATGCGCCGCCAGCCCTGGATGCGCCGCTTCGACTTCGACACCGAGGCGGTCGTGCGCCTGGCCTGGCGCGGCGTCAAGCCCGTCAACCTGGCCGCGCCCGTCAAGTACCTGACGGCCGCGGAGGGCGGCGTCTCGCACTTCCGCTATGGCCGCGACAACGCGCTGCTGAGCTGGATGCACTTTCGGCTCATGCTCGAGTTCGTGCTGCGCCTGCCGCTCCTGGCCTGGCGCCGTGCCACGCGGCGCGCGCCGTTCCAGCCCTGATGCCCGGCCCCGCGCACCCCGGCTGGCGGTCCGAGCTCTGGTTCCGCATGCGCGAGCTCTTCTGGCTCAAGCTGCTCGGCACCATGCTGTGGACCACGCTGTTCTTCATCGGCTACTTCGAGCTGCTGCGCAACCCGGTGCATCCGGTCACCGTGATGCCGCTGACCTGGGTCGATGCACTGGTGCCGTTCCAGCCGGCCATGCTGTGGCCCTACCTGTCGCTGTGGTTCTACATCGGCATCGCGCCCGGCCTGCAGCGCGGCTTCCCGCAACTGCTGGTATACGGCCTGTGGACGGTCGTGCTGATGGGCGGCGGCCTCGTCATCTTCCATTTCTGGCCGACGGCCGTGCCGCCGCTGACGCTGGACCGCACCTCTTACCCGGGGTTCTCGCTGCTGGAGGGGGTGGACGCCGCCGGCAATGCCTCTCCGTCCATGCACGTGGCCTCGGCCGTTTTCACCGGCATCCGCATCCACGCCGTGCTGCGCGAGACCGGCTCGCCCGCGGTCCTGCGCCTGGCCAACCTGGTGTGGGCCGTGCTGATCGCCTGGTCCACCATGGCCGTGCGCCAGCACGTGGCGCTGGACGTGCTGGGCGGCGCCTGCCTGGGGCTGCTGGTCGCGCTGGCCTCGCTGCGCTGGCGCCCCAGCCCGGGCTATCATGCCCACCGCCCGTAGAAGACCGCCCAACATGAGTTCCCTGCCTGCTCTCCAGGAGCTGATCCACAGCAAGTTCGGCATCGACGCCGCCACCTTGACGCCCGACACCTCGATGCGCGAATCGGGCTTCGATTCGCTGGCCCTGGTCGAGTTCGTGTTCGCCGTGGAAGACCAGTTCCAGATATCCATTCCCGACGACAACACCAGCATCGACACGCTGGCCGAATTCGCGGCACTGGTCGACCGGCTGGTCGCTGCCAAGCAGGCCACGGCGTGAGCACGGCGGTCGCCGTCACCGGCCTGGGTGTGGTCTCGCCCCATGGGTCGGACGCCGACACCTTGTTCGATGCACTGCTGCAGGGCCGCTCGGCCATCGCACCGGTGTTCCCCGAGCTGGCCAAGCCGGCCTGCGCCGCCACCGTCGATTTCGATCCGCTCGCCTGGTTCACCAAGCTGCAACTGACTGGCGTCGACCGCGTCAGCCAGCTGGCCGTGGCTGCCGCCGACCTGGCGCTGCGCGACGCCGGCGCGCTGGGCGATGTGGCGCCTGAACGCCTGGGCGTCTACGCCGGCTGCGGCATGGGCGGCGCCGCCGCACTGGAGGCCGCCTACCGCAGTGGCGGGCGCGTGCCGCCGCTCACCATCCCGGCCTTCATGCCCAACGCGCCGGCCGCCCACGTGGCCATGCGCCACAAGGTGCTGGGGCCCGTTCTGACCTATTCCGTGGCCTGCGCCTCATCGGCCGTGGCCATCGCCGAGGCCGCCGCCGCCGTGCAGCGCGGCGACCTCGACGTGGCCATTGCCGGCGGCAGCGAGGCCCTGGTCGTGCCCGGCGTCGTGCTGGCCTGGCAGGCCATGCACACGCTGGCGGCCTTCGACGAGGGCATGGCGGCATCCTGCGTGCGCCCGTTCGCTGCCGACCGCAGCGGCTTTGCGCTGGGCGAGGGCGCGGCCTTCGTGGTGCTCGAATCGGCCGAACGCGCGCGTGCGCGCGGCGCCCGCATCCATGCCCGGCTGGCCGGCTGGGGCATCAGCAGCGATGCGACCCACCTGACCAAGCCCGACGCCGCCGGCCAGGCCCGCGCTTTGAGCGCCGCGCTGCGCCGCGCCGGTCTCGCGCCGCGCGACGTCGGTTACTGCAATGCCCACGGCACGGCCACGCGCGCCGGCGATGTGGTCGAGTGCGAGGCGCTGGCCCAGGTCTTCGGCGCTGCGCTGCCCGGCCTGGCCGTCAGTTCCACCAAGGCCTTGCACGGCCACCTGCTGGGCGCGGCCGGTGCGCTGGAGGCCGTGGTCACGGTGCAGGCGCTGGCCCGGCGCCGGCTGCCGCCGAACGCCCATGGCAGCGCGCCCGACCCCGAGTGCCGCGTGCCGCTGGTGCCCGCCGGCGGGGCAGAGGCGCCGCAGCTGTCGGCCGCCATCAGCAACTCGTTCGCTTTCGGCGGCACCAATGCGGTGCTGCTCTTCACGCGGGACTGAGGTTCGGGAACAAGAGGTCGTGCGCTGCAGGCGCGGCCGGCCGCTGCGCCATCACCGCGCGCAGTGCCTCGGCCGCCAGGCCCGGGTGCTGGCGCAGCGCGCGGTCCATGAGCTGCTCGGCGAGCTGGTGCAACAGGTGCAGATTGGCCTGCAGTCGCGCATCGAAGGCGGCCTGGTCCAGCCGGTCCGTGAGGCCGCGGTTCATCTCGGCGAACCACGCCAGGCTGGCCTGGTCCAGCATGCGGCGCGGCCGTGCGCCGTCGTCGACCTCGCCCCAGGCCCGCAGGAAGTCCTGCACCGCCATGTTCATCCGGTGCGACCAGGCCAGGTCGTCCTGCAGCCGTGCCATGGCCTGCACGTCCACCAGCCGGTTCTGGAAGAACAGCTGGCACATCACGCCCCAGTAGAAGGTGTAGTCCCAGAGCACCTTGAGCGGCATCACCTCGGCGCTGTGGAACAGCGGGTACTGGCCGGTGTAGATCGGCAGCATGGCCTCGTACAGCGAGAAGTAGATGCGCTCGTACATGGGTGCCAGCATGCCGACGGGGGCCTTGGCGCGGTCGCGTTCGACCATCTCCGTCACGAAGCTGTTGGAGATCGCGATGAAGTCGCCGCCCGGCGAGTAGAACGGGTCCAGGAACAACCCGGCCTCGCCCGTCAGCGCCCAGCGGTCGCTGCCGCTCCAGACCTTCTTGCAGCCGTACGAGAAGCGCTTGAAGAACGCGAAGTCCTGCAGCCCGTCGCGCTTGGTGTCCAGGTCGGCATGGAGCTGTGGCTGGTGGACCCTGAGCCAGTTCATGGCCTTGTCGAAGCTGTTGAGCGTCTCCGGGGGGTGCAATGCCGGGTCGGCCACGATGCCGACCGAATGCGAGCCCGAGGCCAGCGGGATCAGCCAGACCCAGTAGCCCGCGCCGACCAGATGGTTGGTGGACAGCCAGCGGTTGGGCGGGTTGCAGCGGGCCAGCCACTCGGCGTCATCGGTCCAGTCGGCCACGTCGATGCGGCGGTCGATGCGGAACCAGACGGCGTGGGCGGTGTGGTCGTTGGGCTGCGCCAGGTCGAGCCGGCGCTTGAGCAGGCCGGCGCGGCCGCTGGCATCGACCAGCCAGTCGGCCGTGGCTTCGTGTGCGCTGCCGCCGTGTTCGTAGCGCACCGCGTGCCGTTCGCCCTTGCGGCCCAGTGTGAAGTCGCGCACCAGCGCGCCGTCGCGGTGGTGTACGCCTTGGTCCTGCACCATCTGCGCCAGGTCGTTCTCCAGCATGCCGCGGTCCAGCTGGTAGCTCTGCGTCGGCAGGAAGGTGCTGGCGCCCAGCTCGGTGACCTGCGTGAGGTCGGGCGCGGCGTCGCTCCAGAAGAAGCGGAAGCCGAACTTCTTGAGCTGGCGCCGCTCCAGGTAGTCCTGCAGGCCCAGCACCTGCGACAGGTAGTGCGCCTGGATCTCGACCGAGGATTCGCCGACCTTGTGCGCGGCCTCGGGCAGGGGATGGGTGCGGCGCTCCAGCACCAGCACATCCAGGTCGGGCATGCGCCGGCGCAGCTGCAGCGCCAGTGTGAGGCCGGCCAGGCCGCCGCCGAGGATCACGACATCGTGGTGTGGCGTGGACATGTCGGCTTGCCTCACACCATGCCGCCATTGATGGAGATCACCTGGCCGCTGATGTAGCTGGCCGCGTCCGAGGCCAGGAAGCCGACCAGGGCTGCGACTTCCTCGCCGGTGCCGGCCCGCTTCATGGGCACGATGCGTTCGATGGTGGCCTTGTCGAAATCCTGCGCCATCCCGGTGTCGATGATGCCGGGGGCCACCGCGTTGACGGTGATGCCGCGGCTGGCCAGCTCCAGCGCGAGCGACTTGGTGGCGCTGTTCAGCGCGCCCTTGGCCGCCGCGTAGTTGACCTGGCCGCGGTTGCCGGCCACGGCCGACATCGAGGAGATGTTGACGATGCGGCCCCAGCGCGTGCGCACCATGGGCATGGTCAGCGGCTGCGTGACGTGGAAGAAGCCGTTCAGCGAGACGTCGATGACCTGGTGCCACTGCGCCGGCCGCAGCGCCGGGAAGGCCGCGTCGTCGTGCAGGCCCGCGTTGTTGACGAGGATCTGCACCGGGCCGACGGCGAGCAGCTGCGCGCAGGCTGCGGCGCTGGCCTCGGCGTCCGTCACGTCGAATGCCACGGCCTCGGCGCTGCCGCCCGCGGCCACGATCTCGTCGGCCAGTGCCTGGGCCGCGGCCAGCCGCCGGTTGGCGTGGGCGATGACATGGTGGCCATCGCGCGCCAGCTGCAGCGCGATGGCGCGGCCCAGCCCGCCGCTGGCGCCAGTGATCAGTGCGCGTCTCGGTGTGGTGGTGGTCATGCGGCAAGCGGCGTGTTCAGCACGACGGCAGCCCGGCCTTCGGCCACGGGCTGGCCCGCGTGCTGCACGCGGAAGTGGTAGAGGATCTGTTGCGCGTCGCCGGCCTGGCGCTGCGCCTCGATGGTGAGTTCGCCGGCCAGGTCGTCCAGCCGCAGCCGGTGGAACTGCACGCCGCGCGCACTGGCCAGGAAACCTGGACTGGCCACGCCGCCGGCTTCCTGCCCGATCAGTGCGCCGTGCAGCGCCATGGCCTGGGCCGCGTACTCGATGGCGCAGGGTGCCAGCAGGCCCGAGGCCGTGCGCAGCGGATGGGCCGCATCGCGGTGGCTGGTCGCGCTGCAGACGATGCTGTCGGCGTCCCAGCGCTCCAGCCGCGCCAGCAGGCACATGCTGCCGCTGTGCGGGATCAGCCGGGCGATGCCGGCCGCGTCTAGCAAGGTGCCACCTCGACCTGCAGCGCGAGGTCGTCCAGGCAGTGCAGCTGCAGCGTGGCCGTGGCGCGCAGGGCCAATGCCTGCAGCAGCGGGAGCGCCGCGGCGGCCGGGATGCCGCTGCGCAGCGCCTCGAGCGAAGCGTCGGCGCATGCGCTCTGCGCGCTGCCGGCCGCGACCGGTTGCACCCGCAGTGCAGCCAGGCTGCGCGGCGTGCGCATGGGCGCCAGCAGCAGCGCCAGGCCGAAGTTCTCGGCGATCGGCCGCTTGGCGTGCAGCGGCTGGGGGTAGGGCAGGTCGTAGGCCACCAGCAACAGCGGCTGGCCGTCGGCATGCACGCTGGCCGCCGCCTCGAGCAGGCCGGCGCCGAAGCTGCCATCGTGCGCGCACAGGCTGGTCGAACTGGCCTGGCTGGCCACGGCGATGTGCCAGTAGCCGGCCGCCGCGTTGTGCACGGAGTTGGTGAAGCGTGTGGGCGAGATCAGCGGGTTCGGCACGGCCAGCGCCTCGCACAGCGAGTGGCAGTTGGCCCCTTCGCCACCGGAGGAGGTGAAGACCGTGGCCAGCGTCGAGGGGTCGGCGCCGGCGTGGGCGACGGCCGCATCGGCCACACCCATGGCCAGCCGGATCACCGGTCCGGCGCGGCGGCGCTCGGCCGGCGGCAGGCGGGCGGGCGGGGCCAGCTGGGTCGGCGCGAACTGGTGGGCGGCCTCGCCGCGCAGCACCGGCTGCGCCGCGTCCCAGTCCGGCAGGCCGGGGCCGAGCAGGCCGATGCCTTCGACGTACAGCGGCAGGGCCGAATTCATTGGTGCCCCCTTCGGCCTGCGGCCTGTCCCCCCGAGGGGGAGTGAGCTTGCTGGGGGCGGCCCGGCGCGTCGCTCGCGACCTCCTTGGCCAGCACCAGGCTGGCGTTGGTGCCGCCGAAACCGAAGGAGTTGCTCAGCACGTGGCGCAGCGGCGCAGCGCGGTTGGCATCCAGGTACTGTGCGTGCAGCTCCGGGTCGGGCTGCTGGCGGTTCAGGCCACCGGGCATGAAGCCATGTTGCAACGCCAGCAGGCTGATCGCGGCCTCGATGCCGCCGGCCGCGCCCAGGGTGTGTCCGGTCGCGCCCTTGGTCGAGCTGCACGGCGGCGTGCTGTCGCCGAACACGCTGCGCACTGCGCGGTCTTCCGAGCTGTCATTGGTCGGCGTGGCGGTGCCATGCAGGTTGATGTAGTCGATGTCGCCAGGCTGCAGCCCCGCGGCGGCCAGCGCGGCGCGCATCGCAGCGATGGCGCCCGTGCCTTCGGGGTGCGGCGTGCTCATGTGGTGGCCGTCGTTGGTCTCGCCCACGCCCAGCACCCAGCCCTCGGTGGCCTCGGCCTCGCGCTCGACAAGCATGAACGAGGCGGCTTCGCCGATCGACAGGCCGCGCCGCGCCGCATCCCAGGGCCGGCAGGCTTCGGGCGCCAGCAGTTCCAGCGCATTGAAGCCGTACAGCGTGGTCAGGCACAGGCTGTCGACACCGCCGACCACGGCCGCGTCGATCCAGCCGGCCTGCAGCATGCGTTGGGCGTTGCCGAACACCTTGGCGCTGGACGAGCAGGCCGTGGACACCACGCAGCGCGGCCCGGCCAGCTGCAGCGCATCGGCCGCGAAGCCGGCCAGCGAAAAGGTGTTCTGCGTCTCGGCGTAACGAAAGCCCTCGGGCAGCGCGCCGTCGCTCTGGCGGTTGCGGTAGGCCAGCTCGGTCTGCAGCAGGCCCGAAGTGCTGGTGCCCAGGAACACGCCCACGCGCGCTGCGCCCCAGCGGGCCCGGGCGCGGGCCACGGCGTCGATGAAGCCGTCCTGCAGCATGGCGAGCCAGGCCAGCCGGTTGTTGCGGCAATCGTGGTGGGCCAGGGCCGCGGGCAGCAGGGCCTGCTCCAGGCCGGCGACCTCGCCGGCCCAGGTGGCCAGCGGCAGGTCGAGAAAGCGCAGCGGCGCCAGGCCCGAGCGCTGCGCGCGCAGCGCCTCCAGTGTGGCGGCGCGGCCGGCGCCCAGGGCGGTGGTCAGCGTGAAGGCGGTGACGGCCAGCGGCTTCATGCGCGCGCCTCCGCCACCAGCAGCACGTTGGCGAAGGGCGTGCCGGCGCTCATCGGCAGGCTGCGCACGGCAAAACCCAGCTGCTCCAGCTGCGCCGACCATTGCGCCAGCGTGCGGCCGTACTGCGGCAGAACGCGGTGGCCGCGGATGCGCGTGACCACGGCGTCCACCCACTGGCTGACCGCGAAGCCGCGCCGCGCGCTGGCGTCGCCCACGCGCAGCAGCAGGCGTCCGCCGGTCGGCAAGGCAGCGCGCACGCGCGCCAGCACCTGGTTCTGCTCGACGATGCCGATGTAGTGCAGCACGTCCAGGATCACCACCGCATCGACCGGCGGGAACGGGGTGTGCCGCATGTCGCCGCAGACGAACTGCGCCGCATCGCCCAGCGGTGCCAGGGCGGCGCAGGCACGCGCCACATCGCGCGGCATGAGCTCGATGCCGGTCACATGCGCGGGCACTGGCGCCGGCGGCCAGGCGCTGGGCCAGCGGCCCGCGCGCACCAGCGCGCCGCTGCTGGCCAGCAGGCTGGCGAGCAGGCCCTGGCCGCAGCCGATGTCCAGCACGCGCGCGCCCGGGCGCAGATGGCCGGCCTCGATCAGGTGGCGGAACACCGGGTCCATGGACAGCTTGCCGCGCGCGAAACGCCAGGCGAAGCGGCCGGCCGCGCGGTAGGGCGCGCTGGCCTGGTCGAGCAGGGAAGTCCAGGCTTGGGAGGGATTCAAGAGTGCAGTGCCTCTGGCAGGGTGACGGCGTGCAGGCCGGCGCCGCGCAGCCGCGCCAGCAGCAGCGGCAGGGCCTGCAGCACCACGGGGCGGCCGTCGGCCATGGGGGCGCCATGGCGGTCGTGCAGCAGCACGATGTCGCCGGCGGCCAGGTTCTGGGTCAGTCGCGCGAGCACGGTCTGCGGGTCGGCCTCGCGGGTGTCGAAACCCCGCCGCGTCCAACTCACGAGCCGCAGGTCCAGCGCATGCAGCACCGGGTCGAGGAACAGGTTGCGCAGGCCGGCCGGCGCGCGAAAGCAGGTCGGGCGCTGGCCCGTGGCCTGGGCCAGCTGGTCCTGCGCCTGGCCGATCTCGCGCTTGAGGCCGGCCGGCCCCAACAGCGAGAAGTTGTGGCGGTGGCGCAGGCTGTGGTTCTGCACGCTGTGGCCGCGCCGCACGATCTCGCGCGCAAGCGACGGATGGCACGCGGCCTGCTCGGCGATGCAGAAGAAGGTGGCGCGTGCGCCGTGCGCGTCGAGGATGTCCAGCACCTGCGGCGTGACGGCCGGGTCGGGCCCGTCGTCCAGCGTCACGGCGATCTCGCCGCGCGCGGCGGCGGCAGCGGGCAGGCGCAGCAGGTTGGCGCCCAGCCAGGTCGAGCGCGGCCACAGGCCGGTGGCGGTCAGCAGCGCGTGGTCCAGCGCCACGGCGCCGAGCGCCCAGGGCCACAGCGGCGGCGCAGTTGCCACGAGGCCCGCCGCGCCCAGGTGGCATGCCGCGCTGGCCTTGAGCAGCAGCGGCGCACGCCAGCGCTTGGCAGGGGCAGGGGAGGAGGCGGTGGCGTGCATGGCGGCGAGCAATTTACACGCGACGTGTGGCCTGCCGTGTAGGAATGAAGGCCGCCGACAGCAGCAGGCACAGCACGATGCCGGGCGCCACCACCTGGCCCAGCGCGTTCAGCGTCGGGATGTCCGAGAGCGCGAGCAGGAAGAACGAGGTGGCGGCCGTCACGTTGGCCAGTGCCAGCGAGGCCAGCATGTCGTGGTCGATCGGCTGCGCCTCCTGGTCGGCACGCAACTGGTCGAAGAACAGCGCGTAGTTGGAGCCGATGGCCACGGTGAGCAGCAGGCCGACCAGGTGCAGGATACCCAACTCGACGCCGGCCAGCGCCAGCGCGGCGATGACGATCAGCGCCGCTGCGCCCACGGCCTGGGCGATGCGCCACAGCCGCGCCCAGGAACGCAGGTGCGCCAGCAGCACCAGGCACAGCGCCAGCGCGCCGAAGCCGGCCTGCACGCCGGCCTCGTGCAGGTAGCGCGCGTACATGCCGCGCAACTCGCCCGTGATGTCGACGATCTGCACCTGCGGCATGTCGGCGAAGGCGGCGCGCAGTGCGGCCTGGTCGAGTGCGCGCTGGCCCTGGTTCAGCGTCAGCATGCCGCGCCAGGGGCGCTCGCCATTGCCCGGCACGGTCAGCGCGTCGAAGGCGGCGGCCAGCGCCGTGCCGTCCAGTGTGGCGCGCGTGAGCAGCGGCTGGGTGCGGGCCTGGGCCACGTCGTCCAGGAAGGGCTGCAGGCGGGCGGCCGCGATCGGGCCGTCGGCCGTGGCCTCCTGCAACCGCGTGCGCAGCGCGTCGGCCGCGGGCAGCGCGTCGCGCCGCGCCTGCTGCACGGCGGGGCTGGGCAGGATCCGCGCGGGCGAGGTATAGCCGGCCAGCTGGCCGTCGGCCACCAGCCGGTCCAGCCGCTGGCCGGCGGCCTCGGCCGCCCGCAGCACACCGGCCTCGTCGGCGGCGGACACGGCCACCACCACGCCCGGGTCGCTGGCGCCCAGGTCGGCGCGCAGCGCGGCGTCCAGCGCCATCTTCTCGTCGCCCACCGGGCTCAGCGCGGCCAGGTCGCCGCGCCAGGGCGAGGGCATCCAGGCCAGCGCGAGCGCAGCCGCCACGGCCAGCGCAGCCAGCGGCCAGCGCAGGCGCTGCAGCACCGGCATGGCGGCGGCCACGGCGCGGCCCAGGTGGCGGCGCAGGCCCATGCCCGGCGCGCCCTCGGGCGCGATGGTGGTCAGCACGAAGCGCGTGGTCAGCGCCGCGCCGGCCAGCCCGGCGATGGAGAACAGGCCCAGCTGGGCCAGTCCCGGAAAGCCGGAGAACAGCAGCGCCGCGAAGCCGCACAGCGAGGTCCACAGGCCCAGCCGCACGGTCGGCCAGCTGGCGCGCAGCCAGAGCGGGCCGCCACCGGCGCGGGCCTGGATCAGGTAGTAGATGGCGTAGTCCACGGCCTCGCCGATCAGCGTGGTGCCGAAGCCCAACGTGATGCCGTGCACGTTGCCGAACACCAGGCTCACGGCCGCGATGCCGGCCAGCACGCCGGTGCTGACGGGCATCAGCGCCGTGAACAGCGTGCGCAGCGAGCCGCCGAAGGACAGCAGCAGCAGGCCGACCACGATCACGCCGCCGGCCAGCGCGAGCCGCTCGACCTCGGACTTGATCTGCGCGCGCGAGGCGACCGCGAAGCTGCCCGCGCCCGAGACCTGCAGTTGCAGGCCGGCCGCCGCATCGGGCGCGAAGCTGCTGCGCACCAGGGCCAGCGCGCGCTCCTGGCCGTCCAGGTCGCTGCCACCGGCGTGGGTGGTGGCCAGCAGCACGGCGCGCGTGCCGTCGCGCGAGACCCAGACGCCGGCTTCGCTGCGCGGCGCCTGCGCCGGCAGCATGGACTCGGCCATGCGCAGCGTCTCGCCCGTGGGGTCGCGCAGCAGGATGGGCTTGATCAGGCTGCCGGCCGGCGTGCCGAGCAGGCTGGTGGTCTCGTCGATGCCGCCACGCAGGCCTTCGGCCGTGAAGCGCTCGGCGTCCACACCGGGGCTCAGCAGGTAGCGGTGCGCGAACAGGAACTGCGCGGTGTCGGCCAGGCTGCTGTTGTCGCCGTTGTGCACGGCGTCGAAGCTGCCGCTGGCGCGCAAGGCCTGGCCCAGCCGCAGCGAGGCCTGGGCACGCTGCTCGGCGCTGCCGCCGTCGATGCCGACCAGCACCAGGCGCGAGGCCACGCCGCTTTGCAGCTGGTCCAGCAGCACGGCTTGCTCGGCGCTCGGGTCGCGCGGCAGGAAGGCCGACAGGTCGGCCACGTAGTGCGTGCGCGCGGTGATGGCCGCCGCGGCCAGCACGAACACGAGCCAGAGCAGGAGGGCGGTGTGGCGCAGCTTGCGCATCAGCACGGGGCCTGTGCGCTCATTGCGGTGTGATCCGCATGATGGAGTAATCGCCGTCGGCCATGGAGATGGTGATCTCGCGCGGCGCAGACTGCCGGCCCTGGATCGCGACCTGCACGACGAGCTTGCGCAGGCCGGCGTCACGCGGCGCCAGCAGCAGCTGCCAGCCGTTCGGCCCGCCGCCGACCTGGGCCTCGAAATGGCGGTCGATGGCCTCGCGGTTGCCGGTCAGCGTGCCGCGGATGGCTTCGACAATCACGGCGGCCTCGGGCACGCTGTCCAGCTGCACGGTGCGGCTGCGGCTGCCCTGGCGCAGCGTGACCTCGTTGCCGACCACGCTGATGCTCTCGCTGCGCGGCTTCAGCGTCTCGCGCGTGAAGCGGTCCGGCGCCTGGAACGACAGCCGGCCCGTGCTTTCGACCGGCCGGTCGAGCACGCTGGAGTGGCGCTGCTCGGTGAACGTGGCCTGGCCCGACTGCACCTGGGCCAACAGGCGCATCAGCTGCGCGAGGTCGAAGACCTGGGCGTGTGCCGCCAGCGGCAACAGGGCCAGCGCCAGCAACAGGCCCCGGCGTTCAATCCGGTGTGGCGGAAGTGGATGCGGCATCGCTCGCCCAGAAATCATAGAAGTTGAACCAGTTGTACGGCGCTTCGCGGCAAATGGATTCCAGCAGCGCCACATAGCGCTGCAGCGCGGCCTCGACCTCGGCCTCCAGCGCCGGGCCGGCGGTGGCGCGGAAGTCGGCCAGCGGCTCGAAGCGCAGGCTGTAGCGCGCACCGCCGTGGTAAAGCCCCGCCATGAAGAACACGCGCTGGCGCAGCAGCGCGGCCAGCCGCAGCGGGCCGTCGGAGAAGGGTGCCGGCTGGCCGAGGAAGGGCAGCATCAGCGTGCGCGAGCGGCCCGAATGGCCGGGCAGCGTGCGGTCGGCCAGCAGGCCCGCCATGCCGCCACCGTCCAGCCAGCGGCGCAGCGCGAGCATGGCGCCGGGCCGGCCCAGGGCGATGGTGTGCAGCTGCACATCGGGCGCGATGGCGCGCAGCGTGGCGGTGATGAGGCGGGCGTTGTCCTCGTACATGAGCATGGCGGCGCGCGTGCCTACGCTCTGCGCGCCGGCGCGCAAGGCCTCGAAACTGCCCACGTGCGCACCCAGCAGCATCACGCCCTGGCCCTCGGCCAGCACGGCCTCGACCGCGGGCACGTTGCGGCTGTCGATCTGGAACTGCGCCAGCCGGTCCTGCAGGAAGTAGACGCGGTCCAGGACCGTGGCGGCGAAGCTGTGGATGTGGCGGTAGCTGTCGCGCCAACCGGCCGGGCGCTGCAGCGCGCGCGCCAGGTAGGCGCGCGAGGCGCGCCGTGCCGGGCCGTTGGCCAGCAGGAAGTACAGCGTGATGGGATGCAGCACCAGCCGCGCCAGCGGGCGTCCGGCGTACACCGCGATGGCGCCCATCAGCCGCAGCACCCACAGGTTGCTGCGCTCGCGCTGGGTCGCCCAGTCGGCCGGGGGGGCGGGGGACGTGGCCGCCGTGCTGGCCGCCGTGCGGGCTTCGCTGCCGCCTGAGGGCGGGCGCGCTTGCCTGGGACGGTTCTGCGTTTCGCTCATGGCGCGACCTCGAACAGGCCGCTGGCCGCCACGCGCGCGCCCACGGACAGATCGCGCACCTCGAAGCGCAGGCCGCGGCTGCTGCCGTCCAGCCGGATCTCCAGCTGCGCACCGGGCCGCACGGGCGCCAGGAACTTGGCATGGCCCAGGCGCGGTGCGGGCCCGACGCGCGCCGCCAGGGCCGCGTCGGCCAGCACGGCCTCCAGCACCGCGGCCAGCAGCGCCACGCCCGGCAACAGGGGCTGCCCCGGGAAATGGCCGGCGAAGGCCGGGTGGTCGGCCGGGATGTGCAGCGCCAGGCTGCGCGGCGTGGCGGCGTCCGTCATGCGGCCAGCTGGCGCTGCGCCCAGGCGCCGAAAGCGATGGCCGGCAGCTTGCCGGTGGAGGGCTCGCGTGGCAGCGCCGGCACGGCCACGATGCGGCGCGGCAGGAACACCGGATCCACACGCGGGCGCAGGCCGGCCAGCACGGCCTCGTGCAGCGCCGCCTGCGAGAGGCCGGGGGCGACCACGAAGACCACCAGCCGCGCGACCGTGCCGTCGGCCGCGTCGGGCGGCAGCCAGAACGCGCCGTCGGCCACGCCGGGCGTGCTGTTGAGGTGGAAATTGAGGTGCGCCCGCGAGTTGCGCTTGCCGGCGATATTGATGAGGTCGTTGGAGCGGCCCAGCAGCCGGAAGCGGCTCGGCTCCAGCACTTCGAGGATGTCGGCCAGCGGCGTCGGCACGACCACGTGGCCGCCCAGTACCTGGCTCTGCTCGCCGTCGCCCGACAGGGCCAGGCCCGCGTAGGTGCGCCATTCCGGGCCGTCGGTGGTGCGGCGCGTGGCGACCTGGCCGGCCTCGGTGCAGCCGTAGATCTCGACCAGCTGGCCTTGCAAGGCGGCCTCGGCGCGGGCGGCGAGCTGCGGCGACAGCGGCGCCGTGGCGCTCAGGATCAGGTCGACAGTGGGCAGCGCGATGCCGGCTTCCAGCAGCATGCGCAGGTGGAAGGGCGTGGTCACCAGCATGCGGGGGCGCGGCAGCCGGGCCAGCGCGGCGGCGATGTCGGCGGGATAGAACGGCCGCTCGGCATCGAAGGCTGCGCCGCCCAGCATGGCGATCAGCACGGTGGATTCGAAGCCGTACATGTGCTGCGGCGGCACCGTGGCCACGAGGCTCAGGCCCTCGAGATCGGGCCGCCCCAGGTGCTCGGCCAGGCGCTGCGCGCCGGCCACGGTGCAGTCCACGAGAGGGCCCCAGCGCTTGGGGTGCGGCACGGGCTGGCCGGTGGAGCCCGAGGTCAGCACGTGGGCGGCCAGCTGCGCCCGCGGCAGGGCGGGCGGTTGGCTGTCCACCGGTGCCGTGGCATCGGCTGCATCGGTATAGCGCACCTGCGGCAGCGCGACCTCGTCGCCCGTGGCGTCGACCAGCGCGTAGGCCTGCGGGATGAGGCTTTGCAGCCGCGCCACGGTCTCGCGCTGGTGGTTGGGCGGCATCAGGTTGGGCTGGCCGCGCAGCATGGCCGCGCCCAGGCCCACGGCGAAGCGGTAGCGGTCGCCCGAAAGGTTCAGCATCGCGCCCTCGGCCGGCAGCCGCGCGGCCAGGGCCTGCACGTCGGCCAGGTAGCGGCGCCGCGCGATCGGTGCACCGGCGCGCCAGGCGATGGGCGCGTCCAGGTCCGATCCGAAGATCAGCGCGGCCTGCGTCATGGTCGGTTATCGGGCCGGTGCTGCGCCACGGCGCCCGGTTTGTCGCCATGCATGTAGCTGCGGATGGCGTCGACCAGGCTGGCGCGTTCGAATTCTGGGTGCAGCCGGTAGCGCAGCCAGTACTCGCCGCCGAACATGGTGGCCACAGCCAGCGGCGTCAGCACGTTGGCGAACAGCGCCCAGGTCTCGAAGCGCGCGAAGGCATACAGGCCCAGCGACAGCAGCGCCATGGCGACGAAATAGACGGTCCAGGCGAGGGTGAGCTTGCGCGTGTAGGCCGCCATGTCGGGCGTGAACTGGCGGTGCACGCGCGCGGCCAGCGTGGTGATCAGCGCCTGCTGGCCCGCGCGCAGCGTGCCGCCGAAGCCAACCGCCAGGAACAGGTTGATGCCCACGTGCTGGACGAGGTACAGCACCTGGGTGGAGAGCGGCTTGGGCAGCCTGGCCTGCACGCACAGGGCCACCACCGACAGCGCGCTCAGCGCGGCCAGCGGCCGCTGGCCGCCGCGCCAGGCGCCCCAGGCGATGGTCAGCAGCATGGGGGCCAGCACCAGCACCGCGTTCCAGGGCGTCGCCGGGGCGGCCGTCATGAGCCAGTGCGATGCGGCGATATAGGCCAGGCTGAGCGACAGCACGGCCACGATGCGAACGGGCATGGACAAGGCGCGCGGCATGGTGCCGCGCCTCTCAGGCAGCGGGCGCGCGGTGCGCGGCGATGTGCTCGGCCAGGCTGGCCAGCGAGGCGAAGATGCGCACGTTGTCTTCGTCGTCGGAGCGCAGCTGGAACCCGTAGCGCTGCGACACCACCAGGGCCACCTCGAGGATGTCGATGGAGTCCAGGCCCAGGCCCTCGCCGTAGATCGGAGCGGCCGGATCGATGGTCTCGGGCGCCATCTCGAGGTTCAGCGCCTCGACGAGGAGCGCCGCGACTTCGCGTTGCAGGTCGGTTTGTGTGGGGTTCATGCGGTCACGGATCGGTTGGCGGCACAGGGCTTGGCGCCGGCCCTGCGGCAACCCTGTGGCGGGCGGGAAGTATAGCCACCGGGGGGCGGGCGCCCAGCAGGTTCAGCAGCGGGCCGGTCAGCGCCGTGGTGGCCAGCGCCATCAGCAGCAGCATGGTGAAGAGGGTGGGCGTGATCAGGCCGGCATCCAGGACCATCTCGCCGACGACCATGGGCTGGCCCAGCGTACGCAGCGCCAGGGCGCACAGGCGCGCCGCGACGAGGACCACGGTGAGTTGCAACAGCAGCAGGAGAACCGTCATACGGAAAGGGGAGCCGGCGCTGCAGGCCTGGCCAAAGCGGCGACACACCATCTTATGATCCCGCTCCTTTGCCCAGCCCCCTTGCAGCGATGCCGTTGTCACCTTCTGTTTCCACTTCCGAGCCGACCGATGCCTGCGACGTGCTGGTGATCGGCGGCGGACCGGCCGGCTCCACCATCGCCACGCTGCTGGCCCGCCAGGGCCGCGACGTGCTGCTGGTCGACAAGGAGCAGCACCCGCGCTTTCACATCGGCGAGTCGCTGCTGCCGGCCAACGTGCAGCTGTTCGACCGGCTCGGCGTGCGCGAGCAGGTCGAGCGCATCGGCATGCCCAAGTACGGCATCGAGTTCGTCTCGCCCGAGCACGAGCACTGCAGCTATGTCGACTTCGCCGATGCCTTCAACAAGGACATGCCGTTCGCCTGGCAGGTGCGCCGCTCGGAGCTGGACGAGCTGCTGTTCCGCAACGCCGCCGCCTGCGGCGCGCGCACGCTGGAGCGCTGCCAGGTGCGCAGCGTGGCCTTCGACGCTGACGGCGCCACGGCGCAGGCCCAGCTGGCCGATGGCACGCAGCGGCGGTTCCGCGCGCGCTATGTGGTCGATGCCAGCGGCCGCGACACGCTGCTGGCCCACCAACTGGGCAGCAAGAAGAAGAACACCGCGCACAACAGCACCGCGCTGTTCGGCCACTTTCGCAACGTGCGCCGGCTCGAGGGCAAGCGCGAGGGCAACATCAGCATCTGCTGGTTCCCGCATGGCTGGTTCTGGTTCATCCCGCTGGCCGACGGCACGACCAGCGTGGGCGCGGTCTGCTGGGCCTACTACCTGAAGGCCCGGGGCGCCAAATCGCTGCAGCAGTACTTCCGCGAGACCATCGCGCTGGCCCCGGAGCTGGCCGACCGGCTCAAGGACGCGACGCTGGTCGACGATGCCGTGCACGCCACCGGCAACTTCTCGTACAGCAGCACGCACGCCACCGGCCCGCGCTACGTGTTGCTGGGCGATGCGTTCACCTTCATCGACCCGATGTTCTCTTCGGGTGTGTACCTGGCCATGCACAGCGCATTCGACGGTGCAGAGCTCGTCGCCAAGGCGCTGGACGCGCCGGCCGCGTACCCGGCCGCCTGCCAGGCCTTCGAGGCCATGATGCGCAAGGGCCCGCGCGAGTATTCGTGGTTTATCTACCGCGTGACCAACCCGACCATCCGCGAGATGTTCATGTACCCGGCCAACCCCTTCCGCGTGAAGGAGGCGCTGATGTCGCTGCTGGCCGGCGACATCTACGGCAAGACGCCGCTGTGGGGCCCGCTGCGCATGTTCAAGGCGATCTACTACATGATCTCGCTGAGCCATCCCGTGCGCACCTGGCGCGGCTGGCGCCGGCGTGGCGGCAACATCCAGGACCATGGCCTGCTGGCCGGCGAGACGATCCAGCAGGTGAAGTGAGCCGCATGCACCGTCACGCCGGTGCCACCAGGTCCCGGCGCTGTCCGACAGGGCTGTGCCGGCACCGCCGCTAGAGTGCGGCGCATGAAAACACCCCGCCTTTCCTCCTCCTGGCTGCGCCCGCCGGCATGGGCCTTGTGCGTGGCCCTGGCCGGTTGCGCCGCGAACGTCGAGCGCCCAGGCGGTGGCGGCGCCAGTGCCTTGCAGGTGCCGGCGCGCGCGCAGGGCGGCGTGACGCTGGTGGTGCGCGCGGCCAGCCCGGAGCTGGCCCGGTCCTCGGACTGGCAGGCCCTGCGCGGCGCCTGGCGCGACGCCATGGCCGAGGCTGCGAAGGCGGCGGGCAAGCAGTTCCAGTACCTGGAGAACGAGCCACAAAGCACGCCGGCCGGCAGCACGCTGGTGGTGGTGCAGGTGAAGGACTACCGCTACCTCAGCACGGGCGCGCGTTACGGCCTGGGCGCGATGACGGGCAACGCCTATGTGAACGCCGACGCCGCCTTCTACGTGGGCCCGGGCCGCACCGCCGCGGGGCAGCGCAGCTACAGCACCTCCAGCAGCGCCTGGCAAGGCATCTTCTCGGCCATGACGGACAAGCAGCTGGCCAGCATCTGCGCGGCCATGCTCAAGGACATCGACGGGGGCTGAGCTTCAGCGCATCGGCTCGGGGGCCGGCGTGGGCGGACCCACGCGCAGGAAATTGTGGATGCAGTGCACGCCCTCGACCTCTGCCGCGATGTTCAGTGCCAGCACGATGAGCTGCGGGCTGGAGACGCCACCGGACAGCGTGGCCACGCCATTGCTCACGCGCGCGTCGATCTGCTCGGACAGCAGCTTCTTGCGGAACTTGAGCTTGCTGGCCAGCTTCATGCCCAGGCCCTGGTCGCGGAAGAAGCCGCTGTCGCCGCTGCGGCAGCTGGCGCTGGTCTTGGCACGCGCGGCGGCCGACAGGGCGGTCTCGGACGGCTCGTCGGCCAAGGCTGGGGCGCAGGCCAGGCCGGCGCAGACAAGGACAGAACACGCGAACTTCATGCGGTGGGCCTCCTGGTGGGTCGGGCCGCAGTGATAGCACGGCGTGCGCACCTCGTCGGTCGGACGGCGCCGCATCGTGCCGATGCCGTTCACACCCCTCGCATGGGGAACAATGGCGCGATGGGTGCCGCCGACTTCCTTCTTTCCCCCGCCGTCCAACAGCTGCTGCAGCGCACGCTCGCCGACCCCGGCAAGCAGTTCGCCGCTGCCGACCTGGCCAAGGCGTGCAAGCTCGAGCTGCCCCAGGTGCAGGAGACATTGGCCCACCTGCTCGACAACGGCGTGCTGCTGCGCGGCGAGGCCAGGGAAGGGCAGCCCGAGACCGTGGGCATCAACCAGGGCTTCGTGTTCTACCCCGAGCTGCGCCGCATCGCGCTCAAGTCCTTTGCCGGCGCCGAGCCGCTGCGTGCAATGCTGCAGTCCAAATTCCGCGCTTCGGTGCAGCGGGCCTTCCTGCTGGGCGAGGACGCCGAGACCGGGGCGCTGAACCTGCTTCTGGTCTACGCCGAGCTCGCCCCGGAGCGCGAGGCGCTGGACCAGGCCTTGCGCAAGCTGTTGAAGTCGGGCGCGCTGCGCCAGCATGTGCAGGCCGACGTGGTTTCTGCACGGCGCTTCGAGGCGCTGAAGCGGGGCGACGCGCTGCACGCCAGGCTGGCGGCGGACGGCTGCATCGACATCTCGCCCACCGGGCCGAAGAAGTCCAAGGCGGCACCGGCGCCGCCCCTGGGCTTCCTGCAGCGGGCGCGCCAGCGCCTGGGCGGCTTGCGCAACTGAAAGCCGTCGTCTGTAGGACCAGCGGCCCGCGTGCAGGGGGTGGCCGCTGACAGCGCTGCGCCACCGCCGGCCCTACCGTGCAGCCATGCTCCTCGACACCCGCGCCACGATCACCGTTGAATGTCCCCATGCCTGCCCGGTCGTTGCGATGCTGCGTCCGCGCAGTGGCGCCGCGCAGTGGGTGGTGTCCGAGCACTACGGCATCGCCCCCTGGATCCGGCCGCGCGAATACGAGGATGCCTTCGGCAACCTGTGCCAGCGCTTCACCGTGCCGCCGGGCCGCACTGCGCTGGACGTGCAGTCGCAGGTGGAGGTCGATGCGGAGCTCGCTGTCGCGCCGGATGCCGCACCGACCCCGATCGACCTGCTGCCCGACGAGGTGCTGGTCTACCTCCTGCAAAGCCGCTATTGCCCGTCCGACAAGCTCGAGGCGCAGGCGCGCGAAATTGTCGCGGGGGCAGCCCCGGGCTACGCCCAGGTGGAGACTATCCGGCGCTGGATCCACGAGAACCACGAATACCGCTACGGCGTGAGCCAGGAGAGCACGGATGCGCTGGACACCATGCAGGCCAAGGCCGGCGTGTGCCGCGACTTCGCCCACATCGGCGCGGCACTGTGCCGCAGCCTGCGCATTCCGGCCCGCATCGTCGTAGGCTACCTTTACCAGCTGGACCCGATGGACCTGCACGCCTGGTTCGAGGCCTACGTGGGCGGGCGCTGGTACTGCTTCGACGCCACCCAGACGGCGCCACGCGGCGGCCGCGTGGTGATGGCCTACGGGCGCGACGCGGCCGACGTGGCCTTCCTGTCGAACTACGCGGACATGTCGGTGGTGGACATGCAGGTCAGCGTGGCGCTGGCCGACGAGAAGCGCACGCACGTGCCGTGAAACCCTTTGGCAGCACGGATTCACACACACAACCGCAGAAGCGGTTACACTCGCCCGCCTGCCGTGTATTTGCTCTCCACCACGGCAGACATCGTCTGACATGCACGCGCCTCTACCGGGGCGCCTGCCACGCTCCATGACCGGGCCCCACCCGGTACCCCGCGGTCGTCGAAATCTCCGCGGCGAGCATCACCGCTCCGGCCCTTTGGCTGGATCTCACACGCGTTGCGGCCAGGCTGGCCGAAACGCTGTTCATGTCCGATTTTTCAAGCAAAACCCTCACGCTCGGCAGATACCTCATCTCGCCACTGATCCGCAGCACCGACTGCGGCGACTACAGCGCCTCCGTCTCGATCAAGAGCGGCCGCGGAAGCGCCACCCACGACCGCGTGTTGCGCCTGGTCGGCCGTTTCCGCACTGCCGAAGGCGCCCAGTCCCACGCACTGGCCAAAGCCATCGAATACATTCGCCCACGCTTCGGTGCCGCGGGTGTTCTTTTTCCACATACCCAAGGAGCCGAATGAGCAAGGAAGAACTGATCGAGATGCGCGGCAAGGTGGACGAAGTCCTGCCTGACTCGCGTTTTCGCGTGACCCTGGAGAATGGCCACTCGCTGGTGGCTTACACCGGCGGCAAAATGCGCAAGCACCGCATCCGGATTCTCGCTGGCGACAACGTCTCGCTCGAACTTTCCCCCTACGACCTCACAAAGGGCCGGATCACCTTCCGGCATCTGGAACCCCGCGCTGGCGGCGCCCCGGCCCGTCCGCAATACCGACGCTAATCTTCACACTAGGAATCTCTCCATGAGCACCCGTATCTACGTTGGCAACCTTGCCTACAGCATCACCTCCGACTCCCTGCGCGAGAACTTCTCCGCCTACGGCGAAGTCAAGTCCGCCCAAGTCATGCAAGACCGCGACAGCGGCCGCTCCAAGGGCTTCGGCTTTGTCGAAATGGGCTCTGCCGCAGAAGCCCAGGCCGCCATCACCGGCCTGAACGGCGCCATGGCCGACGGCCGTGCCCTGACCGTCAACGAAGCCCGCCCCCGTGAAGAAGGCGGCGGTGGCCGCGGCTTCGGCGGTGGCGGCGGTGGCGGTGGCCGTGGCGGCTACGGCGGCGGCGGCGGCGGCGGCGGCTACGGCGGTGGCCGCAGCAACTACTGATCGCCCAGGCGCCTGCGCCTGCGCATCGACAGAACCGCCTTCGGGCGGTTTTTTCGTTTGTGGGGCGCCGAAGCTTGTCCCACTTTGCCGTGGGCAAGGCTGTGGACAAGGGCAGGGGAATCTCCGCAAAGCCAAGCCTGGCGCGGCCTGCGACGCGGTGCCTGCGAAACAGGCAGCGCTCAGTCGAGCGTGATGTTGCCGGCCTTGATCAGCGCGGCCCATTGCGCTTCCTCGCGCGCGAGGAAGGCGTTGATTTCTTCCTGCGGTTGCGGCTTGCGCACGATGTTGCCCTGTGCCTCCATGGCCTGGCGCAGCGCCGGGTCGAGCAGAGCCTGGTCCACCGCCGCCTTGAGCCGCGCGGCTGCGGCCGGCGGCGTGCCCTCGCGCACGATCACGCCGAACCACAGGGCGGCGTCGAAGCCGGGCAGCGTCTCGCCCACCGTCGGCACGTCGGGCAGCAGCGGCATGCGCTCGCGGGTGGTCACCGCCAGTGCCTTGAGCTTGCCGGCCCTGACCTGCGGCAGGCTGGTGGCCGGCGCGTCGAACATCAGCTGCACCTGGCCGCCGATCAGGTCGGTCACCGCCGGCACGCTGCCTTTGTAGGCCACGTGGGTCATGGCCACGCCGGCCTTCTGCGCGAACAGTTCGCCCGCCAGGTGCAGCGAGCCGCCCACGCCGACCGAGGCGTAGTTGACCTTGTCAGGATTGGCCTGCACATAGCGCCTGAACTCGGCCACGTTGTTGGGGGGCAGGGCGGCCGGCACCACCATGAGCATGGGCGTGTCCACCACCACCGAGAGCATCCGCAGGTCGCGCCGCGGCTGGTAGGAGAGCTTCTTGATCAGCAACGGGTTCAGCACCATGGTGGAGCCCGCGCCCATCAGCAGGGTGTTGCCGTCGGCCGGCTCGCGCATCAGCGCGTCGACCGCGATGATGGTGTTGGCGCCCGGCTTGTTCTCCACGACCACGGGCTGGCCCAGTTGCGCGGCCATGCTGCCGGCCACCAGGCGGGCCAACTGGTCGGTCACGCCCCCGGGCGCGTAGGGCACGAGCAGCTTGAGGGGGCGGTCGCCCTGCGCGGCAGCGGGCAAGAGCGCCGAGGCCAGCGGCAGGGCAAGGGCGGCGGCGCACAGCGTGCGGCGCGCGCGCGGAAAGGAAATGGGCATGCGGTCTCCGGTGCGGCGCGCCGGACCTGCGGCGCGCATCGTTGAGGGGCGGGCGGTGTTCGCGCGTGGATTCTGGTGGGCGCGCCCGGCCGGGCGGTGTCGCCTGTGCAACTTGCATAAGGTTCTAACGATTGGTTCGTTCCCTTCTCGCAAGGGCTTGCACACAATCCGCCCGTTCTTTGCGACGGCCTGCCTGGCCGCCGTCTCTTGCAGGAGTTGTTCCCATGGCCCATGCCGTGACCTTTTCATCCGACCAGACCGCCGCGCCAACCGACTGGGCCACGCGGGTGCTGGACGTGACCGCCCGTGCCTGGCGGCTGGCGCCGCGCTCGGCCCAGGCCCTGGCCCGCCGCGCACCCCACGGCTACGTGCCGCGCCGTGCGCGCCTGCGTGCCGCAGCCTTGGTTGCGCTGCGGCCGGCCATGCCCAGCTTGCTGGCGCATTCCTGGTGAGCGCGGGCATGGACATCCAGGCCATCAACCGCGTGCAGCTGCCCTTTCCGCCAGCGCTGGCCAGCGCAGTCACGCATTTCTATGGCGAGTTGCTGGGCCTGACGCTGATGCCGCAGCCGCCCGGCCCGGTGTTGCGCTTCGCCGCGCGTGGGCAGCGCGTGGACCTGGTCGCCACCGAGCAGTCTGCCGCCGCTGCGCCGGGGCTCACGCCACTGTCCTTCGAGGTGCAGGGCCTGCCGCAGCTGCGCAAGCGCCTGCTCGACGCCGCGTTCCCGCTGGAGGAGAACCAGCCACTGCCCGGCTACCTGCGCTTTTTCGTGCACGATCCGGCCGGCAACCGGCTTGAATTCGTCGAGCCGGATGTGAACTGACCATCCCAAGGAGACACATGTCCAAAGACTGGAAATTCGAGACCCTGTCGGTGCACGCCGGCTATTCGCCGGACCCGACCACGCGCGCCGTGGTGCCGCCGATCTACCAGACGGCCGCCTATGCCTTCGACAGCGCGCAGCACGGCGCCGACCTGTTCGACCTCAAGGTGCCGGGCAACATCTACACGCGCATCATGAACCCGACGCAGGACGTGCTCGAGCAGCGCGTGGCGGCGCTGGAGGGTGGCATCGCAGCGCTGGCATTGGCCTCGGGCCAGGCGGCCGTCACCTACGCGATCCAGACCATCGCCGAGGCCGGCGACAACATCATCAGCAGCACCGCGCTCTACGGCGGCACCTACAACCTGTTCGCGCACACGTTGCCGCTGTCGGGCATCACCACCCGCTTTGCCGACCACCGCGACCCTGCCAGCTTCGACAAGCTGTTCGACGAGCGGACCAAGGCCGTGTTCGTCGAATCGCTGGGCAACCCGGCGGGCAACGTGACCGACATCGCCACCATCGCCGCCATCGCGCACCGCCACGGCGTGCCGCTGATCGTGGACAACACCGTGCCTTCGCCCTACCTGAGCCGGCCCATCGAGCACGGCGCCGACATCGTCGTGCACTCGCTGACCAAGTACCTGGGCGGCCACGGCAACAGCATCGGCGGGGCCATCGTCGATTCCGGCAAGTTCCCGTGGGCCCAGCACAAGGAGCGCTTCAAGCGCCTGAACGAGCCCGACGTCAGCTACCACGGCGTGGTCTACACCGAGGCCCTGGGCCCGGCCGCCTACATTGGTCGCGCGCGCGTGGTGCCGCTGCGCAACACGGGCGCGGCGATCTCGCCGTTCAACGCCTTCCTGATCCTGCAGGGCATCGAGACGCTGGCCCTGCGCATGGACCGCATCACGGCGAACACGCTGGCCATCGCCCAATACCTGCAAGGGCATGCCAAGGTCGGCTGGGTCAACTACGCAGGCCTGGAGGACCACCCCGAGCATGGGCTGGCCCGCAAGTACCTGCGCGGCACGGGCTCGGGCATCCTGACCTTCGGCGTCAAGGGCAACGGCGGCGGCCGCGAGGCGGGTGCGCGTTTCCTGGATGCCCTGGGCCTGTTCACCCGCCTCGTCAACATCGGCGACGTGCGCTCGCTGGCCACGCACCCGGCGTCCACCACGCACCGCCAACTCTCGCCCGAGGAACTGGCCAAGACCGGGGTGACCGAGGAAACGGTGCGCCTGTCGGTCGGCATCGAGCACATCGACGATCTCCGGGCCGACCTGGAGCAGGCGCTGGCAGCCGTCTGATTGCACAGGGCGCGGCAACGGGCCGCACGCGGCCCCCGGCAGGGGGCTGCGTGCGGCCTTTTGCTTGGGCGCGCGCTTATGCATTGGGGTTCTTTGAAAACCAGAAAACAGTCGTTTGCCGTGCAGTGCATGCGCCCTACATTCGTTTTCACCCCATTCCCAACGCCCCGTTTCCCAGGAGTTTCCAATGCCGTCCGATCTCGCTGAAATCGTTTTGCCCGCCGCCCTGGAGCATGCCCGCGCGCAGGCCGCCGAACAGGGGCTGTCCTATGCAGGCGGCGTGACGCCGCAGCAGGCCTGGGCGCTGCTGCAGGAGGGCGCCGCACAGCTGGTCGACGTGCGCTCGGCCGAGGAGCTCAAGTTCGTCGGCCAAGTGCCCGGCAGCCAGCACGTGGCCTGGGCGACAGGCACGGCCCTCACGCGCAACCCGCGCTTCGTGCGCGAGCTCGAGGCCAAGCTGGCCAAGGCCGGTGGCAAGGATGCCGTGGTGCTGCTGCTGTGCCGCAGCGGCAAGCGCTCGGTGCTGGCGGCCGAGGCCGCGGCCAGGGCCGGTTTCACCAACGTCTACAACGTGCTCGAAGGCTTCGAGGGCGAGATCGACGCCCAGGGCCAGCGCGGCCATGGCGATGGCTGGCGCTTCCACGGCCTGCCCTGGCAGCAGGACTGAGCGGCGCCTGCCCCCGACCCGCCAACACCAACAAGGAAAAGAATTGGCCCAGTTCGAAGTTGCAGACATCGTGCGCGCGTTGCATGGCGTGCGCGACGAATGGCGTGCCGCGCAGAAGCGCTCGCGCGAGCCCGGTGGTCGCGAGTTCCCCTCGCGCGATGCGCTGGCGCGCACCGTCGAAGGCCTCAAGGGCGTGCTGTTCCCGATGCGGCTGGGTCCACCGGACCTGCGCGTGGAGAGCGAGGACTACTACGTCGCCCATGAGCTCGACACCGCACTGCACGCCTTGCTGCAGCAGGCCCGGCTCGAACTGAACTACGCGCACCGCCACGCGCCGCTGGCGGCCGAGCAGATCGACCGGCGCGCCCACGAGGCCGTGACCGCCTTCGCTGCGAGCCTGCCCGCCACGCGGCGCCTGCTCGACAGCGACGTGCTGGCCGCCTTCCATGGCGACCCGGCCGCCGGCAGCGTCGACGAGGTGCTGCTGTGCTACCCAGGCGTGCTGTCCATCATCCACCACCGGCTGGCGCACACGCTGTACGGCCTGGGCCTGCCGCTCTTGGCGCGCATCATCGCCGAGCTGGCCCATGCGCAGACCGGCATCGACCTGCACCCGGGCGCCAGCATCGGCGCGGGCTTCTTCATCGACCACGGCACCGGCGTCGTGATCGGCGAGACGGCTGTGATCGGCCAGCGCGTGCGCATCTACCAGGCCGTGACGCTGGGCGCCAAGCGCTTCCCGACCGATGGCGACGGCAAGCTCAGCAAGGGCCTGCCACGCCATCCGCTGGTCGAGGACGACGTGGTCATCTATGCCGGCGCCACGATCCTGGGCCGCGTGACCATCGGCGCCGGCGCCGTCATCGGCGGCAACGTCTGGATCACCGACGACGTGCCGCGTGGCGCCAGCGTGACCCAGGCCAGCCTGCAGAACGCGCCGCTGCCGCGCTGAGGCCCTGCGCCATGAGCACCCTGGTCGAGCATTTCGGCATCGCCGTGCGCCAGTTGCGCGAGCAGCGCGGTTGGTCGCAGGAGCACCTGGCCGCGCTGTCGGACCTGAACCGCAGCTATGTGGGCGAGATCGAGCGCGGCCGCGTGATCGTCTCCATCGTCACCGTGCAGAAGCTGGCGGTGGCGCTGCAGCTGGCGCCGGCCTCGCTGCTGGCGCGCGGCGAACACGTGGCTTCCGTGCGGCGTGCACACCACGACGCCTTGGCGGCTATAGGCGGTTGAGGCCGCCGCAGGTGCGCCAGACACTGGCCGCCGTTCTGTTGTGCACACCCTGGAGTTCGAATGACTGCAACCGTAGGCGGCACCACCGCCCTGGGCGATGGCGCCGCGCGCCAACTCGCCAATGCCACCAAGACCGTTCCGCAGCTGGCGACGATCTCGCCACGCTGGCTCACGCACCTGCTGCAATGGGTGCCGGTCGAGGCGGGCATCTACCGCCTGAACAAGGTCAAGAACCCCGAGGCGATCAAGGTCACCTGCACCGCCCGCGGGAGCGAGAACCAGCTGCCGCGCACCTGGGTCGACTACGAGGAGCACCCGCGCGAGTACTTCCTCAATGCCGTCAGCACCGTGCTGGACGTGCACACCCGCATCTCCGACCTCTACAGCAGCCCGCACGACCAGATCAAGGAGCAGCTGCGCCTGACGATCGAGACGATCAAGGAGAACCAGGAGAGCGAGCTCATCAACAACCCGGACTACGGCCTGCTGGCCCAGGTCACGGACGAGCAGCGCATCTTCCCGCTCACCGGCGCCCCCACGCCCGACGACCTGGACGAACTGCTGACCAAGGTCTGGAAGGAACCCGCCTTCGTCCTGGCCCACCCGCTGACGATCGCCGCCTTTGGCCGCGAGGCCACGCGCCGCGGCACGCCGCCGCCCACGGTCAGCCTGTTCGGATCGCAGTTCATCACCTGGCGCGGTGTGCCGCTGATCCCGTCCGACAAGGTGCCCGTGGCGGATGGCAAGAGCAAGATCATCCTGCTGCGCGTGGGCGACAAGCGCCAGGGCGTGGTGGGCTTGTTCCAGCCCGGGCTGCCGGGCGAGCAGGGCCCGGGCCTGTCGGTGCGCTTCATGGGGATCAACAACCACGCCATCGCGTCCTACCTGATCTCGCAGTACTGCTCGCTGGCGGTGCTGACGCCCGATGCGCTGGCCGTGCTGGACGACGTGGAGATCAACCGCTACCACGACTATTCGGTCCTGGACACGTACAAGTAAGAGCGCCGGCCCATGACCATTGCATCTCTGCCCGCAGGGCCGGAGGCGCCGATCGACCCCGCGGTGCTCGCGCGCATGGCCAACGCCCTGTTCGCGGCCCTGCCGGGCACGCCACCGTCGTCGGTGCCTGCCCTGGGCTCGGCGGGCTCGCCTGCGGGTGTGCAGGCGCCCGTGAACATCGCGCCACCCGGCTCACCGCTGGTCAGCCCGGCGGGCTTCGGCCCGTCGGTGCCCGGCACGCCGATTCCGCAGGGCATCGCGCCAGGCGCGAACCTGCTGCCGGCTTCGCCCACGCCGCTGGCATCGTTGGCGCACCGCGCGCCCGCGCTGCTGCCGCACGCGCAGGCCGGCAATGGCGTGCCCGACACCGTCGTCAGCGCGCTGCCGGCCTACGAGCCGCGCCTGGGCGGTGCCGTGCTGGGTGTGCCCGAGGCCTCGGGCGCGAGCGCCCATCAGGCCGCGACGCACCCGGCCACGGGCGCTGCGCCGTTCTACTTCCTGAGCCCGGGCTACGGCGCGCCTTCGGCCGGCGGCGTGGGCACGGATGCCAGGCCTTCGGCCGACGCGCTGGACGGCCTGGCCCATGCACCGTTCGCTGCGCCCACCGCGCCGCGTGCCACGGCGCCGGTGGCAGGCACCGCCACGCCACAGGCCGCGCCGGCCACCGAGCCGAAGTTCTACTTCGTCGATGCCGTCGTCCTGCCCAGCGGCCACGTGACGCCAGCCAAGCCCCATCCCCATGGGGCGCAGGCTGCGGTGCCGCAGGCCGGTGCGGGCCGCCACCCGGCCTTCGACGTCAACGCCGTGCGGCGCGACTTCCCCATCCTGCAGGAGCGTGTCAACGGCCGGCAGCTGGTGTGGTTCGACAACGCGGCGACGACGCACAAGCCGCAATCGGTGATCGACCGCATCGCGCACTTCTACGCGCACGAGAACTCGAACATCCACCGGGCCGCGCATGCACTGGCGGCCCGCGCCACCGATGGGTACGAAGGCGCACGCCAGCGCGTGAAGACCTTCATCAATGCGCCCGACGTGAACGAGGTCATCTTCGTGCGCGGCACCACCGAGGCCATCAACCTGGTGGCCAAGAGCTGGGGCGGCCAGCACGTGGGCGAGGGCGACGAAATCATCGTCTCCCACCTGGAGCACCACGCCAACATCGTGCCGTGGCAGCAGCTGGCGTCCGCCAAGGGCGCCAAGCTGCGCGTGATCCCGGTCGACGACTCCGGCCAGGTGCTGCTGGACGAATACAAGAAGCTGCTCAACGACCGCACGAAGATCGTCGCCGTGACCCAGGTCTCCAATGCGCTTGGCACCGTGGTGCCGGTCAAGGACATCGTGGCGCTGGCCCACCGCGCCGGCGCCAAGGCGCTGGTGGACGGTGCGCAGTCGGTCTCGCACATGCGCGTGGACGTGCAGGACATCGGCGCCGACTTCTTCGTGTTCTCCGGCCACAAGGTGTTCGGCCCCACCGGCATCGGCGTGGTCTGGGGCAAGCGCGAAGTGCTCGAAGACATGCCGCCCTGGCAAGGCGGCGGCAACATGATTGCCGACGTGACCTTCGAGAAGACCGTGTTCCAGCCGATCCCGAACAAGTTCGAGGCCGGCACCGGCAACATCGCCGACGCGGTGGGCCTGGGCGCGGCGATCGACTACGTGAACAGGGTCGGCATCGAGAACATCGCGCGCTACGAGCACGAGTTGCTGGTCTACGGCATGGCACAGTTGCGGACCATTCCCGGTGTGCGACTGATCGGCACGGCCGACGACAAGGCCAGCGTGATGTCGTTCGTGCTCGAGGGCTACACGACCGAAGAGGTCGGCCGGGCCCTCAACGACGAGGGCATCGCGGTGCGCACGGGCCACCACTGCGCCCAGCCCATCCTGCGCCGCTTCGGCGTGGAGACCACGGTGCGGCCCTCGCTGGCCTTCTACAACACCTTCGGCGAGATCGACCAGCTGTTGGCGGTAGTGCGGCGGCTGGCCTCGCAACGCCGCGCGGGCTGAGCCGGCGCGCGGCGGGAAGCGGGCGCCCGGCAGCGCCCGGCTCCCCGCATCAGCCGCGGCGGCGGCGGGCCGTGCCTGCCAGGCCGGCGATCCCGGCCAGCATCAGCGCCCAGGTGCCCGGCTCGGGGACCTCGGCGGCGCTGCTGACGCGGAAATCCGAGATGTCCAGCGTGGAGACGAGGTCGGTGGAGTTCACGTCCAGGATG
Organism: Pseudorhodoferax soli; assembly: GCF_003337555.1. Taxonomy (GTDB): domain Bacteria; phylum Pseudomonadota; class Gammaproteobacteria; order Burkholderiales; family Burkholderiaceae_C; genus Pseudorhodoferax; species Pseudorhodoferax soli. The sequence continues at coordinate 458,272 of NZ_QPJK01000003.1, read as the reverse complement.
CCGAAGGCCAGCGCGTGCTCTCCCGCGCCGAAGGTGTGGCTGAACCGTCCGTTGACGGCCGTGAGGGCCACGTCGGCCAGGGACTCGAACAGGCTGCCATCGATCACGACGAAAGCGCGGTCGAGGTAGTCCGCATCGAACAGGGCGGTGCCCAGCGTCCAGGCAAAGCTGATGGTCGTGGCCTCCGGCGCGCTGAAGCTGAACTGCAGGCCTGATCCCTCGATGGTGTCCGCTGGCAGCAGCCCGGGGGCCAGCGCCAGGGCCGGCTCCAGTTCGTAGAAGAGCAGGGCGCCCGACGCGCCCGCAGGCTGCTCGCCGGATTCGACGGCGGCCGTCGTGATGCGGGCCGAGGTGGCCGAGCCCACGCTGACGTCGCCGGCCGATGTCCACTGCGCCAGATCGGCGAAAACGGGCGCGGCCGATGCGCTGGCGGCCCAGAGGCCGCCGACCAGCGCGGCGAGGAGGAGTTGCTTGTGCATGGTGGTGTTCCTGGGCGGGTTCATTGCACGCCGAGATCGCGGCTGGGCGAGAGGCTGGCGGGGTTCACATTGCGCAGCGTGGCCAGCGTGCGGGCGGCGACGGGGCCGGCGCTGCCGTCGATGTCGATCTGCAGCAGCGTGTCCGCACCGGAGGCCACCAGCTTGACCACGCCCGCGCCGTAGGCGTTGCCGCCGGCACCGATCGAGGCCAGCAGTGCGCCGAGGTCGATGCGGTCCTTGCCCGGCACGAAGTCGGTGATGGCGTCGCCCAGGTCGCGCATCGACTGGTACACGAACACGTTGTTGCCGCCACCGCCGGTCAGCGCGTCCGGGCCGGGGCCGCCGATCAGCACGTCGTTGCCCGCCGTGCCGACCAGCACGTCGCGCCCGGCCGTGCCGGTGAAGGTCTTCGCATAGTTCAGGCCGACCACCACCGGATCGTGGTCCGAGGAGCGGTACGGCGAGACCTGGTACGGATCGGCCGGGCAGCTGGCGCCGTTGCACGCCTGCGGCGCCTTGAACTCCAGGTTGTAGTCGGCCAGCGCCGTCTCGTCGGCATTGATGTGCCAGTGCACCGCGCGGTTCACGCGGGCAGACAGCGTGCCGCTGGCGAGCGCGTGGTCGAGCCGGCCGGCCGCGCCATCGAACACATACGAGTAGCCCGAGGCGTCGAAGCGGCCGATCTGGTCGACGAAGCCGCTGCCCGTCAGGTGGGCGATCGGATCTTCCTGGGCGTAGGCGTTGAAGTCGCCCACCAGCAGCGCGTCGTTGCTGCCCGAGGCCGTCTGGCGCTGTGCCACGAACATGCCCAGCCGGCGGGCCTGCTGCACGCGCTGCGCATTCCAGCAGCCCTGGCCGTCGCCGGTGTCGGTGTTGCCCGCGGCATCGGCGTCGCCCGCGGCCGGGCAGCTGCCCTTGGACTTCAGGTGGTTGACGAACAGCGTGAAGCGCTCGCCGCTGGCCAGTCCGAAGGTCTGCGCCAGCGTGGGCCGGTTGTTGACCGGGTCGGCATCGCTGACGGCTGGGCCGACCGCCGTGAGCTTGGCGGGCTTGTAGATCACCGCGACGCGGATGGCGTCGGTGCCCGTGCCTTCGGCCGGCACGGACGTGGTGCGGTAGGTGTTCGCACCCATGCGTGCGTTCAGCGCATCGACGAGGTTCTGCGTGGCCACGTTGCCGTTGTTCTGGATCTCCATGAGGCCCAGCGCGTCGGCGTCGATCGCGGCCATGGCCTCGACGATCTTGGCGCGCTGGCGCAGGAATTCCTCCAGGTTGCTTGCGCCGCGGCAGTTCGCCGCGCTGACGGCGCTGCCCAGTGCGCAGCCTTGGCCGGTCTGGCCGCTGGCCGTGGCGCCGTTGGTGAAGGTGGTGAAGTAGTTCAGCACGTTGAAGCTGGCGACCTTGATGCTGCCGCCCACGTCCTGCGGTGCCGCCGTGCGCGGGTTGGCGGTGCTGAAGCTCGGCGCCGTGGTCGGATGGATCTTGTAGTCGCCGAACCCGGTGTTGCTGTTGGTCGCCAGGCCGTAGTCGATCACGCCGGTGATGGCGCCGGCGAGGTCGCCCGCGCGCGGCAGCGCGTCGTTGCCGAGGTAGGGGGTCGGGTTCGGGTTCTGCAGGCTGCTGCCGTCGTCCAGGATGATGCGGCGCCGCGCGTTCTCGTCGGCCAGCGCCTGGGCCTGCGGGCCCGGGCGGAAGCGGTTGGTCGGTGTCTCGATGCGGCCGCCCACCGCCAGCGTCAGCTGGCCGTAGCGGCCCTGGAAGAAGTTCTGCTGCACCGTGAACGGGCCGCTCAGCGTGACCAGCATGCCCTCGTAGCGCTCCAGCTCGCCGTCCACGCTCTCGGGCAGGTTCACGGCGGTCGGCGCGATCGCGAGGCCGCTGTTGAGGAAGCTCACGGCGTTCACGCCGCCCAGCTGGGTCACGGTGTGGGCCAGCGTGTCGGCGTTGCTGGCGGCGCCGGTGTTGAACTCGGCGACGGTGGCCGTCACCTCGACCAGGTTGCCGACTGCGGCAGACGGGAAGGCGGCCTGGCCCGTGAAGACGAAGATGCCGTCCGAGGTCAGCGGGTTGTTGTCGCCCGTCTGGTCCTGCATGAAGAAGCCGTTGTTCATGGTCTTGGTCACGACACCGCGGGTGCGCACGAGCCGGCCGACCAGCGGGCTCTTCGCGCCGTCGCCCTGGACCGCGTAGATCGCCGCGGCGAGCGGCTGCGCCGGGCCCGGGTCGCCGCTGCACACCGCGGCGGCCGTGGCGCTGTTGCGCGGCGCGGGCGCGGCAATGGTGAAGTCGCTGGCGTTGTTGCCGGTGTCGGCGCAGCCGCCGGCATTGCGCAGGGCCGCGGTGGCGTTCGACAGGGCCTGCGTCGGGCTGCCTTCGGTCGGCGTCGCGCTGCCGAAGCTCATGATGTCCACCAGCGCGCCGCCGGTGGGTGCGCTGCCGGACAGCGGGCCGGCGTTGGCGACCAGCGCGACCTTGCCGTTGCTGCCCGACATCGCGATCGTGCCGGCCAGGTCGGCGGCCACGTCGACCGTGCCGCCGTTGCCTTCGGCCTGGCGCACCAGCAGGTAGCGGCCGGGCTGCAGCACCGTGCCGGCCGGAATCGGCGTGAGCAGCCAAGCGGCGCCGGCGGCCGATGCGTATTGCACCGACCAACCGCCGATGTCGACGGGCGCGCTGCCGTTGTTGAAGATTTCGATGAAGTCGTTCTTCAGCGTCGCGCCGGAATTGCCGCCGCCGCCGTAGACCTGGCTGATCACGACCGCGTGGGCCGGCGCCGTGGTTGCCGCCAGCGCCGCCAGGCCGAGCGGAAGTGCGAGTGTGAGCGCGGCGGGCAGCCGGCGCAGGGGCGAGCACTTGGGCATGTGCATGTGTTCCCGTGGTACCGAGTGGAGGGCTGGCCGCGGGCGACCAGGCTGGCGGGATGCTAGGAACGCTGCGTGAAGAACGGATGACATGCGCATGCGGCGCCGCGGTGCAGCGCGGCCTGTTGCCGGTCTTCAGCGGGAGCAGGCCGCCTTGATGCTGCGGTTCATGCGGATCTCCATCACCACCGACTGGCCCTGGCGCGCGACCGCGATCGGGTTCATGTCGATGGTGTCGGCGTCCGGATCGGCGCGGTCGCCGACGATGGTGAACCAGGGCACCTCCGCCCGGGCAGAAGCGGCCAGGCAGGCCAGCACCAGCACGAGACGCTTCATGCAGGTCCGTCGTGGCGCAGCGCGCTGGCTGCAGAGGGCTCCGGCGTGAGCCAGCGGCCCAGCAGTTCGAGCAGGTCGTCGGGCGCCACCGGCTTCGTGAGGTGGGCGTCGAAGCCGGCCGCCGCCGTCTTCTCGCGGTCGCGCCGGGTGCCCCAGCCGGTCAGCGCCACGATGCGCGCCTGGGCGAGGCCGAGATCCTGGCGCATCCGCGCCGCCACCTCGTAGCCGTCCATCTGCGGCAGCCCCAGGTCGAGCAGCACGATGTCCGGCCGCCACTGCGCCGCGGTTTGCAGCGCACTGGGACCGTCGGGCGCGCCCCGCACGGCATGGCCCTCCGTTTCGATGAGTTCCACCAGGGCAGCCAGTCCGTCGACGTTGTCTTCGACCACCAGGACGCGCCCCTTGGGCTGCGCGTTGCCGCGGGCCCCTTCTGCCGCCGCGGCAGCCTGTGGCGCTGCAGTCAGCGGCAGTTCGATCCAGAAGGTGCTGCCCTGGTGGAGCCCGGCACTGCGCACGCCGACGGCACCGCCGTGCATGTCCACCAGGCGCTTGACGAGCGACAGGCCGATGCCCAGGCCGCCATGGGCCTTCTTGCCGGTGTGCGGCAACTGCGTGAACATCTCGAAGACGCGGTCGTGGTCCGCCGGGTCGATGCCCAGGCCGTTGTCCGCCAGCGCGATGTGCGCCTTGTCGTCCGCCAGGCTCACCGACAGGCGGATCTCGCCCTGGTCCGGCGTGTACTTGGCGGCGTTCGTCAGCAGGTTGGTCACGGCCTGCACCACGCGCGCCGGGTCTGCGTCGATCCAGGCGGGCGCGTCCGCAATCTGCACGGAGAGCCGGTGCCGGGCGCGCTCCATGGCCGGCGTGACGGCTTCCAGCGCCTGGGCCACGAGCGGCCCGAGCGCGACGACCTCGCGCTTGAGCTCGACCAGGCCGCGGTTGATGCGCGAGACATCCAGCAGGTCGTCGATCAGCCGCACCAGGTGCCTGGCCTGCCGCTCGATGACGGCGCGCGAGCGCGCCTGGTCCTCGGCGGCCTGTGTGCGCTGGAGCAGGGCGAGGGAGAACAGCATCGGGGCAATGGGGTTGCGCAGCTCGTGCGCCAGCGTGGCCAGGAACTCGTCCTTGCGGCGGTCCTGGTCGCGCAGGGCCGCGGCGTCGCGCACGCGCTCGATGTGCACCCAGCAGCGGTCGACCACGTCCGTGATGATGCGCAGGTCGTCCTCGGTCCAGCGGCGCGGATGCGCCTGGTGAACGGCCATCATCGCCACCAGCCGTCCGGCCTTCACCAGGCCGGCGCAGACGATGGCCTTGATGCCGATGGCGTTGAACATGCGGCCGCCGCCCTCGTCGCCCAGCTCGGCATCGACATCGTGCACGACGAGGTGCCTGCCGTTGCGCAGGTTGGAGGTGGCCTGCGGCCCGAAGAGGTCGAGCGTGTAGGCGCCCGCACTGGAGGGCACCCCAGGGCGCGACCAGTCGCTGCGGATGGTGAACCGGTTGTTGTCGGGCTCCACGTCGGCGTAGGCGCAGCGCGTCGCACCGAGGTTTTGGCCGAGGAGCCGGGTGGTCACCTGCATCACCTCGCCGGGATCGGTCAGCATCCGGGTGGCGCGCTCGATGCTGTCCAGCACATGCAGCCGCTGCTGGGCGATGCGCTGCAGGGCTTCGGCCTCCTTGCGCAGGGTGATGTCGATCGCCGTGCCGATCGCCCGCCTGCAAACGCCGGCCTCGTCGAACAGGCCGCGGCCCTTGGCGGCCACCCAGCGCACCCGCCCGTCTTCCTTGCCGACGGTGCGGTACTCCACGTCGTAGATGGCGCGCAGGCCTGGGTCCTGCGCCTCGGCGAAGGCCTGGACGACCGCCGGGCGGTCATCGGGGTGCACGCCGGCGACGAAGTCGTCCAGAGTCGCAGCCGCATGCGCGGAGATGCCGAACATGGCCTTGACCCGCGCCGGCCAGTAGAGGGTGCCGGTGACCACGTCCACATCCCACAGGCCGACTTCGGCCGCCTCGACGGCGAGCCGTAGCTGCTCCTCCCTGTCTTCGAGCGACATGTCGCTGTGCGCGTCACCGGCGCTGGGTGCATTCATGGATTGCGTCTCTCGGGCGTCTTGGTCTGTACCGCGCTGGTTGGCGGGTGCGGGATTATGGGTCGCCTCCTGCGGTGTCGACGCCCCAGCAGGGCGCCGTCTTGTGGACTGCCATGGTCGCTCCTGTTCCAACAGAGATGGGGTTGCGTCGGCGGACGGGCCCGCGCCGCACCGCTGCCTTGCGCACCGCGGGCCGGCCAGCGCCGCCCGGTCGCAGGCAGTCTCTACGGCGCGCAGCGGGCGGGTCTGTAGGACGGCAGGGAACAAGCGCGAGCGCCGAGGGCCACAGCGCAGGCCCCGGCACGCATGCGCGCCGCCGGGGCGCAGCGCCGCTCAGGCCGCCGCAGGGGAGGGCGCGCTGCCGCCGCGCGGCCGCCGGCGCGCCGGCCTGGCGGCCTGCGCGCCGTTGGTGAGCGGGTCTTCCTGCAGCACCAGCCGCGACACGGCCCAGCCGCCCTTGTGGTGCTTGCGCAGCATCTCGCGCAACAGCGGGCCGGCGCGGTCGCGCAGCGCAGCCAGCATGTCTCCATGCTCCTGCACGGCCTGGCGCCAGCGGCCGGCCTGCTGGTTGCCGGCGTAGCGGTAGCGCCGGATGCGTGCGCACTCGGCCGCATAGATGCGCGAGAGCACCGGGTTGCGCGCGGCGTCCACCATGCACTGGTGGATGGCCTGGTTGATCTCGAAGTAGGACATCAGGTCGCCCGCCGCATGCGCCGCCACCATGCGCGCGTGCAGCGCGTCGATGGCTTGCAGCTCGGCATCGGTGACGTGCTCGCAGGCCGGCTCGGCCGCCATGGTCTCCAGCCCAATAAGCACCTCGATGGCGGCCTCCACCTCGGCCAGCGACAGGGCCGTGATGACGGCGCCGCGGTTGGGCTCCAGCGTGAGCAGCCCCTCGGCCGCCAGGATCTTGAAGGCCTCGCGCAGCGGCGTGCGCGAGACGCCTTCCAGCTGCTCGGCAATCACCCGCTCGGACAGGCGCTGCCCTGGCGTCAGCGCGCCCGAGACGATCAGCGTGCGCAGCCGCGCCGCCGCCTGCTCGGTGCGCATGCCATCGCGGCCCGCGGCCTTGCGCGGGGCCGCCACGGGGGTGTCCTGTTCTTTGTCCACATCCATCTTGTACCTCCAAGTACATGCACTTTGATGTCTAGAATCTCAAAACCTAGGGTTTTCCCTCGGCTTCGATGTGCAAAGTGCATGCAAACTTGCGCCATTCTTCTTTCCGGCGCGACCGAAACCCTGTTCTGCGCGCCAACTGCATTCACATGGACCATCTTCACCGATACGCCGGCGTCACCCAGCCCATCGAGGTGTGCGTCGTCGGCAGCGGCGGCTTCGGCCGCAGTTTCCTGGCCCAGTCGACGCGCGTGCGCACCGTCAACACCCGCGTGGCCGTCGACCTGACGCCGGCCATCGCGGCCGACGCCTTCGCCGCCATCGGCGTCGCAGCGGACCGGGTCGCGCAGTGTCACACGCCGGCAGAGGCCGCCGCGGCCTGGGAGCAGGGGCTGTGCATCGCAGCCGGCGACGTGGCCACCGTGCTCGGCCTGCCGCTGCAGGTGATGGTGGAGGCCACCGGCCATCCCGAAGCCGGCGCGCGCCATGCACGCCTGGCGATCGAGGCCGGCCTGCACGTGGCGCTGGCTTCCAAGGAGGTGGACAGCGTGGTCGGCCCCGAGCTGTCGCGCCTGGCGCGCGCCAAGGGCCGGGTGGTCACGCCCGTGGACGGCGACCAGCCTTCGCTGCTGATCGGCTTGGTGACCTGGGCGCAGGCCCTGGGATTCACGGTGCTGTCGGCCGGCAAGTCCAGCGAGTACGACTTCGTCTTCGACGCCGCCACCGAGACCATGCACAGCAACGGCGCGTCGATCGCCGTGCCGGGCTTCGGCGCGCACTTCGGGCTGGGAGAGGGCGCCGTGGGCGCGCGCGTCCAGGCCCGTGCCGAGATCTGCGCCGCGTTGCCGCAGCGCGCCGTGCCCGACCTCTGCGAGCTGCAGGTGGTGGCCAACAGCACCGGCCTGATGGCCGACGTGTCGCCGCTGCACGCGCCGATCGCGCGGCCGGCCGAGGTGCCCGACCTGTTCGCCAGCCAGGCCGAGGGCGGGCTGTTCGCACGCGAAGGCGCCATCGACGTGTTCCACTGCCTGCGCCGGCCCGACGAACTGAGCTTCGCCGGCGGCGTGTTCGTGGTGATCCGCTGCGACGACGCACCGACCTGGGAGCTGCTGCTGGGCAAGGGCCATGTGCTGAGCCGCGACCAGCGCCGTGCCATGGTCTACATCCCGCGCCACCTGCTGGGCCTGGAGGCCATGACCAGCGTGCTCGACGCCGCCGTCCTGGGCGTCTCCAGCGGCGCGCAGTCGCCCGAGCCGCGGCTGGACCTGGTCGCGCGCAGCACGCGCGCGCTGCCGGCCGGCACCGTCTTGGCCATGGGCGGCCACCACCACACCATCGACGGCATGGCGGCCGAGCTGGTGCCGGCCGCGCCGCTGGCCGCCGGCACGCCGGCGCCGTTCTACCTGGTCGGCAACCACCGCCTGGTGCGCGACATCGCGGCCGGCCAGCTGGTCTGCTTCGACGACATCGCCATCGATCCGCGTTCCGAACTGCTGCGCCTGCGACAGCAGCAGGACGCCGCCTTCTTCCCCGCCCGCTGACCCATCACCAGGAGACACAAGCATGCGCACTGCATTCCACACCCTCGCCGTGGCCGCCGCCGTTGCCGGCGCCTTCGCCGCACCGGCCCTGGCCGCCGACTGGAAGCCGACCCGCCCGGTCGAGTTCGTCGTCACCGCCGGCCCCGGCGGCGGCACCGACCAGTTCGCCCGCGTGGTGCAGGCCACGGTGCAGAAGCACAAGCTCATGCCGGTGCCCATCATCGTGACCAACAAGGGCGGCGGCGCCGGTTCGGAGGCCATGGTCTACCTGCAGTCCTCCCAGGGCGACGCGAACAAGCTGGTGTTCTCCACCAACCTCGCCTACCTGATGCCGATGATCACCAAGGTCGGCTACAAGATCGAGACCATGGCGCCCGTGGCCATCATGGCGGCCGACGAATTCCTGCTGTGGTCCAACGCCGAGAGCCCGTACAAGGACGCCAAGGGCTTCATCGACGCCGCCCGCGCCAAGGCCGGCGCCATCAAGATGGGCGGTGCCCAGTCCAAGGACACCGACCACATCCTCACGCGCCAGATCGAGATGGCCACCGGCGTGCAGATGACCTACGTGCCGTTCAAGTCCGGCGGCGAGGTCGCCGCCCAGCTGTCGGGCGGGCATGTGGACGCGAACCTGAACAACCCGTCGGAGAACGTCTCGCACTGGCGCGCCGGCAAGGTGCAGCCGCTGTGCGTGTTCACCAAGGAGCGCCTCAAGATCGCCGGCAAGGTGCATGGCGACAAGGGCTTCGCCGACGTGCCGACCTGCAAGGAGTCGGGCATCGCCATCGACACCTTCAACATGCCGCGCACGGTGTGGGCCGCCGGCGGCCTCACGCCCGAGCAGGTCAAGTACTACGAGAACGTGATGGCCCAGGTGCGCGAGAAGCCCGAGTTCAAGGAATGGCTGGCCCGCGGCCTGCAGACCGAGATGTTCCTGACCGGCGCCAAGCTGAAGGACTACATCGCCGCCGACGCCGCCAAGAACAAAGCCCAGTTCGCCAAGGACGACTGGCTGGTCAAGGACTGAACATGCCCGTCTCGATCCGCCGCCAGGCCATGGAAGTGACCATGGCCGGGCTTCTGGCCGCCTTCTCGGCGGTCGTCATCTACGGCAGCCTGCAGCTCGCATCGGGCTGGGGCGACACCGGCCCGCAGGCCGGCTACTTCCCGCTGCGCCTGGCCGTGCTGCTGCTGGCGGTGAGCCTGGCGCTGCTGGTGCAGGCCGTGCGCCAGCCGGTGCAAGGCACCTTCGCCGACGGCACGCAGCTGCGCCGCGTGTTCTCGCTGTTCGGGCCCACCGTGGTGCTGGCCGTGGCCGCGCCGTTCCTCGGCTTCTACCTCGCTTCGGCGCTGTTCCTCCTGTACATGTGCCGCGTGCACGGCGGCTTCGGCTGGGGCCGTTCGCTGCTGATCGGCTTCGGCGCCGCCATCGTGCTGTACGCCGTGTTCGAGCTGTGGTTCGGCGTGCCGCTGGCCCGCGGACCGCTGGAAGACTGGCTCGACACCCTGCGCACCGCCGCCTGATTCATCTGCCATGCTGGACCAACTCCACTACCTCGCGACCGGCTTCGAGACCGCGCTGACGCTGCACCATGTGCTGCTGATGGCCGGCGGCGTGCTGCTCGGCATCCTGGTCGGCGTGCTGCCGGGCCTGGGCGCACCCAACGGCGTCACGCTGCTGCTGCCGCTGACCTTCACCATGGACCCGGTGTCCGCCATCATCCTGCTCTCGTCCATGTACTGGGGCGCGCTGTTCGGCGGATCGACCACCTCCATCCTGTTCAACATCCCGGGCGAACCCTCGTCGGTGGCCACCACCTTCGACGGCTATCCGATGGCGCGCAACGGCAAGGCGCCCGAGGCCCTGGCCACGGCCTTCCTGTCGGCCGGTTTCGGCGCCATGGCCGGCGTGGTCGTGGTCACGCTGATCGCCAACGCCATCGCCGATTTCGCGCTCAAGTTCGGGCCGCCCGAGTTCTTCGCGGTGTACCTGCTGACCTTTTGCAGCTACCTGGTGTCGGGCGGCTCGCCGCTCAAGACGCTGGCCTCGCTGCTGGTCGGGCTGATCCTGGCCACCGTGGGCATGGACACCGTGTCGGGCGAGATCCGCCTGACCTACGGCTCGGACACCCTGGTCAGCGGCGTCTCGTTCCTGGCCGCCGTGGTGGGCCTGTTCGGCATCGGCGAACTGCTGGTGACGATCGAGGAGGGCCTGAAGTTCAACGGCCTGAAGGCCCGCATGAGCTGGGGCGTGGCGTGGGACGCCGCCAAGAAGATGCCCAGCCATGCCGTCACGCTGGTGCGTTCCACCGTCGTCGGCTGCTGGATGGGGATCACGCCGGGCGGGCCGACGGCGGCCTCGTTCATGTCGTACGGGCTGGCCAAGCGTTTCTCGAAGCGCCGTGCCAACTTCGGCAAGGGCGAGCCCGACGGCATCGTCGCGCCCGAGGCGGCCGACCACTCGGCCGGCGTCTCGGCCCTGCTGCCCATGCTGGCGCTGGGCGTGCCCGGCTCGGCCACCGCGGCGGTGATGATGGGCGGGCTCATGATCTGGGGCCTGCAGCCCGGGCCCATGCTGTTCATCGAGCGGCCCGAGTTCGTCTGGGGCCTCATCTCCTCGATGTACGTGGCCAACATCGTGGCCGTGGTGCTGGTGCTGGCCACCATCCCGTTGTTCTCGTCCATCCTGCGCGCGCCGTTCGCCGTGGTGGGGCCGCTGATCATCGTGGTCTGCCTGATCGGGGCTTACACCATCGGCGGCAAGATGTCGGACGTGTACATTGCGCTCGCGTTCGGCGTGCTGGGCTACGTGTTCAAGAAGCTCGACTACCCGATCGCACCGCTGATCCTGGCCATGGTGCTGGGCGACAAGACCGAGGATGCGTTCCGCCAGAGCATGCTGCTGTCCGACGGCGCCATGGGCGTGTTCTTCGCCAACGGCCTGGTCGGCACCATCACCACGGCCGCGCTGGCGCTGCTGGCCTGGGGCCTGGTGGGCCGCTTGTTCGCCAAGCGCGAACTGCCGGCCGCCGGCTGAACGAGACGACTGGACAAGAAGATGAGCATTTCGACGGAACGCAACAGGGTGCGGCTGGGCTGCATCGCCGACGACTTCACGGGCGCGACCGACCTGGCCAACAACCTGGTGCGCGCGGGTATGCGCGTGGTGCAGACCATCGGCGTGCCGGGCGCTGCGCTGGATGCCCAGGCCGATGCCGTGGTCGTCGCGCTCAAGAGCCGCACCATCGCGCCGGCCGAGGCCGTGGCGCAATCGCTGGCCGCCTTGAAGTGGTTGCAGGAGCAGGGCGCCGAGCAGATCTACTTCAAGTACTGCTCGACCTTCGACAGCACGCCCGAGGGCAACATCGGCCCGGTGACAGACGCGCTGATGCAGGCGCTCGGCACCGACTTCACGGTCGCCACGCCGGCCTTCCCGGACAACAAGCGCACCGTGTTCAAGGGCTACCTGTTCGCAGGCGATGTGTTGCTCAACGAATCGGGCATGCAGGACCATCCGCTGACGCCCATGCGGGACCCCAACCTCGTGCGCGTGCTGCAGGCGCAGACGCAGCACCAGGTCGGGCTGGTGGACTACCAGTCCATCGCCCAGGGCGCGGACGCGGTCCGGGCGCGCTTCGCGGCACTGCGGGCCGAGGGGGTGGGCATCGCCATCGTCGACGCGCTGGCCAATGCCGACCTCGTCACCCTGGGCCAGGCCCTGAAGGGCATGCCGCTCGTCACGGCCGGTTCGGGCGTGGCCATCGGCCTGCCGGCGAACTTCGGCATCGCACCGGATTCGCAGGCCGCTGCGCTGCCGGCGGCCGGCGGCCTGCAGGCCGTGGTCTCGGGCAGTTGCTCGGTCGCCACCAACCGCCAGGTGGCGGAATTCATCGCCACGGGCCGGCCCGCGCTCGCCATCGATCCGCTGCGCATCGCCGAAGGGGCGGATGTGCGCGGCGAGGCGCTGGCCTGGGCGAAGGAGCAGCTCGCGAACCCGCAAGGGGGCCCGGTGCTGGTCTATTCCACCGCCGAGCCGTCTTCGGTGCGTGCCATCCAGGGCCGCCTGGGCGTGGAGAAGGCCGGCGCCATGGTCGAGGAGACCATCGCCGCCATCGCGCGCGGTCTGGTCGAGCTGGGCGTGCGCCAGCTGGTCGTGGCCGGTGGCGAGACTTCGGGCGCCTGCGTGCAGGCGCTGGAGATCGCGCAGATGCGCATCGGCGCGCAGATCGATCCGGGCGTGCCCTGGTGCCACGCACTGAGCCCGGCCGCACCGCAGGGGCTGCACATCACGCTCAAGTCGGGCAACTTCGGCACGCCGGACTTCTTCACCAAGGCCTTCGGCACGCTATGAGCGCGTTCCTGGACGAAGCGACTGCGCGCGCCGAGATCGTGCGCGTGGGCGCCAGCCTGTTCGCGCGCGGCTACGTGCACGCCACGGCCGGCAACATCAGCGTGCGGCTGGCCGACGGCTACCTGATCACGCCGACCGACGCCTGCCTGGGCTTCCTCGATCCGGCGCGCCTGGCGCGGCTCGACGCTGCGGGCCAGCAGACGGCCGGCGACCGCGCCAGCAAGACCATCGTGCTGCACCGGCGCATCTACGAGGCCAGCGCGGCCACCACGCAGCCGGCGCGCTGCATCATCCACACGCACAGCACCCACCTCGTGGCGTGTTCGCTGCGCGACGAGGCGGCCGCCGAACTGCTGCCGCCGATCACGCCGTATTTCGTCATGAAGGTCGGCCGCGTGCCGCACATCGGCTACCGGCGCCCCGGTGCGCCCGAGGCCGCCGAGGCCGTGGCCGAAGCCATCGCCCGGTACCAGCAGGAAGGCCGGCCGGTCCGTGCGGTGATGCTGGCGCGGCTCGGCCCGAACGTCTGGCACGACAGCCCGGCCGCAGCCATGGCCACGCTGGAGGAACTCGAAGAGACGGCGCGGCTCTGGATGCTGACCCGGCCCGGGCCGCTGGGAGACGCGCAGATCGACGAATTGCGGCGCCAGTTCGGCGCCAGTTGGTGAATACACGCCCGTCTAGAATCGCCGGCTGTTTGCAAACCAACCCGGACGAGGAATTCTGAGCATGTACCAAGAAGACAAGGACGACACGCAGCGCGTGGGTCTGTGGATCACCTTCGGCGTCGTGGCCCTGGTGATCATCAGCACGGTCAGCGCCATGGTGGTGCGCCAGCTGCAGAGCATCGACGTGCCCGCACCCGCTGCCGCGGTGGCCGCACCGGCGGCCGTGGTCGTCGTCGAAGAGATCGTGCTGATCGAAGCCCCGCTGGCCGGTGACCTGGCCGCCACGCTGTACTTCGGCACCGCCGAGTCCGCGCTGCCGGCCGAAGCCGCCCCCTTGATCGCCGCCGTGGCCCAGGCCATGGCCGCTGCCCCCGCGCGCAAGCTCGTGCTGTCGGGCTTCCACGACGAGAGCGGCGACGCCGCCAGGAATGCCGAGCTGGCCAAGCAGCGCGCACTGTCGGTCCGCACGGCGCTGGTGGCCTCCGGTGTCGACAAGTCGCGCATCGCGCTGCGCAAGCCCGAGGTGACCACCGGCAGCGGTTCCGACCAGGAAGCGCGCCGCGTGGAGCTGCGCCTGGTGGACTGAGCCCTGCCTGATTGGTTCGAGCCGGGCGATAGCCCGGCTTTTCTTTTGGACCTGCGTGGTCAGCGAAGAGTAGCGGGCTAAAGGCTAGCCCACCAGGGACTGCAAGCTTCGCACTGCACGAGCCAAACTTGGAGAACACGACATTGCGCGGAGCGGGTCCCAGTGCTGGCGAACGAAGTTGCAGAGATGGGCGTTGTACCCTGTTCCAGCCTTGCTGCGGTCGAATGCCGAGACCACCTCTTGGCGAATCAACTGCTCGCGCGACTGGCTCGCAAGATGCAGGACCTCACGCTTTGGGTCGCGCAGTTCATCAGGGCGCGATGCGACCCGCACCTTGGGGATTTTCAGAAACGCGGCCAGCCCCTCGGCATCGGCGAGCAGCCAACTTTCAGCTTCCGTTACAGCTAGTCGTAGCAAAAATCTCTCCGACGCGTGCTTGGGTTTCCAGCGCCGGACCCAGTCCACAGGGCAATGGTGATCAGCGTCCGCCACGCACAGGACCGGATGCACGTGCGCCAGGCCGGCATAGCGCCCAAGATTACCCTGGAGCCTCGTAACGCCTTTTGCATCGACTGGAGGTTGTGCCAGAGTCCACCCGAGCACACGCCGCGTCAAACGCTCACCGAGGGCGCAACATAGAGCGTCCTCGCCGATCACGTAAAGCTGCGTCACACGAAGAGACCCATCTGTTCCACGCCCGTGGGCCGTGTCTTCGGCAACAGCACCTCTGCGGGATTCAATCCGCCCTCCATCGCATCCAATTCCGCGCGATCAGGCGCTCGCGCGACTGAGCCATTGGCGCCGGGCTCCAGCAACAACACCGAACTAGGATCCTGCACTGCCCCGATCAGGTTGTCGCTGTGCGTACTCACCACGACCTGACGCAGAAACGCCCCCTTCTTGCGCCCGCGCAGTACCCGGTCGATCATCAAAGGGATGTACTCGACGATGGCGTCGTTCAGCGAAAGCTCCGGTTCTTCCAGCAGCAGCATGCCGTCGCCCTCCTGCAGCGACCACAGCAAGCCGATAAGACGCAAGGTGCCATCTGAAAACTGGTCCTCCCGCTGCCAGGCGCCGTGCTCACGCCAGTGTCGGAAGCGGGCTTCCAAATGGGGTGCACCGGTGGCTTCATCCTTTGAAAACCGCATCTCGGAGAACTGGGGCACTGCTACTTCCAATGCCTTGCGGATACGTTCCAGCCTTGCCGCTTGTGTCTTCGCCGGTGTTCGGGCAATCCGTTGCAACAAACCCTGGCCGAAAGGGTCGCTTTCAACCAACCTGCCCGCGATCTCGTCGCTGTGCTTGAGCAATTGCGGAACGAGGTGCAAATAGGTGGTTGCAGAAAAGAATTCCGCCAGACCTCGAAACTCTGCGTTGTTGTTGATCTGCTCCAAGTGCGTCTGCGTCAGGCGTACCGGGTCAAGGTCATCGCCTCGGTCTGGCCGTTGCAGCACCCGTTTTCCATCCCGGAACACTTCCTCGCGGGTGATCAGCACACGTTGCTGCCCTTTTCCTTCGGACTTGAACGCAAGCGCGTAGCGCCAACGGGGGACCGTGTCGCCTGGGTCATCGGAAAGTTCGACCTCGATGCTGACTTCGGGGTCACGGCGCGCATGCAAGCTGCGCAATTTGGCAAGATTTCCGCGCTCTTTCAGAGCCTTCTGCAAGCCGCCGCCATCTGCTTGCGCAATGGTGCGAAGGAACCGAAACACGTCGAGGAGATTGGACTTCCCAGCGGCATTCGCGCCGATCACATAACTGCGCGCAGACAGCGAGATGTCCGCATCGCGGAAGTTGCGCCAGTTTTTCAAGATCAAACGGGTGATCAGCACAGCCATTCTCCATTGGTGACAGGCCAGCTGAACGGGCCGTCGATGTCGTTGATCATAAGCACGGGCATTTGGGCCGCGCTTCAAAGGCTGAGTCTGGGCGGCCACAGCTTCGTCTATCGACCCACTGCGTCATGAAGATGACATGCAGCGTTCATAACATTTCCTCACATTTGAGGATGCGCTGTCCATGTCCGCTGCTGCCGAGTACCTGACCGATTCCCGCCCACGCTTTCGCCAGCCCAGTGCCGCCGACCTGTGCACGGCGGTGCCGGCCATGACCACCGACGAGACCAACGAGAAGGTCATGGAGATGTTTAACCGGCACCGCGACCTGGTCAGCCTGCCGGTGGTGGAGGGGGGCCGGCCGATCGGCCTCATCAACCGCAGCATCTTCCTGTCGCAGATGAGCAAGCAGTTCCGCATGGAGCTGTACGGGCGCAAGAGCTGCATCGCCTTCATGGACAAGGAGCCGCTCATCGTCGAGTCCGCGATGGACATCGACACGCTGACCTTCAAGACCGTGGAGCATGGTGAGAAGGCGCTGTCCGACGGCTTCATCATCACCGAGGGCGGCGCCTTCCTGGGCGTGGGCAACGGGCTGCAGCTCATGCGCGTGGTGGCGGACATGCAGGCCTCGCGCAACCGCCAGATCATGCACAGCATCGAGTACGCGAGCGTGATCCAGCAGTCCACGCTGCGCAGCTCGCGCGAGGCGCTGGCGCGCGTTTGCCCTTCGGCCGACCTCGTCTGGGAGCCGCGCGACGTGGTGGGCGGCGACTTCTACCAGTTCAGCGAAGGCGAGGGCGGCTGGTTCGGCGCCGTGGCCGATTGCACCGGCCACGGCGTGCCCGGGGCGTTCATGACGCTGATCGCCTCGAGCGCGCTGACACAGGCGCTGGAGCAGCACGGCCCGCGCGACCCGGCGCTGCTGCTCGGCGCCGTCAACCGCAGCATCAAGCAGACGCTGGGCCAGCAGGGCGGCGAGGACGCCACGCCGGGCTCGGACGATGGCATGGACGCGGCCTTCTTCTGGTACGAACCCGCGCAGCGCCACCTGGTGTTCGCAGGGGCGCGGCTGGCGTTGTTCGTGCTGCGCCCGGGCGCCTGCGAGGTGGAACTGGTCGAAGGCCAGCGCAAGGGCGTGGGCTATGTGGACAGCGAGGCCGGATACGCCTGGCACAACCACGCAATCGCGCTCGAGGCTGGCAGCCTGGTGTTCATCACCACCGATGGCCTGATCGACCAGGTGGGCGGCCCGCGCGCGATCGCCCTGGGCAAGAAGCGCGTGCGCGAAGCCGTGGCCGGCGCGCCCACCCGCACGCCCGCGGCCGTCAACGCCGCGGTGCTCGAGGCGCTGCGCGCCTGGCAGGGCGAACACCACCGCCGCGACGACCTGACCTTCTTCAGCTTCACCGCCTGAAAGCCGCCATGCCCGCCAACGCCATCGCCGACAAGTACGGCTCCTTCTTCCACCTGGCGCGCGAGCACCAGGTCATCTTCTACTACATGGGCTACTTCTCGCAGCACATCGTGGCGGCCATGGCCGACGCGGTGAAGCTGCAGCTGGAAGTCACCGGCGTGGCCGGGCCGACGCGGCGCAAGCTGTTCTCCTGCTTCATCGAGATGGCGCAGAACATCGTGCACTACTCGGCCGACGCGCTGACCTCGCCGACCCAGCGCGAGGGCGAAGTGCGCCACGGCGCGGTCTGCATCCGGCGCGAGAACGACGGCAGCTTCCTGCTGCTGTGCGCCAACCCGGTCGAGGCCCGCATCGCCGAGGAGCTGCGCGGCAAGCTCGAGGCGCTGCGCAGCATGACGCTGGACGAAATCAAGCTGGCCTACCGCAAGACGCTGCGCGAGGAGACGCCCGAGGGCAGCAAGGGCGCGGGCATCGGCCTGTTGACGGTCGCACGCGATGCGCGCGAACCGCTGCAGTTCGACTTCGACGCGGCCGGCGGCGTGCCGGTCTTCTACCTCAAGGCGGCCATCTGAGAAGCTGCGAACAGACACGAGATCACGCATGGACAACTTCTACATCGCCCCGACGCCCAGCTCGCCCGAGGTGGACTTCCGCTTCGACCAGCACCAGTTGCACCTGCGCGGCGAGTCCTATCCCGAGAACGCCGCCGCCTTCTACGGCCAGGTCGTCGCGCAACTGAAGGCCTACCTGGCAGAGCAGGACGGGCGCCAGATCGCCGTGCACATCGCACTGGCCTACTTCAACAGTTCCAGCACCAAGATGCTGTTCAACCTGATCGAGGCGCTGGACGATGCCGTGGAGGCCGGCAACCAGGTGGCGCTGCACTGGTACCACGACGCCGAGGACGACACCATCCTCGAGTTCGGCGAGGAACTGCGCGACGACTTCCCCGCCATCGCCTTCACCAGCCATCCCGTGGGGCCCGCCTGAATGGACGCGCTCGGCGAGGCGCCCGACCTGTTCGAGGCCGAACACCGCGCGCTGCTGGCCGCGCGCGCGGCCCATGCCGGCGGCCCGGACGGCGCGCACGCGGCGCTGGGCGAGCTGCTCGCCGCCTACGAGCGCCTGCTGCGCGAGACACGCCGGCTGGTGCGCCGCAGCGACCGCGCCGAGCTGGAGATGACCCAGCTGAACCAGCGCCTGCAGGACCTGGCCGGCGAACTGCAGTACCGCGCCACGCACGATCCGCTGACCGGCGTGCTGAACCGCGCCGCCATCATCGAGCGCGTGAACCAGCTGTTCGCGCGCGGCGGCCTCACGCTGATCGTGCTGGACATCGACCATTTCAAGCGCGTCAACGACAGCTTCGGCCATCCCATGGGCGACAAGGTCATCCTGGGCGTGGTGGCCTGCCTGAAACAGGCGCTACCGGCGCAAGGCCTGCTCGGGCGCGTCGGCGGCGAGGAGTTCACGCT
This sequence comes from Pseudorhodoferax soli, assembly GCF_003337555.1. GTDB lineage: Bacteria > Pseudomonadota > Gammaproteobacteria > Burkholderiales > Burkholderiaceae_C > Pseudorhodoferax > Pseudorhodoferax soli. Next base: position 439,514 of record NZ_QPJK01000003.1, on the reverse strand, counting down.
GCTGCTGCCGCGCGACGACCCCGAGGCCGCCGAGGCCGTGGCCCAGCGTGCCCGCCGCGCCATCGAGTCCCATGCCTTCGGCCTGCCCGACGGCAGCCGCGTGACGGCCAGCTTCGGCGTCAGCTGCCTGGCCCGCGGTGCCAGCTTCGATGCGGCCTACGGCCAGGCCGACGAGGCGCTCTACGCCGCCAAGCGGGGCGGGCGCAACTGCGTGGCGCATGCCAGCGGCGACCTGCAACTCCACGATTGACATGCCTGGACTCGCATCAGCGCCGGCCTGGCCCGGCGCGATCCAGGCCGCGGCTGCGGCGCGCGAGTGGCGCGTGCTCGTGGTCGACGGCGACGAAGACGTGCACGCCGCCGCCCAGGCCGGGCTGCAGGGCCTGGTGCTGTTCGGCGCCGCCGTGACGCTGTTGCAGGCGCGCACCGAAGCGCAGGCCCGCGCCGTCCTGCGCCAGGAGCGCGACCTGGCCGTGCTGCTGCTGGGCGTGGACGCGCCGCCGCACACCGACTTCGGCCTCGTGGAGTTCCTGCGCGAAGGCCTGGCCCTGCGGCACACGCGCGTCGTGCTGCGCACCGAGCAGCCCGATCCGGCGCTGGAGCAGCTGCTGCGCCACGACATCGCCGACTGCCGCAGCAAGGCAGAACTTGCGCCGGCGCGCCTGCAGGCGACCGTGGCGGCGGCGCTGCGCGCCTACGAGCAGCTGTGCAACACCGAAGCCAGCCGGCGCAGCCTGGAGCGCATCGTGCAGTCCGGCACCGCGCTGCTGGAGCAGACCAACCTGCATGCCTTCGCCGGCGCCGTGGTCACGCAGCTGGCTGCGGTGCTGGATGTTCCAGAAGAAGGCCTGGTCTGCCTGCGCGATGCCGGCGCTGCCGCCAGCGGCACGGGCCAGGTGCTGGCCGCGGCCGGCCGCTTCGCCGGCCTGGCCGGCCAGGCACTGGAGGGCCTGCCCGCCAGCCGCGCCGTGCAGCTGCTGCGGCGCGCGCTGGTGCAGGGCGGCAACGTCTATGGCGAGCAGGGCGGCGTGGCGCTCTACCTGGGCCGCCGCGACGGGCAGGACATGGCCGTCTACGTCCAGGCGCCGCGCCTGCGCAGCACGGCCGACCGCCAGCTGCTGGACGTGTTCTGCACCAACCTGCGCACGCTGCGGCACAACCGCGGCCTGCTCGAGAGGCTGCACCGTTCGGCCTACTTCGACACCCTGGTCGGCCTGCCCAACCGCGCGCATTTCATCGAGAAGGTGGACGCCTGCGCGCGCCGCGGCGTGCGCAACCACATCCTGGCGCTGCTGGACATCGACGACTTCAGCGCTGCCAACGACGTGATGGGCCACCGCTTCGGCGACCGCCTGCTGGCGGCCGTGGCGCGGCGGCTGGCCGAGGCCGTGCCGCCTGGCGTGCTGCTGGCGCGCGTGGGCCCGGACACCTTCGGCGCACTCGGCACGACCGACCAGGTGGTGCCGCAGCGCCTGCTGGAATGCGTGCGCCAGCCGGTGCTGGTGGACGGCGTGCCACACAAGGTCATGCTGACCTGCGGCCACGTGCTGCTGCCCCCGGTGGCGCAGGCCGGTGCCGACCTGGTCAAGGACGCCACCATCGCGCTCAAGCGCGCCAAGCGCGACCACCGCGGCCAGGACCTGCGCTACGCCGAGCAGATGGGGGCCGAGGCGCGCGACCGCGCGTTGCTGCTGTCCGAGCTGCGCGCCGCCATCGACGATGCGCGGCTGTACCTGGTCTACCAGCCGCAGCGCGAGCTGCGCACCCAGGCGCTGGTGGGCCTGGAGGCGCTGCTGCGCTGGCGCACCGAGGACGGCCGGCTGATCCCGCCGGACCGGTTCATTCCCGTGGCCGAGCACTCCGGGCTGATCGTGCCGCTGGGCCAGTGGGTGCTGGCCACGGCCTGCGCCACCATGCGCGAGATGCTCGACCTGGGCTGCGCGCCGCGGCACATGGCGGTCAACGTCTCGGTCGCGCAGCTGCGCGACCCCGGCTTCTTCGAGACCGTGCGCGGCGCGCTGGCCGCCAACGGCCTGCAGGGCCACCACCTGGAACTGGAGATCACCGAATCGGTGGCCGTGCTGCCCACGCAGCTGCTGGAGTCCACGCTGTCGGCGCTGCGCGCCGAGGGCATCACGATCGCGATCGACGACTTCGGCACCGGCTACTCCTCGCTGAGCTACCTGGAGCGGCTGCCGCTGGACCGCATCAAGATCGACCGCGGCTTCGTGCGCCAGCTGCGCGAGGCCCAGGGCGCGCGCATCGCCGAGACCGTCACGCAGCTGGGCCGCAAGCTGGGCCTGCAGGTGCTGGCCGAGGGCATCGAGGACGCGGCCACCTGGCAGGCGCTGGTGGACATGGGCTGCCACGAAGGGCAAGGTTTCTACATCGCCGCACCGATGGAGCGCAGTGCCTTGCTGGACTGGCTGCGCTGCCCGGCCCTGGCCTGAGCCATGCCCCTGCGCCGGCCGAGATTCTCGCGGCCTGCCGGGGTCGCGGTGCTGTAATCGTTGGATGGTCGATGCAGGATTCGGAACGCGCGAGACGCCGGGCGCGCGGCTGCTGGTGGTCGGCGGCGGCGTCGCGGGGCTGGAGATCGCCACGGTGCTCGGGCGGCGCTGGCGCAACCGGCCCGGCGCGCCCACGGTCACGCTGCTGGACCGCGACGCGGCCCATGTCTGGAAGCCCATGCTGCACACCATCGCGGCCGGCACGCGCGACATCGCCCAGCAGCAGACCACCTACGTGGCGCAGGCGCGCGATGCGGGCTTCGTCTACCAGCCGGGCGCCTTGAGCGGCCTGGACCGCGCGCGCCGCGTGGTGCAGGTGGCGCCGCTGCACGCCGAGGACGGCCGCTTGCTGGTGCCGGCGCGCGAACTCCCCTACGAACTGCTGGTGCTGGCCTTGGGCAGCCAGGCCAACGACTTCGGCACGCCGGGCGTGGCCGCGCATTGCCATGCCATCGATTCGCGGCTGCAGGCCGACGCCTTCTGCCGCGAAGTACGCCTGCGCATGCTGCAGTGCGTGGCCATGGCGCAGCCCCTGTCCATCGCCATCGTGGGCGGCGGCGCCACGGGCGTGGAGCTGGCGGCCGAACTCGTGCAGCTGACCGAGACCGCCGAGGCCTATGGCGCAAGCGGCCTGGCGGAGCGGCTCACCATCACGCTGCTGGAGGCCGGGCCGCGGCTGCTGGCCGCGTTCCCGCAGGACATCTCGGCCGCCACGCAGCAGCGCCTGCAGTCCCTGGGCGTGCGCGTGCGCACCGGCACCCAGGTCAAGGCCGCGCGTGCCGAGGGCCTGGAGCTGGCGGACGGCAGCCTGCTGGCGGCCACGCTGCAGGTCTGGGCGGCAGGCGTCAAGGGGCCTGCGGTGCTGGCCACGCTGGACGGACTGGAAACCAGCCGCAGCCAGCAGCTGCTGGTCCGCCCCTCGCTGCAGACCACGCGCGACGAGGCCATCTATGCCGTCGGCGACTGCGCCAGCCTGACCTTGCCGGGCAGCGAACGGCCGCTTCCGCCCACCGCGCAGGTCGCGCACCAGCAGGCCCGCCACCTGGTGCGCTACCTGCCCGACGTGCTGGCGGCGGGCCGCACGGTGCCGCCGTTCCGCTTCCGCGATTTCGGCGCGCTGGTCTCGCTGGCCGACTACGACGCCTTCGGCTCGCTGGGCCGGTTCGGCTTCTTCGACGGCGGCATCATCCGCGGCCGGCTTGCGCAGCTGAGCCACGCCATGCTGTACCGCAGCCACCAGGCGCGGCTGCACGGCTTCTGGCGCGGCGGCCTGCTGTGGCTGGTCGACCGCATCCAGGCGCGCGTGCGCCCGCCGATCCGCCTGGACTGAGCCGGCGCCGGCCGTCCGGCAGCGGCCATTGCGTGCAGCCGGTCAGAGGGGGGCCAGCACCTCCTGGGCATGGCGCGCCGCGATCCACTCCTCGTTGGTCGGCACCACCGCCACGCGCACCGCGCTGGCGGGGGCCGAGATCAGCCCGGCATGGCGTGCGTTGGCCGCGTCGTCCAGCGCCACGCCCAGCCAGCCCAGCGCGGCGCAGATGCGCTGGCGCAGCACCACGCTGTGCTCGCCGACGCCGGCCGTGAAGACCAGCAGGTCCAGCCCGCCGAGCGCGGCGGCCATGGAGCCGATCTCGCGCACCGCGCGGCGAACGTACAGGGCCAGTGCCAGCGCGGCGCGCGGCGCGTCGGCCTCGCAGGCCAGCAGCTCGCGCGGATCGGCCGAAATGCCCGAGACGCCCAGCAGGCCCGACTCGTGGTACAGCACCCGGCCCACCTGCTGCAGCGTGAGCTTCTCGATCTCCATGAGGTAGAGCACGGCGCCGGGATCCAGCGCGCCGGTGCGCGTGCCCATCATGAGGCCGTCCAGCGCGGAGAAGCCCATGGTGGTCGCCACGCTCTTCAGGTCCAGCATGCCGCACAGGCTGGCACCGCTGCCCAGGTGGGCGACCACGGTGCGGCCGCGTGCACCGGCGCCGAAGCGCTCGTCCAACGCGAGCGCCATGTACTCGTACGACAGCCCGTGGAAGCCGTAGCGGCGCAGGCCGCGCTCGAAGGCCGCGTAGGGCAGGGGCAGCACCTGCTCCACCAGCGGCAGGCTGCGGTGGAAGGCCGTGTCGAAGCAGGCCACCTGGGGCAGGTCGGGCTGCTCGCGCAGCAGGATCTCCATGGCCTCCAGCGCGAACGGCTGGTGCAGCGGCGCCAGCGGCACCAGGGCCTTGAGCTCGGCCAGCACCTGGGCGTCCACGCGCACCGGGGCCTGGTAGCGGGCGCCGCCGTGCACCACACGGTGGGCCACGGCGGCCACGGGCCGGCCATCCAGCCAGCGCAGGATTTCCTCGCGGATGCGCTGCAGCGCCCGGGTGTAGGGCTGCTCCGTGCCCAGCGCGAGGGGGCCCACCGGCACGGTGCTGGCGCCGAAGTCGGGCGCCGGGCCGCCGATGCCCTGGACCTTGCCGTTCCAGGCGGGATGGCGGTCCGGCGCGGCGGCGTCGAAGAGTGCGAACTTGATGCTCGACGAGCCGCAGTTCAGCACGACGGTGAAGGATGTCATGGAGGTGCTCCGCAAAGGCCGGGCCGGCGTTGCACGCATGCGCCGCCAGCCCCGGTGGGCTGCTGGCATTCTGCCCGCCACGCGAGGGCACGCCCCGGCCCGTGCACGGCGGCGGCGAGAATGGCACCGGCGGGTCACCGCCGCCCCTGGGTCCGCCTCTTCACATGCATACCGTCGAAACCGTGCTGCTGGTGCTCCTGCTCGGAGCCATGACCGGCATCGCGGCGCGCTACCTGCGCGCCATTCCGCTGCCCTTGATCCAGATCGCGCTCGGCGCGGCGCTGTCCTGGCCCCGGCAGGGGCTGCACATCGCCTTCGATCCCGATTTGTTCCTGCTGCTGTTCATCCCGCCGCTGCTGTTCGCCGACGGCTGGCGCATCCCCAAGCGCGAGTTCTTCGCGCTGCACCGGCCGATCCTGCGGCTGGCGCTGGGCCTGGTGCTGTTCACCGTGGTCGGGCTCGGTTACCTGATCCACTGGATGATCCCGGAGATGCCGCTCACGGTGGCCTTCGCACTGGCCGCCGTCATCTCGCCGACCGACGCGGTGGCGGTCTCGGCCATCACGCGCAACCTGGGCATGCCGGCCAAGACCATGCATGTGCTGGAAGGCGAATCGCTGCTGAACGACGCCTCGGGCCTGGTGGCGCTCAAGTTCGCCGTGGCGGCCACGCTGACGGGCGCCTTCTCGTGGGCCGACGCCGGCAAGGAGTTCCTGTGGGTGGCGCTGGGCGGTCTCTCCGTGGGCGCCGGCCTGGGCTGGGCCTTCGCCCTGGGCCGCGAGACCGTCACGCGGCGCGTGGGCGACGTGGCCGCCACGCAGATGGTGCTGCTGCTGGTGCTGCTGCCGTTCGCGGCGTACCTGGTGGGCGAGCACATCGGCGTCTCTGGCATCCTGGCCGCGGTGGCGGCCGGCGTGACGACCAATTTCGCCGACCTGCGGCGCAGCGAGTTCGTGGCCGAGCGCATGCAGACCGAGGGCATCTGGACCATGGTGGAGGCGGCCTTCAACGGCGCCATCTTCCTGCTGCTGGGGCTGCAGCTGCCCTCCATCGTGGGCACCACGCTGGCGGCCGCGGGCGAGGACTGGTGGCAGCCCTCCGGCGAGGCGCTGCTGATCACGCTGGCGTTGCTGGGGCTGCGCTGGATCTGGCTCACGCTGGGTGTGCGGGGCAGCCTGTGGCGCGCGCACGAACGCGGCTCCATGGCGGAGCAGCCCTCGCCGCTGCTGACCCTGGCCACCACGCTGGCCGGCATCCGCGGCGCCGTGACGCTGGCCGGTGCGCTGTCGGTGCCGCTGCTGCTGCCCGGCGGCGCGGCGTTTCCCGCGCGCGACCACCTGGTCTTCCTGGCCACGGCCACCATCCTGTTCACGCTGGTGATCGGCAGCGTGGGCCTGCCGCTGGTGCTGCGCCGGCTGCCGCCGGCCGGCGAGCCGGCATCGCTGCAGGAGGAGCGCAACGCCCGGGTGGCGGCCTGCAAGGCCGCCATCGCCCACATGGCCAGGAAGACCCCGGCGACCACCGACCCCGAGCGGCTGGCCCAGGTGCAGGAGGCCGTGGGCCGGCTCACGCAGGACTACCGCAAGCGGATCGACCTGCTGGAAGACCCGGCCCTGCCGACCACCCCCGAGGCCCAGGCCGAATCGCCAGAGGCCGTGCGCCAGCGCCGCCAGCGCTACCTGCTGGAGATGGAGTTGCGCCTGAACGCGCTGCATGTGGAGCGCAACACCCTGTACGCCGAACGTCAGGCCCACCGCATCAACGACGAGTCGCTGCGCGCGCTGGTGGGCGAGCTGGACCTGTCCGAGATCTCGCTGCGCAAGCGCCTGGCAGTGGCGCGCCAGGCCGCAGCCCGCGCCACGGCCCGGCACGAGGGCGGCTGAACCGGCGCCCGGATAATCCGGCCCGACCATGAACCTGCACCCGAAGACCCGATGATGGGCCGCGCCGCCTGCACCCTGGCGCTGCTGCTGTCCAGCCTGTGGGCCGTGCCCGCGCTGCACTACCGCTTGCCGCTGCCCGCGCCCTGGGCCAGCGTGGTGGCCGGCGCCTGGGCGCTGTTCGCGCTGGCCGCCATCGTGCTGCTGTGGCGCGAGGGCGCGGCCCGGCCCGTGCTGGCCTACGCCGTGGCGTTCGCGCTGCTGCTGGGCTGGTGGGTGCGTATCGCGCCGTCGGACGAGCGCGTCTGGGCCGACGACGTGGCGCGGCACCTGCAGGCGCAGGTCGAGGGCAGCGTGGTGACGCTTGCCAACGTGCGCCACTTCGACTGGCGCAGCGACACCGACTACACCCAGCGCTGGGAGACCCGGCGCATCGACCTGGACCGGCTGCGCACGGTGGACATGGCGCTGTCCTACTGGATGGGCCCGGCCATCGCGCACACGCTGGTCTCGTTCGGTTTCGACGATGGCAAGGGCGGCATCGAGCAGCTCGCCTTTTCCATCGAGATCCGCAAGGAGCGTGGCGAATCCTTCTCGGCCATCGCCGGCTTCTTCAAGCAGTACGAGCTGAGCCTGGTGGCGGCCGACGAGCGCGACATCCTGCGCGTGCGCACCAATGTGCGCGGCGAGGACGTCTACCTGTACCGCGTGCAGCTGGCGCCGGCGGCGCAGCGCGCGCTGTTCCTGGCCTACCTGGCCGAGGCCGAGGCCCTGGCCCGCCGGCCGCGCTTCTACAGCACGCTGACCGCCAACTGCACCACCATCGTCTACGAGATGGCGCGGCGCATCGTCGGCGGCCTGCCGCTGGACTGGCGGCTGCTGGCATCGGGCTACCTGCCCGAGTACCTGCAGGGCGTGGGCGGCCTGGTGCCGGGCCACGCGGTGGAGGAGCTGCGCCGCGCCGGCCGCATCACCGAACGCGCCCGGGCGGCCGATGCAGATCCGCAGTTTTCCCTTGCGATCCGCCGCGGCGTGCCGGGCATGGAGGCCGCACCGTGATGCGCCGCCTGGCCGCCTTGCTGGCCCTGGTGCTGCTGACCGGCTGCGCCGGCGTGACGGTCACCTCGATCTCGCCGGCCAGGTACCTGGCCGAGCGCCGCGGCGACGTGCTGACCACGGGCCGGCTCAGCGAGACCGCGCAGGAGGTGCTGCGCGTGGTCGGCATCGCCGACTGCCGCGAGCGGCCGGTGGCCTGCCGGGGCGCGCTGGGCATCTCGGGCGGCATCAGCGAGGAGCAGCGGCTGTCGGCCCTGGCCGAGCTCTGGCTGGAGAACGCCCTGGCCGCCGACAATGCCCTGGCCGCCGACGAGATCGTGCTGGACGCCTGGCTGGAAACCGCGCGCCATGCCTACGCCTACCTGTTCTTCACGGCGCGCCGGCCTGGCGAGCGGGCCTTCGAAGACCGCCAGACCCAGGTGCGCGACTACTACAACTACGCCGTGCAGCAGACCGTGACACGGCTGTTCAAGGTCTACAGCGCCACACCGGCCGCGCAGCGCGGCGAGACGCTGGCCCTGGGCGGCTGGCGCATCGACAGCCATGCCGATGATCTGGCCCTGCCGCCGGATTCGCCCATGCCCGACGAACTGCTGCCGGCCTCGTCGCTTCGCTTCACGGGCCTGCGCAACAGCTACCGGCGCGACGGCTTCGGCGCCGAACTCGTGGCCGTGCTGCCCCCGCCCGGGGATGCCGACCCGGCCCGGCCGTTCGACACCACGCGCTTTCCGGCGATCACGGCCTTGCTGCGCTTCGAAGGCAGCACGCTGCCCGACGTGCTGGCCGGCCGCGCGGTGCAACTGATGCTGTACGACCCCTACCGCAGCGTGCAGGCGCCGCTGGCGGGCGAGCGCGTGCCGCTGGCCGCCAACTTCACGGCCGGCTACGGCCTGTGGCTGGCGCGCGCGGGCTTTGCCACGCAGTCGCTGCGCACGCTCTTCGGCCTGTCGGATGGCATCGTGCGCCCGCGCATCGAGCTCATGCAGCCCTACGACCCCAAGCGCCGCACCATCGTCATGCTGCACGGCCTGGCCAGCAGCCCGGAGGCCTGGATCAACGTGGCCAACGAAGTGATGGGCGACGAAGTGCTGCGGCAGGGCTACCAGATCTGGCAGGTCTACTACCCGAGCAATGCGCCGCTGGCGCTGAACCAGAAGGCCATCCGCGAGGCCTTGCTGCAGACGCTGGCGCACTTCGATCCGAGCGGCCAGGCCGTGGCCTCGCAGAACATGGTGCTGGTCGGCCACAGCATGGGCGGCGTGCTGGCGCGCTTGCTGGTGTCGTCGGCGGGCGAGCGCCTGTGGTCGCTGTTGCCGGCCGAACCGGCGGCGCGCGAGGCACATGAGCACCTGGCGCCGTTCTTTTCCTTCGAGCCGCTGCCGCAGGTCAGCGAGGCGGTCTTCATCGCCGCCCCGCACCGCGGCACGCCGTTCGCCGGCAGCCGGCTGGCGCGCCGCATCGCCAACTTCGTGACCTTGCCGCTGGCCATGCTGGAGCAGATCGGCGACGTGACGGGCCTGTTCGGCCGCCCGGGGCCAGACGGCAAGGATCCGGGGCCGCAGCGCATCCCCAACAGCATCGACAACCTGCGCGACAGCGACCCTTTCGTGCAGGCCGCCGCCAACCTGCCGATCAGCCCGCGCGTTCGCTACCACTCCATCCTCGGCCAGGCCGACATGGCGCTGCCACGCGCCGAAGCCAGCGACGGCATCGTGCCCTATGCCAGCGCGCACCTGGCGGGCGCCGCCTCGGAGCGCGTGCTGCCGTCCGAGCACAGCGTGCAGGAGCATCCGCTGGCGATCCTGGAGATCCGGCGCATCCTGCGCGAGTCGCTCACCACGCCCCGCTGAGCAGCAGCACGCCCAGCACCACCAGCACGCAGCCCGCGGCCCTGCCCGGGCCGACGCGCTCGCGCAGGATCAGCAGGCCGAACAGCGCGCCCACCATCATCGACATCTCGCGCGTGGGCGCCACCACGCTGAGCGGCGCCCCCATCTCCAGCGCAGCCAGCACCAGGATGTAGGAGAGCGGCGAGAGCAGGCCCACGGCCACCGCCAGCCACCAGTGCCCGCGCATGGCGGCCAGCGCGGGGCCGCGGTTGCGCAGCATCCAGGGCGCCAGGACGCACAGCCGGACCAGGTTGGAACACCAGTCCAGCACCACCGGCCCCACGCCCAGCACCTTCACGCCGTAGGCATCGACCACGGTGTAGCCGGCGATCAGCGCGCCCGTGGCGCCGCCCCAGCGCACGCCAGCCAGCGCGCGCGGCTGGCGGAACATCGCCAGCCGGCCGTCGGTGCAGATCAAACCGATGCCCAGCACGATCGCCGCCAGGCCCAGCAACCCGTGCGCCGAGGGCGCCTCGCCCAGCAGCACGAAGGCGCCGATGGATGACAGCAGCGGCCCGGTGGCGCGTGCCACCGGGTACACCACCGACAGGTCGGCCACGCGGTAGCCCTTCTGGAGGCACATGCTGTAGACGAGGTGCAGCAGGCCGCTGGCCACGATGCAGGCCATGACCGGGCCGTTCAGCGGCATGCCGCCGTGCGTGAGATGCCACAGCACCCAGGGGAGGTAGGCCGAACAGGCCACCAGCGTGCTGGCGGCCACGAAGGCCGTGCCGGCATGGGCGGCGCGCTTGGCCAGCAGGTTCCAGGTGGCGTGGATCAAAGCCGCCAGGACGACCATGGACAGGCTCAGCACGCTCATGGCGCCTCCTGCGGACTGGTGGCGGTGGGCAGGACGACGGGTCCAGGCGGCTGTTGCGCGCGCCTGGGTGCGGGCTTGTCTTGTCTGAGGGGCATGGTCTGCCGGCCGATCATGCGCCAACGCCGCGCGGTCCCCATGCCTGCCCGTGGCCCGTACCATGGCCATCATCTGGCCGCCGGTGCCGGACCGTCTGCGACGGGGCCGGTGCGGCGGCCACGGACGAACCGAGAGGAACACCACATGACCGAAGCCATGCGCCGCAGCGTGCTGCTGGCCACCGACCTGAGCCCGCGCAGCGACCGCGCCCTCGACCGATCGTTGCTGCTGGCGCGCGAATGGCGCGTGCCGCTCGTGGCGCTCACCGTGGTGCCGCCCAGTGCGGGCCTGGTCCTGCACCCGGTGCTGGCGCTGTCGTCCGACGCCGTGGCACAGCGTGCCGCACGCCGCCAGGCCGAGCGCCGGTTGCGTGCCGACCTGGCCGACGCGACCGTGCCGCCCATCGTGCATGTGGAGCAGGGCGAACTGACCAGCACCGTGCTGGCCGTGGCCCAGGCCGAGCGCTGTGGCCTCATCGTGACCGGCGTGGCACGCCACGAGGCGCTCGCGCGCGTGCTGCTGGGCTCGACCGTGGAGGCGCTGGCGCGCCGCGCCCCCGTGCCGCTGCTCGTGGTGCGCGAGCGCGCCCGGGCCGCCTACAGCCAGGTGCTGGTGACCAGCGATTTCTCCGAGCACGCGCGCCATGCGCTGCAGACCGCCGTGGCGCTGTTCCCGCAGGCCAGCTTCACGCTGTTCCACGCCTTCGGCAACCCGTATCCGCTGCTGTCCGGCATGGATGTGGAGCAGGCGCGCCAGGCCGGCCGCGCCGTGGCCGAGGAGCAGGCGCGCCTGTTCCTGGACGCCACGCCGCTGCCGCCCGAGGTGCGCGCGCGCACCACGCTGCGCCTGGCCTATGGCGACCCTGGCCTGCTGCTGCGCGAGCATGGCGCCGAGCACCTGGGCGAGCTCGTGGTGCTGGGCACGCAGCGCCGTTCCGGCCTCACCGGCCTGTTGCTGGGCAGCGTGGCCGAGCGTGTGCTGGAGCTGGCCGAGAGCGACGTGCTCGTGGTGCCGCCCAGGCCCGCGGGCGGCTGAAGCGCGCCAAGGCGCCGCACCCGCGGCCGGTTTCCCGCTGCCCCACAATGGCGCCCGCGCACGCCAGGCGGCGGCCTGCGCGCGACCCTCTCACCAACGACAACAAGGAGATCTGCATGGCCAGCCTGTTCCCGCACTGGACCCTGAAGACCGGCGGCGAAGTCGCCCCCGACGAACGCCTGCCCACGGCCCAGACCATCGCCATGGGCGTGCAGCACGTGGTGGCCATGTTCGGCTCGACGGCGCTGGCGCCCATCCTGATGGGCTTCGACCCCAACACGGCGATCTTCTTCTCCGGCATCGGCACGCTGATCTTCTTCCTGATGACGGGCGGGCGGCTGCCGAGCTACCTGGGCTCGAGCTTCGCCTTCATCGGCGTGGTGATCGCAGCCACGGGCTACGCAGGCAGCGGCGCCAACGCCAACGCCAACATCGGCGTGGCGCTGGGCGGCATCATCGCCTGCGGGCTGGTCTATTTCCTCATCGGCCTGGTCGTGCAGGTGGCCGGCACGGGCTGGATCGAGCGGCTCATGCCGCCCATCGTGACCGGCACCGTGGTGGCGGCCATCGGCCTGAACCTGGCGCCGGTGGCGGTCAAGATGCTCGGCGCCACGCCGGTGGAGACGGGCATCGGCATGCTGACGGCCTTGTCCGTGGGCCTCATCGCGGTGCGCAGCCATGGCGTGGCCGGGCGGCTGCCGATCCTGCTCGGCGCGCTGTGCGGCTATGCCCTGTACTGGATTGCCGCCAACGGCCTGGGCTGGGCCAAGCCGATCGACTTCTCGGGCGTGGGCCAGGCCGCCTGGATCGGCCTGCCCAGGTTCAGCCCGCCGGTGTTCGATGGCACGGCCATGCTGCTGATCGCGCCGGTGGCCGTGATCCTGGTGGCCGAGAACCTGGGCCACGTGAAGGGACTGGCGGCCATGACGGGCCGCAACTTCGACCCGCTGATGGGCCGCGCCTTCATGGCCGACGGCATCGCCACCATGGTCTCGGGCGCCGGCGGCGGCACCGGCGTGACCACCTACGCCGAGAACATGGGCGTGATGGCGGTCACGCGGATCTACTCCACGCTGGTCTTCGTGGTGGCCGCGCTGGTGGCGCTGGCGCTGGGCTTCTCGCCCAAGTTCGGCGCGCTGATCCTGACCTTGCCGGTGCCGGTGATCGGCGGCCTGGCGCTGGTGGTGTTCGGCCTCATCGCGGCCACGGGCGGGCGCATCTGGGTGCAGAGCAAGGTCGACTTCTCGCGCCCGCGCAACCTGATCACGGCCGGCGTGGCGCTGACGGCCGGGGCAGGGGACCTCACGCTGTCGATCGCGGGCTTCAAGATGGGCGGCATCGGCACCGCGACCTTCGGCGCCATCGTGCTCTACCACCTGCTGCGCGAACGCGAGGGCGCGCGCTGAGCGCATGAAGCTCGATTCCACCACGGTGCAGCTGGTCCTCATGGTCGCCGAGGAAGGCAGCATCTCGCGTGCGGCCGACAGGCTGAACCTGGCGGTGGCGGCCGCCTCGCGCCGCCTGACCGACCTGGAATCGCAGCTCGGCACCAGGCTCTTCAAGCGCCAGCCGCATGGCGTGAAGGTGACCGAGGCGGGTGAGCGCCTCCTGGGCCACATCCGCCAGATCGACAACCTGATCGACCGGCTCGCAGGCGATGCCCAGGCGCTGGGCCATGGGCGCGACGGGCGCATCATCATCGGCGCACCCAAGGCCGCGATCATCCAGTTCCTCGCGGCCGACATCGCGCGGCTGCGCGTTGCCTACCCGCAGATCACGCTCAAGGTGCTGGAGGAGAACAGCAAGATCGTGCAGCAGCTGCTGCGCGACCGCGTGATCGACGTCGGCATCTACGAGAAGAGCAGCGGCTTCCTGGACCTGCCCAAATCGGACTACCGGCAGGACCGGCTGGTGCTGGTCTACAGCCGGCGGCATTTCGCCTTCGGGGCCGGGCCGCTCGGGCTGGATGCACTACTGGAGCTGCCCATCGTCAGCCTGGGCAAGGGCTCCGCCGTGCTGGCGGCGGTGCAGCGCGCCTACCGCAGCCGTGGGCGGGCGTTTCCCAACGACTTCTCGGCCAGCGGCTTCGACACCATGCTGGCCCTGGTGCGCCACGGCCTGGGCGTGGGCCTGATGCCGCCCGAGGTGCTGCGCAGCTTCCACCCCGAGGACGCGCTGGGCACGGCGGAGCTCGAAGGCGACTGGCACCGGCGCAGCTACGTGCTGTCCTGCGTCGAGGGCAATGCGCAGGAGCAGACGCTGCGCAACGTGGTGGCCCAGCTGCTGACGCCCTAGCGTTGGCGGCCTGCCGGTTTCGCGGATCGCGAATCCAGGCATGTCCTGCACGCCATTGCCGGCCTCGGGGCGCTACGCAACAGTAGCGCCACCACCAACGAGGAGACCGCGCATGAGACGCCGACACTTCATCGCGGGCAGCATGGCTGTGCTGTCCGCCCCCTGGGCCCAGGCCACTACCGAACTGCCCAAGGGCATCGTCAAGATCTACGTCGGCTGGGCACCCGGCGGCGGCACCGACGTGTTCGCGCGCATCGTCGGCCAGAAGCTGTCCGAGCTGTGGGGCCGCAGCGTGATCATCGAGAACAAGCCTGGCGCCACCGGCGCGCTGGCGGCCGGCTTCTTCGCGCAGACGCGCTTCACCGACGGGCTCAACCTGCTGATGGCGCATGTCAACACGCATGCCATCGGGCCGCACATCTTCAAGGCCATCAGCTACGACCCGCTCAAGGACTTTGCGCCCATCGCCATGGTGGGCGCCACGCCGCACATCCTGGTGACCAGTGCGAACCGGCAGGGCGCGACCACGGTGCGCGAGGTGGTGGAGGAATGCCGCAAGAGCCCCGGCAAGATCAGCTTCGGCTCGTCGGGCACGGGCTCGGTGCAGCACCTGTGCGCGGCGATGTTCAACACGGCCGCGGGCGTGCAGAGCATCCACGTGCCCTATAAGGGCTCGGGCCCGCTGCAGACCGATTTGATCGGCGGGCAGATCGACTACAGCTTCGACACCATGACGGCGGCCACGGCGCAAATCAAGGCGAAGAAGACCGCCGCCATCGTGCAGACCCGCGTCAAGCGCGCCAAGGGCTTCCCGGAACTCGCGACCATGGACGAGCAGGGTTTCAAGGGCTTCGACGTGTCCAGCTGGTACGGCGTTGTCGGCCCCAAGGAGATGTCCAGGGACCTGGCCGCGCAGATCAACGCCGACATCAACAAGGTGCTGGCCATGCCCGACGTGGTGGCGCGCTTCGACGGCTTCGGCGTCGAGGACGGCGGCGGCTCCGTCGACAAGTTCGCCGGCTTCATGGCCAGCGAGTTCAAGAAATGGGGCGATGTGGTGCGCACCGCCAAGATCACGGAAGAAGGCTGACATGACTGCAACCCGCCCCCTGCCGCTGCAAGGCATCCGCGTGCTCGACGTGAGCCAGGTCATGGCCGGCCCCTTCGCCTGCATGATGCTGGCCGACCTGGGCGCCGACGTGATCAAGGTCGAGCCGCCCGGCGGCGACCAGACGCGCGGCGCCATGGGCTTCAAGATGAAGGGGCCCGATTCCATGGGCTTCCTGAACATGAACCGCAACAAGCGTTCGCTGACGCTGGACCTCAAGACCGAGGAGGGCCGCGCCGACTTCTACAAGCTGGCCGAGACGGCCGACGTGATCGTCGAGAACTACCGCCCCGGCGCGGTGCAGCGCCTGCGCATCGACTACGCATCCATCCAGAAGATCAACCCGAAGATCGTCTACGTGAGCATCTCGGGCTTCGGCCAGAGCGGGCCCTGGGCCACGCGGCCGGGCTTCGACCTCATGGCGCAGGCCATGTCCGGTGTCATGAGCGTGACCGGCTACCCGGGCGAGAAGCCGGTCAAGGCCGGCGTGCCGGTGGCCGACATCGGCTGCGCGCTGTTCGCCACCTACGGCCTGCTGGCCGCCTACATCGGCGCGCAGAAGACAGGGCAAGGCCAGCACATCGACGCCTCGCTGTTCGACGCGGCCATGGCCTTCTCGATCTGGGACATGTCGGAGTACTGGGGTACCGGCGCCGCGCCGACCAAGCTGGGCACCAGCAACAAGATGAGCGCGCCCTACCAGGCGGTGCAGGCGCGCGACGGCTATTTCGTGATGGGCGCGACCAACCAGAAGCTGTGGGCCAAACTGTGTGCGCTGCTGGACCGGCCCGACCTCGTGGAGCATGCCGACTACGCGACCGTGTCGCTGCGGCTGAAGCACCGCGAGGCGCTGATCGTGGCGCTGGAGCAGGAGTTCGCCCAGCGCGACAGCGAAGACTGGATCGATGCCATGCTGGCCGCCGGCATCCCGGCCGGGCCCATCCTGAGCTACCCCGAGGCCTTCGAGGGCGCGCACGGCAGGCACCGGCGCATGTGCATGGAGATCGACCACCCGATCGAGGGCAAGGTCAAGAACATCGGCTTTCCAGTCAAGCTGCTGGGCACGCCGCAAGAGGTGCGCCGGCATCCGCCACTGCTGGGCGAGCACACCGACGAGATCCTGGCCGAGATCCGGGCGACGGCATGAGTTCCGCGCAATCCGTGAAGCTCAGCATGCACGCCTCGGGTGCGGCCGAGATCCTGATCGACCGGCCCGAGCGCCACAACGCGATGACGCACGCCATGTACGACGCGCTGCTGGAATGCATCGCCGCCTGCGGGCGCGACGCGGCCGTGCGCAGCGTGCTGTTCAAGGGCGCGGGCGGCAAGTCCTTCATCTCGGGCACGGACATTGGCCACTTCAGGGACTTCGCCGACGGCGGCGAGGGCATCGCCTACGAGGCTTTCGTCGAGCGCGTGATCGACGCGGTCGAGCGCATCGCGGTGCCGACCGTGGCCGTCGTGGACGGCTGGGCCGTGGGCGGCGGGCTGGCGCTGGCCACCGCCTGCGACTTTCGGATCTGCAGCGAGGGCGCACGCTTCGGCGCGCCGATCGCCAAGACGCTGTCGAACACCTTGTCCTCGCGCAACATCGCGCGGCTGGTGGCGGCGCTGGGCGTGCCGCGCGTCAAGCGCATGCTGCTGCTGGCCGACCACCTGACGGCCGCCGAGGTCCAGGCCTGCGGCTTCGTGCATGCCGTGGTGGCGCCCGATGCGCTGGACGCGGCGGCCCATGCGCTCGCGCAGCGGCTCATGGCGCTGTCGCCGGTCACGCACCGGGCGGTGAAGGAGAGCCTGCGCCGCATCGTCAGCGAGCAGCGGCTGGACGACGAGGACATCGTGCGGGAGGTCTACGGCAGCCAGGCCTTCCGCGACGGCGTGGCAGGCTTCCTCGGCAAGACCTGAGCGGGCCGCATCTCGCGGACTTGTCCTGCGCCGCACGCGCGGGCCGCGTGGCATGCTGCGCCCCAATGAAAAAGGCGCTGCAGACCTGGTTCACCGCCCGCGGCTGGAAGCCGTTCGCGTTCCAGCGCGAGGTCTGGCAGGCGTTGGCCGCGGGCGAGAGCGGCCTGCTGCATGCGACGACGGGGGCCGGCAAGACCTACGCGGTCTGGCTCGGCGCATTGGGCGCCTTGGCTGGCAAGCCACCTGCGCGCGGCGCCGCGCCGCTCACGGTGCTCTGGCTTACTCCCATGCGCGCATTGGCCGCCGACACCCTGCGGGCGCTGCGCGAGCCGCTGGCCGACCTGGCGCCGCACTGGACAGCCGGTGCACGCAGCGGCGACACCACCTCGGCCGAACGCAGCGCGCAAGACCGGCGCCTGCCCACGGTGCTGGTGACCACGCCCGAGAGCCTGTCGCTGCTTCTGGCGCGGGCCGGTGCGCGCGAGTTGTTCATGCACCTGCGCCTGGTGGTCGTGGACGAATGGCACGAGCTGCTGGGCAACAAGCGCGGCGTGCAGGTGCAGCTGGCGCTGGCGCGGCTGCGCCAGTGGCGGCCGGCGCTGGGCACCTGGGGCATGTCGGCCACGCTGGGCAACCTCGAGCAGGCCATGGCGGTGCTGCTGGGGCCGCAGCAGCCAGGGCACCTGGTGCGCGGCGCCGTGCCCAAGAAGCTCGTGATCGACACGCTGCTGCCGCCGCGTGCCGAGCGCTTTCCCTGGGCCGGCCACCTGGGCCTGGCGATGCTGCCGCAGGTGGTGGCGGAACTGGAGACGAGCAGTACGGCCCTGGTGTTCACCAACACGCGCTCGCAGTCCGAGATCTGGTACCAGGCGCTGCTGGAGGCGCGGCCCGAATGGGCGGGCAGCATCGCACTGCACCACGGCTCGCTGGACCGGGCCGTGCGCGAGTGGGTGGAGGCTGGGCTCAAGGCAGGCCAGCTGCGCGCCGTGGTCTGCACCTCCAGCCTGGACCTGGGTGTGGACTTCCTGCCCGTGGAGCGCGTGCTGCAGATCGGCTCGCCCAAGGGCGTGGCGCGGCTGCTGCAGCGCGCCGGCCGCTCGGGTCACGCGCCTGGCCGGCCTTCGCGCATCACGCTGGTGCCCACGCACAGCCTGGAGCTGGTGGAGGGCGCGGCCGCGCGCACCGCGGTGCTGGCCGGCCTGGTCGAGGCGCGCGAGCCGCCGCGGCAGCCGCTGGACGTGCTGGTCCAGCACCTGGTCACGGTGGCGCTGGGCGGCGGTTTCGTGCCCGACGCGCTGTATGCCGAGGTGCGCCAGACCCATGCCTATGCCGCGCTCGATGCGCAGCGCTGGCAGTGGTGCCTGGATTTCGTGCGCCAGGGCGGCGCGGCGCTCAGCGCCTACCCGGACTACCGGCGCGTGGTGCCGGACGAGGAGGGCGTCTGGCGCGTGCCCGAGGCACGGCTGGCGCGCCGCCACCGGGCGAACATCGGCACCATCGTGTCGGACGCGAGCATGACCGTGCAGTACATGGGCGGGGCGCGCATCGGCAGCGTGGAGGAGGGGTTTGCGGCACGGCTCAAGCCGGGCGATGCCTTCATGTTCGGCGGGCGGCTGCTGGAGCTGGTGCGCATCCACGACATGACGGCCTGGGTGCGGCGCGCCAGCGGGAAAAAGGCCGCCGTGCCGCGCTGGAACGGCGGGCGCATGCCGCTGTCCTCGCTGCTGGCCGACGCCGCCGTGATCGAGCTGGCCGAAGCCGGCCAGGGCCGCTATGACAGCCCCGAGATGCTGCGTGCCCGGCCGCTGCTCGACGTGCAGCAGAAGTGGTCTGCGCTGCCGACACCCGACACACTGCTGGCCGAAACGCTGAAGTCGCGCGAGGGCTGGCACTTGTTCCTTTACCCCTTTGCCGGCCGCCAGGTGCACCTGGGCCTGGCCAGCCTGCTGGCCTGGCGCGCCGCACAACAGGCCCCGCGCACCTTTTCGATCGCCGTCAACGACTACGGCTTCGAGCTGCTCAGCGCCACCGAAGTGGACTGGCCCGCGCTGCTGCCCGTGCTGTTGCACCAGGCCAGTGAGGGCCCGGCGCTGCTCGCCGAGGTGCTGGCCAGCCTCAACGCGGGCGAACTCGCGCAGCGGCGCTTTCGCGAGATCGCGCGCGTGTCCGGCCTGATCTTCCAGAGCCATCCCGGCGAGCGCCGCAGCAGCCGGCAGCTGCAGGCCTCCTCCTCGCTGTTCTGGGAGGTGTTCCGCAAGTACGACCCGGCGAATCAGCTGCTGCTGCAGGCCGAGCAGGAGCTGCTGGCGCAGGAACTGGAGGTGGGCCGCCTGCAGGCCGCGCTGCAGCGCATGCGCGCGCGCCAACTGGTGCTGTGCGCACTGGCGCGGCCCACGCCGTTCGCCTTCCCGCTCATGGTGGAGCGCTTTCGCGAGCAGTTGTCCAACGAACGCGTGGCCGACCGCATCGCGCGCATGCTGGCCCAGCTCGAACGTGCCGCGGGGGGCGGGGCCCCAAGCGAGCGCGAGGACGAACTGGCGCAGGTGCAGGCTGGCTTGCAGTTCGGGCAGCAGACCGATCTGGGCAAGACTGCGCGCAAGCCGCCCCGCCGGAGGCACGGCCTGTGACTCCAGGCCATGGCGTGGTGTGGGCCGGCGAGGCGCTGGTGCTGCTGCCCGAGCGGGCCCTGTGGTGGCCGGCACGCCGCACGCTGTTCATCGCCGACCTGCACCTGGGCAAGGCTGCGACCTTCCGCGCCGCCGGCCAGCCGGTGCCGGCCGGTACCACGCAGCGCAACCTGGCCCGGCTCGACGCGCTGATCGAACGGCACGGCGCGCACAGGCTCGTGGTGCTGGGCGACTTCCTGCACGCCGAGCAGGCGCGTACGCCGGCCCTGCTGGATGCGCTGGCGCTCTGGCGCGCGCAGCACGCAGCGCTGGCCATCACGCTGGTGCGCGGCAACCACGACAGCCATGCGGGCGACCCGCCGCCGGGCCTGTCCATCGCCGTGGTCGACGAGCCGCACCTGCTGGGCCCGTTCGCCTGTTGCCACCATCCGCAGCGGCATGCCACGCACTTCGTGCTGGCGGGCCATGTGCACCCGGTGTGCGTGCTGCACGGGCCGGGCCGCGACCGCCTGCGGCTGCCCAGCTTCGTGGCCGAGGCCGGGCAGGCCTGGCTGCCGGCCTTCGGCGAGTTCACCGGCGGCTGGCGCGTGGAGGCCGCACCCGGCCGGCGCTGCCATGCGGTGGGCGACGGGCAGGTCTGGCCGCTGCCCTGAGCGTCTGCGGGAATCCGCGGGTTACGTCACGCCGCCGCGGCCCCGATGATGCGGCCCGGCGGCCGTGTCCCGCGCGCCGCGCACCACCCCACACAGGAGGAAGACAAGCATGCACCCGACCCCCGACCTCTCGCGCCGCCGCACCCTGCAGGGCATGGCCACGCTCGCCGCCGGCGGCCTGGTTCCAGGCCTGCATGCGCAGGCCGCGCGCTGGCCCGACAAACCGCTGCGCGTGGTCGTGCCGTTCCCGCCCGGCGGACTGACGGACGCCTATGCGCGCCTGTTCGCCGACCATTTCAGCCAGACGTTGGGACAGCCCTCCGTGGTCGACAACCGGCCCGGTGGTGGCGCCATCATCGGCATCAGCCAGGTGGCCAAGGCGCCGGCCGACGGCTACACGCTGCTGGTCTCCACCTCGGGCACGGTGTGGCAGAACCGCGTGCTCTACAGCAAGCTGCCCTACAACCTGGACACCGACCTCACGCCGGTCGCCGTGTTCCCTTCGGGGCCGCTGGCCGTGGCGGTGGCGCCGGACGTGCCGGCCAGGACCATGCGCGAGTTCATTGCCTGGGCGCAGGCGCCACGCCAGACCAACATGGCCAGCTATGCGCCGGGCTCGTACCCGCACATGGTGGCCGACCAGCTGAACCGCCACGCCGGCACGAAGATCCAGCCCGTGCAGTACAAGGGCGAGTCGCCGATGTGGATCGATGTGGCCGGCAATTCCGCGCAGATCGGCATCGGCAGCTACCAGGCGTTTGCCACCGTGCAGGGGCGCGGCGTGCGCGCCATCGGCGTCACCGGCAACTACCGCTCGCCCAAGCTGCCCGACGTGCCCACGCTGGCCGAGCAGGGCATCGACACGCCGCTGGTCAAGCTGGAGGGCGGCCTGGCCCTGATGGCGCCCGCCGGCACGCCCGAGGCCGTGCTGCTCGCGCTGAACAAGGTGGCGCTGGCCTGCGTGGAGACCGAGCGCGGCAGCAAGCTGCGCGAGAACTTCGGCATCCCCAACAAGCCCAAGAACCTGGCCGCCACGCGCAAGGACTGGGACACCGAGGTGCCGGTCTGGATCAAGCTGGCGGTGGAGCTGGGCATCAAGCTCGATTGAGCCGGCCGTGCGGGGCGACAAGGCTGGCCCGTGGGAAGCAACGGTCCAGGCCGAGGTCAGCGGATGCCGTGCTGCCGCCGCGGTCGGCCGGTCTGGCGAGACGCCGCCGGGCCGGCCTCGGCAGGTCGGTCCGACGCGCGCAGGAACTCGACAAAGCGCGACAGCACCGCACCCATGCCACTTGGCCGCCACACTGCTTCGGTGGTGATGAGGTCGTCCACATGGGCCAGCGGCAGGATGACCACACCGCGGCATACGTAGTTCCGTGCGCATTCCAGGTGGATCGTCACGCCCATGTTCGCGCTCACGAGCCCGAAGATGCTTTCGGTGTTGTAGGCTTCCTGCACGACTCTGGGGGTGAAGCCTGAGCGCAGGCACAGCGCGTCGACGTGGCGCCGGAAATGCAGCCACCGTGACATCACCCCGAAGATGAAGGCTTCGTTCGCCAGCGCGCGGATGTCGACCGCGGCGCCGCGGCTCAGCGGATGGCGCTCCGGCAGCACCGCAACGTAACGGTCGTGCTGGACCGGCACGCTGACCAAACTGTCGGAACCGGCCGGGCCGATCAGGAAACCCACATCGATCTTTCCCGTCCGCAGATCCTCCAGTTGCTGGTGCGTCGGGCCGTAGAGCAGGTCGAGCGCCACCTCGGGTTGTGCGCGCCGGAAACCATCCACCAGCTGAGGCAGGGCGCCCGAAATGGCGAAGTCGGTATAGCCGATCGTGAGCGATCCCAGCCCACCTTCCTGCGCCTTGCGTGTGCGGCGCACCGTCTCTTCCAGGTCCTTCATGAGGCTGCGACTGCCCTTCAAGAAGGTGCGCCCCGCCTCTGTCAGCTCGACGCGGCGGTTGTTGCGAAGCAGGAGCTTGACGCCGAGTTGATGTTCGAGGGCCTGGATGCCCCGGCTCAGGGCGGGCTGCGCCACGTCCAGGTGCTCGGCTGCACGGCTGAAGCTCAAGGCTTCGGAGACGGCAATGAATTGCCGAAGCTGACGCAGTTCGATGCTCATGAATTCATCCAAAGCATCATTCAATGCCTGAATGATATTTTACAAGTAAGAACGGCCCGCATAAGGTGGCGCCGATGCCGCCGCAGGGGTGGCTTCCCTGAGGGGCGTCCGACGCCGCCGGCCGCGCCCCATCACAGCACGAGGACAGCAGTCCCTACGGAGAAGGTCGACATGGAAAACACGTTTCACGGCATCATTGCCTTTGCCCTGATGGTCACCATGCTGCTGGCGGGCACTCTGCTCAGGAAGTGGGTCCCGCTGCTGCGCAATGCGCTGGTGCCGGCCAGCGTCACCGGGGGGGTCATCGGGTTCGCCGTTCTGTCGATGGACCTGGTGCCGGGCTACTCGGCATCGGACTTCGTCGCGCTCACGTTCCACTTCTTCACGCTGAGCTTCATGTCGCTCTGTCTGACAGGCAGCAGCAAGAACACAGCGCTGTCGGGCGGCAGCATCGTCATCGGCGGCTTGTGGCTGACCGTGATCTGGACCATCAGCCTGGGCGCCCAGGGCGTCCTGGGCTATGGGGTGATCGTGGCCTACGACCAGGTGACCGGCTCCGATCTGAGTGCTTTCCTCGGTGCCATCGTCACCCATGGCTTCACACAAGGGCCGGGGCAGGCGTTGACCTACGGTGGCATCTGGGAGAAGGAGTTCGGCATCGAGAACGCGGCTCAGGTGGGCCTCATCTACGCTTCCCTGGGCTTCATCGTCGCCTTCGTGGTCGGCGTGCCGATGGCGAAATGGATGGTCCGCAAGGGCCTGAACGCGAACAAGGCTTCGAAGATCGACGGCGAATTCCTGTCGGGCTTCTTCTCGCCCCAGACGCAACCCGAGGCGGGGCGCCAGGTGACCCACCCAGCAAACCTCGATTCGCTGGCTTACCACATCTGTCTGCTGGGCCTCGGCTACCTGCTGACGCACCTCTGGCTGGTGTGGATCCGGGACCTGGCCGCAGGGTTCACGCCCTGGGGCTTGAACCTCGATGTGCTGTTCAGCCACAACCTGTTCTTCCTGCACGGACTCGTCATCTGCGTGATCATCCGCTGGTGCATCGACCGGGCCGGGCTGGCCCGCTATGTCGATGACGAGTCCATGAAGCACATCACGGGCGGCGCTGTCGACTTCATGGTCGTCGGGACCTTGATGAGCATCAAATTCTCGGTACTGGGTGCCTTGCTGGTACCGATCCTGCTGGTCACCGTCGCCATCACGGTCTTCACCGCGGCACTGTGCATGCTGCTTGGCCACAAGAGCGGCAAGCTCGGCTACGAGCGGGCCGTGACGATCTTCGGATGCTGCTGCGGATCGACAGGCAGCGGCTTGTTGCTGCTGCGCATGGTCGATGCCGACTTCAGCACCTCGGTCGCCAAGGAGCTGGCCTTCTACAACATCGCGATCGTGGTGGCCACGTTCCACCTGCTGTTCATCTTCGCGCCCATCGCGCCGTCGATGAGCGCGGGAATGTATGTCGCGGTGTTCGGCGGTACCGCCCTCCTGGCCCTTGCACTGGTTCCCGTGCTGGCCCGGTGGACACCAGCGCCTGCGGCGCGCGCGTCCGAGGCGCAACTGCCGGGCGGCTTGAGCGGCTCGTAGCCAGTGCTGCGAGGCCCGGGCCGACAGAGGTGGCCAGCACCGCCCGGATGTCGGCCGCGGACCCGGCCAGCCCGGACACGTCGCCGAACAGGGAGCGGAACCGAACCGCTATTTCACCTGCTGCTTCTCCAGCTTGCGCGCCAGCGTGCGCCGGTGCATGCCCAGGCGCCGCGCGGTCTCGGAGATGTTGAAGCCGGTCTCCGCCAGCATCTGGTGGATGCGCTCCCACTCCAGCGTCTTGATGGAACTCTGGCGGTTGGTCAGCTCGACCTCGGTCGTGCCCGCGGCGCGGCCGAAGGCGGCCTCGATGTCATCGGTGTTGGAGGGCTTGGCCAGGTAGTGGCAGGCGCCCAGCTTGATCGCCTCCACGGCCGTGGCGATGCTGGCGAAGCCGGTCAGCACCACGATCAGCATGGCCTCGTCGCGCGCGCTGAGCGCCTGCACGCAGGCCAGGCCCGAGGCTTCGCCAGCGAGCTTGAGGTCGACGACGGCATGGGTGGGCGCGAAGTCCTGCAGCTGCACGAGCAACTGCTCCAGGCCCGTGGCCACGCGCACCGCGTAGCCACGGCGCTCGAACGAGCGCGCCAGTGTGCGCGCGAAGGCGGCGTCGTCCTCGACGATCAGCAGGCGGCGGTCCAGGGGCTCATCGGTCATCGACAACATCTTCCTCCAGCAGGGCAATTGCCGACAGCGGCAGGGTGATACGCACCTCGGCGCCGCCGCCTTCCAGGTTGCGCGCGGCCACATGCCCGCCCAGCGTGCGCGCCACGTTGACGACCAGGAACAGGCCCAGACCGCGGCCGGGCTGGCCCTTGCTGGACTGGTAGGGCTTGCCGAGCTGCTGCAGCATCTGCGGCGCAAAGCCGGGGCCGCGGTCGCGCACCGTCAGCACCAGGGTGTCGCCGCTGCGCGCGGCCTGCAGGTGCACGTCGTCGGGCGAGACCTCGGCGGCGTTGTCCAGCACGTTGCCCACCATCTGCTGGATGGCCGAATCCGCCACCATGGCGAGGTCGTCGCCGAGCTGGTTGTCGAACACGAAGCCGGGGCAAGGCCGACGCTGGCGCCAGCGCGAGACGACGTCGTCCAGGAAGGCGTTGAGCGTGGTGGCGCGCGAGGATTCGCCGCGCGCCTCGCCGGCCGACAGCAGGATGCCGCTCACGATGGCCTTGCAGCGGGCCACCTGGGCCTGCATCTCGGCCACGTCGTCGGCCAGTTCGGGTTCGGAACTGAAGTGCGGCAGGTGCTGCCAGTCGCCCAGGATCACGGCGAGCGTGGACAGCGGCGTGCCGAGTTCGTGCGCGGCGCCGGATGCGAGCAGGCCCATGCGCACGATGTGCTCCTCCTCGGCCGCGCGCTGGCGCAGCGCGGCGAGCCGCTCGTCGCGCTCGCGCAGGTTGCCCACGATGCGCGTGATGAAGGTCACCAGCAGCGCGGCCGTCAGCGCGAAGCTGGCGAGCAGGCCCATCACGTAGGGGCTGGCCAGGCCGCGGTGGTGGTCGGGCTGCAATGCCAGCGGCTGGGCCCACAGGGCCAGCGCGGCGAAGCAGGCCGAGGTGACGCCGACCATGGTCCAGGTGGCCCAGGCCGGCAACAGCACGGCGCCCAGGATCACCTGCAGCAGGTACAGGAACACGAAGGGATTGGTGGCACCGCCGGACAGGTAGAGCTGGGCCGTGAGCGTGGCCACGTCCACCAGCAGCGCCACCAGCAGTTCGACGCTGGTCACGCGCCGGCCCGTGCGTGCGCGCAGCAGCGAGAGCACGTTGAACGCCACCAGGCCGGCCAGCACGGTCAGCATGGGCTCGACCGGGATCGCGATGCGCAGGCCGTAGTGCACGACCTCGATGGTCAGCACCTGGCCGAACACGGCGATCCAGCGCAGCTGGATCAGCTGCTGCAGGTTCTTGAGGCCGGCGGCCTTGTCGGGGCCGGCCGGGCGTGCAGCGGGAGGTGCCTTGCCGGCGGCGGAAGCAAGCATGGGCCGGATTGTCAGTCCGGCGCGCGGCGCGCCGTGCGCAGCACGAACCAGCCGCCCGCCGCGGCCATCCCGGCGAGGGCATACCAGGTCAGCGCGTAGACCAGGTGGTTGTCGGTGAAGCGCACCACCGTGAGCCCGCCCACGGGCCATTGCGGCGCCGTGTTGCCGGGCGGCGTGGCCTCGGCGTCGACGAAATAGGGCGCCACGCGGTCGGCCGGAAGGCGGCGTGCGGCGGCGATCGCCGCCACGTCGCGCGAATGCCAGCGGTTGGCCGCCGGGTCGTTCTCGCGCAGGAAGCCGCCGTGCGGCTCGCTGATGCGCAGCAGCCCGGTGACGGTCACGGCGCCGGCCGGCGCGGGGGCACCGCGCGTGGCCGGGTCGCGTCGCTCGGGCGGTACGAAGCCGCGGTTGACCAGCACGATGCTGCCATCTGGCAAGCGCAGCGGCGTGAGCACCCAGAAACCGGCGCCCAGGGCCGTGCTGGCCTGCACCAGGGCCTCGTCGGCGTGCAGGAACTCGCCTTGCAGGCGCATGCGGCGGTACTCGAAATCGACGGGGGCGGCCTGGATCGCGGGCCAGGCCCGCAGGTCCGGCGGTGCGACCGGTGCGGCAGAGACGCGCGCCTCGGTGCGGGCGATCAGGCCCTTCTTCCAGCCCAGGCGCTGGACCTGCCAGGTGCCCAGCGCGACGAACACCGCGCTGAGCAGGGCGGCGGCCAGCAGCACCCAGAGCAGGCCGCGCGCAGGCCTCATTGCGTGTGGTGCTGGTGTGCGGCAGCGGGTTGCTGCTGGTGCTGGCCGTGTGCCGGCATCATGTTGGTGTTCATGTGGAACATGACCCACAGCGTGCCGGCGATCGCGATCGCGACGAACACCACCGTGAAGATGGTGGACAGCATGGTCCAGCCGCCTTCGGCCTTGCCGTTCATGTGCAGGAAGTACACCATGTGCACGAGGATCTGCACGACGGCGAAGCCGCCCAGCACCAGCACGGCGGTGGTGCGGGTCTCGATCACATTGGTCATGACCAGCCAGAACGGGATGGCCGTCAGGATGACGGACAGCACGAAGCCGATCACGTACTCGCGCATCGAGCTGTGCGGGCCGACATCGCCGTGGTGGTCGTCGTGGTGGTGGCCGTCTTGGTGTGCGTGGGTGTCAGAGGCCATCACAGCACTCCCATCAGGTAGACGAAGGTGAAGACGCCGATCCAGACGACGTCCAGAAAGTGCCAGAACATCGACAGGCACATCAGGCGGCGCTTGTTCTCATGGATCAGCCCGTGCTTGGCGATCTGCACCATGAGCACGACCAGCCAGATCGAGCCGAAGCTCACGTGCAGGCCGTGCGTGCCGACCAGCGCGAAGAAGGCCGACATGGCGGCGCTGCTCTGCGGGCCGGCACCGGCATGGATCAGGTGGTGGAACTCATACAGTTCCACGGCCAGGAAGGCCAGGCCGAAGAGGCCGGTGACGGCCAGCCAGATCAGCGTGCCGCTCTTGTCGTTGAGCTGCTTGCGCAGCATGGCGAAGCCGAAGGTGATGGACGACAGCAGCAGGAAGGCCGTGTTGAGGGCCACGAGCTTCAGGTCGAACAGTTCGGCGCCGCCGGGGCCACCGGCGTAGCTGCGGCCCAGCACGCCCCAGGTGGCGAACAGCGCGGCGAAGATGAGGCAGTCGCTCATCAGGTACATCCAGAAGCCCAGCGCGGTGCCGTTCTCCGGATGCGGTTCATGGTCCAGGTGGTAGGCGCGCTCGGCGCCGGCGCTGGCAGGGTGTGCGAGATCAGACATGGCGGGCCAGCAGTTGGGTGCGTGCGTTCTCCGCGGCGATCACGTCGGTCGCCGGGATGTGGTAGTCGCGCTTGTAGTTGAAGGTGTGGACGATGGCCACGAGGACGATGGCCGCGAACGAGGCGATGGCCAGCGGCCACATGTGCCAGATCAGCGCGAAGCCCCAGACCAGCGAGAGCACCGAGATGACCACGCCCGAGCCGGTGTTCAGCGGCATGTGGATGGCCTTGAAGCCGGCCAGCGGACGCTTGTAGCCATGCTTCTTCATGTCCCACCAGGCGTCCACTTCATGCACCACGGGCGTGAAGGCGAAGTTGTACTGCGGCGGGGGCGAGGAGGTGGCCCATTCCAGCGTGCGGCCGTCCCACGGGTCGCCCGTGTGGTCGCGCAGCTGGTCGCGCTTGAGGAAGCTCACACCCAGCTGGACGATGAAGGCACCGATGCCCATGGCGACGATGCCGGCGCCGCAGGCGGCGATGACGAACCAGATCTGCAGCGAAGGATCCTCGAAGTGGTTGGCACGGCGCGTGACGCCCATCAGGCCCAGCACGTACAGCGGCGTGAAGGCCACCCAGAAGCCGACCAGCCAGCACCAGAACGACACCTTGCCCCAGAACTCGTCGAGCTTGTAGCCGAAGGCCTTGGGGAACCAGTAGTTGATGCCGGCGAACATGGCGAACACCACGCCGCCGATGATCACGTTGTGGAAGTGGGCGATCAGGAACAGGCTGTTGTGCAGCACGAAGTCGGCCGGCGGAACGGCCAGCAGCACGCCCGTCATGCCGCCGATGGCGAAGGTGACCATGAAGCCCACCGTCCACAGCATCGGCACCGTGAAGCGGATGCGGCCGCGGTACATGGTGAACAGCCAGTTGAAGATCTTCGCCCCGGTCGGGATCGAGATGATCATCGTCGTGATGCCGAAGAACGAGTTCACGCTGGCACCCGAGCCCATCGTGAAGAAGTGGTGCAGCCACACCAGGTACGACAGGATGGTGATACAGACCGTGGCGTACACCATGGAGGTGTAGCCGAACAGGCGCTTGCGGCTGAAGGTGGCCACGACTTCGGAGAACACGCCGAAGGCCGGCAGGATCAGGATGTAGACCTCGGGGTGGCCCCAGATCCAGATCAGGTTCACGTAGAGCATGGGGTTGCCGCCCAGGTCGTTCGTGAAGAAGTTCGTGCCGACGTAGCGGTCCAGGCTCATCAGCACCAGGGCGGCCGTCAAGACCGGGAACGAGGCGACGATCAGCGCATTGGTGCACAGCGCCGTCCAGGTGAAGATCGGCATCTTCATCATGTCCATGCCGGGGGCCCGCATCTTGACGATGGTCACCAGGAGGTTGATGCCCGACAGCGTCGTGCCCACCCCCGCGATCTGCAATGACCAGATGTAGTAGTCGAGCCCGACCCCGGGGTTCTGGTGCCCCAGGTTGGACAGCGCCAGCCAGCCGGAGGTGGAGAACTCGCCGAGGAACAGCGAGACCATCACGAGGATGGCGCCGGCCGTGGTCATCCAGAAGCTGAAGTTGTTCAGGAACGGGAAAGCCACGTCGCGCGCGCCGATCTGCAGCGGCACGAGGTAGTTCATGAGGCCCGTGACCAGCGGCATGGCCACGAAGAAGATCATGATCACGCCGTGCGCCGTGAACACCTGGTCATAGTGGTGCGGCGGCAGGTAGCCCATGTTCTCGCCGAAGGCCATGGCCTGCTGCAGGCGCATCATGACGGCGTCGGCGAAGCCGCGCAGCAGCATCACGATGCCCAGCACCATGTACATGATGCCGATCTTCTTGTGGTCGATGCTGCAGAACCAGTCGCGCCACAAGGGGCCCCACAAGCGGAACTTCGTCAGCAGCGCAAGCACGCCGATGCCGCCGATCACCACGGCGATGAAGGTCCACAGCAGGATGGGTTCGTGGGACATGGGAATCGAGTCCCAGGTCAGGCGCCCCAGCAGCCAATGGGCGGGCGCGGTCGTGTGTTCGGTCATGGCCATGGATCAGAATTCCTGGAGATCGGTGCGCGTGGCGGCGGTGCAGAGCGCGTCCTCGGCCGCTGCGTCGAGCTTGCGTGCGGCCGCATGGGCCTGGTTGCGCTGGGCATCCTTGGCCATCACGTCGTGCATGCAGGGCTTGCCTTCCTCGACGCACAGGTTCAGCACCCGCTGGTACAGCCCGTTCTCGACGGTGGAGAAGCGCGCGACCGGGTTGCGCTCGCTGGGCTTGGCCAGCTCGGAGTAGGCGGCGCGGGTCAGCGGCTGGCCTTCTGCCTTGGCCTTGGCCACCCACTTGTCGAAGTCCTCGTTGGACAGACCATGGAACTTGAAGGTCATGCCCGAAAAGCCCGCGCCGCTGTAGTGCGAGGACATGCCGTGGTACACGCCGGGCTTGTTGATGACCGCATTGAGCTCGGTTTGCATGCCGGGCATGGTGTAGATCATGCCGGCCAGGTCGGGCACGTAGAACGCGTTCATGGTGTGGCTGGACGTCAGCTTGAAACGGATCGGCCGGTCCACGGGCGCCGCCAGTTCATTGACGGTGGCGATGCCCTGCTCGGGGTAGAAGAAGAGCCACTTCCAGTCCAGCGAGACCACCTGCACCTCCAGCGGCTTGACGCCCTCGGGCACCGGCTTGCCGGCGGCGATGCGGTCCAGCGGGCGGTAGGGGTCAAGCTGGTGCGTGCTGATCCAGGTCAGCGCTCCCAGCGCGATGATGATGACCAGCGGCGCCGACCAGATCACCAGTTCGAGCTTGGTCGAGTGGTGCCATTCGGGGTCGTAGTCGGTCTCGGCCAGCTTGCCGTTCTGGCGGTAGCGCCAGGCAAACAACAGGATCAGGAAGATCACCGGCACGACGATCAGCAGCATCAGCACGGTGGCGATGACCACCAGGCGACCTTGCTGGGCGGCGATGTCGCCGGCGGGGAAGAGCACCACCATCTTGCTGCAGCCGGCCAGCAGGGCGGCCAGGGCAAGTAGAAGCGGTCCTCGGGCGATGTTGAGTAGACGACGCATGCTGTTGGGCGAGGCTTTCGGGTGAACCCTGTGCGGGTTACTCCGGGTTGCAGATCACCCGCGAATGTATCCGGGCTTCGGTCGCCGGGCGATTGGACGTTTTGTCCTACGTCAACCCTGGTGCGCTGATGCGACGGTATATAGTGCCTTCACGTTAAGCAAGGGGCAACCCACTGGAGACCGCTCGATGTCCAGCATCAGCCAAGCAGCAAGCCTTCCCCTCTCGTTCGACGAACGCCAGCATGGCCGCTTTCCGGAGACCGAGAACCACGTCGATCCAGGCGACATCGCCGTCGGTGTCGTGATCGGCCGGACCTCCGAGTACTTCGACTTCTTCGTCTACGGCATCGCCTCGGTGCTGGTATTCCCCGCGGTGTTCTTTCCGCAGATGCAGCGGCTGGACGGCACTTTGTGGTCGTTCGCACTGTTCGCACTGGCCTTCATCGCGCGCCCGATCGGCACCGTGGTGTCGATGTCCATCCAGCGGCGCTGGGGCCGCGCCACCAAGCTGACCATCGCGCTGTTCCTGCTCGGCTCCTCGACGGCCGGGATCGCCTTCCTGCCCGGCGCCGCGAGCCTGGGCGTCACGGCGGTCTGGCTGCTGGCTGCGCTGCGCGTCGGCCAGGGCCTGGCCCTGGGCGGCTCCTGGGACGGCCTGCCTTCGCTCCTGGCCCTGAATGCACCCAAGGGCAAGCGTGGCTGGTACGCCATGCTGGGCCAGCTCGGCGCGCCGATCGGCTTCATCCTGGCCAGCGCGCTGTTCGCCTACCTGTACGGCTCGCTCTCGCATGCCGACTTCCTGGACTACGGCTGGCGCTACCCGTTCTTCGTGGCCTTCGCGATCAACGTGGTGGCACTGTTCGCCCGGCTGCGGCTGGTGGTGGCCGAAGACGTGGAGGAGCAGCTGACGCAGCGGGAGCTGGAGCCCGTCTCCGCCACCGAGTTGGTGCGCACGCAGGGCGCCAACGTGTTCATCGGCGCCTTCGCCGCGCTGGCCAGCTACGCGCTGTTCCATCTGGTCACGGTGTTCCCGCTGTCCTGGATCCAGCTCTACACCGAGCAGTCCATCGTCGGCTTCCTGCTGATCCAGGTGCTGGGTGGCTTCCTGTGCGCTGCCAGCATCGCGATCTCGGGCCGGCTGGCCGACCGCTACGGCCGGCGCCGCACGCTGGGCACCTTGGCCGCCATGATCGCCGTGTTCAGCGGCTTTGCGCCCACGCTGCTCGATGGCGGCACGCTGGGCCAGGACGTGTTCATCCTGCTGGGCTTCATCCTGCTGGGTCTGTCGTATGGCCAGTCGTCCGGCACGGTGACGGCCAACTTCGCGCCGCGCTACCGCTACACGGGCGCGGCGCTGACCTCCGACATCGCCTGGCTGTTCGGTGCGGCCTTCGCGCCACTGGTGGCGCTGGGCCTGTCGGCGCACTTCGGCCTGGGCTACGTCAGCGTCTACCTGCTGTCGGGCGCAGCCTGCACGCTGGGTGCGCTGGGCTTGAACCGCGCGCTCGAAGACCGCGAGCGCGACTGATCCGCCGGGGCGGGGCGCTCAGCCCTGCAGCGCGACGTCGATGTAGTAGACGCCCCACGGGCACAGCGCAAAGCGCTCGTGCACCGGCTTGTCCTTGAAGGCGGGCAGGTTGTCGGCGTCGTATACCGCCCATTGCGGTCCTAGGCCGCCCAAAGCCATGGGCTGGTCGTCCAGGTGCGTGGCCACCACCATCCGGTAGGCCTGCACGTCGGCCAACGAAATGATCGCGTTGTAGCCGTCGACCGCGCGCAAGCCCACGCGCAGCGGGGCCTTGAGGTCGGCGCCGGCCTTGGCCAGCACGGTGCTCAGCAGCGGGCCGCTCAGCTTGTGCTTCTTGTTGTCGTACTCCAGCGTGGGAGTGATGTGCACGCGCGGCAGGCGCTGCAAGGCGGCGGCATCGAACGCGTAGGCCGTGCCGAACTGCACCTTGTGCTTGGCCATCATCTGGTCCAGCGCCTTGTCCAGCGGGCCGCGGTTGCCCTTGGCGATCGCGCCACCGACCGTGAGCAGCGTGGGCTGGCCGCTGGTGGCCGGTTTGGCGGTGCTCTGGGCCTGGGCGGCGCCGGCGGCGGCCAGCGCGGCGCTGGCCAGGAACTGTCGCTTGTGCATCTCTTCTCCCGGGGGTTGGTGGCGGGCGGATTATGTGGGGGCGGACCGCCTCCTGCGGCAAGCGGCAAGGCTTGCCTGGTGCAGCCACCGGCCGGGCCAAGCGGACCGCATCCGGGACAACAGGATCTCGGCCGGCGACCAGATGTTCCGAGCGACGGCGGCCGCCTGCGTGTGACCGCGGCAGCCTCGGCGGTGTACCGGGAACCGCCGGAGTTGGTCCACAATGCCGCCCGGCCGACCCGTCGGGCGGCGTTCCATGTTCTTGTTCCCGAAGTTCATCCATGTCTGCACGCCGTCTTCTCATCATCCCCGCCAGCGCACGCACCGGGTCTTTGAATGTCCAGCTGGCGCGGCATGCAGCACGCATGGCACAGGCGGGCGGCTGGCAAGCGCAGCTGCTGGACCTGCGCAGCCTGGCGCTACCGGTCTACGACGGCGACCTGGAGGCGGCAGAGGGTGTGCCGGCGGGCGCACTGGCCCTGCAGCAGGCGATTGCCGAAAGCACGGCGGTGCTGGTCGTGACACCCGAATACAACGGCTTTCCGACGCCGCTGTTCGTCAACGCCTTCGACTGGCTGTCGCGCATCCAGGCGGCCGATGGCCATCCCGCGGGCCTGGCCAGCACGGCCGACAAACCGGTGGGCTTACTCTCGGCCTCGCCCGGGCCGCTGGGCGGCCTGCGCGCCATGAACTTCGTGCGCCAGTACCTGCAGATGGCCTTTGCCATGCTGGTGGTGCCGCAGCAGTTCGCGCTGGGCCGCGCGAACGAGGCCTTCGATGCCGAGGGCGGCCTCTCCGATGCGCGCGCGGCCCAGTCGGTGGCGCGTGTGCTCGACGCGCTGGCCCGGCTGGTGCCGGCGGGGCGCTGAGCCTTCAGCCGGCGCGGGCCGCCAGGTCGGCCTGCAATCCTGCAGGCAGGCGCGCCAGCAGCCAGCGCAGGGCAAGCGGCAGCAGCACGAGGTCGTCGACCACGCCGAGGAACGGGATCGCGTCGGGCAGCAGGTCGACCGGACTCAACAGATAGACCAGCAGGCCGACCGCGGCCAGCTTGAACCAGCGCGGCGCCCGCGGATCGCGCAGCGCCCACCAGAACCTGAGCAGGTCACCCCGGACCAGGGTCCACAGCAGCGACACACGTTTGAACATCGGCGGAGCTCCTTCAGCCGGCCAGGACGGCCGTTGCTCCCAGGACATGGGGCCCGGCACCGGCTGCGCAAGGCCGCCGGACGCTTTGTTTCAAATCGGCTTCCTGCCGGAGCGCTTGGCGGCGTACATCGCGCTGTCGGCACCGGAGAGCAGTTCGTCGGCCGACGTGCCACAACGCGGCTGGTAGACGGCGCTGCCGATGCTGACGGAGACCTGCACCGTGGCCGTCTCGAGCACGAAGGGCGTGGCGATGGTCGCGTCGATCTTGGCGGCCACGGCGGCGGGGTCGGCCAGCGGATCGCTGACCGGCTCGAGCAGCACCACGTATTCGTCCCCCGCCAGCCGCGCCACCGTGTCGGTGACGCGCACGGCAGCCACCAGGCGTTGGCCGACCTGGCGCAGCAGTTCGTCGCCCGCCTCGTGGCCGTGCGTGTCGTTGACGGCCTTGAAACCGTTCAGGTCGAGGAACAGCAAGGCCAGGCTGTGGCCCTGGCGCTCCGAACGCGCCAGCGCGGCGGGCAGGTTGCGTTGCAGCAGGCGGCGGTTGGGCAGGCCGGTCAGCGCGTCGCGGGTGGCCTCGTTCTCCAGCCGCAGTTCCAGCTCCTTGCTGGCCGTGGTGTCGAACACCAGCGCATGGAAGCCATCGATCTGGCCTTGCGTGTCGCGGTAGGGCAGGTAAATGGCCATGCTGTGCTGGCGCTGGCCGCGCACCACCATGCTGCGCTCGAACTGCACGCGTTCACCCTGCAGCACGCGGGCCAGTTCAGGCTGCCACAGGCGCACCGCGGCCTCGCCGTACAGGGACTCCATCGTCTCGCCGATCAGCTCGTCCGGGTCTTTGCCGAACCAGTCCAGGTAGGCGCGGTTGGCAAAGCGGTAGCGCAGCGTGCGGTCGACATCGGCGACCAGCGCCGGGATGTTGTCGGTGATGGTGTGCAGCTGGGCCTGGCTGGCGCTGATCTGGGCCGTGCGCTCCTGGATGCGTGCTTCCAGGCCGGCATTGACCTGTTCCAGTTCGGCGCGGTCGCGCGCCTCGCGCGCATCGGCGTCGGTCAGCGCGCGCGACAACAGCTCGACCTCGCGGTAGGCCGTTTGCAGCGGAATCGGATCGGCCTGGCCGGCGGCGCGCGCGCCGACTGCCTGCGTCAGCCGGTGCAAGGGGCGCGTCAGGCGCCGGGCCGCCAGCGGTGCGCACAGTGCGGCCAGCAGGCAGACGGCCATGCCGCCGATGGCCATCTCGCGCTGCAGCTGGTGGTAGTCGGCGAAGGCGACCTGTTCGGCCTGGCGCACCACGACCACCCAGCCCAGGCCAGGGTAGTTGTCCTGGCCCATGGTGGGCACGATGGCCGTCGCATAGTGCTGACCGTCACCCCAGTCGCGCATGGCCGCGCCCGCGGCGGCACGCAGTTCGCCGACGGCAGGCAGGTCGAGCGGCTTGCCTTCGGTGCCGGCCGGCCCCAGCAGCACCGTGCGCTTGGCATCGACCACGAAAAGCTGCGCCTGGTACACGGATTCGGCCTGCGACAGCAGGTTGCGCTGCAGGTCGCGCGCCCATTCCCAGCTCAGGTGGGCGCCCAGCACGGCGTGCAGCCCGCCGTCCGCATCCCGGACAGGCATGGCGACGTCGACGAAGCGCCAAGGCTCCTGCTGCTGCGGCAGCAGCTTTTCCAGCAGCAGGGCAGGGTGCACATCTCCGACAAACGCCCCCTGCACGCCGCCCTGGAACCACGGCCGCTTGGACACTTCCTGGCCTTCGAGCAGCCCGCCGGTGGCCGCCTCCACACGGCCGTCACGGCGCGCATAGCCAATCCACGCGTACAGCGGAAAGCTCTGCTGCACGCGCTCCAGCACGGCGCGCCGCTGTTCGGGCACGCGGCCGGGCTGCATGTCCTGCAGGCCCGAGAGGATGCGCAGCTCCTCGTAGCGGTAGGCCATGCCGCGGTCCAGCTGGTCACGCATCTGCCAGCCGATCTGCGCCAGCGCGGCAGTGGCGGTGCGCGTGGCATGGCGTTCGGCGAAGCGCTCCACCAGGAACAACAGCACCACCACGGCCACCAGCACGGCCCAGGCCAGGGCGATCGCAATCCAGTACGCGAGGCCGCGGCGGCGGGCTGGCGGTGCAGGCGGGGCCGTGGAGATCATGTCCTGCATTTCACCCATGTTGAGGATAAGGCACTCGACATTCTGGACGATCTGGTGTCGTGTGGCTGCGTGCGCCACGTCGCAGCACGGGCGCTGGGCCAGAATGCTGCCCAGCCATGCCGCCCGACGATCCGCGCCCCAGTGACACCCCCTCAGCGGGCGTGCCGGCCGTGCAGCCGCTGCCCGCCCCGTGGCGCTGGTTGTTGCTGCTCCTGGCCTGTCTGTCGCTGGCCACTGGCGTGGTCGGTCTGTTCGTGCCGGGCCTGCCGACCACGGTGTTCGTGCTGATCGCGGCCTGGGCGGCTGCGCGCAGTTCGCCCAGGCTGCACCGCTGGTTGCTGGACCACCGGATGTTCGGCAAGCTGATCCGCGACTGGCAGGCCGGCGGCTGCGTGAGCCGGCGCGCCAAGTGGAACGCCACGGTTGCGATGGCCGCCTGCGCCGGCATCCTGGTGTGGGTGGGCAGCCGCTGGTGGGTCAGCGCGCTGGCCTGCACCTGCATGGCTACGGTGCTGTGCTGGCTGTGGTTGCGGCCAGAGCCCGTGCCTGGCTGAACGGCCTGCGGCTCCTGCCCACGCCGTTCGGGCCCCGCCGCTCGGCCGCAGCGTCGTCCGTACATCCCTTGTAGGGGGGCCTGGTTTCGGCGCGGCCGAAACGGGCCCGGCGGTGGCTCAGCACGCCGTTGCCGGTGCGCACGGCCGCGCAGCCCGGGTCGCCGGGCTGCGGCTGGAAGGCGTCGTGGTTGGCGGCCGTTGCCAGCGCCAGCGTCTTTCCCTCAGGAAGCACGGCCCTGGCGTCGCTCGGGACAGGCAGCTGGACACACGAGACCTCGGAAACCAGCACCCCTCGACAGAACCATGATGACTTGGGGTGGCGACAGCGCGGCGCGCGAACGTCTAGGGCTGCTTCGCTGCGTTCAGCGCCATGAGCTTCAGGTACTTGTAGAAGGTCGTCTCGGCGTTGTAGACGGCGATCAGGAAGCCCTCGCGCCCATCGCGAAAGCCCTGGCGAACCAGGTAGGTCCGCACGAAGGCCCACACACCGTGCGCGATGGCGCTGCCCAGCGAAGCCTTCTTGCCGCGCGCGTGCATGTCGCGTGCGCCGACTGCGGAATAGCGGTTGAGCTTTTCCAGCACGTCGTCCAGGTCCTGGTAGCTGTAATGGACCAGGCTGTGGCGCAGGTCCTGGCGCGTGCCGTCCACGGTCATGTGGGCGTGCAGCAGGTGGGCGGTGAAACCAGCCTTCTCGCGCCGCACGAGACGCAGCGTGTAGTCCGGCCGCCAGCCGCTGTGGTGGATGAACTGGCCGCAGAAGCTGGACAGGCGGGGCAGCCGGTAGCCGTCGGCAGCGCCGGAGGCGATGGCCGCGCGGATCTCGGCCTGCAGCTCAGGGCTGATGCGCTCGTCCGCATCGAGCGACAGCACCCAGTCGCTGCGCGCCATGGCGATGCCACGCTGCTGCTGTGGGCCGTAGCCAGGCCAGTCGGTCGGAATGACGCGCGCACCCTGCGCGGCCGCCAGGGCAGCGGTGGCGTCGGTGCTGCCGGAGTCCAGCACGAGGATCTCGTCGGCGAAGCTGGCAGAGCGCACGCAGTCGGCGATGTGGTGGGCCTCGTTCTTGGCGGCGATGACGACGCTGAGGGTAGGGGAGGGCGAAGACATGCCCGGATTGTCGGCGGTCAGTCGCGCGCTGCGGTCATGCGCCAGGCCAGCAGTGCACCGGCGACGCAGCACAGCCCGGTCAGCGCCCAGGTCCATTGCCAGCCGCCTGCCAGCCGTGCGACCCATCCGACCAGCGGCGGCAACGCGAACTGTCCCACTGCCGAGCATTGCTGCATCCAGCCCACGGTGGTGGCGACGGTATCGCTGCCCGGTGCCAGCCGCACGCACAGCGCGAACAGCGTGGCCGGGACCAGGCCACCGACCAGCGAGAACAGCAGCACCGCGCCAGTGCGGACGGCGGGGCCGGCACCCAGCGCCGGCAGGAAGGCCAGCATGGCGCCCAGCGCCATGGCGGCGAAGCCCGTCCACAACAGGGTGCGCGGGGCGGTTCCCCGGCGCAGCAGGCGGCCCGCGGCGATGTTGCCGCCGATGTTGACGGCCGCCACCAATGCCGTCAGCGCTCCGGCCAGCTGGGGGCCGACATGGGCCTGCGCGAACACCGTGGGCAGGAAGCCGACCACGGACAGCCACTGGCCCGCGTACATGGCGAAACTGGCGCCCAGCAGCCAGGGCCCGGGCGCAGCCAGCGTGCGGCGCAACCTTTCAGACCAGGTGTCGCGCCCTCGGGCCGCGCTGCGCGCGTCGGCCGGCAGTGCCAGCCAGAGCAGGACCGCCATGGCGAGCGAGGGGGCGGCCAGCAGCCACCACCAACCGGACCAGCCGAGATGCGGCAGCAGCCAGGGGCCGGCCAGCAGCGCCATGGCCGTGCCCAGCGGCATGTAGGCCCCCCACAGGCCCAGCTTGGCGTCGAGCTCGCCCGGCGCCGCGACCCGGCGGATCAGGCTGGGGCCGGGCGTCACGGCGAGCAGGAAGCCGAAGCCCTCCAGCGCACGCAGGCTGAGCAGGGCCGGCGCGTCTTGCGCAAAGCCACCGGCCAGGCTGGCCGCGCTCAGCAACACCAGCCCCGCGGCCATGCAGCGCTTGAGGCCCAGGCTCTCGCCAGCCAGGCCCACCACGAGACCCAGGCCCATGCCGGCCAGCTGCACCAGCGAGAGCAGGAAGCCGGCCTGCACCAGCGACAGCTGCAGCGCATCACGCAGCACGGGCAGGGCCGGCGGCAGCTTGCCCACATGCAGGGCCGCCGCCACGCCCGCCAGCACCACGGCCAACGCCGGGTCGCTGCGGCGTCCTGTCACCCGGGCAGGCCCAGGCCGTGCAGGCGGGCGTAGGCGCCGTCGCGCGCCAGCAGTTCGGCGTGGGTGCCGGTCTCGACGATGCGGCCGGCTTCCATGACGACGATCCGGTCGGCGTGCTGCACGGTGGACAGCCGGTGGGCGATGACGAGGGTGGTGCGCCCCTGCATCAGCCGCTGCAGCGCAGCCTGCACGGCGCGTTCGGATTCGGTGTCCAGGGCAGAGGTGGCTTCGTCCAGGATCAGCACGGGCGCGTCCTTGTAGAGCGCGCGGGCGATCGCCAGGCGCTGGCGCTGGCCACCGGAAAGCTGGGCGGCGTTGTGGCCGACCAGGGTGTCCATGCCCTGGGGCAGTTCGGCGACCAGTTTGTCCAGGTTGGCGTCGGCCAGGCAGCGTGCCAGCCGCTCGCGGTCCAGCGGCTGGCCCAGTGCCACATTGGCGGCCACGCTGTCGTTGAGCATGACCACGTGCTGGCTGACGACGGCGAACTGGCGCCGCAACGCCATCACGTCCCAGTCCTGCACCGCTTGCCCGTCCAGCGCCACGCGGCCCGCGGTGGGTTCCAGAAAGCGCGGCAGCAGGTTCACCAGGGTGGTCTTGCCGGCACCGGAGGCGCCGACAAGGGCCACGGTCTCGCCGGCGGCGACGTGCAGATCCAAGCCGTCGAGGGCCGGCTGGCCGGTGCCGTCGAACTGCACGGTCACGCCCTGCAAGGCGATGTCGCCGCGTGCCCGCTGCACGCTGAAGCTGCCGCCGCGCTCGTCCTCGGTCTGCTGCATGAGCTCCAGTGCACGCTCGATCGCGGCCAGCCCGCGTGTGATCGGGTTGGCGACCTCGGAGAGGTGCTTGATCGGGGACACGAGCAGCAGCATTGCGGTGATGAAGGCGACGAAGCTGCCGACCGAGGTGCCGCCGTCGGCGCTCTGCACGAGTGCGATGGCGATCACGGCCGACATGGCCACGGCCACCAGCATCTGGGTGAGCGGCGACATGGTGGAGGAGGCCACGACGGACTTCATCGACAGCTGGCGCAGCCGCTCGCTCAGTTCGTTGAAGCGCTGCTGCTGCAGCGCCTGCGCAGCCTGCAGCCGCACGTCGCGGTGCGCGAGCACGTTCTCTTCGACCACGTAGGCCAGCGCATCGGTGGAGTTCTGGCTCGCCCGCGTGAGCTTGTAGAGCCGGCGCGACAGCACGCCCATGACCCAGGCAACCGCCGGAATCAGCAATGCCACGATCAGCGTGAGCTTCCAGTTCAGGTAGAGCAGGTAGCCGACCAGTGCCAACAGCGTGAGGCTGTCGCGCGAGAAGGCCATGATGGCGCCGACCAGCACCTGCGAGCCGGTCTGCACCTCGTAGACCACGGTATTGGCCAACGAGCTGGCCGACTGGTTGCGGAACAGCCGCAGGTCGCCGGACAGGATCTTGGCGAACAGCTCGCGCCGCAACTGCAGCAGGCCTTGGTTGGCGATGCGGCCGAGCGCGTAGTTTGCCGTGAACGCCGCCAGCCCGCGCAGGCCGAACAGCCCCAGCAGCGCGACG
Organism: Pseudorhodoferax soli; assembly: GCF_003337555.1. GTDB lineage: Bacteria > Pseudomonadota > Gammaproteobacteria > Burkholderiales > Burkholderiaceae_C > Pseudorhodoferax > Pseudorhodoferax soli. The sequence goes on along the minus strand of NZ_QPJK01000003.1, from coordinate 398,772 downwards.
GGAATGGCCCACAGCGGCAGGCTGTCGCGCTGGAAGCCGCGGTCCAGCAGCGGCTTGAGCAGCGCCGGAATCATGGGTTCGGTCGCGGCGACCACAGCCGTGGCCAGCACCAACAACACCCAGCCTGCGCGTGCTGCGCGGAAATAGGGCCAGACGCGCCGCAGGCGTTGGCCGATCGAAGCCTTGGGTTCGGACGTGGTCGCAGCTGCGGTCATGCGGCGCTGTCCCGTGCCTGCACCACCTCGGGGGCGGTGCGCAGACTCAATGCCATCAGCAGGCCGATGGTGACGCAGAAAAAATCGCCGATGGCCGCGTCGAACAGGATGGAATTGAACATGCAGGAAATCAGCAGCGCGGCCATGGCCGAGGCCCCGGCACGCACGACGGGCCGTTCGCCCAGGCACAGGTCGCGATAGAGGCAGTACAGCAACGCGCACAGGAGCAGCATGGCGCCGACGCCGGCCTCCACGCCCCACAGCAGGAACTCCTGGTGCGGGTTCCTGACACCGAAAGTGACGGGGTTGCCGCGTCCAGCATCCAGGCGCCTGTACTGCTGGTTGAAGCTGCCGACGCCGAAACCGGTCCAAGGGCGCTCGCCGATGGCCTGGAGCGAGCGGTGCCAGAAGTTCAGCCGCTCGCCGGAAGACGACCGGGTTTCGGCCCGCTCTGCGAACGCCTGGCTTTCGTCCACCACCAAAGTGGCCCGGTAGCGCACGGGTTCGGAAACGACCAGCAGCAGCGCTGCCACGGCAACGGGCGCCAGCAGGCCGGCAAAGCGCATCCGCCGCGGCAGCATCCACAGCAGTGCCAGCGAGATCATGGCGATCGCGACCAGGTGGCCGGTGCGGCCCGGCATCACCAACAGCGTGCTGGCCAGACCGAGCGCTGTCACCGCGACCGCGGCCCGACGCATCCATGGCCGCGGCAGATAGCCGCGCAGGTGCCAGCTGATGGCCGCCAGCGTGGCCGTCATGATGGACTGGCCCAGGTAGTTCGTGAAGACGGCGTGGTCGAGGGTGGCCGTGTCGGCCGTGGCCCAGGGCACCGGCACGCCCAGCACCAGCAGCCAGGAACTCAGCAGCAGGAACACCTGCGCGCCGACGAACCAGGCCAGTGCGACCAAGGCCTCGCGCCGGGTGCGCAGGAACAAGACGAGCACGGGAATCATCAGCAACTTGGCATGCTTGCCCAGTGCGCCGAGTGCCTCGCCGCTCGGCACCGTCGTCCACAACAGCGACAAGGCGAGAAAAGCCAGTGCCGCAAGCATGACCGGTGGGGAGCGCAGGCGCGCCGCCGCGAGGTCACGCCGGCCCTGCAGCGCCGGCCACAGCACCAGGCCCAGCGCGCTGACCAGGAGCAAGGCTTTGGAGATGCTCACCACCGCCATCGGAAGCCCGACCGCCATGGCCATCAGGCATGCAAAAACAAGACGTAGATTCAAAAACGGTCCATCGAGAGCAGGGCGGTGTACGGGCGCGGACGCGGCACGACCGCGGGCGCGGCATTATCGGCGCCAAGCCGCGCCGGACTGGCTCCCCGACCTCTGCTATCCTCGCAGGCTGTGGCGCCACCGCCACCATCCCTGTCACCGTTTCCCGTGCCAAGCCACCTCACATCCCTGTGCCTGCCGGCAAGCGGCGAGTGGATGCTGCTCGTGTGACGGCTCGGCGCATACCGGTTTCGTCGGCCTTGTCGGGCATGAAAATGCGCAGCAGTCCTATGACCTTCTGGCCCCGAGGCTCCGATCATCGGCCCTGGCGGCACCTTCAACATTTTGAAACCTTGAGCGGGAACTTCCTGGGGCTGATCTGACCCGAGTGGGGCGCGTTCACTACATTCCTTCCATGCCATCTGAGTTTTCTCCCCGACGCCGGCACTGTGTCGCAGGCCTGGCGCTCGCCGGGGCCTTGCCCGCCTGGGCCCAGTTCCGCGTTGAAGTCACTGGCGTGGGCCTGACCCAGTTGCCCATCGCCGTCGCCACCTTCCGTGGCGACGAGCAATCGCCCCAGAAGATCGCCGCCATCGTGCAGGCCGACCTCGAGCGCAGCGGTCAGTTCCGCGGCGTCGATGTGTCCGGCGCCGCGCTCGACGAGGCGTCGCGGCCCGACATGGCGCAGTGGCGCCAGCGCGCCGCCGATTCGCTGTTGACCGGCAGCGTGACACGGCTGGCCGACGGCCGGTTCGACGTGCGCTTTCGGCTTTGGGACGTGGTGCGCGGACAGGATCTGGGCGGACAGAGCTACAGCGTGGTGCAAGCCGACCTGCGCCTGTCGGCCCACCGCATCGCCGACTACGTCTACGAAAAGCTGACCGGTGAGCGCGGGGTCTTCTCCACGCGCATCGCCTACGTCACGCGGGCTGGCCAGCGCTACACGCTGTGGGTGGCCGATGCCGACGGCGAGAACAGCCAGACTGCGCTGGCCAGCCCGGAATCCATCATTTCGCCGGCCTGGTCGCCGACGGGCCAACAACTGGCCTACGTGTCCTTCGAATCGCGCAAGCCCGTGGTCTACGTGCACGACGTGGCCAGCGGCCGGCGCCGGCTGGTGGCCAACTTCCGCGGCTCCAACAGCGCACCGGCCTGGTCGCCGGACGGGCGTACGCTGGCCGTCACGCTCACGCGCGACGGCGGCTCGCAGCTCTACGCGATCGACAGCAATGGCGGCGAACCGCGCCGGCTGACCCAGTCCAGCAGCATCGACACCGAGCCGGCGTTCTCGCCCGACGGCAAGAACCTGTATTTCGTCAGCGACCGTGGCGGCGCGCCGCAGATCTACCGCATGCCGGCTTCCGGCGGCGCAGCCGAGCGCGTGACCTTCAGCGGCAGCTACAACATATCGCCGGCGCTGAGCCCGGATGGCCGCTGGCTGGCGTACGTGTCGCGCATTGGCGGCGCATTCCGCCTGCAGGTGATGGAACTGGCGACCTCGACCGTGGCCGGCATCACCGACACCACGGCCGACGAGCGCCCGAGCTTTGCGCCGAACAGCAAGCTGCTGGTCTACGCCACGGTACAGAACGGCCGCGAGGCGCTCATGACGAGCACGCTGGATGGCAAGATCAAGGCGCGCCTGGCCGGCCAGGCAGGCGACATCCGAGAGCCCGACTGGGGCCCGTTCCTGAAGGCTTGAGTACCGGTTTTTTTGTCAAAAAGGGGAGTGTGTAAATGAAGCAGTTCGTATTGACCGCGATCGTCGCCGCCGCTCTGGTGGGTTGCAGTTCGCCCGTGAAGCTGGACGATGTGCCGGTGCAGGACAAGGCCGGCACCTCGGCCTCGACCATCGGCTCGCAGGGCGCGGGTTCGGGCAACGTGGGCCAGAGCAGCGTGGCGCCCGTGGACTTGAGCAAGTCCAACGACCTGGCTGCTGGCCCGGCCGGTGCCCGCACCGTCTACTTCGGCTACGACAGCTACAGCATCGAAGCCAACGAGCAGACCACGGTCGAAAACAATGCGCGCTTCCTGCGTGCCGACCGCAACCGCAAGAGCGTGGTCGAAGGGCACACCGACGAGCGCGGTGGCCGCGAGTACAACCTGGCCCTGGGCCAGAAGCGCGCCGAAGCCGTGCGCCGCTCGCTGGTCCTGCTGGGCGTGGGCGACAACCAGGTGGAAGCCGTGAGCTTCGGCAAGGAGAAGCCGGCCGTGCAGGGCTCCGACGAGGCGGCCTACGCCAAGAACCGCCGCGCCGAAATCACCTACCGTTGAAGCGCATGCGCACGACAGCAGTGATGCGTGCCAGTGCGCGCGCGGCCGCGGCGGCGTGCCTGGGCACGGCACTGCTGGCCAGCATGCCGGCGCACGCGCTGTTCGGCGACGACGAAGCCCGCCGCGCGATCCTGGAGCTACGCCAGCGCCACGATGCGCTGCAGGCTGCGCAGCAAAAGGCCGGCGAAGAGCTGCGTCGGGTGAACGACGAGAACACCCAGATGCGGCGCAGCCTGCTCGACCTGCAGACCCAGATCGACGCGCTGCGCGCCGACCTGGCGAAGTCGCGCGGGCAGGAGGAGCAACTGGCCCGCGATGTCGCCGAGGTGCAGCGCCGCCAGAAGGACATCGCCCAGGGCGTGGACGAGCGTTTGCGCAAGTTCGAACCGACCAAGGTGACGGTCGACGGCCGCGAGTTCCTGGCCGATCCGGCCGAGACGCGCGACTACGAAGCTGCGCTGGCGGTGTTCCGCAAAGGCGACTTCGCGCCCGCCGGCATCGCCTTCACCGAGTTCATGAAGCGCTACCCGCAGAGCGGCTACCGCGCGCTGGCCTTGTTCTGGCTAGGCAATGCGCAGTACGCGACGCGTGATTACCAGGCTGCCATCGGCAACTTCAAGAACATGCTGACGGTGGACGCGAACCACCCGCGCGCGCCCGAAGCCGCGCTGTCGATCGCCAACTGCCAGTTGGAGCTCAAGGAAGTGCGCGGCGCGCGCAAGACGCTGGAAGACCTGATCAAGGTCTACCCCCAGTCCGAAGCGGCTGCGGCTGCCAAGGACCGTCTGGCCAAGATGCGCTGAGACGACCGCCCTGCCTGCAGACCGTTCACGTGGAAGGGTGCAGGCGGGCGGGTCCCGCTTCGCTGACCCCCGGCCCGCTCCATGCGCCACATCGTCTACAACGCGAAGTCGGAGTTGGCGGCCTTCGTCTTCGAAGGCTACCGCGACAAGGACACCAGCCTCATTGCGTACCGCGAGATGCCGGGCAACTGGGTGGGGCGGATCGGCCGAGGCGTCGAGTCGAGCTTTCGCCGCACCCGGCTGGGGCTGTATCCCGATGCTGGCACGCGCAGCCAGCTCCGTGGGATCGCCGCCACGGATGTGGTGCTGTTCTTCGCGATGGAGAACCTCAACAACATCGCCAGCGTGGCGAAGTACATGCCGGCGCGAACGCGCCATGTCTTCCTCTGGAACCCGGTCGCCAGGATCAAGCGGGACCTGGACCACAGCCGGCGCCAGCTCGACAAGCTCAAGCAGATCGTCGACACCGTCCACACCTTCGACCAGCACGACGCCGCGACCTATGGGTTGCAGTTCACGCCCCAGCCCTACCGGCATGTCACGGCATCTGCAGACGCAGACATCTGGCAGGCCTTCTACTTCTCCGGCGTGGACAAGGGCCGGCTCGGCCTGCTGCTGGAACTCAAGGCCGCCATCGCGCAGCTCGGGATGGTCCCGCAATTCCACGTGGTCGCCGACAAGGGCAAGGACTACGCGCCGCAGCTGCAGGCGCACCTGCAGGCGCGCTGGATTCCGTATGCGCGCAATCTGCTGGAGAGCCAGCATGCCGAGTGCCTGGTCGAGATCGTTCAGGAGCACCAGTCCGGAGCCACGCTGCGCAGCATGGAGGCGCTGTTCCTGCAGAAGAAGATCATCACCAACCGGGCTTCTGCGCGCGAGGATGCGTTCTTCGATCCCGACCGGGTGCTGGTCGTCGAGCGTGTCGACGCCGCAGAGATCGGGGCCTTCATGCGCAGGCCGTTCAAGCCCGTCGATCCGGCCCTGCTCGCACCGCATGAGATCCACGCGTGGGTCCGGCGCGTAGCGCCGCTGTCGCACCGCGCAGGCAGGTAAGGCGCTGGTCTCCCTAGAATCGCGCCGATGCAGTCTCTCGACATGTCGTTGTTGACGCGCCAGGTACTCCTGGCGCGTGCAATCGTCGCGCCGCGCGGCCACAGCTTGCGCCTGGAGCACGTGCCATGAACGCAATGGACGAGCCGAACCTGGCGCGTCGCTTCGGGGGGCTGGAGCGGCTCTACGGCCTGGCCGGCGCCGGCGCCATCCGCCACGCGCATGCCGTGGTAGTGGGCATCGGCGGCGTCGGTTCCTGGGCTGCCGAAGCCCTGGCCCGCAGCGGCGTGGCACAGCTCACGCTGGTCGACATGGACCACATTTCCGAGTCGAACATCAACCGCCAGATCCACGCACTGGACAGCACGGTGGGGCAGGCCAAGGTGCTGGCCATGCGCGAGCGCATCGCGCAGATCCATCCGGGTTGCCTGGTCCATGTGGTCGACGACTTCGTGACGCCTGACAACTGGACCGTTGTGCTGCCGGCCGATGCCGACGCCGTGATCGATGCCTGCGACCAGGTGGCCGCCAAGACAGCCATGGCGGCCTGGGCCCGCAGTGCGGCCGCAGGGCGGCGTCTGTTCATCGGCGTGGGCGCAGCAGGCGGAAAGCGGCTTGCACACGAGGTGCAGATCGACGACCTCGCCGCCGTCACCCACGATCCGCTCCTGGCCCAGGTGCGCCAGCGGTTGCGCAAGCACCACCAGGCGCCGCGGGACGGCAAGCGCATGCGCGTGGCATGCGTGTTCAGCCGTGAACCGGTGGCACCGCCCGATCCATCCTGCGCGGTCACTGGGGATGGCAGCCTGAACTGCCATGGCTACGGGTCCGTCGTCAGCGTGACGGCAACCTTCGGCCAGTGCGCGGCGGGTTGGGTTCTCGATCAAATTGCAAGGCGCGCACAAAAAGCCTGATTCGTCTGGCTATAATCGTCGGCTTTGCTGCACACAGCAGTGGGACGTTAGCTCAGTTGGTAGAGCAGCGGACTTTTAATCCGTTTGTCACTGGTTCGACCCCAGTACGTCCTACCACCCATCTGCTCCCTTGGGACATCCGCCATGCCGTCGATGCTCAAGCTTCTCCCCCGTTCCTGCGCCGCCTTCGTTCATGACGGACGATGAGGCCATGGCGCTCGCGCTGGAGCAGGCGCGCACCGCGGCTGCGCAGGGCGAGGTGCCGGTCGGCGCGGTGGTGTTGCACCAGGGCAGGGTGGTCGGCACCGGAGCCAATGCGCCGATCGCGCTGTGCGATCCCACGGCGCATGCGGAGATCGTCGCCCTGCGCGCGGCGGCCCAGGCCCTAGGCAACTACCGTCTCGATGACTGCGAACTGTTCGTCACGCTGGAGCCTTGCGCGATGTGCAGCGGCGCCATGTTGCATGCGCGGCTGGCGCGCGTGGTCTATGGCGCGCCAGATCCGAAGACCGGCGCTGCAGGGTCGGCCGTCGATCTGTTTTCCCAGGGTGCGTTGAACCACCACACCACGGTGCGCGGTGGGGTCCTCGGCGAGGCTTGCGGCGCGCTGTTGCGCGATTTCTTTCTGCGACAGCGCCAGGCCCAGGCCGATGCGCGCGTGCCCCTGCGCGAGGACGCCCTGCGCACGCCGGTCAGATGCTTCGAGGGGCTGGAGGGCTATCCCTGGCAAGGGCGGCACATCCGCAGTCTGCCGAGCCTGGCTGGCTTGTCGATGCACTACCTGGACGAGCGGGGGCAGGGCGGGTCCGCGGGGCCGACGCTGCTGTGCGTGCACGGCGCCCAGGGTTGGAGTTACGACTTCCGCACGCTGCTGCAGGCCTGGCTCGACGCTGGACACCGCGCCGTCGCAGTGGACCTGCCCGGCTTCGGCATGAGCGACAAGCCCAAGAAAGAGCGTGCGCACAGTCCCGCCTGGCACGGCACGGTGCTCGATGAGTTCGTGCGGGCGCTCCAGTTGCACGACATCGTTCTCGTGCTGCAGGGGCGGGGAGGGTTGCTGGCGTTGGAGTTGCCACGGCGCGCGCCCGCACGCTACCGGGGCCTCGTCGCTGTGGATGCCAGCCTCTCGGTGGCTGTCGCGATGCGCCCGGATGGTGGGTCATGGCCAACGGCATGGCAGCCCGTACCGACGCGCCACGCCGTGGAACTGCTGCAGCAGGACCCACGCGGGGATGCGGCGGACGCGCCATTCCCCGACGCGGGCCACCGTGCCGGGCCGCGTGCCTTCCTGCGCTGGACGATGGACGCGTGCAAGGCGCCCGACTGGGCCGCGGCACAACCGCCGCCAGCCGCCGATGGAGGCGCCTCGCTCGCCCGCCTCCTGCTCGAAGGATTCGGGGTGGGATACTCCCGCCCGTGAATCCGAAGCACATCTATATCTACTCCCCCGCCGGCGCTGTCCGCGACAAAGCCGCATTCAAGCGTGCCGTGCAACGCCTGCGCGGACAAGGCTACGCAGTCGAAATCGATGAGGCCGCACTCAAGAGCCACATGCGCTTTGCCGGCGACGACGACACACGGCTCGCCGCCCTGCACCGCGCTGCGGCGAGCGGCGCGGACATCGCCCTGATCTCGCGCGGCGGCTATGGCCTCACGCGCATCCTGGACCGCATCCGCTACCCGGTGCTGGCGCGTGCTGCGGCGCGCGGCCTGCGCCTTGTCGGCCACAGCGACTTCACGGCCCTGCAACTGGCGCTGCTGGCGCGCGCCGGCGGCATCAGCTGGGCCGGGCCCGCGCTGTGCGGCGATTTTGGTGGCGAAGAGGAACCCGACGAGATCATGCAGGCCTGCTTCGATGATCTGCTGCTGGGGCAGGGCGAGGGCACCGGCTGGCGCATCGGCCGCGAGGATCCGATGCCGGCATCGCGCGCGCGCCGAAGCACGGCGGCCGCCGAGGATGTGCCGCCGTCCTGGACCGTGCGCGATGCCACGCTGTGGGGTGGCAACCTGGCCGTGCTGAGCGGGCTGGTCGGCACGCCCTATCTGCCCGAGGTGCGCGGCGGCATCCTGTTCCTGGAAGACGTGAACGAGCACCCGTACCGGATCGAACGCATGCTCACGCAGCTGCTGCACGCCGGCGTTCTGGCCCGGCAAAAAGCCGTGGTGCTGGGCCAGTTCACGGGCTACCAGACGGTGGCGCACGACCGCAACTTCCGTCTGGCCACCGTGGTCGCCTGGCTGCGCAGCCAGACCAAGGTCCCGGTGTTCACGCAGCTGCCGTTCGGCCATGTGCGCACCAAGGTGCTGTTGCCAGTCGGCGCCAAGGTGCAGATGGTGGTGGAGAACCGCGAAGCGCTGCTGTTCTGGGGCCACCTGGATGGCGACCACAACGACCATGGTCACCATGCGCATCACGCGCACGAAGGGCACGGCCACACGCATTGAGCCTGCGGCCTGCGCTTCCCCTACACTGCTGGCCTCTTCCCGTCACCCACCCGTAGCACCATGGGCGTTCAGGCCACGGTTGTTTTTGCAGATCTTTCTGACAGCACGGCGTTCTTCGAGACGTTCGGCAACGAGAAGGCGACTGCGACCATCACACGGCTGACGCAGTGGATCGGCGCGATCTGCGAGGCCCACCGCGGCCGCGTGGTCAAGACGTTGGGCGACGGCATCCTCGCCGTGTTCGAACAACCCATCGATGCCGTCGACGCAGTCATCCAGATGCAGCGCGGGCACCGCATCCGCCTGGAGCAATGGCCGCAGCCCCTGCGCATGGAGATCAAGGCCGGCGTGGCACGTGGCGACGTGGTGGAGGTCGATGGTGACTGCTACGGCGACGCCGTGAACGTGGCCGCGCGGCTGAGCGATCTGGCCGGGGGCAGCGAGATCTGGGCTACCGCGTCCGTGGTCGATGGCGTTGATGACGGCCATGGCTTGCGCTTTCGCAGCCTGGGCTCGGTCACGCTGCGCGGCAAGGCCGAGCCGCTCACGCTGTTCAAGGTGGAATGGGAGGAGGATATTGCCTCCGATTTCCTGACCCAGCAGGCGGTGCTCGCCCGGCCAGTCTCGGCCGACACGGCGGCGCCGACCCGCATCCAGTTGCAGCATCTGGATCTCTCGCTGGGTTTTCACGCGCGCGAGTTGCCGGTGCACCTGGGCAGGAACGAGCACGCCGAGATCGTCGTCAACGACCCGCGCGTGTCCCGTCTGCACGCGCGCATCGAGGCGCGCAGCGGCGTCTTCGTGCTGGTCGACCTCAGCAGCTTCGGCACCTGGGTCCGGTTTGCCGGCAGCGATTCGGACGTTGCACTGCGGCGCGACGAATGCCAACTCCACGGGGCAGGAGAGATCGCACTGGGCGTGCCGCATGGCGATCTCGGCGCGCCGACGGTGGCGTTCTCCATCAACGGCGGCACACAACGCTGACCTGGGTACTTCGGGGGATCTGTGATGCGATGGTTCAAGCGCCTCGGCGCCGTTCTGCTGTTTGTCGTCCTGGCCGGCATGCTGGTCCTGGGCATGTACGTGTGGCGCAGCTTCCCGCAGCTGGATGGCACGCTGCGCGTGCAAGGACTCCAGAGCGCCGTCACCGTGGAGCGGGACGCCTCCGATGTCACGCACATCAAGGCGGCCACTGCAAGGGACGCCTGGTTCACGCTGGGCTTCGTGCATGCCCAGGAGCGCGGCTGGCAAATGGAATTCAACCGGCGCGTGATGCGCGGCACCTTGTCCGAGGTTCTGGGCGAAGCCACCCTGGAGACCGACAAGCTGCTGCGCACGTTGGGCATCATGCAGGCGGCCCAGCGCCAGCTCGAGCGCATGCCGCCTGAGGCGCGCGCTGCGCTGGAAGCCTACAGCGAGGGGATCCAGTCCTTCTACACGAACCGCCCGCAGGCATTGCAGCCGGAATTCCTGTTGCTGGGTGTGCGCCCGGGCCAGAACAGCAAAGCGTGGGAGGCCGTGGACAGCGTCGGCTGGTCGTTGATGATGGCGCTGGACCTGGGTGGCAACTGGGGGACCGAGTTCGCGCGGCTGTCCGCCGCCCAAGTCGTTGACACGCCCCGGCTGTGGGAGCTGTTTCCGCCATATCCTGGAGAGCCGCCGGCCTCCAAGGTGGATCTCGCGGCGCTGTACCGCCAGTTGGGTGTCTACCGCACCGAGCCGCAGCAGAACCCGAAGACCTCGGGTGCGACAGGCGGCGTCCCTTTCGCGGCGCGCTTGCTCGATGATGCAGCGCGCCGCTGGTCGGCAGCCTTCGTGCGCGATGCCGGCCTGTCCGAAGGCAAGGGCAGCAACGCCTGGGTCGTGAGCGGCAGCAACACGGCCTCCGGCAAGCCGCTGCTGGCGAACGATCCCCACCTCGGGCTCAGTGCGCCGGCCATCTGGTACTTCGCACGCCTGCAGGCACCCAAGCTGGACGTGATCGGTGCCACGTTGCCGGGCTTGCCCTTCGTCGTGCTCGGCCGCACGCGCACGGCCGCCTGGGGCTTCACGAACACCGGGCCCGATGTGCAGGACCTGTACCTCGAGCAGATCAAGCCGGACGATCCGACGTCGTACCGGGTGGAGGACGTCCAGGGCCAAGCAGCATGGGCCCGGTTCGATCAGCGCATGGAGACCATTCGGGTCAAGGGGCAGCCCGATGTCCAGCACACCGTGCGCAGCACGCGCCATGGACCGGTCCTCAGCGACGCACAGAGCGCACAGGCCAGGCTGATCGACTTGAACCGCTACGTGCTGGCACTGCGCTGGACGGCCCTGGAGGCGGACAACAAGACAGCCCTGGCCATGCAGCGCGTGAACGAGGCGGGCACCGTCGGCGAGCTGCTGGCCGCCTTCTCCGACTACCACTCGCCGATGCAGAACGTGATGATGGCCGACACGGCAGGCCGCATTGCCTACAAGGCCGTGGGCCGTGTGCCATTGCGCCGGCCTGACAACGACATCCGGGGCATCGCGCCCGCACCGGGATGGGACCCGCGCTACGAATGGGCCGGCTGGCTGCCCTATGCCGACACCCCGGCGCACGGAGCAGGCGAGGGCAGGGGCGAGGGCGAGAGCGCCCAACCTGCCTGGATCGCGAACGCCAACCAACGCGTGACACCGCCGGGCTATCCGTACTTCATCGGGCAGGACTGGGCGGTGCCCTACCGTTTCGACCGCATCGTCGACCGGCTGGCCGCAACGCCGCACCACGACGCCCGCAGCATGGCGCTGCTGCAGGGCGACACCGTTTCGCTCGCCACGCAGCGCCTGTTGCCGTACTTGCGCCAGGCCCCGTCCAGCCACCCGTTGGCCGTGGGCGTGCAGCGCATGCTGCAAGGGTTCGACGGCGACATGCGCGGCGACGGCGCAGCCGCGCTGGTGTTCTCGGTATGGGTCGATGAATTGACGCGGAGCCTGCTGGTGCCCCGCCTTGGGCAGGAGCGCTTCGATGCGCTGTACGGAAAACGCCATTTCCGCAGCACGGTCGAAATTGCGCTCGCGGCGGACGATGCCTGGTGGTGCGCACCGCGCGGTTGCGCCGACCAAGCCGGCCAGGCGCTCACGCGGACCCTGGACAGGCTGTCAAAACGCTATGGAGACGACCCCTCGCGCTGGCGCTGGGACGTGGCCCACATGGCGCTGAGCGCCCACCGGCCTTTCGGCAACGTCGATCTGTTGGCGCGCTGGTTCGATGTGCGCGTTCCCACGGGCGGCGATACGTTCACCGTCAATGTGGGCCAGTACTGGCCCAACGACGCCAAGAACCCGTTCGCCAGCCGCCATGCGGCATCGCTGCGTGCGATCTATGACCTGGCGGACCTCGAGCGCAGCCAATTCATGTACCAAACCGGGCAGAGCGGGCTCGTGTTTTCAAGCCGCTACCGTGACATGGCGAAGGAGTGGTCGCACACGGAGTATCGACTTTTGCGCATGGCGCCCGAAAGCATTCCGCATACACTCCAACTAGTACCATGAACTGTTCGACACTTGCGCATAAACTGCGTGGTTTTTGAACAGATGGCGGTGCAAGGCGGTCTCAGGCGGCTCCACCCAAATTTCCACATCGAGATGAGTAAAAAGGCAAAGATCGAGTTCGAGGACATGAACCTGCAGGTTGGCGTCCGCCTGCAAATCATGCCAAAGCAGGCGAGCAGTCCCACGGTGCAGTACACATCGCTGATCGGCTTTGTCGCAGACGACTATCTTCTGATGCAAGTGCCGCAGCAAGATGGCAAGCCCGTCGAAACGGCCGCCGGAACGGAGGTCGCGCTCCGCGTCTTTTCCGGGGTGTCGGTGTTCACGTTCGATGCGCGCATCGAGGCCGTGCTCAGCAAACCGCGGCCCTTCATGCTGCTGTCGTTTCCGACGAACATCCAGAAGGTCGGGTTGCGCAAGGCGGTGCGCGTCAAGGCCAACATTCCGGTGCGGGTGGTCAATCCGACGAACCGCGAACTGGTGAAAGAGGCGACGCTCTCGGACATCAGTTTGTCAGGTGCACTGGTGTCGACGCCCAATCCGTTGGGAGCGGTCGGGGACGCCATCGAGATCAGCTTCTCCGTTCTTGTTCAGTCGCAGAACGAGGAAGTCGGCATTTCCACGACGGCCTCCATCCGCAGCGTGCAGCAGGCTGTCGGTACGGCGCCCGACGGCGGGGCGTTCTATACCGTCTACACCTACGGCATCAACTTCCTCGACATCGACGCCACGCACCAGGCCTTGTTGCAGAACTATGTCTATGAGACGCTGCTGATCCACCGCAACTGAAGCAGAGCAGGATATGAATCCTGCTTTTATTGGCCGCCGTTTATTGACATAATATACATCGTATAAAGTCAACCGGTTTCGTTGCGAGGTGAATCAGTGCCCAACGGCGCGCCCCTGAGCAGCCGCCGTCAACCTTCCCCGGCCCGCTCCCGGTCGGCTCGCTTGCCTTCCAGCCACTTGCGGTGCAACTGGTTGCCACGGCGCATGGCCTCCTGCGCCTTGCGGTACTGGCGTCTCGCCAAGTAGCGCCACACGCTCACGATCACCAGCGGCACAAGAATGCTTGTTGCGAGGAGGTAGACCGCCGTCAAATGGTGCTCAGGAGTGTTCATTGCCTTCCGACACGGTTCAAACAGCCGCGACTATAGGTCGTACGCTGCGGAAATGGTCTGGAGAACCGCGTCAGTCACCCGTCAGCCGTTCGTCAGCAATTCTCACCACTTTCCTCTGGGCTGACGTTGTCGCACCGCATCTCCGATGAGCTTCGCAACATCGGCCCGGTTGACAGAGTTCGCAAAATCGATGGCGGTCATGCCTTGTTCGTTCTTCAGCAGGGGCTCCGCGCCTTCCTGCAGCAACAGCCTCGTCGCCTCCTGGCTGCCGTAGCGCGCAGCCATCATCAAGGGCGTGGTTCTGTTCGGTGATTCCGCGTCGATGAAGGCATGCTCCTCGAGCAGGAGGCGCATCACCTCCACGTGCCCGCTGGTCGCGGCGTAGTGCAACGGTGCCCAGCCCGTCTTGTTGACAGCCGCGCCGCGGGCAATCAGCTTCTTGCAGAGTTCCAGTTGGCCATCCAGCGCCGCCGCCATCAGGGGGCTCTCGTCGGCCTTGTTCAGCGATTCGACCTCGGTCTTCGGCCAATCGATCAAGGCCTGCGTCACGCGGGACGACCGCGCACGGATGGCAAGGTACAGGCCGTGCTGGCCGTTCGGGTCACGCGTGTTGGGGTCAAAGCCGCGCCGCAGCAGATTCACCACGGCCGCCGCATCGTCCGCGGCAATGGCGGCGAAGAAGTCGTCGTACGAGCCCGCAGTCGCCATGCCCGCTGCGCCCAGCAGCAAAACGGCCATGCAGCGCCGGCGTTGCACATCCATCGTCATGCCGCCTCCGGCCGGAAAAGTGCGTCGAAGTTGGCGCTGGTCTGCGCGGCGACCGCCTCTACGGCCAAACCGCGCACCGCCGCGATCTGGGCCGCGACATGTGGCACCCAGGCGGGCTGGTTGGTCTTGCCCCGGTGCGGTATCGGCGCCAGATACGGGCTGTCGGTTTCGATCAGCAGGCGGTCCAGCGGGACGAAGCCTGCGATGTCGCGCAGGTCTTGCGCGTTCTTGAAGGTGATGATTCCGGACAGTGAGATGTAGAAACCCAGGTCCAGCGCCGCACGGGCCACTGCTTCGGTCTCGGTGAAGCAGTGGAACACGCCACCGGCGGCCCCGCCCGAGCCATCCTCGCCCTGCTCCCGCAGGATCGCCAGCGTGTCGTCCGAAGCGGCGCGGGTGTGGATGACCAGCGGCTTGCCGAGGTGCTGCGCGGCCAGGATGTGGGTGCGAAAGCGCTCGCGCTGCCACTGCACATCGGCCACGCTGCGCTCGCCCAGACGGTAGTAATCCAGGCCGGTCTCGCCGATCGCCAGCACACGGGGCAGGCGGCCGCGGGTCAGCAAGTCGTCCAGGCCGGGCTCCTGCACATCCTCTTCGTCGGGATGCACGCCCACGGTCGCCCAGATCTGCGGGTGCGCCATGGCGATCCCGTGGACGGTCTCGAACTCTTCCAGTGTGGTGCAGATGCACATCGCGCGGTCGACCTGCGCGGCGGCCATGTCGTCAAGAATCTGCGGCAACCGGGCCAGCAGCTGGGGGTCGCTCAGGTGGCAATGCGAATCGGTGTACATGCGCGGGGCAGCGCCGGCGCGCGGCCGGCGTGCGTATCAAACGGTTTGGGTGGGCCGATCGGACATGAGATGCCCGCTCAGCAGGTCCTCGATCTTTTCCTTGAGCTGGCGCGACTTCTCGTCCCGGGGGAACTGGATGCCCACGCCCTGCGTCCGGTTGCCCGACGCGCGCGAAGGCGTGACCCACGCCACGCGCCCGGCGATCGGGTAGCGCTGCGGGTCTTCCGGCAGCGACAGCAGCACATAGACGTCGTCACCGAGCTGGTACTCGCGCGAGGTGGGGATGAACATGCCGCCTTCGGCGAACAAGGGAATGTAGGCCGCGTACAGGGCGGCTTTTTCCTTGATCGCCAGCTGGATGACGCTGGGGCGCGGTGCCGGGGCGGGACTGCTCATGGTGAGCGCGAGTTTAGGGCGCTTTTCGCCAGCGTAACGAGCGACTCCAGCATCAGGCCGGCGTTCAAGGGGTGCTCGGCGATCCGGGCGCTGTCCTGCAGCTTGCGCGACCATTGCAGCAAGGCATCAATCCGCGCCGGCGGCGGCAGGTCAGCGCCTGCGAAGAAGCGCGGTGCAGCGCCCTGCCCCACGCGCAGCAGGTCGTGGCAGAGCTTTTGCATGGCATCGATGAGCTCGACGGGCGCCAGGCCGCTGACCGCCCCCATGTCGCCGCGCGCCAGTGCCTGCGGCAGGGCGCTCCAGGCGCGCGCACTGCGGCCGGCCTCGTGCATGCGCAGGGCCTCTTCGGGCCGGCCACCGGCGGCCGCCAGCAGCACCGGGACGTCGGCCGCCACGACGCCGTCCTGCGCCTGCAGCCAGTCCTGGGCCTCCTGCGGCGCAGGCCAGGCCATCTGGTGGCCCATGCAGCGGCTGCGGATGGTGGGCAGGAGCAGGTGCGCTGCGCCTGTCGCCAGCACGAAGCGCACATCGCCGGGCGGTTCCTCCAGCGTCTTGAGCAAGGCGTTCGCGCTGATGGTGTTCATGCGTTCGGCCGGAAACACCAGGACCGCCTTGCCCCGTCCCCGGGCACTGGTCCGCTGCCCGAACTCCACCGCTGTGCGCATGGCCTCGACGCGGATCTCGCGGCTGGCCTTGCGCTTCTTGTCGTCGATCTCGGCCTGGGCCTTCTCGTCCAGCGGCCAGCCCAGGGCCAGCATTTCCACCTCGGGCAACAGCACGCACAGGTCGGCATGGGCTCGGACATCGATGGCGTGGCAGCTGCCACAGGCGCCACAGGCGCCCTGCCCGTCCGCGCGCTCGCACAGCCAGGCCCGCGCCAGCTCCAGTGCCAGCTCGTACTGGCCCAGGCCAGAGGGCCCGTGGAGCAGCCAGGCATGGCCCCGCTGGGCCAGCAAGCTGGTGCGTTGGCGTTGCAACCAGGGCGCCAGGCTCATCGGGGCACCTGTGGGCCTGCGGCCTGTCCGGCCGGGCAGCGGAGAACTGGCCTGGGGCGAGCCGGCGCGGCACTCATCGCGGCCCCGCCTGCGCGGCCACCATGATGGCCAGCCAGCCGCGCCGCACCATGGCCGCGGTGATCTGCTGCCAGACCGCATGCCGTGTGGCATCGGCCGCGATGCGCACGAAGCGCGCGGGCGCCGCTTCGGCACGCTGTGCATAGCCCGCGTGCACGCGGGCGAAGAAGGCGGCGGGCTCGGCCTCGAATCGGTCCGGTGCGCGCGCCGCGGCCAGCCGCTGCGCCGCCACCTCGGGCGCCAGCTCGAACCACAGCGTCATGTCAGGCTGGCGCAGCTGCCCGGCCGGCTGGCGCTCGTCGCCCTGCACCCACTGTTCGAGCGAAGCCAGCACGCCTGTATCGAAGCCGCGGCCGGCGCCCTGGTAGGCGAAGGTGGCGTCGGTGAAGCGGTCGCACAGCACCACCTCGCCCCGCGCAAGTGCCGGTTCGATCACGCGCCGCAGGTGGTCGCGCCGGCCGGCGAACACCAGCAGCGCTTCGGTCAGCGCATCCATGTCCTCGTGCAGCACCAGTTCGCGCAGCCGCTCGGCCACGGGCGTGCCGCCGGGCTCGCGCGTCTGCGTGACGGTGCGCCCCTGGGCACGGAAGGCATCCGCGAGCGCCGCGATGTGGCTGGACTTGCCCGCCCCGTCGATGCCTTCGAAGCTGATGAAGAGTCCGCGTGGTGTCTGCATGTGGCTCAACGCCCGCGTATGTAACGGTTGACGGCGCGGTTGTGCTCGTCCAGCGATTGGCTGAAATGGCTGGTGCCATCGCCGCGCGCCACGAAGTACAAGGCCTTGGAATCGGAAGGCTGCACGGCCGCCAGCAGCGAGCGCGCGCCGGGCATCGCGATCGGCGTGGGCGGCAGGCCGGGCCGTGTGTAGGTGTTGAAGGGCGTGTCGGTGCGCAGGTCGCTGCGGCGCAGGTTGCCGTCGAAGCGCTCGCCCAAGCCATAGATCACAGTCGGGTCGGTCTGCAGCAACATGCCGATGCGCAAGCGGTTGTGGAAGACGGCGGAGATGTCGGAACGGTCCTCGCCATGGCCCGTCTCCTTCTCGACGATGCTGGCCAGCACCAGGGCCTGCTCGGGCGTCTTGAGCGCCACGCCCGGCAGGCGCTGCGACCAGGCCGCGTCCAGCTGCTTGTCCATGGCCTGCAGGGCCTGGCGCAGCACCGCCAGGTCACTGCTGCCCTTGGCGTAGCTGTAGGTGTCTGGGAAGAAACGGCCCTCGGGCGCGATGCCGGGCCGGCCCAGCGCGGCCATCACCGCCGCATCGTCGAGCGTGCGGCTGTCGGCCTTGATGCGATCGGCCTTTGCCAGGGCCTGGCGCATTTGGCGGAAGGTCCAGCCTTCCACGAAGGTGACCGCGCGCAGGGCTTGTTCGCCGCGGACCAGCTTGTCCAGCAGCGTGCGCGGCGTCGTGCCGGGCGCGAACTCGTAGCTGCCGGCCTTGATCAGGCGCGACTGGCCCGACAGCCGGAACCAGCCGAACAAGGCCCAGTCCGGTGCCTGCACGCCGGCCTCGGTGGCAGCGCTGGCGATGGCGCGCGCGCTGGTGCCGGGCGCAACGTTCAATTCCACCGGCGCGCGGGACAACCGCAGGGGCTGGTCCAGCCACCACCAGCCACCCGCCGCCGCCGCGCAGGCCAACACCAACAACACCATCAGCGCACGACGCACAGCAGCCCTACAAGCCAGGAGAACAAGAGCCGGCCATGATAATTCAGCCCATGCACCCCAATCCCGAAAGCCGCAATGGCCTCGCGCCGCTGACGCACCTGGGCGTGATCGCCGTCCAGGGCGAGGAAGCCGCCAAGTTCCTGCACAGCCAGCTGACCCAGGATTTCGTGCTCGTGGCGCCCGACCAGGCCCGCCTCGCGGCGTTCTGCTCGCCCAAGGGCCGCATGCAGGCCAGCTTCGTCGGCCTGCACTGGACCGATGGGCAGGTGCTGCTCGTCTGCGCGCGCGATTTGCTGGCGCCCACGCTCAAGCGCCTGTCGATGTTCGTGATGCGCGCCAAGGCCAAGCTGCGCGATGCAACCGGGGAGTTCCAGCTGCTGGGCGCCCTGGGCTCCACCGCCGCCACGCTGCTGGACGGCGAGCCTGCGCCCTGGCACCGCCGAGAGGTGGCCGGCGGAGTGGCGGTGGCGCTGCATCCGGCCGACGGCCAGCCGCGCGCGTTGCTGGTGCTGCCTGTGGACGCTGCCCTGCCCGACGCGGTGGCATCGGCGCCGGCACTGTCGCTGGCGGATTGGCAACTGTCCGAGGTGCGCAGCGGCGTGGTGCTGATCACGCAGCCCTTGTTCGAGGTCTTGGTGCCGCAGATGCTGAACTACGAGTCGGTTGGCGGCGTGAGTTTCAAGAAGGGCTGCTACCCGGGCCAGGAGATCGTTGCGCGCAGCCAGTTCCGCGGCACGCTCAAGCGCCGGGCCTACCTCGTGCATGCCGCTGCAGAACTCGCGCCGGGCCAGGAGGTATTCCAGGCCAGCGATGCGGAGCAGCCCACCGGCACGGTGGTGCAGGCTGCGGCCAACCCCGTTGGCGGCTGGGACGCGCTCGTCTCGGTGCAGATCGCCGCGGCCGAGGCTGGCCAGCTGCGTGCCGGCAGCGCCGCCGGCCCTGCCCTGCAACTGCAGCCCCTGCCCTACGCGCTGCTGGCCGACGTCTGAGAAGCTGTGAACGAACCCCTCACGACCACGCCAAGCCCGATGACCCGTGTTCTCCAGCACCATCGCCGCGTCCAGGGCCTGGCCCTTCGGGCCGGGGTGCGCCGGGCCACATGCGGGCGTTGCAGGCCTTGCCCGGGCACGAGCCCGGGCGGCGGCCTGCGCCTACGCCTGTGGCCCGGCGCACCCCGTCGTGGCCGCGAACGGTTCATTCACAGCTTCTGAGCCGGAAGCGGCAGCACCATCTCGACGTGGGCGATGCCCACTTCGTCGAAGGGCTCGCCGCGCACCGCGAAGCCGAGCCGGCGGTAGAAGCCCTCGGCGCTGCGCTGGGCGTGCAGCACGACCTCGTGGTCGCCGCGCGCGGCTGCGGCCTGCACCAGGGCCTGCAGGATCTCGGCGCCCAGGTTCGCGCCGCGCAGCATGTGGCGCACGGCCATGCGGCCGATCTTGGCCACGCCAGGGGCGTGCTGCAGCAAGCGCCCTGTGGCCAATGGCTGGTCCAGCCGGTTGTAGAGCACTGCGTGCACGGCCGCGGCGTCGGCTTCGTCCCACTCATCTTCGCGCGCGATGCCCTGCTCTTCGATGAAGACCTCGGTGCGCACGCGGCGTGCGTCGGCCTGCAGCGCGTCCCAGCTGTTCAGCCGCAGTTGCGTCACGCGCTGGCCGGCCTCGTAGTCCAGCAGCAGCGCCCGCAGCGCGTCCGGCACCGGGCGCGACTTCTGCTCCGTCGGGTCGGCGAACACATAGACCAGTTCGCCCGTGACCAGCAGCTGGTTGCCGCGGAAGACCCCGCCGACGAAACGCATCGAGCTGCGGCCCACGTGCTCGCACTTGAGCGCCACGTCGAGCTGATCGTCGTTGCGCGCCGAGGCGTGGTACTCCACGGTTGCCTTCTTGACGTAGAGCTCGCCGCCCAGCGCCGCGAAACCTTCTTCGTAGGGCAGCGCCAGCGCACGCCAGTACGCTGTGACCGCCGTGTCGAAGTACATGAGGTAGTGACCGTTGAAGACGATCTTCTGCATGTCCACCTCGACCCAGCGCACGCGCAGGCGGTGAAAGAAGCGAAAGTCCTGGCGTTTCATGCGGTGTCTCCTGCGGTCTGCAATGCGATGGCGAGCGCGCGCGCCGCGTCGGCATGGGCCAGCCGCGCCTGTGGAATGGCGCGGCCCATCTTGATGAACTCGTGTACCACGCCGCGGTAGATCTCCAGGTCCACCGCCACGCCGGCCGCACGCAGCTTGTCGGCATAGAGAACGCCCTCGTCGACCAGCGGGTCGCATTCCGCCAGGCCGATCCAGGCGGGCGCCACGCCATCGACATCGGGCGCGTTGAGCGGCGCGAAACGCCAGTCTGCCCGCGCCGCCCGGTCGGGCTGCACCTGGTCGAAGAACCAGTCGATGCTGGCGGACTCGAGCACGAAGCCTTCGGCGAAGCGCTGGTGCGAGGGCGTGTCCTGGAAGGCCGCGCAGCCAGGATAGAACAGCAGCTGCAGCGCCAGCGGCAGGCCTGCGTCGCGCGCGGCGATGGCGCAGACCGCGGCCAGCGTGCCGCCAGCGCTGTCGCCGCCGACGGCTAGGCGCGTGGTGTCCAGGCCCAGGGCCGCGCCCTGCGCGGCCAGCCACTGCAAGGCATCCCAGGCGTCGTTCTGGGCGGTCGGAAAACGGTGCTCGGGCGCGAGCCGGTAGTCCAGCGACAGCACGGCGCAGCCGGCCTGGTACGCCAGTTCGCGGCACAGCGTGTCGTGCGTGGCCACCGAGCCGATGGTGAAACCGCCGCCATGCAAATACAGCAGCACCGGCAGCGGTGCCGCGGCGCTGGGTGCCACCAGGCGCGCCGGCAGGCTGGCGCCGTCACGCGTGGGCAGCAGCAGGTCCTGCACGCGCGCCAGCGGCCGCAGCGCGATGTCCAGCACGCCGGCGCCCAATGCATAGGCAGCGCGCGCCTGTGCCGGCGGCAGGCTGTGCAGCGGCGGGCGGGCGGCACGGTGCATGCGCTCGATCACGCCGCGCATGGTCGGTGTCAACAGGTCCTGGGGGTTCTTTTGCATCAGATGTGGACGGGGCCACCGCCGCCCCAGTCGATCGGGTCCTGCTGCAGCACCATGTCGATGTCCAGGCCCAGGGCCAGGCCCACTTCACCCGGGAAACTGGTCGCCAGCGCACGCTCGTCGTAGCGCGATTCCTGGGCGCGCACGCGCCAGGCCGCCAGGTGCACCAAGCCGGCCAGTGGCTCGTAGACCTCGTTCTCGAACGGCGCGAGCTGGTAGCGCAGCGCATCGACCAGAGGGCCGGGAAACTGCCATTGCTGCGCCAGCGTGGCACCGGCCGCGGCATAGGTGGTGTCCAGCATGCGCTGCTGCAGCTTGGCGCGGCGCACGTCGCACAGGCCGGCGACCAGGTTGACGGAGGCCATGTCGTCCTGCACCGCGGCGTGCAGCACGAGCTCGCCCACGGCATGCAGCAGGCCTGCGGTATAGGCGACGGCCTGGTTCTGCCGCACGCTGGCGGCCAGCGCGCGCGCGAGCTTGGCCACCTGCAGGCTGAAGCGCCAGAACTGCGGCAGCGACAGTCCCGGCACGGCATTGGGCACGCTGGCCCGCGCGGCGGCCTCGGCCAGCGGACGCAAGGATTCGGTCGGCAGCAGGGCCAGTGCCTGCGCCACGCTGATGACGCCGCGGGTGTCCTCGCGGTGCACGGCATTGGCCAGCCGCAGCAGCCGCATGGCCAGCGCCGGATCGCCGCAAAACAGCTGGCTGGTGCGGCGCAGGTCCGGCGCGGGCCGGGCCAGTTCGGTCAACAGCAGCGCGATGAGCCTGGGGCTGCTGGGCAGCTCCGCGTCGCGCGAAGCGGGTGTCTGGGCGCTGGTCGCCTGCATGGTGTCTGCCTGCCGCGTGCGCCCTGCTTCAGCGCTTGCCGGCCTGCAGCTTGGCGAAGGCGGACGCCATGGCCGAGGGCGCCGCAGCCTCCTGCCGACCACCGCCGCCGCCGTGGCGCTGTCGCGCGCCGCCGTGCTCGAAACGGTTCTCGCGCGGGGCATCGCGGCGCGTCGGCGTGGCGTCGAGCTTCATGGTCAGGCTGATGCGCTTGCGCGCAACATCCACTTCCAGCACCTTGACCTTGACGATGTCGCCGGTCTTGACGACCTCGCGCGCATCGGTGACGAACTTGTTGGACAGCTGGCTCACGTGGACCAGCCCGTCCTGGTGCACGCCCAGGTCGACAAAGGCGCCGAAGGCGGCCACGTTGCTGACCGTGCCCTCCAGCAGCATGCCTTCCACCAGGTCCTTGATGTCCTCGACGTTGTCGTTGAAGCGGGCCACCTTGAAGTCCGGGCGCGGGTCGCGGCCGGGCTTTTCCAGTTCGGACATGATGTCCTTGACGGTGATGACACCGAACTTCTCGTTGGCGAACAGCTCGGGCTTGAGCGTCTTGAGCATCTCGGCGCGGCCCATGAGTTCCTGCACGGGCTTGCCGGCGCGTTCGAGGATGCGCTCGACCACCGCGTAGGTTTCCGGGTGCACACCGGTCATGTCCAGCGGGTTGGCGCCGCCGCGGATGCGCAGGAAACCTGCGCTCTGCTCGAAGGTCTTGGGCCCCAGGCCGCTGACTTCCAGCAGCTGCTGGCGGCTGGCGAACGCGCCATGGCTCTCGCGCCAGCGCACCACGGCCTTGGCCACGCTGGGCGACAGGCCCGAGACGCGCGACAGCAGTGGCACGCTGGCGGTGTTGAGATCCACGCCCACGGCGTTGACACAGTCCTCGACCACGGCCTCCAGCGTGCGCGCCAGTTCGCCCTGGTTCACGTCGTGCTGGTACTGGCCCACGCCGATCGACTTGGGGTCGATCTTGACGAGCTCGGCCAGCGGGTCCTGCAGACGGCGCGCGATGCTGGCCGCGCCGCGCAGGCTCACGTCCACGTCGGGCATCTCCTGCGAGGCGAATTCGCTGGCCGAGTAGACCGATGCCCCGGCTTCGCTGACCACCACGCGCTGCAGCTGCACGTCGGGCGCCAGCTTCTCCAGCCGCTTGATGAGGTCGGCCGCCAGTTTGTCGGTTTCGCGGCTGGCGGTGCCGTTGCCGATCGCGATCAGGTTCACCCCGTGTTTGACGCACAGCTGTGCCAGGGTGTGCAGCGAGCCTTCCCAGTCGCGCCGCGGCTCGTGGGGGAACACCGTCGAGGTGTCGACCAGCTTGCCCGTGGCGTCGACCACCGCCACCTTCACGCCAGTGCGGATGCCCGGGTCCAGCCCCATCACCACGCGCGGGCCGGCCGGTGCAGCCAGCAGCAGGTCCCGCAGGTTGTCGGAGAAGACCTTGATGGCGACCTTCTCGGCGTCCTCGCGCAGCCGCGTGAACAGGTCGCGCTCGGTCGACAGGCTCAGCTTGACGCGCCAGGTCCAGGCCACGCACTTGCGCAGCAGATCGTCCGAGGGACGGCTCTGGTGGCTCCAGCCCAGGTGCAGCGCGATGCGGCCCTCGGCCAGGCTGGGCACGGGCTGGCCGGGCTTGGCCGGCGCCGCGTCGGTCTCGGGCAGCACCAGCTTGGCGTCCAGAATGTCCAGCGCGCGGCCGCGGAACACAGCCAGCGCGCGGTGCGAGGGCACGCGGCCGATCGGCTCGTCGTAGTCGAAGTAGTCGCGGAACTTGGCGACGTCGGCGTTGTTCTCGTCCTTGCCGGCGGCCAGCTTGCTCTGCAAGAGGCCCTCGTCCCAGAGCCAGGCGCGCAGCCCCCGCACCAGTGCGGCGTCTTCGGCCCAGCGCTCGGACAGGATGTCGCGCACGCCGTCCAGCACCGCGGGCACGGTCGTGAAGTCGTCGCCGTTCTCGCCCTTCTCCGCCTTGACGAAGGCGACGGCCTCGTCCGCCGGCACCAGCTGAGGGTCGGCGAACAGCTTGTCGGCCAGCGGCTCGATGCCGGCCTCGCGGGCGATCTGGCCCTTGGTGCGGCGCTTGAGCTTGTACGGCAGGTACAGGTCCTCGACCTCCTGCTTGGAGCCGGCGGCCTCGATCGCCGCGCGCAGCTGCGGGGTCAGCTTGCCCTGCTCCTCGATGCTCTTGAGCACGGCCTCGCGCCGGTCCTCCAGTTCGCGCAGGTAGGCCAGGCGGGCCTCCAGTTCGCGCAGCTGCACGTCGTCCAGGCCATTGGTGACCTCCTTGCGGTAGCGGGCGATGAAAGGCACGGTGGCGCCGCCGTCGAGGAGGTCGACGGCCGCCTTGACCTGGTCTTCACGGATCTTGATTTCGGCGGCGAGCTGGCGAAAGATTTTCTGGAGCATCCTGGGAAGCGGTTGCAGAGGGAGAAGGGGCGGCAGTTTGCCATAGGCCCCTGCCTCGGATCGGACCCGCCATCCAAGGGAAGTCCGTGTCTCCGAAACACCTACACGCGCTTCAGCCAAACCGGGACTTCTGTTGGCTGAAACGAAAAATTACATTCATTCACATGTCAACGGAGGGTTCAGGCGGGCGGTTGTCGCAGCGCGGGCCAGCTGGGGGAGGATTGCTGTGAATTTGAATGAACAACATGGTCGGTCGGCCCCTTCTGGCTGGTCGCGCACCCAAGAGCTGCTGGCCCTGCCGACACAGACTGAGCGGCTGCCTTTCAGCGTGCGCGTGGTGCGTTCCGAGGCCGACCTGCACAAGGCCGTGCATGTGCGCCACAGCGCCTACGCCCGCCATGTGCCGGCGTTTGCCGAAAGCCTGCGCTTGCCCGAGAGCTACGACACCATGGACGGCACCGTCGTGCTGCTGGCCGAATCCAAGCTCGACGGCACGCCGCTGGGCACCATGCGCATCCAGACCAATGCGTTCGCGCCGCTGCCGCTGGAACACTCGCTGACGCTGCCGCCCAGGATGCGGCACAGCCCGCTGGCCGAGGCCACCCGCCTGGGCGTCGGCGAACCGGCGCAAGGACGGGCCGTCAAGACCGTGCTGTTCAAGGCATTCTTCCTCTATTGCCAGCAACAGGGCATCGACTGGATGGTCATCACGGCCCGTACGCCCATCGACCGCCAGTACGAGCGGCTGCTGTTCACGGATGTCGACCCGGCACTCGGCTACGTTCCGCTGGCCCACGTTGGCAATTTGCCACACCGCATCATGTGCCTGGAGGTCAGCGGCGCCGAGCAGCACTGGGCCGAACTGCAGCATCCACTCTTCCAGTTCGTGTTCCGCACGGACCATGTGGACATCGATCTGGGCCAGCCGGCCGCCCGCAACGGGCTGAAGCCCCAAGCGCTGGCAGCAGCGCTGCCACGGATGCAGATGTAAAGGCCAGGAAGGGCGTGAGAAAAGCCCGGAGTGGCCCCCGGATTTGCCCGGGGAGTGCGCGATTTGTTTCAGCAGCCGCCGAATTAGCTTCATAATTTGTTTCAATTTGTGGCCGGCTTACACCATGCCGGCTCGGCTCGGGCAATTGGCGGACTGAGAACAACATGAACGGCAGCGTGCTGCGGCTTTCTCGGCTGAACACAGGTCTCGACAAGGCCTTGTATGCGATGGGGATCTATGCACTGCCGGCTGTGCTGCTGGTGGTGAGCCTGCTCGCGCTCCTGTCCTGGTCCAACCAGTACGGCAGCGCGGGTGCGCGCAGCCTGTCCTTCCAGGTGGTCGAAGCGCCCGTGGACAAGCCCGGCCTGTCGCCGCAGGAGGCACTGGCGCTGCTCAAGTCGGCGCCCTCCCCCGTCGTGCTGCAGGACACGCGGCTGTCCGAGGCGGCTTTCTGGCTGCTGGTCCCTCTGGTCGATCAGCGGGTGGATGCCGCCACCGACAGCATCGAGTTCGCTTCCCGCCACGCCACCGACCTGCGCTGTTGGAACGCCGCAACATTGCAGCCGCTCGGCAGCGCCAGCCGCACGTCCAGCGAGGGCCACCTGTCTGCGGCCAAGGCCGGCTTCGCCATGCCGCTGGACGCCGCTGGCAAGCCGGCCGCCCTGCTTTGCGAAAGCCATTTCGTCGGGCCTGCGCGCATCACCGTGCTGCAGTGGCCCACTGCGGCCCTGGCCAACTCCGGCTTCGAGTTCCACCGCAACGCCGGCCTGCTGGATGGCGGCCTCATCGTGCTGGCGCTGTTCGTGATGACCACGGCGCTGGTCAACCGCAGCGGCATGTACGTGCTGTTCGCAGTCTGGCTGCTCGTGAACCTGCGCATGGGCGCACTGTCCGCCGGCTGGGACGCCCAGTGGCTGGGCCGGACCGTGCCGACGGAATGGATGCCGCGCATGCGGCTGTTCACGATGTCGCTGTACTACACGCTGACGGCCACGCTGTTCCGCGAGCTGTTCCGTGAAGACCTGGCCAAGGTGGGCTACACACCGCTGCTGCGCGTCATCATGTGGCCCGCGCCGCCGTTGCTCGTGATGTCGGCCTTCCTGCCTTACGCCACGGTGCTGCCCTATATCTGGGCCGCCACCGGCGTGGGCACCTGCATCGCGGTGTTCCTGCTGGGGCAGATCCTGGTCCGCACGCGCTCGCGCGTGGCCATGTGGTACAGCGCCTCGCTGGCGGTGACGCTGGCCGCCAGCCTGTACGAGGTGGTGTCGGCCGCGGTCGGCATGCGCGGCCTGATCGGCGCGGTCAACAGCGTCACGGCCGCGCTGTCGTCCAGCCTGCTCGCCTCGCTGGCCATTGCCGAGCAGATGCGCCAGGAGCACAACCAGCGCCTGGAGGCCCAGGCCCAGCTGGAGCACACCTTCGAGGCCATGCCCATCGGCCTGTTCACGCTGGACCTGCAGGGCCGCTTCACGAGTGCCAACCCGGCCCTGCGCGCCATGCTGGGCACCGATGTGCTGGCACCGGGCCGAGAAGACTGGGACCGCTATTTCCACGACGGCGCCTGGCTGCAGTTGCTGCAGCTGCTGCAGAACCAGGGCAACGTGTCGCTGGAGCTGCGTGGCCGCAAGCCGGACGGCGGCGGCGTGCACAAGCGCTTCCTGGTCAAGGCCGCCCGCGCACGCGAGAAGGTCGAAGGCTCGCTGCAGGACGTGACCGACTCCTCGCGCGCGACCGAGGAATTGCAGTTCATGGCCAACAACGACGCCTTGACCAAGGTGCTCAACCGCCGCGGCATCGAGCGCGAGCTCGAGCGCGCGTTGGCCGGCATGGACACCAGCCATCCGCTCGCCCTGGCCTACCTGGACCTGGACCGCTTCAAGCTCATCAACGACCTGTTCGGCCACAACGCCGGCGACGAGGTGCTGCAGCAGGTCTGCGCACGCGTGGGCAACATGCTGTCGGGCAGCATGGCGCTGGGCCGCATGGGGGGCGACGAGTTCCTGATCCTGATGCCCGACACGCGCATGCCGCTGGCCGCCGTGATCTGCCAGGGCATCGTCTCGGCCATCGGCGGCACGCCCTACCGCGTGGGCGACAAGGCCTTCCATGTGCGCGGCTCCATCGGCCTGATCGAGGTCAGCCCCGGCACGCGCTTCAAGGACGCCGTCTCCACCGCCGACCGGGCCTGCCGCGAAGCCAAGACGCGCCACAACGAAGGCCTGGTGGTCTACGAGAAGAACGCCCAGGCGTTCCAGGACCACCATGCCGAACTGCAACTGGTCGAACGGCTGTCGGGTGGCCGTGCCACCGAGGGCCTGTTCCTGCAGATGCAGCCCATCATGTCGCTGTCCGCGCCGCACGCCTCGTTGAACTTCGAGGTACTGCTGCGCATGCGCGATCCGGATGGCAATCTGGTGCCGACCGACCGCGTCATCTCGGCTGGCGAAAACAGCGGCCGCATGGGCGTGATCGACCGCTGGGTGCTGTCGGCCGCGCTGACCTGGCTCAACACCCACCTCACGCGCCTGCGCAACACCCGCTTCGTCTGCATGAACCTGTCGGGCGCCTCGCTCAACGACGAGAAGTTCATGAACGACGTCTACACCCTGTTGGCGCAGAACATCCACGTCGCGAGCTTCCTGTGCTTCGAGATCACCGAGAGCGTGGCGCTGCACGACCTGGACAACACGCGGCGCTTCATCGACAAGGTGCGCAGCTACGGTGCCAAGGTGGCGCTGGACGACTTCGGCGCGGGCTACACCTCCTTCTCCTACCTGAAGGAACTGCCGGCGGACCTGCTCAAGATCGACGGCAGCTTCATCGTCAACATGAACAAGCACCCGGCCAACGTGGCCATCGTCGAGGCCATCGTCAACCTGGGCCGCAACCTGGGCATGCGCACCGTGGCGGAATGGGCGGAAGACCTGGCAACCGTGCGCACGCTGGTGGAGATCGGTGTGGACTACGTGCAGGGCTACGCCATCGCGCGGCCCCAGTCGGCCGAGCGGCTGCTGGCGGCCTCGTCCTCCGCAAGCTTCATCGAGGACGCCGAGCTGGCGCGCTACACGGCCTCTCTGGAGCGCACCGACGACGCCGTGCTGCAGGTCGATCTGTTCGAGCAGAACCGCACGCGCCGGCTCCACTGAGCCGGGAGGCGGGGGCTTCAGCCGCGCAGGGCCTTGCGCAGTTCCATGCCCAGCTCGGGCTTGTGCGCAAACGGGTCGGTCGGGTTGCGCTGCTGCAGGATGTCTTCCATGCGCACCTGCACCGCGCCGATGGCGCGCGGGTGGCTGTAGATGTAGAACTGCCCCGCGGCGACCGCATCGAAGACCTTCTGCGCCACCTCGGCGGCCGACACCTTGCCGGCTCCGACGGCCTTGTCCATCATGGCCTGGCCGACCTGCTTGCTGCGCGTGGCGGCGCCGGCTGCGAGGTCCGCTGGCCGGTTGCGCTCACTGGCGTGGATGCCGGTGGCCACGAAGTACGGGCACAGCACCGACGCGCTGACCTGCTCGGTGACCAGCGCCAGGTCCTGGTAGAGCGTCTCGGTCAGCGCCACCACGGCGTGCTTGCTGGCGTTGTAGATGCCCATGTTGGGGGGCGTCAGCAGGCCAGCCATGCTGGCGGTGTTGACGATGTGGCCACGCCAGGCCGGGTCGGCCTGGGCCGCCTCCAGCATCATCGGCGTGAACACGCGCACGCCATGGGCCACGCCCATGACATTGACGCCGAACACCCACTCCCAGTCGCTCGCGCTGCTCTCCCAGAGCAGCCCGCCCGCCCCCACCCCGGCGTTGTTGAAGACCAGTTGCGGCGCGCCGAAGCGCGCCAGCGTGGCCGTGCCCAGCGCCTGCACCTGCTCTGCCTTGGACACATCCACACGCAACGGCAGCACCTCGGCGCCCAGCGCCTGCATTTCGGCCGCTGCGCGGTCCAGCGCGTCCTGCTGCACATCGGCCAGCACCAGGCGCATGCCCAGCCGGGCGCCGATGCGCGCGCATTCCAGGCCGAAGCCCGAGCCGGCGCCGGTCAGCACGGCGGTCTTGTTCTTGAAGTCGGTGATCACGCGGTTCCTGCTCCGGTCAAACGGGTTTCAACACATAGCCGATGCGCGGGAAGTGCACATGCACCGTGCCCGCGCGCGGGTCCTCGCGCCTGAGCGTGTAGTGCATGCGCGTGGCCGCCACGAGTTCGCCCTCGGTCGGGTCGGTGCCGAAGCTCTCGGCCGCCACCGTCACACGGCTGCCCAGCGCGATGCCGTGCTCGTCCTGGAAGGTCTGGCCCGCAACAGCCAGCGGCTCGGCCGCTGCTGCGATGGCCACCGCATCGGCGCCCGCAAGCTTGTCGGGCAGGCCGTGGCCGATCGCGGCCATGCGGTCCATCCAGGCCAGCACGGAGGGGAAGGCATCCAGCACGCCGGCCATGGACGGTGTGCGCACGCGAATGAACCACAGCGGGTGGTAGGCCGCGAAATCGGCCAGTCCCGGCGTGGCATCGATGAGGTAGTGCTGCGTCTCCAGCGACTCGGACAAGCGGCGCAGGTAGGACTTGAGCGCGGCCGTCGCATCGGCCGGCCGCAGCCGCGTCATGTTCTGGCTCATCGCACGGCGGTCCTCGCCGAAGGCCTTGGCCGCTTCGGGCGGCAGGCCGCCGAACATGTCGGCCAGGCCGGCCGGCTGCGTCGCATGGGCCATGGCGGCCCAGAACAGGCTGGTGTCGGCCCACTGCGCCAGGATGCGTGCCAGGCCTTTGTGCTGCGGCGGGTACAGGCTGGGCAGGGGCTGCCGGTGCTCGAGCACGTCGCAGATCAGCGCCGTGTCGCAGTAGATGTCGGCACCGATCTGCAGCAGCGGCGTCTTGCGGTAGCCGCCGGTGAGCGCCAGCACATCGGGCTTGGGCAGGATGGCGGGGATGTACACCGAACGGTAGGCCAGCTGCTTGAAGCCCAGGACGAGCCGGATCTTCTCGGCAAAGGGCGAGGTGGGGTAGTGGTGCAGGATCAGGTCGGACATGGGGCGCTCTCTTTCTTCAATGAGGGGTCGCACGCGCGATGATGGCGTCGAAGTCGCAGGCCGAAGGCAGGCTGCCGAAGCTGCGGCCCCAGTCGCCGTCGACGCGCGAGGCGCAGAAGGCATCGGCCACGGCGGGTGTGGAATGCCGCACCAGCAGGGCCGCCTGCACTGCGAGGGCGATGTCTTCGGCCAGGCGCCGGGCTTGGGCCTCGCCCTCGACCTGCGCGATGCGCTGCGGCAGCACGGTGGCCAGCCGGTCGAGCGCCTTGTTGCCACGCGCGGGCGCGAGTTCGGCAGCCAGCGCCTCGCCCACATCGCCCTTGCGCAGCACGCGCAGCAGATCCAGCGCCATGATGTTGCCCGCGCCTTCCCAGATGGAGTTGAGCGGCATCTCGCGGTAGATGCGGGCCATCACGCCTTCGCCGCCCTCCTCCACGTAGCCGTTGCCACCCAGGCATTCCATGGCCTCCTGGCCGAAGGCGCTGCCGCGCTTGCAGATCCAGAACTTGGCGACGGGCGTGAGCAGGCGCGCCATCAGCTGCTCGTGCGCATCGTCGGGCCGATCGAAGGCGTGGGCCAGGCGCAGTGCCAGCGCCGTGGCGGCCTCGGACTCCAGGGCCAGGTCGGCCAGCACGTTGCGCATGAGGGGCTGCGACGCCAGTGTCTTGCCGAAGGCCGTGCGTTCGGCCGTGTGGTGCAGCGCCAGCGCCAGCGCCTGGCGCATGAGGCCGGAGGTCCCGAGCGCACAGTCCAGCCGCGTCATGGTGCCCATCTCGAGGATCTGCGGCACGCCGCGGCCCTCCTCGCCGACCAGCCAGGCCTGCGCGCCGTGGAATTCGACCTCGGAACTCGCATTGGCCTTGTTGCCCAGCTTGTCCTTGAGCCGCTGGATGCGGACCGCGTTGCGCGTGCCGTCGGGCAGCACCCGGGGCAGGAAGAAGCAGGAGAGCCCGCTTGGGGCCTGCGCCAGCACGAGGAAGGCATCGCACATCGGTGCCGAGAAGAACCACTTGTGGCCCGTGAGCGCGTAGCGCTCGCCCCAGCCGTCGCGTCCATCGTGCAGCGCCTGGGTGGTGTTGGCACGCACGTCCGAGCCGCCCTGCTTCTCGGTCATGCCCATGCCCATGGTCACGCCGGGTTTGTCCGCCACGAAGCGCAGCACCGGGTCGTACCAACGGCTCTGCAGCTTGCGCGACCAGTCGGCGTGGACTGCCGCGTTGCCGCGCAGCGCGGGCGCTACCGCATAGGTCATCGAGACCGGGCACAGCACGGAGGGCTCGAGCTCGGTGAACAGCATGAAGCCGGCGGCACGCTGCAGGTGGGCATCGGCGCCACCGGCCCAGGGCGTGCCGTGCAGGCCGGCGCCGACAGCGGCTGCCATCAGTGCGTGGTAGCTCGGATGGAACTCCACCTCGTCGACCCGCCGCCCGAAGCGGTCGTGCGTGTGCAGCTGCGGCCCGTGCACATTGGCCAGCCGCGCATGGCCCTGCATGGTGGCCGTGCCCAGCGCCTGCCCCAGGGCCTGCAGCGGCGCCAGCTGCAGGCCGGGGGCATGGAACGCCAGCGCATCGCGCAGGCCGCGGTTGGTGGCGAACAGGTCGACATCGACCAGCGCCGAACTCTGGTTGAAGACTTCGTGCGTCTGGTCCATGGCGACCTCCTGAAGCGTCAGGCGAGTTGTACCAGCTGCTTGCCGAAGTTGCGACCCTTGAGCAGGCCCAGGAAGGCCTCGGGCGCCGCTGCCAGGCCCTGGGCAATGGACTCGCGTGGCCGCAGCTTGCCGCTCGCGACCAGGCCGCCGAGTTCTGCCAATGCCTCGGGCCAGACCTCCATGTGCTCGCTGACGATGAAGCCTTCGAGCCGGATGCGGTTGATCAGCAGCAGCGAAGGGTTGGCCAGCGGCAGCGGTGCGCCGTCGTAGCCGGCGATCATGCCGCACAGCGCGATGCGGGCGAACGCATTGGTGCGCAGTAGCACGGCATCCAGCACCATGCCGCCCACGTTCTCGAAGTAGCCGTCGATGCCCTGCGGGCAAGCCGTCTTGAGCGCGGCCGACAGGCTCTTCACGTCGCTGTGCACCTTGTAGTCGATGCAGTCGTCGAAGCCGAGTTCGTCCCGCACATAGGCGCACTTGTCGGGCCCGCCGGCGATGCCGACCACGCGGCAACCGCGCGCCTTGCCCAGCGCGCCGAAAGCGCTGCCCACGGCGCCGCTGGCCGCACTCACGACCAGCGTCTCGCCGGCCTTGGGCGCGATCAGCTTGACCAGGCCGTACCAGGCCGTGACGCCCGGCATGCCGACTGCGCCCAGGTAGTGCGACAGCGGCACCTGGCTGGTGTCGACCTTGCGCAGCACGCCGGGCAGGTTGGCGTCGACCACGCTGTACTGCTGCCAGCCGCCGAAGCCGACCACCTTCTCGCCGACGGCGAAGCGCGGGTTGCGGCTCTCGACGATCTCGCCCACGGTGCCGCCCTGCATGACCTGGCCCAGCGGTTGCGGCTGCGCGTAGCTCTTGCTCTCGTTCATGCGGCCGCGCATGTACGGGTCCAGACTCATGAAGTGGTGCCGCACCAGCACCTGGCCGTCGGCCAGCGCGGGCGTGTCGGTTTCCACCAGCTTGAAGTTGCTGGCCTGGGCTTCGCCCTCGGGGCGGTTGTCGAGCAGGATCTGCTGGTTGCGTGGCATGGAAGTCTCCTCTTGCGTTGGATTCGGTCGCTGGTGTCAGTCGCTGGGGGGGGCCGGCATCGACGGCGTGCGCGGGATGTACTTGAAGGTGCCGGTGGCATGGGCGCAGAGCCGCCCTTCCTGGTCTTCGATGCGCGCTTCGGTGAAGGCCATGCGGCCGGTGGCCTGCAGCACGCTGCCGAGGGCGACCAGCGGGCCGCGCGCGCTCTGCATGAAGCTGGTCTTCATCTCGATGGTCAGCACGCCCATCTCGGGCCGCAGGCTGCGTGCGGCCGCGGCCATGGTCACGTCCAGCAGCGTCATGCAGGCACCGCCATGCGTGACATGGAAGTTGTTCAGGTGCTCGGGCTTGGCCTCGTAGCGCATCTCGGATTGCCCGTCCTCGAAGCGCGTCAGCGTGATGCCCAGGTGGTCGATGAAGGGCACGGCGAAGAGTTGCTGGATCGGCGTCGTCATGCTGCGCCGAGCACCACGCTCACGCCGCCGTCCACGGCCAGCCACTGGCCGGTGATGTGCTTGCCCGCATCGCTCGCATACAGCAGCGTGATGCCCTTGAGGTCTTCGTCGTCGCCCAGGCGCTGCAGCGGCGCGCCGGCTTTCATGTGGTCCTCGCCCAGGCTGTCGATCAGGCCGTTGGACAGCTTGGTGCGAAAGAAACCCGGGCAGATCGCGTTGACCGTGATGCCATAGCGGCCCCACTCGGCCGCCAGCGTGCGCGTGAAGCCGATCACCGCCGTTTTGGAGGTGTTGTAGGCCAGCGTCTTCATGCCGACCGGATTGCCGTTCAGCGCCGCGATCGAGGCGATGTTGATGATGCGTCCGCCGCGCTGCTTGATCATGCAGCCGTTGGCGATCTGCTGGGCCAGGATGAAGTAGCCGCGCACGTTGAGGTTCATGACCTTGTCCCAGGCGGCGACAGGGTGCTCCTCGGCCGGCACGCCCCAGCTCGCGCCGGCGTTGTTGAGCAGGATGTCGACGCGGCCGAAGCGCGCCAGCGTCTGGTCGGCCAGGCCGCGCGTCTCGTCTTCCTTGGCGCAGTCGGCGGCGATCCAGTCGGCCTGGATGCCGGCCGCCTGGAGTTCCGCCGCGGCCTGTTCCAGGTCCTCGGCCTTGCGCGAACTCAGCATGACGCGGGCGCCCGCCTCGCCCAAGGCATGCGCCATCTGCAGGCCCAGGCCGCGCGAGCCGCCGGTCACGAGGGCGGTCTTGCCCGTCAGGTCGAAAAGTTGCTGGATCTTGCGGCTCATGTTGCTCCTTGTTTCTTCTCTGGATGGTGGGTGTTCAGGGCGTGGACTTGAGCCGCGCCCGCACGAAGATCAGCACCACGCCGATCGCCGCGACGATGCCGCCGCCGACGACCAGGCGGTGACCCAGGGCAGCATCCGCGCCCCGCCCGACTGCGAGGCCAAAGACCAGCGTCAACAGGCCGCCGTAGACCAGGATCCAGACCAGGTTCTGGAGCCGCTTGAGATTTCGGGGTGTTGCCATGCGTGCACTGTACCCAAGGCCGTCGGCCCGGGTGTCACGTGCGCAGACTCAAAAGGCATCCTCGGGCAGGTCCAGACAGGTGCTGTCGCAACGTGCCACCACTGCCAGCCAGGCGCCGATCTTGGGCAGCTCGTAGCGGTAGAAAAAGCGCATGGCGGCGAGCCGGCCCTGCGCTGCTGCGCCGCCTGTCCCCTTCGCGCCCACGCTGCAGGCCACGTCCAGCCAGATCCAGGCCAGTACCGTGTGGCCGAAGGCCTGCAGGTAGGGCACGGCATTGGCCAGCGCGCGCTCCGGCTCGCCGCCGGACCAGGCCGCCTGCGTAGCCTGTAGCACCTGGGCCCAGGCGTCCTTCAGCGCGGCGGCCTCTTCGGCCAGGGCGGGCTGCGCGCCGGCGCGCACGATGGTCTGCTCCAGCCGCGCGCCCAACAGCTGCAGCCCGCGGCCCCCGTCCATGCGCACCTTGCGGCCCAGCAGGTCCATGGCCTGGATGCCGTGCGTGCCCTCGTGGATCATGTTCAGGCGGTTGTCGCGCCAGTACTGCTCGACCGGGAAGTCGCGCGTGTAGCCGTAGCCGCCATGCACCTGGATGGCGAGCGAATTGGCCTCCAGGCACCATTCGCTGGGCCAGCTCTTGGCGATCGGTGTCAGCACCTCCAGCAGCAGGCCGGCCTCGTCCCGGGCTTCGGCATCCCCCGTGCGCTGTACGTCGACCAGGCGCGCGCAGTACAGCTCCAGCGCGAGTGCGCCCTCCCCGTACGACTTCTGCGCGAGCAGCATGCGCTTGACGTCCGCGTGCTCGATGATGCGCACCTGCGGCGCGGCCGCATCCTTGCCGGCCTTGCCCTGGGGCCGCCCCTGCGGCCGGTTCTTCGCGTAGTCCAGCGCGGCGTAGTAGCCGGCCAGCCCCAGCATGGCGGCCGAGGTGCCGACCGCGATGCGGGCCTCGTTCATCATGTGGAACATGCAGCGCAGGCCCTCGTGCGGCTGGCCGACCAGGTAGCCGATGGCGCCCGCACGGCCACGCACCGGGTACTTGCCCTCGCCGAAGTTCAGCAGCGTGTTGGTCGTGCCGCGCCAGCCCAGCTTGTGGTTCAGGCCGGCCAGCGCCACGTCGTTGCGCTCGCCGGTCAGCTGGCCCTCCGTGTCGACCAGCTTCTTCGGAACGATGAACAGCGAGATGCCACGCGTTCCGGCGATCGGCTTGCCGTCCGGACCGGGAATCTTGGCCAGCACCAGATGGACGATGTTCTCGTTGAGCTCGTGCTCGCCCGAGGAAATCCACATCTTGTTGCCCGTGAGCCGGTAGCGCGCCCCCAGCGGATCGGCCTCGAAGCCATCGCCATCGGGCACGGCACGGGTGGCCACGTCCGACAGCGAGGAGCCGGCCTGCGGCTCGGACAGACACATCGTGCCCGAGAAGCGGCCATTGAACTCGTTGCGCGCGAACACGGCCTTCTGCAGGTCCGTGCCGTGCACCAGCAACAGATTGGCGTTGCCTTTGGTCAGCAGCGCCGAGTTGATGCTGACCGAGGCCAGCGCAAAGAAGGCGTTCGCCGCGGCCTCGACCGTGAACGGCAACTGCATGCCGCCCTCGTCGTGGTCCTGCGCAGCACTGAGCATGCCGGACCCGGCATAGGCGCGGCTCGCCGCCTGCGTGGCGGCCGGCAGGATGACCTTCTCGCCGTCGAAGCGCGGCTCCTCGGTGTCCACGAGCCGGTTGAACGGCGCGTACTTCTCGCGCGCGATGCGCTCGCAGGTGTCCAGCACGGCGTCGAAGGTCTCGCGCGAATGCTCGGCATAGCGCGGAGCGCCAGTCAGGTCCTCGGCCTGCAGCCAGTCGTACAGCAGGAAGTCCACCAGGGGGCGCAGGCTCATGTCTCGGCTTTCTCGGGCAAGGCGGCAATCGTGCCCTGCGCCAGCGCACAGAGCTTTTCGGCACCGTCCTGCAGCGCGAACACCTCGCAGCTGCAGACGGCCTGGGAGCGGCCCACGTGCACGGCGCGCGCACGCGCAACCAGGCGCTCGCCGATACCGGGCCGCAGGTAGTTGATCTTGAATTCGGCGGTCACGACAGGCACACGCAGGGCCGTGCCGCCAGCGAAGGTCAGCGCGTTGTCGGCCAGGTAGCTCAGCACGCCACCGTGGGCGAAGCCGTGCTGCTGCTGCAGCTGCGCGGTGAGCGGCAGCTGCAGCTGCAGCTCGACCACGCCGGCCTGCAGCGCCGTCAGCTCCGCGCCCAGCAATTGGCTGAAGGGCTGCGATGCCAGTGCCTGGCGGCCGAACGCGAGGAACTCTTCGGCCGATGGCACCGGCTCCGCCATCACAGCACCTCGAACACGCCGGCCGCGCCCATGCCGCCGCCGATGCACATGGTCACGCAGACCTTCTTGGCGCCGCGGCGCTTGCCTTCGATCAGCGCATGGCCGGTCAGGCGCTGGCCCGACACGCCGTAGGGATGGCCGACCGCGATGGCGCCGCCGTTCACGTTGAGCCGCTCGGCCGGGATGCCGAGCTTGTCGCGGCAGTAGATCACTTGCACGGCGAAGGCTTCGTTCAGTTCCCACAGGTCGATGTCGTTCACCGTGAGCCCCAGGCGCTTCAACACCTTGGGGATCGCGAACACCGGGCCGATGCCCATCTCGTCCGGCTCGCAGCCCGCCACGGCAAAGCCCAGGAAGCGGCCCAGCGGCTGCAGCCCCTTCTTCTGCGCCAGCGACTCGTGCATGAGCAGGCACGCGCCTGCGCCGTCGGAGAACTGGCTCGCATTGCCGGCCGAGATGAGGCCGCCGGGCAGCGCCGAGCGCAGGCCGTGGATGGCATCGAAGGTGGTGCCGGGGCGGATGCCCTCGTCGTTCTCCACCGTCACCTTCTTCGTGATGAGCCCCAGCGTCTTGTCGGCCACGCCCATGGTCACCGTGATCGGCGCGATCTCCTGCTTGAACAGGCCGGCTTCCAGCGCGGCGGCGGCTTTCTGCTGGCTGGCGGCGCCGTATTCGTCCATGGCCTCGCGGCCGATGTTGTAGCGCTTGGCCACCTGCTCGGCGGTCTGCAGCATGTTCCAGTAGATCTCGGGCTTCATCGCCTTGAGCTCGGGGTCGACAGCCATATGCTGGTTGAGCTCCTGCTGCACGCAGGAGATGCTCTCCAGGCCGCCCGCCACCAGCACGTCGTTCTCGCCCGCGACGATGCGCTGGGCCGCCAGTGCGATGGCTTGCAGGCCCGAGGAGCAAAAGCGGTTGATCGTGAGGCCGGAGGTCGTCACGGGCAGGCCGGCGCGGATGGCGATCAGGCGCGCGACGTTGCCGCCTGTCGTGCCTTCGGGCAGGGACATGCCCATGATCACGTCCTCGACCTCGGCACCTTCGACGCCGGCGCGCTGCACGGCGTGCTGCACGGCATGGGCACCCAGCGTCGGGCCGTAGGTCATGTTGAAGGCACCCTTCCAGCTCTTGGCGAGCGGTGTGCGGGCGGTGGAAACGATGACGGCGTTGGTCATGGCAATTCCTTGGGTATCGGGGTGATCAGTTGAAGGTCTTGCCTTCGGCGGCCAGGCGCGCGAGCAGCGGCGCGGGCTGCCAGAACGCGGCATCGTCGAGCGGGTTCTGCGCGAAGCGCTGCATGGCCTGGACCACGTTGAACAGGCCGACCTGGTCGGCATACAGCATGGGGCCGCCGCGGTGCACCGGGAAGCCGTAGCCGAAGATGTAGACCACGTCGATGTCGCTGGCCTTGTTGGCGATGCCTTCTTCCAGGATGTGGGCGCCCTCGTTGACCAGTGCGAACACCAGGCGCTGCACGATCTCCTCGTCGGAGATCTTGCGCGGCGTGATGCCCAGGCTCTTGCGGTGCTCCTCGATCATCTTCACGACCTCGGCATTCGGGATCGCGTCGCGCTTGCCGGCCTGGTAGTCGTACCAGCCCGCGCCCGTCTTCTGGCCGAAGCGGCCGCGCTCGCAGAGCAGGTCGGCCGTCTTGCTGTACTTCATGCCTGGCTTCTCGACGCTGCGGCGCTTGCGGATGGCCCAGCCGATGTCGTTGCCGGCCAGGTCGCCCATGCGGAAGGGGCCCATGGCGAAGCCGAACTTCTCGATCGCCTTGTCGACCTGCTCGGGCGTGCAGCCCTCGTCGAGCAGGAAACCGCCCTGGCGGCCGTACTGCTCGACCATGCGGTTGCCGATGAAGCCGTCGCACACGCCCGAGACCACGGCCGTCTTCTTGATCTTCTTGGACACCGTCATGACCGTGGCCAGCACGTCCTTGCCGGTCTTGGCGCCGCGCACGACCTCGAGCAGCTTCATGACGTTGGCCGGGCTGAAGAAGTGCAGGCCCACCACATCCTGGGGACGCTGCGTAAAGGCCGCGATCTTGTCCACGTCCAGCGTGGAGGTGTTGCTGGCCAGGATGGCGCCGGGCTTCATCACGGCGTCCAGCTGCTTGAACACCTGCTCCTTGACGCCGAGTTCCTCGAACACGGCCTCGATCACGAGATCGGCGGCGCCCAGGTCGGCGTAGCTGAGCGTGGTGGTGAGCTGGGCCATGCGCTGCTCGTACTTGTCCTGCTTGAGCTTGCCCTTCTTGACCTGGGCTTCGTAGTTCTTGCGGATGGTGGCCACGCCGCGGTCCAGCGCCTCCTGTTTCATCTCCAGCATGGTGACCGGGATGCCGGCGTTCAGGAAGTTCATGGCGATGCCGCCGCCCATGGTGCCGGCACCGATCACGGCCACGGCCTGGATGGCGCGCTGCGGCGTGTCTTCGGGCACGTCGGGAATCTTGGACGCGGCACGCTCGGACACGAACAGGTGGCGCAGCGCGCGCGATTCGGGCGTCCACATCAGGTGGATGAAGGCCTCGCGCTCGGCCGCCATGCCGGCGTCGAACTTCTGCTTCGTCGCGGCCTCCACGGTGTCCACGCACTTGGCCGGCGCCGGGAAGTTCTTGGCCATGCCCTTGACCATGTTGCGCGCGAACTGGAAGTAGGCGTCGCCCTTGGGGTGCTTGCAAGGCAGGTTGCGCACCAGCGGCAGCGGCCGCGCATCGGCCACCGAGCGCGCATAGGCGAGCGCCTCCTCGGCCAGTGACTCGGGGGATGCCGCCATCTTGTCGAACAGCTTCTGGCCGGGCACCGCGGCGATGAACTCGCTCTTGACCGGCTCGCCGCTCACGATCATGTTGAGGGCAGCCTCCACGCCCAGCACCCGCGGCAGGCGCTGCGTGCCCCCGGCGCCCGGCACCAGGCCCAGCTTGACCTCGGGCAGCGCGACAGCGCAGCCCGGGGCGGCGATGCGGTAATGGCAGCCCAGCGCCAGCTCCAGTCCCCCGCCCATGCAGACCGAGTGGATAGCCGCGACCACCGGCTTGGCCGAGTTCTCCACGGCGAGGATCACGCTGAGCAGGTTGGGTTCCTGCAGCGCCTTGGGCGAGCCGAACTCCTTGATGTCGGCACCGCCCGAGAAGGCCTTGCCAGCGCCGGTCAGCACGATGGCGCGCACGGCGCCGTCGGCATTGGCCTTGGCCAGGCCATCGGCGATGCCCTGGCGGGTTGCGAGCCCGAGTCCATTGACCGGTGGGTTGTTCAGGCTGATGACGGCGACGTCACCGTGGACTGCATAGGCAGCGGTCATGCTGGAGCTCCTCGTTGGACATGAAAAGAACGACCGTTCACTTTTCATTCTAGGGGTGAAGTGGTTGCGGCCTGATCGGTGTTGTCCCGGTCGGGACATGATTCCGCGCCTGGCGTTACACCTTGTTTCGACGTGAGATGTGGCCGCGGACGGCCACGCCGAAACGTGACGCAACGCATGGCATGTTCGGTGGCGGGCTGGCTGGTGCACCATGCGGTCGGCGTCCCCCCGCCCCGCTGGGCTACACCTCCAGCCACTCCTTGCGGACATAGGCATCCGCGCGCAGGGCCTCGGGCGTGCCCTGGAACACGATGCTGCCATGGCCCATGACCAGCGCGCGGTCAGAGATGCTCATGGCGATGGTGAGCTTCTGCTCGATCAGCAGCACGGAGATGCCACGCGCCTTGAGCGCCTTGAGGTATTCGCCGACCAGCTCGACGATCTTGGGCGCCAGGCCCTCGGTCGGCTCGTCGATGATGATGAGGTCGGGGTCGCCCATCAGCGCGCGGCACAGCGTCAGCATCTGCTGCTCGCCACCGGACAGCACGCCCGCCTCGGTGTGCTGGCGCTCCTTGAGCCGCGGGAACATGCCGTACATGTCGTCGAAGCCCCAGCGGCTGCCCTGCCCCTTGCCCTTCTGCCCCAGCATGAGGTTCTGGTGCACGGTCAGCGTGGGAAAGATGTCGCGGTTCTCGGGCACGTAGCCGATGCCCAGGTGCGCAATCTCGTAGGCCTTGCGGCCCAGGATGTCCTGGCCCTTCCAGGCGATCTGGCCGGTGCAGTCCACCAGGCCCATGATGGCCTTGGCCGTGGTGGAGCGGCCCGAGCCATTGCGCCCGAGCAGCGCGACGATCTCGCCCTGGCCGATGTCCAGGTTCACGCCATGCAGCACGTGGCTCTTGCCGTAGTAGGCGTGCAGGTTGTCGATCTTGAGCATGTTCAGTGTCCACCTGCTTGCTGTTCTGCGAGCACCGAGCCGAGATAGGCCTCCTGCACGCGCGGATTGGCGCGCACCGCGTCGGGCGTGTCGAAGGCCAGCACCTCGCCATAGACCAGCACGGCGATCTTGTCGGCCAGGCCGAACACCACGCCCATGTCGTGTTCCACGGTCAGCAGCGTCTTGCCCACGGTCACGTCGCGGATGAGCTGGATGAAGCGCGTGGTCTCGCTCTTGCTCATGCCGGCCGTGGGTTCGTCGAGCAGCACCACGCTGGAGCCGCCCGCGATGGTCAGGCCGATCTCCAGCGCGCGCTGCTCGGCATAGGTCAGGTTCATGGCCAGCGTGTCGCGACGCTTGTCCAGCTTGAGCATGTGCATGAGCTGCTCGGCGCGGTCGTTGGCGTCCTTCAGGTCGGCCAGGAACTTCCAGAATGCATAGCGGTAGCCGAGCGACCACAGCACCCCGCAGCGCAGGTTCTCGAAGACCGACAGCCGCGTGAACAGGTTGGACACCTGGAAGCTGCGCGACAGGCCGCGCCGGTTGATCTCGTACGGCGCCAGGCCGTCGATGCGCTGGCCGTGGAGCCGGATCTCGCCGCTGGTGGGGCCGAAGCGCCCGCTGATGAGGTTGAACAGCGTGGACTTGCCTGCGCCGTTGGGGCCGATGATGGCCACGCGCTCGCCGGCCGCGACCTTGAGTTCGGCGCCGCGGATGATCTCGGTCTTGCCGAAGCTCTTGCGCAGGTCGACCAGTTCGAGCGCATAGCCCTGGGTGGATGACGATTCGCTCACGCGGCCTCCCGCCGTTTGATTTCCTTCTC
The DNA here is from genome assembly GCF_003337555.1 of Pseudorhodoferax soli. GTDB lineage: Bacteria > Pseudomonadota > Gammaproteobacteria > Burkholderiales > Burkholderiaceae_C > Pseudorhodoferax > Pseudorhodoferax soli. The sequence continues at coordinate 356,700 of NZ_QPJK01000003.1, read as the reverse complement.
GATCGCGACCTGGGCCTCGCCCCAGTCGTGCATGAAGCTGCGGCGCGCCACCTCGAACAGGCCGATGCCGGTCAGCAGCACGAAGATGCAGCCGAACCAGCTGTCCACGCTCGCCACGTCGAGCGTGGCGCCCAGGAAATGCAGTTCCGAGCCCATGGCCGCACCGAGCTGCAGGTGGTAGACCATCTCGACCATCGCTGCCGCGCCGGCCAGCAGCACCAGTGCCGTGCCGCCCAGCGCAAGGTAGGAGGTCCACAGGCGGCGCAGCTGCCCGAAGGCCGCCACGCGCAGGTTCATCATGATCAGGCTGGCGATGCCACCCGGCGCATACATGACCATGAACAGGAACACCAGGCCCAGGTACAGCAGCCAGGCCTTGGTGAACTCGGACAGCAGCACGAAGGCCAGCACCATCAGGATGCCGCCGATGATGGGGCCGAAGAAGAAGGTCGCCCCGCCCAGGAAGGTGAACAGCAGGTAGCCGCCCGAGCGCCCCGCGCCCACCACCTCGGCCGTCACGATCTCGAAGTTCAGCGCCCCCAGGCCGCCCGCGATGCCGGCGAAGAAGCCGGCGATGATGAAGGCGATGTAGCGCACGCGCCGCGTGCTGTAGCCGATGAACTCCACGCGCTCGGCGTTGTCGCGCACGGCGTTGAGCATGCGGCCCAGTGGCGTGCGCGTGAACGCGAACATGGCGGCCACGCAGACGAAGGTGTAGACGGCGATCAGATAGTAGACCTGGATCTGCGGCCCGTAGGTGATGCCGAAGAAGGGCTTGCCGGCCACGCGGTCGCCGCTCACGCCGGCCTCGCCGCCAAAGAAGCCCGAGAACATCAGCGACATCGCGAACACCAGCTCGGCCATGCCCAGCGTGATCATCGCGAACGGCGTGCCGGCCTTCTTGGTCGTGACGAAGCCGAACAGCACGGCGAAGAACATGCCCGCGATGCCGCCGACGATGGGCAAGAGGCTGACCGGAATCGGCAGCTGCCCCTTGGTCAGCATGTTCAGCGCGTGGATCGCGACGTAGGAGCCCAGGCCGGTGTAGACCGCGTGGCCGAAGCTCAGCATGCCGCCTTGGCCCAGCAGCATGTTGTAGGAGAGGCAGGCGATGATGGCGATGCCCATCTGCGACAGCATGGTCGCCGACAGGTTGCTCGTGAACAGCAGCGGCGCCACCGCCATCACGAGCGCGAACAGGCCCCAGACGACGAGGCGGCCGACGTTCCAGGGCTTGAAGCTGTAGTGGGTCTTGTGCATGGTCAGCCCTCCCGGCTTCCGAGCAGGCCCTTGGGCCGGAAGATCAGGATCAGCACGAGGAACAGGTACGGCAGGATGGGTGCCACCTGCGAGACCGTGAGCGTGAGCAGCGAATTGCTGCTGGCGGCGGGACCCGGCTCCATGCCCATGCTGCGCAGCAGGCCCAGCAGCGAGCCGTCCATCGCCACGGCGAAGGTCTGGATCACGCCGATCAGGATGGACGCGAGGAAGGCGCCCGACAGCGATCCCATGCCCCCCACGACGACCACCACGAAGATGATGGAGCCCACCGTGGCCGCCATCGCCGGCTCGGTCACGAAGGTGCTGCCGCCGATCACGCCGGCGAGGCCCGCCAGCGCGGCGCCCGCACCGAACACCAGCATGAAGACGCGCGGCACGTTGTGGCCCAGCGATTCCACGGCCTCGGGGTGCGTCAGCGCGGCCTGGATCACGAGGCCGATGCGCGTGCGCGTGAGCAGCAACCAGACCGCCACCAGCATGAACACGGCCACCAGCATCATGAAGCCGCGCGTCGCTGGGAACGGCGAGCAGACCACGCGCACGGCGGCGTCCGCCGCCTGGCACATGGCGGCCGGCGCAGCGCCCCAGACCACGCCGAGCCCGTCGACGGAGTGTTGGACCAGCGTGAACGCCGGCCCCTGCAGCACGGGCGGCGGCGTGAAGGGCACGGCCGTGCGGCCCCAGACCAGCTGCACGATCTCCAGGACCACGAAGGACAGGCCGAAGGTCACCAGCAGTTCGGGCACATGCCCGTACTTGTGGACCTTGCGCAGGCACAGCCGCTCGAATAGCGAGCCCAGCACGCCCACCACGATGGGCGCCAGCACCAGCGCCGGCCAGAAGCCGACCAGCTGCGACACGGTGTAGCCCGCGTAGGCGCCCAGCATGTAGAAGCTGGCGTGCGCGAAGTTGAGCACGCCCATCATGCTGAAGATCAGCGTCAGCCCGGAACTGAGCAGGAACAGCAGCAGGCCGTAGCTCAGCCCGTTGAGCATCGAGATCGTGAAGAACTCCATCACCTCACCTTAACGGCCACCTGGGCCGCACTGCAAAAAAAGGCCCGAACCAGAACCTCTGGGTCGGGCCGCTGGGCGGCATCAAGCCGCCCGCAACACCACGCACACCTCAGCCGGGCCGCTTCATCTGGCAGCTGGTGGGCGTGCTGGACACGTACGACTCGAAGGTCTGCACCGGCGCCAGCGTCATGCCGGTGTTCTCGGGGCTGTAGGGATACTTGGTGTCCGCCTTCTGCCAGACGCTGAGGTACAGCGGCTGCTGCAGCTGGTGGTCGCTCTTGCGCATCTCCACATCGCCGTTGAAGCTCTTGAACTTGAGGCCCTCCATGGCGGCCGCCACCTTCACCGGATCGGTCGACTTGGCCTTGGCCATGGCCTCGGACAGCGCCGAGTAGATGTGGATCACCGAGCCGGTGTAGAAGTCGTCCTTGAACTTGGTGTTGAACTCGGTCATCCACTTGCCCATCTGGCCACCCATGTTGTAGTGGTTGTAGGCGACCTGGTAGACGCGGCCCGCACCGCCCTGGCCCAGCGCCGTGGGGGTGCCGGTGACGCCGGCGTAGTAGGTGTAGAACTTGCCGTTGTAGCCGCCTTCGTTGGCCGCCTTGATCAGCAGCGCGAGGTCGGAACCCCAGTTGCCGGTGATCACGGTGTCTGCACCGGAGGCCTTGATCTTGGCGATGTAGGGCGCGAAATCGCGCACCTGGGCCAGCGGATGCAGGTCTTCACCGACGAACTGCACATCGGGCCGCTTGCGCGCCATGATCTCCTTGGAGAACTTGGCCACCTGCTGGCCGTGCGAGTAGTTCTGGTTGAGCAGGTAGACCTTCTTGATGTCCGGCTGGTCCTTCATGTAGGTGGTCAGCGCCTCCAGCTTCATGGAGGTGTCGGCATCGAAGCGGAAGTGCCAGTAGTTGCACTTGCTGTTGGTGAAGTCCGGGTCGACGGCCGAGTGGTTGAGGTAGATCACCTCCTTGCCCGGGTTGCGTGCGTTGTGCTTGTCGATGGCGTCGATCAGCGCGGCGGCGACGGAAGAGCCATTGCCCTGCGTGATGTAGCGCACGCCCTGGTCGAGCGCGGCCTTCAGTGCGTTGAGGCTTTCGGCCGGGCTCAGCTTGTTGTCGAAGGGAATCACTTCGAACTTCACGCCGGCCGGGTTGCTCTGGTTGAACTTCTCGGCGAAGAACTGGAAGCTCTTGACCTGGTTGTTGCCCACCGGGCCCATCAGGCCCGACAGCGGGTCGATCCACGCGATCTTGACCGTCTCGCCCTTCTGGGCGAAAGCGCCCATCGCACAGGCCATCAGCACGGTGGCTGCAACGATTCGTACAACAGGCTTCATTCGTTTGTCTCCTAGTGGTCTGAAAAAAGTGCGGGCAGATTACAAGTCTTCGTTTGCACCACCGCTGAGGGATTGCCCTAGGCGGTGTCGTGCGCGGCTCACCAAGCCGTCACAGGCCGGGCAGACGGTAGTCCTTCAGCTGCTCGCGCAGCCGCGTCTTGAGCATCTTGCCGGTCGCGCCCAGCGGGATGGCATCGACGAAGACGACGTCGTCCGGGATCTGCCACTTGGCGGTCTTGCCTTCGTAGAACTTGAGCAGCTCGTCGCGGCTCACCTCGGCATTGGGTTTCTTGACGACGACCACGATGGGCCGCTCGTCCCACTTGGGATGGAACACGCCGATGCAGGCCGCCATGGCCACGGCCGGATGGGCGACAGCGATGTTCTCGATGTCGATCGAGCTGATCCACTCCCCGCCAGACTTGATCACGTCCTTGCTGCGGTCGGTGATCTGCATGAAGCCGTCGGCGTCGATGGTGGCCACGTCGCCGGTCGGGAACCACTCGACACCCTGGGCGTCGCGCACCAGCGGCGAGCCGCCCTCGCCCTTGAAGTACTCGCGCACCACCCAGGGGCCGCGGACCAGCAGGTCGCCCGCGGCCTTGCCGTCGAACGGCAGGTCTTCGCCATTGGCGCCGACGATCTTCATGTCCACGCCGTAGATGGCCCGCCCCTGCTTGAGCAGGATCTTCATCTGCTCATCCTTGGGCAGGTCCAGGTGCTTGTTCTTGAGCGTGCACAGCGTGCCCAGCGGCGACATCTCGGTCATGCCCCAGGCGTGCAGCACCTCCACGCCGTAGTCGTCGCGGAAGGCGTTGATCATGGCCGGCGGGCAGGCCGAGCCGCCGATCACCGTGCGCTTGAGCGTGGAGAACTTGAGCCCCGCGGGCTTCATGTGCATCAGCAGCATCTGCCAGACGGTGGGCACGCCGGCGGCATAGCTGACCTTCTCGGCCTCGATCAATTCGTAGATCGACTTGCCGTCCATGGCCGGGCCGGGGAACACCAGCTTGGCGCCCGTCAGCGCGGCCGAGTACGGAATGCCCCAGGCATTGACGTGGAACATGGGCACGACCGGCAGGATGGCGTCGCGTGCGCTGATGCCCATCACGTCGGGCAGCGCGGCGGCGTAGGCGTGCAGCGTGGTCGAGCGGTGGCTGTACAGCGCGGCCTTGGGGTTGCCCGTGGTGCCGCTCGTGTAGCACATGCTGGAGGCGGTGTTCTCGTCGAACACCGGCCATTGGTAGGTGCTGGCCTGGTCGGCGAGCCACGCGTCGTAGCTCTTGAGGCCGGGAACGCCGCTGCCGGCGGGCAGCTTGTCCGCATCGCACAGCGCGACCCAGTGTTTGACGGTGGGGCAATTGGCCTGGATGGCCTGCACGATGGGCAGGAAGCTCAGGTCGAAACACAGCACCTGGTCTTCGGCGTGGTTCACGATCCAGGCAATCTGCTCGGGATGCAGGCGCGGGTTGACGGTGTGCAGCACCCGGCCCGAGCCGCTCACGCCGAAGTACAGCTCCAGGTGGCGGTAGCCGTTCCAGGCCAGCGTGGCGACGCGCTCGCCGAAACCCAGGCCCCAGCTGTCCAGGCCGTTGGCGACCTGGCGTGCGCGCTGTGCCACGTCGCGCCAGGCGTAACGGTGGAAATCACCTTCGACACGGCGCGAGACGATCTCGCCATCGCCGTGGTGGCGCTCGGCGAAGTCGATCAGCGACGAGATCAGGAGGGGTTGGTTCTGCATCAGACCCAGCATGGCTTTGGCTCCCAGGAACGCTTGTTTTCAAAGGCCTGCATCGTAATGGCACGACCGTTCGGTATTTACCCGTACGCCTTGCCGCGCCGATGGTCACTGCGCCCGGGTGTTGAGCGCGGTCGGCGTCGCATCCAGCAGCAGCTTGGACGGCCAGGGCGACCAGGCCGCGCCCAACGCGCTGGCGTTCGGATCGCCCGTGCGCATGAAGGCCCCCAGGCTGGCCATCATGGCGTTCGACAAGGCGAGCCGGCCCGCGCGGTTGGCGTTGCCCCCGACCACCTGGCCGACCACCGATGGGCCGAAGTTGCCGAATAGGAAGGCCAGGTCGAAGGCATGGGCCGCGCCGTAGACCTCGTTCCAGGGATAGGCTTCCTGCGCCCAGTCGAATCGGTACTGCCAGAGCTTGGGCTGCTGCGCGGTCAGCGTGGACAGCAGGTTCTGGCTGTTGGCCTCGAACAGCGCCTGGGTGATGAGCCTGGTCCTCGCGTCATAGCCGGTGACGGCGGTGGCCACGGGCAGGTAGGCCGCGTGGACGATGTCGGCGGTGGTGAGCGTGGTGGCGGCATCGGGATTGAAGCGCGCCATCATCAGGAAGCGCGCGGCGTCGTCCACGATGTAGCCGGCGGGCAGCCCGAAGGCCGGCAGCAGGCCGGCGAACAGCTTGCCCTCGTCGCGCGTGTTGCCGATCAGCGTCGGTACGTTGACATGCTGGCCCGCTGCGATGGCGGCGATCGGGTCGAGTGGCACCACCGTGCCGTCGGGGATCGGATTGCCGGTGTTCAGGCCCTTGGCCAGCGCGGTGGTCAGCACCGTACCGCCATCCTTGGCGCGCAGGTAGTCGGCGATTTGCGCTGCCGTGCGCGTGGCCACGTGCGCCCTGGCTGCGGCCAGGTCGCCGGCCGTGCCGTCGGCCACGAGCAGGTTCAGCAGCACCGACTCGCCATGGGCCTGCCAGGTCGCCAGCGGGTTCAGCGCCGGCGAGGCGCCGGCCGGCAGGTCGCTGGCCAGCGAGATGCCACCGCTCAGCGCCACGATCTTGTGGAACAGGCCCCGGGCCATGGGCGAGGTCATGACGGCCAGCACGTTGTTCGCGCCGGCCGATTCGCCCGAGACCGTGATGTTGTCTGCATCGCCACCGAAGGCCGCAGCGTTGCTGCGCAGCCAGCGCAGCGCGGCCATGTTGTCGAGCAGCGCGAAGTTGCCCGAGTCGTCGCCGCCCGTGCCGCCCACCTTGAGCTGCGCCAGGTTGAGAAAGCCCAGCACGCCGAGCCGGTAGTTTGCTGTGACGACCACGGCGTTGGCGGCCTTGGCCAGCGCCGCGCCGTCGTACAGGGGGTCGGCCGTGTAGCCCGAGATGTTGCTGCCGCCGTGGATGAACAGCAGCACGGGGAGCTTGGCGTCTTCCGTGGCCGGCCGCCAGATGTTCAGCGTCAGGCAGTCCTCGCTGCCCAGCGGCTGCCCCATGGTGGTGGCGATGGTCTCGTCGAAGCGGTTGTTGGCACCCGGGCCGAACATGCGGCCGATCTGCAGGCAGGCCGGGCCGAACTGGTCGGCCTGGCGCACGCCGGTCCAGGCCTCGGGGGCGAGCGGCGCACGCCAGCGCAGCGCGCCCACGGGCGGCTGGGCATAGCGCACGCCCTTCCAGGCCCAGGTGCCGTTGCGCGCGCTGTCGTCCACGCCCTGCAGCTTGCCTGCCGCGGTGCTGCGCACGGTGGGCGCGTCGTCGTCGGAGCCGCCGCAGCTGGCGAGCCCCGCGCAGGCCGCAAGAACCAGCACCGCGGCGGTGCGCTGCACACACGCGGGTGTTGCTGAAAAAGCTGTACGCATGCTTGTCTCCTTGTCCCGTGCTTCGGGGGTTATTCGGAATGCGCGCGCAGCGGAGCCTCGTCCATACTGCGCCGCTTCGGGCAGTTGCCAAGAGAAAGTCTAGAAGCGGTCCGCACGAACACCGCTATCGCAAGCGAGCCAAACCGATGACTTCAGGAGCCACTCTCCCCTACCTGCCCGTGCGCACGAGTTCGGCCGCCTGGCTCACGGGCGTGCTGACCATGTTCGAGGCCGAAGGGCTGGACGTGCCCGGCTTGCTGCGCGACGCGGGCTTCGACGCCGCCACACTGCACCGGCAGAACGCGCGCATCCCGGTCGACCAGATCACGCGGCTGTGGCAGTTGGCCGTGGCGCGCGCGGGCAAGCCCACGCTCGGCCTGCAGCGCCATTTGGCCGCCACCCACAGCAACACTGGCACCGTGGGCCACGTGATGAGTTGCAGCCCCGACCTGGGCCGCGCGCTGGCCCACCTGGCGCGCTACATGGCCGTGATCTCGGACGCGACAGGTTTTTCGCTGCAGCTGGAGGCACGCGGCATCTGGCTGATCACGGTGCACACGGGCGGCACGCTGCCGATCCCGCGCCAGCGCGTGGAGTACGCCATGCTCGCCACGCTGATGCTGTGCCAATGGCTCACGCGCCAGGAATTCGATCCACTGCTCGTGGAACTGGCCGACGCCCAGCCCGCGGACGACACTGCCCAGCGCGCCGCCTTCGGCTGTGCGCTGCGCTTCGGCGCGCCGGCCAACCGCATGCTAATCGCGCGCAGCGACCTGGACCGCCCGGTTCCAACCTACGACGCCGAACTGGCCGGCATGCTGGAAGCGCTGCTGGACAAGCAGCTCGCACAGCTGGGCCAGACCAGCACGGCAAGCCGCGTGCGCAGCGAGATCGCGCGCCTGCTGAACCAGGGAGAGCCGCGCCGGGAGGTGGTCGCCAAGGGTCTGGGCCTGGCCGAGCGCACGCTGCAACGCCGGCTGCAGGAGGAACAGGTGTCCTACCAGGCCCTGCTCGACAGCACGCGCCACGAACTGGCCCAGCAGTACCTGGCCGAGCAGCGGCACAGCCTCGCCGATGTGTCCGATCTGCTGGGCTATGTGGACAGCAGCAACTTCCACCGCGCCTGCAAGCGCTGGTTCGGCGTGCCGCCGGCCCAGTACCGCGCCCAGATCGGCTGCTGAACTCCCTCGGTAGCCCCAGGCGGCCGGGGTTTACCGGCCTGGCCGACAATCGGGCCATGCGCTCTTCCACCGAGGCCGTCCTGGCCGACCCCGCGCCCATCGCCTGGCGTACAGGCTTTGCCGATCTGGGACCGGCCTTCCTCACGCGCCTGCAGCCCACGCCTCTGCCGGCCCCCTACTGGGTCGGCCGCAGCGCGGAGGTGGCCGCGCAGCTGGGCCTGGATGCCGACTGGTTCGCGTCCGACGCCGCGCTGCAGGCCTTCACGGGCAACCAACTGCTGCCCGGCAGCGCACCCTATGCCTCGGTCTACAGTGGCCACCAGTTCGGCGTCTGGGCCGGCCAGCTGGGCGACGGCCGCGCCATCGCGCTCGGGGAGACCGCCGGTGGCCTGGAACTGCAACTCAAGGGCGCAGGACGCACGCCCTACTCGCGCATGGGCGATGGCCGTGCCGTGCTGCGCTCGTCGATCCGGGAATTCCTGTGCAGCGAGGCCATGGCGGGCCTGGGCGTCGCCACCACGCGCGCGCTGTGCGTGACGGGCTCGGACGCGCCGGTGCGCCGCGAGACGCTGGAGACGGCGGCCGTGGTCACGCGCGTGGCGCCCAGCTTCATCCGCTTCGGCCACTTCGAGCATTTCGCCGCCAATGGCGACCACGCCTCGTTGCGCGCACTGGCCGACCATGTCATCGACCGCCACTATCCTGCGTGCCGCGACCAGGCCGCAGAATTTGGCGGCAATGCCTACGCCGCGCTGCTGCGGGCCGTGACGCAGCGCACAGCCGCGATGCTCGCGCAATGGCAGGCCGTGGGCTTTTGCCACGGCGTGATGAACACCGACAACATGAGCATCCTGGGCCTGACCATCGACTACGGCCCGTTCCAGTTCCTCGATGCCTTCGACCCCGGCCACATCTGCAACCACAGCGACAGCCAGGGCCGCTACGCCTTCAACCGCCAGCCCAATGTGGCCTACTGGAACCTGTTCTGCCTGGGGCAGGCGCTGCTGCCCCTGATCGAGGACCAGGACCAGGCGCTGGCCGCCCTGGAGACCTACAAGGCCGATTTTCCGCAGGCGCTGGAGACGGCGATGCGCGCCAAGCTCGGCCTGGCGCAGCCGCTGGACGACGACCGCGCGCTGATCGAAGCCACGCTGCAGCTGCTGGCGCGCCAGCGCGTGGACTACACCATCTTCTGGCGCCGCCTGTCCGGCGCCGTGGCCGCCGGCATGGCGCTCGCACCTGTGCGCGACCTGTTCCTGGATGGCGCGGCTTTCGACGACTGGGCCGTGCTGTACCAGCGCCGCATGGCCGGTGGAGACCTGGGGCAGGCCGGTGCGCGCATGCACGCCGTCAACCCCAAGTTCGTGCTGCGCAACCACCTGGCCGAGCAGGCCATCCGGCGCGCCCAGGAGAAGGACTTCTCCGAGGTGGAACGCTTGCACCGGCTGCTGCAGACCCCATTTGACGAACACCCCGGCTCCGAGGCCGATGCCGACTTCCCGCCCGCTTGGGCTTCTTCCATCGAGATCAGCTGCTCATCATGACCCGCCCTGTTGAAAAGACCGACGCCGAATGGCGTGAACTGCTCGCACAGAAGGGGGCCGAGCCGGCCGCCTACCAAGTCACCCGCCATGCGGCCACGGAGCGCCCGTACACCGGAAAGTACGAGCAGCACTGGGCCGACGGCAGCTACCACTGCGTTTGTTGCGGAGCCAAGCTGTTCGACTCGGGCACCAAGTTCGACGCCGGCTGCGGCTGGCCCAGCTTCTCGCAGGAGGCCGTGCCCGGCGCGATCGAGGAGATCGTGGACCGCAGCCATGGCATGGTGCGCACCGAGACCGTGTGCGCGAACTGCGGGGCGCACCTGGGCCATGTGTTCCCGGACGGCCCCACGCCGACCGGCCTGCGCTACTGCATGAACTCCGCCTCGCTGCAGTTCGAGGACAAGTGAGCCCATGAAGATCCTGCTCGACTTCCTGCCGATCCTGTTGTTCTTCGGCGCGTACAAGCTCTATGGCATCTATGTCGGTACGGCGGTGCTGATGGCCGCCACCCTGGTGCAGATGGGCGTGACCTACGCGCTGGAGCGCAAGCTGCAGACCATGCAGAAGGCCACGCTGGCACTGGTGCTGGTGTTCGGCACCCTGACCCTGGTACTGCAGGACGAACGCTTCATCAAGTGGAAGCCCACGGTGCTGTATGCCGCCATGGCGATCGCGCTGGCGGTGACGGTGTGGGTCTTCAGGAAGAACTTTCTGAAGCTCGTGCTGGGCAGCCAGCTGGAACTGCCCGACGCCGTGTGGATGCGGCTGAACTGGCTGTGGGTGGCCTACTGCCTGTTCATGGCGGTGGTGAACGGCTACGTGGCCTACTACTTCAGCACCGACGCCTGGGTCGACTTCAAGCTTTGGGGCTATGTGTTCCCGCTGGCCTTCATCATCGGTCAGGGGCTGTACGTTTCGCGTTACCTCAAGTCCGACGGCGATGTGGTCGAGGTCGAATCCAAGGAGCGCCGCTGATGGTGGCGACCGCCGACGACATGGCGCAGGTTCTGCGTGCGGCGCTGGCGCCCACACAGCTGGAAGTGCTGGACGAAAGCGCCGCGCATGCCGGCCATGCGGGTGCCGGCCCGCACCCTTACGGCACACATTTCCGCGTGCGCATTGCCTCGCCGCAGTTCGCCGGACTGTCGCGCGTGGCGCAGCATCGCCTTGTGTATGATCCGCTGCGCCAAATGATCACCCAGGGCGTGCACGCCATCGCCATCGAAGTTCTGCCTCCCGTGCACCCGGCCGCGACGCCGTCGTCGCTCCAGGCCCCGCCCTCCCAAAACTCTTGAGGAAACACATGAAGAAATCCCTGTATTCCGCAGTTGCGGCAGCGCTCGTGCTGGGTGCCGCCAGCATGCCCGCGTTCGCGCAGAACGTGGCGGTCGTGAACGGCAAGGCCGTTCCCAAGGCGCGCGTGGATGCGCTGGCCGAGCAGATGGCCCGCGCCGGCCGCCCGGTCACGCCCGACCAGGAAGGTCAGCTGCGCGAGGAAGTCATCATGCGCGAGGTGTTCATGCAGGAAGCGCAGAAGCGCGGCCTGGACGCCTCGCCCGACTTCCAGGCCCAGATGGAATTCGCCCGGCAGTCGCTGCTGGTGCGTGAACTGCTGGTGGACTACCAGAAGGCCCACCCCGTGACCGACGCTGAAGTCCAGGCCGAGTACGACAAGGTCAAGGCGGCCAATTCGAGCGAAGGCAAGGAATACAAGGCGCAGCACATCCTGGTGGAAAAGGAAGCCGACGCCAAGGCGATCATCGCCAGCCTCAAGAAGGGCGGCAAGTTCGAAGACATCGCCAAGAAGCAGTCCAAGGACCCCGGATCCGGCGCCAATGGCGGCGACCTGGGCTGGGCGAACCCGGCCGGCTATGTGAAGGAGTTTGGCGACGCGCTGACCAAGCTCAAGAAGGGCCAGACCACCGATGTGCCGGTCAAGACCCAGTTCGGCTACCACATCATCCGCCTCAACGACGAGCGCCAGCAGGAGTTCCCGCCGCTGGAGCAAGTCAAGCCGCAGATCGCCCAGCAGCTGCAGCAGCAGAAGATGCAGCAGTACCAGCAGGAACTGCGCGCCAAGGCCAAGGTCGAGTAAGCACCGCCCGGCCCCGCCAAACGAAAAAGGCTTCCCGCGGGAAGCCTTTTTGCTGCGCGGCGCGCCGTCAGCCCTGGGCGGCGACGCGTTCGGCCTTGCTGTGCAGCTTGTTCAGCGCCGACAGGTAGGCCTTGGCGGACGCCACGACGATGTCGGGATCGGCGCCCACGCCGTTGACCACCCGGCCGCTGTTCTGCAGCCGCACCGTGACTTCGCCCTGGCTCTCGGTCGAGCCGCTGATGGCGTTGACCGAGTACAGCACCATCTCGGCGCCGCTCTTGACATGCGACTCGATGGCCTTGAGCGAGGCATCGACCGGGCCATTGCCGTCGGAGGTGCCGCGCACCTCCTGGCCCTGGGACGTGAACACCACTTCGGCCTGCGGCCGCTCGCCGGTCTCGCTGTGCTGCTTGAGCGAGACGAAGGCGTACTGTTCCTGCTCATGCGCAACGCTCTCCTCGCTCACCAGGGCCAGGATGTCCTCGTCGAAGATGTCGCTCTTGCGGTCGGCCAGGTCCTTGAAGCGCAGGAATGCGGCGTTGATGTCGGTCTCGCTCTCCAGCTGCACGCCGAGATCCTGCAGGCGCTGCTTGAAGGCGTTGCGGCCCGACAGCTTGCCCAGCACGATCTTGTTGGCGCTCCAGCCCACGTCCTCGGCGCGCATGATCTCGTAGGTGTCCCGCGCCTTCAGCACGCCGTCCTGGTGGATGCCCGAGGCGTGGGCGAACGCGTTGGCGCCGACCACGGCCTTGTTGGGCTGCACCACGAAGCCGGTGGTCTGGCTGACCATGCGGCTGGCCGGCACGATGTGCTCGGTGGCGATGTTCACGTCCAGGCCGAAGTAGTCCCTGCGGGTCTTCACGGCCATCACGATTTCTTCGAGCGAGCAGTTGCCGGCGCGCTCGCCCAGGCCGTTGATGGTGCACTCCACCTGCCGGGCCCCGCCGATCTTCACGCCGGCCAGCGAATTGGCCACGGCCATGCCCAGGTCGTTGTGGCAGTGCACGGACCAGATGGCCTTGTCGCTGTTCGGGATGCGCTGGCGCAGGTCGAGGATGAAGTTGCCGTACAGCTCGGGGATGGCGTAGCCCACGGTGTCGGGCACGTTGATCGTGGTTGCGCCCTCCTTGATCACCTCTTCGATCACGCGGCACAGGAAGTCGGGGTCGCTGCGGTAGCCATCCTCGGGGCTGAACTCGATGTCGCCGACGAGGTTGCGCGCAAAGCGCACCGACTGGCGCGCCTGCTCGAACACCTGGTCGGGCGTCATGCGCAGCTTCTTCTCCATGTGCAGCGCCGAGGTGGCGATGAAGACGTGGATGCGCGCCCGGGCCGCATCCTTGAGGGCTTCGGCCGACCGCGAGATGTCGCGGTCGTTGGCGCGCGAGAGCGAACAGATGGTCGACTCGCGCACCGCCCGTGCAATCGCCTGCACGCACTCGAAGTCCCCGTTGGAGCTGGCCGCGAAACCGGCCTCGATCACGTCGACCTTGAGCCGCTCCAGCTGGCGTGCGATGCGCAGCTTCTCGTCGCGCGTCATCGAGGCGCCCGGCGATTGCTCGCCGTCGCGCAAGGTGGTGTCGAAAATGATCAGTTGGTCGCTCATCGTGGTCTCCTTGTTCGTGCGGGCGCTGCGCTCAGCGTGCCGTGGCGGCGTCCAGCTCCGCCGGGGCATTGTCCTCCGCACGCGTGCCGCGCTGCAGGCCGGACACGATGGCCTTGAGCGAGGCGGACACGATGTTCGCGTCGATGCCCACGCCGAACAGCGTGCGGCCGTCGTCCACGCGCAGTTCGAGGTAGGCCACGGCCTTGGCGTTGGCGCCGGCACCGATGGCGTGCTCGTGGTAATCCATCACGCGCACACTGCGGCCGGTGGCTTGCTGCAGGCCGTCGACGAAGGCGTCGATGGGACCGGTGCCGCGGCCCTGGATCTGCACCGGCTGGCCGGCGAAGACGAGGTCGGCCAAGAGTTCGACCTCGGTCGTCTCACCGGCACCGCGTTGCTCGGTGAGGCGGTGCTGGGGTGCCGCCACATCGTGCAGGCCGTACTCCTTCTCGAACAGCGTCCACAGGTCGTGCGCGGTCAACTCCTTGCCTTCGGCGTCCATGACGCCCTGCACCACCTGGCTGAACTCGATCTGCAGGCGGCGCGGCAACTCCAGGCCGAACTCGCTCTCGAGCAGGTAGGAGATGCCGCCCTTGCCGGATTGGCTGTTCACACGGATCACCGCCTCGTAAGTGCGGCCGAGGTCCTTGGGGTCGATCGGCAGGTAAGGCACGTTCCAGATGTCGCCTTCCTTGCGCGCCGAGAACACCTTCTTGATCGCGTCCTGGTGCGAGCCCGAGAACGAGGTGTAGACCAGGTCGCCAACGTAGGGATGGCGCGGGTGCACGGGCAACTGGTTGCAGTGCTCGACGACGCGGCGGATCTCGTCGATCTCGGAGAAGTCGAGCTGCGGCGGCACGCCTTGGGTGTAGAGGTTCAGCGCCACGTTGACGATGTCCAGGTTGCCGGTGCGCTCGCCGTTGCCGAAGAGGCAACCTTCAAGGCGGTCGGCACCGGCCATCACCGCAAATTCAGCAGCTGCCGTGCCGGTGCCGCGGTCGTTGTGCGGGTGCACGGACAGCACGATGGCGTCGCGGCGCGCCAGGTTGCGGTGCATCCACTCGATCATGTCCGCGAAGATGTTGGGTGTGGAGTGCTCCACCGTGGAAGGCAGGTTGATGATGCACTTGCGCTCCGGCGTGGGCTGCCAGACCTCGGTCACGGCATCGACGACGCGCTTGGAGAAGGCGAGTTCGGTGCCGGAGAACATCTCGGGCGAGTACTGGAAGGTCCACTGCGTTCCGGGCTGGCGCGCGGCCAGATCCTGGAACATGCGGGCCTGCGAGGTGGCGAGTGCGACGATGCCATCTTCGTCCATGCCCAGCACCACGCGGCGCATGATGGGCGCACAGGCGTTGTACAGGTGCACGATGGCGCGCTTGGCGCCTTGCAACGATTCGAAGGTGCGTTCGATCAAGTGCTCGCGGGCCTGGGTCAGCACCTGGATCGTGACGTCCTCTGGAATCAGGTCCTCCTCGATGAGCTTGCGCACGAAGTCGAACTCGGTCTGCGACGCGGAGGGGAAACCGACCTCGATCTCCTTGAAGCCAATCTTCACCAGCGCCTGGAACATCTGCAGCTTGCGCGCGCCGTCCATGGGCTCGATCAATGCCTGGTTGCCATCGCGCAGGTCGGTGGACAGCCAAATCGGCGCCTGGGTGATCTGGGCGTCGGGCCAGGCGCGGTCCGAGAGGCGCACCGGTTGAAAGGCGGCGTACTTGCTGGCGGGGTTCTTCAACATCATGCGGATCCTCGAGAGTGGTCAACAACACCAGCAAACCCAAAAAGAAAAACGGCCCGTTGCTGGTGCAAACGGGCCGTTTCGACAAAAGTTGCGCGCGCGCTACCGTCTCCGCCCGTAGGGGTTGATTAGTAGGGCTAGCGCGAAATTCTGCATGGCGCGGACTCTAGCACAGACGCGCGGCGCGCTTTGCAAGCAACTGTCTCATTTGTGCAGGCCGCGTTCGTCCGGCTCGTCGGTCGAGGTGCTGATCACGCTGGTCTGGTGGCCCTTGGCCTTGCGCCAGGCGTAGACGGCATAGCCACTGAAGCCGTACACCACGAACAGGCCGAACATGACGATGGGCGGATGGATGTTGACGATGGCGATGCCCAGCGCGATCAGCACGATCACGACGAAGGGCACGCTCTTCTTCATCTGCACGTCCTTGAAACTGTAGAACGGCACATTGGTCACCATGGTCAGGCCCGAATACAGCGCCAGCGCGAACATGAACCAGGTCACGTCGGCGCGCGCCACCTCGAGCTCGGTCATGAGCCAGATGAAGCCCGTGACCAGGGCCGCGGCGGCCGGCGAAGGCAGGCCCTGGAACCAGCGCTTGTCGACCACGCCCGTGTTGACGTTGAAGCGTGCCAGCCGCAGCGCGGCGCAGGCGCAGTAGACGAAGGCCGCGATCCAGCCCCAGCGGCCGGCTTCGCGCAGCGTCCACTCGTAGGCGATCAACGCCGGCGCAGCACCGAAGGACACCATGTCCGACAGCGAATCCATTTGCTCGCCGAAGGCGCTCTGGGTGTTGGTCATGCGGGCCACGCGGCCGTCCAGGCTGTCCAGCACCATGGCACAGAACACGCCAACCGCCGCGAGGTCGAACCGGTTGTTCATGGCCATCACGACGGCGTAGAAACCGCCGAACAAGGCTGCCAGCGTGAACAGATTCGGCAGGATGTAGATGCCTTTGCGCCGCTTGCGCGGCGTCGGCTCGTCCTGGACGATCAGTGCGGATTCGTTGCCATCATGCATGCGGCGAGTGTAGTGGAGCGATACCAATGGAAATGGGCCTCCACGCTCCCCGCTGCGCGTGGTCGCTGCCGCCAACGGGGCGCTTTCGTCTTTGGCCCGCCCGGCAACGAAAAAGGCCACCGAAGTGGCCTTGCGAGACGCGTGGAAAGGCGCTCAGTTGCGGGTCTGGTCGACCAGCTTGTTCTTCTTGATCCAGGGCATCATGGCGCGCAGCTGCTCGCCCACCACTTCGATCTGGTGCTCGGCGTTCAGGCGGCGGCGGCTGATCAGTGCGGGCTGGCCAGCGGCGGCTTCGAGCACGAAGCTCTTGGCATATTCGCCGGTCTGGATGTCCTTCAGAACCTGCTTCATGACCTTCTTGGTTTCGTCGGTCACGATGCGCGGACCCGTCACGTACTCGCCGTACTCGGCGTTGTTCGAGATCGAGTAGTTCATGTTGGCGATGCCGCCTTCGTAGATCAGGTCCACGATGAGCTTGAGCTCGTGCAGGCACTCGAAGTACGCCATCTCGGGCGCGTAGCCGGCTTCCACCAGCGTCTCGAAGCCGGCCTTGATCAGCTCGACGGTGCCGCCGCACAGAACGGCTTGCTCGCCGAACAGGTCGGTCTCGGTCTCTTCGCGGAAGTTGGTCTCGATGATGCCGGCACGGCCGCCGCCGTTGGCCATGGCGTACGACAGGGCCAGGTCACGCGCCTTGCCCGACTTGTCCTGGTGCACCGCCACGAGATGGGGCACGCCGCCGCCTTGGGTGTAGGTGCCGCGAACGGTGTGGCCGGGAGCCTTGGGCGCGACCATCCACACGTCGAGGTCGGCGCGCGGCTGGACAAAGCCGTAGTGCACGTTGAAGCCATGGGCGAACACCAGCGACGCGCCTTGCTTGATGTGCGGCGCGACATCGTTCTTGTAGACGTTGGCGATCTGCTCGTCGGGCAGCAGGATCATGACGACGTCGGCGGCCTTGACGGCTTCGGCGACTTCGGCGACCTGCAGACCAGCCTTCTCGACCTTGCTCCAGGATGCGCCACCCTTGCGCAGGCCGACCAGCACCTTGACGCCGCTGTCGTTCAGGTTCTGCGCATGCGCATGGCCCTGGCTGCCGTAGCCGATGATGGTGACGGTCTTGCCCTTGATCAGGGAGAGGTCACAGTCCTTGTCGTAGAAAACCTTCATTGTCTTTTCTCCAAATGGTTCGGGCGAATTGCCGACGGCAGCCTCGCAAATCGCGATCCGCCGCGCCGAGCCTGCCAGCACGCGCGCGCGGATGCTTGGTAATCAAACGCGCAGGATGCGCTCACCGCGGCCGATGCCGCTGGAGCCGGTGCGCACGGTTTCCAGGATGGCGCTGCGCTCGATGGCTTCGAGGAATGCGTCGTTCTTGCCCTGGTCGCCCGTGAGCTCGATGGTGTAGCTCTTCTCGGTCACGTCGATGATGCGGCCGCGGAAGATGTCGGCCATGCGCTTCATCTCCTCGCGCTCCTTGCCGACCGCCCGCACCTTGACCATCATGAGCTCGCGCTCGGTGTAGGCGCCCTCGGTCAGATCGACGACCTTGACCACTTCGATGAGCCGGTTCAGGTGCTTGGTGATCTGCTCGATCACGTCGTCCGAGCCGGTGGTCTGGATCGTCATGCGCGACAGGCTCGGGTCCTCGGTGGGCGCGACGGTCAGCGATTCGATGTTGTAGCCGCGGGCCGAGAACAGGCCGACGACGCGTGAAAGTGCGCCGGCTTCGTTCTCCAGCAGCACTGCGATGATGTGTTTCATGGATGCAGATTCCTCTTTTCGCCGCCCTCCCCCGCGCACGGTAATGCGCGGACTCGGCGGGCAATAGATTCGTCGTTGAAGAAGCCCGGCCCAGGTGGGCCGGGCGATGCGACCTTTACAGGTCTTCGGAGCCCAGCAGCATCTCGGTGATGCCCTTGCCGGCCTGGACCATGGGGAACACGTTCTCCGTCGGATCGGTACGGAAGTCCATGAACACCGTGCGGTCCTTGAGCTTGCGGGCTTCGCGCAGCGCCGGCTCCACGTCCTGCGGGCGCTCGATCAGCATGCCGACGTGGCCATAGGCCTCGGCCAGCTTCACGAAGTCGGGCAGCGCGTCCATGTAGCTGCTGCTGTAGCGGCCGGCGTACTCGACCTCTTGCCATTGCCGCACCATGCCCAGGTAGCGGTTGTTGAGCGAAAGGATCTTGATCGGCGTGTTGTACTGCAGGCAGGTGGAGAGTTCCTGGATGCACATCTGCACCGAGCCTTCGCCGGTGACGCAGAACACCTCGGCTTCGGGCTTGGCCAGCTTGATGCCCATGGCGTAGGGGATGCCTACGCCCATGGTGCCCAGGCCGCCGGAATTGATCCAGCGGCGCGGCTCGTCGAAGCGGTAGTACTGCGCGGCCCACATCTGGTGCTGGCCGACGTCGGAGGTGACGTAGGTCTCCACGTCCTTGGTCATGTTCCACAGCGTCTCGATGACGTACTGGGGCTTGATCACGTCGCCGGCGCCACGGCTGTACTTGAGGCAGTCGCGCTTGCGCCAGACCTCGATCTGTTCCCACCAGTTGGCCAGCGCGCCACCGTCGGGCTTGATCTCGGACTCGCGGATCATCGCGATCAGCTCTGTCAGCACGTCCTTGACATCGCCGACGATGGGGATGTCCACGCGCACGCGCTTGGAGATGCTCGACGGGTCGATGTCGATGTGGATGATCTTGCGTTCGTTCTGCGCGAAGTGCTTGGGGTTGCCGATCACGCGGTCGTCGAAGCGCGCGCCGACGGCCAGCAGCACGTCGCAGTTCTGCATCGCGTTGTTGGCTTCCAGCGTGCCGTGCATCCCCAGCATGCCCAGGAACTTGCGGTCCGACGCAGGATAGGCACCCAAACCCATCAGCGTGTTCGTGACCGGGTAGCCGAGCATGTCCACCAGCGTGCGCAACTCATTGGTGGCGTTGCTCAGCAGCACGCCGCCACCGG
Source organism: Pseudorhodoferax soli (assembly GCF_003337555.1). Taxonomy (GTDB): domain Bacteria; phylum Pseudomonadota; class Gammaproteobacteria; order Burkholderiales; family Burkholderiaceae_C; genus Pseudorhodoferax; species Pseudorhodoferax soli. The sequence goes on along the minus strand of NZ_QPJK01000003.1, from coordinate 337,327 downwards.
TGTAGATGTAGGGGCGCTTGGCCGTCAGCAGCAGCTGCAAGGCCTTGCGGATCTGGCCTCCGTGGCCCTTGCGCACCGGGTTGTACGAGCGCATTTCCACGGTCTCGGGGTAACCGCTGTACAGCGCCTTCTTGAAGGAGACATCCTTGGGGATGTCGACCACGACCGGGCCTGGCCGGCCGGTGCGCGCGATGTGGAAGGCCTTCTTGACCGTCATGGCCAGGTCGCGCACATCCTTCACTAGGAAGTTGTGCTTGACGATGGGGCGCGTGATGCCCACGGTGTCGCATTCCTGGAAGGCATCGAGGCCGATCGCCGGCGTCGGCACCTGCCCGGTGATGATCACCATCGGGATGCTGTCCATGTAGGCCGTGGCGATGCCGGTCACGGCATTGGTGACGCCGGGACCGGAGGTCACCAGTGCGACGCCCACGTCGCCCGTGGCGCGCGCATAGCCGTCGGCAGCGTGCACGGCAGCCTGCTCGTGGCGCACCAGCACGTGCTGGATGGTGTCCTGCTTGTAGAACGCGTCGTAGATGTAGAGCACCGCACCGCCGGGATATCCCCAGATGTGCTTGACGTTCTCGGCCTGCAGGGACTTCACGAGGATCTCGGCGCCCATCAATTCCTGGGGACCGGATTGCGCGAGGGGGGAGGATGCAGCAGCTGCCGATTTGATTTCGGCTTTGGAGATTTCCATGATCAACCTTTGCGAATTTCTCTGACGAAATACCTTGGGTGCCCCTTCGCACCCTCTTGTGGAGAGGCATCAGGACTTAAGGCCAGGACCATGGGCGAGATGCTTGCAGCGCCGGATCGTGACCCGTTTGCTTTTTTGACGAGCGGCCGGATTATCAACGATTTTTCGAACCATCCGGCATCGATGCCATAATCTTTGGCTTTCCTCGCGGTGCCCTACCTGCGAGCGCGCAGCCTCACCGCAGTCGTCTTGGCCACCGACAAAGAACTGTCCGACTTCCTCAAAGGTATAGAGAAACGCGCATTCAAGCGCTGCCTGTACCACGTGCGCAATGAGGAATCGGCGCTGGACATCGTGCAGGACAGCATGATGAAGCTCGCCGAGCACTACGGCGACAAGCCGCCCGCCGAACTGCCGCTGCTGTTCCAGCGCATCCTGTCCAACTGCACGCTGGACTGGTTCCGTCGGCAGAAGACGCGCAATGCACTGTTTTCCAACCTCAGCGACTTCGAGTCGGCTGGCGAAGACGGCGATTTCGACCTGTTGGAGGCCCTGGCGCCCCAGGATGGCAGGGAGGGACACGAGAGCGCGGAAGACACGACGCGCCGGGCACAGATCCTGCGGGAGATCGAAACCGAGATCCAGAGGCTGCCGGGACGTCAACGCGAGGCATTTTTGCTGCGTTACTGGGAGGAGATGGACGTCGCAGAGACGGCTGCTGCCATGGGCTGCTCCGAAGGGAGTGTCAAAACCCATTGCTCGCGCGCCGTCGCCAGCCTGAGTCGCGCCCTGACGGCCAAAGGAATCCACCTATGAAGCAAGTACCTCCCATTGCCATGTCGACCGACCGCCTCGGCGGCTTGATTGCAGGCCGCCTGTCGGAATCCTGCACCAACCTGGACCACGACATCGCGGAGCGCTTGCGTGTGGCCCGGCAACAGGCCGTGGCTCGCCGCAAGGTGGCGGCGTTCGCGCCCGCGGTGAGCACGGTCAGCACCGTTCGATCCGGACGCGCGGGCGCGCTTCAGCTGGGCGGACCGGACGAGCCCGGGCTATGGACCCGGCTGGGTGCCATGCTGCCGCTGCTGGCGCTGGTTGCCGGGCTGCTGGCGATCTATGTGGTGCAGAACGACAACCGCGCCAGCGAGCTTGCCGAAGTGGACGCGGCATTGCTCACCGACACCCTGCCGACCGACGCTTACACAGACCCTGGTTTCCTGCAGTTCCTCAAGGCCGGTGACAACGCACCGCAGAACTGACACAGGGCGTCCCACTTTGCTCGAACCCTATCGCCCTCACTGGGTCCAGGTCGCCGCAGGCGCAAGCCTGTGCTGCGCGGTGGCGCTGGCCTGTGCGCAACCGGCCACCAAGGCCGCAAACAGTCCATCCGCGGAAAAGGCAGAAGCCCCCAGTCCGCGCTGGTCGGGCCTGAACAACTCCCAGCGCGAGGCCCTCAAGCCACTGGGGCCGAGCTGGAACAGCCTGGGCGAAGGCCAGCGCCGCAAGTGGATCGCGCTGTCGCGCAACTTCGAGAAGCTCCCGGCGGAAGAGCAGCAGAAGCTGCACGAGCGCATGGGCGAATGGGTCAAGCTCAGTGCGGCGGAGCGCAGCCGCGCGCGGCTGAACTTCGCGGAAACCGAACGCCTGGCCAGCGAAGACAAGCAGGCCAAGTGGGAGGCCTACCAGGCGCTCAGCGAAGAGGAACGCCGCAAACTTGCCGAACAGGCACCGCGCCGGGCCCTCCCCGGCATGGCCACTGCGATCCGCCCGATTCCGCGCCAGCGCCTGGCCACCATGCCGGTTGCCCCCGAGAATCAGCGCACCATGCCGCGGATCAGCACCTCCCCCCATCTCATCCATCCGCACACCCTGCTTCCGCAGGTCGACGCCCACGCCACCGAGCCGGACACGGCCACGCACCAATGAAGGCCCAGGTACCCGAGCCGGCCGCCCTTTTGCAGGCGCCCGGCCTGTGGCGCCGCATGGCCTGCTGGCTCTACGAAGGCATGCTGATGTTCGGCGTGGTCTTCATCGCCGGCTACCTGTTCGGCACGCTGAGCCAGACACGCAACGCGTTGGACAACCGCACGGCCTTGCAGGCCTTCCTGTTCGTGGTGTTCGGCATCTATTTCACCTGGTTCTGGTCCAAGGGCCAGACGCTGGCCATGAAGACCTGGCACATCCGCGTGGTCGACCGCGCAGGCCGTCCGGTCAGCCAGGCCAAGGCCTTCGTGCGCTACCTGCTGAGCTGGCTGTGGTTTCTGCCACCGTTGGTCCTCGTCGCGCCGTTGCAGCTGCCGGCGGGCGAATCCTTCGTGCTGCTGCTGGGCTGGGTTGCGGTGTGGGCCATTGCCAGCCGCTTCCATCCGCAATCCCAGTTCTGGCACGACGCCCTGGCCGGCACGCGCCTGGTCACGGCCTTGCCACGCATCCGATGAAGCCCGCTTTCTCGCTCTGTGTCTACTGCGGCTCCCGTCCCGGGGCGCATCCCGCCTACGGCGCTGCAGCGCGCCAGGTGGGCCGCTGGATCGGCGAACACGGCGGGCAGCTCGTCTACGGCGGAGGCCACAACGGGCTCATGGGCATGGTGGCCGACGCCACGCTGGCCGCAGGCGGCCAGGTCATCGGCGTGATCCCCAAGGCCCTCGTCGAGAAAGAATGGGCGCACCGCGGCTGCACGGAGCTGCATGTGGTCGACACCATGCACGACCGCAAGCGCATGATGGCCGAGCGTGCCGATGCCTTTCTGGCGCTGCCCGGTGGCATAGGCACCTTCGAGGAGTTCTTCGAAGTCTGGACCTGGCGCCAGCTGGGCTACCACGACAAGCCCGTAGGCCTGCTCAACATCGAAGGCCTGTACGACGGGCTGGAGAGCTTTTTGAAAGCCACCGTGCGCGCTGGCTTCGTCAACGATTGGCAGATGGACCTGATCCGCACCAGCCGCGATGCGGAGGGTCTGCTCCAGAATCTCATCAACGATGCGGGTCTGGCGCCCGCGCCGCAGTTGGGCCAGATCTGAAGAACCGGCCTCAGACGGCCGACTCGTCCTCTTCGCCGGTGCGGATGCGCACCACGCGTTGCACGTCGGTCACGAAGATCTTGCCATCGCCAATCTTGCCCGTGCGCGCCGCGCGCACGATGGCGTCCACGCAGCGGTCGACGTCGTCGTCCTTGACGACGATCTCGACCTTCACCTTGGGCAGGAAGTCGACCACGTACTCGGCGCCGCGGTACAGCTCGGTGTGGCCCTTCTGGCGGCCAAAGCCCTTGACCTCGGTGACGGTCAGCCCGGTCACGCCGCACTCCGCCAGCGCTTCGCGCACTTCTTCGAGCTTGAAGGGTTTGAGGATGGCGGTGATCTGCTTCATCTGAGTCTTTCTGGAGGCTGGCCAATACGTACTGGCAATAGGATAGCGTCATTCACCCGCGATCCCGCGGCATGTCGCCCGAATTCGCCTGGCACATTGGGGCCAAGCCGTCGGGCGCAGCGGCTGGCAGCAGCTCGCCGGCATCATTCGAACCACAGCATGGCAGAAGACGACACCACCCTCCGCATCGTGGCGGACATCTCCGAGATCGACGCTGCCGCCTGGGACGGCCTGCTGGCGGCGCAGGCGGACGCCAGCCCCTTCATGCGCCATGCCTATCTGCACGCCATGCAGGCCAGCGGTAGCGCCGCGAGCGACACCGGGTGGACGCCCCGCATCCTGAGCCTGTGGCGCCAGGACGACCTGCAGGCCGCCTGCGCGCTGTACCTCAAGATGCACTCGTACGGCGAGTACGTCTTCGACTGGGCATGGGCCGATGCCTACCAGCGTCATGGCCTGGCCTACTACCCCAAGGCTGTCATCGCCCCACCCTTCACGCCCGTGCCGGGGGCGCGGCTGCTGGCGCGCGACGCCGCCAGCCGGGCCCTGCTGCTGCGCGCGGCCGTGGCGTGGTGCGAGGAGCAGGAGCTGTCTTCCCTGCATCTGCTGTTCGGCAACGAAGCCGACATGGCCGCCTGTGCCGGCGCGGGCCTCATGCTGCGGCACCAGGTCCAGTTCCACTGGCAGAACGTCCGCGCAGCCGATGGGCAGCCCTTTGATGACTTCGACGCCTTTCTGGCCAGCCTGGCCCAGGAGAAGCGCAAGAAGATCCGCCAGGAGCGGCGCAAGGTTGCCGAAGCCGGTGTCCGCTTTCGCTGGGCGCAAGGGCGCGACATCGCTGCGGCGGACTGGGAGTTCTTCTACCGCTGCTACGAGCGCACCTACCTGGAGCATGGCAACGCACCCTATCTCGCGCGCAGCTTCTTCACGTCGATGGCGCGTGACATGCCCGCGCACTGGCTGCTGTTCGTCGCCGAGCGGGATGGCGAGCCCATCGCCTGCAGCCTCGTGGCACTGGAGCCCGACCAGCGCGTGGCCTACGGCCGCTACTGGGGGGCACTCGCGCGGGTGGACTGCCTGCACTTCGAGGCCTGCTATTACCAGCCCCTGCAATGGTGCATCGCCCAGGGCTACCAGCGCTTCGAAGGCGGCGCCCAGGGCGAGCACAAGATGGCCCGTGCACTGATGCCGGTGCGCACCAGCAGCGCGCATTGGCTGGCGCACCCGGCCTTCGCCGAAGCGGTGGAGCGCTTTCTGGAACGCGAAGGCCAGGGCGTAGACCACTATCTGGAGGAGCTGGCGCAGCGCACGCCATTCCGCCAGGCTGCCTCTTAGCGCAGCGCCTGATCGAAGTCCGCCAGCAGATCCGCGCTGTCTTCCAGTCCGACCGACAGACGGATCAGGCCGTCGGCAATGCCCATGGCGGCGCGCACCTGCGCGCCGGCTTCCCAGAAGATCGTCGGCGCGACGGGGATCACCAGCGTGCGCGTGTCGCCCAGGCCAGTGGCCTTGACCGCCAGCTGCAGCCGATTGATGAAGGCCAGGCAGGCGGCCGTGTCGGCCAGCTCGAACGACAGCAGCCACGAGCCCGCACTGAACAATTGCTTCGCCAGCGCATGCTGCGGATGGGACTCCAGCATCGGGTAGCGCACCGACACCACGGACGGATGCGACTCCAGATAGCGCGCCAGCGCCAGCGCCGTGGCACTGGTGTGCGCCACGCGCAGGGCCAGCGTCTCGGCGCCCACGCTGATCTGGTGCGCGTGCTCGGACGACAGCGTGGCGCCCATGTCGCGCAGGCCCTTCTTGCGCACCTGCGCCAGCCCCCATTGCCTGGGGTCGCCCTTGCGGTAGGCGGCGAAGATGTTGGGGTGGTTCTGCCAGTCGAAGCGGCCGGTGTCCGTCACCGCGCCGCCCAACGCATGGCCGTGGCCCGAGATGGTCTTGGTCAGCGACTGCACGACCAGCCCGGCGCCCACGTCGACGGGGCGGAACAAGGCCGGCGAGGTGATGGTGTTGTCGACCACGAACAGCACGCCGCGCTCGGCGCACAACTGGCCGATCGCCGGCATGTCCGCCACCTGGGTGCCGGGATTGGCGACGGTCTCCACGAAGACCATGCGCGTGTTCGGCCGGATGGCCGCGGCGACCTGGCTGGCGTTCGTGGCGTCCACCGTCGTGATCTCGATGCCGAAATCGCGCAGCGTGCCGAACAGGCTGTTGGTGTTGCCGAACACGAACTGGCTGGCCACCAGGTGGTCGCCCGCCCGCAGCAGCGTGAAGAACACCGCGCTGATGGCGCCCATGCCAGTGGCGAAGCAGATGCTGCCCACGCCCCGCTCCAGCCGCGTGATCTGCGCCTCCAGGGCGGCCGTCGTCGGCGTGCCCTGGCGGGCGTAGCTGAAGCCGCCCTTGGTCGTGCCCTGGAACACCCCGATCAGGTCCTCGACCTTGTCGAAGGCATATTGCACGGAGGTGTGGATGGGCTTGTGCACGCCGCCATGCTCGATGCCGAAGCGCCGGTCGGAATGCACGATGCCCGTGCTGATGCCTTCTGAGGCCATGGGCGGATCAGGCTCCGGTCTTGTTCTTGTAGTTGGCGATGCCGTCGACCACTTCCTTCTTGGCCGCGTCGATGCCTTCCCAACCCAGCACCTTGACCCACTTGCCGGCTTCCAGGTCCTTGTAGTGCTCGAAGAAGTGGGTGATGGCCTTCAGGCGCATCTGGTTCACGTCGGCGACGGTCTTCCAGTGCGTGTAGATCGGCAGCACCTTGTCGGTCGGCACGGCCAGCACCTTGCCGTCCACGCCGGCCTCGTCTTCCATCATCAGGATGCCCAGCGGGCGGCAGGGCACGACCACGCCGGGGAACAGCGGGTACGGCGTGATGACCAGCACGTCGACCGGGTCGCCATCGCCGCTCAGCGTCTGCGGCACGTAGCCGTAGTTGCTGGGGTAGTGCATGGCGGTGGTCATGAAGCGGTCCACGAAGATCGCGCCGGAGTCCTTGTCCACCTCGTACTTGATCGGATCGGCGTTCATCGGAATCTCGATGACCACGTTGAACGCATCGGGGATGTTCTTGCCGGGGGAGACTTTGTCGAGGGACATGGTGCTTTCGGAGCAGTTGAGAAAAGGGAACGCCTGGGACAAACCCGGATTTTAGGGGGCGCGCTCGCGGTCGAGGCCGCGATGCAACAGTGTTTGCGAGATTTGCTTATATATTGGCCCGGTTGGCCAATCGTCATTCGCACGAGTTCTGAGCACGACGAGGAAGCAACGCAGCGGGGCACCGCGTGCGTTGTGCCCTTTCGAGCAACGAGAACAAGCGTGAGGAGAGACGTTCTATGACTGGCAACTCGGCGCTGATATTGGCGCTGGTCTGCGGCTTCATTGCCGTGGCCTATGGCTTCTGGGCCCGCAGCTGGATTTTGGCCAAGGACGCGGGCAACGCCCGCATGCAGGAGATCGCCGCGGCGATCCAGACCGGGGCTGCAGCCTACCTTGCACGACAGTACAAGACCATCGCCATCGTCGGCGTGGTGCTGACCGTGCTGATCGCCCTGTTCCTGGACGCCAAGACGGCGGTGGGCTTCGTCATCGGCGCCGTGCTGTCGGGCGCCTGCGGCTTCATCGGCATGAATGTCTCGGTGCGGGCCAACGTGCGCACGGCGCAGGCCGCCACGCAAGGCATCGGGCCGGCACTGGACGTGGCCTTCCGCGGCGGCGCCATCACCGGCATGCTGGTCGTCGGGCTGGGGCTCTTGGGCGTCACCGGCTTCTATTGGTATCTGGCCGCCAACGGCGCGCCGGGCACCAAGCCCAGCGAGCTGCTGAACCCGCTGATCGGCTTCGCATTCGGCTCTTCGCTGATCTCCATCTTCGCGCGGCTGGGCGGCGGCATCTTCACCAAGGGCGCCGACGTGGGCGCCGACCTGGTCGGCAAGGTCGAAGCCGGCATCCCCGAGGACGACCCGCGCAACCCCGCCGTCATCGCCGACAACGTGGGCGACAACGTGGGCGACTGCGCCGGCATGGCGGCCGACCTGTTCGAGACCTACGCCGTGACATTGATCGCCACCATGGTGCTGGGCGCGCTGGTGGTCACCGGCGGCGGTGCCAGCATGGTGGTGTATCCGCTGGCGCTGGGCGCGGTGTCCATCGTCGCTTCCATCATCGGCTGCTTCTTCGTCAAGGCCTCGCCCGGCATGAAGAACGTGATGCCGGCGCTGTACAAGGGCCTGGCGGTGGCCGGTGTGCTGTCGCTCGTGGCGTTCTGGTTCGTCACGGCGTGGCTGATCCCCGACAACGCGATTGCCGCGGCCGGCAGCCAGATGAAGCTGTTCGGCGCCTGCGCCGTGGGGCTGGTGCTGACGGCCGCGCTGGTCTGGGTCACCGAGTACTACACCGGCACGCAGTACGCACCCGTCAAGCACATTGCCCAGGCATCGACCACTGGCCACGGCACCAACATCATCGCGGGCCTGGGCGTGTCCATGCGCTCCACCGCCTGGCCGGTGATCTTCGTCTGCATCGCGATCTGGGTGTCCTACGCCCTGGGTGGCCTGTACGGCATCGCCATCGCAGCCACCTCCATGCTCAGCATGGCGGGCATCGTGGTGGCGCTGGACGCCTACGGCCCCATCACCGACAACGCCGGCGGCATTGCCGAGATGGCCGAGCTGCCCAGCAGCGTGCGCGACGTGACCGACCCACTGGACGCCGTGGGCAACACCACCAAGGCCGTGACCAAGGGCTACGCGATCGGTTCGGCGGGCCTGGCGGCGCTGGTGCTGTTCGCCGACTACACGCACAAGCTGGAGGCCTACGGCCGCGTGATCACCTTCGACCTGTCCAATCCGATGGTCATCATCGGCCTCTTCATCGGCGGGCTGATCCCCTACCTGTTCGGCGCCATGGCGATGGAGGCCGTGGGCCGCGCAGCCGGCTCGGTGGTGGTGGAGGTGCGGCGCCAGTTCCGCGACATCCCGGGAATCATGGAAGGCACGGCCAAGCCCGAGTACGGCAAGGCTGTGGACATGCTGACCTCGGCCGCCATCAAGGAAATGATGGTGCCCTCGCTGCTGCCGGTGGTCGTGCCCATCCTGGTGGGCCTCTTGCTCGGCCCGGCAGCGCTGGGCGGGCTGCTGATGGGCACCATCGTGACCGGCCTGTTCGTGGCGATTTCCATGTGCACCGGCGGCGGCGCCTGGGACAACGCCAAGAAATACATCGAGGACGGCCACCACGGCGGCAAGGGTTCGGAGACGCACAAGGCCGCCGTCACCGGCGACACCGTGGGCGACCCGTACAAGGACACGGCCGGCCCCGCGGTCAATCCGCTCATCAAGATCATCAACATCGTGGCGCTGCTGATCGTGCCGCTGGTGATGCAGTTCCACGGCGGCTCGGTTCCGATGGCAGCGCCGGCCGCCGCCACGGCTGGCGGCGATGTGGCCTCGTTCCGGGTCGACAACGGGGTCGTCAAGTTCTACTTCGCCAGCGCCAAGGCCGATCTGGCCACCGGCAGCGAAGCCGCGCTGGCCGAGGTGGCCAAGGCCGTCGCCGCCGGCAAGCGGGCGGTGGTGAGCGGCTACCACGATGCCTCGGGCGATGCCGCGAAAAACGCCGAACTGGCCCGCCAGCGCGCTGTTGCGGTGCGTGACGCGTTGAAGACCGCCGGTGTGCCCGAAGACAAGGTCGAACTCAGGAAGCCGGAGCAGACCACGGCCGGAGGCCCGCCCGCGGAGGCACGCCGGGTGGAAGTCGCCGTGCAATAGTCGGCGGCCCGCTTCCCCTGCGAGCCCGCCTGCAGCGCGGGCTTTTTGTTCACGGGCGGCCCAGGCCGTGCGGCCACGTAAGATTCCCCGCCATCGCCTGGCGACCGCCGGGCCCGCGATGCTCTATCCCCGGATGCGGCATCTGCCACACACACTCACGGTTGCCCCATGCCCCTGAACTACATCGCCAACGCCTTCGTCCCCTCCTCTTCCGGCCGCACCATCCCGGTCATCGACCCGTCCGACGGCCAGCCCTTCGAGGAGATCCAGCGCAGCAACGCACAGGACATCGACGCCGCCGTGCGCGCTGCGCGCCAGTGCTACGACGGCGTCTGGTCCAAGCTGTCGGCGGCCGAACGCAGCCGGCTGCTGATGCGCCTGGCCGAGAAGATCGCCGAACATGGCGAGGAACTCGCCGCGCTGGAACAGCGCGACTGCGGCAAGCCGACCAAGCAGGCCCGCGCCGACGCCATCGCGCTGGTGCGCTACTTCGAGTTCTATGCCGGCGCCTGCGACAAGCTGCACGGCGAGACCATCCCCTACCAGAACGGCTACAGCGTGTTCACCTGGCGCGAGCCGCATGGCGTGACGGGCCATGTCGTCCCCTGGAACTACCCCATGCAGATCTTCGGCCGCTGCGTGGCCGGCGCGCTGGCGGCCGGCAACGTCTGCGTGGTCAAGCCCTCGGAAGACGCCTGCCTGTCGCTGCTGCGGGTTGCCGAACTGGCGGCCGAGGCCGGCTTTCCGGCCGGTGCCATCAACATCGTGACGGGCTACGGCCACGAGGTCGGCGACGCGCTGGCGCGCCATCCCGGCATCGACCACATCAGCTTCACGGGCAGCCCCAAGGTCGGCACCTTGATCCAGCAGGCCGCCGCGGAGCGCCATTGCCCGGTCACGCTGGAGCTGGGCGGCAAGAGCCCGCAGATCGTGTTCGCCGATGCCGACCTGGACCAGGCCATCCCGGCCATCGTCAACGCCATCGTGCAGAACGCGGGCCAGACCTGCTCCGCGGGTTCGCGCCTGCTGGTCGAGCAGTCCATCTACGAGCCGCTGCTCGAACGCCTCGCCACGGCGTTCGAAGGCCTGCGCGTCGGCCCCGCCGCGATGGACCTGGACGTGGGCCCGCTGATCCGCGCCACGCAGCAGCAACGCGTCTGGGATTTCCTGTCCGATGCCCATTCGGCCGACATCCCGGTCGTGGCCCAGGGCCGCGTGGTGGAAGAAGCGCCCGAGACCGGCTACTACCAGGCCCCCACGCTGCTGCGCGACGTGCCCGTGGACCACCGGCTGGCGCAGGAAGAGGTGTTCGGCCCCGTGCTCGCCGCCATGGCCTTCCGCGATGAGGAGCATGCACTGGAACTGGCCAACGCCACCCAGTTCGGCCTCGTGGCCGGCGTCTGGACGCGCGACGGCGCACGCCAGTTCCGCATGGCCCGCGGCGTGCGCAGCGGCCAGGTGTTCATCAACAACTACGGTGCGGGCGGCGGCGTCGAACTGCCCTTCGGCGGCGTCAAGAGCTCTGGCCACGGCCGCGAGAAGGGTTTCGAGGCGCTGTACGGCTTCACGGTCCTCAAGACCGTGGCGGTGCGCCACGGCTGAGGCGGCTCAGCCCAGGGCGGTGTCGAGCAGCATCATGAGCACGAAGCCCAGCATGAGCCCGCCCGTGGCCCAGGCTTCGTGGCCCTTGCGGTGGGACTCGGGAATGATCTCGTGGCTGATCACGAACAGCATGGCGCCAGCCGCAAAACCCAATCCCCAGGGCAGCAGCGCGGCCGAGTAACTGATGATGGCCGCCCCGATGACGGCACCCACCGGCTCGATCAAGCCGGAGGCCATTCCCAGGCCCACGGCGACACTGCGCCGGTAGCCCGCCGCCAGCAGCGCCACGGCAACCACCAGGCCCTCGGGCACATCCTGTATCGCAATGCCGGTGGCCAGTGCGCCGGCCCGCGTCGGGTCGGTGCCGGCGAAACCCACGCCGATGGCCAGTCCCTCGGGCAGGTTGTGCAGGGCGATCGCGAAAACGAACAGCCAGGTGCGCTTGAGCGTGCGCGCTTCTGGACCCTCCTTGCCCTTGATGAAGTGTTCGTGCGGCAACCACCGCTCCAGCGCCAGCAGCACGATGCCGCCCAGCAGGATGGCCGCCCCCACGGTCATGCCCGAACGCCACGGCCCGGCACCGCCTGCAGTCGCGGCGGCCAGGCCCGGAATGATCAAGGAGAACGCGCAGGCGGCCAGCATCACGCCTGCGCCAAAGCCGAACAAGGTGTCTTGCGCACGGTCCGACAGGCGCTGCGACAGCAGGACCGGCACCGTGCCCAGCGCCGTGGCCAGCGCGGCCACCGAGCCGGCCTGCAGGGCCGCGGCCATGACCGGGTCTGCCAGGATCCGCTGGAGCAGGTGCACCAAGGGCAAAGCCAGGCCTGCAAGCAGGATGGCCCAGCCCAGCAGCTTGCGCGGGCGCAAGCCGGCCGTGGCCGTCATCTGGCCGGAAGACTGCGTCCCGTGCATCGGCTTCCTTTCCAAGGTTCAGCGCGGCCGGCGGGCGGCGGCGAAGCGGCCCGACACCTCGGTCCAGTCCACCACATTGAAGAAGGCCTGGATGTACTCCGGCCGGCGGTTCTGGTACTTGAGGTAATAGGCGTGCTCCCAGACGTCCAGCCCCAGGATGGGCGTGTTGCCCGACAGCCAGCCCGCCATCAGCGGGCTGTCCTGGTTGGCGCTGCTCTCGACGACCAGCTTGCCGTCCGGCGCCACGCTGAGCCACGCCCAGCCGCTGCCAAACCGTGTCAGCGCAGCGCGCGTGAAGGCATCCTTGAACGCTGCGAAGCCGCCCAGGTCCGCCTGGATGGCCTGCGCGAGTGCGCCCGTGGGCTCACCACCTCCCTGCGGCGACATCACGGTCCAGAACAGGCTGTGGTTGGCATGCCCGCCGCCGTTGTTGCGCACCGCGGTCTGCAGGCTCTCCGGCAACGTGGCGGCCTGGGCGACGAGTGCCTCGATCGGCAGCTCGGCCCATTCCGTGCCCTGCACCGCGTTGTTCAGGTTCGCGATGTAGGTCTGGTGGTGCTTGCTGTGGTGGATTTCCATGGTCTGCGCATCGATGTGGGGTTCGAGCGCGGTGTAGGCGTACGGCAGGGCCGGCAAGGTGTAGGGCATCGTTGTTGTCCTGTGGGTTGCGAAGTGAATTGAATCGGTGCGCCGTCAGTGCAAGGAGCCGAGCGCCACGCCCAGGCAGCCGGCGCGCAGGGCACGCGCGATCATGGGATGGGCGCCATGGGCTTCGAGGTACAGCAGCAGAGCCGCGTGGGTCTCGCGGCTGTGGCGCAGTGCCGCCTGCCGCAGCGCCCCGTCGGTGGTCGGGTTGCACAGCAGGTGCATCAGGGTTTCGTGGGCTGACGCCAGCTGGGCGGCCGCGAGGTCGTTGCCGCCGGCGTCAAGCTGGACCTCAGCGAGGTTGTGGTGGGAGACGACCAATGCGGCCACGCAGTCGTCGCTGCGCTCGCCCGGCTTTGTCAGCAGTGCCCGGGCCATGCCCAAGGCCTCCTGGAAGCTCGCCAGTGCCAGCAACACATGGCCTTGCCGCGCCGCCGCGGTGCCACGCGACATGAGCGACTGCCAGGGCAACAGCAGGTCGCCGCCGGCCGTTCGCGAATTGAGGGTTTCAGGATCCACGCGCATGCCTCCATCTGGGGTGCGCCCTTTGCGTGGACTGGAGCGTGCGTACTCGGGCGATCAGATGATAATGACTCGCAATTCCATTGTCCACACGCCAGCGGATTCCCCCAGACGCTGCGGCACAATCCCGCGATGGTCCGCCGCGTCATTCCCCTCGTTGTCCAGGCTGCGCCGCTGCCGGTCCCGCTGCATGCCGTGGACGAGGGTGCCGGCACGCTGTACGACCAGCTGCAGCGCCCCCTGCGCGACCTGCGCATCAGCGTGACCGACCGCTGCAACTTCCGCTGCAGCTACTGCATGCCCAAGGAAGTCTTCGGCAAGGACTACCCCTACCTGCCGCACAGCGCGCTGCTGAGCTTCGAGGAGATCACGCGGCTGGCGCGGCTGTTCGTGGCGCAGGGCGTGCGCAAGATCCGCCTGACCGGTGGCGAGCCGCTGCTGCGCAAGAACATCGAGGTGCTGGTCGAGCAACTGGCCGGCCTGCGCACGCCGGATGGCGAGCCGCTGGACCTGACCCTCACGACCAACGGTTCGCTGCTGGCGCGCAAGGCCGCCAGCCTGAAGGCTGCTGGTCTGAACCGGGTGACCGTGAGCCTGGACGGGCTGGACGACACCGTGTTCCGGCGCATGAACGATGTGGACTTTCCCGTCGCCGACGTGCTACGCGGCATCGAGGCCGCCCACCAGGCCGGGCTCGGCCCCATCAAGGTCAACATGGTCGTCAAGCGCGGCACGAACGAGCAGGAGATCGTGCCGATGGCGTGGCATTTCCGCGGCACGGGCGTGGTGCTGCGCTTCATCGAATACATGGACGTGGGCGCCACCAACGGCTGGCGCATGCACGAGGTCATGCCCTCGGCCGAGGTGGTGCAACGTCTGTCGGCCGAGCTGCCGCTGGTGGCGCTGGAGCCTTCGGCGCCCGGCGAGACGGCCGAGCGTTGGGGCTATGCCGATGGCTCGGGCGAGATCGGCGTCATCAGCAGCGTGACCCAGGCCTTCTGCCACGACTGCAACCGCGCCCGGCTGTCGACCGAAGGCCAGGTCTACCTGTGCCTGTTCGCAAGCCGCGGCCACGACCTGCGCAGCCTGCTGCGCGGTGGCGCGGACGACGGGCAGATCACACAGGCCATCGCCGGCATCTGGCACAACCGCAGCGACCGCTATTCGCAGCTGCGCGGAGCCGGCATGCTGGCACCGCTCGAGAAGCGCATCGAGATGAGCTACATCGGCGGCTGAGCCAGGGCCAGCGCCCCAGCTGAACTGCGGCGGCTTACCCGACCCAGCGCCGGGCGTTGTGCCACAGCTCCATCCAGGGGCTGGTGGCGCTCTTGTCGCAAGGCGTCCAACTCATCTGGATGTTGCGGAACACGCGCTCGGGGTGCGGCATCATGGCCGTGAAGCGGCCGTCGGCCGTCGTCACGGCCGTCAGGCCGTCCGGGCTGCCGTTCGGGTTGAACGGGTAGGCCTCGGTCGGCTGGCCGTGGTGGTCGGTGAAGCGCATCGCAGCGATCGCCTTGGCCGCATTGCCGCGCCGCGCGAAGTTGGCGAAGCCTTCGCCGTGCGCCACCGCGATCGGCAGCCGGCTGCCCGCCATGCCCTTGAAGAACAGGCTGGGCGATTCCAGCACTTCCACCTGCGACAGCCGCGCCTCGAAGCGCTCGCTGCGGTTGGTCGTGAAGCGCGGCCAGTCCTGCGCGCCCGGGATGATGTCGGCCAGCTCGGCGAACATCTGGCAGCCGTTGCAGACACCGAGGCCGAACGTGTCGCCGCGGCCGAAGAAGGCCTGGAACTGCGCCGACAGGCGTTCATGGAAGGTGATCGATCGCGCCCAGCCGATGCCTGCGCCCAGCGTGTCGCCATAGCTGAAGCCGCCACAGGCCACCACGCCCTGGAAATCGGCCAGGTCGAAGCGGCCGGCCTGCAGGTCGGTCATGTGCACGTCGAAGGCCTCGAAGCCGGCCTGGGTGAAGGCCCAGGCCATTTCCACGTGCGAGTTGACGCCCTGCTCGCGCAGCACGGCCACCTTGGGCCGGCGCTGCAGCAGTGCCGGCGCCACGGTCGTGCTGGGCGAGAAGGTCAGCGCCACCTGCAGGCCGGGATCGTTGGCTGCACCAACCGCCGCATGCTCCGCATCGGCGCCGGCCGGGTTGTCGCGCTGCTGGCAGATCTTCCAGCTCACGCTGTCCCAGACCTGGTGCAGGTCGGCCAGCTTGGCAGCGAACACCGACTTGGTGTCGCGCCAGACCTGGACCTCGCCCACGCCGACCTCGATGGCGCCGCCCGCAGGCCGCGTCTTGCCGATGAAGTGGCTCCATTTGGACAGGCCGTGGGCACGCAACACCTGCATGACCTCGTTGCGCTCGGAGGTGCGCACCTGCAGCACGGCGCCCAGCTCCTCGCTGAACAAGGCCTTCAGCGTGAGCTCCTCGCGCCGCGCCGAGACCTGGCTGGCCCAGTTCTTGGCGTCGCCGTACTCGGCCCGGCTGTCGCTGATCCCATCGCCCTCGGTGACCAGCATGTCCACGTTGAGCGCCACGCCGACATGGCCGGCGAAGGCCATTTCGCAAACCGTAGCCAGGAGACCGCCGTCGCTGCGGTCGTGGTAGGCGAGGATGCGGCCTTGGGCACGCAGTGCGTTGACCGCGTTGACCAGGTTGACTAGGTCCTGCGGCTCATCCAGGTCGGGTGCGGCATCGCCCACCTGGCCCAGCGTCTGCGCCAGGATGCTGCCGCCCATGCGGTGTTTGCCACGGCCCAGGTCGACCAGCACCAGCGTGCTGTCGGCCTCGGTCGCGTCCAGTTGCGGGGTGAGCGTGCCGCGCACGTCGGCCAGCGTCGCGAAGGCCGAGACGATCAGGCTCACCGGTGCGCTGACCTGCTTCTGCTCTGCGCCATCCTGCCACTGCGTGCGCATGGACAGCGAGTCCTTGCCGACCGGGATCGAGATGCCCAGCGCCGGGCACAGCTCCATACCGACCGCCTTGACCGTCGCGTACAGCGCGGCGTCCTCGCCCGGCTGGCCGCAGGCCGCCATCCAGTTGGCCGACAGCTTGACGCGCGGCAGCTCGATCGGCGCGGCCAACAGGTTGGTGATGGCTTCGGCCACCGCCATGCGGCCCGAAGCCGGCGCGTCGATGACGGCCAGCGGCGTGCGCTCGCCCATGGACATCGCCTCGCCTGCGAAGCCGGCGTAGTCGGCCAATGTCACGGCGCAGTCGGCCACGGGCACCTGCCAGGGGCCGACCATCTGGTCGCGGTGCGACAGGCCGCCCACGGTGCGGTCGCCGATCGTGATCAGGAAGCGCTTGGAGGCCACGGTCGGGTGCGCCAGCACGTCGATCACGGCCTTCTGCAGCTCCACGCCATTCAGGTCCAGCGGCGCGAAACGGCGCGCCACGGTCTGCACGTCGCGGTGCATCTTGGGCGGCTTGCCCAGCAGCACTTCCATCGGCATGTCGACCGGCGCATCGTCCGCTGCCAGCACCAGCCGGCGCTCCTCAGTGGCCCGGCCAACGACGGCAAACGGGCAACGCTCGCGGGCGCAGAAGGCCGCGAAGCGCTCCAGCGACTCGGGCGCGATGGCCAGCACGTAGCGCTCCTGGCTCTCGTTGCACCAGATTTCCTTGGGCGCCATGCCCGACTCTTCCAGCGGCACGGCCGACAGGTCGAAGCGCGCGCCGCGGCCGGCGTCGTTGGTCAGTTCCGGGAAGGCATTGGACAGGCCGCCCGCGCCGACGTCGTGGATCGCCAGGATGGGGTTGTCTGCACCTTGCTGCCAGCAACGGTTGATGACTTCCTGCGCACGGCGCTCGATCTCCGGGTTGCCGCGCTGCACCGAGTCGAAGTCGAGTTCGGCCGCGTTGGCGCCCGTGGCCATGGAACTGGCGGCGCTGCCGCCCATGCCGATGCGCATGCCCGGGCCACCCAGCTGGATCAGCAGCGCGCCGGCCGGAAACTGGATCTTGGTGGTCTGCTCGGCGGCGATGGTGCCCAGGCCGCCCGCGATCATGATGGGCTTGTGGTAGCCGCGGCGCTGGCTGTCCACGTCGCTGGCGGCCGTCTGCTCGTACTCGCGGAAGTAGCCCAGGAGGTTGGGCCGGCCGAACTCGTTGTTGAACGCCGCACCGCCGAGCGGGCCCTCGGTCATGATCTGCAGCGCACTTGCGATGTGGGCCGGCTTGCCGTAGGCCACATCGGCCGCAGCGGGCCAGAGCTTGGAGACCGTGAAGCCGGTCAGGCCGGCCTTGGGCTTGGAGCCGCGGCCCGTCGCACCCTCGTCGCGGATTTCACCGCCCGCACCGGTGGACGCGCCCGGGAAGGGAGAAATCGCCGTCGGGTGGTTGTGCGTCTCCACCTTCATGAGCACATGGTGCAGCGCCGGCTGACCGGCATAGGCCCCACCCTCGCCCGCCACGAAACGCTGCACGGTGCCGCCCTCCATGACCGAAGCGTTGTCGGAATAGGCAACGACGGTGTGCTGCGGCGCCAGCTGGTGCGTGTTGCGGATCATGCCGAACAGGCTCAGCGCCTGGTCCTGGCCGTCCACCGTGAACTTGGCATTGAAGATCTTGTGGCGGCAGTGCTCGCTGTTGGCCTGCGCGAACATCATCAACTCGACATCGGTCGGGTTGCGGCCAAGCTTGGTGAAGGCGTCCAGCAGGTAGTCGATCTCGTCCACCGCCAGGGCCAGGCCGAACGCACGGTTGGCCGACTCCAGCGCACCGCGGCCACCGCCCAGCACGTCCACGCGGGCCATGGGCGCGGCTTCCAAGGTGGCGAACAGGCCTTGCGCCTGCTGGCGGTCCGCCAGCAGGCTCTCGGTCATGCGGTCGTGCAGCAGGTCGCCGATGGCCAGCAGCTGCTCTGCGCTCAGTTGCGGCTTGCCGCCCAGCAAGCCGCTCTTGAGCACCAGCCGGTACTCGGTGATGCGCTCCACGCGGCGCACGGGCAGGCCGCAGTTGTGGGCGATGTCGGTCGCCTTGGACGCCCAGGGCGAGACCGTGCCCAGGCGCGGCGTGACCACCAGCACCGGGCCGTCGACCGGGCCCTGGTATGGGTCGCCGTAGTCCAGCAGGGCGGCCAGGCGCTCGGCGGCGGCCGGCTCCAGCGCGGCATCGGCCAGCACCAGGTGCACATGGCGCGCCGCCAGGCCCGTGATCTTGTCGTGGACCGCCTGCAGGCGGGGAAGCAGTTGCTGGACGCGGAAGTCGCTCAGGGCGTTGCCGCCTTCGAGCTGGATCGGGTGCGAGGTCACGTTGTGGCGGCCTGTGGATGGTGGGCGGCGGCGCCCGGGCAAGCGCTGACTGGGCTTGGCGGTTCGCCGCTGACGGAA
The DNA here is from genome assembly GCF_003337555.1 of Pseudorhodoferax soli. GTDB lineage: Bacteria > Pseudomonadota > Gammaproteobacteria > Burkholderiales > Burkholderiaceae_C > Pseudorhodoferax > Pseudorhodoferax soli. The sequence goes on along the minus strand of NZ_QPJK01000003.1, from coordinate 318,466 downwards.
AGCCGGCAATTTTAGCGGCGCCAGACAATGGAAAACCCGAGTGGGATAATTCGGCCCCATGAGCATCACCATCAAAGACGCCGCCGGAATCGCAGGCATGCGCGAAGCCTGCCGCCTGGCGTCCGAAGTTCTCGATTACCTGACGCCGCATGTCGCGGCTGGCGTCACCACCAAGGAAATCGACCGACTCGCCCACGACTACATGGTCAACGTGCAAGGCACGCGCTCGGCCACGGTGGGCTACCAGCCGCCCGGCTACCCGCCCTACCCGGCCGCGCTGTGCACCTCGTTGAACCATGTGGTCTGCCATGGCATCCCGAACGAGAAGCCGCTCAAGAAGGGCGACATCATGAACATCGATGTCACCGTGATCACCAAGGATGGCTGGTACGGCGACAACAGCCGCATGTACATCATCGGCGAGGGCTCCATCGCCGCCCGCCGCCTGGTGCAGGTGACCTACGAGGCAATGTGGCACGGCATCGTCAAGGTCAAGCCCGGCGCCCGCCTGGGCGACATCGGCCACGCCATCCAGAAGTTCGCCGAAGGCCAGGGCTACTCGGTGGTGCGCGAATTCTGCGGCCACGGCATCGGCCAGCGCTTCCACGAGGAGCCGCAGGTGCTGCACTACGGCCGCCCCGGCACCATGGAGGTGCTGGAGCCCGGCATGACCTTCACGATCGAGCCCATGATCAACGCCGGCCGGCGCGAGATCAAGGATGGCCCCGAGAAGGACGGCTGGACCATCGTCACCAAGGACCACTCGCTGTCGGCCCAGTGGGAGCACACCGTGCTCGTCACCGAGACCGGCTACGAGGTGCTGACCCTGTCGGCCGGCAGCCTGGCGCCGCCGGCTTTCGTGCAGGCGCAACCTGCCACGGCCAGCGCTTGAGCAGCCTGGCCGCCCCCTGCAGCGCAACGCCGGCGGCCGACCTGCCGGCCCTGCGTGCGCAATACCAGCAGCGCAAGAGCGCGCTGCTGCAGTCCTTGCGCGACTGCGGTGCCAGCACGCGCAACCTGCATGGCGTGCTGCAGCAACTGGGGCGGCTGGCCGACGAGACGCTGTGCCAGCTCTGGCAACGGGCCGGCATGCCCGCTTCATGCGCCCTGCTGGCCGTGGGCGGGTTCGGCCGGGGCGAGCTGTTCCCGCATTCGGATGTCGACGTGCTGCTCATGCTGCCCGAAGACCTCTCGCCCGAGCACGATGCCGACCTGAAGGCCTGCATCGAAGGCTTCATCGGCAGCTGCTGGGACGCGGGCCTGGAGATTGGCTCCTCGGTGCGCAGCATCCGCGACTGCCTGGCCGAGGCCGAGAAGGACGTGACAGTGCAGACCTCGCTGCTCGAGGCGCGGCTCATCGCCGGCCACAGCGGCCTGTTCACGCTGTTCAGCAACCAGTTCCGCAAGGCCGTCGACCCGCAGGCCTTCCTCGTGGCCAAGACGCTGGAGATGCGCCAGCGCCACAACAAATTCGACAACACCCCCTACGCGCTGGAGCCCAACTGCAAGGAATCGCCGGGCGGCCTGCGCGACCTGCAGCTGATCCTGTGGATCACCAAGGCCGCGGGCCTGGGCAACAGCTGGGATGAACTCGCCCGCACCGGCCTGGCCACGCCGCACGAAGCCCGCCAGATCAAGCGCAACGAGGCGCTGCTGGGGCTGATCCGCGCGCGGCTGCACCTGATCGCCGGCCGGCGCGAAGACCGACTGGTGTTCGACCTGCAGACGGCCGTGGCCGAATCCTTCGGCTGGCGCAACGACACCGCGCAGGAAACGCCGGTGCGCGCCAGCGAGCAGTTGATGCGCCAGTACTACTGGGCGGCCAAGGCGGTCAGCCAGCTGAACCAGGTCCTCCTGCTCAACATCGAGGAGCGGCTGAACCCCACCACGCACGCGCTGCGGCCGATCAACGAGCGCTTCTTCGAGAAGGCCGGAATGATCGAGGTGGCCAGCGACGACCTCTACCACCGCCATCCGCACGCCATCCTCGAGACCTTCCTGCTCTACGAGAGCACAGTGGGCATCCGCGGCCTGTCGGCGCGCACACTGCGTGCGCTGTACAACGCGCGTTCGCTGATGACGGCGCGTTTTCGCAACGACCCGGTCAACCGCGAGACCTTCCGCCGCATCCTGATGCAGCCGGCCGGCATCACGCACGCCATCCGGCTCATGAACCAGACCTCGGTGCTGGGCCGCTACCTGTGGGTGTTCCGCAAGATCGTGGGCCAGATGCAGCACGACCTGTTCCACGTCTACACCGTGGACCAGCACATCCTGATGGTGCTGCGCAACGTGCGCCGCTTCTTCATGGCTGAGCATGCGCACGAGTACCCGTTCTGCTCGCAGCTGGCGGCCGGCTGGGACAAGCCCTGGATCCTGTACATCGCCGCGCTGTTCCACGACATCGCCAAGGGCCGCGGCGGCGACCACTCCGAGCTCGGCGCGCGCGATGTGCGGCGCTTCTGCCTGCAGCACGGCATCGGCCGCCAGGACAGCAAGCTCATCGAGTTCCTGGTGGAGGAGCACCTGACGCTGTCGCGCGTGGCGCAGAAGGCCGACCTGTCCGACCCCGATGTCATCGCCGGCTTCGCCAAGCGCGTGGGCAACGAGCGCTACCTCACGGCGCTGTACCTGTTGACCGTGGCCGACATCCGCGGCACCTCGCCCAAGGTCTGGAACGCCTGGAAGGGCAAGCTGCTGGAAGACCTGTACCGCTACACGCTGCGCGTGCTGGGCGGCCGCGCGCCCGACCCGGATGCCGACATCGAGGCCCGCAAGCGCGAGGCGCTCACGCAGCTCGCGCTGCACGCCGAGCCCTTCGAATCGCACAAGCGGCTGTGGGCCACGCTGGACGTGAGCTACTTCATGCGCCACGAGGCTGGCGACATCGCCTGGCACGCGCGGCAGATCGCGCGCCACCTGGGCCCCGGAGGCCTGGATCCGGCCCAGCCCGCGCTGGTGCGCGCGCGCCGTTCGCCGGTGGGCGAAGGCCTGCAGGTGATGGTCTACACGGCCGACCGCGCCGACCTGTTCGCGCGCATCTGCGGTTACTTCGACCACGCCGGTTTCTCCATCATCGACGCCAAGGTGCACACGGCCAACAACGGCTACGCGCTGGACACCTTCCAGATCGTCACCTCCATGCTGCCCGAGCACTACCAGGAGCTCATGCACATGGTGGAGGCCGACCTGGCCCAGGCGCTGGCCACCGCAGGCCCGCTGCCCACGCCGGGCCGCGGCCGCGTGTCGCGCCGGGTCAAGAGCTTCCCGGTCGCGCCGCGCGTGGACCTGCAGCCCGACGACAAGGCCCAGCGCTGGCTGCTGTCCATCTCTGCCAGCGACCGGCCCGGCCTCCTGTACCTGGTGGCGCGGGTGCTGGCACGCAACGAGATCAGCGTGCAGTTGGCCAAGATCAGCACGCTTGGCGAGCGCGTGGAAGACACCTTCCTGGTCCAGGGCCCCGCGCTGCAGCAGAACCGGCTGCAGATCGCCGTGGAAACCGAACTGCTCGAAGCGCTAGCCTGAGCGCGATCGGTCCAGGATGCCGCCACCTGCCCCCTGGATCTGCACCGCGGCGCTCGCGCTGCTGGCAGCCGGTTGTGCCATGCCGCTGCCGCCTGGCGAGGCCCCGCAGGTCAACACGCTGGGCATGGTGTTCGTGCGCATTCCGGCCGGCAGCTTTCGCATGGGCACCGCGGCATCGACAGAGGAACTCCAGGCGCTGTACCCCCAGGCCGAAGCACGGCGCCTGCAGGACCTGGCCGACGAGAGGCCGGCCCATGCGGTGCGCATCACGCGGGCCTTCTACCTGGGCAGCAGCGAGGTCACGGTCGGCCAGTTCCGCGCCTTCCTCGAACGCTCGGGCCATGTGCCGGAATCGGTTGCGGACGGGACCGGCGGTTACGGCTGGAACCCGGCCTACAACCCCGCCACCACGGCGCGGGGCGACGCCTTCGAGGGCCGCGATCCGCGCTACTCCTGGCGCAACCCGGGCTTCGCGCAGGGCGATGACCATCCGGTCGTCAATGTGACCTGGAACGACGCCCAGGCGCTGGCCCAATGGCTTTCGCGCACCGAAGGCCGGCGCTACCGCCTGCCGACCGAGGCCGAGTGGGAATACGCCTGCCGCGCCGGCCAGCACGGCGCGGAGCCGCCACCCGCCGCACTGCAAGGCCAGGCCAACGTGTTCGACCGCGACGCCGCCGCGCATTGGCCCCGGTGGGCGGGCCAGGCCTTCCCGTTCCACGACGGCCAGGCCTTCACCGCCCCCGTCGGCAGCTTCGCGCCCAATGCGTTCGGCCTGCACGACATGCTGGGCAACGTTTGGGAATGGACTGCCGACTGGCATGCCGACGACTACTACACGCGTTCGCCCGTCGACGATCCGAAGGGCCCCGCCGACGGGGAAGTGAAGGTGCGCCGCGGCGGCTCCTGGCACACCTGGCCGCTCTATGCGCGCTGCGGCTTTCGCAACTGGAACACGCCCGAGACGCGCTACACGCTGGTCGGCATCCGGCTGGTGCTCGAGGTGCCCTGAACTTCAGTTGTCGATCACGCGCCGCGTGAAGGCTTCCAGGTAGTCCATCAGCGCGTCGGCGCCCTGCACCGCCTCGGCCTCGCTGCCCTTGGCGATGCCGCTGGCCAACAGCGCGTGGCAGCGCGCGCCCTCCTTGATCTCGCCGGCATGCTGGTAGGCATACCAGAAGCGCCTGCATTGCGTGACCAGCGGCACCACCGCCGTGACGGCCGACGCATTGCGGCTGGCGGCGTGGTTGGCCGCGTCCAGATCATGGTCGGCGCGCATGTAAGCCTTGAGGTCGTCGCGCGCGGCGGCGGCCACCATGCGCTCAGCGCAATCGATCAGCAGCTGGCGTTCGACTGCGTTGGCGCGGCGTGCCGAGCACGAGGCGATCACGCGCTCCAGCACGCGCCGCGTGAGGATCGCGTCCAGGTGGTTGGCCAGGTCGATCGGCGAGACCAGCAGGCCGCGGCGCGGTTGCTGCACGATGAGCCCGATGGACATCAGCCGCATCAACGCCTCGCGCACCGGCGTGCGGCCGATGGCGATGCGCTCGGAGATCTCGGCCTCGACGATGGGGCTGCCGGGCGGTAGCCCCATGGTGGAGATCATGGCTTCGATGGCCTCATAGGCCAGGTCGGCATCGCGCCGCTTGGGCGCGGCAGCCTTCTTCACGGTCACTTCCGATTCCCCGGGTAAGCACGGATGAAATTCCGTGGCATCAAGCTTGCTTTGAACTCTAGCATACGGCTAATATATTTCAAATATTCCAAAGGAATACCCAAGATGCAGCAGCCCGCCCCACCCCGGCGCAATGGATTGTCCAGTCTGGTGCTCGACGCCTCCAGCGCGGTGCTGCGCCTGGAGCGCTGGCTGATCCTCGGCTTGATGGCGCTGCTCATGGCGCTGATCCTCGTCAACGTGGCCACCCGCTACACCGGCATGCCGATCTACTGGATCGACGAGGCCGCGGTCTATTCCGTCGTCTGGCTGACCTTCGTCGGCGGCTCGGCCATGACGCGGCTGCGCATGGACTTCGCCGTCACGCTGCTGACGGACAAGCTCGGCGCGGGCGCCGCGCGCATCTTCAAGCTCACCGCCGGTGGAGGTGTGCTGGTGTTCGGCCTGGCCATGCTGTGGATGTGCTGGATCTGGATGGACCCGGTGGGCATCGCGCGCGCAGGTTTCGATGCCAAGGAGTTCGCCGGCACCTCCTTCAACTTTCTCTACACCGAGCGCACGCAGACCTTGAACTGGCCGACCTGGCTGCTGCAGACCATCCTGCCAATCTTCGCGTTCACGCTGAGCCTGCACGCCGCGGCCAACCTGGTCGAAGACCTGGGCTGGCAGCCCAAGCGCCGCCACGCCGGCTTCCCCGTGTCGGACGCCGAAGCCGTGGTGAACTGACCATGCTGACCAGCCTCTTCTTCCTGGCCGTCATGTTCATCGGCGTGCCGATCGGCATCTGCCTGTGCCTTGCCGGCATGTTCTACATCTGGGACAGCGGCAACCCGCTCTTGTTCCAGTCGTTCCCGATGCAGATGTTCGGTGGCGTGGACAGCTACGGCCTGATCGCCATCCCGCTATTCATCCTGATCGGCGAGATCATGAACGGCGGCGGCATCACGCGCCGGTTGGTCGAGCTGTCCATGGCCTTCATCGGCTCGGTCAAGGGAGGGCTGGCCTACGTCAACATCCTGGCCAACGCGCTGGTCTCCTCCATCATCGGCTCGGCCACGGCGCAGGTGGCCATCATGTCGCAGGTCATGGTGCCGCAGATGGAAAAGCAGGGCTACGACAAGACCTTCGCGGCCGGCCTCACGGTATACGGCGGCATGCTTGGGCCCATCATCCCGCCCTCGGTGATGTTCGTGGTCTACAGCGTGCTGGCCCAGGTGGCAGTGGGCGACATGCTGATCGCGGGCATCCTGCCCGGCATCCTGCTCACGGTGCTGTTTTTCGTGCTCATCGCCCTCATGGGGCTGGTCTACGAGTACCCGCGCAGCGAGCGCCGCACGCTGCGCCAGCGCGCCAGATCGGTGGCGGTGTGCAGTCCCACGCTGCTGATTCCCATCGTTATCGTGGGCTCCATCCTGTCGGGACTGGCCAATCCGACCGAGGCCGCGGCCGTGGGCGCCGTCGCATCGGCGCTGGTGGGCCGTTACGTCACCAAGGAGTTCCGCTTCAGCCAGATCCCCGAGATGCTGGTGCGCTCGGGCATCTACTCGGCCATCGTGCTGTTCCTCGTGGCGGCAGCCGCCGTGTTCTCGTGGATCCTGATCTTCGGCAAGGTGCCGCAGGCCACGGCGGCCTGGGTGCAGACGGTGGCCAAGGACCCCGTCACCTTCATGCTGCTCTCCAACGTGATCCTGCTCGTGATCGGCACCGTGATCGACGGCATCCCGGGCCTGATCATGACCGTGCCCATCCTGCTGCCGATCGCCACCGAGGTCTATGGCATCGACCCGCGCCACTTCGGCGTGGTGGTGGTCGTGAACCTGGTGCTGGGCCTGATGTCGCCGCCCGTGGGGCTGAGCTTCTTCGTCGCCGCCGCGGTCACGGGGGCCAAGCCCGGAAAGATGTTCATCGTGACGCTGCCGTTCTTCCTGGTCTGCTGCGTCGCGCTGGTGCTGTTGTCGATCTTCCCCTGGCTGTCGCTGGGGCTTCTCAAGTAACTTTCCCACCTGGAGCCTTTGCCATGACTCTTCGTCAGATCTCCCGCCGTTCCTTCGTCGCCGGCAGTGCCGCTGCCGCCTCGCTCGCCTTCAGCCCCCTGCTGCGCGCCCAAACCAAGGAGTTCCGCATCGGCCTCATCACGCCGGCCGGCCACTCGTGGAACCGCGCCGCCGTGGCCTTTGGCGAGACGCTCAAGAAGGAGACCGGCGGGCGCCTGTCGGCCACGGTGTTCCACTCGGGCCAGCTCGGCAACGAGTCCGCCATGATGCAGCAGCTGCAATCCGGCGCGCTCGACATGGGCTGGATCCAGGCCGCCGAGCTCGGCTCGCGCGTGGCCACGGTGGCAGCGATCAACGCGCCCTACCTGGTGCGCTCGACCGCCGCCGTGGCCCAGCTGGTCAAGACGCCCGCCGCCCTCAAGCTGCTCGAGGTGCTGCCGCGCGAGACCGGCTGCATCGGCCTGGGCTGGGGCATCACGGGCATGCGCTCGGTGTTCTCGACCAAGGACCTCGCCAGCTCGGCCGACCTCAAGGGCCTCAAGCTGCGCATCAACCCCACCCCGGTCTACCGCGACTTCTACCAATCCATGGGCGCCGCACCCACGCCGATCCCCACGCCCCAGGTGTTCGACGCCATGGCCAACGGCCAGGTCGATGCGCTGGAGGCCGACATCGAGTTCTCGTGGAATGCGCGCTTCGACAAGGTGTCCAAGGTGATCCTGCAGATGAACGCGCTGTTCATGCCGTTCGCGCCGCTGGTGTCGGGCCGCGTCTGGGCGTCGCTGCCCGACAAGGACAAGGAGCTGATCCGCGAACAGGTCGCCAAGTCGCTGGACGCGCAGATCGCCGAGATCGCGGGCACCGAGCCCGGCCTGCTGGCCAAGTTCAAGGAGACCGGCATCGCCATGAAGGCCGAGCCGGCCGCCAATGTCGAGGCCAGCATCAAGGCCTTCGATGCGATCTGGCTGCCCAAGGCGCCTGCCATCGCCGAGTTGCGCACCGCTGGCGCCAAGCTGTAATCCATCCCAACCACAAGAGGCAAACCATGAGCCCCAAAGTCAATTGGCAGGGCGTGTTCCCCGCCGTCACCACCCAGTTCCGCGAAGACATGTCGGTCGACGTGGACGCCACCGCCAAGGTGATGGACGCGCTGATCACCGACGGCGTTTCCGGCCTGATCGTCTGCGGCACGGTGGGCGAGAACTGCTCGCTCTCCACCAAGGAGAAGATCGCCATCATGGAAGCCGGCCGCGCCGTGGCCAAGGGCCGCGTGCCCGTGATCTGCGGCATCGCCGAGTTCACCACGGCCTTTGCCGTGGAGACCGCCAAGGAGGCCGCGCGCATCGGCGTGGACGGCATCATGGTCATGCCGGCCCTGCTCTACTCGTCCAAGCCGCACGAGACGGCGGCGCACTTTCGCACCGTGTCCAAGGCCACGGACTTGCCGGTGATGGTCTACAACAACCCGCCGATCTACAAGAACGACGTGACGCCGGACATCCTGGCCACGCTGGCCGACTGCGAGACCATCGTCTGCTTCAAGGACAGCTCGGGCGACACGCGCCGCTTCATCGACACGCGCAACATGGTCGGCGACCGCTTCGTGCTGTTCGCCGGCCTGGACGACGTGGTGGTCGAGAGCGTGGCGATGGGCGCCGTCGGCTGGGTCTCGGGCATGTCCAACGCCTTCCCCAAGGAGGGCGAGACCCTGTTCCGCCTGGCCAAGGCGAAGCGCTTCGACGAGCTGATGCCGCTGTACGAGTGGTTCATGCCGTTGCTGCACCTCGATGCGCGGCCCGACCTGGTGCAGTGCATCAAGCTGTGCGAGCACATCATGGGCCGCGGCACCTTCCGCACCCGCCCGCCGCGGCTGGAGCTGCCGGCGGCGGACAAGGCGCATGTGGAAACCATCATGAACAAGGCCCTCGCGAACCGTCCGCAGTTGCCCGACGTGGGGATCACCAAGGGCTGAGCGGCCCCCTCGTCGCGTTCAGAGCTGCTCAGCCGCGACGACGTGCCACGCCGGCCAGGCCCAGGCCGGCCAGCACCAGGGCCAGCGTGGCGGGCTCTGGCACTTCGCTCGCATCCTGGAAGCTGAAGTCGTCCATCACGTAGAACGCGTGCAGGTTGCTGGACACCACCACGGCATCGACCGCACCGGTCCAGCCGCTCGCCAGGAACGCTGGCGTCGCCGACAGGCCCAGCGTGTCGGAGCTGCCGACCAGCGCGCCGGCCAGGTACAGGTCGAAGCGCACGCTGGCCTCGCCGTAGCCGGCGAACCAGGCACCGTCGAACACCGTCGGCGCGATGAAGCGGATGGTGCTGGTGGCATCCGTGCCGTCCCAGCCCATGGCGATGCGGCCATCGCCGGAGTGCGCCGTGTACGGGGCCTCGGGCGCCGTGAAGGCCGACCAGCTGCTGCCCGACCAGTCCAGCCCGCCATAGTTGGTGGGCACGGCGGCATAGCCGTTGGCGCCCACGATGTCGTCGAAGCTCAGCACGGCGGCCGAGGCGAAGGAAGCGCACAGCGCGAGGGCCGTGCCGGCGATCACGCCGCGAAGGATGGAATGCATGTTCTTTCTCTGAAGTGGGTTCATTGGCCCAGCGCGGGATCGCTGACCGTGTGGCGGCCGGTCTCGACACGGCCGGCGAAACGCCGCAGGTAGTCGGGCTGGCCCGACACCGTGGCGCTGAAGTCGTACCAGTAGCCGTTGCCGGCCACCGGCAGGCGCACGGAGAGTTCGCTGCGCGGCGCCAGCGCGTGGCTTTGCGTCAGCGGCTGGTAGGCATTGGCGGCCAGGCTGAAGGTGCATGGCGCCGCGCCAGCGTTGACTAGGCGCAGCACGAGCTCGCCCGTGGCGGCGTCGCAGCGCACCTGCACGTCGGGCCGCGGCTGGCCGGCTGCGATCGCCCGCAGCGCGCTGCCCGTGAAATGGCGGTGGTAGCCGTTGGGGCCCAGCACCCACAGGTCGTAGGCACCGCCCACGGCCGGCGTCCACAGGTCCGACAGCGTCTTGCCGGGTTCGACCATGTAGCGGCGCGGCACGGCCGCCAGGTCCTTGCGGTCGTAGACATGGAACACGGCGGCCTGGCGACCCGTGTTGGCGAAGTCCAGCGCCACGCGCACGGCCGCCATGGTGGCGCCGGGCTGCACCGCGCAGATCGTCGCCAGCTCGTAGGGCAGCGCGCGCGAGGGGCGCGTGCCGCCGGCCTGCACCGGCAATTGCGGCGCGGCCGGTGGCGCGATTTGCGCGAGCCGCTGCTGGGCCGTGCGCAACGCATCCGCCTCGCCGCGGCTCTTGCGGCCCTGCAACACGGGCAGCGCTTCACTGTTGGGCGTGGCGAAATTGAAGGCGCTGGTCAGGTCGCCGCACACGGCGCGGCGGAACGGGCCGATGTTGGGCTCGGCCACACCGAAGCGCGCCTCCAGGAAGCGGATCACCGAGGTGTGGTCGAACACCTGCGAGTTGACCCAGCCACCGCGGCTCCACGGCGAGATCACGTACATGGGCACGCGCGGGCCCGGGCCGTAGACGCGGCCGTCGGCTGCCGGCTGGCTGGTGCTTCCGAGCGGCCTGCCGTGCGTGTAGTACTCGGCCGCCAGGTCGGCCTGGGCCAGCGTGGTCTTGCCGGCATAGCCGCCCTTGCCGTCCGGCGACGGCGCCGAGGGCGAAGGTACGTGATCGAAGTAGCCGTCGTTCTCGTCGAAGTTGACGATCAGCACGGTCTTGCTCCAGACGTCGGGGTTGGCCGTCAGCGCGTCCAGCACCTCTTGCAGGAACCAGGCGCCCTGCACCGGACTCGAGGGGCCGGGGTGCTCGCAGTAGGCCGAGGGCGCGTTCATCCAGGACACGGCGGGCAGCTTGCCTTCGCGGATGTCGCGCTTGAAGGCGTCCAGGTAGTTCTCGGGCGAGGTGCCGGGCAAGGTGTTGGCGATGCCCTTGTAGAGCGGGTTGTTCGCGTTGTCCGTGGGTGCGTCGTAGGCGTGGTACGGCAGGGCCTGGCCAGAGTTGCTGTAGGCGCTGTTCGGTGCGCCGCCACTGGACACGGGATAGCCCGAAGCCTGGTTGGCGCGGCGGAACTGGCGGAACGCGCCCAGCATGTTGTCGCCCCACTCGTCGGGCATGTTCTGGTAGCTGATCCAGCTGACGCCGGCCGCCTCCAGGCGCTCGGCATAAGTGGTCCAGGTGTAGCCCGTGTTGACGGCGCTGGCGCGGCCATCGAGCCAGTCCCACTCGTTGGAGACGAAGGCCGTGCCGGTCGGCACCGCGCCGTTGGTGCCCGTCAGGAAGAACGCGCGGTTGGCATCCGTGCCCGTGTGCATGGCGCAGTGGTAGGCATCGCAGAGCGTGAAGGCATTGGCCAGCGCGAACGGGAAGGGAATCTCGGCTTCCTTGAAGTAGCCCATGGAGATCTGGTTCTTGTAGCGCGGCCACTGGTCCATGCGGCCGTTGTCCCAGGCCTGCTGGCTGTCGTTCCAGTCGTGCGGCGTGCCATTGGCGCGCTGCGCGTTGCCCCGGCTGCCGTCCAGGTGGAAGGGCATGACTACATTGCCGTTGGCCAGGCGCTGCTGCCAGACGTTGCGGCCCTCGGGCAGTGGAATCGGGAAGCGGTCGCCGAAGCCGCGCACACCGGCCAGCGTGCCGAAGTAGTGGTCGAACGCACGGTTCTCCTGCATCAGGATCACCACGTGCTCGACATCGCGGATGGTGCCGGTCGCGTTGTGGGCGGGGATGGCCAGCGCCCGCTGGATTGCCGGCGGAAAGGCTGCGTAGGTTGCGGCGGCGATGCCCGCGTGGGCACTGCCGCGCAGGAAACTGCGTCGTGAGGTCATGGCTGTCGTGTGAGGTGTGGACGGCGCGCGCGGCGCGGCTTGTCGCCGCGGATGCGCACCGTGCCAGCGTATGCCGCGCGCGTGACGCGGCCGTGACCTCGACCCAGGGAGCGCCGTTGCGGCGCCCCGCCTCAGGCAGCGATGCTCAGTCGTCCTCGTTGGCGGCGATGCCGGGGAACAGCACTTCGGTGAAGCCGAAGCGCGTGAAGTCGCGCACGCGCATCGGGTACAGCTTGCCGATCAGGTGGTCGCATTCGTGCTGGACCACGCGCGCATGAAAGCCCTCCACCGTGCGGTCGATCGCGTCGCCGTACTGGTCGAAACCGGTGTAGCGGATCCTGGACCAGCGCGGCACCACGCCGCGCAGGCCGGGCACGGACAGGCAGCCTTCCCAGTCCTCTTCCTCGTCGGCCGACAGCGGCGTGATGACCGGGTTGCACAGCACGGTGATGGGCACCAGCGGCCGGTCCGGGTAGCGCGGGTTGCGGTCGTTGCTGCCGAAGATCACGAGCTGCAGGTCGACGCCGATCTGCGGCGCCGCCAGGCCCGCACCGTTGACGGCGTGCATGGTGTCGAACAGGTCGGAGACCAGCAGGTGCAACGCGTCGGAGTCGAAGGACTCGGCGGGCACGGGCTGGGCGACGCGCAGCAGGCGCGGGTCGCCCATCTTGAGGATGTCGCGGACGGTCATGGAGATTCAGGCTGGTCGCGTAACGTGCGCAGTTGAAGGGCAAGCCGTGGCACCTCGACATGGATGAGGCTCCACAGAATGTCGTTGTCGATGCCCAGGTAACCGTGGATGAGCCGGTTGCGCGTTGCCACGATCAAGCGCCAGGGCACCTCGGGATGGGCCGCGCGCACGGCTTCCGGAATGCGCATGGCGGCGTCGCCCAGCAGTTCAAGGTTACGCACCGTGGCGTCGTAGCGCATCGCCTCGGCGACGAAGGCATCTTGCGCGATGCCTGCGGTGTAGCTCTGCACCCTCTCGCAGAACTGCAGCATGTCATCGATATAGAAGCGCCACTCCCGCGGCGCGGTGGGCTCAGACATGGATGGCATCGCGTTCGATGTGCGGGCGCAACTCCTGGCGCAAGGCCTTGTCGGTCACCAGGTCGACGGGGCGGCCCAGCATGTCTTCCAGATAGAACATCAGGCCGAAGTAGCGTTCCGATGTGGCCGGGCCGTCGAAACGCACGAGCAGGTCGATATCGCTGTGCTCCGATGCCTGGCCACGCGCGACCGAGCCGAACAGGGCCAGATCGAGGACGCCGAAGCGATCGGCCATCACACGCTTGTGTTGCGCCAGCAATTGCAGAACGGCGGCAGGGTCCATGCCGGGGATTATGTCTGTCGCTGTTCGAGCAAGGCCAGCATGCCCGCCTCGTCCAGCACTGCGATGCCGAGCTGCTGTGCCTTCTCCAGCTTGCTGCCGGCTTCCTCGCCGGCCACCACGTAGTCGGTCTTCTTGGACACGGAACCGGCCACCTTGGCACCTGCAGCTTCCAGCATTTCCTTGGCCGCATCGCGCGAGAGGGTGGGCAGCGTGCCGGTCAGCACGAAGGTCTTGCCAGCCAGCGGTAGCGGCACGCGCTGCGCGGCCAGGCCCTCGGACTCGGGCCAGTGCACGCCCGCCGCGCGCAGCTGCTCCACCACCTCGCGGTTGTGCGGCTGCTCGAAGAAGGTGCGCAGGCTCCGGGCGACGATGGGGCCGACGTCGTTGACCTCCAAAAGCTGCTCCAGTGTCGCGTCCATGATGGGGTCGAGCCGGCCGAAATGCTTTGCCAGGTCTTTTGCCGTGGACTCGCCGATGTGGCGGATGCCCAGGGCGTAGAGGAAGCGGCCCAGCGTGGTGGTCTTGCTGTCTTCCAGCGCCTGCACGAGGTTCATGGCGCTCTTGTCGGCCATGCGCTCCAGCATCGACAGCTTGCCCACGCCCAGCTTGTAGAGCTCGGGCAGCGTGCGGATCAGGCCGCCATCGACGAGCTGGTCGACGAGCTTGTCGCCCAGGCCCTCGATGTCCATGGCGCGCCGCCCGGCGAAGTGCAGCAGCGCCTGTTTGCGCTGGGCCGGGCAGAACAGCCCGCCCGAGCAGCGGTGGTTCACACCGTCGGGCTCGCGCACCACGGCGCTGCCGCACACCGGGCACTGGCGCGGCATGCGGAAATTCGGCACGTAGCCTTCACGCGGGCCCGGCACCACGCCCACCACCTCGGGGATCACGTCGCCGGCCCGCCGCACGATCACCCGGTCGCCGACGCGCACGCGCTTGCGCCGGATCTCGAACAGGTTGTGCAGCGTGGCGTTGCTGACAGTGGTGCCGCCCACGAACACGGGCTCGAGCTTGGCCACGGGCGTGAGCTTGCCGGTGCGGCCGACCTGGATCTCGATGCCGTTGAGCCGCGTGATCTGCTCCTGCGCCGGGTACTTGTGGGCAACCGCCCAGCGCGGCTCGCGCGACTTGAAGCCGAGCTGCAGTTGCAAGGCGCGGTCGTCGACCTTGTAGACCACGCCGTCGATGTCGAACGGCAGGCTGTCGCGTGCGGCCGCGATCAACGCATGGAAGTCGGCCAGGCCCTGGGCGCCCTGCACCACCTGGCGGTCGTTGTTGACGGGCACGCCCATGGCGCCGAGCGCGTCCAGCGTGGCCGAATGCGTGGCCGGTGCGTCCCAGCCCTGCACCTCGCCAAGGCCGTAGGCGAAGAAGCTCAACGGCCGCTGCTGGGCGATGCCGGCGTCCAGCTGGCGCACCACGCCGGCGGCGGCGTTGCGCGGGTTCACGAAGGTCTTGCCGCCGCTTTCGCGCTGGCGTTCGTTCAAGGCCTCGAACTCGTCGCGGCGCATGAAGACCTCGCCGCGCACTTCCAGCACCGGCACGTTGCCGTGCTTGAGGTAGTTGGGGATGGACTTGATCGTGCGGATGGTGTGCGTGACGTCCTCACCGGTCTCGCCGTCGCCGCGCGTGGCGGCCTGCACCAGCTCGCCCTGCTCGTAGCGCAGGTTGATGGCCAGGCCATCGAACTTGAGTTCGGCCGCATAGGCCAGCGCCGGTGCGTCGTCGGCCAGCTTGAGCGCGTTGCGCACGCTGGTGTCGAACTTGAGCGCGCCGGCCGGGGTGGTGTCCGTCTCCGTCTTGATCGACAGCATCGGCACCGCATGGCGCACCGGCGTGAGGCCTTCCAGCACGGCACCGATCACGCGCTGCGTGGGCGAATCGGGCGTCACGAGTTCGGGCCAGGCGGCCTCCAGCGCTTCGAGCTGCTGGTAGACGCGGTCGTATTCGGCGTCCGGCACCTCCGGGTCGTCGAGCACGTAGTAGCGGTGCGCGTAGCGGCGCAGCAGCGCTTTCAGCTGCTGCGCCTGCGCGGTCTGCTCGGACGGGGCCATCAGCCGAACAACCGGCGGGCGAGCGCCGAGCCGGCCGACAGTTCGCGCGTGTCCAGCGTGTCGTACAGCTGCTCGAGCTCGGAGCCGATCACATCCATGGCCTCGCGCGTGAGCGGGCGCGCCGTGTCGTCGGTGACCACGCCGTCCATGGCCTGGGCCAGCGCCATCGCCGCTTCGCGCAGGCGCACGAAGGGCTGCTCGGCGCGTTCGACCTGGGGTACGTCCAGCGTGAGCGTCACGCTGCGGATGGCGGCCTGGTCCGGGTCTTCGGCCAGCGCGGCCTGCGAATCGAAGCTCAGGCCCAGCAGCGGCGGCAAGCCTGGCGTGCCCGAGGGCAGCACCATGCGGCCCGGGATCATGCCGGCCACGAAGCCCAGCCGCGCGGCGTTCTGGTGCAGGTAGCCGGGGCTCCAGGCCGCGTGCAGCGCGCGCAGCGTGAAGCTCAGCTGCGCGTCGTGGCTGCTGGCGAACTGGTCGAGTTCGCGCGCGCGTGCCACCTCCTCGCGCATCTCTGGGAATTCGGGCGCACCGTTCAGGGCGTCGGCGAAGGCCTGGGTCTTCATGACGAACTCGGAGAATTCGATTTCATTGAGCGCACCCGTGCGGTTGGCCAACTGCACGCCGGCCTGCAGCGCGTCGTAGCGCTGGCCGGCTTGCGCAGCCTCCCACTGCCCGCCGTTGACGTTGCGGCCTTCCACCGCGAAGGGCTTGCTGCCGACACGGCGCGTGGCCGGCAGCGCGGCCAGCACGGCGTCGCCGGAGACGGGGCCTTCGAGGGCGATGGGAGCGATCACGTCGATCAGCGGGTCCAGCGTGGCCCGGCGCTCGGGCGCAGCCGGCAGCGGCAGGCTGGCATCGTCGAAGCCGGGTTCGCGTCGCTCACCGTCGGCCGCGTCCTCGGTGGCGGCTGGCTCGGCGACGATGGGGTCGGGCTTGCGCGGCGCATTGCGGCGCGACGACCAGGCGCTGTGCGCTACGACACCGGCCAGCACCACGCCGCCGGCCACGGCCAATCCGATCTGCAGCGTACTGCTCATCGGTTTCCTCTTGTTCTGGTTGGAATGGGTTCAGGTCTCGGCCATCGACAGGGCCGATTCCATGTCGACCGCCACGATGCGCGAAACGCCCTGCTCCTGCATGGTCACGCCGATCAACTGCTTGGCCATTTCCATGGCGATCTTGTTGTGGCTGATGAACAGGAACTGGGTCTCGCGGCTCATGGCGCTCACGAGTTTGGCATAGCGCTCGGTGTTGGCATCGTCCAGCGGCGCGTCCACCTCGTCGAGCAGGCAGAACGGTGCGGGATTGAGCTGGAAGATCGCGAACACGAGTGCAATGGCCGTCAGCGCCTTCTCGCCGCCGGACAGCAGGTGGATGGTCTGGTTCTTCTTGCCGGGCGGCTGGGCGATGACCTGCACGCCCGAGTCCAGGATCTCGTCACCCGTGATGACGAGGCGCGCATTGCCGCCACCGAACAGCTCGGGGAACATGCGGCCGAAGTGGCCGTTGACGGTGTCGAAGGTGCCCGAGAGCAGGTCGCGCGTCTCGTTGTCGATCTTGCGGATCGCGTCCTCGAGGGTGGTCATGGCCTCGGTCAGGTCGGCGGTCTGCGCGTCCAGGAACTGCTTGCGTTCGCGCGCGGCACTGAGTTCGTCCAGCGCGGCAAGGTTGACGGCGCCCAGCGCGACGATCTCGCGGTGGAGCCGGTCGATCTCGGTCTGCAGGCCGGAAAGGCGCACATTGCCTTCGGTGATGGACTGGGCCAGCTGGGCCATGTCCACACCCGCATCGAGCAGGTGCTGGCTGTACTGCTCCAGGCCCAGGCGCGCGGCCTGCTCCTTGAGCTGGAACTCCATGATGCGCTGGCGCAGGGGGTCGAGCTCGCGCTCGAACTTGAGCCGGCGTTCGTCGCTCGCGCGCAGGCGCTGCGTGAGGTCGTCGTACTCGCTGCGCTGCGCGCCGAGCGCGGCCTCCCGCTCGAGCTTGAGCGCCAGGGCGTTCTGCAGCCCGGCCTGGGCCGCGGCGTCCGACAGGCGCGCCAGTTCCTCGCGGGCGCGCTCCTCTTCGCCCACGAGCGTGCCGGCCTGCTGCTCGGCCATGGCGATGGCGCGCGACAGTTCGTCGCGGCGCGCGCCCAGGCTGCGGTGCGCGAATTGCGCCTCCTGGGCTTGGCGCTCCAGGCCGCGCTGCTGCTCGCGCGATTCGGCCAGCCGGCGCTGGGCCTCGATCACGCGCTCGTCGAGCTGTGCATGGCGCTCCTGGCTGTCGGCCAGCTGCATGTCCAGTTCCTCGAAGCGTGCCTCGGCCGTGATGCGGCGCTCCTGCAGGTCTTCCAGCTGGGCGTCGACCTCGGCCAGGTCGGAGCCCAGCTGTTCGTTGCGGGCGCGTGTCTGTTCTGCCAGCTGCTGCAGCCGCAGCGTCTCGACCTGCAACGCATGGAAACTGCTCTGGGTCTCGGCGGCTTCGCGGCGCGCGCCGACCAGACGCTGCGAGGCATCGGCGTAGGCAGCCTCGGCGCGCACGAGGGCGCTGCGCGACTCCTCGCCGATCAAGGCTTGCGCGCGCAGCTGCTTGTCCAGGTTCTCGATCTCCTGCGCCCGGGCCAGCAGGCCGGCCTGCTCGGAGTCCTGCGCGAAGAAGCTCACGCTGTGCGCGCCGACCGCATGGCCGGCGCGCACGTAGATCGTCTCGCCGGGTTGCAGCTGGCTGCGCTGGGCCAGGGCTTCCTCGAAGCTCTGCGCCGTGTAGCAACCGTGCAGCCATTCGGCGAACAGCGCGCGCTGGGCCGCATCGCCCAGGCGCAGCAGGTCGGCCAGCCGCGGCAGGGCCGCCGGTTCCTGAGCGGCGGG
Source organism: Pseudorhodoferax soli (assembly GCF_003337555.1). Taxonomy (GTDB): domain Bacteria; phylum Pseudomonadota; class Gammaproteobacteria; order Burkholderiales; family Burkholderiaceae_C; genus Pseudorhodoferax; species Pseudorhodoferax soli. The sequence goes on along the minus strand of NZ_QPJK01000003.1, from coordinate 300,205 downwards.
CGCCGCAGGCGGGCTGTAGAAGGCCAGCTTGGCCGGCGGGCCGTCGGCGCCCTGCTGGCCGAGGAAGCCCTTGACGCTGTCGAGCCGCGAGATCTCCAGCGCGCCCAGGCGTTCACGCAAGGCGGCCTCCAGCGCGCTCTCCCAACCCTGCTCGATGTGGATGCGGCTCCAGATGCCTTGCAGGCCGTCCAGGCCGTGGCGGGCGAGCCACGGCGCGAGCTTGCCGTCGGTGCGCACCTTCTCCTGCAGCGCCTTGAGCGCTTCGGCGCGGGCCGACAGGTCGGCCTCGCGCGCCGACTCGGTGTTGACGGTCTGCTGGCGTGTGCGCCGGTCTTCGTCCAGCTGCGGCACGCTGTCCTGCAGTTCCTGCAAACGTGCATCGGCGATGCCGGCGGCCTCCTGGGCCTGCTCGAGCTGCTCCTGCAACTGGGCCAGGCGCGCCTCGTCGGGCACGGCCAGCGCGCGCTGGTCGGTCACGAGGCGCTCGCGCCGCTGGTTCAGCTGGCGGGATTGCTCCTCGATGCTGCGCTGCTCCGCCGCCAGGACCTGGATCTGCTGCTGGACCTGGCCCACGCTCGTGCGCTGCTCGTTGGCGCGCGCCTGGGCCTGGCCCAAAGCATCCTCGAGTTCGGGCAGGCGCATGGCCTGTTCCTCGACCTGGGCGGCCAACAGTTCAGCGGCCTCCTCGGCCTGCTCGCCCTGGCCGGACAGCGTCTCGATCTCGGCCTCGGCATCCGCGCGCCGCGTGCCCCATTGGCCGATCTGCTCCTTGAGCGTGGCCAGGCGCTGCTCCACGCGCTGGCGGCCTTCGACCACGAAGCGGATCTCGCTTTCCAGCTTGCCGACCTCGGCACTGGCCTCGTAGAGCTTGCCCTGGGCCTGGTTGACCAGGTCGCCAGCGGCATAGTGGGCCTGGCGCACGGTCTCCAGTTCGGCCTCGATGTGGCGCAGGTCGGCCACACGGGATTCCAGGGCGGTCTGCGCGTTGGCGACCTCGGCCAGGATGCGGGCCTGATCGGCCTCGCTGTCGGCACGCTTCAAGAACCACAGCTGGTGCTGCTTGAGCGTGGCGCTGGCTTGCAGCGCGTGGTAGCGCTGCGCTACCTCTGCCTGCTTTTCCAGCTTGTCGAGGTTGGCGTTGAGCTCGCGCAGGATGTCTTCCACGCGGGTCAGGTTCTCGCGCGTGTCCGACAACCGGTTCTCGGTCTCGCGCCGACGTTCCTTGTACTTGGAGACACCGGCCGCTTCTTCGAGGAACAGCCGCAGCTCCTCGGGCTTGGACTCAATGATGCGGCTGATCGTGCCCTGGCCAATGATGGCGTAGGCGCGCGGGCCCAGGCCCGTGCCCAGGAACACATCCTGCACGTCGCGCCGGCGCACAGGCTGGTTGTTGATGTAGTAGCTGCTGGTGCCGTCGCGCGTTAGCACGCGCTTGACGGCGATCTCGGTGAACTGCGACCACTGGCCGCCAGCACGGTGGTCCGAGTTGTCGAACACCAGTTCCACGCTGGCGCGGCTGGCCGGCTTGCGCAGGTTGGTGCCGTTGAAGATCACGTCCTGCATGGACTCGCCGCGCAGTTCGCTGGCCTTGCTCTCGCCCAACACCCAGCGCACAGCGTCCATGATGTTGGACTTGCCGCAGCCGTTCGGCCCGACCACGCCCACGAGCTGCCCCGGCAGCAGGAAGTTCGTGGGCTCGACGAAGGACTTGAAGCCGGCCAGCTTGATGGAGTTGAGGCGCAAGGGAAAGCTTGGTTGGAAAAGGCAGCGTGTCTGGGAGGTCGGTGCGGACCGCGCCGAACCCGCATGCACGGCCAGTGCAGCGCACAGTCGCCCAAAATTTTATCTGAGCCGCTTCCAGGGCCTGCCCGCCCGCTCCCGCGCAGAAACGGCAATGCCCGGCAAGAGGACTTGCCGGGCATTGCTGGAGGGGGGCTGCGGCTTACTTCGCCAGCTTGCGGCGGCCTGCCGCCAGACCCACCAGACCCAGACCGAACAGCGCGACCGAGGTCGGCTCGGGCACTTCGGTCACGCGGGTCTTGCTCGTGAAGGTGCCGGAGCCGAAGGCGTTGCTGGCGCTGACGATCGTCGTGAACACGGTGCCGAAGGTGAAATCCGCACCTTCCGTCATGGTGTTGGTGTCGAAGTAGCTGGCGGCGAGGCCACCCACCACATCGAGCTGACCGCCGCCGAACATCGACCGGACGACGCCGTTGCGGGTCACGATCGTGCCATCGAGCGAACTGCCGTCGACTTCATGGCCGAGCATCTCGAGCCACAGCACCGAAGGCGCGTTGGCGTAGTTCACCGTCACATTGACCCAGCCGTTGGAGTAGCTCGGCGAGAACGTCCCCGTGACGTTGCCGCTCGGCAGGCTGCCGCTGCTCAGCTGGAAGCCGCCGAAGCTGAAGGTCAGCGTGCAGCCCGTGCAGAAGCTCGTGTTGTCGTTGATGCCCGAGATTGTTCCGGTGCCGCTCAGCACGCCTTGCGCATTCACCGTCTGGTGGACGGAGGCGGTGTTGCCCGAAAAATCGAGGGAGAAGCCGTTCGCGTCCACGGCGGCGGTGTCCCAGGTCACGCCACCAACGTTGACGATGGCTGCTTGCGACACGGCTGCGGCTGCGGCGAGTGCGGCACCGGCGAGGGTCTTCTTGAGCACGTTCATATGTAGTCCTTGCATGTTGTCGAAGACGGCGTCTGCCGCTCCTGCGCACCAAGGAAGCACTTTCAGTGCCAACAATTTGCAACAATGTAAGTCGTTGATTTATTGAAACAAATCAGTGTTTCAAACGCAACACGTAAGTGACTGTAAGTTTTCGTGACATCCGCGTGTGAACTTGTTCACGCTTCCACCGGGACGACGTCCGACCGCCCGCGGCGCTAGCGGTAGCGGCCCGGCGAGAGGATGCCGTTCGGGTCCAGGCAGTCGTGCAGCCGCGCGTGGAAGGTCCGTGCGGTGTCCTGCAGGCCCACCACGGTCTGCATGCCGCCAATGCCGACGCGGTAGGGGAAATAGCCGGCCGCGCGCCCGGTCTGCACGAGTTCCGCGTAACAAGCCTTGGCGGCGGCCACGGCCTTGGGGTCGTCGCGCTTGAAGACGATGGGAACGGTGCTGTCCACGAGCTTGTCGCTCAGCGTCGTGAAGGTGATCAGCGGCTCGATGCCGTGGCGCGCCGTGACCTCATGGACCATCTTCACGTAGGCGCGCATGGTGGATGGGCGCATGGGTACCAGCGGCGCATACCAGATCAGCCCGCTGCCGTCGCGCGCGGGGTCGCGGAACTGGCCTTTGGGCGGGTTCGGGTTGCGCCAATAGGCCAGCGGCAGCGCCGTCTCGTTGGGCCGGCCGGCCACGAGTTCCAAGGACAGCGCCAGCGTCTGCGCCGTACTGCCGATGCGCTCGCCCAGCCCGCCCGGCAAACGGCCCGCGGCCCGCGCCAGCGTCTTGGCCATGGAAGGCGTGAGGAAGATGAGCCGGCTTGCGATGCCCGCCAGCGCCCGCCTGATCTCCTTCTGCGCGGCCGCGACCACGCCCTTGGTGCCGTACAGCGTGCCGAAGCCGGTCCACGGAAAGAGCTGGTACTGGCTACCGAGTTCGGAGATGACGTTGGGCGGGATCAGCCCATTGACCAGGCGGCCTTCCGGGTACGGCGCCGACATGGCCAGCACCCGGTGCTGGTTCATGAGGTTGATGGCGCCGACCGTGCCCGGCAGCCTGGACAGCACGTTGCGGATCGCCGCAGCCGCCGCTTCCAGCAGGCTGTCGTCCTTCAGACTGAACAGGCAGACCTTGACGCACTCGGGCCGCTTGGCCAGCACGATGCTCATCTTCGTCACGATGCCGAAGGCACTCTGCGTGAACAGGCCGACCGAATACGGGCCGATGCCGTACTTGAACAGGCGCGCGATCTCCTCGCCTCCCGCCTCGTGCATGGCCGTGCGGTAGACCGAGCCGTCGGCCAGCACCGCCTCCACATCGGTCACGGCCGCGAAGTGGTCGGTGATGGGCGTGACACCGTAGCCGCGCTCCAGCGCGTTGGACAACAGGCTGCAAGTCGGCCCCGCACCCGTGACGGGCACGAGAAACGGGTGCTGCCCGGCGTCGAGGAAGTCCGAGAGCATGCCCTGCGTCACGCCCGGCTCCACCGTCACGACACCGAACTCGGCGTCGAAGTGCAGGATCTTCTGCAATCCGCCCAGATCGATCAGCACACTGCCGTCGCCGGGCGGCAACGCCGTGCCATAGCCCCAGTTGTGGCCGGTGCTGATGGGATGCACGGGCACCTTGTGCCGTTGCGCAATACGCATCACCTCTGGCAGCAGGCCACTGTCCAGGATGCGCAGCGCCGCAGGAATCGCACGCTCGTTGGCTGCCGTATCGGCGCCATAGGCCTCCTGGGCCCGCTGCGCATCCAGCACCTGCTCCGCACCGAGGCGTTGCCGCCATTCAACGACCGCTGCGTCGATGTCCATCGCTTACTCCAGCTACATGAATCAGGGCATATTACGCAAGATTATTGATTTCACCGCATCACCAAACGGGGCGCGCGCCAGAACTGTCGCGAAATCAGACCGGCGGCCGCAGCCGCTTGTCCGTTTGCACAGATGAGCGCAACAAACTCCAGATGGTCTGGATGCGTGCGATGGAGCGGTTCTCCTTGGGCATGGAGATCCAGAAGGTGCGCACGAACTGCGCCTCCTCGGGCAGCACGGCGCACAGCCGGTCGTCGCCGTCGGCCAGGAACGCCGGCAGCACGCCGATCCCTGCGCCCAGGGCAACCGCCTGGTGCTGGGCCAGCACGCTCGTGCTGCGCAATGCGTAGCGCTGCGGGCGGCAGAGCTCTGCCAGGTAGCGCAACTCCTTGCTGAACAGCAGGTCGTCGATGTAGCTGATGAAGCTGTGCTGCGGCAGGTCGTCGCGGCTGCGGATCGGCGGGTGCCGGGCCAGATAGTCGGGCGAGGCATACAGCCGCAGCACGTAGTCGCACAGTCTGGCGGCGACCGCATTGCCCCGCACCGGCCGCTCCAGCGAGACCACGATGTCCGCCTCGCGCTGCGACAGGTTGACGTTGCGCGGCAGCGGCAGCAGGTCGATCACGAGCTGTGGATGCGCCTGCGCGAAGCGCGCCAGCAAGGGCGCCAGCACCACGGTGCCGAAGCCCTCGGTCGCGCCCACACGCACCACGCCCGACAACTCGCCATCCCGCGCCGGGGCCGTGCCCAGCACCGCGAGGCTGGCCGCTTCCATGGCCTCCACCTGGGGCAACAGGCGCCGGCCGGCCTCGCTCACCAGGTATTCGCCACCTGAGCGCGTGAACAACGGCGCACCCACGATCTGCTCCAGCGCACGGATGCGGCGCGACACCGTGGTGTGTTGGACGTCCAGCCGCCGCGCGGCCGCACTGAGCTTGCGCGTGCGCGCCAGTTCGAGGAAGTAGCGCAGGTGGTCCCAGTCCATGGGCTGCGAGTATTGTGCAAATTTGCAGAGCGGGACAGCCCGGTTTGCTATTGCGAACCTAAATTTGCACAGGTAGCATGGCCAGCGATTCCTACATCCATACCAGGAGACCTGTCCATGTCCGCCCTCCCCAAGTCCGAGCCCGCCGTGCCCACCGTCAAGCTGCTCATCGACGGCAAGTTCGTCGAGTCGCGCAGCACCGAATGGCGCGACATCGTCAACCCTGCCACCCAGGAAGTGCTGGCCCGCGTGCCCTTCGCGACGCCAGGCGAGATCGACGCGGCCGTCGCCTCAGCCAAGACCGCCTTCAAGACCTGGCGCAAGACCGCCATCGGTGCACGCGCCCGCATCTTCCTGAAGTACCAGCAGCTGATCCGCGAGAACATGGCCGAGCTGGCCGCCATCCTCACGGCCGAACAGGGCAAGACCCTGCCCGACGCCGAAGGCGATGTGTTCCGCGGCCTGGAAGTGGTCGAGCATGCCGCCGCCATCGGCAACCTGCAGCTCGGCGAGCTGGCCAACAACGTGGCCAACGGTGTCGACACCTACACCGTGCTGCAGCCGCTGGGCGTGTGTGCCGGCATCACGCCGTTCAACTTCCCGGCCATGATCCCGCTGTGGATGTTCCCGATGGCGATCGCCACCGGCAACACCTTCGTGCTCAAGCCTTCCGAGCAGGACCCGATGGTGACCATGCGCCTGTGCGAGCTGGCGCTGGAGGCCGGCATCCCGCCCGGCGTGCTGAACGTCATCCACGGCGGCGAGGCGGCTGTCAACGCGATCTGCGACCACCCCGACATCAAGGCCATCAGTTTCGTTGGCTCGACCAAGGTCGGCACCCACGTCTACAACCGCGCCACGCTGGCCGGCAAGCGCGCGCAATGCATGATGGGCGCGAAGAACCACGCCATCGTGATGCCCGACGCCAACAAGGAGCAGACGCTCAACGCCCTGGCGGGTGCGGCATTCGGCGCCGCTGGCCAGCGCTGCATGGCAGTCTCGGTGGCTGTGCTGGTGGGCGAGGCGCGCAACTGGATTCCGGATCTCGTGGCCAAGGCGAAGACGCTGAAGATCGGTGCCGGCACCGACAAGGGCGTGGACGTGGGCCCGCTGGTCTCCTGCGCCGCCTACGACCGCGTGAACAGCCTGATCGAGCGCGGCCTGGCCGACGGCGCCACGCTGGACCTGGACGGCCGCAAGCCTACTGTGCCCGGCTACGAGAAGGGCAACTTCGTCGGCCCGACGGTGTTCTCGAATGTGAAGCCCGGCATGGCCATCTACGACCAGGAAATCTTCGGCCCGGTGATCTGCCTGGCCGGTGCCGAGACCATCGACGAAGCCATCGAGCTCATCAACAGCAACCCGAACGGCAACGGCACGGCGATCTTCACGCAGTCGGGCGCGGCGGCCCGCCGCTTCCAGGAAGACATCGACGTCGGCCAGATCGGCATCAACGTGCCGATCCCGGTGCCGGTGCCGCTGTTCTCGTTCTCGGGTTCGCGTGCCTCCAAGCTCGGCGACCTGGGCCCCTATGGCAAGCAGGTCATCCTGTTCTACACGCAGACCAAGACCATCACCGAGCGCTGGTTCGACGATTCCACTGTCTCGCAAGGTGTGAACACCACGATCAGCTTGAAGTAAGTTCGGGTCCATGGACTTCGAACTTTCAGAGGAACAACAAGCCTTTGCCGACACCGCGCGCGAGTTCGCCACCAACGAACTCGCGCCGCATGCCGCGCTGTGGGACCGCGAGCAGATCTTCCCGCGGGACGCCATCGGCAAGGCCGGCGACCTGGGCTTTTGCGGCCTGTACGCGCCCGAGCGCATCGGCGGGCTGGCGCTGCCCCGGCTGGACGCCGCGCTCGTGTTCGAGCAGATGGCGGCGGTGGACCCCTCGACCACGGCCTTCATCACCATCCACAACATGGCGACCTGGATGCTGGGCACCTGGGCCACGCCCGCGGTGTGCGAGCGCTGGGGAGAGGACCTGACCAGCGGCCGCAAGCTGGCGTCCTACTGCCTGACCGAGCCTGGCGCCGGCTCGGACGCCGGCAACCTCAAGACGCGGGCCGAACTGCAAGGCCCCGAGTACGTCATCAACGGCGGCAAGGCGTTCATTTCCGGTGCGGGCGCCACAGACGTGCTGGTGCTGATGGCGCGCACGGGCGGCGGCGGCGCGGGCGGCGTCTCGGCCTTCGCCGTGCCGGCCGATGCCCCCGGCATCAGCTACGGCAAGAAGGAACACAAGATGGGCTGGAACAGCCAGCCCACGCGCACCATCAACTTCGACAACGTGCGCATCCCGGCCGACCACCTGCTGGGCAACGAAGGCGAAGGCTTTCGCATCGCCATGAAGGGCCTGGATGGCGGGCGCATCAACATCGCCACCTGCTCGGTCGGTGCGGCCCAGGGCGCGCTGGATGCGGCGCGGCGCTACCTGCATGAGCGCCAGCAGTTCGGCAAGCCACTGGCCAGCTTCCAGGCGCTGCAGTTCAAGCTGGCCGACATGGCGACCGAACTCGTGGCCGCGCGCCAGATGGTGCGCCTGGCCGCCAGCAAGCTGGACGCCGGCCATGCCGACGCCAGCACCTATTGCGCGATGGCCAAGCGCTTCGCCACCGATGCCGGCTTCAACGTCTGCAACGACGCGCTGCAACTGCATGGGGGCTACGGCTACCTGGGCGAATTCCCGCTGGAACGGCTGGTGCGCGACACGCGCGTGCACCAGATCCTGGAAGGCACGAACGAAATCATGCGCCTCATCGTGGCGCGCAAACTTCTCGAAAGCGACGTCGACATCCAATGACCGAAGCCGTGGTTCTCTTCAACGAAATCAAAGCCCACAACGGCAAGCGCTTCGGCGTGGCCACGCTCAACGCGCCGGCCTCGCTGAACTCGCTGTCGGTGGCCATGGTGCGGCTGCTCACGCCCCAGCTGCAGGCCTGGGCGAAGGACGATGGCATCGCTGGCGTGCTGCTCGATGCGGCCGGCGAGAAGGCCTTCTGCGCCGGCGGCGACCTGCGCCAGCTGTACCAGACGCTGCTGGACTGCGGCCCGGCCCGCAACGAATACGCCGAGCGCTTCTTCGGCGAAGAATACGAACTCGACTACCTGATCCACACCTTCCCCAAGCCCTTCCTGTGCTGGGGCCACGGCATCGTGATGGGTGGCGGCATCGGGCTGTTGGCGGGTGCCTCGCACCGCGTGGTCACGCCGCAGAGCCGGCTGGCCATGCCCGAGATCCACATCGGCCTGTACCCCGATGTGGGCGGCAGCTGGTTCCTGCGCCGCATGCCAGGCCGCACCGGGCTGTTCCTGGCGCTCACGGCCGCCAACTTCAACGCCAGCGACGCGCTGTTCGTGGGCCAGGCCGACCACCTGGTGCCGCACGAACGCAAGGCCCAGGTGCTGGACGCCATCGCCCAGGCCGCCTGGAGCGGTGACGAGAAAGCCGACCGCGCCACGCTCTCGCGCATCCTGATCGCGGCCGGCCAGGGCGCCGAGGCACCGGCTTCCAAGCTGCGCGAGCATTTCGACACCATCAACACCCTGATGGCCGGCGAAGACCTGAACGACATCGCCGCGCGGCTGTATGCGCTGCAGAGCGAGGACGCCTGGCTGCAGGGCGCGGCCAAGGCCTTCGCCAAGGGCGCGCCGAGTTCCATCGCGTTGAGCTTTGCGCTGTGGCAGCGCGTGCCGCGCATGTCTCTGGCCGAAGTGTTCCGGCTCGAGTACTGGGCATCGCTGGGCTTTTGCGCGCACAAGGATTTCGCCGAAGGCATCCGCGCCGTGCTGGTCGACAAGGACCGCAACCCCCGGTGGAGCCCGGCCAGCCTGGCCGAAATCACACCGGCCTTCGTCGAGGACCACCTGCGCCCGCGCGGCGAGATGGCGCCCGAACTCGTCGGCCTCGTCTAGACACACACGAACCACCACGGAGACAGACACATGAAGATCGCCTTCATCGGCCTCGGCAACATGGGCGGCCCCATGGCCATGAACCTGCACAAGGCCGGCCACCAGGTCAGCGGCTTCGACCTGTCCGAGGCCGCCTGCAAGAAGTACGCGGCCGACGGCCTGTCCATCGCCGACACGGCGGCCGCCACACTGGAAGGCGCCGAGGTCGTCGTCAGCATGTTGCCGGCGAGCCAGCACGTCGAGGCGCTGTACCTCGGTGACAAAGGCCTGATCGGCAAGATCGCACCGGGCACGCTGGTCATCGACAGCAGCACCATCGCCGCTGCCAGCTCGCGCAAGGTGGCCGAGGCCGGTGCCGCGCGCGGCATCGCGGTGCTCGACGCGCCGGTCTCCGGCGGCACCGGCGGGGCCATCGCCGGCACGCTGACCTTCATGGTCGGCGGCAGCCCGGCGGATCTGGAGCGTGCCCGCCCGCTGCTGGAGAAGATGGGCGCCAACATCTTCCATGCCGGCGATGCCGGTGCCGGCCAAACCGCCAAGATCTGCAACAACATGCTGCTGGGCATCCTCATGATCGGCACCTCGGAGGCGTTGGCCCTGGGCGTGGCCAATGGGCTGGACCCCAAGGTGCTGTCGGAGATCATGCGGCGCAGTTCGGGCGGCAACTGGGCGCTGGAGAAGTACAACCCCATGCCCGGCGTGATGGAGACCGCGCCGGCCTCCAAGAACTACGCCGGCGGCTTCGGCACGGACCTCATGCTCAAGGACCTGGGCCTGGCGCAAGAGAACGCCGCTGCCGTGCGCGCCGCCACACCCTTGGGTGGCCTGGCGCGCAACCTGTACGCCGCGCACAGCCTGGCGGGCCATGGCGCGCTGGATTTCTCCAGCGTGCTGAAGATGCTGCAAAAGGGCTGACATGGGGCCGACCAAGGGCTGACGCTCGGGCAGCCGGTCAGGCCTCGTCGGTCACCCGCTGCCAGGCCGCAAGGCCCAGCAGATCGCGCAAGCGGGCTGCGCCGCGCGCCGAGATGGTCAGGGCCCGGTTGCCGGCCTTGCGGCTCAACCACCCCTGGTCCAGGCAGTGCGCGCAGATCATCGCGCCGAGCCGGCCGGCCAGATGCGGCTTGCGTTCGCTCCAGTCCAGGCAAGGGCGGCAATACGTCCTGGCCCTTCGCGTCGGCGGCTGCTCGGGCGCAAGCGACAGGCCCCAGCGCGCGAGCACCGGCCCGGCCCGCTCGGTGACAAGGCCGGCCTCCCCGTCGAACTCGATCGCCTGGTCCGCCTGCAGCCGTTCGGCGATGGCCAGCCCGAGACGGCCGGCGATGTGGTCATAGCACATGCGGGCCATGCGCATCGCCGGCTCGCGCGGGCCCGGCACGACGGGCCGTTGAATCGGCACCTCCCCCGCGATCTGCATGAGGCTTTCCAGCACCTTGGCCACCTCGCCCGATGCGAGCCGGTGGTAGCGGTGCCGGCCCCGCTGTTCCACGTGCAGGAGGCCTCCCGCCACCAACTGGGCCAGATGGCGGCTGGCGGTCTGCGGCGAGACGCTGGCGGCCCCGGCCAGTTCGGTCGCGGTGAGCCAACGGCCATCCATCAGCTGCAGCAGCATCGCCGCGCGTGCGGGCTCGCCGAGCAGGGATGCGATCCGGGCAATCTGGTTGGTGTTCATGGTGTCGCTCCGACTGCCAGCGTATCCCAAGGCGCCAGCCCGACGCTTCGCTCTGGAGCGAAGCATCGCGGCCGGCCCTGACCGCAGCATCGAGCACATCGCGGGCTTGCCCCGCATACCGCTGTGCCGACACCATGCCGCCTGCCCTCTCCACGCTCTCGTCCTCTTGCCACGGCCGCAGCGTCGTGCGCGCGGCCTTCGTGCTGGCGCTGTTCGGCTGGGGCGTGGGCTTCTACGGGCCGCCCGTCTTCCTGCATGCGGTGCTGGAGCGCACCGGCTGGCCGCCGCCGCTGGTCAGTGCTGCGCTGACCTGCCATTTCCTCTTGGGTGCGGGGGTCGCCGCCGGCCTTCCTGCCATCCACCGGCGCATCGGGATCCCTGCCGCGACCGTGGCCGGATCCCTGCTGCTCGCTGCAGGGGTGCTCGGCTGGGCTGCAGCGGCCGAACCCTGGCAACTGTTCGTGGCGGCCATGTGCACGGGCGCTGGCTGGGTGCCGATGGGCGCCGCGGGCATCCATGCGATCGTCTCGCCCTGCTTCGCCGAGACGCGGCCGCTGGCATTGGCCAAGGCCTACAACGGCGCCAGCGTCGGCGGCATGGTCTTCTCGCCGCTGTGGGTGCTGCTGATCGACCGCGCCGGCTTTCCTGCGGCGGCCGTGCTGGTCGGTCTCGCCATGGTCAGCGTGGTGTTGTCCATCGCCAGCCGTGAGCTGGCCTGCGTTCCCGCGGGCCAGGTGGCGGCCACCGTGCCGGTGCCGCTGCCCCGCGCCAGCCATGCCGTGGCCGTGCGCAGCACGCTGTGGCGCGACCGCCGGTTCGTGACGTTGGCAACGGGCATGGCCCTGGGCCTCTTCGCGCAGATCGGGTTGATCTCCCAACTCTTCTCCTGGCTTGCAGCCGGCCTGGGCACCCGGCAGGCGGGCTGGATCATGGCGTTGGCCACCGCCTGCGGCATGGCCGGCCGCTTCGCCATGGCGTGGCTGCTGGCGCGGTGGGCCGACCGGCGCCGCGCCGCTGCGGCCAGCTACGCCGTGCAAGCCGCCGGAACGCTGCTGCTGTGGTGGGCGGGCATGGAACACACGGCGCTCCTGGCCTGCGGCGCCGTGTTGTTCGGCCTCGGCATCGGCAACGCCACCTCGTTGCCGCCGCTGATCGCACAGGCGGAGTTCGCACCTGCCGATGTGCCACGCGTGGTCGCGCGCAGCGTGGCACTGTCGCAGGCGCTGTATGCGTTCGCTCCTGCCGTGCTGGCCGCCCTGGTTGCGGCCGGGCCGCAGGCCGGGCCGACGGCGGCAGCCAGCTACGGCTCCTGCTTCCTGGTGCTCGTCCTGTTGCAGGTCTCGGCCGCCGTGGTCGTGGTCAGCGCGCCAGCGACTCGAGCAGCCGCTCGGGCTGCACCGGCTTGAATAGGCAGGGCAGCCCGCTGGCGCGGATGGCGGCGATGCGCTCGGGCGCGGTCTCGCCGGTCACGAGCAGGCCGCGCATCTCGGGCAGCTGGAGGCGCACCTCCACCAGGAAGTCCAGCCCGCTCTCGCTGCCCGGCAGGCGGAAATCGGCCACCACCGTGCTGATCTCCGGATGCGCACGCAGCGCCAGCCGGGCGGCCGGCACGTCGGCTGCCACGCGCACCTGGCAGCCCTGGGCCGACAGCCAGGACGCCATGGCCATGGCACTGACGGCCTCGTCGTCGAGCACCAGCACGTGGGCAGGCAGTTGCACGGTTCGGCGCAGGTGCGGGGGCACCACGACGCCCGACGGCGCCACTGGCGGCACGGCCCTGACCAACACACCGAAGCGCGTGCCCCGGCCCGGGCGCGAACGCAGCTGCACCGGGTGCTGCAGCAGCGCCGACAGCCGCCGCACGATGGACAGTCCCAGCCCCATGCCCTGGGCCCGGTCGCGCTGCGGATTGCCCACCTGGTAGAACTCCTCGAAGACCTGGGCCTGCTGCGCCGGCGCGATGCCGATGCCGGTGTCCAGCACCTCGAAACGCACGGCCTGGCCGCCATCCGGCAGGCGTGCCGGCCGCGCCGCGACCAGCACGCCGCCCTGCTCGGTGTACTTGATGGCGTTGTCCAGCAGGTTGCCCAGCAGGCGCTCGAGCAGCAACTGGTCGCTGGCCACATGCAGGTCGCCCGGCGCGCGGATGCGCAGGCGCAAGCCCTTGTCCTGCGCCCGCAGGCCATAGGTGCTCTGCAGCGAGACGAACAGCGCATGCACGCCCAGCGTCTCCAGGCGCGGCTGCACAGCGCCCGCATCCAGGCGCGACACGTCCAGCATGCCGTCCAGCGAGGTGCCCAGCATGCGCACCGCATGCGCCAGGCGCGCCACCGTCTCGCGCTGCGGCCCCTGGGCCAGCGCATGCTCCAGCACGGCGGTGAACAGCGAGACCGCGTGCAGTGGCTGGCGCAGGTCGTGGCTGGCCGAGGCCAGGAAACGCGTCTTCTCGCGGCTGCCGGCTTCCACGCGCTCGACCTGCTCGGCCAGGCGCTGCGCCAGGTCTTCGCGGTCGAAGCGCACCTGCAGCGAATCGACCAGCAGGTCGACCTGCTGCGCCGTCCACTTGACCAGCGTGGAACTGTACTGCGCCAGCGCCAGCGCCATGATCCAGCCGATCAGCCCGCCCGACCAGGCCAGCGCGAGGACCAGGCCGCACATGGCCGGCACGACGAAGGCAGCGACCGTCTGCCGGTGCGAACTCAGCACCGCGGCCGCGCTGGACACCATGCCGACGATGAACACCGCCACCAACGCCATGGAGGCGGTGTCGCCGTGGCGCATCAGCAGCCAGGGCGCCAGTGCCCAGGCGCCGCCCAGCATCCAGAGCAAGCGGGTCTGGCGGTGCAGTTCCGGGCCCAGTTCGGCATCGGGCACCGGGCCGCGCGCGAGCAGACGGCGCGTGTGGTTGTAGCGCACCGCCTGCACGGCATGCACCAGTACCGCCCAGGCCAGCGCCCGTGGCGACGGTGCCAGCACGTAGAACAGCACCCACAGCGCCAGCGCGTACAACGCGGCGGCGATGGAGGCCGACAGGCTGAACTTCTGCAGCAGCAGCTCGAGCTGGGCCCGCCGCACCGGGCGCATGGTGTCGGCGCCGCGCTCGGCGTCGACGAGTTCCTCGTGCAGCATGAGGCGCTGCCAAACCGCGGCCTTGGGCATGGCGGGTTCAGGTGGGAAACATACCCAGCAGTTCTGCGCGCGAGCGCACATTGAAGCCCAGGAAGACCGAAGACACGCAGTTCTTGACGGTGCCCAGCGTCAGCCCCGTCTCGGTGGCGATGGCCTGGTTGTCCATGCCGGCCAGCACCAGTTCGAGCACCTGCACCTGGCGCGGGCTCAGGCCCAGGCCATGGGCCGTGCGCAGCGCAGCCGCGCCGGGCGGTGCGCTCTGGGCCGGCAGCTGCGGCGGTGCATCGGCATGCTGGCGCAGTACCTCGATCCAGGCGTCCATCGCGCCCGCATCGGCCGACTTGCCGATGTAGGCGCGCGCGCCCAGGCGCAGCGCCTCCTCGCGGATGCGCAAGTCCTGCGCGCCGCTGAGCACCACCACGGGCACGCCGGGATGGTCGCGCCGCAGGATGCGCAGGCCGGCGAAGCCCTTGGCATCGGGCAGCTGCAGGTCCAGCAGCACTAGCGCGATGCGCCCCTGTGCCTGCGCGAGCTGGGCCAGGGCCTGCTCCAGCGTGCCGGCTTCCTCGACGGCGTAGCTGTCGGCAAACTGCTGCATGACCAGCGTGCGCACGCCCATGCGCACCAACGCGTGGTCGTCGACCACGAGCAGGCGCCGCACGCCGGCGGTGGCCAAGGGATCCGTCACGCAAGCAGACATGGCGCGGAACATACCAACAAGCCCTGCCGCTGACCAGCGCCGCGTGGCCGGGCCGGTGACCGGGGTCATGGTCGCACCGGCGCGCAGGCGCACCCGATAATCGCGCCCCATGAATCCCCTGCTCGACCGCCTGCAGCCCTACCCGTTCGAACGGCTGCGCCAGTTGTTTGCCGGCGTCACGCCTGCGCCCGGCCTGCGCGCCATCAGCCTGGGCATCGGCGAACCCAAGCACCCCACCCCGCCCTTCATCCAGGACGCGCTGGCCGGCGCGCTGCACGACGGCCTGGCCGGCTACCCGCCCACGGCCGGCACGCCCGAACTGCGCGCCGCGTTCACGGGCTGGCTGCAGCGCCGCTACGGCCTGGCGCTGGACAGCGCCCAGGTGCTGCCCGTCAACGGCTCGCGCGAGGCCTTGTTCGCGTTCGCGCAGACCATCGTCGATCCGACGCGGCCCGGCGCCACCGTCGTCTGCCCCAATCCGTTCTACCAGATATACGAGGGTGCGGCCCTGCTGGCCGGCGCCGAGCCCTATTACGCACCGAGCGACCCGGGACGCAACTTCGCTGTGGACTGGGACAGCGTGCCGGCCGACGTCTGGGCCCGCACCCAGCTGCTCTATGTCTGCTCGCCCGGCAACCCCACGGGCGCCGTGATGCCGCTGGACGAATGGCGCAAGCTGTTCGCGCTGTCGGACCTGCACGGCTTCGTGATCGCCTCGGACGAGTGCTACAGCGAGATCTACTTCGGCGACACCCCGCCGCTCGGTGGCCTGGAGGCCGCAGCGCAGCTGGGCCGCAGCGACCTGCGCAACATCGTGGCGTTCACCAGCCTGTCCAAGCGCAGCAACGTGCCGGGCATGCGCTCGGGTTTCGTCGCGGGCGACGCCGCCTTGATCAAGCAGTACCTGCTGTACCGCACCTACCACGGCAGCGCCATGAGCCCCGTGGTGCAAACCGCCTCCATCGCCGCGTGGAACGATGAGGCCCATGTCGAGGCCAACCGCGCCCTGTACCGCGAGAAGTTCGCCGCCGTCACGCCGCTCCTGGCCGAAGTGATGGACGTGCGCCTGCCCGACGCCAGCTTCTACCTGTGGGCCGGCGTGCCGCTGCGCCCGGGCGAGGCGGCCGAGGGCAGCGATGTGCGCTTCGCCCGCGAACTGCTCGCTCAATACAATGTGACGGTCCTGCCCGGCAGCTATCTCGCCCGCGAGGCCGCTGGCTTCAATCCCGGCCAGGGTCGCGTGCGCATGGCCCTGGTGGCCGAGACCGCCGAATGCGTGCAAGCCGCGCAGCGCATCGTTCAATTCATCCAATCGAGACCGCAAACAGCATGAGCCAACAGCTTCAAACCACCATCGACAACGCCTGGGAGAACCGGGCCAGCCTGTCGCCCCAATCTGCCCCCAAGGAGGTGCAGGACGCTGTCGAGCATGTGATCGCCGAACTGAACAACGGCAAGCTGCGCGTGGCCACGCGCGAAGGTGTGGGCCAGTGGACGGTGCACCAGTGGATCAAGAAGGCCGTGCTGCTGTCCTTCCGCCTGAAGGACAACGAGGTCATGCAAGCCGGCGCGCTGGGCTTCTACGACAAGGTGCAGACGAAGTTCTCGCACCTGTCGGCCGAGGAGATGAAGGCCACCGGCGTGCGCGTGGTGCCGCCGGCCGTGGCGCGCCGCGGCAGCTTCGTCGCCAAGGGCGCGATCCTGATGCCCAGCTACGTGAACATCGGCGCCTACGTGGACGAAGGCAGCATGGTCGACACCTGGGCCACCGTGGGCAGCTGCGCCCAGGTCGGCAAGAACGTGCACCTGTCCGGCGGCGTGGGCCTGGGCGGCGTGCTGGAGCCGCTGCAGGCCAACCCGACCATCATCGAGGACAACTGCTTCATCGGCGCACGCTCGGAAGTCGTCGAAGGCGTGATCGTCGAAGAGAACTCGGTGCTGGGCATGGGCGTGTACATCGGCCAGAGCACCCCGATCTTCAAGCGCGACACGGGCGAGATCATCTTCGGCCGCGTGCCGGCCGGCAGCGTGGTGATCAGCGGTGCCCTGCACAAGAAGACCGCCAACGGCACCGACTACTCGACCTACGCCGCCGTCATCGTCAAGACCGTGGACGCGCAGACTCGCGCCAAGACCAGCCTGAACGATCTGCTGCGCGATTGAGCGCACCACCCGGAGGCCCGACCATGAGCACGATGGAACGCATCCTGCGCCTGATGCAGGAGAAGAAGGCCTCCGACCTGTTCCTGTCGGCGAACGCGCCGGCGCAGCTGAAGATCAACGGGCTCACCGTGCCGATCAACAGCCAGATCCTGCCCTTCGACGCGCCGGTGAAGCTGCTGGCCGAGGTGATGTCGGCGCAGCAGATCCAGGAGCTGGACCGCACTGGCGAGCTCAATGCCGCGGTCTCGCTGAGCGGCGTCGGGCGCTTCCGTGTGAGCGCCATGCGCCAGCGTGGCAGCTACGCGGTGGTGGTGCGTTACATCAACACCGAGATCCCGACGCTGGAGTCGCTCAAGGTGCCGCCCGTGCTGGCCGACCTGGTGCAGCGCCGGCGCGGCCTGCTCCTGGTGGTGGGCGCCACGGGCGCGGGCAAGACCACCACGCTGGCGGCCATGATGGACCACCGCAACGAGCGCCAGAGCGGGCACATCCTGACCATCGAGGAGCCGATCGAGTTCCTCTTCAAGAACAAGAAGTCCATCGTCAACCAGCGCGAGATCGGCACCGACACGCAGTCGCTGCAGGTTGCGCTCAAGAATGCGCTGCGCCAGGCGCCCGATGTGATCCTGATCGGCGAGATCCGCGACCGCGAGACCATGTCCGCGGCCATCGCCTACGCCCAGACCGGCCACCTGTGCCTGGCCACGCTGCACGCCAACAACAGCTACCAGGCGCTGAACCGCATCCTGAACTTCTACCCGGTCGAGGTGCGGCCCACCATGCTGGGCGACCTGGGCGCGGTGCTGCAGGCCGTGGTCTCGCAGCGGCTGCTGCGCACCACGCGCGGCGACCGCGTGCCGGCCGTGGAAGTGCTCATGAACACCGCGCTGGTGTCCGAGATGATCGAGCACGGCGACTTCTCGGGGGTCAAGGAGGCGATGGAAAAGTCCATCGCCGAGGGCTCGCAGACCTTCGAGGCCGACATCGCGCGGCTGATCACCGAAGGCGTGATCGAGCGCCAGGAGGGCCTGTCCCATGCCGATTCGGCCACCAACCTGATGTGGCGGCTGCAGAACGATTTCTCACGCGGTGCCGCTGCCCAGGCGCCCGCGGAGCCCGACGACGAACCGTCCTTCACCGAAATCACGCTGGACGTGAAGACCTGACCCCATGACCGCCACCCTGCGCCTGGCCGAGCAGCTGATCGCCCAGCCTTCTATCACCCCCGAGGACGGCCAATGCCAGGCCGTGATCGCCGAACGCCTGGCGCCGCTGGGCTTCTCCTGCGAACCCATCGTCAGCGGGCCTGCCGATTTCCGTGTGACCAACCTGTGGGCACGCCGCGCCGGCAGCGCCGCCACGGCGCGCACGCTGGTCTTCGCCGGCCACACCGACGTGGTGCCGACCGGCCCGCTGGCGCAGTGGACCAGCGACCCGTTCACCCCCACGCACCGCGACGGCAGGCTCTACGGGCGTGGCGCGGCCGACATGAAGACCTCGTTGGCGGCCTTCGTCGTCGCCACCGAGGAATTCCTCGCCGCCACGCCGCAGCCCGCGCTGTCGATCGCCCTGCTCTTGACCAGCGACGAGGAAGGCCCGGCGCGCGACGGCACGGTGGTGGTCTGCGAGCAGCTGCGCGCACGCGGCGAACGCCTGGACTGGTGCATCGTCGGCGAGCCGACCTCGGTCGAGCAGACCGGCGACATGGTCAAGAACGGCCGCCGCGGCACCATGGGCGGCAAGCTCACGGTGCTGGGCATCCAGGGCCACATCGCCTACCCGCAGCTGGCGCGCAATCCCATCCACCAGGCGCTGCCCGCGCTGGCCGAGCTGGCCGGCATCGAATGGGACCGCGGCAACGCCTTCTTCCCGCCGACGAGCTTCCAGGTCAGCAACATGCATGGCGGCACGGGAGCGAGCAACGTGATCCCGGGCGAGGTCGTGGTCGACTTCAACTTCCGCTTCTGCACCGAATCCACGGCCGAAGGCCTGCAGCAGCGCGTGCGCGAGGTGCTGGACCGCCATGGTCTCGAGTACCGGCTGGACTGGGTCGTCGGCGGCCTGCCGTTCCTGACCACGCCCGGTCCGCTCGTGGATGCCGTGCGCGACGCGATCGCAGCAGAAACCGGCTTGGCCACCGAGCTGTCGACCACGGGCGGCACCAGCGACGGCCGCTTCATCGCCCAGGTCTGCCCCGAGGTCATCGAACTCGGTCCGCCCAACGCCACGATCCACAAGATCGACGAGAACGTGCGCGTGGCCGACATCGAGCCGCTCAAGAACATCTACCGCGGCGTGCTGGAACGGCTGGACCGGTCGCTGCGGTGAGCACCGTCCTGCAGACCATCGAGGCCGCGGCCATGCGGCTGGAGCAGGCCGGCGTGGCCTTCGGCCACGGCACGCTCAACGCGTTCGACGAGGCCGCCTGGCTGGTGCTGTGGCGCCTCGGCCTGCCGCTGGACGCGCTGGACGACGTGGCCGAGCAGCCAGTCCAGGCCGCGGCCCAGGCCCAGATCGCCGCGCTGCTGGACGAACGCATCGCCAGCCGCAAGCCCGCCGCCTACCTCACGCGCGAAGCCTGGCTGCAGGGTGTGCCCTTCTACGTGGACGAGCGCGCCATCGTGCCGCGCTCCTTCATCGCCGAGCTGCTGGCCGATGGCAGCATCGACCCCTGGCTCGGCGAACACACGCGCCGCGTGCTCGACCTGTGCACCGGCAACGGCAGCCTGGCGGTGCTGGCGGCCATGGCCTGGCCCGAGGTGCAGGTCGAGGCGGCCGACCTGTCGCCTGACGCCCTGGCCGTGGCCCGCATCAACGTGGACCGGCACGACCTGGCCGATCGCATCACACTGGTCGAGTCCGATGGGCTGGCCCGTGTGGGCGGCCCGTTCGACCTGGTGCTGTGCAACCCGCCCTACGTGAACAGCGACAGCATGGCCGCGTTGCCCGCCGAGTACCAGGCCGAGCCGACGCTGGCATTGGCAGGCGGGAAAGACGGGATGGACTTCATCCGCCGGCTGCTGCAGGAGCTTTCTGCGAAAATGGCGCCTTTCGCGGTGTTGGTGCTGGAAATCGGCAATGAGCGCCCCTACTTCGAAGCCGCCTTCCCGGCGCTCGAAGTCGTGTGGCTGGACACCAGCGCTGGTGCAGACCAGGTGCTGCTGGTGACACGCGAAGCCCTCAGCCTTCTTTAATTCTTTCGGTCACCGCAGCGTGGTGATCTCATCGCCATGATCACCCTCAAGAACGTCGTCCTGCGCCGCAGCGCCAAGGTGCTGCTGGACAGCGCCAGCGTCACCATCAACCCTGGCGAGAAAGTCGGCCTGGTGGGCCGCAATGGCGCGGGCAAGTCCACGCTGTTCGCGCTGCTCAACGGCACGCTGCACGAAGATGGCGGCGATTTCTACGTGCCGCCGCAGTGGCGCCTGGCCCAGGTGGCGCAGGACATGCCCGAGACCGACCAGAGCGCCACCGACTTCGTGATCGAAGGCGACACCACGCTGCTGGCCGCGCAGCAGGAAGTGGCGGCCGCCGAAGCCACTGACGACGGCGAGCGCATGGCCAACGCCTACATGGCCCTGTACGACGCCGGCTCGGGCGACGCCCAGGCGCGCGCACAGGCGCTGATCCTCGGCCTGGGCTTCAAGACCACTGAACTCGGGAACCCCGTCAACAGCTTCTCGGGCGGCTGGCGCATGCGTTTGCAGCTGGCGCGCGCGCTGATGTGCCCGTCCGACCTCATGCTGCTCGACGAGCCGACCAACCACTTGGACCTGGACGCCCTGGTCTGGCTGGAAGCCTGGCTCAAGCGCTACATGGGCACCTTGCTGGTGATCAGCCATGACCGCGAATTCCTGGATGCCATCACCGACGTGACGGTGCACATCGAGGCCGCCAAGCTCAACCGCTACGGCGGCAACTACACCAAGTTCGAGGACATGCGCGCCGAGAAGATGGAGCTGCAGCAGGCCTCGTTCTCCAAGCAGCAGGACAAGATCGCCCACCTGCAGAAGTTCATCAACCGCTTCAAGGCCCAGGCCAGCAAGGCCAAGCAGGCGCAGAGCCGGGTCAAGGCGCTGGACCGCATGGAGAAGATCGCGCCGCTCCTGGCCGAGGCCGAGTTCACCTTCGAGTTCAAGGAACCTGCCAACCTGCCCAACCCGATGCTGTCGATGTCGGACGCCACCTTCGGCTACCCGCCGCCGGAAGACGCGCCCGCGGGCACCGGCCCCACCGTCATCGTGCAGAAGGTCAACAAGTCGGTGCTGGCCGGACAGCGCATCGGCATCCTGGGCGCCAACGGCCAGGGCAAGTCGACGCTGGTCAAGACGGTGGCGCGCGCGCTGCGGCCCATCCAGGGCGAGATCCTGGAAGGCAAGGGCCTGAACATCGGTTACTTCGCGCAGCAGGAACTCGACGTGCTGCACCCGGCCGATACCCCGCTGGAGCACATGATCGGCTTGGTCAAGGAGACCACCGCCGCCGGCAAGCTGGCTGGCCAGGGCACGCGCGAGCAGGACCTGCGCAGCTTCCTTGGCACCTTCAACTTCAGCGGCGACATGGTCAAGCAGGCCGTGGGCAGCATGAGCGGCGGCGAGAAGGCGCGCCTGGTGCTGTGCATGATCGTCTGGCAGCGCCCCAACCTGCTGCTGCTCGACGAGCCGACCAACCACCTGGACCTGGCCACCCGCGAGGCGCTGGCCATGGCGCTCAACGAGTTCGAAGGCACGGTCATGCTGGTCAGCCACGACCGGGCCCTGCTGCGCTCGGTCTGCGACGAGTTCTGGATGGTCTCGCGCGGCGGCGTGGAGCCATTCGACGGCGACCTGGACGACTACCAGCGCTACCTGCTCGACGAATCCAAGCGCCTGCGCGAAGAGCTCAAGGCCGCGCCGGTGCCCAAGGCCGCCGCCACGCCGGCACCGGCGCCCGCGGCGGTCCAGCGCAAGCAGGACGCCCAGAGCCGCCAGGAGCAGAACGAACGCCTGCGCCCGCTCAAGAAGCAGATCGAGAAGCTGGACCGCAGCATCGCCGCGCTGACCGAGGAAAAGGCGGCGCTCGAACAACGGCTGAGCCAGCCCCTGGCGCCGGCCGAGATGGCCGAGGCCGGCCGCCGCCTCAAGCAGGTCGGCGAGCAGCTGAGCGCGCAGGAAGAAGAGTGGCTCGGGCTGTCCGAGCAACTGGAAACTTCCTGACAAGCCGGGGTTCGGGCTTCATGTACATTGCCCGGGCCTTCCACTCTCCTTGCATACACCATGTTCTCTTTGATCGGCACCATCATCGTCGGCTTCATCGTGGGTCTGCTGGCGCGCGCGCTCAAGCCCGGCGACGACAAGCTGGGCATCATCATGACCTCCATCCTCGGCATCGCCGGCTCGCTGCTGGCGGGCTGGGCTGGCCAGAAGATGGGCTGGTATGCCCCCGGTGACCCGGCCGGCTGGATCGCCTCCATCGTGGGCGCCGTCGTGCTGCTGCTCGTCTACGGGATGGTCAAGAGCAAGTAGACGCCATGGCCACGGCGCTCGAACTGGCCCAGGGCGATGAGCGCCTCGTCGCGGCGGTCCGGCGCGGCCGGCGCATGCTGCACGGCAAGGCCATGGTCGCTGCGGCAGCCAGCGCCATGCCCGTGCCAGGGCTCGACTGGGCCGTCGACGCCGCCGTGCTGTCGCGCCTGATCCCGGCCGTCAGCGCGGAGTTCGGCCTCACGGCCGAGCAGATCGGACGCCTGGAGCCGCAACAGCGCGACCAGGTGCAAAAGGCCGTCAACATGGTCGGCTCCGTACTCATCGGCAAGTTCATCACGCGCGATCTCGTGCTCAAGGCCGCCGCCGCCGTGGGCATGCGCCTCACGACCAAGCAGGCCGCCAAGTACGTGCCTTTCGCAGGCCAGGCGATCTCGGCACTGGTCGGCTACAGCGCCATCCGCTTCCTCGGCGAGGAACACCTCAAGGACTGCGTGCGCGTGGCGCGAGAGGCGCAACTCGTGCTGCCCGAACCGGCGCCACGCAAACGGCTGCTGCTCCCAGGCCGCGCCTGAGCGCCGAGCGCCTCAATGCCGGAACGGCTTGAGGTCCAGCAGGATCGACACCGTCTTGCGGCTGCCTTCGACGGCCGTCACGATGCGGGCGCCACACTGGCTGGTCTGGCCCGCCCGGCTCTCGTAGGCCAGGCGCCGCTGGAAGCGCGAAGCATCGCCATCGAACAGAAAGCCCACGCGGTGGTTGCCGACACGCACCTCCACCCGCCCGCCCACCTCCACCGGCGCATGCAGCGTCGCCATGCACAGCGGGCCGAGTTCGGCCAGCGCCGCATGCAACACGGCCTGGTGCCGCTCTGTGTCGGTGATGGCGAAATCGAAACGGCCCAGGGCCTGCCAGTGGTGCAGGTCTGCCGCCTGGATTCCATTGCCCGCCGCAGCGCCAAAGTCGGAAACAGCCAGCGCGTACAGATCGCCGGCCGGATCGACGCGCGGCCGTACCAGGCTCCACAACAGGAACACCGCAGCGGCACCGCCCAGGACCATGACCAATTCAGACATCGAATCCCCCGTGCGCATGGGTTGCGCGTTTCCCGCAAGGCCTGCGTTCGCGCCACAGGGGGCACAACGCAGTAGCAGCAAAGCTGCGGGTTTTACCGGATTCGGGGGGGCCTGCGCAAGGCCTTTGGCCTGACCGCGTCGAATCAGTTGGCCTGGGCCAACTGCTCCAGGATGGCGGGGTTCTCCAAGGTGCTCGTGTCCTGGGTGATCGCCTCGCCCCTGGCGATGGAACGCAGCAGCCGCCGCATGATCTTGCCCGAGCGCGTCTTGGGCAGGTTGTCGCCGAAGCGGATGTCCTTGGGCTTGGCAATCGGCCCGATTTCCTTGGCCACCCAGTCGCGCAGTTCCTTGGCGATCTGCTTGGCCTCCTCGCCATGCGGGCGCGGGCGCTTGAGCACGACAAAGGCGCAGATGGCTTCGCCCGTGGTGTCGTCGGGCCGGCCGACCACGGCCGCCTCGGCCACGAGGTCGGTCTTGGCGACCAGGGCCGACTCGATCTCCATGGTGCCCATGCGGTGGCCCGAGACGTTCAGCACGTCGTCGATGCGGCCCGTGATCGTGAAGTAGCCCGTCTGCGCGTCGCGGATCGCGCCGTCGCCGGCCAGGTAGTAGCCCTTGAGCTCAGGCGGGTAGTAGCTCTTGACGAAGCGCTCGGCGTCGCCCCAGATGGTGCGGATCATGCCGGGCCAGGGCTGCTTGACGACCAGGATGCCGCCATGGCCGTGCGGCACGTCGTTGCCGGTCTCGTCGACGATGGCCGCCGCGATGCCCGGGAACGGCAGCGTGCACGAGCCCGGCACCAGCGTGGTAGCGCCTGGCAGCGGCGTGATCATGTGGCCGCCCGTCTCGGTCTGCCAGAACGTGTCGACGATGGGGCAGCGGCCGCCACCCACATGGCGGTGGTACCACTCCCAGGCCGCGGGGTTGATCGGTTCGCCGACCGAACCCAGGATGCGCAGGCTGGACAGGTCGTACTGCTTGGGGTGCACGGCCTCCGTCGCCTCGGCCGCCTTGATCAGCGAGCGGATCGCGGTCGGCGCGGTGTAGAACACCGTCACCTTGTGGTCCTGGATCATCTTCCAGAAACGCCCCGCGTCCGGGTAGGTCGGCACGCCCTCGAACACGATCTCGGTGGCGCCGAGTGCGAGCGGGCCGTAGGCGATGTAGCTGTGGCCCGTGACCCAGCCGATGTCGGCCGTGCACCAGAACACGTCGTCGTCCTTCAGATCGAAGGTCCACTTGGTCGTCACGGCCGCCTGCAGCAGGTAGCCGCCCGTGGAGTGCTGCACCCCCTTGGGCTTGCCCGTGGAGCCAGAGGTGTAGAGCAGGAACAGCGGATGCTCGGCCTCGACCCACTCGGGTTCGCACTTCGACGGTTGCCCTTCGGTCAGTTCGGCCAGCCAGAGGTCGCGCGGCGCCTGAAAGGGCACGGCGCCGCCCGTGCGGCGGGCCACCAGCACGTTGCGCACGCTCTCGCAGCCGCCCAGGCCGATGGCCTCGTCGACGATGGCTTTGAGCGGCAGCTGCTTGCCGCCGCGCACCTGCTGGTCGGCCGTGATCACGATGGAGGCGCCCGTGTCGGCGATGCGGTCGCGCAGTGCCTGCGCCGAGAAGCCGCCGAACACCACGGAATGGATGGCGCCGATGCGCGCGCAGGCCTGCATGGCTGCCACCCCATCGACCGACATGGAGATGTAGATGACGACGCGGTCGCCCTTCTTCACCCCCAGCGAGCGCAGCGCATTGGCGATGCGGCAGGTGCGCTCCAGCAGTTCGCTGTAGCTGACCCGGGTGACCTGGCCGTCGTCGGCTTCGAAGATGAGCGCGGTCTTCTCGCCCAGGCCGCGCTCCACGTTGCGGTCCAGGCAGTTGTACGAAACGTTGAGCCGGCCGTCGGCAAACCACTTGAAGAACGGCGCCTGGCTGCGGTCCAGCACCTGCGTGAACGGCGTTTGCCAGCTGATGAACTCGCGTGCCAGGCCGCCCCAGTAGCCCTCGGGGTCGGTCTCGGCCTGGGCCACCAGCTTGTCGTAGGCTGCGCGGCCAGACACATGGGCGTTGCGGGCCAGCTCCGGCGGTGGCGCGTACTGGGCGGTGGCTTCTGTCATCTCGTCTCCTCGGGCACGATGCGGATGGTTGGGACGGGCGATTGCATCACATCGCCCGCCGCCTTGGCCGCCAGCATCCACCAGGAACGTTGCACGACCGTGGCCCAAACTTAACAAATGTTTGCACCGTGCCCCAGGACCGTTGCAAGCGTTACGCTCGCCCGGACGCCATGCCCACCCACGAACCGTCCTCCGACGCCAGCGCGCCGCTCGCGCGCTACCTGACGCTGCAGGCCGGCCTGGACCTGCTGGACCGCGGTCTGTCCATCTTCGACCGCGACCTCAGGCTCGTGGCCTGGAACCGTGCCTACCTGAAGCTGCTCGACTTTCCCGAGGCCATGGGCTATGTGGGCGCGCCGTTCGAGAGCTTCATCGCCTACAACGCCCAGCGCGGCGACTACGGCCCGGGCAACGCGGCCGCCCTCGTGGCCGAACGCGTGGCGGCGGCGCGGGCCTTTCGCGCGCACGAGATCGAGCGCACGCGGCCGGGCGGCCAGGTGCTGCGCATCCGTGGCGAGCCGGTGCCCGGCCATGGCTTCGTCACGCTGTACTCCGATGTGACGGCCGAGCGGCATGCCGAAGCCACCATCCGCGCCCACACCGAGCAACTGGAGGCCCGCGTCGCCGAACGCACGGCCGAGTTGCAGCGCAGCGAACACCGCATGCGCCTGGTGATGGACTCCATCCCCGCGGCCGTGGGCTTCTTCGATGCCGGGCGCACCTACCGCTACCTGAACCGCGCCTACCACGACTGGTTCCGCGTGGACACCAGCGCGCCGGACCGGGCCAGCGCCCGCGCCTTCCTCGGCGATGCGGTCTATGCGGGTGTGCGGCCACGCGTGCTCCGCGCGCTGCGCGGCCAGGCCCAGAGCTTCGAGTACGAACTGCAGACCGCCCACGGCGAACGCCGCATCGTGCGCACCTCGCTGGTACCCGAGCGCGCACGCGACGGCAGCGTGAGCGGCTGCTTCGAGCTGACCTTCGACATCACCGAGGAGCGGCGCGCCCAGGTGCTGCTGGCGCGCGCGCACAAGCTGGAGTCGCTGACCCACCTGACGGGCGGTCTCGCGCACGACTTCAACAACATCCTGACCGTGGTCATCGGCAACCTCGACGCGCTGGCGCGCAGCCAGCCCGAGGACGCCGCCACACAGGAGTACGTGCTGCCGGCGCTGGGCGCCGCACGCCGCGGTGCCGATCTGGTCAAGGGCCTCATGAGCTTCGCACGGCGCCAGCCGCTGGAGGCGCATTCGGTCAGCGTGGGCGCCCTGCTCGCCACCGTGGCCGGCCTCGTGCGGCGCGTGCTGCCCGAGGCCTTGCAACTGGAGATCGACACCGGCAGCGAACCGCTGTGGACCTGGATCGACCCCACGCTGCTCGAGCAAGCCCTCATCAACATGGTGCTCAACGCGCGCGACGCCTGCGAGTCCCTGGGCCCGCAAGCGCGCATCCGCCTGCGTGCCTGCGCCACGCGCATCGATGCCGCCGCCGCCGCACCCCTGCAACTCTCTCCCGGCGACGCGATCCGCATCGACGTGCAGGACAACGGCATCGGCATGGACGCCCACACGCTGGCCCATCTGTTCGAGCCCTTCTTCACGACCAAGCGCGGCGGCCGCGGCACGGGCCTGGGCATGGCCGTGGTCTATGGCTTCATCAAGCAGTCCGGTGGCGCCGTGGACGCGCGCAGCGCACCCGGGGAAGGCACGACGGTGTCGGTCTGGCTGCCGGCGGCGCAGGCCCCGGCCGAGGCGCCGCGCCAGGAGCGGCCCGCCGCGCGCGCCGCGCCGCGCCAGCGCGGCCTGGCCCTGCTCGTGGACGACGATGCCCAGGTGCGCCGCGTGGTGCGGCGCAACCTGCTCGAACTCGGCTATGTGGTGCTGGAGGCCGAGCACCTGGCGGAAGCCCGCAAGCTCCTGGCCGCCACGCCCGACATCGCGCTGGTGCTGACCGATCTCGTGATGGCCGGCCCGCTGGACGGCGTGCAGCTCGCCCGGGCTGCGCGCGACAGCCGCTGCGCGAAGGCGGTGGTCATCATGACCGGCAACGTGCCCGACGACTGGCCGCGCGATGCGGGCAGCCCTTTGCTGCGCAAGCCGTTCACCACAGAGCAACTGGCCGCCGCCATCGAACAGGGAAAAACATGAGTGCCGAGACACACCACCGCGCCGGCAACGACGCCAGCGCCCCGCCCGCCCTGGTCTATGTGATCGAGGACGATGCCGACGTGGCCAAGCTCGTGCTGACGGCGCTGCGCGACTTCGGCTTCGCCTGCGAGGTGTTCGGCACGGGGGGCGCCGTGCTGCGCCGCCTGCAGTTCGAGAAGCCCGACCTGTGCATCGTCGACCTGGGCCTGCCCGACATGGACGGCCTGGACCTCATGCGCCGCATCGCCGCGGCATCCAGCGCCGGCGTGCTGATCCTGACCGGCCGCGGGCACACGGCCGACCGCGTGATGGGCCTGGAGCTCGGCGGCGACGACTACGTGACCAAGCCCTTCGAGTCGCGCGAACTCGTCGCGCGCGTGCGCAGCATCCTGCGCCGGCGCAGCCTGGCCGCTGGCAGCGCACCGGGCCAGCGCCGCTACGCCAACTTTTTGGGCTGGCGCATCGATTGCGCGGCCAATGTGCTGCGTGCGCCCGATGGCAGCGAACACCTGCTGGGCACGGCCGAGACCCAGGTACTGCGCTGCTTCGTCGAGCGCCCGCACCAGATCCTCACGCGCGAGCAACTGATGGGCGAGCGCGACCTCTCGCCGACCGACCGCAGCATCGACGTGCGCATCTCGCGGTTGCGCAAGAAGATCGAACCCGACGCGCACGAGCCCACCATCATCAAGACCGTCTACGGCGCGGGCTACCTGTTCGCGGCGGATGTCAGCTGGGAGTAAGCGCGATCTCGCGGCCCCATATGACGAATGGTTGCGCCGCCACCGCAAGCCGGCATGCCAGGCAGAAGATGCGCACCAGGAACACTACCTGGAGACAAGCATGGCCAAGGACATGGCGGACGTGGTGCAACGCATCCAGTCCCACCCCCGATACCAGGCGCTGCGGCGCAAACGCAGCCGTTTCGGCTGGACGCTGACGGTTTTGATGCTGGTCGTCTACTACGGCTACATCGGACTCATCGCCTTCGACAAGCCCTTTCTGGCCCAGGCCATCGGCAGCGGCGTCACGAGCATCGGCATCCCGATCGGCCTCGGCGTCATCGTGTTCACCATCCTCATCACGCTGCTCTACATCCGCCGCGCCAACGGCGAGTACGACCGAGAGACCGCCCAGATCCTGAAGGACGCCACACCATGAACGCGCGCCGCAACACCTTCTTCGCGCTGGCGCTCGCTGCCTGCGCCGCCCTTGCACACGCGGCCGGCGGCGACATCGGCCAGGCCGCCAAGCAGCCCACCAACTGGATCGCGATCGGCATGTTCTCGGTCTTCGTGCTGGGAACGCTCTACATCACCAAGTGGGCCGCAGGCCGCACCAAGTCGGCCTCCGACTTCTACACCGCGGGCGGCGGCATCACGGGCTTTCAGAACGGGCTGGCGATCGCGGGTGACTACATGTCGGCCGCCTCCTTCCTGGGCATCTCGGCGGCCGTCATGGCCACCGGCTACGACGGCCTGATCTACGCGATCGGCTTCCTCGTGGGCTGGCCCATCCTGACCTTCCTGATGGCCGAGCGGCTGCGCAACCTGGGCAAGTTCACCTTTGCCGATGTGGCCGGCTACCGCTTCAAACCGGGCCCGATCCGCGCGTTCGCGGCCTCCGGCACGCTGGTCGTCGTGGCCTTCTACCTGATCGCCCAGATGGTCGGCGCGGGCCAGCTCATCAAGCTGCTGTTCGGCCTGGACTACTGGATGGCGGTGGTCATCGTGGGCGTGCTCATGATGGTCTACGTGCTGTTCGGCGGCATGACGGCCACCACCTGGGTGCAGATCATCAAGGCCTGCCTGCTCCTGTCGGGCGTGACCTTCATGGCCATCATGGTGCTGGCGCAGTTCGGCTTCTCGTTCGAGGCGCTGTTCGCCCGGTCGGTCGAGGTGCGCACGCAGATCGCATCCAACACCGGCAAGACGCCGCAGGAGGCCGCGTCCATCGGGCTGTCCATCATGGGGCCGGGCGGCTTCGTGAAAGACCCGATCTCGGCGATCTCGTTCGGCATGGCGCTGATGTTCGGCACCGCCGGCCTGCCGCACATCCTGATGCGCTTCTTCACCGTGCCCGACGCCAAGGAAGCACGCAAGTCGGTGGGCTGGGCCACGGTCTGGATCGGCTACTTCTACCTGCTGATCTTCATCATCGGCTTCGGCGCGATCACACTGGTGCTGACCAATCCGGAGTTCGCCGACACCGTGACGGGCGTCATCCACGGTGGTGCCGGCGCGTCCAACATGGCGGCCGTGCTGGTGGCCAAGGCCATCGGCGGCAACGTGTTCTACGGCTTCATCTCGGCCGTGGCCTTCGCCACCATCCTCGCGGTGGTGGCCGGGCTCACGCTGTCGGGCGCATCGGCGGTCTCGCACGACATCTATGCCACGCTGGTCAAGCACGGCAAGGCCGACAGCGCGTCCGAGCTGCGCGTCTCGCGCATCACCACGCTCGCGCTCGGCGTGGTGGCCGTGGTGCTGGGCATCGCGTTCGAGAAGCAGAACATCGCCTTCATGGTCTCGCTGGCCTTCGCGGTGGCGGCCTCGGCGAATTTCCCGGTGCTGTTCCTGTCGATCATGTGGAAGGACTGCACGACGCGCGGCGCAGTGGTCGGCGGCTTCCTGGGGCTGATCTCCTCGGTTGGCCTGACGATCCTGTCGCCCTCGGTCTGGGAGGCCACGCTGGGCCACCCGGCCGGCTCGGCCCCCTTTCCCTATGCATCGCCGGCGCTGTTCTCGATGACCATCGGCTTCGTCGGCATCTGGCTGTTCTCGGTCACCGACAAGAGCCGCCAGGCCCAGAAGGAACGTCCGCTGTTCGCGGCGCAGCAGGTGCGCTCGGAGACCGGCCTGGGGGCTTCGACGGCTTCGGCGCACTGAGCATTTCCAAGGACTTGCGCCTCGACGGCCACCTTGCGGTGGCCGTTTTTCCTCGGCGGCACATGCAGCCGCGCGTCCCTGCCCGTCGGGCCGGCCGATCTTCTACAGTGGGCAATCGTCTTGCTGCCCGAGGAGCGCCCTTTGACCATCGCCTGGAACACGTTCACCCCTTACGCCGCGCTGGCCGGCGGCGCCCTGATCGGCCTGGCGGCCGCGATCCTGGTGCTCTGCAACGGCCGCATCGCTGGCATCAGCGGCGTTCTGGGCGGACTGCTGCGCCCGTCCGCAGAGGGTGTGGGCTGGCGGCTGGCCTTCTTGGCCGGGCTGCTTGCCGCGCCCATGGTCTACGCCCTCGCCGCCGCCCTGCCCCGGCCGCAGATCGATGCCGGCTGGGCCACGCTCGTGGCAGCCGGCTTGCTGGTCGGCCTGGGCACGCGCTACGGCGCGGGCTGCACCAGCGGTCACGGCGTGTGCGGCCTGTCGCGTCTGTCGTTGCGCTCGCTGGTCGCCACGCTGGCTTTCATGGGCGCGGGCTTCGCCACCGTCTACGTGGTGCGCCACGTGGTGAACGGCTGAGGCACCCGCCATGCCCCTCGTCACCGCGCTGCTCGCGGGCCTGGTCTTCGGCCTGGGCCTGCTCGTGTCCGGCATGGCCGATCCGGCCAAGGTGCTGGGGTTCCTGGACCTCGCGGGGGCCTGGGACCCTTCGCTGGCGTTCGTGATGGCCGGGGCCATCGCCGTTGGCCTGGTCGCCTTCACCTTGGCCAGGCGGCGCACGCGCAGCCTGCTCGGCCTGCCGATGCAGCTGCCGCAAGGCCATGGCATCGACCGGCGCCTGGTGCTGGGCGGCCTCGTGTTCGGCATCGGCTGGGGCCTGGCCGGCTTCTGCCCGGGGCCGGCGCTCGTCGCGTTGGGCATGGGCGAGGCCAAGGCGGCCGTGTTCGTGCTGGCCATGCTGGCCGGCATGGGCATCTTCGAGTACGGGGAACGGCGTACCCGCCGCTGAAGGGGCATGGCGCCGCCCATGCCAGCCCGAATGGGGCGACCTGGAATCACAGCCCCACAACGCGCGCGTGGCCAGCCCGGGCGATCGCTACGGCGCGCTTCCTGTACCGGCTGTCGCAGGGCGGCTAGACGTCAGGCCGCGCCGCGCCGCGGCAAGACCCAGCCGGGCCGTACGAAGTGGCAGGTGTAGCCGCCGGGGTGTTGCTCCAGGTAGTCCTGGTGCTCCGGCTCTGCCTGCCAGAAGTCCCCCACTGGCGCCACCTCCGTGACCACCTTGCCCGGCCACAGGCCCGACGCCTCGACGTCCTGGATGGTGTCGAGCGCTTCGCGCCGCTGGGCATCGGATGCGAAGTAGATCGCCGAGCGGTAGGATAACCCGCGGTCGTTGCCCTGCCGGTTCGGCGTCGTCGGGTCGTGGATCTGGAAGAAGAATTCGAGCAGGCGCCGGTAGCTCAGCACGGCCGGGTCGAACACGATCTCGATGGCCTCGGCATGGGTGCCGTGGTTGCGGTATGTAGCGTTCGGCACGTCGCCGCCCGAGTAGCCCACCCGCGTGGACACGACGCCCGGCATCTTGCGGATCAGGTCCTGCATGCCCCAGAAGCAGCCACCCGCCAGCACTGCGCGTTCGGTCGCCATCTCAAACCTCCTCGACCTGGTTCAGGTACTCGCCATAGCCCTGGGCCTGCATGTTCTCGCGGTGCACGAAGCGCAGCGAGGCCGAATTGATGCAGTAGCGCAGGCCGCCGCGGTCGGCCGGGCCGTCGGGGAAGACGTGCCCGAGGTGGCTGTCCCCGTGGACCGAACGGACCTCGGTGCGCACCATGCCGTGGCTCGCGTCGCGCAGCTCGTTCACGTACGCCGGCACGATGGGCTTGGTGAAGCTCGGCCAGCCGCAGCCCGACTCGAACTTGTCGGACGACGCGAACAGCGGCTCGCCCGAGACGATGTCCACATAGATGCCCGGCGCGTGGTTGTCCAGGTACTCGCCCGTGCCGGGGCGTTCGGTGCCGCTGCGCTGGGTCACGCGGAACTGCTCGGGCGTGAGCTGGGCGATGGCTTCAGGAGACTTGGTGTAGGGCATCTTCGGTTCCAGTTCGTTGCCTTCGGACTCCTCACGTGGGTCCGCAGGGACAGCTTTTCAACCCGGCTGCCTGGCGCGTGGAAGTCGCCGTCGCGCGTCTGCCCTCTCGACGGCGCGCACAATTCAGCCAGGCGGATCAGGCAGGCATCGGCCGCAACGGCTGGCACGGTGTCGGTCAGCTCAAGGCGCCTGGTGCAACACCAGCGGCAGCACCGCCCCGGCACCCGCCTCGCGCAGCAGTGCCGCGGCCACCGTCACAGCCCAGCCGCTGCGGTAGCGGTCGGCGACGAGCAGCAGCGGCCCTTGCGGTACATCGATCCCAGGCTGCAGCGCCAGCGCCCGGTTCAGCGCGGCCACCTTGGCGCCGGATGCGAGATCGGCATCCGGCAACGGCCCGGCCAGCCGCAAGGCATCGACAAGCTGCAGCCGCCCCACCTGCGCCACGTGCGCGGCCACCGATGCCACCAGCCGGGGATGCGTGGCCGAGGGCATGGGCACCACGGCCACCGGCCGCGTGCCCCAGCTGCGCCGCCAGCGGCCGAGCACGGCCACCACGCCGTCCAGCACGGGTTCCGGTGCCTCGGCATCGACGGCTGCGAACAGCGGCAGCAGCGCATCGGCCCAGCCGGGATCGTCGGCGAAGGCCAGCGCGCGGCCTTCACCGCAACCCGTGATGCGGCCCTTGCGCGCACCGCCCGTGGGCCAGAGCTTGCGCGGCTCGATCACCACGTCCTGCCCGCGCGCGTAGGCGCGCGCAGCCTCCACGCGCGCTGCGCCGGGCTGCGCGCCTGGCGCCGGCAGGCGGCCCGTGCACACGCTGCAGCGGCCGCAGTCGCTGGGCGCGGGGTCGTCCAGTGCCTCTTGCAGGAAGCGCATCAGGCAGCCCTGCCCGGCGGCGAACGCCCGCATGAGGCCCGCCTCGCGCTGCCGCACCGCGCCCAACGCCTGCCAGCGCTGTGCATCGAAAGTCCAGGGCTGGCCGGTCAGCGCCCATGCCGGGCCCTCGCGCTGCACCACCTCTTCCACGGCCAGGATCTTGAGCAGCCCTTCGAGCCGGCCGCGCCGGATGCCGGTGGCGTTCTCCAGCGCCACCAGGCCCTGGGCGCCGCCGGCCAGCGCCCCGAGGATCTGGCCCACGCGCCGCTCGTCGGGCACGCCGGCCGTGGCGAAGTAGGCCCAGATGCGCTCGTCGGTCTCGGCCGGCAGCAGCACGGCCACGGCATCGTCCAGCGCGCGGCCGGCGCGGCCCACCTGCTGGTAGTAGGCCACCGGCGAGGACGGCGAGCCGACGTGGATGCAGAAGGCCAGGTCGGGCTTGTCGTAGCCCATGCCCAGCGCGGACGTGGCCACCACGGCCTTGAGCGCGTTGCGGCGCAGCGCGTCCTCGACGTGCTGGCGCGCCGCAGTCTCCAGCCCGCCGTGGTAGGCCGCGACCTCGAAGCCGCAGGACTGCAGGAAGCCGGCCAGCCGCTCGGTCTCGGCCACTGTCAGCGCGTAGACGATGCCCGAGCCCGCAAAGGTGTCCAGCGCATCGGCCACCCAGGCCAGGCGCTCCAGCGGCCCCAGCCCGGGCACCACGGCCAAGCGCAGCGAGGACCGTGCGAGCGAGCCGCGGAAGGTCTGCGTGTCCGGGCCCAGCTGGCGCGCGATGTCCTCGGTCACGCGCTGGTTGGCCGTGGCGGTCGTTGCCAGCACCGACGTGCCGGCCGCGATGCCCAGCAGCGTCTTCGACAGGCGCTGGTAGTCGGGCCGGAAGTCGAAGCCCCAGTCGGAGATGCAGTGCGCCTCGTCGATGACGACCAGGCCGGTCGTGGCGAGCAACTGGGGCAGGCGCCGTGCGAAGCCGGGATTGCCGAGCCGCTCGGGCGAGACCAGCAGCACGTCCAGCCGGTCGGCGGCGATGGCGTCGAAGACGCTGTCCCAGTCGTCGAGGTTGGTCGAGTTGATGGTGGCCGCGCGCAAGCCGCCGCGTGCGGCCGCGTCGACCTGGTCGCGCATCAGCGCCAGCAGCGGCGAGACGATCAGCGTGGGGCCTTTTCCCGTGGCGCGCAGGGCCGAGGTCGCGGCCCAGTAGACCGCAGACTTGCCCCAGCCGGTGGCCTGCACGACGAGCACGCGGGCCTGTTGCTCGACCAGCGCTGCCACGGCGGCGAGCTGGTCTTCACGCGGGCGCGCGGCGGGCCCGGCCATCGCCGCGAGGACCTGGCGCAAATGGGTATCGGCGAGAGACATGGCCGCGATTGTGGAGGGGCCGGACCAGCGCGCCAACCGGTCAGGCGGCCGATGCTCAGGCCAGCGGCCAGTCGCCGATCCGCTGGTACTGCTTGCGGCCCACATGGCTCCAGATCAGCCGCAGCCGGCGCGCCGTCCAATGCGTGGGCGCGACGGCCGTGGGGACGAGCGCCACCGGGCTCCACCACAGGCTCAGGTGGGGGACGAACGTGCGCTGGGGCACCGGCACGCCGGCGTCGGCCAGCGCGATGCCCAACTGCAGGTGCAGGTCGCGCAAGGCCTGGTTGGGCCGGGCGTTGTCGACCACGGCGGGGCGCCTGTCGCCGGCGCCGAAGCTCAGCAACCGGTCAAAGGCCAGGTCGATCGGCGGGAAGTGCAGGCTCTGGCCGGCACGCAGTGCCTGCTCGACCAGGCGCTCGGGCACATGCGCATGCTCGCCCAGGCCATGCAGTGAGACGTGCAGCCGTTCTGGCGCCACCCGGTAAGCCGATGCGCCCTGCAGCAACGCATCGGCCTGCGCCGTCAGCCGCTGCGCGTCCTCGGGTTCGGGCTGCAGCGCGAAGAACAGCGCGCAGGCATGGCCGGGCGCCGGCGGTTCCGGCCGCTCCAGCGGCGCGGGCGCCGGTGCGGCGTCGCCGAACAGGCCGTCCTGGCTCACTCCCACTCGATGGTCGCGGGCGGCTTGCTGCTCACGTCGTAGGTCACGCGGTTGATGCCGCGCACCTCGTTGATGATGCGGCTCGAGACCTTCTTGAGCAGCGCATAGGGCAGCTCGGCCCAGTCGGCCGTCATGAAGTCGCTGGTCTGCACGGCGCGCAGCGCGACCACGTAGTCGTAGGTGCGGCCGTCGCCCATCACGCCCACGCTCTTGACGGGCAGGAACACCGTGAAGGCCTGGCTGGTGAGGTCGTACCAGGTCTTGCCCGTCGTGTCGTCGCGGAAGTTGCGCAGCTCCTCGATGAAGATCGCGTCGGCGCGGCGCAGCAGGTCGGCGTATTCCTTCTTGACCTCACCCAGGATGCGCACGCCCAGGCCCGGGCCCGGGAAGGGGTGGCGGTAGACCATCTCGGGCGGCAGGCCCAGCGCCACGCCGAGTTCGCGCACCTCGTCCTTGAACAGGTCGCGCAGGGGCTCCAGCAGCTTGAGGCCGAGCTGTTCGGGCAGGCCGCCCACGTTGTGGTGGCTCTTGATGGTGACGGCCTTCTTGCTCTTGGCGCCGCCGGACTCGATCACGTCGGGGTAGATCGTGCCCTGGGCCAGCCACTTGGCGCCCTTGGCGCCTGCGCCCACGAGCTTGGCGGCCTCCTGCTTGAACACGGCGACGAACTCGCCACCGATGATCTTGCGCTTGGCCTCGGGGTCGCTGACGCCCGCCAGCTTGCCGAGGAACAGGTCGCTCGCGTCGACGCGGATGACCTTGGCGTGCAGCTTGCCGACGAACATGTCCATCACGAGGTCGCCCTCGTTCAGGCGCAGCAGGCCATGGTCGACGAACACGCAGGTGAGCTGGTCGCCGATCGCGCGGTGGATCAGCGCAGCAGCGACGCTGGAGTCGACACCGCCGGACAGGCCCAGGATCACCTCCTCGTCGCCGACCTGCTCGCGGATCTTCTCGACGGCTTCGGCGATGTGGTCCTTCATGACCCAGTCGGCCCCGGCCGCGCAGATGCCGCGCACGAAGCGCTCCAGGATCGCGTGGCCCTGCTTCGTGTGCGTGACCTCGGGGTGGAACTGCACGGCATAGAAGCGGCGCGCCTCGTCGGCCATGCCGGCGATGGGGCAGCTGTCGGTCGAGGCCATGAGCTTGAAGCCCGGCGGCAGCTCGGTGACCTTGTCGCCATGGCTCATCCAGACGTCCAGCATGCCGTGCCCTTCGGGCGTGGCGAAGTCCTGGATGCCATCGAACAACTTCGTGTGCCCGCGGGCGCGCACCGACGCAAAGCCGAACTCACGCTTGTGGCCACCCTCCACCTTGCCGCCCAGCTGGTGCGCCATGGTCTGCATGCCGTAGCAGATGCCCAGGACCGGAACGCCGAGCTCGAACACGGCCTGGGGTGCCTTGTCCGTCGTGTCCTCGTAGACGCTGGCATGGCTGCCCGACAGGATCACACCCTTCAAGTGGCCGTCGGCCGCGTAGGCGCGCACCCATTCGTCCGTCACGTCGCAGGGGTGCACTTCGCTGAGCACATGCGCCTCGCGCACGCGCCGTGCGATCAGCTGCGTGACCTGGGAGCCGAAGTCGAGGATGAGGATCTTGTCGTGGTTCATGGCTTGCGAAAGTGAAACGGGCAGCGTGTGCTGCCCGTGCCGTGGAGATGCGGGGGAATCAGGCCTGCGGGGGAATGCGCAGCACCTGGCCTGGATAGATCTTGTCCGGGTGCGAGAGCATCGGCTTGTTGGCCTCGAAGATCTTGGGATAGGCGTTGGCGTTGCCGTAGAACTTCTTGGCGATGGCCGACAGCGTGTCGCCGCGCACCACGGTGTGGTACTGGCTCAGGTCGGCCGGCTCGGTCGAAACGATCTCGTCGTTGACACCGACGACGCCCTCCACGTTGCCGCAGCACAGGACGATCTTTTCCTTGATCTCCTGCGTAGGCACCGTTCCGGACACGGTGACGATCTGGCTCGCGCCATCGAAGGCGATCGTCAGCGCATCGGCCGGCAGGTTCTGCGCGCGGATGTAGTCGCCGATGGCCTTGGAGGCCACCGCGTTCGCAGCCGCCAGCTTGTCCTGGCTGCTGGGCTCGGCGGCGGCCGCGGCCACCTCGGGCTTCTTGCCGAACAGTTTCTCGCCAGCTTCCTTGATGAAAGACATCAGACCCATGAATCGCTCCTTGTATACGGTTGAGAGGCGCGGATCATTCTGCCCGATAGTTCGGCGCTTCCTTGGTGATCTGCACGTCGTGCACGTGGCTCTCGCGGATGCCGGCCGTGGTGATCTCGACGAACTCGGCCTTGCTGCGCATCTCCTCGATGCTGGCGCAACCGCAGTAGCCCATGCTGGCGCGCACGCCGCCGGCCATCTGGTAGACGATGGAGATCATCGAGCCCTTGTAGGGCACGCGGCCTTCGATGCCCTCGGGCACGAGCTTGTCGGCGTTGGGGTTGCCGGTGGTCGATTCCTGGAAGTAGCGGTCTGCGCTGCCTTGCTGCATGGCGCCGATGCTGCCCATGCCGCGGTAGCTCTTGTAGCTGCGGCCCTGGAACAGGATGACCTCGCCGGGCGCCTCCTCGGTGCCGGCGAACATGCCGCCCATCATCACGGTGTGGGCACCGGCGGCGATCGCCTTGGCGATGTCACCGCTGTAGCGGATGCCGCCGTCGGCGATCAGCGGGACGCCCGAGCCGGCCAGTGCCGTGGCGACGTTGTCCACCGCCATGATCTGCGGCACGCCGACACCGGCCACGATGCGCGTGGTGCAGATCGAGCCGGGGCCGATGCCGACCTTGACCGCATCGGCGCCGGCTTCCACCAGCGCCAGCGCGGCCGCGCCGGTGGCGATGTTGCCGCCGACCACGTCGACCTGCGGGTAGTTCTGCTTGACCCAGCGCACGCGCTCGATCACGCCCTTGCTGTGGCCGTGGGCGGTGTCGACCACGATGGCGTCGACGCCGGCCTTGACCAGGGCCTCGACACGCTCCTCGGTGCCCTCGCCCACGCCGACAGCCGCGCCGACACGCAGGCGGCCCGAGGCATCACGCGCGGCGTTGGGGAAGCTGGTCTGCTTGGTGATGTCCTTCACCGTGATCAGGCCCTTGAGCTCGAAGGCGTCGTTGACGACCAGCAGGCGTTCGAGCTTGTGCTTGTTCAGCAGCGCCTTGGCGTCCACCAGCGTGGTGCCGTCCGGCACGGTGATGAGGCGCTCGCGCGGCGTCATGATGTCGCGCACCTTGACGTCGTAGCGCGTCTCGAAGCGCAGGTCGCGGCCGGTCACGATGCCGATGACCTTGCCGCCCTCGAGCACCGGGAACCCCGAGATGCCGAGTTCGTCGGACAGCTGCATGACCTGCAGCACCGTGTGGTCGGCGGTGATGACGACCGGGTCGCGCAGCACGCCGGATTCGTAGCGCTTGACGCGCGCCACCTCGGCCGCCTGCTGCTGGGCCGTGAGGTTCTTGTGCACGATGCCCATGCCGCCCTCTTGCGCGATGGCGATGGCCAGGCGCGCCTCGGTCACCGTGTCCATGGCGGCGGACACCAGAGGCAGGTTCAAGGCAATGTTGCGGGAGAAACGGGTCGCGAGGGAGGTGTCCTTGGGCAGGACTTGGGAGAACGCCGGCACCAACAACACATCGTCGAAGGTGAGCGCTTTTCCGAGGAGGCGCATGAGAAAGCTCCAAAAAAAAGATTGTACCCGGGTGCGATTCGCGCGGAAACCGGCCGCTACACTGGCCCGATGCGCACCGTGGTTGCTCTGTTGCTGATCCTGGGAACAGCCTTGTCCATGCCGGCTGCGGCCCAATGGATGTGGCGCGACGCCAACGGCAAGGCCGTGTTCAGCGACCGACCGCCGCCGGCCGACATCCCCGAAAAGAACATCGTGCAACGGCCCAGCGGCGCGGCACGTGCGGTGGCGCCCGCGCCGGCTGCAGTTGCAGCGCTTGCAGCCTCCGCCACGCCCGCCCCGCCCAGCGGCCAGGACAAGGAGCTCGAGCAGCGTCGCCAACAGGCCGAGGCCGCAGAAGCCGCCAAGCAGAAGGCCGCCCAGGAGGTGCAGGCCAAGGCCCGTGCCGAGAACTGCGCGCGTGCCCGGCAAAACAAGGCCAGCCTGGATTCGGGCATCCGCATCACGCGCACCACCGCCCAGGGCGAGCGCGAGTTCCTCGACGATGCGCAGCGTGCCGCCGAGACGCGCCGTACGCAGGACGTCATCGCACGCGACTGCGCGCGCAACGCCCAGCTTCAGTAACCGGCCTTGGCGCCAGGCCGGCGCTTGGCGAACAGGCCTGTCGCGCGTGCGCCCTGCTGCGCGAACCGCTCGCGCCGCGCCACCTTGGGGTCCACCAGCAAAGGCCGGTAGCACTCGACGCGGTCGCCCTCATGCAAGCGCTGCGCGGGCATCGCCTTGCGCCCCCAGATGCCGGTCGGCATCTCGGCCAGCACCAGGCCCCCGAATTCCGCCAGGGCCTGCGCGGCTTGCAAGGCATCGGCCAGGCAGGCGCCGGCCGGCAGCTGCAGACGGGCCTCGACCACCTGCCGCGGCCCGGCCGCCGCCACCACCTCGACGCTGATGGAGGGCGTCATCCGCCGTAGACCTGCTCGGCACGCTTGACGAAGGCGTCGACCAGGCTGCCCGCGATGCGGTCGAACACCGGGCCGACCACGGCCGCCAGCGCCATGCTGGAAAAGCCGTAGCGCAGCTCCAGGCCGACGCGGCAGGCGCCCTGCGTGCCGTCGCCTACGGGCTGGAAGCTCCAGTCGCCCTCGAGCTTGGAGAACGGCCCCTTGACCAGCCGCATGGCGATCTGCCGGCCCGGCACATGGGTGTTGCGCGTGGTGAATCCCTGGTGGATGCCGGCAAAGGCGATGCCGACCTCGGCCGTCATGCCGTCTGCATGGCGCTCGAGCACGGCGGCCCGGTCGCACCAGGGCAGGAACTGGGGATATTGGTCGACCTGGGCCACCAGATCGAACATCTGCTCGGCGCTGTACCAGATCAGGACGGACTTCTGGACGGTTTTCATAGAATCACGGGTTCCGCCGGATTCTAGACAGGCTTGCTTCGCAGGCATTTGTCCCCACCTGCACAGGCCATGGCCAAGAAACCCCAAGCAACTTCCTCCCGCATCGCCGACAACAAGAAGGCCGCCTTCAACTACTTCTTCGAGGAGAAGTACGAGGCCGGCATGGTGCTGGAAGGCTGGGAAGTGAAGGCCTTGCGCGAAGGCAAGGTGCAGCTGACCGATGGCTATGTGATCGTGCGCGACGGCGAGATGTTCATCGTCGGCTGCCAGATCAATCCGCTGCGCTCGGCCTCCACGCACGTGAACCCCGACGCCGTGCGCACCAAGAAGCTGCTGCTGCACAAGGAGCAGATTAAGCGCCTCACGGGCAAGATCGAGCAAAAGGGCTACACGCTGGTGCCGCTCAACCTGCACTGGAAGGACGGCCGCGTGAAGTGCGAGATCGCGCTGGCCAAGGGCAAGGCCGAGCACGACAAGCGCGACACCATCAAGGACCGCGAAGGCAAGCGCGAGGTCGAGCGCGCGATGAAGTCGCGCAACCGCTGAGGCCGCCCGAGCCGCGCTCTACAGCGCGCCCAGCACGGACGCGGAGAACACCAGCGGCGGCTGGGCCGTCTGCTGGCCGCGCGCCCAGGCCAGCAGCGCATCGGCCGGCATCGGCCGGGCGAAGTGGAAGCCCTGCAGTTCGTCGCAACCCATCTGCAGCAGGATCTGGCTCTGGCCGGCGGTCTCCACGCCTTCTGCGACCACGCGCAGGCCGAGCGCATGCGCGAGCCGGATCACGGCATCCACCACGGCACGCGCATCCTGGCTTTGCTCCAGGTCCTGCACGAAGCTGCGGTCGATCTTGAGCTGGTGCGCCGGCAACTGGCGCAGGTAGCTCAGGCTGCAATAGCCCACGCCAAAGTCGTCGATGGCCAGGAACACGCCGACGCGCGCCAGGTCGTCGAACACGCGCTGCGTTTCCTGCACGTCTTCCATCGCCACCGACTCGGTGATCTCGCACAGCAGCTGCGAGGCCGGCACGGCATGGTTCTGCAGCGCCTGGGCGATGCGCTGCACGAGGTCGCTCTCACGCAGCTGGTGCACCGACAGGTTGATGGACACGCGCATGTGCAACCCCTCGCGGGCCCAGGCCGCCATCTGGCGGCAGGCCTCCTCGATGACCCACGCGCCCAACTGGTTGATGAGGCCGAAGCGCTCGGCCAGCGTGATGAAGCGGTCCGGCTCCACCAGCCCGCGCACCGGATGCTGCCAGCGCAGCAGCGCCTCCACGCCGTGGACCACCCCGCGCTGCCCGTCGACCTTGGGCTGGTAGTGCAAGGCCAGCTGGCCGCGCGCCACGGCTTGGCGCAGGTCGTTCAGCAGGCTCATCTGCTCGCCGGCATTGAGGTCCATGTGCGCCTCGAACAGGGCGCAGCCGTTGCCGCCGTTGCGCTTGGCGGCGTACATCGCCGCATCGGCATTGGCCACCAGCTTGTCGCGCTGGCCGTGCTCCGGATAGACCGCCACGCCGACCGAGCCGGCCACCCGGACAGTGCGCCCGGCAGCCAGAAAAGGAGCGTCCAGCGCCTGCACCACGCGGCCGGCCAGCGCCATGCAGTCGGCCACGCTGCCGGCATCCTCCACCAGCAGCAGGAATTCGTCGCCGCCCATGCGCGCCACGGTGTCGCTGTTGCGCGCGAGCCGCTGCAGGCGCTCGCCCGCCTCCCTGAGCACCGCATCGCCGGCGGCATGGCCATAGGTGTCGTTGACGGGCTTGAAGCCGTCCAGGTCGACGAACAGCACGCCGATCTTCTCCGGCTTGCGTCCGCCGCCGCGTTCGGCCGCCCGGTCGTGCCGCTGCAGCGCGTGCAGCAACCTGTCCTCGAACAGCAGGCGGTTCGGCAGACCGGTCAGCGCATCGCTGAACACGCGCCGGTGCAGCGCGTCATTGGCCGACTCCACCGAACGCAACCGCGCATGGGCGGCTCCGAGCGATGCGTTGTCGCGCTGCACGCGGCTGTCCAGCGCGGCCAGAACCAGCGTCGCTGCCAGCAGCACGGCACAGACCAGGCCCACCGCCACCGCCAGGGCGGAGCCGCCCAATGCATCCGCGCTGAGGCATAGCGTTCCTTCCGGAAAGGCCGCGGCCTGCATGCCGGTGTAGTGCATGCCCGAGATCGCCAGGCCCATCACCGCGGCCGCGCCGAACTGGTAGGGCCTGCGCCGCAGGTCGTCGAAGCTGCGCAGCCAGAAGAACAGCCACAGCGCCACGCCCGAGGCCACGACGGCGATCGTCGCCGAGGCCAGCACCCAGGCCGCGTCCCAGACGATGGCGGGCGACATGTCCAGGGCGGCCATGCCGGCGTAGTGCATGGTGCAGATGCCCATGCCCATGACCAGCGCACCGGCCACCAGCCGGGTGGCGTCCAGCCGCCGCTGGCTGGCCACGCCGAGTGCCACGGCGGACGTCAGCACGGCGGCGCACAGCGATGCGAGGGTCAGGCCGTGGCTGTAGCCGAGCTGGGTCGGCAGGGAGAACGCCAGCATGCCGATGAAGTGCATGGACCAGATGCCGACGCCCATCACCAGCGAACCACCCATTGCCCAGAGCAGCGCTGCCAGGCGCTCCGGCCGGTGCACGCGCGACGCCAGGTCGAGCGCGACATAGGACGCCAGCGCAGCGATCACCACCGAGGCCAGGACGCCCCAGGGGTCGTGCGAAGTCGGGAGATAGAGCATCGGGGACACCTCCTGCCTCGCGCTCCCACGCGGACTGCGCAGTGCGGTTTCTATTTGTTACCGGAATCGTACCATTCAGCTGAAACTTTGGTGCGATTTTCCGAGCATCAAACGTTGCCGAGCACCGAGTCGGAAAACGCCAGCGGACTGTTGCCGGCACTGCGGCGGTTGTCGCCGTCCTGGGCCCAGGACTGCAGCGCCTGTGCCGACATCGGCCGGGCGAAGTGGTAGCCCTGCAATTCGTCGCAGCCCATCTGCAGCAGGATGTCGTTCTGCGCCGCAGTCTCCACGCCCTCGGCCACCACGCGCAGCCCCAGGGCGTGCGACAGGCGGATCACCGCGTCGACCACGGCGCGTGCGTCGTTGCTGCTCTCCAGGTCCTGCACGAAGCTGCGGTCGATCTTCAGCTGCCGCGCAGGCAGTTGGCGCAGGTAGCTCAGGCTGGAGTAGCCGGTACCGAAGTCGTCGATCGACAGGTACACGCCGATGCGCGCGAGGTTGTCGAAGGTGCGCTGCGTGGCCTTGATGTCCTCCATGGCCACCGACTCGGTGATCTCGCACAGTAGCTGCGAGGCCGGCACGAAGTTGCGCTGCAGCGCCTGTTCGATGCGCCCCACCAGGTCGCTCTCGCGCAGCTGGTGCACCGAGAGGTTGACCGACACGCGCATGCGCAAGCCCTGGTCGGCCCAGACATGCATCTGCCGGCATGCCTCATCGATGACCCAGCCGCCCAGCTGGTTGATGAGGCCGAAGCGCTCGGCCAGCGGAATGAATTCATCCGGCTCCACCAGGCCGCGTTCGGGATGCTGCCAGCGCAGCAGTGCCTCCACGCCATGCACCTGGCCGCGCTTGCCGTCGATCTTGGGCTGGTAGTGCAGCACCAGCTGGCCGCGCGCCAGCGCCTGGCGCAGGTCGCTCAGCAGGCTCAGCTGCTCACCGGCACTGCGGTCCATGTGCGCCTCGAACAGCGCGCAGCTGTTGCCGCCGTTGCGCTTGGCCACATACATGGCGGCGTCCGCGTTGGCGACCAGCTTGTTGCGTTCGCCCTGGTCCGGGTAGACCACCACGCCGATCGAGCAGCC
Organism: Pseudorhodoferax soli; assembly: GCF_003337555.1. Classification (GTDB taxonomy): domain Bacteria; phylum Pseudomonadota; class Gammaproteobacteria; order Burkholderiales; family Burkholderiaceae_C; genus Pseudorhodoferax; species Pseudorhodoferax soli. Next base: position 255,675 of record NZ_QPJK01000003.1, on the reverse strand, counting down.
GATCTGCACGCTGCGGCCCGCCACCTCGAAGGGCTGGCTCAGCGCCTGCGCCACGCGGCCGCCCAGCGTCATGCAGTCCGCGACGCTGCCGGCGTCCTCCGCCAGCAACAGGAATTCGTCGCCGCCTACGCGTGCCACGGTGTCGCTGCTGCGCGCCAGCTCCTGCAGCCGGCCGGCCGCGGCCTTGAGCACCGCGTCGCCGGCGGCGTGGCCGAAGATGTCGTTGACCGGCTTGAAGCCGTCCAGGTCGATGAACAACACGCCGATGCGCTCGGCCTTGCGCTGGCTGATGCTCTCGTCGGCACGGTCGTGGCGCGACAGGGCGTGCGCCAGCCGGTCCTCGAACAGCAGCCGGTTCGGCAAGCCGGTCAGCGGGTCGCTGAAGGCGCGCCGGTGCAGTTCGTCATTGGCCGACTGCAGCTCGGCATTGGCCGCCCGCAGCGACGACGACAACGTGGCCGTGCGGCGCTGCATGCGGTAGTCCCACGAGGAAACGGCCAGCGTCAGCAGCAACAGCAGCACGCAGGCGACACCCACGGCAATGGCCAGCCCGCGGCCGCCCAGGGCATCCACGCTGAGGCAGACAGCGTCCTGCGGGAACGAAGCCGCCGCCATGCCCGCGTAGTGCATGCCGGAGATCGCCAGGCCCATCACCGCCGCGGCCACGATCTGGTAGACCCAGCCGCGCAGCCCCTGGAAACCGCGCAGCCAGAAGAACAGCCACAGGGCCACGGCCGAGGCGCCGACGGCGATCGCCGCCGAGGCCGCCACCCAGCCCATGTTCCAGACGATGCCGGGTGCCATGTCCAGCGCTGCCATGCCCGTGTAGTGCATGGCGCAGATGCCCAGGCCCATGACACCGGCGCCGACCAGCACGCGCACCAGGCCCAGCCGTCCCAGGCTGGCAATGCCCAGGGCCACGCCCGAGGTGAACACCGCCGCGACGAAGGAGGCCGCCGTGAGCCCCGGCGTGTAGCCCAGCTGGATGGGCAGCGAGAACGCCAGCATGCCGACGAAGTGCATGGACCAGATGCCCGTGCCCATGACCAGCGAGCCGCCGAGCCACCACAGCAGCGCCGCCAGCCGGTCGGGCTGGCGTACGCGCCGTGCCAGGTCCAGCGTCACATAAGACGCCACGCTGGCGATCAGCACGGAGGCCAGGACGCCCCAGACGTCGTACGAGGTGGGAAGAAAGCGCATCGAACCGTGCAGCCCCGCGTGGTCCGGAAGCGCGTGTGGCGAAGGCGCCATTATTGCCATTTCCGTTCGATTAATCTGTAGGTTTGTCATCGATTTAAGGACAGATCGGCGGCGCCGGCCCGCCCATAATCGCCGCCCATGTCTTCGCCTACTTGGCCGGCCCGTGCCGGCGCCATCACCGACGTGGACGGCATCGCGGTCGGCCATTTCACAGATCCCCGCCGGCCCACCGGCTGCAGCGTGGTGCTCGCGCGCGGCGGGGCCGTGGCCGGCGTGGACGTGCGCGGCGCGGCGCCCGGCACGCGCGAAACCGACCTGCTGGCGCCGTCCAACCTGGTGGAGCGCGTGCACGCGGTCATGCTGGCTGGCGGCAGCGCGTTCGGCCTGGCCGCCGCAGACGGCGCCATGCGCTGGCTCGAGGAGCAAGGCGTGGGGCTGGACGTGGGTTTCGCCACCGTGCCCCTGGTGCCGGCCGCCGTGCTGTTCGACCTGCCGCTGGGCGACGCCCGCATCCGCCCCGACGCAGCCGCGGGCTATGCCGCCTGCGCCGCCGCCACCCGCGAAGCACCGGCACAGGGCAATGTGGGTGCCGGCGCCGGGGCCATGGTGGGCAAGGTGTTCGGAGCGGCGCGCGCCATGAAGGGCGCCATCGGCACGGCCAGCGTGCGCGTGAACGGCGTGACCGTGGGCGCGCTGGTGGTGGCCAACCCGCTCGGCGATGTCGTCGACCCGGCCACGGGCCGCGTGATCGCCGGTGCCCGCACGGTCGACGGCCGCGCCCTGCTGGACACACGACGCGCGCTGCTGGCCGGCGAGGCGCCCCGCCCCATCCTGGCCGGCACCAACACCACGCTGGCCGTGATCGCCACCGACGCGGCCATCACCAAGGCGCAGGCGCACCGCCTGGCCCAGGCCGGCCACGACGGGCTGGCCCGCACCATCAACCCGGTGCACACCATGTCGGACGGCGACACGGTGTTCGCGCTGGCCACTGGCCTGGCAACGGCGCCTTCGCCCGGCATGATGGTGCTGGCGACCATGGCGGCGGAGGCCGTGGCGCGGGCCGTGCTGCAGGCCGTGTGGGCGGCCGAGGCGGTGAGCGTGGGCGCCCTGCAGCTGCCTGCAGCACGCGATTTCGCCCGTCCATGAAGGGCCTGCCACGCACGCTGCGGCTCGCGCTGCTGGGGCTGCGCGACCTGCTGGTGTCCGCCGGCCCGCTGGTGCTGCTGCCCATCGCCATCCTGGCCGCGGCCTACTGGTATCTGCAGCCCCAGCCGCCGACCAGCCTGCGGCTGGCCACCGGCCCGGCGGGCAGCGCCTACGCGGCCTTCGGCCAGCGCTATGCCGATGCGTTGCGCAGCCACGGCATCGCGGTGGAACTGGTGCCCACCGATGGCTCGCTGGACAACCTCGCGCTGCTGCGCCGGGGCGAGGCCGAGGCGGCGTTCGTGCGCGGTGGCAGCGCCGACCCGGTGGCCGACGAGGAGGCCGGCCTGCAGTCGCTGGGCGCGCTGTTCTACGAGCCACTGTGGATCTTCTACCGGCCCGACGCGCTGCGCCCGGCGCAGCGGCGGGCGGGGCCATTGCAGTCGCTGGCTGCGCTCAAGACCTTGCGCGTGAACGTGGACAAGGCAGGCAGCGGCGTGCCCGACATCCTGGAGCGCATGCTGCGCGCCAACCGGCTCGACCCGGCCGCCATGCAGGTCTCGCACCTGGCGCAAAGCCCGGCCACGGAGGCGCTGGAAGGCGGCCTGCTCGATGTCATGGTGCTGGCCTCGGCCCCCGAGTCGCCGTTGGTGCAGCGCCTGCTGCGCGCGCCCGGCGTCGCGCTGATGGACCTGCGCCAAAGCGATGCCTACACGCGCATCTTTCCGTTCTTCTCGTCCGTGAGCCTGCCGCGCGGCATCGTCGACCTGGCCCAGGATCTGCCGGCCGACGACGTCGCCATGCTGGCGGCCACCACTTCGCTGCTGGTGCGCGAGCAGACCCACCCCGCGCTGCGCCAGCTGCTGGCCCAGGCCGGCCAGGGCATCCATGGCGGTGCCGGCTGGTTCAACCGCGTGCGCGACTTCCCGAACACGCGCACCAGCGAGCTGCCCGTCAGCACCGAGGGCGACCGTGCCATCAATGGCCAGCCGCCGTTCTGGCAGCGCTACCTGCCGTTCTGGGCCAGCAACCTGGTCGAACGCATGTGGCTGGTGCTGGGCGGCCTGCTGGTGCTGCTGCTGCCGCTGTCGCGCGTGGTGCCGCCGCTCTACACCTTCCGCGTGCGCCGGCGCGTGTTCCGATGGTACGCACGGCTGCGCGAGATCGAGGCGCGCACCAGCGATGCCGACGCATCGCCCGACCGGCTGCTGGAAGAACTCGACCACCTCGACCGCGTGGTCGACAAGGTGGCGGTGCCGCTGTCCTACGCGGACGAGCTGTACGCGCTGCGGCACAACATCCACGCGGCGCGCAAGCGGGTGCTCGCGCGCCGCCTGGATCCCGGCGACTGATTACTTCAGCGCCTTGAAGCGCACGCGCTTGGGCTTGGCGCCCTCCTCGCCCAGGCGCTTCTTCTTGTCGGCCTCGTACTCCTGGTAGTTGCCGTTGTAGAACACCCATTGCGAGTCGCCTTCGGCCGCCAGGATGTGGGTGGCAATGCGGTCGAGGAACCAGCGGTCATGGCTGATGACCAGCACGGTGCCGGCGTATTCCAGCAGCGCGTCTTCCAGGGCGCGCAGGGTTTCCACGTCCAGGTCGTTCGACGGCTCGTCGAGCATCAGCACGTTGCCGCCCTGGATCAGCGTCTTGGCAAGGTGCAGCCGGCCACGCTCGCCGCCCGACAGGTTGCCCACCTTCTTCTGCTGGTCCTGGCCGTTGAAGTTGAAGCGGCCCGCGTACGCGCGGCTGGCCATCTGGAACTTGCCGACGTTGATGATGTCCAGGCCGTTGGAGATGTCTTCCCACACGGTCTTGTTGTTGGCCAGCTCGTCGCGGTGCTGGTCGACAAAGGCCATCTTGACGGTCTGGCCGACGATGACTTCGCCGCTGTCGGGCTGTTCCTTGCCGGCAATCAGCTTGAACAGCGTGGACTTGCCCGCGCCGTTGGGGCCGATGATGCCGACGATGGCACCGGGTGGCACGATGAAGTTGAGCTTGTCGATCAACACCCGGTCGCCAAAGCTCTTGCTGACGTCCTTGAACTCGAAGACCTGTTGGCCCAGGCGCTCGGCCACGGGGATGAAGATCTCGTTGGTCTCGTTGCGCTTCTGGTAGTCGACGTCCGACAGCTCCTCGAAGCGCGCCAGCCGCGCCTTGCTCTTGGCCTGGCGCGCCTTGGGGTTCTGGCGCGACCATTCCAGTTCCTTCTTCAGGGCCTTGGCGTGGGCTTCTTCGCTCTTTTGTTCCTGCGCCAGGCGCTCGCCCTTTTGCTCGAGCCAGGTGCTGTAGTTGCCCTTCCACGGAATGCCACGGCCGCGGTCCAGCTCCAGGATCCACTCGGCCGCGTTGTCCAGGAAGTAGCGGTCATGGGTGATGGCGACCACGGTGCCCGTGAAGCGCTGCAGGAACACTTCCAGCCACTCGACCGACTCGGCGTCCAGGTGGTTGGTAGGTTCGTCGAGCAGCAGCATGTCGGGCTTGGACAGCAGCAGCTTGCACAGCGCGACGCGGCGCTTCTCGCCACCGGACAGCAGGCCGATCTTGGCGTCCCATGGCGGCAGGCGCAGGGCGTCCGCGGCGATCTCGATCTGGTGCTCCGAGTCGGTGCCGGCCGCGGCAATCACGGCCTCGAGCTGGCCTTGCTCAGCCGCCAGCGCGTCGAAGTCGGCGTCTTCCTCGGCATAGGCGGCGTAGATCTCCTCGAGCCGGGCCTTGGCGGCGTTGACCTCACCCATGGCCTCGTTGATCGCATCACGCACCGTGTGCTCGGGGTCGAGCTTGGGCTCCTGCTCCAGGTAGCCGATGGACAGGCCGGCCATGGGCATGGCCTCGCCCTCGAACTCCTTGTCGACGCCGGCCATGATCTTGAGCAGCGAGGACTTGCCCGAGCCGTTGAGGCCCAGCACGCCGATCTTGGCGCCGGGGAAGAAGGACAGAGAGATGTCTTTCAAGATCTGCCGCTTGGGCGGCACGGTCTTGGAGACGCGGTTCATGGTGTAGACGTACTGGGCCATGCAGAAGGTCCTGGACAGAGCGAAAAAAAGAAGGGCCGTGAGACCGGCCGAATGGGGGATTATCGTCTGCGTGCGACAATGCGCCGGTCGGTGGCCTTCCAGTTGGCCATCGCACCAGCGCTCTGCTGGGGGGTTTCGCGCATCACTGCTGCAGCCGACACCCTGCTTCTCTCTCCATACGTCTGCCTAAGACTGGTGCGATGGCTCCCCATCGCGACAGGCCGATTCCATAGCGCCCAGGAAGGGTGCCCCATTGCTGTCCATGACATTTGACGAACTGAACCTGGCTCCGGCCATCCTGCAAGCCGTGCGCGAGCAGGGTTACGACACTCCCACCGCGATCCAGGCCCAGGCCATCCCGGTCATCCTCGAAGGCCGCGACCTGCTGGGCGGCGCCCAGACCGGCACCGGCAAGACCGCCGCCTTCACGCTGCCGATGCTGCAGCGCCTCTCGCAATCCGAAGCTCCGCGCAACAAGTTCAACGGCAAGGGCATCCGTGCCCTGGTGCTGACGCCGACGCGCGAACTCGCCGCCCAGGTCGAGGAATCGGTCCAGACCTACGGCAAGTACCTGAACCTGACCTCCACCGTGGTCTTCGGCGGTGTCGGCATGAACCCGCAGATCAACAAGGTCAAGGCCGGCGTTGACGTGCTGGTGGCCACCCCCGGCCGCCTGCTGGACCTGCTGCAGCAAGGCGTGCTGGACCTCGGCCAGGTGCAAATGCTGGTGCTCGACGAAGCCGACCGCATGCTGGACATGGGCTTCATCCACGACGTGAAGAAGGTGCTGGCCGTCGTGCCCAAGGCCAAGCAGAGCCTGCTGTTCTCGGCCACCTTCAGCGACGAGATCCGCGAACTGGCCGCCACGCTGCTGCGCGACCCGCAATCGATCCAGGTCACGCCGCGCAACACCACGGTGCAGCGCATCACGCAGGTGATCCACCCCGTGGGCCGCGCCAAGAAGAAGGCTGCCCTGCTGCACATCATCCAGCAGCACAACTGGAGCCAGGTGCTGGTCTTCACGCGGACCAAGTTCGGCGCCAACCACGTGGCCGAATTCCTGTCCAAGAACGGCGTGACCGCCATGGCCCTGCACGGCAACAAGAGCCAGGGCGCCCGCACCCAGGCGCTGGCCGGCTTCAAGAGCGGCGACATCCGCGCGCTGGTGGCCACCGACATCGCGGCCCGCGGCATCGACATCGACGAGCTGCCGCACGTCGTGAACTACGAGATCCCCAACGTCAGCGAAGACTACGTGCACCGCATCGGCCGCACCGGCCGTGCCGGCGCCAGCGGCGAGGCCGTGAACCTGGTCTGCATGGACGAAGAAGGCTTCATGCAGGACATCGAAGACTTCACCAAGCAACGCATTCCCGTGCAGCTGCTGGAAGGCTTTGGCCCCGAACCCGGCGAAAAGGGCGAACCCATCGCCATGGGCCGCCAGACCCTGTGGGGTGGCGCCGGCAAGCCGCCGAGCCGTGAAGTCATGGCCGCTGCCGCCAAGGCAGCGCGCAGCGAGATGATGCAGCGCATGCGCGACAGCAAGGGCCAGAGCGGTGGCGGTGGCGGCGGTGCTGGCCGTGGCCAAGGCGGCGGCAACGGCGCAGGCCGCTCGGCGCAAGCCCAGCAGCAACGCGGACCGCAAGGCGGTGGTGGCCGTCCGGCCGGAGGCCACAACGGCCCGCGCCACAACGGCGCAGGCGGTGGTGGTGGCTACGGCGGCAACGGTGGCGGCGCAGGTGGCGGCCACGGCCAGCCCGATCCGCTGCGCACGTCCACGCTCGGCGGCCGTGCCAAGCCGGCACCGCGCAGCACTGCAGGCGGCCAGCCTGATCCGATGCGCACCAGCGTGGACAGCATGGGCGGCGGTGGCCGCAACCGCGGCTTCGGCGGCGGTGGTGGCGGCCGTGGCGGCCGCAGCGGTGGCCACGGCGGCGGCGGCGGTGGTTCCCGCGGCGGCTTCGGTGGCGGTGGCGGCGGCTACGGCCGCTGAACCGGCTAGTCCCTGACGAACAGCGTGCGCAGGGGCTGGTCGCCGACCTGGCGACTCCAATGCCCGTGCACGCCGGCATCGAACGTGCTGCCGGCCGGCAGCACGTCGGCCGAATAGAAGTGCTCCCCAGGACCGAAGACACGCGAGCTTCCGTCCTGCAGGCCGATCTCCATCTGGCCCGACAAGATCACCACCCACTGCGGCGTGACCGTCACATGGAACTGGCTGCGAAAGCCCACCGGGCTCTCGCGCAGCTGGTAGCCCCCGCTGGGCCGCAGCGCCGACAGCGCCGACAGCGGCGTGCCTTCATCCAGTGCCACGTCTTCCTCCTTGAAGCGGGCGCGGCCATCGGTGTCGGTGAACAGGATCGTCTTGCGAAAGTTGGGCATCTGGGAGGTCCTCGAAAAGCCCGGCATTGTCGCGTCTGCCTTGCGGCGCGGCCGCGGTATAAACGCCGCCCATGCCTTCCCCTTCTTTCCCTTTGCTCGCCATCGACTGGGGCACGAGTTCGCTGCGCGGCGCGCGCATCGCGGCCGATGGCCAGGTGCTGGAGCAGCGCGGTTTTGCGCGCGGCATCCTGAGCGTGCCGGCCAGCGGCTTCGAGGCCGTGCTCGACGAGTGCTTCGGCGACTGGCGCGCCCAGAGCGCGCGCTGCCTGGTCTCCGGCATGGCCGGCAGCCGCCAGGGCTGGACCGAGGCGCCTTACTGCCCCTGTCCGGCCGGCTTCGCGGAACTGGCGGCCCAGCTGGCCTGGGTCCCCGGTGCGCGCAGCCCGGTGGCCATCGTGCCCGGCCTGTCCATGGACCAGGGCGGCCTGCCCGACGTGATGCGCGGCGAGGAGGTGCAGATCTTCGGCGCCATGCAGTTGGGCGGCCAGTCCGAGGGCCTCTTCGTGCTGCCCGGCACGCACAGCAAATGGGCCCAGGCCGCGGCCGGCCGCGTCACCGGGTTCCGCAGCTTCATGACCGGTGAGGTCTATGCACTGCTGAGCCAGCATTCCATCCTGGCGCGCACGCTGAACGCCGAGGCGCCTTTCGACGAAGCCGCCTTCGTGCAGGGCGTGGCCCGTGCGCGCGATGCGGGTGGCCTTCTGCACCACGCCTTCGGCGCGCGCGCCCTGACCCTCTTCGGCCAGCTGGACGCCGACCGGATGGCCAGCTACCTCTCGGGCCTGGTGATCGGTGCCGAGTTGCAGGGCGCCGCACCCAGACCCGATGCGCCCGTGGTGCTGATCGGTTCCGAGCTGCTTTCGGCGCGCTATGCGCTCGCGCTCGAAGTCCATGGCGTTGCGAGCCGTCGGCTCGGCGCCGAAGCCACCTGGGCCGGGCTGCATGCCCTGGCCCGCACCCTGGATTGACACCATGCCCGCCCACGATCTCCTGAGCGCAGCCATGCGCACCCTGCCCCTGGTCGCCATCCTGCGCGGCCTGACGCCGGCCGAGGCCCCCGCCGTCGGCACGGCGCTGGACGCCGCCGGTTTCGCCATGCTCGAAGTGCCGCTCAACTCGCCGCAGCCGCTGGACAGCATCGCGCTGCTGGCCGCGAGCCACCCGGCCAAGCTGGTCGGTGCAGGCACCGTGCTGACGGCAGCCCAGGTGCGCGAGGTGCACGCTGCCGGCGGCCGCCTGGTGGTGGCGCCCAACTTCGACGCCGAGGTGGTGCGCGAGGCCGTGCGCCTGGGCATGGTCTGCCTGCCCGGCATCCTGACGCCGACCGAGGCCTTCGGTGCGCTCGCGGCCGGAGCGCACGGGCTCAAGCTGTTCCCGGCCGAGATGGGCTCGCCCGCCGTGGTCAAGGCCCTGCTGGCCGTGCTGCCGGCCGGCACGCCGCTGCTGCCCGTGGGTGGTGTCTCGGTGGTCAACATTGCCGAGTGGCGCGCCGCCGGCTCGGCCGGCTGCGGCATCGGCTCGGCGCTGTACAAGCCGGGCAAGAGCGCAGAGGCCGTGGCCCGGGACGCCCGCGCGTTCGCGGCGGCCTGGCACGGCACGCAGGCCGCCTGAGGCCCTCGGCCGGCCGGGGCGGCTAGGGGCCGGCCACGCCCTGCTCGCGCAGCAGCCGGTCCAGCGCCTCGGCCACCAGCGGGCGGCTGAAGAAGTAGCCCTGGAAGGCCTCGCAGCCCTCGCTGGCCAGGAAGTCGCGCTGGGCGGCCGTCTCCACGCCTTCGGCGATCACGTTCAGGCCCAGGCTTTGCGCGAGCCGGATCACGGTGCGCGCGATGGCCGAATCGTTGGCGTCCACCAGCACGTCGCGCACGAAGGACTGGTCGATCTTGAGCTGGTCCAGCGGCAGCTTCTTGAGGTAGGTCAGCGACGAGTAGCCGGTGCCGAAGTCGTCGAGCGCGAAGCGCACGCCCATGTCCTTCAACGCGTCCATCTTGGAGACGATGGCCTGCATGTCGTCGACCAGCACGCTCTCCGTCAGCTCGAGCTTGAGACGGCGCGGGTCGGCACCGGTCTGCTCGATCACCGAGCGCACCTGGCGCACGAACTCGTTGTGCCGGAACTGCCGCGCACTGACGTTGACGGCCATGGTCAGCCCCGCCAGCGCCGGCTGCCGGCCCCATTCGGCCAATTGCCTGCAGGCGATCTCCAGCACGCGGTGGCCCAGCAGCAGGATCATGCCGGTCTCCTCCGCGAGCGGGATGAACTCGGCCGGCGAGACCAGGCCGCGCGTCGCGTGGCGCCAGCGCACCAGCGCTTCCACGCCCGTGATGCGGCTGGCGCCATCGACCTGCGGCTGGTACTGCAGGAAGAACTCGCGCTGCACGAAGGCCTGGCGCAGGTCGCCCTCCAGGGCCGCACGCGCCGTCACCGCGGCCTCCAGGCCCGGATCGAAGAAGCGCAGCGTGTGCTTGCCGGCCGCCTTGGCCTGGTACATCGCGATGTCGGCCTGCTTGAGCAGCTCGCCCGCGCTCTCGGTGCCGGCGCCGAAGCTGGCCACGCCGATGCTGGCCGTGCTCTGGTGTTCGTAGCCTTCGAGCCGGTAGGGCTGGGCCAACGCGGCCAGGATCTTCTCGCCCACGCGGCGTGCCTGCACGGCGATCTCCTGCGGCACGGCGCTGAGTTCCTCCAGCACGATCACGAACTCGTCGCCCCCCAGCCGCGCCACCGTGTCGACCTCGCGCACGCAGGACACCAGCCGCATCGCCACCTGCTGCAGCAGCATGTCGCCCTTGTCGTGGCCGAGCGTGTCGTTCAGGGTCTTGAAGTTGTCCAGGTCCATGCACAGCAGCGCGCCGCCGGTGCGGTGGCGCACGCAGCTGGCCAGCGCCTTGTGCAGCCGGTCCTGCAGCAGCTGGCGGTTGGGCAGGCTGGTCAGGCCGTCGTAGAAGGCCAGCTTCTGGATCTTGGCCTCGGCCTGCTTGCGCTGGGTGATGTCGGTGTCGATCATGAGCACGGAGCGCGGCACGCCCTGCTCATCGCGCACCAGCGTCCAGCGTGCCTCCACCTGCACGGCCTGGCCCAGCTTGCGCCGCCGCGACACCTCGCCGTTCCATTCGCCGCTGGCCATGAGCTCGTCATGGGCGTGGCCGCCCATGGCTTCGTCGTCGAACAGCAGCCTGGCCACCGGTTGGCCCATGGCCTCGTCGGCGCGCCAGCCATACAGCCGCTCGGCGCTCTTGTTCCAGTACTGCACGCGGCCGCCGGTATCGGCCACCACGATGGCGTCGCGCGCCTTGTCCAGCAACGAGGCCTGGTGGCGGATGTGCTCGTCGGCCTTGCGGCGGTCGAGTTCGGCGGCCACACGCACGGCGAAGATGCGCAGCGTGGAGACGAGGAATTCCTGCTGGCGCAGTGGCTCGGAGAACACCACCAGCACCAGGCCGCTCACGCGTTGCCCGGCGTCGAACAGGCTGTGCCCGGCATAGGCCTGGCCGCCGATGGCGGCGAGCAGCGGATAGGGCGCGAAGGCCTCGGCCACGCCCTCGGTGACCACGTAGGCACCGCGGTCCAGCAGGCTCGCCAACCGGCTGCCCTCCAGCGGCGCATCGAAGTTGCGCCGCACCTGCCCGTGCACCACCGCGCCCAGCGTGCGTGCCACCATCGAGCCCGGCTTCAGCGTGGCGATGAAGCTGGCCTGCGCGCCCAGCGCGTCGGCCATGTTCAGCGCCAGCTGCTCGAAGAACTCCGTGCCGGTGCTGGCCGACACCGCAGCCGCCACCTTGAGCATGGCCGTCTGCACGCGGTGCTGGGCTTCCTGCGTAAGACGCTGCTGCTCGCGCGCACGCAGCGTCACGAGGCCGAAGGCCAGGTCTTCCGCCAGCGCCTGCAGCAGCGTCACCTCGTCCTCGGACGGCGTCGCCACCTCGGCCGAGTACAGGTAGAACAGGCCGAAGGTGCGCTCACCGTCGCGCAGCGGCAGGCAGACCAGGCCGCGGTAGCCGTGCGCCAGGGCGTTGGCCGCCCAATTCGTGCAGCGCGGGTCGTCCTCGACGTTGGGCACGATGATGAGCTGGCCCGTGCGGATGGTGAGCCCCACCGGGCCCTGCCCGGCCGGCGTGTCGGCCGCCCAGCTCATCGGGAAGCTGCCGATGTAGCCGCCCTCGTCGCCCACCTTGGCGGCCGGTTCGACGCTGCGCTCGGCATCGTCGCGCGCGAAGCCGACCCAGGCCATGGCGTAGCCGCCGATGTCCACCGTGATGCGGCACAGCTCCTCGAGCAGCGATTGCTCGGAACTTGCGCGGACCAGGCTCTCGTTGCAGGCCGACAGCATGCGCTGGGCCCGGCTCACGCGGGCCAGGGCCGCCTCGGCGCGCAGGCGCGCGCTGACATCCAGGCTGCGCACCAGGCGTGCCGGCCGGCCGGCGAAGTCGATCGTGGTGCCGGAAACCTCGACATCGAATTCGCTGCCGTCCTGGCGGCGGTGCCGCAGCCGCAGGTTGGCGAAGGCATCGCCCGGCATGGCGACGCGCGGCGCCATCTCGCCGGGCGCGCGCAGGTCGGTCATGGGCCTGCCGAGCAACTCCTGCGGCTCGTAGCCGTACATCTGGGCTGCGCTGCGGTTCACGGCCAGCACGCGCAGCGTCGGCAACTCGGTCACGAACATGGGCTGCGGGTTGAGGTCGAACAGCGCGCGGTACTTGTCGGCCGCTTCGCGCAGCCGGGCGTGCATGCGGTGGCGGTCGATGGTCACGCCCAGCGTCTCGCCCAGGATCTGCAGGTTGCCGATGTCGCGGTCGTAGAAGGCCTGGGGCGCGGCATAGGCCGCCAGCAGCACGCCGACCATGCCCTCGCCCGAACGCAGGGGCGCAACGATCATGGAGCGCACGCCATCGGCCCGGGCCCGCGCGCGGTCCAGCCGGTCGTCGAACAGCGTGTCGTCGCTGATCATCACGCGGCCTTGCGCCAGGGCCTTGGCCGCCAGGCTGATGTCCATGTTGGAGCGTCGGCCGACCTGCTCGCGCAGCAGGCCGGAGCCGGCAGCGAGCACCAGCACGCCCTGCTCGTCGGCCAGCTCCAGCGACATGCCGTCGGCGTTCAGCAGTTCCTGCGTGCGCTGCACGGCGCGGTCCATCAGCGACTGCAACGGCACATCGAGGGCGGCGAATTCCTGCTGCAGCTGGGCGATGCGGATGCGGTCCTGTGCATCGCGCCGGCTTTCCTGCTTGGCGCGGGTGTGGGCCGTGAGGTCGGTGCGGCCGGCCATCTCCAGGAAGCGCTGCTGGCTCTCGGCCACCGCGCTGCGCAGCGGCTCCTGCTCGGCGTGCACGCCGAGCGCCTGCAGCAAGGGGGCCAGCATCCAGTCGAACTCCGGGTCCGGCGGCCCCGCCGGCGGCAGCCGGACACTGTCGGGGGGAATGTCGGGCGGGGGCATGTTCACAGTAGACCATGCTGGCACAGCGCCAAGCCAGGGCCTGGACCCCGGGGCGCCGCGCGTCGGGCCCGGCTGGCCGTCCGGCCGCCTCAGCCCGGGTCTTCGGCCGCGTCTTCGGCCGGGTCCGCCGGCTCCGGCGCCAGCAGCGCCAGCGATTCCTGCAACAGCGCATGCAGCGCCGCCACACGCGCATCGCCCAGCAGGCGGTTGAGCTCCAGCTGGGCGCATTTCCAGCACTGGCGCGCCTCCGCGCACTTGGCGCGGCCGGCGTCGGTCAGCTGCACCAGGCGGCTACGGCCGTCGCCGCCAGGGCCCTGCTCCACCCACCCCGCGGCCACCAGCGGCTGCAGGTTGCGTGTGAGCGTCGACGGCTGCAACCGCAAGGTCTTCGCCAGCTGCCCGGGCTGGACCGGGCCCAGCTTGTGCAGCGCGCTGAGCAGCGAGAACTGCGTGGTCTTGAGCCCGGCCCTGGCGAGTTCGGCGTCGTACAGCCGCGCCACGCGGCGCATGAGCTGGCGCAGCTGCAAATGGGTGCAACCCTGCGGTATGGCCTTGGCCTGGAGCGCGGTTCCCATAGAATGATTGTAGCTACAACAGTTGTGGCTGCAATCGACGGAGAAGACATGAGCACAGAAGAAGAAACCCGTGTCCGGTGGGAGCAGGAACTCGACGCCACCGTGCTGCGCATGCGCACGGGTGGCGGCAAGGCCGGACTGGCCCGGCCCGAGCAGATCGCCGGCAAGACCGGGCTGCAGACCATGCAGGCCATGCTGGCCGGCGAACTCCCCTACCCCCACATCGCCGACACGCTGGACTTCGCCCTGGTCGAGGTCGGCTATGGCATGGCCGTGTTCCAGGGCACGCCGCAGCTCAAGCACTACAACCCGCTGGGCAGTGTGCACGGCGGCTGGTTCGCCACGCTGCTGGATTCGGCGCTGGGCTGCGCCGTGCACACCACCCTGCCCGCCGGCCGCGGCTACACCACGGCCGAGCTGGGCCTGAACATCGTGCGCGCCGCCACCGTCAAGAGCGGCCCGCTGCGCGCCATTGGCAAGGTGATCCACAGCGGCAGGCAACTGGCCACCGCCGAGGCCCGCATCGTGGGGCCGGACGACAAGCTCTACGCCCACGCCACCACCACCTGCCTGGTGTTCGAAGCACGGTGAGGCCGGGGCCGCGGCAAAATGGCCGCATGCGACTACTCCACACGATGCTGCGCGTTGGCAACCTCCAACGCTCGATTGACTTCTACACGCAGGTGCTCGGCATGAAGCTGCTGCGCACCTCGGAGAACCCCGAGTACAAGTACTCGCTGGCCTTCGTGGGCTATGGCAACAACCCGGACCATGCCGAGCTGGAGCTGACCTACAACTGGGGCGTGGAAAGCTACGAGCTCGGCACGGCCTACGGCCACATCGCGCTGGGCGTGCCCGACGCCTACGCGGCCTGCGAGCGCATCAAGGCCGCCGGCGGCAAGGTCACGCGCGAAGCCGGCCCGGTCAAGGGCGGCACCACGGTGATCGCCTTCGTGACCGACCCCGATGGCTACAAGGTCGAATTGATCCAACGCGCGGACGAGGCTAGCGGCGGCGGCCTGCGCTGAACCGCCGGCAGGCGCCTGCGCCGCGCAGCGCTACTCTGCGCTGACGCCGGCCGCCTTGATCACCTTGCCCCACTTCTCGGTCTCGGCCGCGAGATGGCTGCGCAGCCCCTCGGGCGTGACCTTGTCCATGGGCACGATCTCCGAACTCAGGTCTGCCAGCCGCTGCTTGACCATGTCGTCCTGCAGCGCGCTGCGCAGGGCCTGGTTGATCTTGGCCAGCACCTCCGGCGGCGTGCCCTTGGGTGCGTACACGCCGTGCCAGACCTTCACGTCGAAACCCTTGAGGCCCTGCTCGTCCAGCGTCTTCACGTCGGGCAGGCTGGCCAGGCGCCTGGGCGTGGTCACGCCGAACACCTTGACACGCTGGCCGTCCTTGATGACGGGCACGGTCTGCGTGGTCTGGTCGCAGATCAGGTCGACCTGCCCGCTCATGATGTCGGCCAGCGCCGGGCCAGCGCCCTTGTAGGGCACGGTGGTGAGATCCACGCCGATCTGGTGTGCCAGCAGCATGCCGCACAGCTGCGAGACCGCGCCGATGCCGGCGTTGGCCAGCGTGACCTTGTCCTTGTGCTGCTTCACATAGGCCAGCAGCTCGGGGAAGGTGTTGGCCGGGAAGTCCTTGCGCGAGAGCAGCGTCATCGGCACGTCCATGACCTGGCCGATGTACTCGAAGTCCTTCAGCGGGTCGTAGGGCAGCTTCTTGTACAGCGCCGGCGCGGTCGCCATGCCCATGTGGTGGATCAGGATGGTGTAGCCGTTGGGCTGGGCCTTGGCCACGCGCGCCGGGCCGATGGTGCCGCCGGCGCCCACGGTGTTCTCGACCACCAGCGGCTGGCCCAGCGTCCTGGCCATGGGAATGGCCAGCATGCGCGCCACCACGTCGGTCGGGCCCCCGGCGGAATACGGCACCACCAGGGTCACCGGCCGTTCGGGCCAGGCGGACTGTGCCCAGGCCGCGCCTTGCAGCAGCAACACTGCGGCCAGGGCCGCGCAGCGGCGGACGCCGGTGGGGGAACAGAACTTCATGCGGTCTCCTTGGTCTCGATCTGTGGGGGTGGAAAAACCGGGCCTCAGATGGCGCCGGCGGCACGCAGCGCAGCGATGGCGGCCGCATCCAGGCCAACTTCGCGCAGCAGCGCTTCCGTATGCTCGCCGACAGCCGGCACCGCGTCCATGCGGGCTTGCCAGCGGTTGCTGCGGCCCGGCGGCAGCAGCGCCGGCAGTTCGCCGGCCGGCGAGCCGACGGTCTGCCAGCGCCCGCGCGCCTTGAGCTGCGGATGCGCCCACAGACCGGCCATGTCGTTCATGCGTGCATTGGCGATCTGTGCCTCGTCCAGCCGCGCGAGCACCTGGTCGGTCGACAAGGTCGAGAAGGTCTCGTCGATCCGCGCCGCCAGCGCGGCGCGGTTGGCATTGCGCTGGGCGTTGCTCGCAAAGCGCGGCTCGGTCGCCAGCGGCGTGTCGCGCAGCACCACATCGCAAAAGACCTTCCACTCGCGCTCGTTCTGCAGGCCCAGCATCACGGTGCCGCCGTCGCCCGCCTGGAACGGGCCATAGGGGTAGATCGTGGCGTGCGAGGCCGCGTTGCGCGGCGGCGGCGTGGCGCCGTCGAACGCGTAGTACATGGGAAAGCTCATCCACTCGGCCAGCGATTCCAGCATCGAGACGTCGATGTGCGCGCCCTCGCCCGTGCTGGCGCGGCGCAGCAGCGCGGCCAGGATGTTGGTGTAGGCGTACATGCCGGCCGCGATGTCGGCGATCGAATTGCCGGCCTTGCTGGGCTGCTCCGGCGTGCCGGTGACCGAGAGGAAGCCGGCCTCGCTCTGGATCAAGAGGTCGTAGGCCTTCTTGTCGCGGTAGGGGCCGTCCTCGCCGTAGCCGGAGATGTCGCAGACGACCAGCCGCGGGTTCAATTGGCTCAGCGTCGCGTAGTCCAGCCCCATGCGTGCAGCGGCGCCGGGCGCCAGGTTCTGCACCAGCACGTCGGCGCCGGCCAGCAGCTTGCGCAACGCGGCCATGGCGTCGGGGTTCTTCAGGTCCAGCGTGAGGCTTTCCTTGGAGCGGTTGGTCCAGACGAAGTGGGACGACAGGCCCTTGACGCGCTGGTCGTAGGCGCGCGCGAAGTCGCCCACCTCGGGCCGTTCGACCTTGATCACGCGGGCGCCCAGGTCGGCCAGCTGGCGAGTGCAGAACGGTGCGGCGATGGCGTGCTCGAGCGAGACGACGGTGATGCCTTGGAGCGGGAGGGTCATGGTGTGTGCAGGGAAGGAGAAATCAGTCGACGGCGGCGCCGGAGGACTTGACGATGCGGGCCCACTTGGCTAGGTCGTCGTTGAGCAGCGCGGCGAACTGCGCGGGCGTGGTCGGCGGCGCGATTTCCACGCCCTGCTGCTCCAGCTTGTCGCGCAGGTCCTTCGCGGCGAGCGTCTTGCGCATGCCGTCCTCCAGCTGGGCCTGCACGGCTGCCGGCAGGCCGGTGGGTGCGAACAGGCCGATCCAGAGCTGTCCGTCGTAGCCGGGCACGGCTTCGGCCATGGCCGGCACGTTCGGCAGGGTCGGTGAACGCCTGGCCCCGCTGACGGCAATGGCGCGCAGCTTGCCGGCCTGGATGTGCGAGAGCGCCGAGGGCAGGCTCGCGAACAGCATGGGCAGCTGGCCGCCCAGCACGTCGTTCAAGGCCGGCGCCACGCCCTTGTAGGGCACATGCTGCAGCTTGAGCCCGGCCATGCTGTTGAGCATCTCGCCCAACAGATGGTTCAGGGTGCCGTTGCCGGCCGAGGCGTACTGCAGGTCGGCCCCGCTCTTGCGCGCCAGCGCCAGGAACTCGGTGAGGTTCTGCGCCGGGTACGAGGGGTTGACCAGCAGCACATTGGGCACGGTGCCCACCAGGCCCAGCGGCACGAAATCCCGGACGGGGTCGAAGCCAGGGTTCTTGTACAGCGAGGGGTTGATGGCCTGGCTGCTGCTGATGGTCATCAGCAGCTGGTGGCCATCCTTGGGGCCGCGCGCCACGTACTGGGTGCCGATGTTGCCGCCCGCGCCGGGCCGGTTCTCCACCACGGCGCTGCCGCCCAGCACCTCGCCGAGCTTTTGGCCGACGATGCGGCCCACGATGTCGTTGGTGCCGCCGGCGGCCTGGGGCACGACCAGCACGATGGGGCGCGACGGATAGCCCGATTGGGCGGCGGCCGGCAGCGCGCAGGCGGCGGCCAGGGCCAGCAGGGCGCGGCGGCTCGCGGAAATGGAAGGCATGGGCGGCGTCTCCTGGTCAGAAGCCGCGGATCATCCCGCGCGCCGGCCACCCCGGCAATCAGCGATTGCGAAAGCCGGTGTTCCGCTGCGCCGAAGGGCGCGGCCTCAGCCGCGCGGCAGAGCGGCGGCTTCGCGCGCCAGTTGCTCGATGCGGCCCCAGTCGCCCGCGGCGATGGCGTCGTTGGGCACGATCCACGAGCCGCCCACGCAGGCCACGTTGGACAGCGCCAGGAACTCGCCCGCATTGGCCGCGCTGACGCCGCCCGTGGGGCAGAACTTGACCTCGCCGAACGGACCTTGCCAGGCCTTCAGCATGGGGATGCCGCCGGCCTGCAGCGCCGGGAAGAACTTGAGTTCGGTGAAGCCGTCCTCCTGCGCCATCATGATCTCGCTGCCCGTGGCCACGCCGGGCAACAGCGGCAGGCCGGCATCGCGGCAGGCCTGGCCGACCTTGGAGGTGTAGCCCGGGCTGACGCCGAAGCGTGCGCCGGCGCGCACCGAAGCCGCCACGTCGGCCGGCGTGCGGATGGTGCCGGCGCCGACCACGGCCTCGGGCACGGACTTGGAGATGGCTTCCATCGAGGCCAGCGCCTGCGGCGTGCGCAGCGTGACCTCGAGCATGCGGATGCCGCCGGCCAGCAGCGCCCGTGCGAGCGGCACGGCATGGGCCACGTCGTGCAGCACGATGACGGGAATGACCGGCGCGTCGCGCATCACATCGCGGGCGGTCAGGTCGTTGTTGTTCAAAGCCATGTCGGCGCTCCTTCTTCTGCGGTGGCGGCATTGCGGCGCATGCCGGCGAACAAATCACGGCCCAGGCCCAGGCCGTTGGCCTCGCGCAGGGCCTCGGGCATCGTGGCCAGCGGGCGCGCCGCCCATTCGGCTTCGGGTACCAGTACGTCCAGCCGGCCGGCCGGGGCGTCGAGCCGCACCACATCGCCGTCGCGCAGCTTGGCCAGTGGCCCGCCGGCGGCAGCCTCGGGCGTCAGGTGGATGGCGGCCGGCACCTTGCCGGAGGCGCCGCTCATGCGGCCGTCGGTGACCAGCGCCACCTTGAAGCCCTTGCCCTGCAGCACCGCCAGGGGCGGCGTGAGCTTGTGCAGCTCAGGCATGCCGTTGGCCTGCGGGCCCTGCCAGCGCACCACGCAGACCAGGTCGCGTTCGAGTTCACCGGCCGAGAAGGCCTTCTGCAGGTCTTCCTGCGAATCGAAGATGCGGGCCGGTGCCTCGATCACATGGCGGTCGTCGGGTACCGAGGAGACCTTGATCACGCTGCGGCCCAGCGGGCCCTGCAGCAGTTGCAGGCCGCCCGTGGGGCTGAACGGCGCGGTAGCCGGCCGCACGATGGCTTCGTCCTTGCTGGCGCCGGTGGCCTCCCAGCGGAGTGCGGCGTCGACCAGTTGCGGTTCGTGCGTGTATTCGCGGATGCCACCGGGGCGCACGGTCAGCACGTCTTCGTGCATGAGGCCGGCGTCCAGCAGCTCGCGGATCACGTAACCCGTGCCGCCCGCGGCCTGGAACTGGTTCACGTCGGCGCTGCCGTTCGGGTAGACGCGCGCCAGCAGCGGCACCACGTGCGAGAGCGCTGCGAAGTCGTCCCAGTCGATGGTGATGCCGGCCGAACGTGCCACCGCCACCCAGTGGATCAGGTGGTTGGTCGAGCCGCCCGTGGCCAGCAGCGCCACCATGGCGTTGACGATGGCGCGCTCGTCGACCAGCCGGCCGATCGGCGGGACCACGCCGCGCGCCTTGGCCGCATGGCCGTCCAGCGTGGTGCCGTAGCCCAGCACTGTGCGTGCGGCCTCGCGCGTGAGCGCCTCGCGCAGCGGCCCGCCTGGCGTCACGAAGGCCGTGCTCGGCACGTGCAGGCCCATGGCCTCGAGCAGCATCTGGTTGCTGTTGGCCGTGCCATAGAAGGTGCAGGTGCCGGCCGCGTGGTAGGCGGCAGACTCGGCCTCCATCAGTTCCTTGCGGCCGACCAGGCCCTGCGCAGCCTGCTCGCGCACCTTGGACTTGGCACTGTTGGACAGGCCCGAGGCCATCGGGCCGGCCGGCACGAACACCGTGGGCAGGTGGCCGAAGTGCAGTGCGCCGATCAACAGGCCCGGCACGATCTTGTCGCACACGCCGAGCATGAGCGCGGCGTCGAACATGTCGTGCGTGAGCGCCACGGCCGTGGCCATGGCGATCACGTCGCGGCTGAACAGCGAGAGCTCCATGCCCGGCAGGCCCTGGGTCACGCCGTCGCACATCGCCGGCACGCCGCCGGCCACCTGGGCCGTGGCGCCGAAGTGGCGCGCCTCGTCCTTCACGAGATCGGGGTAGTGCTGCAGCGGCTGGTGCGCCGACAGCATGTCGTTGTAGGCGTTGACGATGCCGATGTTGGGTGCGCGCTCGGCCACGACCTTGAACTTGTCGCTGGAGGGCATGGCGGCGACGGCATGGGCCACGTTGGCGCAGCCCATGCGGTCGGAGCCGCGTGTGCGCGCGGCCATGGCGGCCAGGCGTTCGAGGTAGGCGGCTCGCGCGGCTGCGCTGCGCGCGCGGATGCGGTCGGTGACGTCGGCGACAGTGGTGTGGGTATTCATCGTTCTGGGCCGCAGCAGACGCGGCGGCACATGAAGAGGGGGCGCGGTGATCCTACCCTCGATGATCCCCGCAAGGGCTGCAGGGGGTTACCAGTGGGTTACCAAAGCACGGGGCTGGCCGCGGCTTGCTAGAGTGGCGGCCGTGACACCGCATCCCCACCCCGTTCCGCTGCGCGACCCACTGCCCATGCTGGAGCGTACCCGGCGCGAATGGGGCGGCCAGCAGGACTACTGGGTGTTCGGCTACGGGTCGCTGATCTGGCGTCCGGAGTTCGAGCATGTCGAGCACCGCCTGGCGCGCGTGCACGGCTGGCACCGGGCCCTCAAGATGTGGAGCCGCATCAACCGCGGCACGCCCGAATGCCCGGGCCTGGTGTTCGCGCTGCTCACAGGCGGCAGCTGCCAGGGCGTGGTGTTCCGCATTCCCCAGCGCGATGGCGAGGCCGTGCTGGAGCGGCTCTGGGCACGCGAGATGCTGATGGGCGTGTACGACCCGCGCTGGCTGCACTGCACCACGCCCGAGGGGCCGGTGAAGGCGCTGGCGTTCACGCTGTCGCGCCACAGCCCCAGCTTCACGCGCACGCTCAGCGACGAGGACTACCGGCGCGTGTTCATGCAGTCCTGCGGGCGCTTCGGCACCACGCTGGACTATGCGCGCGAGACCTTCGAGAGCCTCAAGAAGCACCAGATCCGGGACAAGGCGTTGGAGAAGCTGCTCAGGCTGGCGGGCTGAGCAGCAGCCGCTCGGCCCGCGCGAGATCGCCCAGCGTGTCGATGTCGGTCACGCAGCCGGGGCCCTCGAGCGCCAGTTCCAGCACCTGCCCGGCCCGCTTGCGCGCCTGCACGATGGCGGCCGCGCCGGCCTCGCCCGACAGGGCCAGCAACTCGTCGCGGCAGGCGACGGAGAAGCCCACCGGATGGCCGCGCGTGCCGCCATGGCTGGGCAGCACCACGTCAGCCCGGGCCAGTGCCGCGGCCACGCGCTGCAGCGCCTGCGGCTCGACCAGCGGCAGATCGCCCGGCAGCACCAGCCAGCCGCCTGCGCCCTGCGTGGCCCGCACGGCGGCGGCGATGGAGTCGCCCATGCCGGGGTGACCTGCATCCTCCAGATGCCAGGCCAGCCCGCTGGCGCGCGCCGCGTCCAGCGTGTGCTGCAACACCGGCTTGCCGGCCAGCAGCGCCTGCAGCTTGTGCACCTGGCCGCCCGAGGCGCGGAAGCGCTCGCCCCGGCCCGAGGCCAGCACCAGCACGACGGGCGCAGCCGGCATCGCGCTCAGGCCAGCTTGAACGGCAGCTCGCGCAGCGGCTTGCCGGTCAGCCGCGCGATGGCGTTGGCGAAGGCCGGCGCCAGCGGCGGCAGGCCGGGCTCGCCCATGCCGGTCGGCGCGTCTGCGCTCGGCACGATGTGCACCGCGATCGTCGGCATGTCGGTGATGCGCGGCACCACGAAGTCGCCGAAGTTGCTCTGCTCGACCACGCCGTCCTTGAGCGTGACGGCCGCGCCGGGCAGGCACATCGACAGGCCCATCAGCGCGGCGCCCTGGATCTGCGCCTCCACGCTCTTGGGATTGACCGCCAGGTTGCAGTGCACGCCGGCCGTGACCTGGTGCAGCTTGGGCGTGCCGTTCTCCACCGACGCCTCGACCACGTAGGCCACCACCGAATCGAACGACTCGTGCAGCGCCACGCCCCAGGCCCGGCCCGCGGGCAGTTGCCGCTTGCCGTAGCCCGAGCGGTCGACCGCCAGCTGCAGCGCGGCGCGGTGGCGGGTGGCCTTGGCGTCCATCAGCGCCATGCGGTAGGCGACCGGGTCTTGCTTCGTTGCGCGGGCGATCTCGTCGACCAGCGTCTCCATCACGTAGGCGGTGTGGGTGGAACCCACGCTGCGCCACCACAGCACCGGCACGTTGTCCTTGGGGTGGTGGGCCGACAGCCGCATCGGCACGTCGTACGGCGCGCGCATGCCCTCGACCATGGTGGTGTCCACGCCGTCCTTGACCATGGCCGACTCGAAGAAGGTGCCCGCCATGATGGACTGGCCGACGATCACGTGGTCCCAGGCCAGCACCTTGCCCTGGGCGTCGAAGCCGATCTCGGCACGGTGCACGTGCATGGGCCGGTAGTAGCCGCCGCGGATGTCGTCCTCGCGGCTCCACAGCGTGCGGATCGGCGCCTCGATGCCGGCGGCCTGCGCGGCCTTGGCGATGGTGCAGGCCTCGACCACGAAGTCGCTGGTCGGCAGGCCGCGGCGGCCGAAGCCACCGCCGGCCATCTGCACCTCCATGGCCAGGTTCTCGGGCTTGATGCCGAGAACGCGCACCGCCGCGGCGGCTTCCAGGCCGGGCATCTGCGTGCCGACCCAGAGCTTGGCCTTCGCGTCCGCACCGCGGCCGGTGAGCTGCACGGTGCAGTTCAGCGGCTCCATGGGCGCGTGGGCCAGATAGGGGAAGTGGAACTCGGCGCTGATCTTGTTCGGCGCGCCGGCCAACGGCGCCATGTCGGCCTGGTATTTCACCTGGCCGGTCTTGGCGGCCAGCGCGCGGTAGCTGGCCAGTTGCGCGGTGCTGTCGACCTTCTGGCGGCCGGCGTCGCTCCACTGCAGCTTGAGCGCGTCGCGGCCCTGCTTGGCGGCCCAGTAGCCGTCGGCGATCACGGCCACGCCTTCGCCGCCGTCGTGCAACGGCACGCGCAGCACAGCCTTCACACCCTTCACGGCGCGCGCGGCGGCGTCGTCCACCGACACCACCTTGCCGCCGAACACGGGCGGATGCTGGCACACGGCGGTCAGCATGCCGGGCAGGCGCACGTCGATGCCGAAGTTCTGCCGGCCGCTGGACTTGGCCTGCGCGTCGAGCCGGCCGGTGGGCTGGCCGATCAGCTTGAAGTTCTTCGGGTCCTTCAGCGTGACCTGGGTCGGCACGGGCAGCTGCATCGCGGCTTCGGCCAGTGCGCCGTAGTCGAGCCGTTTGCCGCCGGGGCCGATGACCACACCGCGCTCGGTGGCCAGCGACGCGGCCGGCACGCCCCACTGCGTGGCGGCGGCCTGCACCAGCATGGCGCGGGTGCGGGCGCCGAGCTCGCGGTACTGGGTGTAGGAGTTCTTGATGGCCGTGGAGCCGCCCGTCAGGTGCATGCCGTAGGCCGGGTCGGCATAGGCGATGGCCGCGTTGCCGTGCGTGGCGCGCACTTTGCTCCAGTCGGCATCCAGCTCCTCCGCCAGCACCATGGCCAGGCCGGTGTGCGTGCCCTGGCCGAATTCGAGGCGGTTCACCGTCACCGTGACGATGCCGTCCTTGGCGATTTGCACGAAGGCGGCCGGTTGCTGCGCGGGCTTGAGCCCGGCCGCGGCCGGAGCCTGCGCCTCGGCCAGCAGCGGGAACGCGCCGAGCGCGAAACCGGACACGGCCGTCATCTTGAGGAAGCTGCGGCGCGGCAGGCCGGCGGTGCCGCTGTCGGCGTCATCGTCCAGGCGGCGGGCCAGTGCGGGCGGCAGCATGGCGCGGATCTGGTCGGCAGAGAGGTTTTGCAAGAGCATGGTGTTCTCCGGTTTCAGGCCAGCGACGCGGCTGCGTCCTTGATCGCCGCGCGGATGCGCGTGTAGGTGCCGCAGCGGCAGATGTTGCCGGCCATGGCGGCGTCGATGTCGGCGTCACTGGGCCTGGCGTTGGACTGCAGCAGCGCGGTGGCGCTCATGATCTGGCCGCTCTGGCAGTAGCCGCACTGCGCCACGTCGATCTTGACCCAGGCCTCGTGCACGGCCTTGCCGACACGGTCGGAGACGACGGCCTCGATGGTGGTGATCTTCTGGCCCGCCGCAGCCGCGATCGGCGTCACGCACGAACGGATCGCCGCGCCGTTCATGTGCACGGTGCACGCGCCGCACAGCGCGGCGCCGCAGCCGAACTTGGTGCCCGTCATGCCCAGCGTGTCGCGCAGGGCCCAGAGGATGGGGGTGGAGTCGTCGACGTCGACGTTGACGTCCTTGCCGTTGATGTTCAGCGTGGCCATGGGTGTGCTTTCGTGGGGTGGGAGAACTGTTGATGAATGAGGATTCATTCGCTTATTTATGGGGAGCCGGGGATGCGTGCATGGCGGTCAGGCCTTGATGCCATCCCAGAAGATCGTGAACGCCTGCGCCAGCGCGGCTTCGGTGTCCGGCAGATCGCCGCTGCGCAACAGGCCTGCGGTCTCGCGCACGGAGCCGAAAAAGGTCGACGCCAGCAGCATGGTGGGCACGTCCTTGACGATCTGCTGCGCGCGCGCCTCGTCGAAGAAGCCCAGGCATTCGCTCGTGAACCGGGCCGAGAACTGGCGCGACGCCTCGCTGAACCAGGGCGAGTTGTAGTACTGCTCCATGAACACCGTCTCGGCGTAATGCGCCTGGCGGTGGCGCAGCAGCCGCAGCCAGTTGCGCTGGAACCGTGCGCGGAACGGCATGGCTGCACCCGCCGGTTCGGTGATCAACTGCACCAGCGCGCCCTTGACCTGCTCGTACAGCGCATTGAGCAGGTCTTCCTTCGACTTGTAGTAGACGTACAGCGTGCCGGTGGCGATGCCGGCCTGCCGCGCAATCGCCGCCATGGTCAGGCCCGACAGGCCGACCTGTGCCACCAGCGCGAAGGTCGCGTCCGCAATGGCCTGCTGCTTGTCGTCGTCCTTGGGTTTCACGGCGGCGATCTTAGGCGAATGAATGTTCAGTCGTCAATGGCGCTCTGCAGCCGGGCGCACAATCGCGCGCCATGAGCGAACTTCAGACCTCCATCGCCGCCCTGCGCAAGAGCTACGAACGCGCAGAACTTGACGAATCAGCCTCGCATGCCGACCCGGTGCAGCAGTTCGACCAGTGGCTGAACGAAGCCATCACGGCCCAGGTGCCCGAGCCCAACGCGATGACCCTGGCCACCGTCGGCAGCGACCTGCGCCCGTCCACGCGCATCGTGCTCGTCAAGGGCTACGACGCGCGGGGCCTGGTCTTCTATACCAACTACGAGAGCCGCAAGGGCCAGGAACTGGCCGGCAACCCCTACGCCGCGCTGCAGTTCCACTGGGTCGAGCTCGAACGCGTGGTGCGCATCGAGGGCGTGGTCGAGAAGACCAGCGCGGCCGAGAGCGACGCCTACTACGACAGCCGCCCGCTCGATTCGCGCATCGGTGCCTGGGCCAGCCCGCAGAGCCAGGTGATCTCGGGCCGGGGCGTGCTGGTGGCCAATGCGGCGAAGTACGGCGCGCAGTTCCTGCTGCGCCCGCCGCGGCCGCCGCACTGGGGCGGCTACCGGCTGGTGCCGACGGAATGGCAGTTCTGGCAGGGGCGCAAGAGCCGGCTGCACGACCGGCTGCACTACCGGCAGGACGGCGGCAAGTGGGTGCGCGAGCGGCTCGCGCCCTGAGCGACATGTTTAACCTCTTGTAACCTTCTCGCGGGAAACCACTGATCGCAAACGTTTGCGCAAACGTTTGGTGCTTTCTATATTGGCTGCTCCGCACACACAGCCAAAACAGGAAACACCTTATGCGCGACACCCGCAGCACCCTTACTACCGCCCTGGCCCTGGCCGGCTTGCTGGCCGCAGCGCCCGTGTGGGCGCAGAGCCCGCCCAAGGTGGCCCTGGTCATGAAGTCTTTGGCCAACGAGTTCTTCCTGACCATGGAGGAAGGCGCCAAGGCGCACCAGAAGGCCAACGCCAAGCAGTACACGCTGGTGGCCAACGGCATCAAGGACGAAACCGACGCGGCGGCGCAGATCCGCATCGTCGAGCAGATGGTGGCCCAGAAAGTCGACGCGCTGGTCATCGCCCCGGCCGACTCCAAAGCCCTGGTGCCGGCCATCAAGGCCGCGGCCGACAAGGGCGTGCTGGTCGTGAACATCGACAACCGGCTGGACGAGGCAGCGCTCAAGGAGAAGGGCCTGTCCGTGCCCTTCGTGGGCCCGGACAACCGCGCCGGCGCCAAGCTGGTGGGCGATGCGCTGGCCAAGACGCTCAAGGGCGGCGACAAGGTGGGCATCATCGAAGGCGTGTCCACCACCTTCAATGCGCAGCAGCGCACGCTGGGCTACCAGGACGCGATGAAGGCCGCCGGCATCACGGTGGTGGGCGTGCAGTCGGGCCAGTGGGAGATCGACAAGGGCAACCAGGTGGCCTCCAGCATGCTGCGCGAGCACCCCGACCTGAAGGCCCTGCTGGCGGGCAACGACTCCATGGCGCTGGGCGCGGTGGCCGCGGTCAAGGCCGCGGGCAAGACCGGCAAGGTGGCCGTGGTGGGCTACGACAACATCAGCGCGATCAAGCCCATGCTCAAAGACGGGCGGGTGCTGGCCACGGCCGACCAGTTCGCGGCCAAGCAGGCGGTGTTCGGCATCGAGACGGCGCTCAAGGCGCTGGCGGCCAAGACGCCGCAGAGCGGCATGCCGGCCGCGATCAAGACCGACGTGGTGCTGGTGACCAAGGATTCCAAATGAAGGGCCCGACCATGCAACGACGCACCTTCGGGGCCGTGCTCGCCGGCCTGGCACTGGCACTGCAAGGCTGCGGCGGCAGCGACGACGATGACGCGCCCAAGATCATCATCGACAGCGACTACAACACCATGAGCGACGATGGCCAGCTCGGCGTGATGGCCGCCCAGCTGCAGGCCGAAGGCAAGCTGCAGGTGCTGGGCATCACCGTGGTGTCGGGCAACAAGTGGCTGGACCAGGGCGTGGCCGAGGCGCTCAAGTCCATGGAACGGCTGGGCATGGGCCAGCGCATCCCGGTGTACGCGGGCGAGAACTACGCGCTGTCGCACGACTGGGCCACCATCGAGCGGGAGATTGCCGCAGGCGCCGAGAACGACGGCTATTACGGTGCCTGGAGCGTGCAGAAGACGGCTCCTACCGCCGCCGAGCTGACGGCGCCATCGGATGGCTTCGCGACGACCACGACGCTGCAAGCCCAGCATGCCGTCGACTTCCTGATCGACAGCATCAAGGCCAACCCGCGCGAGGTCGTCATCCTGGCCATCGGCCCGCTGACGAACATCGCCAAGGCCATGCGCAAGGCCCCCGAGATCGTGCCGCTGATCAAGCAGATCATCTACATGGGCGGGGCCGTGCACGTGCCGGGCAACACTACGAAGACAGCAGAATTCAACTGGTGGTTCGATCCCGAGGCTGCGCAATACGTCGTGCGCCAGCCGGTACCGCAGGTGGTGGTTCCGCTGGATGTGACCGACACGGTGCTGCTGACCACGCCGGTCTACAACCGCATCGCACACGGCCCGCGCGAGACCGCCGTCACCAAGCAGTTCAAGGAGGTCATGGGCCCTGGCTTCAACGGCATCGGCTTCGAGGGCGACCCGAACTACACCTTGAACGTGTGGGACACGCTGACCATCGCCTACCTCATGGACCCGGCCTATGCGACCGAGGTCAGCGAGGAGTATGTGGACGTGGTCAACGTGCCGGGTGCCGCCAACAACGGCCAGTCCATCGGCTACGCCACACAGCCGGCCGGGGCCACGCTGCAAAAGATGAAGGTGGTGAAGAAGTTCGACAACGCGCGCTTCTTCGAGTTCTACGTGGACCTGCTGACGCGGCCGGTGCCGATTCCCTGAGTCCCCTGCGCACGACAGCCACAGGGCGCCGCACGGACCGTGCGGCGCTTTTTCTTGGTGGGTGGGCCGGGCCCCGCCCCTGGCCCCCACGCCCGGGATCTCTCAACCCGCTTTGGTCATGTCGATGTGGGCGATGCCGTCTTCGTCGTACGGCTGCCCGTCGGGCACGAAGCCCAGCGACGCATAGAACGCCTGCAGTCGCGCCTGTGCGCCGATCTTGATGCCCTGGCCGGGAAACGCCTGGTGCGTGAATCGGATGGCCTCCTGCATCAGGGACCGGCCAAGGCCATGGGCCCTGAAATCCTGCATGGTCATCACCCGGCCGATGGAAGGCTGCACGTACTTCAACCCGGGATCGACGACGCGCGCGCAGGCGGCGAGCGCGCCGCCGACCCGCGCAGTGAGGTGCCATGCCTGCAGGTCCAGCCCGTCGGCCTCCTGGTACGGGCATTGCTGTTCCACCACGAACACGCTCTCACGTGCCTGGATGAGCGCGTAGACCTCCAGCGCCGAGAGAGCGTCGAAACGCGTCCACTTGAATTGCAGTTGCATGGGCATGCGCGAGCCACCGAAGTCAGAACGTCACGCCTGCATAGAGGAGCACGTTCATGTAAGGCGTGCATTCGCCGGTGCGCACCATGGCCTTCGCGGACAGGCACAGCTGTTTGAGTTGCGGGTGCGGCACGGTGGCCGGCACGAGCGGCTGCATCTGCTGGCACCAGTCGGGCGTGACGCCGCCCGGCCCGCAGGCCTCCTGCGCGATCACGGCACGCTCGACCTGCAGCTCACTGAGCACGGCGTGCAGCACGTCGGCGAAGCGTGGGACGCCGCGCATGACGGCCAGATCGATGCGCAGCGGCCCGGCCGGGATCGGCAGGCCGGCATCGCCGATGACGAGCAAGTCGCCATGGCCCATGCCGGCGATGACGCGCGAGAGCTCGGCGTGCAGCAAGGTGGTGCGTTTCATGGCAGCTCCTTTGCGGCGGGCGCCTCGGGTTGGGCGTCGACCTCGGCGGCAGTCGGGATCGACACCTGCGCGCCCACGCGCGTCACACACACGGCCGCAGCGCGAACACCGCGCGCGGTTGCCTGCGCCAGGCTTTGGCCCTGGGCCAATGCCACGGCCAGGGCGCCGGCAAAGGTGTCGCCGGCCGCCGTGGTGTCGACGGCCTGCACCTGTGGCGCGGGCTGGAGGCTGCAGCCGCCCTGCTCCACCGTGACGGCGCCCTGCGCGCCCAGCGTCACCACCACGCGCGCCACACCGCGCGCGCGCAGCGCCTGGCCGGCCGCGGCAGCCTGCTCGGGCGTCGCGACCGCACAGCCCGCGTAGGCCGCGGCCTCGACCTCGTTGACCACCAGCGTGTCCAGCTGCGGCCACAGCGTGTCCGGCAGCGGCTGCATCGGCGACGGGTTCAGCAGCACTGCGCAGCCGGCGCGGTGCGCAGCGGCCACGGCCTGCAGCACCGCCGGCAACGGCGATTCGAGCTGCGTGACGAAAAACTGCGCGCCGGCGAGTTGCCGCGCCAGCAGGGCCTCGTCCACCTGCAGCGTGGCATTGGCGCCCGGCAGCACGACGATGCGGTTCTGCGCGGAGTCTTCCAACATCACCAGCGCGCGGCCGGTGGGCGTCTGCGCGTCCACCTGCAGCGCATCCAGCGCGATGCCGTCATGCGCCAGCGCGGCGCGCAAGGCCTGCCCGTCGGCATCGCGGCCAATGCGCGCCAGCAGCCGCACCTGCGCGCCCTGGCGCGCGCAGCTGACGGCCTGGTTGCCGCCTTTGCCGCCCGGGAACAGCGCCAGCGAATGGCCGATCAGCGTCTCGCCGGCCTCGGGCGCACGCGGCACGCGCAGCAGCAGGTCCATGTTCAGGCTGCCCAGCACCAGGATGTTCGGCACTTCGGTCATGCCGCCGACTCCCGGTACGGCGCGCTCGAGGCGCGCACGCGCAGTTCGGGCTGCAGCACGACCTTGCGCACATCTTGGCGGCGGCCTTCGATGCGCTCGAGCAGCATGTCCACCGCCATCGCGGCGATGCGCTGCTTGGGCTGGGCGACTGTGGTCAGCGGCGGGCAGGCGAAGCGGGCCAGCTCGATGTCGTCGAAGCCGACCAGCGAGAGTTCGTCGGGCACGGCCACGCCGCATTCGTGCGCGGCGCACAGCGCACCGATCGCCATCAGGTCGTTGGCAACGAAGACGGCGCTGGGCCGCGGCGTCTGCCGCAGGATGGCGTGCATGGCGGCATAGCCGCCCTCGCTCGTGAAGTCGCCGGGCTGCAGCAGGCCGGCGCTGGCAAGGCCCAGGCCGGCCAGCGCCATGCGCCAGCCCTCCGCACGCTGGTCGGCCGTGGCCACGCCGGCCGGGCCGCCGATGCAGGCGATGCGGCGGTGGCCCAGCGCCGTGAGGTGCTGCACGGCCAGCAGCGCGCCCTGCATGTGGGCCGTCTCCACCAGGTCACAGGGCAAGGTGTCGATCTCGCGGTCGACCATGACGGTGGGCATGCGCAGGCCGGCCAGCAGTTCGGGCAGGGCCGGGTCTTCGCCGGAGGACACCACGATGAGGCCGTCCACACGGCGCTCGGCCAGCACCTGCAGCACCATGCCCTGGCGGCGCGGCTCGTCGTCGGTGTTGCACAGCACCAGGTTGTAGCCGGCACCGAAGCAGCGGTCCTCGATGCCGCGCACGATCTCGGCGAAGTACGGGTTCGAGCTGTTGGGGATCAGCATGCCCAGCGTGTTGGTGGCGCTGCGCTGCAGGCTGCGCGCCACCGCGCTGGGCACGTAGCCCAGTTCGCGGATGGCCTGCTCGACGCGGTTGCGTCCTTCCTCGCTGACGAAGCGGGTCTTGTTGACCACGTGCGAGACGGTGGTCACGGAGACCCGGGCCTGGCGGGCCACGTCCTTGATGGTCGCCATGCTCAGCCCCTCGCGGCGCGGCGCTGGCGCAGCGTGTCGACGATCACCGCCACGACGATCACGCAGCCCGTGATGATGCGTTTGCTCGGCTCGCTGGCGCCGACCTGGGCCAGCCCCGCCTCCAGCACCGCGATGATGAGCACGCCGATGAAGGTGTTGACCACCGAGCCACGACCGCCCATGAGGCTGGTTCCGCCGATCACCACGGCGGCGATCACGCGCAGCTCCATGCCCTGCCCTGCATTGGGGTCGGCGGCTTCCATGCGCGCGGCCTGCATCAGTCCGGCCAGGCCGGCCAGGAGGCCTGTGAGCGTGAACACGGCGATGCGCACCGGGCGCGGGTCCACGCCGGCCAGGCGCATGGCCTCCTCGTTGGTGCCGATGCCCACCACGCTGCGTCCGAACACGGTCCGCGTGAGCAGCAGTTGGCCGACGACGACCAGCAGCACCGCGATGAGGAAGGCCACCGAGACCCCACCGACGAGCGGCGCGGCCAGGCCGGCGATGCGCTCGCCCACGTACTGCGTGCGCGAGCCCGTGACGAGGTAGGCCGAGCCGCGCACCACCTCCAGCATGCCCAGCGAGACGATGAAGGACGGCAGCCGCCAGGCAACCGAGACCGAACCCAGCACCAGGCCGCACAGCGCGCCGGCGGCCAGGCCCAGCAGCGCGGCGGCCAGCGGCGTCCAGCCCCACTGCAGCACCGCCATGGCGCTCAGCGCGGCGCTCAGCGCCAGCACGGAACCCACCGACAGGTCGATGCCGGCGATGATCAGCACGAAGGTCATGCCCACCGCCATCACGGCCAGCGCCGGGATTTCGTTGACGATGGCGACGAAGGTGTCGGTCGTGAAGAAGTATTCGCTCAGGCTGCTGAACAGCGCCACCATGCCGAGCAGCACGACGGCCAGGCCCAGGTAGGTGCCCAGCTGTGCGTTCAGGCCGGTGCGTGGTGTCTTGGTGTCAGGGAGGGCGGCGCTCATGAGTGTTCCTTCGCCTTGGGCTACGGTGCGAGCGCCTGCTGGCGGCCGGGCGGCGCTCATGCGGACGCCTCTTCGGGGCGTGGTGCGCTGACGCCGCTGAATGCGGCGGCCAGCAGGGCTTGTTCGGTCCAGGCGCCGCGCTCGAACACCTGGACGAGGCGGCCGCCGCTCATGACGCCGATGCGGTCGCACATGGCCATCAGTTCGCGCAGGTCGCTGGAGACCATGAGCAGCGCACGGCCGTCGGCCGCCATGCGGTCCAGCTCGGCATAGAGGTCGGCGCGGGCGCCGACGTCGACCCCGCGCGTGGGTTCGTCCAGCAACAGCACCTCGCAGTCGCGGTGCAGCCAGCGCGCGAACACCACCTTCTGCTGGTTGCCGCCCGACAGCGCGGCCACGGGCTGCTCCTCGTCGCGGCAGCGCACGCGCAGCTTGCGGACCAGCCCCTGCACGATGCCGCGCTCGCGGCCCGGTTGCAGCCAGCCGCCTCGGGCCACCGCACGCAGGTCGCTGAGTGTGGTGTTGACACGGATGGGCTGGGACAGCAGCAGGCCTTCGGACTTGCGGTCTTCGCTGACCAGGCCGACGCGCCGGCGCACCGCCTGCACGGGGCTGGACCAGCGCGGCGCGGCCTGGCCCGTGGCGTCCAGCAGCTCGACGCTGCCGCGGTCGGCCCGGTCGGCGCCATAGACCAGGCGCAACAGCTCGGTGCGGCCGGAGCCCACCAGGCCGGCGAGGCCGAACACCTCGCCCGCGTGCACATCCAGGCTCACGTCGCGCACGGCCTGCCCGCGGCCCAGGCCGCGCAGGCGCAGCTTGGTCGGGCCCGCCGGGCGGCGTGGCCGCACCGCCTCGTCGGCCAGTGTCCGGCCGATCATGCGCTGCACCAGGTCGGCCTCGCTGACGCCGGCCATGGGCCGCGCATCGACGAGCCGGCCATCGCGCAGCACGGCCACCTGGTCGCAGATGCGGCGCAGTTCCTCCAGCCGGTGCGAGACGTAGACCAGCGCCACGCCGGCCGCCGCGAGCTGGGCGATCTGCGCGAACAGACGCTCGGACTCGCGCGCGGTCAGCATGGCCGTCGGCTCGTCCAGGATCAGCACGCGCGTGTCGTCCTGCAGGTTGCGCGCGATCTCCACCATCTGCTGGTGGCCGATGCCCAGCCGCGCCACCGGTGTGGCGGGGTCGATGTCGGTCAGGCCGATGCGCGCCAGCTGCCGCTCGGCCAGCGCGCGCAAACGGCCCTGGTCGACCCAGCCGGCGCGGCTCGGCAGGCGGCCCAGCAGCAGGTTCTCGGCGACCGTCAGCGTGGGCACCAGGCCCAGCTCCTGCATGACCATGCGCACGCCGCGGGCCTCGGCCTCGCGGCGCGAACGCGGCGCGAAGGGCTCGCCACCCAGCTGCATGCTGCCGCGCGTGGGCGCGACCAGGCCGCAGACGATCTTGGACAGCGTGCTCTTGCCCGCGCCGTTCTCGCCCGTCAGCGCCAGCACCTGGCCGGCGTGCAGCTCCAGGCCGACACCGTCGAGCACGGTGGCCGCATAGTCCTTGCCGATGCCCTGGAGCGCCAGCACCGGGGGCTGCTGCCCGGCCATGCTTACTTGCTATCCTTGGTGACAAGGACCACGTCGGTCTTGATCTGCGCGGGCATGCCGCTCTGCGGCGTCTTGGCCGCCAGCGCCTTGAGCGCCGTCTCGATGCCGAACACCGCCTGCTTGGCCGCGAACTGGTCGGCCGTGGCCAGCACGCGCCCGTCTTTGAGCATGGGCTTGATCGCGCTGATGTTGTCGTAGCCCACCACGGCCACCTTGCCGGTCTTGCCTGCAGCCTTGACCGCTGCCACCGCGCCCAGCGCCATCGAGTCGTTGCCCGCCAGCAGGGCCTTCAGGTCCGGGTGCTCGCGCAGCATGCTGGAGGCCACCTGGTTGGCCTTGTCGATCTCCCACTGGCCCGACTGCACGCCCACCACCGTGATGCCGGCCGCCTTCATCGCATCCTGGTAGCCCAGCGTGCGATGCTGCGCATTGAAGGTGGTGGACACGCCTTCGATGATGCCCACCTTGTCGCCGCTCTTGAGCGTCTTGGCCAGCGCATCGCCCACCAGCTTGGCGCCGGCGCGGTTGTCCGGGCCCACGAAGGGCACGGACAAGCCCTTCTCCTTGAGCGCTGCCTCGTCCAGCCGGTTGTCGATGTTCACGACCAGCACGCCCTTGTCGGCGGCGGCCTTGATGGCCGGCACCAGGGCCTTGGAATCCGCGGGGGCGATCACCAGCGCGTCGACCTTCTGGGCCACCATCTGCTCGACGATGCGGATCTGCGCTGCCGCGTCGGTCTCGTCCTTGATGCCGTTGGCCACGAGCGTGTACTGCTTGGCATTGGCCTTCTGGTGGGCCTTGGCGCCTTCCTCCATGGTCAGGAAGAACTCGTTGGCCAAAGACTTCATGACCAGGGCCACCTTGGGCGGAGGGCTTTGTGCCAGGACCGGCGTGGCGGCCAGGACGCCGGCCAGGGCCAGCGCGGTGGTGAGGGTGCGGCGGGTCGAACGCATGGATGTCTCCTTCGGTGGTGCGTGCAGGACAGGGGCGGAAGTATAGAGACGGAAACGTTTGCGCAAACGTTTGCTAAACAGCTGTCACATTGGGACTTTCCCGCGTTGCACCGGCGCCGCCAAGGCAGTGCGTGGGCGCAGTTCTGTGGCGCTGAACCCGTTCCGCGAGCCGTTCCTCGACGGTTCCGCGGCCGAATGCCACCCGCTGTATGTCGCCGCGTCAGGGTGGACGGCGGGCTTGCGAAAGCCCGCCAACTTCGCCGCATCCCCGGGCGGGGGATGCGCCGCCCGCCTCAGCCGATCACCGTGCCGCGCGCCTCGCCCAGGCCGATGCGCACGGCGCCTGCGCGTTCGCACCAGCCGCGCAGGATCAGGGTGTCGCCGTCCTCCAGGAAGCTGCGCGTCTCGCCGTTGGGCAGGCTGATCGGCTGCTTGCCACCCTGCGACAGCTCCAGCAGCGAACCGGCCTCGCCCGGTGTCGGGCCCGACAGCGTGCCCGAGCCGAGCAGGTCGCCCGGGTTCAGGTTGCAGCCGTTCACCGTGTGGTGCGCGACGAGTTGCGCGGCCGTCCAGTAGGCGGCCTGCGTGGTGTTGCCACGCGTGAGGCGCACGCCCTCCTCGCCCGCCGCGCGCATCTTGGCGGTCTGCAGCCAGACCTCCAGCGTGATGTCCAGCGCGCCCTGCGCGCGGTTGGCCGCGCTGTCCAGGTAAGGCAGGGGCTGCGGGTCGCCCGCGGGCCGCGTGAACGGTGCGCGGAACGGCGCCAGCGCTTCCATGGTCACGATCCAGGGCGAGACCGTGGAGGCGAAATTCTTGGACAGGAACGGGCCCAGCGGCTGGTATTCCCAGGCCTGCAGGTCGCGCGCCGACCAGTCGTTGAACAGGCCCACGCCGAACAGGTGCGCCTCGGCCGAGTCAATGCCGACCGGCTCGCCCAGCGCATTGCCCTGCCCCACGAAGTAGGCCAGCTCCAGTTCGTAGTCGAGCCGCTTGCAGGGGCCGAACGTGGGAACGGCCGCATCGGCTGCCTTGGTCTGGCCTTGCGGGCGCTTGAACGCGGTGCCGCTGACCATGATGGAACTGGCGCGCCCGTGGTAACCGATGGGCACCCACTTGTAGTTGGGCAGTAGCGGGTTGTCGGGCCGGAACTGCTTGCCCACGGTCGTGGCGTGGTGCACGCTGGTGTAGAAGTCCGTGTAGTCGCGCACCTCGCAGGGCACCGTGTAATCGCACTGCGCTTGCGGCACGAGCGCCTGGGCCCAAGCCGCTTGCTGCGCACTGCCTTCGGCCAGGCCGGCGGACAGGCGCTCGCGCAAGGCCCGGCGCTCGGCGGGCGTAGCGCCCATCAGCGCGTTCATGTCGGCGTGGGCGACAAGGCCTGCGGCCTTCAGGTCCAGCACCTGGTCGCCGATGGCCACGCCGATGCGGAAGGCCTCGGCGCTGCCGGCCGGGCGGAAGCGGCCGAACGGCAGGTTCTGGATCGGGAAGTCGCAGCCCGCCACGTTGGCGGAAGCGACCCAGCTGCGCAGCTGCGGGGCGTGGGTGGTGTCGGTGTTCATCGTCATCGGGATTCCTGTGTCAATCGACGCTCATGGCGGCCTTGCGGGCGACGTCGCCCAGGCGCTGGTATTCGGATTGGGTCAGCTGGGTCAGCGCCTCGGCGCTGGAGCCGCGCGGGTTGAAGCCGGCGGCCAGCAGCTTGTCCTTGACCTCGGGCATGGCCAGCGCCGTCGTGAACGCCTTGTTCAGCGCCTGCACCACGGCCGGCGGCAGGTTCGCGGGACCGTAGACGCCGAACCAGGGGTCGACCGCATAGTCCTTGAGCCCGGTTTCCGCAATGGTGGGCACCTCGGGCAACGACGGTGAGCGGGCGGCCCCGGCCACGGCCAGCGCGCGCAGCCGGCCCGCCTGGATGTGCGGCAACGAGGCCGGCAGGTTGTCGAACATCACGCCGACGGTGCCGCCCAGCAGATCGGTGATGCCGGGGCCGCTGCCCTTGTAGGCCACGTGCGTCAGCTCGGTGCCCGTCATCTGCGCGAACATCACGCCGGACAGGTGCATCGACGTGCCGGCGCCGGCCGTCGCGTACGGCAGGCCGGGCGACTTCTTCGCGGCGGCGACCAGATCGGCCACGCTCTTGATCGGCGACGTGGCGGGCACTTCCAGCACGATGGTCGAGGTGCCGAGCAGGCTGATGGCGGTGAAGTCCTTGCGCGGGTCGAAGGCCATGGACTTGTAGACATGCGGGTTCAGCGCATTGGTCGAGATCGCGCCGAAGCCGATGGTGTGGCCGTCGGGCGCCGACTTGGCGACCAGGTCCATGCCGATGTTGCCGCCGGCCCCGCCGCGGTTGTCGATGACGACCGGTTGGCCCAGCAGCTCGCCCACCTTCTGGCCGACGGTGCGGGCCACCAGGTCGGTGGTGCCGCCGGCCGCATAGGGCACGACGAAACGGATCGGCTTGGTGGGGAAATCCGCCGCATGCAGCGTGCTCGCGGACAGGGCAATGCAGGCCGCCAGCAAGCCCAGGTGGCGGCGGCGCGATGCGATGGAAGGATGGGGCAAGGTGTGTCTCCGTTCTTCAGCGGATCGTCATGGTTTGAATTGGTCCTTGAGGCCAGCCCAGCAGTCGGCGTAGTCGTGGTCCAGCGGCGCGGTGTTCAGCGCCCACGCGGTCGGGATGAAGCGGTAGCGGCTTTCGAACATGAAGGCCAGCGTGTTGTCGAGTTTCTGCGGCTTGAGGTCCACGGATGAGGCCTTCTCGAAAGCCTCCTCGTCCGGACCGTGCGGCACCATGGCATTGTGCAGGCTGGCGCCGCCGGGCTTGAAGCCGCCGGGCTTGGCGTCGTACTCGCCGTACACCAGGCCCATGAACTCGCTCATGAGGTTGCGGTGGTACCAGGGCGGACGGAAGGTGTCCTCCATCACCAGCCAGCGCGGCGGGAAGATCACGAAGTCGCAGTTGGCCGTGCCGGGCGTGTCGCTGGGCGAGGTCAGCACCGTGAAGATCGACGGGTCCGGGTGGTCGAAGCTGATCGAGCCGATGGTCATGAAGTTCTTGGTGTCGTACTTCACCGGAGCCAGGTTGCCGTGCCAGGCCACGACGTTGAACGGCGTGCCCCGGGCCGGCGCGCGCCAGAAGCGCCCGCCGAATTTCTTGATGAGCTCGTAGGGGCCGGCGGCCTCCTCGTAGGCCGCCACGGGCGCGAGGAAGTCGCGCGCATTGGCCAGGCCGTTGGAGCCGATCGGCCCCAGCTCGGGCAGGCGGAACTGCGCGCCGTAGTTCTCGCAGACGTAGCCGCGCGACAGGCCCGCGCCAGCGTCGGTGTCCGGCAGTTCGACCTTGAAGGCCAGGCCGCGCGGCAGCAGCGCGATCTCGCCGGGTGCGACATCGAGCACGCCCAGCTCTGTCGTGATCAGGAGCCGGCCCTGCTGCGGCACGACCAGCAATTCGCCGTCGGCATTGACGAACGCGCGCCGGCCCATGGATTTGCCGGCCACGTAGACGAGCGAGCCCACGCCGGTCTGCGCGTCGGCATCGCCATTGGCGGCCAGCGTGCGCATGCCGTCGACGAAATCGAGCTCCGCGCCGTCCAGCGGCATCGGATGCCAGCGCAGGGGTTCGGGCGCCAGTGCGATCTCGCGGTCGCCGCCCGTGGTCCACAGCGGCTGGGCATAGGGCTGGTAGCGCCCCGCGACCACCGAAGGCTGGCGCCGGTACATCCAGCTGCGCCGCTGTTCGTGGCGCGGCGCCGTGAACGCCGTGCCCGAGACCAGTTCGGGGTACAGATCGTGCGGCGCCCGCTGCGGGCTGTTGCGCCCCTGCGGCAGGCTGCCGGGCACGGCCTCGGTGGCGTACTCGTTGCCGAAGCCGCTTTGGTAGCGCAGCTGGTCCTGGGCCATGGTGTTCCTTTCAGTCGATGCGGATGTTGTTGCTGCGGATCACGCGGCCCCAGCGCTCGCGCTCCTGCTTGACGTAGGCGGCCATCTGCTCGGGCGTGCCCGGCAGGCCTTCCACGCCCAGCGCCTCGTAGCGCGCCTTCACGGTCGGCGAGGCCAGTGCCTCTTGCAAGGCTCGGCTGTAACGGGCCACGGTGGCGTCGGTCGCGCCGGCCGGCACGGTCAGGCCCTGCCAGGCATAGGCCTCGTAGCCGGAGAGGCCCTGCTCGGCCAGCGTGGGCACGTTGGGCAGGCTGGCGATGCGGGCCGCGCTGGCCACGCCGATGGCTTTGAGCTTGCCCGACAGCACGAACTGGTTGCCGCTCGCGGTGTCCACGAGCATGAACGGCACCTGGCCGCCCAGCACATCGGCCACCGCGGGCGCCGCGCCCTTGTAGGCCACGTGCGTGAGCTTCAGGCCGCCCTGCTCGCCCAGCAGCTCGGTGGCCAGGTGGTGCGGGCTGCCGACCCCTGCCGAGGCGTAGTTGACATTGCCGTTCTGGGCCTTGGCCCAGGCCACGAACTCCTTCCAATTGCTGGCCGGCACCTGCGGGCCGACCACCAGCACGAGGGGGAAGCGCGCCAGCAGGCCCACGGGCCTCAGGTCCTTCTCGGCGCTGTAGGGCAGCTTGGGAAACAGGAAGGGGTTCACGGCCAGGGTGGCGAAGTCGGCCGTGAAGACGGTGTTCTCCAGGTCCTTGGCGCGCACCGCGTACTCGGCCGCGATGTTGGTGGCCCCGCCGGGCTTGTTGTTGATGACGATGGGCGCGGCCAGTGTCTTGGCCATGGCCTCGGCCGTGGCGCGCGCCACGGCGTCGGAGCCGCCGCCGGCTGCATAGCCGACGATCCATTCGATGGGCTTGCCGGACTGCGCCGTGGCGGCGAAGGACAGGGTGGCGGCCAGCAGGCCGGTGGCGAGGAAGCGGGTCATGGTTGTCTCCAGTGGTTGTGAAAATCTTCAGGCTTCGCGCGCGGCGGCCAGGGCTTCGCGCAGCACCGGCAGTGTGCCGATCTGGTTGGCCAGCAGCAGCACCAGGCGCGCATTGAGCGCATGGCTTTCCTCGGTCGACAGGCCCTGGTGGGCGTCGATCAGGGCTTCGTAGAAGTCGTCGGGTGCGGCCAGCCGCGCGCTGGTGTCCAGGTGTTCGGGTATCGCTTGCATGCCGGTCTCCATCAGGCCCTGGCCAGGGCGCGGTCGTGGGCGGCGCGCAGGGCGGCGGCCGTGGGCCGGCGCCAGCGCGCGCAGACATGCTGGTCCGGGCGCAGCAGGTAGGTCGTGCCGTCCTGCGCGTCGTAGCGCGCTGCAGCCAGCGCGTGGGCTGCGTCCAGCGGCAGGCGCTCGACCTGCAGCGGCAGCTCGGCCGCGGTCAGCGCCCGCAGGCTGGCCTGGGCGCCCTCGCCTTCGCCGAACACCACGGCCGCGAAGCGCGTGCCCGCCAGGCGCTGCAGCAGCCAGCCATCGGCCACCGGTGCATCTGCAGCGACCGCGCCGGGCACCATGCGGCCGGCGAAACCGTCCGCATCCTCGGTGTTCAGCACCGAGCCGTGCAAGGTGGCCGGCACCGACAGCCGCCCGCTGTTGACCATCCGCCGTGCGAACTCGTGCCGGCGGGCAAGCTGCAGCACGGCGTCGCGGAACAGCCGGCTGATCTCGCTCTTGGGCGTGATGAAGTCGGTGGCGCGCGTGGAGTTCTGGATGTTCTCGTCGGCCGCCATCTCGCGTTCGCGCGCATAGCTGTCGAGCAGTGCATCGGGCGCCTGCCGGCGCAGCACGGCGGCGAGCTTCCAGGCCAGGTTCTCGGCGTCCTGCAGGCCGGAATTGGCACCGCGTGCGCCGAACGGCGAGACGCCGTGCGCCGCGTCGCCCGCGAACAGCACGCGGCCGTGGCGGAAGGCATCCATGCGCTGGCAGGCAAAGGTGTAGACGCTGGCCCATTCGAGCTCCACCTCGGCGCCCTTGAACGGCGAGGCCTCGAGCAGCGCGCGCACGCGCGGCATGATGTTCTCGGGCCGCTTCTCGACCTCCGGGTCGGCGTCCCAGCCCAGCTGGAAATCGATGCGCCAGACGCCATCGGGCTGCATGTGCAGCAGCACGCTCTGGTTGCGGTGGAAGTCCGGGTCGAACCAGAACCAGCGCTCGGCCGGGAAGTCGACCTTCATCTTCACGTCGGCGATCAGGAAGCGGTCGCGGAACACGCGGCCATGGCTCTCCTGGCCCAGCAGCTGGCGCACGGCGGAGCGCGAGCCGTCGCAGGCGGCCACCCAGTCGGCCTGCAACTGGTAGGGGCCGTCCGGCGTCTCGATGGTCAGCAGCGCGTGGTCGCCCTTCTGTTCGACGCCCGTGACCTTGTTTTGCCAGCGCACGTCGATCAAGGGCAGAGCCGCGGCGCGCTCGGCCAGGAAGCCCTCGACGTAGTACTGCTGCAGGTTGACGAAGGCCGGGCGCGCATGGCCGTCCTCGGGCAGCAGGTCGAAGCTGTAGACCTCCTCGCCGCGCAGGAACACGCGGCCGACCTTCCACGACACGCCCTTGGCGGCCATGGCTTCGCCGCAGCCCAGGCGGTCGAAGATCTCCAGCGAGCGCTTGGAAAAGCAGATGGCGCGCGAGCCGGTGGAAAGCCGGTGGTCGTTGTCCAGCAGCACCACGGGCACCTGCTGCTGGGCCAGGTCGATGGCCAATGCCAGGCCGACCGGGCCGGCACCGACGATGACGACCGGGTGGCGCGCCGGCGTGGCGGCGTGCTGGTCGGGATGGGGCTGGTAGTCGAACACCAGCTTCTGGTAGTCGAGCGGCCTCTCGGCGCCCGCGAGCTCTTGCAGCTTCATGTCGTTGTCTCCTCCGCGCGCCGCTCAGCCTTCCAGCGTCTTCCACATCTGGATATCGCGCTCGGCGGTCCAGATGCGCGGGTCGGCGTATTGCGTGGCTTCGTCGTAGCAGCGCGTCACGTCGAAGGGCATGCAGTGGTCGAAGATGACCCAGTGGCCGTACTTGGGCTTGAGCGCGGCGAAGGTGTCCTTGTAGACGGCGTTCAGGTCCTTGCCGGCGGCCACGCCCTTCTGCACGTTGGCGTAGACGTCGGCGATGAAGTCGCGCGTCTCGCGCAGGCCCTTGGCCACATCCGCTGGCGTGGTCAGCGCGGCGCCGCGGCCCGGCACCAGCGCACGCGGCTCCAGCGCGGCCAGGTTGTCCAGCGTCTTCGGCCAGTCCTTGAAGTAGGCGTCGCCGGCGTAGGGCGTGGCGCCGAACTCCACCAGGTCGCCGGACAGCAGCGCCTTCTCGCCCGGCAGCCAGACGACGGTGTCGCCCTTGGTGTGGCCGCGGCCCAGCTGCAGCAGCTGCACCTCCAGCTTGCCCAGCCAGACGGTCATCTTGCCGGTGAAGGTCATGGTCGGCCAGGTCATGCCGGCCGGCACCGTCTCCACGTTCTGGAACAGGCGCGGGAAGCGGCCGATCTCGCTGGCCTTGTCCTGCTCGCCGCGCTCGACGATCAGGTCGTAGGTGTCCTGGCTGGCCAGGATCTGCTGCGGCTGGTAGGCGCTGGCGCCCAGCACGCGCACCGCGTGGTAGTGGGTCAGCACCACGTACTTAATGGGCTTGTCGGTCACCTCGCGGATGCGGCGGATCACGTCGGCCGCCATCGCCGGCGTGGCCTGGGTGTCGGCCACCAGCACGGCGTCGTCGCCGATGACGATGCCGGTGTTCGGGTCGCCCTCGGCTGTGTAGGCCCAGGCGTGCTCGGAGATCTGGCTGAAGGTGACCTTCTTCTCTTCCAGGTCGGCCTGGGACGCGAACTTCTTTTCCGTGCTCATCGGGGTGTCTCCTGCGGGGTTGATATTTGTCAATGACAAACTGGTTTGCATTATTTCTGTTTGCACGAGTTTGTCAAATGGATTTGCGTATTGCAAACTCGCCGCCATGGACAGGACACAAGACAAGGGCCAGCGCGCGGTGCAATCGGCCGAGGTGGGCGCGCGGTTGCTGCTGGCCCTGGCGGGCCGGCCCGGCGCGATGTCGCTGAAGGACCTGGCCGCGGCGGCCGACATGCCGCCATCCCGCGCCCACCCCTACCTCGTGAGCTTCAGCCGCCTGGAGCTGATCGCCCAGGACACGGGCAGCGGCCACTATGCGCTGGGGCCGGCGGCCCTGCAACTGGGGCTGACCTACCTGCACCAACTCGACCCGGTGAAGGCCGCCACGCCGGTGGCCGAGGAACTGGCGCAGCGCACGGGCTATGCCGTGGCGCTGGCGGTGTGGGGCAACTTCGGCGCCACCATCGTGCGCATGATCGACGCGCGCCAGCCGCTGCATGTGTCCATGCGGGCGGGCACTGTGATGTCACTGCTGGGCACGGCCACGGGCCGGGCCTTCGCCGCGGTGTTGCCGCTCGAGCGGATCGAGCGCACGCTCGCCGGCCCGCTGGGCGACCCGGACCAGGCCGGCCGGCCGCTGTCGGCAGCGCAGCGCACCGAACTGCAAGATGCGGTGGAGGAATGGCGTGCACACGGGGTGGCGCGCGCCAACGGCCGGCCGATGCCGGGCGTCAATGCGTTCAGTGCGGCGGCCCTGGATCACGAGGGCCAACCCGCCATCGTGGTGACGGCACTCGGCCACCAGGACCACTTCCCGGCGCAGTGGGATTCGGCGGCCGCACGCGCCGTGCGCAGCGCCGCGGCCGAGGTGTCGCGCCGGCTGGGCTGGCCCGGACAGGCTGCTGCGCCACCGGCTCCCGCGGTGGCCGCCCGGACCGCAACGTCCCCAGCAGCCGGAAGGCGTTGATCGGCACCAGCACGCAATGCAGTGCCAGCACCGGCCAGAGATGGGCGGACAAGCCGTAGGCGATGAAGGCGGCGTTGGCCACCAGCGCCCAGCACCGCAGGCGCAGCATGTGGTGGCAGGAGAACGTCAGCAACGTGAATGCAGCGGCAGCCCAACCCAGGGCGTCGCCCAGGTACGGCATGGTGT
The DNA here is from genome assembly GCF_003337555.1 of Pseudorhodoferax soli. Lineage (GTDB taxonomy): Bacteria > Pseudomonadota > Gammaproteobacteria > Burkholderiales > Burkholderiaceae_C > Pseudorhodoferax > Pseudorhodoferax soli. The sequence goes on along the minus strand of NZ_QPJK01000003.1, from coordinate 212,130 downwards.
CCATGGCCGGTCCTAGTCGTCCCAGGTGCGCACGCAGGCCAGCCGCGTGCCGCGCAACTGCACGAAGCGGTCGCGGCCGGACGCCCCCACCGCGTGGCCCTGCTCTGCCATGTGGATCGGCTGAGCTGGTCCGCCGGCCTGCGCCGGCATGAACGCGGCGGCGTACGCGGGCCATGGCGCACCTTCGATCGCGGAACCGAAGGCCAAGACGTTGTCTGCGCTGTCCGTCCAGACGATCACGGATGCCTGTACCTCGCTGCCCACCGTCGGCGCGCACTGGAACATGCCGGCCGCGCCGGCCATCTGCGCCGGCCATTCCCACAGCAGGCCATCGGCAAAGCCGTCGTCCTGTGCCGTCATGGGGTGCACCAGCGGTACGGCCCTGGGTGCGGACGACAGCGGTGCGTTGCCCGGCAGCCAGGCATGGCAAGCCAGCAACGCCACGGCGGCGAGTCCCGCGCCGACCAGCCCGGGGCGGGCGCTGCGCGGCATGGAGAGCGACGGGTTCGGCAACAGCGTCATGGCCGTCCTTCGGGAGTGGATGCAGGTTTGCCGTCGATGCTAGGGACGCCTCCTGCCTGCGTCTGTCCCAAAAACAGGTGACAGAAATCACGCATTTGCGGATTTTTTGAACGCTGTATCGGCAAAATGCAGCACCACCACCCCGGGACTGCGCCTTCGCAAGCTGTATGGACATCCCGTCTTGCCCCCCGCCGAACACCGGTCGTCCGATCCAGGTCGCGCTGGTCGAGGACGACGCCGCATTCCAGCAGGCGATGGCGGCCGCCATCGCCGCCGCGCCTGACCTCGCACTGCAAGGCTGTGCCACCAGCCTCGCGCAAGCCTTTGCCATGCTCGACCAGGCGCCCGCCGACGTGCTGGTGGTCGACCTGGGCTTGCCGGACGGCTCGGGCATCGACGTGATCCGGCATGCGCGCCAGCGGTGGCCGGCGTGCCACGCCATGGTCAGCACCACCTTCGGCGACGAAGGCCATGTGATCCGCTCGCTGGAGGCCGGTGCCTACGGTTACCTGCTGAAGGACCAGGCTCCGGGCGAACTGGTCGCGGCCATCCGCAGCCTGCACGCCGGGGGCAGTCCGGTGAGTCCGCTGATCGCCCGCAAGGTGCTGGCGCACTTCCATCCGGGCGCCAGCCCGGCCGCGCAGGCGGGCACTGCGCCTGGCCAGGCCGAACCGTCCGTGACGCTGTCGGCACGCGAGCGCGAGGTGCTGGGCCACGTCACCAAGGGCTTCACCGTCCACGAGATCGCAGGGTTCATCGGGGTGTCGCACCACACGGTGCAGACCTATGTGCGCCGCACCTACGAAAAGCTCAACGTCAGCTCCCGCATGGAGGCCATCTACGAAGCGCGGCACCTGGGCCTGCTCGGCGACCTGCGATGACGCCGGCGCGGCCCTGGCGGCAGCGCATGCACACCGACAGGGTCCGCTGGCTGCTTCCATTGCTTCTTGCGCTGTGCCCGCTGCTGCACTGCGCCGCGGCGCCGGCAGCCGATCCGCCCTTGGAGATTGCCCCCGCCAGCGCCGATGCCATCTCGCTCGCACCCCATCTGTCGGTGCTGGTCGACACCGGGCGCGGCATGACACTGGACGACGTGCAGCAGCCCGCGGCACAGCAGCGCTTCATGCCCGCCAGCGACCGGCCGGGCGCCTTGAACTACGGGTTCACGGATGCGGCGCTGTGGTTCCGCCTGCGCCTGCGCAACGGCTCTGCCGTGGCTCTCGAGCGGCTCCTGGAGATCAACTTTCCGATGCTCTCGCAGGTGGACTTCCACGCGCCCTCGCCGGCCGGCGGCTGGGACACGGTGTCGACCGGGGCCGCGCGGCCGTTCGCCACACGGGCCTACCCTAGCCGGTTCTTCGTGTTTCCCGTCACGCTGCCGGCGCACGCGGAGCAGACCTTCTACCTGCGGGTGCAGGGACACAACGGCATCGTGGTGCCGGCGACGCTGTGGGAGCCTGCCGCCTTCCGCGCGGACGACCGCGCCCAGGACCTGGTCCAGGCCGCCTACTTCGGCCTTGCGGCCGCTTTGGTCGTCTACAACCTGCTGATGCTCGTGACGCTGCGCGATGCGGTCTATTTCTGGTATTGCGTCTTCGCGAGCGCGATGGCGCTGACCATCTCCACCGTGAACGGCTTCGCCGCCGAGTTCCTGTGGCCTGCGGCTTCGTCGTGGGCCGGCATCTCGTTCAATGTGCTGTATTCGCTGGCCATGGCCGCGCAGGTCATGTTCATCCGGCGCACGCTGGACTTGCGCGCCACCGCGCCGCGCATCGACCGGGCCATGCAGGTGCTGATCGGCGCCACGCTGTCGCTGGCCGGGGGCTTCCTGGTGGCGCCGCAGGCCCTGACCGCGCCGGTCTCCGTGGTGTGGGCGATGTCGGGGCTGGCGCTGCTTGCCGTGGTGGCGCATGGCGCGGTCGTGCGGCGCCAACGCATCGCCGCGCTGCTGTGCATCGCGTTCTCCATGCTGCTGCTGGGCGGCTTCATGATCGAGCTCAAGACGCTGGCCGTGATCCCGCACAACAGCTTCACGCAGCAGGGGCTGCAACTGGGTTCGGCGCTGGAGATGCTGCTGCTGGCCTTCACGCTGGCCTACCGCTTCCACCTGCTGCGCAGCGAAGCCACGGCGGTGGTGCAGCGGTCCAACGACGCGCTGGCGCTGCACCTGCGCGCCAAGGAAGCCGAGCTGACCGCCACCCACCTGGAACTGCGCGAGAGCGACCGCCTGCAGACCCTGAGCCAGGAGCGCCAGCGCTTCATGCAGGACATGCACGACGGCGTGGGTTCCTCGCTGACCACCGCCCTGCGGGTGGTGGAGCGCGGGCACCTGGACGAGGCCGCCGTGGCGCAGGTGCTCAAGAGCTGCATCGATGATCTCAAGCTGGCCATCGATTCGATGGAGCCGGTCGAATCGGACCTGCTGTTGCTGCTGGCCACCCTGCGCTTTCGGGCCGGACCGCGCCTGGAGGACAGCGGCCTGCAGCTGCAGTGGGACGTCCAGCCGATCGCGGCGCTCGAGTGGCTGGAGCCCAAGGCCTCGCTGCACATCCTGCGCATCCTGCAGGAGGCGCTGGCCAACATCGTGAAGCATGCCGACGCCACGCGCATCACCCTGGCCACCCGCATGCAGGGCAACGAGGTGGCCGTGTCGGTGCGCGACAACGGCCGCGGCTTCCGCGTTCCACCGCCGCTCGCCGGGGCCACCGGCAAGGGCCTGGCGAACCAGCAGCGCCGTGCGAAAGACATCGGTGCCAGCGTGCAGCTGGAATCCAGCGGCGCGGGCACCTGCCTCACCCTGTTGCTGCCGGTGGACCGGCGTCAGGCCTGAAGGCAGATGGCCCCGTGCAGGGCCGTGCGCCCGTCAGGCATGCGGCCAGGCGGCGAAGGCCGGCAGCGCCTCGGCCCGTTCCGAGGCCGCACGCTGCAGCGGGAACGGCGCCTCGGGCAGGTGCTCCGGCACGAGCTGCCGCGCGAAATGCCAGACCACGGCCAGCGTCAGCTCGGCCTGCCCGACCGGCTGGCCGCCGGCTGGCTGCGGCGGCGGGCCGCGCCGCAGTTCGTCCTCCAGCGCACCGAAGCCGGCCAGCATCTGGGCATGGACCCGGTCCAGCCAGGGCTGGTGCCGCTTCTCGGGCGGGCGCACCTGCTGCTCGTAGACGATCTGCACGGCCTTCTCGCACGCGGCCAGCGCCAGGCCCGTGAGCCGCAGCGCGCGCAGGCGCTCGGCCGCCGCCGCGGGCCACAGGCTGCGGGCGGGGCCGGCCAGGCTTTCCGCATGGTCCAGGATCAGGCTGGAATCCATCAACACCACCCCCTCGGTCGTCACCAGCGTGGGCGCCTTGATGACGGGGTTGATCGCACGGAAGGCGTCCATCTGCCGGAACACCGAGATCGGCCGCGATTCGAACGGCAGTCCCAGCAGTTCCAGACCCACGGCAACGCGGCGCACATAGGGCGAGTCGAGCATGCCGACCAGCTGCATCATTTCAGTTCTCCTTCATCGGCCCGCAGCCATCTGCGGGCGAGCGGAAAATTTATCCAATAAACGCTTGGCCTACCATCGACATCTTGTTGTCGAACCCGTTAGAAAAACTGACATGAACGACCTGCCACCCATGAACGCCCTGCGCTGCTTCGAGGCCGTGGCGCGGCTGGGCAGCGTGGGCCGCGCGGCCGAGGAGCTGCATGTCACGCACTCGGCCGTGAGCCAGCAGCTGCGCCAGCTCGAAAGCCTGCTGGGCCTGGCGCTGTTCGAGCGCGAGGGCCGCGGCGTGCGCCTCGCGGAGAACGGGCGGCTCTACGCCCTGCAGGTACGCGAGGCGCTGCACGGCATCGGCGACGCCACGCGCGCCCTGCGCATCCGGCCGCGTGCGGGCGAATTGGTGGTGGCGCTGATGCCCTCGTTCGGGCAGCACTGGCTGCTGCCGCGGCTGCCGCGCTACCTGGCGGCGCATCCGGGCCGGCGCGTGCGGCTGCAGGCCAGCCTGGATCTGCAGGACCTGCGCCAGGCCGGCGCGCAACTGGCCATCCGCATGGGCCAGGGCCCGTGGGACGGCCTGGTGCAGGAGGAGCTGTTCACCGATGAACTGGTGATGGTGGCCGCGCCCGGCCTGAACGGCGGTGCGCTGTCGCGCACGCCGGCCGAGGTGCTGCAGTGCCCGCTGATCCGTTCGGCCGAGTCCTGGGCGCCCTGGTGCCAGCGCGCCGGCCTGCCCGAGCCTTCGCCCGAGGGCGGTCTCTGGATCAACGATTCCAACCTCTCGCTGGAGGCCGCACGGCTGGGAATGGGCGTGGCGCTGGAACGCCTGAGCCTGGCAGACGGCCTGCTGCGCCGCGGCGAGCTCGTCGCGCTGACCGACATCCGCGCACCCTATGCCTACCCCTACTGGCTGGTATGGCCGCAGGCCGGCGCGCCGCCGCTGGACTTCATCGCCTGGTTGCGCGAGGAAGCACAGCGCTACGCGGCCGAGCGGCAAGGCGCAGGCCCGCCGGCACGTTAGGATGCGGCGCCTCCACTCCCCGCACGCGCCATGCAAACCATTTCCGTCCACGTCGTCGATGTCGCCAATGGCCAGGTCGCGCGCAACATGCGCGTGGACGTGCTGTCCCAGGAGGGCGGGCAGTGGCGGGAGGTGGTGTCGGGCCAGGTGGGCAGCAACGGCCTGGTCGCGGCCATCGAAGGCGTGGCCGAGCCCATGGCCGCAGGCCGCTACGAGCTGCGGCTGCACGTGGCCGACTACTACCGCGCGCGCGGCACGCAGCTGCCCGAGCCCGCGTTCATGGACGTGCAGGTGTTCCGCTTCGCGGTAGCCGACACCACGCGCCACTACCACCTGCCCGTGAAGCTGACGCCCTGGGGCCTGTCCTGCTTCCGCGGCGCCTGACGCTTCAGAAGTTCAGCCGCACGCCCAGCCGCGCGCTGCGCCCTGGCAGCGGCGCCTTGGGGAAGGCGGTGGTCGTCAGCACCGAGACGGCGCTATAGGCCAACTCGTCGGTGATGTTGTCCACGCGCGCGAACCACAGCAGCTCCGAGCTGCCCAGCGGCATGCGGTAGCTCAGTGCCGCATTCCACAGCGCATAGCCGTCGGTCGCGCGCTGGCCCTCGGCCGGCACGCGGCGCTGTGCGCGCAAGAGGTCCACGCCCAGTTGCGCGCCCCAGGGGCCGCGCGCCCACGACAGCGTGCCGCCCAGGCGGGCCGGGGCGATGCGCGGCAGCGGCTCGCCGCTGTCCAGGTTGGTCGCGCGCACGAGGTCGGCGCGCCACAGGAAGTCCAGCGTGCCGACTTCATCCGCACGGCCCAGGCCGCCCGCGCCGAGCAGGCGTAGCGTGCCGTTGACCTCGGCGCCGTAGAAGCGCGCGCGCACGCCGGCGTAGCGCAGGTCGGCCAGGGCCTCTTCGGGGTCCGTCGGGTTGATCTCGCCCTCCGCACTGCGCGTGTTGCCGGTGTCCGCCAGGCCGATGTAGTTGGTGAAGCGGCTGGCATAGACGTTCAGCGCCGCCTTGTGCGGGCCGGACTGCCAGGCCAGGCCCAGGTCCACACTGTTGGACTTCTCCTTGGCCAGCGAGGCGTTGCCGGTCTCCCAGGCCGCCGTGGCCAGGTGCGGGCCGTTGGCGAAGAGTTCGTAGTCGCGCGGCGCGCGCTCGCTGTGGGCCACATTGGCCGTGAACTGCCAGGCCGGCGAGAGCTTGACGAGCGCACCGCCGGCCAGGCTCAGTGGCGTGAAGCTGCGCTCGCCGGTTTCGAAGCGCGTGACATCCGGGTCGCTGCTGCCGTCCGAGCGCACGCGCACGCGCTCGACCCGGCCGCCCAGCGTCCACTTGCCCCAACTGGTGGGCAGTTCCTCGTACACGAACAGCGCAGCCTGGCGCGTGCGGCTGGCCGGTGCGAAAGCCTCCTCGCCTTCGGCCGAGAAGCGGTTGCTGTCCAGCTGCAGGCCGACCACGCCTTCGAGCGGGCCGATCGGCCGGTGGCGGGCCTCGAGCCGCAGGTCGTTGCCCTGGTTGCGAAAGCGCGTGCCGACCTCGTCACCCTCGAACTCGGTGTGGCGGTAGCGCGTGTGGGCGGCCTGCAGCTTGATGCTGCTGAACCAGCCCGGCAACTGGCGCCATTCGCCGGCCAGCGCGTAGCGGCGCGAGCGCATGCCGATGGTGACCTCGTCTTCGGCCACGGTGCCGTAGTCGCTGCGGTAGTCGGTGACCGAGGCGCCCAGGTAGCCGTGGTCGAAGAACAGCGAGCCGCCGACCGAGCCGCTCTCGGTGTCGCTGGCGGAGTTGCAGATGCGCCGGGCCTGCTCGGCGCTGCCGGGCCTGCTGCAGGCCAGGTCGACGGGCACGGACACGTCCTCGGTGCGGCGCTTGCTGACATCCACGTGCAGCCCGTAGCGGTCGTTGCCGCCTTCGAGCAGCACGGCGCCATCGCGGCCCTTGTTGCCGGTGGACACGCCGGCCTCGGCCGCGCCCGTGATGCCGCCCGTGGCGTCGAACTGCGGCGCGCGCGGGATGCGGTTGTCGATGAGGTTGACCACGCCACCCACGGCGCTGCCGCCGTACAGCAGCGCGCCGGGGCCGCGCAGCACCTCGATGCGCTCGACGGTCAGAGGGTCGGAGGGCACGGCATGGTCGAAGCTCAGCGCCGAGGCGTCCAGCATGGCGCCGCTGTTCTGCAGCACGCGGATGCGGTCTCCGTCCAGGCCGCGGATCACCGGCCGGCTGGCGTTGGGGCCGAAGTAGGTGCTGCCCACGCCGGGCAGGCCGTCCAGCGTCTGGCCCAGCGTGCCCTGGCGGCGCAAGGTCAGTTCGTCGCCTTCCAGGCGGGTGGTGGGCGCAACGGCGTCCGGCGTGCCGAGCGGGTTGCCCGTGACGGTGACGTCCTTCAGCGTGGCGGATTCGAACTGCGCCCACACGGGGGCAAGGCAGGCCAGCGATACGGCGGCGGCAACAGCGCCGCGCGAGAAATGAGGAGACATGGAATGGCTTCGTTGAAATCGGTCGTGCATGCGGCCGCGCGCACCTGTCTTGAGACAGGCGCGCGGCCAAGAACGGGGAATTCAGCGAAGCGCGGGCGGGCCGCGGGCCTGGAACGGCGGTGGCGCCGGCGCGCGCAGCGCCGGGCTCCGGCTTGCCGGCGGCGCCGGCGCCACCACGGCAGGCAGCGCCAGCAAGGGCACTGCGGCCAGCAGATCGGCCGCGCCGGCATGGTCGTACAGCTGGCAGTCGGCTGCGGCATGGCCGGCGTGGAAATGGTCGTTGGCGCTGCCATGCACCTCGCGGTGGGCGAGCGCCAGCGTCTGCGCCGAGAGCCAGACGCCCAGCAGCAGGCCCAGCCACCACAGTGGCCGGCGCTGGAGCAGGCGCAGGCGGTGCGTCATGCGCAGTTCAGTGCTTGGCCAGGCGGCTGAAGGTCTTGCGGAACTTGGCGACCTTGGGCGCCGCCACGGCCATGCAGTAGCCCTGCGTGGGGTTCTTCTCGAAGAAGTCCTGGTGGTACTCCTCGGCCGGCCAGTAGTTGGCCACCGGCACGACCTCGGTCACGATGGGCGCGCTGCTGTGGCCGGCCAGTTCGGCGATGACCTCGCGCGCGACCGGCTCCTGCGCCGGGTTGTCCAGGTAGATGCCGCTGCGGTACTGCGTGCCCACATCGTTGCCCTGGCGGTTCAGCGTGGTGGCGTCGTGCACGACGAAGAAGATCTCCAGGATCTCGCGCAGGCTGATCTGTTCGGGGTCGAACTGCAGGCGCACGACCTCGTTGTGGCCGGTGCGCCCGGTGCAGACCTGCTCGTAGCTCGGCTTGGTCAACTGGCCGTTGCTGTAGCCGCTCTCCACGTCCAGCACACCCTGGACTTCCTTGAACACCGATTCGGTGCACCAGAAGCAGCCGCCGCCCAATGTGATGGTTTCCGTTGCCATGCTGTGCCCTTTGCCAGAAATTGCAGCCGGCATTGTGCCGTGGCGATCCACGAGAATGCCGGCCCGTCCCCGATCAACCCTGCCGCACCGCTTTCCCCCATGAACCCTGCCGAGTGGCGCCCCATCCTTTCCTCCCTGGTGCTGCCGCCGGCCGGCCCGCTGCTGTTGATCGCATTCGGCTGGTTGCTGGCGCGCCGCCGGCGCGGGGCCGGGCGGGCGCTGGGCCTGGCCGGCCTGCTGCTGCTGTGGCTGATGTGCAGCAATGCGGTGGCGGTGCGCCTGTCCGACCTCCTGCTGCCGCCCGTGGCGGCGTTGCCGCCCACCGAGGCCGTGGCCCGGCTGCAGGCGCGGCAGGTGCAGGCCGTGATCGCGCTCGGCGGTGGCCTGTACCCGCGCGTGCCCGAACTCGAGGGCCCGCAGCCCTCCGGCCAGACCGGCACGCGTGCCCTGTACGGCGCCTGGCTGGCACGCGAGAGCGGCCTGCCGCTGGGCTTTGCCGGCGGCGTCGGCTGGGCCAACGCGGGTGAGGCCGAGCACCCCGACGAAGCCGACGCGGTGGCGCGCCTGCTGGCCCGCACGGGCCTGGCGCCGCTGCGCTGGGCCGACAGCCGTTCGCGCGACACGGTGGAAAACGCCCAGAACATGGCCGCGCTGTTGCGCCGCGACGGCATCGAACGCATCGCGCTCGTCACCAGCGCCTGGCACATGCCGCGCGCCGTGCGGGCCTTCGAAGCGACGGGGCTCACCGTCCTGCCCGCACCCATGGGGTTTGCCGTGCCGCTGCAGCGGCCCGTGCTGGAGTGGCTTCCATCGACGCATGGGCTGGCCAACACCTCGGCCGTGGTGCGCGAATGGCTGGCGCTGCGCCTGGGGCGCTGAACGCCGGCGCCGGCGGCCTGCCTTGACAGGCCGATTCCGGACTGCCTACATTACTAACCGGTCAGTCATTAAGGAATGCAGAACCCGTCCGACACCCCCAGCAGCAAGGCCGCCGGCAAGCGGACCCGGCGCAAGGACGCGCGCCCGAGCGAGTTGCTGGACGCGGCGCTGGAACTGTTCGTCGAGAAGGGCTTCGCCGCCACCACCGTGGAGGCCGTGGCCGCCCGGGCCGGCGTGTCCAAGGGCACGCTGTTCCTGTACTTTCCCAGCAAGGCCGAGCTGTTCAGGGCCGTCGTGCAGGAGAACCTGGCCGCCCGCTTCGCCGACTGGAACGCCGAATACGAAGCCATGGACGGCGACAGCGGCAGTGCCGCCGACATGCTGCGCCACGCGCTGCAGTCCTGGTGGACACGGGTGGGCGCCACCAAGCTCACCGGCCTCACCAAGCTGGTGATCAGCGAGGCGCAGAACTTCCCCGAAGTGGCGGCCTGCTACCACAGCGAGGTGGTGCAACCCTCGCAGCGGCTGCTGCGCCGCGTGATCCAGCGCGGCATCGACCGCGGCGAGTTCCGCCCGCTGGACGCCGAGTACGCCGTCTACAGCGTGACCAGCGCCATTCTGTACCTGGTCATGCACAAGCATGCGATGGGCCTGCTGGCACCGGCGTCGGGCCAATTGATGCCGGAACGCTACATCGCCTCCCAGCTGGACATCATCCTGCATGGCCTGTTGGGACCGGCCCAGGCCCTGCCCTCTAGAATCCCTGCTCTGTCGTGACTCCGCGTCTCCCGCTACGCATTCCTGAACAAATGACCCCCGCCGAAATCGAACGCGCCCGTTTCAACATGATCGAGCAGCAGATCCGCCCCTGGGATGTGCTGGATGCAGCCGTGCTGGAACTTCTGGGGCAGGTGCGGCGCGAGCAGTTCACGCCGGCTGCATTGCGTGGCCTGGCGTTCATGGACACCGAGGTGCCGCTGCGCACCCCGCACGACGAGGCCCTGCGCCAGGGCCATTGCATGCTGGCCCCGCGTGTGGAAGCGCGCAGCGTGCAGGACCTGAAGCTGCAAAAGACGGACCGCGTGCTCGAGATCGGCACCGGTTCGGGCTATTCCGCCGCGCTGATGGCCAGCCTGGCCGCCAGTGTGCTGACGCTGGAGATCGAGGCCGCACTGGCAGAAGCCGCCCGCGCCAACCTGCGCGAAGCCGGCATCACCAACGCCGAAGTGCGCCACGCCGATGGCGCCCAAGGTGCCGCAGCCGATGGCCCGTTCGACGCCATCTTGCTGAGCGGCTCGGTGGCGGCCGTGCCGCCGGCCCTGCTGCAGCAGCTCAAGCCGGGCGGCCGGCTGTTCGCCATCGTCGGCGGCGAGCCCATGATGCGTGCCCAGGTCATCACCCGGGCAGGCGAAGGCCGCTTCGAGACCACCTCGCCCTGGGACGCCGTCGTGCCGCGGCTTCAGAACTTCCCGGAACCGTCGCCTTTCCAGTTCTGAGCCGATGATCGACCACGTCCATCCCTCCCAACTCGGCGACTGGCAACCCGGGCGGATCACGGTCCTCGACGTGCGTGAACCTGCGGAACTCGCAGTGGCCAGCGTGAAGCCCGAGGGGTTCACGCTGCTCGCGATCCCCATGGGCGAGATACCCGCCCGGCTGGCCGAGCTCGATCCCGACCAACCCATCGCCTGCCTGTGCCACCACGGCGCACGCAGCATGCGCGTCGCGCAGTTCCTGGTCCAGCAGGGCTTTGCGCAGGTCGCCAACATCAGCGGCGGCATCGACGCCTGGTCACAACAGCGCGATCCAACCGTTCCACGTTACTAGGACAAAGGCATGGCCATGGTGCAGACAAGAAAACACAAGACCGCACACCGACGCAGCACCACCGGCCTGCTGCTCCTCCTGGCCTTCGGCACGCTGCCGGCCGCGGCGTCCGCCCAGACACTGGTGCAGCTGTTCGACGCCGCACGCAGCACCGATGCCACCTACCAGAGCGCGCGCGCCCAGTACGAAGCCAACCTGGCCAAGGCCGACCAGTCGCGCGCGCTGATCCTGCCCAGCGCCAGCCTTTCGGCCGGCGCTTCGCGCAACACCTACGACAGCACCACGCCGAACATCGATGGCCCCTACACCGCGCTGACGGCCAGCGTGGGCGCCACGCAACCGCTGTACCGCCCCGGCAACTGGGCCGGTTACGAGCAGGGCCTCAAGCTGACCGACATCGCCAAGGCCCAGCTGATGGTGGCGGAGCAGGACCTGGTCATCCGCGTGGCGCAGGCCTATTTCGACGTGCTGGCCGCACAGGACACGCTGGCCTTCGTGCAGGCGCAGAAGGCCGCTGTGGCCGAGCAGCTGGCTTCGGCGCGCCGCAACTTCGAGGTCGGCACTGCGACCATCACCGACACCCGCGAAGCCCAGGCCCGGCACGACCTCGTCATGGCGCAGGAGATCGCCGCTGCCAACGACCTGCGCGTCAAGAAGCTGGCGCTGGACACCGTGGTCAGCCGCACCGATGCGCGCCCCACCCCGCTGGCCCAGCCGGTGCCGCTGCCCGTGCTCACCGGCGATGCCGAGACCTGGGTGCAGCAGGCCGAAGGCCATCCCGTCGTGCAGCAGGCACGGATCGGCGTGGATGTGGCGCGGCTGGAGACCGAGAAGGCGCGCGCCGGCCACAAGCCCACGGTCGACCTGCAGGCCACCTACGGCATCAACCGCTATCCACAGGGCTACCCGAGCAACAGCCTGGCCTTCGGCACGCGCCAGAACCAGGGCTCCCTGGGCGTGCAGGTCACGGTGCCGCTGTTTGCCGGCTATTCGGTGCAGAACCGCGTGCGCGAAACCCTGTCGCTCGAAGACAAGGCCACGGCCGACCTGGAGGCGGCGCGCCGCATCGTGGTGCAGAACACGCGCACAGCCTATTACGGCGTGATATCGGGCAAGGGCCAGGTCGAGGCGCTGCAGGCTGCCGAGACCTCCAGCCAGAGTGCGCTGGATGCCAACAAGCTGGGCTACCAGGTCGGCGTGCGCATCAACATCGACGTGCTGAATGCGCAGAGCCAGCTCTACCAGACCAAGCGCGACCTGGCCCAGGCCCGCTACAACGTGCTGCTGGGCGAGCTGCGCCTGCGCCAGGCCAGCGGCAGCCTGCGTGCCGAGGACCTGCAGGGCATCGAAGCGCTGCTGGTGCGCTGAGCCGGGCGCGCTCAGCGCCGGGCCAGTTCTGCGATCGCCTCCGCCGTGCGGGCTGCCGCGCCGCGGTGGGCCGCGGCAAAAGCCAGGCCGGCATCACTGGCCTGCCGGCGCGCTGCAGGGTCGGCCCCCAACTGCTGCACGGTCTGCAAGGCTTGCGCCAGATCGTCCACGCGCAAGGCCGCGCCGGCCTGCTCCGCCAGCTCTGCCGCCTCGGCGAAGTTGAAGGTGTGCGGGCCCATCAGCACCGGGCAGCCGCAGGCGGCGGCCTCGATCAGGTTCTGCCCGCCCAGGGGCTCGAAGCTGCCCCCCAGCAGCGCCATGTCGGCCAGGCCGTAGTACAGCGCCATCTCGCCCAGCGAATCGCCGAGCCAGACCGCAGCCGCAGCGGCCGGCGGCGCATCGCCCCATCCGCTGCGGCGCGCCAGGGCAAAGCCATGCGCCCGCACCAACTCGGCCACAGCATCGAAGCGCTGCGGATGGCGCGGCACGATCAGCCATTGCACGGCAGCGGCCGCGGCCGGATCGGCCTGCAGCAGCGCCAGCAAGGCCGCCTCCTCGCCTTCGCGCGAACTGGCGAACAGGGCGACCGGCTTGCCCGCCAGGGCCTGCCATTGGCGCCCACGCGCCAGTTGCGCCGCATCGGGCGCGGCATCGAACTTGAGATTGCCGAACACGCCGGCCACCGGCGCACCGGCACTGCGCAGCCGCGCCGCGTCGTCTTCGGTCTGCGCGTAGGCGGCCGCCAGCGCGGCATAGGCCGGCGGCAGCAGCGGCACCCGCTGCGCGCCCTGCAGCGATTTCTCGGACAGGCGCGCATTGGCCAGCACCAGCGGCACGCCGGCCCGGCGGCAGTTGGCGATCAGCCAGGGCCAGATCTCGGTTTCCATGAGGATGCCGACGCGCGGTTGGAACTGCGCGAGGAATCGCGCGGTAGCGCCCGGCGTGTCCCAGGGTTGCCAGACCTGCAGGTCACCTTCGCGCAGCAGCCGCGCACCCTCGGCCCGGCCCGTGGCCGTGCCGTGCGTCAGCAGCAGCCGCATGCCGGGCAGGCGCTCGCGCAGCGCGGCGACCAGCACGGCGGCAGCACGCGTCTCGCCGAGCGAGACCGCATGCACCCAGACCCAGCCGCTGGAGGGCGGCTGCTGGTAGTGGCCGAAGCGCTCTGGCACATGCGCGCCGTAGCCGGGCTCGGCCACGGCCCGGCGCGCCAGCTTGCGCCGCAGCAGCGGTTGCGCCAGCCAGGTCAGCCAGCCGTACAGGCGCAGCAGCATCAGCGCGGCACCGGCCTGGGCGTGGCGGCCAGAACGCCTTGCCAGGCGGCCCAGACCTCGTCCACGCTGGGTGCGCGCTCGCCGCCCACCGGCACCTGGTGTGCATGGCCCACGGGGCCGGCCCGCCAGGCACGTGGATAGCTGAAGATCTGCACGTGGAGCAGGTCCAGCGCCACGGCCATGTGGCTGAGACCGGAGTCCACGCCGATCGCGCCGGTGGCGGCCGCCATCTCCCGCAGCACGCCGGCCAGCGACAGCCGCGGCCAGATGCGGGCCTGGGGGCCGATGCTGGCGGCCAGCGCGGTGGCCAGGCCCAGTTCGGCGTCCGAGGCGTGCGGCAGCCAGACCTCGAAGCCATCGGCCGCCAGCCGCTGGCCGATAGCCGCCCAATGCGCCTGCGGCCATTCGTTGTCGGGCCGCGTCGTGCCGTGCGCCAGCACGACCGCGCGCACCGGCGCCGGCCGCTCCACGCGCAGGCCATAGACGGGCGGCGTCTTCAGTTCATAGCCCAGCGCGCCGGCGGCCAGCACGCGGTAGCGCTGGACCGCATGCACGCGCCGGGGCATGGGCACCAGGCGGTCGGCAAAGAAGCGCACCGGCCACTCGTAGCCGCACTCCTCGCTGGGGTTGCCGTAGGTTGCGCGAAAGCCCCCGGCCGACACACGCGCCCTGCGCGCCACCATCCCCGACTTGATGAGGCCCTGGATGTCGAGCACGGCGTCGTACGCCACGGCCCGCAATGCGGTGAAGAATGCCGTCCGCTCGCCGCGCGTCGCCGCGTCCAGCCAGGACCGGCGCCAGCGGCGTCCGGCAAAGCGCAGCACGCGCTCCACTCCGACCACGCATTCCACGAGCGGCGCGAACGACTCCTCGACGACCCAGTCGATCGTCGCGTGCGGCAGCGCCGCGCGCAGATCGCTCACGACCGGCATGGCCTGCACCACATCGCCCAGCGACGAGAGCTTGACGATCAGGATCCTCATGCGACGGCCCGGCCGCCCACGTTCAATGCGCGGCCGCCTGGATCTGTGCGTCGGGCTTGGCCGAGCGGAGCAGCGCCATCATCTGCGTCTGGATGCGTTCCAATGCCGCCTCGGTCTGGCCTTCAAAGCGCAGCACCAGCACCGGCGTGGTGTTGGACGCGCGGATCAGGCCGAAGCCGTCCGGCCAGTCCACGCGCAGGCCGTCGATCGTGTTGACGGCCGCGGGCGCGTCGAACTTCGCGGCTGCCACCAGCTGGGCTACCAACGTGTGCGGCTCGCCTTCGGCGCAGCCGACGTTGAGTTCGGGCGTGGAGAAACTGGTGGGCAGCGCGTCGAGCACGGCACTCGCGTCGGGCGATTGGCTGAGGATCTCCAGCAGCCGCGCGCCGGCGTAGGTGCCGTCGTCGAAGCCGAACCAGCGTTCCTTGAAGAAGATGTGGCCGCTCATCTCGCCGCCCAGCGGCGCCTGGCCGCCTTCGGCCTCGATGGCCTTCATCTTGGCCTTGATCAGCGAGTGGCCGGTCTTGAACATCAGCGCCTTGCCGCCCGCCGCCTCGATGGCCGGTGCCAGCCGCTGCGAGCACTTGACGTCGAACAGGATGGTGCCGCCCGGCACGCGCGAGAGCACGTCCTGTGCGAACAGAGCCATCTGGCGGTCCGGGAAGATGTTGTTGCCTTCGCGCGTGACGATGCCCAGTCGGTCGCCATCGCCGTCGAAGGCCAGGCCCAGCTCTGCGCCGGTGGTCTTGAGCGCGGCGATCAGGTCGTGCAGGTTCTCGGGCTTGCTCGGGTCCGGGTGGTGGTTGGGGAAGTTGCCGTCGACCTCGCTGAAGAGTTCGGTCACCTCGCAGCCCAGCGCGCGGAAGATGGCCGGCGACGAAGCACCGGCGATGCCGTTGCCCGAGTCGATCACGATCTTGAGCGGGCGCGCGAGCTTCACGTCGGAGACGATGCGCTCGCGGTAGGCCGGCAGCACATCGGCCTGGCGCACGTTGCCGCCGGGAACGTCCAGCCAATCCTCGGCCTCGATCATGCTGCGCAGCGCCTGGATCTCCTCGCCATAGATGGCGCGGCCCCCCATGATCATCTTGAAGCCGTTGTAGTCCTTCGGGTTGTGGCTGCCCGTGATCTGGATGCCGCTCTTCGCCAAGGTGTGTGCGGCGAAGTACAGGATGGGCGTGGTCACCATGCCCACGTCGATGACCTGCACGCCAGCGGCCACCAGGCCGCGGATCAGCGCGGCCGCGAGGCTCGGGCCCGACAGGCGGCCGTCGCGGCCCACCGCCACCGTGGTCTCGCCCTCGCGCCGGGCGATGGTGCCGAAGGCGCGTCCCAGGCCTTCGGCCACGGCCTCGTTGAGCGAAGACGGCACGATGCCGCGGATGTCGTAGGCCTTGAAGATGGACGCGGAAACTTGCATGGAACTCCTGGACAGGGGGCTGGCGGTGCGGGCGATTATGGGGGAAACCCCAGGCCCCGGCCCTCAGCGCGCCAGCCACTCCCAGCGCGGAATCCGGTCCATCTCCAGCCCGGCCAGCTGCGTCTCGCCCAGCGGCTTGTGCAGTTCCAGCCGCTGCGTGTCTGGCGCCGGGCCGTCCAGCGCGGCCAGCAGCCGCGGCGCGTGCGTGACCACGATGACCTGCGAGGCGCGCGCCGCCTGCGCGATGAGCCGGCCCAGGGCAGGCAGCAGGTCCGGGTGCAGGCTGGTCTCGGGCTCGTTGAGCACCAGCAGAGCCGGCGGCCGCGGCGTCAGCAGTGCGGCGATCCAGAGCAAATAACGCAGCGTGCCGTCGGACAGTTCGGCTGCGTCCAGCGGCCGCAGCAGGCCGTGCTGGCGCATGCGCAGCGCAAAGCGCTCGCCCTGCAGGTCGATCTCCACCTGCGCGCCCGGAAAGGCGTCCTGCACCGCGGCGTCGAGCGCGGCGCGGTCGCCGATCTCGCGGATGGTCTGCCAGGCCGCGGCCAGGTCGCTGCCGTCGTCGCCGAGCACGGTCGTCGTGGTGCCCAGCTGCGGCACGCGCGCAGGCGCGTCGGCGTCGCTGCGGAAATGGTCGTAGAAGCGCCAGCCGCGGATCTGCTCGCGCAGGCTCAGCATCTCGGGCGCGGCCCGCGGCTCGGCGTACTCCGTCATCATGCTGGCGAAGGCCGGGATCGGCCGCGCCACGCCTTCCCAACCGCCCCCCTGCCCGTCTCTGCGGATGCGCAGCGCAGCGCCGCGGCGTTCGACCAGCAGGGAGGCCGGGCGCATGAAGGGGCCGTTCCAGACAGCCTCGCGCTTGATCTCCGGATCGTGGTTGAACACCGAGGTGCTGCGCGGGATCGGCAGGCCGATGTCGATGGCGTAGCCATAGCCGTCGGCCGCGTCGGAGCCGAAGCCCAGCTGCAAGGACACCGGGCCGTTGCGCTGCGTGCCCTGCACGGGCTGCTCGCCGCGGCGCATGGCGGCCGAGAACTGCTCGGGCCCGGCCCACAGCGTGGACGCGAGGCCGCCCTCGCGCGCCAGCGCCCGCACCACGCCGCCCTGGGCCACGGCCGCGAGCAGCCGCAAGGCACGGTAAACGCTGGACTTGCCGCTGCCGTTGGCGCCGGTGACCAGGGTCAGCTGCCCCAGCGGCAGCACCAGCCGGCGCAGCGAGCGGTAGTTGGCGATGGCCAGCGCCGACAGCACGCTCACAGCGCCGCGATGGCTTCCTTGTAGAGCGCGAGGTACTGCTGCGCCACGGGCTCCCACGAGAAGTTCTGCGCCATGCCGCGGCGCACCAGCTGCTGCCACTGCGCGCTCTGGCGGTAGGCCAGCACGGCGCGCTGCAGCGTGCGGTCCAGCGCGTCGGCCGTGGCCGGGCCGAACTGGAAGCCCGTGGCCACGTCGCGCGCCAGGGTGTCCTCGTTCGCGTCGACCACGGTGTCGGCCAGGCCGCCCACGCGGCGCACGATGGGCACGGTGCCGTAGCGCAGCGCGTAGAGCTGGGTCAGGCCGCAGGGTTCGAAGCGCGAAGGCACCAGCATGGCGTCCGCCCCCGCGATGAGTTGGTGCGCGAAGGCCTCGTCGTAGCCCAGGCGCACGGCCACGCGGCCCGGGTGCTGGGCCATCGCCTGGCGGAAGGCGCCTTCCAGCGCTGCGTCGCCCGTGCCCTGCACGGCAAACTGCGCGCCCTGGGCCAGCAGGTCGGGCAAGGCTTCGAGCACGAGATCCAGGCCCTTTTGCGAGGTCAGCCGGCTGACCACGCCGAACAGCGGGGCATCGGCTTCCGGCAGCAGGCCCAGCGCCTGCTGCAACCGGGCCTTGCACTGCGCCTTGCCAGCCAGTTCGTCCGCGCTGTAGCGCGCGGGCAGTTCAGGGTCGGCCGTCGGGTCCCAGACCTGCGGATCGACCCCGTTCAGGATGCCCGAGACCTCGTTGCCGCGTGCACGGATCACGCCGTCCAGGCCGCTGCCGTACTCGGGCGTACGGATCTCGCGCGCATAGGTCGGGCTGACCGTGGTCACGCGCGTGGCGAACTTGAGGCCGGCCTTGATGAACGAGAAGTGCCCGTGGAATTCGAGCGCCGAAGGCGCCATGAAGCGGCCCGGAAGTCCGAGCAGGAAGAAGTCGGTCGGCTCGAACAGGCCATGGAACGCCAGGTTGTGCACGGTGAAGACCGTGGCCACGTCGCGCACCGGCCGCGCCGCCAGGTAGGCGCAGGACATGGCGGCATGCCAGTCGTGCGCATGCATGACCTGCGGCTTCCAGTCCGGATCCAGCTCGCCGGCGGCCACATGCGCGGCCACCCAGCCCAGCAAGGCAAAGCGCTGCAGGTTGTCGGCCCACTCCAGGCCGTCGGCGCCCAGGTAGGGGTTGCCGGGCCGCTCGTACAGGAACGGCGCGTCGACCACATAGACCGCCTGCACGCCGGCCAATTGCCCGCGCAGCAGCCGCACACGGCCGGCGCCGAACATCGGCCCCAGCGAGACCACCTCGGACAGGCCCTCGATGCCGCGCAGCACGGCCGGCAGGCCGGGCAGCAACAAGCGCACCTCCGCGCCCTGGGCCGAAAGTGCTTGCGGCAAGGCACCGACCACGTCGGCCAAGCCCCCCGTCTTGACCAGCGGATAGACCTCCGCCGCAACCTGCAGAACCTTCATGAACCGAGCTTGTCCAGCATGGGTTGGGTGACGAGCACGATGCCGTTGGGGCTGCGGTGGAAGCGCGCGGCGTCTGCCTCGGCATCCTCGCCGATGACCATGCCATCGGGAATGCTCACGCCGCGGTCGATGATGGCGCGCGTGATGCGTGCATGCCGGCCGATCTGCACGCCCGGCAGCAGCACCGACCAGTTCACGCTGCAATAGGAGTTCACGCGCACGCTGGAGAACAGCACGGAACGCAGCACGCTGCCCGAGACGATGCAGCCGCCCGAGACCAGCGACTCCACCGCCGAGCCGCGCCGGTCGTCGGCGTTGTGGACGAACTTGGCCGGCGGCAGCTGCGACTGGTAGGTCCAGATCGGCCAGCGGGTGTCGTACATGTTGAGCTGCGGGTCGGTGGCCGTGAGGTCGATATTGGCGTCCCAGTAGGCATCGATGGTGCCCACGTCGCGCCAATAGGCCTCCTCGCCCACGCGCATGTTCACGCACGAGAGCTCGAACGGGTGCGCCGCGGCCTGCCCGTTCTTGACCGCGCGCGGAATGATGTCCTTGCCGAAGTCGTGGCTGGAGTTCGGGTCGGCCATGTCGCGCTCGAGCTCCTTGTAGAGGTAGCGCGCGTTGAAGATGTAGATGCCCATGCTGGCCAGCGACATGTCGGGCCGGCCCTGCATGGGCGGCGGATCGGCGGGCTTCTCCAGGAAGTCCGTGATGATGCTGTTCCCGTCCACCGCCATCACGCCGAAGGCCGACGCCTCGGCGCGCGGCACGGCGATGCAGCCCACCGTGCAGTCGCGGCCCTTGGCCACATGGTCGGCCAGCATGATGGCGTAGTTCATCTTGTAGATGTGGTCACCTGCCAGCACCACGATGTAGTCGGGCTTGTAGCTGGCCAGGATGTCCTGGTTCTGGTAGACGGCGTCGGCCGTGCCGCGGTACCAGCTCTCCTCGTCCACGCGTTGCTGCGCGGGCATGAGGTCGACGAACTCGTTCATCTCGGTCTTGAGGAAGCCCCAGCCGCGCTGCACATGGCGCAGCAGGCTGTGGCTCTTGTACTGCGTGATCACGCCGATGCGGCGGATGCCCGAGTTCAGGCAGTTGGACAGCGCGAAATCGACGATGCGGAACTTGCCGCCGAAGTACACGGCCGGCTTGGCGCGCCGGTCGGTGAGGTTCATGAGGCGGCTGCCGCGGCCGCCCGCCAGTACCAGGGCCACGGCCCGCTTGGGCAGGTCGAGTTGCTGGGCCAGGTCCAGCGATTTCATGCGTTCTACTGCGGCCATCACGTTCGCTCACAAGTTGGTGGAGACTAGCGTCTAGGATAGCCGCAGTCGCGCTGCATGCCACGTGCCATGCAAGAAATCGGCGCTTGTCTGGCATGGACCCTGCTAGCTCGCGCTTGCTTCATCCGCCAACGAGTACGGGACCAGAAAAGGAACGCCATGAGCCCAACCCCTTCCACCCACAGCTTCGCTGCCCGCACCGAAGAGCATTTGCTGCACACCGTCGGCGTGGCCCCAGCCGCCGCCAGTTCGACCGAGCTGATGCACGCTGTCTCGCAGGCCGCCCGCGCCGAGCTCTCGCAGCGCTGGGTGCAGACCCAGGCCGCCGACCGCGGTGCACGCGCACGGCGCGTCTACTACCTGTCGATGGAGTTCCTGATCGGGCGCACGCTCTCCAATGCGCTCGCCGCGCTGGGGCAGAACGACGGCGCGGCCGAGGCCCTGGGCGCGCACGCCAAGGCCATGGAGGAAGTGGCCGACCGCGAGCCCGATGCCGCACTCGGCAACGGCGGCCTGGGCCGGCTGGCGGCCTGCTTCCTCGATTCCATGGCCTCGCTGGGCCTGCCCTCCTTCGGCTACGGCATCCGCTACGAGTACGGCATGTTCGCGCAGGAGATCCAGAACGGCACCCAGGTCGAGCACCCCGATCCCTGGCTCAAGGACGGCACGCCATGGGAGTTCCCGCGCTGGGAACTGAGCTACCCCGTGCGCTTCGGCGGTTGGGTCGAGCATGTGGAGGGCAAGGCCGTCTGGCGCCCGGCCGCCGAGGTCGCGGCCAAGGCCTACGACCTCGTGATCCCGGGCCACGGCACCAAGAAGGTCAGCACGCTGCGCCTGTGGAAGGCCACGGCGCCGGCGCACATCGACCTCAACGCCTTCAACACCGGCGACTACCAGCGCGCCGCCACGGCCAAGAACGAGTACGAGAACATCTCCTGGGTGCTCTACCCCAACGACAGCACGCCGGCCGGCCGCGAGCTGCGGCTCAAGCAGGAGTACTTCTTCGTCGCCGCCTCCGTCCAGGACATGGTCAAGCGCCACCTGGACGAGCACGGCACCTTGTCCAACCTGGCCGACCAGGTGGCCATCCACCTGAACGACACGCACCCGGCCATCGGCGTGGCCGAACTCATGCGCGTGCTCGTGGACGAACACGGCATGGGCTGGACACCGGCCTGGGCCATCTGCCGCCGCACCTTCAGCTACACCAACCACACCCTGATGCCCGAGGCGCTGGAGACCTGGCCGGTGGGCCTGATGCAGCACGTGCTGCCGCGCCACCTGGAGATCATCTTCCGCATCAACAAGGAGTTCCTGGACTTCGCGGCCCAGCATCGGCCCGGCGACAACGGCTTCCTGTCGCGGCTGTCGCTGATCGACGAGGCCGGCGAACGCCGCGTGCGCATGGCGCATCTGTCGATCGTCGGCAGCCACAAGGTCAACGGCGTGTCCAAGCTGCACTCCGACCTCCTGGTGCAGACCATCTTCGCGGACTTCGCCGCGCTGTGGCCCGAGCGCTTCACCAACATGACGAACGGCGTCACGCCGCGGCGCTGGCTGTCGCAGGCCAACCCGGGGCTGTCCAGCCTGCTGGACCGGCACATCGGCCATGGCTGGCGGCGCGACCTGGACGAGCTGCACAAGCTCGCCCCTCTGGCCGGCAACGCCGAGGTGCGGGCCGAGTTCATGGACGTCAAGCGCGCCAACAAGGCGCGGCTGGCGGCGCTCATCGCCCGCACCACTGGCGTGCAGGTCAACCCCGACGCGCTGTTCGACGTGCAGGTCAAGCGCATCCACGAGTACAAGCGCCAGCTGCTCAACGTGCTGCACGTGATCGGCCGCTACCAGGCCATCCTGGCCAACCCCAAGGGCCCGGACGGCCAGGGCTGGGTGCCGCGCGTGGTGCTGTTCGCGGGCAAGGCCGCATCCAGCTACCACATGGCCAAGCAGATCATCCGGCTGATCCACGACGCCGGCCGCGTGATCAACAACGACCCGCGCGTGGGCGAGCTGCTCAAGCTGGTGTTCATCCCGAACTACGGCGTCTCGGTGGCCGAGACCATCATGCCCGGCGCCGACCTGTCCGAGCAGATCTCCACGGCCGGCACCGAGGCCTCCGGCACGGGCAACATGAAGCTCGCGCTCAACGGCGCGCTGACCATCGGCACCGACGACGGCGCCAACATCGAGATCCGCGAGGCCGTGGGCGACGCCAACATCTTCATCTTCGGCCTGAAGACGCCCGAGGTGCAGGCCCTGCGCGCGAGCGGCTACCAGCCCATGCGCCACTACGAGGGCCAGCCCGAACTCAAGGCCGTGCTGGATGCGATCACGGGTGGCCAGTTCTCCCCCGAGGAGCCGGGCCGCTACCGCGGCCTCGTCGATGCGCTGCTGTGGGGCGGCGACCACTACATGCTGCTGGCCGACTACGCCAGCTACGTGGCGACGCAGCGCGAGGTCGACGCGCTGTACCGCCAGCCGGCGGCATGGTGCCAGCGCGCCATCGCCAACGTGGCCGGCATGGGGGTGTTTTCGTCTGACCGTACGATCAGGGAATACGCCCGCCAGATCTGGCGCATCGAACCCAAGCCATGACCCCACCCGCCTCCAGCCCAGCCCAGAACGATTTCCTGGTCTCCGAAACCGACCTGTGGCTGCTGGCCGAAGGCACGCACCTGCGGCCCTACGAGGTGCTGGGCGCGCATGCCTTCACCCATGCTGGCGTGGCCGGCACGCGCTTCGCGGTGTGGGCGCCCAATGCGCGGCGCGTGAGCGTGGTCGGTGATTTCAATCGCTGGGACGGCAGTGCCCATCCCATGCGGGCCCGGCCCAGCGCCGGCCTGTGGGAAGCCTTCGTACCCGGCGTGGGGCCCGGCGCGCTCTACAAGTACGCGCTGGAAGATCCCAACGGCCAGCTGCTGCCACTCAAGGCCGACCCCTATGGGCTGGCCGCGCAGCTGCGGCCCGAGACCGCCAGCCAGGTCGCCACGCTGCCCGCGCTGGTGCCGGCCAGCGCCGCGCGGCAGGCCGCCAACGCGGTCGACGCGCCCGTCAGCATCTACGAGGTGCACCTGGCCAGCTGGCGCCGCAAGCCCGAGCAGGGCAACCGCTGGCTCGATTGGGAGGAACTCGCCGCCGAGCTGATCCCCTATGCCGTGGACATGGGCTTCACGCACCTGGAGCTGCTGCCCGTCAGCGAGCATCCGTTCGACGGCTCCTGGGGCTACCAGCCCATCGGGCTGTATGCGCCGACCTCGCGTTTCGGCGATGCGGCCGGCTTCACGCGCTTCGTCGCCAAGGCCCATGCGCAGGGCCTCGGCGTGCTGCTGGACTGGGTGCCCGCGCATTTCCCGAGCGACGCGCACGGCCTGGCCCGCTTCGATGGCACGGCGCTGTACGAGCATGCCGATCCGCGCGAAGGCTTCCACCAGGACTGGAACACGCTGATCTACAACTTCGGCCGCACCGAGGTGCGCAACTTCCTGGTCGGCAACGCGCTGTACTGGCTCGAGCGCCATGGCGTGGACGGCCTGCGCGTGGACGCAGTGGCCTCCATGCTCTACCGCGACTACAGCCGCAAGGACGGCGAGTGGGTTCCCAACCGCCACGGCGGCCGCGAGAACCTAGAGGCCATCGCCTTCCTCAAGCGCATGAACGAGGTGATCGGCGCCGAGCGGCCCGAGGCCACCACCGTGGCGGAGGAGTCGACCTCCTTCCTGGGCGTCTCGCGCCCCACGTTCGCAGGCGGATTGGGCTTTCACTACAAGTGGAACATGGGATGGATGAACGACACGCTGCGCTACTTCGGCCGCGAACCCGTGCACCGGCGCCACCACCACCACGAGTTGACCTTCAGCATGGTCTACGCCTACAGCGAGCAGTTCGTACTGCCCTTCTCGCATGACGAGGTGGTGCACGGCAAGGGCTCGCTGCTCACGCGCATGCCGGGCGACCGCTGGCAGCAGTTCGCCAACCTGCGCGCGCTGTACGGCTACATGTGGGCCCATCCGGGCAAGAAGCTGCTGTTCATGGGCTGCGAGTTCGGCCAGGCGCGCGAGTGGAACCACGAGGCCAGCCTGGATTGGCACCTGCTCGGCGACAGCCTGCACGCGGGCGTGCAGACCCTCGTGCGCGACCTCAACCGCGTGCTGCGCCACCACCCGGCCCTGCACGCGCAGGACAGCGAGCCCGCCGGCTTCGAATGGATCGAGGCCGACGATTCGCAGCACAGCGTCTTCGCCTTCGTGCGCCACGGCCGCGAAGACGGCCAGACCATGCTTGTCGTCTGCAACCTGACGCCCGTGGTGCGGCGCGACTGGCGCCTGGGCGTGCCGCGGCCGGGGCGCTGGCATGAACGGCTCAACACCGA
The DNA here is from genome assembly GCF_003337555.1 of Pseudorhodoferax soli. Lineage (GTDB taxonomy): Bacteria > Pseudomonadota > Gammaproteobacteria > Burkholderiales > Burkholderiaceae_C > Pseudorhodoferax > Pseudorhodoferax soli. Next base: position 187,597 of record NZ_QPJK01000003.1, on the reverse strand, counting down.
TTCCGTGCACTACGGCGGCAGCAACGCGGGCACGCCCTGGGGTGTGGCGGGCACCGAGCCGATCCCCTCGCACGGGCGCACGCATTCGGTCCTGCTGACACTGCCGCCGCTGTCCACCGTGTTTCTGGAGTGGGCTCCTTGAACGAACACGCGTCCCGCGCTTCCCGCTTCGCGTGGTCGCTGCCGCCCAAGGCGGCGTTGTTGCATCCAGGGACGGCCCGGCGATGAAAACGCCCGACGCCCACGCCTTGCAAGCCGGCCAGCCCTGGCCGCTCGGGGCGCATTTCGACGGCAAGGGGGTCAACTTCGCCATCGTCTCCGAGCACGCCCAGGCCATGGAGCTGTGCCTGTACGACGCGACGGGCCAGCACGAGATCGGGCGCACCGCCCTGCCCGGCCGCAGCAACGATGTCTGGCACGGCTACCTGCCCGGCGCCCTGCCGGGCCTGGTCTACGGCCTGCGCGCGCACGGCCCCTGGCGGCCCGAGCGCGGCCACCGGTTCAACCCCTTCAAGCTGCTGCTGGACCCGTATGCGCGCGAGATCGTCGGCGACTTCGCCTGGCGCGACCAGCACTTCGGCGCCGACCTGCGCCATCCGCTGCACCTGGACCAGGCCGACAACGCCGCCTGCGCGCTGAAGGCCCGCGTGGTGCACGACGACCACGACTGGGCCGGCGACGAGCCGCCGCGCACGCCGCTGGCGGACAGCGTGCTCTACGAGGTCCACGTCAAGGGCTTCTCCGCCCGCAACCCCGCCGTGCCCGAAGCCCTGCGCGGCAGCTACGCGGGCCTGGCGCACCCGGCCTCCATGGCCCACCTGAAGCGCCTGGGCGTCACGGCCGTCAGTCTCCTGCCCGTGCACTACGCGCTCGACGAGCAGCGCCTCGTCCACATGGGGCTCACCAACTACTGGGGCTACAACACGCTGGGTTTCTTCTGCCCGTCGCCGCGCCTGGCCAGCAGCCAGGGCGGCGCGGCGCAACGCACCGAGTTCCGCACCATGGTGGCGGCGCTGCACGCCGCCGGCATCGAGGTGCTGCTGGACGTGGTCTACAACCACACGGCCGAGACCGACGAGACGGGGCCCACGCTGTCTTTCCGCGGGCTGGACAACGCGCTGTACTACCGCCTGCCGCCCGAGCAGAAGGCCTTGTACGAGAACCACACCGGCTGCGGCAACACGCTGGACATCCGCGAGCCGCGCGTGCTGCAGCTCGTGATGGACAGCCTGCGCTACTGGGTCACGCAGATGCACGTCGATGGCTTTCGCTTCGACCTGGCGCCCGTGCTGGGCCGCGGCGACAACGGCTTCGAACGCGGCGGCCCGTTCTTCGCGGCCGTCGCGCAAGACCCGGTGCTCTCGCGCGTCAAGATGGTCGCCGAGCCCTGGGACATCGGCCCGGGTGGCTACCAGGTCGGTGGCTTTCCGCGCGGCTGGATGGAGTGGAACGACAAGTTCCGCGACAGCATGCGCGGCTTCTGGACGCAGGCCGCCGCGGGCCGCCCGGCCCCGGACCGCGGCGAGTTCGCGCTGCGCCTGTGCGGCTCCTCCGACCTGTACCAGCCGCGCAACCGCGTGCCCGGCGAGTCGGTCAACTACGTGGTCTCGCACGACGGCTTCACGCTCGCCGACCTCGTGGCCTACGACCAGCGCCACAACGCCGCCAATGGCGAGAACAACCGCGATGGCCACGGCCACAACCTGGGCTTCAACTGCGGTGCCGAAGGCCCCAGCGACGACCCGCAGGTGCTGGCGCTGCGGGCCAAGCTGCAACGGGTGCTGCTGGCCAGCGCGCTGCTCGCCCAGGGCACGCCCATGCTCGCGGCCGGCGACGAACTCGGCCACAGCCAGGGCGGCAACAACAACCCGTATTGCCAGGACAACGCCACCACCTGGATCGACTGGTGCCGGGCCGATGCGGACCTCACCGCATTCACCGCACGCGTGCTGGCCCTGCGCCGCCAGGCCCTGCCCTTCGGCGGCCATTGGTACAGCGGCCTGTCCGATCCGCTGGGCCTGCACGACCTGACCTGGCTGCAAGCCGATGGCACAGCGCTCACGGGTGCGGCCTGGCAGGACGCCGGCCAGCGCGTGCTGGGCTGCCTGATCGGCAAGCCCGGCCGCGCCAGGGCGCCGCTGCTGCTGCTGGTCAACGGCAGCCAGGCCGACGCTGACTTCCTGCTGCCCGCCGGCGTGTGGCGCTGCTGGCTGGACAGCACCCATCCCCAAGGCCATTCGCGCTGGTACGACCAGGGCGAGCAGGCCTACGCATTGCCGGCGCTGAGCCTGTCCCTGCTTGCGGCAGAAGGCGCCAACATCAAGATCGATTGAACCTCCCATGCGACTGCCCCGCGCCAGCGGCATCCTGCTGCACCCCACCTCCCTGCCCGGCCCGCACGGCGCCGGCGACCTCGGCCCCGCCGCCTACCACTTCGTCGACTGGCTGGCCACCGCCGGGCAGAAGCTCTGGCAGATCCTGCCGCTCGGCGGCGTCGGCCCCGGCAACTCGCCTTACATGAGCCCCTCGGCCTTCGCCGGCAACGTGCTGCTGGTCGATCTCGCGGCGCTGGCGGACCAGGGCTGGCTGCCCGCCGGGGCGCTGGCGCGGCCGCCGGCCTTCGACGCACTGCGCATCGACTTCGCGGCCATGGTGCCCTGGCGCATGGCCCTGCTCGCGCAGGCGGCCCAGGCCTTCGCCACCGACGCCAGCCCCGCGCAGCGCGCCGCGCACGAGGCCTTCTGTGCCGAGCACGCAGCCTGGCTGGAGGACTACGCGCTCTTCATGGCCTTGAGCGAAGCCCACCCCGGCGGCGACTGGGCCGACTGGCCGGCGCCGCTGGCGCGCCGTGTGCCGGCCGCGCTGGCCGAGGCGGCGGCGCAGCATGCAGCGCGCATCGCGTTCTGGCGCTTCGTGCAGTGGCAGTTCTTCGTGCAGTGGCGCCAGCTCAAGGCCTACGCCAACGCCAAGGGCGTGGCCATCGTCGGCGACGCGCCCATCTTCATCGCGCCCCAGAGCGCCGAGGTCTGGGCCCGGCAGGACCTGTTCGAACTGCAGCCCGACGGCCGCCTGAGCGTGGTGGCTGGCGTGCCGCCCGACTACTTCAGTGCCACGGGGCAGCGCTGGGGCAATCCGCTGTACCGCTGGAGCGCGCATGCGGCCGAGGGCTATGCCTGGTGGACGGCGCGCATCCGCCACACCTTCGCGCTGGTGGACGTGGTGCGCATCGACCATTTCCGCGGCTTCGCGGCCCACTGGGAGATCCCGGCCAGCGAGCCCACGGCCATCCACGGCCGCTGGGTCGAAGGCCCCGGCGCCGCATTGTTCGAGGCCATTGCCGCCGCGCTGGGCCCGCTGCCCATCATCGCGGAGGACCTCGGCATCATCACGCCCGACGTTGACGCGCTGCGCCGCGGCGCCGACCTGCCCGGCATGCGGGTGCTGCAGTTCGCCTTCGACGGCAAGGCCGAGAACCCCTACCTGCCCCACCACTACGAGGCCGCGACGGTGGTCTACACCGGCACGCACGACAACGACACCACGCGCGGCTGGTGGGCCACGGCCAGCGCGGCCGAGCGCGTCCAGGCCGCGGCCTACATGGGCCAGGAGCCCGAGCAGCTGACGCCCGTGGTCCATTGGGCGCTGATCCGCCTGGCCTGGGCCAGCGTGGCCGACACGGCCATCGCGCCGCTGCAGGACGTGTTGGGCCTGGCCACCGAGCACCGTATGAACCTGCCCGGCGAGGGCGAAGGCCACTGGGCCTGGCGCTTCGGCTGGGACATGGTGCGGCCGGGGCATGCCGAGCAGCTCGCCACGCTGACCCGGCTGTACGGGCGCGGCTGAAGGCGCGGCCAGCCACAGCGCACGCTCATGCCCGCCAGCCCCACCCCGCAGACGCTGCTCAAGATCTCGGCCGGCGTCGCGCTCGTCACCATCGCGCTCAAGACGCTGGCCTGGGCGCTGACAGGTTCCATCGGCCTGTTGTCCGATGCGATGGAGTCCTTCGTGAACCTGGCCGGGGCGCTGTTCGCGCTCTGGATGGTGGGCATCGCGCAGCGCCCGGCCGACGCCGGCCATCCCTATGGGCACCACAAGGCCGAGTACTTCTCGGCCGGCTTCGAAGGGCTGCTGGTGATGGGCGCGGCCGTGGCCATCGTCTGGGCCTCGGTGCTGCGGCTGCGCGAGCCGCAGCCGCTGGCGCAGCTGGACATCGGGCTGGCCCTGTCGGTGCTGAGTTCGGCGCTGAACGGCGCGCTGGCCTGGGCACTGTTCCGCGGTGCGCGCGCGGCACGCTCGATGGCCCTGGAGGCCGATGCGCGGCACCTGATGACCGATGTTTGGACCTCGGCCGGCGTCGTCGTCGGCCTGGTGGCGGTGGCGCTCACGGGCTGGCACTGGCTGGACCCGGTGCTCGGCATCGCTGTGGCGCTGAACATCCTGCGCGAAGGCGGGCACCTGGTCTGGAAATCCTCGCAAGGCCTCATGGACAGCGCCCTCGAACCCGAAACCGCGGACCGCATCGCGGCCCTGCTGGACGGCTTCGCGGCGCGCGAAGGTGCTGCCGTCCGCATCGACCATGTGGCCACGCGCGGCGCCGGCCACCGCCGCTTCGCCGACCTGCACCTGCATGTGCCCGGCGACTGGCGCCTGGCCCGTGCCGCGGCCTTGCGCGACGAGATCGAGGCGGCGCTCATGCGCGAGGTGCCCGGGCTGTCCACCACCATCCAGCTGCTGCCGCTGGGCATGGAAGCGCGGGCGGTGGCCGAGGACGGCGCCATGCCGCCCGCCGAGCGCTGAAGCTCAGCCCAGCGCGCAGGCCTTGCGCACCAGGTCGACCTGGCGCGAGCAGCCCATCTTGGCCATCAGCACGGCGATCTGCGTGCGCACGGTGCTGATCGCCACGCCCTGTCTTGCCGCATGCTCGGCCGGCGTCACGCCTTCGGCCAGCGCAGCCAGCACACCGGCCTCGGCCGCGGTGAGCCCGAAGGCCAGGCGCAGCTGCTCGGCCTGCAGCGGCCGGCGCTGGCGGTCCGGCGCGATGCGCACGAGGACCAGGGCCTCGCCGCCGCACAAGGCTGCCGGCGCGGCGGCCAGCGCGAGCCGGTGCGCCGCGCCATGGCCGGCCGGCAGCGCCAGCGCCTGCGCCTGGCCGGCAGCGGCACGCTGCAGCGCGGCCAGCCAGCTGGCGTGCACCGCAGGTTCGCGGTGCTGCAGGCGCCCGCCGCGCGGCACCAGCGCGCCAGCCCGGGCGAACCAGGCCTGCGCGGCCGGCCCGGGCGCATGCACCAGCGTGCCCGAGCGCGCCACCAGCAGCACGGCTTCGCCGAACGAGGCCAGCGCAGCCTCCACGGCGGCCAGGGCCTGGCCGGTGCGCGCCCGCCCGCGCCCGATCGCCTGGGCCACGGCCTGCGTCAACGCGCGCATGGGCTCGGCCGCCAGTGCGTCGGCGATGCGTCCGTCCACCCGGCTGCGCTGCACGCAGACCGCGCTGAGCCGCTCGGGCGAGACCTCGGTCATGAAGGCCAGCATCTGGTGCAGGCGGTGCTTGCACATGAAGTCGGCATAGAACATGTTGCGCTGCAGGCTGGCCGGCGAATAGAACTGCGCGCTGTCGAGCCAGGCGCCGGCGGGGGCGCCGCGCGCCACCGGGGCCATGATGTCGTGCGGGTGGTAGTGGTCGACGTAGTCGCGCTGGGCCGCGGCATCCCCGCCGCGGATCTCGAAGGCCAGCAGGCTGCCTGCGCCGTCGAACGCCGTGTAGGTGGCCGAATCGGCCCCCGTCAGCTCGCCCAAGCCCTCCAGCACCTCCTGCCAGGGCGGTGCCGCACCGTCGAGGTGCTGCGCCGCATCCAGGGCCCGGCGCACCAACGTTCCGACTTGCATGCTGTTCTCCCGCAACCGTGGACTGGCCCCACCGGGACGGGGCGCGCCCCTTGTACCCCGCGCGCCGGTTCGGCGTCGCAGGCCTGCGATGCGGCGCGTCCTCCATCCGGGGGATGTTCCAGGGGAATTGGGCGGGCGCGGGGCCACCGCACCTACCATCGCGCCCGCCATGTTCCGCCGGAGTTCCTGATCCTGCCACCGATGTCGCACCGCCGCCCGTGGCAGGCCGGCCGATGAACACTGCCCGCACCACGCTGGGCCTCTGGCTGCTGCTGCAATTGCTGCTCGGCAGCCTGCACGGCCCCGCGGCGCCGGCGCCGCAGGGCGAGACCCTGGCGACGCAGTGGCGTGACGAGACCGCCCGGCACGCACATGCCGGCGCAAGGGTCGAAGCCCCGCGCGCGCAGCGCCCGGCCACGGCGTCTGCCGACGACATGCTCGCCGGCACCGGCGCGCCCATCCCGCAGCCGCCAGACCTACAGGCGCAGCCCGCCTCGCCCACGCCCGGCCGTGCCGCAAGCCCGGCCCTGGCGGCCTACCGCGCCCGCGCGCCGCCACCGGCGACGTGACGCGCCGCGCGCCAGCCCACGGGTCGGCGCGCATTTTTTCCGACGAAACCTCCCAGGCACGGAGCCGCCCGCGGGCGCGCCCCTGCTCCTTTCTTTTGTCTCACGATTGCCATGAACGCCTACACCGCCCTGACCGGGCTCGTCGCCCTCGTCCTGCTGCACGCCGCCTGGCGCGACCGCGCACGTGGCAACCCACGCGATACCAAGGCCTTGACCGCCTGCGCCGCCGGCCTCGGTGCGTTGGGCGCCGCCTTCGGATGCACGCTGTGAAGCAGTCGCTGCGCATTGGCCTGGCCACGGTCGGACTGGCCCTGAGCAGCCTGCCCGCCCAGGCCGCCTTCGACGGCTGCCTGGCGCTGTTCGTGCAGCGCCATGTGCCGCAGCTGCCGCAGGGCTTCGCGCATGCCACGCGGCCGCTGTGCTTCGACGGCTTCGCCATCCTCTACTCGGCCACGAGCAAGACGCCGGTCTATGCCGTGGAGCGGCTCAACCGCCACGACTTCGAAGACGCGACCCGGCGCAAGCGGGGCCGCAACCCCTTCTACGAGGAGGCCCGGCTGCCGCGTGCCGAGCGCGCCACGCTGCAGGACTACCGCGCCACGCTGGCCGGTGGCCAGCGCATGGACCGCGGCCATGTGGTGCCGGCGGGCGACATGACGCAGGCCAGGGGGTTCGCGCAAAGCTTCTCGCTGGCCAACATGGTGCCGCAGGTGCCTGCCGCCAACCAGGGGCCCTGGAACCGCATCGAGCAGGACACGCGCCAGTACGTCCGCCGCGCCCGCGGCGATGTCTACGTCATCACGGGCCCGGTGTACGGCCCGCGGCCCGCGCGGCTGGGGCCTGGGCAGGTCTGGGTGCCCGATGCGATGTTCAAGCTGGTCTACGACGCGAGCAGCAACCGGGCCTGGGCCCACTGGCTGGACAACAGCGCCGATGCGCGCGTGCAGCGTCCCATCTCCTACGAGGTGCTGACGCGGCGCCTCGGCATGCGGCTGCTGCCGGGCGCGCCGGAGGACTGAGCACGCGCCGGCTGCAACCGCGCCGACGGCCTGCCGGTGCCGGCGCGCTCAGGCGTCCTGGAAGCCGTTGGCGCGGAAGGTCAGCACCAGCGTGTCGCGGTGCCCGCCCGCATCCAGCGGCTGGATCGGCGTGGATTCGTGGATCACGCGCGCGTCGTCCAGGAACAGCAGCGACCACGGTTCGGTCAGCGTGAAGCGCTGGCCGTTCGGGCCCTGGGCCTCGAACACGCGCGTCTCGCCGCCCTTGATGCCGTGGCGGCCCACCAGCACCACCGCGACGAAGTCCACGCCGTCACGGTGCGCCCCCTCGGGCGTGGGCCGGCCGATGCCGTCGGTGGTGTCGATGCGGAACTGGTGTGCCTCCACGTACCAGCGCGCCTGGGCGTCGCCGCGCAGGCGGCTGCACAGGCCGGCCAGGCCGAGCACGAGCTGCTGCCACGCCGGCAGTGCCAGGTCGGCCGCCAGCATGGGTTCGAACCAGCGCTCCATGCCGCCGTGCAGCGCGTTGTAGGCCACGGGCTGCCAATGGGCGCGGTGCGGCACGGCCTGCAGCTGGCCGGCCTCGGCGATGCAACTGGCATGGCGGCGGCGCCGGTAGCGGCCGCCGTCCTTGAGGTAGGCGTCGGGTGGCAGGTCGGACCAGGACGGTTCCAGCGCGCGCAGCGCCTTGGGCGCGCAGCCCGCCAGCGCGCCCACGGTGGCCGCTGCCAGCACGGCATAGCCCTGGCGGTGCACGGTGGCGAGCACCTGGTCGGGCGGGGTCAGCGGGGGAACGAACGAGGGCGTGGTCATGCGGCAGTCCAGACGGGCCCGCGCCGGGCCCAAGGTGCGTATGGTGCCACCGTGTTCAGGCCCTGGGCGCGCCGGGCACCAACAGGCGCAGCCAATGCGGCCGCCAGCTCAGCGCCATGGCCACGGCCAGCGCGGCCGCGGCCAGGGACATGACCCAGACCAGCGCGGCCATCGAGGCATGGTCCACCGCCAGGCACAGCCCGAGCGATGCCGCCAGCGCCAGCATGCCCAGCACCCGCAGCAGCCGCGCGCGCGCCGGCGGCTGTGCGGCCGCGCCGCAGGCCTGCTCCCAGTGCACGTCCATGGCCAGGGCCAGCCAGCCCATGCCGGCCAGTGCGGCCAGCACGGCGGCGCCCAGCATCAGGGCATCACGCATGGGCCGTCTCCCGTGCCAGGCCATTGCCGGCCGGCTGCCCCGCCGCCCCGCGGCGCAGCCGGCGGGCCGCCAGCGCGGCGATGGCCGCGCCGGCCAGCAGGAACAGGTCGACCCCGGCCACCGGCCAGTAGCCCGCGCCCAGTGTCTTGAGCAGGTGGTCGCCCGTGGTCAGCCAGTTCAGCGCCACGGCCAGCACGGCGAGCACGGCCACCGCCATGCACTGCTCGCGCCAAGCCGGGTTGGAGCGCCCCTGCGCCACGGGCGCGCTGCGCCACAGCCCATGCACGAGCGCGAGGGCCCAGGTGGCCCAGAAGGCATAGCGCTCCAGGTCACCGCGGCCGGGCCAGCCGGCCGGCAGGGTGTCGGGCAGCAGGCGGTTGGCGATGAGCATGCCCAGCGCGGCCAGCAGCATGCCCGTCACCGTGCCCACGGCCAGCGCGTCGACCAGGCGCACGCCCTGGCTGCCCTGCCGCGCATGCTGCTTCTTGCGCTTCTCGACGAAGAACACGAAGCCGGTGGCGATGCAGACGCAGCCGGCCAGACCACCCAGCACGTAGAACCAGCGCAGCAGCCAGTGGCGGAAGTGCTGCAGGTGCAGGCCGGTCAGGAATTCGTTGACGCTGTCGACCGCGCTTTGCGGCGGGTCCTCGCGCAGCAGCTCGCCCGTGGCGGCCTTGAAGTGGATGCCCTCGCCGACCAGCGCGATGCGGTCGGTGCCGGCGCGGTAGACGCTGACATAGCCATTCGCGTCACCCACGTGCTGCAGCGCCACGAAGCCGACCTCGCCGGCCATGCCCTTGTCGTGCCAGCGGCGCTGGGCCTCGGCCACCATGGCGTCCACCGAGGCCAGCGGCGCGGCCACACCCGCGCGCTTGTGCGGCAGGCCGGTCTCCTCGGCCTCGAGCTTCTCGTGCAGTTCGTGCAGCGGGTTCAGCTGGGTGTGGCCGACCGGGAAGTAGATGCCGGCGAAGATCACGAGGCCCGTGAACGCGAAGAAGAAGTGGAAGGGCAAGGCCACCACGCCCGTCATGTTGTGCAGGTCCAGCGCGCTGCGCTGCGTGGCCTTCTTCGGCCGGAAGGTGAAGAACTCGCGGAAGACCTTGCGGTGCATCACCACGCCGCTGACCAGCGCGGCCAGCATCATCAGCGCTGCGAAGCCAACGATCCAGGTGCCGAGGCTCATCCAGTTCAGGGTCAGGCTGTAGTGCAGCGGATAGAAGAATTGGCTGCCGATCTTGAGCCGGTCGTCCGGCAGCGCGGCGCCGCTGCGCGGGTCGATGGTGCGCAGGGCCCAGATCAGCTCCTCCGGGTCCTTGGCGTTGGGCACTTCGAAGCCCGCGAAGATGCCCAGCACCGGGTCGCGGTGCGTGGTGTAGGCGCCCAGGCGTTGCACGGTGTCGAAGCGCGCCGGCATGGGGCCGTCCACGCGGTCCCGCATGAGCTCCACGCTCTCCGCCGTCGGCTGCATGGTCTCGAAGATCGGCCGCAGCATCCGGTCGTAGGACGGCATGGGCTGCGGCGCGAAGCGCGAGGACGGGATGGCCCAGCGGTCGATCTCGCGGTCGAACACCGACAGCGCGCCGAAGAAGAAGACCACCATCAGCACGAAGCCCAGCACCAGGCCGAACCAGGTGTGCAGCCAGGCCATGGTGAGGCGGAAATTCGGGAACATCCTCAGCCCTTTCAGCGCAGCAGCGCGGTTTGCAGCAGCGAGGCCGCGCCCGCCATGAGCGCCCCGCCTCCGGCCAGCACCAGCCACACGCGCGGCAGGCTGCGCGCTGCGAAGGCCCACAGGAACACCACCAGGTAGACCAGCATGGCCAGCATGGCCGTCAGGTGCTCGGCGTCGTGGAAAGGCATGTCCAGCGCGAACAGGCCGGCCATGCCCAGCGCAACCATGCCCCAGGAGAAGGCATAGCCGCCCAGGACAGCGGCGGCGATCCGCGCCAGGAGATGCGAACGGGTGACAGCAGGTGCGTGCATGTTCTGTTGTTGCGAGTTGTTCTCATTCTATGGTCATCGGGGCGGGTCGGGGTATAAGCGCGGCCACCCACATTCCGAGACACACCATGAACAACTCTTCACCCACCACCGCCCCTGTGGCCATCGTCACGGGCGGCGCCCGCGGCATCGGCCTGGCCGTGGCGCGCTGGTTCCTCGCGCGCGGCCAGCGCGTGGCGCTGCTGGACATCGAGGCCGATGCGCTGCAGCGCACCGTCGCCGACCTGGCCGCCCCCGAATCCGTGCTGGGCCTGCCCTGCGACGTGTCCGACCCGGCCCAGGTGCAGGCCGCGGTCGACCGCGTGGCCGCCGCCTTCGGCCGCATCGACGCGCTGGTCAACAACGCCGGCATCGCCATCTTCAAGCCCATCGCGGAGACGGGTTACGCGGACTGGCGCCGCGTGCTGGCCGTGAACCTGGACGGCCCCTTCCTGTGCAGCCAGGCCTGCGTGCCGCACATGCTGGCGGCCGGCGGCGGCGCCATCGTCAACATCGCCTCGATCTCGGGCCTGCGCGCCAGCACGCTGCGCGTGGCCTACGGCACCAGCAAGGCCGCGTTGATCCATTTGACGAAGCAGCAGGCCACCGAACTGGGTACCCAGGGCATCCGTGTGAACTGCGTGGCGCCCGGCCCGGTGGACACCGAGATGGCCAAGCAGGTGCACAGCCCGGCGATCCGCAAGGACTACCACGACGTGATTCCGCTGGAGCGCTACGGCACGCCCGAGGAGATCGCCGAAGCCGTGGGCTTCCTGTGCAGCCCGGCGGCCAGCTACGTCAACGGCCAGCTGCTGGCCGTGGACGGCGGCTTCGACGCGGCCGGCATCGGCCTGGCGACGTTGCGGCAGGGCGCGGCGCGCTGAGCCGCATCACGGCGCGCCGGCCGCCGCCGCCGTGCCGTGCGCCCAGTCAGGGCTCGACCTTCACGCCCTTCCAGAAGGCCACTCGGTTCTTGATTTCTTCGGCCGCGGGCTTGGGATCGGCGTAATACCAGGCCGCGTCCTGGTTCAATTCGCCATCGACCAGCAGGGAGAAGTAGCTGGCCTGGCCCTTCCAGGGGCAAGTGCTCTTGTGGTTGCTGTAGGTGACGTACTGGCGGTCCAGCGCCTCCATCGGGAAGTACTGGTTGCCCTCGACCAGCACCAGGTCGTCGCTCTCGGCGACGACCTTGCCGTTCCATATTGCTTTCATGGTGCTTTCCTCTCAAAGAGGACCATCATGCCGGAGCGGCCAGCCAGTGCAGGCTGAACAGACGGTTCGGGTCGGTCCACACCGGGCCCGCGGTGAAGCCGGCCTCGGCCGCCAGCGCGCGCAGGCTGTCGACGCTGAACTTGTGCGAGTTCTCGGTGTGCAGCGTCTCGCCATCCTCGAACAGGTAGGTCTGGCCGTCCAGCTGCACGCGCTGTGCGCGGCGGCTCACCAGGTGCATCTCGATGCGCCGCTGCGGGCTGTTGTAGAAGGCGCCGTGCGCGAAGCCGTCCAGGTCGAAGTCCGTGCCGAGCTCGCGGTTGGCCCGCGCCAGCAGGTTCAGGTTGAACGCGGCCGTGACGCCGGCCTCGTCGTTGTAGGCGGCGTGCAGCACGGCCGGATCCTTGACCAGGTCGGCGCCCAGCAGCAGCGCGCCACCGCGCAGCACGCGCGCGGCCATGCGCAGGAAACGCAGCGCCTGCTCGGGGTCGAAGTTGCCGATGGTCGACCCCGGGAAGAAGCCCAGGCGCATGCCGGACTTGCGGGTGCCCGCGGGCAGCTGCAGCGGCTGCGTGTAGTCGGCCGCCACGGGGTGCACGGCCAGGCCGGGATAGTCGCTGCGCAACTGCGCGGCGGCCTGCGCCAGGTGCTCGCCCGAGATGTCGATGGGCACGTAGCTGGCCGGGTTCTCCAGCGCGTCCAGCAGCAGCCGCACCTTGCGCAGCGAGCCGGCACCGAACTCCACCACTTCGGCCTCGCGCCCGGCCAGCGCCGCGATCTCGGCGGCATGGCCGCGCAACAGGGACAGCTCGGTGCGCGTGGGGTAGTACTCACGCAACTCGCAGATCGCGTCGAACAGCTGCGAGCCCCGCGCGTCGTAGAAGTACTTGGGCGAGATGCTGCGCTGGGGCGCGGCGAGCGCGGCGTGCATGTCCGCGCGGAAGTCGCGCTCGGGCGCGCTGTCCACCACACGCAGGTGGGGTTGCATGACAAAACTCATTCGCGGATCTCCTGGCTGGCTTGCGTGGAAGGTTGTGGATCGCGCGCCAGCCGCAGTCCGGAGAACTGCCAACGCGCGTGCGGTGGAAAAAAGTTGCGGTAGCTCGGCCGCGCATGGCCGGGCGGCGTGGCCAGGCTCGATCCGCGCAGCACGATCTGGCCGACCATGAACTTGCCGTTGTATTCGCCGACGGCCCCCGCCAGCGGCCTGAAGCCCGGGTAGGGCTCGTAGGACGAGCGCGTCCATTGCCAGACCTTGCCGGCCATGTCGCGCAGCGCGGGCGCGCCGTGCGCCGCCTCCCATTCGAACTCGGTCGGCAGCCGGGCACCGGCCCATTCGGCATAGGCTGCGGCCTCGTAGAAGCTCAGTTGCATCACGGGCGCGGCGGGGTCCAGCGGCTGCACGCCAGCCAGGCCGAACACCTGCCAGTCGTCAGAAGGCGCACGCGGATCGCCGGGCGCCAGCCAATACGCCGGCGCCTGCCAGCCCAGTGCCTGGACCTGGGCCCAGCCGTCGGACAGCCACAGGCCGGCGCGGCGGTAACCACCGTCTTCGATGAAGCGCAGGTAGTCGCCGCAGTTGACCAGCCGCTCGGCGATCTCGTAGGCCGGCAGCAGCCGGCGGTGCCGCGGGCCTTCGTTGTCGAAGGCGAAGCCTTGGCCGCCATGGCCGACCTCGACGATGGCCTCGGGCCGGGGCAGCCAGCGCAGCGGCTCGGGCTGCTCGCGCACCAGGCGCAGCGGCGCCGCCTCGGCCGGCGCATAGGCCGGCAGCAGCGGGTTGCACGAGAGTGCGTGCAGCACGTCGGTGAGCAGCAGTTCCTGGTGCTGCTGTTCGTGCTGCAAGCCCAGTTCCAGCAGCGGCCCCGCCGCGGCCCACGCCTGCGGATCGGCCATGCCGGCGAAGCGCTCGAGCGCCGCATCCACATGGCGGCGGTAGGCCAGCACTTCCGCGGCCGCAGGCCGGGTGAGCAGGCCGCGCTGCGTCCGCGGATGGCGGGGGCCCAGCGCTTCGTAGTAAGAGTTGAACAGGTAGAAGAAGCGCGGATCGAACACCGCATAGCCCGGCCACAGCGGTTGCAGCACCACGGCCTCGAAGAACCAGCTGGTGTGCGCGAGATGCCACTTGGTCGGGCTGGCGTCCGGCATGGACTGCACGCACTGGTCCTCGGGCGACAATGGCGCGGCCAGGGCCAGCGAATGGGCGCGCACCGCAGCGAGGCGCTGCAGCAGGTCCTGGCGTTCCGGCGGCACGCCGGACAGGTCGGCAGGACGAGATGAAAGGGTCATGCAAGGCCTCGTTCTCGTAGGTTCTTGTGCTGGCTTCGCACAGCGAAGTGCAGACCATAGGGTGCCTCCCACGGGCTGCACGTGGCCGGCCGGCCGCTGCCTTCGTGGGCGCCGGCCTGCCGTGTGTGCAGGACCAAGCCTACATGCCTCCACACATTCCTGCGTGACAAGGGCATTCCCGGATTCGACGGCAGTGCGGCGCTTGCCTAGACTGCGCGCACCACAACCCAGGGAGTTCCGCCATGTACAAGCGCATCCTGCTCGCCTACGACGGTTCCGAAGCCGGCCAGAAGGCCTTGCTCGACTGCGGCGACCTGGCCCACCTCAGCGGTGCGGCCCTGACCCTGGTCGCCGTGATGCCCCTGCACGTCGGCTCCATCGGCCTGGAGGTGGGGGTCTACGACCAGGTGGCCGAGGAGCGCGAGCGCGGACGCCACCAGTCCGTGCTCGACGCCGGCCTCGCGCGGCTGCGCGCCGCCGGCCACAACGTGAGTGGCGAGGTGGTCACGGGCGACTCGGTGACCGAGATCACGCGCCGCGCCCGAGACATCGACGCCGACCTCATCGTGGTCGGCCACAAGCACCTGGAGAACTGGGCCGCGCGCTGGTGGCAGGGCGCCATTTCCGGCGCGCTGATCGAGCACGCGCACTGCAGCGTGCTCGTGTCCATCATCCGCTGAGAACGGTTGCCGCGCACTGGCCGATGCCGAAGCGGTCGACCAGGCCTTCGGCGGCATCGCCAGGCGGCGTGCTGCGGACGGTTACCGCCTGGTCGCCAGCGTCTAGTCGCGGCGCGCGCGGCGGCGCCGGACACGGGGCGGCGCAGGCGGAACGCGGGCGGCACGCGGACAGCGCGCGGGCCGCCACAGTCCCGCCACATTCGGTGGCCCCGGATGCCGAGAAGTCGCCAAGCAGGCGCGCGGGGCCGTGCCGCACCAGCCTCACGCCTTGACTTCGACCACCTGCTCGAAGCCGCCGAAGATCATGCGTTTGCCGTCGAACGGCATGGGCGGGTTGCCCGGTGCGGACGGGTCCATGCGCGGGTCTTCCATCATCTTCTTCATGCCGGCGTCGCGCGTGGCCTTGTCCGGCCACTCGACCCACGAGAACGCCACCGTCTCTTCGGCCGTGGCCTGGACGGCGCGGCGGAAGTCGGTGAGCTTGCCGTCAGGCACATCGTCGCCCCATCCCTCGATCACGCGGATGGCGCCGAGCTCGATGAAGAGCGGGTCGAGCTGGCGGGCGTGCGCGATGAACTTCTGTTTGTTGGCGGTGGGAACGGCGATCACGAAACCATCGATGTAGGACATGTCTTCACTCCTGTTGGATTGATCGGTGGCGCCACTGCCCCGGGCGCCCCGTACCCCCTCGACGAACGACAGGACTCCGAATCGACAACGCCTGGCAGAGCGGCGCCGCCGCCTACCACTCCAGGGCGCCGCGTGCGGAGTCGCGCGTCAGCGCCAGCCGGGCCCGCCCGAGGGCCGAGATCCTGCGCACCACCGCGATCTTCCCGGCGTCGACTGGCGACCGGCCGATGCCGCCTTCGACCAGGCCGGCGCGCAGCAGTGCCTCGACCTCCGCCACCAGCGCCGGCGTGCCGACGCGGAACGGAAAGTTCGCGCGCTCGATTCGGCGCAGCACGTCCAGCAAAGCGTCTTCGCCGTTCGCTGCGGCTCCCTGCCCTTCGCCCTCTTCATCGGCCACGTCGCCCCCTTGTTCATGTCGGCGCCGATCTTAGAGAAGGCGCATGGCATGACCGCCCCCCTTGACTGGCAAACCTGACAGGTAAACCGCGGGCCACGCCCCGCGATCCGCCCGCCGCGCCCCCTGTGTGGGGCGCCGATCCTTCAACGGCCCAGCGCGCCGTGCAGCAGGGCATCCGCCCGGGTCAGCAGCGAAGTCCAGGGCTGGCCCGGCTTCAGGCCCCAGGCCACCCCGACGCGCGCGGCACTCGCCACCCGCAGCGATTCGATTTCGAAAGGGTCTTGCGCCGCAGCGCTGACCTTGTCGGCGACTGCGCCCGCATGCAACGCATCCGCGATGCCGGCCAGCACGACGGCGAAGGTGCTGCGGCCCAGGCGGGCGACCGCGTCCCTGGGCCGCACCAGGCCACCCAGCCGCTGCGCGAACAGCTGCAGCAGCCGGTCGCGCACGGCCGGCCCATGGCGCGCCAGGCCCGGGGCCGGCGGCGCCAGTTCGATGCACAGCACCGCCAGCGTGGCGCCGCCGTTCTCGGCCATCTGGCGCTCCATGTAGGCGACGAGGCCGGCACGGTTCAACAGGCCTGTCAGCGGATCGCGCTGGCTCGCAGGCATCGGCCGGCCGGCCTCGATCCGGTGCTGGCGCACGGCATGGGCAACCTGGACGAAGCCGTCCGTGCGGCCCGGCTCGTTCCACAGCGGGATGTAGGTGACAGCCCATGGCGCGCTGTCGCGGCGGCCGACGCATTCCGTCTCGAAGCTCACGGTCTCGCCCGCGGCCACGCGTTCGAACCAGGGCAGGCTGCGCTCGTACTCCACACGGCCCAGCACGTCGGCCAGCGGCCGGCCCAGGATCTCGGTGCGGGGTGCGCCGCACCACCGCTCGAAATTGCCATTGGCGAACTGCAGGACGCCGTGGCGGTCGACGACCGAGACATTGGCCGGCACGGCCTCGACCACCGCGCGCAGCGTGGCGCCCTGGCGCGCCACCAGCTGCTCCAGGCCCTTGCGTTCGGTCACGTCCTGGAAGGCGCCCAGCATGCGCACGGGCTGGCCGTCCTCGCACACGACCTCGCCAACCGCCCGGACCCAGATGGCGCGGCCCTTGGCCGTGACCAGGCGCAACTCCAGATCCCAGGGGTGCGCGGCGCGCATGCCGGCGTCGATGGCCTCGCGGATGGCCGCCCGCGACTCGGGGGCATAGAAGTCGATCGCATGGTCGACGGTGGGCACGAAGGCGTCGTCCACCTCGTGGATCCGGCGCGTCTGCTCGGACCAGGTGAGGCGCTCTGTGCCCAGGTCCAGCGCCCATCCGCCGATGCCCGCGACATGGCCGGCCTGGGAAAGGAACTGCTGGCTGGTGCGCAAGGCTTCTTCCGCACGCGCGCGCCCGCCCGTGCTGTCGCCCGCGCGGTGCAGCAGCGCATAGGCCAGCTGGTCGTCGACCGGCGCATCGGCGCACAGCCCGCGTTCGGCCAACGCCTGCGCGCGCGCGGCCGCCTGGCGCGGCACGGCGTCGGCCGAGCGCGCCTGCTCGCGCAACAGCGCGCCGCGCATCTCCAGCGCCTGCGTGGCGATGCGCGCCAGGGATTGCAGCGCGTCGATCTGCACCGGGTCCAGCTGGCGCGGACTGCGGTCCACGACACACAGCGCGCCGACGCGCGCCCCATCGGCCAGCACCAGCGGCGCGCCCGCATAGAAGCGCACATACGGCGGGCCGCGCACGCTCGGCTTGTCCCCGAAGCGCAGGTCCGCCGCCGCGTCGGGCACCAGCAGCAGCCGGTCGCTCAGCACCGCGTGGTTGCACAAGGACGCATCCCTGGCGGTTTCCGTGATCCCGGGCATTCCGACCTGTGCCTTGACCCACTGCCGCTGCACGTCGATCAGGGTCAACAAGGCGATGGGCGTGCCGCAGGCGCCCGCAGCCATCTGCACGATGGCGTCGAAGATCTCCTCCGGCTCACTGTCCAGCACGCCCAGCGCGTGCAGCGAGGACAGGCGTTGTGCCTCCGACAGGGGGGCTGCCGCGCAATCGTGCATGGGCAGTGCTTCCTTTCTTGGACGGCCGACCGGCGCTGTGACCTGGAGCTTGTACCCGCGGGCGCGCACTGTACGCCGGACAACCCGGACAGTCGCCGTCAGCCATCGACGCGCAGGCGGGGCGCTGCCTGCATCAATGCAGCCAGGACGAAGGCGCCCCCGCCCCCCCCGCCCAGTCCCCGTGCGCGAGGCTGGGCGGCAGGGCGCGTGGCAGGGCACTGCAGCCCGGCACATTGGCGCTCCATGCAGCGGCCGGCTTGAGCAGCTCCAGCGCACACCCGAGGGCGCCCGCCAGGCCCTGCTCTGCCGCATCTTCCGCGGCGCTGCCATCGTGCACGGCGTGGACGGGGAACGGCGCCGCGGCACCAGGCGCGCAGCGCGCGATGCCGACCAGAAGCACCACATGGTCCTGCAGCCGCAGCTCCGTCTGTTCGACCAGTGCGACGTGCGCGCGCGTGGCGGCATCCTGCTGCGCCGCGGCCGTGGCGAGGGTCTGCATGGCGGCGGCAGGACGGCCGGCGCACAGGTGCAGCTTGAGCAGGTGCACTTCGCCGAGGCTCAGGAACATGGCCTCGTGCGCACTGACCAACCAGGGCAGCACCGCGACCTCGGCGTCCGGCGCCACCTGGCTGCGGCCGAGCGCGCTGGCGATCGCGGCCTGTTGCCCGCCGGCCAACGCGGTCGACCGGTGGCGCGGGCGCTCGGGCCCGGCGATGGCCATGGGCAGCGCGAACAGGTGCGCGCGCCGGCCATCCTGCGCGGCCACGTGTTCCTCGCTGCAGCGCACCGCCGCCGCATGGATCTGCGAACGCAGCGCAGCGCCGGCGGCGCCCCCACCCTGCGACGCCGCGAGCGCGGCCAGGCTCTGCAGCCCATCGGGCGGCAGGCCGTCGACCATCTCGCTCAGCGTCGCCACCATGGCGTCTTCGTCGCACTGGCGGTAGAGCACGCGCTCGGCGTGCCGGCGCAGCAAGCTTGCGTTCGCCGCCAGCTGGCTCTGCGCTGCGGCCTGGTTCCTGAAGTGTTCCATGCGGTGCCTCTCTCCCTGTTGTTGGATGCCCGCACGAGGTTGTGGCCTGCCGCGCCACAAGGCATCCTTCAAATCAACGAGAGTTCTGAAATTTGTGTGTAAAAGCGATGACGCACCGGGCCGCAGGCGGCGCCAGGCAATGCTTCACCTCCATGCGCGCGATCAGCTTGCTGTCCTACGTGCGCGCCTGCGGGGCGTTGACACAATTTGCGACATGTCTACGGCGGGTGGTGCCGCGCGCATGTCGCAAAGGTGGTGATGCCATGAACGAACAGTTGTCCTTTCCCGATCTGCAGCAGCCGGCTGCCTTCGCCCGCTGCGTTGCGCGGAGCTGTTCGGCGGGCGTTTTGAGCGCGGAGATCGAGGGCCAGGAGCAGGCGGTCCGCGCGCTGGCCGCCAGGATGCAGGACGGGCCGCTGCGTGCACGGTTCGGGCCGCAGTCCATCAAGCTGCTGCGCTTCACGGTGCTCGACCAGGGCACGCCCTCGCGCCTGGTGTTCCTGGCGGACTACCGGCGCCATCCCTGACCGCGGGCCGCCGGGTCAGCGCTCCGCCGTGCCCGGCTCGGCCTGCTTGCGGTGCTGTTCGGCCACCACCTGCGAAGGTGTCACCTTGGCCAGCATGACCTGCAGCTTGTTCTTCAGGCCCGCCACCACATCGGCCTCCCCGTCCTGCATGGCCTTGAAACCGACTTCGGCGACGTCGGCCGGGTCCATCTTGCTGCCCGTGCCCACCTTGGTGTCCAGCAGGCCGGCACGCTCGAAGAACTCGGTGTCGGTCGCGCCCGGCATCAGGCAGCTCACCGTCACGCCCGTGTCCTTGAGTTCGTTGCGCAGCGCCGCCGTGAACGAGTCCACGAAGGCCTTGGACGCGTTGTAGACGGCCTGGAAGCTGCCGGGCTGGAAGCCGGCGATGGAGCCCGTGACAAGGATCCGGCCGCTGCCCGCATCGCGCATGCGGCGGCCCAGGCGCTGCAGCAGGTACAGCGTGCCGGTGATGTTGGTGTCGATCACATGCTGGATGTCGGCGAACTGCTGGTCGAGGAAGGCCTGGCCGAGCCCGTGCCCGGCATTGGCCAGCAGCGCGCCCACGGGGCGCCCGCCGACCATGTCGCACAGTTCGTCCACACCTTCGCGGCTCGCGAGTTCCACCTGCAGGGTCTGCACGCCGACGCCATGCGCCTCGCAGGCCGCCTTGACGGTCTCCAGCGAGGTGTCGGCCGCCAGCACCAGGTCGTAGCCCGCCTTGGCGCAGCACAGCGCGAGATGGAAGCCGATGCCCGAAGAGGCGCCGGTGACGACAGCCAGCGGCGCGGTGGGGGTGTTCATGGAGATCTCCTTGTCGGTGGGTTGGTCTGTCTGCCACCTTAGGGAGGCACCGGCGGCAGCGCCGAAGGCGGGCCGGTGCTCCGGGCGTGCGCCGTTTCCTACCGGCGCAACCGTGCCCGGACGGCACGGCGCGCCGGCGCAGCGGCCAACACTGCGGGCAGCTCAACCACCCTCCTCCGACAAGGAACCACCATGCTGGCATTGACCTACCAAGGCTCCAAGGACGTGCGCGTCGAACAGGTCCCCGATCCCGTGCTCCAGGCCGACGACGACATCCTGCTGCGCGTGACCGCCACCGCCATCTGCGGCTCGGACCTGCACATCTACCGCGGCAAGATCCCCATGGTGAAGGACGGCGACATCCTGGGCCACGAGTTCATGGGCGTGGTCGAGGAAGTGGGCCGCGGCGTGACCGCGCTGCGCCCTGGCGACCGTGTCGTCGTGCCCTTCGTGATCGCCTGCGGCCAGTGCTTCTACTGCGACAAGGCGCTGTTCGCCGGCTGCGAAAACACCAACCCGGGCCGCGGCGCCATCCTCAACAAAAAGCACAGCACCGCCGGCGCGGGCCTGTTCGGCTACAGCCACCTGTACGGCGGCTACCCGGGCGGCCAGGCCGAGTACGTGCGCGTGCCCAAAGCCAATGTGGGGCCGATCCAGATTCCCCAGGTGCTGCGCGACGACCAGGTGCTGTTCCTCTCCGACATCCTGCCCACGGGCTACCAGGCCGCCGTCAACGCCGAACTGGGCCCTGGCAGCAGCGTGGCCATCTTCGGTGCCGGCCCGGTCGGCCTCATGGCCGCGGCCAGCGCGCGCCTGCTGGGTGCCGAGCAGATCTTCATGGTCGACCACCATGCCTACCGGCTGCGCTTCGCGCAGGAGACCTACGGCGTGGTGCCGATCAACTTCGACCAGGACGACGACCCGGCCGACACCCTGCTCAAGGCCACCCGCGGCCACGGCGTGGACGCCACCATCGACGCCGTCGGCTTCGAGGCCAAGGGCAGCGCGCTCGAAACCGCCCTCACCGCCGTCAAGCTCGAAGGCTCCAGCGGCAAGGCGCTGCGCCAGTGCATCGCGGCCACGCGGCGCGGCGGCGTGGTCAGCGTGCCGGGCGTGTACGCGGGCTTCATCCACGGCTTCCTGTTCGGCGACGCGTTCGAGAAGGGCCTGACATTCAAGATGGGCCAGACCCATGTGCAGCGCTTCATGCCCGAGCTGCTGGAGCACATCGCCGAAGGCCGGCTCCAGCCCGAGGCCATCGTCACCCACCGCATGCCGCTGGCCGAGGCCGCGCGCGGCTACGAGATCTTCGAGAAGAAGGAAGAGGACTGCCGCAAGGTGATCCTGGTGCCGTAGCGCCTGGGCACACCACGAGCTCAGGTTCGCACGGCGGGGCTGGCGGCAACGACCGTTCGAAGTGCCGCCAGTCAATCCGACCGGAGGAGATCGCGCAGCGGACGAGGCGTATCGAACAGCGTGCGAAGCGTGGATCGAAGGACAGACCCTTTTTTATCAGCACGGAGTCGTGTGGTTGGCCGAGGGACCGATCGCGCAACCCTCCTCGGTCGCGGGGCCCTGACAAACAGCGCGCACTGCGAACAATGCAGACGGTTCCTACGGCGCAAACACCGCGCGCACGCAGCCATCCGTCTTGTGCTTGAACATGTCGTAGCCGCGCGGCGCGTCCTCCAGGGCAAAGCGGTGCGTAGCGAGATACGCTGGATTCAGCTCGCCCTTCTGGGCGTGCGCGAGCAGCCGGTCCATGTAGGCTTGTCCATGCTGCTGCGCGCTGCGCACCGTCATGCCTTTGTTCATGATGACGCCCATTGGGAATTTGTCGATCATTCCGTAGACACCAAGAACCGAAAGCGTGCCGCCCTTGCGGCAAGCCATGACCGCCTCACGCAGCGCCTCGCCGCGATCCGTCTCCAGGCGCAGCGCCTGCTTCACGCGGTCGTACGCGTACTGCGGCCCGGTGCCGTGCGCCTCCATCCCCACCGCGTCGATGCAGGCGTCGGGACCGCGCCCGCCCGTCATTTCCCTGAGCGTTTCAAGGACGCTGTCGACCTGCGTGTAATCGATCGTCTCCGAGCCAGCATGATCACGGGCCATCTGCAGCCGCTCGGGGAATCGATCGATTGCGATCACCCGCTCGGCGCCCATCAATCGCGCGCTCTGCTGTGCCATCAGACCCACGCCGCCGCAGCCCCAGACGGCGACCGTGTCACCAGGCTGGATGTTGCAGAAATCGGCGCCCATGTAGCCTGTCGGCGCGGCGTCCGAGAGGAACAGCGCCGTCTCGTCTGCCACCCCGTCGGGGATTCCGAAGCAGTCGTTGTCGGCGAACGGAATGCGCACGTACTGCGCATGCGCGCCCGCGTAGCCGCCGAAGGCGTGCGTGTACCCGTAGATGCCGGCGGTGTGATGGCCGCCGAGCAGCGGGGCCTGCAGCTCGGACTTGGGATGGGTGTTGTCGCACAGCGAGTAGAGGTCGTGCTGGCAGTACCAGCACTGGCCGCAGACGATGAACGAGGGCACGACGACGCGGTCGCCCTTTTTCACCCGTTTCACCTCGGCGCCGACCTCCTCGATCACGCCCATGAACTCGTGGCCGATGACGTCGCCGGACTTCATGGAGGGGATGTAGCCGTCGATGAAATGCAGGTCCGAGCCGCAGGTCGTGGACAGGCCGACGCGCAGGATGGCGTCGTGCGGGTTGACGATCTCGGGGTCCTTCACGGTGCCGACGCGCAGGTCGTTCACACCGTTCCAATAGAGTGCTCGCATGGTCGGGTCTCCTTCAGCGTGTATGGGCGCGAGCGGCGGGCTGGCGCTCGGTCGTGGGGATCTCGCCGGTTTCGACGAGGCTCTTGAAGCGCCGCAGCACGCCGTCGACGGCCAGGTCGATCGGCCTGGTTCCCAGGAGCCTGACGGCAGCATCGCCGAGCGCGCCGCCGGGTGGGTCCAGGCGCAGGCGCAGCGTGGCGACTGTGCCGCGATCGCTCGGGGCCGGGCGGAAGCGGATCGAGCCCTCGTTCGAGACGGCCGCACCGGGCAGCGAGCGCCAGCCGATGCCCTCGCCGGGCCGGTCGTCGACGGTCTCGGAGTCCCATTCGCGCGCGCGGCCGAGCGGCCCGTCCACCCTCCAGTGCATGCGACCGTCGCCGCTGGCGCGCACGGTCGCCAGTCCCGCCATGACCCTTGGCAGGGTCCGGGGGTCACTCCAGCACTGGTGGAGTTCGTCCGCAGTCCTGCCGATGGTGATCGAACGCTCGACCTCCGGCTCGCCGACGGCGGCGCCACCGCGCCTATTGCCGCGCGCCCCGGGGCGATCGAACCATCCCCCGCGCACCGCTGCCACCGCGATCGCGCCCGCGAGCGCGGTGAGCGCGAGTGCCGTGGTGCCCTTGATCCGGTGGCCTGAGCCGGCCGGGTCGACCGGTCGGGTCGTCATGGCCGCCCCCCGGCCCGCGCGGGGATCGTGGATGCGGCGCCGATGCGCTCGGCCATCGTCCGTCGGTCGGAGGCGGGAGCACCGCCCGCGTGGCGCTTCCCGAGGAACTCGCGTTCATCTTCGGGAAGGACCACGGCTTCTTCGTAGGCAATCGCTGTAGACACGGAATACTCCTTCGAGGAAAACACCGCCCGGACGTCGTGCCCGGACGATGGGCATGCGGGTCACCGCCCGCACTCGGTGGTGGCGTTAGCTGCCGGGCTTCAGGACCACCTTGGTCCAGCCATCGTTACGCTGGTCGAAGTTCTCGTAGCCCATCGGCGCCTGGTCGAGCGGAAGCTCGTGCGAGACGATGAACGACGGACGGACCTTGTCCTTCTCGATCAGCCGGCTGAGGAAGCGGTTGTAGGCCTTCACGTTGCACTGCCCCGTGCCCATGCTCTGACCCTTGAACCAGAACATGCCGAAGTCGAACGGCATCTTGCCGACCCGGCCCAGTTTGTCCTTCGAACCCGGGTCTTGCGGCACGAACACGCCCACGCAGCCGATGCGTCCGGTGAACTTCACCGACGCGACGAGGTTGTTCATCGTGAGGCCCGGCACTTCCTCGCGGTGCAGTTTGCAGCATTGGTAGCCGACGCATTCGCAACCGCGATCGGCACCCTTGCCGCCGGTCAGCTCCATCACCTGCTCGACGCCGTCGCCCTCGGTGTTGTCGATCGGGATCGCGCCGAGCTTCTCGGCCAGCGCCAGGCGATCCTTCTGGGTGTCGACGACCATCACCTGGCTGGCGCCCTTGGTCACGGAAGAGAGCGTAGCCATCAGCCCGACCGGCCCGGCGCCGTAGATCACGACGCTCTCGCCGGGCCTCACCCCCGCAAGTTCGGTGGCGTGGTAGCCGGTCGGGAAGATGTCCGCGAGCATGACGTAGTCGTTCTGCTTGGCTTCGGCGTCGCGCGGCAGCACGAGGCAGTTGTAGTCGCCGTAGGGCACCCTCAGCAGTTCGGCCTGGCCACCCGCATAGGGTCCCATGTCGGCAAAGCCATACGCGGCGCCGGCCATCCCCGGATTGGTCGTCAGGCAAAAAGCGCTCAGTCCGCGCTCGCAGTTCTCGCAGAAGCCGCAGCCGACGTTGAACGGCAGGGCCACCCAGTCGCCGACCTTGACGCGATCGACCGCGGCACCAACCTCGATGACGACGCCGAGGTTTTCGTGGCCGAGAATGCGGCCGGGCGGCATGTCGGTGCGGCCTTCGTACATGTGCAGGTCCGAGCCGCAGATGTTGGTGGTGGTGATCCTGACCAGCACGTCCGTCGCGCGTTCGATCCTCGCATCGGGCACGTTCTCGACCGAGACATCGCACGGGCCGTTGTAGACGAGGGCTTTCATGACTGCTCCTCCATCTGCTCGGGGGTTTTCTCGGAAGGCAGCTCAGGCACTCCACCCGCAGCGGACTTCAGCGCCTGCTTGCGTTCGAAGAGCGCCACCGCGAGTCCGCGCAGGTCAAGGGGCGAGTAGCGCGCCTGGAGGAACACGCGTTCCCGTTCCTCCATGACGTGCGCCATGATCGCCCCGGCGAGCTGCTGCACGCATTCGTCGTAGCCGTCCTCCTCAGGACCCATCCCCTGGATGCGGGCGATCAGGTCCTTGGCCTCCTGGTGCTCTTCCTCTGCATGGTCGAGCAAGGCGTCGTCCCCGGTCGCTTCGCGCACCGCGGGATAGAAGATCTCTTCCTCGATTTGCGTGTGGATCGTCAGCGCGGCGCAGATGCGCTCGGCCGTCATTCTTCGGTCATCCGGAGAGGCGCCGAATTCATGTTGCGTCTGAAATTGGATGAAGAGCTTCTGGACGAGCTTGTGATCGCTGTCGAGAAGGTCCACCGCGTCTTCGTAGGCAATGGCAGTTGACACGAAATGCTCCTTCGATGAACACCGCTTGCACGTTTTTGCTCTAGCGATGACGTGCGGGAGACCGCCCGCACACGGTGCCGACGGAGCCCCCGTCCGCTGAAAGTGAGACTTTGGGAGGTCGGCAATTGACATGCCGAGTGAGGCGGTCTCGGGCAAATCAGCTTGGAGCAGCGGCTGGCTCTTTGGAGTGCAACCCAATGTTCCATGGGTGTCTGCAGCAAAGAAGTCCGGGGAACTGCATCGAATAGATCGCGATGAGCGTCCTCAACGATGGCAGCGACGCTCTTGCTTTGACCCTCTGCTTGATGCATCGCTGATGAGGACCTTTGAACCCTGCTGCCCGTGTGACGAGGTTGGATGCGAACGCATGGGGTAAAGATTGCGGCAAAAAGAGCGGCTCTGCATCGCGGGTTCAAGCACCGCGTGCAGTGATTGAAAAGGACGAGGCAGGCATCATTGCCCTGTGAACGTCATGACTTAGGCGAAAGGACGGACTTGCCGGTCGTCCTCAGGTACACCGTTTGCCGGCCATCAACCAACTGCTGTAGCGCCCGACCACGCTGCGCGCGTGAGGATCAGCGCCTCTGACACGTTGAGCTCCCTGCCGGCCAAAAACGACCAGACCACATCTTTGGCCTTCCAAAACAACCCATCAGCAGCGGCTTCGTGCCGTCGACGATTGATCGCGCTGCGAAGCACGTCGAGTTCGCTGTTCGTCGAGAGGCCAAGCCACTGCCCCCGCGCCTCAAGCCGCCGCCACGTCCGCCTCAGCGCGCGGACGGCGCAGCACGGCCCAGCTGGCGGCGGCCGTGAGCCAGACCGCGACAGCGCCGTACAGCATCACCGCGCCGAAGCCCTGCGTGACGGCCAGTTGCAGTTGCCCGGCCGCGGCGTCGGGCCCGGCCAGCTGGGCCAGCAGCTGCCGCGCGCCGGCCATGTTGCCGCCGGCCAGCTGTTCGGCGAGCGCACGCAGGCCGGCCGCGTCCACCCCCTGCCCCAGCGACGCCTGCAGCGCGCCTGCGATGCCGGCCACCAGCACGCCGCCCATGGCCGCGATGTTGAGGGCCAGGGTGATGAGGCGCGCACTGGTGTCCATGCCCGAGGCCATGCCCACGCGCTCGGGCGGCACGGCCGAGGTCGTCATGTTGGTCGCGGGCGTGGTCGTCAGGCCCAGGCCCATGCCGGCCAGCAACGCGCCGGGCAGCACCGGCCAGCCGCCCTCTCCTGCGAAGCGGCTGCCCCACTGCATGAGCACGAAGCCCAGGCCGATCGCGAACAGCCCCGCCGGAATGACGGTGCGCGCCTGGTAGCGCAGCAGCAGCCACTGCGCGATCGGCGGCATGACGAGGAAGGGCACGGTGTAGACCAGCAGCGCCAGCCCGGTGGCGGTCGTGTCCCAGCCCAGGCCCGCCGTGAAGTACAGCGGCAGGTAGACCATGAATGGCCAGTAGCTGCAGTTCATGCCCACGCAGCCCAGGATGGCGCCCGAAAAGTCGCGGATGCGGAACACCGAGAAATCGAACATCGGGTGCGGGTGCCGGCGTTCGGCCACGACGAAGCCCGCCAGCCCCGCCAGCGTGGCGGCCAGCAGGCCCAGCGCGGCTGGGCTGCTCCAGCCCAGGCTGGGGCCCTGCGTGATGAGCCAGCTGAGCCCCAGCACGGCAACGGTCAGCGTGGCGATGCCGGCCCAGTCCAGCCGCTGCTGGCGCGCCTGCGGGTCGCTGGACTCGGCCACGCCGGCGCGCACCAGGGCCAGGCACACCAGCGCCAGCGGCGCGTGCACGAGGAAGACCCAGTGCCAGCTGGCCAGTGCCGCGATGGCGCCGCCCACCACCGGGCCGAAGCCCAGGCCGATGCCGGCCACCACGCCCCACACCGCGAAGGCCCGCGCGCGCGCCCGGCCGTCGGGGAACTGGTGCGACAGGATGGCGATGGAGCAGATGAACATGGCGCCCCCGGCCATGCCCTGCGCGAAGCGGGCGGCGATCAGCGCGGGCATGTGCGGCGCCAGGCCGCACAGCAGCGAGGCGATGCCGAAGGCCGCCACGCTGAGGCCGAACACGCGGCGCCGGCCATAGCGGTCGGCCAATGTGCCGGTGGCCATCAGCACCGTGGTGCAGGCGATGGTGTAGGCGTTCATCGTCCATTGCAGGTCCTGGAAGCTGGCGTGCAACTGCGCCTCCAGCACCGGCAGGATGATGGGCACGCTGGAGATCTCCAGGCCGAACAACAGGGCCGCGAGGCAGATGGCAGACAACGCGAGGGCGGGATGGCGGGGTGGCATGGGGGGCAGGGAGCAAGGGGAGGATGGGCATTCTCATGACCCCTCACCCATGAAGCAAATGATGAATTTTTCTGGGATTCAGTGGCCGGATTCATTAATCTCCGCTCCATGAGCTATGACACCGGCCTGCTCCAGGCCTTCATCGCCGTGCACGCGGCCCAGGGGTTCACGCGCGCGGCCGAGCAGTTGCACCTCACCCAGTCGGCGGTCAGCCACCAGATCCGGCGCCTGGAGGAACTCGTCGGGCGCCCGCTGTTCCTGCGCACCACGCGCAGCCTGCGCCTGACGGCCGACGGCGAGGATTTCCTGCGGCTGGCGCAGCGCATCCTGCAGGCCCAGGAGGCGCTGGCACGGCACTTCCGCTGTTCGCCGATCGAGGGCACGGTGCGCTTCGGTGTGCCCGAGAGCTTCATGCGCGAAGGGCTGCCGCAGCTGCTGCGCCAGTTCGCGCGCAGCTGTCCCAAGGTGCGGCTGGAGGTCAGCGTGGGCCTCACCCTCGACCTGGCCAGCATGGTGCGCGAGCGCCAGCTCGACCTGGCCGTGGTGGTGGCGCAGCCGGGTGCGGCCCCGGGCCGGCTGCTGCAGCGCGAGCCCATGGTCTGGGCCGCGGCCGAGGGCTTTGCCTGGTCGCGCGCGGATTCGCTGCCGCTGGCCTATTCACCGCCGCCCTGCGTGTGCCGCCAGATTGCCATGGACGCGCTGAACCAGGCCGGCATCGCCTGGCATGCGGCCTTCAGCTCGCACAGCCTGCACGACCTGCGCGCGGTGGCGCTGAGCGGCCTGGCGGTCGCCCCGTTCACGCGCGACAACCTGCGCCCCGGCATGCAGGTGCTCGACGGCAAGCACGGCCTGCCGCCACTGCCCCTGCTGGACTTCACGCTGGTCTACAGCGAGGAGGCCGCCGGCCAGCACGACCCGGCCGTGCGCGAACTGGGCCGGCTCATCGAGCAGGCCGCCTGGGCGCAGCAGGGCAAGCCGGCCCGCCCGCCGCGCCGCGCGCAGGCCGCCGCCGTGGGCTGAAGGGCAGCGGCCGCGCGCGCAGCTCAAGCCTTCGGTGCGTCGGCGCGGGCTGCGGCCGCCACCATGTGTTCGGCCAGCGTGGCGTACAGGGGCCGGCTGAGCATGCGCGACACCAGGCTCGCGAGCATGGCGGTCGCCATGAGGCTCAGCACCATGGAGTGCCCGTCGACCATCTCCATCACGATGATGAAGGCCGTCAGCGGCGCCTGCGTCACGGCGGCCAGGAAGCCGGTCATCCCCATGGCGATCAGTGCCGGCCCCAGGCCCGGCCCGGCCAACTGCGCGATGCCGTCGCCGATGCCCGCGCCGATGGACAACGAGGGCGCGAAGATGCCGCCCGGCACGCCGCACCAGGCCGTGAGCCAGGTGGCGATGAACTTGAGCAGCGTGTACAGCGGCGACAGCTCGTCGTGGCCGGCCAGCATCTGCTTGACGGCGTCCGAACCCGCGCCGAAGGTGGCGCCACCCGTCGCCAGGCCGATGGCGGCCACCAGCAGCCCGCCCGCCGCC
Source organism: Pseudorhodoferax soli (assembly GCF_003337555.1). Lineage (GTDB taxonomy): Bacteria > Pseudomonadota > Gammaproteobacteria > Burkholderiales > Burkholderiaceae_C > Pseudorhodoferax > Pseudorhodoferax soli. Next base: position 158,201 of record NZ_QPJK01000003.1, on the reverse strand, counting down.
GCGAAACGCACCGGCCAGCGTGCCCGCCAGCGGTTCAGGCGCTGCGGCGATCCGGTCAGCGAGGCGATCATCAGGCGTGCGAACAGGCCGCCTGCCACGCCACTGGCCAGTGCCACCAGCAGCCCGGGGCCGAACAGGTCCCAGCCCAGCGGCGGCACGCGGATGATGCCGAAGTAGCTCATGTTGCCGAAGGCCGAGACGCCCACCAGGCCGGCCAGCACGATGCCCGTGATGATGACCCCGCTGGCACGTGCCTCGAGCCGGCCCGACAGTTCCTCGATGGCGAACACCACGCCGGCCAGCGGCGCATTGAAGGCGGCCGCGATGCCGGCGGCGCCGCCGGCGATCAGCAGCGCCCGCGCGTCGATCTGGCTGCCGGGCGAGAGCCAGCGCCGCGCGTGCTGCATCACACCGGCGGCCACCTGCACCGAAGGGCCTTCGCGCCCGATCGACAGGCCCGCCGCGAAGCCCGCGACGCCCAGCCCGATCTTCGCCACGGTCAGGCGCAGCGAGGCGAACAGGCCGCGCTGCCCGGGCAGCACGGCGGGGTCGAGCGCGGCCTTGATCTGCGGAATGCCCGAGCCGCCGGCGCCGGGAAACCAGCGCCGCGTGACCCAGACGATGCCGGCGGTCAGCGCGGGCGTCCACACCAGCACGGCCCAGGGCTGCGCATGGTGCAGGCGCTCGAACCAGCCGAAGGCCCATTCGGCCGCCACCGTGAAGCCGACGACGAAGAGACCGGCGGCGATCGCATAGCCCAGGACGATGGCGCGGTCGAGCCACAGGCGCCAGCTTGAAAACTCGGCGCGCAGGTTCTGGAGGAAGTCGGGCTCTTGGTTCATTGCGGGGATTCTGGCAGCGGCGCGGAGCGGGCCGGCCCGGCGGGCAACCCCCGCCCGCCGGGCTTCAGTCCACGATGCCGCCGACCAGGCCGAGTTCGCGCGCCTCGGCCGCCGGCACGTACCAGTCGCACTCGCGCACGCGGGCCTCCAGGTCGGCCAGCGACAAGCCGGAGCCCTGCACGAGATCGGCGAAGCCGGCGCGCTCCAGCCGCTGGCCCGAGACGATCTCGGCCAGCGCGCTCTTGACCTGGACCATGCAGGCGTGCAGTGCGCCGTCCAGCTGCAGCGTCTTGCTCAGCCGGCGCTCGTGCACCAGCAGCTCGCAGTCGGCCGTCAGGAAGCGGCGCTCGCGCGCGAACGCCGCCATCACGGTCACGCCGGCCGAATAGACATAGGACTTGCCCAGGAAGTACAGCGCCGCACCGCCTTGGCGCCACGCGCGGATCTCCTGCGCGATGCGGCGGCCCACGTCGGCATTGCCGCCCGAGGTGGACAGTTCGAACACGATGGGGCCGTCGGCCGGCGCCTCTGCACGCTGGCGCAGGAACTCGGCCAGCATGGCCTGGTCGACGGTGCCGTACAGGCGGATGGCCGGCGCCTGCGACAGGGCGGCAGGCACAGGGGAAGCGGACGCATGGGAATGGCTGGCGGGCATGTGGTGTTGTGAAGGGGATGAAGGGATGGGGCACGCGCCGTGCGCGCGCCGCCGCACTGGCCGCCGTACTGTCAGCCGCCAGCACATGCGCGCTGCAGCGGACATGCGCTGACGCACCCGTCGGACGCCTTCGCCAACACGCCGTGGAACGCCAGCGCCCACGGCACCGCCCGCCTGGCAGGCGCGTCGGCTCAGCCCCGGAACGCCCTCCGTCCTGCCCGGCCCCACCACAGCAGCCCCAGCGCCGCAGCCGTGCAGCCGGCCAGCAGCAGCTTGTTGCCCGAGGCGGCGCGGCCCATGTTCAGCGCGATCTCGCCGCTGCGCGGTGCCACGAGCTCGAAGCGCCGGCGCGTCATGCGCAGGCCGATCTCGCCGAGCCGCCCTGGCAGCAGGCGCTCTGCCGCCGGCAGCACCAGCGTCTCCTCGTCGGCCACGTGGTGCATGACCATGCGCATGAGCGCCATCAGCTGCTCCTCGTGCGCAGGGTCGTCCGGGTCGAGCTGGCGCAGGCGCGCGATGGCCTCGCGCATCTCTTGGTGCTCGGCGGGACTGTCGGCCAGCAGCTCGGGGGCCACCTCGCGCACCGCGGGATAGAAGATCTCCTCCTCCAGCTGCGCATGCACCTCCAGCGCCAGGCAGATGGTGTTGGCCAGGCCGATGCGCACGCGCGCCGGCGCGCTGGCCTTGTACTGGTGGAAGGTCGACAGCACGTGGGTGTGGTCCAGCCGGACCATGTTGGTTGCCGAGGGCAACAGCTGCGTGCTCAGGGTGTTCATCGTGGGGTCTCCGTTGCGGGTGGCGGGCCGGCGGCGCCGCCGGCCTTGCTGCAAGCTTTACCGGTGCCACCGGCCAGGCCATCGGCGCGCCGGTGGCGTGGGGCCGCGTGGCTCAGGAACTGCTCGGCGCCGCCGGTGCGGGCGTCGCGGGGCTCGTCGGCGCGGTGCCGGACCCGGCCTCCGGGGCCGACGCAGGCGCGCTCGGTGCTGCGGGTGCAGGGCCTGGCTGCGGCGCCGGCGTGGCGGGGGTCGCGGGGGCGGCCGGCGCCGGCGCATCGTTGCGCTGGCAGGCGCTCAGGGCCAGGGCGGCCACGGCGGCGAGGGCCGCGGCGCGGATGCGGAAACGGTGGTGCATGGGGATCTCCTGAAGTTCGATGGGTGGCCCTGCCCGCGGCAATCGGCGTTCCACGCGCCGGCACACCGATTGCCGGCAGCAGCCCCGACCACCACCCCGCTCTCTGAGCCCCACCACCGGGCCGCGCCGCGGCCCCCTTCCTGGAAACCATCCATGCTGGCAATGAACTACCGCGGTCCCTACCGCGTGCGGGCCGACCACATGCCCGAACCCCGGATCGAGCACCCCAACGATGCCATCGTGCGCGTCACGCGCTCGTGCATCTGCGGCTCGGACCTGCACCTGTTCCACGGCCTCGTGCCCGACACGCGCGTGGGCAGCACCTTCGGCCACGAGTTCTGCGGCGTCGTCGAAGAGATCGGCCCCTCGGTGCGCAACCTGCAGGTCGGCGACCAGGTGCTGGTGCCGTTCAACATCTTCTGCGGCACCTGCTGGTTCTGCGAGCGCGAGCTCTACAGCAACTGCCACAACGTGAACCCCGAGGCCACCGCCGTCGGCGGCATCTACGGCTACTCGCACACCACGGGCGGCTACGCCGGCGGCCAGGCCGAACTGGTGCGCGTGCCCATGGCCGACATCGGCCCGACCGTCATCCCGTCGGACATCTCGCTGGACGATGCGGTCCTGCTGACCGACGCCTTCCCCACCGGCTACCAGGCGGCCGAGATGGGTGGCATCCGCGAGGACGACACGGTGGTGGTGTTCGGTGCCGGGCCGGTCGGCATCTTCGCGGCCAAGTCGGCCTGGCTGCTCGGGGCGGGCCGCGTGATCGTGGTCGACGAGGTCGAGTACCGGCTGGACTTCGTGCGCCGTTTCGCCCACTGCGAGACGGTGGACTTCCGCAGCGTGCGCGACATGGCCGTGCACCTCAAGCGCATGACCGACGGGCTGGGCCCGGACGTCTGCATCGACGCCGTTGGCGCAGAGGCCAGCGGCAGCGCGCTGCAGCGGCTGACCGGCGTGCAGCTGATGCTGCAGGGCGGTGCGGCCACGGTGCTGCACTGGGCCATCAACTCGGTGCGCAAGGGCGGCACCGTTTCCATCGTCGGCGTCTACGGCCCCACCTTCAATGCCGTGCCGATCGGGAACGCGCTGAACAAGGGCCTCACGCTGCGCATGAACCAGGCCAGCGTCAAGCGGCACCTGCCCCGGCTCATCGAGCATGTGCGCGCTGGCCGCGTCAAGCCGTCCGAGCTCATCACGCACCGCATCCCGCTCGAGCACGTAGCCGACGCGTACCACATCTTCTCCAGCAAGCTGGACGGCTGCATCAAGACCGTGCTGACCATGCCCTCGTCGAACGAGCGCGTGTGAACCCACCGCCCCACTCCACGCGACGCACCCAAGGAAACGACATGCCCGACGACACCGTCACCTCCGCCACCATCGCCACCGAAGGCAGCCGCGCGGCCGTGCGCCCGCTGCGCCCGCGCCCGCCCGGCTGGGGCGCCGATCTGCCGCAGGAGAACCGCCCTGCCGTGCCCATGGAGCGCCAGCCGGCGCGGCTGCCGGGCCTGCACTGGACGCAGCCCGAGCAGCAGGAACGCCATGTCCGCGTCCTCTGCTCGGTCGAGCGCCCGGGCATCACACCGGTGTTCGGCAGCACCGTGCCGCCCCGCGGGCTCAGCGGCCTGCTGCGCGGCCTGGCCTTTCGCTACAGCGAGAACGACCTGCGCCACTGGCTGGTGCTGCTGGCGGCCGACCGCCTGCACGTGGGCGAAGGCCTGCTGCAGGACCTGCTCAGCGGGCGCGTGCCCAACGTGCCGGCCGAGATGGGGCTGCGCGCCGAATGGCAGCACAACCCGCGCGGCGCCGTGCACAAGGTCGGCCTGGCCGCCGCCGGGGCGCTGGCGCTGCTGTACCTGCTGCGCCGCCGGCGCTGAGGCTTCAGCCCTTGTCCGCGCCGGGTTCGCTGTCCGGTGCGGGCGGCGGCGTGGCACCGGGCACCTGCTCGGGCACCGTGGTCACCGTCACCGACACCGGATCGCTGGCGGGAAAGCTCTCCTGGATGCCGTGGTCCAGCGCGTCCTCGCTCGGCTGCTGCGGCAGCGGCGCGGCCGGGTCGGGCGGCGGATGGTGTTCGGCCGTCGGGAAGGGCCAGGGGCGCTTGGCGGCCATCTCAAGCACCTCCGATGCCGACGTTGATGGTGCCCGTGCCCAGGCAGGCAGGGCAGGCCTCGGTGCCGATGCGGCCGGTGCCGCCGCAGTCGCGGCAAGGGGCTTCGCCGGTGCCCGGCGTGCCGGCGGGCGCCTCGTCGCCCGGTGCCATGGTTGGCCCGGCCGGCACGTTCGGTGCGCCGGCGGGTGAGGTAGGTTGGTCGTGCGTCATGCCCGAGCGCGGCAATCCGCGTTCCTGCCTGCGCTGCGCTCAGGTCCTGGGCGCGCGCGGCGCGCCGGGTGCGTCCGCCCCGCCCCCTTCGGACTGCAAGGCGCGGTCCACTTCGGTCAAGGCATCGTCCTCGGCCATGCCGAGTTCGGCACCGGTCATGGGATCGCCCGCCGGCACCGAGGCCGTGCGGCCGGCCATCTGGGCCACGACCGCCGCCTCGGCCTCGTCGAGCTGGGTCGTGGCCGACCCATCGCCGCCGTCGACGGCGCTCTGCGCGTCGCGCTCGGACACCACCTCCCAGCGGTTGCCCGAATTCCACGGGCCGCGCACCGCGTCGCCTTCGCCCTGCGACATGTTGAAGTACACGCTGGTGAAGCGCGGGTCGCCTGGCGTCTTGCCGGGCGGGAAGTTCGGCGCGATGCTGTACAGCGCCTTCTCGAAGGACTTCTGGTGCGCGATCTCGCGCGTCATCAAAAAGCCCAGCGCCTCCTTCACGCCCGGGTCGTCGGTCAGGTTGATGAGCCGCTCGTAGACGATCTTGGCGCGCGCCTCGGCGGCGATGTTGGAGCGCAGGTCGGCCGTGGGCTCGCCGATGGTGTCGATGTAGGCCGCTGTCCAGGGCACGCCGGCGGAGTTGACCAGCGGCGGGCCGCCGCCGTAGAGCACCTGGGTCACGTGGCTGTCGTTGCCCGCGCCCGAGATCGCGCGGTACAGCTCGGCCTCGGTCTCCACGCCTTCGGCCAGCCGGCCCTTGGCGCCCTTGTTGAGCATGGCCACGATGGTGCCGATCACCTCCAGGTGGCTCAGCTCCTCGGTGGCGATGTCCATCAGCATGTCCTTGCGGCCCGGGTCGTCCTCGCCCAGGGCCTGGGTGAAGTAGCGGCAGGCCGCGGCCAGCTCGCCCTGCGGGCCGCCGAACTGCTCGAGCATGAGGTTGGCCAGGCCCGGATTGGTCTCGGTCACGCGGACCGTGTACTGCAGACGTTTGTTGTGGGAAAACATGGATGCTCCGTGGGTTGAGAACGAAGGCCCGCCGTGGGCGGGGCCTGCAACCCACTGTCCGGCCGATGCCGCGGCCCCGGTGTCAGCCGATGGCAACTTTGCGCTTCAGCGCCGGCGCACGCGCAGGAACCGCGGCGGCCCAAGGCACCCGCTACGGCAGCGGCCCGTGCAGGTAGGTGGCGGGTTTGGCCAGCGGCACGCGCACGGCGAACTCGCTGCCCTTGTCCGCCCCTTCGCTCTTGACCTCCACCGAGCCGCCGTGCAGCGCGACGATCTGCTTGACCAGCGCCAGGCCGATGCCCAGGCCCTTGCCGCGCCCGGTGTCCGCGCCATCGGCCTGGGTGAACATCTCGAAGATCCGGGGCTGCAGCTCCGGCCCGATGCCGCGGCCCGTGTCCCTGATCCGCACGACGAAATGCTGCGGTTCCACATTCGCCTGCAGCGTGACCTGCCCCCCGGCCGGCGTGAACTTGACGGCGTTGCCGAGCAAATTGCCGATGACCTGGGTGATGCGTCCCGGATCGACCTCGACCTCGACAGGCACGGGCGGCAGCACGCTGAACAGCGCGATCTGCTTGCGCGCGGCCGCTTCTCGCCACGCGTCCACGGCCTCCTCCAGCAGCGGCTGCAGCGGCACGGCCGCATAGGCGATGCGCAGCGCGCCCTGCTGCACGCGCGCCATGTCGACCAGGTCCTCGACCAGGCGCTCCATCTGCTGGATCTGCCGGCGCAGGATGCGCGTGGCGCGCTCGCGCAGCTCCGGTTCGGTGCGCTGGGACAGCAGCTCCGTGGCCGTGGTGAGCGGCTGCAGCGGGCTGCGCAGCTCGTGCGCGATGGTGGCGAGCACCAGGTTCTGCTCCTTGCGCATCCGGCGCAGCTGGCGCACCTCCTCCTCCAGCGCATCCAGCCGCAGCCGCAGGTGGGTCGCATCGCGGAACAGCTTGGCAAAGCCGCGCAGCGCATCAGGGCTGCCCAGTGGCACGGTGATGCCGCTGGCCCACAGCCGCGAGCCGTCCTTGCGCATGTGCCAGCGCTCGTCCTCGGACGAGCCCAGCAGCCGGGCGCTGTTGAGTTCGTGCAGGTGCAGCTCCAGCGCGGCGTCCTCCGGCGTGAAGAGGATCTCCACCGATTGGCCCAGCACGTCCTGCGCGGAGAAGCCGGTGAGCGCGTAGGCGCCCTCGCTCCAGCCGGAGATGCATCCTGCGGTGTCCACGAACACCACGGCGTACTGCTGCAGTCCAGCGGGGAACAGCGCGAACAGGGCCTGCGCGTCCTGCGCGTCCCAGGCCGCATGCCCCTGGGTCTGCAGGCTCATGGGGGGCCGCCAGTCCCCTGCGCGGGACGGTGGAGCGGTGGCGGGCCGCCGGTGGAAGCAGGACGGATGGACATGCGCTGGGCCTTGGATGGGTCGACGGCAGACCAGTCTGGCCGCTGCACCTGCGCGCTGCGTAGGCGCGCGCCGACAGCGCCTGTCGTCACGGCGACCACCTCTTGAAACCGCGCGGGCCAGCCCAAAAGTCGCCATCGGAGCGCCGCAGGTGGTCTGCGGTGCGCCGTTCGACCATGGAGGTTTTCGCATGTACCGATCCCTGTTTCCACGCGACATGCTCGCCGAGATGGATCGCCTGCAGCGCGAGATGCAGCAGGCCTTCGATCTGTCTCCCAGCATCCGCGGCGTGAGCCGCAACGGCTTCCCCGCGCTCAACGTCGGCAGCACGCCCGGCACGATCGAGATCTATGCCTTTGCCCCGGGCCTGGATCCCGCGTCGCTCGAGGTGAACCTGGAGCGCGGCCTGCTCAGCATCGCGGGCCGGCGTGAGAGCGGCCTGGAGCAGCGCGCCGAGCGCTCGGCCGTCCACATCAACGAGCGCTTCGCGGGCGCGTTCCGGCGCGCACTGAGCATGCCGGAGGACGCCGATCCCGACGGTGTGCAGGCGCGCCTGCGCGATGGCGTGCTGCACATCACCGTGCGCCGGCGCGAGGCCGCGCAGCCCCGCCGCATCACAGTGCAATGAACCAGCCAAGGAGACGTTCCATGAACACCAATTCCCAGGAGATCCAGCGCAGCGGGGCCGCCGCCCCCGAGCGCAACCAGCGCTACGCCGAGGAGGCCCTGACGCCTCCGGTGGACGTGGTGGAGGATGCCGGCGGCATCACCCTGTACGCCGACCTGCCGGGCGTCAGCCGCGAAGCGCTGCGGCTGCAGGTCGAGGCGGACCAGTTGACGATCGAGGCCGACATGCAGCTGAACATGCCGCAGGGCCTGGCCTCCAACCACACGGAGGTCGCGCTGGCACGCTTTCGGCGCGTGTTCACGCTGAGCAAGGAGCTGGACACCGAGCAGGTCTCGGCCGAGCTGGCCAACGGCGTGCTCAAGCTGCGCATCCCCAAGGCCGCGCATGCCCAGCCACGGCGCATCGACGTGCAGGTGCACTGAGGCGCGCGCCAGCGGGCGGCTGCCGCCCGCACCATGGCACGCGCTAGGGACAGGGAGGCTGCGTCTCCCAGGCCCTGGCGTCGTGCCGGGTGCGCAGCGACTGGCGCATCACCGTGGCGTGGTGCTCGCGCGCCCAGCCGATGGTCCAGGCGCAGGCCTGCATCTGCGCCAGCCGCGAGGCCGGGTCGACACCGTAAGGGTTGGCCCAGCGCTGGTGCCCGCAGCGGTAGGCGCTGCGCCCTGCTTCCATCGCCACATCGACATCGCTGTCCATGCCGTTTTCTACGAGAGCGCCGACGGCCGGGTTTGTAGGACGCGGCCGGATTTGAGGCGCTTGACCGATGCCGGCCGTGCGCACCTGGATCCTCCGCGCTCAGGCCGGGCGGGCGGCCCCCGCGTTCGGCATGGCGAGAGAGCCTGCGTGCACCACCACAGCTGACGCCATGGAATTCCAACACGCATTCGAGCGCTGGAAGCGGGCCCACCAGGCGGCGTACGAAGCCGAGTGCAGGGCACTGCGCTTCGGCCTCACGCCCGCCGGTGCGCAGGAACTGCAGAACGCCCTCGCCCTGCGCCGCGAGGCCTCGCAAGCCTTGCGCGCGATGCTGGCGGCCAGCGCCGTGGCGGCAGCGGCATGCCGGCCGGCGCCGCCCCTCGCCGACCCAGCGCGCGCCAGCCCGCGCAAGGCGCGGCGCTGACGGCCGCTGAGGGTCGCTGACGGCTGCTGACGGCCGCGCCCGGCACGCCGTTTGCCGGGCCGGCCTGCCGAGCATTGCACCGGGGCTGCGCACCGATGGCCCACCACACCAAGGAGAACCTGCATGAACGATTCCGAACGCGCCGAAGACAAAGGCCAGTCCCCGCCACTGCCCGCCGCCGAACTCGCCAAGAAGCGGGCCGTGCTGCACCTCGCCCGGGCGGACCACGCGATCAAGGGCGAACCCACGAGCGGCCTGCCCGGGGAGCAGGAGCGCGGCCGCGCGAGGACGTGGTGCCGCCGCCCCAGGGCGAGACCGACCAGACGCGCTGAGCCGGACGTTCGCGCCTGCGCGGCGCGTCCCACAGGGCCTGTGGAACACCGCCGGCTGGCCAGTGCAGCGCGAGGCACCAGACTGGCCCTGCGTCTCCGTCCTGGACGCACACTGCTTGCAGCGATCGGCGCCCGCCATGCGTGGCGGGCGCCTTTTTTTGCTGCTGTCGCCGCCACCACCACTGACACGCGAAAGCCTCCGCATGCCCTTTCCGTCGGATCCCCCATCGGCACGCGCCACGGCGCTGCACGGCCTCGTGGCCGGCAGCCTGGCCAGCCTCCTGTCCACCTGCGTTCTGGCATGGGCGGGCCGCCGCGAGAGCGGCAGCGCCGCCGCGCCGCTGAACGCTGTGAGCCACTGGTACTGGGGCGACGAGGCACTGCGGCGCGACGACACCGGGCTGACGCACACCGGGACGGGCTATGCCACGCACCACGTCGCCTCGGTGTTCTGGGCCGGATTGTTCGCGCTGGCCTGCCGCAGGCAGCCGGCGCTGCGCAGCACCCAGGGCGCCCTGCTGGGCGGCGCGGCCACGAGCGCGCTGGCCTGCTTCGTCGACTTCCAGCTCACGCCCAAGCGCTTCACGCCGGGCTTCGAGCACCGCCTGTCCAAGCCCGCGCTGGCCGGCGCCTACGCCGCCTTCGCGCTGGGCCTGGCCCTGGGCACCTGGGCCGTGCAGCGCGCCGGTGAAGAGGAGCGGCCCGCCGCGCCCCCCGGGCGCGAGCCGTGAGCACGGCGCCCCTGCGCATCCTGGTGACGGGCGCCTCCGGCCTGATCGGCAGCGCCCTCGCACGCGCGCTGGCGCAACAGGGCCACGCGGTGGTTGCGGCCATGCGTGCGCCGTGCCGGCAGCCGGCCGAACCGTCCATGGCCACGCTGCAGGCCGACCTGGCCGAGGTGCCGCTCGCCCCATGGTGGGCAGACCGGCTGCGGGGCGTGGACCTGGTCGTCAACGCGGTCGGCATCTTCCGCGAACACGGCCGCCAGCGCTTCGACACCCTGCACCGGCAGGCGCCCACCGCGCTGTTCGAGGGCGCGGCCCGGGCCGGCGTGCGGCGCGCCGTGCAGATCTCCGCGCTGGGCAGCGGTGCGCAGGCGGCCAGCGCCTACCACCGCAGCAAGCACGCCGCCGACACGGCCCTGCGCGCGCTGCCGCTGACCTCCCTCGTCGTGCAGCCCTCGCTGGTCTACGCGCCTGCGGGTGCCAGCACGCGGCTGTTCCACGGGCTCGCCGCGCTGCCGCTGATCGCCTTGCCGGCCACGCCGGCCCAGGTGCAGCCGCTGCACCTGGACGACCTGGTGCAGGCCATCCTGTGTTGGATCAACGATCCCGCCGCGCAGAGCATGACACTGGCTGCCGTGGGCCCGCAGCCGCTGGGCCTGCAGGCCTATCTGGCCACGCTGCGCCGCGCCCTGGGTTGGCGGCGCGCGGCCTGGGTGCTGCCGGTTCCACCGCGCCTGGCGGTGGCGGCGGCCGGCGTGCTGGGCCGGCTCCCGGGCAGCACCGTCGATGCCGAGGCCGTGCGCATGCTGCTGCGCGGCAACACGGCCGAGGCCGCCGCCATCACCGGGCTGCTGGGGCACGCGCCGCGCGCGCCCGCGGCCTTCGTCGCGCCGTCCGAACGGCCCGCGCTGCGCCAGGCCGCCGCCTTGCAGGTGTTGCTGCCGCTGGGGCGCGCCAGCGTCGCCGTGGTCTGGCTGTGGACCGCCGCGGTCTCGCTCGGGCTGTACCCGGTGGCGGGCAGCCTGGAACTGCTGGCCGACTTCGGCCTGCAGGGCCGGCCGGCCCTCGTCGCGCTGTACGCCGGCGCCCTGCTCGACCTGGCGCTGGGCCTGGCGACGCTGCTGGCACCGCCGCGCCACATGGGGCGCGTGTGGTGCGCGCAGCTGCTGCTGATCGCGGGCTACACCGCGCTCATCACGCTGCGCATGCCGCACTGGTGGCTCCACCCCTACGGCCCGCTGTCCAAGAACCTGCCCATGCTCGCGCTGATCGGCGTGCTGTGGGCCACGCAGCGCACGCGCTGAACCGCGATGGACTACCTGCCCGTCAAGTGGCTGCACATCCTGTCGTCCACGGTGCTGTTCGGCACCGGCATCGGCACGGCCTTCTACCTGCTGGTCGCCAGCATGAGCCGCGACGTGGCGCTGACGGCCGGCGTCACGCGCTGGGTGGTGCGGGCGGACTGGCTGTTCACCGCCACCACGGCCGTGCTGCAGCCGCTCACGGGCTGGTGGCTCATGCACCTGGCGGGCTTTCCGCTGGCGGCCCGCTGGTTGCACTGGTCGATCGCCCTGTACGTGGTGGCGATGGCCTGCTGGCTGCCGGTGGTGTGGCTGCAGATGCGGCTGCGCGATGTGGCGGCCCAGGCCCTGCGCGAGGGCGGCCCGCTGCCGCCCCTCTACTGGCGCTACTTCCGCTGGTGGTTCGCGCTGGGCGTGCCGGCGTTGGGCGCCTTCCTCGCGATCTTCTGGCTCATGGTCGCCAAGCCGGCATGAAGACCTGCTCCGGCATGTCAACCGGTTCCCACACGCGCACCGGATGCCCGCCGGGAGCCGCGCACCGGCAAGGCCCTACACCGGTGCCCCACGGCCGCCGCCACCATCACCGCGTCGCGCCCTCCCAGGCCGGCGCGCAACTTTTCCAACCGACACAGGAGTCCACCCATGGCTGTCAAAACCGTCCGCGAACTGTTCATCCATGAACTGTCCGATACCTACAGCGCCGAGAAACAGATGACGCGCTCGCTGCCCAAGATGGCGCGTGCCGCCTCCGACGAGCAACTGGCGCAGGCCTTCCGCGACCATCTGGAGGAAACGCGCGGGCAGGTCGAGCGCATCGACCAGATCGTGGAGCTCACGGGCCTCAAGCTCAAGCGCATCAAGTGCGCCGCGATGGAGGGCCTGGTGGAGGAAGGCAACGACCTCATCGACGAGATCGACAAGGGCCCCGTGCTGGATGTCGCGCTGATCGGCGCGGCGCAGAAGGTCGAGCACTACGAGATCGCCAGCTACACCACGCTGGTGCTCCTGGCCACCAAGCTCGGCTTCATGGACGCCGTGCCGCTGCTGGAGGCCTCGCTGGCCGAGGAGAAGGCCACCGACGAGAAGCTGGGCACGCTGGGCCAGGCCGCGTCGATCGAGGAAGCCGTCCAGGGCTGAGCGCCATGCACGCGCCCGTGGCAGCCGGCACCCTGCGGCCCTGGCGCCGCGCGCTGGGCACGCTCATCCTCGTGGTCGGCCTGGTGCTGCTGGCCGTGCGGGCCTGGCAGGCGCTGCCCTGGGACGACCCGCGCCTGCTGGGCGCGCTGGCCGGCGGCGGCATGGCAGCCCTGGCCACGGCGCTGGGCACGCTGCCGGTGCTGCTGCGCCAGCAGATGTCGCAACGCACCTGCGACACGCTGCTGGGCTTCGGTGCGGGCGTGATGCTGGCCGCCTGCGCCTTCTCGCTGGTGCTGCCAGCGCTGGCCGCGGCCAAGGCCCAGGGCGCCGGGCCCTGGGGCGCAGGCGCCCAGGTCGGCGGCGCCCTGCTGCTCGGTGCGGCGCTGCTCATGCTGATCGACCGGCTGGTGCCGCACGAGCACTTCGTCAAGGGCACGGAGGGGCTGCGCGCGCGTTCGCTGCGCCGAGCCTGGCTGTTCGTGCTGGCGATCGCCTTGCACAACTTTCCCGAAGGCCTGGCCATCGGCGTGGGCTACGGGGGCGCCGACAGCTTCGGTGCCAGCGCACTGGCCACCGGCATCGCGATCCAGGACGTGCCCGAAGGCATGGTCGTGGCGCTGGCCCTGCGCAGCGTGGGCTACGGGCGCTGGCTGTGCGCCGGCATCGGCGTCGCCTCGGGCCTGATCGAGCCCGTGGCCGCCGTGATGGGCGCCGCGTTGATGACCGTGTCGGCCGGGCTGCTGCCCTGGGGGCTGGCCGCGGCGGCGGGCGCCATGCTGTTCGTCATCAGCCACGAGATCATTCCCGAGTCGCACCGCCAGGGCCACGAGGCCTTCGCCACCGGCGGCCTGCTGCTGGGCTTCGTGCTCATGATGGTGCTGGACACGGCGCTGGGCTGAGCCGCCGCGCGCTAGTCGATCTTCAGGCCCACGCCCTTCACCAGCGGGCCCCACTTCCTGCGCTCCGCCGCGGCGAAGGCCGCCAGCTGTTCGGGCGTGCCGCCGGCCGCCTCGTGGCCGAGCTCCAGCAGGCGCCGCTGCGCGTCGGGCTGCGCCAGGATCTTGACCAGCTCCGCGTTGATCCGCTGGACGATGGCGGCCGGCGTGCCCCGCGGCGCGTAGAGCCCGTTCCAGGCCAGCACCTCGAAATCGCCCAGGCCGGACGCGGCCACGCTCCGGGCCCCCGGCAGCAGCGCCGACTCACGCCGGGAGGTCACGGCCAGGGCCTTGAGGCGGCCGTTGGCGACGAAGGGCCGCGCCGCGCTGGCCGTGTCGATCCCGACCAGCACCTGCCCGCCGATCAGGTCGGTCATGGAGGTGCCCGAGCCCTTGTACGGCACGGCCCGCAGCTGCGTTCCGCTTTGCTGCTGGAGCAGCTCCAGCACCAGGCGTGCCGTGGTGCTCGGCAAGGCCACGGCGACGGTGTCGGGATGGGCCTTGGCCTCGGCCAGGAACTCGGCGAGGCTGCCATAGGGCACGCCGGCGTTGGCGAGGATCACCATCGGGAAGGTGCTGACGAGCGCGACCGGCTCGAAGTCCTTCTCGCTGTCGTAGGGCATCGACGGGTAGAGGAACTGGTTCAGCACATGGGTGCCGTTGGTCCCCATCACGAAGGTGTAGCCGTCGGCGGGCGCGCGCGCCGCTTCGGCGGCGCCGATGTTGCCGCCCGCGCCGGCCTTGTTCTCCACCACCACGGCCTGGCCCAGGCTCTTGCCCAGCTGGTCGGCGATGTAGCGCGAGGCCACGTCCGTCCCCTGCCCCGCCTGGTACGGCACGATGATGCGGATCGGCTTGGTGGGGTAGTTGGCGGCGCAGGCTGCGGCGCTCAGGAACGCGAGCGCCCAGGCCATGAGGAACCGGATTGCTGTCATGTCGTTGTCTCCTTGGATGTTGGTGGTGGAACGGAACGGCGTGCTAAGGCGGCGGGCGCTGGTGGAGGACGCCCCGCTCCACCAGCTGTCGGATGTGCGGCTCGGCCATGCCGGCCTCGCCGAGGATCTGGCTGGCGTGCTCGCCGAACCGCGGCGGCTCGCCTTGCGGCGCGCCCGGCGTGCGCGACAGCACCACCGGCAGCCCGACGCCGCGGTAGCCGCCGATCTCCACGCAGGCGCCGCGGTGCGCCGCATGCGGCTGCGCGAACGCCTCGGGCACGGTGTTCACCGGGCCGATCGGCACGCCGATGCGCATCAGCTGCGCACACAGGGCTTCGCGATGCCACCCGGCGAGCGCCGCCTCGATCGCGCTGCGCAGCGCCGCCCGGTGCGCCAGGCGGTCGGCATTGGTCGCGAAGCGCGGATCGTCGGCCAGCGGCGCGATGCCCACGAACTGGCAGAACTTCGCGAACTGCCGGTCGTTCAGGATGCCGAGGAAGACCAGCCCGTCCGCGCAGGCGAACCGGTCGTAGGGCGCGATGTTCGGGTGGGCGCTGCCCAGCAGGCCCGGCGCCGTTCCGGAGTACATCCAGTTGGCCGCGTGCGGCACGAGCAGGCTCATCGCCGTGTCGAACAGCGTGGCCTCCACGCGCTGGCCCAGGCCCGAGCGGTGCCGCTCGTGCAGCGCCATCACGATGCCCGACAGCGCCACGTAGGCCGTCAGGTGGTCGACGATGGGAATGCCCACCCGCGTCGGGCCGCAGGCCGCGTCGCCGTTCACGCTCATGAGGCCGCACATGGCCTGCAGCACGGCGTCGTAGCCGGGCAGGCCGCCCAGCGGCCCGTCGGCACCGAAGCCGGTCACCGTGCAGTAGACGAGCCGGGGAAAGCGCGGGCGCAGGCAGGTCTCGTAGTCCAGCCCCCAGCGCGCCATCGTCCCGGGAACGAAGTTCTCGACCAGCACGTCGGCCTCTTCGACGAGGCGCAGCAAGGTCTCGCGCCCGGCCGGGTCGGCCAGGTTCATGGCCATGCCGCGCTTGCCGCGGTTGACGGCCGTGAAGTAGGCGGCGTCGCCGTGCCGGTCGAACGGCGGCCCCAGCCCACGGGTCTCGTCACCGGTCGGCGGCTCGATCTTGACGACATCCGCGCCGTGGTCGGACAGCATCTGCGTGCAGAGCGGCCCGGCCAGCACCCTGGAGAGGTCGATGACGCGCAGTCCTGCGAGGGCACCGCTGGCGTGCGCGCCGCCGTGTGTGGGACGTTCCATGGCCGGTCTCGTGAAGGCAGGGCTGCGCCAGCCGGCTGCCGGGCCGGCCGCGGGGCCTTGCGAAGAGGGGGAGCGGCGGCCCCGCCAGGGGCCGCTTCGGGTCGGGCGCGGCCTCAGCCGCGCGAGGGCAGCTCGACGACGCCGGAGCCCAGCACCGAGAGCTCGTCGTCCTGGTTGTGCGCCTCCTGCGAGATCTCCACCAGGTGGCGGCCGTTCTCCACGAACTTGCGCTTGACCATGCCCTTGATGAAGAGCATGTCGCCCTCGGGGTTGTGGCGGCGGATCTTGCAGTGCGAACGCCGCAGGAAGCCGGCGTCGCCCGCCCAGTTGGTCAGGTGGTGCGTCATCCAGGAGGTGCGCTCGGGGCCGTAGTCGTAGGCGCCGGGCGCGCCCACCTCCAGCGCGAAGTCCTCCTCCCAGTGCACGCGCTCGGGCACGTCCGGGATGCCGAAGCGGTTGGTGATGCCCACGCCGGGGTGCGCGTCGATCAGGCGCCAGGCCAGCTTGTTGGCGCGGATGTACAGGCCGCCCCAGCCCTGCGCGTAGGCGATGAAGCCGGTCACCGTCATCGGGCCCTTGAACATTACCGGCAACGCCTCGCCTTCCTTGACGTCTTCCCAGTAGCGCGGCGTGCTGCCGCGCACTTCCTCCTGGGCATACAGCTTGTAGGCCTCCTGGATCTCCTCGGGCGTGTAGCGGCGCGGCGCGCGCTCGCGCACCCCCTTGTACTTGCTGCCCTGCTCGCGGGCATGGTCGCGCTCGGTGCGAAAGCACCAGCTGTCCGCCTCGGCGACCTTGTCGCCGTCCTGGTTGAAGAAGTCGACGTGGTAGATCTGCTGCACGGCGCGGCCGGCGAAGCGCGTCTGGTGTTCGACCAGGTCCTTCAGGTAGGCCTCGGTGGAGATCGTGTCGTTGCGCTTGACGGGCTGGTGCCACTGCCAGTCCGCGCCGGACCACATGGCGTGCACGCCCGGCAGGCCACCGACATAGCCGGAGACGATGCGGCTGGTGGAGAACAGGAAGCTGGGCAGCGCGATGATGCCGCCGTAGGCGGTCTTGGCCGCGTAGTCGGGGTCGCACCACAGCGGGTTGTCGTCGCCGATGCCATGGGCGTAGTGGCGGATGTTGTCGCGCGTGGCCTCGTAGCACCAGGGTTCGGCGGTGGCGCCGATCTTCAGGCCGATGCGTTTGCGCAGGTCCTCCAGGCCCTCGTCGGTGATCTTCGGGAAGGTGCGCTCGGTGGTCGTAGACATGCTGTCTCCTTGTGGTGGAACGGTTCAGGGTTGGGGGGCGAGCGAGGCCTGGTCGGCCAGCTCGGCGAGGGCCGCTTCCTGCTCGCGCAGCTTCTTGCGGTGGATCTTTCCGGCCGGCGTCTTCGGCAGCTCTGCGACGAAGGCGACCTGGCGGGGGTATTCGTGCTGGCTCAGGCGGGCGCGCACGCCGTCCTGGATCTCCTGGGCGAAGGCGGCGCTGGCGGGCCGGTTCGACACGACGAAGGCCTTGACGACGAGGCCGCGCAAGGCATCGGGCACGCCGATGGCCGCGGCCTCCTGCACATCCGGGTGCTTGAGGATGGCGTCCTCGACCTCGACGGCACCGATGGTCCAGCCCGCCGAGATGATCACGTCGTCGGCGCGGCCGCCGTGCCAGAAGTAGCCGTCCTCGTCCACGCGGCCGAGGTCCTTGGTGGCGACCCACTCGCCCTTGCGCCACAGCTTGAGCTCGCCCGTCACGCCCGGCGCGCAAGGCCTGCCCGCGGCATCCTGGACCTCCACGCGCAGCCCCGGCACGGGCTTGCCCAACGCGCCCGGCTTGACCGGGAAGTCCTCGGCGCCCGGGTAGCTCACCAGGCAGACGCCGATCTCCGTCGTGCCGTACATGCTGCAGGCGGCGTGGCCGAACGTGGCCTCGGCGAAGGCGGCGGTCTCGCTGTCGATCGGCTCGCCGGTGAAGGACAGCTTGTCGAGGACGTAGGCATGGCGCCCGGCGGCGCCGGAGTTGCGCATCATGCGGTAGTGCGTGGCCGCCGCCGACAGGTTGTTGAACCGGTGCGTGGACAGGGCCTCGAGCAGCCGCTCGCCGCTGAACCTGCCGGCGTAGGCGCCCACGGTGGCGCCCATGGCCAGGGGCGCCAGCGTGCCGTGCCACAGCCCGTGCCCCCAGGCCGGTGACGAGGGGCACATGAAGCGGTCGCCCGGGCGCACGCCGGTGCCGTACAGCGCTGCGAGCATCAGCGTCACCAGCGCGCGGTGCGTGTGCTTCACGGCGTCCGGCAGCTCGCGGGTCGTGCCCGATGTGTACTGGAAGATCGCCAGGTCGTCGGCCCGCGTGTTCACCGCGTACGACGCGGGGTAGCCGCGCAGGTCCGCCAGGAAGGCCGCATCGGCGATCAGCACCTCGAGCCCGTCCTGCGCCGGCACGGCGGCCGACTTCTCGGGGTTGGTGACGACGATGCGCGGCCGGCAGTCGGCCACCCGCAGGCGCACGCCATCGGGGCCGAACAGCGTGAACAGCGGCACGGCGATCGCGCCCATCTTGATCGCGCCGAAGATCGCGGCGTAGAAGGCCAGCGAGGGCTCCAGCATCACGGCGACGCGGTCGCCGGGCCGCACGCCACGTGCCACCAGATGGTGGGCGAAGCGCGAGGACGCCTCGGCGATCGCCGCGAAGCCGAGGACTTCGTCCTGGCCCTCGGCGCGCACCAGCACCACCGCATCGCGGCCGCTGCCCACATGCCGGTCGATGCATTCGTGGGCGATGTTGAGGCGTTCGCGGTCGCCGTCGAACAAGTCCCACAGGGCAGCCGCACTGCAGTGCGCCTGTGCATCTGCGTACGAACTGAATTGCGTCAACTGCGTCATGTCCATGTCTCCGTTGTCGATGGAGACATTTTTTTGCCTGGGCCCTACAATTGTCAAATACAACTATCAATTGTCTATAGACAATTTGCCAGCATGACACCAACGCCTTTCGACGGCCTGCTCGCGCGGCAAAGGGACGTATCCTCGGGACGCTTTCCACACGCCCCCATGGCCCCGACATCCCCCATTTCCAAGCGCCCAGCCACCGCCCGCGTGCGGCCGGTTCCGGCCGTCTCCCGCGCCCTGGCCATCCTGCGGTTCCTGGCCCGGCAGACCGAACCCTCCACGCTCAAGACCATCTCGCAGGAGCTGGAGATGGTCACCAGCACCTGCCTGCACATCCTGCGCGCGCTGGTCGAGGAGCAGATGGTCCAGGTGGATGCATCGACCAAGCGCTACACGCTCGGCGTCGGCGTGCTCTCCCTGGCACGCAGCGTGGCCGAGAACAACCCCTTCCACACGCTGGCCCAGCCGGTGCTGGACAAGATCGCCGAGGACTGGAACGTCACGACGATCGGCGTGAAGGTGGCCGGCATCGAAGACCTCGTGGTCCTCGCGCTGGCGCGCTCGCGCTCGCCGTTCAGCTTCTACGTCGAGGTGGGCAGCCGCTTTCCCGCGCTGACCAGCGCGACCGGCCGGCTCGTGGCGGCGCATGCGGCGCTGTCCCCTGCCGAGCTGCTGAAGCAGTTCAGGCAGCTGCGCTGGGACAACCCGCCCGATTTCGCGCAGTGGCAGAAAGAGGTCCAGGCGGCGGGCCGCCAGGGCTTCGGCATCGACCACGGCCACTACATGAGCGGCATCACGGTCATCGCGGCGCCCGTCACGACGGCACAGGCCCGCATGACGCACGCGCTGGTCGCCGTGGGGGTGACCGACCAGTTGACGAAGGGCACCACCCAGGCGCTGGCCAAGGCCTTGCTGGAAGAGGCGCGCACCCTCTCCCAGACCCTGGGAGGCCGGCCATGACGACCGCGGGCACCGGCCAGCCCGGGCACCCGGTGGCGCCGGGCTGAAGCCGCACGCACTGCCGCGGCGTGCGGACTGCGCCTGCGCGCGTTCACCAAGGCGCGGCGCCGGCACCAGCCGCAGGGTCGGCCAGCGTCCTACCTGCAGGCTGGCATCTGCTCGACAGGCGAGAGCCCTGCGCCGGCGCTAGGGTGGCGGCTTCACTTTTTGCCCGCAGCGCCACCCACCATGGACCTCATCGACCTCCTCCAATGGCCCGCCATGGCCGCCTCGCTCGCCGCCGCCTGGCTCGTCGCATCGGCCTCGGAACAGCGGCGCGCCTACGGCTTCTGGGTCTTCCTGCTCAGCAACGTGCTGTGGGTGGTCTGGGGCGTGTACACCAGCGGCTGGGCCCTGGTCGCGCTGCAGGTGGGCCTGGCGGCCATGAACATCCGCGGCCTCAAGAAGAACGACATCGAAGCAGAAGGCTGAGCCCCCGGGCTGCTACCATCCGCCGCTGCAACAGGTGCCCGGCGACACAAGCGCGCCGGGTTAAACGGGAAGCCGGTGTGCGCGCCTTCGGGGCCGCACGATGCCGGCGCTGCCCCCGCAACGGTGTGCGAGAAGCAAGCGGCAAACACAACCACTGGGTCGGTGCACCTGGGAAGGTTGCCGCAAGCGTCGGGTGTCGCGACAGGCGCCCGGAACTCGCGAGCCCGGAGACCGGCCTGTTGTTCCGAGCTGGCGTTGCGGTGGGCGATGCGGGTCCCATGGCTGCGCACGACCCATAGCCATCCGACCGCATTCCCTCTTGCCACGCACGGCAGCCCCGGGCCCCGGCCCGTACCGTTCAAGAGGACAGATGCGCGCGCCTTCGGCCACGCCGGCACCGCTGCCTGCGGCCCCCCTCCCCACCGTCCATGGCTGGTGCCCTGGTGCCCTGCGGCCCATGGCCTCGGGCGACGGCTGGATCGTGCGCGTGCGGCCGCACGCGGGGCGGCTCACGCGCGCGCAGGCCGCCGGCATCGCGCGGCTCGCCGCAGCGCATGGCCAGGGCACGCTGGAGCTGACCCGGCGCGCCAACCTGCAGCTGCGCGGCGTGGCGCAGGGCAGCCATCCGCAGCTGCTCGCCGGGCTGAAGGCCCTGGGCCTGGTCGATGCCGATGCCGCAGCGGAACAGCGCCGCAACATCGTCGTCACACCGTTCGGCGAGCCGGGCGACGCCACGCTGGCGCTCGCCTGCGCCCTGGCCAGCGAACTCGCCCGGGCCCTGGCCGCGCCCGGTGCGCCCGCCTTGCCGGCCAAGTTCGGCTTCGCTGTGGACTGCGGCGCCGCCCCCGTGCTGCGCGCCACCCCCGCCCATGTCCGCATCGAGCGCGACAGCCAGGGCCTGGTCGTGCGCGCCGACCGCGTGCCGCTGGCGGCCCGCGCCACGCCGCAGGACGCGGTGGCCATCGCCATGGAACTGGCGCACTGGTTCGCCCGCGGCGACGCTGCCGCGCCACCGCCCCGCTTCCAACCCGCCCCGCTGCCGCAGCGCACGGGCCCCAGGCCGCAGCCCGGCCCGGTGCCCGGCGGCTGGCTCGTGGCCGCCGCGTTCGGCCAGCTGCAGGCCGACACCTTCGCGCGCCTTGCCGAGCTGGGCGCGCTGCGCCTCACGCCCTGGCGCATGCTGCTGGTCGAAGGCGTGCGCAGCGCACCGGCACTGCCCGGGCTGCCCGGGCTGCTGACCGACCCGGCCGACCCCCTGCTGCGCGTCGTCGCCTGCAGCGGTGCCGAGGGCTGCCGCCAGGCGGTGGGCGCCACGCGCCCGCTGGCCCGCGCGCTGGCCGGCCTCGTGCCGGCGCACGGGCTGCTGCATGTCTCCGGCTGCAGCAAGGGCTGCGCGCATGCCGAGCCCACGGTCACGCTGGTCGCCACGCCGGCCGGCTACGACCTGGTCCGCCACGGCAAGGCCTCGTCGCGGCCCGACCGGCACGCGCTGCGCGCCGACGAACTCGCCTCCCATCTGGCCTGCGCATGGAACACCACCACAACAACACAAGACGCCCCGGCCCATGACGCCACCGACACCCCACCGCTATGAGACCGACGGCGCGGCGATCTACCGCGCCTCGTTCGCCATCATCCGCGCCGAAGCCGCGCTCGCTCGCTTCTCTCCCGCCGAGGAGATGGTGGCCGTGCGCATGGTCCATGCCGCCGGCATGGTCGAGCTGGCGCCGCACATCCGCTTTTCCGCCGGCGCGGCCGAGGCCGCGCGCGCCGCGCTCGAGGCCGGCGCGCCCATCCTGTGCGATGCGCGCATGGTCAGCGAAGGCATCACGCGCGCGCGGCTGCCGGCCGACAACCGCGTCGTCTGCACGCTGCACGAACCGGAGGTGCCCGCCCTCGCGGCCCGCCTCGGGACGACGCGCAGCGCCGCCGCCGTGGAACTGTGGCGCCCGCTGCTGGCCGGTGCCGTGGTGGCCATCGGCAACGCGCCGACCGCCCTGTTCCACCTGCTCAACCTGCTGCAGGACCCGCTGTGTCCGCGGCCCGCGGCCATCGTCGGCTGCCCGGTGGGCTTCGTCGGCGCGGCCGAATCCAAGGCCGCCCTGATCGAGGCGCTGCCCGCGCCGGCCATCGTCGTGGACGGGCGGCTGGGCGGCTCGGCCATCACGGTGGCCGCCGTCAACGCATTGGCCAGCCGCCAGGAAATCTGATGGGCCGCATCCTCTGCGCCGGGCTGGGCCCTGGCGACCCCGAACTCATGAGCGTGCGCGCCGACCGCGCCATCCGCACGGCCCGCCATGTCGCCTACTTCCGCAAGCGCGGCCGGCCCGGCCAGGCCCGGCGCATCGTCGACGGCATGCTCGCGCCCGAGGTGCAGGAGTACGCGATGGAGTACCCGGTCACGACCGAGCTGCACTTCGGCAGCGCCGAATACAAGGCCTGCCTCGCCGCCTTCTACGACGACTGGGCCGCGCGCCTGGCGGCGCTGGCACAGCAGCAGGATGTGGTGGTGCTGTGCGAGGGCGACCCCTTCTTCTTCGGCTCCTTCATGCACCTGCACACGCGGCTGCAGGGCCGCGCCCAGGTGGAGGTGATCCCGGGCATGCCGGGCATGGTGGGCTGCTGGTCTGCCACCCAGCTGCCCATCACCTGGGGCGACGACGTGCTCGTCGTGCTGATGGGCACGCTGCCCGATGCGGAACTGGAGCGCCACATGCGCTCGGCCGATGCGCTCGTGGTCATGAAGACCGGCCGCAACCTGCCGCGCGTGCGGCGTGCGCTGCAGGCCGCCGGCCGGCTCGACGCCGCCTGGCTGGTGGAGCGCGGCACCATGCCCGGCGAACGCATCGTGCCGCTGGCCGAGGTGGACGGCGCGGACTGCCCCTACTTCGCCATCGTGCTGGTGCATGGCCAGGGGCGCCGCCCCGAGGTGCTGGAGTGAGCCCGGGCTGGCTGTGCATCGCGGGCCTGGGGCCGGGCGACGAGGCCATGCGCACGCCCGAGGTCGCCCAGGCGCTGGACCAGGCCACCGACGTGGTCGGCTACATCCCCTATGTGGCGCGCGTCGCGCCGCGCGAAGGGCTGCGCCTGCACCCGTCGGACAACCGCCAGGAGATCGCGCGCGCCCAGGCCGCGCTGGCCATGGCCGCGGCCGGGCGGCGCGTGGTGGTGGTGTCGTCGGGCGACCCCGGCGTCTTCGCGATGGCGTCCGCGGTGTTCGAGGCGCTGGAGGCGGCGCCCGCGTGGCAACAGCTGGACATCCGCGTGCTGCCCGGCATCACCGCCATGCTGGCGGCGGCCGCCCGGGCCGGCGCGCCGCTGGGGCACGACTTCTGCGCGATCAACCTGAGCGACAACCTCAAGCCGGCCGCCACCATCGAGGCGCGCGTGCGCGCCGCCGCCGGTGCCGACTTCGCCATGGCCTTCTACAACCCGCGCTCGGCCAGCCGGCCCGATGGCTTCGCGCGCATCCTCGCCCTGCTGCGCGAGGCCTGCGAACCCCAACGCCTGCTCGTCTTCGCGCGCGCCGTCGGCACGCCCGAGGAGCGGCTGCGCACCGTGACGCTGGCCGAGGCCAGGCCCGAGATGGCCGACATGCGCACCGTGGTGCTGGTGGGCAATGCCGCGACCCGGCGCGTCGGCCGCTTCGTCTACACGCCGAGGGCGGCCTTGTGAGCCGCCAGCCAGGCCATCACCTCGGCCACCGAGCCGAGGCTGGTCCGCGGCGCCAGCCGCGGCCGCTGAACCATGATGACCGGCAAGCCCAGGCTGCGGGCGGCGTCGAGCTTGGCGCGGGCGCCGCTGCCGCCCGCGTTCTTGGCCACCACATGCGTGCTGCCGTGCGCCAGCATCAGTTGCCGGTCGCCCTCGGCCGTGAACGGGCCGCGGTCGAGCACCAGCGTGGCCTGCGGCAGGGACAGCGGCTGCAGCGGTGCGTCCACCAGCCGCAGCAGGTAGTGGTGTTGCGGGGCCTGGGCGAAGGCGTCCAGGGCCTGCCGGCCGATGGCCAGGAACACGCAGCTGGGCGCGGCCGGCAGGGCCGCCACGGCCGCGGCCATGTCCGGCACCTCACGCCAGTCGTCGCCGGACTGCGCCACCCAGGCCGGCCGCTCCAGCGCGACCAGGGGCACGCCGAGCGCGGCGCAGGCCTGCACCGCGTTCTCGCTCATGCGGGCCGCGAAGGGGTGGGTCGCATCCACCACCTGCGTGATGCGCTGCGCCAGCAGCCACGCGCGCAGGCCGGCCACGCCGCCGAAGCCGCCCACGCGCGTGGGCAGCGGCTGGGCCAGCGGCGCCTGGGTGCGGCCGGCATAGGAGTAGACGGCGTCCACGCCGGCCGTGGCCAGCGCTTCGGCGAGCTGGCGGGCTTCGGTGGTGCCGCCCAGGAGCAGGAGGCGGGGCGTGGCTGAGCGCTGGCTGGACATCATCGGCATCGGAGAAGACGGGTTGGCCGGATTGTCCGGTGCCGGCCGCGCGGCACTGGAGCAGGCCGCGTTCGTCTTCGGCGGCCCGCGCCACCTCGCGCTGGCCCAGGCGGGCGCGCGCGGCCAGGCCTGGCCGCGGCCCTTCGACCTCGCGCCGGTGCTGGCGCTGCGCGGCCGCCGCGTCGCCGTGCTGGCCTCGGGCGATCCGTTCTGGTTCGGCGCCGGCGGCGCGCTGGCCGCGCATCTGGCGCCAGACGAGTGGACGGCGCACCCGGCGCCCTCGACCTTCTCGCTGGCGGCCGCGCGGCTGGGCTGGCCGCTGGAGGGGGTCGCCTGCCTGGGCCTGCATGCCAGGCCGTTCGCCGTGGCGCGCGTGCACCTGCATCCCGGCGCGCGGCTGCTGTGCCTGCTGGCGTCGGCCGAGGCCGTCGGCAGCTTCGCGCAATGGCTGTGCGACCAGGGCTTCGGCAGCTCTACGCTGTGGGTGCTGCAGGCCCTGGGCGGCCCGCGCGAGCGCGTGCACCGGACCACGGCCCAGGGCCTGGACCTGGACCTGGACCTGGCCGGCATCGCAACGCCCGTGGCCGTGGGGCTGGAGCCGGCAGGCGCGGCGGGCCTGCCGCGCGCCGCCGGCCTGCCCGATGCGGCGTTCGCGCACGACGGGCAGATCACCAAGTCGCCCATGCGCGCGCTGACGCTGGCAGCACTGGCGCCGCGGCCCGGCGAGCTGCTGTGGGATGTGGGAGCCGGCGCGGGCTCCGTCGCCATCGAGTGGTGCCTGGCGGGCGGACGTGCCTGCGCCGTGGAGCAGCATGCGGCCCGCGCGGCCAACATCCAGGCCAATGCCGGGCGCTTCGGCGTGGCCGAGCGACTGCAGGTCGTCACCGGCCGCGCGCCCGAGGCCCTGGCGGGACTGGCGCCGGCGCAGGCCATTTTCGCCGGCGGCGGCTTCGACCTGGCGCTGTTCGAGGCGCTGCGCGCCGCCAGCCCCGTGGCGCGGCTGGTGGCCAATGCCGTCGCGCTGGAGACCGAAGCCCTGCTGCTGCAGCTGCACGCCAGCCATGGCGGCACGCTGCTGCGCATCGACATCGCCCAGGCCGCGCCACTCGGGCGCCTGCGCAGCTGGGCGCCGTCTCGCCCCATCGTGCAGTGGAGCGTGCAGCTGTGACGGTGCTGGGCGTGGGCTTCCATTCCGGCGCCGGCGCCGCGTCGCTGCACGATGCGCTGCGCGCCGCCTGCGCCGCGCTGCCGGCCCCGCCCGTGCTGCGCGCCGTGGCCACGGCGCAAGACAAGATGGACAGTGCCGCCCTGGCGCAGTTCGCCGCGGAGCTGCGCCTGCCGCTGGTCGGCGTGCCCCTGCCCCTGCTGGCCGCGCAGCCCGCCACACCCAGTGCCTTCGCGCCCGCGCGCTACGGCGGGCGCAGCCTGGCCGAGGCCGCCGCGCTGGCGGCCGCCGGGCCCGGCGCGCGGCTGCTCGCAACACGCGCCGTCTCCAGCGACCGGCAGGCCACGGCGGCCTTGGCCGCGGCCCGGCCCCATCCCACCGACCCCTGCGAACCATGACCGTCCACTTCATCGGCGCCGGCCCCGGCGCCCCCGACCTGCTGACCCTGCGCGGCCGCGACCTGATCGCCGCCTGCCCCGTCTGCCTCTACGCAGGCTCGCTCGTGCCCGAGGGCGTGCTGGCCTTCTGCCCGCCGGGCGCGCGCGTGGTCAACACCGCGCCGCTGTCGCTCGACGAGATCGTCGAGACCCTGCGCGCCGCGCACGCCGCCGGCCAGGACGTGGCGCGCCTGCACTCGGGCGATGTGTCCGTCTGGTCGGCCATGGGCGAGCAGCTGCGCCGCCTGCGCGCGCTCGGCATCCCGTTCACGGTCACGCCGGGCGTGCCGTCCTTCGCCGCGGCGGCCGCCACGCTGGCGCAGGAACTGACCCTGCCCGGGCGGGCGCAGTCGGTGGTGCTGACGCGCACCTCGGGCCGCGCCTCGTCCATGCCCGAGGGCGAGGCCCTGGCCCGCTTCGCGGCGACCGGCGCGACGCTGGCGATCCACCTGTCCATCCATGTGCTGGCGGGCGTGGTGGCCGAACTGCTGCCGTTCTACGGGCCCGACTGCCCGGTGGCCGTGGTCTGGCGCGCCAGCTGGCCCGACGAGCGCGTGGTGCGCGGCACGCTGGCCAGCATCGAGGCCGAGGTCGGCCAGACCATGGACCGCACCGCGCTGATCCTGGTCGGCGCCAACCTCGGCGCCGAGGACTTCGGCACGAGCCGGCTCTACGCCGCCGACTACGACCGCCGCTACCGCCCGCTGGGCGCCACGCCGCGCTTTCCCGCGGGCGGCGACGCATGATCGAGCTGGCGCTGGTCGGCATCGGCACCGGCCATCCCGACCACATCACGCGGCAGGGCGAGCGCGCGCTCAACGCGGCCGACCTGATCCTCATCCCGCGCAAGGGCGAAGGCAAGGCCGACCTGGCGGACGTCCGGCTGGCGATCTGCTCGGCCGTCGTCACCACGGGCACGCGCATCGCCTTCTTCGACATGCCGGTGCGCGAGGGTGCAGAGAGCGACTACGCCGGTGCCGTCGAACGCTGGCACGACGCGATCGCCGAGGCCTGGCTGGCGGCCATCGCCGTGCACCTGCCCGGCGGCGGGCGGCTGGCCCTGCTGGTTTGGGGCGACCCCTCGCTGTACGACAGCACGCTGCGCATCGCCGAACGGCTGGCACGCCGGACCGCACTGCGCACCAGCGTCGTGCCCGGCATCACGGCGCTGCAGGCGTTGACGGCCGCGCACGCCATCCCGCTCAACGCCATCAACAGCCCCGTCACGGTCACCACCGGGCGGCGGCTGGAGACGGGCGGTTGGCCCGCCGGTGCCGACACCGTGGCGGTGCTGCTGGACGGGCGCTGCGCCTTCCGCGGCCTGGAGACCGCCGGCGTGTCGATCTGGTGGGGTGCCTACCTCGGGCTGCCGCAGCAGCTGCTGCGGCACGGCCCGCTGGCCGATGTGGCCGGGCCCATCGCCCGCCTGCGCGACAGCGCGCGCGTGGCGCACGGCTGGATCATGGACACCTACCTGCTGCGGCGCAGCCCCCCGGCACCCTGAGCGCCTGTCCCGCGGGGAAGGACGCGCGCACACCTGCGGACAGGCCCGGCTCCTACAAGCGGCTTCGCCTTCGCTAGACAGGCGCAGGCCCCGCGCGGGCCGAGCATGGGCGGCGACGATGCCACCGGAGTACAGCACCATGACCGCCCCCTTCCCGCAGCCGCTGCTGCACGCCGCCACCGGCCTGGCCCTGTGCGTGGCCCTGGCCGCGCACGCCCAGCCCGACACCGGCCTGGGGGCCGGCCACCGCGCCGCCGATGCGACGCGCAACACCCGGCCCGACAACGGCCCGGAGTTCGCGGGCGAGGACGGCGTGCGCAAGGGCCGCGAGCAGGCCTTCCTCACGCGCGTGGACACCACCTTCCTCAACGATGCGGCCAAGCTCGCCATGGCCGAGGTGCCCGCCGCCCGCCTGGCCGCGCAGAAGGCCAAGGACCCGCAGTTGGCGGCCTTCGCACGCCGGCTGGCCGAGGACTTCGCGCGCAGCGAGACCGAGCTGCGGCGCCTGGCCGAACGCAAGGGCGTGGAATTGCCGGAAGGCCCGTCCATGGTGCTGCGCGCGCAGCTGCGCCGTCTGGAAGGGGCCGACCACGGCGAGTTCGACGGGCGCTACCGCGAGCACCTGGACACCGATGCCTACGCCGACGCGGTCGAGCGCTTCACGGAGGCCGCCGACAAGGCCGGCGATGCCGACGTGCGCGCCTTCGCGCGCAAGCACCTGCCCATGCTGCAGCGCCATCTCGCGCAGGCGCGCCAGCTGGCCGCCGGCCGTCCGCCCGGCAGCGCGCGCGAGCGCGAGGCGCCGCGCACCCCGGGCTGACGACCCGGACGCCAGCACGCACCCCTTGACCGCCGCCCACCACCGGAGAACCACACCATGCGCACTGTCCGAACGCTCACCGCCGCTGCAGCCCTGCTCGGCGCCCTGCTGCCACCGCTGCACGCCCAGAACACCAGCAGCCCGCCGCGCCCCACCGTGGGCGAAGGGTCCAACCCGCGCCAGGACGGCACCACGCGCGCGGGCACGCCGCGCCCGCCCAGTTCCGCCGCGTCGGCCAGCGCAGCGCCCCGGTCCGAGCGGGACGAGAAGCACCCGCCCGGCTACCGCAAGGGCAGCAGCACGCCGCGCGACAGCGACTCCGGCAGCATCCTGGGCACGCCGAAGTAGGCGCGGCGCGGCATGACGGCACCGGCACCCGCGCCCGGGCGCGCCGCCCTGCTGCTCGGCATCGCGCTGGGCGGCTTCTTCGACGGCATCGTGCTGCACCAGGTCCTGCAGTGGCACCACCTGCTGTCGGGCCTGGAGCGCGTGCGCGACCTGCGCCTGCAGCTGCTGGCGGACGGGCTGTTCCATGCCCTCATGTACCTCCTGGCGCTGCTGGGCCTGGCCCTGCTGTGGCGCGCGCGGCGGGCCTTGAGCGGGCCCGCGGCCGGGCGCGTGCTGGGCAGCGCCGCCCTGGTCGGCTTCGGCCTGTGGCATGTGCTCGACGCCCTGCTCTCGCACTGGCTGCTGGGCCTGCACCGCGTGCGCATGGACGTGGCCGATCCGCTGCCCTGGGACCTGGGCTGGCTCGCGGCCTTCGGCCTGCTGCCACTGGCGATCGCGCTGTGGTGGCGGCGCCGACCGCCGCCCGCCGCTGGACCGGGCCCGGGCGCCGGCCATGGCCGCAGCGGCGCCGTGGCGCTCGGCCTGGCGGCCCTGCTGGCCGGCCCGCTGGCGGCCCTGCCTGCGGCCGACGCCGACCAGGTGCTCGTGGTCTTCGCGCCCGGCACCGCGGGCGCCCGCGCCTTCGACGCGCTGGCGCGGCTGGATGCGCGCGTGCTGTGGGCCCGCGATGGGGTCTGGGCGGTGCAGATGGCGCAGCCGCACCAGGCCTGGCGGCTGCTGGGCGATGGGGCCCTGCTGGTCGGCCAGGGCCCGCTGGCCGGCTGCCTGGGCTGGACGCGCCCGGCCCCGCGCTGAAGGCCGGGCACGCGGCTTGCCTCGCTACGGCGAGCCGCCGGCACGGTGCCGGCGGTGCACCACCACGCGGGAGCACACCATCTGCACCACCGCCCGCGCACCTGGCCCCGGCCAGGGCCGTGCAACAGCCTGCGGGCCACGCGGGGCGGGGACCGGCGCCACGCCGCCCTTTGCCCTTGCACCTGCCGAAGCCATGGACATGGCTGTCCTGCACGAAAGTCCGCGTACAGTCGCCGGACCGCCTTCCCGGCCCCGGCCAGCACCCAGCAGCAACAACCAGATGCGGCCCGCCCGGCACCGACGGCACCGCCTCCCCCCAGAGCCATGCACCGACACGTGACCCGCGAGCAGTTGGAGCAGTGCCGGCACGCACTGGCCTCGGCCGAGGCATCGGACGAGATGCACGCGCTGGCCGACGACCTGCTGGACAAGCTCCTCAGGATGCACGACAGCTGCCGGCTCAGCCGCGACGTGCTGCTGCTGGCACTGGATTCGCTCGCCCTGATCCCCGACCTCGCGGGCTGCGTCGACCGCATCCGGGCCCACGCCGGCGAACTGCCGAGCCGGCCGGCACCGCCGGACTAGCCAGGCCGCCAGGCCGCCTGGCCGGCCGCCGCAGCGCCTGGCGGCTCAGCCGGGCTCGTGCGTGGCCGGCGGCACCAGCGGCAGGCCGGTGGCGCCATCGCCCGCGGGCCATTCGGGCGATGGCGCCATCACCTTGTCCGGCGTCATGGGCGTGGAGCGCAGCCGGCGTCCCGTGGCGTGGAAGATCGCGTTGGAGATGGCCGCGGCCACGCCCACGATGCCGATCTCGCCCACGCCCTTGGCGCCCAGCCGGCTCACGATGCGGTCGTCCTCGGGGACGAACACCACCTCGATGTCGTGCACGTCGGCATTGGTCGCGATGTGGTACTCGGCGAAGTTGTGGTTCATGAAGCGGCCCAGCCGGTGGTCGGCCAGCGTCTCCTCGTGCAGCGCCTGCCCGATGCCCCAGACGATGCCGCCCATCACCTGGCTGCGCGCCAGCCGCGGGTTGACGATGCGGCCGGCCGCCACCGCGCTGACCACGCGCGTCACGCGCACGGTGCCGAAGTCCTCGTCCACGCGCACCTCGCAGAACACCGCCGAGTGCACGGCGCGCACGTACTTCTTCTGCTGCAGCAGCCGCGGCAGCATCAGGTACTTCTCCTGCACGTGCGTGCGGCCGGCCAGTGCCAGCAGCCGCGGGTACGGCAGCGCCGTGCCGCCGCGCAGCACGATGGCGCCTTCGGCGAAGCGCACGTCGGACCAGCGGGCGCCCGAGAACGGCGAGTCCGGCAGCTCGCGCGCCAGCCGCAGCAGCTGGCGCTGCAGCTTCTCGCACACGCCTTCGACGGCCGAGCCCACCGTGGTCACGTGCGAGGAGCCGCCCTCCACCGGCGCCACCGGCAGCGTGGAGTCGCCGAGCCGGAACTCCACCTGCTCCAGCGGCAGCCCCATGGCCCCCGCGGCGATCTGCGCCATCACGGTGTAGGTGCCGGTGCCGATGTCGCTGGCCGCGCTGGCCACCACCAGCCGGCCGTCGGCGTGCAGCACGGCGCTGGCGCGCGCGAACATCTGCATCGCATCCCACTGGCCCGTGGCCATGCCCCAGCCGACGAGTTCATGGCCTTGGCGCATGCTGCGCGGCGCCGGCGGGCGCCGGTCCCAGCCGAAGCGCGCGGCACCCTCGGCATAGCAGCTGCGCAGCTCCTTGCTGGAGTACGGCAGGCCACGCGCGGCATCGCGCTCGGCATGGTTCACCAGCCGCAGCGTGAGCGGGTCCATCGCCAGGGCGTGGGCCAGCTCGTCCATGGCCACCTCCAGCGCATGCAGGCCATGGGCCGCGCCGGGCGCGCGCATGTCGATGGGCGTGTACTGGTCCAGCCGCACCAGGCCGTAGCGCAGGCGCAGGTTGTCGCAGCGGTACAGCTGGCCCGACCAGTTGACGACGACCTCGACGTAGTCCTCCAGGCGCGAGGTGGCGGCGATGGCGTCGTGCAGCACGGCCGTGAGCCGGCCGTCGGCCTGCGCCGCCAGCCGCACGCGCTGCCAGGTCTCGGGCCGGTGCCCGAAGGTGAACATCTGCTGGCGCGTGAGCACCACGCGCACCGGGCGCTGGCACTGCAGCGCCGCCATCATCGCCAGCAGCAGGTTGTACTGCGGCCGCAGGCCCGAGCCGAAGGCCCCGCCCACATAGGCGTTGCGCACCGTCAGCTGCCGCCTGGACAGCCCGAAGACATGCGAGACCACCCAGCGGCAGTTCTGCGCGCCCTGGTTCTTGTCGTGCACCGTCAGGTGGCCGTCGGCGTCGCGCAGCACCGTGCTGGCGTGCATCTCCATCGGGTTGTGGTGCTCGGGCCCGGCGTAGAACTGCGCATCGACGCGGACGGCCGCGGCCTCGAAGGCGGCCTGCGCGTCGCCGGTGGGCTGGGGCGGAGGCGAGTAGCCGGCCTTGAGCCGGCTGGGCCGGTGCACGCGTTCCAGGTTGGCCAGCAGGTCCGTGTCGTGCGGCAGCGGCGCATAGCGCAGCGTGACCAGCGAGGCGGCATGGCGCGCCGCCTCGAAGCTCTCTGCCAGCACCAGCGCCACGGGCTGGCCGCTGTAGAGCACGGTGTCGCCATGCAAGGGCTTGAACGGCGAGCCGGACGGAGCCGTCATGTCCTTGTAGAACAGGTCCAGCCGGCGGCTGCGCGGCCGGTTCAGGTGCGAGAGCACGGCCACCACGCCTGGCACGGCCAGCGCGGCGGCCGTCTCCAGCGCCTCGATGCGCCCGCGCGCGACCGTGCTGTTGACCACCACGCCGAACAGCATATCCGGTGCGCCGTGGTCGGCCGCGTAGCGCGCCTGGCCGGTGACCTTGACACGGCCGTCCACGCGGGCCGGCGCATCGCCGGGGCCCACCGGGCCGGTGCCGGGCTCGGCAATGGGTCGGGCCTGCAGCGGCTGGGACGTCGGGAGCGGGTTCATGCCGTGTTGTCTCCGGTGTTGGTCACCGTGCCCTGGACGGCCTGGCCCAGCGCACGCACGATGGCGCGGCGCGCCATCGGGATCTTGAAGGCGTTGCAGCCAAGGCCCACGCCCTGCGGCCGCGCGCCTTCGAGCACCCGGGCGGCCACCGCCTCGAACAGCGCGGTAGCGGGCAGCTGGCCGGCCAGCAGCGCCTCGGCCGCGGGCAGGCGCCAGGGCTTGTGGGCCACGCCGCCCAGCGCCAGGCGCGCGCTGCGGATGCGGCCGTCCGGCGCGAGGTCCAGCGCCGCCGCCACCGAGACCAGCGCGAAGGCGTAGGACTGGCGCTCGCGCAGCTTGAGGTAGACGCTGTGGGCCGCGTACTGGCGCGAAGGCGGCACCACGATGGCCTCGACCAGTTCGCCGGGCGCCAGCACGGTATCGCGCTCGGGCTGGTCCTGCGGCAGGCGGTGGAAGTCCACGAGCGCGACGGTGCGCGTGCCGCGCAGCGCACGCAGCTCCACCCGGGCGTCCAGCGCCGCCAGGGCCACGCACATGTCCGAGGGATGGGTGGCGATGCACGCCGCGCTGGCGCCCAGCACCGCATGCTGGCGCGCCAGGCCGCCGATGGCGGCGCAGCCGGCACCCGGCGTGCGCTTGTTGCACGGGGTGCCCGTGTCGTAGAAGTACAGGCAGCGCGTGCGCTGCAGCAGGTTGCCGCCGTTGCTGGCCATGTTGCGGATCTGCGGCGAGGCGCCGGCCAGGATCGCGCTGGACAGCAGCGGCAAGGCCGCGCGCACGCGCGGGTCGTAGGCCGTGTCGGCATTGCGCGCCAGGGCGCCCAGGCGCAGGCTGCCATCGGGCAGCGCCTCGATGCGGTCGAGCGGCAGGCGCTTCAGGTCGACGAGCCGCGCGGGCCGCAGCACGTTCTCCTTCATGAGGTCCAGCACATTGGTGCCGCCCGCGATGAAGCGCGGCGCCTGCGCCGCATCGCCGCCCGGCCCGGCCTCGGCGACCAGCGCGAGCGCCTGCTCTGCATCGGCCGCCTGCACGTAGTCGAACGGGTTCATCCCGGCACCGTTCCCGTCACGATGGGCCGGTCGGCGCGCTCGCTGGCATGCGGGCCCGGGCCGAACGCCACCTCGGCCACGGCCTGGGCGATCTGCACGTAGGCGCCGCAGCGGCACAGGTTGCCGCTCATGAGTTCCCGCACCTCGTCCAGCGTGCGCGCCTGGCCTTCGCGCAGCAGGCCCTCGGCCGAGCACAGCTGGCCCGGCGTGCAGTAGCCGCACTGCAGCGCGTCGTGGCGGATGAAGGCCTGCTGCAAGGGCGACAGGCGCTCCCCGTCCGCCAGGCCCTCCACCGTCACGATGTCGCAGCCCGCGCGCGCCAGTGCCAGGCAGCTCAGCTCGCGCCGGCCGTCCACGAGCACGGTGCAGGCACCGCACTGGCCGTGGTCGCAGCCCTTCTTGGTGCCGGTCAGCTGCAGCCGGTCGCGCAGCATGTCCAGCAGGCTGACCCAGGGTTGCAGCACCAGGCTGCGCGGCTGGCCGTTCACGCGCAGGGCCAGAGGCTGGCCGGCCGGCGCCGAGGCTTGGTCGTCGGAATGCATGGGGGGCTCCTTGTGCATGGCGCCTGGGCGGCAAACCGCGTTCCTGCGTTCGGGCAGGTGCGCGGCTTTCCTACACGCGCTCGCGGGCCGGCGCGACAGCGCCGCTGCGTTGCCCGGCATAGCCTTGCGCCAAACCTTCAACCAACACCTGAAAGGACGCCCCATGGCCACCAACCAACCCCGCGAACGCGAACGCGCGGACATGCGCCCGGATGCGGCCGACGACGGCGCCCGCACCGGCGTGCAGGCCGAGCGCGGCGCCCCCGAGGCCGAGCACAGCCAGTACGGACTGGTGCGCGAAGACAGCAAGGCGGCCGAAGGCCTCAACGAACGCCAGATCCGCGGTGTCGAACCGCGCAAGCAGCCATGATGCTGGCCGGCGCGGGCCTGTCGCGCTGGGTCGCGCGCGCCCACCACGCCGACGGGCGCCATCTCGCCATCGAGCTGGTGTGCCGCGGCACGCCTTCTGCAGAGCAGTTCGCCGCGGCCGCGCTCAAGCGCGCACGCGCCCTCGGCCTGGGCCGCCTGGACCGCAAGACGGCCCGGCGGCGCAGCAGCGATGTGGTGCAGCTGGCCCTGCGCGGCGTGACGATTTCCGCCATCCGGCCCGCGGGCACGTGGGAACGCGGCGACTGAGGCACTGCGCTGCGGCAAAACCTGCCGCAAGGACTGCCGCCGCCTGCAACGACGACACGGAGAGAACCGCATGTTCGAACTGAGCGTGCCCTGGTGGGAACTGGTGCTGCGCGCCACTGCCGTCTATGCGGCGCTGCTGCTGCTCATGCGCATGTCCGGCAAGCGCACGGTCGGGCAGTTCACGCCCTTCGACCTGCTGGTCGTGATGCTGCTCAGCGAGGGCGTGTCCAACGCCCTGACCGGCGGCGAGGAATCGGTGCTGGGTGGTCTCATCGTGGCCTGCACGCTGCTGGGGCTCAACGCGCTGGTGAGCCGGCTCAGCGCGCGCAGCGACCGCATCCGCAAGCTGGCCGAGGGCGAGGCCGTGGTGGTGGGCTACGACGGCCGCATCCTCGACGAGCGGCTGCGCGCCGAGCACGTCACGCGCGAGGACGTGATGCAGGCCCTGCGCGAGGCCGACTGCGATGTCGCCGACATGAAGCTCGCGCTGGTCGAAGCCGACGGCAAGATCAGCATCCTGCGCCGTGCCGAGGGCATGGCCGCGCACCTGCGCGGCT
Organism: Pseudorhodoferax soli; assembly: GCF_003337555.1. GTDB lineage: Bacteria > Pseudomonadota > Gammaproteobacteria > Burkholderiales > Burkholderiaceae_C > Pseudorhodoferax > Pseudorhodoferax soli. Next base: position 122,912 of record NZ_QPJK01000003.1, on the reverse strand, counting down.
GATCCGCGGGCCCGGCCAGCGCGCAGCCGGCCCATCCGCACCCGCGACAAAAGGCCACAGCCGGGCCGGGAGCGCCGCTTGCCGCGCAGCCCACATGCGCATCCACCACCTGAACTGCATCACGGCCTGCCCGCTCGGCGGCCACCTCATGGACGGGCAGCGTGGCGGCGCGCTCACACGCGCGCAGCTGTGCTGCCATTGCCTGCTGCTGGAGACCAGCGACGGCCTGGTGCTGGTGGACACCGGCTACGGCCTGCGCGACGTGCACGACCCGCACAACCGGCTCAGCCCCTTCTTCCTGCGGCTGATGGCGCCCGCGCTGCGCGAGGAGATGACGGCGCTGCGCCAGATCGAACGGCTGGGCCTGGACCCGCTGGACGTGCGCCACATCGTGCTCACGCACCTGGACTTCGACCACGCCGGCGGCCTGGACGACTTTCCGCAGGCGCGCGTGCACATGCTGCGTGCCGAGCGCGACGACGCCGTGGCCCAGGCCAGCTGGCTCGACCGCCAACGCTACCGGCCGCAGCAATGGGGTTACCAGCGCCGCTGGCAGGTCTACGAAGGCAACGAGGGCGAGCCCTGGTTCGGCTTTCGGTGCGTGCGCGCGCTGTCCGGCCTGCCGCCCGAGGTGCTGCTCGTGCCCCTGCCCGGCCACACCCTGGGCCATGCCGGCGTGGCCGTGCAGACCGGCGGGCGCTGGCTGCTGCTGACCGGCGACGCCTACTTCCACCACGGGGAGATGCACCGCGACCGGCCCTGGTGCCCGCCCGGCCTGCGCCTGTACCAGACGGTCATGGAGAAGGACCGCCGCGCGCGGCTGGAGAACCAGCAGCGCCTGCGCGAACTGCGCAACCGCAGCGAGGCGGCCGTGACCGTCTTCTGCGCGCACGACCGCCAGGAGTTCGAGCTGCTGGCCGGCCGCGCCATCGAGGCCCCGGCCATGCCGGCCACGCCGGCCACGCCGCCCGGTCCCCCGACGCCCGCGGGCCGGCCGTAACGCCGCTGCGCGCGCGCTCCGGGCAGCCACGCCGGCGTGCGCCGCGGCGGGCGGCGGACACCGACAGCCGGCATGCCGATTGCCAACCATCCGTGTCCCCTTCCATCCACCCTTTCCAAGGAGTTCTCCATGGCCATCGGTCAGACCACCGCTTCCCAACCCCTGCACGCCCCGGCCCGCCGGCCCTTCAACCTGCTCGACTACATCGCCCTGGTGCTGCTCGTGGTGGGGGGGCTGAACTGGGGGCTCGTGGGGCTGCTGCAGGTCGACCTCGTGGCCACGCTGTTCGGCAGCATGAGCCTGCTGTCGCGCGCGGTCTACGTGCTGGTCGGCCTGGCCGCGCTGTGGGGCATCGTGCTGATGCTGCGCCGGCCCGGCGCCTGACCGGCCGGACGCCACGCAGCCCTGGCCCGAGCACGGCCGCCGCGGCCGATGCCGCGGCGCCTGCGCAGGCCCCTGTTCCGCCAGACCAGGCACGCGGATTGCTCTGACTTGCCCAGGAGGCGCATCCGCATGACCCTGTCCCTGCTGAAGAAGATCGAGACCGCCACCTTGCCGCTGCAACTCACGCAGCGCGCAGAGATGGACGAAGCCCAGTTGCTGCGCGCGGCAGACCTGGTGGCAGCGCTGTTTCTGCGCACGGCGGGCGACGCCCCGGCGCCGCCGCACCGCGTGGCGCGCGTGCTGGCGATCACGCCGCGCGGCCGCGCGCTGCTGGCGGCCGAGCGGCCGCCGGAACCCGGTGAGCCCGGCGGGGCTGTCAACGGCAGCCTGTTCGCAACGGCCACGCCGCCCCAGCCGCCCGCCACCCGACACGGCGGCGCCGGGGCCGGCGCGCCCTAGTACCGCGGCATGCGCAAGGCCGCGCGCAGTTCGGCGGCGAAACGCGCACGCGCCACGGCACCGAGCTGCGTGGCCACGCACACGCGCCGGCCGCCGCTGCTGAGCCGCAGGCCGGCGTGGTCGGCTTCCACGCGCAGCCAGGCCACCGGCAGGCGCTGGCACTGCCGGGCGCTGCCCCGCATGCTCCAGACCTCCAGGCTGCCGTCGGCATGCAGGTGGACCTGCTCGCCGTCCAGCGCGTGGCGGGCCGCATGCACGAAGCCCGCCACGGCCGCCGCCAGCGCCAGCGCGCAGCACAGCGCCACCGGCCAGTAGCCCAGGCCCAGCGCCACGCCGGCCACCAGCAGCAGCCAGGCGGCGATGGCCCCAAGCGCGCCGAAGAACTGGCACGGCCGCAATGCATGCGGGCGCAGCAGCCGCCAGCTGTGCAGCGGCGCCCCGGCCTGCTGCGCCATGGCGCTCAGGCCACCACGCGCGTGGCTGTGGCGTCCAGCTTGGGCGGCTGCTCGAAGGTGTGGAACGGCGCGGGCGACGGCACCTCCCATTCCAGGCCTTCGGCGCCTTCCCAGGGCCGCTGCGGCGCCGGTGCGCCGCGCTTGCGCAGCGCGGGCAGCAGCACCCAGAAGAGGAAGTAGACCTGGGCCAACCCGAACACGAAGGCGCCCACGCTGGTCAGCGCATGGATGTCGGTGAACTGGGCCGCATAGTCCACATAGCGCCGCGGCATGCCGGCCAGGCCCAGGAAGTGCATCGGGAAGAAGGTCACGTTCAGCGAGACGATGGAGACCCAGAAGTGCCAGCGGCCGCGGCGCTCCGACGTCATCACGCCGGTCCACTTGGGCACCCAGTAGTAGTAGCCCGCGAACAGGCCGAACAGCGAGCCGGCCACCAGCACGTAGTGGAAGTGCGCGACGACGAAGTAGGTGTCGTGGTATTGCAGGTCCAGCGGCGCCAGCGCCAGCATCACGCCGGACAGCCCGCCCACCGTGAACACGAAAACGAAGCCGACGGCGAACAGCATGGGGGTCTCGAAGCTCATGGAGCCCTGCCACATGGTGGCGACCCAGTTGAACACCTTGACCGCCGTGGGCACGGCCACCAGCAGCGTGGCGTACATGAAGAACAGCTGGCCCGTGACCGGCATGCCGGTGGTGAACATGTGGTGGGCCCAGACCACGAAGGAGACGATGGCGATCGCCGCCAGCGCATAGACCATGGACAGGTAGCCGAACAGCTTCTTGCGCGCGAAGGCCGGGATCACATGGCTCACGATGCCGAAGGCCGGCAGGATCATGATGTAGACCTCCGGGTGGCCGAAGAACCAGAACACATGCTGGTAGAGCACCGGGTCGCCACCGCCGGCCGGGTTGAAGAAGCTGGTGCCGAAATGCCGGTCCGTCAGCGTCATGGTGATCGCGCCGGCCAGCACCGGCATCACCGCGATCAGCAGGTAGGCCGTGACCAGCCAGGCCCAGCAGAACATCGGCATCTTCAGCAGCGTCATGCCGGGCGCGCGCATGTTGAGCAGCGTCACGATGATGTTGATGGCGCCCATGATGGAGCTGGCGCCCATCAGGTGGATCGAGAAGATGGCCATGTCCATGCCGGGACCCATCTGCAGCGACAGCGGCGCGTACAGCGTCCAGCCCGCGGCGGGCGCGCCGCCCGTCACGCCGAACGAGGCCAGCAGCGCCACGCCGGCCACCGCCAGCAGCCAGAAGCTGAAGTTGTTCATGCGCGCGAAGGCCATGTCGGAGGCGCCGATCTGCAGCGGCAGCATCCAGTTCGCAAAGCCCACGAAGGCCGGCATGATGGCGCCGAACACCATCACCAGGCCGTGCATGGTGACGAGCTGGTTGTACAGGTCCGGGTTGAGCAGCTGCAGGCCGGGCTGCAGCAGTTCGGCCCTGAGGGCCAGCGCAAAGACACCGCCCACCATCAGCATCGCGAAGCTGAACAGCAGGTACAGCGTGCCGATGTCCTTGTGGTTGGTGGCGCCCAGCCAGCGCGCCCAGCCATGCGGCAGGGCGTGCGGCTCGGGGACGGGATGGGCCAGCGGTGGGGTGCTCATCGAGAGGCGCTCCTGTGCGAATGGGACGCCACAGCGCTGGCAAACCGCGGTCCCGGGCCGGGGCTCAGCGGTCGGCGTCGTCGTCGTGCGCGGGTGGCGGCTCGGTGTTGGCCTGCGGCGTCTTGTCGCTGTGCAGGCCGAGCGGCACGGAGTCGTCCTGGCGCTCGCCCGCGGCGTCGGCCGCCTTGTCCTGCATGCGCTCGGGATGGGCCGGGCCGTTGTTGGGCTCGCCCGTGGCGGCGCGGCCCGTCTCCAGCGCGCCGCCGGCGCCGATGTTGGCCACCGTGCCGTCGGTCACCGGGCGCGTGCCCGCGCCGCTCTCCTTGGGGGACGTGCTGTTCATGTGGATGCTCCCTGGGCCATGCCCCTTGCTGCCCGCAGGCCGGCCGTTCCCAGGCCCAGCTGCTGGCGGTATTTGGTGACGGTGCGGCGTGCCACGCGGATGCCGCGGCGCGCCAGTTGCAGCGCAATGGCCACGTCCGACAGCGGCGCGCCCTTCTCGCGCACGATGATCTCGTGCACGAGTTCGCGCACGGCCGTGGGCGAGCATTGCCCGCCGCCGACCACGGACAGGCCGCGCGAGAAGAAGTAGCCCAGCTCGAAGGTGCCCGAGGGCGTGGCGATGAACTTCTGGTGCGTGACGCGCGAGACCGTGGACTCGTGCATGCCCAGTTCCTCGGCCACCTGGCGCAGCACCAGCGGCTGCATGGCCAGGGGCCCGTGGTCCAGGAAGCGCTGCTGCCGGCGCACGATGGACTGCGCCACGGCGAGGATGGTGGAGAAGCGCTGCTCCACGTTGCGCAGCGTCCACCGCGCCTCCTGCAGCTGGCCGGCCAGCGCGGGCGCGGCCGTGCCGCGGTGCTGGCGGTAGAGCTCGGCATAGGCGCGGTGCAGCTGCACGCGCGGCACCACGGCCTCGTTGAGCTGGGCCGTCCAGCCCGTGCGCGTGCGCCGGGCCAGCACGTCGGGCACCACGTAGCGCACGGGCTCGCCGCCGTGGCGCCAGCCCGGATGCGGGTCCAGCCCGCGCAGCAGCCGCAGCAGCCGCTGCACCGTGGCGGCGCTGCAGCCCAGCAGGCGGGCGCAGCGCGCCACGTCGCCGGTGCGCAGCGCCGGTTCGGCCTCGGTCAGCAGCCGCGTGCAGAGCTGGCGCTCCTGCGCGTCGGGGTGGCTGGCCAGCTGCAGCTGCAGGCACTCGACCAGGCTGCGCGCGCCCACGCCGGGCGGGTCCAGCGTCTGCACGCAGGCCAGGGCCGCGTCGAGTTCGGCGACGCCTGCGGCGGGCTGCAGTTCGCCCAGCGCCGCCACCTCGGTGGGGTCCAGGCGCAGGTAGCCGTCTTCGTCCAGCGCCTCGCAGAGCAGGCTGGCCAGCATGAAGGAGCGGTCGTCCAGCCGCAGCAGGCGCAGCTGCGCGTGCAGGTGGTCGCGCAGGCTGACCGGCGCGGGCAGGAAGGCCAGTGCGTCGAAATCGCCGTCGCCGCCGCGCGGGCGCTGGCGCGCGCCCAGCGTGGCGCCCCAGGGCTGGCCGGCGGCGGACACGGCCTGCGCCTCGTCCATCGCGGCCGCGGCGGGCGGCGGCGCCTGTTCGTCGATCTCGAGGAAGGGGTTGCTGGCCAGGCAGGCATCGATGCTGGCGGCGAATTCGAGGTTGGGCATCTGCAGCAGCTGCACGGCGCGCTGCTGGCGCACCGAGAACTGCGGCTGGGCCTGGTGCTGGAGAGCAGGTTGAAGCATGTTGGCGCGGGTCTGTGGTCGAAGAGTGCAGCGCATCGCAAGCGACGTGCCGAAACGGTTGCCCCGTGACACCTGGAAACATACGGGCCCCGCCGTGGGCGGCGCCCCCCGTCAGCAGCCCGCCGCACCGCGCCGATGCCCTGCGCCGCCGTGTCAACGCCACCCTGGCGCCGGCCGCGGCAACGCAAGATTTGCGGCAAGCCCTACCGCGACTGGCAAGCGGCGCCGGTCCCGGGCACGCGGATTGCCCGGAGTGGCACGACCTCGACATTCCGACTGCCCATGCAAGCCACTGCGCCCCCCGCGGCCACCCCTTCCCTTCTCCTGTGCGTGCGTGCCCACGGCGCGGCCACGTCCCCTCCGGCCGTGGCCGCCACCATGGCGCGCCCCCGGCAGGAGGCCCCATGGCGCTGAACGATGGCGGCGACCCCGCAGTGTTCGTGGACAAGGACGGCACCCTGGTCGAAGACCAGCCCTACAACGTGGACCCGGCGCGCATGTGCTTCACCGCCGGCGCGCTGGACGGGCTGCGGCTGTTGCATGCGCAGGGCTTTCGCATCGTGGTCGTGACCAACCAGCCCGGCGTGGCGCTGGGCTACTTCGACCTCAACGCGCTGCTGCGCCTGCGCCAGGCGCTGGCACGCCGGCTTGCGCGCGCAGGCGTGCCGCTGACGGGCTTCTACGCCTGCCCGCACGCGCCGGGCACGGCGGCCGAGCCGGCCTGCAGCTGCCGCAAGCCGGCGCCAGGGCTGTTCCACCAGGCCGCGCGTGCGCATGGCCTGGACCTGGCGCGCAGCTGGATGGTGGGCGACATCCTGGACGACGTGGAGGCCGGCCAGCGCGCCGGCTGCCGCAGCGTGCTGCTGGACGTGGGCAACGAGACCGTGTGGAAGAGCGGCCCCTGGCGCACGCCCCATGCGCGTGCCGCCAACCTGCACGAGGCGGCGCGGCACATCCTCAGGGCGCCGGCGCTCGCAGATCCGCCGGCAATGCCGCCAGAACTTGCGGCACGCTGATGGCCGTGGCGCAGCCGTGGTCGTAGGGGCAGACGGCGTGGGCGCAGGGCCGGCACGGCATGTCCTGGGCGAGCACGCGGTGGCGCGCAGCGTCCAGCGGCGCCCAGCGCCGCACGTCGGCACCGGAACTCACGACCACGCTGGGCCGCCCGCGCGCGGCCGCGATGTGGGAGATGCCGGTGTCGTTGCAGACCACGCAGGCGGCGCCGTCGACCAGCGCGCCCAGCGTCCAGAGCGAGGTGCGGCCCGCCAGGTCCAGGCAGGGCAAGCCCACGGCCTCGGCCAGTGACCGAGTGAGCGCCGCCTCGGCCGGGCCGCCGGTCAGCACGATCTGCAGGCCCTGCCCGGCCAGTTGCCGCGCCACCGCGGCAAAGCGCGCGGGCGCCCAGCGGCGCGAGGGCAGCTGCGCGCCGGCGTGCACCACGGCGTAGGCGGCACCGGCCGGCAGTGGCGCCAGCAGCGCGCGCGCGGCCGCATGGTCGGCCGGCCGCAGCGGGAAATCCAGCCCCAGGCCCTGGCGCGGCAGACCGAGGTGGTCGGTCAGCGCCAGCAGGCGCTCGATCTCGTGGCCCTGCTGCGGCCACAGCCGGTAGCGCACCGCGTCTGCGGGCGGGAACCAGGCCGTGCCGTCGTGGAAGCCCGCCGTGGCGCGCGCGCCGAAGCTGGCCACCAGCGGGTTGACGATGCCACCGCTGCCGTGCAGCTGCACCGCCAGGTCGAAGCCGCGCGCCTGCACCGCCTGCAGGAAGGCCGGCAGCTGCGCCACGTCGCAGGGGATCTCGGGCAGGCCCGGGTAGCCCGGCAGCGCGATGAAGTCGTCCACGCTGTCCAGCCGCGCCGCCAGCTCCTCGGCCCAGGGCAGGCCCACCAGCGTCAGCCGCGCCTGCGGCCAGGCCTGGCGCATGGCGCGCAACGCGGGCGTGGCGCACAGCATGTCGCCGAGCACGAGGGCGCGGAACACGGCCACGCGGCGGGGGGCGGGAAGATCGCAGGGCAAGGTGGCCTGTCACGGCAAGCGGCATGCCCAAGGCCCGCCGGGCATGCCGCTTGCTGTACCGGTTGCACAAGAATCCCCGGAGCACTCGCCATGACCACCCCTCCATCGGCCGCCGTTCCCGCACGCAGAGGTTTCGGCCTGCTCGATGGCTGTGCCCTGCTGCTGATGGTGCTGGGGGCGCTGAACTGGGCGGCCGTGGGCCTGCTGGGCCACGACTTCGTCGCGCTGCTGTTCGGCGGCCACACGCAGCTGACGCGCGCCGTCTACCTGCTGATCGGCCTGGCGGGCATGTACGGGCTGTCGTTCGCGTTCCGCTGCTACCACCCGTTCTGAGCCCGCCGCGGCGGGCTCAGGGCGGCTCGGATTCGTAGGTCTTGAGCTTGTTGTAGAGCGTCTTCAGGCTCACGCCCAGGGCGGCGGCGGTGCGCTCGCGGTGGTTGCCGTAGTGCCGCAGCGTCTGCAGGATCAGCCGCTGCTCCACGTCCGCCAGCGGCGTGCCCAGGGCCACGCGCAGGTCGGGGTCGCCGCCGAGGGCCATGGCCGGCGCGCGCGCCGGCCCGTTGGAGGGCAGCCACTCGGTGGTGATGGTGTCGCCCTCGCTCATCACGTAGACGCGCTGCAGCACGTTGCGCAGCTCGCGCACATTGCCGGGCCAGCGGTAGTCGGCCAGCTTGTCCAGCCCGGCGGGCGACAGGCGCTTGGCCTGGCCCTCGCGCTGGCCGATCTCCAGCAGGAAATGCGTGCACAGCAGGCCAAGGTCCTCCAGCCGCTCGCGCAGCGGCGGCAAGGCGATCGGGAACACATTGAGCCGGTACAGCAGGTCCTCGCGCAGCTGGCCCTGCTCCACGGCCTGCCAGGGGTCGCGGTTGGTGGCGGCGACGATGCGCACATCGGTCTGGCGCAGCGTGGTGGAGCCCACCCGCATGAAGCTGCCGGTCTCCAGCACGCGCAGCAGCTTGACCTGCAGCTCCAGCGGCATCTCGGTGACCTCGTCCAGGAACAGGGTGCCGCCGTCGGCGCGCTCGAAGAAGCCCTGGTGCTGGCGGTCCGCGCCCGTGAAGCTGCCCTTCTCGTGGCCGAAGATCTCGCTTTCCATGAGCTGCGGCGAGATGGCGCCGCAGTTCACGGCGAGGAAGGGCCGCTCGCGCCGGCGGCTTTCGTCGTGCAGGGTGCGCGCCACCAGCTCCTTGCCGGTGCCGCTCTCCCCCGTCACGAGCACGGTCACGCCGGTCTGCGCCACGCGCGCGATCTGCTGGTAGATGCGCTGCATGCAGGGCGCGCGGCCGACCAGGTGGCCGAAGCGGCCGCTCGCGTCCACCTGCTGGCGCCAGTCGCTGCGCGCCTCGGCGCTGGGCACCGGCAGCACGCGCTGCAGCACGGCGTCCAGCTGCTCGGCGGTGACCGGCTTGATCAGGTAGTCGAGTGCCCCCAGGCGCAGGGCCTGCACCGCGGTCTCCAGCGTGGCGTAGCCCGTCATGAGCACCACGCTGGCCTGTGCCAGGGCCGGCTCGTCGAAGAGCGCCAGGCCATGGCCATCGGGCAGGCGCAGGTCGAGCAGCACGAGCTCGGTCGGCTGCACTGCGAGTTGCCGGCGCGCATCCCGCAGGCTGTGGGCCACGACGACAGCGTGCCCGCGCTCGGCCAGTTGCGCCGCCAGCATCTCCGCGGCATCGGCGTCGTCATCGACGATCAGCGTCAATGCCATTGCACCTTCCCTCCCAACACAGAAATTGTGATTATCGAAACTTTGTACTGCATGGCTGTAACGACCTGTCAGCCGGGGCCGGCCAGCGCCTGGCGCAGCTGGCTGGCCCGCACGGGCTTGTGCAGGCAGGTGTCGAAGCCGGCGCGCAGGGCCTCGCTGCGCTCCTGCGAGGGCTCGTAGCCCGCGATCGCCACCATGCGCCCGGCATAGCCTGCGCGCCGTGCGCTGCGGGCCAGCGCGCAGCCCGTCATGCCGGGCAGGCTGAGGTCGACCACGGCGGCGTCCGGCCACTCGGCCAGCAGGCTGCGCAGGCCGGCCTCGCCATCGGCCTGGGCGCTGACCGCATGGCCCTCGTCGCGCAGCTGAGCCGCCAGGCTGTCGCGCACGCCGGCCACATCCTCCACCAGCAGCAGCCGCAGGCCGGCGTCGCGTGGCCGCGCCTCGGCCCGAACGCCCGGCGCGGCGCCGGGTTGCAAGGGCAGGCGCAGTTCGATGGCCGGCTCCGCCCCACCCAGGATCGACAGGCGGCCGCCATGCCGGGCGGCCGTGCAGTGCGCCAGCGCCAGGCCCAGGTCCGGGTCGTCCAGCGGCTGCGCGGGCCGCTGCGGCGCCAGGGCCGGCGCGGGCCGGTCGCTGCGCAGGCGCAGCACGGCTTCGGGCGGCTCGGCGCGCACCTCCAGCACCAGGCCGGCACCGTGGGGCAGCTGGCGCAGCGCGTGGCGCAGCAGCGCCGCCAGCAGCTGTTCGAGCGCACGCGGCTCGCCCAGCACTGGCGCCGGCTGGGTCGCGTGCAGCAGCAGCTGCCCGACAGCCAGGGGGCGCTGCCCGTCCAGGGCCGCCAGCGCCAGCGTGGCCAGGTCCAGCGGAGCGCCGTGCACCCGGTCGGCACCGGCCGTGGACTCCGCCAGTTCGGCCAGGTTGCTCGCCAGGTCGGCAAGCTGGCGCAGTTGCTGCCCGGCGATGGCGCGCGCGCGCTCGCGCACGGCCGGCTCGACCAGCGGCGCGGCCAGCACCTCGGTGGCACCGCCCAGCGCGGCCAGCCGGTTGCGCAGGGCATGGGCCGCCACGGCCAGCCAGTCCGCAGGCGCGGGCGCCGCGCTGGCGCGTACGCTGCGCTGCAGCAGCCAGGCCACGCCGGCCGTCCAGCCCAGCCACAGCCCGCCCAGCCAGGCCAGGCCGCCGGCCGAGGGAGGCGGCGCGCCGGCGCCGAGCCAGACCAGGCCAGCCACCACCGGCGCCGCCGCCATCAGCAGCACCCCACGCCGCACGGCGCGCGTGGGCAGCACGCTGCCAGCCGCCTCCGCGGCCGGTAGAACTTGCCGCAGAACTTGCTGCCATGGCGCGGCCGCCGGCGGCGTTTGCAGGCCCTGTGGGCCTGGCTGCAACGCCGGCTGCGCGGAATCCGTGCGGGGAACTCGAAGCATCCTGCGAGGATTGTGGTGGCATTGCGGCCGAATGGGATGTAGGACGGGTACGATGCGCGCCGACCCCGCATGGCCGACACGCCGAAATCCGCCACACGCGGCCCCGAACTTGCACCACTGCCGGTTGGCCCGTCGCGCGCACGGCCGTCCCCTCCCCCACGCCATGACCGACCAGAGACCCGAAGACGAGATCGATCCCGACCTGCCCGAACTGGAAATGGCAGAGCGGCAGGACGACGCCATCCCCACGCACGGCTACCACATGCTGCCGGTGGTGGCCATCGGCGGCTCGGCCGGCAGCATCGGCGCCCTGCACCAGCTGCTGCAGCACACGCCCCCGGGCAGCGGGCTGGCCTTCGTCGTGGTCGTGCACCTGTCGCCCGACCACGAGAGCGAACTGGCCGGCATGCTGCAGAAGTCCACCCGCATGCCCGTGGTGCAGGTGCGCGAGACCGTGCGCATGCAGGCCGAGACCGTCTACGTGATCCCGCCGCGCAAGGCCATGCGCACGGTGGACAACCAGCTGCAGCTGCTGGACCTGCCAGCCGAGCGCCAGCGCCATGTGGTGGTGGACACCTTCTTCCGCGCGCTGGCCGAGAGCCACGGCCCGCACGCCACGGCCGTGGTGCTGTCCGGCGGCGACGGCGATGGCGCCATCGGCATCAAGCGCATCAAGGAGCGCGGCGGCCTCACCATCGCCCAGGAGCCCGACGAGGCCGAGGTGAGCGGCATGCCGCGCACGGCGGTGAACACGGGCATGGTCGACTGGGTGCTGCCGATCGCCGAGATCGCGCCGCGCATCGTCCAATACCACCGCAACGAGTACGCGCTGCGCCTGCCGCCCGAAGCCGGCCCGCAGATCGCCCAGCCCGGCCGCAGCCCGGCCGCAGACGAAAGCACGCTGCGCGAGGTGCTGGGCTTCCTGCGCATGCGCACCGGGCGCGACTTCTCCTACTACAAGCGCGCCACCATCCTGCGCCGCATCGGCCGGCGCATGCAGGTCAACGGCGTCGCCGAGCTGCCCGACTACCTGGCCTGCCTGCGCACGCGCCCGGGCGAGGCCGGCGCGCTGCTGCAGGACCTGCTCATCAGCGTGACCAACTTCTTCCGCGACGGCGACTGCTTCACGGCGCTGCAGGCGCATGTGGCCTCGCTGTTCCGGGGCAAGAGCGCGGCCGACCCGGTGCGCGTGTGGGTCAGCGCCTGCGCCACCGGCGAGGAGGCCTACTCCATCGCCATGCTGCTCAGCGAGCACGCGCGTGCGCTGGAGGTGCCGCCGCCGATCCAGATCTTCGCGACCGACCTGGACGACGAGGCCATCCGCGTGGCGCGCGAAGGCGTCTACCCCGCGACCATCGAGGCCGATGTGTCCGAGGAACGGTTGCGCCGCTTCTTCGTCAAGGAGCACCGGGGCTACCGCGTGCGCCGCGAGGTGCGCGAGATGGTGCTGTTCGCCGTGCACGACGTGCTCAAGGACTCGCCCTTCTCCAAGCTCGACCTGATCACCTGCCGCAACCTGCTGATCTACCTGGGCCGCGAGGCGCAGACGCGGGTCTTCGAGACCTTCCACTTCGCGCTGCTGCCGGCCGGCATGCTGTTCCTGGGCGCCTCCGAATCGGTGGAGGACGGCAGCGCGCTGTTCTCGGTGGTGGACAAGAAGCACCGGCTCTACATGCAGCGCTCCACGCCGCGCATCGGCATGCCCCTGCGGGCCGGCCCCGGCACGCTGGCGCTGGCGCTGGAGGCGCAGAACGCGGCGCGCACGGGCCCGGTGGTCTCCGGCGCGGCGCGCAACCCGCTGCGCACCGGCACCCTGCCGCCCACCATGCCCGACCTGGGCGGGCGCGTCTCCTCCTGGGCCGAGGCGCATTTCCGCCTGCTCGAGCACGTGGCGCCGCCGTCGCTGCTGGTCGATGCCGAGCACGAGATCCTGCACCTGTCGCCCAGCGCCGGGCGCTACCTGCAGCACGGCGGCGGCGAACCCAGCCGCAACCTGCTGCGCGTGGTGCACCCGGCCCTGCGCATCGAGCTGCGCGCGGCGCTGTTCCGCGCGGCGCAGAACGCCAGCAGCGTCGACCTGCCGGTGCTGGAGGTGGACCTGGGCGGCGACGGGGCGGAGCGCGTAGCCGTGCAGGTCACGCCGCTGCCCGATGTGGCGCCGGGTTTCCTGCTGGTGCTGTTCCGCAGCGTCCCCGAGGGCGCGCAGGACGCGGGCCAGGCCGTGGCCGCGCCGCCGGCCAGCAACGACAGCGCCGTGCACCACCTGGACCGCGAGCTGGAGCGGCTCAAGTCGCACCTGCGCGACACGGTGGAGCAGTACGAGGCGTCGACCGAGGAGCTCAAGGCCAGCAACGAGGAGCTGCAGGCCATGAACGAGGAGCTGCGCTCGGCCACCGAGGAGCTGGAAACCAGCCGCGAGGAGCTGCAGTCCATCAACGAGGAACTGACCACCGTCAACCAGGAACTCAAGAGCAAGGTCGACGAACTCGGGCATGCCAACAGCGACATGCACAACCTGATGGACGCGACGGCCATCGCCACCGTGTTCCTGGACCGCGAGCTGCGCATCACGCGCTTCACGCCCTCTGCCGTGGCGCTGTTCAACCTGATCCCGACCGATGTCGGCCGGCCGCTGTCGGACCTGACCTCGCACCTGGACTACCCCCGCCTGGGCAGCGACGCCGCGCGCGTGCTGGAGCGGCTGGCGCCGATCGAGCACGAGGTGGACGAGGAAGGCGGCAACCGCTTCCTCGTGCGCATGCTGCCCTACCGCACGCTGGACGACCACATCGGCGGGGTGGTGCTGACCTTTGTCGACATCACCGAGCGCAAGCGCGGCCAGGAGGCGCTGCGCCAGTCCGAGGAGCGCTTCAGCGCCATCGCCGAGCAGGCCACCGTGGGCCTGGTGCAGGCCACGCTGGAGGGCCGCATCAGCTTCGTCAACCGCAGCTACTGCGCGATGCTGGGCTACGACGAGAAGGAGCTGCTGGGCCGCAACGTGCTCGACCTCGTGGCACCCGACGACCGCCCGCGCTCGGCCGAGCTGTTCGCCCGGCTGCCGCAGGGCGAGGCCTTCCAGCTGGAAAAGCGCAGCCTGTGCAAGGACGGCAGCCTCAAGTGGACCTTCAACAGCGTGAGCCTGTTGACCGACGCCCAGGGCCTGCCCGGCACGGTGCTGGTCGTCAGCACCGACATCAGCGAGCGCAAGCATGCCGAGGACGCGCTGCGCAACAGCGAGGAGCGGCTGCGCCTGGTGCTGGAGAACGCCACCGAGTTCGCGATCTTCTCCACCGACCTGGAGCGCCGCATCACCGGCTGGAACACCGGCGCCCAGCGGCTGCTGGGCTACCAGGAGGCCGACGCGGTCGGCCGGCCGCTGGACATGCTGTTCACCGAGGAAGACCAGGCCGCCGGCGCGCCGCAGCGCGAGGTGCAGGCCGCGCTGCGCGACGGCCGCGCGCTGGACGACCGGCTGCACCGCCGCCAGGACGGCAGCATCTTCTGGGCCAGCGGCGTGCTGATGCCCATGCACGGCCCCAGCGGCAAGGTGGTGGGCTTCGTGAAGGTCATGCGCGACCAGAGCGCCACGCGGCGCGCGCAGGAAGAGATCGAGCGCAGCCAGGCCGAGATGGCGGCGGCGCTGCAGGAGAAAGAGGCCGCGCGTGCCACGCTGGAGGCGGCCGACAGCGCCAAGGGCCATTTCCTGGCCGTGCTCTCGCACGAGCTGCGCAACCCGCTGGCCTCGATCAGCGGCGCGGCCAAGCTGCTGCTGGCCGAGCAGGCCGAGCCGGCCACGCGCCAGCGCGCGGCCGGTATCGTCGACCGCCAGTCGCTGGTGGTGAAGAACTTGCTGGACGACCTGCTCGACGTCTCGCGCCTGCAGCTGGGCCGGCTCGGCCTGCGCCGCGTGCCGGTCTTGCTGGAAGACGTGGTGCGCAGCGCGCTCGAGACGGCACGCCCGGCCATCGACGCGGGCCGGCACAGCCTCGCCGTGGAACTGCCGTCCGAGCCCGTGGTGCTGGACGCCGATCCGCTGCGCATGAGCCAGGTGCTGTCCAACCTGCTCACCAACGCGGCCAAGTACACGCCCGACGGCGGCCGCATCGGGCTCGAGGCGCGGCGCGAGTCCAGCGAACAGTTGGCCATCTGCGTCTCGGACAACGGCATCGGCCTGGAGGCGCAGGAGATCGATGCGCTGTTCGAGATGTTCGCGCAGGGCGGGGCCATCGGCGAGCGCACCGGCCACGGCCTGGGCATCGGCCTGGCGCTGGTGCGCAGCATCGTCGCGCTGCATGGCGGCGCCGTGCAGGGCGAGAGCGCCGGCCGCGGCCTGGGTTGCCGGTTCACCGTGCGCCTGCCGCTGCCGCAGGACATGACGCCGGAGCAGGCCTTGCGCCAGGCGGCCCCGCCGGAGCCCGCAGCCGCAGGCCTGCAGCAGGTGCTGCTGGTCGACGACAACGAGGACGCCGCCTGGAGCCTGGCCATGGCCATGGAGATGAACGGGCGCAGCGTGACCACGGCCGCCACCGGCAGCGAAGCGCTGGCGCTGGCCGCGGAACTGCGGCCGCATGCGGTGGTGCTGGACATCGGCCTGCCCGACCTCAGCGGCTACGAGGTGGCGCGCCGCATGCGCGAGAGCGACTGGGGCAGGCAGGCGGTGCTGGTCGCCGCGACGGGCTGGGGCCAGGAGAACGACCGCCAGGCGGCGCGCGAGGCCGGCTTCGACGGCCACCTCGTCAAGCCCGTGGACGTGGCCGAGCTGCTGGCCCTGCTCGACCAGCTCCGGTCCGCCCGCCGGGCCTGAGCGCGCGCACGCGCGGCCCGGCACGCCGATTGCCCATCCTGGGCGATCGGTGTGAAGGAGCATGCGCATGGAGTCCAGCCCGAGCGGCACGGCAGATGACAGGGAAACCGGCTGGGTGGTGGCGATCGGCGCCTCGACCGGCGGCTTCGCCCCACTGGGCGCGCTGATCGCGCAGTTGCCGCAGGATTTTCCTGCGTCCGTGCTGGTGGTCCAGCACATCGGCCCGTACCGCAGCGGGCTGGCGCAGCGCCTGGCCCGGTGTGGCGTGCTGCCGGCGCGCGATGCCAGCGACCGCGAGCCGCTGCGGCCCGGCGTGGTCTACGTGGCCCCGCCCGACGCCCACCTGCTGGCCGGGCCGCGCCACCTGCAGCTCTCGCACGGACCCAAGATCAACCACACGCGGCCGGCGATCGACCCGCTGCTGCGCACCTGCGCGATCGCGCACGGCCCGCGGGCGATCGGCGTGGTGCTGAGCGGGCTGCTCGACGACGGCACGGCCGGCCTGCAGGACATCAAGCTGTGCGGCGGCCTGGCCATCGTCCAGGACCCGGGCACGGCCGAGGCCCGCGAGATGCCGATGTCGGCGCTGGACAACGTGGCCGTCGACCACTGCCTGCCGCCCGAATCCATCGGCCAGCTGCTGGCCCGCACCGTGGCGCAGCCACCGCCGCCGCTGCACTGGCCCGAGGCGGCGCTGGCCCGTATCCGCCGCGAGCAGGCCGCCAGCGAAGGACGGGACACCATGGCTTTTCTCAGCGCCCATACCGAGCCCACCATGCAGACCTGCCCGGACTGCGGTGGCACGCTGTGGCAGGTGCGCGGCAGCCAGCCGCCGCGCTACGCCTGCCACACCGGTCACGTGTTCTCGCTCAACACGCTGGCGCGCGCCCAGTACACCGAATCCGAGCACGTGCTGCGCAGCGCCGTGCGCGCGCTGCGCGAGCGCGCGGCATTGCAGCGCGAAATCGAGGCGCTGGAACGCGCGCGCGGCAACGCAGAGGCGGCGCTGCTGGCCGGCCACGAGGCGCATGCGGCGCGGCACCAGGCCGATGGCCTGATGCAACTCATCGAGCGCGAAGCGTCCGGCAACGGCAGGCCTGGCTGAGACCCACCATGCGGCGTTCCCCCGGTTCAATGCGGCTGCGGCACCGCGCCGCGCCAGATGAAGCACTGCGGCGCATCGGCCGCTTCCAGGCCTTCCCAGTCCAGCGCGAAACGGGCCTCGCCCTGCCCCACGAAGCCGCCGCTGGCGACCACGGCATAGGCGATGCGGCCCGTGCGCAGGTCGCACACCAGCTGCTGCACCGTGCCCAGCAGGCCGCCTCGGCTGTCCACCACTGGCCAGCCGAGCAAGGCATCGGCACTGCGCAGGTCCGGCAGGTCGGGCAGGCCGGCCGGGGGCCGGGTCGGTGCGGGCGGGGCGGGTTCCATGCCGCCGCCCCGGCAAGCGGCATGCCGGCAACGCACCCGGGCTGGCGCGCATGAGCGCCGTCCGTTCTCCGGCAGCGCCGCACGGCCCCGCAGCGCGGCCTCGCGCGCGGCTGCGGGGGCTCGTGCCGCGCTGGCCCGCGCCCAGTCTGCGCAGCTACTTCGTGGCCGTGATCCTGCTGACCAGCGTGCCCATCGCGCTGGTGCTGGTCTGGCGCGTGGGCAGCGAGGCGGCGCAGACCCGCGCGCGCAT
Organism: Pseudorhodoferax soli; assembly: GCF_003337555.1. GTDB lineage: Bacteria > Pseudomonadota > Gammaproteobacteria > Burkholderiales > Burkholderiaceae_C > Pseudorhodoferax > Pseudorhodoferax soli. Next base: position 105,637 of record NZ_QPJK01000003.1, on the reverse strand, counting down.
GGATGCCGGCCTGCAGGCCGGCGCACAGGCGCTGGCGCAGCATGCCGACCGCGAACTGCGCGCCTCCTTCGATGCGCTGGCCGCCCTGGCCGACGCGCTGGCACTGCGCGAAGGCGCGCCGCGCGTGCCGCTGCTGCGCGCGCGCCAGCGCATGCAGCCGGCCTGGGCCAGCGTGTTCCTGGCCGACGAGCAGGGCAACGTGCTGGCCGACACGGCCGACATGGCCAGTGCGGCCGCGGCCGCGCCCCTGCCCGCCCTGCTGCGCCGCGCCGCGGCCGGCGGCGGCCCCGCGCGGCTGGTGGCGCGCACGCCCTCCGGCCAGGTGCTGCTGGCGCTGCCGCTGTACGAGGGCGGCCAGCTGCGCCAGTGGCTGGGCGTGCGCTTCGAGCCGCGCTTCTGGCCAGCGCTGGTGGCGGCCGCGCCGGCCGAGGTGGCCCTGCCCGGCCTGCTGACGCGCGCAGGCGAGCCCATCGCCGGCGCGGCACCGCAGGCATTGCCACCGCAAGAGCGGCCGCCCGCAGGCATGCAGCGGCTGCCGCTGGCCGATGGCCGGGCCGCGCTGGTGGCGGCACGGGCGCTGCGCGAGGCCGACTGGTTCGCCACCTCGGCGGCCCTGGCCGAACCGCTGGAGCAGGCCGAGCGCGAGCGCATGCTGCAGACGGTGGCCACCACGGGCGCCAGCCTGCTGCTGGGCGTCTCGCTGGCGCTGCTGCTCGCGCTGCAGGTCACGCGGCCGCTGGGTGCCCTGGCGGCCCGTGGCCAGGCGCCGCGGCCGGGGCCGCTGCCCATGCGCGAGATCGCGCTGCTGGCCGAGGCGCTGGCCGCGGCGCGCCGTGCCGACCGCGCCGCGGCCGACCAGCTGCAGCGCCGCGCCGACGAGTTCGAGGCCTTGTTCCACGGCAGCCCGATCGGCCTGGCCTTCGCGCGCGATGCGGCCTGCGCCTCGGTGCAGTGCAATCCGGCGATGGACGCGCTGCTGGGCGCGGCCGCGCCGCCGGCCGGCAGCCTCGGGGTGTTCCAGACCGGCCGCCGGCTGGAGCCGGGCCAGCAGCCGCTGCAGCGGGCCTGCCGCACAGGCCAGCCGGTGCCGGCCACCGAACTGGAACTGCGCCGCGCCGGCCAGCCGGTGCTGCACGTGGTGGCCAGCGCCGTGCCGCTGCACGATGCCGACGGCCGGGCGCGCGGCGCGCTCAGCGCGGTCATGGACGTCACGCCGCTGAAGACCGCACTGGCCGACCTGGAGCGCGCGCACCGGGCGCTCCAGGCCAAGCAGGCGCTGGTCGAGCTTGCGCAGGACGCCGGCCAGGCCGGCGTGCTGGAGTTCCGCTTCCGCGCCGACGAGCTGCTCTGCAGCGCCGGCATGTCGCGCCTGCTGGGCCTGGCGCCGATGCCCCTGCACGGCCGGCTGCGCGACTGGCTGGCCGCGGTGGCGCCCGAGGACCGGCCGGCCCTGCGGGCCCAGCTGGCCGCGGCGCTGGCGCGCCGGCGCCCGCGCGTGCAGCTGGACTTCCGCGTGGCGGGCAGCACGGGGCGCTGGCTCTCGCTGCGGCTGGCCTGCCTGTACCTGGACGACGGCCGGCCGCTGCAGATGGTTGGCATGGCCGTGGACGCCACGGGCCTCAAGCGCGCCGAGCGCCGGCACCGGCGCGTGGCCGTGCACGAGCACGCCGCGCGGCGCGAAGCCCAGGCCGAGAGCCGCGCCAAGGACGAGTTCCTGCTCATGCTGGGCCACGAACTGCGCAACCCGCTCGGCGCCATCGCGGGCGCGGCCGAGGTGCTGCACAGCGGCGCCGGCGGGCCGCAGCTGGCACGCCGCGCCGTGGCCATCGTGCAGCGCCAGACGCAGCGGCTCACCGAACTGCTGGACCGGCTGCTCGATTCGGCCCACGCTGCCGACGGCGGTACCGCCCCCGTGCGCCGCCAGCCCGGCGACCAGGCCAGCGCCGCGCCCCGCGACACCGCGCCGCGCCGCGTGCTGCTGGTGGACGACCATGCCGACCTGCGCGAGGCCACCGGCGCCCTGCTCGCGCACGCCGGCCACACCGTGCTGAGCGCCGGCGACGGCGCGGCCGGCCTGGCCCTGCTGCTGGCCGAGTGGCCCGATGCGGCCGTGGTCGACATCGGCATGCCGGGCATGGACGGGCTCACGCTGGCGCGGCGTGCGCGCGCGGCCGGCTACCCGGGCCGGCTCGTGGCCATCTCCGGCTATGGCCGCCCGCGCGCGCTGGAGGCAGCGCGCCAGGCCGGTTTCGACGCCTACGTGGTCAAGCCCGTGAGCGGCGAGGCGCTGCGCCGCGCCATGGACCCGCGCAGCGAAGGCTTCCCCGACTGACGACGCCGGGGCCACGCGGCGCCCACCTGCACGGGATGCGGCAAGCCCGTGGCGCTGCGCTGCGCGGCGTGCAGCGCCGGGGCGGCGCGGAGCCGGGCACGCGCGACTGCACGTCGCGGTCGTGGCATGCGCATTGCCATGGTGCGGGGGCGAAGCCGGAGCGGTTTCCGGCGCCATGGAAGCAACACACATGAAGACAGGCCTGTGCCTTGCGCTGACCAGCGTCCATGCCTTGCCGCGCGCGCCGGCCGCCGGCGTCGACGCCGGTGGGCAGACCATCTCTGCGGCCCATGGGCCGCGCAAGGAAGATTTGCGGCAACACCTGCCGCCGTCCGCACCCGGCCGCGGCGCGTGTGCGGCAGGCTTCTTCCTGCCGGAGAAGCCCGTATGAAACGCTTCGCGGCGGCAGACCCGACCGTCCCCGCCATCGCCGTCGTCATCGCCACCTGCCGGCGCCCCGCCCTGCTGCGCCGCTGCCTGCAGGCGCTGCTCGCGCAGCAGGGGCTGGCCCGGGACTGGGAGATCGTGGTGGTGGACGACGGCCCCTGCGCCGACACCGAGGCACTGGTGCAGGCGCTGGCCGCCACCTGCAAGCGGCCCCGCCTGCGCTACGCCCGAGCCCAGGGCACGCGCGGCCCGGCCGGCGCGCGCAACACCGGCTGGCGCAGCACGCGCGCACCCGTGGTCGCCTTCACCGACGACGACACGGTGCCCGCACCCGACTGGCTGGCCGAGGGCCTGCGTGCGCTGGACGACGGCCTGGTGGCGGCGGGCGGCCGCGTCGTCGTGCCGGTGGACGGCCCGCCGACCGACCACGCGCGCATGACCCAGGGCCTGGAGCGGGCCGAGTTCGTGACGGCCAACGCCTTCGTGCGCCGCAGTGCGCTGCTGGGCGTGGGCGGCTTCGACACGCGCTTCACGCGGGCGTGGCGCGAGGACTCGGACCTGCAGTTCGCGCTGCTCGAACGCTACGGCGGCGTCGGCCGGGCCGAGCGTGCCGTGGTGGTGCACCCGGTGCGGCCGGTGCGCTGGGGCATCTCGATGGCGCAGCAGGCCAATGTCTACTTCGACGCGCTGCTGTTCGCCAAGCACCCCGACCTGTACCGCAGCCGCATCCGGCGCCACCCGCCCTGGCTCTACGGCCTGATCGTGGCCAGTGCCCTGGGCGCCGCGGGCGCCGCGCTGGCCGGCCAGGGCCCGCTGGCCGGTGCGCTCGCCGCGCTGGCGCTGGCCGGCTGCCTGGTGTTCGCGCTGCGGCGCCTGCGCGGTGCCTCGCATGCGCCGGCCCACGTGGCCGAGATGCTCGTCACCTCGCTGGCCATCCCCTTCCTCGCCTGCTATTGGCGGCTGCGCGGCGCCTGGCGCTTTCGCACCCTCTTCCCCTGACCTGCTGGAGACCTCCCCGTGCCCTCGACCCACGACATCCTCGTCACCGGCGCGGCCGGCTTCCTCGGCAGCCACCTGTGCGACCGCCTGCTCGAACGCGGCCACCGCGTGGTGGGCCTGGACAACCTCTGTTCGGGCACGCGCGACAACCTGGCCCACCTGCAGGCGCATCCGCGCTTTCGCTTCGTCGAGCAGAACGTGACCGCGCCCTGCACGTTGCAGGTCGACCGCATCTACAACCTGGCCTGCCCGGCCAGCCCGCCGCACTACCAGCAGGACCCGGTGGGCACCACACTGACCAGCGTGCTGGGAACCTGGCGCATGCTGGAGCTGGCGCGCCGCTGCGGCGCGCGGCTGCTGCAGGCCTCCACCAGCGAGATCTACGGCGACCCGGCCGTGCACCCGCAGCGCGAGGACTACCACGGCGATGTCAACACCGTGGGCCCGCGCGCCTGCTACGACGAGGGCAAGCGCTGCGCCGAGACGCTGTGCTTCGACTACCTGCGCCAGCACGGCGTGGCGGTGCGCGTGGCGCGCATCTTCAACACCTACGGGCCGCGCATGCTGCCCGACGACGGCCGCGTGGTCAGCAACTTCATCGTGCAGGCCCTGCACGGCCAGGACATCACGCTGTATGGCGATGGCCGCCAGACGCGCTGCTTCTGCTTCGTCGACGACACGGTGGACGGCCTGCTGCGGCTCATGGAGTCCGACAGCACGGGGCCGGTGAACCTGGGCAACCCGCACGAGATCACGATGCGCGTGCTGGCCGCCGAAGTGCTGGCGCTGACCGGCAGCAGCGCGCAACTGGTCTTTCGGCCCTTGCCGCAGGACGACCCGCGCCGGCGCTGCCCCGACATCGCGCTGGCCCAGCGCGTGCTGGGCTGGTCACCCCAGGTGCCACTGGCGCAGGGCCTGCGCCGCACCATCGACGACTTCGCGCGGCGGCTGGCCAGCCCGCGCACGCCGGACGAGGCCGCCCTGCCGCTGGCCAGCGCCAGCCCGCGGCCGCAGGCCGGCCAGGAGGCGGCACGCGGCGGCCCCGCCAGCTGGTGAGTCCGGCGCCCGACAGCCTGCTCCGTCGTGCCGGCGGCCGCTCCACGCCACCGGCCGTGAGGCGATGGACGACGTGCGCAGACGCTCCGTTCCGGCAGGCCGCGCGCCGCGCAGGTCCTAACTTGGAGACCTTTCATCAACAGGAGATCGCCATGGAAGAAAAGAGCAAGGTCGGCACGGGCGCAGCGGTCGGTGCGGTGACGGGTGGTGTGGCCGGCGGCGCAGCCGCAGGTGCCGCCGTCGGTGGCATGACGGGGCCTGTCGGTGCGGCCGTGGGCGCAGCCGTGGGTGCTGCCGTCGGCGCGCTGGCGGGCAAGGCCACCAAGGTCGACCCGGTGGCCGAGGACAGCTACTGGCGCGACAACTTCAGCACCAGGCCCTATGCGTCCGGCTCCAACTACGACCAGTACGGTCCGGCCTACATGTACGGCGCCAGCGCGTACGAGAAGTACCCCGGCCGCTCGTTCGACGAGGTCGAGCCCGAACTGGGCGCGGGCTGGTCGGGATCGCGCGGCAGCTCGTCGCTGGAATGGGGCAATGCGCGGCACGCCTCGCGCGATGCCTGGCAGCGTCTGAGCGACCGCGTGGAACGTGCGGTGCCCGGAGATTCCGACCGCGACGGCAAGTAGCCACGCAAACAAAACGGGCCCACGGGCCCGTTCGCACATCCAGGTGCCCGCGCGCAGCCTTGCGCGCGGGCCGTCTTGTCAGCCCTTCATGCGCTTGATGTCGGCCTTGGCGCTGTCGTGCTGGGTCTTGGCCTGCTTCACGCAATTGGCCTTGGCGTCGCCCGCCATGTCGTCGCACTTCTCCTTGGCCACTTCATAGGCCATCTCGGCCTTGGCCTCGGCGACGTTCTTGGCGTGCTTGTCCGACGGCTTGTAGTTCTGCTCCAACTCGGCCTTGGCCACGTTCTCCGTGCCCTTGGCTTCCTTCTCGCAGACGTCCTTGGCGTTGTCCTTCAGCGCGTCGCAACGGGCCTTGGCCGCCTTGTAGTCGGCGGAGATCTTGTCCTTGGCCGCGTTGTATTCGTCCTTGGTCATCGCGCTGGCGCCTGCGGAGGCAACGAGGCTGCCGGCCAGTGCGATCCAGAGTAGATGCTTTTTCATGGTGTCTCCTTGGGGCATGACGGTTGGGAAAACTGCCGGCCTTTCCGCGCTCGCGTGGTGTGCCGGCCTTGCCACTGTCTGGTGCGCGCGGGACGCGCGCAGTAGGACGGTGCCCCTAGCCGCGATAGGCCGGCTCTGCATGCGTCCGGCGCTGCCGTTGGAAGGCGCGCCGGACGGGCGCCGCGCATCTTCACGACACCGGCGCCTGCCCCGGCCCCGCCGCGCCTGGGCCCCGGAAGGCAGTGGTGATGTCGACGCGCGCCTGCGCCAGGGCGGCAAGACGCTGCTGGATTTCCTGCGGCGTGGCCTTAGGATTGCCGATGGAGAGCCGGCCGAGGTATTGGTCGCCAGCGACGAGGTCTGCGCGCCCGAACACGTAGTCGGGCGTGCGCTGCACCGCGATGCGGATGTCCACGCCGCGGTAGGACATCGACTGCTCCTGCAACGGGTCGGAGCCCGCACCACCCGGCGTGCGGCCGGGCTGCGGAGCGGCTGGGGCTGGGGCTGGGGCTGGGGCTGGATGTTGGATGGCCATGTGCTTCCTCCTTTCAAGCTGACCCTTCAACCGAGTCCGAGCAAGATAGGGGCGGCGCACGCGGCTTCAAGTCGGTGCTGCGCTCACAGGCCGGGGTGCGGCGGAGTTTCCACGGGTGTCGGCTGCGGCATCACGGGCGGTTGGCCCGGCAAGGGGTTCTGCGGTGCGTCGATGTGGCTGGGCTGCGGGGCCAGCGCCGGGCTGGGCTGGGGCTGTTGTTGCTGCTGCTGTTGCTGCTGCTGTACCCGCAGCAGGGCGGCGTTGTCGGCCATGGGGCGTCCTTTGCGAAGGGGAGTTGTCCGGGGGCGTGGAGGGGCGCTTGCCTTGCAGGCCCGGCGCGCACAGGGCCGCCACCGCCGCAGCGAAGCGGTCGGCGGGAATCACGAGCGTGGTGCGCTGTGCCACGGGCTGCCTCAATGGCTCTGCAGGTACTCGCGCACCTTGTCGGCGGAATTGCCGACGGCCTGCACCGCCTCGCGCAGCTTGTCTTCGGTCGTGCCCAGGCTCTTGGCCCAGTCGCGCCGCTCGTATGCCTCGTCGATGGCGATCCGCTGGCGGTCTGCTGCGGTCTGGCTCTTGTCGTCTGCCATGCTGGCCTCCTTGGTCGTTAGAACGGCCTCCATGCTGCACAAGGGTCGTGCAGCACCGGCGTAGGACGGCGCAGCAAGTGGCGGCCGGCCTGCGGCCCAGGGCTCAGGCGGCCTTCTTCTGTGGTGCGGACTTGCCGGCGGCGGTCTTCCTGCCCGGGCTCTTCTTCGCCGCGGCCTTGGCCGGCGGCTTGCGCCCGCCCTTGAGGCTGCGCTGCAGCAGCGCGGTGAGGTCGAGCACGTTGGCGGCCTCCGGGGCCTCTTCCTCGGGCTGGATCACCGTCTCGGTGTCGCCCGCCTTGACCTTCTTGTCGACCAGCTTCATGACCTGGTGGCGGAACTCGTCCTTGAAGTCCTCCGGGTACCAGTCGCCGGACATCTCGGCCACCAGTTGCTTGGCCATCTTCATCTCGGCCGCGCTGATGTTCTTGCGGCCGGCGGGCGGCAGGTCCAGCGCGTCCAGCGTCTTGACCTCGTCGCCCCAGCGCAGCAGGTTCAGCACCAGCGCGGGCCCGGAAGGCACCAGCGCCGCCAGGTGCTGCTTGGTGGCGATGACCACCTTGGCCAGCGCGATCTTGCCGGTCTCGACCAGGGCCTCGCGCAGCAGGGCGTAGACCTTCTCGCTCTTGGCCAGCGGCGCCACGTAGTACGGCCGCTCCAGGAAGATGAAGGGCATGGCGCCGGCGTCGATGAAGCGCTCGATCGAGATGGTCTGCGTGGTCTTGGGGAACACGGCCTCGATCTCGTCGGGGCTGATGATCACGTACTTGCCGTCCTCGTACTGCACACCCTTGACGATGTTCTCCTTCGTGATCTCCTTGCCGGTGCGCTTGTTGATGCGCTTGTAGCCCACCGGGTCCATGGAGCGCTTGTCCAGCCAATCGAAGTCCACCCCCTGCTCCGACGAAGCGGTGTGCAGGCCCACCGGGATGTGGACCAGACCGAAGGTGATGGCGCCTTTCCAGAGCGTGCGCGACCCAGTTGCCATGTACGGCCTCCCTTGTTTGAACCGGCGGAAAGCAGCAGTGTCGGCGCCGGCAGCCGGCCCCGCGTAGGCCGGCGCAGGCAAGTGCCGTCAGGCAGCCGGCCGACCTGCGCTGCGGCACCGCACGAGGCGGTACGCTGCGCCCATGCCCGCCTTGCGCCACATCGCCGTGCACGTGGAAGAGCCCCGCAGCGGGCGCTTCGTCTGGGTGCTGACCGAGCGCCATGCCGACGACTGGCAGCCGCTGGACCGGGCCCGCACCGCCGTGCCGAGCTACCAGCGCGCCATGGCCGAGGGGCTGCTCGCGCTGCAGCAGCTGGTGGAGGACCTGGACAGCGGGCCGCGCGCCGATGCCGGGCATGCGGCAGCGCCGCCAGAGCGCGGGCGTGCCGACGAAGCCCCACCCAAGGCAGCACCGGCCAAGGGGTCGTACTTCGGCTTCGGGCCGGCGCGCTGAACCTTGCGGACGCGGGGCCGCCAGCGTCCGGCACAGAGTCCTTGCCATGGCCGACAGGGCTTGCCTATGCCTGCCTACAGCGCATGCCGCGGGCCGGCCCCAAGCTGGCGGGCGACCGAACCCTGACAGAACCGACTGGAGCACACCATGCGCAAGATGATCCTGATGGCCATTGCCGGCTTCCTGTGGAAACAATTCAAGGCCCGCCAGGCCGCGAAGCCCAGGGCGGCCTACCCCCGCGACGCGGGCAACTGGCGCGACTGACGGGCGCGCCCGGGACTGTCGCAACCCGTGGCCCCGCGCACGATGCGCGTTGCGACCTGGAACATCAACAACGTCCGCAAGCGGCTGGACCTGCTGCTGGACTGGCTGGCGCGCACGCAGCCCGACGTGCTCGCGCTGCAGGAACTCAAGACGCCCACCGCGGACTACCCCGCTCAGGCGCTGGCCGAGGCCGGCTACCAGAGCCTGGTGGTCGGCCAGCGCACCTGGAACGGCGTGGCGCTGCTGGCACGCGGGCAAGCGCCGCTGCCGGTGGCGACCGCGTTGCCGGGCGATCCGAAGGACAAGGAGGCCCGCTACGTCGAAGCGGCCATCCAGGGCGTGCTGTTCGCCTGCCTGTACCTGCCCAATGGCAACCCGCAGCCCGGCCCCAAGTTCGAGTACAAGCTGCGCTGGTTCGAGCGCCTGCGCCAGCGCGCGCAGGCGCTGTGGGACTCCGGGCAGCCAGTGGTGCTGCTGGGCGACTGGAACGTGGTGCCCACGGACGCAGACATCTACAAGCCCGACACCTGGCGCGACGACGCGCTGCTGCAGCCCCCCGTCCGTGAACGTTTTGCCGCCGTGCTGGCCCAGGGCTGGACCGATGCGCTGGAGAGCGTGCACCCGGGCGGGCGGCAGTTCACCTTCTGGGACTACCGCCGCAAGCGCTGGGAGCGCGATGCGGGGCTGCGCATCGACCACATCCTGGTCGGCGCGGCACTGAAGGTGCGCGGCGCCGGCGTGGACCGCGACGAGCGCGGCCGCGAGGGCGCCAGCGACCACGCCCCGGTCTGGGCAGAGCTCGCGCTGGGCCGCGCCAGGCGGACGCCGCAGGTGGACACGGCCGCGCGCCCTGCCCGCCGCGCCCGTGCGGCAGCGCCCGCCCCGGCGCCCGACGGCGAGGCCCCGCTCGCCCGCTACAACGCCAAGCGCGACTTCTCCAAAACGGCCGAGCCCGCCGGCACGCCACGCGCGCGCGCCGGGGCGGACAGCCAGGCCCTGGCCTTCGTCATCCAGAAGCACTGGGCATCGCGCCTGCACTACGACCTGCGGCTGGAGCTGGACGGCGTGATGGTCTCGTGGGCGGTGCCCAAGGGCCCCTCCTACGACCCGGCCGTCAAGCAGATGGCGATCCATGTGGAGGACCACCCCGTGGACTACAACAGCTTCGAGGGCAGCATCCCCAAGGGCGAATACGGCGCGGGCAAGGTCATCGTCTGGGACCGCGGCAGCTGGGAGCCGGTGGGCGATGCACGCGCGGGGCTGGCCAAGGGCAAGCTGGTGTTCCACCTGCACGGCGAGAAGCTGGCCGGGCTGTGGGAACTCGTGCGCATCTCCAAGCCCGGCGCGAAGCAGCAGGAGCAGTGGCTGTTCTTCAAGAAGCGCGGCGATGCCTGGGCCCGCCCGGGCACCGAGTACGACGTCATCGCCGCGCTGCCGGACAGTGTCGTGACGCACCCGCTGGGCCCGGTCGAGCAGCGCGAGCCGCAGCGCGTCCGGCAGCCGGCCCGGCCAGCGCTGGAGGCGCCCGATCTGCAGGAGGCCCGGCGCGCGCCGCTGCCCGCCAAGCTGCAGCCGCAGCTGGCCACGCTGGTGTCCGCCGTGCCTTCGGGCAACTGGATCGTCGAGTCCAAGTTCGACGGCTACCGGCTGCTGGCGCGCAGCGAACAGGGCAGCGTGCGGCTGTTCACCCGCAACGGCCACGACTGGACCGCCAAGCTCGGACCGGTCGCCCGGGCCATCGCCGACCTGGGCCTGGACAGCGCCTGGCTGGACGGCGAGATCGTGGTCCTCGACGACGCCGGCCTGCCGGACTTCAACCGCCTGCAGAACGCCATCGACAACGCCCGCACCGGCGACATCGAGATGTTCGTCTTCGACATCCCCTTCCTGGGCGGCATGGACCTGCGCGCGCTGCCGCTGGCGAGCCGGCGCGACGTGCTGCGCAAGCTCTTCGACGAACGCGGCGAAGGCATCGTGCGCCTGAGCCAGTCCTTCGACGTGCTGCCCGGGCAGCTGCTGGAGGCCGCCTGCCAGATGGGCATGGAAGGTGTCATGGTCAAGCGCGCCGATGCGCCCTACACGCCAGGCCGCAGCGAAAGCTGGCTCAAGCTCAAGTGCCAGCACCGGCAGGAGTTCGTCGTGGTGGGCTTCACCGACCGCGCCGGCGCCGCTGGCGAGGTGGGGAGCCTGCTGCTGGGCTACCACGAAGGGCCGCTGCTGCGCTTCGCCGGCTCGGTGGGAACGGGCTGGGGCTCGGAGACCGGCCGGGCGCTGAAGGCCAGGCTCGCCGGCCTGCGGACCGACCAACCCGCAGTGGCGCCCGAGGACGCCCGGCCCGGCCGCTGGTCGCGGCGCGCGGCGGGCAGCGAACACTGGGTGCTGCCGCGGCTGGTGGTGGAAGTGGCCTTCGCGGAATGGACGGCCGACGACAAGGTGCGCCATGCGGTCTTCCGCGGCATCCGCAGCGACAAGCCCGCCGCGCTGATCGTGCGCGAGCGGCCCAGGCCGCTCGGCGCCCGCCCTGCGCCCCAGGCCAGGGCACCGGCCAAGGGCACCAAGCTCACCCACCCCGAGCGGGTGATCGATCCCTCCAGCGGCCTGCGCAAGGTCGACCTGGTGCGCTACTACGAGAGCGTGGCCGACTGGATGCTGCCCCACCTGCAGGGCCGGCCGGTCTCGCTGGTGCGCGGGCCCTCCGGCATCACGGGCGAGCTGTTCTTCCAGAAGCACGACGACAAGCTGGCGATCCCGCATGTGCGCAACCTGCCAGAGCGCCTGTGGCCCGGGCATGCGGCGCTGCTGGAGGTGCCCACGGCGCAGGCACTGCTGGCCTGCGCGCAGATGAACGTGATCGAGTTCCACACCTGGAACTCGCGCGCCGGCAGCATCGACAAGCCCGACCGCATCGTGTTCGACCTTGACCCGGGCGAAGGCACGCCATGGCAGCAGGTGCAGGAGGCGGCGTTGCTGGTGCGTGCCCTGCTCCAGGAGCTGGGGCTGCAATGCTGGCTCAAGACCTCGGGCGGCAAGGGCCTGCATGTGGTGGTGCCGCTGGCGCCGCGGCTGGGCTACGAGGCGGTGAAGGATTTCTCCCAGGCCGTGGTGCAGCACCTGGCGCGCACCATCCCGGCGCGCTTCGTCGCCAAGAGCGGGCCGAAGAACCGCGTGGGCAAGCTGTTCGTGGACTACCTGCGCAACGGCCACGGCGCCACCACGGCGGCGGCCTTCTCGGCGCGCTCGCGCCCGGGCCTCGGGGTCTCCATGCCGGTCGCCTGGGAGCAGCTGGCCGACCTGAAGAGCGGTGCGCAGTGGACCATCGCCACGGCACGCGAGTACCTGAGCTTCCAGCAACACGATCCGTGGCAGGACTTCTGGAAGACGCGCCAGGGCCTGGCCGCAGCCCTCAAGACGCTGGCCCGCGCCACTGCGCGCTGAAGCGATGCCCTGCCGCGCGCAGGCGGTGCCGCCGTGCGCGCCGGCTCAGCGCCCTTCGCAGCCGAACAGGGGCTGCAGCCCGGAAGGCGCAGCCGCGCTTCTGAGCGGCAAGGTGGTCTGCAGCAGGCTGCGCAGCCCCTCGTCCGGGATCGGCCTGGAGTACAGGTAGCCCTGCATCTCGTCGCAGCCGCAGTCCTTGAGGAAGTTCGCCTGCTCCTCGGTTTCCACCCCTTCGGCAATGACGCGCAAGCGCAGGGCCTTGGCCATCGAGACGACCGACTGGACGATGGCCTCGGCCTCCTGCCCCTTGGCCGTTCCGATGGGCAGGACGAAGGACCGGTCGATCTTAAGCTTGTCGAGCGGGAACCGGGTGAGGTAGCTCAGGCTGGAGTAGCCGGTGCCGAAGTCGTCCAGCGCGATGCGCACGCCCATGGCCGACAGGCGCTCCATCGTCGCGATGGCCGCTTCCGAGCTTTCCATGATGAGGCTCTCCGTCAGCTCGAGCACCAGGCCGTGCGGCGCGACGCCGAAGCGCGCCATCGTCTGCGCCACCTGCTCGACGAAACCCGGCCGGCTGAACTGCAGCGCCGAGACGTTCACCGCGATGGGCGGCGGCTGCAGGCCGGCGCTGTGCCAGCCGGCCCAGGTGCGGCAGGCCTCTTCCAGGACCCACTGGCTCAGTTCGACGATGAGCCCCGAGGCTTCGGCGATGGCGACGAAGCGCGCCGGCGGCACCATGCCGCGCCGCGGGTGGTTCCAGCGCAGCAGCGCCTCGACACCGGTCAGCGACCAGTTGCTCAGGCGGGCCTGGGGCTGGTAGTGCAGCGCCAGCTGGCGGTTCTCGATGGCCGCTTGCAGCTCCACCGCCAACAGCATGTCGTCGTGCGCCGAGGCGTTCATCGCGGGCTCGTACAGCTGCCAGGTCTTGCCGCCGCGGCATTTGGCCGTGCTCAGCGCAGCGCCGGCGTTGCGCAGCAGCGACTCGGCGTCCTGCGACAGCTCGGGGTAGCTGGCCACCCCCACGCTGACCGAGGGCGTGATGGCATGGGCGCCCGCCGTGTACTTGCAGCACGCCATGTCCAGCATGCGGTTGATGGTCAGCGCGTGGCCGACCGGCGGCCCCTCGAGCAGGCCGACGAACTCGTCGGCGCCGAAGTGAAAGAGCTTGTCCGCCGGCAGCGAGGCCTGCAGCCGCTGCGCCAGCGCGACCAGCATCCTGTCGCCCTCGGACAGTCCGAACGATTCGTTGATGGACTTGAAGCGGTCCAGGTTGAGCACGACGACGGTCAGGCTCCTGTCCCGCTCGGCGGCCTGCCGCACCAGCGTGGGCAGCACCGCATCCAGGCAGCGCCGGTTCGGCAAGCCGGTGAGCTGGTCGTGGTTGGCGTGGTACGCGGCCCGCGTCTGCGCCTCGCGCAGCGCCGTGAGGTCGGTGAACATGCCGACGTACTGGTAGACATCGCCCGCCGCGTCGCGGTGCGCGGTCGCGAGCATGTGGCGCGGGTAGGTCTGGCCGTTCTTGCGGCGTCCCTCCAGCTCGCCCTCCCAGAAGTCGTTCTCGAGGACGGCCGAGACCATCATGGCGTTCTTCCCGGGGTCCGCACCCGTGGTGAGCGCCTCCACCGCCACGCCCAGCACCTCTTCGGGCGCGTAACCCGTGATGGCCGTGAACGCCGGGTTGACGGAGACGACCTCCAGGGCCTTGTTGCACACGACGATGGCCGCCGGCGCGAGTTCGAAGACGCTGGCCGCCTGCTGCATGCGGGCCTGCACCTCGCGCGCCTGGGTGACGTCCGTGGCCACGCTGTGGAAGTAGCGGCGGCCCTGGATCTCCAGCAGGCCGACACTGCCTTCGATGAAGAAGATGCTGCCGTCGGAACGGCGGCGCCGGCCGGTGAACCGGCGCGAGTCGCCGGGTTGCATGCCCTTGACCATCTGCAGCACGGCAGCGCGTTCGCTGTCGGGTGCCAGCGCCATGACGTCGCTGCCGATCAGCTGGTCGCGCGCCAGGCCGAATGCCTTCAGCGCGGACTCGCTGGCATCGACGACCTTGCCGCGCCAGTCGTTGAGCACGAACAGCGCATCGCCGCCGCGCAGGATCTGGTCGTAGAAGCCGGCCATCTCGGCCTCGCGCTGGAAGTGGTGGTGGCGTTCCGCGCGCAACCACAGCGCCAGGCCGGCGGCCACCAGCAGCAGCAGCACGCCGTAGGCCGCCACGGCCATCCGGGTCGGCTGCCGCAGGCCGGCGAGGATCTCCGTCTCGTCGAGCACGCCGACCAGGTACCAGCCGGGCAGCGACAGCGCCTCGCGCACGGCCATGGCTTCGGCGCCGCTGCCTGCCACGCCCTTGACGAGGTTCTCGGGCCCGGTCAGCAGGCGGTGCTCGATGCTGCCGGCCGCGACGTCGTCGAAGACTGCCAGCGCTTGCCCGCCCGCGCCGCCGATGCTGCCGAAGCGCACGGGCTTGCCGTCCCGCAGGCGCATCAGAAAGCCCTCGCCATCGAACACCTTCGGGCTGGATTGCGTCAGCGTCCGCACGAGTTGCACCGGGTCCACCTCGAGGTAGAACACGAAGCGCGACAGCGGGCCGCGCGCGGCGATGCGGCGCACCACCGCGGCGCGGTAGGCGTTGGCCGGGCCCGGGGACGGCAGGTCGATCCAGCGGACCCCGTCGGCGTCCGCCATGCCGCTGGCCAGTGCGATGTCGGCGTGGGCCGGCCGGACACCGCTCACGAACACCGCCAGCTTCTGCTCCGTGTCGACGATGCTGACCGACGGGTAGCCGTAGCGCTGGCGGATCGCGTCCAGGGAGTTCTGGATGTCTTCGTCGTCGGCTCGGCCGACGCCGCGCTCCATCGCATGGCGCAGCACATGCAGCATGCTGGCATGGCTGGAGAACACGTCGGCATCCGCGAAACGCTCCGCCAGCCATGCGTTCATGCTGCGGGCACCGAGCTGCACGGTGCCGCGCAAGGTGTCCACCGCGGCACGCTCGCTCCAGCGTTCGGCCTGGTAGAGGACCAGGCTCCCAAGGAACAGGACCGCGGCGGCGAAGGCGATGAATCCGGCCGTCAGGCGCCACGAGAGCGGCCGGCCACGCAATGACAATCTCATACGTCTGGGTGGGGGTGGGAGTGGCGCAGGCGCACGTCCCCGGGCACGGCGGCGTGGTGCGCACCGGCGGTGTCGGTCCCTGGCGCCGCCGGGGGCACACAGCACCGCCCGCTCCGCCGTTCACTGCGGCGCATCACGGCCCGAGCAGCAAACGGAAGTCTGCCGGCACCGTGCCGCAGCAGGCCACCATGGCCGCGCGGCCCGCAATCTGCCAGGTACGCGCTGCACGCGCCATGGCAGGGCTGGCGTCCGGCGCGGCGGCCTGGGCCTCGGCACGCGCGAGCTGCTCATGGGCACGGTGCGCAGCCTCCGGGCTCAGCCCTGCGCTGCGCAGTACATGGGCCGCAGCCCTGGCGCCCATGGCTTTTTGCTCTGCCGACGCCCCCGACGCGATCACGACCAGATTCACATCCATCCCCTTGCACGCGGGTCGCAAGTGCCCGCCATCCCCGATTCTGTGGAGATCGCAGATCCGAATGTGACGTGACTGTGGCGGCCCCGCCCCTGTCCGCAGCCGACGATCTGACACCACCCGTGCTGCACGGCTGACAGTGGCGCGCGCGCTGGCGCGCAAGACTGGTCGCAACCGATCTCAGCTTGGGGGGAAATACCGTGAAGATGGCCCAATGGATGAAGCTGGCCAAGGAGGCCGTGGTGGCCTGGTCCGACGACTACGCGCCCAGCATGGGCGCTGCGATCTCCTACTACACGCTGTTCTCGCTCGCGCCGTTGCTGGTGCTGGTGATCGCGGTGGCCGGCCTCGCCTTCGGTGCCGAGGCGGTGCGCGGGCAGATCTCGGCGCAGCTGTCTGCGCTCATGGGGCCGGAGACGGCCGAGGCCATCGAGGGCATGGTGGCCAGCGCCACGGTGAGCGGCAGCGGCATCTGGGCCACCATCGCCAGCGTGGCCGTGCTGCTGGTCGGCGCCACCACCGTCTTCAGCGAACTGCAGTCTGCGCTCGACCGCATCTGGCACGTGCCCGAGGCGCGCAAGCCCAGCGGCATCTGGGGCCTGCTGCGCGCCCGGCTGTTCTCGCTCGGCCTGATCCTGGGGCTGGCCTTCCTGCTGATGGTGTCGCTGGCCGTCAGCGCCGGCCTGGCGGCCTTCGGCAGCTACGTGGGTAGCCTCATGCCGGGCCAGGAACTGCTGCTGCAGGTGCTCAACACCGGCGTGGCGCTGGCCGTCACGGCCGTGCTGTTCGCGATGATCTTCAAGCTCATGCCCACGGCCAAGGTGGCCTGGCGCGACGTCTGGGTCGGCGCCGCGGTCACCGCGCTGCTGTTCGAGGTCGGCAAGCTGCTGATCGGCCTGTACCTGGGCAAGAGTGCGCTGGCCAACTCCTTCGCCGGCGCCGGCGCGCTCGTGGTGCTGCTGGCCTGGGTCTACTACGCGGCGCAGATCTTCCTGCTCGGCGCGGAGTTCACCAAGGTCTACGCCCATGCCCATGGCTCGGCCCGGGGGCAGACCGCCGCCACGCCGGTGCAGCTGACGGCCGCCGATGCGCGCAAGCCAGCCGAGCCTGGCGCGCAGGCGCCGGCACCGCAGGCGGCCGTCTCGCACTGGACGGCCCATGCCTCGCGCGAGCTGCTGCCCAAGCTCGCGCTGCTGGGCGGGCTGGTGCTGCTGCGCATCGTGGTGGAGTCGCGCGCCAAGCGCGAGCGGCGCCTGGTGCGCAAGGCCAAGTCCTGAGACGCTAGAACAACCGGCGCTGCGCACCCGTCAGCGCCGCAAAGCTGTCGCCCATGGGGTGCAGGATGGCATCGGCGATCGGCAGCAGCTGCTTGTTGAGGTAGTGCGCGTAGTCGATGCCCGCCCGGCGCGCCTCCAGCGGCTCCGGTCCGTTGCGCGTCATGACATAGCGGATCCAGCCGCCCTGCTGGTATTGCATCGGCCGGTTCATGCGCAGGTTGTGTTCGTCGGCGAGGCGCGCGGCACGCACCTGCGGCGGCACGTTGACCTGGTAGGCGTCCAGCCGGTGGCGCAGCCGCTTGCGGTAGACCAGCAGCGCGTCCTTCTCGCCCGCCAGCGTGGCCCGCGCGTACTCGGTGACGAACGCGCGGTAGGGCTCGCCGCGGAAGATGCGCGACAGCAGGCCTTCCTGGAACTGGCGTGCGAGCGGCGTCCAGTCGCTGCGGGCCATCTCCAGGCCGCGGAACACCATCTCCTCGCGGCCCTGGGCGTCGACGCTGAGGCCCGCATAGCGTTTCTTGCTGCCCACGTCCGAGCCGCGGATGGTGGGCATGAAGAACTTGCCGTAGTGCGTGTCGAACTCGATCTCCAGGAAGTTCTCCAGTCCCTGCTCTTCGCGCAGCGTGCGCGTCCACCAGGCGTTGATGTCCCGCACCAGGCCGGCCGCCACGGCGTGGGCCTCGGCGTTGCCATGGGGGCGCTTGAGCCAGACGAAGATCGAGTCGGTATCGCCGTAGATGGCCTGGTGGCCGCGCTGCTCCACGAAGTCGCGCGTGCGCTTCATGATCTCGTGGCCGCGCAGCGTGACGGCCGACACCAGCTTGGGATTGAAGAAGCGGCATTCGGATGCGCCCAGCACACCTGCGAAGGAGTTCATGAGCAGCTTGAGCGCCTGCGACAGCGGCGCGTTGCCGGCGCGCTTGGCCTCGTCGCGCGCGTGCCAGAAGGTGGTCACGATCTCGGGCAGGCAATGCCGCTCGCGCGAGAACACTGTGTCCTGCGGCCCGTGCACGAGAGCGGCGGGCTCCTGGGCGTGCATGCCCTCCACCAGGCCCACGGGATCGACCAGGAAGGTGCGGATGATGGAGGGGTACAGGCTCTTGTAGTCCAGCACCACGACGGCATCGTAGAAGCCCGGCCTGGAGTCCATCACGTAGCCGCCCGGGTAGGCCTTGGCCGCGATGTCGCCCACGTTCGGCGCCACATAGCCCATGCGGTGCATGCGCGGCAGGTAGTGGTGGCTGAACGCTGCGATGGAGCCGCCGAAATGGTCGGCCTGCAGGCCCGTGGCCTGCGCGCGCTCGAGCACGAACTGCAGCAGCGCGGTCTTCTCGAAGATGCGCAGCACGAGCGCGCAGTCCTGGATGTTGTAGGCGGCCAGCGCCGGCTTGTCTTCCTGGTAGCGCCGCTCGATCTCGGCCATCTTGTCGTAGGCGTCACCGATGTCCTTGCCCTCGCCCAGCAAGGCCTGCGCGACGGACTCCAAGCTGAAGGACGGAAAGCTCCACATCGCCGCGCGCAACGCCTCGATGCCGTCGATGACGACCCGCCCCGGCATCGGCGCGAACAGGTAGCCCTGCTGGCCCGGGTGCGTGCGCCAGGCGATGGGCTGGCACCCGCGGCCAGGCAGCAGCGGCACGCCGCAGGCATCGGCCGCCTTCTGCAGCACGCGCAGGTCGAACTGCACCACGTTCCAGCCGATCACCACATCGGGGTCGTGTTCGACGAACCAGCCGTTGAGCCGCTCCAGCATCTCGCGGCGGCTGGCGCAGTGGACGAGCGTGAAGTCCATCGGCGCGGCCGGCGCGGCAACCGCCTCTCCGAGCATGAAGACCACACGCGGGCCGGTGCCGTCCAGCGCGATGGAATAGAGCTCCTCGGTCGCGCTGGTCTCGATGTCCAGCGACACGACCTTGACGACCGGGCGGTATCCGGGCGCGGGCCGCAGGCGGCCATCGACGATGGTGTCGCCCGCCTGCTGCCCGCCCTCCACCACCACGCCCGCCGTGATGAAGCGTTCCATGAGGTGGCGGTCGTGCGGCCGCACGTCGGCCTCGTAGAGCGGAATCTGCAGCGCCTGCAGCGCCCGCGCCAGCCGGCCCAGCTGCCGAAAGTGGCGCGCGTAAATGCCGAGCACGGGCTCCTGGCCGAAGGAGCGCAGCGCCAGTTCGCGCAGCTCCAGGCCGGGCAGCGTGGCCAGCTGGGCCTCGACGGCGGCCCGGTGCCGGGCCGCCACGAAGGCCACCGAGGTCTGCGCCCGCAGCAGCAGCCGGCGCGGGCCCTGCTCCGTGGCCAGCCAGTACTCGATGTCGGTGCCGTCCGGCGCATCGCGCCAGTGGCGCGTGAGGATGAAGCCCTTGAGTTCGGTGGACGCCACGGGGGCCTGCGGAGAGATGGAGCGGTGACGCGGGTGTTGGACGGGCGCGATTCTCGCTGGCGTGCCGGGGCCCGCCGACTTGTCCCTGGCGGGCGTGGGCAAGGCTGTGGACAAGCTGGTGGGATGTGCCCGAAACCCTTGCCTGGCGCGGCCTGCGACGCGGTGCCTCTTGAATGGGCAGTGCGCTGGCGTTCGCGGCTGTCAGCGCGGTCCTACACCGAGCATCGGAACCGGAGCACAGGCCGCACAGGCTGCGCTTCGTTACGCTATGTCACACCATGCAACAAATACGCATCTCGCGCCCCGCGGAACTCCCATCCCCCGATGGCCGGCGTTTCGATTGCCAATGGATGGAAGCCAGCCAGATGAACCGCTGGTTCCTCAAGGCCCGTCTGGCCGAGGCCCTGGCCGCCCACGGTCCCGACAGCCATTGGATCGAGACGCGTCCCCTGAACCGCGCAGACGTGCGGCTCGGTGCCTGAGCCCGTGCTCTGGATGCCCTGGCAGGTCCTCGCTTTCCTCGCCCTGCTCGGCGCCACAGGCGCCTGGGCCTGGGCACCGCAGCACTGGCATGCGGCCGTGCAGGCCAACGCAGCTGGCCGCCTGCTGCGCCTGGCGTTCACCGCCCTGGTGGTGCTGGTGTACGCCAGCATGGTGGTCTGAGCCGACCGGCGTTCCAGCGGCGTCCTGCCGGCTGCGCGCCGGCGCGGTCCCTGAACCGGTCCAGCGTCAGCCGGGGCCGACCGCCATTGCGCAGCGGCGGGACGATGGCGGCGCAGGGAGCCGCCAAGCTCCCATAATGCGACCCGCCGAAAAGGACACCACCCGTCTCCAGAAATGAGCATCCGAAAGCGCCTGCTGTTGCTGGTCATTGCCGTCTGGCTGCCCGCCGCGGCCGGCTTCGGCATGCTCACCTGGTACACGCACAACGAGCAGGTCGCCGGCACGCGGCGGCAGGTGCAGGAGTACGGGCTGCGCGTGTCCACCACCGTGGAGCGCGAGCTCGACCGGCGCACGGTGCTGGCCCAGGCCCTGGCATCGTCCGGTGAGGCACGCAACGGTGACTTCGCGCGCCTGCACGAGGAAGCGCGCAGCGCGACGGCCGGCGCGGACTCCTGGGCCCTGCTGGTCGACACCGGGGCGCAGATCCTCAACACCAGGGCGCCGTACCCGGGCCCGCGCGTGCCACGCGCCAAGCCGCTGGCGCTGGCCGAGACCGGGCCCAAGGTGCTCTTCGTCGCCAAGGCCCCCGTGGCGAGGACGCCGGCCATCACCGTTTTCGTGCCGGTACCGGGCATGGTGCCGCAGCACTACAACGTGGGCGTGGCGTTCGAGCCGGCCGTCCTGCAGCAGGCGCTGGACGCCAACCCGGGGCCGTTCCAGGCGCTCGCGGCCGTGGTCGACAGCGAGCAGGTGATCATGGCGCGCAGCCGCGACCCGGGGAAATGGTTCGGCGTCTCGGCTTCGCCTGCGTTCAAGCAGCGCATCCTGTCCGGCGGCACGGGTTTTGCGGAGTCGACCACGCTGGACGGCGTGCGCTCCATGACCTACCTCTCGCCGCCCAACGCCTATGGCTGGTCCGTCATCGTCTCCGTGCCGATGAGTGCGCTCGAGGCCGCGGCGCAGCAGGCCTCGGCCAAGGCCGTGGGCGCGGCGGCGCTGCTGCTGGCCTTCGGTCTCCTGCTGGCGCTGAGCGGCATGCGCAAGATCGGGCGCACCGTCGACGCCTTGCAGAGCGCGGCCGGCGACCTGGCGCACCACCGCGTGCCGCCGCGGCTGCTGACCGGCGTTTCCGAGGTGGACCAGATCGCCGGCGCCCTGCACGAAGCCGGCCTACGCGCCCAGGCGTCCAATGCCACGCTGGAGCGCCGTGTGCGCGAGGCCGTGACCCACGCCCAGGATGCCCAGGCCCAGCTGCTACAGAGCCAGAAGCTCGAACTCGTGGGGCGCCTGACGGCCGGTGTCGCGCATGACTTCAACAACCTGCTGCAGACCATCGTCACCGCGCACCACCTGTTGCTGCGCCGCGTGACCGACGGGCCGGAGCGGCGCACGCTGGACGGCGCCGTGCGCGCCGTCGCCAAGGCGCGCGACCTCGTCAAGCAGCTCATGACGTTCGGCCGGGTGCAGTTGCTGGAACCCACCGCCGTCAGCATTCCGGACGTGGTGCTCAAGAGCCAGGAACTCACGCGCACCGCCGTCGGCGAGGCGATCGTGTTGAGCACCTCGCTGGAGCCCGGGCTGCCCGCCGTCCATGTGGACGCCGTGCAGTTCGAGATGGCGCTGCTCAACCTGGTCTTCAACGCGCGCGACGCGATGCCGGCCGGCGGCCACATCGACATCGCCGCCCAGGAGGCGCAGGCCGAGGAGACCGCGCACCTGGGTCCGGGACGCTTCGTGCGCGTGGAGGTGGCCGACACGGGCAGCGGCATGAGCGAGGAGGTCCGCGCCCGCGCGTTCGAACCCTACTTCACGACCAAGCCCGTGGGCTCGGGCAGCGGGATCGGGCTGGCCCAGGTGCATGCCTTCGCCAAGCAGTCCGGCGGCGACATCGGCCTGTCCAGCCATCTCGGCGTGGGCACGCGCATCCGCCTGTACCTGCCCGTCGCGACCGCGCGGCCCGACGCTGCGGCCGTTGTGCCGCAGGCCGCGCCGCCCGCGCCCATGGCGGGCGTGCGCATCCTGATGGTCGAGGACGACAAGCTGGTCTCGGCCATGGTCGCCTCCGCGCTCGAGGAGGAAGGCTATGCGGTGCGCCGCTGCGCCACGGCAGACGAAGCGCTGGGGGTGCTGCAGGCCGGCAACGCCTTCGACATCCTGTTCACCGACGTCGTGATGCCGGGCCGCATGAACGGCGTGGACCTGGCGCGCTGGTGCGCGGCCGAGCGTCCCGGCATCGCCATCGTCGTCAGCACGGGCTACGCCGAGAACCTGCAGGAGTTCTCGGCCACGGTGCTGCGCAAGCCCTACGAGACGGGTGCGCTGTTCGCCGCACTGGAGGAGGCCTGCAAGCGCAAGGCCGTTGCCGCCTGAGGCTGCCCGCTGCTCACCCGGACGAGAAGCGGTAGCCCCTGGACTGCAGGCAGCGGTCGAAGGCGGCGCTGCGCGCGCCGGCGTTGAGGTCGGTGGAGGCACCCGGCGGCTGGACCAGCGGCGCGCAGGGGCCCTGTCCGTAGATGTCGGTGCACTTGCGGTCCGCCTCGGTCGGCCAGCTCGGCGCCGTCATCTGGCGTGGTGGCCAGGCCTTGGCGGCCTCGGCGCCGCAGGCTGCCTTGTCGGCCTCCAGCTGGTCCGGCGTGGCGCCGGGCTTGTTCCAGCTGCCGCATCCGGCCAGCACCAGCGCGACGGCCCAGGGCAGCGCCCGGCGCAGCCCGCGCTCAGCGCGCCTGCGGCTCGACATAGGGCTGCTCCACATGCCAGCCGGCGTTGCCGACCAGGCCTGCCGCCATGAGCCCTTCGTACTGCTCGCGCGTGACGGGCATCAGGAACAGCGCGGCCGATCCGTCCTCGGCCTCGGCCGGCAGCCAGACCAGGCAGCCCTTGCCGGGCCGGTAGCGCTGCGCGGCTTCGGGCACGTAGATGCTGAGTTCCTGCAGTTTCTCGCGGATGTTCATGGCGGCCTCCGGTGGTTGCCGCCAGTCTGGGCGGGGGCCGGCGGCGGCCCTGTCGGACGACAGGCCATCCGCGTGGAAGACGCCTACCGGCAGCCCGGGCGAAGCCCTGCAAGAATGGCCGCGCCATCCACCGGAGTCCCCATGCATTCCAACGATTTCAACAGCCCGGCCGTCACCACCCTGCGAGAGGACCTGGCGCTGGCCCTGCGCGCCGCCGCCCACCACGGCCTGGCCGAAGGCGTCTGCAACCACTTCAGCGTGGAGTTGCCCGACGCCAGCGGCCGCTTCCTGCTGAACCCCCGCGGCCTGCTGTGGTCCGAGGTGCAGGCCGACGACGTGGTCATGGTCGATGCCCATGGCGAGCGCCTGGCCGGCCGCCATGCGGTAGAGCCCACCGCCATGTTCATCCACGCCGCCATCCACCGCCTGTGCGGCCAGGCCGTGGTGCTGCACACCCACATGCCCTACGCCACCGCGCTGACGCTGACCGAGGATGGCATGCTGGACAGCTGCCTGTCGCAGAACGCCATGCGCTTCCACGGCCGCGTGGCGCTGGACCCGCGCTACAACGGCCTGGCGCTGGACAACGCCGAGGGCGAGCGCATCGCACGCGCCATGCAGGGTGCCGACGTGGCCTTCCTGGCCAACCACGGCGTGGTGGTCTGCGGCGCGCGCATCGACCACACCTACGACGACCTGTACTACCTGGAGCGCGCCTGCATGGCCCAGGTGCTGGCCCAGTCCACCGGCCGGCCGCTGCGGCGCGCCGACCCCGACCTGGTGGCGCGCGTGTGCGAACAGACGCTGGGCGAGCGGCTGCAGTCCGAACTGTTCTTCGCGGCGCTGCGGCGCCAGCTGTGAGGCCGGCATGGACAGCACCCGAACCGTCGCCGCCATCTGGGCCGGGGCCGGCCTGCCCGAGGCCGCGCTGGCCGAACTGCAGCTGACCGGCCAGGAGCCGGTCGTCCCCTCCTCCTTCGCAGTGGGCACCGCCGCCCAGGCCAGCATGGCGGCCGCGGCGCTGGCCGCTGCCGAACTCGGCCACGCACGCGGCGTGGCCCGCCAGCGCGTGGCCGTGGACATGGCGCATGCGGCGTTGGAATGCACCGGCTGGTTCAGCCTGGACGGCCAGGCGCCAGACCTCTGGGACGCCTTCTCCGGCCTGTACCGCTGCGCCGACGGCCATGTGCGCCTGCACGCCAACTTCGCCCACCACCGCGAGGGCGCGCTGCGCCTGCTGGGGCTGGACCCGTCCACCGCCCAGCGCAGCGATGCAGAGCGTGCGCTGGCGGGCTGGCGCGCGCTGGACTTCGAGCAGGCCACGGCCGAACGCGGCCTCGTCGCCACCGCGCTGCGCAGCTTCGACCAGTGGGACGCCACGCCGCAGGCGCAGGCCATCGCCGCCCAGCCGCTGTTCACCCTCACGCGCATCGGCGACGCGCCGCCGCGGGCCCTGCCGCCCCTGCAGGCGGACGCGTTGCCGCTGGACGGCCTGCGCGTGCTCGACCTCACGCGCATCCTGGCCGGCCCGGTCGGTGGCCGCGCGCTGGCCGCGCTGGGCGCCGAGGTGCTGCTCGTGAACAGCCCGCACCTGCCCAACATCGCCGCCATCGCCGACACCAGCCGGGGCAAGCGCTCGGCCCAGGTCGACCTGCGCACCGACACCGGGCAGGCACAGCTGCGCGCATTGCTGGCCGAGGCCCATGTGTTCTCGCAGGGCTACCGGCCCGGCGGCCTGGCCGCACTGGGATTCGGGCCCGAAGCGCTGGCCGCGCTGCGCCCCGGACTGGTCTGTGTCTCGCTGACGGCCTATGGCGCGCAAGGCCCCTGGGCCGCGCGGCGCGGCTTCGACTCGCTGGTGCAGACGGCCATGGGCTTCAACCAGGCCGAGGGCGAAGCCGCGGGCGACGGCCAACCGCGGCCCATGCCCATGCAGATCCTCGACGAGGCATCGGGCTTCCTGATGGCCTTCGGCGCCGCGGCCGCGCTGTGGCGCCAGCAGCGCGAAGGCGGCAGCTGGCACGTGCAGGTCTCGCTGGCGCAGACCGGGCACTGGCTGCGCGGCCTGGGCCGCGTGCCGGGCGGGCTGCAGGTGCCGATGCCGGACCGCACGCCCTTCCTCGAAACCAGCGGCTCGGGCTTCGGCCAGCTCCGTGCCGTGCGGCCGGCCATGCAGCTGGGCCGCGCCACGGTGGGCTACCGCCATCCCTCCATGCCGCCCGGCAGCCACCCGCCTGCATGGAGATGAGCGCCGCGACGGGCCGCCCCCAGCAAGCGCGCTCCCGCCTGGCGGGACAGGCCGCAGGCCGAAGGGTGCACCAGTGAGCCTGCAGCTCGGCCCGGTGGTGCTGCCGGCACCGGTGCTGCTGGTGTTGGCCAGCACGCTGCTGGCGTTCTGGCTGGCCCGCCGCCTGGCGCGGCCGCTGGGCGTGGACACCGAGCCGCGGCTGTGGGGCGTGCTGCTGGCCGCGCTGCTGTGCGCACGGCTGGCCTTCGTCTGGAACTACCGCGAGGCCTACCTCGCCGCGCCGCTGTCGGCGCTGGACATCCGCGACGGCGGCTGGAGCCCGGTGGCCGGCATCGTCGGCGGCTGGCTCGCCACGGCCGTGCTGCTGCCGGTGCGCCGGCCCGAACGCCGACCCGTGCTGCGCGCGCTGGCCGCGGCCACCGGCCTGTGGCTGGCGGGCACGCTGGCATTGCAATGGCATGGCCTCCAGCAGCAGCGCAGCCTGCCGGCGCTGCTGCTGGTGGCCGTGGACGGCCGCACGGTAGACCTGCGCTCCTTCCGCGGCAAGCCCGTGGTGCTGAACCTGTGGGCCACCTGGTGCCCGCCCTGCCGGCGTGAGATGCCGGTGCTGCAGCAGCTGCAGGCCGAGCGGGCCGACGTGCACGTGGTCTTCGCCAACCAGGGCGAAAGCGCCGCGCGCGTGCTGCAGTACCTGGCCGGCCAGCAGCTGCAGTTGCATCACCTGCTGTTCGACCCCAAGGCCAGTGCCGGCCAGGCCTTCGGCCACCGGGCGCTGCCGACGACCTACTTCTTCGACCGCGAGGGCCGGCTCGTGGACGCGCGCATCGGCGAGCTCTCGCGTGCGACGCTGGCCGAGCGGCTGCACCGCATCGCCCCTTGAACCCTTGGGCCGAATCCTTGGGGTATGGTCGCGCAGCGGCATCCGCCGACCCACAACGACCCAGGAGATTCCCCGCATGCACGAACGCACCCCTTCGCGCCACCGCCGCAGCGCCCTCGCACTGCTGCTCGCCGCCACCGCCGCGCCCGCGCTGATGGCCCAGGCCGCCTGGCCGGCCAAGCCCATCACCGTCATCGTTCCGTTCCCGCCCGGCGGCCAGACCGACGTGATCGGACGCCTGGTCTGCGACCAGCTGTCGCGCCGGCTCGGCCAGCCCGTGGTGGTGGAGAACCGGCCCGGCGTGAACGGCTCGCTGGGCTCCGAGCAGGTGGCGCGCGCCGCGGCCGACGGCTACACGCTGGTGGTCACCGGCCCGGGCACGCATGCGATCAACCAGCTCGTGAACCCGAACGTGAAGTACGACGCGCGCAAGGACTTCACCCACATCGGCATGGTCACGCGCGCCGGCAACGTGCTGCTGGCCTCGCCGGCCTTCCAGGGCAAGAGCGTGGCCGACGTGGTGGCGCTGTCCAAGGCCAAGCCGCGCTCGATCAACTTCGCGCTGACCGGCATCGGCTCGTCGGGCCACATGTCGATGGAACTGCTTAAGCAGGCTGCCGGCATCGACTTCAACGCCGTGCCCTACAAAGGTGACGCGCCGGCCATCACCGACCTGATCGGCGGCCAGGTGGACCTGCTGTTCGTCAACGCGACCTCGGCCGGCGCCCAGGTGCGCGGCGGCAAGCTGCGCGGCCTGGCCGTGACCAGCCCCGAGCGCAACACCCTTCTGCCCGATCTGCCGACCATGGCCGAGGCCGGCCAAGCCGAGGTCGTGGCGCAGTCCTGGACCGGCCTGGCCGGCCCCGCGGGCTTGCCCGCCGCCCTGGTCGAGCGCCTGAACCGCGAGCTGCAGGGCATCCTCGCGCTGCCCGAGGTGCGCGAGCGCTTCGCCGCCACCGGCAACACCGCCGTGCCCGGCAGCCCGGCCGACGCCCAGCGCTTCGTCGACGACGAGGTCGCCAAATGGAGCAAGGTCGTCAAGGCCGGCAACATCAAGATTGAGTAGACCACCCCGTTTGGATGTCTCACTTCGTGTAGACATCCCATCCCCCTCAAGGGGCCGAGCCCGGACACAAAAGGTCCAGTGGACCTTTTGTGCCTGGCGAGGAGCCGGGCCACTGGCCCGGCGCGGCCTGCAAGGCCTCCCCAGCGGTCCGGCAGAGCCGGCCCCGCGGGTGCACTGGCGTGGCCTGCTCCGCGGCCTTCTGACCCTTTGCTTGCGTGCCGATCTTGCGCATGGCAGCTGACTTAGCATCTTTGAACACTGGAGTGAATCGCTTGCAACCCAACCTCTTCAAACGCGCGCTGCGCGAAGGCCGCACGCAGATCGGCATCTGGTCCACGCTGGCCTCGCCCTACGCCACCGAACTCATCGCCGGCAGCGGCTACGACTGGGGCCTGCTGGACACCGAGCACACCCCGAGCGACGTGCCGCTGATGCTGAACCAGCTGCAGGCCGTGGCCTCGGCCGTGCCCGCGGCCGGTGCCGCGCCCATGGAGGCCGTGGTGCGCCCGGCCTGGAACGACACTGTGCTGATCAAGCGCTACCTGGACATCGGCGCGCGCAGCCTGCTGCTGCCTTTCGTGCAGAACGCCGACGAGGCCCAGGCGGCCGTGCGCGCCACGCGCTACGCGCCGGCCGGCGTGCGCGGCATGGGCGGCTCCACGCGCGCCACCAACTTCGGCCGCACGGCCGGCTACGTGGACCATGCGCACGAGGAGATCTGCCTGCTGGTGCAGGTGGAGACGCGCGAGGCGCTGGCGCAGATCGAGGCGATCGCCGCCATCGATGGCATCGACGGCATCTTCATCGGCCCGGCCGACCTGTCGGCCAGCATGGGCCACCCGGGCAAGCCGCGCCACCCCGAGGTGGACGCCGCCATCGACGACGCCATCCGGCGCATCCGCCGCGCCGGCAAGGCCCCCGGCATCCTGATGGCCGATGCCGAGCGCGCCCGGGCCTGCATCGCCCAGGGCGCGCAGTTCGTGGCCGTGGCCATGGACATGCTGCTGCTGCGCAACGGTGCCGACAACACCGCCGCCCAATGGCGCGACCAAGCTGCCGCGGCGGGCCGCTCGGACAGCTACTGAGCGCGCCAAACCCGTAGCCGGCGGACGGCCAAGCCGGCTCGCATAGCATGCCCGCATGCCACCACTGATCCAGAACCTGCTCATCGCCAACATCGGCGTGTTCGTGCTCCAGATGCTGCTGGGCGGCGACATCCTGGCCTGGTTCGCGCTGTGGCCGCTGGAGTCGGGCATGTTCATGCCCTGGCAGGTGGCGAGCTATGCCTTCCTGCACGGCAGCCTCATGCACCTGGCCTTCAACATGTACGGGCTGTGGATGTTCGGCGGCGAGCTCGAGCGCGTCTGGGGTTCGCGCCGGCTGGCCGTGTTCTATGCCGCCAGCGTGGGCACGGCCGCGCTGGCGCAACTGCTGGTCACCGGCATGACGGGCAGCATGGCCCCCACCGTGGGCGCCTCGGGCGGCCTGTTCGGCCTGCTGATGGGCTTTGCCATGGTGTTCCCGCAGCGCCGCATCACGCCGCTGCTGCCGCCGATCCCGATGCCGGCCTGGGTCTTCGTGATGCTCTACGGCGCCATCGAACTCACGCTGGGCGTGACCGGCAGCGCCAGCGGCGTGGCGCACTTCGCCCACCTGGGCGGGCTGCTGGGCGGCTGGCTGGTGATGCGCTACTGGCGCGGGCAGGCGCCGTTCGGTCGGCGCTGAAGGCCAGGGGCCACGCATGAAGTGGTTGCTGGCCGTGCTGGCATGCGCCGGCCTGGCTGGGGCCGTGTCGTACGGCCGCTACTGGACGCTGCCAGACCGCCACAACCCATGGGCGCCGTTGCACTATGCGGAGCCGCCCAACTGGCTGACGCGCTACAAGCTGCAGCGCCTCGCACAGCAGCCCGAGGCCTGCCTGGCGCTGATGGCCAGCACGCCGTGGCGCTTTGCACCCATCCCCGACCGTGAGACCGGCCCGGGCTGCGGCATGCACGACGCCATCCAGGTGCAGCGCACGGCCGTGGCCATCGGCCCGCCGCTGGCGCTCACATGCCAGGCGGCCGCCTCGCTGGCGCTGTGGGAGCGCCATGTCATGCAGCCGCAGGCCGCGCTGTGGTTCGGCATGCCGGTGCGCAGCATCGAGCACTACGGCAGCTACGCCTGCCGCAACGTGGCAGGTGCCGGCCGGCGCAGCGAGCATGCCACGGCGAATGCGGTGGACCTGGCCGGCTTCGTGCTGCAGGACGGCCGCCGCATCACCGTGGCGCGCGACTGGAGCCGCCCCGGGCCGGCCGGGCAGTTCCTGCAATCGCTGCACCAAGGCGGCTGCGGGCTGTTCACCGGCGCGCTCGGGCCGGGCTACAACCAGGCCCACGCCGACCACTTCCACTTCGACCGCGGGCCGTTCGGCATCTGCCGCTAGCGCGGCCTGGCTGCAGAGCCGCGCACTCCCGCAGCCCGCTCTTTGCCACGTCTGGCGAAGCAGGCAAGACTCCTGCGGGATCGGGCAACCCGGGCGCGGCACCGCTGCCTACATTGAAGCCCATGCCCCACCACCACACCCCACCCATGCCGGAACAGCCCGGCACCCCGTGCGGCGGCCCGACTTCCGCATGCGCGGCGGTCTCGCGCCGCGGCTTTCTGGCCGCCAGCGCCGCCGCGGGCGCTGGCGCGGCAACGCTGGCGACGCAGGCCGTTGCATCCTCCGCCGCAGGCGATGCCGCAGCGCAACCCGCCGCGCCCGGCGCCACCACGGTGCAGATGACCGTCAACGGCGCAGGCCGCAGCCTCACGCTCGACCCGTGCGTGACCCTGCTGGACGCGCTGCGCGACCAGCTCGACCTGACCGGCAGCAAGAAGGGCTGCGACCATGGGCAGTGCGGCGCCTGCACCGTGCTCGTCAACGGCCGGCGCATCAACAGCTGCCTCACGCTGGCGGTGATGCACGAGGGCGACAGCATCACCACGATCGAAGGGCTGGGCACGCCCGAGGCGCTGCACCCCATGCAGGCCGCGTTCGTGCGGCACGACGGCTTCCAGTGCGGCTTCTGCACGCCAGGGCAGATCTGCTCGTCCGTCGCGATGCTGCAGGAGATCCGGCAAGGCGTGCCCAGCCATGCCACCGCAGACCTCATGCAGGTGCGGTTCTCCGACGCCGAAGTGCGCGAACGCATGGCCGGCAACCTGTGCCGCTGCGCGGCTTACCCCAACATCGTCGCGGCCATCCGCGACGCGGCAGGAGCCCGCACATGAAGCCCTTCACCTACCAACGCGCCGGCTCCGTCGAGGAAGCCGTGGCCGCCGTCGCAGCCGTGCCGGGTGCCAGGTTCATCGCCGGCGGCACCAATCTGCTGGACCTCATGAAGCTGCACATCGAGACGCCCATGCACCTCGTGGATGTCAACCGCATCGGCCTGGACCAGATCACGCCGACACCGGCGGGCGGGCTGCGCATCGGCGCGCTGGTGCGCAACACCGAGCTGGCGTCCGATGCGCGGGTGCGCCGCGGCTATGCCGTGCTGAGCCGCGCCATCGTGGCGGGTGCATCGGGCCAGCTGCGCAACAAGGCGACCACGGCCGGCAACCTGCTGCAGCGCACGCGCTGCCCCTACTTCTACGAGACCGCCCTGCCCTGCAACAAGCGCAGCCCGGGCAGCGGCTGCTCCGCCATCGGCGGCCAGACGCGCAACCACGCCATCCTCGGTGCGAGCGCGCATTGCATCGCCACCCATCCCTCGGACATGGCGGTGGCGATGCGCGCACTCGACGCGCAGGTGGAAACCGCGAACCCCGACGGGCAGCGGCGGACCATCCCCATCGCCGCGCTCTACGCACCCCCCGGCGACACGCCGCACAGGGAAACCACGCTGCTGCCGGGCGAGCTCATCACGGCCGTGACGCTGCCCGCGCCGCTGGGCGGCGTGCACATCTACCGCAAGGTGCGCGACCGCGCCTCCTATGCCTTTGCGAACGTGTCGATGGCCTTCGTGGCCCAGCGCGAAGGCGGCCGGATGCGGCCGCTGCGCATGGCCTTCGGCGGCCTCGCGCACGCGCCGTGGCGGGTCGAGGCCGCGGAGCGGCTGGCAGGCGCTGCGGCGGGCGACATCGCCGAGGCGGTGCTGCAGGGCGCCAGGCCGACCGCGCAGAACGCCTACAAGCTGCCGCTCGTCCAGCGCGTGCTGCAAGCCGGCCTCGCCCAGGCCCAGGGAGAACCAGCATGATCGGCCAGGCCATCGACCGCGCGGACGGCCCCCTGAAGGTCACGGGCCGCGCCCGCTACACGCTGGACCGCCGCGAGGCCGGCGTGCCGCTCAGCGGCGTCGTCGTCGGTTCGGCCATCGGCCGCGGCCGCATCACCGGCATCGACACGGCCCGCGCCGAACGCGCACCCGGCGTGGCGCTCGTCGTCACGCACCGCAACGTGCCGGCACAGGGCGCGGTCGACACCACGGTGGCGTCGCAGTTCGCGCGGGCGCGGCCGGTGTTCGTCGGCGACCGCATCGGCTACGCCGGGCAGCCCGTGGCACTGGTGGTGGCCGACACGCTGGCGCAGGCGCAGGCGGCGGCGGCACTGCTGCAGATCGACTACGCCAGCGAAGGCGGCAGCTTCGCGGTCGACGCCCAGCCCGGCTATGCGCCGGCGCGCGCCAACGCGGGCTTTGCCAACGACACGGCGGTCGGCGACCTGGACCGCGCCATGGCCGATGCCCCGGTGACGCTGGACCACAGCTACAGCACGTCCTGGCAGGCCGCCCATGCCATGGAGCCGCACGCCTGCGTCGCTGCGTGGAAGGATGGCACGCTGCATGTCTGGGCCAGCCTGCAGCGCATCAGCACCACGCGCCTGTCCATCGCCGCCACGCTGGGCATCCCGGTGGACGCCATCCACATCGATGCGGCCTTCGTCGGCGGCGGCTTCGGCTCCAAGCTCTCGACCCACGCGGAGATCGTCTGCGCGGCCATCGCCACACGCGCCCTGGGGCGCCCCGTGCGGGTGGCGCTGACGCGCCGGCAGATGGCGTCCATGGTCGGCGGACGGCCCGAGACCGTGCAGCGGGTGCGTCTGGCCGCCACCCGCGACGGGCGGCTCATGGGCATCGGCCACGCCGTGCGCATGCAGGGCAGCCCCGGCGAGGAGTTCACCGAGCAGACCGCCACCGTGACGCGCTCGCTCTACGCGGCACCGCACCGCGCCACCAGCCACCGCGTGGTGGTGCTCGACCGGATGCTGCCCGAGCCGGTGCGCGGCCCCGGCGAGCTGCCCGGGCTGCTGGCGGTCGAGGCCGCGGTGGACGAACTGGCCTTCCAGCTCGGCATCGACCCGGTGGCGCTGCGCCTCTACAACGACACGGCCGTCGACCCGGAACGCGGCGTGCCGCTGTCCGGCCGCAAGCTGGCCGACTGCCTCGTCGCCGGCGCCGAGCGCTTCGGCTGGTCGCAGCGGCCGGCGCGCCCGGCGTCGCAGCGCGATGGCCGCTGGCAGGTCGGCTGGGGCGTGGCGTCGGCCATCCGCATCCACTTCCAGGGCGCGACGCGCGTGGTCGTGCGCGTGGGCGCGGACGGCCGCGTCCAGGTGCTCTCCGACATGACCGACATCGGCACGGGCACCTACACCATCCTGGCGCAGGTGGCGGCCGAGAGCCTGGGCCTGCCGCTGGCGCAGATCGACGTGCAACTGGCCCGCAGCGACCTGCCGGTCAGCGGCGGCTCGGGCGGCTCCTGGGGCGCGGCCAACACCAGCGTGGCCCTGGCGCGGGCCTGCGAGGCGCTCAAGGCCAAGGCACGCGCGGCGTCGCGCCAGCCCGGCGGCGCGGACGGCAAGGTGCGCTATCCCGTCGGCCTGCAAGCCGAGGGCAGCATCGCCGGCCAGGGCGACGACCCGCGCTACCGCCTGTTCTCGCAGCACACCTACGGCGCCACCTTCGCGGAGGTGGGCGTGGACGCGGACACCTGCGAGGTCCGCGTGCGGCGCATGCTCGGCGTGTTCGCGGCAGGCCGCATCCTGAACCCCAAGACTGCGCGCTCGCAGCTGATCGGCGGCATGGCCTGGGGCATCGGCTCGGCGCTGCACGAGGCGGGGCACCTGGATCCGCGCTCCGGCCACATGCTCAACCGCGACCTGGGCGAGTACCTGGTGCCGACCCACGCGGATGTGCCCGCCATCGAGGCCGTGCTGCTGGAAGACTTCGACGACGCCGCCAACACCATGGGCATCAAGGGCGTGGGCGAGCTCGGCGTGTGCGGCAGCGGCGCCGCGGTGGCGAACGCAGTCTTCCATGCCACGGGCGTGCGTTTGCGCGAATTCCCGCTGACGGCGGACCGGCTGCTGATGGCCACGCACGAGGCCAGCGGCGCAGGCGCGAGCGGGGTGGCCGCATGAACGGCGGCAAGGTCGTCCGCCTGCGGCCCGCGGCACGGCAAGGTGCTCCGCACTGCTATGCTTTTCCGATGCCGTCCGCGCCTTCGCCCATGCCCCGTGCCGCGCCCCCGCAGGGCGACGTGCTGCGCCGGTCGGCCTGCCTGGCAGAGCTGGCGCGCTGGGTCGAGGTGTTCGCGCCGCACGACGGCGTGCACGCCACGCCGGTGCCGAAGCTGCGGCTCATCCGCGCGTCGCAGGCCTCCACCGTCACGCATGTCCTCTACGAGCCGGCCGTGTGCCTCCTGGCACAGGGACGCAAGCAGCTGCTGGTGGGCGATGGGCGGGTGGAATACGACCCGTCGCACCACCTCGTCGCCTCGCACCACATCCCGGTGGCAGGCCAGATCGTCGAAGCGTCCGCTGAGCGGCCCTACCTGTGCGTGTGGATCGACCTGGACCCGGACACGCTCGCCTCGCTGCTGCTGGAAGGCGGCGGCCCGGTCGCGGCCCCGGGCAGGACCGCAGGCGGCGCGCCCCGCGGCATCTACAGCGCAAACACCGGCGAGCAGCTGCTGGAGGCCGTGCTGCGGCTGTGCCGCCTGCTCGACACGCCACAGCACATCCCGCGCCTGGCGCCCTTGGTCCAGCGCGAGATCATGTACTGGCTGCTGGCCGCCGACGATGGCTGGAAGCTGGCGCAGTTCGTGACGCCGGGTACGCAGTCGCAACGCATCGGCCTGGCCATCGACTGGCTGCGCCAGCGCTACAAGGAGCCGCTGGACATGGCCGACGTGGCGCGCGCGGGCAACATGAGCTTGTCGTCGCTCAATGCCCACTTCAAGGCGGTGACGAACATGAGCCCGCTGCAATACCAGAAGCAGCTGCGCCTGCTGGAAGCCCGCCGGATGCTGGTCACCGCGGCCGTCAGCGCCGAGCAGGCCGCCCACAGCGTCGGCTACCAGAGCGCCTCGCAGTTCAACCGGGAGTACGCCCGGGCGTTCGGAAAGAGTCCGGCGCGCGACGCGCGCGAACTGCGCACCGGCTGACCTGGCGGCCCGGTGCATGCGTAGGCCATGCACCGACGCTGCGCCGCAGCATCGGCCGATACCTGCACCCCGCCCTGCGGGGCACAGTGAAGCCATCGACGAACGACACCTCCAGAGCGGCGCGGCAGGCGCGGACATGGGGTCCGCACTGCATCCACGCGCCGCAGCGTCCGTCCACTGAAAGGAATCCGCATGCACCGCAAGCTTCTGACCGCCGCCCTGATCGCCGCCGCTGGCTTTGCCGCCGCACCCGGCCATGCCGCCGGCTTCTTCGACGGCGAAGTCGTCCACGCGCCCGACATCGACAACGCCTCCAGCGTCACCACTCGCGACGAGGTCCAGGCGCGCTACCACCTGGCCGAGCGCATGGGGACCACCCCGGTGGACGGCGAGGTCGGCAATGCACAGGTCCAGGCCGAGGCCTACAGCCTGCGCCCGCGCGAACTCGTGCGGTCCGAGGCCAGCGAGATGGTCCGCCATGGCGAGCAGCTCGGCGGCGAAGTCTGATCGCCCCTTGCCCTGAACAGAAGCCGCCGCGAGGCGGCTTTCCTACATCTGCTCGACCATCACCTGGCCGAAGCCCGAGCACGAGACCTGCGTGGCCCCGTCCATGAGCCGCGCGAAGTCGTAGGTCACCTTCTTGGACAGCACGGCCTGCTCCATCGCGTGGATGACGAGGTCGGCCGCTTCCTTCCAGCCCATGTGGCGCAGCATCATCTCGGCTGACAGGATCAGCGAGCCGGGGTTCACGTAGTCCTTGTCGGCGTACTTGGGCGCCGTGCCGTGCGTGGCCTCGAACAGCGCCACGGTGTCGGACATGTTGGCGCCGGGCGCGATGCCCATGCCGCCGACCTGCGCCGCCAGCGCATCGGAGATGTAGTCGCCGTTCAGGTTGAGCGTGGCGATCACGTCGTACTCGGCCGGGCGCATCAGGATCTGCTGCAGGAAGGCGTCGGCGATCACGTCCTTGACCATGATCCACTTGCCGGTGTCGGGGTTCTTGAAGCGGCACCACAGGCTGTCGTCGATGCG
The DNA here is from genome assembly GCF_003337555.1 of Pseudorhodoferax soli. Classification (GTDB taxonomy): domain Bacteria; phylum Pseudomonadota; class Gammaproteobacteria; order Burkholderiales; family Burkholderiaceae_C; genus Pseudorhodoferax; species Pseudorhodoferax soli. The sequence continues at coordinate 70,064 of NZ_QPJK01000003.1, read as the reverse complement.
CTCGGCGCCGAACTCCTTCTGCGCCAGCGCATAGCCCCAGTCACGGAAGGCACCTTCGGTGAACTTCATGATGTTGCCCTTGTGCACCAGCGTCACGCTGTCGCGCTTGTGGTCGATGGCGTACTGGAGCGCCCTGCGCACCAGGCGTTCCGTGCCCTCGCGCGAGACCGGCTTGACGCCGATGCCCGAGGTCTCGGGGAAGCGGATGGTCGTCACGCCCAGCTCCTTGCGCAGGAAGTCGATGAGCTTGATGGCCTCGGGCGTCTGGGCGGCGAACTCGATGCTGGCGTAGATGTCCTCGGAGTTCTCGCGGAAGGTGACCATGTCGGTCTTCTCGGGCTCCTTGAGCGGCGAGGGCACGCCCTTGAAGTAGCGCACCGGACGCAGGCAGACGTACAGGTCCAGCAGCTGGCGCAGCTTGACGTTCAGCGAGCGGATGCCGCCGCCCACGGGCGTGGTCAGCGGGCCCTTGATGGCCACCACATGCTCGCGCACGGCGGCCACGGTTTCCTCGGGCAGCCAGGTGTCGGCACCGTACAGGCGTGTGGCCTTCTCACCGGCATAGACCTCCATCCACTGGATCTGGCGCGCACCGCCATAGGCCTTGGCCACGGCCGCATCGACCACCTTGCGCATGACCGGCGTGATGTCGCGGCCCACGCCATCGCCCTCGATGAACGGGATGATGGGCTCGTCGGGTACGTTCAGCGACAGGTCGGCGTTGAGCGTGATCTTCTGGCCGCGGGTGGGCGGCGCGATGTGCTGGGACATGGTGGGAGAAACTCCGGCGCAGGCTTCGAGGTCTGGGACGCGGTGCGCAACGGTCTTCGCACCGGACGAAAGGCGCGGCGATTCTAGCCTTCGGCCCTGCGCCCGCCCAGGCGCGCAGGCGACGGCACGGCGTGGAAGAATGGCCGTTTTGCCGCCACCGAGAGAACGCCGTCATGCGTCTGTTTCTTCGCCTGCTCGCCCCCCTGTTGTTCGCCAGCTTCGCGGGCGCCGGCCTGGCCCAGGAAGGGCCGCAACTCGACCTGCCGCGCACCCAGCTCGCAGCGGGCATGCACCACCTGGACGTGCAGCTGGCGACCACGCCGCTGCAGCGCCAGATCGGTCTCATGAACCGCAAGGAGATGCCGCAGCACGAGGGCATGCTGTTCGAGTTCGAGGAAGCCGGCGTGCAGTGCTTCTGGATGAAGAACACGCTGCTGCCGCTCACCGCGGCCTTCGTCGACGATGCCGGTGTGATCGTGAACCTGGTGGACATGAAGCCGCAGACCACCGATTCGCACTGCTCGGCCAAGCCGGTGCGCTTCGTGCTCGAGATGAACCAGGGCTGGTTCGCCAAGAAGGGCATCAAGGCCGGCTACCAGTTGAGCGGCCAGCCCTTCAGGCGCTGAGCCTCAGGGAACCTCGCCCTTCGCCATCGCGGCGAAGCGCTGGTGCAGCCAGTCGCGCAGGCTGCGCACTGCCGGCGTCAGCTGCCGGCGGGCCGGCACCACCAGGGCCAGCGGCGAGGGTTCGCCGAGCCAGTGCGGGTTCACATGCACGAGCCGGCCGGCCGCGAGTTCGCCCGCCACGTCCAGCCAGGACTTGTAGGCGATGCCCAGGCCCGCCAGGGCCCAGCGCTTGACGACCTCGCCGTCGTTGGCGGAGCGGCGGCCCTGCACCGGCACCTGCAGCCAGGCGCCCTCCACCTGCAGCGGCCAGCTGGCCGGCAGCTCGCCGCCCAGCATGAAGCGCAGCGCCTCGCGCCTGCCCAGATCGTCTGGCGTGGCCGGGCTGCCCTGCTGCGCGAGATAGCCCGGCGAAGCCACCAGCACGCGCCGGTTGTCGGGCGCCAGCGGCAGCGCCACCTGCGTGGCCGCGTCGGGTGCGCCATAGCGGATCGCCAGGTCGATGGGGGTGCGGAGCAGGTCGCTGTTGCGGTCGGCCAGGTGCAGGCGCAGCGCCAGCTGCGGATGGCGCTGCTGGAACGCCTCCAGCCAGGGCAGCAGCACATGGCGGCCCAGGTCGGACGGCAGGGCCAGTTGGAGTTCGCCCTGCAGGGCCTGGTGCTGGGCCTGCGCCGCGTCGCGCGCGTGCTGCAGGGCCTGCAGGGCCTGGCGCACATGCGGCAGCAGCCGTTCGCCCTCGGCCGAGGGCCGCAGGCTGCGCGTGCTGCGCACGAACAGCGGCACGCCCCATTGCGCCTCCATGCGCTTGACGGCGGCGCTGGCGGCGGCGGGCGACCAGTCGAGCGCGCGGGCAGCGGCCGTGAGGCTGCCGAGTTCGGCCGCGCGCACCAGCAGTTCGAGGTCGGCGATGCGGGTCATCGTTCCATTTTCTTTGAAAGTGATTCGCGCCCTGCCGGCTGTATTGCTGGAGGGCGCCGCGCCACACTCGCCCCACTCCCTTGTTTTTCGGAAAGATCGCCATGCAAGCCATTGCCTACCAGAACGCCCTGCCGATCAGCGACCCGCGCGCGCTGCAGGACGTGACCCTGCCCGACCCCACGCCGGGCCCGCACGACCTGCTGGTCGAGGTGCGCGCCATCGCCGTGAACCCGGTGGACACCAAGGTGCGCGCCAGCGCCAGTGCCGAGCCCGGCGGCTGGAAAGTGCTGGGCTGGGATGCCGTGGGCACGGTGCGCGCGGTGGGCAGCGCCGTGACGCTGTTCGAGCCGGGCCAGCGCGTGTGGTACGCGGGCGCCATCGACCGCCCCGGCACCAACGCGCAGCTGCACCTGGTGGACGAGCGCATCGCCGCGCTGGCGCCCACCAGCCTCACGGACGCCGATGCCGCGGCGCTGCCGCTGACGGCCATCACGGCCTGGGAGCTGCTGTTCGACCGGCTCGGCATCGCGCGCGACACGGCGCCCAGCACCGACAGCCTGCTGGTCGTGGGCGCGGCCGGCGGCGTGGGCTCCATCCTGCTGCAGCTGGCGCGCAACCTGACCGGCCTGAACGTGATCGCCACGGCCTCTCGCCCCGAGACGCGGGATTGGGTGCGCAAGCTCGGCGCCCACCACGTGATCGACCACAGCCAGCCGCTGGCGCAGGCGCTGAAGGACGCAGGCCTGCCCGCGCCGCGCTATGTCGTCGGCCTCACGCAGACCGACAAGCACTTCGCGCAGATCGCCGAACTCATCGCACCGCAGGGGCGCTTCGGCCTCATCGACGACCCCAAGCCGGGCAGCATCGACATCTCCCTGCTCAAGCGCAAGGCCGTCTCGCTGCACTGGGAGCTGATGTTCACGCGCTCGCTGTTCCAGACGCCCGACATGGTCGAGCAGCACCGGCTGCTGACCGAGGTGGCGCGCCTGGTGGACGCCGGCCTGCTGCGCTCGACCATCGGCGAGCACTACGGCCGCATCAACGCGGAAAACCTGCGCCGGGCCCATGCCCACCTGGAGAGCGGCACGGCGCGCGGCAAGATCGTGCTCGAAGGCTTCTGACAAATCGGCCGGCGTTTGACGCGGATCAAACGCCGGCGTGCCCATGCCCTCGGTCATGCACGCCAGCCCGCGCGGGCGGGGACAATGTTGGCGCGCATGACCACCGCCCGCCACCCGCTGCTGCATGCCGGCCCCAGCGTCGGCTTCGACCAGCCCTTCGAGATGCTGGCGGCCTGCCATGCGCGCATGGAACGCTCGCTGGACCTGCTCGAGCGCCTGGGCCGGCACCTGCACGACCAAGGCTGCGACGCCCAGGCCCGCAGCGCGGCGGCCGATGTGCTGCGCTACTTCGACATCGCCGCGCCGCTGCACCACCAGGACGAGGAACTGCACCTGCTGCCGCTGTTGCGCGCGCAGGGCCAGGCCGGGCTGGCCGCACGGCTGCGCGCCGACCACCAGGTGATGGAGCACGACTGGGCGCGGCTGCGGCCGGACCTGCTGGCCATCGCCAGCGGCAGCCTGGACGCGCAGGTGCTGGCGGGCGCGGTGGCGCGGTGGACGCAGTTCGCCGCGCTGTACCGCCGGCACCTGGCAGCCGAAGAGGCCAGGGCCTTTCCGGCCGCCGGCAGCGGGCTCACGCCCCCGCAGCTGCAGGCCATGGGCGAGGAAATGGCCGCCAGGCGCGGTGCGGCACCGCGGCGCTGAGGGGCCGGCGGCTCAGGCCGCCTGCGCCACCTCGGGCAGCACGCGCTGCACCCATTCGCGCCGGGCCGCGTCGTACTCGCGCGCCAGGCGCGCCACGAGCTCGCCCGCAGGCGGCACGTCGCGCAGCACGCCGATGCCCTGACCGCAGCCCCAGATCTCCTTCCAGGCCTTGGGCTTCTGGCGGTCGCTGCCGAAATCCATCTTGGTCGGGTCGCTGGTCGGCAGCGCATCCGGGTCCATGCCGGCGTTGCGGATCGAGGGCTTCAAGTAGTTGCCGTGCACGCCGGTGATGAGGTTGGTGTGCACGATGTCCTTGGCGCTGCTGTCCACGATCATCTGCTTGTAGCCCTCCACCGCGTTGGCCTCCTGCGTGGCGATGAAGGCCGAGCCGATGTAGGCCAGGTCGGCGCCCAGCGTCTGCGCGGACAGGATGGCGCGGCCCGACGCGATGGCGCCGGACAGCAGCAGCGGGCCGTCGAACCATTCGCGGATCTCCTGGATCAACGCGAACGGCGACTGGAAGCCGGCATGGCCGCCGGCACCGGCCGCCACGGCGATCAGGCCGTCGGCCCCGTCGGCTATGGCCTTGCGTGGAAGGTGCTGTTAACCACGACGTGCAACGCGACTCTTCTACGCACATTTGCGCATTTCTTGTGCGCTGTTCCGGCGAGATTGGTGATTTTTTGTTACAAGCCGTCACTCGCGGCCGTTTCGCGCCGCAACGAGAGGACTTTGCATGCGCGAGGCAGATGGTGCGCCAATGGCGTTGTCAGAGGTTCTTGCCACAACCGAACCGGCACCTGTCGTGCACCTGCAGGTTGCCGCGGTGCTCCGCCTGAACCTTGCGGCATTCCAGAACGCAGTGCCCGCGTTGTACGAGTTGGCGGTCATCAATGACACTCCGGGCCCGGTTTCGGACCTCACGCTGACGATCTCCTCGGAGCCGGCCTTCCTCAAGCCGCGCAGCTGGCAGCTCGCGGCAGTAGGCGCCGGAGAGACCTACCACCTCGGCGACCTCGACGTGCAACTCGATGGCGCGCTCCTGTCGAGGCTCACCGAGTCCGAACAGTCCACGCTTCGCTTCGAACTACGTGCCGCGGCACAGCCAGGGACCGTCCTCGCGCAGCACGAAAGCAGGGTCGAACTGCTGGCGCGCAACCAGTGGGGCGGCATTGGCCAGTTGCCCGAGATGGTGGCCGCCTTCGTGCAGCCCAACGATCCGGCCGTCGACCGTGTATTGAAGGCGGCAGCGCTGGCGCTGCAGGCCGGCGGCAAGGACGGCGCCATCGACGGCTACAGCCACGGCGCCAAGCGCGCTTGGGAACTGGCCTCCGGCATCTGGACAGCCGTGCTGCAACGTCAACTGCACTACGCGCTGCCGCCAGCCAGCTTCGAACACACCGGCCAGAAGGTGCGCAGCCCAGGCCAGGTACTGGACGGGTCTGGGCACCTGCCTGGACCTCACGCTGCTGTTCGCCGCCTGTTTGGAACAGGCACACCTGCACCCGCTGCTGGTGTTCACCAAGGGCCATTCCTTCGTTGGCGTGTGGCTGCGCGACGAGCGGTTCTCCACCACCGTCGTTGACGACATCACGGCGCTGCGCAAGCGCCTCCAACTGCAGGAACTGCTGGTCTTCGAAACCACGCTCGCCGCCCAGGGCCAGCCGGTCGGGTTCAGCCAGGCCATCGCCAATGCGCAGCGCCAGCTTGGTGAAGACCAGGACGACAGCTTCCAGTTGGCCGTCGATGTGCAGCGCGCCCGCATGTCTCGCATCAAACCGCTGGCGCTGGGTCACGCAGCGCCCGATCAAGTCTCGGCCGCAGACGCCCCACCTGCTGCCGTCACCCTGGAAGACGCGCCGGAGCTGCCCAACGAGATCACGCAGGAGCCCCCTGCCACCGACCTCGACCCCAAGGACCGCCTGGCCCGCTGGCAGCGCAAACTGCTCGACTTGTCACTGCGCAACGCGCTGCTCAACTTCAAGGCCGGCAGCAAGGCACTGCTGCTCGACGGGGCCGCGCCCGACCTGGAAGACGCACTGGCCGAAGGCCAGACGCTCAAGCTGCTGCAAAGCCCAGAGCTGATGCAAGGCCGCGATCCGCGCAGCCAGGCATTGCATGAGGCACGCAGCCTGGAAGATTTGCGGCGCGCGCATGCGGCCGAGGCCCTGCTGCGCCGTGAGGTCTTCATCCGCCTGGACGCGCACGAGCTGGAAAGCCGCCTGGTCGAGTTGTACCGTGGCGCGCGCAACGCACTGCAGGAAGGCGGCGCCAATACTTTGTTCCTGGCACTCGGCTTCCTGGTGTGGACGCGACCCGACAAGCCTGAGGTCCGCGTCAAGGCCCCCCTCCTGCTGCTGCCAGTGACGCTGGACCGCCGCAGCGCCCGCGCGGGCTTCACGCTGCAACTGCACGAAGACGAACCACGCTTCAACCCCACATTGATGGAGATGCTGCGCCAGGACTTCCAGCTCGACCTGGGCGTGCCTGCCGGTGACTTGCCGCGCGACGAAAGCGGTCTGGACATTTCTGGCCTTTGGAAGCGCGTGCGCGCCGCCATCAAGGACATCCGCGGTTGGGAAGTCAGCGAGGACGTGGTGCTTTCCATGTTCTCGTTCGCCAAGTACCTGATGTGGAAAGACTTGGCTGAACGCACCGAAGACCTTCGCGGCTCGCCCGTGGTGGCGCACCTGCTGGACACGCCGCGCGAGCCCTACGCCCGCGCGGCCGAAGTCGCCTTCCCCGATGCGCGGCGGCTCGATGTCGACTACACACCACAGCAGGTGTTCAGCCCGCTGCCCGCCGATTCGTCGCAGCTCTCGGCCATCCTGGCGGCCGCACGCGGCAAGGACTTTGTGCTGATCGGCCCGCCCGGCACCGGCAAGAGCCAGACCATCGCCAACCTCATCGCCCAGTGTCTGGCCGAAGGCAAGCGCGTGCTGTTCGTCGCCGAGAAGATCGCCGCGCTGGACGTGGTCTACCGACGGCTGCGCGAAGTGGGCCTGGGCGAGTTCTGCCTGGAGTTGCACTCCAGCAAGACGCGCAAGCTCGACGTGCTGGGGCAACTCAAGCAGTCCTGGGAAAGCCGGGGCGAGGTGGATGCCGCCGACTGGGCCGCCAAGGCGAGCGAGCTGGCCCGGCTGCGCGAACAGCTCTCCAGCTACGTGGCGCGCCTGCACCACCGGCACGGCAACGGACTCACGGTGTACCAGGCCATCGGCGCGGTGACCGGCGGCGCGAACCTGCCCGATTTGGGCCTGACCTGGCCCTCGCCCCGCACGCACGACGAAGCCGCACGTACCGCGCTGCGCAACCTGGCCGGCCGGCTGCAGGCCAATGCCGCTGCCGTTGGGCCGCAGCACCTGGCGGCTGGCCCGCTGACGCCGGTGTACCGCAGCGACTGGTCGGCCCGCTGGCAGCAGGACATGGTGCAGGCTGCACGCACGCTGCGCGATGCCGGCGTGCAATGCTGCGCAGCTGCCCGCCAACTGGGCCAGCATCTGGCCATCGAACTGCCCGCATTGCAACGCGGCGCTCGGACATCGCTGGGCGTGTTGGCCCACGCCTTGCCAACGGCCGCTGGCCAGCCCTGGGCGTTCTGCGCCCTGCCCCACAGCGCCCAGCTGTGCGCCGACCTGCAGGCCGCCGCCGATCTGCTGGCCCGCCACCATGCCCACTCGGCCGCGATGCGCGCGCCATGGTCCACCGAACAGCAGGCCCGCCTGGCTCAGGGCCTTGATCTGATCGCCCAGCACCAGCGCGTGCACGCCGAGCTGGGCACGCCCTGGCCGGTCACTGTGTGCGAGGAACTCGAACGCGGCCTCCGCTGGATCGACGAGATCGCGGCGTTGCGCGCCGGCCTGTCGGTGCCCTACGGTTCAGGCGTCGCGCAGTTGAACGTCGCAGCGCTGCAGCGCGAATGGGACAAAGCCGGCAAAGCCATCTGGCCCTTGTCGTCGCTTGCCAAGCGCAAGCTGCGCGCCACGCTGGACACGGTGATCGAAGGCACGGGCGAGCCGCGCATCGCCGACGATCTGGCCGCGCTGGTGCGCATCAAGGGTCTGCGCGACGAGCTGGCCCAGCTCAACCCCGGTGCCGCGGTTGACGGCCTGTGGGCCGGCGAGAAGACCCGGTGCGACCACGCTCGCAGCGCCCTACTGGCCAACGCCGCGCTGCAGGCCGCTCGCACCCGACGGCCCTACACGCTGGACGGCCTGGCCGCCGCCGCTGAAGGCAGTTGTGGCGAGCGCTGGGTGGCCGAAGCGCGACGCCTGGCCACGCTGCAGGAACTGGAGCGCCGCATCGACGAACTGGCCCCGCTGACCGAACCCAGCGACGGCCTCTGGCGCGGCCACGACACCGATGCTGAAGCGCTGCGCGCGGCCCTGGCGTTTGAGCACGAGCGACAAAGCCTCACACAGCGCGGCACGCTGCACATGGCACACGCTGCTGTGCTCGAGGGCAGCTGCGGCCCGCATTTGCAGGCCGAACACCAGCGCCTGCAAGCCCGCGCCGCACTTGAGGCGCGCCTGTTGGACCAGCCCGAATTGCACGCCCAATGCCCCGGCCTGTGGCAGGCGCTGGACACCGCGCCGGACGCCATCGCCCAGATGCTGCGCTTCCACGCATTGCTGCAAGCCGGCCTGGACGGGCTGAACGAGCCGGCCCCGGCCGCCGATGCCATGCGGGCCGCCATCCACCGCGTGCTCGCCGAACGCCCGCACGAACTTGCGGGTCCCGCACCCGTTGGCCAGGCCTGCCAGCGGATCCTCGCCACACTGACCGTACTGCACGCGGCAGCCGACGCCTTCAGCACCCAGGCCGCCCAGCCTGACGAGGCACGCCGGCACCTGGCCGAGTTCACGCCCGAGGAACTGGCAGACATTGCCTCTCGGCTCGACGCCGCGCATACCGGCCTGCACGCCTGGTGCGCCTGGCGCAGTGCGCAGGCAGACGCGCGCACTGCCGGGCTGGCCACGCTGGCCAGCGCACTGCAAGCCGGCGACATCGCACCGGCCCAGGCCAGCACCGCGTTCGACGTCAACTACGCCCGCTGGTGGCTGTCCGCGGCGGTAGACGAAGACGAGGTGCTCAAGCGCTTCGTCTCGGCCGAGCACGAGCGCCGCATCGACGACTTCCGCGCGCTGGACGAGACCTACACCGCCCTCACCCGCCAGTGGATCCGCGCCCGACTCTGCGCCGATCTGCCCGCGCTCGACAGCCCGCAACGCAGCGGCGAATGGGGCGTGCTGCGCCGCGAAATCACCAAGAAGACCCGGCACCTGCCGCTGCGCCAGTTGCTGCAGGAAGTGCCCAGCGCCGTGCTGCGCCTCACGCCCTGCCTGCTGATGAGCCCGCTGTCGATCGCGCAATACCTCTCGCCCGACGCGCGCGGCTTCGACCTGGTGGTATTCGACGAGGCCTCGCAGATCCCCGTGTGGGACGCCATCGGCGCCATGGCTCGCGGCCGCCAGGTGGTGATGGTGGGCGACCCCAAGCAACTGCCGCCTACCAACTTCTTCGACCGTGCCGACAGTTCAGAGGGCGACTCCGAAGACGTGGAAGGCGACCTGGAAAGCATCCTCGACGAATGCCTGGGCGCCAGCCTGCCGACGCGCCCCCTGGCCTGGCACTACCGCTCGCGCCACGAAAGCCTGATCGCCTTCAGCAACCACCGTTACTACGGCGGTGGCCTTGTCACCTTCCCCTCGCCGGTCACCGACGACCGCGCGGTGAGCCTCCACCATGTGCAGGGCCAGTACGAAAAAGGCGGCGCCCGCATCAACCAGCCCGAAGCCCGCGCGCTGGTGGCAGACCTGGTGACGCGCCTGCAGTCACCGGGCTTTCGCGCCTCGGGTCTGACCATCGGCGTGGTCACCTTCAACACCGAGCAGCAGCGCCTGATCGAAGATCTGCTGGACGCCGAACGCCGCAAGAACCCGGGGCTGGAACCCTGGTTCTCCCAGGTCGAACTCGAACCCGTGTTCGTGAAGAACCTGGAGAGCGTGCAAGGCGACGAGCGCGACATCATGTACTTCTCGATCACGTATGGCCCCGACCTGGCGGGCGTGGTGTCGATGAACTTCGGACCGCTGAACCGCGACGGCGGCGAGCGCCGGCTAAACGTGGCCGTGACGCGGGCGCGGCACGAGCTGCGCGTGTTCGCCAGCCTGCGCGGCGAGCAGATGGACCTGTCGCGCACCAAGGCTGCCGGCGTGCGCGACCTCAAGCATTTCCTCGAATTCGCCGAACGCGGCCCGCGCGCGCTGGCCGAAGCCCACCATGGCAGCCAGGGCGACTTCGACAGCCCCTTCGAAGCTGGCGTAGCCGCCGCGCTGCAGCGCAAGGGCTGGCAGGTGCACACGCAGATCGGCGCCTCGGCCTTCCGCGTCGATCTGGGCGTGGTGCATCCCGACCACGCCGGCCGCTACCTGGCCGGCGTGGAATGTGACGGCGCCACCTACCACCGCTCGGCCACCGCGCGCGACCGCGACAAGCTGCGCGAACAGGTGCTGCGCGGGCTGGGCTGGCAGATCGTGCGGGTGTGGTCCACCGACTGGTGGGTGAACCCGGGCGGCACTCTGGAGCGCGTCCATGAAGGGCTGACGGCGCTGCTGGAGCAGGACCGGCAGCGCAGGGCTGAGGAAGCAGCGGCCCTGGTCGTGCACCAGGACGCGGCGGATTCGGCTGGCAGCGATGAACGCGCGCCAGAATCGCTGGCAATAGACGAAGCGGCAGCCGCCATCGCGCGCGCGGCGGAGCAGGCGGCAGCGGCGGATACCGCCGACTCGCACGATGCGTTGGTGCCGGCCGATGCGCTGTACGCGCGAGCCGCGTCCGCCGAGCCGCTTGTTGCGCAGGCCGTAGCCGATGCGGTGCCCGGGCGCCGCTACGAAGCAGCGCGACCGGCCGACTCCGTGCCGCCCGACGCCATCGCGCCCGAGCGCTTTCACGACATCGGCTATGACGAGGTGCTGCAGGCCATGGTCGCATGCGTGGTGCAGCAAGAAGGGCCGGTGCTCGACGCTGTGCTGGCGCGGCGTATCGCGCGCGCCCACGGGTTCCAACGGACGGGCAGCCGAATCCAGGAGCGAGTGGAACGCATCGCGCGCCAGCGTTTCGGCATGACCGAGGAAGCGGGCGGCACCTTCTACTGGCCGGAGGGCCTGGTGCCGGGGACGGACGTGGATTTCAGGCCCGCGGGCGACGACGAAGGCGCGCGCAGCGTGCAGGAGATCTGCGAGCAGGAATTGCTGCCGCTGGCGCGGCGCGTGTTGCGGTCGGGGCGGACCGGTCATGAGGCAGTGATTGCGATGGCGCGGACCATGGGGGTGAGCCGGCTCGCCGCTTCGAGTCGGGCGCGGCTGGAGCAGGTTCTACAGGGGGCGAGGGGGTGAACGCTTGTGCTTCGGCACCGCCCCCTGGATCAGCAAGAACCAGGGAACAACAACGCGCGCCGGGTCGCCTCCAGGCTGCATGAAGCAAGAGAGCCGCATGATTGAAACAATCCGCTTGGCAGGTGTTGCAACGTATGTACAAGGACCGCAGTCGCTGCGCAATCTTAAGGGAGTGAACTACTTGTACGGTGCCAATGGTTCCGGCAAGACAACGATCTCCCGCGTAATCGCCGATCCAGCCCATTCCGACCATAGCCACTGCACCCTAACCTGGAAGGGTGGTCGACCGATTGATGCCTTGGTCTACAACCGCGACTTCGTCGAAGAGAACTTCGGCGGAGAAGACATCAAAGGCGTCTTCACTGTTGGCAAGCGAAGCGTCGAGGCCGTGCAAGAGATCGCACGACTCAAAAGCCAAGCCACCGAGTTGATCGAAAAGATCGCGGATCGGCGTTCGACGCTAAAGGGAACCGATCTTGAGGTGGTGGGCGGAAAACTCGGCGAACTGGCTGAACTCGGCAAGAAGCTTCAAGCCAAATGCTGGCAACAGAAAGTCCAGCACGAGGGGCAGTTCGCCGGGGCGCTCGAAGGTTATCGGAACGACAAATCAAAATTCCTCAGAAAAGTACTCGAGACGCGCTCAGCAACACCAGCGTCTGGTTTCAGAGCGGCAGCCATCGACGAGATGCGCGAGCGTGCTAAGACTGTCTACGGACCGTCGAAGGCCGTAGAGAGTCTGATTCCGAACCCCTCGGCGGCCAGACTCGTTGCGCTCGAATCCTCTCCGATACTCGCGAAGGTCGTCGTCGGAAAGAAGGACGTGGACGTCGCCGCGCTCATTGAGAAGCTGGGCAACAGCGACTGGGTCAAGCAAGGCCAGCCTTACTTGGCAGAAAGCGCAGGAGCCTGTCCGTTCTGCCAACAACAGTTACCGCACAACCTCGAAGACAGCTTGTCAAAGTACTTCGACGAAGCCTTCCTCACTGACACAGCGGCCATCGCGGCACTAGAGTCGGAGTATCAACGTGAAGCGCACGTGTGGCTCATGGCGATCAGCGAGCCACTCAATGCGAAGCATCCGCGGGTTGACGTGGAGAAACTCAGAGCACTGCGAGACGCAGCGTCCGCCCGCATCGACGCCAACTTGCTCCTGATCGCGACAAAGCGCCGCGAGCCAAGCCGTCCAGTCGCTCTCCAAAGTTCAGCGGAGGCTACAGAGGCGACCCTTGCGCCGCTGTCCATCGCGAACGATGCCATCAAGGCGCACAACTTGACGGTCGCAAACTTGGTGACCGAGAAGGCGCGTTTGACGACTGAGGTGTGGCACCACATCGTCGACGTCGAACTCAAAGCCGACCTGGACGAGCATTTTCGCAAGGCAACCGGCATCCAACGAGCCGTCGACAGACTCAACGAACAGATCGACAAATTCGAGAACGACGTGAAGACCGTCGAGGCGAAAATCCAGGACCTCGAAAAGGAAGCCACGAGCGTTCAACCGACAGTCGACGAAATCAACAAGTTGCTCACCTCCTACGGCTTCACCAGTTTTTCCATCGAGCGCGACGGAAGTCGAGACCGCTACCGCCTGCGCCGAGCGGACGGTTCGAGTGCCCGCAAAACGCTCAGCGAAGGTGAGCGCACGTTCATCACGTTTCTCTACTTTTATTTCCTCGCGCAGGGCAGCGCCAGCGGCACTGGCACACAGAACGAGCGTGTTGTCGTGTTGGACGACCCTGTCTCGAGTTTGGATAGCGATGTGTTGTTCATTGTCAGCAGCTTGATCCACCGCTTGATCGAGTCGATCAGGCGCAGGCAAGGGCCAGTCAAGCAGCTCTTCGTTCTGACCCACAACGTGCACTTCCACAAAGAAGTCTCGTTCGATTCAAACCGAAAAAAGGTCTCGCTGCAGGACGAGACGTTTTGGATCGTCCGCAAAGTCGGCGGCCACTCGTGTGTGGAGTTTCACGACGGCAATCCAGTATCCAGCTCCTACGAGATGCTCTGGACGGAATTGCGTCGACCGGGTCCGCCTCAACCTGGGGTCCAGAACACCCTTCGACGAATCCTTGAGACCTACTTCAAGATCCTGGGTGGCTGGGATCTCAACAAGTTGTGGGAGAAGTTCGAGCCGGCCGATCAGCCAGTTTGCAAGTCGCTGTTCTCATGGGTAAACGCTGGGTCGCACGGCGCACTCGACGATCTGCACCTCGCGTTGGACGACTCGTCCATCGAACGGCACCTTCGTGTGTTCAAGAAGGTGTTCGAGGTATCCGAACATCTCCCGCATTACCGGATGATGATGCGAGAAGCCGTAGAGGCGACCGAAGAGGCCTCCAAGCACACGATTCCTCCCTGAAGGCATCAAGTCCCAATGTTCCATTCTCTCGTCAAATACTTACACTCGACGAAGAAACGGAACATACTCCCTCATGCTTCACGACACCCACACGCAGCGCGTCCTCGGCCTCGCCCGCCAGAAGGGACTGTTGCGCGCCAGTGACCTGGATGCCATCGATGCTCCCCGCGTTGTCCTGACACGCCTGACCGCCGCCGGCCTGTTGGAGCGAACAGGGCGCGGCCTGTACCGTCTGCCAGACGCCCAGGGATCGGAGCACGAAAGCCTCGTCACCGTCGCCGTCAAAGTTCCGCAAGCCGTGTTCTGCCTGCTCACGGCGCTGCAGTTCCACGAGCTGACCACCCAACTGCCGCGCCAGGTGTGGATCGCGATGCCGCGCGGCAGCCATGCGCCCCGCATCGACTATCCACCGATCCGGATGGTGCAGGTCAGCGGCGAGGCCGGCATGGCAGGCGTCGAGGCGTTCGAGCGCGATGGCGTCACGCTGCGCGTGTATGGCGTTGCCAAGACCGTGGCGGACTGCTTCAAGCACCGCCAGAAGATCGGCCTGGACGTGGCGCTCGAAGCGCTGAAGGACGCGCGGGCACAGGGCAAGGCATCCGTCGACGACATCTGGCGCTACGCTGAGATCTGCCGCGTCGCCAACGTCGTGCGGCCCTACCTGGAGAGCATCCAGTGAACCCAGCACCCGCACCGGGCCAGGCAAATGTCGCCGCTTCGGTCCGGGCGCGTCTGCTCAACGTCGCCAAGACGCAGGGCGTGGACTTCAACCAAGTGCTGGTGCGCTTTGCGCTGGAGCGCATCCTCTACCGCTTGACCCGGTCGCAGCATGCGGACCGTTTCCTGCTCAAGGGTGCGCTGCTGTTCACGCTCTGGTACGAGATGCCGCACCGGGCCACGCGCGATGCCGACCTGCTCGGCTTCGGCCCAAGCGATCCGACAGCCGTGGCCGACACCTTCCGCGACATTGCCGCTGTGGAGGTCGACGACGGCATCGTCTTCGACCCGGCCTCGGTCACGGCCGAGACGATCCGCAAGGAGGCCGGCTACGGCGGGGTGCGTATCTTGATCGCCGCCGAATTGGCCAAGGCACGCTGCAAGACGCAGATCGACGTTGGCTTCGGCGACGCCGTCACACCGGCGCCAGTGGATGCGATCTAAACGGTCTTGCTGGACGGGATGCCCGCGCCCAGGCTGCGCGCGTACCCCATCTACACCGTCATCGCAGAGAAGCTCCACGCCATCGCCCTGCTGGGCATGACCAACACCCGTCTGAAGGACTATTTCGATCTATTGGTGCTGCTGGACAGAGAACAGCTGGACCCCGAGTTGCAGGCCCGCGCCATCCAGGCCACCTTCGAAAGACGCGGCACCCTCGTTCCCGATGTGATGCCCATTGGGCTGACCGACGCGTTTGCGCACGATGCCTCTCGGCGATCGCTGTGGCTGGCATTTCTGAAGAAGAACGAACTGCCGCCCGACCCTCTGGCTGCCGTCGTGGATCGGGTACGGTCCGCCCTCGCTCCTGCGTTGATCCGGGCAGTCTGGCTCTCGTCTCAGGCCGGCTGAGCCGCCTGCGGCACGACGCGCTGCAGCCACTCCCGTTGCGCCTGGCCGTACTCGTGCGCCAGGCGCGCCACGAGCTCGCCCGCAGGCGGCACGTCGTGCAGCACGCCGATGCCCTGGCCGCAGCCCCAGATCTCCTTCCAGGCCTTGGGCTTCTGGCGGTCGCTGCCGAAGTCCATCTTGGTCGGATCGCTGGTCGGCAGCGCATCCGGGTCCATGCCGGCGTTGCGGATCGAGGGCTTCAAGTAGTTGCCGTGCACGCCGGTGATGAGGTTGGTGTGCACGATGTCCTTGGCGCTGCTGTCCACGATCATCTGCTTGTAGCCTTCCACCGCGTTGGCCTCTTGCGTGGCGATGAAGGCCGAGCCGATGTAGGCCAGGTCGGCGCCCAGCGTCTGCGCGGACAGGATGGCGCGGCCCGACGCGATGGCGCCCGACAGCAGCAGCGGGCCGTCGAACCATTCGCGGATCTCCTGGATCAACGCGAACGGCGACTGGAAGCCGGCATGGCCGCCGGCACCGGCCGCCACGGCGATCAGGCCGTCGGCGC
>NZ_QPJK01000003.1:0-54020 GCF_003337555.1 Pseudorhodoferax soli | reverse complement strand
GCCGTCGAACCATTCGCGGATCTCCTGGATCAACGCGAACGGCGACTGGAAGCCGGCATGGCCGCCGGCACCGGCCGCCACGGCGATCAGGCCGTCGGCGCCCTTGTCGATCGCCTTGTGCGCGAAGTGGTTGTCGATCACGTCGTGCAGCACGATGCCGCCCCAGGCGTGCACGGCGTCGTTGATCTCGGTGCGCGCACCCAGCGAAGTGATCACGATGGGCACCTTGAACCTGGCGCAGACCGCCATGTCGTGCTCCAGCCGGTCGTTGGAGCGGTGCACGATCTGGTTGACCGCGAACGGGGCCGAGGGGGCCTCCGGGTGCAGGCGGTCGTACTCCGCCAGTTCGGTCGTGATGCGCTCCAGCCAGACCTCCAGCTGCTCGGCCGGCCGCGCGTTGAGCGCCGGGAACGAACCCACGATGCCGGCCTTGCACTGGGCGATGACCAGGTCGGGGTTGGAGATGATGAACAGCGGCGAGGCCACGGCGGGCAGGCGCAGGCGCTGGGACAGGATGGGGGGCAGGCTCATGGTGGCAGGTCTCCGTGGAATGAAGTTCGGGATGGCAGAAGGGTTCAGATGCGGCGCGCCACACCTTCCCAGTACGGTTCGCGCAGCCTGCGCTTGAAGATCTTGCCGGTGTCCTCGCGCGGCAGGCTGTCGTGGAAGGCGATGGTGCGCGGCACCTTGTAGTTGGCCAGCCGCTCGCGCAGCCAGGCCTGCACGGCGGGAGCGTCGACCGCCGCACCGGGGTGCAGTTGCACGGCCGCCGCCAGGCCCTCGCCGAACTCCGCATCGGGGATGCCGAAGACGGCGGCGTCGGCCACGCCAGGCATGGTCAGCAGCTCAGCCTCGATCTCGGCCGGGTAGATGTTCACGCCGCCCGAGATCACCATGTCGGACTGGCGGTCGCAGATGAAGAGGTAGCCATCGGCGTCCAGGTAACCCATGTCGCCCAGCGTGACGAGGCCCTCGCGCCCGATGGCGGCGCGCGCTTCGTCGCGGCCGATGTAGGTGAAGTCGGGCATGGCCGGCTGGCGCACGTAGATGAGGCCCATCTGGCCCGCCGGCACGGGCGCGCCGGCCTCGTCGAGGATGCGCACCTGCGCCTCGCCCAGCGCGCGCCCGGCGGAACCGGGGCGCTGCAGCCAGGTGGCGCTGTCGATGAAGGTGGTGTAGCCGGCCTCGCTGGAGCCGTAGGCCTCGGTGATGACCGGGCCGAACCAGTCGATCATGCGGCGCTTGAGCTCCGGCGCGCAGGGCGAGCCCGTGGACGAGACCTGCTGCAGCGACGAGAGGTCATGGCGCGCGCGCACTGCGTCGGGCAGGGCCAGCAGGCGCTGGTACATGGTCGGCACCAGGTAGGCGTGCGTGATGCGGTGGTGCTCGATCAGCGCCAGCGTGCGCTCGGCCGAGAAGCCGGGCTCCAGCACCAGCGTGGCGCCGGCGCCGCAGCAGCTCAACACGAAGGACATGGTGGCGCTGTGGTACATCGGCGCGCTGAGCAGGGCCCGCGAGGCCGCCGTGACGCCGTAGACGGTGCGGCCGACCTGCTGGTTGGCCGCATCGATCGCCGCGCGCCGCTCGGCTGGCACGGGCAGGCGGCGCACGCCCTTGGGCCGGCCGGTGGTGCCCGAGGTGTAGACGACGGTGTTGAAGGCCACGCCGGTGGCCGGCGGCAGCACGTCCTGCCCCTGGCCGAACGCGGCCGCCCAGCCGATGCCTTGTGTTTCGTCCTGCGGCACGGCCTGCACGGCCAC
Organism: Pseudorhodoferax soli; assembly: GCF_003337555.1. GTDB lineage: Bacteria > Pseudomonadota > Gammaproteobacteria > Burkholderiales > Burkholderiaceae_C > Pseudorhodoferax > Pseudorhodoferax soli. The sequence goes on along the minus strand of NZ_QPJK01000003.1, from coordinate 52,260 downwards.
GCCCTCGGGCACGCCGCCTGTGATCTGCGCCTGCAGGTCGTCGTGCACCAGCAGCACGCGTGCGCCGCTGTCGGCCAGGAGGAAGCCCGCTTCCGCCGCCTTGAAGTGCCAGTTGACCGAGACCAGGTACACGCCTGCACGCCGGCAGGCGATGGTGGTGGCCACGTAGGCCGGGCCGTTGCGCAGCATCACGGCGGCGGTGTCGCCCTCGCCCAAGCCCAGCGCACGCAGGCCACCGCTGATGCGGTCGGCCAGTTCGGCCATCGCCTCGGGTGGCCAGGTGCGGTCTGCGAACACCAGGGTGGGATGCATGCTTGTCTCCGTCGTTCTTTGCGTCGTGGGCCGAACTAGGCAGTGTCTAGTTGAGCGCGAGATTAGCAGCACGCGACCTGCACCGCAAGTCGCGAAGGTGTCAGGCGTGGTCGGTCGCCAGGCCGTCGATGGCGAGCAGGCAGAAGCGCACGAGGGCTTCGCCGATCTGCTCGGCGCTCGGCCGCGGCCCGGTCCGGATGGGCGCGCCGCGCCCGTGCATGCGCAGGGTGGCCAGGCCGTGGGCCGCGGCCCAGACGATGTTCGCCACCTCGTCCTCGGTCAGCAGGTCGGCGCGCGGCGAAGGCAGCAGCGGCAGCACCACGCTGCGCAGCATGGCGAACGAGGCCGTGCCGGCCTCGACCAGTTCGGGGTAGTCGTCGCGCCGGCCCAGCAGCGGGCCGAACATGAGCTGGAAGCGCGCCGGATGGGCCTGCGCGAAGGCGATGTAGGTCAGCAGCACCGCACGCAGCTGGCCCGGGCCATCGGCCGCGTCCACCATGGCCAGCCGGCGCTGGCGCTGCGATACCAGGTCGCGGAAGCCCTGCGCCGCGATGGCGGCCAGCAGGCCGTTCTTGTCGCCGAAGTGGTGGGCGGGCGCGCCCTGCGAGACGCCGGCCAGCTTGGCCGTGGCGCGCAGGCTCATGGCCTCGCTGCCCTCGGTGTCCAGCAGGTGCGTGCCCCACTGGATCAGCGACTCGCGCAGGTTGCCGTGGTGCCACTGGCCCTCGGGCTTGACGGCGCGCACGCTCTTGCGGCGCGGGGTAGTGGCGGGCTTGGCGTCGTTCATGGGCGGCGCGATCTTAGGCCACGCGCCGCCCTGCCCCATCAGCTTGCCTCGCAGCTGAAGCTGGCCGCGTCCTCGATGCTGCCCGTGCCCTTGTACTTGGCGAACTTGGGGTAGGCGCACAGCGGCCGCGTGCGGTTCGGGAAGGTGGCGTTGGTGGCGCTGGCACGCGCGGCGATGGTGTCGGGTGCGACGCCCTTCTCCACCCAGTCGACCATGGCCTGCAGCGAGTCGTAGGTGTCGGTGGCCGGGCCGCCCGAACAGTGCGCCATGCCGGGCACGAGGAAGTTGCGCGCAAAGCCCTGCGTGGCCGCGATGCCGCCGTTGTTGGCAGCCAGGCGCTCGTAGTAGTCCGCCGTGTCCTTGGCCGAGAAGATCGGGTCGGCCATGCCATGGACGAGGAGCAGCTTGCCGCCGCGCGCCTTGTAGGCGGCGAGCCGGTCGTCGCTGTAGCTGTCGTAGACCGCCGAGAACGCGGCCATGCGCGCCGGGTCGGTGTCGAAGTTGAAGGCCAGCGCGTCGAAGCCGGGGTCGGCCGGCGTGAAGAACTCGTTGCGCAGCGCGTCCAGCATCAGCGTGATGTAGCGCGAGTTGGGCGCGGCGGTGGTCGAGGTGCCCAGCGTCCAGGCGCGCCAGCCGCTGTCGCGGATGCCCGGATCCCAGGGCTGGCCGGCGTACAGCGCCTGGCCGGCCGAAGTCTTCGGCCCGCCGAACACGTCCTTGAGCGCGCCGACCTGTGCGGCGCTGATGCAGCTGTCGGTCTTGGCGCCCGCGCACTGCAGCACCGCCGGATCGAACTGGCAGGCCCGGGCGTTCTGCACCATGCCGTCGACCACGCCGTCGCCGGCGTCGCAGGCTGCCAGCACCGCGTCGGCGACGAGGTTCAGGTCGCCATTGGAAAAGGCCTGCGACAGCACGGGCTTGCCGTCCGCGCCTGCCGGCGCGATGTCGTTGAACTTGCGGTTGTTCCACATCGCCGCCACCGTGGCGCCGCTGGACACGCGCATCGCCGGCGCGCCGGCCGTGATGCCGTCGAAGTAGCTGGGAAAGCGCTGCGAAAACATCATGCCCTGGCGCCCGCCGCCGGAGCAGCCGGAGAAGTAGGAGTAGCTGGCGGCCTTGCCGTAGCGCCATTCGATCAGCGCCTTGGCCGACTGGGCGGTCTTGTCGTGCGCGTTGTAGGCATGGTCGATGCGGGCCTGCGGATCGGCGCCGAAACTGGCGCTGGTGCCCTGGTGGCCGGCGTCGGCCGACACCACGGCGTAGCCCTGCCCCAGCGGCGACGGCGTGCCGATGGAGATGCTGGAGGACAGCGAGGTATCGCGCAACGTGCCGTCGTTGCCGCCACCGCCCAGGTACAGGAAGCGGCCGTTCCAGCGGTCGGGCAGGCTCAGTTCGAAGCCGATGGCGTAGGGCTTGCCATCGACACCCGTGCGGGCGTCGCGGCTGCCGGTCACGACGCAGTGCCCGCCCAGGAAGTCGCCGTTGGTGGCGGTACCGGGGCGCCGCGTGCCAGCGGCCACATAGCGGGTGGTGAGCGTGGTGGCGGGCAGGCCGGACTTGGCGACCATGTCGGCGCAGACGGCCTGGGCTTCGGCGGCGGTGAGGTCGAGCCGCAGGTCGTCGCCGTCGCCGCCGCAGCCGGCCAGGGCCAGCAGCGCCAGTGCGGACAAGGGAAGTGCTGTACGGGTGTTCTTCATCGGGTTGTCTCCTCCTTGGGTGTGGTCAGTCGGCCTTGAAGCCGGTGGCGGCGACGGCCTTGCCCCACTTGGCGGTGTCCGCGGCGATCACGCCGGCGAACTCCTGCTGGGTGGTGCCGGTGACGCGAAAGCCCGCGTCTTCCATCTTCTTCTGGCCGTCGGGCGAACGCATCGCGCGCACGATGTCGGCGTTGAGCTTGGCCACCACCTCGGGCGGCGTCTTCGCCGGCGCGACGATGCCGAACCAGGAGTTGAACTCCAGGTTGGCGTAGCCCTGCTCCTTGAAGGTCGGCACCTCGGGCAGCACGGCCGTGCGCTGCGCGCCGGTGCTGCCCAGCGCCACCAGCTTGCCCGACTTGACGTTGGGGCCGGCCAGCCCGGCGCTGGCGAACACGCCCGACACGTCGCCGCTGAAGATGCCGCTCATCGCGTCGCCGGTGGATTTGTAGTGCACGGGCTCGGGCTTGATGCCGATGGCGTCGCCGAACATGAAGGCGCCGAAATGTCCCGGCGTGCCGGCGCCGAAGGTGGCCAGGAAGAGGCCCTTCTGCTGGCGCGTCCAGTCCACGTACTCCTTGACGTTCTTCGCCGGCACCTTCTGTGGGTTGACCAGCAGGATGAAGTCGGCCGTGACCACCTGCGAGACGGGCATGAAGTCCTTGGCCGGGTCGTAGGGCAGCTTGTTGTAGCTGCTGGGCGCGATGCTGAGCTGGCCCGTCTCGCCCAGCATCAGCGTGTAGCCGTCAGGCGCGGCGCGCGCGGCCTCGGAGGCGGCGATCAGGCCGGCCGCGCCGGGCTTGTTGTCGACGATCACGCCCAGGTTGCCCCAGCCTTCGGACAGCTTTTGCGCGAGCAGCCGCGCCACGATGTCGGGGCCGGTGCCGGCCGGGAAGCCGACGATGATGCGCACCGGCTTGTTCGGGTAGGCCGGCGCTTGCGCCATGGCAGCGAAGGGAACGAGCGCGGCGGCGCACAGCGCCAGGCGGCGAGAAGGTTTCATGGCTTGTCTCCTTGGAATGGTGGAATCAGTCGAGCGCGAAGAAGCGCATCAGGACGCAGTCGGGCCGGCGCACGCCGCTGCCGACGAACAGGCGTTCGTTGATCCAGCCCAGCGCCTTCGAGGCGGTTTCGAAGCGCGGCTGGCAGCGGAAGTAGATCTGGCCCGGATCGACCGGCTCGCCGCGCGCGATGCGCCGCATGAGTTCGGGCGGTCCGCTGCGCACGGCCTGGTTCTGCACGAACACGAGGTCGCCGCCATCGGTCTCGACCACGTAGCGCGCGTCGAGCTCGGCATAGCCCTCGTGCACGATGAGCTGGAAGTCGGCGCCGCCGGGCAGCACGCGGCCGCTCCAGCCCTCGCCCTGCACGCTGCCGCCCAGGATGGGGATCACCCGGCGGATGCCGTGCGGCACGGCGCCGACCACCTGGGGTTCGGCCACCTGGACGGTAAAACCGGCGAAGGGCCGCAGCTGCGGCGCGGGAATCGAGTCGGGGTCCATGGGTGTGGCGAGGAAGTGGGAAATTGGGACGAGAATCGCCGCCGAGCGTAAATCCGCCCTGCTGCGGCAGCTGTCATCCCAGAGGATGACGGGAGAACCAGGAGACTCGAGCATGCGCAAATGGACCCCTGCCGGCTGGCGGCCGGGCACACCCCCTGCCGGTGTGGCCGCGGCCGTGGGCGCCATGGTCGAGCACCTGGGGGAGGACGCATTCGGCGCGCAGCTGCTGCAGCAGCTCCACCCCACCCTGCCGGCCGCCTCCTGGTCGGTCTACCGGGTCGGTCCGGGCTGTGCACCCCAGCTCTACCTGTCGGCCAGCCTGGGCATTCCCGACACCACACGCGCCTGCTGGAACGCCTACCTCTCGGGGCCCGTGCGCGAAGACCGCAGCCTGGGCTTCGATGGCGCGCCGGCGCAGCGCACCCAGCTGTGCCACATCACGTCGCGCGAGGTGGCGGACGAGCACCGCGCCCGGGTCTACGAGGCGCATGGCATGGCCGAGCGCGTGTCCATCGTGCAGCACGCCGAGGACGCTGCCCTGTTCGCCGTCAACTTCTACCGCCACGCGCACCAGCGCCCGCTCAGCGACGCGCAGATCGGCGATTTCGAGCAGTTGGCGCCCGCGCTGCTGGCCCTGGCGCGCAAGCAGGTGGCGCTGCGCGGCCCGGTGGCGGAACCGCACGTGCCCGAAGCCCTGCGCCAGCGCCTGCAGCAGCTCAACGCAGAGCTGACGGCGCGCGAGCTCGATGTGTGCACGCGGTTGCTGCGCGGCATGACGCAGGACGGCATCGCGGCCGACCTGGCGCTGTCGCTGCCGACGGTGAAGACCTACCGCAACCGCGCGTTCGGGCGGCTGGGCATCCATTTCCGCAACGAGCTGTTCGCGCTGGTGCTGCAGCGCGAGACGGCCTGAGTCTCAGGGCCTCAGCCCGCGCGGGCGCGCAGCAGGCGCAGCCCGTTGGCCACCACCAGCAGCGTGGCACCCATGTCGGCGAACACGGCCATCCACATCGTCGCCGTGCCCAGCAGCGCCAGCACCATGAACACCGACTTGATGCCCAGCGCCAGCACGATGTTCTGCCACAGCACCCCATGCGTGCGGCGCGACAGGCGGATGGTTTCGGGAATGCGGCGCAGGTCGTCGTTCATGATGACCACGTCGGCGGCTTCCATGGCCACATCGGTGCCCGCACCGCCCATGGCGAAGCCGATGTCGGCGCGCGCCAGGGCCGGTGCGTCGTTGATGCCGTCGCCCGTCATGGCGGTGGCGCCATGGCGCTGCTGCAAGGCCTCGATGGCGGCCAGCTTGTCCTCGGGCAGCAGGTTGCCCTGCACCTCCGTGATGCCGGCCTCGCGCGCCACGGTCTGCGCGGTGGCCAGGTTGTCGCCAGTCAGCATGACGGGCACCACGCCCAGGCGCTTGAATTCGGCCACGGCCTCGCGCGAGCTGTCCTTGATGGTGTCGGCCACGGCGAACAGCGCCAGAACGCCGCCGGCATCGGCCAGCAGCGTGAGCGTGCGGCCCTGCTCTTCGTGCGTGCGCAACAGGGCTTCCAGGGCGGTGCTGCACTGGCCGCGTTCCTCGATGAGCCGGTGGTTGCCCAGCACGAGTTCGCGACCGTCGACGCGCCCCTGCAAGCCGCGGCCGGGCAAGGCGCGGAAGTCGTCGACAGGCTGATGCGCAGCGGCCAGGCCCTGCACGATGGCGCGCGAGACCGGGTGGTCCGAGCGCGCCGCGAGTGCGGCGGCCAGGCCGGCCGATGCATCGCCGCCCGCGCCCAGCGCCTCCCAGTGCACCAGCTGCGGCTTGCCTGCCGTGATGGTGCCGGTCTTGTCCAGCGCGATGGCCTTGAGACGGCGCGCGTTCTCCAGGTGGCTGCCGCCCTTGACCAGGATGCCGCGCCGCGCGGCCGCGGCCAGCGCGCTGACCACGGTGACGGGCGTGGCGATCACGAGCGCGCAGGGACAGGCCACGACCAGCAGCACCAGCGCCTTGTAGACGGCATCGAGCCAGGCCATGCCGAACAGCAGCGGCCCGCCCAGCGCGACCGCCAGCGCCAGCACGAACACGGCGGGCGTGTAGATGGCGGCGAAGCGGTCGACGAAGCGTTGCGTGGGCGCACGCGTGGCCTGGGCCTGCTCGACCGCGTGGATGATGCGGGCCAGCGTGGTGTTGCCGGCCGCAGCCGTCACGCGGAACTGCAGCGCGCCCTCGGCATTGACGGTGCCGGCGAACACGGTATCGCCCGGGCCCTTGTCGACCGGCAGGCTCTCGCCCGTCACAGGGGCTTGGTCGATGCTGCTGCGGCCCTCTGTCACGACGCCATCCAGCGGCACGCGCTCGCCCGGGCGGATGCGCACGACAGCGTCCAGCGGCACCTCGGCCGCGGGCTGGGCGCGCCAGCTGCCGTCGCTCTGCAGCACCTCGGCCTGCTCGGGCGCGAGCGCCAGCAGGCCGGCGATGGCGTTGCGCGCACGGTCGGCCGCGCGGCCTTCGATGAGTTCGGCGATCGCGTAGAGCGCCATGACCATGGCGGCCTCGGGCCACTGGCCGATGAGGAAGGCGCCGGTGACGGCCACGCTCATGAGCGCGTTGATGTTGAGCCGCCCGCGGCGCAGCGCGGCGAAGCCCTGGGTGTAGGTCTCCACGCCCGACAGGCCGATGGCCACGGCGGCCACGGCCAGGCCCAGGCCCTTGGACCAGGGCGCGTCGCCGGCCAGGAAATGCAGCAGCTCGGCCGCGATGGCCAGCGCCAGCGCCGCGGCCAGCCGGCCCACGCCCGGGCCTGCACCATGGTCGTGGTCGTGCAGATGGCCGCCCTCGCCATCGTCGTGTCCGTGGTCGTGGTCGTGGTCGTGGTCGTGGCCCCCGTGGCCATGGCCAGCCGGGGCGGGATGCGCGCGCGGTGCGGGCTCGGAACAGCAATGCTTCATGCGGTGTCTTTCGTCGGTTGCAGGCATTGGAAACCCTGAAGCCGCTGTAGAGTCAAGCGCCATGAAGATCGGACAACTCGCCACTGCCACCGGCACACCGGTGGAAACCATCCGTTACTACGAACGCGCCGGCCTGCTGCCGGCCGCGCCGCGCACCGAAGGCAACTACCGCGACTACGCCGACAGCCACGTGCAGCGCCTGTCGTTCATCCGGCATTGCCGCGCGCTCGACATGGCGCTGGACGAGATCCGCACGCTGCTGCAGTTCCAGGATGCGCCGGGCGGCGACTGCGGCGGCGTCAACGCGCTGCTGGACGCCCACATCGGCCACGTGGCGCAGCGCATCCGCGAGCTGCGCGCGCTCGAGCGGCAGCTCAAGACGCTGCGCGGCCAGTGCCAGCAGGCCCATCCGACCGAGGACTGCGGCATCCTGAAGACGCTGGCCGAGGAGCCGGTGCCGCGCATGCAGTCGCGCACGCGGCACATCCATGGCGTGCACTGAATTGTTACTTTGGCAGCTTGGTGACACCTGGCCCGCGGGCCCCGTGGGAAGATCGCCGGCCAATTTTTTCTTCCCAGCAGGAGCAACAACATGGGTCGTGAAGTCGTCGTCGTCAGCGGTGTGCGCACCGCCATCGGTACTTTCGGGGGCAGCCTGAAGGATGTGCCGCCCACGCAGCTGGGTGCGCTGGTCGTGCGGGAGTCGCTGGCACGCGCCAAGGTCGAGGGCAAGGACGTGGGCCATGTGGTGTTCGGCCACGTCGTCAACACCGAGCCGCGCGACATGTACCTCTCGCGCGTGGCCGCGCTCGAAGGCGGCTGCAGCGAGGACACGCCGGCCTTCAACGTGAACCGCCTGTGCGGCTCGGGCCTGCAGGCCATCGTGTCGGCCGCGCAGTCCATCCTGCTGGGCGACACGGACATCGCCATCGGTGCCGGCGCCGAGAGCATGAGCCGCGCACCCTACGCTTCGCTCAACGCCCGCTGGGGCGCACGGATGGGCGACACCAAGCTGGTGGACATGATGGTCGGCGCGCTGCACGACCCCTTCCACACCATCCACATGGGCGTGACGGCCGAGAACATCGCCGCCAAGTGGGGCATCACGCGGGCAGACCAGGACGGCCTGGCCGTGGAGAGCCACCGCCGCGCCGCCAAGGCCAGCGCCGCGGGCTACTTCAAGGAGCAGATCGTCCCGGTGGTCTCCAAGGGCCGCAAGGGCGACGTGGTGTTCGACACCGACGAGCATTTCCGCGCCGAAGCCACCATGGAAGACATGGCCAAGCTCAAGCCGGTGTTCGTCAAGGAGAACGGCACGGTGACGGCCGGCAACGCCTCGGGCCTGAACGACGCGGCCGCGGCCGTGGTGCTGATGGAAGCGTCCGTGGCCAAGGCCCGCGGCCTGGCGCCGCTGGCACGCCTGGTGGGCTATGCGCACGCCGGTGTGGACCCCAAGTACATGGGCATCGGCCCGGTGCCGGCCAGCAAGAAGCTGCTGGAAAAGCTCGGCCTGAAGGTATCGGACCTGGACGTGATCGAGGCCAACGAGGCCTTCGCGGCCCAGGCCTGCGCGGTCACGAAAGACCTGGGCCTGGACCCGGCCAAGGTGAACCCGAACGGCTCGGGCATCTCGCTGGGCCACCCGATCGGCGCCACCGGCGCCGTGATCACCGTGAAGGCGCTGCACGAGCTGCAGCGCGTGGGCGGCCGCTACGCGCTGGTCACCATGTGCATCGGCGGCGGCCAGGGCATCGCGGCGGTGTTCGAGCGGATCTGATCAGCCGCCGTGCAGGTAGCACTGGGCCAGCATGGCCCAGTAGGCGGCGCCGACCGGCAGGTTGGATTCGTTGAAGTCCTGCGCCGGGCCATCGCCGTTGCCCAGCATCAGGTAGCTGCCCGGCACCTGCTCCAGCATGAATGCGAAGTCGTCGTGGCCCGCGAACGCATGCGCCTGCGCCTCCACCTGGCCCGGGCCCAGCAGTTCCATGGCCACCTGGCGCGCGAACTCCGTTTCCAGGGGGCTGTTGAACAGCACCGGCACCTGGCGCCGGTAGCCCACCGTGGCCTGCACGCCGTAGCTGAGCGCCTGCAGTTCGATCAGTGCGGTGATGCGGCGCTGCAGGTTGTCGCGCACGTCGGCGGCCAGGGCGCGCACGCCGAGCTGCAGGCTCGCGTGGGGCGGCCCGTTGAGCCGGACAGCCTTGGCCTCGAAGCCGCTGACCTGCACGGCGACCATCTGCTGCACACCGGTGTGGCATGCCGCGATGCTCTGCAGCCCCATGACGATGGCCGCGCCGGCCACCACGGGATCGGTCGCGCCGTCCTGCGCGACGCCGTGCAGCGTGACGGACACTTCGTCGTGCGAGGCCATGGCCGCGCCGTCGCGCAGCAGAAGCCGGCCCTGGGGCTGGCCGGCAACGCTGTGCATCGCGAAGACGGCGTCGCACGGGAACCTGTCGAACAGGCCATCTGCCACCAGGCGGCGCGCGCCACCCTCCTCCAGGTCGGCACATTGGAAAACCAGGTTCAGCGTGCCGCTGAAGTCGCCCTGGCGCGCGAGGTAGTGGGCCGCGGCGAGCAGCATGGCGGTGTGGCCGAACTGGCGCCCGGCCGCTCCTGGCTGCAGAGGCGGCGCCCCCATGTCCGCGCGCAGCCCCAGGCGCTTGCCGCCCTTGCCACGCCGCAGCTGGGCGACGATGCTTTTGCCGCCCATCCCACGGTCTACCTTGTAGCCCCACTGCTCCAGGCGCCCGGCGACGAGGTCGTCGGTGCGCAAATCCACCACGTCGCGTTCGGAGGACAACTGCAATTCGCGCCGCAGTTTCGCGAACATCTGGGCGTGGGCGGTGATGCTGTCGATCAGGGGATGGGGCATGGCTGTCGTTTTCCTTTTTTATTCCGCCGGAATTGGATGCAAGTTTTTCGCCCGAATCCTAATGTACATTTTGTACACATAAATAACGGAATAAAACCATGTTAGGAATCCCCACACCCATTTGTCCAATGCATTGTTTTTTCTTGTCCTAGAAGAAAAACTTCTAGATAGGCCATGAACCTCAAGCAACTCGAACATCTGCTGGCCGTGGCCGATGCACGGTCATTCAGCCGGGCGGCGCTGCGCATGCACATCACGCAGCCGGCGCTGAGCCGCAGCATCCGGCTGCTCGAAGAAACGCTGGGGGCCAGGCTGATCGACCGCATGGGCCGGCGCAACGAACTCACGCCGCTTGGCGAGTCCGTGGCCGCGCGCGCGCGGTTGCTGCTGTTCGGCGCGGAGGAGCTCAGGCGCAGCGTGGACATGGTCAAGAAGGGCCACTCCGGGCCCATCCGTATCGGGCTGGGCTCGGGGCCTGCGGCGGTGCTGATGACGCCGTTCATGGTGCACATGGCCAGGCACCACCCGCAGGTGCATGTGAGCATCACGCGCGGTGCCCTGGACCTGCAGTTGGGCCAGCTGCGCGCGCGCACGGCCGACGCGCTCGTGATCGACAGGCGCGCCGTTCCTCCTGCGGACGACCTGGCGGTCGAGATGGTGGCGGAGCTGCGCGCCGGCTTCATCTGCCGCAGCGGCCATCCGTTGCTGGCCCGGGGCGCGGAGGCCTACACCTTCGACGACCTGCTGCCCTATCCCCTCGCTTCCACCACCTTGACCGATGAGATCGGCAACCTGTTGATGCGACAGTACGGGCCGCGGGCCAATCCGAACACGGCGGTCGGCCTGCGCTGCGAGGAGATGGACAGCCTGATCGCGACAGTGCGACAGACCGATGTGGTCTTCTTCGGCATCGTTGCCGCAGCACGCCAGGGCATCGTCTCGGGCGAACTGGTGGAGCTGCCGGTGCGGCCTCTCTTCGGTGCCAAGGGGATGTTCGCCATGATCACGCTGGTCGGGCGCACGGAGAGCCCCTCGCTGCAGCTGTTCCGCCAGTTCGTGCAGGAGCACATGCACGACTGAGGTGCCAGGCCTGCGCCTCGCGCCACTCAGTTCACGGCGCGTGCGCCAGCCGTCCAGTGCTGCGCACGCAGCGCCTTCTTGTCGATCTTGCCAAGCGCTGTTTGCGGCAGTGCGTCGATGAAGTCGACGCGCTTGGGCGCGGCCACCGCCCCCTTGGCCTCGCGCACGGCCGCCACCAGCGCTTCGGCAGAAGGCTCCATGCCCGGCTTGGCCTGGACGTAGGCCATGACCAGCTCGCCCCATTTCTCGTCGGGAATGCCGATCACCGCCGCCGCCGCCACGCCGGGCTGGGCGCACAGCGCGTCTTCGATCTCCTTGGGATAGACGTTGAAGCCGCCCGAGATGATCACGTCCTTCATGCGGTCGACGATGTAGTACAGCCCATCGGCCCCCTTGTAGGCCACGTCGCCCGTGTGCAGCCAGCCACCGGCCAGCGCCGCGGCGGTCTCGGCCGGGTTGTCCAGGTAGCCCGCCATCACCAGCGGCCCGCGCACGCAGATCTCGCCCCGCGCACCGTCGGGGACGGTCGCGCCCTGCGCGTCGAGCAGCGCCACCTGCATCAGCGGGTACGGCCGGCCCGCAGCCGTGAGCTGGGCGTCCGTGAGCCGCGCATGGTCGTGGCGGTCCAGCAGCAGGATGTCGTTGGGCGACTCGGTCTGGCCATAGCTTTGCACCAGCACCGGGCCGCAGATGTCCAGCGCCTGGCGGATGCGCGCGGGCGTGGCCGGCGCGGCGCTGTAGATCAGCGTGTGGAAGGCGGCCCAGTCCACCTCGCGCACGCGCGGGCTGTCCAGCAGCGCATAGAGCATGGTGGGCACCAGCCAGGAGAGGTTGCAGCGGTACCTGGCGACGGCGTCGACGAAGCCGTCGGGCGCGAAGCCGCGCAGCAGCGTCACGCAACCGCCGCGCACCAGCGTGGGCACCACGAGCGAACCACCGCCATGCGAGATCGGCGCCGGACACAGGTAGCGCACCTCCTGCGGCCAGTCCTTGACGGCGAGGTCGAGCAGTGCGTTGGTGGCCAGCGCACGGTTGCTGAGCATCACGCCCTTCGGCCGGCCCGTGGTGCCGCCGGTGTAGGCCAGGCGCACGATGGTCTCGGCATCGCCGCAGGACACGAGCGGCTGCGGTGCGAGGTCCTGCACCGCCTGCAGCAGGTCGACGAAACCGTCGATGGGGCCCATGGACAGCCAGGTCTGCACCTGGCCGCATTGCGCACGCAGGGCCTGGCCGCGGGCCTGGTGGTGGCTGTCGACGACGACGGTGCGGGCGCCGCTGTGGGCGAGGATGTAGGCATGGTCGGCCTCGCTGCCCAGCGCGTGCAGCGTGACCGAGCGCAGCCCGCGCAGGTAGACGGCCGCGACCACGGCGAAGACTTCCCAGCGGTTCACGGCCAGCTGCGCCACGGTGTCGCCGGCGCGCAGGCCCAGGCGGTCGAAGTGCTGGGCGATGCAGCTGATGGCCTGGCCCAGTGCGGCATAGGACACGCGGGCTTCGTCGTTGGCGAAAGCCGCCCGCTCGGGGTATTTGGCGATGGCAGTGACGATGAGGTCGGCGACGGTGCCGCCGCGCAGGGCCTCGGGTGGTATGTGCATGGTGTCTCCCCTGGAATTCGCGCCGCATTCTGCGTGCGGGGCGCCGCGCGGCGTGTCGCCTGTGCACGCCCTGCTAGATTTGCCGTTCCAGGTATTGGGGGGGGATAGCATGGAGGCAGGCAGGACCACCGCATCCGGTGGTGGGTGGCGCGCGGGTTTCGCAGTGGGCGCGGGTTTCGGCGTGGGCGCGTTCGCGCTGGCCGTGGGCTTCGGCGCCGCCGCCGTGGCCCAGGGCTGGCCGGCCTGGCTGGCCACGTTGATGTCGGCCATCGTGTTTGCCGGCGGTGCGCAGTTCGCGCTGGTCATGGCCTTCGCCGGCGGCGGCGTGTCGGCCGCACTCGGGGCGGCCACGCTGATCAACCTGCGCTTCATTCCGATGGCGCTGACCTCCGAGTTCAAGGGCGGAGCATGGCGCCGTTCGCTGGAAGCGCAGGCGGTCGTCGATGCGTCCTGGGCCGCCGCGCGCCGGCCCGACGGGGGCGTGGACCGCGCCAAGATGCTGGGCGCCACGCTGGTGCAGTGGCCCGCCTGGGTGGCCGGCACCGCCATCGGCGCCTACCTCGCGCCCGAACCCGCGCTGGCGCGTGCGATCGGCCTGGACCTGGTCTTTCCGGGCTTCTTCCTCGTGTTCGTGCTGGACATCGTGCGCAACGAGCCCAGGCGCCGGGGCACCGTGGCGCTGGCGGTGCTCGTCACGGCCGGCATGTGCTGGCTGGTGCCGCCCGGCGTGGCACTGATGTTCGCCAGTACGGCGGCCCTGCCCTTGCTGCTGCGCCGCGGAGCCGGCGCATGAGCAGCACGAACGGCATGCTGTGGACCGTGCTGGCGTTCGCGGCCATCAACTACACGATCAAGGCCATCGGCCCGGTGCTGCTGCACGGGCGCCGCTTCCCGCCGCGCGTGGCGGCCTTCATCGACGCGCTGCCGGCCGCGCTGCTGGCCGGCATGCTGGCCAGCTCTGTCGTGGGGGCTGCCGGCCGCGGACTCGAACCCACGCTGCTGGGCGGACTGGCCGCGGTGGCCGTGGCCTGGTTCCTGCGCGCGGGCCAGTTCGGCAGCGTACTGCTGGGCGTGCTGGTGACGGCGGCGCTGCGCCACACCGGCTGAGCCGCCCTCACCCGCCGAGCCAGCTCTCATCGTCCAACGCATGGACGGGCGAGGCCTCCTCGGCCAGGGACAGGCACTTGCCGCTGCGCAGCAAGGCTTCGAACTCGGCCGCCGGCACCGGTTTGCCGAAGTAGTAGCCCTGGATCTCGTCGCAGCCATGCGCGCGCAGCAGCTGGCAGTGCTCGGCCGTCTCCACGCCCTCGGCGATGACCTTGAACTTGAGGTTGTGCGCAAGGGCGATGACGGCCCGCACGATGGTCTCGTCCTCGCTCTGCGTGAGCATGTTGCGCACGAAGGACTGGTCGATCTTGAGCGTGTCCACCCGGAAATGCTTGAGGTAGCTCAGGCTGGAATAGCCGGTGCCGAAGTCGTCGATCGACAGGCGCACGCCGACCTGCTTGAGCCGCTCGAAGGTGGCGATCATCTTCTCCACGTCCTGGGCGATCAGGCTTTCGGTCAGCTCCAGCTCGAGCAGCCCGGGCGCCAGGCCTGTCTCCTGCAGCATCCCCAGCGTCCAGGCGGCCAGGTCCTGCTGCAGCAGTTGGCGCGCCGAGATGTTGACGGCCACGGTGGTGCGCTGCAGGCCTGCGTCCGCCCAGGCCCTGGCCTGCAGGCAGGCGGTGCGCAGCACCCAGTCGCTGATCGGCACGATGAGGCCGGAGTCTTCCGCCACCGGAATGAACCGGGCCGGCGAAACCGTGCCCAGCAGGGGGTGGTGCCAGCGCAGCAGCGCCTCGCAGCCGACGATGGCACCCGTCGCCAGGCTCACCTTGGGCTGGTAGAGCAGCTGCAGCTGGCCGGCAGCGGCGGCGCCGCGCAGCTGTGTCTCCAGGTCCACGCGCTGGCGCGTCTCCTGGTTCATGGCCTGCGTGAATCCCACATAGGTGCTGCGGCCCAGCACCTTGGCGCGGTACATGGCCTGGTCGGCGTTCTTGATCAGCTGGTCGGCGCTCTCGCCGTCCTGCGGAAACACGCTGAGCCCGATGCTGCCGGACAGATGGACCTCACGCGCCTGCAGGGCCACAGGCTGCTGCAGGCTTGCGAGGATGCGGGCCGCCACCGCGTTCGCCTCGGCGGCGTCCTGCAACCCGGTCAGGAGCAGCAGGAACTGGTCGCCACCATGGCGCGCCACCGTGTCGCCAGCGCCCAGCTGGCGGACCAAGCGCTCGCCGACCAGCTTGAGCACCTCGTCGCCGAAGCGGTGGCCGTAGGCATCGTTGACGATCTTGAAGCGGTCCAGGTCCAGCAGCAGCAGCGCCAGCGGCTGGCCGCTGCGCCGTGCAGTTGCCACGGCCTGCGTGAAGCGCTCATGCAGCAATGTGCGGTTGGGCAGGTCGGTCAGCGCGTCGTGCGTGGCCAGGTGCTGCAGCCGGCGCTCGGCGCGCTTGCGCTCCGAGATGTCTGTGCCCAGGCCGACGAAGCCCTGCCGCCCGCCATGCTCGAAGCGCACGCCCGTGAACAGGCAGGGGATGCGCCGGCCGCTGGCCAGCGCGTAGTCGGCCTCGAACTGCACGCTGCCTGCATCGAACACCTGCGCGAACTGGCCGGCGACGCGCGTGCGTTCGTCCTCGGGAATGAAGACCAGCGGATCGATGCCGGCCAGCTGCCCCGCGGCGGCCCCGGTGATGCGCTCGAAGTTGCGGTTCCAGCGCTGCAGCCGCACCTGCGCGTCGCAGTGGTAGAAGACGCCGGGCAGGCTGTTGAGCACGGCGTCGGCGTAGTCGCGCTCCTCGCGCAGGCGCCGCTCGGCGCTGCGGCGAGCCGACACGTCGTTGACGACGAGCGTGCACGAGCGGTCGGCACCACGGCCCAGCACCACCACGCGCAACTCGGCATCGAAGGCGCCGTGCGGGCCGGCCAGACGGAACATCCCCGCGCCATCGGTGGCGAGGATCGCCTCCCAATCGGCCGGGCCGTCCGCAGCGGCAATGGACTGGGCGACGGGCCGGCCCACGGCCTGCTCGCGGCGCACGCCGAACAGGCGTTCCGCACCGGCATTCCATTCCACGACGGTGTGGCCCGCGTCGAGGTTGAACAGCGCCGTGTCGATCGATTCGAAGATGGCGCCCCTGAGTGCGAGCGAGGCCAGCTGCTGCTCCTTGGCGCGCAGCAGCTCGAGGTTGCTGCTGGCCAGTTGCTCCTCGCGCTGGCGCACCGCCGTGGCCATGCGCTGCAGGGCCTCGCCCAGTCGGCGCGTCTCGCGAAAGCCGCCTGCGGCCGGGGAACTCGCGAAGGCATCCGGTGCATCGGACTGCCCGGCGCGCTCGACCCGGCGCTCCAGCTCCTGCAGCGGCTTGCCGAGGCGCCGCGCCATGCGCCAGGAGATCAGCACCAGGCCGATGACCAATGCCAGGCCCATGCCCACCACGTGGTACAGCTGGCTGCGCAACGGTGCGCCGATCAGGGCCGCCTTGCGCGTGGCCACCACGACCCAATGCACACCACCGTGCAGTTCCACACGGCGCGCGGCCGCCCAATGGTCGCCATCGGGCAGCGCCATGCGGCTGGTGGCCGCCCCACCCTGCACGCCCAGGAGCGGCATCAGCGCATCCGGCACCGCCAGCGGCGCGCCCTGGGTACGCCGGTCGCCGACAAGGCGCGGCGTCTGGCCGAGTTCCACGATCTGCAGCTGCACGCCGTACTCGTCGGCGACGGCGGCCAGGAAGCGGTTCACGGCCGGCAGGTCGAAGTCGACGTCGAGCACGCCGATCCGCTGGCCGCTCTGGTCGCGCAAGACCTTCACGTAGCTGAGGCCCCACAGCGGCGCCTGGTTGTCGGCGTCGCCATGCACGATCCATTGGTAGGCCGGCAGCCAGCGCCCCTGTTCCTCGTCCTCCAGCGCCGCGCGGTAGAACGGCCGTTGGCGCGCGTCGTAGCCGTTCGAAGGCTGCTGGCCGTGCGGCGCGAACGCCCCATCGGCCAGGATGAGGTTGCGCGTCACCTGCTCGCCCGGCGCGGTGCCTGGATGCAGCCAGAGCAGGATGCGGCCATCGGCCGTGCGCTCCAGGTTGCCGTATTGGCCATGCTCCGCCAGCGCGATGCCCAGGTAGCTCAGCTCCGGGCGCTGCTCGAAGGCGGCCAGGGCCCGCTCCAGCGCAGGCTGCAGCGTCTGCGCCGTCACCCCAGGCACCCGGGCCACACGCTCGACCGAGTCGGCGGTCATCTCGGCCGCCTGCACCAGCATGCGCAAGCGCTCGACGGAACGGTCCAGCGTGCGCGCCAGGTCCTGCTCGGCGGCCTCGCGCGTGCTGGATGCCGCCTGCCACGCCATGGCGGCCAATGCAATGGCTCCGACCCCCAGCACCAAGGCGGTGACGTTCTGCACCAGTGCTCTGGAAAATGATCGGATCGGCCGGTTCATTTGCGTAACTTGTGTTGCCAATAATGTACTGCGGCGTGCGGGACGCGGCGGTGACACCGAGGTGGGCAACATGTGGTTCACGGCTTGGTGGGACGACTCAGCGCTCGTACGAACGCCTTTTCGCCTGCAGCCACCGGCCGCACGGGGGGACGTACCGGGCTGCAGCAGCACATGCCGAGGAAGCGCGCTGCCTCGGGACGGCCGCCGGACCACAGTAGAATGCGCGCCGCGCGGGTGTAGTTCAATGGTAGAACGGCAGCTTCCCAAGCTTCATACGAGGGTTCGATTCCCTTCACCCGCTCCAACGCAACGCTCGGCCTGCCGCCGCGCACAAAGGCCCCAAGCGCGAGCTGCGCTGCCGAAAGTCGTTACCTCGCTGTAACGGACTCCTGGGCCGACTCGAGCATTCCTTGGTTTGACTGCCATGGCGCGTCGCTCGGCCGAAGTTGCCCACCATCGTGGTGATGGCACGCGCCGCCCGGGCGCTCATCGTCAAGCGGCCAATAGTGAGCCAAGGGCAATGGGGCCCGATGCCCGCCAGCGCGTGTGACGAGAAGCGGTGCTGACGGGGGAGCACCAAAGAAAAACGGGCCCGAAGGCCCGTCTTGTTTTGTCTGGCGGAAACGGAGTCCGCCCCGATGGTGATTCACGTCGTCCCAGAAAGGCGCGTTCATGGCGGTATTCAGAGGGAAGACCGCTTTGCGGCTGTCTCACGCCGTCGCGCATAATCGCCACCAATCTCATCGCCTTTGATGGGTTGAAAGGTGGGTAGAAAATGGTCCGCCGAGCAACTGAACTGGGCGCGCTGGCCGTGGGACGCCTGAAAGATCCAGGCATGCACGCGGTGGGGGGCGTCTCCGGCTTGTATCTGCAGATCGCACCTGGCGGCACTAAGTCGTGGATCTTGCGGGCCACCATCGGCAGCAAGCGCCGCGAGATGGGGCTGGGAGCTTTCCCCGAGGTGCCCCTGGCCATAGCGCGTGACAAGGCGCGCGCAGCGCGAGCGAAGGTCGAACTGGGAGTTGATCCCATTCTGGCGCGCCAACGGGCGGCCAGCGCCCTGCGAGCCGAACAAGCCAAAGCCCTCACCTTCGCCGATGCCGCTAGGCAGTTCGTCACGGACAAGGGCGACCAATGGCGCAACGCCAAGCACCGCGCGCAGTGGACGGCGACGCTGGAAACCTACGCCGGCCCGACCATAGGGAAGGTACTGGTGTCCGACGTGAGCCAAGCGCACGTCCTCTCGATCCTGCGGCCGATCTGGACCACCAAGACCGAGACCGCCACTCGGGTACGCGGCCGCATTGAGCAGGTGCTGGACTGGGCCCGCGTCCGCGGCTACCGGGAGGGCGAGAACCCAGCCCGCTGGCGTGGCCATCTGGACAAGCTCCTGCCAGCGCCCACGAAGCTTGCCAAGGTCAGCCACCACCCTGCACTGCCCGTCGATGCTATGCCCGGCTTCATGAGCAACCTGCGCAAGCGTGGCGGCGTGGCCGCCCGAGCGCTGGAGTTCCTGGTGCTGACCGCCAGCCGATCGGGCGAGATCCGGGGCGCGCGGTGGTCCGAGTTCGACATTCCGGGCAAGACCTGGACCGTGCCGAAAGAGCGCATGAAAGCAGGCGTTGAGCACCGTGTCCCGCTGTCACCCCAAGCGCTCCAGTTGCTGGACAGCGTCCCCCGTGTCGACGGCAATGACCTCGTGTTCCCAGCCCCCCGCGGCGGCGTGCTGTCGGACATGTCGCTGACTGCTGTTACACGCCGCATGGAAGTCGAGGCCGTGCCGCATGGCATGCGCTCGAGCTTCCGCGACTGGGCGGCCGAGCGCACCAGCTACCCGCGCGAAGTCTGCGAAATGGCGCTGGCGCATGCCATTGAAAACAAGGTTGAGGCTGCCTATAGGCGTGGCGACCTATTCAACAAGCGGGCCGAGATGATGGCCGCATGGGCAGGTTTTTTAAGGGGGAAGTGACGCAAGCCGACAGAGAGGATGACGACGTTGATCAAAGGTGGATGGCTCGTGTTTCTGTCGGACTTCTCACTGGCTCACATCAAGAAGCTCCACGAGATCACCGGCTCCGGTGGATGGTGCTTTCCCGCGACTTCGGGAAAGGCACCGCTGGACGCGAAAGCAATGGCAAAGCAACTCGGTGACTGGCAGACCCAGTTCAAGGAACGCAGGGATCTGAGAGCGCGATGCAATGTCAACTCGCTTGTCCTTGCCCAAGGCCGAAACGGCGCTTGGACGCCGTACGACATCACGCGGACCGGCGCGGCCATGATGCAGGAATTTGGCATCACGCCAGACGTGATCGACCGGTGCCAGAACCATATGTTGCCGGGCAGCAAAGTTCGTCGCCACTACCTCCTCTACGACTTTGCGAAGGAAAAGCTCGATGCCTTGCAACTGCTCGGAAGACGGCCGCAGGAGATCTCGGAAACCTCGATGACTGACCACGCCAACATGGTGCCGGTGTCCCAGGTGCAGAACGAATGGGCGCTTCAACGCAGGCGCATGTCGTGCGCCGCATGCTGAATCTAGACGCCACTGTAGGCGCCTGACGCCTGAGGCCGTTTGCTGCATATTTCGGCCCAACGTGGACACGGCCTCCGGATGATCGTGAACTGCGAGTTCGGTAGAACGTGAACAGGAGTTTCGACACCGTGGTCAGCGGCTGGATTGCGCCCGTTGCTGTCATCCGCCTCATCGACCTGAACGTCAGCAGTGCAGCGTTTGCTGTCGGTGGCCGCTGGCGAGCGTACTCACCCCACATGGCTCCAAGGAGTCCTCGGCCTGACGACAGCGCTGGTCGCGACGACGGGTTTACGGGGCCCAAGCGAAATGGGCCGACATGTGCCCATTCCTTGAGCACCGCAGCGCAGCCCGCGCCTGGCAACACTCACGGATTCTGCATGGGGCTAGGCACAGGGTTGTCCACGGGGCGCAGGCACAACCTGGCGGGGTCTGCGTCCCTCAATGCGCCGGCGGATCGGCGCAGCCGTTAGCGACGGGGTAGGACCGCTCCACCGCCTCGTGGTCTGCCCGGAAGACCAAGCGCCCACGGTCCCCTTGGTTCCGCACAGTGAATCTGGTCAATCGGAACTGCTCGCCGTTGAACTCGGCATCGAGTGGTCCCAGCATCATCCGTTGGGCGACGGTACGCAAAGCTTCAGGAGTACCCAGAATCAGCACGTCCAAGCACTCGGCTTTCGAGCGTTGGGCAGTACATGAGGTCACGCCCGACACAGCGAAAATGCGAAGCGCATGGAACGCCATTGCCTGCTCCCGGTTGGGCGTCGCGTTGTTCTAGACGGGCGCCTTCTTAGGTTCCATTCTTGACATGACGGGTTTGCACGGTGTCACGCTGTCGCGTTGCTCCGGTGACATAACATCAGTGTATGTCTATGCGGCCTATGCAATTCTTGAAATCCATCGCGAATGCTGCATTTCCGCTGCACGTCGATGATCAAGACGCAGTGCGCGATATTCAAGCGCTTCGCGCGGCGGGCTTTATTGAAGCCTCAGTGTCCGCGCCGAGCGCCGAGGACGGTGATCGTTCATCGGTCGTTCACAGAATTGCGCCAGAGGGCCGCGCGGCATTGGCGCGAGAGCGCATGAGGCCGCCACGGTTTCCGCTCTAAGTACGTCCGTGCGCTAAGTGTTTGGCCGCTTGCGCTGCATCAATCTGCACGCCCTCACGGCTCTTGTCAGCACCCGGGCTTCCCGCACTGCGATCGCCCCTTGCTCTTGGTGCCAGCCCATAGACCAAGCGACTTGCAAGAGGCCCGGAGATTCAGGGTAGGGATTTGCGCGGGATGGCAACCCGGCGTGAAACGCGGTCCGGCCCTCATTCACAGCCCCGTCCACGCAGGTTGCCATGCGAAGGCCTGGCAAGCAGCGCTCCCACTGGCTCGGTCCGTCTTGGGAAGCAAGAACGTCCCGTTAAGCGGAGCAGGCAGACAGCATTGCGCGTAGTTTTTGCCGGGCGTCGGTTCGCAATGATGTGGCGTTTTCCTGTTCAGCGGGCGTAGCGGGGATGCCGGTCAGACTACCGCGAAACACCCGCCGTTCCGCGCGCTCAGCGACAAGATGGGCAGCCTTCCAGGCCAAGCTAGCTTGACAACAGGTCATCCGGATCACCTCAATGATGTGCCTCCTACATCTTGGCAGGCGCGTAAGCGTCCGGCAAACCCATCTTGAGATTGTCGGGCCGGCCGCCGAGGATGGTGTCCACCAACGGGATTGAAGTGGACACCATGGAAGCCAGCCAACCGGCAAAGCGCCGCCGTCATGATGCGAGCCTGAAGCAGGCAGTTCTCGAGCAGTGCGCCGCGCCTGGTGCGTCGGTGGCCAGCATCGCGCTGGCGCATGGCCTGAACGCCAACCTCGTGCACAAGTGGCGGCGCGAAGCGCGTCCTGCACCGGCCGGTCTGGGCTCAACCCATGATGTCGGTCCTGAGCCCAGGTTCATCGCGGTCACCTTGCCGCCAGCTGTGCAGCGCACCGCCGCTGAGGTGGTCCAACTGGAACTGCGCCGAGGCACGCTGACCGTCAACTGCACTTGGCCGGTGTCGTCGATGTCGCAGTGCGCGGCCTGGCTGCGCGAGATTCTGCGTTGATTCGGGTCGACGCCGTGTGGCTGGCGGTCGAGCCATTGGACATGCGCTCGGGCACGGAGTCCGCGCTGGCTCGCGTTGTGCGCGTGTTCGGCGGCGCCCATCCGCACACCGCCTACCTCTTCGCGAATCGCAGGGCCAACCGTATGAAGGTGCTCGTCCACGACGGTGTGGGCGTGTGGCTCGCAGCCAGGCGGCTCAACAAGGGCCGGTTCGCCTGGCCATGTGACGTCACCAGCACGCTGCAGCTGACGAGCCAGCAGCTCGACGCGCTGGTGCTGGGCCTGCCCTGGCAGCGCATGGGCGAGGCTGGGGTCATCCGCCTGCTCTGACGCAATTGCCGGATGTGCCGATGCGCCTTCGCGAAGGAGGCGGCAAGCTACCGGGGTGATGAACGCCGCCGAGCTGCACCACCTGGACACGCACCAGTTGCGCGAGATGGTGCAGTCGCTACAGGCCAAGGTACAGGCCACCGAGAGCGCGCTCACGTTCAAGCAGGCCGTCATCGACAAGATTACGCACGAGATGGCCGTGCTCAAGCGCATGAAGTTCGGCGCCAAGGCTGAGCGCTACAGCCCCGAACAGATTAGCCTCCTCGAAGAAGCCGTCGAAGCCGACCTGGAGGCACTGGCCAGCGAGATGGACCGCCTCGCACCGGGCAAGCAAGCCATGCCCGACCGCCAGACCGCGCGACGCATGCCACTGCCGACGCACCTGCCGCGACGCGACGTGCACTACGAGCCGCACAGCACCACTTGCCACTGCGGCTGCGCGCTCAAGCGCATTGGCGAGGACATCGCCGAGAAGCTGGACTACCAACCCGGTTCCTGCACGGTCGAGCGTCACGTGCGCGGCAAGTGGGTGTGCGCGCGCTGCGAGACCCTGGTGCAGGCACCGGTGCCACCGCACGTCATCGACAAGGGCATTCCGACCGCCGGTCTGCTGGCCCAGGTCCTGGTGGCCAAGTATGCCGACCACCTGCCGCTGTACCGCCAGGAGAGCATCTTTGCGCGGGCTGGCATGGCGCTGTCGCGCTCCACCCTGGCACAGTGGGTCGGCGCCTGCGGCGTGCAGCTGCAGCCGCTCGTGGACGCGCTCAAGCAGGAGCTGTTGCTGCACCCTGTGCTGCATGCGGACGAAACGCCCGTGGCCATGCTCAAGCCAGGCAACGGCAAGACACACCGCGCCTACCTGTGGAGCTATTGCAGCACGCGCTTCTCGGGCATGCACGCCGTGGTCTTCGACTTCGCCGAGAGCCGCGCAGGCCAGCACGCGCGTGAGTTCCTTGGCGTGACGCCAACGGGCGGATGGCGCGGCACGCTGGTTTGCGACCAGTTCTCTGGGTACAAGGCGCTCTTCGAGATGGGCGTCGTTGAAGCGGGTTGCCTGGCCCATGCGAGGCGCAAGTTCTACGACCTGTGGGTCAGCCACCAGAGCACGGTTGCCGAACAGGCGCTGCGGTTCTTCACGCGCCTGTACGACGTCGAACGGCAGCTGCAGGAGTTGAGCGCTGAGGAGCGACTCCAACGGCGCAGGAGTGAAGCCAAACCGGTGGCCGACCTGCTGCATGCGTGGTTGCTGCAGCAGCGCGCGCTGGTGCCCAGCGGCTCCGCCACGGCCCGAGCCATCCAGTACAGCCTCGGCTGCTGGAACGCGCTGACGCGCTACCTGGAGGACGGTCGGCTGCCGCCAGACAACAACCGCGTCGAAAACCAAATCAGACCAGTGGCCCTTGGACGAGCCAACTGGTTGTTCGCCGGCAGCTTGCGTGCTGGTCGACGCGCCGCGGCCGTGATGAGCTTGGTGCACTCGGCGCGGCTCAACGGGCACGACCCTTATGCCTATCTACGCGACGTGCTGGAGCGCCTGCCCACTCAGCCGGCAAGCCGTATCGGAGAACTCTTGCCGCATCGCTGGGTCAATGCGGATGCTGGTGATGTGCGTCGGGCACGTGTGGATGAGCATGTTTGACTGACGTATGGCGATGCCGGTGGCTGTGTGGGCCAGCAGGCATCACGTCATGGCCGTGCAGGTGATGGTCGTCGTCATGGGTGTGCGCGTGCTCGTGCTCGAGGGTCTCGTGCGTATGGGAGTGCTCGTGCCTCTCGGCCAGGTGCAGCACCACGCCGCAAATCATGAACACCCCACCCAGGCCCATCAACCAGGACCCCGACCGGTCGCCCAATGCAAAAGCGCCCAGGGCGCCGATGAAGGGCGCGAAGGCGAACACCGAACCCGTGCGTGCGGCGCCGAACTCGCGCTGCGCAAGTAGGTAAAAGCGCAGGCTCAGGCCGTAGCCGGTCGCACCCACGGCCAACAATGCCAGCATGGTTGCCAGGCCTGGGACCGGCTCGCCCCACAGCCAGGCCATCAGAACGGTTGCCACGGTGCCCAGCGTGGCCTTGACCACGACGACCTGGCCCGGGTCACGGTCGGCCACACCGCGCGACAGCGTGTTGTCCACGCCCCAGGCGATGGTGGCCACCGTCACGGCCAGCAGTCCGAGCAACTGAACCTGGCCGGCCAGGCCTTGCTCCAGCACCAACACCACGCCGCCCAGCAGCAACAGTGCGACGGCCGCGATGACGCGCCGGTCCAGCGTCTCGCCGTACCAGCGCCAGGCCAGGATGGCCGTGAACACGGCCTCCAGCGTCAGCATCAGCGAGGCGCTGGAACCGCTGGTGCGCTGCAGACCCCAAGCCAGCGCGACCGGCCCCACGACCGCCCCCATGCCGGCCATCGCCAGCAGGCGCGGCAGGTCGCCACGGCGCAGCTGCGCCTCGCGCGTGGCGGGCCGGCGCAGCAAGGCCGCCACCGCAGCGGCGCCGCCATACAGCAGCGCAGCCGTGGTGAACGGCCCGATGCCGGCCCCGAAGCCCTGCACCAGCGGCGTGCTCAGGCCGAACAGGGCGGCAGCGAGCAGCGCGAGCAGTCCGCCGCGCAGCGCGGGTGAGGCCAGTTCGCGCTGCATGGCTTACTGCCCGGTGAAGTTGGCGGCAATGAAGTTGCCCGGCAGGCTGTAGAACATGTACAGCGTCTGCTTGCTGGCATCGGCCACTGCCGGGTTCTTGAAGGTCAACTTCCACTCCTTGCCCTTCTTGCCGTCGATGGTCTCGACCTTCTCGGGTTTGATGGCAGTCCACGATGCATCGAGCTTGCCACCTTTGACCAGCGTCTGCTTGCGCTGTTCGGCGCAGCCGGTCACGACCGACTCGGCGGCGGGCTTGGACCCATGGAAGTGGCACGCGCCGCCCTCGTTGGCGTAGGCGGCAGGCACGCAGGCAGCGGCAGACAGGACGATGGTGGCGACGAGAGACTTGTTCATGGTGCGGTCCTTGAAGGAAGAGATAGGAGAGGAGAAGGAAACGGGTTCAGTTGAGCGTGTTGCGGCTGTCATCCTGGGTGTTCTCGATGTTCATGTCGTCGTGCACGTGGCGGTGCTCTTCGACCGGGAAACGGAAGCTGTCCGGAGCCGTGTCGTGCTGGTAGCCATGCAGCTGCGTGAACAGCAGGTAGACGCCGGCATAGACCAGCGCCAGGTTGGACGCGTAACTGAAGCGCTTGAACGAGGGCCGGTGCCGCCAGGCAGCCAGCAGCGCCACCATGGCGGCAAGCGCTGCTATCTGGCCCAGCTCCACGCCCACGTTGAAGCTCAGGATGCGTCCGAGCATCGCCGCGGGGTCGTCGCCCAGCGGCAACTGCTGAAGCCGGGTGGACAGGCCAAACCCATGCAACAACCCGAAGATGAACACGGCGCCCAGCAGGTTCGGCGACTTCATGTCGAACACTCGTTGGAAGCCGCCGTTGTTGTCGAAGCCCTTGTAGATGACGCTCGCGGCGATGATGGCGTCGACCAGGTAGTAGTTCCAGGTGATTTTGAAGTAGGTCGCGAACACCAGCGTGATGCAGTGGCCGACGGTGAAGACGGTCACGAACTTGGCCACGTCCTTGAACGTGGTCAGGAAGAACACCACGCCGAACAGGAACAGCAGATGGTCGTAGCCCGTGAGCATGTGGCTTGCGCCCAGGCCGACGTACTGCAGGTATCCGCCATCGAGCATGCGCTGTCGGTCCTCCTCGGAGATGCCGTGGGCGAGGCCCACGAGCGGGATGAAGCCAAGCAGCAGCAATGCCACCAGGCGGTTGGAAATGGTTCGGGTCATGGAGCAAGAGCCCTCTGTGTGTTGCAACAGCCCAACCCGCGCGGTGCGACGGCAGGGTTGGTCGCGGAACGATGTTCCGAGCGCGGCGCGCCTTCAGGGGCATGCCGAGCGGACAGATAGGGGGCGCTGGTGGACCACCAGCACGGCCACGGCCTAGCGCGGCCGTGGCAAAGGCCTGTCAGGCCTGTTGTGCGCTGCGCTGCGGAGGCCGCAGGGGGCCTTCGAGATAGACAGGCGCATGCCCGACGCCTGCGCTTGGCACCAGGACCGATGGGACGGGGTCGCTTGCCGCAAGGCTCATCGCCGGGGCCAACCCAGGCAGCTGCGCCGCCTGGTTGGCATGCTGGTGAGGTGGTTCGCCGCTGTCGTCCTCGACATGCAGTGTTTGGTCGGCGTGGTGGTGGTGGTCCACTTCCTGCGCGTGCACGACCATGTGCGCGATGACCTCGGCTTGGTGGTCAAGATGGGCCGGGGTGACCCACGCCAGTGCCTGCCAGACCATGGCAATCAGCAGGATGAGGGCTCGGCGTTTGGCAGTCACAGAAGAATTGTAGAGGTGGCACGAATCGCTGCGGACCCGTGACCACACGACCGCATGCCTTGCGGTTCCAAGTCAAGGCGAGTTCGCCGGACGGCTACGCAGGCGCGGCACGAGGGGTCTGCCCAAGACGCCAAGCTTGAGGCTGGTGACATGCGCAGAAGGTAGGCCGACACCGCGACCGCCGTGAACTTAGGTGCTCGACCTGCCAAGGGACAACCCCTGCGACGATTCAGCGCCAGTCGTTACGCCGTCGCCTACATTGGCTACATGCACCACTATCCGTCCGCGCTGATCCAGCTGGAGGCCATCAGGAAGGCCGCAGGACTTGCCGAGGACACGGAGGTCCGTGCGACCGCCTTGGAACTGGTCGCGCGGCTTGAGATGGATTACCACCTGCAGCGGCTGAGCAGGCCAGCAATGCTGCTGGCCCTAGACGCATTCCGGCGGCTTCCTGGGACGGACGACAGCATCAATGCGCTAGAAGCTATGGCGGCCCGGGATGCCTCAGGCAACGCGCCTTAGGTCTCAGTGTCGGCCAGGCCGGAGGCCGGCCTGTGCGTCGCAGTGAACACCAGGCGGCCTCGGTCCCCTTGGTTGAACACGGTGAAGTGCGTTAGCGCCAAGCGGACCCCCCGGAACTGAACAGTCAGGCCCCCCTGAGCCATTCTGAGAGCTATCAGGTGGATTGCAGGCGGAGCGCCAAGGACCTCGACGGAAAGGTGCTGCGAATCAATAACGGTTGCGGTGGATGTGGTGAGTAGATCGGGGCCTTGAAGACCCTCTATGGTCATCGGGTGGCTGGACGGCACAGAAGTTCCACATCACATTACGTCATGCGCGATTACAACATGTAACGATCTGTGTGTGTTGACTCTTCCGCACCGTCCGCCTGGCGCCGCAGAGGCGCTGCCGTTTTGGGGCGGACGGCCCAAGCAAGGATGACGAGAACAGTCGCAAAGCTTTCGCTGTCATGCACGCAAGACAAGAAGACTCGGCTTTGTCCGTACTCCCAATGCCGTTCATCGGCCCGGAACCGACCTTGGAGAGTGACTTCTACAGGCCGGTCAGCAACCGCCCGGCCGCCCGAGTCGAATGCCCGCTACGAGCCTGGAGCTGTCCTTCGTGGCGCCGCAGCGGGCGACTGCTCCTGAGCATCTGCGGTCGTTCAGCCAGTCACTGCCCGCGTCAGGTCGGAACTGGCTGCTCCTTGAGATCAATAGCTGAATGACCGCCGCGCGCGATACCCGCCTTCACGTTCGACGTGCGCGTCGGTCCGCTGTACTACCAACACCGGTCAGTTAGAGCTGACCATCCACCAACCCCTACGAGCGACTGCTCGTAGCAGCTATGAATTGGCGCTCTGCGCCCATAGCGTTCGCTCGGCATCTTCAGAAAGAAGTCGCTCCCCTAGTTCCATCTGGTGACCGCCGCAGCAGGGTCAGCGTGTCTGACTACGTGGAAAATGCAGACGCTATCGTGCGATCCCCCAAACGGGGCCGTACATCGAAGGGCAATAGCAGGGAGATCCAGCCGCAATCGCAATGCCCATGGGGCACGCACCGTAAGACGTTGTACATGCAGTTGCCCCGACCGGGCGCGGAAAGGCAACTTGTGGACTAGCGTACCTCGGCGCCAGTGGAGGGGATGCCGCACTCTGGCTGTTTCGCCATTGAATGTACTGGTCCTGGGCGGCGTAGGCCTCACCCTCCACCCCATTCCAGCTCCGTAGGTACCGTATCGTGAAATCCCGGGTACCCCAGTTTCGGAACTGTTGTACATGCTTCAACTCGTGAACCCACAAGACAACGTTGTTCTCGGCATCCGCCGAATTCTTAAAAACGATAGTGTCAATCAGCGTGACAGCTCCCGCACCGCCATATTGGATCGATAGATTTGCCAGATTGAAAATTCCTGCATCTCCAACCTTATAGCGAACACTGTGCAGAAGTCCTTCGTCAAAGAAGCCAGATACCTGACCTCGAATATGGTCAGGTATAGGTGATGTGCCACCATTCCGGGCAGTGTTCCTTGACTCCTGAAGCCAGCCCTGAAAGGCCGGTGCCCCAGCTTGAGCTTGTCCTTCAAGGCGGGCTCGATCAACTGCCTGACCGGCATTTCCAACTTCTCGTTCGACATTGCGGAGAATCCGGCCGGGATTCTGAAGGTCGCCTATCGGATCCCATGCGAGCGCAGCGCACGGGCAGATGGCCACACAGAGGTAGAGGACGAACTGCCTGAGGTCTATGGACATCTGGGCCTCCTAAAACGACGTAATCGCCGATGCTCGTGCCCACATCATGAAGACCCCTCAGCGCAGTGGTGAGAGTGCGTCCTGCATCGGTAGCCGACACTTGATATAGCTAGGCTGGGCTCCACAATTTTGAAACCGCCCTGTATGTTTGTCTTCCTCCAAACTGATGATGGCTGAGCGTGCGCCGAGCGATCGAAAATCAGTTGCGGCTTAGCTGTCCGTCTTGCATGGGACATTTGGAGACTCAAGAGTAGCCGACGTGACCTGGCCGAGTACCAACGAACCGAACGAGCATGGCGGCCTCGAATATTAAGTGCAACACCCCCTGCTGTAAGGTGTTTACATGCCATCCACCATCCGATTCGACCAACTCCAACCCGAAGACCGCATGACGATTCCGAGCATGCGCCAGAAGAGTGTCGGTGTGCGCGCCATCGCCCGCATGCTAAGGGCTCGCCTATCAACAGTCGCGAGCTGGCGCGCAACACCCCTGTGGATGCAGCGTATGGCTGGCACCGCGCGAGCTTGCGTGTGACGCTGAGCACCGAATGCGGCACTTCGCTCGAACTATCGCAACGATGCTAGGGCCGGTGCTGCCTTGCCGATGGACTTTGCCGCGTCGCGTACGCACGCTGCCGGATCCGCCGACGGACAGGTGGCAGTCAGATTCTGCTGCGCCTTGTCTCCTCGCACGACGACGGAAAGGGCCAATCTCCCATTCGCCGACGTGTAGAAGCCGCTCGCCGACACTCCAC
The DNA here is from genome assembly GCF_003337555.1 of Pseudorhodoferax soli. Classification (GTDB taxonomy): domain Bacteria; phylum Pseudomonadota; class Gammaproteobacteria; order Burkholderiales; family Burkholderiaceae_C; genus Pseudorhodoferax; species Pseudorhodoferax soli. Next base: position 22,689 of record NZ_QPJK01000003.1, on the reverse strand, counting down.
CCCGAATCTGTGCGACGTCGTAGAAGACGTAGGGAGCGTTGCCGATGCTGTCGCCTCTCGCGCCTTCCCTGAGGGCCTGAGTCAGCTTAGGTGTGAGCGCCAGATCATCCGCCTTCGTGTCCATGTTCAGCATCATGGGCCGCACAAGTACCGCCTTCTTGGAATGGAACGGGATGCGGCTCCGTAGGGAACTGTCGAGCGCCGCGATGTCGAAGCTTTCTGATTTCTCGTTTGGCGCGAATACGAAAGGTATTTGCACGCTCTCGATCTCCGGCGCCAGGTCCTGGACCTGTTCCTTCGCGAAATCGAACAGCGAAGAGACCGCGACGAACTTGTCGTCCCTGAACGTCGCTGCCCCGCGCAGACCTTCCAGAAGGGCGTGCGTCAGCAGGCCGCGTTCGAAGGGCGAGGCCTCGTAGCTCTCCTTGTCGCTGGCCGATCCCATCAGGACGTAGAGCCCGGCACGGTCACGCATGCGGTCCAGCGCGCGAACGATATCGGGGGTTGCGCTCTTCGGGCGTACTAGTCGCCGACCGACCGCGCCCGCTGCGCACGTGTCGAAAATCACCGCCTGCTTTCGTGCGGGCGTGGCCATCCACTTGCCGATCTCCTCGCCGCTTATCGTTCTCGCCTGACGCACGGCCGCGTCGCTGATGTCAAGGCTGTTGACTTCTTCCGTCGGAAAGTAGTACTCGTCGTGATAACTGAGGCCGTGCCCCGAGAAGTAGACGACGACGACGTCGTTCGACTTCGCTGCCTGAAGTCGATCGAAGGCCGTCCGGATGCGGGTCTTCGTCGGCCGCGACGCGGGCGCTTTTCCAGACGCGATCAGCTGAACGTCGACTTGGCCCTTTCCGAACAGCGCTTCTCCGCCAAGAAAGATGGAGCTCGCCATGTCACTGGCGTCATTTGCGGCGAACTGAAGATCGAATGCGCCGTCGGATCCCACGTACTCGGAGATCCCGATGGCCAAGACCCAGAGCCTCGGCTTGGTAGATGCAGAGAACGGCCTAGCGATCGACATCTCCAGTTTTGTGACAGGGCCGGACAGCGAGCCGTCCGCATTGAAGGCGTCCACCGTCACGGTACTAGGCGAACTGGGATCGAGCCACTTCGCCAGCGACTTCGTCGTAAGAAGATAGGTATGACTGGAGGGCGTTCGAGTTAGGGCAACCTTGTCGAGCACGAGTTTCCCGTCGACCTTGACCCGCAGCGTCCCGACGCCGCCACCTTGGTCCACGATGGACAGGCGCGCGTCGTCGAACGTCGATCGCCCTGCCGAAACGGAGACCTCCGGACCCAGCGCGACCTTCCGAAGCACAGCGGCCGCGGCCTGCGCCGGTGCGCCGCTCGCGAAGCGCTGAGCGATTAGCCCGGGACGATAGAAGCGCTCCTTGAATCTGGCGAGATCCAGCGTCTGGAGACCGGCGACCCAGTACAGGTCCGAGCCATTGCCGGCGTTGGGTTCGTCGAAGTTCCCCTCCGGGTCGATCGCGGCCCATCCGCCACTTCGGAACGAGATGAGCTTGATCAGCTCGGCCCCGGAGGCTGCGTCCCAGACGCGGATGGTGCAGTCGGAACTCGCGGACACGATGCGCTTCTCGGTGGCGGCTAGGTGAAGAATAGGCGCGTCATGGCCTACCAGCATGCGCGCGCCCGCCGCGACGTCGGCCTTGCTGAGCTGAATCACTGGCTGCTCCCCCGCAGTGACCAGAGTGTTGCCATCGGGGGCCAACGCGAAAGCGAACGTGGCAGAGCCGGTGCTATGCCCCAAGAGCAACTGCCTATCGGCCCACGACCACTCCCGCAGAATCCCGTCGTGGCTGGCGGTGAAGAGCTTTTTCCCGTCGTGGGAAAACTTCAAGGCAGCCATCTGGATACGTACTGATCCTCCGTACCTATTTAAGAACGACGACGGTCCCTGAAGTTTGGCTAATAGCTGCCCGGTCTTAACGCTCCAGACGAGCGCAGCATTCGATTCCGTCGCTGCGGCCAGGTAGTCCTCGTCTGGGGAAAGGGCGACCGCCAAGAATTTCTCCCCGCTGGACCCGAAGCGCGCGATCTCGCTCTTGCGTTCGATATTCCACAGCCTTGCCGTCCCATCAGCGCTGGCAGTGGCCAAGCGCTTTCCGTCTTCCAGGAAATGGACGTCGACGATGGCATCCAGATGGCCGGCCATCGTGGCGAGCAGCCGACCGTCTGTTGCGGACCACAGGCGAAGCGAGTTGTCCGCAATTCCCGCGCGCTGGCTTGGGTCGGTGATGCCGGAGCCGGTGGCGAGCAGGCTGCCATCGCTGGCCATTGCGATAGAAGCCACCACATCGGGCCCGGATAGGAAGGAACGCGTCTGGCGCCCGCTCTCCAGGTCCCAGATTGCGACGCGCTTGCCGCCCAGCGCGGCCGCGAGTATGCGGCCGTCCTTGGACAGCGCGATGCCCGTCACGCCTTCGGCCCTGCCTCCGAAAAAGCGTCGAACGAGCGCTGTCGAGACGTCGGCACTCAGGATACTGCCGCTGTCGAATCCGATTTGCAGGACGGAACCGTCCGGAGACCATGCCAGGGAGCGTGGCGAACGCTGGTCGCCCACCTTGGCAAGGGTGCTTAACAGCTTTCCGGTCTCGGTATCCCAGACGTCCACTTCCCCGCTCCGGTAGGCGGCAGCGACCCGCGAACCGTTGGGCGCCAGCGCGAAGGCGTTGATCGGCCTGGAGCCCAACGAACGTCGCTCGGCGAGTGTCGTCGCGTCGAGAACGACCAGAGAGCGCGTTCCGCTTCCTTCAAAGCCGGCAATGGCCCACCTTCCGTCACTCGAAAGTGTCAATCCGCTGATGTCGGCGGTGGCGAACGATGCGATGGCGACTTGCCTGCCCGAGGCGATGTCCCAGCGTCGGACAGTTCCGTCGGATGACGCGCTCAGCACCGAACTGTCGTCCGCCGAGAACAGAACGGACCTGACGGACGATGTGTGGCCTTCGAACTTGACGAGCGGCTGACCGGATGCGATCGCCCAGACGCGAACGGTCGGATCGATGATCTTGTCGGCAGGAACTGGGCCTGCCCCGGTCGCAACGAGCTTGCCGCCGCGTGAAGTCGCTATCGACTGGATCGGCGCGGTATGTCCAATGAAGCGGCCGATTTCATGGCCGCTTTCCACATTCCACAGCTGCAGTTGACCGCTGTGTCCGCCGGTGAACACCCCTGTTCCGTCATGGCTGAATCGGGCGACGCTGACACCGTCCGGAAACGCGGTGAACTGGCGTACTTCACGGCCGGAAGCAACTTCCCACAGTCGCGCGGTGCCGTCGTAGCTGTGCGAGAGCAGCCACTTCTGGCTGGGCGCATAGCTCAGCCCAATGACGGAGCCACTATGCCCGATCAAGGCGGAAAGCTTGATATCCGACTCCTTGGTCTGCGCTGCGACTGACGACGAGGCCGCAAGACAGATCAGCGCGATTCGAGCGAGGATCCGAATCATGCGGCCACCTATTCCATGTCTGTCGTTACGCCGTTGAAGAACTTGAAATCGAACGGCGGCACCGGACCCTTGGGACTCTTGCGTTCGAGAGCGATTGCCTTGTCGCGAGCCGATTTATCCCAGTCGTGGGGGTGAAACATCTGACCGGCAGTCAGGTACGTCCGACTGCGAGCGACTCCGCAGTCGCGCAGTATGGGTCCCTCGTTCGTCGGGCAATAGACATTGTCAAAGTACGCGTTCCGGTATCCGAAGCCGCCTTTCTGGAGCGAGCCCTGGGACGAGAAGTATTTAAAGCCGACAACGTTGCTGCCGTACTGAGGTAGTACTACGCCAGCCCTGTCGATGTAGCCAAGGAACACGACTGCGTGGCCGCTCTTGTTTTTGAGGCGGTTGAGGTTGACGAAGTCGCCCGGGATGAGATTCTCGAACTCCCTCTCTGTACCCATGCCGAATGTGTTCAGTGCATGGCCCGTTCCTCGCGACGCCTTGTTATCCGAGATCCAGACCATTCCTCTGAAGCTCCTGGAGCGCAAAGAACGCCACTGGAAAACTGGCAGAAACCTGTACACAGACTGGTCGCCCGTTTCGGCCGCGTACATGTTTAGGGCTTCGACGATGATTTCAATTTGCGCGGCGACGCACATCGAGACCGGCGGCCGCGTCGCGCGAAGCGGTTCGCCGCCGAAATCGAGGTTGCGAGTGTAGGCGGCGTTGGCGTAGCCCAGGCCGGATCGGGTCCGGGCCAGATGATCTACGGCCTTCAGTACGTAGTCGTTGAAGACTTTTGGCGCAGCGCTGGCGTGCTCTGCGACGCTCAGCAACAGGCAGACGGCGAACCAGGCAATGACGACGAATGAGCGCATAGTCTCTTCTCCCAATCAATGCATTGGGGTATAGCACCGAAGTCAACCAGCCGTCATCATCAGAATTGTTTAATGTCTGCGCCTTGGGTGCAGGCCCTCACACGTTGTTTGGCGCCAGCCGTGCTGAGAGACCACATCCAGCACGGTCGTGAATCAAACGCGGCATCTCAATACCGAAGCTTTGGACACGAACGCTCGTCCGAGCCGCTCCATACCGTAACAATAGTCGGCCACTGGCAAAAGGTATCACTGCAGGGGAAGTACGGGCGACGAACGGCAACTGTCGTACAGCTGCCTTTCGGGTCTTCAGGGCACGGCGCGCCGACGGATGCGGAGCACCAGTTTGCAGATGGGGCAACAGTCATTGCACGCGCCGACGCTGCTTGATCGAGCGACAGCGGCCGCAATGTCAGAAACCCGGCTAAGTTCGGTCGCCCAGCAATGCAAGCAGGGGGAGCCTGTCGGCAGCAACTTGGCCCAGACCGCGCGCTGACCTTTTCGGCGCCAGCGGCGGCAATGCTGCAGAGCTTACGTCGCCGCAAGCACGGCGACCGGCAGCAACGGGCGCAGAGCGCCAATCCACCCCTGCCGAGTGCAGGCGCTCGCCGGGGTTGAGTCGATGGTCGGCTCTGACAGACCGGTGTCGGCGGTACAGCGGACCGACGCGCAAGTAGATTGCGAATGGCGGGTTTCGCGCGCGGCGGTCACTCAACGATTAAAGTTCAAGGTCAGCAGCCAGTCTATTGCCGCCGTTGCTTCCAAGACGGCGAGCGAACGGTCTGCGCCAGTTTGCGGTCGCTGAAGCCCCTGAAGCTCGCTTGGCCCGAACGACCGCACTGGAGTGGCCTGCGGACGTCCTAGTCTTGGTCGCTCGACCGCGAAAAAAAACGGCGGTTTAACGACTGCTGCCGAGGGGTCAAAGTGGCGCGGGCACCCGTTGCAGTCGATCGACCTGCGATCGAACTGACCGCTTTGGGCGGCATAGCTGACCGCTAGCGGGCGCAGCGCTAAAACTACTTGCGCCTCGCACCTCATCCATCCACAAGATCATGATCAATGCCACAGCGCTTTCAACATTCCTGCGTCCATGACTAAAGCAGAGGTAAGAAAATGTAAATCTCCCAAAAACTCGTGATTTACATCACAATCCTTGTTCCTAAAGAGGAGACACACAATGGCAACTGGGGCTGAATTGGTAGCTTTGGCCAAGACAAGAATTGGCGAAAAATACGTCAACATTCGTGTTCCGAAAGACAACGCAAACTGGCATGGTCCATGGGATTGCGCGGAGTTTGTTTCATGGCTCGTGTTTCAGAAAACGAAGAGGCTTTATGGCTGCATAGATAACGAGTCTAATCCTGCCGTTGCCGAAGCTTATTCCGGTTCTTGGGTTCGCGACGCAAGGTCCGGCGTTCTCACCAGTTCGTCCGAAGATGACGCGGTCAACACACCCGGTGTGATATTGATCCGCAGGCCTCCGGCGCCAGGAAAGATGGGGCATGTCGCTGTCTCAGACGGATTGGGCAAGACAGTCGAGGCTGCAGGGACCGGTTTGGGAGTCAGGCCAGGAAAAGTGCGCGGGAGACTGTGGGATTTTGTGGTCAAGGTCCCTGAGTTGCAATATGCCAGCACGGGTCACGTGGCTGCAGAGGTGACCTTGCCCTTCATGCTCATATTGGAAGATCCGAACACTGCAAGCCCGCTTGTAAGAAAAGTCCAGCGCGCGCTGAAGAATGCTGGCTTTGACCCCGGGAAAATCGACGGTGAATACGGTCCTCACACGGTGGCCGCAGTGGAGGCGTTCCAGATGTCTTCGAAGTTGGTATCGGATGGTGTGGTCGGGCCGGCAACCGCTAAGAAGCTAGGGGTTGACTGGCCAAACCCTCCTGGCTGATGGATCTAGTACTTGAACCTGCCGCAGCCTGCTCAACGTGCATCGGGTAGTGGGGCTTGAGAGATGCATGTGTCCACCAGGACCTCAATTGCAGAATTGATGATTCCTGATTTTTTCGGTTTTAGCATCACCACGGGTCAGCCAAATCTTGGGAGGAGAATCATGAGGTCAATCACTTGCGCGCTGCTAGTGACGTTAGCTCTCTCCGGTTGCTCAACCATGAAAGCGCCTACGGCCAACTATTCTGCATTGGAGGCGGACAAGAAAGCCTCTGAAGCCTCGACGACTGCCAAAGAAGCTCTGGATGAAGATTTTCAAAGCGCGTTGGCCTTGTGTGATTCCAACATGACCGGGCTTCGAGATTCATTTTTTGGATCTGGACGGGCTCAAATCACCATTGCCACGGTTGGGATCATTGCGGGTTCGATCGTGGTCCCTGCGTTGGCCGCTGGAGCAGCTGCCAAATCGGCGATTGCTGCATGGGGTGGCGTTTCGGGTGCGGCCAATGCCGCACAGTACACTTTGCAGCAGAATGGCGTTTCCGGTTCACAACTTGGAATCGTGTACGAATCGACGCGTGCAGAAATCAAGGAAGCGACGACAGCGTACAGCGCTGCAAAAAACAACTCGCAGCGCATCGTTGCAGTCAATGAACTGTCGATCGCTTGCAGATTTCCGAAACTGCCAGCGGTCGAGGCCGTGAAGCCGGCGACGTAATTGGTATTCAGTACCCTTCAGAATTGGGACCTTCTCTTGTGCAGGCAAGCAGCGGTGCTTGTTAATGTGTCACGTTGAAGTGAGGGTTGGCTCGGCCGGCTCATCCTCCTCGCTCCGTGTGTATGGACGATTCGGTGGCGGTGCCTCCATCGAGTCGCTCGCGTCGTTGACGGAGGTGCCCGGCGTTGTGGGCATGCCGCAGGTGCCGTCGGTCGACGTCTGCACCGATGCGGTCCGCAGCCGCCGTGGATGCGTACCTTGGCCGCGGCCCAGGCGTTGCGACAAGAGATCGGCGTCAGCGGCAATTGGGTGTCGAACGAGCAACTAGGAGATTTGCTTGGCTTGCGGCGAGGAGACAACTGGGACGGCCAGAGCGCTAGGCCGTCGCCCTTGACTTGCCGTCGGCGCGTGGGGAAGTCAAATTCATCGCTCGTAGACGTCATCCGGAGGGCCCCTTCGAGATGGCGCGGCTTATCGTAGACCTTGTTCAGCGCGACTCATCAAGTCGCGTTCTTTGAATCGCCCCGGGGTTTGAGCTGCCCCCAGAAGTTGGACGAACTTCAAGGGGTTTCATGAAGAAGTACTGAGCGGAGTTCAAGCTGGAAGTCGTCCAGAGCTTCTTGGCGGGCGAAGGCGGCGCCTGCTGGCTCGGCGCTGGTCAGTGCCCGAAGAGAAGATCCGCACCTGGGTGAGCCACTACCGCCTGCATGGCGTTGACGGGTTGCGCCCCAAGCGCAGCACATGCAGTGCGCAGTTCAAACTGCAGGTACTGTCCTATCAAGATCGCGAACAGCGCTCCAGCCGCCAAGTCGCGGCGATCTATGACATCCGCAATCGCAACCAGGTCGTCGTCTGGCGACGCAATCTCGATCAAGGCCGCCTGCAGGCTCTCCAGAACGAGAAAGAAGAGCGCCCCAAAATGAAGCCGGAACGACGCTGTGGAGCGCCGTCGAACGTGGTCGCCCCCGATGCGGCGCAAACCCTGCGAGAAGAGAACGAGCGACTGCGCGCGGAGGTCGCGTACCAAAAAAAATTGCAGGGCTTGATCCGGTCGAAGAGGTCAGCTGCGCCGACAAAGCGCGTCTGATTGCCGGGTTAAGGCATCACCATAAATTGGCGGACCTGTTGCAGATAGCGGGCCTGGCGCGTAGCACGTTCTACTACCAGTGCCATGCGACCGAGCGCGCCGACCGGCAAAGCGCCATGCAAGCCAGGATTCGCACTGTCTATGACGAGCACAAGGGACGCTACGGCTACCGGCGTATCACGGCCGTGCTGTGCAATCCGATGGAAGAACCGGTCAACCACAAGTGCGTGCAGCGTCTGATGCAGAAGATGGGGCTGCTCGCGTTGATTCGGGCGAAGAAGCGCTCCCCGCATGTCCCGGGCATGAGCGATGCGCACGTGCCCAACGTTCTGAAGCGCGACTTCTGCGCGACCGCGCCAAACCAGAAGTGGGCGACCGATGTCACCGAGTTCAACGTGAATGGCCACAAGCTCTATCTGTCGGCCTGCATGGACCTGTACAACGGCGAGATCGTCGCGTACCGCATGGCAAGACGTCCGGTCTTCGCTGGTCTCCAGCACGCTCGAGGCAGCGCTTTCGCGGACCAGGTGCGCCGACGAACTGATCGTGCACTCGGACCAAGTCTGGCACTACAAGATGCAGCCGTACCGGGCGATGCTCGCGAGACATGGAGTCAAGCAAAGCATGAGCCGCAAGGGCAACTGCTTTGACAACGCAGTGATCGAAAGCTTCTTCGGCACCCTGAAGGCCGAGTATTTCCGCCTTGCCGCGCCCAACAGCAGTGATGCGCTCGAAGCGGGCGTGCATGATTACGTCCACTACTACAACCACGATCGCATCAAGCTCGGGCTGCAGGGGCTCAGCCCGGTGGAGTATCGGGTGAGAAGCACCGCCTGATCGACGGTATCGTGACCGTCCAACTTCTGGGGTCAGTTCAAAACCGGGCGGTTCATTGCAACGGCGCAGCTCCACCGTCGGCGTCAGCTTGTTCGTCAGCAAGTTCGTAGACGCAGTCCATGTACTTAGCGACTTCGGCCCATGGCTCTTTCGCATACAAAAATTGCTTCAAGGTATGTCCGATGTCGACTACGCTCGGCCGGGACTCACGAAGATGTGTTTCAAGGCGGTTGCTGCATCGTGGTCTCCATGCAGCTTTGCATCCTGCGCACCGTAAACTGAAAATCGAATTACCTTGGCGGGCGCTCGCGTCCCCGGCATTCCAGAGCACATGCGGCCCTGAGTTTGATGGTCTCTGACAACATGCGATGCAGAAAAGCTGTCTTGCACCATGTGAAGAAGACTTCCGAATGCGAACAGTTGCAATCCCGTTCCCCGATAGGTGCTGTCCCCAAGCAGGAACAAGTTCTCTACCGTGGCGCTCGAAGTGGGGAATAGGGCGGCCAGCGCTGGTAACGGGACATCCTTCATTTGAATGTCACCCGCTATCTCACCGAGCGCAACTTTGTAGGTGAACTCAGCCCAAAGAATGATCAAGGCCTTGGTTGTCGCCGCAGTGTCGCCTACCCGCGAAGCCATCGAATGAAAGAACTGAAGGTCACCGAAATGGCTTCGATTGAGGATGACTCCGGTTCGATAGTTGAAGTACCGACGCTTGGAGTACTCGTCGGACGCCCGAAACACCGAAAGCCAGCAGTCGCTTCGTCTAGGAAGCTTGATGGTTTCGCCCACACAGCGCGCAGCGATCGCATCCCCGTTCGGGAGTGTGAATCCCGGAGCTAGCTGAAATGGCGGGTTGTCATTCCACCTAACCCCATCCAGGACCGCTGCGGGCGCGTTCGACGCTTGGGCGCAAGAGCGACTCTCGAATGGCGCATTGCAGCCGAAGGCCCTATGGGTGGCTTCCTCATGCACGGGAGAAGAAAACCATTGCACGCCTTGTGATGTAAGGCTTGCCAGGCGCCGTTCGGACTGCGCGACGCTGAGCTTCGCAAGCTGCAAATCGAATGCGGTTCCTAATGGCTGCAGCTTGGACGCGTCTGCTCTTGACCCGATCAGCCCCAACAGCGCGATGACAGCAACGGAATTGAATATCCTGATTCTCATGAGATCCTCCTCGGGGCAGCAGTCCTGCCGTCATAGCCGCCTCTACGGACGGTCCATACACCTGCGTCGAAGTTACTACCGATTCGTGCCCGATCCGAAAATGGCGGTGACATGAATGATCGACGCGAACGCCTCGACCGAAATCAGCAATTTTGTGGACGCTATCGGTGTGTGGGGCCGGCGCCACTGTCGAGCGACCGGTTCGGACGGCGAAGCCGCCGGTCGGGCGCTGCGGATCCGAATGACCAGTTCTTGCGGGAGCGGCCGCTGGGGCTTGTACCCCGAGCGACTGAAATCAGTCTGAACAAGCCGTTCGCAGATGCGCATCGAACGACAGCAGCTGGCCGATTGCGGGTACAGAGGACGCCATGGAAACCAGTGGCGCGCGGACCAGGCCCGTAACGGTGAGAGGGTGTTCATGTGGACCGGACTACGTGGCCACGTTGCCGGAAACACTGTCCACGTCGACCGAAATCCGCAGTGTGCGAGGAATGTTGACGCCGACAGCCATCTTCTGGTGGAGTCAGCCTCGCGGTCCGGACGGAAGTTCCCGATTTGATTGCCGACCTTCTACGGTGGCTAGCGAGTTGCAAGGCGATGAAGCGATCGATGTCCAGGCCAACCTAATCCTGACACAGCGCCCCCGGCGCACGTTGAAAATCCGCGGCCGTCGATGTTGCTGAGGTCCGACCTCGCACTCGCTCCGGGGCGGGTTGCGACGCCGGCCTTGTGCGGCTGCGCGGGCTTGTCGCCTTTTGGGTCAGGATTTGGTGGAGATCAACAGTCAGGCCTTCAGGTCGTCGAGCGTCTTCCCGCCGGCCAGTGCCTCGGTGAGCCAGCGTGGCTTCGGGCCGAAGCCCGACCAGCTGTTGCCGGCATCGTCCTTGTACTTGACACCTCCCGCACCAGCGCGCGTCTTCTTGACTGGCGTCGCGGTTGAAGAAGCTCCTGCCGAATCACCGACGGCCCGCGCGGAGACTTTTGCGGGTCGAGCTGCCTTGGGCGACTTGCCACGTTTGCCTGCCGGCCCTTGCGCACCGAGACCGAGTTCAGCGGCCGTCAGGCTGTAATAGGCGATCGCCTCCTTGATCCTTTCGATCACCCCAGCCTTCTCGCTGGCGATGATCGAAGCGGCGCGCTCTTTGAGTCTCGCGATCTCCTGATCGATCTCTTTGAGCGTCTCGGTCGGTTCGGCCATCGAAGGCTTGGCAGAAGTGCGGCGGTTCTTCATAGGCGTCCATGCAGTAGCGAAAGAAGCAGCCAGTCTAATGGACGACGCCGTTGGCAATGCCATGGGCACTGACCGGCCCACGACTTCTCTTGCACTGCCAGTTCTTCCACGCCCAACGAGTGCAGACGAAGCAGACAGTCACCACCATACTCACGCAACCAGGGGTGGCTCGAACAGGGCACGCGTCACAGTGGGCGGCACTGACGCAAGCTCGCCCTGCTCGACCGGATCATTCTCGGGAGCTGCCACACCGACCGACGGCACCGCTACCAGCCCCGCGCTTGCTGCAAGCCCATCGTGTGCCAGAGTCCGGAGCCGTGCCACCCTCCTTCGCCCCTTCGCCAGGCCTGCCAACGCGTCGTACAGCAAGGGGTCATCGCTCCTGCAAAGGTCCAACGTCACGCGGATCCGCGCGGCGGCTCGCGGAGCCCGCCCATCACTGCCGCGCAGCATCGCGGCGGCTTTCCTGAGATTCGGCTTCCATCAGGTTGCTTCCAGCAATCTGGAAGCCTTTCACGTTCGCATGCATGGGCTCCCGGACCACCTGGATCTTGTGGTTCGGGAACGCGGCCTTGATGGCATCCTTGAACATGAACGCGCCTCCACCGACGAGGATGACGTTCTGGATGCTGTAGTCCTCGGTGACCCACTCCATCATCGAGGAGACAGCCCCGCGTGCGACGGCCCGTGCGGTTGGCAGGATGGGCGTGAGGTCGAACGGCTTCTGGTAGATCAGCAGCGGCTTGCCGGTCCGCAGTGCCGTGTCGATCGCAGGCAGGTCGCTGTAGGGCCGTCCGATCTCGCTGCTGATCTCCTGCGCGATGGTCTTGAGCACGTCGGACATTCCTCTGTTCACGGAGTTGCTCACCTTCAGGACCAGCCGCATGCCGCGCGACAGCAGCCAGTCGAAAGTGCGCGAACCCGGATCGACGATGAGGCTCTGCTCATGCTCGATGGTCCGTTGCTTGTGGTACGCGGCCGTGTAGTACACGAGCGCGCCTTGTGGCTGTGCGAGTGCGACCGCCCTCCTCACCTCGACCGTCTTGCCGCCGCCGAGCGCGTGCACGCCCGTCATCAGCCGCTCCAGGAATCCTTTGCGGGCCTGGAACGACGAGACCGGCAGCCCGACCATCAGCAGATCGATCACATCGACCTTCATGTAGCTCAGCGCCCCACGGGCCAGCGCCAGGTATTCGGGGGTCTCGACATATTGGTCATGCAGTTGGGTCGCCCGGAAGTTGTCCGCCGCCAGATGGACGTCCGGCCCGACCTCGTAGTACAGGCCGTCGATCGGTACGGCCACGGTCCTGCGACGTTCTGCCGAAGGCCGGACGGACGGATCCTTCGCGCTCGTGTAGGCCAGTGAGGGGAAGCACGCGCACTTGATGTCTTTGTCCGAATGCCCCACCACGAACTTCGTGTTGCCGAAGCCCACATCGATGGATCTGACGACCATGTTCACGGCAATCTCCTTAACCAGGACCTGGTGTGGAGAGAGTCCGTGACGGCGCTGAGCGATGCAACGGCGAACGCCATCCAAGTTGGCTGCCATTTCGGGATCAGGTCAGAAGGTGTGCCAGAGGCCGCAGCTGTAAGGGCCGACTCGGGCCACGCGGCGCTGCAGACCGAGAGACATCCTGGCGCAGCCTTCCTGGCACAAGACGCGGGTCAGCGATGCACTGGTTCAAGAACCCTTCAATTTTCGCCAGGGACAACCGTGCGCTTCGCCAGCTGCTTCAACATGGCTTCGATTGCACCGATCAGACCAGGAAGTTCCGCCCGGTTCCAGAACGGGCCCGTCCAGGTCGCATTCGCAACCAGAGGCCAATCGGTCAGCTGTCAAATCCCTCTCAGGCATGGTAGCCAAGCAAGGGGATGAGGCATAGAGCGATCGTGCAGCAACGCTGCGCCGCCACACCAAAACACCCGCAAGCGTCTTGACGCCCTATGCCCTGGTGCAGTCCACTCAAGCCTCCCAAAGGCTCCTGGCCTTGGCTCCCATCGGTGGAGCCCAATCAGGCGTCGCGGTCGTTACCCGCCCTTCGAGTCTCGGCCTCGAGCCGTGGTGAGCACTGCCATCGAGCAGTACTCCGGAGAGTTCTTCGTAGGGGATGCCTGCGCCTTCCAGCCCTACACGGCTGGGCGATCCTCCAGGTCGCACGCAGTGCAAGCAGAGCCAGTTGCAGGGCACTTGATGCCCATGCCAGTGTTCCCTTCACCCTTTCGAGCGCGCTTTGCGCGGCATGCGGCCGTGTTTGCCCTGATGGGCTCCACGCATGCCATCGCTCGGACATCTGACGCTCCCTGGCCACGGTCAGGGGAGCTACCCGGCAGATGGGTGGAGCTACGAATCCAGCACTGATCCTGCAGAGGTGCTTCGGCCGGACCGAAGCGCCGCGCACAGACCTCCAAGGTCGAGGCGCACTCCCCTGTACGGCGCGGAAACGTGCCCACAGGTCGGATCAAACGGTTTCATTTTTAAGAACGACCGAGTTGCCGCGGCGACGTGGCAACTGAACCCGGGACAGCGCTCGTGCGTTGCGGCCACGCACGACAGCCAGCAGGCAGGCCGTTGGGAGCCGTCTTCGGAGTCAGCCGGCTCCGCGAGCGAGCAAGCAAAGGGATTCCATCCGTCTATCGAAGGCATGCGCATGCGCGCAATCCGTCCTGGAGACAACCATGCAAGTTGCTACCACACCGCAGACCAGACCGAACCGCACCGCCGCCAGTCCCTCATCCTTGCACGGGAGGCCCGCCCAGCGCCGCGCGGCGTGGGCGGGCCTGAGTGCCGTGGATGTGCTCCAGCGCCATCCTCCCGGGTCCGCTTCGCCGGAGAAGATCCTGGAGATACTGCTGGAGCTGTTCAACGAGCAGCACACAGCAAAGCAGAAGACCGTCTCGCACAAGACGCGGCACGATCGCGCGGTCTACCTCAGGCGGTTCCTGAAGGACCTGCGCAGCAGGGCAGGCTTTGCAACCCTGCCAGACCCTCGCAACCTGGGCGGAAGGCACATCCAGGCGACCGTCGATCTGTGGCGCAAGGACCAGTTGGCAGCGGCGACCATCCAGACCTACCTGAGCTTCCTGCGCGGCTTGGCCCAGTGGATCGGCAAGCCGGGCATGGTCCTGCAGCCAGCGGCCTATGGGCTCGCCCCGTCCCAGTACCAACGACACGAGGTCGCGCAGCGCGACCGGAGCTGGACCGGTTCAGGAATCGACATCGACCCGCTGATCGAACAATTCTGTGCCAAGGATAGGCATGTGGGCGCTGCACTGCGCTTGATCCGGGCATTCGGGCTACGTCGCAAGGAAGCGGTGATGATGCGCCCGCATGCCTGCGTCGTGCCATTCGAGGCCACGGGCTTGCCGAGGGAACGCAAGAAGGCTGACCAATACCTTTGGGTCCGCCAGGGCAGCAAGGGCGGCAGGCCCCGCTTCGTGGCAATCGAGACGCAGATGCAACGTGATGCCCTGGCCTTCGCGCAGCAAGTCGCTGCCACGGCCGACGCGCATCTGAGCGATCCCAGCCACGACCTCAAGCAGAACCTGAACCACTTCAGCTACATGCTTCGCGCGTTCGGCCTGTCGCTCGCGGAGCGAGGCGCAACCGGGCACGGGCTTCGGCATGAGGCTCTGGTCGATGTTTGGCGAAGACAAACCGGGACGGAGCCACCCGTGCGCCACGGTGAGCGGCCGCCCGTGGATACTGGGGACGCCGCTCGCCAGGAGATCGCTGAGATGGCCGGGCACGCCCGTAGGCGTGCTGCCGCGGCGTACATCGGGTCTGAGCGCGTTGCCGGGCAGCGCAAGGCATCGTGTGCCGAGAACGTCGCTACTTCCTTTCTGGCAGAGACCGCCAGCAACAGGAGCCCAGTTTCCTCATAGCAATGTGCCTGCGCCGCCGACGCTCGCGGCGCTGGAGTTCATGGGCCGCGATGCTCGGTAAGCCGCCCCTGAAGTTCCGATGTCGCCACGCAGGCTGCACTCTGCGGGGCGGTTCAGTTGCCGGCCGTCTCCGTGTCACCGTCCGATTCACCGACGTCGAGCGGCGGGTCGTCGTCCGGTCCCAATGCAACATCAGCGTCTGGCACATCGGCAGGCGGGCGCAGGCGCAGGACCGTAGGCAACCAGCCCGTTCCAGCCACTGCTTGCGCGGCACGCGCGACCGCTGCTTCCTTCTTGAGAGCCTGCATCGCCGTACCGGCCGGAGCGCCTGTAGCTTCGCTGACGACCTCGGTCGCGCGTGCTTTGGACACATGCTGGAAGTACGAGGGGCCGCTCGCCTGCCACCAGTGCGTCATGTCCAGTCTTAGCGCCTGGGCCAGCCCATCGGTGCGCTGCTGAGCAGGCTCGGTTGCGTAGACACCGGTGACGGTGATGGCCACGAGAAAGGTGAAGAGTTGCCGGACGCTGTCCGGCTCCTGGGTCAGCACCCACGGGAGCATGTCTGCAGCTTGGGGCGGAAGAATGGACTGCCAGTAGCTCCGCTTGGCGTTCAGAATTTGCCAGGCCTTGCTGGCCTCGATGTCTAGCGCGTCGGCACGCAGACTGTGATGCGTGTCGGTCACAGTCAGCTTCAACGGGTCCTCGCAGCCGTAGGCTTGACGGTAGTCGTCCAGAAGCAGCGACTTCGCCATCTGGGCGGTCAGCACTGCCAGGGCCACATCGGAGCGGTCGAGCAGTTCCGCCTGGATGGCGGCCACCCGGTGTGCGGTCAGATTGCGCACGAGCTTCTCCGAGTGCACCGGACGGGTCTTCGGCTCTGGGACGGCCGCCAGCCCGGACCGGCTCGCGGCCCCGCCAAAGACTCCGCCTCGGTTGGCCTGCAGCACATTGGACCGGTCATCGGGTCGGATCAGGCCATACCGGACCGCTGGCTTGGCATCGTTGCCGACATAGACGATGCAGCCGGCCTCCGCCATCAGCTCGGGCGGCCAGATAGCCAGGACTTCCTCCAACGCAGCCACCTGGCCGGACAGCTCCTCGCGGAGAGCCTCCAGGCGCGCGCACTCCGCCTCTGTCTCCTCGTCGCTGCCATCTTGCGCGTAGAGCGCATTCAAGCGCTGCTTGTTCTCCTCCAGCTGCACGTTCAGGGCGTGCAGAGCGGCCGCTTCTTGCTCGCTGGGCTCGCGGGACGACTTGCGCAACTCGCCGTGGCGAACGTATTCGTCGTGGACGTACCGCGGGCGTACATCCACCCACTTCCAGCCTTCGGCGGCGATCTTGTTGGCCGTGCCCTGCAGCTTGCCAACGGCCAGTTGGTCGAGGAGCGCCGCGTCCAGCAGGTAGACCTTCCTGTCGCTGTCGCTCAACAGGTCTCGCCGCGTGGGACCGCCGGCCTTCTCGTATGCTTTGACGGTGACGTATCTGGCAACCGGGCTGCGGTCGGAGTCGACCTCGCCCTGGGTGAGGATGCGGCGCAGGTGATCGGAATGTCGATTCCAGGAATCCAGTCCGGCCCACGCCTGCTCCTGTCGCTCGTGGTCCTCCACCGAAGCCAGCACCATCAGACACTCCAGGTTGATGCTGCCCTCGCGGAACTGCGCCATCAGCCGCGGCGATACGGCCGCAAGCTTCATGCGGCGCTTGACCACCATGGGCGTGACGCCAAACGCAGCCGCGACATCCTCGACCGGTTTGCCGCGCGCCACGAGCTTTGCGAAAGCTTCGAACTCGTCAGCGGGATGCATGGGCAGATGGAATGCGTTTTCGGCAAGGCTGACTAGCAGGCCGCGATCCACCGCGACGATCAGTACCGGAACCGGGAAGTTCTCTGGCAGCTCGCCAGCTGCGACCAGCGCTGTCAGCGCCTCAAGTCGTCGCCCTCCGGCGCAGACCTCGTAGGTGTGACGGGCTGCTTGAACCACGATGAGGTTCTGCAGCACACCACACTCCTTGATGGACGCGGCGAGTTCGGGGATGCTGAGCCTGGGCCCGCTGCCAGAACTCCGCGCTTGGTAGTCGACCGACAGCACGAGCTGACAGAAGGAAACGAAGGTGCGCTGTGAGGCCTCGATGAGGGCCTCGAACTCCGCTTTGGACAGTTTCATGGTCACTCCTGATATCAGGCGGTGCCCGACCCCATGTCGGCCCGCACTTCAGGTTCCCACCGTGAGGGCGGCTTGCAAGGGCGCCCATCCGCGGCAGAGGTCGTTCATCGCGAAACCGTGATGCGGCAAAGCCAATGGGTCGGCGCGGGAAGATGCTTGGAGGCAAGCGGCCGCTCTTCAGCGACGGCGATTTGCCGGACACCGATTCGCACCAGGAGCAAGTCTGGTCCGGGTCCGGGTCCGGGTGCGGGTCCGGGTCCGGGTCCGGGTCCGAGTCCGAGTCTAAGTGCGGGCCCGGGTCCGGATACGGGCCTGCGCGAAGTGGCCGAGCGGCTCGTCGCGGCGAACTCGGGTCGTTGGTCGCCGTGGCGCCTGCCATGGGAAGGTTCTGTCTCCTCTCCAGCGGTCTTCACACGCTCCATCCATAGCGTCGGGAAGAGGCTGCTGCCGCTGCGCCAACCGCTTCCTAAGATGCTTTGATGGAAATCTAAAACGGTCAGCAGGTTGAAGTGCACCCCTCAGATGCTGCAGGCCAGCACGAGCAAAACCTCCTGGACGTCGGTGGACATGAACATCTGTCCGCAGGTGTCGTTCGGGCGGTTCCATCCGGTCATCGCACGGCACCTGGCCTTCACGGAGCACGAGCTGACGGTGTGCGGCATGTCGCTGGGCTACCAAATCGCAAGGTGCACATCAACCACGTGGCCACGCGCGCCGGGCCGTGCATGAGTTCGCCAGCTTTCAGCACTTCGCGGATCCCTGTGCGCGCAAAGAAGCCGAGATGCATGAGGAGCCAGGTGGGACCGCCAGCGTATGGTTGGCGCCTTGAAAGTTGAACAGTCGCCGCATTCTCGATGTGTCGGCAGATCGGGCGATTCCTTCCTGTCGACCAAAGCGCAAGAGGCCCTGCGCACTCATATGTGCCGCATATCAATGGATAGCAAAAATACGATTGGATGCGATCAGGGCCGTGGTCAATACTTGGCACCGATGCACTGAAGTTCGCTTGGGACTCAGTACTGTGCTTCCACAAGGAGTCGCGCAATGGGAGAAGGTGCTGGTGTTTTGGCTGCCATGCTGTCCAGCGGGATCGGAGGGGCCTCGATCGGTGTGACGCGTTTCATTGCTCAAGACCTTGATCCGCTCGCTATAGGCGCGTTTCGGTTCGGCCTCGGGTTCATGCTTCTGTTTCCGTTTGCCTTGAGCGGTGGGCGAAACTGGCCGCAACGAGGGGACTGGTCGCGCGTTGCAGCACTGGGGCTCCTCTTCTTTGGTGCATTCCCGATCCTGTTCAATGCGTCGCTCGCCTTCACTACGGCAGCACGCGGGGCAATAGCGTTGTCCACCCTGCCGCTGTTGACGATGGTCGTGGCGGCCGTCTTCAAGGTCGAGCCACTGACCAAACGCAAGGCACTTGGTGTTTGTACCGCTATGACGGGAGCGGCCCTGGCACTTTTGGCGGGCTTTTCAGAGGCGCCCGCAAAAGCATGGCGAGGGGACCTTCTCATGGTCCTGGCAGCCCTTTGCATGGCGATCTACAGCGTTGCATCCAAGCCATTGATCCGTCGCTCGGATCCAATCACATTTACCGTGGTGGCGATGGGCGTTGGCGCGTTCGCACTGACGTTGGCTTCGTCAGGACGTGGTAGCTTCGAACCGATCAGAGCTCTCGACTCGGGGCAGTGGGCCGCGCTCGGGTTTCTCGGCGCCTTTGGTGGGGCGTTGACGTTCTTCCTGTGGGCGTTCGCACTGCAAAGAACAACTCCCACGCGCGTTGCGATCTCAATCGCGGTCAACCCTCTCGCTGCCGCACTTGTCGGTGCCCTTCTCGTCGGCGAAGTCATTCGATGGAATCTCAGCGTGGGCATCGTTGCAGTTGTCGCAGGCATTTGGATTGCGGCACGGCCTGACTCCGCGCCGGACTGCAAGGCAGCGGCAGACTCTTGAATCGCACTGCAGTGCTGTGCCGTTGCTATGAGCTCGGGCGAGCGGAGCACCGCCCAGGTCGGCATGTAGTCGGGCCCTCAACTCCTGCCTCATCACTGAACCCTGGACCGAGCGCCAACGACGCCTCTGGCCGGCCCCATCGATCCACGGCGATCGCGTGCGTCATGGCGTCTAGCGCTTCCTGCGGTCCGACGATCGGCCTGTTTCGGCCAAGAGCATTCAACTAGCATTTCGGTTGTAACAGAGCAAGGCCCCAAGCCGCACGACAGTGGGTAGGCCCTGAACTCCGTCAGCCGTTTCGCCGCTTAGTCCTTCGGCATCATCTGAGGGTTAAAGACTACCTCCCATAGATGATCGTCCGGGTCCATAAAGTAGCCGGCGTAACCGCCGTAGAAGGTGTCTTGCGCCCCTTTGACAAGCGTGGCGCCAGCCTTGGTGGCCCGCTGCAGCACCTCGTCGACTTCCGCTTTCGACACTACGTTGTGACCAAGGGTGAACTCAAAGGGACCGCCCGCCCTAGGCGGAAGCCCCGTATCAGCAGCCAAACTGGAACGGGGCCATAGCGACAGTTTGAGTCCGCACTGCATGTCGAAGAATGCGACTGCGCCGTTGTCAAATTCTCTGCCGACGATGCCGTCGGTCGGCAGTCCCAGGCCGTCTCGATAGAAGGCCACGGCCCTGTCCAAATCCTCGACGCCGAGGGTGATGACTGAGATTCTTGGTTGCATGAGCGCTCCGAAAAGTAAGTGTGTGGAGGACATCACCCAGCAGAACGGCGGAGCACAGAGCATGCGCACGACCAATCTGCCCACGTGTTTCCACATCAGGTGACGGTCGCGGGTCTGGCAAGCCAGCGCAGAATCCTCTGTGAAGAGAATGGCCGGACTAACCATACCGACCTGTCTTTTTCGACGCGTTCATCTTAGCGTGCGTTGTGGCACGGCACGAACTGCGCGCACATCCCACCGCTGCAGGTCAGGATGCGGCCAAGAGTGGAAGTTCTAAGTTGGGGGATACATCAGGGTGGGTGCAAATCTTGGGAGCGGATTGCCGCAACTTCATTCAGGAGAGCAGTCGACCGGCCCTTGCGCTCGCCACCACGGTCCGTGTTCAGCCAATGTCGTGGAGACGGCACCAGTCCAGAAGCGCGTCGGCAATGGCGTCGGGCTGGTCCTCGGGTGCCAGGTGGCCGGCAGCGCCGCAGTGATGAATGTGCAGGGCGGCGATGTTCGCCTTGCACCAGTTCGTTAGATCGGGACCGATCATCAGTGTGGGCGAGCCCTCAAACGTAAGCAGCAGTTTCGGCACGGCCGAGCTGCTGGCCAACCAAGCACCGTAAGCCTCCACCCGAGCGACAACGTCGGCGGGGGACCCGTCGATCGGCAAGGCACGAGACCAGGCCAGCAGTGGGCGCCGGCTTTCGGGTTCAAGGAAGGGGTCCTCGTAGGCCGAGCGATCCGCGTCAGTCAACGGCGTCAGCACAGTGGCCTTCAACGCGCCCTCGAGAAACTGGTTTTGCGCGATCACCAGCTTCTCGCCCATTGCGGGGGTGCGAAACGCGCTGAAGCGAGGCCGTGCCGCAACAGGAATGTCAGCCCGCGAAAGGGGCCTGACGATCGTCTCCATGAAAGCGATGCCGCGAACGCGACTGGTATGGCGGCGCGCCCAATCGAAGCACAGCGAAGCGCCGCAATCGATGCCCACCAACGCCACGTCTTGCAGGCCCAGCGCCTCGATCCACGCGTCCAAATAGCGTGCTTGATCGTCATAGGAATAGGCAATGTCCGGCTTGCCAGAGCGGCCCATGCCGATCAGATCAGGCGCGAGGCACCGGCCCAGCCCGCGCAAGCGGGGCAGGACCTTGCGCCACAGATGAGACGACGCGGGGTTGCCGTGCAGAAGCACGAAGGCGGTGCCGGTGCACCCTGACCTGCCGTGAACGATGGCGCCCGAATCTTCGTAGTACAGGGTCGAGTCAAGGACGTGGATGTGGGGCATCGAATTTGGCTCAGAAATGGTAAGGTGCCTGTCTTGTTTCAATCATTAGACAGGCTACTGTCAAATACGCCTGTCTTCTGCATCCCCGATGGAGTCCGCCGGCACAGGGTCGCTCGGCGTGCTGCTGCGCCTGCTACACCAGCAATTCGCTGGCGCCGTGGACGAAGCGCTGGCCGAGGCCGGCTTCGACGACCTGCGCTCGTCCCATGCCAGCGTGTTCACCTTCGTACCACCAGAAGGCATGCCGGTCAGCGAGCTGACGCGGCGCGCTCGGCTTCGCAAGCAGTCCATGACGCAGACAGTGGAGGAGTTGGAGAGACTGGGCTATGTCGAGCGAAAGCCCAGCTCCACCGACAGGCGCGTACGGCTGGTGTTCCTGACGCCGCGCGGCGCGAAGATCCGCCCGTTGGCAATGGCCGCCGGCGGTCGCATCGAGGCCCAGTGGGCTGAACTGGTCGGCGTCAAGCATCTGGATGCGTTGAAGCGCGGGCTGGCCCTGCTGCTGCCCCAGTTGCAGCCACCGTCCGACGGCACAACCGCCGCAAGCGTGGCCGCTGTCACCGCGCCGCGTCGAGATGACCGCAAGCGGGATCGATGACGAATCGCGGAGGCCCCGACGAGGGCCGACGAAATTGCGTCCGCATCGGGACGCACTTCGTATTCAGTGCTGGGGCGACCTTTCTCCGTGCAAAACTTCTTTCTACGGAAGGCGTTCGTGTGGGGCCAGCGGAAGCCAGCGACCGTCTGAGGCATGGCGTAGGCGACGACCGCCTTCGCGCTGGGCGGATGGCTGCAATAGCCCCAAGCGCGCCTGCGACGAGACTGGCTACATTCGGCCATGAGCTGTCGCTCAATCAGCGGTGTTGAACGTCAGGTTTGGGGGGCAAATGAATTCCACAGACCTTCGGTTCCACAACGATGCTGGCGACTAACCGTGAATGGTTTCGAAACAAGCATGTCGTTGCTGGGGTACCGCGATGCGGTGTCCTGGAACTTAGAGCGTTTTGACCAGTTCGGGCACTGCCGAGAACAGGTCCGCCTCCAGCCCGTAGTCGGCCACCGAGAAGATCGGTGCCTCGGGGTCCTTGTTGATCGCCACGATGACCTTGCTGTCCTTCATGCCGGCCAGATGCTGGATCGCGCCGGAGATGCCGGCGGCGATGTACAGCTGCGGCGCCACGATCTTGCCGGTCTGGCCGACCTGCAGGTCGTTCGCGGCGTAGCCCGCATCCACGGCGGCGCGGCTGGCGCCGATGGCCGCGCCCAGCTTGTCGGCCAGGGGCGTCATGACTTCGTTGAACTTCTCGGCGCTGCCCAGGGCACGGCCACCGGAGACGATGATCTTGGCGGCCGTCAGTTCCGGGCGCTCGTTCTTGGCGATCTCCGAGCCCAGGAAGGTGGACTTGGCGCCAGCGGCCACGGC
>NZ_QPJK01000002.1 GCF_003337555.1 Pseudorhodoferax soli | reverse complement strand
GTCATGCCTGGCGACAACGTGTCGATCACCGTCAAGCTGATCAACCCGATCGCCATGGAAGAAGGCCTGCGCTTCGCCATCCGCGAAGGCGGCAAAACCGTCGGCGCTGGCGTGGTCGCCAAGATCATCGAGTGAGCGGAGCGAGCACCATGAGCAACAAGCAAAAGATCCGCATCCGCCTGAAGGCGTTCGATTACAAGCTGATCGACCAGTCCGCAGCCGAGATCGTCGACACCGCCAAGCGCACCGGCGCCATCGTCAAGGGTCCTGTGCCCCTGCCGACGCGCATGAAGCGTTTCGACATCCTGCGTTCGCCGCACGTCAACAAGACGAGCCGCGACCAGTTCGAGATCCGCACGCACCAGCGCCTGATGGACATCGTCGACCCGACCGACAAGACCGTCGACGCACTGATGAAGCTGGACCTGCCGGCTGGCGTGGACGTCGAAATCAAGCTGCAATAAACGCGGCCTGATCGATCCCTGTAGCCCGGAGTTGCCGATTCGGCAGCTCCGGGCTATAATTTTTGGCTCCGCCCGTTTTGGGTGGGGAATCATCAACCATCTTCCACAACACAACACGCCGGCCAATTGCAGTCGGGGTGGTGGAAGTCACGGAGAAAACAATGAGTCAAAGCAACTCCCTCGGGTTGCTGGGGCGCAAGGTTGGGATGATGCGTTTGTTCACCGACGACGGCGATGCAGTGCCCGTCACGGTGGTCGACGTGTCCAACAACCGCGTGACCCAGGTCAAGACCCAAGAGAACGACGGCTACGTCGCCCTGCAAGTGACGTTCGGCGCACGCCGTGCCTCGCGCGTGACCAAGCCGCAAGCCGGCCACCTTGCCAAGGCAGGCGTGGAAGCCGGTGAAATCATCCAGGAATTCCGCGTGACGGCCGATGCCGCTGCGAAGTTCGCAGCCGGCGCAACCTTGCCCGTCGCTGAGCTCTTCGCCGTGGGCCAGAAGGTGGACGTGCAAGGCACGACCATCGGCAAGGGCTTCACCGGCACCATCAAGCGTCACCATTTCGGTTCGCAGCGCGCGTCGCACGGTAACAGCCGTTCGCACAACGTGCCGGGCTCGATCTCCATGGCGCAGGATCCGGGCCGCGTGTTCCCGGGCAAGAAGATGTCGGGCCACCTCGGCGACGACACCGTCACCACCCAAAACCTCGACGTCATCCGCGTCGACGAAGCCCGTCAGCTGCTGATGATCCGTGGCGCCGTGCCCGGCTCCAAGGGCGGTTTCGTCACGGTGCGTCCGGCCATCAAGGCCAAGACTGAAAAGGGAGCGAACTGATGCAGCTCGAACTCCTGAACGACCAAGGCCAGGCCGCGTCCAAGGTGGATGTGCCCGACACCGTGTTCGGTCGTGACTACAACGAAGATCTGGTGCACCAGATCGTGGTGGCCTACCGCGCCAATGCCCGCCAGGGCACGCGTGCGCAGAAGGACCGCGAGCAGGTCAAGCACTCGACCAAGAAGCCTTTCAAGCAAAAGGGTACGGGTCGCGCACGTGCTGGTATGACGTCCTCGCCGCTGTGGCGCGGGGGCGGTCGGATCTTCCCGAACATGCCGGACGAGAACTTCACCCAGAAGATCAACAAGAAGATGTACCGCGCCGGCATGGCGTCCATCTTCTCGCAGCTGGCCCGCGAAGGCCGCCTGGCTGTCGTTGAATCGCTGACGGTGGATTCGCCCAAGACGAAGGCCCTGGCCACGCGCCTGAAGGCCTTGAACCTGGCCTCTTCGGTCATGGTCATCGCCGACGAAGTCGACGAGAACCTGTACCTGGCCTCCCGCAACCTGGCCAACGTGCTGGTTGTCGAGCCGCGCTACGCCGACCCTGTGTCGCTGGTGCATTACAAGAAGGTCCTGGTGACGAAGGCCGCCATGGACAAACTCAAGGAGATGTTCGCATGAGCTCCTCCAAGACGACTCAATTCGACGAAGGCCGTCTGATGCAGGTGCTGGTTGCGCCTGTCGTCTCCGAGAAGGCCACCATGGTCGCCGAGAAGTCCAACGCAGTCACCTTCAAGGTGCTGCAGGACGCGACCAAGCATGAGATCAAGGCCGCAGTGCAACTGCTGTTCAAGGTCGAGGTCAAGGGCGTGTCCGTGGTGAACACCAAGGGCAAGGCCAAGCGCTTCGGCAAGTCCATGGGCCGCCGGGACAACGTGCGCAAGGCGTACGTCACCCTGCAGCCGGGCCAGGAACTCCAACTGACTGGGGAGGCTGCATAACATGGCCGTCATCAAGATGAAGCCCACCTCGCCAGGCCGTCGCGGCATGGTGAAGGTGACGCGTGACCACCTGCACAAGGGTGGCGCGCACGCGCCCCTGCTGGAACCGCAATTCCAGAAGGCTGGGCGCAACAACAACGGCCACATCACGACCCGTCACAAGGGTGGTGGCCACAAGCACCACTACCGCGTGGTGGACTTCGTGCGCAACAAGGATGGCATCCCGGCCAAGGTCGAACGCGTCGAGTACGACCCGAACCGTTCCGCCCACATCGCGCTGGTGTGCTACGCCGACGGCGAGCGCCGCTACATCATTGCCCCGCGCGGTGTTGAAGTCGGTGCAACGCTGCTGTCGGGCGCCGAAGCGCCGATCCGCGCTGGCAACACGCTGCCGATCCGCAACATCCCCGTCGGTTCGACGATCCACTGCATCGAGCTGCAGCCGGGCAAGGGTGCGCAGATCGCGCGTTCCGCCGGTGCTTCGGCCACGCTGTTGGCCCGCGAATCCGCTTACGCCCAGGTGCGTATGCGTTCGGGCGAAGTGCGCAAGATCCACATCGAGTGCCGCGCCACGATTGGCGAAGTCGCCAACGAAGAGCACAGCCTGCGCCGTCTGGGCAAGGCCGGTGCCACCCGCTGGCAAGGTATCCGTCCGACCGTTCGTGGCGTCGTCATGAACCCGGTGGACCACCCGCACGGTGGTGGTGAAGGCAAGACCGGTGAAGGTCGCCATCCTGTCGACCCATGGGGCAACCTGACCAAGGGCTACCGCACCCGCAACAACAAGCGCACGCAGGTCATGATCGTGTCGCGTCGCAAGAAGTAAGGGATAGCACATGACCCGCTCTCTCAAGAAAGGTCCCTTCGTGGACCATCACCTGGTGGCCAAGGCCGACAAGGCCGTTACCACCAAGGACAAGAAGCCGATCAAGACCTGGTCGCGTCGCTCGATGATCCTGCCCGAGTTCATCGGCCTGACCATCGCCGTGCACAACGGCAAGCAGCACGTTCCGGTCTACATCACCGACCAGATGGTCGGTCACAAGCTGGGCGAGTTCGCACTGACCCGTACGTTCAAGGGTCACCCTGCGGACAAGAAAGTCCAGAAGAAGTAAGGAATGACCATGGAAACACGTGCAGTCCTGCGGGGTGTCCGTCTGTCGGTCGACAAGGGTCGTCTGGTGGCGGACCTGATCCGCGGCAAGAAGGTGGACCAGGCGTTGAACACGCTGCAATTCACGCAGAAGAAGGCCGCTGTCATCATCAAGAAGGTGCTGGAGTCCGCGATCGCGAACGCCGAGCACAACGACGGTGCCGACATCGACGAGCTCAAGGTCAAGACGATCTATGTCGAGCAAGGTGCAACGCTCAAGCGTTTCACTGCGCGCGCCAAGGGCCGTGGCAACCGCATCAGCAAGCCGACGTGCCATGTGTACGTGACGGTTGGCAACTAAGAAGTCTGGAAAGCTATGGGACAGAAAATCCATCCGACCGGCTTCCGCCTTGCGGTGAGCCGCAACTGGTCCAGCCGTTGGTACGCCAGCAACAATGACTTCGCCGGCATGCTGGCCGAAGACATCAAGGTGCGCGAGTACCTGAAGAAGAAGCTGAAGAACGCGTCCGTGTCGCGCGTGCTGATCGAACGCCCCGCCAAGAACGCCCGCATCACGATCTTCTCGGCACGTCCGGGCGTCGTGATCGGCAAGAAGGGCGAGGACATCGAGAACCTCAAGCGCGAACTGGCCAAGCAGCTGGGCGTGCCGGTGGCAGTCAACATCGAAGAAGTGCGCAAGCCCGAGATCGATGCCAAGCTGATCGCCGACAGCATCACCCAGCAGCTGGAAAAGCGCATCATGTTCCGCCGCGCCATGAAGCGCGCGATGCAGAACGCGATGCGTCTGGGCGCCCAGGGCATCAAGATCATGTCCGCCGGTCGTCTGAACGGCATCGAAATCGCCCGTACCGAGTGGTACCGCGAAGGCCGTGTGCCCCTGCACACGCTGCGCGCGGACATCGACTACGGCGTCTCCGAAGCCAAGACCACCTACGGCGTCATCGGCGTCAAGGTCTGGGTCTATAAGGGTGACACCCTGGGCCGTGGCGATGCACCCGCAGTGCAGGAGCCGCGTGCCGAGGAAGAGCGTCGTCCGCGTGGTCCGCGCCGCGATGGCCGCCCGGGTGACCGTCCGGCCAACCGCGGCCCGCGCCGCGATGGTGCTGGCGACCGCCCCAACGAAACCGCAGGCGCAAATGCGCCGAAATCTACCGTTCAGCGCGTCCGCAAGGTAGCCGCGCCGGCAGCTCCCGCTGCCGACGGTAAAGGAGAGTAATCATGTTGCAACCCGCTCGTCGCAAATACCGCAAAGAGCAAAAGGGCCGTAACACGGGCATCGCCACGCGCGGTAGCTCGGTCGCCTTTGGCGACTTCGGCCTGAAGTGCACCGACCGTGGCCGCCTGACGGCACGCCAGATCGAGTCGGCCCGTCGTGCGATTTCCCGCCACGTCAAGCGTGGTGGCCGCATCTGGATCCGCGTGTTCCCGGACAAGCCCATCTCGCAGAAGCCCGCCGAAGTCCGGATGGGTAACGGCAAGGGCAACCCCGAGTACTACGTCGCCGAGATCCAGCCCGGCAAGATCGTGTTCGAAATCGTCGGTGTTCCCGAAGAGCTCGCCCGCGAAGCGTTCCGCCTGGCTGCCGCCAAGCTGCCGCTGCGCACGACCTTCGTGACGCGCATGATTGGCCAATGAGCGAGGAAACCTGAATGTCCAAAATCACGGAATCCCGCAAGAACCTGCAAGCCAAAGACGCAGCCGGCCTCGAAGCCGAAGTCAAGGCACTGCAGAAGGCCCATTTCGGTCTGCGCATGCAAAAGGGCACGCAGCAGCTGAACAACACCTCGACGCTGCGCAGCACGCGTCGTGAGATCGCGCGTGCCAAGACCATCCTGGCCCAGAAGCGCAGCGCCGATGCGGCCGCCAAGTAAGGAGTAGCACCATGACGGAAGCCAAACCCTCCCTCAAGCGCACCCTGATCGGCAAGGTCGTCAGCGACAAGCGCGCCAAGACGGTGACGGTGCTGATCGAGCGCCGCGTCAAGCACGAGCTCTACGGCAAGATCGTGGGCAAGTCCAGCAAGTACCACGCTCATGACGAGAAGAGCGAATACAAGATGGGCGACACCATCGAGATCACCGAAAGCCGGCCGATCTCCAAGACCAAGACCTGGGTTGCGACCCGTCTGGTCCAGAAGGCCCCCGAGCTGTGATGGCTTGCCGGTGATCCCGGCAAAGCGACCTTTGAAAACGGCCCACAATGTGGGCCGTTTTTGTTTTTCAACCCCCAGAGGAGAACGCACATGATCAAAGTCGGCGACAGCCTGCCCACCGCCACGCTGATGGAGTATTCCGAGGTCGAAGGCGAGGGCTGCAGCATCGGCCCGAACCCGGTCGACGTGGCCAAGGCCAGCGCAGGCAAGACGATTGCGCTCTTCGCACTGCCCGGCGCCTTCACGCCGACCTGCTCGGCCAAGCACGTGCCGGGCTATGTCGAGAACCAGGCTGCCCTGCAGGCCGCCGGTGTGGACGAGATCTGGTGCGTGAGCGTGAACGATGCCTTCGTGATGGGTGCCTGGGCGCGCGACCAGAAGACGGCCGGCAAGGTCCGCATGCTGGCCGATGGCAGTGCCGATTTCGCCAAGGCCACCGGTCTGACGCTCGATCTGACGGCGCGCGGCATGGGCTTGCGCAGCAACCGTTATTCCATGCTCGTGAAAGACGGCAAGGTCGCAGCGTTGAACGTGGAAGCGCCGGGCAAGTTCGAGGTCAGCGACGCGGCCACGCTGCTCAAGCAAGCCCAGGGCTGATGCCCCCAGAGCCGGGCTCGCTCAGAGCTCGGCCTTGAGGTAGTGCGCGCCCGCGATCGGGTTGTGGTAGTAGGGCGGCACTTCCTCGAAGCCCAATTCCTCGTACAGCGCGCGCGCGGCTTCCATGTCGTCCAGGGTGTCGAGCAGCACGCAGCCATAGCCGGCGCGGCGCCCCGCGTCCAGGGCCTGCTCGGCCAGTTGCCGGCCCAGGCCAAAACCGCGGAAGGCCTTGCGCACGTACAGGCGCTTCATCTCGCAGGCGTTGGCGTAGTCCGTGTCGTCCAGCGGTCGCAATGCGCAGCAACCGGCCACGGCGTCGTCAACCAGCGCCAGCAGCAACGCGCCGCGCGGGGGGGCATAGTCGCCTGGCAGCGCGGCGAGCTCGGCGTCGAACTGCTGGAATTGGAGATCCACGCCGAGGCTGGCAGCGTACTCCGAGAAGATTTCACGTGTCGCGTCCAGCAGCGCAGGGTCGTCGGGCTGGATGATGCTGATCCTTGGCATCGGCAGGCGGGCAGGCGAGGGCACGGCCCAGTGTAGCGACTCGTGCCGCGCGCCCCAACCCGGGATCCTTCCGGGTGGCGGGCTTTCAGGCTTCGGCCAGCAGCTTCTCGATCAGGCGGTGCAGCTCGGCGAAGTCCGGCTCGCCCACGTAGCGCTTGACGATTTCACCCCGCTTGTTGACGACGAAGGTGGTGGGCGTCAGCTGGATGTCGCCCCAGGCCTTGGCCACGCTGCCGGTGTTGTCGATGGCCACGCGGAAGGGCAGCTTGCGCGTTTCGGCGAAGTTCACGACATAGCTTGGCGGGTCGTATTGCATGGCGACCGCCAACGTGTCGTAGCCTTGCGAACTGTACTTGTCGTGGGTGGCGATGATGCGCGGCATCTCGGCCACGCAGGTCACGCAGCTGGTGGCCCAGAAGTTGACCAGCGTGACGCGGCCCTTCATGGCCTGCGTGTCCACCGTGCTGCCATCCAGCAGCACATACCTGGCATCCGGCGCCGGCGTAGAGGCCACCATCGCGTGGTAGCCAAATGCGCCGGCAGCCAGCAGGGCAGCGACGGCGGCGAAGGAGTAGAGCTTTTTCATGGCGGTGAAAGGCGGGCGGACCGAAGGAGCGACTCGGCAAAGGCAGAAAAGTTCTGCGGGCAAGCGCGTTTCAGCGCCCATGTGCATGTGCACGTGACAGGCCGTACAGCAGCGTGCTGGCCAATTGGCTGCGCAGATTGTGCAGCGTCAGGCTGTCTTCCCGCATCCACTGGGTCAGCGAGGCGCTGGCCGCATCCTGTGCGATCTCGATCCAGGGGACGTCGGGCGCCGCCGCCTGGAGTTCTTGCTGCAGGCGCTGCGTCGCGGCATCGATGTTGCGCGCGTCCACCAGCACGAGATCGGCCCGGGTCTGCGCGAACTGGCGCTGTGCCGCAGTGCCGGTCGCAACCCAGTCGACCAGGGCGCCGAGGCTTTCGCAGACATGCTCGACCTCCAGGCGCACGACCTCGTGCCGCGTGATCAGCAGCACGCGTTGGTGCTGCAGCGGCACGGCCGCGCTGCCGACCAACGAGTCCTGGCTGGTCAGCAAGTCTCCGGGCATCGGGTCGGCCGCCACCTCATGGAGCTGCAACAGGCCCAGGGTGAGCACCGTTTCGTCGCCGTCGTCCTGGCACGCGAGCCGGGTGCCCGTCGCGCGCGCCAGCGTCTCCAGCACATGCCAGGACAGATGCTGGCGCGTGTCCCGGGCAGTGGGGGCGGCGCCGCCGGCATGCAGGCGAAGGCGCAGCAGCGCGATCGCCATGTCGCCCGATGCATCGAGCGAGACCGTGAGCCGGTGGTCGGGTCGGATGCACCAGGCGATGGCAGCATCGATCAGCCCTTGCAGCAGTTCGGCGTCGATGGCGACCCAGGCGGGCGAAGCGCTTTGCTGGCGCACCTGCACGCGGTGGTGCTGCAGGCTGGGCATGTGCCGCGCCAACGCCTGCGATATGAGGATGTCCAGGCGTTGCGCCTCGCCAATGGGAGCGCGCCGCGGCTCGGCCAGGGTCGCCAGCTGCCGGCTTTGCTGCGCAACCTGCAGCCCGTCTTCGACCGCGGCACCGAGCCGCTGCAGCTGGACGCGGGAAATTTTGCCGCTGCGCAGGAACTCCTGGACGATGGCGTGCGCCTCTTCCATTGGTGGGCCGAGTGCGTCTCCGATCGCGGCGGCCAAGCCGGCATGGGCGCGCGCCGCTCCCGCCGCCGTCGCTGGCGGGTGCGGCGGCAGGGGCGGCGTGCCGGGCATTGCCGGATCGGAGTCTGCGTCGTGGGTCATGGGGAGCCATCCAGTTTAATGGGCCGAACGCCCGGTGCACGCCCTCGATAATCCGCACCATGATCCGCATCCGCCCCTGGTCCTTGGCACTGCTGGCGGCCATGCTGCTGGCCTGCAGCCCCGCGCTGAATTGGCGGGAGGTCCGCATCGACGGCATGCCTCTGCGCCTGTTGCTGCCCTGCAAGCCGGACCGCGCGGAGCGCGCGGTCGCGATGGGCGGGCGCCAGCTCCCGCTGCGCATGCTGGGCTGCGACGCCGATGGGGCCACGTTCGCGGTCTCGCATGTGCAGGCGCCCATGGCCGCAGGGATGGACGTGGCGGCGCTGCTGGCGGGCTGGAAGGCCGCCGTGCTGGCCCATGTGCAGGCCAGCGCCGTGGTGGAGCAGGTTTGGGTCCCGGCTGGCGTGGGTACCTCTGGTCCGGCGCTGCACTTGCGCGCCGAGGGGCGCAGGGCCGATGGCGCTGCCATTGCCATGCAAGCGGTGTGGTTCGCCACGGCCGATGCGGCGGGCCTGCACCTCGTGCATGGCGTTGTCTTCACGCCGCAGCTGCGCCAGGACGTGGCGGAGAGCTTTTTCTCCAGCTTCGCGCCGGCACCATAATCCCGCAGTCATGACCGGCATCCTGATCGTCGCCCATGCGCCACTGGCGCACGCATTGCGCCAGTGCGCACTGCACGTATTCCCCGACTGCGAGCGTGGCGTGCAGGCGCTGGATGTGCAGCCCCATGTGTCTCCCGACGAGACCTTCGGCGCGGCCCGCATCGCCATGGCACAGATGGGCAATGCACCCGTCCTCGTGCTGACCGACGTGTTCGGCGCCACGCCCTGCAACGTGGCCCAGCGGCTGGTCGATGGCGTGCGCAGCAAATTGGTGGCGGGCGTCAACCTCC
Source organism: Pseudorhodoferax soli (assembly GCF_003337555.1). GTDB lineage: Bacteria > Pseudomonadota > Gammaproteobacteria > Burkholderiales > Burkholderiaceae_C > Pseudorhodoferax > Pseudorhodoferax soli. The sequence continues at coordinate 1,040,318 of NZ_QPJK01000002.1, read as the reverse complement.
CCATGCTTCTGCGCACGGTGAGCTACCGGCACGAGCCTCTGGAGGCGCTCGTCTCGCGTGCCCTGGTGGGCGGCACGCAAGGGGTCATGCAGGTGGCGATCACGGCGCCGCAGAACCAGGCAAGGAAGAGGAATGATCAAAGCCACCACGAGCATCAACAATAAGCTCGGGCTGCACGCCCGCGCGTCTGCAAAGCTGACCAAGCTGGCGGGCAGCTTCCCGTGCGAAGTCTGGATCGCCAAGGGCGAGCGGCGCGTGAACGCCAAGAGCATCATGGGCGTCATGATGCTGGCCGCCGGCCTGGGCAGCACCGTGGTGATCGACACGGAAGGGCCGCAGGAGCAGGAGGCGATGGATGCGGTGCTGGCGCTGATCGCCGACAAGTTCGGCGAGGCCGAGTGATCGCGGCGATGCGGGGCCTGCGGTGACCTTCTCCCTGCATGGCCTTCCGGTGGCGCGTGGCGTGGCGATCGGCCGCGCAGTGCTGATGGCGTCCAGCCGCGTCGAGGTGGCGCACTACTTCATCGAACCCGAGCGCATCGCCGGCGAGATCGACCGGCTGCGTGCCGGGCGCAATGCCGTCGTCGACGAACTGCACCGGCTGCAGCTGAGCGTGGCCCAGATGGGGCCGAACGACGCCCCGCACGAGCTCTCGGCCATGCTGGACGTGCACCTCATGCTGCTGCAGGACGAGGCGCTGACCAGCGGCGTCAAGCACTGGATCACCGACCGCCTGTACAACGCCGAGTGGGCGCTGACCACGCAGCTGGAGATCATCGCGCGCCAGTTCGACGAGATGGAGGACGAGTACCTGCGCGAGCGCAAGGCCGACCTCGAGCAGGTGGTCGAGCGGATCCTTCGCTACATGAAGGGCGTGGCTTCGCCCGTGGCACCGCCGACGGCCCCGCGCCGCAAGACCCAGCAGGACCTGCTGCTGGACGACACCGTCGACGTGCCGCTGGTGCTGATCGCGCACGATCTCTCGCCGGCCGACATGTTGCAGTTCAAGCAGAGCGTGTTCGCCGGTTTCGTGACCGATGTGGGGGGCAAGACCTCGCACACGGCCATCGTGGCGCGCAGCATGGACATTCCGGCCGTGGTCGGCGCACGCACGGCCAGCCAGCTGGTGCGTCAGGACGACTGGGTCATCATCGACGGCGATGCCGGCGTGGTCATCGTCGATCCCTCGGCCATCATCCTGGCCGAGTACGGGTTCAAGCAGCGCCAGGGTGAACTGGAGCGCGAGCGCCTGGCGCGGCTGCGTCACACGCCGGCTGTCACGCTGGACGGCGAGCGCATTGAACTGCTGGCCAACATCGAAATGCCCGAGGACGCGCCAGGCGCCTTCAAGGGCGGGGCCGCCGGGGTGGGCCTGTTCCGCAGCGAGTTCCTGTTCATGGGCCGCCAGGGGCACCTGCCCGACGAGGAAGAGCAGTACCAGGCCTACCGCCGCGCCGTGCTGGGCATGGAGGGCTTGCCGGTCACGATCCGCACTGTGGACATCGGGGCCGACAAACCGCTCGACCGTTCGCCCAAGGACGAGGCGCACCTGAACCCGGCGCTGGGCTTGCGCGCCATCCGCTGGAGCCTCGCCGATCCTGCCATGTTCCGCACCCAGCTGCGGGCCATCCTGCGCGCCGCCGTGCATGGCCCGGTGCACTTGCTGATTCCCATGCTGGCACACGGCAGCGAGATCCGGCAGACCCTGTCACTGATCGACTTCGCGCGCGCCGAATTGGACAACCGGGGCCAGGCCCACGGCCAGGTGCAACTGGGCGCCATGATCGAGGTGCCCGCGGCGGCGTTGACGGTTCGGATGTTCCTGAAGTACTTCGACTTCCTGTCGATCGGTACCAACGACCTGATCCAGTACACCCTGGCCATCGACCGCGCGGACGAATCGGTGGCCCACCTGTACGACCCCGTGCATCCCGCCGTTCTGCGGTTGCTGGCCGACACAATCGCGGAATGCCGTGCGCAGGGCAAGGGCGTGAGCGTCTGCGGCGAGATGGCCGGGGACGTGCAGTTCACGCGGCTGCTGCTGGGTCTGGGCCTGCGCAGCTTCTCCATGCACCCGGCGCAGATCCTGGCCGTCAAGCAGGAGGTGCTGCGCGCCGACGCCGGCAAGCTGGCGGGTTGGGCGCAGCAGGTGCTCGCGGCAGACGAGCCGGCCGCGCTGCTGGCGAGGGGCTGAGCCGCCTCGCCGCTCTCAGTGGGCGGCCAGCACGTGGCCGGCCTGCTGGTCGGCGTGGTAGCTGGAGCGCACCATGGCGCCCACAGCCGCATGGCTGAAGCCCATCTTGTACGCCTCTTCCTCGAACATCTTGAAGGTGTCCGGGTGCACGTAGCGGCGCACCGGCAGGTGGCTGTTGCTGGGCGCGAGGTACTGGCCGATGGTCAGCATGTCGATGTCGTGCGCGCGCATGTCGCGCATGACCTGCAGGATCTCTTCGTCCGTCTCGCCCAGGCCGACCATGATGCCGCTCTTGGTCGGCACGCTGGGATGCAGGGCCTTGAACTTCTTCAGCAGGTTCAGGCTGAACTGGTAGTCGCTGCCGGGGCGGGCCTGCTTGTACAGGCGCGGCGCGGTCTCCAGGTTGTGGTTCATCACGTCCGGGGGCGCGGCTTTGAGAATCTCCAGCGCACGGTCGTCGCGGCCACGGAAGTCAGGCACCAGGATTTCGATCTGCGTCGTCGGCGACAGCGCGCGTGTCTGGCGGATGCACTCGACGAAATGGCCGCTGCCACCGTCGCGCAGATCGTCGCGGTCGACGCTGGTGATCACCACGTACTTGAGCATGAGCTTGGCAATGGTGCGCGCGAGGTTCAGCGGCTCATCTGCATCCAGCGGATCAGGGCGGCCGTGGCCGACGTCGCAGAACGGGCAGCGCCGGGTGCACTTGTCGCCCATGATCATGAAGGTCGCCGTGCCTTTGCCGAAGCATTCCCCGATGTTGGGGCAGGAGGCTTCCTCACAGACCGTGTGCAGGTTGCTCTCGCGCAGGATCTGCTTGATTTCGTAGAAGCGCGTGGTCGGCGAACCGGCCTTGACGCGGATCCAATCGGGCTTCTTGAGCGTCTCGGCCTGTTCGACCTTGACCGGGATGCGCGAGAGCTTGGCCGCGGCCTTCTGCTTGGCGGATGCGTTATAGCTGGCGGCGTCTTGCGCGTCGCGGACGACTTCGGTGCTGCTCATGGTGGTCATGGCGCGAGGTGGGTGACGAGCTTGTCGCTCAGCACGGACGCCGCTTCGTTCCAGGTGATGGGGAGGCCGATTGTAGAAAGGTCCACCGTCTGCAGCCCGGCATAGCCGCAAGGGTTGATGCGGCCGAAGGGCTCCAGGTCCATCGCCACATTGAGCGCGACACCGTGGTAAGTGCAATGCCGGCTGACCTTGATGCCCAGCGCGGCGATCTTTCCGAGGCCGGTGAAGCGCGGCTCCTCGCCCTCAGGTGTTGCTTCGAGCCGGGCGTGGCCGAATGGATCGTCCAGCCGCACATAGATGCCAGGCGCGCCACGCACGCGGTGGCCGGTCACGCCGAAATGGCCCAGCGTGCGCAGCACGGCCTCCTCGATGCGGTGCACGTACTCCTTGACGTAGTAGCCGGCGCGCTGCAGGTCGATCAGCGGATAGGCCACGACCTGGCCGGGCCCGTGGTAGGTGGCCTGGCCGCCGCGGTTGGTGGCCAGCACCGGGATGTCACCCGGCAGCAGCAGGTGCTCTGGCTTGCCGGCCAGGCCCTGGGTGAACACCGGGGGGTGCTCGCAGACCCAGAGTGCGTCGGGCGTGTCGGCGCTGCGTGCGGCCGTGAAGGCCTGCATTTCGGCGCAGACCGCCGCGCAGTCCGTGCGGCCACGCTGTTCGATGCGGATCGCGGACACCTGCCTACAGCACCACCTTGACCATCGGATGCGTGCTGAGCGTGCGGTAGAGCTCGTCGAGTTGCTCGCGCGAGGTGGCCGTCACCGTGACCGTCACGCCCAGGTAGTTGCCGCCCTTGCTCTCGCGCAACTCCACCGTGCTGGCATCGAAGGCGGGATCGAACTGGCGCGCGATGGTGGTCACGGCGTGCACGAAGCCTTCGGCCTTGGTGCCCATGACCTTGATCGGAAAAGGCGAGGGATAGTCGATCAGCGATTCCTTGCGCGCCTCGGGTTGCGGGGTGTCTGGGCTTTCGTTCATGGCTTGGATTCCTATTCGGCGCGGGCCTTGGCCTGCTGGTAGAGCGCGTACAACTGGGTGTAGATGGGGCCGGGCCGGCCGTTGCCAACGGGGTGGCCGTCCAGCTGCGTGACGGGCAGCACTTCCTTGCTGGCCGAAGACAACAGCACCTCGTCTGCGGAGAACACCTCGTCCCGCGTGATCGCACGCAACGAGAACGCGATGCCGGCTTCGTTGCACAGCTGCTCGATCACGCCGTAGCGGATGCCGCGCAGCACCAGCTCGTCGGGGGTCACGCCGCTGAGCCGGCCCTGTTGCACGGTCCAAACATTGCTGGCCGAAGCTTCGCTGAGCAGGCCGTCGCGGAACATCACAGTCTCCGTCGCACCGACCTGCGCGCTGATCTGGCGTGCCAGCACCGCGCCCAGCAGGCTCGTGCTCTTGATGTGGGCCTTCTTCCAGCGGAAGTCCTCGGCTGTCACGCAGGCCACGCCGGCCGCGCGGGCCGCATCGGGCACCGGTTTCATCGGGTTGAGCATCGCGAACACCGTCGGCGTGAGGCCGTCGGGGATGGTGTGCTCGCGCATGGCAACGCCGCGCGTCACCTGCAGGTACAAGGACTGCCGCGGCGCGGCCGGGCAGGCGGCCAGCAGCTGCTCGGCGATGCTGCGCCAGGCGGCTTCGCCGTGCGGGTTGGGGATGCCGATCTCGTCCAGCGAGCGCGCCAGACGCGCCATGTGCGAAGAGAAGCCGAACAGCCGCCCGCCATAGACCGGAATCACCTCGTAGATGCCGTCGCCGAAGATGAAGCCGCGGTCGAGCACGCTGATCTTGGCACTGCGCAAAGGCAGCAACGCGCCATCGAGATGGCACAGCGTTTCGGGGAGTGCGGCGGAGGTCATGGAAGCGCAAATGCAACGCCGTAAGCGTGAAGCTTTCGAGCGTCAGGGGTTTCTACGTATAATAAGTGGCTTTGCGAAATTCTCGGGGGAGAGGCTTCACAAGCTGCAGCAGATGGCGCTCAGGCGCTGCCCGTCTCGCAGCCCGGAAGCACGCGTGACAGGAGCACGAGGAGCCATAACAAATGACATACCAAGCTCCTGTGTCCGAGATGGACGCTGAAGTCGCAGATTTCAAGCCCTTGACCGCCGAAGAGGCGCAGCGCTTGCGCGACGCAAATCCCGTGCTCTCGCCCTGGTGGGTGATTGCGGCCCAAGTGGGCGTGGGTCTGCTCGTGGCAATGCTGGCGCTGCTGTGGGTGCGCGAGTGGTCGGCCGCTTGGTCCGCCTTGTATGGCGCGCTGGCGATCGCCCTGCCTGCGACCTTGTTCGTGCGGGCCATGCAGCGCTCGCCCGCGAATTCGCAGGCAGCGATGTTGCGGTTTGCGGTCTGGGAGATGGTCAAGCTGGGCCTGAGCGTGTTGATGCTCGGGTTGGCGTGGTGGTTGATCGCAGACCTGCATTGGCTGGCCATGCTGGCCGGTGTGGTGGCTGCACTGAAGATGTATTGGCTGGCCCTTGTGGCTCGGCCGAAGTTGTTGAAAACGGAACTGAAGAGACCTTGAAGATGGCCGCTGAAGGACACGCACCGACCGCAAGTGAGTACATCGTCCACCACTTGCAGCACTGGCAAGTGGATTGGGCTCTCAATCCCGTGAAGCAGACGGCCATCGTCGACTTCAACGTCATCAACCTGGATTCCGTTCTCTACTCGCTGCTGCTGGGTGTGATCGGCTGCTTCGTGATGTGGCTGGCCGCACGCAAGGTGTCGTCGGGTGTGCCGGGTCGCTTCCAGGCCGCTGTCGAGATCTTGGTCGAGATGGTCGACAACCAGGCCAAGGCCAACATCCACAACGCACAGAGCCGCAAGTTCATCGCGCCGCTGGCACTGACCGTGTTCGTCTGGATCTTCCTGATGAACGCGATGGACATGCTGCCGGTCGACCTGCTGCCGAGCGCCTGGACCCATGTCTACGGCGCCCTGGGCCACGATCCGCACCACGCTTACATGCGCGTCGTGCCGACGGCCGACCTCTCGACGACGCTGGGCCTGTCCACCTCCGTGTTGTTCCTGTGCTTCCTGTACAGCATCAAGATCAAGGGCCTGGGCGGCTGGGGCCACGAACTCATCACTGCTCCTTTCGGCGCCCACCCCGTGCTGTGGCCCATCAACCTGCTGATGCAGGCCATCGAATATCTTGCCAAGACCGTCTCGCATGGCATGCGGTTGTTCGGCAACATGTATGCAGGCGAACTGGTGTTCATGTTGATCGCCCTGATGGGTGGCGCCATGGCCTTCAGCTTCTCCGGCATGGCACTCACGGTGGGTCACGTGGTCGCTGGCTTCATCTGGGCGGTGTTCCACATCCTCGTGATCACGCTGCAGGCTTTCATCTTCATGATGCTGACGCTCATCTATCTGGGCCAGGCGCATGAGGCTCATTGAGCCCGCGGTTTAAATCTCGTTTCTTTTCTCTTGCCTTTTCATTTATCTAAGGAGTCATCATGGCAAACGTTCTCGGTCTCGTCGCTCTGGCTTGTGGTTTGATCGTCGGTCTCGGCGCGATCGGTGCTTCCATCGGTATCGCTCTGATGGGTGGCAAGTTCCTGGAGTCTTCGGCACGCCAGCCTGAGCTCATGAACGACCTGCAAACCAAGATGTTCATCTTGGCCGGTCTGATCGACGCGGCCTTCCTGATCGGCGTGGCCATCGCCCTGCTGTTCGCTTTCGCCAACCCCTTCATTGCTGCACTGCCCGCCGCCTGATCCCGCGTTCGACGCCCCGCCTAGAAGTAGAGGAGTGTTGACGTGAGTATCAACGCAACCCTGTTCGTTCAGGCCGTCGTCTTCCTGCTGCTGGTGCTGTTCACGATGAAGTTCGTGTGGCCGCCCATTGCGAAGGCGCTGGATGAACGGGCACAGAAAGTCGCAGCCGGCCTGGCGGCCGCTGAAAAGGCCAAGGCCGAACTCAGCTCCGCCAACCAGCGTGTCGAACAGGAACTGGCAGCCTCGCGCAACGAGACCGCCGGCCGCCTGGCAGACGCCGAGCGCCGTGCTCAGCAGATCATCGACGAGGCCAAGAGCCGCGCAACGGAAGAGGCCGCCAAGATCGTGGCCGCCGCGCGCGACGAGGCCGAGCACCAGACCGTGCGTGCACGCGAGGCCCTGCGCGAGCAGGTTGCCGTGCTGGCCGTCAAGGGTGCCGAGCAGATCCTGCGCAAGGAAGTCAACGCCGGCGTGCATGCAGATCTGCTGCAGCGCCTGAAGACGGAGCTCTGAGGACGCCATGGCCGAACTCGCGACCATTGCGCGTCCTTATGCAGAGGCCTTGTTCAAGGCCAGCGCGTCCGATCTGAGCGGCGCACAGGCCTGGCTGGACCAGTTGGCGGCGGTTGCCGCCCAGCCGGAACTGCTGCAAGTCGCTGCCAACCCCAAGGTCACGCCTGCCCAGGTGTTCGACCTGATCGCCGGCCTGGTGCCGCAGGGCCTGCCCGAATCGGGCAAGAACTTCCTGCGCGTGCTGATCGACAACGATCGCCTGGCTGCTCTGCCCGAAGCGGCGGTGCAGTTCCGGTCGTTGAAGAACGCCGCCACGGGCGCGTCCGACGCGGTGGTCTACAGCGCCTTTCCGATCGATGCGCAGGCGCTGCAGGAAGTCTCGGCCACGCTGGAGCAACGCTTCGGCCGCAAGCTGACGACCCGGGTCGAGATCGATCCGGCGCTGATCGGCGGCATCCGTGCCGTGGTCGGCGACGAGGTGCTCGACACCTCGGTCAAGGCCCGCCTGGAACAGATGAAAGCGGCGCTCACCGCTTGAAGCGGTCGGCGACGGTGTCTCCCAATATTGAATAAGGAAAGAGTCATGCAGCTCAATCCCGCAGAAATTTCCGAACTGATCAAGAGCCGCATCGAAGGTCTCGGCGTCAGCGCCGACATCCGCAACCAGGGCACCGTGGTCTCCGTGACCGACGGCATCGTGCGCGTGCACGGCCTGTCGGACGTGATGCAGGGTGAAATGCTGGAATTCCCCGCCACCCCCAGTGGCGCGCAGACCTTCGGTCTGGCCCTGAACCTGGAGCGCGACTCCGTCGGCGCGGTGATTCTGGGCGAGTACGAGCACATTTCCGAAGGCGACACCGTCAAGTGCACCGGCCGCATTCTGGAAGTGCCGGTCGGCCCCGAGCTGATCGGCCGCGTGGTCAACGCGCTGGGCCAGCCGATCGACGGCAAAGGTCCCGTCAACGCCAAGCTGACGGACGTGATCGAGAAGGTCGCTCCCGGCGTGATCGCCCGCAAGTCGGTCGACCAGCCGATGCAGACGGGCCTCAAGTCCATCGACTCCATGGTGCCCGTCGGCCGCGGCCAGCGTGAGCTGATCATCGGCGACCGCCAGACCGGCAAGACCGCCGTGGCGATCGACGCGATCATCAACCAGAAGGGTCAGAACATGACCTGCGTCTACGTTGCGATCGGCCAGAAGGCTTCGTCGATCAAGAACGTGGTGCGCGCACTGGAGCAGGCCGGCGCGATGGACTACACCATCGTCGTGGCCGCGTCGGCCTCCGAATCCGCTGCCATGCAGTACCTGTCGGCCTACTCCGGCTGCACGATGGGCGAGTACTTCCGCGACCGCGGCGAAGATGCGCTGATCGTCTATGACGACCTGTCCAAGCAAGCCGTGGCCTACCGCCAGGTCTCGCTGCTGCTGCGCCGCCCGCCAGGCCGCGAAGCCTATCCGGGCGACGTGTTCTATCTCCACAGCCGTCTGCTCGAGCGCGCTGCCCGCGTGAACGCCGACTACGTGGAAGCCTTCACCAAGGGTGCCGTCAAGGGCAAGACCGGTTCGCTGACGGCCCTGCCGATCATCGAAACGCAGGCTGGCGACGTGTCCGCCTTCGTGCCGACCAACGTGATCTCGATCACCGATGGCCAGATCTTCCTGGAAACCAGCCTGTTCAACGCCGGCATCCGTCCCGCCATCAACGCCGGTATCTCGGTGTCGCGCGTTGGTTCGTCGGCCCAGACCAAGATCATCAAGAACCAGTCCGGCGGTATCCGTACCGACCTGGCCCAGTACCGTGAACTGGCTGCGTTCGCGCAGTTCGCTTCCGACCTGGACGAGGCCACCCGCAAGCAGCTGGACCGCGGTGCCCGTGTGACCGAGCTGCTCAAGCAGGCCCAGTACGCGCCGCTGCCGATCAGCCTGATGGGCGCCACGCTGTTCGCCGTGAACAAGGGTTTCATGGATGACATCGAGGTCAAGAAGGTGCTGCCGTTCGAGCATGGACTGCACGCCTACCTGAAGGACAAGAACGCCGCGCTGCTGGCCAAGCTGGAGTCGACGAAGGCCCTGGACAAGGACGCAGAAGCCGAGTTGTCGGCCGCCATCGGCGCGTTCAAGAAGTCCTTTGCCTGATCACCTAAGCAAAGGAGTCTTGCATGGCTGCTGGTAAAGAGATTCGCGGCAAGATCAAGTCGGTCGAGAACACCAAGAAGATCACCAAGGCCATGGAAATGGTCTCGGTGTCCAAGATGCGCAAGGCCCAGGAACGGATGCGCGCTGCGCGCCCGTACGCCACCAAGATCCGCGACATCGCGGCCCACCTTGGTGAGGCGAATCCGGAGTACACGCACGCCTTCATGAAGACGAACGAAGCCAAGGACGTTGGCTTCATCGTCGTGACGACCGACAAGGGCCTGTGCGGTGGCTTGAACACCAACCTGCTGCGTCTGTTGACGGGCAAGCTGCGCGATGTGCAAACCGCAGGCGGCACGCCGCTGACGGTGGCTATCGGCGGCAAGGGCCTGGGTTTCCTGAACCGGATGAACGCCAAGGTCGTCTCGCATGTGACGCACCTGGGCGACACGCCGCACCTGGACAAGCTGATCGGCCCCGTCAAGGTGCTGCTCGATGCGTACGCCGAAGGCAAGCTCGGCGCGGTCTACCTTTGCTACACCCGCTTCATCAACACGATGAAGCAGGAGTCGGTGATCGAGCCGCTGCTGCCGCTGTCCAACGCGAAGATCCGTGACGAGGCCAAGGCCGGAGCCACGGGCACGCACAGCTGGGATTACATCTACGAGCCCGACGCGCAGTCCGTCATCGACGAATTGCTGGTCCGCTACGTGGAGGCGCTGGTCTACCAGGCCGTGGCCGAGAACATGGCGTCGGAGCAGTCCGCGCGCATGGTGGCCATGAAGTCCGCGACCGACAACGCCGGCAACGTGATTGCCGAGCTCAAGCTGGTCTACAACAAGTCGCGTCAGGCGGCGATCACGAAGGAACTCTCCGAGATCGTCGCGGGTGCTGCTGCGGTCTGACGTCCGCCCGATTCAAAATTTTTGGAGCAAACAATGGCTCAAGCACAAGGCAAGATTGTTCAATGTATCGGCGCTGTGGTGGACGTCGAGTTCCCGCGCGACCAGATGCCCAAGGTCTACGACGCGCTCAAAATGGAAGGTTCGGCGCTGACGCTGGAAGTCCAGCAGCAGCTGGGTGACGGCGTGGTGCGCACCATTGCATTGGGTTCGTCCGACGGCCTGCGCCGCGGTTCCGTCGTGTTCAACACCGGCGCTTCCATCATGGTGCCGGTCGGCAAGGCCACGCTGGGCCGCATCATGGACGTGCTGGGCAGCCCCATCGACGAGCGTGGTCCGGTCGACCAGGCCCTGACGGCGTCGATCCACCGCAAGGCCCCCGCTTATGACGAGCTCTCGCCATCGCAGGAATTGCTGGAAACCGGCATCAAGGTGATCGACCTGGTGTGCCCGTTCGCCAAGGGCGGCAAGGTCGGCCTGTTCGGCGGCGCCGGCGTGGGCAAGACCGTGAACATGATGGAACTCATCAACAACATCGCCAAGGCCCACAGCGGTCTGTCGGTGTTCGCTGGTGTGGGCGAGCGGACCCGCGAGGGCAACGACTTCTACCACGAGATGGCCGACTCCGGCGTCGTGAACCTGGAGAACCTGGAAGAGTCCAAGGTGGCCATGGTCTACGGCCAGATGAACGAGCCCCCGGGCAACCGTCTGCGCGTGGCCCTGACCGGCCTGACCATCGCCGAGTCGTTCCGCGACGAAGGCAAGGACGTGCTGTTCTTCGTGGACAACATCTACCGTTACACGCTGGCCGGTACCGAAGTGTCTGCTCTGCTGGGCCGCATGCCTTCCGCCGTGGGCTACCAGCCGACGCTGGCCGAGGAAATGGGCCGCCTGCAAGAGCGCATCACCTCGACCAAGGTGGGCTCCATCACGTCGATCCAGGCCGTGTACGTGCCGGCGGATGACTTGACCGACCCATCTCCCGCCACGACATTTGCCCACTTGGATTCGACCGTCGTGCTGTCGCGTGACATCGCCTCGCTGGGCATCTACCCAGCCGTGGACCCGCTGGACTCCACCAGCCGCCAGCTGGACCCGCTGGTCGTGGGCCAGGACCACTACGAGACGGCCCGTTCGGTGCAAGGCACGCTCCAGCGCTACAAGGAACTGCGCGACATCATCGCGATCCTGGGCATGGACGAACTGGCACCGGAAGACAAGCTGGCCGTCGCCCGTGCCCGCAAGATCCAGCGTTTCCTGTCGCAGCCCTTCCATGTGGCCGAAGTGTTCACGGGCTCGCCTGGCAAGTACGTGCCGCTGGCCGAAACCATCCGTGGTTTCAAGATGATCACGGCTGGCGAATGCGACCACCTGCCCGAGCAGGCCTTCTACATGGTCGGCACCATCGACGAGGCCTTCGAAAAGGCCAAGAAGATCGCCTGACCGGCGTTGGAAGGAACCCCATGGCAACGACATTCCAAGTTGACGTCGTCAGTGCCGAGGAGTCCATCTTCTCGGGTGAGGCCCGCTTCGTGGCTTTGCCTGGCGAGGCCGGCGAGCTCGGCATCTTCCCGCGGCACGTGCCGCTGATCACGCGCATCAAGCCCGGCTCGGTGCGCATCGAGCGTCCCGACGGCAGCGAAGAGTTCATCTTCGTGGCTGGCGGCATTCTCGAAGTGCAGCCCAACGCGGTCACCGTGCTGTCCGACACCGCCATCCGCGGCAAGGACCTGGACGACGAGAAGGCCAACGCGGCCAAGGCTGCGGCCGAGGAAGCGCTGCGCAACGCCAAGGGCGAGCTGGACATCGCCAAGGCGCAGTCCGAGCTGGCCGTGATGGCCGCTCAGATCGCTGCACTGCGCAAGTACCGCCAGAAGAAGTAATCTTGCGCTGCAATGCGCAGACGCCGGGGCCGCTCTTGTCGTGGCCTTGCCAAGAGATGCCACCGCGAGGTGGCATTTTTTTTGGGCACTTGGGGTGCGCTTTTCTCCGCGTCCTTCCGGGCGCGGAGAGCGGCGTTCATGACGGCAGCTACCAAGCCCGCGGACACCTGCGTCACGTGACCGTGCGCTGCCTGCCATGGCGGTCCAGGCAAGCATGTAGACCACGGCCGAGACAGAGTCGTTCCCGCCAACCGACCTGCACCGCGCGACGTCCGGCAGACCCCCGTTTTCCAGGAAGCCGACAAGATCGTGTCCACGCTCCAGGAGGCCGGCCTGCTGGTAGTCATCGATGCGCCGAAACCGATCTTCAAATCGCCCGCCTTCCGTTGCTCTGATTGGTTCAACGCGCGCAATCCGATCTGCGCCGGCGGCTTCGTCATCGAGCGCGATTTTCTCGAGCAGCGCCGCCGGCCGGTCATGAATGCGCTGGCAGAGCTCAAGACCCTGCATCCTGAGCTTGCCGTCTGGGACCCTTTCCCGGTGCTGTGCCCTGAGACGGTTTGCTCCGCCTTTGACGGACCGCTGCCGATGTTTCTGGATGGCGACCACCTGAGCGGTCACGGCAACCGCGTTCTGTTCCCATCGTTCCTGGCCATGCTGGAGTCTGCCGCCCAGCATCTGCCGCCCCGCGCTTCCGCCAAGGCCATTTGAACTGCCGCTACCTGATGTCGATGCGGTTCGGCAACGCATTGGCGCCGCCGGCGCCATCCCTTGCCGGAAAGTGTTGCACCAGGACCGCCGAGACTTCTTCCAGCGCCGTGGTCAAACCGTCCTCGTACTGGCCCGCGCGCAGGGCATTGCGCAGTTGCTCGACCACCTGGTGCCAGCGCTGTGCATCCACATGCCGGTTCAGCCCACGGTCGGCCACGAGCTCGATGGCGTGCTCGGCCAGCAACAGGTAGATCAGCACGCCGTTGTTGTGCTCGGTGTCCCACACACGCAGCTTGCCGAACATCGCCACCGCACGCTCACGCGCCGTAGCGTCGCGCAGCAGGTAGCTGGCGGGCAGGGCGGCCTCCACGCAAATGCAGACTTCCCCGGTGTGGCGCTGTTCACTGGCGGCAATCCGGCGCTCCAGCCGTTCCAGCGCAGCGCGGGGTAAAGCCTGGTGCGCATCGCCAACGTCGATCCAACGGTGGGTCAGAAAGCGCTGCACCCGGCTCCAGATTCCTGCCATGCGCGTACCGCTCCTCACCAATCGCCTGAGGCACCACCGCCCCCGAAATCACCGCCACCGCCCGAACTGAAGCCGCCGCCCCCGCCGCCGCCACTTCCGCCGGACCAGCCGCCGCCGAAGCCTCCTGCGCCGCCCGCCCAGCCGCCGGTGCCAGGGCCGATGCGGCCACGCCGTTGCGGCGTGCCGCCGCGCATGAGCGGGCCCAGCCCGGCCACCAGCGCAACAACGAAGGCCAGCAGCCCGGCCGCCGCGGCCAGCCACAGTGCGGTGTGCAGCACCAGACCTGCGAAAGCGCCGACGCCGATGCCGGTGGCTGCCGCGCCCAGACGCCGCCCCAGCATGCTGCGCAGGACGCCTGCGGCCACCGGAACGGCGAAGAACAGCACGAACAGCAGCGGCGTGACGGCGTCTTCGTCCAGTCCATCCCCGGCTGAAGGGCTGGGGGCCGGCAGGTTCTCTCCGCGGATGCGGGCGTCCAACTGCGCCACGCCGGCCAGCAGCGCGCCCGCGTAGTCGTTCTGCCGCAGCCGCGGCGTGATGGCCTCGTCGATGATCTGCTTGGCGGCGAGATCGGGAATGGCGCCTTCCAGGGTTTTGGCCACTTCAATGCGCAGCCGCCGATCGTTCTTGGCGACAAGCAGCAGCACACCGTCGCCGATATCGCGCCGGCCGATCTTCCAGGCGTTGGCCACGCGGTTGGCGTAGGACGCGATGTCCTCGGGTGCCGTCGTCGCCACCAGCAGCACGACCACCTGCGCGCCGCGCTCCTGTTCCAGCCGGGCCAGGGCCTGTTCCACTTGCGAAAGCTGGGCCGCGTCCAGCGTGCCGGTGGTGTCCACCACGGGCGCTGTGAGCGCCGGCACGGGCTGCACCGGCTGGGCCTGCAGCGTGGCCTGCGCCAGCAGCAGCGCCGCCCACAGACCGATCCGTGCGAGCCAGGCGCGCAAGGCCTACTTCTTCTGGAAGTCGACCACGGGAGGTGTGGAGATCTGCGCCTCGTTGGCCACCGCGAAGCTGGCCTTGGCGTCGTAGCCGAACACCTTGGCCGTCAGGTTGGTCGGGAAGCTGCGCGCGAGCACGTTGTACTCCTGCACCGTCTGGATGTAGCGGTTCCGCGCCACCGTGATGCGGTTCTCCGTGCCTTCCAGCTGCACACGCAGGTCGCGGAAGCCCTGGTTGGCCTTGAGGTCGGGATAGCGCTCGCTGACCACCATCAGCCGCGACAGTGCGCTGCCCAGTTCTCCCTGGGCCGCCTGGAATTTCGCCATGGCCTCGGGGTTGTTCAGCGTTTCGGGCGTGACCTGGATCGATGTGGCCTTGGCACGCGCTTCAACCACCTTGGTCAGCGTGTCCTGCTCGAACGCGGCCTCGCCCTTTACCGTTGCCACGATGTTGGGCACCAGATCGGCGCGGCGCTGGTATTGGTTCAACACCTCGCTCCAGGCCGCCTTGGACTGCTCGTCCAGGCGTTGAAAGTCGTTGTAGCCACAGCCCGACAGGGCCAATGCCAGTGCGATGGTGAACAGCCAATGACGCATCTTCCCGTGCTCCGTGGATCCGGCGCCACCGCCGGCCGACGTGGAGCATAGCGGAGCAAGGCCTCCGCCATGCCGACCCCGGGGCATTGGCAGCAATTCGTTGCACAATCGCGCGCACCGCAACCCTTCGTATGCCGACCGCATGAGCCCAGCCCGACTGCAGTCCGCCCCCTTGGCCGGCAGCGCCGACGACACCGAGGCCGCGTTTTACGACGCCATGCTGCACGCCGACGTTGACGCGATGATGGCCTGCTGGGCCGACGAGGACGACATCCTCTGCATCCACCCCGATGGCCCGCGCCTGGTCGGTGCCGCTGCCATCCGCGGTGCTTACGAATCCTTGTTCAGCGCTGGCGCGGTGCGCGTGCTGCCGCAACGCGTGCGCAAGATCGAGACGCTGACCTGCGCCGTGCACAGCGTGGTCGAGCGCATCGAGGTGCTGACCGACAGCGGCCTGCGCGCCGCCGAAGTGGTGGCCACCAATGTCTATCTGAAGACTGCGCAGGGCTGGCGCATCGTCACGCACCATGCCAGCGCCGACAGGCTCGGTGGCGGCCGCGACCACGAGCCTGCGGCGGGTCCGCAGACCCTGCACTGAACGGTCATCCCGATCCACGACAGCAAGGCGGGCCGATGGAGTACAGCGCACCCTGGTGGCTTCGCGGCGGTGACCTGCAGACGATCTGGGCCTCGCTGTACGCCCAGCGGCGCCGGGGGCCGGCACTGGCGTTCAAGCGCGAGCGCTGGATCACGCCCGACATGGACTTCATCGACGTGGACATGGCGGATGCCGCTGCCGACGCCGTCGATCCTGCCGCCAGCCCCGAGCAGCGCACGCTGCTGGTGCTCTTCCATGGCCTGGAGGGCTCGTCGAGCAGCCACTACGCCGAAGCCTTTGGCGACTTCGCGCGCCAGCACGGCATGGTCTACGCGGTGCCGCATTTCCGCGGTTGCAGCGGCGAGCTGAACCTCGCGCCGCGCGCCTACCACTCCGGCGACTTCGAAGAGGTCGGCTGGATCCTGCGGCGCATGCGGGCACGCCATCCCGGGCCCATCGTGGCGGTCGGCGTGTCGCTCGGCGGCAATGCGCTGCTGCGCTGGGCCCAAGAGATGGAAGGCGAGGCTGCGGCCTATGCGTCTGCCATCGCGGCGGTCTGCGCGCCGCTGGACCTGACGGCCGGCGGCATGGCGCTGGGACAGGGCTTCAACCGGCTGGTCTACACGGGCATGTTCCTGCGCTCGATGAAACCCAAGGCGCTGCGCAAGCTGGCGCAGCATCCTGGTCTGTTCGACCGCAATCTGCTCTTGTCGGCGCGCGATCTCTACACCTTCGACAATGTGTTCACAGCACCGCTGCACGGCTACCGCGACGTCGAGGACTACTGGCGGCGCGCCTCGGCCGGCCCGCACCTCGCGCGCATCCGCATCCCGGCGCTGGTGCTCAATGCGCGCAACGACCCCTTCGTGCCGGTGGCCAGCCTGCCCAGTGCCGACGCCGTGGGAAAGTACGTCACGCTGTGGCAGCCCGAGGAAGGTGGCCACGTCGGCTTCCCCCATGGGGCCTGGCCGGCCAATGTGCGGGCCATGCCCGATGCGGTAGGCAACTGGTTGCTGCAAGCCGTGCGCTGATAATCCCGGCATGGACGACATCGTGCGCCAGGCCATCGCGAAATGGCCCAATGTGCCGGACTGCTATGGCTGGCTGGGCCTGGACGCGCGCGGCGGATGGTATCTGCGCGACGCCCAGGCACAGGCCGCAGGCGCTTTCGCGCAGGGCGGTGCCGCCAAGGGCGATCTGCTGCGGCACGACAAGCTGCTGGCCTTCATCGGCCGCAACTACGCCTGCGATGCGCGGGGCTGCTGGTTCTTCCAGAACGGGCCGCAGCGTGTCTTCGTGGAACTGGAGGCCGCGCCCTGGGTGTGGCGTGTCGCGCCCGACTTCTCGCTGTCGGCCCACACGGGCACTGCAGCCCGCCTGGAGCGGGCGCTGATGGACGATCAGGGCCGGGTGTTTGCGCTGACCGATCTGGGCCTGGGGCTGGTGCACTCGCTCGATGTCGTGCTCGTGGCCTCTGCCGTCGAGCAGGCCGGCTGGGTGCTGGAAGAGGTGAAGGCCGCCGATCTGCCGGCAGCCTACGGATTCGTCACCAGCCCGCAGCGGCTGGAGCAGACCAGCGCGGCAGGCTGAGGCCGCCGCCCGGCTTTACTTCGACGCGGCTTCCGCCGGGGCAGCAGCCGCGGCTGCAGGCTGGGCCGGCTCTTCGAACTTGCCGCCGCCGGCGTTGCCCATGTAGGCCACGGCACGCGCAATCTCCAGATCGGCAAAATCGCCGCCGCCCTGCGGGGCCATGGCGCCCTTGCCCTTGAGCGCATGCTCCACCAGGGTCTGGAAGCCCTGACCCAGGCGCGGGCCCCAGGCGGCTGCATCGCCGAGCTTCGGCGCACCGGCAACGCCGGTGCCGTGGCAGGCCGCGCACTGCGCCTTGAACACCGTCTCGCCGTTGGCCAGCGGGCGGTTGGCGTCGCGGATTTCCACGCTGCCGACCTTCTGCAACCGGGCCGCCACGCCCTGCGCGAGGCTCTGCTCGGTCACACCACCCAGCACCATGGCGTCGGCATCGCTGCTGCCGGAGGGCTTGACCGCCGACACCACGAAGTACACCAGCCCGATGATCACGAAGATCGGGACGACGAACGAGAACAGGGTTGCCAGCAGCAGTTGCTTGGGATTCTTGATGGGGCCCGTATGGGCGCCGCCGTCCGCATGTTCGCTCATGTTGTCCTCAGTCTCGTCGGGGGCTTTTTGTCAGCCGGCGAGTATAACGGCCGGTTCTGTACGAGCCCGTCGCGCACGCGCCGCTCGCTCAGGGCTGGCTGGTCCAACCGCCACCCAGCGTCTTGTACAGCGTCACCTGGTTCTGCAATTGCGCGAGCCGGGTTTGCACCACGGCCTGCTGCGTGACGAACAGCGAGCGCTGCGCGTCCAGCAGATCGAGGTAGCTGGCCACGCCGTTGCGGTAGCGCAGGTCCGAGAGCTTGAAGCGCGCGGATTCCGCCTCGGCCTGCGCTTGCTGCGCGCGTAACTCCTCGCCCAGCGTGGCGCGGCCAGCCAGCGCATCGGCCACCTCGCGGAACGCCGTCTGGATGGCTTTCTCGTACTGCGCCACCGCGATGTCGCGGTTCACGTTGGCCGAGTCCAATCCCGCCTGGTTGCGTCCGCCATCGAAGATTGGCAGCAGCAGCTGCGGTGCTGCGCTGAAACCCCAGCTGCCGCTCTCGAACAGGCCGGACAGCTGGCTGCTCACGGTGCCGAAGCCAGCCGTCAGCGTGATGCGCGGGAAGAAGGCCGCGCGCGCCGCGCCGATGTTGGCATTGGCCGAGCGCAGCAACTGTTCGGCCTGGCGGATGTCCGGCCGCGCCGTCAGCACGTCCGAAGGCAGGCCGGCCGGCAGATCGTTCATGACGATGGCCGATTCGAGCCGGCTCGTGGCGGGCAGGGCCGCGATGCGTTGCGCCCAGTCGGGTTGGCCGACCAGCAAGGTCAGCTGGTTCTGGTCCTGTGCGCGCTGGCGCTGCAGCTGCGCCAGCGTGGCGCGTGCGGCCTCCAGCAGCGACTGGGCCTGGCGCAGGTCCAGCTCCGAGGCCACGCCGTTGTCGAAGCGCAGCTTGGACAGCTTGGCCGAGTCCTCGCGCGTGACCAGGGTCTGGCGCGTGAGCTCCAGCAGTTCCTCGTCGGCCAGCAGGCTCAGATAGGCGTTCGCCACCGCGGACACGAGCGTGATCTGGGTGGACTTGCGGCCTTCCTCGGTGGCCAGGTACTGGCCCAGAGCCGCCTCGCTGAGGCTGGCAACGCGGCCGAAGAAGTCCAGTTCCCATGACGACAGCGTGAGCCCGACCTGGTAGGCCGTGGTGCTGCCGCCCTGGCCAAGCTCCGTGCGCGTGCCACTGGCGCCCACGCCGATGCTGGGCAAGCGGTCGGCGCGCTGGATGCGGTACTGCGCGCGGGCCTGCTCGATGTTGAGCACGGCCACGCGCAGGTCGCGGTTGTTGGCCAGGGCCTGCTCCACCAATGCGCGCAGCCGTGCGTCACTGAAGAAGCTCTGCCACGGGATGTCGGCCACGGGCTGGGCCGCGGCGGTGGCCGCGGTCTCGCCCGGCCACTGCGTGGCCACCGGGGCAGCGGGCCGCTCGTAGGTCGGGATGAAAGAGCAGCCGCTCAGCAGTGCGGCCAGCGCCAGCGCCGTCAGGCGCGTCGATGGTTTCTTAGTCATGTGCGCCTTCCTTGGCTTCGCTCACGCCGGCATCACGTGCATGGGCCGCATACATCTCGTTCTGGCGCTTGCTGCCCTTGAAGAGGCTGCGCACGACCACGAAGAACACTGGCACGAAGAACACGGCCAGCAAGGTGCCCGTCACCATGCCGCCGATCACGCCCGTGCCGATCGCGCGCTGGCTGGCCGAACCGGCGCCCGACGCGATGAACAGTGGCACCACGCCCAGCCCGAAGGCCAGCGAGGTCATGATGATCGGGCGGAACCGCAGGTGCGCGGCTTCCAGCGCGGACTGCACCACGCTGCGGCCCTGGGCCTGCAGGTCCTTGGCGAACTCGATGATCAGGATCGCGTTCTTCGCCGACAGGCCGATGATGGTGATCAGGCCCACCTGGAAGTACACGTCGTTCGCGTAAGAGCGCAGCAAGGTGGCCAGCAGCACGCCGATCACGCCCAACGGCACCACCAGGATCACGGCCAGCGGGATCGACCAGCTTTCGTACAGCGCCGCCAGGCACAGGAACACCGCCAGGATCGCGAAGCCGTACAGGATGATGGCCTGCGAGCCGGCGAGCTTTTCCTCGCGCGACTGGCCGGTCCATTCGAAGCCGAAGCCTGCCGGCAGCTGCGCTGCCAGGCGTTCCATCTCGGCCATGGCCGCACCGGTGCTCTGGCCGGGCGCGGCGTCGCCGCTGATGCGCATGGCCGGGTAGCCGTTGTAGCGCACCGTCTGCATGGCGCCGGTGACCCAACGCGTGGTCGCGAAGGCCGACAGCGGCACCGGTTGCCCTTGCGCGTTGGCAGCGTTCAGGCGCAGCAGGTCTTCAGGCTGCATGCGGGCCGGTGCGTCGGCCTGCACGATCACGCGCTGCAACCGGCCGCGGTTCGGGAAGTCGTTGATGTAGCTCGAGCCCAGTGCGGTCGACAGCGCGGTGTTGATCGAATCGAACCCCACACCCAGGGCCTGGGCCTTGTCGCGGTCGATGTCGATCTGCAGCTGCGATGCGTCTTCCAGGCCGTCCGGCCGCACCTGCGCCAGCACCTTGCTCTGCGAGGCCATGCCCAGCAGCTGGTTGCGTGCGTTGAGCAGCGCCTGGTGGCCCTGGCCGGAGCGGTCCTGCAGCCGGAACGAGAAGCCGCTGGCGTTGCCCAGTTCGGGAATCGGCGGTGGGCTCAGCGGGTAGATGAAGGCGTCGCGGATGCCCGACAGCGCGCCGAACGCGCGGCCGGCCAGTGCACCGGCGGAGTGCGCCGGGTCGTGTCGTTCGGACCAGTCCTTGAGCGTCACGAAGGCGAGGCCCGAGTTCTGGCCCTGGCCCGAGAACGAGAAGCCCAGCACGCCGACCATGCTCTCCACTTCAGGTTGCTTGAGCATGAAGCCTTCGACCTGCTGCATCACGTCCAGCATGCGCTCTTGCGTCGCGCCTGGCGGCAGCTGCACGTTGACGATGATGTTGCCCTGGTCTTCCTGCGGCAGGAAAGAGGTGGGTAGCCGCTGGTAGACCACGACCACGGCACCGATGATGGCGGCGTAGATGACGAGGTAACGCGCCGCGCCCTTGAGCATGCGCGCGACCACGCCTTCGTAGCCCTTGGCCGTGCGCGAGAAGCTGCGGTTGAACCAGCCGAAGAAGCCGCGCTTCTCGTGGTGGTGGCCGGCTTCCACGGGCTTGAGCAGCGTGGCGCACAGCGCGGGCGTCAGCGACAGTGCCAGGAAGGCCGAGAACCCGATCGAGACCACCATCACGGCCGAGAACTGGCGGTAGATGTTGCCGGTCGAGCCGGCGAAGAAGGCCAGCGGCACGAACACTGAGATCAGCACCACGGTCACGCCGATGATGGCGCCCGAAATCTGCTGCATCGCTTTCTTGGTGGCTTCCAGCGGCGACAGGCCTTCCTCGCTCATGATGCGTTCGACGTTCTCCACCACCACGATGGCGTCGTCCACCACGATGCCGATCACCAGCACCATGCCGAACATGGTCAGCACGTTGATCGAGAAGCCCAGCGCCAGCAGCGCCGCGAAGGTGCCCAGCAGCGCGATCGGCACCACCAGCGTGGGGATCAGCGTGTAGCGCCAGTTCTGCAGGAACAGGAACATCACGAGGAACACCAGCGCCACGGCTTCCAGCAGCGTGTGCGTGACCTGCTCGATCGAGATGCTCACGAACTTGGAGCTGTCGTAGGGGATGTCGTACTTCACGCCCTGCGGGAAGAACTTGGACAGCTCGTCCATCTTCTGCCGTAGCAGGCGGGCCGACTCCAGCGCATTGCCGCCCGGTGAGGGTTGCACGCCCAGGCCCACCGCGGGCGTGCCGTTCAGGCGTGCCGAGGTGGCATAGCTCTGGCCGCCGATCTCGATGCGGGCCACATCTTTCAGGCGCACGGTGGAGCCATCGGGATTGGCGCGCAGCACGATGTTGCGGAACTGCTCGACGTTGGACAGCTGGCCCTTGACGACGACGGTGGCGGCGATGCCCTGGCCGGCCACGTTCGGCAGGTCGCCGATGGTGCCGGAGGCCACCTGGGCGTTCTGCGCGCGGATCGCGGCCGACACATCGGCCGAGGAGATCTGCACGCCCTGCATCTTGGCCGGGTCCAGCCAGATCCGCATGGCGGTTTCCGAGCCGAACAGCTGCACCTGGCCCACGCCCTTGACACGTTGCAGCTCAGGCTGGATGTTGCGCGCGGCATAGTCGCCCAGCTCCACCGGAGTGAAGTCGGGGTTGTCCGAAGACAGCATCGCGAACAGCAGGAAGTTGTTGCGCGACTTGTCCACGCGCACGCCCTGCTGCGTCACGGCGGAGGGCAGGCGCGGTGTCGCACGCGACAGCCGGTTCTGCACGTCCACCTGCGCGAGGTCGTCGTTGGTGCCAGGCTCGAAGGTCACCGTGATGGTGCCCGTGCCGTCGGCCTGGGCGACCGATTCCACGTAGACCAGGCCCGGCGAGCCGTTCATCTCGCGCTCGATGACGGACAGCACGCTGTCCTCCAGCGTCTGCGCGGAGGCGCCGGGATAGGAGACGTTGATGACGATGGCCGGCGGGGCCACCGGCGGGTACTGCGAGATCGGCAGCTGGGTGATCGAGACCGCGCCCATCACGATGATGAACAGCGCGATCACCCAGGCAAAGATCGGGCGATCGATGAAGAACTTGGCCATGGATGCTTGCCTTGCTTCTTATTGCTTGGGGGCCGCGGCGGGGGCAGCGGCCGATGCCGATGCCGCGGGCGCCGGGGCCTGGCCCGGAGCCTGCCAGGGCACGGCCTTCACCGGTGTGCCGGGCGGCAGCATCTGCAGCTTCTGGAAGCCGTCGACCATGACCTGCTCGCCGGCCTTGAGGCCTTCGGTCACGATCCAGCGGTTGTTCTGGCCGGCCGTGATCTTCACCTGGCGCTTCTCCAGCTTGCCGCCTTCGCCGACCACGGTCAGCGTGTTGCCGCTCTCGCTGCGCGTGACGGCCTGCTGCGGCACGGCGATCGCGTTGCTGGCCTGGGCCTGCTCGATCTGCACGCGCACGTACAGGCCTGGCAACAGGTCGCCCTTGGGGTTGGGCACTTCGGCGCGCAGCGTGATCTGGCCCGTGGTCGTGTCCACGGTCAGGTCGGAGAACAGCAGCTTGCCGGGTTGGGCGTAGGTGCTGCCGTCTTCCAGCACGATGCGCACGCTGGCAGCCTCGCCATTGCCGGCGCGCTTGAGCGTGCCGGCCTCCATGGCACGGCGCAGGCGCAGCGCATCGCTGGCCGACTGCGTGAAGTTCACATACAGCGGATTGATCTGCTGCACTACCGCGAGCGGCGTGGCCTCGCCCTGGCCGACCAGTGCGCCCTCGGTCACGAGTGCGCGGCCGATGCGGCCGGAGATCGGCGAGGTGACGGCCGCGTAGTCCAGGCTGATCTTGGCGGTCTGCACGGCGGCCTTGGCCACGGCGAGGTCGGCCTCGGCCTGCACGCGCGCGGCCACGGCATCGGCGTAATCCTGCTTGCTGATCGCGTTGGCGGCCACCAGCGGCTCGTAGCGCTTGGCCACCTCGGTGGTGCGCGTGACGGCGGCCTGGGCGCGCAGCACCTGCGCCTGGGAGCTCTGGTAGGTGGCCTGGTAGGGCGCGGCGTCGATCGCGAACAGCGGCTGGCCGGCCTTCACGTCGCTGCCCTCCTTGAACAGGCGGCGCTGCAGGATGCCGGCGGCACGCGCACGCACCTCGGCCATGCGCGAGGCTTCCAGGCGGCCCGGCAGTTCGGTCACGAGGCCGATGTCGCCCGGCGTGGCGACCACGACGCCCACCTCGGGCGCTGGCATGCCGCCACCGCCCTTGGCCGGTGCTTCGGCCTTCTTGTCGCCCTGGCCGCAGGCGACCAGCAACACGGCCATGGCCAACACGATGGGGCGCAGCGGGGCCGCCACGACATTCAGGGAACCAAGACGCAACGCAGACATGCGATTCCTTCCTCAGACAACAACACAACGCCGCAACCGCCGCCATTGCGGAGGCTCCGGTCTCTTTCTTGGAAATGGGTGCGATGGTGGATCAGGCGATGGCCAGCGAGCGCAGGCCGCCGATCCCAGGACTCCCCAACGCCGCCGCAGTGTAGCTTACTTACATACAATGATGAATGTATATTGCCCCCGCCGGGCACAACAGTCTCTTGCCAAGGAGGAAATGGTGGCGCGCAGTACCAAGGAAGAAGCCCAGGCCACGCGGCATCGGTTGCTCGATGCGGCCGAGCGGCTGTTCCACCGCAACGGGGTCTCGCAGACCTCGTTGCAGCACATCGCCACCGAGGCCGGCGCCACGCGTGGCGCGATCTATTGGCATTTCAAGGACAAGGCCGATCTGTTCAACGCGATGATGGAACGGGTCACGCTGCCGCTGGAGCAATCGCTGCAGCAGGTTGCAACAAATGGTGTCGAGCCGCTGGTGGGCCTGAAGGAATCGCTACGCAATGCGCTGGTGCAGATGCGCGACGACGCGCAACTGCGCCGCGTCGTGGAGATCGCGGTGCAGAAGGTCGAGTACGTGGACGAGCTCCACGCCGTGCGTGCGCGCCACCTTGCCGTGCGCAACCAGTGCGTGGGCGACATCCAGCGCGCGCTGCGGTTGGCGGCGCGCCAGCGCGGCCAGCGCCTGCGCCTGCCGGCCGCGGTGGCGGCGGCTGGCCTGCACGCCACCATCGACGGGTTGATCTTCAACTGGCTGCTCGACACGGCTGCGTTCGACCTGCCGACCCTGGGCGAGCAGATGCTGGAGCTGTACCTGATCGGCCTTGGTCTGCGCGAGCCGGTGCAGCGCAACAAGTGAAACAAGTCTCCCGTACGCATGCAACCGCGGTGAAACAGCGGCTTTCCACCATGGGCGGCGATGTCGCCGCTGCCCCTGTCCGCCATGCAAAGCCCCGGCCTGGGTCCGCCCGAGGATCCCGCGCGCCTGCGCCCGCCCATGTCCGACCGCTGGACCCGGTACGACACGCTCGCCTACCTGGAAGCGACTGACCTGGTCAGCGGCGAGGCGCATGCCTTCCTCGCCTACCGCGAGACCAGCCTGATGGGCGCGGGCTGGCGTGTGCGCGTGCGCTCGCGCCTGACGGCCGGCGGCGTGTTCGAGCCGGCGGCCATGGCCCAGCAGGCACAGGGCGCCACGGCGCGCGGCGAGCACAGCTTCGTCTGGGGCTACCAGCGCCTGCCGTGTGCGGCAGATGTCCGCCACATCGAGTTCCGCGTGCATGTCGACGCCGGCCGGCCGGTGCAGCTCGAGTTGTTCGCGCGGCTGCGCCAGGCCGACGGCCGTGCAGCAACGGCGCGCTCGGCCAGTTGCGACTGGCCGGCGGACCCGCCCGGTCCCTGAATCCGGCCGCGCGGCCTGCGGCCGAAAGTCGGTGCCGGCGCGTGGCTACAATGGCGCCCGGTCGCGGCTGTAGCTCAGTGGATAGAGTATTGGCCTCCGAAGCCAAGGGTCGTGGGTTCGATCCCCGCCAGCCGCACCAAGTCTTTCAGTTTTCCCCCGCTTCTTCGTCCTGCTGCGGCTTCAGCCTCAGGGCCTGCGCGTACAGCGCATTGCGCGGCTGGCCCGTGATCTCGGCGGCCAGGCGCACGGCGGTCTTCAACGGCAGTTCGGGCAGCAGCAGCTTGAGCACGCGCAGGTCTTCCTGCGGTGCGGCCTGTGCCGGCGCGGGATGCACGACCAATGCGAACTCGCCGCGCGTGCGTGTGGCCTGCGCGGCCAGCCAGGACGGCAGCTCCTGCGCGGCAACCGTGGCGATCTCCTCGAACTGCTTGGTCAGTTCGCGGCCCACCGTCACGGGCCGCGCGCCCAATGCCGCCAAAGCACGCGCGAGCGCCTCGATGCGGTGCGGCGCCTCCAGCAGCACCACGGCGCGTGGGTCGGCCTCCAGCGCCTGCACTGCCGCATCGCGCTCGCCGGCCTTGCTGGGCAGGAAGCCCATGAACACGAAGGCTGCGTCGTCGGCAATGCCGGCAACCGACAGGGCAGTGGTCACGCTGCTCGCGCCGGGCAGCGGCACCACGGCGAAGCCGCCTGCGCGGGCGGCCGCCACCAGGCGTGCACCGGGGTCGCTCAGCGCAGGCGTGCCGGCGTCGCTGACATAGGCCACGCGCTGGCCCTGCTGCAAGCGGGCGAGCACGGTCTGCGCGGCCTCGGCCTCGTTGTGCTGGTGCGCGGCCATCAGCTGTGCGCCGGGACGCTCCAGCCCGTAGGCGCGCAGCAGGCTCTGCGTGTGGCGCGTGTCCTCGCAGGCGACGGCGTCGACCAGCTGCAGCACATGCAGCGCGCGCAGGCCGATGTCGGCCAGGTTGCCGATCGGCGTGGCGACCACGTAGAGTGCGGCCTGCGGGTAATGCTGGGTGGCCGCGGCCTCATGGGCGGCGCGCAGCGCCAAGGCGAAAGAAGCGCTCAATGGGATTCCTCTGGAAGGGTGCGGCCAGCGGGCCGACCACGAAGCAGGCTGGCGACGCGGCCGAGGCCGTGGCGCTGGCACATCTGCAGCGTGCCGGGCTGCGCCTGCTGGCGCGCAATTATCGGACGCCGGGGCGTGGCGGCGGCGAGATCGATCTCGTCATGCGCGCGCCCGATGGCACGGTGGTGTTCGTCGAGGTGCGGCGCCGCGCCAGCCTCTCGCACGGCGGCGCCGCGGCCAGCATCGGCGCCGTCAAGCGCAGGCGCATCGTGTTCGCCGCGCGCCACTATCTCGCGCGGCTGGCCTCGCCTCCGCCCTGCCGTTTCGACGTGGTGCTGCTGGAGCCGGGCGGGCCGCAGTGGCTGCAGGCCGCCTTCGACGCCGATTGAGCCCGCGTATGCAAACTCACCCCAGCCGCAGCAGGGAAAACCGCAGGGGTATCATCTGCGCCCCATGCTAGAGCAACGCATCCAACAGCACTTCATCGACAGCGCCGACCTGAAATACCAGTCGGCCGAGGCACTGAGCAAGCCCATTGCGGCAGCCGTGCAAGCCATCCTGGTCAGCGTGACGAGCGGCGGCAAGGTGCTGGCCTGCGGCAACGGCGGTTCGGCTGCCGATGCCCAGCATTTCGCGGCCGAGTTCGTCGGCCGCTTCGAGCGCGAGCGGCCCGAGCTCGGTGCCATCGCGCTGACGACCGACAGCTCCATCCTCACGGCGATTGCCAACGACTATTCGTATGAGCAGGTCTTCGCGCGCCAGGTGCGCGCGCTGGGCCTGGCCGGCGATGTGCTGCTGGCGATCTCCACCAGCGGCAACTCGCCCAGCATCCTGGCGGCCGTCGAGGCCGCGCATGCACGCGAGATGACCGTGGTGGCGCTGACCGGCCGTGGCGGCGGCAAGATGGCCGGCGCGCTGCGCGAGACCGATGTGCATGTCTGCGTGCCGCACGAGCGCACCGCCCGCATCCAGGAGGTGCATCTGCTGACGCTGCATTGCCTGTGCGATGGCGTGGATTCCCAATTGCTAGGTGACCAGGAAACAAGTCTATGAAAGTGCGTTCCAAGCGCGTCGTGCTGATGTCGCTGGCGGCTGCCACGCTGGTGGCGAGTCTGTCGGCCTGCGTGCCGCTGGTGGTCGGTGGCGGTTTCGCAAGCGGCGTGATGGTGGCGATGGACCGCCGCACCTCGGGTGCCCAGCTCGAAGACCAGGGCATCGAACTGCGTGGCGCCAACCGCCTCAAGGAAGCCCTGGGCGAGAACGCGCGCGTCAACGTGACCAGCTACAACCGCCAGGTGCTGCTGACCGGCGAGGTGGCGCGCACCGAGGACATCCAGCGTGCCGAGCAGATCGTCGCCAAGGTGGAGAACGTGAACTCCGTCGTGAACGACCTGGCCGTGGGCATCCCCGCAGCGCTCACACAGCGTTCCACCGACCTGCTCATCACGAGCAAGGTCAAGGCCTCGCTGATCGACGCCAAGGACCTGCAGGCCAGTGCCTTCAAGGTGTTGACCGAGCGCAACGTGGTCTACCTGATGGGCCGTGTGACGCCGCGCGAAGCCAACCGCGCGACCGAGATCGCACGCGGCGTCAAGGACGTGGCCAAGGTCGTGCGCGTCTTCGAGACGCTCACCGAGGAAGAGTTGGCCCGGCTGGGCCAGCAGCCTCCCGCGAAGTGAGTCAAGGGCGCCGCAAGGCGCCCTTGTTCATTTCAGCCGGGTGATCAGGCTGGATGTGTCGTAGCGGTTGCCGCCGGCCTGCTGCACGTCGGCGTAGAACTGGTCCACCAGCGCCGTGACGGGCAGGCGTGCGCCGTTGCGCTTGGCTTCGTCGAGCACCAGGCCCAGGTCTTTGCGCATCCAGTCCACCGCGAAGCCGAAATCGAACTTCCCCTGGACCATGGTCTTGCCGCGGTTCTCCATCTGCCAGCTCTGGGCCGCGCCCTTGCTGATCACGGCCAGCACCTGTTCCATGTCGAGCCCGGCACGCTGGCCGAAGGCAACGGCCTCGGACAGCCCTTGCACCAGGCCCGCGATGCAGATCTGGTTGACCATCTTGGCCAGTTGGCCCGAGCCGCTGGCACCCAGCAGCACGATGGAGCGCGAGAAGGCCTGGGCCACGGGCTCGATGCGGGCGAAGGGTTCGGCGTCGCCGCCGCACATCACGGTCAGCATGCCGTTCTGCGCGCCGGCCTGGCCGCCGGAGACCGGGGCGTCGACGAAGTGCAGGCCAGCCTCGCGGGCCTTGCCGTGCAGTTCGCGCGCCACGTCGGCCGAGGCCGTGGTGTGGTCCACGAACACCGTGTCCTTGCCCATGCCGGCGAAGGCGCCGTTCGGGCCCAGCACGACGGAGCGCAGGTCGTCGTCGTTGCCGACACAGCAGAAGACGATGTCGGCGCCCGCGGCAGCCTCGCGCGGGGTGGCGGCGCTCTTGCCCTTGAATTCGGCGGCCCAGGCCTGGGCCTTGGCTGCCGAGCGGTTGTAGACGGTGATCTGGTGGCCGGCCAGGGCCAGGTGGCCGGCCATGGGAAAGCCCATCACGCCCAGGCCCAGGAAGGCGACGTTGCGGGCGGGGGTGGCGGTGTAGCTGCGCGGATTGGTGGAAGCCATGCGGATTCTTTTCTCCAGAGTGGACCGGCGATTCTAGGAAGCCACGGGCGCATAGTGCGCCACGCCCCCGCCGAACGACCAGTTCTCGCGCGCGGTCTCGACCAGGTGGACGATGACGTCCGCCGCAGCGAAACCGGCCTGCGCTGCGTTGTGCGCGATGCCTGCGTAGAGCGCGCGCTTTTGCGCGAGCGTGCGGCCGAACGAGCAGGTGATCTGCACCAGCGCCACGCGCGCAGAGTGCGCCACCCCGAGGTAGGCCGGCGTGCAGACCAGTGCGCCGGGCGCATGCCGCGCGAGCACCTGGAAGCGGTCGTCGGGCGGCACCTCGAAGCTGGCCACGAGGGCCTGGTGGACGGCGTCGCCGAGCGCTTGCGCATCCTGCGGCGAGATGGTGTCGGGAAGGTCGATGCGGACGAAGGGCATGGGGTTCACCTGTGATCGTTTGAAGAGCTGCCACTGTGCCCGGCGCGCGCCGCTGCCGAAACGCCCGCCCGTTCACAATGCTTGTGCATGGCGCGCACAAGCATCGACCAGCTGGGCTTTGAGGACTTCGAACTGTTCGACCGGATCGCGGCGACACGCTCGCTGTCCGAGGTCGCGCGCGAGCGCGGCGTGGCCAGCAGCAATGTCTCGCGCGCGCTCGGCCGCATCGAGGCCGCCTGCGGCCTGCGCCTGGCGCACCGCAGCACGCATGGCCTGGCACTCACCGACGAGGGCGAGCTGTTCCTCGAACACGCGCAACGCATGCTGGCCGAGCGCCGCGCGCTGCAGGCCAGCCTGTCGCCGCGCCGCACGGCCGTCGCGGGGACGCTGCGGCTGGCGCTGAGCCGCCTGCTGGCCGAGTACATCGTGGTGCCCAGCCTGCCGGCCCTGCGCGCCGCCCATCCGGAGCTGCAGGTCGAGCTGCACCTGGGCGACCGCCTGGCCCGCATTGCCGACGAAGGCATCGACATCGCGGTGCGGGCCGGCGTGGCGCCCGCCGGACACCATGTGGTGCGGCCGCTGGCGCGCTACGGTCGCCGCCTGTACGCCGCGCCGGCCTACCTCGACCGGCACGGCGCACCAGGCAGCGTGGCCGCGCTGGCCACGCATGCCCTCATCGGCAACACCGCGGTGCCAGGCCACAACCTGTGGCTCTTCCACGCGGAGGGCGGCCTCGCGGTGCAAGGCCAGCTGCGGGCCGATTGCAGCGCGGCCGTCGTGGCGATGGCGCTGGCCGGCGCGGGCATCGCCAGCCTGAACGACCTGGTGGCCGAGCCACTGGTGCGCCAGGGGCGGCTGCAGCCCGTGCTGGCGCACTGCGTGGACCCGGGCGAGCACAGCATCCAGGCCGTGGTGCTGGCCGAGCGGCACCGCGCGCCGCGCATCCGCGCCATGCTGGCGCACCTGCAGGCGGCGTTCGCGCCCGGCTAGAGGATGGTCAGGTTCTCCGTGCCGGCGGCCAGGTCGCTGCTGCGCGCGCGCTGGCTGTTGAGCTTGATCTGCAGGCGCAGGTCGTTCAGCGAATCGGCGTTGCGCAGCGCATCCTCGTAGGTGATCTCGTAGCTCTCGAAGGCGTCGAATAAGGCCTGGTCGAAGGTCTGCATGCCCAGGTTGCGGCTCTTCTTCATGACCTCCTTGATGCCGGCCACCTCGCCCTTGAAGATCAGGTCGGCGATCAACGGCGAGTTCAGCAGCACCTCGACCGCCGCCACCCGGCCCTTGCCGTCCTGGCGCGGCACCAGGCGCTGCGAGACGATGGCCCTGAGGTTCAGCGACAAGTCCATCAGCAGCTGCGTGCGCCGTTCCTCCGGGAAGAAGTTGACGATGCGGTCCATCGCCTGGTTGGCGTTGTTGGCATGCAGCGTGGCCAGGCACAGGTGGCCGGTCTCGGCGAAAGCCACGGCCTGGTCCATGGTGTTGCGGTCGCGGATCTCGCCCATCAGGATCACGTCGGGCGCCTGGCGCAGCGAATTCTTGAGGGCCGCTTCCCAGCTGTCCGTGTCGATGCCCACCTCGCGCTGCGTCACCACGCAGTTCTTGTGCGGGTGCACGAACTCGACCGGGTCTTCGATGGTGATGATGTGGCCGTGCGAGTGTTCGTTGCGCCAGTCCACCATGGCCGCCAGCGTGGTGGACTTGCCCGAGCCGGTGGCGCCCACCATGACGCACAGGCCGCGCTTGGTCATGGCGACCTCCTTGAGCACGCTGGGCACGTTGAGCCCGTCCAGCGTGGGCACCGAGGCCGGGATCACGCGCAGCACCAGGCCGACCTTGCCCTGTTGCAGGAAAGCGTTGACGCGGAAGCGGCCGATGCCGCCGGGCGAGATCGAGAAGTTGCACTCCTTGGTGCGTTCGAACTCGGCCGCCTGCTTGTCGTTCATGATGGCGCGCGCCAGCGCCATCGTGTGGGCCGGCAGCAGCGGCTGCGCCGAGACCTTGACGATCTTGCCGTCCACCTTGATGCCCGGCGGGAAGTCGGCGGTGACGAACAAGTCGCTGCCGCCGCGGGTGAGCAGCAACCGCAACAGGTCGCTGATGAACTTACTGGCCTGATCGCGTTCCATAGGGGGCTTCCTGGTTCGGACGGTCCGTGAGCCGGGCGTTGACGGCGCGCAGTCGCAAGGACAGTTTGCGGGCCAGCAGGGCGATGAGCGCCGCCGCCAGCCGCGGGTCGCTGCCCATCATCTCGTCCAGGCCGTCGGCGGGCAGGACGGCGATCTCGCAGTCGGTCAAGGTGGTGCAGGCGGAAAAGCGCTGGCCGCTGTCCAGCAGCGACATCTCGCCCAGGATCTCGCCCGGCCGGCTCTCGGCCAGGCGCAGCAGTTCGCCCCAGGGCTGGCGCCGGTCCACCGCGATGCTGCCCTGCAGCAGCACCACCATGAAATTGCCGAACTCGTGCTGGTGGATGACGACGCGGCCGCTGCCGACCCGCACGAAGCGGAAGAAGCGCTCCATCTGCACGATGTCCTGCGCCTCCAGGCGCGACATGTTGCGGTCGCGCGCCCACAAGGCCTGCAGGCCCGCGATGGCCGTGCCGGAGGCGATGCTGCGCGCGCCGATCTCGATGGCCCGGGTCTCCCAGGGCACCATCACCGCATCGGCGTGGCCCGGGCCGGGGTGCCCCGTGGCGAACAGCCCTGGTTCGGCGCTGGCCGAAGAGCGCTCGCGTCCCGGCAGTCCGCCGCGCAGGGAGCCGAACCAGCTACGCATGACGCCCGCTCCCGCGCCGCAAGCTCATCCGGGGAAGTTCTCGGGCGTCTTCGCCTTGCCGCGCGCCTCGGCCGGCGAGATCACGTTGCGCCGCACCAGGTCGGTCAGGTTCTGGTCCAGCGTCTGCATGCCGGCGGCCTGGCTGGTCTGGATGGTGGAGTACATCTGCGCCACCTTGGCTTCGCGGATCAGGTTGCGGATGGCGGGCGTGCCCAGCATGATCTCGTGCGCCGCCACGCGGCCCTGGCCGTCCTTGGTCTTGCACAGGGTCTGCGAGATCACGGCCTGCAGCGATTCGGACAGCATGGCACGCACCATCTCCTTTTCCTCCGCAGGGAACACGTCGATGATGCGGTCGATGGTCTTGGCCGCGCTGGAGGTGTGCAGCGTGCCGAACACCAGGTGGCCGGTCTCGGCTGCCGTCATGGCCAGGCGGATGGTTTCCAGGTCGCGCAGTTCGCCGACCAGGATGGCGTCCGGGTCCTCGCGCAGCGCCGAGCGCAGCGCGGCCGCGAACGACAGCGTGTGCGGCCCCACCTCGCGCTGGTTGATCAGGCACTTCTTGGACTCGTGCACGAACTCGATCGGGTCCTCGATCGTCAGCACGTGGCCGTACTCGCTCTCGTTGAGGTGGTTGACCATGCCCGCCAGCGTGGTCGACTTGCCCGAGCCGGTGGGCCCCGTCACCAGCACCAGGCCGCGCGGCTTGAGCGCCAGCTCGCCGAAGATGCGCGGCGCGTTGAGTTGCTCCAGCGTGAGGATCTTGGAGGGGATGGTCCGCAGCACGGCGCCGGCGCCGCGGTTGTGGTTGAAGGCGTTGACCCGGAAGCGCGACAGGCCCTCGATCTCGAACGAGAAGTCGATCTCCAGGAACTCCTCGAAGTGCTTGCGCTGGCTGTCGCTCATGATGTCGTACACCATGCCATGCACTGTCTTGTGGTCCAGCGGATCGACGTTGATGCGGCGCACGTCGCCGTGCACGCGGATCATCGGCGGCAGGCCAGCCGACAGGTGCAGGTCCGAAGCCTTGTTCTTGACCGTGAAGGCCAGCAGCTGGGTGATGTCCACAGGAATCCTAGGGTGGATTTGGTACTCTTGCTTAACTAATTATGACGAGCATACGTAACAATCTCCAGCAAGTGCGTGACCGCATGGCCACAGCCTGTGCCCGCGCCGGGCGCCCGGTGGACAGCGTGCAGCTGCTGGCCGTCTCCAAGACCATGCCGCTGCCCAGCGTGCTGGAGGCCATGGCCGCTGGCCAGGCGGGCTTCGGCGAGAACTATGTGCAGGAGGGCGTGCAGAAGATCGAGGCGTTGCGCGCCTGGGAGGCCGAGGGCGGGCGCCCGGTGCAGGTCGCGTGGCACATGATCGGTCCGCTGCAGAGCAACAAGACCCGCGTGGTCGCCGCCCACTTCGACTGGGTGCACAGCGTGGACCGGCTCAAGATCGCCGAGCGGCTGGCCGAGCAGCGGCCGGCCGAACTGGCGCCGTTGCAGGTCTGCATCCAGGTCAACATCGACGGCGGGGCCAGCAAGTCCGGCGTCGCGCCCGAGGAGGTGCTGGCGCTGGCGCGCGCGGTGGCCGCCCTGCCGCGGCTGGCGCTGCGCGGGCTCATGACCATTCCCGAGCCGCAGAGCGGCTTCGAGGCCCAGCGCGCCGTGCACGCGCGTGCGCGCACCCTGTTCGAGCAGGTGCGGGAGGCCGGCATCGGCGGGGCAGCGTTCGACACCTTGTCCATGGGCATGACGGCCGACCTGGAGGCCGCGATCGACGCGGGCAGCACGCTGGTGCGCGTGGGCACGGCGATCTTCGGCGCGCGCTGAGGCGCAGCTTCTCAGTGCGCCGGCAGCACGATGGCCACGCGCCGGTTCTGCTGGCGCTGCTCGGGCGTGCGGTTGTCGTTCATGGGCGCGGCCTTGCCTAGGCCGAGGGCCTGGATGTCCGCGTCGTGCAGCCCTGCGGCCGCCATGGCGCGCTGCACGGCCTGGGCCCGCCGCAGCGACAGCGCAATGTTGTAGGCCTCGCTTCCGGTGCTGTCGGCATGGCCTTCGATGCGCACGCGCGTGATCTCCAGCTGGGCCAGCTGCTGCCCGAGCCGCTCGGCGGTGGCCTGGCCCTCGGCGTCCAGCATGTCGGAATCGCTGTCGAACAGCATCCGGCCCGCGATCGAGAGCTCCCAGCCCTCGTCGGTGGGGCGAAAGCCCAGCGCCCGCAAGCGCTCTTGCCGGCTCGGTGCCGGCGGCGATGGCGGGGGCGGGGGCGGGGGCGGTGGTGCGGCGCAGGCTGCCAGCAGCCAGGCGCTGCCCCAGGCGGCGCCGAGCAGCCAGGCGCGGCGGGGGGCGATCCGATGCAGTTCCATCACAACTCCGAAATGTCGCTGACGACATAGGCGCCTTCGAACAGGCGGCTGGTGCCTCGGCCGCTCTTCTTGGCTTCGTACATGGCGCGGTCGGCCGCACGCAGCAGCTGGTCGGCGGTCTGGCCATGCTGGGGATACAGCGCAATGCCGATGCTGACCGAGGGCACGATGCGCTCGTGGCGCTCGGACAAGGGCAGCGCCACGGCGGCGTTGATCTTGTCGGCGATGCGCAGGGCGTCCTGGGGCTGGTGCACGGGCGCCAGCAGCACGGCGAACTCGTCGCCGCCCAGGCGCGCCACGGTGTCGCCCTCGCGCAACTGTGCGCGGATGCGCGTGGCCACCTCGATCAGCAGCAGGTCGCCGACCGCGTGGCCGTAGTGGTCGTTGATTTCCTTGAAACGGTCGTTGTCCATGTACAGCACGGCGATGTTGCCGCCCTGGATCTGCGCGTCCTGCAGGATCCGGCCGAGGCGGCGGCTGAAGTAGGCGCGGTTGTACAGGCCGGTCAGGCTGTCGTGGTTGGCCAGGTGCGTCAGCGAGCGGTTCTCCTGCGCCAGCTGGGCCTGCTGCATTTCGAGCTCGGTCAGCAGGGCGTTGAAGTCCTCGCCGAGCACGTGGAACTCGGCGATCTGCGAGGCCGGCGCGCGCTGCATGCCACCCCGTTGCACACGCGCCCGGTGGGTCATGGCGATCAAGGCGTCCACAGGCTCCACGATGTCACGCTGGATGCGCCGCGACAGCAGGCGCAGGCCCAGCCCGGCGAACACCAGGCACAGCGCGATGCCCGCCGCCGCGGTGGCCAGGAAGCGGGCGAACACCGCGCCGTCGCCGCGCAGGCGGACTTCGCCGATCTGGCGGCCGCGGTCCAGCACCGGGGCCACGGTCGGGGCCGGCATCAGCAGGCGCGCGAGCGGCTCGCCCGCCGCCTCCAGCAGCGCGTCGGCCCGTTGCCGGTCCGCAAGCTCGTAGCGCGCCAGCACATGGCCGGCCTGGTCGCGCAACTCGGCCTCGCGCAGCGACTCGCGCTGGGCGATGACTGCCAGTTGCTCCATGATGGCCACGCGGTCGTTGAACACCACCGCCGCCTCGACCGAGTAGGCGATGGACCGCGCCACCAGCTCCAGGTGGTTGTTGGCATAGGTGCGCAGCGCCAGCACCGCCGCCAGCAGCAGCGCCAGGCCCACCGCCGCCATGCTGATGCTGGCCACGCGCACATGGGCCCGCCGCAGCGTCTGCAGCAGGCTGCGGCGCGCGGGCTCGGCCGCCGCCTGCACGGGCACGCGCGGCTTCATGGAAGTGGCATCGGCATGGGAGCCGTGCGCAGGCCGGTCGCGGCTCATGGCTTGCGCTCCTGGCCCAGGCGCAGCACCTGCGGGTGGATGCGCACCTTGCCGCGTGCCAGCGCATCGAGGTTGATCTCGAAGCGCACGGCCCGCCCTGCGCGCTCGATGTCCAGCCGCACCATGCCGCTGGCCAGGCAGGGGGTCGAGCGTTCGCACAGCGTCAGCACGGGCTGGCCCTCCAGCTCCTGCGCGAGCTGCTGCCATTGCGCCGCCTCGAGCGCGCCGATGTAGAGCACGTCGCACTGCGCCGCCACGCCGGGGCCGGGATCCGGCCGGCGCAGCAGCACGGGCCCGCCAGGCCAGGCGATGCCCTGCTCCTGCAGGCGTTCGGCGTGCGGGCTGGTGCCGATGAAGCACACGCGCAAGGGATCGGGGGGCACAGGCCAGCGCGTGTAGGCGAGCACGCGGGTCACGGTTTCGCGCAGGTCCAGCCCGATGTGCTGCCCCATGGCAGGAGCGTCCAGTCCGAGGACGAGCAGCATGGACAGGGCCAGACATGCCGGCCCATGGCGTCGCAGGAAGGAGGCGGCGGGTTGGCCGGGAGACATGCGGGATGAAGAGGCGTTTCTCACGCCCCGGCGAAAGCAGCAGGAGATGCTAACAGCCACCCCTGACGCCGGCCTGTCTCGGCGCCGCCTGGCCGGACCGGATCAGCTTTTGTACTTGATGGTGCAGCCGTAGGGCTGGGTCTGCGCCTGGCTGATGGGCTTGCCGGCCAGCGCCTCGTCCAGGCCCTGGCGTACATAGTTGGTGGCGGTCTTGATGTCGCTGGCGCGGGCCGAGGCAATGGAGTCGATGCCGCCGGCATAGACCAGCGTGCCCTGCGGATTGACGATGTACATGTGCGGCGTGGTGCGCGCGCCGTAGGCCCTGCCCGCCGTGCCTTCCTCGTCCATCAGCGTGGCCGTCGGCGCGCCGGACTTGTCCTGCATCCAGCGCGCCAGCTGCTGCGGCGCCAGGTAGTCGGAGGCGGCCTTCTCGGTCGAGTTGACGGCCAGCCAGACCACGTCCTTGCCTGTGAACTCCTTTTGCAGGCCCGGCAGGTTGGCGCTGTCGTAGTGCTTGCGCACGAACGGGCAGCCGGGGTTGGTCCACTCCAGCACCACGGTCTTGCCCTTGAATTCGGCCAACGTGCGCGTCTTGCCGCTGGTGTCGGTCAGCGTGAAGGCAGGCGCGGGCTGGCCGACGGCGGCCGCGGCCTGCACGGTGCCGGCCAGCAGCAGGGCGCAGGCAGCAGCGGTGGTCAGCAGGGCCGTGCGGCGCTGCAGGAGGGGTCGGACCAGGGATGGCATCGCATCGGCTCCTTCAGGGTGGTGATTACAGGCTCGCGATGGCCGCACGCAGCTCGGCCACGCTCAGGATCTCGGACAGCACCACCGGCGCGCTGCCCTGGCGGTACAGCACGTAGACCGGCACGCCGCTGCGCCCCAGATCGCGCAGCGCGGCGGTGATGGCCGGGTCGCGCCGCGTCCAGTCGGCCGTCAGCAGCTGCACGTTCTTGGCGCCGAGGTCGGCCAGCACGCTCTTGTCGGCCAGCGCCGTGCGCTTGTTGTACTGGCAGGTCACGCACCAGGCGGCCGTGAAATCCACGAACACCGGCCGGCCTTGGGCCAGCGCCTGCTGCACCTGCGCGGGCGCCCAGGGCTGCCAGCGCGCACCGGCCGCGGCCACGGGCGTGGCGGCCTCGACGGGGCGCAGCACGGCGGGGCCGAACAGGCCCAGCATGCCCACAGCCAGGAGCAGTGCCAGCGTGCCCATGAACAGGCGCGCGCGGCCCGCCAGGCCCAGCGCCCAGACCACGGCCGCCAGTGCCACCAGCAGCAAGAGCAGCGCGGCGGCACCGTCGATGCCGGTCTGCTGCCCCAGCACCCACACCAGCCAGGCCACGGTGGCGAACATCGGGAACGCCATGCAACGGCGGAACACGTCCATCCAGGGGCCGGGCCGCGGCAGCCAGCGCACCATGGCCGGCACCAGGCTGGCCAGCAGGAAGGGCAGCGCCATGCCCAGGCCCAGCACCGCGAAGACCAGCAGGGCCTGGGCCGTCGGCAGGCCCACCGCGAAGCCCATGGAGGCGCCCATGAACGGCGCCGTGCACGGCGAGGCGATGGCCACGGCCAGCACGCCGGACAGGAAGGCATCGGTGACCGGGTTGCGCGCCTGGGCCGATGCCACGCGCGAGGGCAGCATGTGGCCGAAATCGAACAGGCCGGCCAGGTTCAGCCCCAGCAGCGTGAACAGCACGGCCAGCGCGGCCACCACGCCCGGCGACTGCAGCTGGAAACCCCAGCCCAGTTGCTCGCCGGCCGCACGCAGGCCCAGCAGCAGGCCGGCCAGCGCCACGAAGGAGAGCACCACGCCCGCGCTGTACGCCAGGCCGTGCAGCCGCAGCGCGCGTTGCTCGCCGGCATGGCGTGCGAAGCCCAGCATCTTGATGGCCAGCACCGGGAACACGCAGGGCATGAAGTTCAGGATCAGCCCGCCGAGCAGGGCGCCGGCCAGCGCCGCGAACAGGCCGATCGGCCGGCCCGCGTCGACGGGCTGCCGGGCCACCGCGTTGGCTTCGAGCGCGGCGCTCAGCGCGGGCGACACCGTCGCGACGGCCGCGCCCTGCGGCCAGGGCCCGGCCACCGCGGCCTCGGCACGCCAGGCCTGGCGTCGGCCATCGGCGTCCAGCGCGAGCACCACGGGCATCACCGCCGGACTCTGGCTGCGCTGGTCCGACAGCGGCACGCGCGCGGTCCAGACCGCGCCGTCCCAGGCCTGGGTCCAGGCGCCCGCGGTTTCGATGACCTCGGCCGTCTCGGGGAAGAACTCCAGCGTCCGGCCCTGCAGCGCGGGCGGCAGGCCGCGCACGGCCACGACCAGCGTCTTGCCATCGGCGATGTCCGCCGTGCTGCCCGCGGGCAAGGCCTTCGGGTGGGCGGCTGCGGCGGCGTCGAACGCGGCCTGGTGCAAGGCGGTAGCGCCCTGCACGGGCACCTCCAGCGTGAACTCGCCCTCTTCGGGGATGCATTCCTTGCGACAGACCAGCCAGGACGCGCTGAGCTTGACCTGCAGCTGCCCGCCACGGGCCTGGAAATCCGGCCCCACGGTCAGCGGCACGGGCAGCAGCACGGTGTTTTCGTAGCCGTAGTTGGCGAGTGGGCCGATCGGGATCTTGTGCGGCACGGGCCAGGCGATGCCGCCCGCCTGCACCCCGGCCGGCAGCTGCCAGCGCAGCTCGGTCGGCAGGCCCGAGTCGCCCGGGTTCTTCCAGTAGGTGTGCCACTCGGGCTTGTGCGCGATGGACAGCCCGACCCAGAGCGGCTGGCCCGGTGCCACGCCCTGCGGCGCCAGCGCCACGAGTTCGGCGCGCACCTGGGGCGTGGTCACGACAGCGGCATCGGCCAGCGCGGCGGGCGCGGCCAGGGCGCTGCTGGCGGCCAGGAGCAGGGCAAGGGCAGGGTGGTGCGGCATGGAGATCGGGCGAAGGCGCAGATGGGAGCGGTGCCCGACCGCAAAGTTCCACCGCATCATGTGGCGAAACCCAGCACCACGCGGCGGGCCATGGCGCCCTTCTTCTCGATCTTGGTCACGACCACGGCGCCGATCTCTGCGGTGTTGGCCACGTGCGTGCCGCCGCAGGGTTGCAGGTCGATCAGTTCCTCGGCGCCGACGCGGATGGTGCGCACGGCGCCCGTGCCGCGCGGCGGCGAGACCGACATGCTCTTGACCAGGGCCGGGTTGGCGTCGAGTTCGGCCTCGGTGATCTCGCCCACGGTGACGGGCAGCGCAGCGCCCACGAGGCGCGCAATGCCGGCGCTGAGCGCCTCCTTGTCCAGCGGCTGGTCGGTATGGAAGTCCAGCCGCGCCGCATCGGCCGTGATCGAGCAGCCGTTCACCGGCAGCGCCACGAGGTGGCACAGCAGGTGCGTGGTGGTGTGGAAGCGCATGAGCCGGTGCCGGCGCTCCCAGTCGACCTCGGCCGTCACGGGCGCGCCCACGGTGCACAGCGCCAGCAGGTCGTCCTGCCCGGGCGCCGGCACATGGCAGATCGCGGCCGTGGGCCGGCCTTCGGCGTCCTTGGCCTTGCGCGTGTCCACGACGCCCAGGCGTTGGCCATCGGCCAGCAGCAGCCAGCCTGTGTCGCCAGCCTGGCCGCCGCCCAGTGGGTAGAAGACCGTGCGGTCGAGCACCAGGCCATCGGGGCCGATGGCGGTGATGGTGGCGCTGGTCTGGCGCAGGCGGGCGTCCTGGCGGAAGAGATCCTGGGTCATCGTGGGAGAGGGCTGTGGTGCAGGCAGGGCCGCCATTGTCGGCGGCGCGGCGCGGGGCCGCTGCTATGCTGGCCGAACACCCAGAACCAGGAGGAGACATGTCCCATCCGCAACGCCGTGCGCTGTTGCTGGGCCTGGCCGCCGGCGCGCTCGCACCCGCTGTGCGCGCCCAGGCCTGGCCGGCCAAACCGATCAAGTTCATCGTCGGCTTTCCGCCTGGAGGCGGCATCGATTTCGCGGCACGCACGGTGCAGGCGCCGCTGCAGGAGCTGCTGGGCCAGCAGATGGTCGTCGAGTACAAGCCCGGCGCAGGCGGCCTGCTGGCGGCCACCGAACTCACACGGGCGGCACCCGACGGCTACACGCTGCTGCTGGCCAACACCGGCCCGTTCGCGATCGCGCCCTACCTGCAGCCCAGGATGCCGTACGACCCGCTGCGCAGCTTCACCTACGTCGGCCAGATCAGCCAGGGCAGCTACATCGCGGTGACGCGGCCCGACCACCCGGCACGCGACCTGAAGGAGTTCGTGGCCTGGTCGCGCGCCAATGCGGGCCAGGTCAACTTCGCCTCGGCCGGCAAGGGATCGTCCACGCACCTGAACGGTGAGCTGTTGAACCAGGTCACCGGGCTGGACCTCGTGCACGTGCCCTACAAGGGCAGCGCACCGGCGGTGCAGGACCTGATCGGCGGCCAGACTCAGCTGCTGATCGACGCGGGCACCGTGCTGCTGCCCCAGGTCAAGGGCGGCAAGCTCAAGGCGCTGGCCGTGACCGGCGCAAAGCGAGACCCGCAGCTGCCCGATGTCGCGACGGTGGCCGAGCAGGGCCTGGCCGGCGTGCAGTCCATCGGTTTCCAGGGCCTGGTGGGCCCGGCCGGCCTGCCGCGGGAGGTGGTCGACAGGCTGGCGACCGGCCTGGCCAAGGTGCTGGCCATGCCGGATGTGCAGGCCAAGTTCGCGGCGGCGGGCGCCGAGGTGCACTACCAGGGGCCCGAGGCCTTCGCCGCGTTCGTCAAGGCCGACAACGAGAAGTGGGCCAAGCTCGTCCGCGACCGCAAGATCCAGCTGGACTGACGTGGTGCAGCCAGGACACGATACCCACGAAGGCCATTGCAGCTGCGGCTTCGTGCGCTACCGCATGGCATCGGCACCGATGATCGTGCACGCCTGCCACTGCAGCTGGTGCCAACGCGAGAGCGGCGGGCCCTTCGTCGTCAATGCCGTGATCGAGGCCGCACGCGTGACGCTGGTGCAGGGCGAAATCCACATGGTCGTGACGCCTTCTGCGAGCGGCAGGAACCAGAAGATCGCCCGCTGCCCGCAGTGCCAGGTGGCGCTCTGGAGCCACTATCCGACGGCCGGCGAGCGCATCTGCTTCGTGCGCGTTGGCACGCTCGA
This sequence comes from Pseudorhodoferax soli, assembly GCF_003337555.1. Taxonomy (GTDB): domain Bacteria; phylum Pseudomonadota; class Gammaproteobacteria; order Burkholderiales; family Burkholderiaceae_C; genus Pseudorhodoferax; species Pseudorhodoferax soli. Next base: position 998,839 of record NZ_QPJK01000002.1, on the reverse strand, counting down.
GGCGCCGGCGCGGCTGCCGCCCGACGTGCATGTGTTCACCTCCACGCGCCAGACCTGGCTGCCGCTGCCCGAGGGGGCCTTCGCGGTGCCCGAGTTCTACGACCCCGCCCAGGTGTGGTCGGCCGAGGCCCGCGCACGCTGGGCGGCTGCGCGCGCCTGAAGGGCTGCCTGCGGCGGACTACTCGACCTTGGCGCCCGAGGCCTTGACCATCGCGGCCGAGTTGTCCCAGTCCGCGCGCAGCAGCTGCTGGAAGGCGTCTGGCGCCATGGGGGCGGTCTCCACGCCGAGCCGTGCCAGCCGCTCCTGCACGGCCGGATCGGCGAGCGTCTTCTGCAACGCGGCGTTGAGCCTGTCGCGCTCGGCACGCGGCAGCGCTGCCGGTGCCAACAGGCCGATCCACGAGTCGAAGCTGTAGCCCGGCAGGCCGCTCTCGGCCGCGGTCGGCAAATCCGGCAGGAAGCGGGAGCGCTGCTTGCCCGTGTAGGCGATGAACTTCACGCGCGCATCGTCCCGGTAGCCCATCACGCCGATCAGCGAGGACGTGACCGCCTGCACGCGGCCGGCGAGCACCTCGTTGACGGCGTCGCCGGTGGACTTCATCGGGATGTGCTGCATGTCCAGCCCGGCCATGGCCACGAACGAGGCCATGCCCAGGTGCGTGGCGCTGCCGTTGCCTGCCGAGGCGTAGTTGGTGCTGCCGGGCCTGGCCTTCACGGCGGCGATGAACTCGCGCGTGTTGGTCGCGCCCAGCGCTGCGTTGGCGACGAGGGCGTAGCCCGAGTTGCCGATGTAGCCCACGCCCACGAAGTCTTTGAGGGGGTCGTAGTCGAGCTTCTTGTACAGGTGGCCGACGATGTGGTGGCTGGCAGCGGCCAGCACCAGCGTGTTGCCGTCGGGCGCGGACTTGGCCACGTAGGACGAGCCCACGCTGCCGCCCGCGCCAGCCCGGTTCTCCACGATCACGCTGGCGCCCAGCGCCTGGCCCAGTTCGTTGTTGATCGCGCGGGCGATGGTGTCCTGCACCGCGCCCGTGCCGAAGGGCACGACGATGCGCACCACGCGCTGGGCCTGGGCGGGCAGCGCCGCGGACAACAGGCCGGCCGCCAGCAGCGGCAGCAGGCGCAAGAGGGTGGGGCGGAACATGAAGCGACTCCTGGGGTGGTGAAACGGCAGGCCGAGCAAGAACGACGCCAGCTTGTCAGCGCGGTGTGGCGAGCCAGCGCTCGGCCAGGCGCACGAAGTAGCTCGCGCCGACCGGGATGATCTCGTCGTTGAAGTCGAACGAGGTGTTGTGGATGATGCACGGCCCGGGGCCGTGGCCGGCCATGCGGTGGTCGCCGTCGCCATTGCCCAGGAAGGCATAGCAGCCGGGCCGCTCCATGAGCATGTGTGCGAAGTCTTCGGCGCCCAGCACGCCGGGCAGATCCTCGTCGACCATGGCGTCGCCGACGATCTCGCGCATGACATCGGCCGCGAAGCGCGCCTCGGCCGGGTGGTTTACGACGGGCGGCGAGGCGCGCCGGAACATCACCTCGGCCTGGCATTCGTGGGCCAGGGCGATGTGCTCGGCCTGGTGGCGCAGCCGCGCCTCGATCTTGTCCAGCGCGTCGACCGAGAAGGTGCGCACCGTGCCGCCGACCCAGGCGGTGTCGGGAATCACGTTGGGTGCGTCCGATCCCTGGATCTGCGTGACGGCCAGCAGCGCGCGCTCGGTGCTCGGGATGGTGCGCGCCACCAGGCTGCGCAGCGCCTGCGCGATTTCCAGCACCGCGCCGACCGGGTCCAGGCCCGTGTGCGGCATGGAGGCGTGCGTGCCGCGCCCCCGCACCGTGATGCGCCAGGTGTTGCTGGACGCCATCAGCGCCCCGTGGTTCAGGGCGAAATTGCCCACGCGGCCCAGGTTGAAGTTGTGCAGGGCGAACACCGCATCGCAGGGGAAGCGCTCGAACAAGCCCTCGTCGATCATCTTGCGTGCGCCCGCCTTGCCCATCTCCTCGGCCGGCTGGAAGATGAAATGCACGGTGCCCGCAAAGTCGCGCCGCTGCGCCAGCTGCCAGGCGGCCGCCAGCAGCATGGTGGTGTGGCCGTCGTGGCCGCAGGCGTGCATGCGGCCGTCGTGGCGGGAGCGGTGCGCGAAGCCGTTGACCTCCTGCAGCGGCAACGCGTCCATGTCGGCGCGCAGGCCGATGGTCTTGCCCGTGTCGGGCAGGCTGCCGCGCAACACGCCGACCAGGCCGGTGCCGGCGATGCCGCGGTGCACCGCAATGCCCCAGTTGGCCAGCAGGTCGGCCACCAGCTCGCTGGTGCGGTGCTCCTCGAAGCCGAGCTCCGGGTGGGCATGGATGTCGCGGCGCAGCGTGCGGAAGCGGTCGGTGTCGGCAAAGGCGTCGAGGACGGGCATGGGGCTCAGAACTCCAGGTTGTCGATGAGGCGTGTGTTGCCCAACCGGGCGGCGGCCAGCACCACGCGGGGCGCGCCTGCGGAAGCGGTGGGCAGCAGGTCCGTGCGGCCGCGCACGGCGATGTAGTCGGGTGCCCAGCCGCGTGCGCGCAGGGCGTGCATGGCGGCTTGCTCGGCGGCCTCCGTGCGTCCGGGATCCGCGCGCACGGCGTCGGCCACGGCGCGCAGCTGCGTGATCAGGGCCGTGGACTCGGCCCGCTCACCAGCACCCAGGTAGCCGTTGCGCGAGGACAGTGCCAAGCCGTCTTCGGCGCGCACGGTCTCGCCGCCGGCGATGGTGATGGGCAGCGCAAAGTCGCGCACCATGCCTTCGATCACGCGCAGCTGCTGGTAGTCCTTCTTGCCGAACAGTGCCAAGCCCGGCTGCACGATCTGGAACAACTTCATGACCACCGTGCACACGCCTGTGAAGAAGCCGGGGCGAAAGTGGCCTTCCAGGATGTCGCCGAGGGCCGCCGGCGGGGCCACCTTGTAGGCCTGCGGCGTGGGGTACATCTCGGCCTCGTCGGGCGCGAACACGATATCGCAGCCGGCGCCGGCCAGCAGTTCGCTGTCGCGCGGCAGTGTGCGGGGGTAGCGGTCGAAGTCTTCATGCGGCGCAAACTGCAGCCGGTTCACGAAGATGCTGGCGACCACGGGCCGGTCGCTGGCCTTGGCTTCGCGCACCAGGGCCAGGTGTCCTTCGTGCAGGTTGCCCATGGTCGGCACGAAGGCCGGGCGGGGGCCGGCCTCCAGGGCCTGGCGCAGTTCGGTGATGTGGTGCACGACGTGCATGCGATCGGTCTCCTGGTCTCAAAAAAAGGGCAAGTGTGCCTTGCGCGCGCGCTCAGGCGGCGCTGGACGGCAAGGGCAGTGCCGTCTTGTAGCGCACCTGCTTGAGCGCAAAGCTCGAACGGATCTTCTCGATGCCGGGGATGGGCGTCAGCTGCTCCAGGATGAACCGTTCCAGCGCTGCGATGTCGGCCACGGCCACGCGGATCAGGTAGTCGCTGTCGCCCGTCATGAGGTAGCACTCCATCACCTCGTCGTGCAGCGCGATGCGGCGCTCGAAATCGGCCAATGCCTCCTTGCTTTGGCGCGTCAGGCTGATGGAGATGAACACGTTCAGGCCCAGGCCGAGCCGCGCCGGGTCTGCCAGCGCCACGTAGCCGGTGATGATGCCGTTGGCCTGCAGCGCCTTCACGCGGGCCAGGCAGGGCGAAGGCGAGAGGTGCACGCGCCGGGCGAGTTCCACATTGGACAAGGCCCCGTCGCGCTGCAATTCGTCCAGGATGCGCAGGTCTATTGCATCCAGATTCATTTTGTGCCTCCATTTTTGAATTTGACGGCATTCTGTGCCGCTTTGGCGCCGTGTGCCATGCAGCTCGGCAACATGTTCGGCGCATTTGCACCTAGAGTGCTGGCATCCTCGACTCGATTCTTTGCCCGCCATGAACGCACCCAACTCGATGGCCCAACTGCTGCAGATGCCCGCGGCGGCCGACACCGACCCGCTGGAAACACAGGAATGGCGGGATGCCTTTTCTGCCCTGCTGGCCGCGGGCGGGCCGGAGCGGGCGCGCTTCATGCTCGACGAACTCGCGCGCCTGGCGCGTGTCCAGCGCATCGGCTGGAAGCCTGAACCGGGCACGCCGTACGCCAACACCATCGCCGTGGAGGAGCAGCCCGTGTTTCCGGGCGACCTGGCCGTCGAGGAGCGGCTGGCGTCGCTGATGCGCTGGAACGCGCTGGCCATGGTGGTGCGCGCCAACCTGGCCTATGGCGAGCTCGGCGGCCACATCGCGAGCTATGCCAGCGCAGCGGATTTGTTCGAGGTCGGCTTCAACCACTTCTTCCACGCAAGAGATGACCGGCACCGCGGCGACCTTGTGTTCTTCCAGCCGCACAGCGCACCCGGCGTCTACGCGCGCGCCTTCCTGGAGGGGCGGCTCGGCGAGGCCGACCTCCTGCACTACCGCCAGGAAATCGTTGCGCCCGAGGCCGGCGCGCGCGGCCTGTCGAGCTACCCGCACCCCTGGTTGATGCCGGACTTCTGGCAGTTTCCGACGGGCTCGATGGGCATCGGGCCGATCAGCTCGATCTACCACGCGCGCTTCATGCGCTACCTCACGCACCGCAACCTGCTGGACTGCGCCGGCCGCAAGGTCTGGGGCGTGTTTGGCGATGGCGAGATGGACGAGCCCGAATCCATGAGCGCGCTGACGCTGGCCGCGCGCGAGAAACTGGACAACCTGGTCTGGGTGGTCAATTGCAACCTGCAGCGCCTGGACGGCCCGGTGCGGGGCAACGGCCGCATCATCGACGAGCTTGAGCAGCTGTTCGCCGGCGCAGGCTGGAATGTCATCAAACTTGTCTGGGGCAGCGACTGGGACGGCCTGTTCGCACGCGACCAACAGGGTGCGCTGCTGCGTGCCTTTGCCCACACGGTGGATGGCCAGATGCAGACCTTCGCGGCCAAGGATGGGCGCTACAACCGCGAGCATTTCTTCGGGCAGGACGAAGCCTTGCAGCGCCTGGCCCAGGGCATGACCGACGAGCAGATCGACCGCCTGCGCCGCGGCGGCCATGACCTGGTGAAGATCCATGCCGCCTATGCCGCCGCTGCCGCGCACCGCGGCCAGCCGACGGTGGTGCTGGCGCATACCAAGAAGGGCTACGGCATGGGCACGGCCGGCCAGGGCCGCATGACCACGCATTCGCAAAAGAAGCTCGACGAGACCGACCTGATCGCCTTCCGCAACCGCTTCGACCTGCCGCTGACCGACGAGCAGGCCACCTCGCTGGCCTTCCACAAGCCGGCCGAGGACAGCCCCGAGATGGTCTACCTGCACGAGCGCCGTGCCGCGCTCGGCGGCTTTCTGCCGCGCCGTGAAACGGCCTGCGACGCACCGCCGGTGCCGGCGCTTTCCGGTTACGCGCAATTCGCACTGGCGGCCGAGGGCAAGGAGATGAGTACGACCATGGCCTTCGTGCGGCTGCTGGGTCAGCTGCTCAAGGACCCTCAGTTGGGCCCGCGCATCGTGCCCATCGTGGCCGACGAGGCCCGCACCTTCGGCATGGCCAATTTGTTCAAGCAGGTCGGCATCTACAGCAGCGTGGGCCAGCGCTACGCGCCCGAGGACATCGGCTCGGTGCTGTCCTACCGCGAGGCACTGGACGGACAGATCCTGGAGGAAGGCATCAGCGAGGCCGGTGCCATCGCCAGCTGGACGGCTGCCGCGACGAGCTATAGCGTGCATGGCCTGGCCATGCTGCCGTTCTACATCTACTATTCGATGTTCGGCTTCCAGCGCGTGGGCGATGCGATCTGGGCCGCGGCCGACCAACGCGCACGCGGCTTCCTGCTCGGCGCGACTTCGGGCCGCACCACGCTGGGCGGCGAGGGCCTGCAGCACCAGGATGGCAGCAGCCACCTGGTCGCGGCCACCATTCCCAATTGCAAGGCCTACGACCCGGCGTTCGCTGGTGAGATGGCCGTCATCGTCGATGCGGGCATGCGCGAGATGCTGGTCGAGCAGCAGGACGTTTTCTACTACGTGACGCTCATGAACGAGAACTACGCCCAACCGAGCCTGCCCGAAGGCGCGGCGCAGGGCGTGGTGCGCGGCGGCTACCGTTTCGGCGTGTATGGCCCGCAGGGCGGGGAGGGTGTGACGCTGATGGGCTCGGGCGCCATCCTCACCGAGGTGATCAAGGCGGCCGAGCAACTGGCCATCGAGGGCATCGGCAGCGAAGTCCTGAGCGTCACGAGCTGGAGCGAGCTGGCGCGCCCGACCGGCCGTGCGACCCTGGCCGAACTGATGACTGGCCGAGGCCCCATCGTCGCGGCCAGCGACTACGTGCGTGCCGTGCCCGAGAGCCTGCGTGCGGGTGTTCCAGCATCACGAAGCTATGCGACGCTGGGCACGGATGGTTTCGGCCGCAGCGACACGCGGGCCGCACTGCGCCGCTTTTTTGGTGTCGACGCAGCGGCCATCGCCGAGGCAGCGCGGGTCGCTCTGCAGACATAAAAAAACCCCGCCGAGGCGGGGTTTTGGAAGCAAGGCTGAAAAAATCAGGCCTTGCTCTTTTGCTGGCGGCGACGCAGGCCAGCCAAGCCCAGCAGGCCAGCACCGATCAGGGCGATCGAAGCAGGTTCAGGGACTTCACCAGCGCGAGTGATGCGGAACGAAAATTGCGAGGTGTAGTCCTCGCCCTCAGGCGTGGAGAAACCGAAGCACGACGTGCCCACAGCAAAGCCAGCCAGTTCGCACTGTTTCGGCAGCAACTCCGTAAAGCCGGTTGCCACAAACTGCAGACCGTACTCGTAGCCTTCATAGGTGAAGTTTTCGCCAAGTCCGCCCACGATCGTGAAGATGTCGCTGCACAGCGTCGTGTCGGTATCCTTCGTGGGGCAGTTAGTGGCGTTGTTTGGCGTTTCAACGAACCGGACTTGGTAGTTCTGCGTCAAGATTTTGCCCGGGCCGACTTCGGGCTCCAGCCCACTCAACGTCAACGACGCATTGATGACCGTACGCGACAGCGTCCAGCTGTTAGCGCCAATGCTCATGTTGTTGTAGTGGGTGTAGCTGTTTGCAGCTACCAACGCACCGTTGGTATCCGTCGTACCTCCGTTGGGAGAATTGTTGATGCCCAAGCCGCTGCGGTTGCCGTTTTCAATGCTACCAGCGGTGGTCGTGCCTGGCACGAACTTGCGGCCCCACTGGAGCAGATTGGTTTGGCTGTCGTACATGCTATCCGACGAAGCCGGTGCGCCAGGAGTGGTGCCAGAAGGCACATACTGGGTGGCGCTGATGTCAAAGGCGCTCGAAACGCTGTAGGTCCACTTGGTGACGGGAGCAGCAGAAGCCGCAGTTGCTGCGAACACCGCAACCGCGGTTGCGAGAAGTTTGAAGTAGCGCATTGTCTATTCCTTAATTCGGTGAGACAGATGAGGAGAAGGCGGCCCAACGAGGTTGGTGCGAGATATCGAGCAACTCGCGTGCCGTTCATTAAATATTGAACAAAAACATCGACTTGGTTGTGGTTTTGGCTCGTTCTCCGTACTTGGATGTCAAGATTTTCGACGTGGCGTGAAGTTTCAGTGGTGTGCGACACGCTGCCGTCATGGCATTTCACACGGCCCGCGGCGGCGCCGCAGACGCTTTGTCTCCCGGATGCCGACCACGAGCACCGCGGCGGTGGTCAGCTACCCCATGGGGATCATGCATGCCTGCCATGCCGAAGGGCATGAGTACCTGCAGCATGATGGCCCCGACGATGTGCGAGACGGTCACGCCACTGCAAACCACCGTCTCGTGGACCGCACTGCCCAGTAGATGGATCGGCGGCCCCATCAGCAGGATGGCGACCTGGGCTGCCCTCGGCATGGCACGTGGATGGACCGCTGCAAGGTCGTTGCGGACCGCGGTGGCGATGAGCCGGCCCTGAGAACGGCATGGAGATGGTGGAAACGGGCGCCGATCCGACCGGGACCGTCCGAGCGCACGATAGCCTCGCTCGCCTCCTTGCTGAGGCGCCGCAACAAAGCCACCGCAGTGCGTACCGAGGAAGGTGGTCAGCAGTGCCTGGAGCACCGGACGACCTGTGCTCCACGTCGGACAGGCCTCATCGGACAGCGACTGCCGCGCGGTGAACGCCGTGCGCTTAACCTGGACGGCGACATGGGACGGCGCGAAGACCATTTCGCGCTCTCCGACCCCCTGGGGGATGCTGAACGCCGTCACCGGACCCAACCCCATGCTGGCGAAGATGAGGCCGCGGATGTGCGGCGCCTTGGTGTCAAGCCAGAGGATGACCCGGCCGCTGTACTGCGAGCCCAGCCACACGGCAAACCACGGATCAGCACTTCAATGACGCCGGTGACCGAGAGGTGGTGTATGAGCTGGTGGCTGAACTGCGCGTGCGCGAACACGTGGACCAGGTTGAGGACGAAGTCTTAGACAGGCACGCCGGCGTGGTGCCCATCGCGGTGCCGCAACAGGGCTTGGTGCTTGGCATCGGCGTTGCTGGCCGTCGCGTGAGCAGGGTGCATGTGTCATCGTTGCAACGCATTGCCATGCTGCAATGGAGACAACTCATGCCACGGGAAGTGCCATCGGCCACCACTTCGGCAACAGGGCCCGCACCGCACGGCGGGCAAAACGCGCATCGATGAGCACGACCACGCCCCGGTCCTCGCGCGACCGAATCACACGGCCCGCCGCCTGCACCACCTTGCGCAGGCCGGGATACAGGTAGGCGTAGTCGTAGCCGGCACCGAACGCGTCCTGCATGCGCCGGCGCATCTCCTCGTTGACGGGATTGACCTGCGGCAGTCCGAGCGTCGCGACGAAGGCGCCGATCAGCCGGTCGCCCGGCAGGTCGATGCCCTCGCCGAAGCTGCCGCCCAGCACTGCAAAGCCGATGCCCGCCCCGCGGGGTGCAAAGCGGGCGAGGAACGCCTGGCGTTCGGCCTCGTCCATGCGCCGGGTCTGGCGCCAGTGGGGGATGGTCGGGTGCATCAGTGCGAACGCGTCGGCCACCAGTTCCAGGTAGTCGTGGCTGCTGAAGAACGCCAGATAGTTGCCGGGCTGCGCCAGGTACTGCTGCGCCATCAGCGCGGCAATGGGCGCGGCAGACGCCTGCCGGTCGGCAAAGCGGGTGGAAATGCGGTCGGCCACGCGCACGCACAGCTGCTCGGCCGCATAGGGCGATGCGATGTCGACGAAGGGCGTGTCGGCCGGCAATCCCAGCATGTTGCGGTAGAAGTCCGGCGGCGCCAGCGTGGCTGAGAACAGCGTGCAGTTCCACGCAGCTGCCAGCCGCGGCGCCAGGAACTCGGCCGGGATCAGGTTGCGGATGTGCAGTTCGGCATCGTTGCGCCCGGTCCCCTTGCCGGCGGGCAGGCGCGTCACATCGACCATGGAATGCGCCCCGAAGCTCTGCACCAGCCGCAGCAGCTGCAGGGCTTCGAACCAGAACGACTGCAGCGCACCGTCGAGGGGATGCGGCGCGCCCGGCGCGGCATCGGCGAAGTAGTCGCCCAGCGCAGCGGCAGCGTTCTGCAGCGCAGTGGCCCAGTCGGCCGGTGGCGCCTCGCGCGTGCTGTAGGGGCGCTCGTCTTCGGCCAGCAGGGCGCGCCATTGCCGGTCCAGCCGCTCGAGCGGGCGCCGCAGCGCAGCCGGCGCCTCGCGTGCCAAGGCCCGCACCGTGCCGCGCTGCATGCCGGCCGAGTACATGGCGCGGCCTCGGTCGACCAGGTTGTGCGCTTCGTCCACCAGCACGCCCACGCGCCATTCGTTCTGCACGGCCAGCGCGTACAGCATGGCGCTGCCGTCGAACCAGTAGTTGTAGTCGCCGACCACCACGTCGGCCCAGCGCGCCAGCTCCTGGCCCAGGTAGTAAGGGCAGACCTGATGCGCCAGCGCCACCTCGCGCAGCGTGGCGCGCGCCAGCGGCCCTGCGGCCACCGCCGCGCCTCGGGCGGCCGGCAGCCGGTCGTAGAAGCCGCGCGCCAGCGGGCAAGATTCGCCGTGGCAGGCCTTGTCGGGGTGCTCGCAGCTCTTCTCGCGCGCGGTCAGTTCCAGCACGCGCAGCGGCTGGCCCATCGGCGCGATGCGTGCGAGGGCATCCAGCGCCAGCTGGCGGCCCGGTGTCTTGGCCGCGAGGTAGAACAGCTTGTCGATGCCCTTGCCCGGGCAGGCCTTGAGCAGCGGGAACAGCGTGCCCACCGTCTTGCCGATGCCCGTGGGGGCCTGCGCCAGCAAGGGCCGGCCGCGCGCGGCCGCGCGGTACACGGCTTCGGCCAGGTCGCGCTGGCCAGGGCGGAACTCGGCGTGCGGAAACGCCAGCGCTGCCAGGGCCGCGTCGCGCGCAGCGCGGTGGGCCTGCTCTTGCGCGGCCCAGGCCAGAAAGCGCTCGCATTGCTGCTCGAAGAAGGCCTGCAGTGCCGCCGCCCCGTGCCGTTCCTCGAACACCGTCTCGCGCTGGCTCGCGATGTCGAAGTACACCAGTGCCAGTGTCAGCGCGGGCAGGCCGCGCTCGGCGCACAGCAAGGCGCCATAGACCTTGAGCTGGGCCCAGTGCAAGACCCGCTGCTGGGCCGGCTGGCGCGCCAGGTCGCCGCGGTGGGTCTTGATCTCTTCGAGCCGTTGCCGGGCGGCGTCGAAGCCGTCGGCGCGGCCGCGCACCTGCAACGCGCCGTGGCGCCCCTGCAGCCGCACTTCGGATGCGTAGTCCGGCGCGCGCCGCCCGGTCACCAGCGCGTGGCCGGCGATGCCCTCCAGCGCGGTGGGCGCGGGCGTGAAGCGCAGGTCCAGGTCCCCGGCCTTGGCCGTGAACTCGCACAGCGCGCGCACGGCCACCGTGTACGGCGGCGGCGCTGCCGGCGTGCCGTTCAAGGGCAGCTCAGCACCGTGCCCTGCTGCGTGCACAGCTGACCCTGCGGATTGACCAGCTGGCCGCCCGCGCGGTTCAGCCGTTGCCCCTGGCTGTCCCAGCAGCCGCCTGCGTCGCAGCGCGCCACCTGCGGAGGCTGCGGTCGGGTCGGTGCCGTGGTGGTGGGCGCTGTGGGCGCTGCCGGTGGCGCCGGCATCCCCGCTGGCGGCAGCAGCACCAGTGGGCGTTCGGCACGCGAAGGCGGTGGGGCGTCGGCCTCGGCGCGGAAGCAGGCGCGTGCCGCGCGTTGGCGCGCCGCGCGCAACAGCACGATGTCCGGCTTCTGCTCGGCCATGGTGGCGTCGAGCCGCTCGCGTGCGGCCAGGCAGGCGGGCGACTTGAGCGCATCCTCTGGCGACATCGCCGCGGCGCCCACCACCAACCCCGCGAGCACGGCCGCAACGAGAGCCCGGCCACCCGGTCTCATCGCGTGCTTTCCTTGGGATAGCGGCGCGCCCCCAGCAGGTACAGCGCCGCGCCCAGCAGCAGCGTGCCGGCTGCCACCATCAGGGCCAGCGCGAAACCGCGCGCCGGCGAGCCCGACCAGCCGATCAACAGTGCCACCAGCGGCGGCCCCAGCACCTGGCCGATGCCGTACAGCGCCGTCAGCAACCCCATGGTGCTGGCCGCGTTGGCGGGCCGCAGGCGGCGCACCTCCTGCATGGCGAAGTAGGTGATGGCCGTGAACGGCAGCCCCAGCAGCAGACTGCCCAGCACGAAGCCCGGCAGGGTGGGGCTGACCAGGCTCATGGCCACGCCCACGGCCTGCACGCCGTGGCACAGCGCCAGCATCCGGCGCAGGTCGCCGCTCAGGGCCACACGCGTGGTGGCCATGGCGCCGAGGATCACGCCGGCGCCGAAGATCGGCCAGAACAGGTCGAGCCAGACCGAGGCCGGCAGCGCCGCGCGGGCGATGACGGGCAGGAAGGTGGCGGTGATGATGTAGCCAAAACCGGCGCAGCCATAGCCCGCGGCCAGCAGGGCCACCTCGCCGCGCGGGGCCGCGCGCTGCGCGGCGGACGGGCCGGCCGCCGCAGCCACCGGCGGCGCCGGCAATTCGCCGTGGCGCAGCACCGGCCGCACGGCGACCGTCATGGCGGCGGCCAGCGCGCCGAACACCAGCCAGCCCAGCCGCGCGCTGCCATCGCCTACCACCACCGCTCCGGCGATCAGGCCGCTCAGCACGATGCCCGTGCCTGGTCCCACATAGATCATGCCGCCCAGCGCGCCGCGGTCGCGCCGCGCCAGCTGCGCCAGGCACCAACCCGAGATGTAGACGAACACGAATGCGCTGGCCACGCCGGCCGCGAAGCGCAACGCCGGCCACAGCGCCGGCCAGGGCAGGGCCATGGCCAGCGTCAGCAAGACGGTGGCGACGAGGCCGGCCTGCACCAGCCGTGCGGCGTTGGGCGGTGGCGGATTGCCGAGCCGGCGCCAAAGCCAGGGCTGCAGCGTGCAGAGCACTGCGCCGAGCAGATAGCCCAGGTAGTTGGCGCTGGCCAGCCAGCTGGCGCCGGCCAGGTCGATCACGCCGTCGTGCAGCATCATGGGCATCAGCGGCGTGAACGCGAAGCGGCCGATGCCCATGGCGGTGGCCAGGCCCACCGCGCCGGCGGCGGCGATGGCCCAGGGGCCGTACGCCACCGGGGCGGAGGCGTCGGATGGAATCGATGACATAGGGGATGGGGCAGGAGGCGGCAGGCATGTTAGCGCCCGGGCCGTGGCGGCGCCGGCACAGGGGCACGGCCGCGGAACACGCTCTAAGATCCCCGCCATGAGCCTACCCTCGCGATTCTGGTCCGATCTCGGCACGCGCGATTTCGCGCGGCTGGACCCCGCCGCCACCGTGGCCGTGCTGCCCGTGGCCGCCACCGAGCAGCACGGCCCGCACCTGCCCGTGCGGGTGGACGCGGCGTTGGTCGACGGCGTCATCGCCGCCGCGCTGCCGCACCTGCCCGAGGCCTTGCCGGTGCTGTTCCTGCCGACGCAAGCCATCGGCCGCAGCAGCGAGCACCAGCGCTTTCCGGGCACGCTGTCGCTGTCGGCCGAGACCACGATCCGGCTGTGGACCGAGATCGGCGAGTCGGTCGCGCGCGCCGGCCTGCGCAAGCTGCTGATCTTCAACAGCCACGGCGGCCAGGTCTCCATCATGGACATCGTGGCGCGTGACCTGCGCACGCGCTGCGAACTGCTGTGCTACCACGCCAGCTGGTACACCCTGCCGCTGGGGCAGGACGTGGAAGGCCTGTTCAGCGCCGAGGAGCACCGCTTCGGCATCCACGGTGGCGACATCGAGACCTCGATGATGCTGGCGCTGGACCCGGCCCGCGTGGACATGGCGCAGGCCCGCCACTTCCGCTCCACATCGCAGGACCGCGCTGCCGCCTACCCCATCCTGGGCAACGGCAAGACCGCCAAGCTCGGCTGGCAGATGCAGGACTACAACGCCGATGGCGCGGCCGGCAACGCCGCCAACGCCACGGCCGAGAAGGGCCGCGCGCTCGTGGACGCCGCCGGCCGCCAGCTGGCGGCGCTGCTCGGCGAGCTGTCCAGCCTGCCGCTGGCCACGCTGGTCGACGCTCCTCGGCTGGCCGACTGAGTGGCCGCTGAGTGACCGACGGAGTGGCCGCCCCCGCCGCGCCGCTTGCGCTGGCGCTCGACCGCGCCGCACCCGCCGCGCTGTCCGAGCAGATCGCCGCCGGCCTGCGCAGCGCGATTGCGCAGGGCCGCCTGGCCCCCGGTGCGCGGCTGCCGTCCTGGCGTGACCTGGCCTCCCAGCTGGGCGTGGCGCGCGGCACCGTGCGCGCGGCCTACGAGACGCTGATCGACGCCGGCCTGGTCCAGGCCCTGGGGGCTGCCGGCACGCGCGTGGCGAGGTGCGTGCCCGTGCGTTCGCAGGACGATCCACCAGCCACCGCCGTGCCTAGCCCGCTGCCCGGCCTGGTGCGCGGCAGCGGTGTGTTCCAGATGGGCGTGCCGGCGCAGGACGCGATCCCGGCCAAGCTCTGGTCGCGCCTGTTCGTGCGCGCGGCCCGCGCGGCCGCCGGCGCCGCGCCGGACTACCCCGATCCGCGCGGCGAGCCCGCGCTGCGCGCGCAGATCGCCGCCATGCTGGCCGTGGCACGCGGCCTGGCCTGCAGCCCGGCGCAGGTCTACGTGACGGGCGGCCACGCGGCATCCGTCACGCTCGCGGTGCAGGCGCTGGGCCTGGCGGGACAGACCTGGACCGAGGAGCCCGGCTACCCGCTCACGCGCAGCCTGCTGGCCACGCTCGGCCTGGCCACCGTGGCGGTACCGGTGGACGCGCAGGGCCTGGACGTGGCGGCCGGCCAGGCGCTGGCGCCGCAGGCCGCGCTGGCCGTCGTCACGCCCGGCCAGCAGGCCCCGCTGGGCGTGGCGCTGGCACCGGCGCGGCGCCGTGCGCTGCTGGACTGGGCCGTGCGCCAGCAGGCCTGGGTGCTCGAAGACGACTATCTCGGCGAGTTGCAACTGCAAGGCCGGGCCGCGCCCGCGCTCGGTGCCGGCGTGGCCGCGGCGCGCGTGCTGCACGTGGGCACCTTCAGCAAGACCATCAGCCCGGCGCTGCGCCTGGGCTTCCTGGTCGTGCCGGCCGACCAGGTGGCCCGCTTCGACGCCGCCACGGCCCTGCGCGGCAGCGCGCCCGCGCCGCTCGTGCAGCAGGCCGTGGCCGAACTGCTGCAGGGCGGCCACCACCTGCGCCACCTGCGGCGCATGAAGCGCCTGTACCTGCAGCGGCGCGATGCGCTGCTGGCCTGCCTGCGCACAGCCGGCATCACCCACCGCGCGGCCGGGCTGGCCGTGCTGCTCAAGCTGCCGCCCGGGCGTCGCGACGTGGCGATCGTGCGCGCGGCCCAGGCCCTGGGCCTGTCACCCGCGCCGCTGTCGTCCTGGTATGTGCGGCCCGGCCCCGAGCACAACGGCCTGCTGCTGGGCGTCACCAACCTGCGCGTGGACGACACCGCGGCGCAATGGGCCCGGCTGCAGGCCCTCGTTGGAGCGGCGCTCTAACATCCGCCCATGCACATCCTGCGCACATCCCCCGCCTCGCCTTTCGGCCGCAAGGTCCGTATCGCCGCCGACATCGCCGGCCTGGCCGACCGCATCCGCATCGAAGCGGCGGACACCAACGACGCCGACGACCTGCTGCGCAAGCAGAACCCGCTCGGCAAGATCCCCACGCTGCTGCTGGACGACGGCGAACCGCTGTACGACTCGCGCGTGATCGTCGAATACCTCAACGAGACCGCGGCCATGCCCGTGCTGGTGCCGCCCGGGCCGGCCCGCCTCGCCGTGCTGCGCCACCAGGCGTTGGCCGACGGCCTGATCGACGCCTGCATCCTGCAGGTCTACGAAGGCCGCTACCGCCCGCCCGAGCTGCGTGGCGAGCAGTGGCTCGCGCACCAGCGCGGCAAGATGGAGCGCGCCCTGGCCCACCTGGCCACGCACCACGCGGTGCCCGGCGCGGGCGTGCCGCACATCGGCGAGATCGCCCAGGCCTGCGCGCTCGGCTACCTGGACCTGCGCTTCGCAGGCGCGTGGCGCACGGCCCACCCTGCGCTGGTGGCCTGGCTGCAGGACTTCGCAGCACGCGTGCCGGCCTACGCGCTGACCGCACCGGCGGCCTGAGCCGCCGCCTTCGGCACCATGCGCAGCCCCACGCCGATGCGGTTGAACGCGTTCATGAGGCCCACGGCCAGCGTCAGTTCGCCGATCTCGCGTTCGCCGAACACCGCAGCCACGGCGGCGTAGTCGGCATCGGGCGCCTGCGTCTGCGCCACCGCGGTGAGGCTCTCGGCCCATTGCAGCGCAGCGCGTTCGCGTGCGTCGAACAGGGGCAGGGCTTCGCGCCAGACCGGCACCAGCAGCAGCTTGTCCACGGCCATGCCCAGCTGCAGCAGGTCGCGCGAATGCATGTCGATGCAGTAGGCGCAGCCGTTCATCTGCGACACGCGCAGATAGACCAGGTCCACCAGCACCTTGGGCAGACTGCATTGCGCGAGGTAGGCGCTGGTGGCGTACAGGCCCTTGGCGGCGTTCGGCGCCGCATCGTTGAGCAGGAGTCGTTGCGTCATCGTCCTTCAGTCCTGGAGTTCGAGGGGGGCGGGCTGCGGCGCCGCCAGTCGTGCGACCTGGCGCAGTGCGTCGTCCCACGCTGCGGCAAGCGCTTCGGGTCCGCGCACCGTGGCCTGCAGCACGAAGAAGTGCAGGTCGTGCAAGCCCATGGTGTTGAACACGGCGCGCAGGTAGGGCGTCAGGAAGTCGGGCTGGCGCGCGCGCTCGCCCAGGAACATGCCGCCCGCCGCCACCGCGATGTAGACCGGCCGGTTGCGCAGCAGCCCGCGCTTGTGGCCTTCGGGTGTGGGCGCAAAGGTACGGTGGATGCGCAGCACATGGTCGATCCAGGACTTGAGCGCCGAGGGCACGGTGAAGTTGTGCATGGGCGTGCCCAGCACGATGGCGTCGGCCTGCACGAGTTCGGCGATCAGCGTGTCCGAGCGTACCAGCGCACCGGCTGCGGTGCCCACTGGCGCCTTGCCGGCCAGCGCATCGGCGTAGGCACCGTCCACATGCGGCAGCGGCTCGGCCGCCAGGTCGCGCAGCTGCACCTGCATGGCGGGATGCACCGCGCAGAGCCGCTCCACGATGGCCTGTGCCAGCCGCGCGCTGTGCGATTCCTGCGCACGCGGGCTGCAGGTGATGTGCAGGAGCTTCATGCGGCCACCTCCGCCGGCACGGCGCAGCTGAAGCGCGTGGCCTTGTTGGCCAGGCCCTGCGCCGTGTAGAAGCGTTGCGCGGCGGTGTTGGCGATGGCGGTGTCCAGCACGACATGGGCGCAGCCGGCCTGCGCGGCCAGCTGGCGCGTGGCCACGATCAGCCGCGCGCCCCAGCCCTGGCCGCGCACCTCTTCGGCACTGACGAGATCGTCGACATACAGAAAGCGGCCGTAGACCAGGTTCTCCTGCAGCCGGTAGCCGGCCAGTGCCAGCACCCGCTCGCCGTGCCAGGCGACCAGCACGCGGTAGCTGTGCTGGCGCATGCGCTGCACGCGCTCCAGGTAGTCGTCGATACCGGCCAGCTGCGGGCGCAGCTGGCGGGCCACGGGCCAGCAGGCGCGCAGCGCAGCGGCGCTCTCGGCGTGGCGCAGGGCCGTGCCGGGCGGCAGGGGAATGCTCGTTGCGGTGTCCATGTTCCTTCCTTGGGTCGATGGAGGAACTGTAGAAACGCGGCGGCGCGCCCACCAGACCCAAGAATGTGCGATCGGACTGGACCAAGATCAGGGCTCGCGCTGGTGCGCCGTGCCGCCGGCTTCCAGCGCGGGCGCGTCGACATCCTTGGACCCTGCGCCCCCGGCGGCCTGACCGAGGACGTCCTCACAACAGGGTATGTGCCGCAGAGCGATCCTGGCGAACATCGTGGCGTCCTGGCTTTCGAAGGAGCGAGACATGGGTGGTTTCTTGGGCAACTTCGTCGCCGTGCAGGGTGGCGGCAGCGTGCTGCTGCTGATCGGCTTTCTTGTCGCCACCACGCTGTTGCAGCAGCGTGCGAGCCAGCAGGTGCTCGACGTTCTCGACAACCTGCCGGACCGGGTCAAGAGCACGGAGCTGCATCAGGCGGCCTGCAGGTATTTTTTGCGCCGCAACGTCGGCAACCTGTTCACGAGCCGGGCCCATGTGATTCCGATCTGGTTCCTGATCGTCGTCGTCGGGGGATGTGCATCCGTCTGCTACTTCGGCGCGCAGATGGTTGCGGCCTCCGAGGTCGTGCCCAGCTACGTGCTCGGCGGCATCCTGGCCACCCAGCCCGGCGTTGGCAGTGCCCAGGCGCTGCAGCACTACCAGTCGCAAACCGTCTTCGTCGGGTCCATGGCGTTCCTGGCGGCGTACGTGTGGATGATCCACCAGTTGATCAACCGCATCAACAACGACGACATGAACCCGATCACCTACTACTTCCTGTCGATCCGGTTGCTCGCGGTATGCCTGGTTGGTGGGCTGTCGCGCCACGTCGTCGAGGCGATTCCTTTCCTGCGCGATCTGAGCACTGTGACGATCGAAGGGGTGGACTATCCGGCTGGCCTTGCCATCCTGGCCTTTCTGATCGGCTGGAATCCCACGCTGTGGATCGATGAGCTGCTCATCAAGGTGCGCGACCTCATCAAGACGCAGATTCCTTCGCAGCGCTGGCCAGACAAGGAAAAGCTGCCCAACAACATGTCCCTGATGCTGCTGCAGGGCATGGTGCCGGACAAGGTCGACCGGCTGAACGAGCTCAACATCGATAACGTGCAGAAGCTCGCCAGCGAGAACCCGATGGTGCTGTGGGCGCGCACGTCCTACACGCTGGACCTTGCCGTCGATTTCGTGGGCCAGGCCCAGCTGGCGCTGCTGTTCGACGAGTCGCGCCTGAAGGACCTTGGCACGCGGGGCATCAGGGACATCTGGACGTACGCGCTCAACATCGACTCGGCCGCGGGTGTCACCACGCTGTCGACGCTGCTCGACGTGCCCGAGCAGATCATCGACAGCCACCACCGGCGCATGGCGCAGTGCCCCACGCTGGCCCGGCTGGACGAGTTGCGGCGCGCACTGCATCCCGTGCAGGTTGCCGGCAACGCCGGCCCCTAGCCGAGCCGTTGAGCGTCGCGGTGCGGGTGGGAACGCGACCGCTTTCAACGCACCATGTCGACCGCCAGCCGCGCGAGCCGGTCGCCGAACTGCTTGGCCAGCAGCGAAGGCCGCTCCGGCCGCGTGATCGCGTACAGCCGCACCACGCGCCGCGGGAGCAGCGGCCGCACCACCAGGTCGTCCGCCAGCGCGCGAACCGAGAGCTGGTCGACGATGGCGATGCCCGCGCCTGCACGCACCATCGCAGCAGCCACGAAGGTCTGCCCCACCTCGATGCCGATGCGCCGCGTGGCACCGGCCTCGGCGAAGGCGCTCTCCGTCTCGAAGCCGATCGGCAGCGTCGAGCTGAAGGAGATCAGCGGCACGCCGTGCAGGTCGCGGGCCGACACCGACTTGCGCGCCGCCAGCGCATGGCCGTGCGGCAGCAGGCAGACCAGGCGCGAGCGGCCGATCTCTGTGGCCACCACCTCGGGCTGGCGCGGCACGTCCCAGGCATAGCCGATGTCTGCACTGCGCGTGCGCACCAGCTCCACCACCTCGTAGTTCAGCGCCGTCTGGACGGAGACGCGCACGTCGGGCGCAGCTTCGGTGGTCTGGCCCAGCACGGTGGCCACGAGGGTCGAGGCGACCGACGGATTGCAGGCCACCGACAGCCGCCCGCCGCGCAGGTTGCGCAGGTCGCCCGAGGTGCGCTCGACCGCCTCGACCTCGCGGTACACGCGCTCGATGTCGCGCTGCAGCGTCAGCGCTTCCGGCGTCGGCGCCATGCGGCCGCTGCGCCGTTCGAACAGCAGCATGCCCAGGCGGGTCTCGGCGTTTTTCAGCGTGCGGCTCAGTGCCGGCTGCGACACGGCCAGCAGGCGCGCGGCGCCGGTGACCGAGCCCTCCTGCAGCACGGCGCGGATCACCTCGATGTGTCTGAGCGTCAGGCTCATGGGGGCTCCTTCTGCTTCGCCTGCGGGGCCAGCGCCTGCGCGCGGCAGCGCTCGCTGGGGTCAACCCCGGGGTATGCAGTGACTCTATGGACAGGCGAAGAATCGGTATTGGACATGAAGGTCGGCAGACCTTAACAATCCGGCGCATGGAGACACCCCAAGGTTCGCGCATCGTCCGCATCGACGGCTTTGAAATTGCCTGCACGCTGCCCGAGTTGATCGGCAACGCGATGCGCTTCTTCGACCGGCGGGTCACGCTGCTGGTGCGCCTGACGGATGCGGACGGGCAGGTCGGCTGGGGCGAGACCTGGTCGATGCCGGGCGCTGCCGCCACCGTCATCCGCAACGGCCTGGCCCAGGCGGTGCTGGCGCAGGCCGACGGCGCGCCGCGGGTGCTGTGGAACGCCATGGGCCAGACCCTCATCTACGACCGGCGCGGCGTGACCACCATGGCCATGAGCGCCATCGACATCGCCGCCTGGGACCTGGCGGCCCGGCGCGCCAACATGCCGATCGCCCGCCTGCTGGGCGGCGCCGTGCGCCACGACGTGCCGGCCTACGTCAGCGGCCCCTTCCTCAAGCCCGGCAGCGACCCATACCGCGACTTCGACCGCGACATCGACGGCTACCTGCACGCCGGCTTCCAGGCCATGAAGCTGCGGCTGGGCCTGGATGCACGCGCCGAGGGCGCCCTGCTGGCCCGCCTGCGCCAGCGCGTGGGCGACGCCTTCCCGCTGATGGCCGACCTCAACGAAGGCGCCACGGTGCGCTCTGCCATGGTGTTCGCGCAGCATTTCGCGCCCAGCGACCTGGTCTGGCTCGAAGAGCCGATCCGCCACGACAACCTGCCCGGCTATGTCCAGCTGGCCAAGGCCCTGCCGATGGCACTGGCCGGTGGCGAGGCGCTGATCGGCGTGACGCCGTTCCGCGACTTCCTGGCCCAGGGCGCGCTCGACGTGGTGCAGCCCGACTTGGCGCTGTGCGGCGGCTTCACCGAGGGCCTCAAGATCGCCGCGTTGGCCGATGCCTACGGCTTGCCGCTGGTGCCGCATGTCTGGGGCACGGCCATCAACTTCCACGCGTCGCTGCAGTTCATCGCCGGCTTGCCCGAACTGCGCGGCCCGGGCCTGCGCTACCCGATGTTCGAGTTCGACCCCTCGCACAACCCGTTCCGCGACATGTGCGGCGCCGTGGGCGTGCGGGCCGATGGCCGCATCGCCATCCCCGACGGGCCGGGCCTGGGCATCGAGATCGACACGCGGCAGTTCAGCGACCACATCGTCGACCAATGGACTGTCGTTCCCTGATTCCAAACAAGAGGAGACACGCACCATGAACACCAGAACATTCCTGTCGCTGGCGGCCGCCGCGCTGTTGGGGTGGGCCGCGCCCGCGTTGGCGCAGGAGCCGGTCTCGCTGCGCGTGGCGTATGTGCAGGCGCCCGACCATCCGCATGGCCTGGGCATCCGCAAGTTCGCCGAGCTCGTGCAGCAAAAGAGCGCCAACCGCATCGAGGTGAAGAGCTTCGGCAGCGCCACCTTGGGCGGCGATGTGGCCGTGCTGTCGTCGCTGCGTGGCGGCACCGTCGACATGACCGTGGTGATCCCCAGCCTGCTGACCGGCATGGCCAAGGAGTTCGTGCTGCTCGACCTGCCTTTCCTGTTCGGCAACTACGCCGAGGCCGATGCCGTGCTCGACGGCCCGGTCGGCAAGCGCCTGCTGGAACTGTTGCCCGACAAGGGCCTGATCGGCCTGGGCTACTGGGACCACGGCTTTCGCATCGTCACCAACAGCCGCCGCGCCATCACGAAGGTCGAAGACTTCTCTGGCCTGAAGCTGCGCGTGCCGCAGAGCACCATCTTCATCGAGACCTTCACCGCGCTGGGTGCCAACGCCGTGCCCATGCCCATCCCCGAGCTCTACGGCGCCCTGGAGGCCAAGGCCATGGACGGACAGGAGAATCCCTATGCCGCCGTCGAGGCGCTCAAGCTGCAGGAGGTGCAGAAGTTCGCCTCGGCCACCAACCACGCCTACAACCCGCTGGTGGTGGTGTTCAGCAAGATGAAGTGGGACAAGCTCACGCCTGCCGACCGCAAGATCCTCATGGACGCCGCGGCCGAGGCGGGTGCTTACGAACGCAAAGTCTCGCGCGAAGGCAACGACAAGGCGGCCGAAACCCTCCGGGCCAAGGGCCTGCAGCTCAACACCGTGAGCGCAGCGGAGGTGGCACGCATGCGCGAGAAGGTCAGCGCGGTCAACGCCAAGTACGTCAAGGAAGGCGGCGAGAAGCTCGCGGCCGAAATGATGGCGGAGATCGAGAAGGTGCGCGGCAAGCGCTGAGGACTGCCCGGGCAGCGGGGCGGCACGGGCGGCATGGGCAGCAGGGGCATGCGCGACCGCGCCACAATCGCGCATCGCCTTTCCGATGACTTCCATGATCGCCATCACCCCCTCCATCTCCGTCGGCAACGACCGCCCCTTCGTGCTGTTCGGCGGCATCAACGTGCTCGAATCCCGCGACCTGGCCCTGCGCACCTGCGAGGAGTACGTGCGCGTCACGACCAAGCTGGGCATCCCGTACGTGTTCAAGGCAAGCTTCGACAAGGCCAACCGCTCGTCCAT
This sequence comes from Pseudorhodoferax soli, assembly GCF_003337555.1. GTDB lineage: Bacteria > Pseudomonadota > Gammaproteobacteria > Burkholderiales > Burkholderiaceae_C > Pseudorhodoferax > Pseudorhodoferax soli. Next base: position 976,757 of record NZ_QPJK01000002.1, on the reverse strand, counting down.
CCACTCCTACCGCGGCCCCGGCCTGGAGGAGGGCATGAAGATCTTCGAGGCGGTCAAGGCGCAGTTCGGCGTGCCCGTCATCACCGACGTGCACGAGCCCTGGCAGGCCCAGCCCGTGGCCGAGGTGGTCGACGTGCTGCAGCTGCCGGCCTTTCTGGCGCGCCAGACCGACCTGGTGGTGGCCCTGGCCAAGACCGGCCGCGTGGTCAACATCAAGAAGCCACAGTTCCTGAGCCCGCCGCAGATGCTCAACATCGTCGAGAAGTTCAAGGAGGCCGGCAACGAGCGCATCATCCTGTGCGACCGCGGCACCTGCTTCGGCTATGACAACCTGGTGGTCGACATGCTGGGCTTCGGCGTCATGAAGCAGGTGACGGGCAACCTGCCGCTCATCTTCGACGTGACGCATGCGCTGCAGCAGCGCGACCCGACGGGCGCGGCCTCGGGCGGGCGCCGTGCGCAGGTGGTCGATCTCGCACGCGCCGGCATGGCCGTGGGCCTGGGCGGGCTGTTCCTCGAAGCACATCCCAACCCTGACCAGGCCAGGTGCGACGGCCCCAGCGCCTTGCCGCTGGACAAGCTCGAGCCCTTCCTCACGCAGGTCAAGGCGATCGACGACCTCGTGAAGTCGTTCGCGCCGCTGCAGATCGGCTGACGCCGGGCGCGGGCTCAGAGCAGCGCGCGCAACGCGGCCAGGGCGCCTTCCACATCGCCCATCTGCGCCCGCACGATGGCGCCGTCCAGCGCCACGCCGACCGCCTGCGCCCGCGCCATGCGCTGCGGCCCGGGCGGCAGCAGTTCGGCGATCACCTGCTCCATCTCCTGCTTGTGGCGCCGCGCCATGTCGGCCGCGCCCTGCAGGCTGGCGCCCACCTCCACCACGCTGTTGATGAAGGCACAGCCGCGGAAGGCCGGGTCGCGGAACCATTCCTCCAGCGCGTCCAGCAACGGCTGCAAGCCGGTGCCCTGTCCTGCGCCATGCCGGCCCAGCGCATCGACGAACCAGGCCATCCAGCGTTCGTGGCGGTGGCCGAGAAAGGCGCGCACCAGGTCGTCCTTGGACGCGAAGTGGCGGTAGAAGGTCAGCTTGGCCACCCCGCTTTCGGCGATCAGCCTGTCCACGCCCGTGGCGCGGATGCCATCGCGGTAGAACAGGTCGTGCGCGGTCGCCAGGATGCGCTCGCGCGCCGAAGGGGCTGTCGTCTCCATGCCGGGCATTGTAGACAGGTCTGTCTATCGGCGTTAGCATGCAGTGGACGAACCTGTCTACTTGCAAGGAGCCCTGCATGAACGCCCCCGAGCAACGCCCGCCGCTGCCGCCCTTCACCGCGGAGACCGCCGCGCTGAAGGTGCGCCTGGCCGAGGACGGCTGGAACACGCGCGACCCCGACCGCGTGGTGCTGGCCTACACGCCCGACACCGTCTGGCGCAACCGCGCCGAGTTCCCGGTAGGGCGCGACCAGGCCCGTGCCCTGTTGCAGCGCAAGTGGGCGCGCGAGCTGGACTACCGGCTCATCAAGGAGCTCTGGGCCTTCGCGGGCCACCGCATCGCCGTGCGCTTCGCTTACGAATGGCACGACGACAGCGGCCACTGGTTCCGCAGCTACGGCAACGAGAACTGGGAGTTCGACGCCGCCGGTCTCATGGCGCGGCGCTTCGCCAGCATCAACGACTTGCCGATCCAGGCCGCTGACCGCAAATTCCACTGGCCGCTGGGCCGGCGGCCGGACGACCACCCGGGCCTCTCCGAACTCGGGCTTTGAACGGCCCTCTTTCCTACAGACAGGCGCGGGCGGCGCAGCAACCATGGGCCAGCACCTTCACGAGGATCAAATCCATGGACCTGTCCACCCACACCATGCACGACCTGTTCGACCAGCTCGGCCTTGCCAGCGACGAGGCTGCCGTGCAGCAGTTCATCACGCGCCACCGCCCCGTGCCCGAAGCCACGGCGCTGCCCGACGCCGCGTTCTGGACGCCGGCGCAGGCGCAGTTCCTGCGCGAGCAGTGGCAGCGCGACGCGGATTGGGCCGAGGTGGTTGACCAGCTGAACATCGCCTTACGCGCCTGACGCCGGCGCCGCTGGCACAGCGGTTGCGTGCGTCCAGGCCATGCACGCAGACGCCCTGGACCTGGCCAGCACCGCCGACACCGCCGTCCACCCCCTTTGGCAGCGGCAGCTGGGCCTGCTGTTGCAGTCCACAGGCGACGGCATCTTCGGCATCGATCTCGATGGCCGCTGCATGTTCATCAACCGGGCCGGCGCGCGCCTGATCGGCCATGAGCCTGCGGCGCTGCTGGGCCGCAACATGCACGAGGTCACCCACCATTCGCATGCCGACGGCGCCCACTATGCCGACGAGGACTGCCCGATCTTCAACGCCTTCCGCCGCGGCCTGCCCTGCCGCATCGACAGCGAGGTGTTCTGGCGTGCCGACGGCACGGCCTTTCCGGTCGAGTACTCCAGCTATCCCATCGTCGACGGCGGCGAGGTGCGCGGCGCGGTCGTCACCTTCGTCGACATCACAGAGCGCAGGCGCGTGGCCGATGCGCTGCGTCGCGCGCGCGACGAGCTGGAGCAGCGCGTGGCCGAACGCACGCACGAGCTGTCCTTGGCGCTCCAGCGTCAGCGCGAGCTCTCCGCCCACCTGGACACCGTGCGCGAGGAAGAGCGCACGCGCATCGCGCGCGAGGTGCACGACGAGCTCGGCAGCCTGCTCGTGGCGCTCAAGCTGGATGTGAACTGGCTGGACAAGCGCTTGTCCGAGCAGCAGGCCCGCAGCGCGCACGAGGCCGAGGCCATGCGCGCGCGCATGCGCAGCAAGTGCAGCAACATGAGCCGGCTGATCGAGTCGGCCGTGGACAACGTGGGCCGGATCATCACCGACCTGCGGCCCAGCATCCTGGACCACCAGGGCCTGTGGGCCGCGCTGGAATGGCAGGCGCAGGAGTTCGTGGCCGCCGCCGAACTGCGCCTGCACTGGCGCATGCAGGTGGACGGCGCGCCCGAACCCGGCGGCACGCGTGCCATGGCGGTGTTCCGCATCTTCCAGGAGATGCTGTCCAACGTCGGCCGCCACGCGCGTGCGCGCACCCTGTCGGTGGACGTGGCGGCCGGCGCGCGGGCGCTGCGCCTGGCCGTGCACGACGATGGGGTGGGCGCGCCCGCGACAGCCTTGGAGGCCGCCACGGCCTACGGCGTGATGGGCATGCGCGAGCGGGCGCTGCACTTCGGGGGCTGCATCGAGGTCGCCAGCGCGCCGGGTGCGGGTGCCACCTTCACCTTGCAGATGCCGCTGGGCCCCGAGGCATGACGGCGCCCATCCGGGTGCTGCTGGCCGACGACCACCGCATCGTGCGCGAGGGGCTCAAGCAGGTGCTGGCCGATGCGCCAGAGGTCCAGGTCGTGGCCGAGGCCGCCAGCGGCGCCCAGGTTCTGGCGGCCGTGCATGCCGCTGGCGCCGCGCTGGACCTGGTGCTGCTGGACATCGCCATGCCCGAAGGCGACGGCCTGGACGTGCTGGAGACGCTGCGCCGCGAGCACCCGCGCCTGCCCGTGCTGATGCTGAGCACCTACCCCGAGCGCCAATACGCGGTGCGCTGCATCCGCCTGGGCGCGGCCGGCTACCTGCACAAGGGCGCCGACCCCGACGACATGCTGGCGGCCGTGCGCAAGGCCGCCGCCGGCGGCATCTGGGTCAGCGGTGCCACGGCCGAGGCGCTGGCCACGGCCGTGGGCCGGCGCGGTGCACGGCCGGGCACAGACGCGCTCTCGCACCGCGAGCACCAGGTGCTGCGCCTGCTCACATCGGGGCACAGCGTGGGCGAAATTGGTGCGCAGCTCGGCCTGGCGACGAACACGGTGAGCACCTACCGCGCACGCATCCTCGAGAAGACCGGTACCAAGAACGACGTGGAGCTCACGCTCTACATGCTGGGCCGGGGCTGAGCGCCTGCGGCTGTAGGGCTGGCCCTACAGCGCGTCGTGCCGGCGCCCGCGATCTTGCAGGGCGGGCCGCATCGGGCCGCCGATTGGCAAAGAGCTTGCACGCTGGCCTGCATCTTTGTCCCGGAGGTGCGCCATGTCTTCCTTACCCGATCCCTATGACGCCGACCGCCCGCTGCGTTTGGGCTGCAGCTGTGGCCGCGACCACAGCGCTGCCGAGCATGCGGCCGAGGCCGCCGTGCAGGCCAGCGCCGTCAGTGCCGCGCGCGAGCTGCGCGAGCGTTCCCGACGGCCCGACGTCCAGGCCCGCTCCAACGCCTTTGTCGAGGCCGCATTGGTCAAGGCGCTGTTCCCGCAGGACGCCGTGCGCCGGCGCTTCATCCGCGCCGTGGGCCGCGGAACGGCCATGGCCGCCATCGGCAGCGTGCTGCCCGTTGCCAGTCTGCAAGCCATGGCGCAGGAGAAGGGCGCGCTGGAGAAGAAGGACCTCAAGATCGGCTTCATCCCGATCACTTGCGCCACGCCGCTGATCATGGCGCACCCGCTGGGTTTTTACCGCCAGCAGGGCCTCAACGTGGAGGTCATCAAGACCGCCAACTGGGCGCTGATCCGCGACAAGATGATCAACAAGGAGCACGACGCCTCGCAGTTCCTGAGCCCGATGCCCCTGGCCATCAGCCTGGGCGTGGGCTCCACGGCCGCACCCATGCAGGTCGCCACCATCCAGAACACCAACGGCCAAGCGATCACGCTGGCCAACAAGCACAAGGGCAACCGCGACCCGAAGAACTGGAAGGGCATGCGCTTCGCCGTGCCGTTCGACTACTCGATGCACAACTTCCTGCTGCGCTACTACCTTGCGGAGCACGGCGTCAACCCCGACACCGACGTGCAAATCCGCGTGGTGCCACCGCCCGAGATGGTGGCCAACCTGCGCGCCGGCAACATCGACGGCTACCTCGGGCCGGATCCGTTCAACCAGCGCGCCGTGTTCGAGGAGGTCGGCTTCATCCACCTGCTGACCAAGGAACTCTGGAACGGCCACCCCTGCTGCGCCTTCGGCACCAGTGCCGAGTTCATTCGCCAGAATCCCAACAGCTTCGCCGCGCTGTACCGCGCCGTGCTGACGGCCTCCGCCATGGCGCGCGACCCGAAAAACCGGGAACTGATCGCCAAGGTGATCGCGCCCGCGCAGTACCTGAACCAGCCCGAAACCGTGTTGACGCAGGTGCTGACAGGGCGCTTCGCCGACGGCCTTGGAAAGATCCAGACCGTACCCGACCGCGCCGACTTCGACCCCATCCCCTGGCAGAGCATGGCGGTCTGGATGCTCACGCAGATGCAGCGCTGGGGCTACCTCAAGGGCGAGGTCGACTACAAGCAGATCGCCGAGCGCGTGTTCCTGCTGACCGACGCGAAGCGGCAGATGGCGGCGCTGGACCAGAAGGCGCCCGAGGGCGCGTACCCGAAGTTCAGGATCATGGGCAAGGAGTTCGACGCCGACAAGGCCGCGGCCTATGCCAAGGGCTTTGCGATCAGCAAGGCATGAAGTCGCTCAACGCCAAGGCAGCGCTGCTGTCCGTGCTGCTGTTCCTGCTGGTGCTGGGCATCTGGCACCTGGCCACTGGCGCGTCGGCGGCCGGTGGCACCGCGGCCGGCATGACGGCCGAGCAGATCGAGTACGCCAAGATGACGGGCCAGGACCCGGGTGCGGGGCGCAGCGGGGGCTTTCCCACGCTGGCCCAGATGGGCGCGACGGTCTGGGGCCATCTTTCCAACCCGTTCTACGACAACGGGCCCAACGACAAGGGCATCGCGATCCAGCTCGGCCATTCGCTGGGCCGCGTGGCACTGGGCTTCGGCCTGGCCTGCGCGGTGGCGATCCCGCTGGGCTTCGTGATCGGCATGTCGCCGCTCATCCACCGCGCGCTCGACCCATTCATCCAAGTGCTGAAGCCGATCAGTCCGCTGGCCTGGATGCCGCTGGCGCTCTACACGATCAAGGACTCGGCCATCAGCGGCATCTTCGTGATCTTCATCTGCTCGCTCTGGCCCATGCTCGTGAACACGGCCTTCGGCGTGGCCTCGGTGCGGCGCGAGTGGCTCAACGTGGCCAGCACGCTGGAGGTGAGCCCGCTGCGCAAGGCATTCCTCGTGATCCTGCCGGCCGCGGCCCCCACCATCCTCACGGGCATGCGCATCAGCATGGGCATCGCCTGGCTCGTGATCGTGGCGGCCGAGATGCTGGTCGGCGGAACCGGCATCGGCTACTTCGTCTGGAACGAGTGGAACAACCTGTCGCTGACCAACGTGATCTTCGCGATCGTCCTGATCGGCGTGGTCGGCATGCTGCTGGACCTGGCGTTCGGCCGGCTGCAGAAGGCGGTGACCTATGTCGAGTGAGGCCTTCCTGCAGGTGCAGGGCCTGGCCAAGGCCTTCCAGCCGGCGCGGCCGGTCTTCGCCGAGGTCTCGTTCGCGCTCGCCAAGGGCGAGTTCGTCTGCATCATCGGCCATTCGGGCTGCGGCAAGACCACCATCCTCAACGTGCTGGCGGGGCTGGACGCGGCCAGCGGTGGCCACGTGTTCATGGACGGCCGCGCCATCGACGGCCCAGGCCTGGAGCGCGGCGTGGTGTTCCAGGGCCACGCGCTGATGCCCTGGCTCACCGTGCGGCAGAACATCGCGTTCGCAGTCAGGTCGCGCTGGCCGCAATGGGGCCGGACCGAGGTCGATGCCCATGTGAAGAAGTTCGTCGCCCTGGTCGGCCTGCTGCCGGCCATCGACAAGAAGCCCAACGAACTGTCGGGCGGCATGAAGCAGCGCGTGGGCATCGCGCGCGCCTTCGCCATCCAGCCCAAGATGCTGCTGCTCGACGAGCCTTTCGGCGCGCTGGACGCGCTCACGCGCGGCAGCATCCAGGACGAGTTGCTGGCCATCGTGCGCCAGACGCAGCAGACCGTCTTCATGATCACGCACGATGTGGACGAGGCCATCCTGCTGGCCGACCGCATTCTGCTGATGCGCAACGGCGCCGACCTGCCGGCCGGCTGGCGGCCGGGCGACATCGCCGAGGTGGTGGCCAACCCCCTACCGCGCACGCGCACGCGCGCCGGCCTGCACCACCTGCCCGGCTACTACGACCTGCGCAACCACATCGTCGATTTCCTTGTCACGCGCGCGCACGCGCATTGATTCCAACCCACGGAGCACACACCGCCATGAACCGCCTCGCAGTCACCGAAAAGATCATCACCGCCAAGGTTGCCAAGGGCATCCAGTGGGCCGACGTGGCCAGGAAGGTCGGCCAGTCCAAGGAATGGACCACGGCCCTGTGCCTGGGCCAGATGACGGCCACGCCGGAGCAGGCCAAGGCGGTGGGCAAGATCTTCGGCCTCACGGCCGAGGAGCAGAAGTGGCTGCAGGTCGTGCCGTACAAGGGCTCGCTGCCCACGGCCGTGCCGACCGACCCGTTGATTTACCGCTGGTACGAGATCGTCAATGTCTACGGGGCCACGATCAAGGAGCTGATCCACGAGGAATTCGGCGACGGGATCATGAGCGCGATCGACTTCTCCATGGACATCGCGCGCCAGCCCGACCCCAAGGGCGACCGTGTCAACGTCGTCCTATCCGGCAAATTCCTTCCCTACAAGACCTATTAGGGAGAAGTGTTGCCAGCGTCAGACTTGTAAGCGAAATGTTGCAATCGGGCGTCAAAAGCTCGGTTATCGTGTATCACTTCTGTGCAAGACCCCCCTGGTTTTGCGCGGAAGACGAACCGTTTCTATCACCCAGAGATCTGAAAGACAGCACATGAAAAAAGTCGTTCTCACACTCGGCGTCGCCTTGGCGCAAATGTTCGCCGTTGGTGCTTTCGCACAAGGTGAGGCTGGCACGTCCAAGGCACCGCCGCCTGCCCAGAAGGCTTCGCCCGAGGAGCGCGCCGCTGCGCGTGCCGAGCGCAAGGCCGCAGGCACCGCTGCAATCAAGGACCAGCCTCCAGGTGAGGTGGGCGGTGTGAAGAAGGCGGCACCGGCGACCAAGGTGTCGGCCGAGGAAAAGGCGGCTGCGCGCGCCAAGCGCAAGGCCGAAGGCGCTGCCGCGATCAAGCAGGCGCCTCCTGGCGAAGTCGGCCCCTCCAAGTAAGAGGCCCGCCGGGGCAGCGCCAGCCGCTTCGGCCAGCAAGCAAGCGCTGCCGCGCCTACCGTGGCGGGCGCCGGTTTCCTACGTGGCGATGCGCCCGTAGACGGGGCGGTCTGGCTTGGCCCCTGGATATGGTGAGGTTCGCGGTGCCGGAGCATTCCGGCACGGCGAGCTCTACAACCATCCCGAGACCTGAAAGCCAGCCATGAAGAAAACAGTCCTCTCCCTCGGCATCGCCGTGGCCCAGATGTTCGCCGTGGGCGCCTTTGCCCAGGGTGAAGTGGGCGGCGTGAAGAAGCCGCCACCGTCCACCCCGGCCTCGCCCCAGGAGAGGGCTGCCGCCAAGGCCGAGCGCAGGGCCGAGGGCGCCGAGGCCGTGAAGCAGAACAAGGATGGCGAGGTCGGCCGTTCGAAGGCGCCGCCTCCCGCCGCCAAGGCCACGCCCGAGGAAAGGGCCGCCGCGCGGGCCAAGCGCCAGGCCGAAGGCGCCGAAGCGATCAAGAAGCAGCCCAGCGGCGAGGTCGGCCCGACCAAGTGAGGATCAGGCGCGCGGCGCGGCGAAGCCGGTCGAGACCGACACCCGCGCCGTGCCCGCGCTGCCTCTCTCAGCGGCCATGCCCCCTGCCGGCGATCCTCGCCCCGATGCGGGCAGGCAACGAGGATCGCCAACCCACAGGCGCCATGGCCGCCTGCCAGCCGGTCGCGCCGCCCCTTCAGTTCTTGTAGCTCGGATCGATCCGGTCCAGCTTGCGCAGCAGCGCCGGCCAGACGAAGCGCCCACCCAGGCCGCCGGTCTGCACCCGCGACGCATGGCCCACGCCTTCGACGATGCGCGGGTCCACCGCCACCAGTTCGCCGCCGCCCGCTTGCGCGGCAATCTGGATCTGGCAGGTGTTCTCGAACGTGTACATGGACAGGAACGCGTCGGCAATGCTCGCGCCCACCGTCAGCAGGCCGTGGTTGCGCAGCATCAGGAAGTTCGCCTCGCCCAGGTCCGCCTGCAGGCGTGCCTTCTCGTCGTCGCGGATCGCCACGCCCTCGTAGCCGTGGTAGGCCAGCGAGGCCAGCACGAAGGTCGATTGCTGGCTGATCGGCAGCACGCCACCCTTCTGCGCGCTGACCGCGATGCCGGCACGGGTGTGCGTGTGCAGCACGCACTGGGCGTCGTCGCGCACGGCGTGGATGGCGCTGTGGATCACGAAGCCCGCCGGGTTCACGGGGTAGGGCGACTCGATCAGCTTGTTGCAGGCCTGGTCCACCTTCACCAGGCTGGACGCGGTGATCTCGTCGAACATCAGCCCGTAGGGGTTGATCAGGAAATGGTGCTCGGGCCCGGGAATGCGGGCGCTGATGTGCGTGAACACCAGGTCGCTCCAGCCGTACAGCGCCACCAGGCGGTAGCAGGCTGCCAAGTCGGTGCGCAGCTGCCATTCTTCGGCACTGACATGGGCGCGCAGGTCTTGCGGGGCGTTCATCGTGGCGTCTCCAGGAGGTGGGAAGACGCCACTGTAGGCGTTGGCGTGGCCGCCTGTTGTCCGCCGGCGGACAGCAAGCAGCCACGCCCGTGCGTCAGGCGCTCACCGCTTCGGCAGCCGGCGCGGCCACCAGCGAGGCGGCGATGTCGGCCTCGCCCTGGCGCAGCGCGGCGACGCGCTGTTCGGGGCCGTAGGCGATGCCCTCGGCACGCACGAAGCGCACATCGGTGATGCCGAAGAAGCCGAACACCGTCTGCAGGTAGCTTTCCTGGTGCTCCAGCGCGCGGCCTTGCTCGCTGGTCGAGTAGATGCCGCCGCGGCCCGAGACCACGACCACGGTCTTCCCCTTGGCCAGGCCTTCCGGGCCGGCCGCGGTGTAGCGGAAGGCGCGGCCGGGCACGGCCAGGCGGTCGATCCAGGCCTTGAGCTGGGTGGGGATCGAGAAGTTGTACATCGGTGCGCCGACGACGATGACGTCCGACGCCAGGAACTGCGCCAGGTAGCGTTCGGTGGCGACGTTCTCGGCGCGCTGTGCTTCGTTGACCTGGCTCAGGTCCAGGCCGAGCTTGAAGCTCAAGGCGTCGGCACCGAAGTGGGCCGGCGCGTCGGCGGCCAGGTCCAGGTACTGCACCTGGGCGCCGGGATGGGCGGCGCGCCAGGCGGCCACGGTGCTGGCGGTCAGCTGGCGGGTCACGGAAGCGTCGCCGAGGACGCTGGAATCGATGTGCAGGATGTTCATGGCGGGTCTTTCAAGGGGTTGGATGCGACGGGATTAATTGTGCTGGTCGACCTAGTCGCCGATAAGATGGGTGAATTGAAATGGATCGTCCTGATCCTGGAAACAATCAGCCCATGCAAGACCTCAACGACATGCTGTTCTTTGCGGAAGTGGCCGAGCGCGGCAGCTTTGCCGCCGCGGGCCGCGCGCTGGGCTTGCCCAAGTCGCGGCTGTCGCGTCGCGTGGCCGAGCTGGAGGACCGCCTGGGCGTGCGCCTGCTGCACCGCAGCACGCGCAAGCTCTCCCTGACGGAAGTCGGAGCGCTCTACCTGCGCCATTGCCTGGCCATGCGCAGCGAGGCGCTGGCAGCCAGCGAGGTGGTGCAGCGCCTCGCGGTGGAGCCGCGTGGCACCGTGCGCGTCACCTGCCCGGTCACGCTCGCGCAGTCGGTGGTCGGCGCGCTGATGCCGGCTTTCCTGTTGGCGCACCCCCAGGTGCGGGTGGAGATGGAGGTCAGCAACCGCGTGGTCGATCCCGTGGAAGAGGGCGTGGACGTGGCGCTGCGGGTGCGCCCCAGCCTGCAGGAGAGCGCCAGCCTGGTCGTCAAGCAGCTGGGCTGCTCGCAATCGGTCCTGGTCGCCAGCCCCGCGCTGCTGGCACGCCAGGGCCGGCCCCAGCAGCCACAGGAACTGCAGCAGCTCGATTCCATGGCGATGTCCGCTGTCGACGGGCGGGCCGGCGTCAAGCTGCAGGGGCCGGGCGGGGCCGAATTCCAGTGGCAGCACCACCCGCGCTATGTGGCCGACGACCTGGAGACTCTGCTGCGCGCGGCCATCGACGGTGTGGGCGTGGCGTTGTTGCCAGGCTACATGTGCCGCGAGGCGCTCGGCGCAGGCCGGCTCGTCGAGGTGCTGCAGGGATGGTCGCCGCCGCATGGCATCGTCCATGCCGTGTTTGCGTCGCGGCGCGGTCTGGTACCGGCCGTTCGCGCCTTTCTCGACCATCTAGAGACGGGTGACTTCCACTGAACCCGTTGCATCCCGTCACGCCTTATAAGTTTTCGGATGAAAGCAAAGAGAAAAACAATAGTTTGCGCATAGCGAAGCGGTCTTGACAATGCAGCATCTGCTCAGGGATTCCGTCATGACCTCCAAGTTCTTCTCCGGCCGCACGGCCCGCTCCGTCCTCGCCGCCGCTGTGCTGGCCGCCGCCACCGCCGCCTCGGCCCAGACCCAGACGCTGCTCAACGTCTCCTACGACGTCGCGCGCGAGTTCTACAAGGACATCAACGCTGCGTTCGTGCCCTACTACAAGAAGACCACGGGCAAGGACATCAAGGTCGACCAGGCCCATGGCGGCTCCAGCGCCCAGGCGCGCGCCGTCAACGACGGCCTGGAGGCCGACGTGGTGACCTTCAACACCACCACCGACATCGAGTTCCTGGCCGGCAACAACATCGTCGCCAAGGATTGGGCCAAGCGCTTTCCGAACGATGCCTCGCCCACCACCTCGACCATGCTGTTCCTGGTGCGCAACGGCAACCCCAAGGGCATCAAGGACTGGGACGACCTCGTCAAGCCCGGCGTGCAGGTCGTCGTCGTGAACCCCAAGACCGGCGGCAACGGCCGCTACGCCTACCTGGCGGCCTGGGGCTATGTGCGCGAGAACGGCGGCACCGACGCGCAGGCAGCGGAGTTCGTCAAGAAGCTCTACGCCAACGTGCCCGTGCTGGGCAAGGGTGGCCGCGATGCGACCAGCATCTTCCTGCAACGCAACACCGGCGACGTGCTCATCACCTTCGAGTCCGAAGTCATCTCGGTCGAGCGCGAATTCGGCAAGGGCAAGGTCGATGCGATCCACCCGTCCACCAGCATCGTGGCCGAGAACCCGGTGGCCGTGGTCGAGCGCACCGTGGCCAAAAAGGGCACGGCCGAGGCCGCCAAGGCCTACCTGAACTTCCTGTACACCGACGAGGCCCAGGAGATCGCCGCCCAGCATGCGCTGCGCCCACGTTCGGCCGCCGTGCTCAAGAAGCACGCCGACCTGTTCAAGCCGATCAAGCAGTACACGGTGGCCAAGTACTTCGGCTCGCTGGGTGAGGCGCAGAAGGTGCACTTCAACGACGGCGGCCAGTTCGACAAGCTCTACACCGTCAAGTAAGCGATGAGCGCCACGACCTCCACCGCGGCGCTGGCCGGGCCCGCGCCCGGTGTGGCCGTGCCGCGGCGCAACGGCGGCAAACGCGTGCTGCCCGGCTTCAACATCACGCTGGGCTACACGCTGCTGTACCTGAGCCTGATCGTGCTGATCCCGCTCACGGCGCTGTTCGCCAAGACGCTCACGCTGAGCTGGCCGCAGTTCTGGGATGCCGTGAGTTCGCCGCGCGTGCTGGCCTCGTACCGGCTGACCTTCGGCGCCTCGTTCCTCGCCGCCATCGTCAACACCGTGTTCGGCCTGCTCGTGGCCTGGGTGCTGGTGCGCTACGAGTTCTTCGGCAAGAAGATCGTCGACGCGCTGGTGGATCTGCCCTTCGCGCTGCCCACGGCCGTGGCCGGCATTTCGCTCACGGCGCTGCTGGCCGGCAACGGCTGGGTCGGCCAGTACCTGGAGCCGCTGGGCATCAAGCTGGCGTTCACGCCCAACGGCGTGGTCATCGCGCTGATCTTCATCGGCCTGCCCTTCGTGGTGCGCACCGTGCAGCCCGTGCTCGAGGACACCGAGAAAGAACTCGAGGAGGCCGCCATGTGCCTGGGCGCCACGCGCTGGCAGACCTTCTCCAAGGTGATCTTCCCGGCCATCGCGCCGGCCCTCCTGACCGGCTTCGCCATGGCCTTCGCGCGCGCGATCGGCGAGTACGGCTCGGTCATCTTCATCGCCGGCAACATGCCCATGGTCTCCGAGATCACGCCGCTGATCATCATCGGCAAGCTCGAGCAATACGACTACGCCGGCGCGACCGCCGTGGCCGTCGTCATGCTGCTGATCTCCTTCGTCATGCTGCTGGTCATCAACGGCCTGCAGGCCTGGCAGCGCAAGCGCTCGGGAGGGGTCTGAGATGGCCGCCATCGACGTCACCCGCAAGCACATCACGACCACAGAGACGCCCTGGGTGCGGCGCACGCTGATCGGCGTGGCGCTGCTGTTCCTCGCGCTGTTCCTGGCGCTGCCGCTGGCGGCGGTGTTCACCGAGGCGCTGCGCAAGGGGCTGGACGCCTACCTGGAGGCGCTCAAGGAGCCCGACGCCTGGGCCGCGATCCGTCTCACGCTGATCACGGCGGCCATCGCCGTGCCGCTGAACCTGGTGTTCGGTGTTTGCGCGGCCTGGTGCATCGCCAAGTACGAGTTCCGCGGCAAGGCCTTCCTGACCACGTTGGTGGACCTGCCGTTCTCGGTCTCGCCGGTCGTGGCGGGCCTGATCTACGTGCTGGTGTTCGGCGCCAACGGCTGGTTCGGCCCCTGGCTGGCCGCGCACGACATCAAGATCGTTTTCGCGATCCCCGGCATCGTGCTGGCCACGGTGTTCGTGACCTTCCCGTTCATTGCGCGCGAGCTGATCCCGCTCATGCAGGCGCAGGGCAACGAGGAGGAGCAGGCCGCCATCGTGCTGGGCGCCACCGGTTGGCAGACCTTCTGGTACGTGACGCTGCCCAACATCAAGTGGGGCCTGCTGTACGGCGTGATCCTGTGCAATGCGCGTGCCATGGGCGAGTTCGGCGCGGTCTCGGTGGTCTCGGGCCACATCCGCGGCCAGACCAACACCATGCCGCTGCACGTGGAGATCCTCTACAACGAATACCAGAGCGTGGCGGCCTTCGCCGTGGCCTCGCTGCTGGCGCTGCTGGCACTGGTCACGCTGGGCATCAAGAGCTGGGTCGAGTGGCGCCACGAGCGCGAGCGCAAGGCCGCAGCCGACCTGCCGCCCGAGCGTCCGCAACCTGCCGCTGCAACCTGAGAGACACCATGAGCATCGAAATCCGCAACGTCAGCAAGCAGTTCGGCAACTTCCGCGCCCTCGACAACGTGAGCCTGGACATCGGCTCGGGCGAACTCGTCGCGCTGCTGGGCCCCTCGGGCTGCGGCAAGACCACGCTGCTGCGCATCATCGCCGGGCTGGAAAGCGGCGACGCCGGCAGCATCCTGTTCGCGGGCGAGGACACCACCGACGTGCATGTGCGCGAACGCCAGGTCGGCTTCGTGTTCCAGCACTACGCGCTGTTCCGCCACATGACGGTGTTCGACAACGTGGCCTTCGGCCTGCGCATGAAGCCGCGTGGCCAGCGCCCGTCGGAGGCCCAGATCAAGAGCAAGGTGCACGAGCTCCTGGGCCTGGTGCAGCTGGACTGGCTGGCCGACCGCTTTCCGGCGCAGCTGTCCGGCGGCCAGCGCCAGCGCATCGCGCTGGCCCGCGCACTGGCCGTGGAGCCCAAGGTGCTGCTGCTCGACGAGCCTTTCGGCGCGCTGGACGCCAAGGTGCGCAAGGAGCTGCGCCGCTGGCTGCGCCGCCTGCACGACGACCTGCACGTGACCAGCATCTTCGTGACCCACGACCAGGAAGAGGCGCTCGAGGTGGCCGACCGCGTGGTGGTCATGAACAAGGGGCGGATCGAGCAGATCGGCACGCCGCAGCAGGTCTGGGAGCAGCCGGCCAGCCCCTTCGTCTACGGCTTCCTGGGCGACGTGAACCTGTTCCACGGCCGCGCCCACGAGGGCGAGCTGCTGGTGCAGGGCATGAGGATCGACGCGCCCGAGCATGCCGCGGCCAGCGACGCCAAGGCCTTCGCCTATGTGCGTCCGCACGACCTGGAGGTCGAGCGCTATTCGCCGGGCGCCACGGGCATCGTGGCCCAACTCACGCGGGCCCTGGTGGTCGGCCCCATCGCCCGGCTGGAGCTCACGCCGCACGACACGCAGGACGCCAAGGGCGACCAGATCATCGAGGCCCAGCTGACGGCCGAGGAGTTCAACGCGCGCGGCTTCCGCGAGGGGGAGACCCTGGTGGTCACGCCGCGCCGTGCCAAGGTGTTCGTGGACCACGGCGCCGGCGTCTGATCAGCCCGTGGCGTAGCGCCACAGCAGCGCGAGGCCGGAGCCGCCCCACGCCGTTGACGGTGCGCGGGAACTGCGCACGCGGCATCGGCAGGCTGCCGTGGAAATCCAGCGGCCGCGGCGAGGATCAGAACCTGTAGGTCAGGTAGGCGAACGGCACCACGGGGTTCAGGGTGAGCCCGCTCTCCGATGTGGCGACGGCATTGCCGTTGGCATAGGTGGTCAGCTTGGCCTTGGTCTTCATGCGCACGTAGGAGACCGACAGCGTGAGGCCCAGGCGGTCGGTGAACGCGTAGGTGGCGCCCAGCGCGAACACGGGGCCGAAGCGGCTGTCGATCTTGGCGCGCGTGCTGGAGGCACCCGCGGGCAGGCCCAGCGCGCCACCCAGGGTGTTCTGCAGGCCGCCGGTCAGCTGCACATCGGAGAAGTGCGCGTAGGTCACGCCCAGGCCGGCGGCCAGCCGCCACTTGTCGGTGGGCTGGCCAAAGAAGTACTTGGCCAGCAGCGAAGGGCCGTACAGCCGCGCCGAGCCCAGTTCGCCAATGCCCGCCAGCGTGCCTTCGCCCTGGAGCTTGAGCCGCGGCGGGATGCCGAACACGCCCTCGATGGCCCAGTTGTCGGTCAGGAAGTAGTGGGCGTTCAGGCCCAGCGTGTCGGAATGCGACAGGCTGGAGCCCGAGCCAGGCACCTCGCGCTCCACCGGCGAGGTGAAGCGCAGCGGCGTGCTCTTGTCGCGGGGCGCGTAGCGCAGCCACCCTGCGCCCAGCACGATGTCGCCGGCCTTCTGCGCCCAGGCGCCGCCACATGCGAAAAGGGCCAGCGCCGCGGTGGCGATGGCCCTGGTAACTCCGGGTGGGGAAAGGGTTTGCACGTCCGTGTCTCCTTCGTCGGTCAAATGCCGGCCAGCATAGGCCGGCACTGCGCGCCTGTCGACCCGGGGCGGCAAGCCCCTGCACTTTGTTACTTCGCCGTGTAGATCTGGTCGAAGCTGCCGCCGTCCGCGAAGTGCGCCTTGTCGGCCTTGGCCCAGCCGCCGAAGGCCTGGTCGATGGTGAACAGGTTCAGCTTGGGGAACTGCGCCGCGTACTTCGCCTTGGCCTTGTCGGAGACCGCGGGGCGGTAGAAGTGCTTGCCGGCGATGTCCTGGCCTTCTTCGGAGTACAGGAACTTGAGGTATTCCTCGGCCACGGCGCGCGTGCCCTTCTTGTCGACGTTCTTGTCGACCACGGCCACGGCCGGCTCGGCCAGGATGCTCAGCGAGGGCGCGACCACGTCGAACTTTGCGCCGAACTCCTTGTCGAGCAGGTAGGCCTCGTTCTCCCAGGCGATCAGCACGTCGCCCTGCGCGCGCTGCGCGAACGTGATCGTGGAGCCGCGCGCACCGGTGTCGAGCACGGGCACGTTCTTGTACAGGGCGGCGACGAATTCCTTGGCCTTGGCGTCGCTGCCGCCGTTCTTGCGCTTGGCGAATTCCCAGGCCGCCAGGTAGTTCCAGCGCGCGCCGCCCGAGGTCTTGGGGTTGGGGGTGATCACGCTGACGCCGGGCTTGACGAGGTCGTCCCAGTCCTTGATGCCCTTGGGATTGCCCTTGCGCACGGCGAAGACGATGGTCGAGGTGTAGGGCGAGGCGTTGTGGGGCAGGCGCTTTTGCCAGTCGGCCGCCAGCCAGCCGCCGTGCTTCACCAGCGCGTCGGTGTCGCCTGCCAGTGCCAGCGTGGCCACATCGGCGTCCAGGCCGTCGATGATGGAACGCGCCTGCTTCCCCGAGCCGCCATGCGACTGCTTGACCGTCACGTCCTGCCCGGTCTTGGCCTTCCAGTACGCGGCGAAGGCCTTGTTGTAGTCCACGTACAGCTCACGCGTGGGGTCGTAGGAAACGTTCAGCAGCGTGACCGGGGCGGGGGCCTGGGCCAGCGCGGGGGCCAGCGCGGCGCCCAGGGACAGGGCCAGCGTGGCGCTGGAGAGGTGGCTCAGGAGGCGGCGGCGCGTTGGCATGGAGAACTTTCGCTGGGATCGTTGCAGATGCGGCGATTCTGGAAGTCCGTCCTCCAAACAGGAACGATTGAATAGTCCGTTGCTTATGCCGCTGCCATCTAAGCAGCGGGCGCTCAAGCGAGCACGCGCGCCATGTCCGGCTCGCGCAGCGCCGCGCCCACGGCGGCCAGCACCGGCGGGGGCAGCTGGGGGCGCAGCACCTGCAGGTCTTCGTGCAGATCGTGCTCCGGCGTGTAGTCCTGCAGCGCGGTGAGTTCGCGGCGTGCGATGCGCTCGGCCAGGCTGGCGCACAGCGCGCCGAGCGCCGGCCGCGCAGCCTGCTGCGGCAGGGGCGGCACCGGCGGGACCGCGAAGGCGATGCGCGCGATCTCCCGGGTGGGCGCTTCCATGGCAGCGGGCAGGCCCCACTCCTGCAGCAGCAGCGAGCCGATCTCGCCGGCGGACAGGCCCAGGCGCTGCTGCTCGGCCAGCGCGCGTGCTCGCAGCGCGGTGACGGGAGCCGTCGCGTCCCCTTGCGCCTGCAGCAGCGTGACCGCGGCGAAGCGGCCCAGGAAGTGCAGCACCAGCTGCGTGCTCATCCCCGCGGCATCGGCCAGCTGCAGCCGCTTGGCCACCGCCAGGCTCAGTTCACTGGCGATGGCGCTGCTGCGCCACAGGGTGTCGAACTCCTGGCGCAGGGCCGGATCAGGCGCCGGCATGGCCTCGCGCAGCAGGTGCTGCAGGCACAGGTTGCGCACCGTGTTCAGGCCCAGGAATGTGATGGCCTGGCCGATGCTGGTCACGGCGCTGCGCAGGCCGTACAGCGGCGAGTTGACGGCCGCCATCACGCGCGCGGCGACCACGGGCTCCGCCATCACCAGTTCAGCCAGTTCGGCGGAGGAGGCCCGTGCGACGAACTCGGGCGAGACCAGCTGGTGCAGCGCACGCGGCGGCCGTGGCAGCTGGCGCAGCGCCTCGAGCAGCGCCTGGCGGCGCTCTGCAGGCAGGCTCTCGTGCCGTGCGAGCCGGCCGTCCTCGGTCGGTGCCGTGCCGCCTTGCGGCGCAGCGGCTGGCGCGGGCGGCGCGGGCCGACCGCTGGCGGCCGGCCGCCGGGCAGTTGCCAACGGCGGCTGCGCACGCCCGCCACGCCGCAGCAGCCACCAGAGGGCCAGCCCACCGAGTGCCAGCACGACCACGATCAAGGCTTCGAGCATCGTCCCTCTTTCCGTGTTGTCCGCTGGGCAGCGCCAGGGGTGGCGGCGGCATGCGCACAAATATAACCACAGCCCGGCCCGGCGCAGGGCGGGGCCCGGTGCTGCGGCCCCGCCAAGCGGCTGCTATCGTCGCCGCATGACCGCAACCACCACCCGCGGGCCCAGCGCCCGCAAGCTCGCCGCGCTGACCCATGGCAACCCCAAGGCCCGCTTCCGGCTGGCCGGCATCGACCCCTCGGCCAAGCCCTTCTCCAGCGGCGACAAAGCCCGCGACAAGGCCTCCGTGGAAGCCCTGGCGCTGGAGATCGACACGCTGCAGAACCTGTTCTATGCCGACAAGCGCTTCAAGCTGCTGGTGGTCCTGCAGGGCATCGACACCAGCGGCAAGGACGGCACGCTGCGCGGCGTGTTCGGTCGCGCCAGCCCGCTGGGCGTGCGGGCCGTGGGCTGGAAGGCGCCGACCGACGAGGAGAAGGCGCACGATGTGCTCTGGCGCATCCACCACGAAGTGCCGCGTGCCGGCGAGATCGTGGTCTTCAACCGCAGCCACTACGAGGATGTGCTGGTGCCCGTGGTGCATGGCTGGATCACGCCCGAGCAGCAGCGCCAGCGCTACGCCCACATCAACGACTTCGAGCGCATGCTCTGCGAGACCGGCACCGTCGTTTGCAAGTTCCTGCTGCACATCGGCAAGGACGAGCAGCGCGAACGCCTGCAGGCGCGGCTGGACGACCCGGCCAAGCGCTGGAAATTCCAGTCCGAAGACCTGGCCGTGCGCGCCCAGTGGGACGACTACCAGCGCGCCTACCAAGACGCCGTCGCGGCCACGGGCACGCCCTGGGCGCCCTGGACCATCGTGCCCGCGGACTCCAAGACGCACCGCAATCTCATGATCGCCACGCTGCTCAAGCACAAGCTCGAAAGCCTGCAGCTGCGCTACCCACCGGATGCGCCGGACCTGCCCAAGGGAAAGATCGTGTGAGCAGCGCGCCGGGCTGCCCCAAGCCAGCCGGCGTCCGCCGGGCGGGACAGGCCGCAGGCCGAAGGTTGCAACAGTGAGCGCAGCTGCTGATGCTGCAGACGCGGCGCCGGTGGGCTGGCGCACCCGGCTGATCCCCGTCGTTGTCGCCTGTCCGCTGTTCCTGCAGAACCTGGACACCTCGGTCATGGCCACTGCGCTGCCCAGCATCGCGCGCGCGCTCGACGTGCAGCCGCTGCGGCTGAACCTGGCCATCACGGCCTACCTGCTCAGCCTGGCGGTGTTCCTGCCGCTGTCGGGCTGGTGTGCCGAGCGCTTCGGCGCGCGCCGCGTGTTCTGCTGGGCCATCGGCCTGTTCGCGCTGGGCTCGGCCCTGTGCGGCATGGCGCAGACGCTGCACCAGCTGGTGCTGTTCCGCATCCTGCAGGGCATGGGCGGTGCGCTCATGGTGCCGGTCGGCCGGCTGATCCTGCTGCGCAGCGTGCCGGCCGCGCTGATGGTCTCGGCCATGGTCTGGTTCACGGTGCCGCCCACCATCGGGCGCATGCTGGGGCCGCTGTTCGGCGGCGCCATCGTGAGCTTCACCTCCTGGCGCTGGATCTTCTTCGTCAACGTGCCCTTCGGCTTGCTCGGCATCGCGCTGGCGCTGCACTTCCTGCCTGGCCCGCGGCCGGGCGAGGCGGCACCGGCGCCACCGCGGTTCGATGGCGTCGGCTTCGGCCTGCTCGCGCTGGGGCTGACCGCGGTGCTCGGCACCGTCGAGATCGCTGGCAAGGGCTTGGTGGCGGGCTGGCTGCAGTGGCTGGCCGGCGGCGTGGGCGTGGCCGCGCTCGGCATCTATGTCTGGCGCAGCCGGCGCACCGCGGCGCCGCTGATCGACCTCACCATCCTGCGGCACCCGACCTACCGCGCCTCCATCGTCGGTGGCATGCCGCTGCGGATCGCCATCGGCGCCTCGCCCTTCCTGCTGCCGCTGATGATGCAGCTGGGCTTTGGCCTCTCGCCGCTGGAGTCGGGCCTGATCACGGTGGCCACGGCCGTCGGTTCGCTGGCCACGCGCGTGGTGGTCACGCGCACCATCGGCTGGCTGGGGTTCAAGCCGCTGCTGCTGGGCACCACGGTGATGACCAGCCTGGCCTACGCCAGCTACAGCCTGTTCACGCCGGCCACGCCGCACCCGCTGATCTTCGCCACGCTGATGCTGGGCGGGCTTGTCAACTCCATGGGCATGGTGGCGCTGCAGACCCTGGGCTACTCGGAGATCCCCAAGCCGCGCATGAGCCACGCCACCACGCTCGCGACGATGGCGCAGCAGCTGTCGCTCTCGCTGGGCGTGCTGTTCGGGGCGGCGCTGCTGGGCCTGGCTGCGCACTGGCGCGGCGGCGACCCGGCGCACCTGGCGGCGGGCGACTTCGCGCCGGCCTACTGGGCCATCGCCTGCGTCACCCTGCTGTCGCTGCTGTGGTTCGTGCGGCTCGACCCCAATGCCGGGGCCGAGCTGCGCGGGCCGGCGTCCTAGGGCCGGATCAGGGATAGCGCGACAGCCCTTGCCGGTCCATGACCACGAGGTAACCATAGCCGCGGCGGATCAGCCCAGCGGCCTCCAGTTCGGTCAAGGCGGTGTTGACGCGCTGGCGCGAGACGCCCACCAGCCAGCCCAGTTCCTCCTGGTTGATGCGCAGCGTGGCGTCGGTGTTCGGGTACAGCACGGGATGGAACAGGCCCGAGATGCCGCGTGCCACACGCGCCGTGGGTTCGAGCAGCCGGTCGAACTTCACCATCGCGATGAACTGCCCGAGCCGCTCGTTCAGGTGCGACAGCATGAAGTGGTTGAACGGGATGCTGCGCTCCAGCAGCCAGCCGAAGGTCTTGCGCGGCAGGTGCACCGTGACGGTCGGGCGCGTGGCCATGATCTCGTACTTGCGTTGCTCGGGCTTGAGCAGCGAGCCTTCGCCGACCCAGCCGCCCGGCGCGACGCCGGTGTACATGATCAGCCTGCCGTCCAGCGTCGTGTCCTGCACGCTGAGGAAGCCCTCCATCACTCCCACCCAGCTGTCGGCGATCTCGTCGCGCTGGCAAACGTGCGAATGCGCTTCGTGGCAGCGCACGGTCAGGGCTTCGAACGCCGCACTGCGCTCGGCCTGCGTCAACGCGCGGGGCCAGCTGCAGCGTTCGAAGAAGGCGGCAAGTTCGCCGGGTGTCGGCATGGGGCCGGTGCGCTGTACAACCGGCGGTGCCGCCGGCCCCGGAGAGCCCGGCGCGGCACCGCCGGCCTGCATCAAGGCGCCGTGCAGGTGTAGTTGCTGGCCAGCGCCGCGGCTGCCGCGTTGTTCGCGGGGCCCGTGTAGCGCGCGTACTGCGGGTACTGGCACAGCGGCCGGGTGAACTGCGTGGCGCCGGCCACCACCTTGCGTGCGGTCAGCGTGCCCGGTGCCGTGTTGTTGCTGACCCAGGCATCGAGCGCGGCCAGCAGGTCGGCATCGTCGGCGCCAGGCCCGCCCGCGCAATGGTTCACGCCCGGCGCGATGTAGTAGCGCGCGAACTCGTTCATCGCGGCCTGGCCGCCCACGGCGGCCGTGGCGGCCTGGTAGTAGGCGGTGGTGGCCTTGTGACTCAGCGCCGCGTCGTTCCCGCCGTGCCAGAGGATGAGCTTGGCGTTGCTGTTCTTGAAGGGCCGCAGGTCGGCGTTCGTCGCATCGTTCAGCGCCGCCAGCGCGTAGACCGCGTTGAGGTTGGCATCCCAGGTGTAGGCGAGCGAGTCCTGCGCCGGGTTGCGCGCCAGGTAGTTCTTGACGGTCGTGTCCTGGAACAGGTATTGCAGCGCGCTGCGCACGTCGGGCGTGCCGCTGACCCAGGTGGCCCAGGCGCCGGGGTCGTCCTCGTTGCCGGTGAGGGCCCAGCCCGCGTTCGTGTAGGCGCCGCCGGCCCAGGAGGCCGTGGAGGTCCACGAGGAAACGGCCGCCAGCTGTGCGTCGGACAGGCAGGCGTTGCCGGTGTCGGCGCCGCCGACGCAGCGCAGCACGGCCGGGTCGAAGCTGCAGGCCTGCGGGTTGCCGACCACGCCGTCGACGATGCCGTCGCCGGCATCGCAGGCGTTGCGCACCGCGGCCGCCAGCGTGGCCACCTTGGCCGGGCTGAAGCCGCCGCCCGGCGCGGCCAGGGCCTTGGCCGTGCGGTTGAACTGGCCCATGAAGCCGACCCAGTTGTAGGCCGGCGCGCGCGCGATGATGCCGTCGAAGAGGTTGGGGTTGCGCTGGGCCGCCATCAGCGCCTCGCGCCCGCCGTTGGAGCAGCCCTCGAAGTAGGCGCGGTCGGGCTGCTTGCCGTAGGCGGCCTGCACCATCTCGCGGGCCGACGACAGCACCGTGGGCACCGACAGCGAGCCGAACAGGTTGGCGGCGTAGGTGTCGTTCAGGGCGAAGTCGGCCGAGAGCACGTTGCCCTGGTGGCCGGAGTCGCTGTTGACCGTGGCATAGCCCTGCGTGAGCGCGTTGAGGTTGGGGCCCGAGAGATCGGGAATGGCGCCGTTGTAGCCGCCACCGCCGCCGTAGTAGAGCTTGCCGTTCCACTGCTGCGGCAGGCGCAGTTCCAGGTTGAGTTGCGGCGCGATGGTCGCGTTGACCTTGCAGTACAGCGGCGCGGCGCCACTGGCCGCGACGGTGGCGGCCGTGGCCACCGTGGCGCCAGCGAGCGTCTTGCCCGCCAGGGCCGCGCACGCCTGCTCGGCCGTGGCCGATGCGTTGCCTGTGCCCCCGTCGTTGTCGTTGTCATCCCCGCCGCAACCCACCAGGGCGGCGGCGGCCAGGACGGAAAGGCTGAAGCGGAACAGCGGAAAACCTGCATGACTCTGCATATCGTCTCCTCTCGTTGGTGTGAACTGCCGCAGCCAGTTTGTCACGCAGCGCGCTTTGACAATGTCAGCGGCCAAACAATTCGGACGCGAAAAGCAGGGGGTTTTCCCGAGGGCGCCAGGGACCCCCGGGATGCGTGCGGGGGCCGCTCAGGCGCGGCGCGCCTTGCGCAGCCGGTAGCCGAACTGGCGCAGCGTGAGGCCCAGCGCATCGGCGGCGCGTGCCTGCTTGCCGCCGTGCAGCAGCAGCACGCGCTCCAGTTCTTCCCGGGTGTGCGAGTGGGCCGGCAAATATTGCCGTACCAGCGGACGCGGCGCGCTCAGGCGCAGCCGCTGGCCGGCCAGCGCGGCCAGCACGCGCAGCAACGCCAGGTCGTCGTCCAGCGAGCGGTCGGCCTGGCGGCTGCGGTGGCAGCTGAGCACGCCCACGGTGCGCGCCTCGACCTGGATCGGCAGCGCCAGGAAGGCCTGGCCCTCGTTCGGCAGCTTCTCGCGGGCCACACTGCGCGCCAGGAAGCGCGGCTCCGCATCGATGTCGTGCACCAGCACCGCCTGCCCGGTGTCCAGCACCAGGCCTGTCACGCCCTCGCCGAGCGCGTAGACGCCGCGCGCGATCTCCTGGTCCGTGAGCCCGTGCGCCAGATGGATGCGCGCGTGCGTGTCGCCCGGCATCACGAGCACGATGCGGGCACGCTGCAGGTCCAGCAGCGCGTCCATCTGCTCCAGCATGGCACGCAGCAGCGGGTCGGGCGTGCCGGTGTCGCCCAGGCGCTGCACCAGCAGGCCGAGCAGCTGCAGTTCCAGCGTGCGCCACTGCGCACCGGAGCTGGGCGGGGAGGAGGGCAGGGTCGCCATGGCCAAGTGGTGTGCAATTCGCGTGCCGATATCGGCTTGCGTGCCGCCGCAGTCGTGTAACAGTGCTGTGAAGCTTCGTGTGATTGACTGTTTGTCTGACAATGAGATAAGGTCGGACACTGCAACACAGCGGAGACAAGCGGATGGACGAACTCGATTTCAGCGGCAAGACCGTGCTGGTGGTGGGCGGCTCCAGCGGCATCGGCAACGGCATCGCGCAGGCGTTCCGGCGCAAGGGCGCCACCGTGCACGTGGCCGGCACCCGTGCCAGCGCGGCCGACTACGCAGGCTCGCCCGATTCGCAGCTCGATGGTCTCAACTACCACCGCATCGACGCGGGCAACACCGAAGAGATCGAGGCGTTCGCGCCGCCGTTCGACCGGCTCGACGTGCTGGTGCTGTCGCAGGGCCAGGTGCTCTACAAGCGCCAGGAGTTCAAGACGCCGGCCTTCAAGCAGGTGGTCGACGTGAACATGACCAGCCTGATGACCTTCGCCGAGAAGTTCTACGCGATGCTCAAGGCCAGCCAGGGCTCCATCATCACGATCAGCTCGACGGCGGCCTTCCACGCGGTGCGCGGCAACCCGGCATATGCGGCATCGAAGGCCGGCGCCTTCGGCCTCACGCGCACGCTGGGCGATGCCTGGGCGCGCGATGGCATCCGCGTGAACGGCATCGCGCCGGGCTTCGTCGCCACCAAGATGACGCGCGTGACCACCGACCACCCTGAGCGCAAGGAGGCGGCGATCGACCGCATTCCGCTGGGCCGCTTCGGCACGCCGACCGACATGGCCGGCGTGGCGCTGTTCCTGGCTTCGCCGCTGGCCGCCTACGTGATCGGCCAGACCATCCCGGTCGACGGCGGCCTGACGCTCTGATTCCATCCACATTGCATTGAGGGGGGCCACCCATGTCCTGGGACTTCGAGACCGATCCTGAATTCCAAACCCAGCTCGACTGGGTCGAGCGTTTCGTCGACGAGGAGGTCGAGCCGCTGGAGCATGTGCTGGGCAGCCCCTGGGACATCCACGACCCGCGCTTCACCACGCTCGTGCGCCCGCTGCAGGCGCAGGTGAAGGAGCGCAAGCTGTGGGCCTGCCACCTCGCGCCGCACCAGGGCGGCCAGGGCTACGGGCAGATGAAGCTCGCGCTGCTCAACGAGATCCTGGGCAAGGCGCACTTTGCACCCATCGTGTTCGGTTGCCAGGCGCCTGACACCGGCAACTCGGAGATCCTGTCGCACTACGGCAGCGAGGCGCAGAAGAAGAAGTACCTGGAGCCGCTGCTGGCCAACCAGATCGTCTCGTGCTTCGCGATGACCGAGCCGCAGGGCGGCGCTGACCCCAAGGTGTTCAAGACGCGCGCCGTGCAGCAGGGCGGCGACTGGGTCATCACCGGCGAGAAGTGGTTTGCATCGAACGCGCGCTATGCGGAGTTCTTCATCGTGATGGTGGTAACCGACCCCGACGCACCGCCGTACCAGCAGATGTCGATGTTCATCGTGCCCAAGGACGCACCGGGCCTGAGCATCATGCGCAACGTGGGCCTGGCCGACGAGCCCGTGCCCACGCACGGCTACCTGAAGTTCGACGGCGTGCGCGTGCCCGCGGCCGACATGCTGGGCCAGCCCGGCGAGGCCTTCGCCGTGGCGCAGACACGGCTGGGCGGCGGGCGCATCCACCACGCCATGCGCACCATCGGCCAGGCGAAGAAGGCCTTCGACCAGCTGTGCGAACGCGCGCTGTCGCGCACCACCCAGGGCGAGTTGCTGGCCGACAAGCAGATGGTGCAGGAGAAGATCGCCGATTCGTGGTGCCAGCTCGAGCAGTTCCGCCTGCTGGTGCTGCGCACGGCCTGGCGCATCGACAAGCACAAGGACTACCTGAAGGTGCGCAAGGACATCTCGGCCGTCAAGGCGCTCATGCCCAAGGTGCTGCACGACATCGCCGAGCGTGCGCTGCACATCCACGGCTCGCTGGGTGCCTCGCTCGAGATGCCCTACACCGACCAGCTGGTCCTCTCGTACCACATGGGCCTGGCCGATGGGCCGACCGAGGTGCACAAGGTGACCGTGGCCAAGCAGGTGCTGCGCGACTACGTGGCCTGCCCCGACCTGTTCCCGGCCTACCACCGGCCGCGCGCCAAGGCGGCGGCCGAGGCCAAGTACCGCCACCTGCTCGGCTGACGATGGCGCAAGCGCAAGCTGTTGTGCAGCCGTGGGCCGAGCTGGTCGATCTGGAGCGGCTGGCGGCGTGGATGGACGGCCAGGGCCTGGGCGGCGGGCCGATCGCGCAGGTGCAGCCGCTGACGGGAGGCACGCAGAGCGTGTTGCTGCGTTTCATGCGCGGCGGCCGCGGCTACGTGCTGCGCCGCCCGCCCGCCCACCCGCGTGCTGATGGCAACAAGACCATGCAGCGCGAGGCCCAGGTGCTGGCCGCGCTGGCCGGCAGCCGCGTGCCGCACCCCGCGTTGATCGCCGCCTGTGCCGACCCGCAGGTGCTGGGCGCGGCCTTCTACCTCATGGAGCCGGTGGAGGGTTTCAACGCTTCTGTGGACCTGCCGCCGCTGCACACCGCCGACGCCGCGCTGCGCCACCGCATGGGCCTGTCGATGGTTGACGCGCTGATCGAACTGGGCGATGTCGACCATGCGGCCGCCGGCCTGGCGGGCCTCGGAAAGACCGAGGGCTTCCTCGAACGCCAGGTGCCGCGCTGGCGTGCGCAGCTCGAGAGCTACCACGACTACGCGGGCTGGCCCGGGCCGGCCGAGATCCCCGGCATCGCTGCGGTGGCCGACTGGCTGGAGCGGCACCGGCCGGCCAGCTTTCGCCCCGGCATCCTGCACGGCGACTTCCATCTGGCCAACGTGCTGTTCGCGCCCGGCAGCGGCGAGGTGGCCGCCATCGTCGACTGGGAGCTCGTCACCATCGGCGACCCGCTGCTCGACCTGGGGTGGCTGCTGGCCACCTGGCCCGAGCCCGAGGCCGAGCCCGAACCGCTGTTCCGCACCCAGCCCTGGCAGGGCTTCGCCACGGCCGAGGAACTGGTGGCGCGTTACGCCGGGCATGGCCGACGCGGCGTGGAGCACCACGTCTGGTACGAGGTGCTGGCCTGCTACAAGCTCGGCCTGATCCTGGAGGGCACCTACGCGCGCGCATGCGCCGGCAAGGCCAGCCGTGAGGCTGGGGCGCTGCTGCACGCCCACACGCTGCTGCTGTTCCGGCGCGCTTTGCGGCGGCTGGAGCGGCACGGTTGAGCTTGGCGACAATCGGTCTCTTTGGAATTGCGGAGAGCGGCATGGCGGAAGGCGGGACAGGGCAACAGACCACGGAGGCAGGGCCGGCGTTCGCGTTCGACAAGCTCAAGCGGGTGCCGTCCTACCGCATGCTGGCCGAGGCGGTCACGCTGCAGATCCTGGACGGCCGGCTGCGCGCCGGCGATCCGCTGCCGACCGAGGCCCAACTGTGCGAGACCTTCGGCGTCAACCGCTCCACCGTGCGCGAGGCGGTGCGTGTGCTGGAAGAGGCCAGCCTGCTGCGGCGCGAGACCAGCCGGCGCTTCGTCATCAGCCACCCGTCGAACGCCGACCTGGGCGTGCAGTTCGAGCGCATGGTGCAGCTGCAGGAGATCAGCTTCCAGGAGCTCTGGGAGACGGTGCGCGCCGTCGGCCCGGCGATGACGCGCCTGGCGGCTGAGCGCGCCACCGATGCGCAGCTCGACGCGCTGCAGGACCACCTCGCGCTGCTGCAGCAGGCGGTCGAGGCGCGTGCGTCGCTGGTCGATCTCAACATCGTGTTCGACGACATGGTGGCGCGCATGAGCGGCAACCGCGCGCTGCTGCTGGCCCACGAGACCATGTGGCGCCAGATGTACCCGCGCTACCAGGCGGCCGTGTTCGACCACGTGCCCGCGGCCAGCAAGCGCATGCTGGAATCGCGACGGGCCACCTTGGCCGCGCTGCGCCGGCGCGATGCGGACGAGGCCGAGCAGTGCACCATCCGGCACATCGTGGACTTCAAGCGCGGCTACGAGCTGGCGCAAAAGCAGATCGCAGAGCAGGATGCCGCGCCGGCGGCCCGTCCCAGGGCGGCGCGCAAGAAGGCCTGATTCAGCCTTCCTCCGCGAAGCGCGCCCGCACCGCCTTCTTGTCGAGCTTGCCGATCGTCGTGACCGGCAGTTGGGCGACGAAGCGGATCTGCTTGGGCACGCTGACGGCGCCCTTGTGCTCGCGCACCAGCGCCATGAGTTCTTCCGCCGTGGCCGACTGGCCCTGCTTGAGCACGACCATGGCCCGCACCTGCTCGCCCCACTTGGGGTCGGGCACGCCCACCACGGCGGCCGAAGAAACCGCCGGGTGCAGTGCCAGCACATCCTCCACCTCGCGCGGGTAGACGTTGAAGCCGCCGCTAATGACCATGTCCTTGGAGCGGTCGACGATGTAGAGATAGCCGTCGGCATCCTGGCGCGCCAGGTCGCCGGTGTAGAGCCAGCCATTGCGCAAGGCCTTGGCGGTTTCGTCGGGCTTCTTGAGGTAGCCGGCCATGACCAGCGGCGAGCGCAGGCAGATCTCGCCCACTTCGCCTTGCGGCACCTCGCGGCCCTGTTCGTCCAGCAGCCGCAGCTGGTTGCCGATCACCGGCAATCCGCACGAGGCCAACCGCTCGGGGTGGTGCTCCGGGTCGTGGTCGCGCTGGCGCAGCACCGTGATCATCATCGGCGCCTCCGACTGGCCATACAGCTGCATGAAGACCGGCCCGAGCCGGCGCATGCCCTCGGTGAGCCGGCTCGGCAGCATGGGCGCGGCGCCATAGGCCACCATCTGCAGGCTGGAGAGGTCGGCATCGGCCAGCCGCGGATGGTCCAGCAGCACGTAGAGCATCGTCGGCACCAGGAAGGTGGTGGTGATGCGGTGGCGCTCGACCAGGTCGATGAACTTGTCGGCGCCGAAGCCATGCGTCAGCACCACCGTGCCGCCGCGCAGCAGCGTGGGCAGGATGAAGGTGCCGGCCGCGTGGGTGATGGGCGTCAGCGCCAGGTAGCGGGTCTCCTGCGGCCAGTCCCAGTCGGCCAGCTGCATCAGCGTCATCGCCACCTGCACGCGGTGGGTGTGGACCACGCCCTTGGGCACGCCGGTGGTGCCCCCGGTGTAGACCAGCACGGCCACGTCGTCGGCGCTGGCGCGCGGCAGCAGCGGGGCGGGCGTGGCGTCGCGGCAGAGGGTGTCGATGTCGGTGCCGGCGTCCGTCGGCGCCAGCCACCAGACGCGCTGGATGCCGGTGCGCGCGGCCAGCCGCTCGCCGCGCTCGCGGAACAGGTCGGGGTCGACGAACAGCGTGCCCACGCCGGCATCCGTCAGCAGGTAGGCCTGGTCGTTCTCCGATGCGGTGGGGTTGATCCAGCCCACGCGCAGGCCCATCAGGTAGCCGGCGCACGAGACCAGGAAGGCCTCGGGCCGGTTGCCCGACAGCGAGGCGATGGTGTCGCCCTTCTGGAGGCCCTGGGCGTCGAGTGCGGCGATCAGCCGCGCCAGCTGTGCACCGAACGCGCGGTAGCTGGTCTGGCGTTCGCCGTGGATGAAGGCGGTGCGGTCGCCGCCGCGCTGGAGCGCGGTGACGATGAGGTCGCCGAGCGAGCCGAGTTGCGTGAGTTCTGGCGCCATCATCGATTTGCCCTTCACTTGCCCTTCACTTGCCCATGACTTCGCCGAAGCGCACCCAGCGCGTGCCGTCGAACCTGGCGAGCTGCATGGATTCGACCATCGCGAAATCGGTGGCGCTGGTGTTCACCGTGATGCCGGGCAGGAGCAGCGGCGCGGTGGCACCCTGCAGGCTGGCGGCCTGGCGCATCAGATTCTCGCGCGTGAGGTTGTCGCCGGCCTGCCGGATGATCTGCGCCATGACGGCCGCCGACGACACGGCGATGCCGTTCATGAGGTCGTTCGGGTCGCCCTCGGGGTAGTACTTCTTCATGAAGTCCAGGTACCACTTCATGCCGGCATCGTCGGCCCATTGCTGGTCGGCCGTGTCCTTGAGCCACAGCACGGTGACGAGGCCGTTGGACGCATCGATGCCGGCCGGCTTGAGTACCGCGCCCACCGACGACGAGATCGACACCAGGTACTGCGCGGTCGGCTTCCAGCCCAGCTCGTGCACCTTGCGCACCGCCAGCGCGGCGGCCTTGGGCGAGGCCAGGTTCACGAACACGTTGGCGCCCGAGCTCTTGAGCGCCACCATCTGCGAGTCGACCGTCGGGTCGGTCGCCTCGTACGAGGCGTCGGCCACCACCACCTGCTTGAGCTTGTCGCCCAGGCCTTCCTTGAAGCCGTTGTAGTAGTCCTTGCCGAAGTCGTCGTTCTGGTAGAGCACGGCCACCTTGGCGTTGGGCACGGTCTTGAGGATGTGCTCGGCGTAGATGCGGCCCTCGGCGTGGTAGGTCGGCAGCCAGGCCATGGTCCACGGGAAGTTCTTCGGGTCGTTCCACTTGGTGCCGCCGCTGGACGCCAGCAGGTGAGGCACCTTCTTGCCGTTCAGGTACTTGTGGATGGCGGTGTTGGTGGGCGTGCCGATGGTGCCGTAGACGGCTAGCACCTCGTCCTGCTCGACCAGGCGGCGCGTGGTCTCCAGCGTCTTGGGCGGGCTGTAGGCGTCGTCCAGCGAGACCAGGTTGATCTTGCGGCCGTTGATGCCGCCCTGCTCGTTGATCCACTTGAAGTACGCCAGCTGCGTCTTGCCCAGCGTGGCGTACGACGACAGGGGGCCGCTGTAGGGAATGGACTGGCCGAGCTTGATCTCGGTGTCGCTCACGCCCGGGCCGTAGGCCTTCTGGGCCAGCGCGGGCAGCGTGGCCAGCAGCACCGAGGCGGCCGCCAGGATCTTCGTCAGGGGTCTCGTCATTGCCTTGTCTCCAGGATCGCGCGGTGGCGTCAGTTGGTGCATGAATGACAGATTGTCAGACAAGCAGACTGTATAGTTTGAGGCGAGGCAACGTCAACCCAGGAGACCCGGCATGAAGGCACTGCGCTACCACGGCACCCGCGACATCCGCCACGAAGCGATGGACGATCCAGCGCTGCAATCCGATCGCGACGCCATCGTGAAGATGCGCAGCTGCGCCATCTGCGGGAGCGACCTGCACATCTTCCACGGCCATGGCTTCTCCACGGACACGGGCTTTTGCGTCGGCCACGAAGCCGTGGGCGAGGTGGTGGAGGTGGGCCGCGCCGTCACACGGCTGAAGGCGGGCGACAAGGTGATGATCCCCGCCTCGGTCGGCTGCGGCGCCTGCCGCTCCTGCCTGGCCGGCAACGTCAACTGCTGCGAGAGCGGCCAGGGGTCGTGCTACGGCATCTCGGCCGCGCTGCAGGGCCTGCAGGCAGAAGCCTTCCGCATTCCCGCGGCGGATGCCAACGCCGTGAAGATCCCTGACGGACTGACCGAAGAACAGGCGTTGATGCTGACCGACGGCATGGCCACGGCCTGGTTCGGCGTGCGCCAGGCTGACGTGCGTCCGGGCGCCAGCGTGGCTGTGATCGGGCTCGGCCCCATCGGCCTGATGGCCGTGGACAGCGCCTTTGTCATGGGCGCGCGCCAGGTCTACGCCATCGACCCCGTGCCCGAGCGCCGCGCGCTGGCGGCCCAGGCCGGTGCCATCGCGCTGCACCCCGGCGAGGCCCTGGAGACCATCCGCGAACAGACGCAGGGCCGCAAGGTCGACAGCGTGGTCGAGGTCGTGGGGCTGGACGCCACGCTGGACATGGCCTGGCGCCTGGTCGGCCGGCGCGGCACGGTGTCGGCCATCGGCGTGCACCAGACGCGCCGCTACACGCTGCCGCTGGAGCGGCTGTTCGCCAACGGCGTGACCTTCCGCACGGGCACCTGCTCGGTCTCGGAAGAGCTGCCGGCGCTGTTCCCGCTGGTGGCTTCTGGCCGGCTGCGGCCCGAGCGGCTGATCAGCCACCGCATGCCCTTGTCGCAGGGCGCACAGGCCTATGCGCTGTTCGATGCGCGCGAGGCCGGCGCACTGAAGATGGTGCTCACGCCGGATTGATGTCTCAGTCGCCGATCGGCTCGCCCAGCAGCGTCCACTTGGTGCCGTCGAAGCGCTGCATCTGCAGCTTCTTGTAGGGGTTGTAGTCGTTGGGCGAGAACGTGAGCTTCACGCCGGGCGTGAGCATGGGTGCGGCGTAGTCCAGCGTGCTGAGCGTCTTGAGCAGGCCTTCGCGCGTGAGGTCCTTGCCGGTCTCGCGCAGCGCATGCTCCAGCGTGTTGGCGGCGATGTAGGCGAACACGTTGCTCATGTTGTTGAGGTCGCCCTTGGGGTAGTACTTCTTCATCCAGGCCAGCCAGTCCTGGTAGTCCTTGTCGTTGGCCCAGCGCGTGTCGGTCGGGTCCTTGATGGCGGTGGCGGTGATGATGCCCGTCGCCTTGTCCAGCCCGGCGTTGGTGAAGGTCGGCGACACGTTGGCCGAGATGTAGCTCATGTAGATGGTCGGCTTCCAGTTCAGGTCCGCCATCTTGCGGATGGCCTGGCTGGACTGCTTGGACAGCGAGCCCAGCAGCACCACGTCCACGCCGGCCGACTTGAGCGCCACGATCTGCGAGTCCACGGTTGGGTCGCTCACCTCGTAGCCTTGCTCGCTGATGACCATCTTGGCCGCCTTGTCGCCCAGGCCGGCCTTGATGCCGCGCAGGTAGTCGCGGCCGAAATCGTCGTTCTGGTAGAGCACGCCGACCTTGGCGTCGGGCTTGTTCGCGAGGATGTGCTTGGCGTAGATGCGCGACTCACCGTAGTAGGTCGGCAGGTAGGGCACCGTCCAGGGCAGGTCCTTGGGGTTCTGGAACAGGTGCGAGCCCGAGTTGACGAAGAACTGCGGCACCTTCTTGGCGTTGAGGTACTTGGTGACCGACGACGACGCCGCCGTGCCCTGCGGCGCGAAGATCATGAATACGCCTTCCTGCTCCACGAGCTTGCGCGTCTGCTCCACCGTCTTGGCTGGCGTGAACGCGTCGTCCATGGGCAGCCAGGTGATCTTGCGGCCGTGGATGCCGCCGGCTTCGTTGAGCCGCGTGAAGTAGGCCTCGGTGGAGGCCGCGACCACGCCGTAGGCCGAGGCCGGGCCGCTCAGCGGCTGGGTCGAGCCGATCTTGATCTCGGTGGCGGTGACCCCGGGCGTCTGGGCGGCCGCGGGGGCGGCCCAGGCCGCGAGGATCGAAAGGCCCAGGCTGAGGGCGGAAGTGCGCAAGCGCATGTGTCGTCTCCTTCGTTGGAATGGTGCAGCCATGGTCGACATGCCCATGTCCGCACGCATCGTCCGAAGCGACGAATCACATGGCTGGAACCTTCACGCGAAGGTGATCCAGCCCGCGTGGTCCGGATGGTCCAGGTGCGGCAGCGTGTTGTAGGTCAGCAGCACATGCCGGCTCTGGGTGTAGACGAATTCCGTCACGGCGCTGTTGCGGATGCGCATGTTGAGGTCGATGGTGGTCTCGGGCGCCGTGCCCAGCACCTGGCCCACGGCCGTGGAGATCGGCCCGCCGCTGGAGACCAGCAGCACGTTGCCGGTGTGGCGCGTGCGCACGTGGTCGAGCACGGCCGCGATGCCGTCGCGGAATTCCACATAGGTCGGCATGCCCTCGGGCTGCACGCGGCCGGCCATCCAGGCCGTCAGGCCCTGGCGCAGCACGCGGAAGTGGTGCTTGTACAGCTCGGGCGTGGTGGGCTTTTGCAGCGCCTCGGGGTGCACCGTGGCGATCACGGCCGCGCTGTCGTACTCGTTGAGGCCGGGCCAGGCCGAGGGCTCGGGCAGCGGCGGCGTGCCGGCGGCTTCCATGCCTTGCTGGATGCCGGCAAAAGTCTGCGCGTGGCGGCGCAGCGTGCCGGTCAGCGTGGCCTCGAACGCGATGCCCTTGAACGCGAAATACTCGCCCAGCCGCACGCTCTGGCGCTGGCCTTGCGCGCTGAGCTGGTCGTAATCGTCGGCACCGAACGAGGCCTGGCCGTGGCGCACAAGGTAGAGGGTTCCCATGGCGCGCGACTGTAAGGCAGGCGGTTGGCAGGGCTGTCACGGCTGAGACGCGGTCACGGCAGGCCGGACTACCATGCTGTGCCGTTTCCAAACTCACCAGGAAGAAGATGACTTCACCCAGCGATCCCCAGGATGCGACACCGTTCGGCGCCTGCTTGCCCGGTGACGCGCGCCGGGCATTTGTCGCTGCGGCACTGGCCGCACGCAGCGAGGCCTTGCAGTCCGGTGAGTGCTTTGCTGCGGACGAGGTCCACGCCTACCTGCGTGCACGCGCGCTCGGGCGGGCTGCGCAGCGGCCGACCGCTACACCTTGGCGCGGAGTCTGACTCACTTGCGCTCGATCAACGCCACCCGCAGCGCCAGGAACGCCAGCACCGAGCCCATCACATAGCGCTGCGCGCGCATCCAGCCTGCGCTGCGCGAGAGAAGCCCGGTGATGCTGGCGGCACCGAAGATGACCAGCGTGTTGACGGCTGCGCTGGCCGCGATCTGCACCGCGCCCAGCTGCAGCGCCTGCAGCAGCACGCTGCCGTGCTCGGGATGCAGGAACTGCGGGAAGAAGGACAGCGTGAACAGCGCGACCTTGGGATTCAGCAGGTTGGTCAAAAAGCCCATGCGCAGCAGCGTGCCGGTGGAGTGCACGGGCAGCTGGCGCGCCTGGAACGGGCCGCTGCCGCCGGGCTTGAGCGCCTGCCAAGCCAGCCAGGCGAGATAGGCCGCACCCACCGCCTTGATCGCGCCGAACGCGAAGGGCACCGCCAGCAGCAGGGCCGTGAGGCCGAAGGCCGCCGCCAGGATGTGAACGACGAAGGCCGCCAGCACGCCGGCCAGCGACACCAGGCCCGCGCCGCGGCCCTGGCTCAGCGTGCGCGAGACGCAATAGAGCATGTTGGGGCCGGGCGTCAGCGCCATGGCCAGCGTGGCGAGGGCGAACCAGCCCAGGTCGTGCAGGGGAACCATGTGTCACTCCTTGGAAAGCACTTCGGCGAACATGGGCGCGTCCACGTTGCCGCCGCTCAGCACGGCGCCCACGGCCAGGCCGCGCAGCGCGGCACGTTCCTGGAGCGCGGCAGCGAAGCCGGCAGCGCCGGCGCCTTCGGCCACGTTGTGCGTGTCGATAAACAGCGCGTGCATGGCGCTCGCCACTTCCGCATCCGTCACCTGCACGACATGGTCCAGACCGCCGGCGAGGATCGCCAGCGCTTGCTCATCGGCCACGCGGCAGGCCATGCCGTCGGCCAGCCGCGTGGTGACCGGGGACTCGACCACGTGGCCGGCCGCGAGGGAGTCGGCATAGGTCGTGGCATGTGCGCTGACCACGCCGACGATGCGCGCCGCATGGCCCAGCGCGCGCTTGGCCGCAATGGCCGCACAGGCGCCCGAGCCCTGGCCGATCGGCACGTAGACCACGTCGAGTTGCGGCACGGCGCGCAGGAATTCCCACCAGTAGGTGGCCACGCCCAGCACCAGCGCCTGGTGAAAGCTCGGCACCATGTGGGCACCACGCTCGGCCGCGAGGCCCATGGCGTACTCGCGGCTTTCCTGGAAGTCATGGCCGTGCTCGATCAGCGTGGCCCCCAGCGCGCGCATGGCGGCGTTCTTCTCGACCGAGTTGCCGTGCGGCACGACGATGGTGCAGCGCACGCCATGGGCGCGCGCGGCCCAGCCGATGCTCTGGCCATGGTTGCCGCGCGTGGCGCTGACGACCTCGGCGGGCAGCGGGCCGGCCGCCGCCAGCGCGGCGAAGTAGGTCAGGCCGCCGCGGATCTTGAAGGCGCCGACCGGCGTGTGGTTCTCGTGCTTGAGCCAGCAGTCCGTGCCCAGGCGCTGGCTGGCCAGTGCCCAGCGGTGCTGGGGCGTGGCCGGAAAGGCGCCGTGGACGAGCGCGGCGGCGCGCTCGATCTCGGCCCGCGTGGGCAGGGTGGCGGTCATAGCGTCACCGTGCCTGCGATGCACACGACGGAGTGCCCGCCCACCCAGACCTGCCCCTCGGCGTCGCGCGCGATGTGGACCATGCCGTCGCGGCCCAGGCAGGCGCCTTGCGTGGCCACGTAGGGCGCGGCGATGTGTTCGTCGGCGATCAGCCATTGCGCCAGGCTCGCGTTGAGGCTGCCCGTCACCGGATCTTCCAGGATGCCGCTGGCCGCCGCGAACGCGCGCACCACCAGCGATGGCGCCTCGGTTGGCGCGGGGGCCGATGCGCCGAAGGCCCGGGCCTCGCGGTTGCCCCGCGCGATCAGCGGCGTGGCGGCCGCGCCGTCCAGCGCGGCCACGCCGATCTTGTGGCCCAGCGCCTTGAGCACCACGTGGTCCGGCTGCAAGCGCAGCACCGTGGTCGGGTCGTCCAGCAGCAGCGTGAACCAGACCGGGCCGTTGTCCAGCACCTGGCTGCTGACGATCTGTGCGGCCTTCAGGCCCAGGGCCGAGGCGACCTGGGCCAGCTCGGTCGGGCGTGGCGCGCTGCGCTTGAGCGCCGGTGCCGCGAAGGCCAGGCGTTCGCCCTCGCGCCGGATGCGCACCAGGCCCGCGCCGCATTGCTGCACGATGGTTTCGCCGCCCCGCGGCTGGCCGCCGGCGGCCAGCCAGGCGTGGCAGCTGCCCAGCGTGGGGTGGCCCGCGAAGGGCAGTTCGCCGCCGGGCGTGAAGATGCGCAGCCGGTAGTCGGCGCCGGGCTCGGTCGCCGGCAGCACGAAGGTGGTCTCCGACAGGTTGGTCCACTGCGCGAAGCGCTGCATCTGCGCGTCGGTGAGGCCGGAGCCGTCGAGCACCACGGCCAGCGGGTTGCCGTAGTAGGGCTGGTCGGTGAAGACATCGACCTGGCGGAAGGGGCGCGATGGCATGCTCATGACAGGCCCATGTCGAGCACGCCGGCTGCGCCGGGCCGTCCGCTGACGGCCTGGTACCAGCGGTCCAGTTGGGGGCGCGCCGGACGTGCCAGAGGCAGGCCATACCAGCGGTGGACCTCGCAGGCCACGGGGATGTCGGCCATGGTGAACTCGTCGCCGGCCAGGTAGGGGCGGCGTGCGAGCTCGGCGTCCAGCAGGTCGAGCAGGGGCTCGGTCTCGGCGACGGACTGCGCGATCAGCACGTCGTCGCGCTGCTCGACCGGCGTGCGCACGAGTTGCAGGAAGGCGCCGCGGCCAGCCGGGTTCAGCGTGGTCTGCTGCCAGTCCATCCACATCTCGGCGGTGAAGCGCGTGGCCAATGGCTCGGGGTACAGCGTGCCGGCGGCGTGGCGCGCGCAGAGGTAGCGCACGATCACGTTGGACTCCCACAGCGTGGCGTCGCCGTCTTCCAGCAGCGGCACCATGCCGTTGGGGTTCCTGGCGCGGTAGTCGGGCTCGGTCACCAGGCCGAAATGGCCGCCCGCGTCGGTGCGCTGGGCCGACAGGCCCAGTTCCTGCACGGCGAAGACCACCTTGCGCACGTTGATGGAGCTCATGCGGCCCCAGATGTGGAGCGTCATAGCTGGACGGGCGTGGCAGGCCGCCCCGTGCGTTGCGTCTCCATCGCCTCGCGGATGGTCTGCGCCAGCGCCGCGATGCCGATGTCGATCTGGCTGGTGCTGGCCGTCACGAAGGACAGGCGCATGGTGTTGCTCTCGGGCACATCGGCATAGAACGCGGCACCGGGCACGAAGGCCACGTTGCGCTCGACCGCGCGCGGCAGCAGCGTGACGGCATCCAGCCCGGCCGGCAGCCGCACCCACAGGAACATGCCACCGACCGGCCGGCTCCACTGCACGCCGTCGGGCATCTCACGTTCGAGCGCCCTCAGCATGTGGTCGCGCTGGCTCTTGTACAACGCACGGATGGTCGGCACGTGGCGCGCCAGGAAGCCGTCCTGCATGACCTGCGCCACCATGCGCTGGTTGAAGCTGGGGCTGTGCAGGTCGGCCGCCTGCTTGGCCTGCAGCAGCTTGGGATAGATGGCCGGCGGTGCCACCAGGAAGCCCAGCCGCAGGCCCGGTGCCAGCACCTTGGAGAACGAGCCCAGGTACAGGCAGCCCTCGGGGTTGCGTGCGGTCAACGGGGCCGGCGGCGGCTGTTCGAACCACAGGTCGCCGTAGGGGTTGTCCTCCAGCAGCGGCACGCCGGCGTTGGCGGCGGCGGCCACCACGGCGGCGCGGCGCTCCTCGCTCATGGTGCGGCCGGTCGGGTTCTGGAAGTTCGGCAGCAGGTAGGCGAAGCGGGCGCGCTCGGCGCCCTGGCCGGCCTTGGCGGCCAGGTCGTCGGCGCGCACGCCTTCGTCGTCGCTGGCGACCGACACGGCACGCGGCTCCATCGGCGCGAAGGCCTGCAGCGCGCCCAGGTAGGTGGGCGTTTCCACCAGCATGCGGCTGCCGCTGTCCAGCAGGATCTTGGCCACGAGGTCCAGGCCCTGCTGCGAGCCGGTGGTGATCAGCACCTGCGCCGGGTCGACCTTCCAGGGCAGGCCGGCGGCCACCATCTCGCGCAGCGGGCCGTAGCCCTCGCTGGCGGCGTACTGCAGCGCGGCCGGGCCGTCTTCGGTCAGCACCTTCTCGCAGGCGGCGCGGAATTCAGCGACCGGGAAGGTCTTGGGCGAGGGCAGGCCCCCGGCGAAGCTGATGATGCCGGGCTTCTCGGTGACCTTGAGGATCTCGCGGATCACCGAGGGGTTCATCTTTTCGGCGCGTGCGGCCAGGGTCCAGGACATCATGTGCTCCTTGAGGCGGTCTTGGTTGTTGGTGCGGAAGAGGTTCGGGCCAGATTCTTGCCCAGGACGACCGTGGCGACCACGGCGGCGGCGAATCCCAGGGTGACGGTGTCCAGCGTTTCGCCCAGCAGCGGCACCGCGGCCAGGATCGACAGGAAGGGTTGCAGCAGCTGCGTCTGGCTCACGCGCAATGTGCCGCCCAGGGCCAGGCCGCGGTACCAGGCGAAGAAGCCGATCCACATGGAGAACACGCCCACGTAGACGAAGCCTGCCCAGGCGCTGGGCGCCACCGGCGTCGTGGGCCACAGCCACAGGGTGGCCGGCAGCGTGAGCGGCAGCGCCAGCACGCAGACCCAGCAGATCACGCGCTCGGCACCGAGCTCGGGCGTGACCTTGGCGCCGTACACATAGCCGACCGAGGCCGCGATGACGGCGCCCACCAGCAGCAGGTCGGCCCATTCGAAGCCGAAGCCGCCGCCGTGCTGCGCCGCGCGCAGCACCGAGAACACCACCACGAGCGCGCTACCGGCTGCAGCGCAGAGCCAGAAGCCCAGCGCGGCGCGCTGGCGCATCACCGCCGCCGCGACGGCCGCCGTGGCCAGCGGCAGCAGCGCCGTGATGACGGCCGCATGGCTGGCCGTGACGACGCGCAGCGCATAGGCCAGCAGCAGCGGGTAACCCACCACGTTGCCGATTACGGCCATGGCCAGCGGCCACAGGTGCCGGCGCGCCGGCAGCGGCGAGCGCGTGGCCAGGAGGAACAGGACCGACAGGCCGCCCGCCAGCGCGGCGCGGCCCAGCGTGACGAACCAGGGCGACAGCTGCGGCGCCGCGGCCGTGCCGGTGGCCAGCCGCGTCATGGGCAGCGTGATGGCGAACAGCGCCACGCCGACCACGCCCAGCCACAGGCCCAGGGTTTCGTCGCGTGTGGTCATGCACCTGCCTTCGCTTGCAGCATCCAGACCGCCGTGAGCACCAGCACCGCTGCCATCACCCGGTTGAAGCACAGCAGCCTGCGGCCCTGGGCCAGCCAGTTGCGCAGCAGCGCGCCGATCAGCGCATAGGCCAGGTTGCTGAAGAACGCGAAGCACAGCATGAGCGGCAGCACGACGGCCAGGCGCTGCAGCAGGTCGTCGCGGCCGGCGATCCAGCCCGCGACGATGGCCAGTGCCAGCATCCAGGCCTTGATGTTCACGAACTGCAGCGCGATGCCCTGCACGAAGCCGACGTCGAGCCGGCGCGCATCGGCCTCGCCGAGCCGGGCGCTGCGCGCCAGCTTGAAGGCCAGCCACAGCAGGTAGGCCACGCCGAACAGCTTGATCGCCAGCGCCAGCGCGGGCTGGGCCACCACGAGCGCACCGACACCGGCCGTGCACAGCAGCAGCACCAGGCCCCAGCCGGCGGGCACGGCCCAGATGAAGGGCATGGCGTGGCGCAGGCCGTGGTTGGCCGCCAGCGCCGACGACAGCGTCGTGTTCGGCCCCGGCGAGAAACTCATCGCCGTGGCCAGCAGCAGCAGGGCACTCAGTTCGCTTGCATTCATGGGGATACAGACTCTATAGTCACGACCAACACACTACCAATACAGTTTGTGTTGTCTGTAACGCTACTGTATTGCCCGACAAGCCGATACATCTCCTGACAGGACGCCCACCATGCTGATGCGCACCGCCTCGCAGTCGCTGACCGAACAGCTGGCGGCGCATTTCGCCGAGCGCATCGGCGACCGGCTGCTGGCTGCCGGCACACGCCTGCCCTCGGTGCGCCAGTGTGCCGAGCAGCACGGCGTGAGCCCGGCCACGGTGGTGGCGGCCTACGACCGGCTGCTGGCCCAGGGCCTGGTGGAGGCGCAGCGCAACCGCGGCTTCTTCGTGCGCGAGCAGCGCGCGGCGCCGCCGGCTGCGGCGGCGGCCAGCCCCTCGCTGGCCGCTTCGCCGGGCTGGCGCCGCCAGGTCGACGCAGCGGCCCTCATGCGCGGCATGTTCCAGAGCGGCAGCCAGCTGCCGCAGCCCGGCATCGGCGTGTTCCCGGTGGATTGGCTGGCCGGCGACATCGTGGCCGCGGGCGTGCGCCGGGTCACGGCGGGGCAGGGGCTCAAGGCCTTGTCGCTGCAGTACGGCGATCCGTCCGGCGATCCGGCGCTGCGGCGTGCGCTGTCGCACAAGCTGGCCGACCTCAGTGTGCCGGCCGCGCCCGAGCAGATCCTCACCACCGTGGGCGCCACGCATGCGCTGGACCTGGTGAGCCGCACGCTGCTGCGCGCCGGCGACCATGTGATGGTGGAAGAGCCCGGCTGGGCCATCGAATTCGCGCGTCTGCAGGCACTGGGCGCGGTGATCCTGCCCGTGCCGCGGCGTGCCGACGGGCCCGACATCGAGGTCATGGCGCGCTACTGCGCGGCCCATGCGCCCAAGCTGTTCGTGAGCGTGAGCGTGCTGCACAACCCCACGGGCTACTGCCTCACGCCGGGCAGCGCGCACCGCGTGCTGACCCTGGCCAATGCGCACGACTTCCACATCGTCGAGGACGACACCTACAGCCACCTGGCGCCCGACCACGCCACGCGGCTGTGTGCGCTGGACGGGCTGCAGCGCACGATCTACGTGAGCGGCTTCGCCAAGATCCTGGCACCGGGCTGGCGCGTGGGTTACCTGGCTGCGCCGACCGACCTTGTCGAGCGGCTGCGCGACACCAAGATGCTGACGACGCTGACCACGCCCGCGCTGCTGGAGCAGGCCATGGCCTGGTGCATCGAGCAGGGCCAGCTGCGCCGCCACGCCCAGCGCGTGCGCACGCGGCTGGACCAGGCGCGCGCGCGCAGCGTGAAGCTCGCACGGGCGGCCGGCTGCCGGTTCGTCAGCGAGCCGGCCGGCCTGTTCGGTTGGGTCGACACGGGCGTGGACACCGAAGCCCTGGCCCTGCGCCTGCTGGACGAGGGCTACCTGCTGGCGCCCGGCGCGCTGTTCCACGCCGGCCGCAAGCCCGGCACGCTGATGCGCATCAACTTCGCGACCACGCAGGCGCAGGCCTTCTGGAAGGTGTTCGAGCGCGTGCGCGGGGCGATGTAGCGGGCGGCAATTGGAGCGCAAGGAACGGGGTGCGGCCGCCGATGCGGCGGCCTAGACTGCCCGCCCATGCAGACATCGCTCCTTGCCGATACCGCCGTGGACATGGCCGCCGCGCTGGACGCCGAAGGCCATGCCCTTCTGCCCGGCCTGCTGGCGCCCGCGCAATGCGCGGCGCTGGCCGCGCTGTACCCGCAGGATGCGCTGTACCGCAGCACGGTGGTCATGGCAAGCCACGGCTTCGGCCGTGGCGAATACCGTTACTTCGCCTACCCGCTGCCGCCCCTGCTGGCAGAGCTGCGCCAGGCGCTGTACCCGCGGCTGGTGCCCACCGCGAACCGCTGGAACCAACTGCTCGGCAGGGCGCTGCGCTATCCGGCGACGCTGGACGCCTTCCTCGCGCGCTGCCACCGCGCCGGCCAGACGCGGCCCACGCCGCTGATCCTGTCCTACGGCCCGGGCGACTACAACTGCCTGCACCAGGACCTGTACGGCGAGCATGTGTTCCCGCTCCAGGTGGCGATCCTGCTGTCGCGGCCCGGGGTGGATTTTTCCGGTGGCGAGTTCGTGATGACCGAGAGCCGGCCAGGCGAGCAGCGCGCCCATGTGGTGCCGCTGGCGCAGGGCGACGGCGTGGTCTTCGCCGTGCACGAGCGGCCGGGGCCGGGAGCCACGGGCCGCATGCGCCGGCTCGCCATGCGCCATGGCGTGAGCCGGCTGCTGGCCGGCCAGCGCCACACCGTCGGCCTGATCTTCCACGACGCGGCCTGAATTCGGCCGCAAGAACCGGAGTGCTTGCGCTGGAACTGCGCCGCACACTGCAGGCCACAGGAGAGCACCATGCCAACGACCCGTCTTTCGAGCCAGAACACCTACGCGAGCGACGACGCGCGCTGGGCCGCCGTGCAGGCGCGCGACGCGCGCGCCGACGGCCGCTTCGTCTACGGTGTGAAGACCACGGGCGTGTTCTGCAGGCCCAGCGCCGCGGCGCGCCTGCCCCGGCGCGAGAACGTCGAGTTCTTCGCGAGCGCGCAGGCGGCCGAGGCCGCGGGCTACCGCGCGAGCCGCCGCGCCGCGGCCGACCGCACCGCGCTGGCCGCGCAACGCGCCGCGCTGGTCGCCCAGGCCTGCCGGTGCATCGAGGCCGCAGAGCAGGCGCCTTCGCTGCAGGCGCTGGCGACCGAGGCGGGCATGAGCGCCTTCCACTTCCACCGCGTGTTCAAGGCCGAGACCGGGCTCACACCCAAGGCCTATGCCTCGGCCTTTCGCGCACGCCGCCTGCGCGAAGAACTCGGTGCCAGCGAGGCCTCGGTCACAGAGGCGATCTAC
The DNA here is from genome assembly GCF_003337555.1 of Pseudorhodoferax soli. Taxonomy (GTDB): domain Bacteria; phylum Pseudomonadota; class Gammaproteobacteria; order Burkholderiales; family Burkholderiaceae_C; genus Pseudorhodoferax; species Pseudorhodoferax soli. The sequence continues at coordinate 933,462 of NZ_QPJK01000002.1, read as the reverse complement.
GGGGCGGGCTTCAACTCCAACAGCCGCTTCTACGCGGCCTCGCAGGAGCTGCTGGGCATGCACGCGCGCGACTACCGGGCCGGCGGCCCCAACATGCGCATCCGCTTCGCGGTCGGCCAGTGCGCGCTGGGCGCGCTGCTGGTCGCGCAGAGCCAGCGTGGCATCTGCGCCATCCTGCTCGGCGACGACGCGGAGCAGCTGGTGCGCGAACTGCAGGACCAGTTCCCCAGGGCGCAGCTGTTGGGTGGCGATGCCGGCTTCGAGCAGCTCGTGGCGCAGGTGGTGGGCTTTGTCGAGGCGCCTGCGCTGGGCCTGAACCTGCCGCTGGACGTGCAGGGAACGGCCTTCCAGGAGCGCGTGTGGCAGGCGCTGCGCGAGATCCCGCCGGGCGCCACGGTCAGCTACGCCGAGGTGGCCGCGCGCATCGGCCAGCCCAAGGCGGTGCGGGCCGTGGCCCAGGCCTGCGGCGCCAACCGGCTCGCCGTCGCCATCCCCTGCCACCGCGTGGTGCGGCACAGCGGCGAACTCTCGGGCTACCGCTGGGGCGTGGAGCGCAAGCGCGCGCTGCTGCTGCGCGAGGCGGCCGGTGGCTGAGCCCATGGGCGCGCGCGTTGCGGGCCTGGACTGGACGGACATCGCGGCGCAGCTGAACACCGAAGGTTGGGCCGTGCTCTCCGGCCTGCTGGATGCTGCGCAGATCCAGGCCCTGGCTGCGCTGTGCGCGCGGCCCGGGCCCTGGCCCGGCTGGGTCGCGGCGCTGCAAGCGGCGCTCCGTGTGCGGCTGACCCCCGTGGCCAACGACTGGCACGCTCGCCTGATGCGGCCGCTGCGCCATCCGGCCACGCTGGTGCACGGCGAAGACCCGCAGCCGCAGCGCCTGCCCGCCGGCGCAGACCTCCCGCTGCAGCACGGCAGCGCGCACGCCCACGCCTTTCCCCTGCAGCTGGGCATCCTGCTCAGCACCCCCGGCGCGGACTTCACCGGCGGCGCCATGGTGCTGACCGAGCAGCGCCCGCGCATGCAGTCGCGGCCCATGGTGCTGCCGCTGCGGTGCGGCGACATCGCGGTGTACGCCGCGGCCGAGCGGCCCCAAGCCGGCGCGCGCGGCGACTACACCGTACGGATGCGGCACGGTATCGCGCGGGTGCGCTCGGGCCAGCGGCTCGGCTTGGCGCTGCGCCTGGACGAATCCGCCTGAACACGCCACACGGGTTTTACCCGGGTGAAATTGACATGGAGTTTTTACCCGGGTAATATCCGCGGCATGACTTCCGATTCGCCCCCCCCCGATCCCGCCGAGCCAGCGGTCACCGCTTTTCTCGGCCACCGCCGCATCGGCCAGGGCCCCCGCGCCGCCGTCACCCGTGCCGCCCGGCGTGCGCTGGCCACGCCGGCCGCCGCCAGCGCGCCGCTGCTGGTCTTCGACGATGCGAGCGGTGCGCCAGTCGAGCTCGACCTGCATGGCCGCGTCCCCGCCACCGCGGCGGCGCAGGTTGAAGCGGCCGCGCCGCCACCGCCGCCCGGCCGTCCGCGGCTCGGCGTGGTCGCGCGCGAAGTGACTCTCTTGCCTCAGCACTGGGAGTGGCTCGCGCTGCAGCCGGGTGGCGCCTCCGTTGCGCTGCGCAAGCTGGTGCACGAGGCGCGCCGCACGCTGGCAGGGCAGGACGCCCAGCGCGCCGCGCAGGAGCGCTGTTACCAGTTCCTGCGCGCCATCGCCGGCGACCTGCCGGGCTACGAGGAGGCGCTGCGCGCGCTGTTCCGCGGTGACCGGGCCGGTTTCGACGCTGCCACGGCGGGCTGGCCGTCCGATGTGCTGGCCCACGGCCAGCGGCTCGCCGAAGGCGCCTTCGGCGCGCCGCAAGCGTGAAGGCCATGGCGATGCCTGCGCCCACCGCCGACCCGCGCCCGCTGTGGCGCACGTTCCTGGCCTTCCTCGGCCCCATGGTCCTGGGCAACGTGCTGCAAGGCATGCAGGGCACGCTCAACGGCATCTTCGTGGGCCAGATGCTGGGCACGCACGCCCTGGCGGCCACGGCCGGCATGTTCCCGGTCGTGTTCTTCCTGGTGTCGCTGGTCATCGGCGTCGGCGCGGGCGCGTCCATCCTGATCGGCCAGGCATGGGGCGCGCGCGAGCCGCACAAGGTGCGCCACATCGCCGGCAACGCGCTGCTGGCCGGCCTGGTCGTCGGGCTGCTCGCGGCCGTGCTCGGCGGCGTGTTCGCCGAACCCGTGCTGCGCGCACTGCGCACGCCGCCCGAGGTGCTGGCCGATGCCGTGCTCTACGCGCGCACGCTGATGCTGGCCATGCCGGGGCTGCTGCTGTTCATCCTGTTCTCGCAGCTGCTGCGCGGCGTGGGCGACACCTTCTCGCCCATGGTGGCCATGTTGCTGTCCACGGCGCTGTCCTGCGTGCTGACGCCCGCGCTGATCCGCGGCTGGGGCGGCCTGCCGCAGCTGGGCCTGGTCAGCGCGGCCGTGGCCACGGTGGCCTCCTATGTGGGCGCGCTGGCCTGGCTGGCCTGGTACCTGCGGCGGCGCCAGCACCCGCTGGCGCTCGGAGCGCCGTTGCTGCGCGAGATGCGCCCGCACGGCCCCACGCTGCGGCTCATGCTGCGCATCGGCATGCCGGCCGGCGTGCAGATGATCGTGGTCTCGCTGGCCGAGATCGTGCTGCTGGCGCTCGTCAACGGCCATGGCCCCGATGCCGTGGCGGCCTACGGCGCCGTGAACCAGATCGTCAACTACGTGCAGTTCCCGGCCATGTCGATCGCGATCACTGCGTCCATCCTGTGCGCCCAGGCCATCGGCGCGGGCCGGGCCGAGCGCCTGGGCGCCATCACGCGGACGGCGCTCTGGCTCAACCTCGCCATCACCGGCGCGCTGGTGCTGCTGGGCTATGCGCTGTCGGCGCCGTTGCTGGGCGTGTTCATCACGCAGCCCGAGGTCATCGCGCTGGCGCAGTCGCTGCTGCACATCCTGCTGTGGAGCCTGCTGCTGTACGGCTGGGCCAGCGTGCTGGGCGGCGTGATGCGCGCCTCGGGCACGGTGATGGTGCCCATGCTGATCGGCGTGGCCTGCATCGCCCTGGTCGAACTGCCCGTGGCCTATGGGCTGTCCGGGCCGCTCGGCCTGCAGGGGGTGTGGATCAGCTATCCCGTCACCTTTGCGGCCATGCTGGCGCTCAACGCCGCGTACTTCCAGGGCGTGTGGCGCAAGCGGCGCGTCGCGCGGCTGGTCTGAGCCCTGTCAGCCCTTCGGCTTGTACGCGATCACGTCGATCTCGACCTTGGCGTCGACCATCAGGCGCGCCTCGGTCGTCGAACGCGCCGGCTTGCCGTTGGGGAAGTACTCCAGGTAGATGCGGTTGAATGCGCCGAAGTCGCGCGCGTCGTGCAGCCAGCAGTTGCTTTTGCAGACATCGTCCAGCGTGGCGCCGGCCAGCGCCAGCGCGGCCTTCAGGTTCTCCATGACCTGGCGCGTCTGCGCCTCGATGCCGCCCACGACGATCTCGCCCTGGGCATTGGCGGGCACCTGGCCCGACACATAGATGAAGTCGCCGGCGCGCACGGCAGGCGAGAACGGACGGGGCTGGCGGTCGGATGCGGCGGGCGGGTTGCCCAGGTATTCGAGTGGCATGTGTGGCGCTCCTTTTGAAAAATGGAGAAAGTTTATTTCAGATTCTCGACCAGAACACCGGGAAAACCCTGGTGCGGATCTTGCAGTCCTCACGCAAAGTTCGTTTGTCTGAAATTTACTTTCACACTTCCGGTGCATCCGGACCCCACAGGAGAGCCTCGATGAGCATGATCCCCACCCTCCGTCGCCGCCATCTGGTGCATGCCGCCGCGGCCCTGGCCCTGCTGCTGCCCGCCGCCCAGCAGGCCCTGGCACAGGCGCCACGCGCGCACGCCACGCTGGCCATGGTGGCCGAGCCGCAGACGCTGGACCCGATGGCCAGCACGGCCGACCTGGTCGGCACCATCATGCAGCACGTCTACGAGACGCTCTACACCTTCGACGCCAAGTGGAACGTGGTGCCCATGCTGGCCGAGGCGGCGCCCAGGATCTCGGCCGACGGCAAGGTCTACACCATCACGCTGCGCAAGGACGTGCAATTGCACAACGGCCGCGCTTTGAGCGCCGACGACGTGGTCGCCAGCCTGCAGCGCTGGGTCGAGCAGGCGCCGCGCGGCAAGGCCGTGGGCAAGCAACTCGCCCACATCCAGGCCAAGGGCCCGGGCACGGTGGAGATCGCACTGACCGCGCCCTATGCGCCGCTGCTGGCCCAACTGGCCCTGCCCAGTGGCATGGCCGCCATCATGGCCAAGGAGTCCATCGCCACGCCGCTCAAGGACTTCGTCGGCACCGGCCCCTACAAGTTCAAGGAGCGCCGGCCTGACCAGTACCTGCTGCTGGAGCGCTTCGCCCAGTACGCCGCGCGCAAGGAGCCCGCGAACGGCTACGGCGGCAAGCGCGAGGCGCTGATCGCCGAACTGCGCTTCGTGCCCGTGCCCAATGCCAACACGCGCGTGGAGGGCGCGCTGGCCGGCCAGTACGACTTCGCCGACCTGCTGCCCACCGAGGCCTTGAGCCGCCTGGAGAAGGCCGCCGGCAAGACCGTGCCGGTGCTGACGCCGTCCTTCGGCTTCCCCTACCTGGTGCTCAACACCAAGGAGGGGGTGATGGCCAACCAGCCGCTGCGCCAGGCGCTGCAGACCGCACTGGGCGAGGGTGAGATGCTGGCGGCCGGCTTCGGCGACACGCGCTTCTTCACGGTGGAAGGCAACCACTTTCCCAAGGGCTCGCCGTTCTACGCCACGGCCGGCACCGACCAGTACAACCAGCGCAACGCGGCCAAGGCCAAGGAACTGGCGGCCAAGGCCGGCTACAAGGGCGAGCCGATCCGCGTGCTGACCAGCCGCCAGTACGACTTCCACTACAACATGGCGCTGCTGATGGCCGAGCAGCTCAAGCGCGCCGGCTTCAAAGCCGACCTCAACGTCGTCGACTGGGCCACGCTGGTGCAGCGCCGCAACGACGCCAAGCTCTGGGACATCTACGTCACCCACTCGGGCCAGTTCCCCGAGCCCATGCTGTCGCCGCCGCAACTGGGCGACGGTGCGCCCGGCTGGTGGGAGACGCCGGCCAAGCAGGCCGCGCTGGCAGCCTTCAACGCCGAGACCGACCCGGCCAAGCGTGGCGCGCTGTGGGGCAAGGTGCAGCAGCTGGTCTACGACGAGGTGCCCTACATCAACGTCGGCAAGTTCAGCGGCCTGTCGGCGAAGAGCCCGGCGCTGGAGAACTACACGCCCGCGACCTGGCCGTTCTTCTGGAACGCCAGGATCAAGTAAGGCCTGCTGCAGCGAACCCCCACGAAAGCCGGTCATGTACCGTTTCATCCTCTCCAAGGCCGCCGGCATGCTGGCCGTGCTGGCCATCGTCGCCGTGCTGGTGTTCGTGCTCACGCGCGCCGCCTCGGGCGACCCGGTCGCCGTGCTCCTGGGCGACCAGGCCACGGCCGCCGACATCGCCCGCGTGCAGCAGCAGTACGGGCTCGACAAGCCGCTGCCGGTGCAGTTCGGCTACTGGCTGCGCGAAGTGCTGCAGGGCAACCTGGGCGACTCGATCTTCCTGCAGCGGCCCGTCACCCAGGCATTGGCCGAGCGGGCCGAGCCCACGGCCTTGCTGACGCTGATGGCCGTGGCGCTGGCCGCGTTGATCGGCATCCCCTGCGGCATCGTCTCTGCCGTGTACCGCGGCAAGGCGGTGGACCAGGCCTTCACCGGCATCGCCATGCTGGGTGCTAGCGTGCCGAGCTTCTGGCTGGGCATCGTGCTGATCCAGTTCTTCGCTGTGAAGATGGGCTGGTTCCCGGTCTCGGGCTACGGCGAGCCCGGCGCCTCGCTGGCCGAACGCCTGCACACGCTGGTGCTGCCGGCCACCGTGCTGGGCCTGCTCAACTCGGCGCTGATCACGCGCTTCACGCGCGCCTCGATGCTCGACGTGCTGGGAGAGGACTACGTGCGCACCGCGCGCGCCAAGGGCCTGGGTGAGGGTGTCGTCGTGCTCAAGCATGCGCTGCGCAATGCCATGGTGCCCATCGTCACCGTGGTGGGCCTGACCACGGCGCTGATGATCGGCGGCGCCGTCGTCACCGAGACCGTGTTCGGCCTGCCCGGGGTCGGCAACCTGGTGGTGGGCGCCGTGCTGCGGCGCGACTACCCGGTGATCCAGGGCGCGCTCTTGGTCATTGCGGCGATCTACGTGTTCATCAACTTCGCGATCGACATGCTGTACGCGGTCGTCGATCCGCGCGTGAAGGTGTGAGGCCATGAAAGCCGTTCTGACCCGCTTGTTCCGCCGCCGCATCGTGCTGCTGTCGGCCATCGTGCTGGTGCTGATCACCGTGTTGGCGCTGGGCGCCTCGGTGTTCGCCAGCGCCGACCCCAACGACACGGCCGTGCTCGACCGCCTCAAGGCACCCAGCGCCGAGCACCTGCTCGGCACCGACGAACTCGGCCGCGACCTGTATGCCCGCGTGGTGCATGGCGCGCGCTACTCGCTGTCCATCGCCGCGATGACGGCCGTGGGCTCCATCGTGTTCGGCACCTTTGTCGGCCTGGTCGCCGGCTTCTTCCGCCGGCTCGACGCGCCGCTGATGCGCGTGGTCGACGCCATGATGTCCTTCCCCGACATCCTCTTGGCCATCGCGCTGGTGGCCATCCTCGGCGCCTCGCTGACCAACGTGGTGCTGGCCCTGGTGCTGGTCTACACACCGCGCGTGGCGCGCGTGGTGCGGGCCTCCACGCTGGTGGTGCGCGAGCTGCTGTTCGTGGAGGCGGCCCGCGCCATCGGCGCGCGCACGCCCCACATCCTGTGGCACCACGTGTTGCCCAATTTGCTGTCGCCCATCCTGGTGCAGGGCTCGTTCATCTTCGCCTACGCGATCCTGGCCGAGGCTGGCTTGTCGTTCCTGGGCGTGGGCGTGCCGCCGGAGATCCCGACCTGGGGCACCATGGTCGCGGGCAGCCAGCAGTACGCCGAGCGCGCGTTCTGGGTCGTGCTGTTCCCGGGCCTGGCCATCATCCTGACCGCGCTGTCGCTGCAACTGCTGGGCGACGGTGTGCGCGACATGCTCGATCCCAAACTCAAGAAGGCGGCTTGACCATGGACGCTACCGTAACTCTGGAGCGCGCGAACGCAGCGCTCGCCATGCCCGACAGCCGGGTTCTCTCCGTCGATGGTCTCAGCGTGCGCTTCCGCTCGACCGAACGCACCGTCGATGCGGTGCGCAACCTGGCGTTCAACGTCGACCGTGGCCAGACGCTGGCCATCGTCGGCGAATCGGGCTCGGGCAAGTCCGTCACCTCGCTCGCGCTGATGCGGCTGATCGAATACGGCGGCGGCGAGATCGCCGGTGGCAGCGCCATCCTGCGCCGGCGCAACGGCCAGGTGCTCGACCTGATGCAGGCCGGCAAGGACCAGATGCGCGCCGTGCGCGGCGCCGACATCGCGATGATTTTCCAGGAGCCGATGACTTCCCTGAACCCGGTGTTCACGGTCGGCGAGCAGATCGCCGAATCGGTGCGCACGCACCAGGGCAAGGACCGCACGGCTGCCAGCGCCGAGGCGCTGCGCATGCTGGAACTGGTGCGCATCCCGGAGGCGCGCAATGTGTTGGGCCGCTATCCGCACCAGCTGTCCGGCGGCATGCGCCAGCGCGTGATGATCGCGATGGCGCTGTCGTGCAAGCCGCAGCTGTTGATCGCCGACGAGCCCACCACGGCACTGGACGTGACGATCCAGGCGCAAATCCTGCGGCTGATCCGCCAGCTGCAGGAAGACATGGACATGGGCGTCATCTTCATCACGCACGACATGGGCGTGGTGGCCGAGGTGGCCGACCGCGTGCTGGTGATGTTCCGCGGCGACCGGGTAGAGGAAGGCACGACCGACGACGTGTTCGCGCGCCCTGCCCACCCCTACACGAAAGCCCTGCTGTCGGCGGTGCCGCGCCTGGGTGCGATGCAGGGCACCGATTTGCCGCGCCCGTTCGAGCTGCTGCGCGTGGACGGTGCCGCGGACACGCCGCCTGCCGTGGTCGAAGACACGCGCACGCCGGGCGCCGCCCCGGTGCTGCGCGTGAAGAACCTGGTCACGCGCTTCGACCTCAAGAACGGCGTGTTCGGCAAGGTCACGCGCCGCGTGCACGCGGTCGAGCATGTGAGCTTCGACCTGCACCCGGGCGAGACGCTGGCCGTGGTCGGCGAATCGGGCTGCGGCAAGTCGACCACCGGCCGCTCGCTGCTGCGCCTGGTGGAGAGCCAGGGCGGCGCCATCGAGTTCGGCGGCCGCAACATCCTCGACCTGCCGGTGAACGAGGTGCAGGCGCTGCGCCGCAACATCCAGTTCATCTTCCAGGACCCGTTCGCCTCGCTGGACCCGCGCAAGACCGTGGGCTTCTCGCTGGCCGAGCCGCTCATGGTCCACAAGATCGGCACGCCGGCCGAGCGCGAGGCCAAGGTGCAGTGGCTGCTGCAGAAGGTGCAGTTGCCGCCCGAGGCCGCGCAGCGCCACCCGCACGAGTTCTCGGGCGGCCAGCGCCAGCGCATCGCCATCGCGCGGGCCCTCGCGTTGGAGCCCAAGGTCATCGTGGCCGACGAGTCGGTTTCGGCGCTGGACGTGTCGATCCAGGCGCAGATCGTCAACCTCATGATGCAGCTGCAGCGCGAGATGGGCGTGGCCATCCTGTTCATCTCGCACGACATGGCCGTGGTCGAGCGCATCAGCCACCGTGTGGCCGTGATGTTCCTTGGCCAGATCGTGGAGATCGGCCCGCGCCGCGCGGTGTTCGAAAATCCGCAGCACGCCTACACGCGGCGCCTGATGGCCGCCGTGCCGGTGGCCGACCCCGCGCGCCGGCATGCCAAGCGCGCGCTGATCGAGGGCGAGATTCCGAGCCCCATCCGGGCTGTGGGCGACGAGCCGGTGGTGCAGCCGCTGGTGGAGGTCGGGCCCGGGCACTTTGTGGCGCGGCATCCGATTGCTGGAGGGTTTTGAGATGCGATCTTGTTCGGGCGGGGCGCGCGACCGCGCCGACGGTGTACTCCACTCCGCGAATGTCCCCCGGCCTTGCCCGCCTTGCCGGCCTTGGGGCCGGCAAGGCGGGCAAGGCCTCCTCCTTTATTTCGCTGCGTGGAGCACACCATCGACGCGGTCCATCAACGTCGCGTCGCACGCCCCCGCACGACGCGACGTGTCCAAGGTCGAGGGTATCGGGTGGCCCCTGCAGCGAAATAAAGGAGGAGCCAGGGCCGCCTGCGGCCCTGGCGGGGGACATTCGCGGAAGGGGCCACCCGGTGGCCGCGACCCACGCGCAACCTCTGTACCGATGAATCTGAACCATGACCACTGACCCCATCCTCGACCCCGGCTACAAGGGCTACCCACGCACCGAAGCACCCCGTGCGCTCAGCACCATCGGCAGCGCCGGCTGGCACGTGCTCGATGGCCGCTTGCCTCTCCCCCTGGCCGTCCTCAAACGCAGCGCGCTGAGCCACAACCTGGCCTGGATGCAGGCCTTCGTGCGCGAGCGCGGCATCGACCTCGCGCCGCATGGCAAGACCACCATGTCGCCCCAGTTGTTCACGCGCCAGCTCGACACCGGCGCCTGGGGCCTGAGCTTCGCCACCGTCACGCAGCTCGCCGTCGGCGTGCAGGCCGGCGCGCGCCGCACGCTGATCGCCAACCAGGTCGTGACCGACGACGACCTGGCCGGCATCCAGGCGCTGTTGGCCGCACATGCCAGTCTGCGCGTGGTGTTCCTCGTCGATTCGACCGCCCAGCTTGCGCTGATCGAACAATGGTTCGCCGCGCACCCCGGCAGCCAGCCGTTCGAGGTGATGCTGGAGATCGGCGTGCCCGGCGCCCGCACCGGCTGCCGCACGCACGAGGAGGCCACCGCACTGGCCCGCGCGCTGCACGCCAGCCCGGCCACGCGGCTGGCCGGCATCGAGTGCTACGAGGGCATGGGCGCCACCGGTCGCACCGAGCACGACGCGGCCTACGCCGACGCGCTGATGACCCGCGTCGAGGCCATCGCCAAGCTGTGCGCAGAGGACAGCCTGTTCGCGCACGACGAGGTGTTGCTCTCGGCCGGCGGCTCGGCCATCTTCGACCTGGTGGCCGGGCGCCTCACGCCGCTGCTGGGCCGGCCCGTGCGCGGGTTGCTGCGCTCGGGCTGCTACATCACGCACGACCATGGCAACTACAAGCGCCTGCTGGCCTCGGTGGCCGAGCGCTGCGGCTTCACCGAAACGCTGCAGCCTGCGCTCGAAGTCTGGGCCGCCGTGCAGTCGCGGCCCGAGCCGGGCCTGGCGATCCTGACCTGCGGGCGGCGCGACATCTCCTACGACCAGGAGATGCCGATCCCGTTTGCGCGCGCACCGCGCGGCATGCCGGCGCCGCAGGCGATCCCCGCGAGCTGGACGGTCACGGCGCTCAACGACCAGCACGCCTTCCTGCGTTGGGACGCCGCCGACGAGGCCACGGCCCCGGTGGTCGGCGAGCGCGTCGGCCTCGGCATCTCGCATCCCTGCACCACCTTCGACAAATGGCACTGGATGCCCATCGTCGAGGACGACTACCGCGTGACGGATGCCGTCACGCTGCACTTCTGATGAACAACTCGCCCTCCCTGCTCGAACGCATCGCGCTGGCGCGCGAGGCGGCGCCGGCCACGCGCCGCGCCATCCTGCAAGCCATGCTGGAGGACCCCGACCGCACGCTCGAGGAAAGCTTCGAGCAGCTGGCCGAGCGCAGCGGCAGTTCGGTGCCCACCATCATGCGCACCTGCCGCGACCTGGGTTTCGCCGGCCTGCGCGAGTTCAAGCTTGCCTTGGCGCAAGAGTTGGCGCTGGGCGGCTCGCCGCTGCACCGCCGCGTGAACATCGCCGATGCCGCCGACGAGGTGGTCGGCAAGATCGCGCGCAGCGCCGCGGCCTCGGTGGCCGGCGTGCGCAACCAGCTCGACATGGACGTGCTGCAGGCCGCGGTGGACGCCATCGCCACGGCGACACACATCGACATCGTCGGCGCCGGCAACACCTCCTGGTTCATGGCCATGGACTTGCAGGCGCGGCTGTTCCGCCTGGGCCTGTCGGCCACGGCCTGGGCCGACTACCACCTGCAACAGGTGGCGGCCGGCGCGCAGAAGGCCGGCGGCGTGGTCATCGCCTTCACGCACGTGGGCGGCATGCCCAGCCTGCTCGACGCGGTGGACATCGCGCGCGCGCAGGGTGCCAAGGTGGTGGCCATCACGCGGCCCGGCACGCCGCTGGCCGCGCGGGCCGACTGGCTGCTGGGCCTGACCGTGCCGGACGACGCGGTGATGCACGTGGGCATCGATGCCTACCTGGTGCACCTGACCCTGATCGAGATCCTGACCGTGCTGGTGGCCCAGCGCGTGGGCGAGCCCGCCGTGCGCCGTTTGCGCGGCGTGCGCGAGGCGTTGCAGCGCCATGGCATCGACGTGCAGAGCCATCCGCTGCAGAGCTGGGATGGCGGAGGAGTGCAACGTGGCTGAAGTCACCCTGCTGGAGAACGGCCTCATCGTCGACGGCTCGGGCGGCCCGTCGTGGACCGGCGACCTGCTGCTCGTGGACGGCCGCATCGCCGCGTCGGGTGTTGGCCTGCGCCAGCGCCTGCCGGCCGGCCTGGACATCGCCGACGTGGCGGTGATGGACTGCACCGGCCAGGCCGTGGCGCCAGGCTTCATCGACTGCCACACGCACGACGACGCCATCGTGCTGCGCACGCCCGAGTACCTGGCCAAGCTGTCGCAGGGCATCACCACCGTGGTCACGGGCAACTGCGGCATCTCGCTGGCGCCCTATGCCACGGCCCAGGCCAAGCCGCCGCTCACCTTGCTGGGGGGCGACTCGTTCCGCTACGCCACGCTGGCCGCCTACCGCGAGGCCGTGCACCTGGCGCGGCCCGCGCTCAACGTGGCCGCGCTGATCGGCCACACCACGCTGCGCTTCGCGGCGATGGACGACCTCACGCGCGCCGCCAGCGGCGAGGAGCGCGCCGCCATGGCCGCGCTGCTCGATGCGGCCATGGCCGAGGGGGCGCTGGGGCTGTCCTCGGGCCTGTTCTACGAGGAAGCCTTCGCGGCGCCGGCCGACGAGGTGACAGACCTGGCCCGCGTCGTCGCGCGACACGGCGGCGTCTACGCCACGCACCTGCGCAGCGAAATGCAGTCCATCCTGGAAGCCATGCACGAGGCGGGCGACTGCGCCTTCGATGCGGGCGTGCCGCTCGTGCTGTCCCACCACAAGTGCGCCGGCCCCACGCAATGGGGGCGCACGCGCGAGACGCTCCCGCTGGTGGACCAGCTGGCCCAGCGCCAGGACGTGGCGCTCGACGTCTACCCCTACGTGGCCGGCTCCACCGTGCTGCGCGAAGACCTGGTCGACGGCGTGATCGACGTGCTCCTCACCTGGAGCGACACGCACCCCGAGTTCACCGGCCGCCTGCTGGCCGACATCGCGGCCGAGTGGGGCGTGGACCAGAAGGCCGCGGCGCGGCGGCTCATGCCGGGCGGCGCCTGCTACTTCCAGATGCGCGAGGACGACGTGGAGCGCGTCATCGCCCATCCGCTGGCCATGGTCGGCAGCGACGGCCTGCCGCACGACCGGCACCCGCACCCGCGTTTGTGGGGCGCCTTCCCGCGTGTGTTCGCGCGCTACTGGCGCGGCCGCGGCCTGTTCACGCTGGAGCAGACCGTGCACAAGATGACCGGCATGACGGCGAAGAACTTCCGTCTCGCAGGCCGCGGCCTGCTGCGGGTGGGCCATGCCGGCGACGTGGTGGTGTTCGATCCCGCGCGCATCGCCGACATGGCCACTTACGACCAGCCGGTGCAGGCCAGCGTGGGGGTGGTGGCGGTCTATGTGAACGGGCGCTGCGCCTACCGCGAGGGCGTGCTGGAGGTGTCGGCGCGCGAAGGCCGCATGCTGGAACGCGGCAAGGCGTAGGGCGCGGCGAGCGCCGCGCCGGCTGCTCTCCCTGGGCCTCCGTTGTCGCAACAATTCGTAACGATCTGCGCGCGAATGGCGCATTCATTCGTATATTCGGCGCCCCAATCCAGACAGGAGCCACACCGCATGCGCAACGGCTCGCTCTTTCCATCGTCCCGGTTGTGGCGCCGCGCCGCCCAGGCGGCTCTGGCGCTCTCGCTTGGCGCGGCCGGCGTCGGCGCCTGTGCCGCGCCCTCCATCCTGTTCATCGGCAACAGCTTCACCTACGGCCAGGGTTCGGCCGTGCAGACCTACCAGCCGAACACGGTGACCGACCTGAACGGCGGCGGCATCGGCGGCATACCTGCGCTGTTCAAGGCCTTCACGCAGCAGGCCGGGCTCAGCTACAACGTGAGCCTGGAGACCGTGGGCGGCAGCGGGCTGGACCTGCACTACAACACCAAGCAGGCGCTGATCAACAAGCCATGGGACAACGTGGTGATGCACACCTTCAGCACGCTGGACGCCGCCGCTCCCGGCGATCCGACCAAGCTGCTGCAGTACTCCAGCCTGCTGGCCGACATGTTCGTCGCGCAGAACGCGGATGTGAACGTGCAGCTGATGGCGACCTGGTCGCGTGCCGACCAGACCTACCCGGCCGGCCGGCCCTGGTATGGCGAATCCATCTACCAGATGGCGCTGGACGTGTACGCGGGCTATGCGCTGGCGGACGCGGCGTCCGACAACATCCACGGCGTGATCCCCGTGGGCCTGGCCTGGAACATGGCCATGGCGCAGGGCTTCGCCGATCCCAACCCCTACGACGGCATCGCGCCTGGCCTCGTCAACCTGTGGGCCAGCGACAGCTACCACGCCAGCCAGTACGGCAGCTACCTGGAAGCCCTGGTGGTCTTCGGCCAGGTCACGGGGCTGGACCCGCGCAGCCTGGGCTCATCCGAGACGGCGGCGGCCGCGCTGGGCATCACCGGTGCGCAGGCCCGCAGGATGCAGGAGCTGGCGTACCAGCAGCTGGCCCTGTCCGAGGTGCCGGAGCCGGCCAGCGCCTTGCTGGTGCTGAGCGGCGGGCTGGCCATGCTGTGGGTGCGCCGCCGCCGCCAGCGATGAGGCTGGCCGCGCGGGCCTGATCAGCCCGCTTGCTCGGCGCAGTTCTGCGGCGCCACTGCGTTGCGGCGCGCATGGGCGCGCGCATTCGACAGCGCCCAGAAGTACACCGCCAGCCCGGCCATGGCCAGTGCCACGCCGACCCAGCCTGTGGACGTCCAGCCGAAGCCCGCGCTGATCGCCACGCCGCCGAGCCAGGCGCCCACGGCGTTGGCCACGTTGAAGGCCGAGTGGTTGAGCGCGGCAGCCAGCGTCTGCGCGTCGCCCGCCACGTCCATCAGCCGCACTTGCAGCGCCGGGCCGATGGCCACGATGGTGCCCACCATGAAGAGGTTCAGCGCGGCCGTGACCGGGTGGTGCGCCATCACCGTGAACAGCGCCAGCACCAGGCCGGACCAGACCAGCATGGTGCCGATGGTGCGCATCAGCGCGCGGTCCGCCAGGCGCGCGCCCGCCAGGTTGCCGGCCACCATGCCCAGGCCGAACAAGGCCAGCACCACGGGCACCCACGACAGCGGCATGCCGGCCACTTCGAGCAGCGTGGGCTTGATGTAGCTGAACACCGCGAACATGCCGCCGAAGCCGATGGCGCCGATGCCCAGCGTGAGCCAGACCTGCGGCTTGGCCAGGGCGCCGAGTTCGCGCAGCGGGCTGGCGCCGGCGTCGGGCTGCAGGTCGGGCACGTTGCGCTGCACCAGCACGGCGGCGGCCAGCGCAATCACGCCGACCAGCACGAAGGCCGCGCGCCAGCCCAGCCACTGGCCCAGTGCCGCGGCGATGGGCACACCGACCAGCGTGGCGCTGGTCAGGCCCAGCATCACGAGGCCGACGGCCTGGGCCCGCCGGCCGGGCGGCGCGAGCGCGGCCGCCACGAGGGCGGCCACGCCGAAGTAGGTGCCGTGCGGCAGGCCGGCCGCGAAGCGCAGCAGGTTCAGCGACCAATAGCCCGGCGCGGCAGCGCTGGCGAAGTTGCCCAGGGCGAACACGGCCATCAGCGCGACCAGTAGCGCGCGCCGGCCCATGCCGGCGGCCAGCACGGCCAGCACAGGCGCGCCGATCACCACGCCCAGCGCATAGGCGCTGATCACGTGGCCGGCCTGCGGGATGGTGGTGCCGATGTCGGCGGCCACTTCGGGCAGCAGGCCCATGATCACGAACTCGCCGGTGCCGATGGCGAAGCCGCCCACGCCGAGCGAGAAGACGGCGCGGGCAAAGCCTGTGGTGGCCGCGCCAGGCGTGGCGGTGCCTTCGGCGGTGGGGAGGTTGTTCAAGGCGGGAGACTCCTGGGCGCGGACCGCGCTGCGCGGGCCGGTCGGTGGGGTTTCTAGGGGAAAACCCGAGCGCGCGACCTTACCATGCGCGCGCGTTCCCTGCAGCCACGCTCAGCGCGGCGGCGCGGCGTCCCAGCGCACGGTGGCCCAGTGCAGCGGGTTCCAGCCTGGCGCGCGCGCCATCTGCACCGTGCCTTCGGGCAGGCTCCAGCGCAGCGCGGCCAGACGCTGGCCGTCGGCAGTGACGACTTCGTTGCCACCCGGCGCGCCCAGGCGTTCGGTCAGCATGCCGACCGCACGGTGGTGTTCCCACCAGGGCAGCAGCAAGTCCACGGACTGCAGCGTGCCCTGATGCCAGCGGGCGCGCAGCAACGCGGCGGCCACGCCGTTGGCCTCGGCCAGCGCGGCTTCGCAGACGCTGCCTTCGGCCTGTGGCTGGCAAGGCAGCGACAGGCCACCGAGTTGCCGGCCCAGTGCGGCGGCGTCCAGTGAAGGCGAGAGGCGGGCGTAGTCCAGCGTGGCGGTCGGGCGGGTGGCGGCGCCGGTCCAGCGCGCCAGCTGGGCCGGCAGTTCGGCGCGGCCCGTCCACAACAGGGCGGCCACAACCAGCAGCGCGGCCAGCAGCAGCACACCGCTGCGGCGTGGGCGGGGTTCAGGTTGGGGCTTGGGGTGCACGCGCAGGCTTTCGGGGCACGGGAACGGGAACGGGAGCGCGGCGCACGGCGTCGGCCAGCTCGCGCAGGGCCAGCTGCATCTGGCCGGACAGTTGCGCCAGCTGCGCCGCCGCGTCGGCCGGCAGGTCGGGGTCGCGCCGCAGCATGGCCTGCTCCAGCGCCAGCGAGCGGGTGGTGAGCGCGCAGATCTGCAGGTACATGTGGACCAGGCGGCCGGTCTGCTCCCAGCGCGGCACGCGCAGCGGCGCCAGCTCCTCCGTGATGGCGCTGCAGGCCGGGCTGATCGCGCGCTCGGCGTTCTGCAGGAACACCGGCTGGCGGATCTCGCCGCGCTGCAGGCGCTGCGCCTCCAGTGCCATCTGGCGAAAGCCCTGGTCGAAGCGGCGCGCGACCTCGGGCAGCAGTTCCTGCGCGGCGTACATCTGCGCGTGCCAGACCCGTGGCACCGGTGTGGCCAGCACGGCGTAGCCGACCGCCGCCAGCGCCAGCAGGCCCATGGCGGCGGCGCGCTTGTGGCGGCGGCTGGCTGCGGCCTGCCGGTCGATCGGCGCCAGCAGCACCAGGCCCAGCAGCATGCCGCAGGCCAGGCCGCCGACGTGGGCGGCGTTGTCCACGTTCTCCTGCGTGAAGCCGTGCAGCAGCGAATAGCCGATGAAAAAGCCGAGCCCGGTCCACAGCCGGCGCAAATTGGTGGCGGGCACCAGGTGGCGGTAGTGCCAGCTGGCCGTGACCAGCGCGCCCAGCACGCCGAACACCGCACCCGAGGCGCCGACCGAGACCGAGTTCTGGGCCGCGTAGTGCAGGCTGGCGGCGCTGCCGGCCAGCGCACTGGCGAGGTAGACCAGCCCGAACTGGCCATTGCCGAGCAGCCGGCACAGCTGCTTGCCGGCCTCCCACAGGCCCAGCATGTTGAATGTCAGGTGCACGATGCCGCCATGCAGGAAGGCGGCGGTCAGCAGCCGCCACCACTGGCCGTCCAGCACCACGGCCGAGGCCGCGTTGGCACCCCAGGCGAACAACTCGGTGGAGGCCGGCTTGAGCGGGCTCAGGCCGGCTGCCCAGTTCATGGCCCAGACCAGCACGTTGGCGGCCACCACCACGTAGAGCGCCCAGGGCGTGGGCACCAGGGTGTCCAGGTGGCTCTCGAAGGCGTCCTCGTCGCGCGCGGCGCGCCGGCTGGCGGCCTCGCCGGTGCCGGCGCGCAGGCGCAGCACGTCCAGCCGGGCGTGGATGGCGTCGTAGGCGATGTCCTGCTGGCGCGGGCTCAGCAAGTGCAGGCTCACGCGTGGGCGCGCCGGGTTGCGGCGCAGCCAGCCCTGGGGCTGGTCCGGGTGCGCGCCATCGGGCCGGCGCTGCAGGCGCAGCAGGCCGCCGCGCTCGAGCTGAGCGTCTTCCAGCACATGCCAGGGCACGGGCGGCTGCAGCGTGGCGCCGGAGATGCCGCGCCCGTCCAGCCGCAGCACGGGCGCACTGCTGGCGGCATGGCGCCACAGCGTGCGCGCCAGCCACAGGCACGACAACAGCACGGCCACGCCGGCCAGCACGCGCCAGCCCAGTGCCATGCCGGGCAGTTGCGCCGCCGCGGCCCAGGCCAGGGCCGGGCCGGCCAGCACCAGCAGCCCGGCCACCAGCAGGTTCTGGCGCCGGCGGGTGGGCGCGAATTCGAGCGGGGTGAACAGCCCGGTGTCGGGCGCGTCCTGCTGCATCAGGCGAACAGGTCGGGCGCAGTCTGTGGCGGCGTCACGCCCAGGTGGCGGAACGCGGCCTGCGTGGCGATGCGCCCGCGCGGCGTGCGCTGCAGGAAGCCCTGCTGGATCAGGTAGGGCTCGATCACATCCTCGATGGTGCCGGCTTCCTCGCCGATGCTGGCGGCGATGTTGTCCAGCCCCACGGGGCCGCCGTCGAAGCGGTGGATCACCGCCTCCAGCAGCTTGCGGTCCATCACGTCGAAGCCCTGCGGATCGACGTCGAGCAGCGCCAGCGCGCGGTTGGCGATGTCCTGGGTGATGGTGCCGTTGCCCTTCACGTCGGCGTAGTCGCGCACGCGGCGCAGCAGCCGGTTGGCGATGCGTGGCGTGCCGCGCGAGCGCGTGGCGATCTCCAGGCTGCCCTGTGCCTCGATCGGCACCTTCAACAGGCCAGCGCTGCGCGTGACGATGCGCGAGAGCTCCTCGGCCGTGTAGAACTCCAGCCGCGCCACGATGCCGAAGCGGTCGCGCAGCGGGTTGGTCAGCATGCCGGCGCGCGTGGTGGCGCCGACCAGCGTGAACGGCTGCAGGTCCAGCTTGATGCTGCGCGCGGCCGGCCCCTCGCCGATCATGATGTCGATCTGGTAGTCCTCCAGCGCCGGGTAGAGGATTTCCTCGACCAGCGGGCTCAGCCGGTGGATCTCGTCGATGAACAGAACGTCGTTGCGCTCCAGGTTGGTCAGCAGCGCCGCCAGGTCCTTGGGCTTCTCCAGCACCGGGCCGCTGGTCTGGCGCATGTTCACGCCGAGCTCCTGGGCAATGATGTGCGACAGCGTGGTCTTGCCCAGGCCCGGCGGGCCGAACAGCAGCACGTGGTCCAGTGCCTCGGTGCGCTTCTTGGCCGCGCCGATGAAGATCTCCAGCTGCTCGCGCGCCTTGGCCTGGCCGACGTACTCGTCGAGCAGCTTGGGGCGCAGCGCGCGCTCGATCGCCTCTTCGTTGGGCGAGGCGGGCGCGGCCGACACCACACGGCGCTCCGGCGGCATGGCGAAGTTGTCAGTCTGGATGGACACGGGGAATGCGCAAGGGAAAGGCAGGCACGAAAACGGGCACTATAGCCCGGCATCCGACCGGTTTGCGGACGCGATTTGCACATTGCCGCGCTCAAGTCGCGGCCATCCGCGCCGATACAGCAGCAGGGTGCCGCAAGCGCCATCCACCCACCATGCCCATTGCCTTGCCATTGCCCCGTTTTCCCCTTGTCGTCCTGCTGTGCGGCGCGCTGGCGTCCGTGGGTTCGGCGGCCCAGGCCCAGCCAGCCGAGGGCGGCAACGAACGCATGTCGCAGCAACTGCGTGAGGCCATCGAGCGGGCCAATGGCCAGCGCACCCCGCCGACCACGCGGCCCGCCAAGGGCCAGCCGCCGCCGGTTGCGCCGATCCCCAGCGTCACCGTCAACGTAGGGCAGGGCGGCGCCTTGCGCGTGGTCCCCACACCGCCCACGGCGCCGAGCGCACAGCGTGCAGCGAGCGCGTCCGGTCCGTCGACTGCGTCGAGTGCATCGAGGGCGCCAGCCGCCGCCCCGGCGCGCCAGGCCCAGGCCATCGCCCAGGACGAGGTGCCGCCGCCGCGGACCGCACCGGCCGCTGCACCGGCGGCACGTGCCGCTGGCGCCGCGCCGCTGGTGAACGCCCGGCCGCCGGCACGTGCCAGCGAGGAGCAGGTCCAGCGCCAGTACGAGCGCGCCCGGGCCATCGCGCTGGGTCTGCCGATCCCGGTCCAAGCCCGCCCGCCGCGCGACGCTGCGCCGCCCGAGGAGCGCAAGCCCGCAGGCCCGCCACCGCCCTGGTCGTACAGGGGCCCGGGTGGCCCGCAGGCCTGGGCCCGCCTGCAGCCCGAGTACCAGCTGTGCGGCAGCGGGCAGCGCCAGTCGCCCATCCACATCGAAGCGTCGGCAGCCCTGCAGGGGCCGAACGAGGCGCTGGGTTTCGACTACCGGCCCAGCACCGGCACCGTGGTGCACGACGGGCGCACCATCCGCGTGGAGGTGCAGGGCGAGAACCTGCTGCAGGTGCGCGGCAGCAGCTGGCGGCTGGAGTCCTTCGACTTCCAGCACCCGGCCGGGGAGGTCGTCGACCACAGCGGCTTCGCCATGGGCGTGCACCTGGTGCACCGCAACGCTGAAGGCCAGACCGCCATCGTGGCCGTGCTGCTGCAGCCGGGCGAGCAGAACCCCTTCATCGACCGGGTCTGGACCTACATCCCGCTGGACGCCGGCGACATGGTGCGCATGCCGCTGGGCTGGCTCGACCTGTCCGCGCTGCTGCCCAAGGACCAGCGCTACTACCAGTTCTTCGGCTCGCTGACGCAGCCGCCCTGCACCGAGGGCGTGCTGTGGATGGTGCTCAAGCAGCCCGTGACGCTGAGCGCCGAGCAGTTGCGCCTGTTCGCGCAGATGTTCCCGGCCAACGCCCGGCCGGTGCAGGCGCTCAACGGGCGCATCGTGCGCGACGCGCAGTAACGCCGATCCATCAGCCGGCGTTGATTTCCCCGGCCGCCCCGTCGCGGTGCGTCCAAGGGGAAAACCCGTACGGGCGGCGACCATCGATGCGTCGAGACTGATGCTTCATGAAAGAAGGATTCCCATGAAGACCACGAGAAGGCTGCTGGGCGTGCTGGCGGGCCTGGTGCTGCTGTGCGGTGCGGCGCTGGCCCAGGACAAGGTCGTCTACCACATCGACAATGCGGCGGCGCAGGCCACCAAGGGGCTGCGCAACATCCGCAACCACCTGGACGTGGCACCGGACACCACCATCGTGGTGGTCACGCATGCCGAAGGCATCGACTTCCTGATGGAGGGCGCGCGCGATGCGAAGAACCCCGACATCGACTACGGCGCCCTGGTCAGTGCACTGAAGGCGCGCGGCGTGCGCTTCGAGGTCTGCGAGATCACGCTGCGCAACCGCAATCTCAAGAAGGACCAGTTCACCATGGACGCGGACTTCACGCCCTCCGGCGTGGTGCGCGTGGCGCGGCTGCAGGCGCGCGAGGGCTTCGTCTACATCAAGCCCTGAGCGCCATCGCCCCGTGCCGTGCCGGCGCACAATGGCTGGTGCGGCAAACATCGCCCGTTGTTAATATAGGCACGAAGGGCAAGGACTCATCATGGTGAAGCGGGCAATGGGTGCAGTGAAGGCGGCCGCTCCGGCGGAGTCGGACGAGGTGTTCGAGCTGGCCGCCGAGGTGTTCCGCGTGATGTCTGCGCCCATGCGGCTCAAGATCATCAGCGCGCTGTGCAATGGCGAGAAGAACGTCACCCAGCTGCTCGAAGAGATCGACACCACCCAGCCCAATATGTCGCAGCACCTCAACACGCTGTACCAGGCCGGCGTGCTGGCCAAGCGCCGCGAAGGCGTGCAGATCTACTACCGCATCAACAACGACCGCGTGGTCACGCTGTGCCGGGCGGTGTGCACGCAGATCGCCATCGAATCGGATCTGCAGTAGGGCCCGGCCCGCTTCGCGCGCCCGCAACTTCGTCTTTAAAATAAGCAATGGCTTATTTGGATGCGTTGTGCGGACGTGCCGCTGTGCTGGCGTTGCTCTGCCTGGCCTGTACCGGGTGGGCCCAGCCGGCGCTGGTGGCCGAGCGGGTGGCGCCAGCGGCCTGGTATGTGCAAGGCATGTCGGCGCTGGGCAGCCCGCAGAACCGCAACTTCATCTCCAATGCCGGTTTCGTCGCGACCGACGACGGCGTGGTGGCCATCGATGCGCTGGGCTCGCCGCAGCTGGCGCGCGCGTTCATGCAGGAGATCCGCCGCGTCACCGGCAAGGCCGTGACGCACGTGATCGTCACGCACTACCACGCCGACCACATCTACGGCCTGCAGGAGTTCCAGCGTGCCGGCGCGCGCATCGTCGCCCACCGCGGGGGCCTGGAGTACCTGCATTCCGAGCTGGCGGCGTCGCGCCTGGCGGCCTCCCGCACCGAGCTCGCACCCTGGATCGACGCGCAGACGCACTTGGTGCCGGCGGACGAGTGGATCGACGGCCCGCGCGAGCTGGTGGTGGGCAAGCTGCGATTCGTGCTCATGCCGGTCGGTCCGGCGCACACGCCGGAAGACCTGGCGGTGTTCGTGCCATCGCAAAAGCTCCTGTTCGCTGGCGACCTGGTGTTCCGTGGGCGCGTGCCTTTCGTCGGCCAGGCCCGCAGCGGCGAATGGATCGAGGCGCTCACCCGCCTGCTGGCGCTCGACGCCCAGGCGGTGGTGCCCGGCCACGGCCCGGTGTCGCGCGACGCGCGCGCCGACATGGAACTCACGCGCGACTACCTGGCCTACCTGCGCGAGACCATGGGCCGGGCCGCGCGCGACATGGAGCCCTTCGACGAAGCCTACGCCCGCACCGATTGGTCACGCTTCGCGCACCTGCCCTTGTTCGGCGCGGCCAACCGCATGAACGCGTACAACACCTACCTGCTGATGGAGCGCGAAGACCGATGAAGCGCCGGCTGCTCCTGGCCAGTGCGTGGGGGCAGGCGCTGCCCTTGCACGCCCAGCCGGCGCTGCCGCTGGCCGCGTCTCTGCCTGCCGAAACCGTGGCCGCGCTGGGTGCCGGCCAGCCGCTCGTGGTCATGGTGAGCCTGGACGGCTGCGCCTACTGCCGCACCGTGCGCGACCACCACCTCGTGCCGCTGCGCCGCCACGGCGGCCTGCCCGTGGTCCAGGTGGACATGCGCAGTGCCAGGCGCGTTGTCGACGCCGACGGGCAGGAGCGCACCCACGCGCAGCTGGTGCGCGCCTGGCGGGTCGATGCCGCACCGACGCTGCTGTTCCTGGGCCATGCCGGACGCGAACTGGCGCCGCGCCTGCGTGGCATGTCCAGCGCCGACTTCTACGGCGCCTACCTCGACGCACGCATCGACACGGCGCGGCAGGCGCTGCGCGGCTGAAGCGGCACGCTTCCAGGGTTTTCCCCGGGGGCGCAAGGATGGCATCGCCGGTCTGCCTCCATTACATTCGAACATGCTGATATTCGAAATAAACGTACAAGGAGGCAGCCCCATGAAGCTCGCGTGTCTCGCGCTGGCGGTCTCGGCCATGGCCGGGGCATGAGGCGCGCACCGACCACCAGCGAGACGCCGGCCGCGCAGGGCGATGCGGGGGCGGGAGACATGGCTTCGGCCCGGGTGTTCGAGCGCGCGGCGGAGCTGTTCGCGCTGCTGGGCACGCCGCTGCGGTTGCGCATCCTGCAGCGGCTGTGCCGCAGCGAGATGAACGTGGGCGAACTGCGGGCGGCACTGGGCAGCGCCCGGTCCAGCGTCTCGCAGCACCTGGCCACGCTGCACCGCTGCGGTGTGCTAACGCGCCAGCGCAAGGGCGCGCAGGTGTTCTACGCCGTCCATCCCGTGCACGGCGGCCTGCTGTGCGAAGCCGTGCGCCGCATGGTGGACGGGGGTGCTGGCACATGAAGAAGTGTTCGCGGTGAGCGAAAGGACCGAGATGGACAAGCAAGGCATCGAGCCCGGCCGCCTGCGCAAGGCGCCCGAGAATTTCCTGGACCGCGCCGGCCTGGCCAGCGTGGTGCAGGAGGCGCGCAACGGCAGGCGCGACTTCATCCGTGGTGCCTTCGCGGCCGCTGCGGCGGGCGCGGCCGCACCGCTGGCGCTGGCCCAGGGGGCGTCCACCGTGCAGGACGGCGATCCGGCCATCCTGCAACTGCCCGAGCACTCCACGGGCCTGGGCCAGCCGGTGGTGACCGATGGCTACGGCAAACCCTCCAGGTACGAGCGCAATGTGCAGCGGCGCCAGAGCCCGGGCCTCACGCAGACCGCGCAGGCCTCGGTGTCGTTCGCGCCGCTGCAGTCCCTGTTCGGCATCGTCACGCCGAGCGGCCTGCACTTCGAACGGCACCACCAGGGCTGGTGGGATGTCGACCCGTCCCGGCACCGCCTCATGCTCAACGGCATGGTCAAGCAGGCCAAGGTGTTCACCATGGACGAGCTCATGCGGCTGCCCTCGGTCTCGCGCTTCCATTTCATCGAATGCGGCGCCAACACCGGCATGGAGTGGGGCAACGTGGCCGTGCCGACGTGCCAGTACTCGCACGGCATGCTCTCGTGCAGCGAGTTCACCGGCGTGCCGCTCATCACCTTGCTGGAGATGGCCGGAGCCGACCTGCAGCGTGGCCAGTTCGTGCTGGCCGAGGGCGCCGATGGTTCGTCCATGACCCGCACCATCCCGATGGACATGGTGCGCTCGGGCGCCGTGCTGGTCGCCTACGGACAGAACGGCGAGATGCTGCGGCCCGAGAACGGCTACCCGCTGCGCCTGGTGGTGCCCGGCGTGCAGGGCGTCAGCTGGGTCAAGTACCTGCGGCGCATCGAGGTCGGCGACCAGCCCTGGGGCGCCAAGGACGAGGCCGTGCACTACATCGACCTCATGCCCGACGGGCAGCACCGCCAGTACACCAGCATCCAGGAGTGCAAGAGCGTGGTCACCACGCCTTCGGGCGGCCAGGTGCTACTGGACAAGGGCTTCTACAGCATCACCGGCCTGGCCTGGTCGGGCCGTGGGAAGGTCAAGCGCGTGGACGTGTCGGTCGATGGGGGGCGCAACTGGCGCACCGCGCGGCTGCAAGGCCCCGTCATGGACAGGTGCCTCACGCGCTTCGACATCGACTGGGTCTGGGATGGCAAGCCCGCCATCGTGCAGAGCCGCGCCATGGACGAGACCGGCTACGTGCAGCCCGGCTACCGCCAGCTGCGCGCGGTGCGGGGCACGCGCTCGATCTACCACAACAACGCGGTCCAGTCCTGGCTGGTGCAGGAGAGCGGGGAGGTGAAGAATGTCCAGACTGCGTGAACTGGCTGCCGCCCTGGTGCTGCTGGCCGGCGCGGCGGCCGTGCAGGCCCAGCCTGCGGAGCGCTTCCCGGGCCTGGGCCGCGCGGCCACGCCGGCCGAGGTGGCCGCCTGGGACATCGACGTGCGCCCCGACTTCAAGGGCCTGCCCAAGGGCGCAGGTTCGGTGGCGAAGGGGCAGGACGTGTGGGAGGCCAAGTGCGCCTCCTGCCACGGTGTGTTCGGCGAGTCCAACGAGGTGTTCAACCCGCTGGTCGGCGGCACCACGGCTGCGGACATCCAGTCCGGCCGCGTGGCCAACCTGCGGCGCACCGACTACCCCGGCCGCACCACGATGATGAAGGTGGCCACCGTCTCCACGCTGTGGGACTACATCAACCGGGCCATGCCGTGGAACCAGCCCAAGTCGCTGTCGACCGAGGAGGTCTACGCGGTGACCGCCTTCATGCTCAATCTCGCCGGTGTGGTGCCCGACGACTACGTGCTCAGCGACCGCAACATCGCCGAGGTGCAGCAGCGCATGCCCAACCGCAACGGCATGGCCACGGCCCATGCCCTGTGGCCCGGCAGCGGCATCGCCGGCACCGCGGCCCGGCCCGACTTGGCGGCCACGGCCTGCATGAAGGATTGCCCGGTCGAGGGCCGGGTCGCCTCCAGCCTGCCCGACTTCGCGCGCAATGCGCATGGCAACCTGGCCGAGCAGAACCGCCTGGTCGGCGCCCAGCGTGGCGCTGCCACGGGCGCGACCGCGGGTGTTGCCACGGGCGCGCCGGCTGCCGCTGGCTCCGCCATGCCCGGCGAGCTGCTGGCGAGGAACAGCTGCACGGCCTGCCACGCGCCCGACCGCAAGACCATCGGGCCGAGCTGGGCCGAGATCGCGGCCAGGCACGCAGGCCAGGGCGCGTACCTGGCCGGCAAGATCAAGTCGGGCGGGGCCGGCGTGTGGGGCAGCATGCCGATGCCGCCGCAGGAGATCTCCGCCGAGGATGCGCAGAGAATCGCCGGCTGGCTCGCCAGCGGCGCAAGCCGCTGACCGACAGGGATATTCCCGATAGTGCGTGACCCCCATCACATTAGTATCTGCTTAACTAACGAGTCATCTGGAGCCGCGATGCAAACCCGACGCGATACCTTGCAGCAATCCATGGCGGTGGCCGGCCTTCTGGCCGCTGCCGGCCTCCTTCCGCGCGATGCGTTCGCGTTCAACAAGACGGCTTTCGAAGCCAAGAGCATCGCCGACGCGGCCAAGGCCTTCGGCGGCAGCGCGCCCGCCGAGAGCAAGGACGTGACCCTGACCGCACCCGACATCGCCGAGAACGGCGCCGTCGTGCCGATGGCCGTGGCCTCCACGCTGCCCAACCTCAAGCACCTGCTGGTACTGGTCGAGAAGAACCCGAACGCGCTGGTCGCGATGTTCAACGTGTCCGACGCGGTCGAGCCCAGCTTCTCCACGCGCGCCAAGATGGGCCAGACCTCCGATGTGTACGCCGTGGCGATCACCAACGACGGCAAGGCGCTGTACGCGAAGAAGGAAGTCAAGGTCACGCTCGGCGGCTGCGGCGGCTGAGCGGCGCAAGACTTCATCCCATCCAGACATCCAGGAGCACAGCACCATGGCAGATCCGATGCGCATCCGCGCGCAGGCCAACGGCGGCAATGCCGTCGTCCGCGTCCTCATGAGCCACGAAATGGAAACCGGCCAGCGCAAGGACAGCGCGGGCAAGACCATCCCCGCCTGGCACATCACCGAAGTCACCGCGGCCCACAACGGCAAGCCGGTGCTGAGCGCAGAGTGGGGCCCCGCGGTCTCCAAGAATCCCTTCATGCAATTCACACTGAAGGGTGCCAAGGCCGGCGACAAGGTCTCGGTCACCTGGAAGGACAACAAGGGCGACACGCGCACGGACGAAGCGACCGTGTCCTGAGAAGCTGTGAACGAATCCCTCACGACCACGCGAGGCCCCATGACAGCCAGCTTCCATCGCCTTCGTCGCGCCAGGGGCCTCGCCCTTCGGGCCGGGGCACGCCAGCCCACATGCGGGCGTTGCAGGCCTTGCCCGGGCACGAGCCCGGGCGGCGGCCTGCGCCTACGCCTGTGGCCCGGCGCACCCCGTCGTGGCCGCGATCGATTCATTCACAGCTTCTGAGCCTTCCCCCTCCCCACAGGGCTTGTCGACAACGAGTGGAACGCATGACAACAACGAAGACAACACTCTGGGCCGTGCTGCTGGGCCTCGCCGCAGCGCCGGGCGCGTTCGCCCAGAAGACCACGACCGAATCGATCGAGGAGTACCGCAAGATGCTGGAAGACGGCAATCCGGCGGACCTCTTCGAAGCCAAGGGCGAGGAGCTGTGGAAGAGCAAGCGCGGGCCCCGGAACGCTTCGCTGCAGGGCTGCGACCTGGGCAAGGGCCCGGGCGTGGTCAAGGGCGCCTTCGTCGAGCTGCCGCGCTACTTCGCCGACACCGGCAAGGTCCAGGACCTGGAGACGCGGCTCGTCACCTGCATGCAGCAGCAGCAGGGCTTCGATGCCGCCGAGATCGCCAAGACGCCGTTCGGCCGCGGCGAGATGGCCAATGTGACGGCGCTGGCCACTTACGTGGCCGCCGAGTCCAAGGGGCTGCCGTTCAACCTGCCGCAGAACCACGCCCAGGAGAAGACCTACTACGAGGCGGGCAAGCGCCTGTTCTTCATGCGCGGCGGCACCCACGATTTCGCCTGCGCCTCCTGCCATGGCGAGGACGGCAAGCGCATCCGCCTGCAGGACCTGCCCAATCTGACCAAGAACCCCGGCGACGGCGTCGGCTTCGCGGCGTGGCCGGCCTACCGCGTCTCCAACGGGCAGATGTGGAGCATGCAGTTGCGCCTGAACGACTGCTATCGCCAGCAGCGCTTTCCCTATCCGGAGTTCGGCGCCGATGCGCTGACGGCGTTGAGCACCTACCTCGGCGTCAACGCCAGGGGTGCCAAGTCCGCCGCACCCGCCATCAAGCGCTGAAGCAGGAGCAGGCATGAACAAGACACGCATCGTCATGGCCGCGGCGCTGGCCTCGGCAGCCGTCCTGGTGGGCTGCGCCAGCCGCATGGGCGGCGCCGCCACCGACGCCGACCAGGTGGCCGCAGACATGGTCAAGGCCGGCTTCCGCGCCCAGGGCATCGCCACGGTCGACCGGGTCACCGGCATCGACGAGACCTTGAAGCTGTGCAACGCGGCAGACGTCGCCGGCAAGCCGCTGGCGCCCGAGGTGGCCAGGCGCATCGAGGCCGAGAACCTCAAGGCCGTGAAGTGGCCTGCCGACGGCCGGTTCCTGGGCGACTGGAAAGAGGGCGAGAGGATCGCCCAGAGCGGCCGGGGCCAGACCTGGACCGATGCGGCGGGCACCGTGAATGGCGGCAACTGCTACAACTGCCACCAGATCGCCAAGGAGGAGATTTCCTTCGGCACCATCGGCCCAAGCCTGTACCACTACGGCAAGCTGCGCGGCGTGACCGATCCTTCCGGCGCGGCGGCCAAGCCCATCGTGGAATACACCTGGGGCAAGATCTGGAACGCCAAGGCCTACAACGCCTGCTCCAACATGCCGCGTTCGGGCCACATGGGCAACCTGACCGAGGCGCAGGTGCGCGACATCATGGCGCTGCTGCTCGACCCGGCCTCACCGGTCAATCAATGAGCCTGCGGGCCTGGGAATCCCAGGCCTTTTTCATCTCCCATCCATAAGCAACTGCTGATTCATGAATCTGACCAAGCGTGAGTTCCTGCAGGTCATGGGCGCCGCTTCGGTGGCCGGCATGGGCCTGGGACGGTGGAGCGAGGCCGACGCTGCGGCCGCGTCCTTGGCGCTGTACGAGTTGCCGCGCTTCGGCAATGTGTCCTTCCTGCACATGACCGACTGCCACGCGCAGCTCAAACCCATCCACTTCCGCGAACCCAGCGTGAACCTGGGCATCGCCGGCATGCAGGGCCGGCTGCCGCACCTGGTGGGCGAGCATCTGCTCAAGGCCGCCAGGGTGCCGCCGGGCAGCGCCCAGGCCCACGCGCTGACCTACCTCGACTTCGACCAGGCGGCGCGCCGCTACGGCAAGGTCGGCGGCTTCGCGCACCTGTCCACGCTCGTCAAGCGCATGCGTGCGAGCCGGCCCGGCGCACTGCTGCTCGACGGCGGCGACACCTGGCAGGGTTCGGCCACGGCGCTGTGGACCAAAGGCCAGGACATGGTGGACGCCGCCAAGCTGCTCGGCGTGGACGTGATGACGGGGCACTGGGAGTTCACGCTGGGCATGGAGCGCGTGAAGGAGATCATCGACAAGGACTTCGCGGGCCAGGTCGACTTCGTCGCACAGAACGTCAAGACCACCGACTTCGGCGACCCGGTCTTCAAGCCCTACGTGATCCGCCCCATCAACGGCGTGCCCTGCGCCATCATCGGCCAGGCCTTTCCCTACACGCCGATCGCCAACCCGCGCTACCTCGTGGCCGACTGGGAGTTCGGCATCCAGGACGAGAACCTGCAGAAGATGGTGGACGAGGCGCGCGCCAAGGGTGCGCAGGTGGTCGTGGTACTGAGCCACAACGGCATGGACGTCGATCTGAAGATGGCCGGCCGCGTGAGCGGTGTGGACGCCATCCTGGGTGGCCACACGCACGACGGCATGCCGGTCGCCTCGCTGGTCGAGAACCGTGGCGGCAAGACCATCGTCACCAACGCCGGCTCCAACGGCAAGTTCCTCGGGGTGCTGGACTTCGACGTCAAGGACGGCAAAGTGGCGGACTTCCGCTACCGGCTGCTGCCCGTGTTCGCCAACATGCTGCCGGCCGACCCCGCCATGGACGCGCTGATCACGAAGATCCGCGCGCCCTACGAAGCAAAGCTCGGTGAAACGCTGGCCCACACGGAGGGCCTGCTCTACCGGCGCGGCAACTTCAACGGCTCGGGCGACCAGCTGCTGCTGGACGCGCTGATGGACGTGCAGGGTGCCGAGATCGCGTTCTCTCCCGGCTTTCGCTGGGGCACCAGCCTGCTGTCGGGCCAGGCCATCACGCGCGAGTGGCTCATGGACATGACCGCCACCACCTACTCGTACGCCACCGTGACGGCGATGTCTGGCGAGATGCTCAAGACCGTGCTGGAAGACGTCTGCGACAACCTGTTCAACCCCGATCCCTACTACCAGCAGGGCGGCGACATGGTGCGCGTCGGCGGGCTGCAGTACAGCTGCAACCCCCTGGCGGCAGCCGGCAGGCGCATCGAGGACATGCGGCTGCACGGCAAGCCCATCGAGGCCGGCCGCAGCTACAAGGTGGCCGGCTGGGCCCCGGTGGCGGAGGAGGCCGCCAGGGCCGGCAACCGGCCCGTCTGGGAGGTGGTGGAGCAATGGCTCCAGGCGCAGGGCGGCAAGGTCACGCCGCGCAAGGTGAACCAGCCCAGGCTCACGGGCGGGTTGCCCAACCCCGGCTACGCCGCCTGAACGGCGCTCAGCGGCTTGCGCTCGGCGCCACCGGCGTGCCGATGCCGCGCGCCGCGCTGTGCCGGTCCTGCACGAGCAGCGCCAGGCAGGCGCCGGCCACGATGCCGGCCACGGCCAGCACCGAGCCGGCCGACTGCAGCGCCAGCCCGGTGACCCCATTGCCGACCGAGCAGCCCAGGGCCGTCACGCCGCCGAAGCCCATCAGCAGCGCGCCGGCGCTGTGCGATGCCAGCTCGCCCGGCGTGGTGAAGGATTCCAGGCGGAATTCGCCGCGCAGCCGCGCGCTGATGTGGCTGCCCACCAGCACGCCCAGCGCCACGGCCACGCCGAAGGTCAACACGGTGGCGCGGTCGGTCCACAGCGTGAGCAGATCCAGCGCGGCGGCCATGGGCGCGGCGAACGACAGGCCCTCGGGCCGGCGCGACTGCGTGCCCAGCCAGGCCGATTCCAGCGTCTCCGGGTGTTCCGCCAGGAAGCCCAGGTGGCCGGTGATGAACAGCGCCACGCCCAGGAGCAGGCCCACGCCGATGCCGCCGACCCAGTGCACGGCGTCCAGGCGCTGGCGTGCGCGCCAGGCGAAAGCGAAGGCGCCCGCAGCGATCAGCCCGGCCAGGGCCCAGCGCAGGCCCGCGGCGCCCACGCCGGACGCGCGCGACAGCAGGCCGCCCAGGTCCTGCGGGCCGGCCAGCGGCAGCGCGGCTGCATCCAGGTAATCCACCCGCAGGCCGGCGAAGGCGCCGCGCAGCGTCATGAGGGCGGCAATCGCCACCAGCACCAGCACGACCATGGCCTTGAGGCTGCCCGAGCCGGCCTTCACGAGGCACCGCTGCGGGCAGCCGCCGGACAGGATCATCCCGTAGCCGAACAGCAGCCCGCCGACCGCGCAGGAGAGCCAGGCCAGCCGGTCCGACCAGGCGATGGTGCGCGTGGCGTCCAGCAGCCCGCCGCTGACCAGGCCCTGCACGCACAGCGCTCCCACACCGATGGCCAGCAGCCAGGAGGCCAGCCGCGCCGGGCCGCGGAAGATCACCCAGTCGGCGATGGCGCCGCGGATGCAGAAGCGGCTCGCCTGGCCGACGATGCCCAGGGCCAGGCCGATGAGCAGCCCGCCGATGACGACAGTCCGGGCGATGGTGGCGGGATCGGTGGAGGCGAACATGGCGGCGGGCGGGCTCGAGAAGGGGCTGCGGGGGCAGCCGGCGAGTTTAGCGGGCGGGTGCGCCAAGCCCGGCGCCAGGGCGCGCGGGCGGTTCCTCCACCCGCAATTAGGCCTTGGACAAGGCCTTCAGCGCGAGCTTGATGCCCTCGCTCACACCCACGTCCTGGGGCAGGGCCTTCAGCGCGGCGGCGGCTTCCTTGTCGCTGTAGCCCAGCGCCAGCAGCGCCTGCAGGATGTCGGCCTGGTGGTCGGTGGTGGCGCCCTGGTGCGGGCCGATGTCGGCGCCGAGCTTGCCCTTGAGCTCCAGCAGCAGCCGCTCGGCGATCTTCTTGCCGATGCCAGGCACCTTGATGAGCCGGCCGCTTTCCTGCAGCGTGACGGCCTGCGCCAGGTCGGCCACGCCCAGGCCCGACAGCACACCCAGCGCCGTGCGCGGGCCCACACCGGTGATCTTGATGAGCTGGCGGAAGGTGTTGCGCTCGGCCGCGGTGCCGAAGCCGAACAGCAGCTGCGCGTCCTCGCGCACGATGAAGTGCGTGAGCAGCGTCACCCGTTCGCCCAGCGCGGGCAGGTTGTAGAAGGTGCTCATGGGCACGTCGACCTCATAGCCCACGCCGTGGCAATCCACCAGCACCTGGGGTGGGTTCTTTTCGGCCAGCAGGCCCTGCAGTCGTCCGATCATGGGCGGCGATGGTAGCGGGCGACAATGGCGCCATGATCGTCCGCCACAACTTCACGCCCCCCAACAACACCCGGCTGGACCACGTGTGCGGCCCCATGGACGCGCACCTGCGCCAGATCGAGACTGCGCTCGCGGTCAAAATCGCCCACCGCCACGAGCAGTTCAAGATCGACGGCCCCAAGGCCAAGGCCCAGCGCGCGCTCGAGGTGCTGCAGGCGATGTACGAGATCGCCGCCCGCCCGATCGCCACCGACACCGTGCAGCTGATGCTGGCCGGCGACGGCGATGTCTCCGGCGGCCCGGAAGGCCCCTCGCTGCTGACGCGCCGCAGCGACCTCAAGGCGCGCACGCTCAACCAGGCCACCTACCTGGACAACATCGCCAGCCACGACATCACCTTCGGCATCGGCCCGGCGGGCACCGGCAAGACCTACCTGGCCGTGGCCTGCGCCGTCGACGCGCTGGAGCGCTCGGCCGTGCAGCGCATCGTGCTCACGCGCCCGGCCGTCGAGGCCGGCGAGCGCCTGGGCTTTCTGCCCGGCGATCTGGCGCAGAAGATCGACCCCTACCTGCGCCCGCTCTACGACGCGCTGTACGACCTCATGGGTGCCGAGCGCGTGGCCAAGTGCTTCGAGCGCAATGCACTGGAGATCGCGCCGCTGGCCTTCATGCGCGGGCGCACGCTGAACAACGCCTTCGTGATCCTGGACGAGGCGCAGAACACCACGCCCGAGCAGATGAAGATGTTCCTCACGCGCATCGGCTTCGGCGCCAAGGCCGTGGTGACGGGCGACGTGAGCCAGATCGACCTGCCAAAGCAGCAGCTGTCGGGCCTGATCGATGCCGAGCGTGTCCTGAAGCGCGTCAAGGGCATCGCCATCACGCGGCTGACCAGCGCCGACGTGGTGCGCCATCCGCTGGTGGCGCGCATCGTCGATGCCTACGACGCGCGTGGCAGCGGTGGCGATGCCGACGCCACCGGCCGCGACGCGGCCGAGCAGGTGGTGCGTGCGCGCCGGGGGGCACGATGAGCGTGTTGAACGGGCTGCAGCTGTCGCTGCAATTCGCCGCTTTCGACGGCGTGGCCGAACACCGCGCCGCGCTGCCGCGCCACAAGGTGCAGCGCTGGATCCGCCACGCGCTCGACACGGACGCCGAGATCACCGTGCGCATCGTCGGCGCCGAGGAGGGCCAGGCGCTCAACCGCGACTACCGCCAGCGCGACTACGCCACCAACGTGCTGACCTTCGACTACACGCAGGAGCCCGTGGTCACGGCCGACCTCGTGCTGTGCGCGCCTGTCGTCGCGCAGGAGGCACGCGAGAACGGCAAGACGCTGCAGGCGCATTACGCCCACCTGCTCGTGCACGGCACGCTGCACGCCCAGGGCTGGGACCACGAGACCGGCGAAGAGGACGCCGAGGCCATGGAAGCGCGCGAAGCCGAGATCCTGGAGCGGCTGGGCTTCCAGAACCCCTACCGCTGAGCCCGCGGGCGGCGCTCTCGCGCTGCGCCCGGTGGGCAACGCCCACGCGCTGCGTGGCGCAGGTCAGCCGCCAGCCTGGCGCGCGTAGTCGGCAACCGCAGCGCCGGCCTGCGCCATCGCCTGCGCCAGCGCATCCAGTGCGGCGTCCGTCGCGCGGCCGCTGCCCAGCGCATGCTCGTAGGCGGCGGCGCGCTCGGCCACATCGACCAGCCCCAGCTGCGCCGCCGCGCCGCGCAGCCGGTGCGCCAGCGCCGCGGCTTCGGCCGGGCTGGCGCGGCGCAGCTGCAGCGCCTCGTCGCCGTACAGCTGCATGAACCGGCCCAGGGCCAGGGCGAACGCCGCGGCGTCGCCATAGACCGCCAGCCCGCGCTGCACATCGAGCGCCGTGGCGCCGGGCCGGGCCGGCGGCTGGTCCGCCGGCGCGGCATGGCCACTGCGCCGCACGTGCAGCAGGGTCTGCACCAGCTGGTCGACCAGGAAGGGCTTGGCGACGAAGGCGTCGAGCCCGCTGGCCAGGGCCTTGTCGCGCTCCGATGGGAATGCGCCCGCCGTCAGCGCCACCACGGGCAGCTGGCGCAGGGCCGGCGTGGCGCGGATGCGCCGCGTCGCCTCGTAGCCGTCCATGCCCGGCATCTGGATGTCCATGAGCACCACGTCGAAGGCGGTGGGCTGCTGCGCCAGCCGGGCCAGCGCGCTGCTGCCGTCGTCGGCCAGCGACACCGTGGCGCCTTCCCCGCCCAGGATGCGCGCCGCCACCTCGCGGTTGATCTCGCTGTCGTCGACGACCAGCAGCGCCATGCCTTGCAGCCTGCGTGCCGCGGCGCCGCAGGCCAGGCGGGCGGCGGCCTGGTGCAATGGTGGGCAGCGCTCGGCCGTGGTGGTGGCGACATCGAGCGTGAAGCTGAAGGTGCTGCCGACACCGGGCACGCTGGCCACGGTCAGGTTGCCGCCCATCAGGCCCACCAGGTGGCTGCTGATGGTCAGCCCCAGGCCGGTGCCGCCGAAGCGCCGCGAGGTCGAGCTGTCGGCCTGGCTGAAGGCTTCGAAGATGTGCGCCTGCTGCTCGGGCCCGATGCCGATGCCCGTGTCGGACACCCACAGGCGCAGCCGCACCCGGCCCGGCGTGGCGCCGTCGTCCTCGCGCGCCACGCCCAGCGTGACCTCGCCCCGCTCGGTGAACTTGATGGCGTTGCTGAGCAGGTTCATGAGCACCTGGCCCAGGCGCAGGCTGTCGCCGACCAGGTAGCGGCAGCCGGCCGGCGGCGGCTGCACGACGAGGGCCACCGGCTTGTCGCCACGGGCCGCGGCCATGACCGAGGCCAGGTTGTCCAGCACGCCGCCCAGGTCGAAGGGCTGCTGCTCGATCTCCAGCCGGTGCGCCTCGATCTTGGAGAAGTCCAGGATGTCGTTGATGATGGCCAGCAGGCCCTGGCCGGCGTCGCGCAGGCGTTGCAGCATGGCCTGCGCATCGGCCGGCAACTGCTGGCCGGCCAGCAGGTAGCACAGGCCCAGGATGGCGTTCATCGGCGTGCGGATCTCGTGGCTCATGTTGGCCAGGAACTCCGACTTGGTGCGGGTGGCCTGGCGCGCGTCCTCCAGCGCGTGGTGCAACTCCTGCGTGCGCCGCGCGACCTGTTCCTCCAGCGAGGTGTTGAGCTCCAGGATGCGGTCTTGTGCGGTGATCTGCGCCGTGATGTCGCGGTTGATGCCGACCAGCCGCTGCACGCGCCCATCGGGGCCGTGCTCGACGATGGCGGCGGCCTGGATGTGGCGGGTCTCGCCCGCGCGCGTGATGCGGAAGCTGGCTTCGTAGGTGCCGCCCTCGCGCCGCAGCCGCTCCAGCCCCGGCTGCAGCGCCAGCAGGTCGTCCGGGTGCACGCGCGACTGCCAGAACGCGACCCAGCCGCTGCCGGCACGCAGCGCGGGCGGCACGCCGTAGATATCGAACATGCGCGCGTCCCATTCCATCTCCTCGTCTTCCAGGCGCCAGACCCAGATGCCGACATCTGCCGCGGCCACCGCCAGGCGCAGCCGGTCCAGCGTGGCCTGCAGCTGCACCTCCAGCCGGCGCCGCTGCGAGATGTCGGTGATGGAGGCCAGCGTGGCCGGCCCCTCGCGCGTGCGCACCGGGTTCAGGCCGATCTCCACCGGGATGGCGCGCCCGTCGCGGTGGCGCGCGTACAGCGCGCGGCCCTGGCCCATGGCGCGCGGCTGCGGTGCGCGCAGGTAGCTGGCCACGTTGTCGGCGTGGTCGCTGCGGTGGCCCTCCGGAATCAGCGCATCCAGCGACAGGCCACGCAGTTCGGCCGCGTCGTGGCCGAACAGCTCCTCGGCCTTGCGGCTGGCCAACACGATGCGCTGCTGCGCATCGACCATCAGCATCGCCGTCGGCGCAGCCTCCACCGCCAGCTGGAAGCGCTCGTCGGCGCGCAGCTGCTCGGTGATGTCGCGCACCGTGACGGCCAGCCCCAGGCTCCGGCCGTCCTGGGCAACCACGGGCGCGCTGCGGATGTCCAGGTCGATGCGGCGGCCGTCGCGCTGCAGCTGTGCCGTGAACTCCGTGCGCGCCGTGGGCAGCAGCGGGCCCGGGGCGCTGCCGTCCGCGCCCGTCAGGAGATCCTGCAGCGGGCGGCCCAGCACCTGCGCCGTGCTGCGGCCGAAGATGCTCTCGGCCGCGCGGTTCCAGCGCGTGATCCGGCCTTGCGGGTCCAGGCCGACGATGCCGTCACCGGCGTTCTCCGCGATGGCGGCCATGTGGGCGTCCTCCACCATGGCCTGGCGGCGGTGCTGCCGGTCGCGCAGGAAGAAGTAGAGCAGGGTGGCCAGCAGCGCGCTCGCGCCCATCATCAGCTGCGCCGTGCGCTGCGGCGGCGGCAGGCCGAGCCGTGCCGAGAACACCGGCGTGGCCTTGACCTCGGCGATCCATTGGCGGCCGTACACGGCCAGCGCCACGCGGCGCACCAGACCGGCGTGCGCCGCATCGTCGGCCTGGGGCTCTGCGAAGAAGCGCTGCGGCGGCTGCGTGCCGTCGGTGTCGTACAGCGCGAGCGAGAGCTCGTCGTGGATCAGCGCCTGCCCGGCCAGCACCTCGTTGATCACGAGCGGCGCGTAGGCCAGGCCCTCGGCGGTCAATGCGGCGTCCAGCGGCAAGGCCCGGCCGTCGTGGGCGGTGTAGATGGGCAGCAGGAACAGAAAGCCCTGCGACGGCTGGCCGCTGGCCTGCAGCAGCGTGATCGGGCGCGTCAGCGTGGGCTGGCCGCTGCGCAAGGCCTGCAAAGCCGCGTCGCGCCGGTTCGCTTCGGAGGCGATGTCCAGGCCGATGGCCTCGCGGTTCTGCGCCTCGGGCTCGACGTACTGGATGATGAGCAGATCGCCGTCGTGGGCGCTGCGCTGCTGGACTGCGAAGTCCGCCCGCTCCGCGCGCGCCTGCGCCAGGAACTCGGGCAGCTGCGCCTGCGGCACGCGCCGCACGAAGCCGAAGCCGCGGGCCCCCGGGAACTCGCGCGCCATCTCGCGCGATTCGGCGTAGCGGCGAAAGCTCTCGCGCCTGATCTGGCCGTTGCCCGCTGCGATGACCGCGCCGCGTGTGCCGCGCAGGCCGTACTCGTAGATGTTCAGGCGCTCGAGCAGTTCGGCGGTCGCGCGCTCGACCAGGCTGTCGAAGCGCTGCGCGCGGACTTCCTGCTGCGCGGCGGCGATGCGGTGCGCCTCTGCAAAGGCCAGCGCGCATCCCATCGCCAGCGCGACGAGGGACCAGACCCACGGTGAGGATGGGCTGCGCATGGCTCGCTCTTGCGACTCCCTTCGCTCGAAAGTTGCACCAATATATTCGGGCAAATGTAGAGATGGCAGTGCCAATGCACAACGAGGGTTTGCGCAGGCTGGCCTGGGAGCGCCGATCGGCTATCCACAGAAGTGTGGACGCCGGCGCTCACCCCAGCCGCACCTCGAACCGCGCCTGCGCGGCGGCCTGTGGCAGGTCCTGCACGGCCAGCTGGCGCGCTGCGTGGTTGGCCAGCCGCCATTGGACGAGAAGGGTCTGGGCCTCGGCGCCGGGTTCGTCCTCAAGCGCGGCCACGCGCGCAATCGCGCGCAGGGCGTGCGCCACGTCATCGGGCGTGCCCAGCCGGCGCTCCAGTTCGCGACAGTAGCGCAGTTCAGCTTGCATGCGGGCGGCCTCTGGCAAGGCCGGTTCGACCAGTGCGACCAGGTAGGCGGTGTCGAGCAGGGTGTCCATCGAAAGCTCCTTGATTGGCTGTTCAAGCATACAGCTTTTCGTCGGAATACTGCAGATATATCCAGCCTCAATAGTGCAGCTTGGGGTACCAATCCGCGGGCCGGCCTTCGGGCGTCAGGTCCAGGATCGACCACAGCGCCGCGATGTCCGGCGCGTCGCGCGGGTCTTCGCCGGGGTCGGCCATGGCCTTGGTCATCTCGCTGGCCCAGAACAGCCGGACTGTGTCGCCGTCGCGCCGGTAGACCACCAGCGCCGGGTACTCGCTGCCGTCCTCCATCAGCACGCCGAGGTCGCGCGCATAGTCGTCGCCCAGCGTCTGCACGAAGTCCAGGTCGCGCCAGCCGCGCTCCTGGGCGAACGCGCGCTGGCGCTCCACCGGCGAGCGGCCAAGGATCTTCAGCGCCACGCGCTGCTGGATGTCGGCCGCGTTGCCGTTCACGGCGCCGAGCCAGTTCGTGCACATGGGGCAGGGCCGCTCGCGCTGCGGGCCGTACATCCAGAAGTAGGTGACCAGCGTGGTGTGGTCGCCGAACAGGTCGCGCAGGCCCACGTCGGAGCCCCGCGCGTCCTCGAACCGGTAGTCCTTGCGGATCACCGGGCCGGGCGGCAGCGCGCGGCGCTGCGCCACGAGCCGCGTCATGCGGCGTCGGAATTCGATCTCCTCGGCCAGGAGGGCGCGTCGGGCGTCTTCGTAGGCGGGCGAGGCGCCCGGGAAGGGGGTCTTGCCAAGAGCGGCAAGGTCGAGGGCAGGCTGCATGGTGGGGCTCCCGGTCGGCGACAGCTGGCTTTGTAGGCCGCTCTCGCACGGCCCCGTGTAGGTGATGCGGCTGCCGCGGTGCCAGCCGGCTTGCTGGCCCTCGGGGCTGGCGCAAGGTGCCTGGAAGGGCAGGCATGCGCCCAACAGCAGACGTCGGGGGTCGCAGCCGGGCCGTCGACCTGGCGCCCGCTAAGGTTGCAACGGGCCCTTGTCGCCGATGCTTCCAGGCGCTTCCGAAGAAGCGAACGGCAGCAGCACGGTGAAGGTCGCGCCCTGTCCGGGCCCCCGGCTGTTTGCGAAGACCTGTCCGTCATGCAGTTCCACGATCCGCTTGACGATGGCAAGGCCGAGCCCCAGGCCACTGCTCTCGCTCCCGATCGCGGCAGGTGCCTGAACGAACGGCTCGAACATCTCGGCTTCCGTTGTCTTGTCGAAGCCTTGGCCGTTGTCGGTGATGCTGGTCACCCATTCACTTCCGGCGCGCGATAGCTTCAGGGTGATCCGCCCACCAGGCGGGGTGTACTTCACAGCGTTGTTCAACAGATTCGCGAACACCTGGACGAGACGGCCTGCATCGCCCCACACATGTGCAGGCTCACCGGGGATCTCGCTGGTGAGTTCATGCTGCCGGCTGACCATGAGTGCACTGCTCTGCTCAAGCGCCTGCCGCAGGACGAATCGCAAATCGAGGGCACTCGCCTGGATGTCGAGACGGCCATGCAGGACGCTGGAGGCCTCGGTCAGGTCATCGGACAGGCGCGAGATCTGAGCCACTTGCCGGCCGACGATCCCAGTGGCCCGCGCCAGCTTCGTTGGATCGGTGCCAGCGCGCTCCAGGACGGTGATCGCAGAGGTCAACGCGGACAGCGGGTTGCGGATTTCGTGTGCGACGGTGGCCAGGACCTGGTCTTTTGCGCGATTGCTCTTGCGCAATTCGAGGACGCTCGCGGCCAACGCGCGTCGAGACGCTTTCAGCCGTCCACTGATCACGCTGATGCTGACGCCGATCGCCACGAAGAGCAGAGTTCGCGTGATGTTCGGCAACTCCAGCACGCTCTCCCAGCCGGGCTTCGTGCCGATGAAGAGGTACGTGCCTACCATGGTCCCCAGCGCCGTCGCCAAGATTGCAGGACCAAAGCCGCCGTAAAGTCCGGCCAGGACGATGGAGAGTGTGAGGATCAGGTACGGCCCTTGTTGGCCGAGCAGGGGCGACAGGATGTACCGCAGCAGCAGGCCTGCGGCCACAGCCACGAACGCCAGCGCATAGCCTCGCCATGGGCGGTCGTGGTCAGCGAACCTCATCCGTCTGGAGCTCTGCAATTTCCATGGGAAAGCCAGTCTACAGGGACGCTCGAACGCCTTGCACAGGGGCCTCCTGGCGCTCATCGGGCGGGAGCAGAACGGCAATCACCCCGGATGCAGACAGTGGTCAGCCGGCACGCCAGAAGGAAGCCATCAACGCGCCGTTCCCGGCCCCGCGCCACCCCTGCCCATGCGCTGAGGGGCACGTGTGCAATGACAGGGCGAGCGACCGTTGTCCGCTCCTGGCCGACAGCGGGTCTCCACCGATGACAGTAGTGCGCCCGTAGCTGACCGAGAAAGTACGAAAAACTGTGCCCTGAAGCGGTCGTTCGCAATCGGCGTCGTTTCAGCACCAAAGCCCTCGTTCAAACCACACCACGGGGGCGGACTGATGAGAAGGGGCGACAGCCCCTTTGCATACAGCCGGTGGCGTGCGCGAGGCACCGCGTGCGGAGATCAGCGAGGGCTGTGCTCCTTGATGAGCTTGCCGAATCGCCGTAGACCGATTGCGTCGGCAATGGACGGCGACACGGCGTTCGCAAGTGTGAGCATCTTGAGTAGCCCGCCGCCCATGACATGGGCGCGGCGTCGCTGGCGGATGGTGGCCAGAATCTCGCGTGCGACCACGTCGGGCTCGCACAGAGCAACGCCCATCTTGCGCCACATGTCGAAGTACGGAGACTCCGACTCGGTGTTGGAGGGCACAGGTCCGAAGAAGGACAGCACAACGTCGGTTCCGGCCAGCTCGCGGTTGGCGCCTTGAACGTAGCTCGCCAGCGCGCCGCGGGTCGCCGCATAGGCGCTCATGAACGGCAGCGCCACCCGGCCGTCCATGGCACCACCGAGGTGGACGACCACCGCACCTCCGCTTTGCTTAAGCAGCCGCGGCAGGAATGCCTGGGTCAAGTAGATCGGCCCCTTCACGTTGACCGCCATCAGTGCGTCGACGTCGGCCGTCGTGTAGTCCTCAAGGGGCTTGCGCGGCGAGATGCCTGCGAGGTTCACCACCGCATCGATCCGGCCGAGGTGCTCGAAAGCCGCAGTTGCCAACTCCTGGAGGCTTGCCGGATCGGTGACATCCGCGCGCAGGTAAATCGCCGAACCGTCGCTCCGGTCGGTCACCACCGCGGCGTTTTGCTCGCGCCGCGCCGCGAGCACGATCCGGAAGCCCTCGGCCGCGAGGAGCCTGGCAAGGGCGTGGCCCAGTCCGCCGGTCGCCCCAACAAGAACGGCGGTGGGCGCGTCGATGCCTTGCTTGGCTCTGGCGCGTTCGGTTCTGGTGGTTTCATCAGTATTCGCCAGGGCCATCTTTGTAGTCTGCGTGTTCACTCGATTTACTTTCTTTTTGGCGGTGTCAACAGGCATCGTGCCGCCGATCAGCCAGTGGGTTTTTCATTGACCGAGTACGTCCTCGATTCGGATCGGCAGCCGTCGCACGCGCCTACCGACGGCGTCGTGAACGGCATTGGCAATGGCGGCCTGGATGCCTGCGCTGCCCAACATGCCGATGCCCTTGATGCCGGATGGAAGCAGCGGGTCGTCTTCGTCCAGCATCGTGATGTCGAACTCGGGCATGTCGGCGTGGGTGGGGATCAGGTAGTCGGCGAGGTTGTCACCCACGATGCGACCGGTCGCCTTGTCGGTGTCGACGTGCTCGTGCAGGGCCATGCCGATACCACCGGTCAGGCCACCCACGTACTGGCTGTGGGCCATTCGGGCGTTCAGGATGCGGCCGGCGGCGAAGGCGGCCACACAGCGACGCACGCGCACTTCTCCGAGGTCCGGATCGACGCCCACTTCCACAAAGACCGCACCGTAGCCATTGGCGCTGGACGGCTGGGCTTCCGGCGGCGTCGCGGCGCCCTCAGCCTCCAGGCCTTCCGGCGCACACCGGGCCACCAGGTCGGCCAAGCTCTCGGCGGCGTTTCCGCTACCGCTGCGGACCAGCCCACCAGCGAAGATCAGATCGCTGGCGTCCGCGCCCGCCAGCGGCGAGGCCTCATCCGCTACGGCCAGTTCGGCCAGCCGCGCGCGCAGGTCCGCCATAGCGTCTTCGACCGCTGGCGCAAAGCTCGCCGTCACCATCGAGCCACCGGTGAAGGGGCCCTCGGGCAGGTCCGTGTCGCCCAATTCCACCCGGACCTGGTCCATGTCGATGCCCAGTCCATCGGCGGCCAGTTGGCCCATCGCTGTGTAAAGGCCCTGACCGAAGTCCTGTGTTCCGCACTGGACCAGCAAACGCGCATCGGCGTCGATGAGCACCTTCACCCGACAGGGCTGCCGGTGGACCGGATAGACGGATGAGGCCATGCCGACCCCGACCCGCCAGCGCCCGTCGCTGGCTTTCCCCGGCGCCGGCCGCCCCGCCCAACCGAACTGCTCGGCGGCGGTGGCGTAGCACGCCAGCAGGCCGTTGCTGCTCCACGGCTTGTCTGCATCGAGGTCGCGGTCGGCATAGTTGCGCACCCGCAGCTCGACGGGGTCGATGCTCAGTGCCTCAGCCGCCTCGTCCATCGCCGACTCCAGCGCGAAGGTGCCGGGCGCCACGCCGGGTGCGCGCATCGGGGCGGGCAGTGGCTCGTTGGTGCGCACCACAAGATGTCCAGTGGTGACGTTTGCGCAGCCGTAGAGCGAGCGCGCGGTGGTCGCGGTGGCGTCGCTGTAGTCACCATGTGTGGCGGTCTGGGCCAGCACCTGGTGGTCGATGGCGGTGAGCCGGCCGTCGGCGTCGAAGCCCAGGGCCAAGTCCTGCACCGTCTCCTGCCGCCGGCCAACCAGGTTGAACAGCTGGGCACGGGTGAGTTCCAGGCGCACCGGGCGGCCGGTCCGCTGCGACGCCAGGATCGCCCACATCAGCCAAGGCAACCACAGGGGGCCTTTGCAACCGAAGCCGCCACCCATGAAGCGCGAGACCACCCTCACTTGCTCCATGGGAATCTGAAAGCTGTGGGCCACGATCCGCCGCGTGAGGAAGATCGCCTGGGTGCCGGTGTGAACCACAACACGGTCGCCTTCCCACGCGCAGACGACCGAGTGCGGCTCCATCGGATGGTGATTGTTGACCGCGGTGTCGTAGCGGTTACGCACGACCAGGTGCGCGGCTGCGAGCGCCGCCGCTGCATCCCCGCGCTGCGAGCTGGGCGGATAGCGGCCCGCAAGGTCCGGGGCGAAGGCGGTGTCCAGCGCCTGGCTCATGGCCGTGACTGCGGGCTCGGAGGACAGCTCGAGCGGGACGGCGCGGGCGCAGGCCTCGGCTTCCTGCAGCGTCTCGGCAACCACCAGGCCCAAAGGCTGGCCTGCGAAGTGGATCGCGGATTCGCGGACGAGGGCGAGCGGCGGCGATGGCGCCAGTGCCTGGGCTTCGGCGTGGGAGACGACATCGGCGAAGCCGGGCATGCCGCGAACCGGCTCCATATCGAGGCCGAGCAGTCGGCCCTTGGCGATCGGCGATTGGATCAGCGCTGCATGCAGCATCCCCGCCATCGGCGTCTCCGCCTCGTAGACGGCGCGGCCCGTTACTTTGAGCGCGGCCTCCAGGCGAACAGGACTTTGATGAACTGTCACGTTGTGCCTCCCACCGTGTCGAGCGCCCGGCGCACGGCGCGCTGCAGGAGCTCGATCTTGAAGCCGTTGTGTTCGAGCGGCTGAGCGCCCTCGACTGCCAGTGCCGCAGCGCCTTCGAAGACTGCTTGCGTCGGTCGCTGCCCGAGCAGAGCCGCTTCGCATTGCGCCAGTCGCCAGGGGCGGGACGCGACCCCGCCGGCGACCAGCCGAACATGTGCGATCCGTTCGTCCTCGACGCGCAGCACGGCCGCCACCGAAACCACTGCGAATTCGAACGAGGCCCGGTCGCGAACCTTCAGGTAGGTCGACCGCGCCCCGCCACCCTCCGGGACCTCGACCGCGGCGATCAACTCGCCCGGCTCCAGTACGGTGTCGAGTTGGGGCGTTTCGCCGGGCAACCGGTACAGATCCACGGCGGGCACGCGGCGCTTGCCGCCAGAGTGCGCAACCAAGACCTCGGCATCGAGAGCAGTCAGCGCCACGGCAAGGTCCGAGGGGTGGGTGGCGACGCAGGCCTCACTGGCGCCAAAGAGGGCATGACCACGGTTCTCGCCCGTCCGCGCGCCGCAGCCCGAACCGGGCTCGCGCTTGTTGCAAGGCAGGGCGTCGTTGCGGAAATAGGCGCAGCGGGTTCGCTGCAGCAGCGCGCCGCCAACGGTGGCCATGTTTCGCACCTGACCCGAGGCGCTGGCCTTGATGGCCTCGGCGATCAGCGGCCAGCGGGCATTGACGGTCGGATCCGTCGCAACCTCGCTGAGCGTTGACAGGGCGCCCAGCTGCAAGCTGGTCCCAGCCATGATCTCGGCCAGCGGCAGGCGCGAAATGTCCACGACCCGGCCCAGCGCTTCGGCGCGAACCTTCCACAGCGGCAGCAGATCGGTGCCACCC
Source organism: Pseudorhodoferax soli (assembly GCF_003337555.1). Lineage (GTDB taxonomy): Bacteria > Pseudomonadota > Gammaproteobacteria > Burkholderiales > Burkholderiaceae_C > Pseudorhodoferax > Pseudorhodoferax soli. Next base: position 889,284 of record NZ_QPJK01000002.1, on the reverse strand, counting down.
GCCAAATACATCGACCCCGTCTCAGCGCCCATGGCCAGCGCCTCAGCCAGGTCGGCCGGCCGCGCGTAGTCGAACACGGCGCCGCTCATAACCCCGCCACCTCGGCGACGGCGGCCACGATGTTGGGCTGGGCCCCGCAGCGGCACAGATTGCCCGACAGCCCCTCACGGATCGCATCCCGACTGTCGACGCCTTCCTGCAGCAGCGCCACGGCGGACAAGATCTGGCCCGGTGTGCAATAGCCGCATTGCAGCGCATCGTGGCGGATGAAAGCGTCCTGCAAGGGGTGTAGCAAGCCGCCCGAGGCCAGCCCCTCGATCGTTGTGATCGCCCGGCCGTAGTACGAATGCGCCAGCGCCAGGCACGCTTTGATGCGCTTACCGTCGGCCAAGACCGTGCAGGCCCCGCAGGCGCCCAGGTCACAGCCCTTCTTTACGCCTGTGAGCCGCAGCTCGTCGCGCAGGACATCGAGCAGCGTGGCGGTGGGCAGAAGCGTCAGGGTTCGCGCCTCCCCGTTCACAGTGAGCGAAAGCACATGTGTCTTCATTCGCTTTTCTCCATCTTGATGAGTTGGTACGAAGCTCCGCAAACAGGCTGCGCTCGTTCGAGGAGAGGCGTTTCAGGCTCGACGTCGATCGTGTCGGACGTTCTGTCAACGGCCGACTCCATGTCGCTTGTGCTGTCGATGCCCCGGGTCATTGTTTCGACGGAGCAAGCTGCGCGCACTAGCCGATGACGCCAGAATGGCGGCCTAACGCGCCAACATGGTTCTGCCTCGTTGGCGCGATCCGCCGATGCGCTGGCGCGATGCGCGCACTAGACTTGGCGGATGCCTTATGAGCGTATCGACGACCTGACTGCTCCCGACAACCGCCCTAGCCACTCCCGCTCCCTGTGGGTCTGGCCCGGTTGGCAGGTGCTGATGCAAGACGCCGGGGTGGACCGCGCCAACGTGCTGCGCCGCGCGAAACTGCCAGGCGACCTGTTCGCACGTGACAGTGTGCGGCTCGATGCCGCGACCTACTTCCGGCTCTGGGAGGCCATCGACGAGGAGGCCGGGAAAGCGGGAGGGCCCGCGCCGTTGCGCTTTGCGAAGAAGATGTCGGTCGACTGGTTCAATCTGGAACTGTTCGTCGCCTTGTGCAGCGAAGACATGAACAGTGCGCTGGCCCGCCTCGCCAAATACAAGAGCGGGCCGATGGCGCTAAAGATCGAGCACGGTGCACGTGGCACCACGGCCGCCATGGAGTTCCTTGACGACGCGCTGACGCCCCCACGGGTGCTCATGGCGTTCAAACTGGTCTTCTTCGTGCAGCTCGCGCGCCTGGCCACGCGCAGCCCGGTGCAGCCACTGCGCATCGGCTGGCCCTCGCCGGACCTCTCGGCCTCCGATGCACGCGCCTACGCCAGCTGGTTCGGCGTTCCGGTCGAAGACATGCCTTTGCCCACCGTGGTCTTCGCGGCCGAAGATGCTGAGCGCCCGTTCCTCACGGCGAACCATGGCATGTGGAAGGTCTTCGAACCGGCCTTGCGTCAGCGCCTGGACGATCTGGAGAAGAACGCCAGCACTGTCGAACGCTTGCGCAGTGCGCTAGTGGAGGCGCTGCCCGCTGGCGAAGTGTCGATGCCGGCGGTGTGTAGAAGACTCGGAGTCAGCACGCGCACCCTGCAACGCAGGCTGCAGGAAGAGGGGAGCAGCTTCCAGCAGACGCTCGACGCTGTGCGCAATTCACTGGCGCACCATTACCTGCACAGCACTTCGTTGTCCGGCACGGAGATCTCGTTTCTGCTCGGCTTCGAGGATCCCAACTCCTTCGTGCGAGCCTTCCAGACGTGGACCGGATCGACGCCACAGGCGGTCCGTTTGGCGCAATCGAAAAGCGGGACGGGATCCAGCCCTGGTGCGTAATGTTGGCGTAGCTTTTGCCCACCGGGGCATCGTATGCTTCCCCTCGGCATGACCGCAGTGCGATGGTGCTGCGAGACGCTCCCGATGAAGGCAGTCCGCGACAGTGCCTTCGCGTCGCCGCAGGTGTGAAGGTGAAGGAGGCTGCCGATTGCTACGGCCGGTGACGGCAACGCGAATTTTTCCCGAGGCGTTCGCCGCCCACTGTTGCGCACTTTCGGCGTCGCAAACCGGACATTCGTGTGAGTCCGCTGATGGCCGTCTGCAGCCCGTGACCGGCAGCCCCTAGCGACTCTTGTCGCTGCCGTTCAAACCAATACACAACCCACAGCCGCAAGACATTGGCAAAGTCCGCGCGGGTGTCCACCTCGCGGAAGAAGTCCAAGCGCCGCACCGCTCTTCTTGCGGCGCGGCGCTTTCGACTTCAGAAGCAGGAACCCTTCACTTCGGCACCATCAGCCTGTCAGCCGCCGGCAAATACTGCGCCGTGAACACATCGGCGATGTCCGGTGCCGCAATTCCCAGCGCCGCGGACACGTCCTGCATCGACTTGCGCAGGCGCGCGGGGTCGACCTGGCCCAGCCCCTTCTCGCGCACCCAGGGCGTCACGATGGACCAGTCCAGCGACAACTGCATGCGCTCTTGCTCCACTTTGCGGTTGACCAGGCCGTCGCGCTGCGCGAGTGCCTCGATGGCCACCTCGGGTTTCTGGATGCTGGTGACGATGCCGTCGGCCACGCACTGCGTGAGCGCCGTGATGGCCTGGGCATGGGCCTGCGCGAAGCTGCGCTTGACCACCAGCGCGCTGCCGTACAGCGAGGCGCCGTACTGCGGAAAGCGCATGACCACGATGTCCTCGGCCGGCACGCCCACCGCGCGCACGCCCATGTAGCCCGTGAAGGCCGCGCCGCTGATCGCATCGGCCTGCTTGCGCGCCAGCATGGTTTCGCGCATCTCGGGCGACACGTTGATCCAGTTCACGCTGGCCGGGTCGATGCCGTTGGCCCTGGCCAGGATCGGGAACAGCCGGCGCGAGGCGTCGCCCGGCGGCGCGGCGATCGATTTGCCCACCAGGTCGGCGGGCTTGGTCACGCCGGTGTCCTTGCGCGTGATGATGGACAGCGAGGCGCCGTCGTAGACCATGAAGAAGGCGATCAGCCGGTCTTCGGGCTTGGCCTGCTTGGCGTTGTATTCAACCATCGCGTTGATGTCGGCAAAGCCCACGTCGTAGGTGCCGGCGCCGACCTTGATGACCGTGTCGCCCGAGCCGAAGCCGCGGTCCGTCGTCACGTCCAGGCCGGCCTTCTTGTAGCAGCCGTTCTCGTGCGGCACCAGGAACGGCGCCTGCGGGCCCTGGAACACCCAATCGAGCGCGAAGCGGATCTTGGTGGGCTGCTGGGCGTGGCTGGCGCAGGCCAGCGCGGCCCATGCCAGCAGGGCGCCGGTGCGGATGCGGGAGAGGGCAGGCAGCTTCATGGGGTGGGCCTTTCGGATGCAGAGGGAAAGAACAAGGCAGGGTCGGGCGCATACCAGCCGCGGCCGATGAGCCCGGCCTCGCCGGAGGCGTCCAGCACGGCCAGGTTGACCAGCGGCGGCAGGCCGCTGGCGGCCACGCGCGTGGGATCGACCAGGCCCGAGACGGTGTCGCTCACCAGCGCGCGGCGCTGCGCCAGGTCGGTCGGCAGCGAGGCCTGCCACTCATCGCACAGCGCGGGCGCGGCCGGCAAGGCCTGGCCGCCCAGGCCGCAGAAATCGAGCACGGCGCTGTCGCCGATGGCCCCCAGCGCGGTGGCGCCGGCATGCTGGGGAAAGCGCGTGCCGGTGGGCGGTGTGGCATCGATGGCGCGCCAGCCGGCATCGCCGCGCAGCCGCAGGCCGAAGCGCAGGCCGTTGCCGCCCACGGCCGCGATGCGCCCACCGCCATGGCGCAGGCGCCAGGCAGCGGCGGCCATCAGGATGGTCAGCACGAAGCCGGGGCTGCCGGCCAGCAGCGCGCGGTCGTCGTCCGCCAGGCCATCGAGCCGGGCCAGCAGCGCGGCGTTGGCGGCGCCGGTGCGCCCGTGGCATTCGTCGCCCTCGGCCAACGCCTGGGCGATGACGGGTGCCAGCACCAGCGGCCTGGCCTGCAGCAGCGGCGCCAGGCGCTGCAGACCCAGCTCGGTGATGGCCTGCAGGCGCGGCAGCGCGGCCGGGTCGCTGGTGCCGAAGCGCAGCGCGGGCGGCGGGCCCTCCACCAGCGGCGCCCAGGCCTGCGTGGCGCCATCGCCGACCTCGGCCAGCGGCATCGCGGCCGAGACCACCTGCGCCAGCGGCGTGGCCACGCCATGGTCCTGCGCGGGGAGCAACCGCACGGCGCCCGTGGCCAGCAGCGCCTGGGCGCCGGCCACGTCGTCGGCCAGTCCCTCGAACAGCACGGCCTGGACTGCCGCCTGGCGCACCGGAGCGGGCGGCGGGCCGTCGAACGGCGGGCCGGCGTGCAGCAGCACGTCGCGGCCCAGGTGCGGCAGCGCCACGCGGCGGCGCACCACGTTGCGCCAGGCGGCGCCGGCGAAGGGCGCGGCCCAGGCGGAGAAGTCGGTCGGTGTGTCCATCAATACGCGGCAACGCTGCCGTCGGAGCGGGGGTCGAAGCCGCCGGTGCAGGTGCCTGCCGCGTCGCGCAGGATGCAGCCGGCATGGCCGAAGGTCTCGTCGAAGGCGCCCAGCACTTCGACGGCGTGGCCACGCGCGCGCAGTTCCTGCACCGTGGCATCGGGAAAGCGGCTTTCGAGCTTCAGCGAGTCGCTGCTCTGGCCCCAGGTGCGGCCCAGCAGCCAGCGCGGCGCGGCGATGGCGGCCTGCGGATCGAGCCCGTGCACCACGCAGCGCGTGAACACGGCCGACTGGCTTTGCGGCTGGCCGTCGCCGCCCATGTTGCCGTAGACCATGGTGCGGCCGTCGTTCAGCAGCGCCAGCGCCGGGTTCAGCGTGTGGAAGGGCTTCTTGCGCGGTGCCAGCGTGTTGATGTGGCCCGGGTCGAGCGAGAACGACGCGCCGCGGTTCTGCCAGTTCACGCCGCTGCCCTGCAGCACCACGCCCGAGCCGAACTCGTGGTAGATGCTCTGGATCATCGAGACCGCGTTGCCCTGGCCGTCGACCACGCCCATCCAGATGGTGTCGGCCGGGCCCTTGCCTTGCCCCCAGGCCGCCGCGCGGCCCATGTCGATGCGCGCGGCCATGGCGTCCAGCGCGGCCGGCTGCAGGAAGCTGGCCGGGTCCACCGTCATGCAGCCGGGGTCGGTGATGTGGCCGTCGCGCACGCTGAAGGCCTGCTTGACCGACTCGGCCGCTGCGTGCACGTAGTCGGCGCCCAGGTGGTCGAAGCGCTCCACGCCCAGCCGGTCCATCAGGCCCAAAATGATCAGCGACACCAGGCCCTGCGTGGGCGGCGGCATGTTGTAGACGGTGCCGGCGCGGTGCGCCAGCTGCAGCGGCTGGCGCAGCAGCGCGCGGTGCTGGGCCAGGTCGTCCAGCGCCAGCGGGCTGCCCACGGCCTGCAGGTCGCGCGCCAGGCTGCGCGCCAGGTCGCCGCGGTAGAAGTCGTCGAGCCCGGCGCGGGCCAAGTGCTCGAAGGTGGCGGCCAGCCGCGGCTGGCGGAACAGGCTGCCCACCGCCGGTGCCCCGCCGCCCGGCAGGAAGGTCTCGGCAAAGCCGGGAATGGCCTGCAGCTCGGCCTGCTTGGCCGCGCTGTTGCGGTGCTGGCTCACGGTCACGGGCACGCCGTGGCGCGCACCATCGATGGCGTCGGCCAGCAGCCGGTCCAGCGGCATCCGGCCGCCCAGCCGCGTGCGGCTCAGGGCCAGCGCCTGGTCCCAGCCCGACAGCGTGCCGGCCACGGTGATCGCGGCCGTGCCGCCGCGGAACGGGATGGCGGGGCGGCCGGCGTAGTCCTCGCGGCGCACGGCCGCGGCGCTGGCGCCGCAGGCGTCGATGCCTACCACCTCGGTGCCGCTGGCGCCCGGCATGCCGACCAGCCAGAAGCTGTCGCCGCCGATGCCGTTCATGTGCGGGTAGGCCACGGCGATGGTGGCGGCCGCAGCCACCATGGCCTCGACCGCGTTGCCGCCTTCGCGCAGCACGGCCAGGGCCGATTGCGAGGCGAGTGCGTGGGGCGCGACCGCCATGCCGCGGCGGCCTCGTACGGGCTGTGTCATGGGAAAGGGTTCCTCAGTCGGAGATGCCGGACTGCAGCAAGCAGCGCGCCAACACCGTCAGGCCTCCTGCGCCACCGGCAGGATCGACGCGTCGGCCTCGAAGCGCCGGCCCGCGCGCAGGCAGAACGCCGGCGTCAGCAGCTGCTCGGTGAAGACCTCGGTGCCCTCGTTGTCCGTCATGCGCCAGCGCCCGCGCTCGTCGTTGAGCACGCTGATGTCGGCCACGCCGCCGATGGTCAGCGTGCCCAGCTCGCCCTCCATGCGCGCCATGCGCGCCGCGTTGCGCGTGACCATGTCCACCACGTGGGCGAGCGGCAGGCCCAGCGCCAGCATGCTGGTCATGGCCGACACCAGGCCGAAGCGCGTCTTGCCCTTGAACATGTGGTCTTCTTCGTCGGGGTGGCTGTCGGGGGTGCCGGCCGGCTGGGGCACGGCCGTGTTGTAGCCGTGCATGTCGGCGCCCAGCGTGTCGGGCACGATGCCGGCGTCCAGCACGATGCGCGCGGTCTTGTAGCTGAAGTGCGAGCCGTGGCCCACGTCGATCTTGAGCCCGCGCGCCACCGCCTCGGGCACCAGCGGGTGCAGCTTGCCGTTCTCTTCCACGAAACCGCCCGGGTGGCGGCTGAACGGGTGCGCCAGGATGTCGCCCGGCTTGAGCATCTCCACTACCTGGTTGAAGATCGAATCGGGGTTCACGGGCAGGCCGCCGTCGCCCGGCTTGGGCCACAGCTGGCCGAAGTGGATGTAGACCGGCAGCTCGGCCTCGCGGCCCATGCGCGAGGCCAGGCGCATCACGTCCACGCCCCAGCGCGCGAAGCCGCCGATCTCGGCGTGCGCCTTCAGGCCGCGCACCAGGTCGCGGTTCTGGCGCGCGGATTTCACGGTGGCGTCCACGTCCAGGCAATCGGGCCGGTACATCTCGGGGTAGTAGTGGCCCTCCAGCCCGCCGGCCAGGTAGGCCGACAGGAAAGCCAGCACGCGCGTGTGCGAGGGCTCGGCCACGTACTGGCGAAAGCCCGGCAGCGTGATGCAGCTGGGGCCGCCCTGGTCGATCAGCGTGGTCACGCCCGAGCGCACGCCGCACAGGTCGGCGTTCATGCCGAAGCGGCCGGTCACGCCCTGGTAGACATGGCCGTGCGTGTCGATCAGGCCGGGCAGCACCAGCTTGCCGCGGCAGTCCACGCGCTGGGCGTCGGCCGGCACGGCCGCGCCCAGGTCGTCGGCGATGGCGGCAATCCGGCCGTCGGTCACGAGAACGTCGAATAGGCCGTCGCGGCCGGCGCCGGGGTCGATCACCCGGCCCCCTTGCAGAACCATGCTGGTCATTTGTCTTGCCTGCTTCCTGTGCGGTGGTGAGAACTGATAGGTGGTGTACCGCATAATTTGTGCCAGCCGGAAGGCGCCGATCTGGTGCAGCCTGGGGATCGGGCGCGGCTAGACTTTGCGCATGACAGAAGAAGACCATCCCCAGCCCGTGCGGGCGCAGTTGGACCACTACTGCGAGCGCTCTGCGCTGTTTGCCCGGCCCGGATTCCTGATCCGGCGGCTGCACCAGATCCACACCTGGCTGTTCACCGAGGAAACCCAGCAGTACAACGTCACGCCGGTGCAGTACAGCCTGCTGACGGTGCTGGCCGAACACGGAGAGATGGACCAGAACACGCTGGCCTATGAGGTCGGCCTGGAGCGCACCAGCGTGGCCGAGGTGCTGCCCCGTCTGGAGGCGCGTGGCCTGGTCGAGCGCCGGCAATCGGATGCCGATCGGCGCGTGAAGCTGGTGCGCATCGCGCGCAAGGGCCGTGCGCTCGCCAAGCGCATGGACGGCGCGGCGCAGCGCGCGCACGACCGCACCATCGCCTACCTGCCCGAGAGCGAGCGCGAGCGCTTCATGCTGCAGTTGATCCAGCTGGTCGAGTCGCACAACGACACCAGCGTGGTGCCCTGGAAACTGCGCTGACGCCGCCGCTCCGGTGGTGTGCCCCGTTTTGGTTTGATCGCGCCGCCGGCGCTCCGCAATGGTGCGGCATCCAGCGCTGGTCTTCCCCTATATATGTGGTGCACCACGTAGTTATGGGCTGAAATTCCCCTTCTGTTTCAATGACCTGGATCAGTGACGGTGTGACGCCGATGCACTAGTGGCATGGCAGTTGCTCTGTCGTCGTGCAACCTACAGGAGCACGGTGAACATGGGTCTCGAACAGTCGGTGGCGATCGTCACAGGGGCAGCACAGGGCATCGGCTACGCCGTCGCGCAGCGCTTCGGTGCGCGCGGCGCCAAGGTCGTCGTGGCCGACCGCAACGGCGCCGAGGCTGCCGCAGCGAAGCTGCAGGCCCAGGGCATCGATGCGCTGGGTGTCGCCGTCGACGTCTCCAGCCCCGAGCAGGTCGAGGCCATGGCCGCACAGGCCGAGGCGCTGTACGGCCGCATCGACGTGCTGGTCAACAACGCCGGCATCTATTCGTCGCTGACCCCCAAGCCCTTCGAGCAGCTCACGGTGCAGGAGTGGCAGCAGGTGCTGAACGTCAACGTGGTTGGCGTGTTCCTCACGTGCAAGGCGGTGCTGCCGGCCTTCCAGCGCGCGGGCGGCGGGCGCATCGTCAACATCTCCTCGGGCGTGGCGTTCAAGGGCAACCCGGGCATGGCGCACTACGTGGCCAGCAAGGGCGCGGTGATCTCGCTCACGCGGGCGCTGGCCACCGAGCTGGGCGTGCACAAGGTGCTGGTCAACAGCGTGGCGCCGGGCTTCACGCTCAGCGACGGCGCGCTGGCCAACCCGGTGCTGGTCGAGGGCGTCAAGGGCCCCTCGCTGCGCGGCCGGGTGCTGGCACGCGACATGCTGCCCGATGACGTGATCGGCGCCATCGAGTTCTTCGCCGACGCGCCCTCGGCCTTCATCACCGGGCAGACGCTGGTGGTGGACGGCGGCGCCTACTTCCACTGAGGCCGGCCATGACGACCAGCGCCATCCCCGTCATCGACCTGTCCGCCGCGCTGCACGGCCGCGCCGACGAGCGCCTGCGCGCCGCCCGCGCCATGGAAGCGGCCTGCACCGACATCGGCTTCTTCACCGTGCGCGGCCACGGCGTGCCGCTGGCGACCATCGACACGCTGCGCAGCCACGCCAGGCACTTCTTCAACCTGCCGCTGGCCACCAAACGCGAGGCCGCGCCGGCGGACCCGGCCGTGCCGCGGGGCTACCGTGCGCTGGGCTTCGACGCGCTGTCGCGCGCGAATGTGGGCGTGGCAGGCGCAGCGCCCGGCGACCTCAAGGAGTACTACCACTTCGGCCGCGAGCAGTGGCCCGACGCGCCCTACTTCACGGGCGAGGAGGGCCGCCGCTACTTCATCCCCAACCGCTGGCCGGCCGCGCCTGCAGGCTTCGCCGAAGCCGCCGCCGCCTACTACGCGCACATGGAGCGGCTGACGGGCGAGATGATGTCGCTGGTCGCCCTGGCGCTGGGCATCGACGAGGACTTCTTCGACGACAAGATCGACCGCCACATCACGGCGATGCGCATCAACTTCTACCCGGAGCAGACCGTGGCGCCCGAGCCGGGCCAGCTGCGCGCCGGGGCCCACACCGACTACGGCCTGTTGACCATCCTGAACGGCGAGAACACCGCCGGTGGCCTGCAGGTCTGCACGCGCCAGGGCGACTGGCTGCCGGTGGAGACGGCGCCGGACACCTTCGTCGTCAACATCGGCGACCTCTTGATGCGCTGGACCAACGACCGCTGGGTTTCCAACGTGCACCGCGTCGTCAACCCGCCGGCCGAGGCGGGCCCTGCGGCGCAGCGCATCTCGATCGCGTTCTTCCACCACCCGAACTACGACGCGCTGGTGGAGTGCGTGGCACCGCCCGGCGAAGCCAAGTACCCGCCGGTGCGCTCGGGCGACTACCGCACCGAGAAGTACCAGCAGACCCGTGTCTGACGACCAAATATGTGGCACACCACCTAACACGATGAACGCACCCACTTCGCCCCATCTGCTGCAGCCGCCCGCTGTCTCTGCCGGCCAAGGCGTCGGCCAGCGCGTGCAGCGCAAGGAAGACCAGCGCCTGCTGCTCGGCCGCGGCCAGTTCGTCGGCGACATCCGCATGCCCGACATGCTGGACGTGGCCTTCGTGCGCGCGCCGCTGGCGCATGCCCGCATCAACGGCATCGCCAAGCCGGCCGGCTACGAGAACATGGTCTACACCATGGCCGACCTGGTGGGCGTGCAGCCGATCCTGGCGGCCTCGGCGCTGCCGGGCTTCAAGCGCTCGGTGCAGTGGCCGCTGGCGCATGAGAAGGTGCGCCACGTGGGCGAACTGGTGGCCGCGTGCGTGGCGCCCACGCGTGCCCGCGCCGAAGACATCGCCGCCGGGGTCGAGGTCGACTACGCCGAACTGCCGGTGCTGGCCGACATGCACGCCGCCATGGCCTCGCCGACCCGCCTGCACGACGACTGGGCCGACAACGTGTTCGCCGAAACCAACGTGGACCGGCGCGTGGCCGAATCGAGCCAGTCCACCCACACCGTGCGGCGCAAGCTGCGCACGGCGCGCCAATGCATGATGCCGCTCGAAGGCCGCGCCGTGCTGTGCTGGTGGGACCACCGCATGGACCAGCTGGTGATGTACTCGGCCGCGCAGCTGCCGCACATCAACCGCACCGGCCTGGCGGAGTGCCTGGGCCTGGACCAGGGCCAGGTGCGCGTCATCTCGCCCGACGTGGGCGGAGGCTTCGGCTACAAGGGCCTGCTGCTGCCCGAGGAGATCTGCTGCGCCTGGCTGGCTCGGCACCTGGGCCGCCCGGTGCGCTGGCTGGAAGACCGTCGCGAGCAGCTCAGCGCCAACGCCAACTGCCGCGAGCATGCCTACGACATCGCGGTCACCGTCGAGGCGGATGGCCGGCTCGTCGGCATCGAATGCGACGCGGTGGTCGATTCCGGCGCCTATTCGTCCTACCCCTTCAGCGCCTGCCTGGAGGCCGCGCAGGTCGGCTCCATCCTGCCCGGCCCCTACCGGATGGACTGGTTCCGCTGCCGCACGCGTTCGGCCGCCACCAACAAGCCGCCGATCCTGCCGTACCGCGGCGTGGCGCGCACGGGCGTGTGCTTCGCGCTCGAACTCATGCTCGACGCCGCCGCGCGCGACCTCGGCATCGAGCCGCATGCGCTGCGCGCCAGGAGCCTGGTGCCCGCCGCGGCCATGCCGTACACCAACATCACCAACAAGCTGTTCGATTCGGGCGACTACCAGCAGGCGATGGACCGGGCCGTGGCCGCGCTGGACTGGGACGGCTGGCGCCAGCGCCAGCAGGCCGCCCACGGCACGGCCGATGGCCGGCCTGCCACCCGCCGCATCGGTCTGGGCCTGGCGGTGTTCTGCGAGCAGGGCGCCCATGGCACCTCGGTCTACCACGGCTGGGGCATTCCCATGGTGCCGGGCTACGAGCAATGCGCCGCGCGCTTCACGCCCGATGGCGTGCTCGAACTGCGCCTGGGCGCTCACTCGCACGGCCAGGGCATGGAGACCTCGATGGCCCAGGTCGCGCACACCGTGCTGAGCATTCCCATCGCGCAGGTGCGCCTCGTGCATGGCGACACGGCGCAGTCGCCGTATTCCACCGGCACCTGGGGCTCGCGCTGCGCCGTGATGTCCGGCGGCGCCGTGGGCACGGCCGCCAAGGCGCTGGCCGAGCGCATGCGCGCCATGGCGGCAGTGCTGCTGGAGGCGCCGGCAGACACGCTGCGCCTGGAGGGCGGCAGCTTCCACACCGCGGACGGCGCCAGCGCGTTGACGCTGGCCGAGATCGCCCGCACCTGGTACCGCGCGCCGCAGAAGATCCCGCCCGGCATCGACCCCGGCGGCCTGGAGATCGTGGTGGGCTACAAGACCCAGCCCGACACCGGCACCTTCAGCTACGCCTGCCACGCCTGTGCGGTGGAAGTGGACACCGCCACCGGCCAGGTGCGCCTGCTCGACTACGCGATCTGCGAGGACGGCGGCGTGCTGCTGAACCCGCTGATCGTCGAGGGCCAGCTGATCGGCGGCCTGGCGCAGGGCATCGGCACCGCGCTGTATGAAGAGATGCCGTTCGATGCCGAAGGCCAGCCCTTGGCTTCCACGCTGGCCGACTACATCCTGCCCGGCGCCGGCGAGATGCCGCCGCTCAAGATCAGCCACATGGAAACGCCGAGCCCGCACACGCTGTTCGGGCAGAAGGGCATCGGCGAGGGCGGGGCCATCGCGCCGCCGGCCGCGATCATCAACGCGGTCAACGACGCGCTGTTCGCGCTGGGTGCCGAGCTGACCGAATGCCCGGCCAGCCCCGAGCGCGTGCTGGCGGCGCTGGCCGCTGCGGGAGCGAAGGCATGAAAGCAGCGGCCTACACCCTGGAGCGGCCGGCCGCGCTGGCCGCCCTGAACACGCGCCTGGCCGATGGCGGCTGGGGCGTCAAGCCCATCGCGGGCGGCCAGTCGCTGGGCGCCATGCTGAACCTGCGCCTGGCCCAGCCCGAGACTTTGCTGGATCTTGACGCACTGGCCGAGCTGCGCGCAGTGCACGAAACCGCTGACGCAGTGCGCTTCGGCGCCATGGTCACCCACGCGCAGATCGAAGACGGCCGCGTGCCGGACCCCACGCGCGGCCTCATGCCCTTCGTGGCGCGCGGCATCGCCTACCGTGCCGTGCGCAACCGCGGCACGCTGGGCGGCAGCCTGTGCCATGCCGACCCGGCCGCCGACTGGGTCAACGCCATGCCGCTGCTGGGCGCCACCTGCCTTGTCGCCGGCCCCGATGGCACGCGCGAGGTGCCCGCCGCCGGCTTCATGGCCTCGGCCTTCGAGACCGCGCTGGGCGAGGGCGAATTGCTGACCGCCGTGCAGGTGCCGCGCCGCTCGGCCGCCACGCGCTGGGCCTACCGCAAGTTCTGCCGCAAGACGGGCGAGTTCGCCAACGCGCTGGCCGCCTGCCTGCTCGACCCCGCCGACGGCACCGAGCGCGTGGTGCTCGGCGCGCTGGACGGCGCGCCGCACGTGGTCGAAGAGGCGGGCCTGCTGGCGCGCCTGGCGACCGACACCGAGCGCGCGCGCTGGCTCGCCGCGCAGGACCTGGGCCTGGACGAGACCCGCCAATCCATGCTGGCCGAGATGCTGCGGCTGGCCCTGCGTGACCTGGAGACCGCACGATGACCACGCCCTTCCTCGACTTCCCGCCGGTGGCCACCGAACGCTTCGCGCTCGACGTGAACGGCCGCCGGCACCAGCTCGAACTCGAGCCGCGCACCCACCTGGCCGACGCGTTGCGCGAGCACTGCGGCCTGACCGCCACCCACCTGGGCTGCGAGCACGGCGTCTGCGGCGCCTGCACCGTGGAGGTGGACGGCGCGCCGCAGCGCAGCTGCCTGCAGTCGGCCGTGCGCTTCGTCGGCCGGCCGATCCGCACGCTGGAGGCCTTCGACGACGACGCCGTGATGGCGCAGCTGCGCGCCGCCTTCTCGGCCGAGCACGCGCTGCAGTGCGGCTACTGCACGCCCGGCATGCTGATGACGGCGCGCGACATCGTGCTGCGGCTGCCCCAGGCCGACGAAGCGCGCATCCGCGAGGAGCTGGCCGGCAACCTGTGCCGCTGCACGGGCTACCAGGGCATCGTGCAGGCGATCCAGCGCGTGCTGCGCGAACGCACCGACACCACCACCGAGGAGACTGCGCATGCAGCTTGAGCAAGCCTTCACGCTGGCCGCCGCGCCCGCACGCGTCTGGCAGGCCTTCCACGACGTGCGCCTGCTGGTCGAGTGCCTGCCCGGCGCGTCGATCAAACCCGGTGCGGAGATCGCCGAAGGTGCCGAAATCCCGCTGCTGTTCAAGATCAAGCTCGGCCCGATCGCGGCCGGCTTCGCGGGCCAGGGGCAGCTGACGCTGGACGAAGGCAGCCAGGCCGGCAGCTTCGCCGGTGGCGCCGTCGACGCCAAGACCAACAGCCGCGTGAAGGGCCAGGCGCGCTTCGCGCTGCTGCCCGATCCGGTCGGCACGCGCGTCACGCTGACCGTGGAATTCGCGATCACCGGCGCGCTCGCCCAGTTCAGCCGCGAAGGCATCGTGCGTGCGCTGGCCGAGCAGTTGACCAAGCAGTTCGCCGACAACCTGCAGGCGCGGCTGCCGCAAGACGTGCCGGAGCAGGCGCAGGCGCAGGCGGGGACGCAGGAGGCCGCGCCGCAGACCGCGGAGTCGCTCGCGGCCGAGGCCTCGGTGGGCTGCGCGCCCACGGTCTTCCCCGGCGCCCTGCCTGCCGCGCCCGCCAGCAAGCCGCGTGCTGCCGCCCCGGCGCCGGACGCCGCCATCGACCTCTGGAGCCTGCTCAAGCTCTGGTTCCGTGGTCTGTTCGCACGCCGCGGCTGATCTCCCCCGATTCCCCAACGTCCCCAAGGAAGCATCGCCATGACCTCGCTCAACATCTTGCGCACCGCGCTGGCCGCGGCCAGCCTCGCGGCCCTCACCGTCCCTGCGCTGGCGCAGGACACCATCAAGATCGGCGTCTCCCAGCCGCTGACCGGCCCCGTGGCGGCCTCCGGCACCTACGTGACCAACGGCGCGCGCATCGCGGCCGAGGTCATCAACAAGAAGGGCGGCGTGCTGGGCAAGCCCATCGAGCTCGTCATCGAGGACAACAAGTCCAACCCGCGCGAAGCCGTCAACTCGGCCGAGAAGCTGATCCTCAAGGACAAGGTGCCCGTGATCATGGGCGCCTGGAGCTCCACCTTCACGCTGGCGGTGATGCCCAAGCTCATGGAGTACGGCGTGCCCATGGTGGTGGAGACCGCCTCGTCGGGCAAGATCACCACGGCCGGCAACCCCTGGATCTTCCGCATCAGCCCGACCTCGGCGATGGAGGCCAGCGCCTTCGGCAAGAAGATCGACTCGTTCGCGCCAGCGATCAAGAAGGTCGATTTCCTCTCCGTCAACAACGACTGGGGCCTGGGCGCCGCGGCCGAGTTCAAGAAGATGTTCGAGGCCAAGGGCGTGGCCGTGGGCCGCACCGAGACCATGGCGCCCGACGCGACCGACCTGTCGGCCCAGCTGGCCGCGCTGAAGGCCACGGGTTCTGACACGGTGATCGTCACCTCCGGCATCGAGCAGCTCACGCTGGCGATCCGCCAGGCCGGCGAGCAGCGCCTGCCGCAGCGCATCATCACCACGGGCGGCTCCTTCCCCGAACCGTTGCTCAAGACGCCCGGCCCCAAGGGCTATGCCAGCCAGCACCTGCTGTTCTTCGCACCCTGGGAAGTCAAGCGCGCGCAGTACCCCGAGGTGGCCAAGGAGTTCGCCGATGCCTGGGAGGCCAAGAAGCTCGACTTCGCCGGCCAGACCGAAGGCTTTCGCGGCTATGACGGCATCCTGACCATCGTCGAGGCCATCAAGATCGCCGGCAAGGCCGAACCCACCGCCATCCGCGATGCGCTGTGGAAGGTCAAGGCCAAGGGCGTGAACGGCGACATCGGCTTCGTCAAGGAAGGCCCGGCCGGCAAGGAGAGCGGCCAGAACGAGCCCGCCATCTACGTGGTGGAACTCAAGGACGGCCAGGTCTCCGTCAAGTAAGCAACAGGGCGCCCCGTGGACCAGTTCCTCCAACATTTGCTCAACGGCCTCGTGCTGGGGGCCACCTATGCGCTGCTGGGGATCGGCCTGACGCTGATCTTCGGCATCATGAAGGTGGTCAACATGGCGCACGGCGAGCTGTACACGCTGGGCGCCTACGTGGCCTTCGGTTTCGTCTCGCTGCTGGGCCTGAACTACTTCGGCTCGGTGCTGATGGCGGCCGTGGTCGGCCTGGTGGCCGGCGCGGCCATCGAGTGGCTGCTGCTGCGCCGGCGCAACCTCGCCGCCATCGACGAAGTCATGCTGATCATGATCGGCGTGATGATCGTGCTGCAGAACGCCGAGCTGCTGGCCTGGGGCGGCGTGGCCAAGGCCGTGCCCTCGCCGTTCTCGCAGGAGCCGGTGGTGTTCGGCGCGGTCTCGGTCTCGCCGATCCGCCTGTTCGTGCTGGCCACGGCGCTGGTGCTGCTGGTGTCGTTCTACCTGCTCATCGAACGCTCGCGCCTGGGGCTGTCGATGCGCGCCACCTTCCAGGACAAGGACGCCGCCAAGATCGTCGGCGTCAACGTCTCGCGCATCTACACGCTGACCTTCGCGCTGGGCTCGTGCCTGGCGGCGGTGGCCGGTGCGCTGCTGGCGCCGGTGTTCGTGGTCAACCCGACCATGGGCGACCTGGCCAGCCTGAAGGCCTTCGCCATCGTGATCCTGGGTGGCCTCGGCAACCTGGCCGGCGCCGCGCTGGGCGGCTTCGCGCTGGCGCTGATCGAGGAGTTCGGCGCCGGCTACATCTCCACCGCCTACCGCGATGCGATCGGCTTCCTCGTGATCCTGGTGGTGATGGTGTTCCGCCCGCAGGGCCTGTTCACCCTCAAAGAAAGAGTGGGTTGATATGAAACCCTCCACCATCCTGTTCCTCGCCAGCGTGCTGGTGCTGGCCGGCCTGCCGCTCTGGTGGCCCGATCCCTATGTGCTGTCGGTCGTCGGCTCGGCCGGCATCTTCATCGTCGCGGCCATCAGCCTGAATCTGTTGTTGGGCTACACCGGCCAGCTGAGCCTGGGCCACGTGGCCTTCTTCGGCATCGGCGCGTACACCAGCGCGCTGCTGTCGCTGGGCTTCGACGTGTCGCTGCCCGGCTTGAGCGATCCCCTGGTCATGGCGCCCCAGCCGGTGTGGCTGGCCTTCACGGCCGGCATCGTGGTCGCTGGCCTGTTCGGCTGGTTCGTCGGCAAGCTGGCTTTCCGCGTGCGCGGCGCCTACTTCGTGATCGTGACCATCAGCTTCGCGCAGGTGATGCGCATGGTCGCCACCAACTGGGTCGACCTGACCGAGGGCCCGATGGCGCTCAACAACATCCCGCCGCTGACGCTGTGGACGCCGGGCGGCACGGTGGATCTCGTGACCAAGGCGCAGACCTACTGGCTGGTGCTGGCGGTGGCCGTGCTGGCCTGGCTGGTCGTGGCCGCGCTGGTGCACAGCCGCACCGGCCGTGCCATGGTGGCGCTGCGCGAGAACGAGACGCTGGCGCGCTCCATCGGCGTGCCGGTCACGCACTACCTGGGCATCGCGGCCGTGGGCGCTGCTGCCATCGCCGGCGCCGCGGGGGGGCTGTACGCGCACACGGTGCGCATCATCGACCCCGACGTGTTCATGTTCATGTTCACCATCACCATGGTGATCATGGTCATCGTCGGCGGCAAGGGCACGCTGGCCGGGCCGGTGGTGGGCGGGCTGCTGTTCGGTCTTCTGCCCGAACTGCTGCGCGGCACGCTGCGGCCCGAGGTGCAGTGGATGCTGTACGGCGCGCTGATGGTGGTGATCCTGATCTTCATGCCGCGCGGCATCGTGCCGTCGCTTGCCGCGCTGGTGCGCAAGCGGCCGGTGGCGAAGGCGACGGCGCCGCGCGCGGCCGTGGCAGGGGAGGCGACGTGAGCGAAGTGCTGCGCCTGGAAGGCGTCACCATCCAGATCGCCGGCCTGCGCGCCGTCGACCAGCTCAGCTTCGCCGTCGAGGCCGGCCAGATCGTCAGCCTGATCGGCCCCAACGGCGCCGGCAAGACCACCACCTTCAACGCCATCTCGGGCTACATGCGGCCCGCCGCGGGCCGCGTCTTCCTGTTCGGCGAGGACATCACGGGCCAGTCGCCCGACCGCATCGCCCAGCGCGGGCTGGTGCGCAGCTTCCAGCGCACCAGCGTGTTTGCGGGCTGCACGGTGTTCGACAACATCCTGACCGGCCTGCACCTGCGCGGATCGAGCGGCGTGCTGCAGGCGCTGCTGCGCGGCGCGGGCTTCCAGCGCGAGGAGGCCAAGCTGCGTGAAGAGGCGCACGCCATGCTGGGCTTCCTCGGCCTGCAACCGCGCGCCGACGAGCTGGCCAGCAACCTCTCGTACGGCGACCAGCGGCTGCTGGGCGTGGGCCTGGCATTGGCCGCGCAGCCGCGCGTGCTGCTGCTGGACGAGCCCGCCGCTGGCCTGAACCCGTCGGAGACGGAAGCCTTCAAGCAGATGGTGCGGCGCATCTGCGACAGCGGTGTCACCGTGCTGCTGGTGGAGCACGACATGCACATGGTGATGTCGATCTCCGACCACATCGTGGTGCTGAACCACGGCAAGCTCATCGCCACGGGCGGCCCCAAGGCCATCCAGCAGGACCCGGAAGTCATTCGCGCCTACCTCGGATCGGGGCTGCAGCATGCTCAGGCTTGAACAAGTCTCCGTGCGCTACGGCGCCACCCTGGGTGTGGACCGCATCACGCTGGAGGTGCAGGAGGGCGAACTGGTGGTGCTGATCGGCGCCAACGGCGCCGGCAAGTCGACCACGCTGCGCGCGATCAGCGGGCTGGAGCCGCTCGCCGGCGGCAGCATCCACTTCGACGGCCACAGGATATCGGGCGCCATGCCGGCCCAGATCATCGACCGCGGCATCGCCCACTGCCCCGAGGGGCGCCGTGTGTTCCCGCAGTTGACGGTGCGCGAGAACCTGGAGATGGGCGGCTACCGCCGCACCGACCGCCAGCGCATGCGCCAGGACATGGAGCGCATGTTCGACAAGTTCCCGCGGCTGCGCGAACGCGCCGGCCAGGCCGCCGGCACGCTGTCCGGCGGCGAGCAGCAGATGCTGGCCATCGCGCGCGCGTTGATGTCGCGCCCGCGCCTGGTGATGTTCGACGAGCCCTCGCTGGGCCTGGCACCCAACTTCGTCGAGATGATCTTCGCGCTGGTGCAGGAGGTGCGGCGCGAGGGCACGACGGTGCTGATGGTCGAGCAGAACGCCTATGCGGCCCTGCAGATGTGCAACCGCGCCTACCTGCTGACCAACGGCCGCATCGTGAGCCAGGGCACGGGCGCGGAGATGCTGGCCAACGAGGGCGTGCGGGCGGCCTACCTGGGCGGTTGAACGCGTGCGCGGTCAGCCGATGGCCATGAGCGAGGCGTTGCCGCCGGCCGCCGCGGTGTTGGTGCTGACGGCGCGCTCGACGACCAGGCGCTCCAGCGCGTAGCGGCCGCGGCCGCTGGCGATCTCGTCGCTGGCCAGGCCCTGCACCGAGACGATGGGGCCGTTGCGCGCGGCCAGCTCACGGTTCAGCGCACGCAGCGCGTCGGGGTCGCCTTCGAACAGGGCGGCGTGGACTTCGCCGGCCAGGGCCTGCGCTTCGCCGGCCACGCGTGCCAGGCCGCGGTCGGCCTCGGACAGCTGCGCCACGTGGGCCTGGGCGGCCGGCGTGTCGGTCCACAGCGCGCGGTTGCCGGTGGCGCGCACGGCTTCCCATTGGGCCCGGGCACCGGCCGCCGTGGCCGCCACACACAGCACGGTGCCGCGCGGCGCCAGGCTGTAGAGGTTGCGCTCGCCCGTCGGGCCGGGCAGCACGGTGGGCTCGCCCAGGCGCAGCGCGGGGCGCGGCCCTGCGCTCAGCAAGCGGTGCAGGTAGAGCGGGCCGCCGGCCTTGGGGCCGGTGCCCGACAGGCCTTCGCCGCCGAAGGGCTGCACGCCGACCACGGCGCCGACCACGTTGCGGTTCACGTACACGTTGCCGGCGTGGATGCGCGCCGTCACCTGCGCGATGGTCTCGTCGATGCGCGTGTGCAGGCCGAAGGTCAGGCCGTAGCCGGTTGCGTTGATGGCGTCGATCAGCGCGGGCAGGCCTTCGCGCCGCCAGCGCAGCACGTGCAGCACGGGGCCGAACACCTCGCGTTCGAGCTGCGCCGGGCTGTCGATCTCGATCAAGGCGGGCGCGACGAAGCTGCCGGCCGCGCAGGCCGGTGGCAAGGGGAGCCGTTCGACCTTGCAGCCCGCTGCGGCCATGGCGGCCACGTGCTTCTCGATGGCCTCGCGCGCGGCCTCGTCGATGACCGGGCCCACGTCGGTCTCCAGCCGGTCGGGGTTGCCCACGGCCAGCTCGTGCAGCGCGCCGCGCAGCATGGCCAGCATGCGGTCGGCCACGTCTTCCTGCAGGCACAGGAGGCGCAGCGCCGAGCAGCGCTGGCCGGCCGAGTCATAGGCGGACTGCAGCACGTCCAGCACCACCTGCTCGGGCAGCGCGGAGGAATCGACCACCATGGCGTTCTGGCCGCCGGTCTCGGCGATCAGCGGGATGGTGCGGCCCTGGTCGTCCAGCCGCTCGGCCAGCTGGCGGGCGATCAGCCGCGCCACGTCGGTGGAGCCGGTGAACATCACGCCGCGCACGCGGGCGTCGGACACCAGGCGTGCGCCCACGGTCTCGCCGGCGCCGGGCAGCAGCTGCAGCGCGCCGTGCGGCACGCCCGCGGCATGCAGGATGTCCACGGCGCAGGCGGCGATCAGCGGGGTCTGCTCTGCCGGCTTGGCCAGCACCACGTTGCCGGCGGCCAATGCCGCGGCCAGCTGGCCCGTGAAGATCGCCAGCGGGAAGTTCCAGGGGCTGATGCACAGCACCGGGCCCAGCGGCAACTCCGTGCCGGCGGCCAGCTCGGTGCGGGCCTGGGCCGCGTAGTAGCGCAGGAAGTCGACCGCCTCGCGCACCTCGGCAATGGCATTGGGCAGGGTCTTGCCGGCCTCGCGCACGATCAGGCCCAGCAGCGCCTGCATCTGCGCCTCCAGTGCGTCGGCGGCGCGCTCCAGGCAGCGCGCGCGCTCGGGCGGCGGGGTGGACTGCCAGATCGGCGCCGCGTCGGCCGCGGCGGCCAGCGCGGCATCGACCTGCGCTTCGCTGGCCTCGACCACCTGGCCCACCACGTCGCGCCGGTCGGCCGGGTTGCGCACGGGCTGGGCGCGGCCGGCATCCCAGTCGCTGCCGGTGGGGCCGGCCTGCCAACCTGGTCCCGGGCGCGCGGTGCTGCCCAGCAAGGCGGTGGCCAGCGAGGCCAGTCGTTGCTCGTTGGACAGGTCCAGCCCGGCGGAGTTGTCGCGGCCGCCGCCGTCGGCGTCGCGGTACAGGTCGCGCGGCAGCGGGATGCGCTCGTGCGGCGCGCCCAGCGGCTGCGCGCGTTCGGCCGCGTCGATCGGGTCGGCGACCAGCGCATCGACAGGCACGCGCGGGTCGGCGATCTGGTTCACGAACGAGGTGTTGGCGCCGTTCTCCAGCAGGCGGCGCACCAGGTAGGCCAGCAGCGTCTCGTGCGTGCCGACCGGCGCGTAGATGCGGCAGGGCCGCGCGAGCTTGCCGTCGGCCACGGTGCCCACGACCTCCTCGTACAGCGGCTCGCCCATGCCGTGCAGGCACTGGAACTCGTACTGGCCAGGGTAGTAGTTGGCGCCTGCCATCTGGTAGATGGCGGCCAGCGTGTAGGCGTTGTGCGTGGCGAACTGGGGGTAGATGGCCTGCGGCTGCGCCAGCAGCTTGCGTGCGCAGGCCAGGTAGGAGATGTCGGTGTGCAGCTTGCGCGTGAACACCGGGTAGTCCTCCAGCCCGTCGACCTGGGCGCGCTTGATCTCGCTGTCCCAGTAGGCGCCCTTGACCAGCCGCACCATCAGGCGCCGGCTGCTGCGCTGGGCCAGCTCGACCAGGTGGTCGATCACGAAGGGGCAGCGCTTCTGGTAGGCCTGCACCACGAAGCCGATGCCGTCCCAGCCCTGCAGCGCGGGGTCGAAGCACAGCGCCTCGAGCAGGTCGAGCGAGAGTTCGAGCCGGTCGGCCTCCTCGGCGTCGATGTTCATGCCGATGTCGTAGCGGCGCGCCAGCAGCGCCAGCGCGCGCACGCGCGGCAGCAGCTCGGCGACCACGCGCTCGTGCTGGGCGCGGGCATAGCGCGGGTGCAGCGCCGACAGCTTGATCGAGATGCCCGGGCCTTCGTAGATGCCGCGCCCGGCGCTGGCGCGGCCGATGGCATGGATGGCCTGCTCGTACAGCCCCAGGTAGCGCGCTGCATCCTCTGCCGTGGTGGCGGCCTCCCCCAGCATGTCGTAGGAGTAGCGAAAGCCCTTGGCCTCGTGCTTGCGGGCATTGGCCAGGGCCGAGGAGATCGATTCGCCGGTGACGAACTGCTCGCCCATCACGCGCATGGCGGTGTCCACGCCCTTGCGGATCAGCGGCTCGCCGCCCTTGCCGATCAGCCGCGACAGCGCCGAGGAGAGCGACTTCTCGCTGCTGGTGGCGACCAGCTTGCCGGTCAGCAGCAGCCCCCAGGTGGCGGCGTTGACGAACAGCGAGGGCGAATGGCCCACGTGCGAATGCCAGTCGCCCTGGCTGATCTTGTCGCGGATCAGCGCGTCCCGCGTGGCGCGGTCGGGGATGCGCAGCAGTGCCTCGGCCATGCACATAAGGGCCACGCCCTCCTGGCTGGACAGCGAAAACTCCTGCAGCAGGCCCTCGACACCACCGCCGCTGCCGCGTGCGCGCAGGGCGGTCACGAGCTTGCGCGCCAGCGCCTCTGCCTTGGCAGTGGCTGCGGCGGACTGCCGGGCCTGGCCCAGCAGCAGGGGCACGCATTCGGCTTCCGGGCGGCGGTAGGCGGCGGTGATGGCGGCGCGCCGCACCGATTGCGGTGCAACCCCCTGGGCGAAAGCGAGAAAGGGTTGCACCATCGTGGCGGGGTTGAATACTTCGGTTGCACCTTCGAGGTGCGCGAGGCCGTCCATGGCAGTGCCCAGTTCACCCGCGCCGACGAGCCGACCGGGCACGACGCCGCCTTCGACCTTCTCGATCGCGCTCAGAACGGCCTGCTTGATGAACCAGTGCGGGCTGCGGCCCACGGCCTCCGCCGCGGCTTTCAGCCGGCTGCGGAACAGTTCATCCACCTTGATGCCCAATGTCGTCAAACTCATCTTTCGTCTGCATGCGCGTCAGAAACGCGGGTTGCACCTTGTCAAATCGGAAGGTGCAACCATATTGCAAGCGGCGCGCCAGGGCATTCGGGTCGATCCCGATAGGCAATGGCTTGTTTGCTGTTTTGGAAACAGCGCGTTGCTCTGCGTGGGATTTATCTGCGGGCCTTGGCGGCCTACAGTCGTTCCATCATGAAAAACGCCCTCGTCCTCACCTTCGCCATCCTCGGAACCGCCGCCAACATCGCCTGGGCCGGCAGCCAGCCGTCCATTCCCGCGCCGCCGGCCCATCCGCCGCTGGAATGCGCCTGCGTGCCCGGCAGCCCGGTCGCCTGATACCCGTTTTTTCCTTTTTCCTTCGAGGAGTCTTCCGCCATGCAAGCCTTGTCGTCACTGATGGTCGAGTACGGGCTGACGCTCGTCTTCGCCGTGACGCTGGCGGCGCGGGCGGGGGTGCCGCTGCCGGCCGCACCGCTGCTGGTGGTGGCGGGTGGCGTGGCCATGGCCACGCCGGGCGGCCTGCTGGCGCTGTGGCTGCCGGCGCTGGCCGTGGCCACGCTGGCCAACGTGCTGGGAGACGGGCTCTGGTACCTCGCGGGCCGGCGCTACGGCCAGCGCATCATGGGCCTGCTGTGCCGCTTCTCGCTGTCGCCGGACTCCTGCGTGGTGGGCGGTGCCTCGTTGATGGCACGCCATGGCGGCGGCGCATTGCTGGCCGCGAAGTTCGTGCCGGGCGTGTCGGTCGTCGCCGCCCCCATGGCCGGTGCGGCGGGCATGTCTTCGCGCCGCTTCCTGCTCAACGACACGCTGGCCAGCGCGCTCTGGTCGGCGCTGTACCTCACGCTGGGCGCCGTCTTCAGCCGCCAGCTCGGCACGCTGCTGGACGGCCTGGCCGCGGCCGGCATGGCGCTGGCCGCCCTGGCTGCGCTGGGCCTGGCGGGCTTCTTCGCCTGGCGCTGGTGGCACCGGCACGGCGCCGAGGTGGACGACGACGCCCAGGGCCTGGGCACCGCCTGAAGCCCGGCGCCTAGCGCATCTGGCGCCAGCGGTTCGGCGCCATCCCCTTCAACTGGCGGAACACCCGCGTGAAATGGCTTTGGTCGGCAAAGCCGCAGGCCGCGGCGATCTCGGCCAGCGTGCGGCTGGACTGCGCCATCAGCGCGCAGGCCGCGTCCACGCGCTGCGACTGCAGCCACTGTGTCGGCGAATGCCCGGTGCTGGTACGGAAGGCCCGCGCGAAGTGGCTGCGCGACAGGCCGCAGGCCTCCGCGATCTCGCCCATGGACAGGCCACCGTCCAGCCGGCTGGCCAGCATCTCCTTGGCCAGGCGCTCCTGCCGCCGGGCCAGGCCGCCGATGGCCGGCGCGTCGGCCAGGCCGTCGCCGTGGCGTTCGATTAGGTGGGTCTGGATCACCGTGGCCATCTGGCCCAGAAACAGGGGCGAAGCCTCCTGCGGCCGGGCCAGCGCCGGCAGCAGCGCCCGGCCCAGCGCCGCCAGCACCGGATCGTCCGCCGCGGTGCTGGTGCGCAGGCCGGCCACGCGCCGGCCGCAGTGGCCGGCGCTGGAGCGGTCGAACAGCGTGGGCGGCAGTTCCAGCAGCACGAAGTCGAAGGGCGAGTGCAGGTCGGCGCGGTAGTCGTCGGCAAAGCTGCGGATGTAGACCGAACCGGGGCCGAAGTGGTGGGTCTCGCCCTGGCGGCCGTGCAGCAGGCGCCTGGCATGGCCGCCTGTCAGCGCGATGCCGACCAGGTGGCCCCGGCCGCTCGCGGCTGTCACCACCTGGCCCATGTGCCGGTCCGTCGATCGGCGCCGGTAGATCTGCAGGCCCTCGGCATGCAGATCCTGGCTGGCATGCAGCTTGGCGGCGGTGCAGCCGAGCGCGTCGGCGGAAGGAGCGGGCAGGGGGCTGGTGGCGGCGGACACGCCGCCATTGTGGTGGCAGCGGCCGGCCGGCCGCCCGAATCCGCGGGGCAGCGCGCCGGCGGCCGGCGCATTACCGGCGCATCAGTGCGCGTGGCCGTGGGCTGCGGCGTCGGCGTCGGCCGGCGCCGCGTCGGGCTGGCGCGGGTCCAGCGCCAGGAAGTGGTGCACGACCGGTTGCTCCGGCCCGATGTGGAAGCGCAGCGCCTGGGCCTGCAGGTCGGCATCGGCCTTGGACACGCGGTGGTGCTGGCGCAGGTGCTCGGCCCAGGACTCCACCATGAACCACTCGATCACCCGTTCGGGCTCGCCCGTGTGCTCGGCCACGCCCCAGGCGTAGGCGCCATCGCGCCGGCGCTCGCGTTCCACCGCCTGCATGGCGCGCAGGAAGCCGGGCCGGTCGGCACGGCGCACGCGGTACTCCACCTGCACCACGACCGGGCCACGGTCGTGCGCGACGGGCGCCGTCAGCATGGGCTCGGGCCAGTGGTTGGCGGGCTGCAAATCGGCCTCGCCGGTGGGCAGCTTGACGCGGTGGAACACGAAGCCGATGACGACCAGGCCCACCGCGCCCACCAGCAGCGCCATGGGCACGCCGATCTGCTGCGCGGCCAGGCCCCAGGCCAGGCTGCCGGCCGCCATGGCGCCGTTGAAGACCATCAGGTAGATCGCCAGGCCACGCCCGCGCACCCAGTTGGGCAGCACCGCCTGGGCCACGCCGTTGAGCGTGGTCAGCGCGATGATCCAGCCCAGGCCCAGCACCAGCATCAGCAGCACGGCCACCCACTGGGGCGGCGCGAAGGACAGCGCGGCCATCACCGCGGCGGCCAGCAGCGCGGCCAGCAGCACCAGGCCGTCGGCGTCCAGCCGCTGGCGCAGGCGCGGCAGCAGCAGCGCGCCGCCGATGGCGCCCGCGCCCACGGCGCCCAGCATCACGCCGTAGAAGCCGGCCGTGCCCTGCAGCATCTGGCGCGCGACCAGCGGCAGCAGTGCCCACACCGCGCTGGCGAACAGGAAGAACACCGCGGCGCGCAGCAGCACCACGTGCAGTTCGCGGCTGGCGCGGGCGTAGCGCAGCCCGGCCCGGAAGGCGCCGAAGAACTGCTCCGAGAGCGCGCTGTCCACCGCCGGTGGGCGCTTCCACCACAGCAGTGCGGCGATGACGAACACATAGCTCAACACGTCGGCGCCGTAGGCTGCCGCGGCGCCGAAGCTGGCCAGCAGCAGGCCGCCCACGGCCGGGCCCAGCGCACGGGCGATGTTGATGCCCAGCGAGTTCAGCGCCACCGCGTTCTTGAGGTCCTGCCGCGGCACCAGCTCGGGCACGATGGATTGCCAGGTCGGCCCCATCAGCGCCGCACCCACGCCGCCCAGGAAGGTCAGCGCGACGAGGTATTCCACGGTCAGCGTCTGGGTGTGGGCCAGCACCAGCAGCCCGCCGCTGACCAGCGCCAGCAGCACCTGGATGCCGATCAGGAAGCGGCGCCGGTCCAGGATGTCGGACAGCACGCCCGCCGGGATCGCCAGCAAAAAGATCGGCAGCGTGGCCGCGGTCTGGATCAGCGCCACAGCTGTGGGGCTGGCCGACAGTTCGGTCACCATCCAGGCGCTGGCCACGTCGCGCATGAAGCTGCCGATGTTGCCGAGCACGGTGGCGGCCCACAGCACCGCGAAGATGGGTTGGCGCAGCGGTGCAAAGCTGCCGGAGGAGGAGGGTGGCGTACTCATGGTGCGGTGCCCAGGTCATGCCAGGCGACGAGCAGGAACGCGCCCGCCAGGCCCAGGTGTTCGAAGAAGGTGTTGGCCACGGGCCGGCGCTCGGCGGCGGGCAGTGTCCAGAAGCGCGCGGCCAGCAGGTTGGCCAGCAGCGTGAAGCCCGCCAGCGCCAGCGCGCCCAGCCAGCGGCCCCAGCCGCTGACCACCATGGCCGAGGCGATGGCCTCCAGCGCGATGGTGGCCGCGGCCAGGGGCGCGGCCGGCGCCAGGCCGAACTGCCGCATCTCGGCCACCGCCGCAGGAAAGTCGCGCGCCTTGTCGAACGCGCCTTGCAGGTAGGCGCCGCAGAGCAAGAGCAGCGCCAGGCTCTGCACCCACGGCGCTGCGAAGGCGCTGCGCACGATGTCCATCAGACCGCCCAGCAGGCGCAGCCCAGCGCGCCCCAGAAGCCCTTGAGGTCGCTGATCGGCAGCTGGCTGCTCCAGGCCGTGGCGTGCTGGTGGCCGTGCACGTTGCAGTCGTTGGCGCAGGCACAGGCGGCCGCGGCCTGGCGCATGGCCTGGCTTTGCATGCCCGCCTGCAGCGGCGCGCCCTGTTCGCCCCAGTTGCCATAGCCGCCGAAGCGGCGCACGGGCGACCAGTCGGGCATGGCCGGCGGCGGCCCGCCCGCGTCAATCGCGGCGAAGGGGCCGGCCGCGTAGACCACCTTGCCGCCGACCATGGTCAGCAGTGCCGTGGTGTCGGCGATGTCGGATTCGGGGCAGGCGAAGAAGTCGCGGTCGGGTACCACCAGGTCGGCGAGCTGGCCCACTTCGATGCGGCCCTTCTTGCCTTCCTCGTTGCTGAACCAGGTCACGTTCTCGGTCCACATGCGCAGCGCGGTCTCGCGGTCCAGGCAGTTGCGCTGCGGGTACAGCTGCAGGCCGCCGACCGTCTTGCCCGTGACCAGCCACGACAGCGACACCCACGGGTTGTAGGAGGCCACGCGCGTGGCGTCGGTGCCGGCCGAGACCTTGGCACCTTTCTCCAGCATGCGCTTGACGGGCGGCGTGGCCGCGGCCGCGCCGGCGCCGTAGCGCTCGACGAAGTACTCGCCCTGGTAGGCCATGCGGTGCTGCACGGCGATGCCGCCGCCCAGCGCGGCGATGCGGTCGATCGACTTCTCCGAGATGGTCTCGCAGTGGTCGAAGAACCAGTTCAGGCCCGCCAGCGGCACCTCGCGGTTGACCTTCTCGAACACGTCGAGCGAACGGCTGATGGTCTCGTCGTAGGTGGCGTGCATGCGCCAGGGCCAGCGGTTCTGCGCCAGGATGCGCACCACTTCTTCGAGGTCGCCTTCCATCTCGGGCGCCATGTCGGGCCGCGGCTGGCGGAAGTCCTCGAAATCGGCGGCCGAGAACACCAGCATCTCGCCCGCGCCGTTGTGGCGGAAGTAGTCCGTGCCCTGCTTGTACTGCGAGGTGGCGGTCCAGTTCAGGAAGTCGGCCTTCTCCTGCTGGGGCTTTTGCGTGAAGAGGTTGTAGGCCAGGCGGATGGTCAGCTGGTCCTTGTCTGCCAGCTCCTGGATGACCTGGTAGTCGTCCGGGTAGTTCTGGAAGCCCCCACCCGCGTCGATGGCGCCCGTCACGCCCAGCCGGTTCAGCTCGCGCATGAAGTGCCGCGTGGAGTTGAGCTGGTAGTCGTAGGGCAGCTTGGGGCCCTTGGCCAGCGTGGCGTACAGGATGCTCGCGTTGGGCTTGGCCAGCAGCAGGCCCGAGGGGTTGCCGGCCGCGTCGCGCACGATCTCGCCGCCGGGTGGCGCGGGCGTGTCGCGGGTGTAGCCCACGGCGCGCAGCGCGGCGCCGTTGAGCTGCGCGCGGTCGTACAGGTGCAGCAGGAACACGGGCGTGTCGGGCGCCACGGCGTTGAGCTCGGCGATGGTGGGCAGGCGCTTCTCGGCGAACTGGTGTTCGGTGAAGCCGCCCACCACGCGCACCCACTGCGGCGCGGGCGTGATCGCCACCTGCGCGCGCAGCATGGCCATGGCGTCGGCCAGGCTCTTCACACCGTCCCAGCGCAACTCCAGGTTGAAGTTGAGGCCGCCGCGGATGATGTGCAGGTGGTTGTCGATCAGGCCGGGCAGCACGCTCTTGCCGGCCAGGTCGATCACCCGCGTGGCCGGGCCGGCGAGCGCCATCGCCTCGGCGTCGCTGCCCACGGCGGCGAAGCGCCCACCGCGGATGGCCACGGCCGTGGCCGTGGGGTTGGCGCGGTTGAGCGTGGTGAAGCGGCCACCGCGCAGCACCACATCGGCAAGGTCTTGGCCGGCGCGCATGGGGTCAGCCCTGGATGAAAGCCAGGATGTCGGCGTTCAGCACGTCGGCGTTCACCGTCAGCATGCCGTGCGAGTAACCCGGGTAGACCTTGAGCGTGCCGTTCTTCAAGAGCTTGATGGCCTTGAGTGCCGCATCTGCGATGGGCACGATCTGGTCGTCGTCGCCGTGCAGCACCAGCGTCGGCACGGTGATGGCCTTCAAATCGTCCGTCTGGTCGGTTTCCGAGAAGGCCTTGATGCCGTCGTAGTGGGCCTTGGCGCTGCCCATCATGCCCTGGCGCCACCAGTTGCGGATCACGCCTTCGTGCACGGTCGCGCCGGGCCGGTTGAAGCCGTAGAACGGGCCCGTCGGCACGCCCAGGAAGGTCTGCGCGCGGTTGCCGGCGACACCGGCGCGGAAGCCGTCGAACACCTCCATCGGCAGGCCTTCGGGGTTGTTGTCCGTCTTGAGCATCAGCGGCGGCACGGCAGACACCAGCACCGCCTTGGCGACGCGGCCGGCCGGCTGGCCGTGCTTGGCGACATAGCGCGCCACCTCGCCACCGCCCGTGGAGTGGCCCACGTGCACCGCGTTGCGCAGATCCAGGTGCTCGGCCACGGCGAACGCGTCGGCCGCGTAGTGGTCCATGTCATGGCCTTCGCTGACCTGGGCCGAGCGGCCATGGCCGCGCCGGTCGTGCGCCACGACGCGGAAACCGCGCTGCACGAAGAACAGCATCTGCGTGTCCCAGTCGTCCGAGGACAGCGGCCAGCCGTGGTGGAACATGATGGGCTGCGCGTCCTTGGGGCCCCAATCCTTGTAGAAGATCGCGGTGCCGTCTGCGGTAACGATGGTGCTCATGGTGGACTCCGGTCAATGGTGGCGCTGCGCGCCGGTGGACAAAACAAGGCTGGCATGCTGCTGCTCCGAAGGCCGCGGAGCAGGCCATGCGGGGGGCACCCGCGGAACTGGCTCTGCCAGGCCGCTGGGTGCGCCCCTCGGGGGGGATGGACTGGCTACACGCAGTGAGCCAGGCAAAGGGGTAGTTCTGTTCCTAGCCTTCGTGGGCGCCGAACATCGCGCGAGCGTAGTTGATGCCGATGCCGTAGCCGCCGCCGAACTTGCGCGCGACGCCGGTGGTCATGTCGTAGGTGTCGGTGCGGGCCCAGTCGCGCTGCATTTCCAGCAGGTACTGCAACGCCGTGATGGGCTGCGCGCCGGCCTGCACCATGCGGTCCATGGCGCGGTTGTGGGCCTCGGTGGAGATGTCGCCGCAGGCGTCGGCGATCACGTAGACCTCGAAGCCCTGGTCCAGTGCCGACAGGGCCGGGCCGACGATGCACACGCTGGTCCACAGGCCGGCCAGCACGATGCGGCTCTTGCCGAGGGCGTTGATGCGGTCGATGACGGCGGCGTCTTCCCAGGTGTTCATCGAAGTGCGGTCCAGCAGCTTCAGATCCGGGAACGGCGCGGTGACTTCCTCGAACATCGGGCCCGAGAAGCTCTTCTCCGCCACCGTGGTCAGGATGGTCGAGGCCTTGAAGCCGGCTGCCGCGTTGGCCACCAGCGCCGCGTTGGAGCGCAGCTGCACCGGATCGATCGAGTGCGTGGCGAACGCCATCTGCGACTGGAAGTCGATCATGACCAGCGTGTGGTCGTTGGGCGTGAGCAGCTTGGCGCCGGGGGTGGGGGTTGCGGTGATGGCCATGGTGAACTCCTTGTGGACGGGGGAAGGGCAGGGAATGGGGCGCACCATAGGTGCTGACCCGGGGGTGGACTAGATGCGTTGTGCTGCGGCTGGAACGCTTGTGCTCAGGCCGCGGAATCGACGAGCACGACCTCGGCGTCGGACAGCGCGGTGACGCTGAAGCTGTCCACGTCCTTGATCGCCGCGCCATCGCGGGTGTCGATGCGCACGCCGTCCACCTCGACCGCGCCCTCGGCCGGCACCAGGTAGGCCCGGCGGCCCGCGCCCAGCTGGTAGGTCGTGGTTTGGCCGGCCTTGATCGTGGCGCCGGAGACGCGGGCATCGGTGCGGATCGGCAGGGCCTCGTCGTCGCCCGGCAGGCCGCTGGCCAGGGCCACGAACTGGCCGGCGCGGTCGGCCTTGGGGAAGGGCTTGGCGCCCCAGGCCGGCGGCTTGCCGCGGCCGTTGGGCATGATCCAGATCTGGAAGATGCGCGTGGTGACCGGCTCGCGGTTGTACTCGGCATGGCGGATGCCGCTGCCTGCGCTCATCACCTGCACGTCGCCGGCCTCGGTGCGGCCCTTGTTGCCCAGGTTGTCCTCGTGGGTGATGGCACCTTCCCGCACGTAGGTGATGATTTCCATGTCGGCGTGGCCGTGCGGTGGGAAGCCGGTGTTGGCGGCGATGGTGTCGTCGTTCCACACGCGCAGCGCACCCCAGTGCATGCGGGCCGGGTCGTGGTAGCCGGCGAACGAGAAGTGGTGCTTGGCGTCGAGCCAGCCGTGGTTTTCTCCACCGAGTTCTGCGAAGGGGCGGCGTTCGATCATGGTGTTTTCTCCTGTGGCGTGTGCCGTGCGTGTTGCGATGGAGTGACTGTAGAAATCCCTGGTCTATAAGAGAATAGAAAAGATGGAAAACAATCTATTCCGATCCTTGCATGTCCAGGTTGCCTGATCTGGAAGCCTGGGCGATCTTCGCCAAGGTGGCCGAGACCGGTTCCTTCGCGCGTGCCGCGGCCGACCTGGTGGTCTCGCAGCCCACCGTGTCCAAGGCCATCACGCGGCTGGAGGCGCGGCTGCGCGTGGTGCTGTTCCACCGCACCTCGCGCAAGATGTCGCTCACCGCCAGCGGCGAACTGGCGCTGGAGCGCGCCGCCCGCATCCTGGCCGAGGGCGAGGCCGTGGAGGCCGAGGTCACCGAGCAGTCCAAGAGCCTGCGCGGCACGGTCCGCGTGGCAGCGCCCATGTCCTTCGGTGTCACGCACCTGGGGCCGGTGCTGCCGGGCTTCATGGCCCAGCACCCGGAGGTCACGCTGGACGTGCACTTCAGCGACGCGCTGATCGACGTGGTGGCCGAGGGCTTCGATCTTGCACTGCGCATCTCCAGCCTGCCCGATTCCAGCCTGCTGGCGCGCCGCCTGTGCGCGGTGCGCATCCTGCTCGTGGGCGCGCCGGCGTATTTCGCGCAGCACGGCCAGCCGGCCCACCCGCGCGAGCTGGCCAGCCACCGCGCGCTGCGCTATGTGCACTCGCGCGTGGGCGAGGGCTGGCGTTTCCGCCATGCGCGCAGCGGCGAGTTCGCCCAGGTCGTGCCCTCGGCCCTGCGCGTGAACAACGCCGAGGCGCTGGTGCCGGCCTTGCGCGCGGGGCTGGGCCTGGCGCTGCAGCCCGAGTTCCTGGCCTGGGAAGACCTGCGGGCCGGCAGGCTCGTACAGGCCATGCCGGCCTGGCAGGTCGACCCCATCGCGCTGCACATCGTGACGCCGCCGGGCCGCGCCAAGCCAGCGCGCGTGCAGGCACTCGCCGACTACCTCGCCCACGCCTTCGCGCAGGCCCCCTGGGCCAGCTGAAGCCGCACAAACGTTGCGGCATGGAGACCCTGCGCAAAGCCGGCGGGTCTTTTCACCGGGCCGGCGGCCAGTCCATCCGAGAATGCAAGCAAATATTTCTTGAACGGGGCTTGCCTTGCCGCTTCTTCCCGCTTTCGGGCCGACACCGGGTTCGCTGTTCGTCTGCCTGGGACTGTGCGCCCTGATCACGGCCGTGTTCGCGGCCAACGCATCGCGCGGCATGCCGGGATTCGAGCGCCCGCTGCGCCTGTGGGCCGCGGCGCTGCTCTGCGTCGCCCTGGCCGCGGCCGGCGTCCTCGCACGGTCGCTGCTGCCAGGCCCGCTGAGCTACGTGGTGCCCAACCTGGCCATGCTGAGCGCCGTGGCGACCATGGGCCTCAGCTTTGCGGTGCTGGAAGGCGGCCACTTGCGCCGCGCGCGCTGGAGCTGGTGCCTGGTGCTGCTGACCATGGCGGCGCTGCTGGGCGCCGAGGCCTGGCACGCGCCCTATGCCGTGCTGGCGGGGGTCGGCGCCCTGGGCCTGGGCCTGTTGCTGCTGCACGGCGCGGTGCTGTTCCTGCCGCAGCTGCGCGTGCGGCCGCGCGGGCGCCCGGAGGCCTGGGTGCTGGCCTCGCTGCTGGTGGCGGCCGCCAGCTTCGTGGTGCGCGCGGCGTCCACCGCCACCGATGTCTGGAGCCCGGACGGACCCTTGTACGCCCACCCCATGCTCGTGGTGGGCCTGGTGTTCGTGAGCAGTTGCTCGCTGGCCTTCTTCTGCATGCTGCACGAACGCCAGCGCGTCGCGCTCCAGCAGACCTACCAACGCGACAGCCTGACCGGCCTGTACGCGCGCGGCGTGTTCTTCGAGAAGGCACAGGCCGCACTGCAGATGGCCAACGTGGGCGATGTCTTCGCCGTGGTCATGCTCGACCTGGACCACTTCAAGCGCATCAACGACACCCACGGCCATCTCGTGGGCGACAAGGTCATCGCCCATGCGGCGCGGCTGCTGAACGGCAGCGTCCGGCTGGGCGACCTGGCGGGCCGCTACGGCGGCGAGGAGTTCTGCCTGCTGCTGCACGACTGCGATGCCGAGCGCGCGGGGCGCTTCCTGCAGCGCGTGCTGCTGCGGACCGAGCAGCCGCTGAGCCTGCGCGACGGCCGCAGCCTGCCGTTCAGCTTCTCGGTTGGCTTCGTGATCTTCCGCATGGAGGACAAGGCGCCGCCGCTGGAGCAGTTGCTCGACCGGGCCGACCAGGCCTTGCTGCAGGCCAAGGCCCAGGGCCGCAACCGGGCCGTGCAGGCCTTGGGCTGCAGCGCCGGGATGTACACCCCGGTCTGATGCTCCGGCCATCGGCCGGCGGCGACACCATCTCGCGCACATGCGGGCGCACCCAGGTCGCACCCAGGTCGCACCCAGGTCGCACCCAGGTCGCATCCGGCAGCGCGGCCCGGATGCGCGAGGCATGCCGGGCAGGAGTCTGACGGAGGTTTGACGGCCACCGCTGCGGCTTGCGCGTCGCCAGCGCGGCACCGATGATGCGGCTCCATTCAAGACCAGGAGACACCGCCCATGCATCCCATTCCACGCCGGCTCGCCCGGCTGCTGTACGCGCTCGCGGCGGGTGCCGTGCTCGCCACCCTGGGCGCCTGCGCCACCGGCCCGGGCGGCGGCACCGAGGCACCGGCCTTTCGCGTCGATGCCAACTGGCCCAAGCCGCTGCCCAACCGCTGGATCCTGGGGCAGGTCAGCGGCATCGCCACCGACAGCGCAGACCATGTCTGGGTTCTGCAGCGCCCAGGCAGCCTGACCGAGGACGAGCGCGGCGCCGCCCTGAACCCGCCGCACTCCAGCTGTTGCCTGCCCGCGCCGCCAGTGCTGGAATTCGATGCCGCCGGCACCCTGCTGCGCTCCTGGGGTGGCCCGGGGGCGGGCTACGACTGGCCCGGCAACGAGCACGGCCTGTACGTGGACGCCAAGGGCTTCGTCTGGGTCACCGGCAACGGCAACAACGACGGGCAGATCCTCAAGTTCACGCCGGACGGCAAATTCGTGCTGCAGATCGGCAAGGTCGGCCCGCAGACCGGCAGCGCCGACACCACGCGCCTGGGCCGGGCCGCGGGCGTCGAGGTCGACATCGA
Source organism: Pseudorhodoferax soli (assembly GCF_003337555.1). GTDB lineage: Bacteria > Pseudomonadota > Gammaproteobacteria > Burkholderiales > Burkholderiaceae_C > Pseudorhodoferax > Pseudorhodoferax soli. The sequence continues at coordinate 854,775 of NZ_QPJK01000002.1, read as the reverse complement.
TGCCCGCGAGGTCTACGTGGCCGATGGCTACCACAACAACCGCGTGATCGTGTTCGATTCGGACACTGGCGCCTACAAGCGCCATTGGGGCGCCTACGGCAAGCCCCCCATTGCCGTGCCCGCCCAGCCCGATGGCCGCCGCACCGCGCCGCCCACCGCCGCGCAGCTGGCGACCTTCGGCAGCCCGGTGCACTGCGTGCGCGTGGCGCGCGACGGACTGGTGTATGTCTGCGACCGGCTGAACAACCGTGTGCAGGTCTTCCGCAAGGACGGCGGCTTCGTCAAGGAGTTCAACGTCGAGCCGGCCACCGCGGGCAACGGCTCGGTGTGGGACCTGGTGCTGTCGCGCGATCCGCAGCAGCGCTGGCTTCACATGGCCGACGGCCGCAACAACCAGATCCTGACCCTGCTGCGCGAGACCGGCGCCGTCGTCGGCAGCACCGGCCGTCCAGGCCGCTATGCCGGAGAACTGCACTGGGTGCACGACCTGGCGGTCGACAGCCAGGGCAACCTGTACGCCGGCGAGGTCGACACCGGCAAGCGGGCGCAGAAGTTCGTGCGCGTGCGCTGAAGCCGTCGGCGCATGCCGCCCCGCACCCGCGCGCGGGGCGCACGCGCGCGGCACACGCGCGGGGCCGGCATGGCCGGGCACGGTGGGCGGGGAGCGCGCCTCCAGGACAATCGGCCGATCCCTTCGCCCGCCGCAACGCATGCTCCGCTACCTCACCATTCCCGTCACCGCGTTCCAGCAGAACTGCTCCCTGCTCTGGGACGACGCGAGCTTGCAGGCCGCCGTCATCGACCCCGGCGGTGATCTCGACCGCATCCTCGCCGCCGTGGCCGAGCGCGGCCTCGCGCTCCAGCAGATCTGGCTGACCCACGCCCACATCGACCACGCCGGCGGCACCGGCGAACTGGCCGAACGCCTGGCCCTGCCCATCGTCGGCCCGCATCCGGGCGACCAGTTCTGGATCGACGGCCTGCCGCAACAGAGCCAGATGTTCGGCTTCCCGCCGGCCCGGGCCTTCACGCCCACGCGCTGGCTGGACGATGGCGACACCGTCACGCTGGGCGAGCACACCCTGAACGTGCGCCACTGTCCCGGCCACACGCCCGGCCACGTGGTGTTCCACGTGCCGCAGATCCAGCGCGCCTTCGTTGGAGACGTGCTGTTCGCCGGCTCCATCGGCCGCACCGATTTCCCGCAGGGCAACCACCAGCAGCTGCTGGACAGCATCGTCCAGCGCCTGTGGCCCATGGGCGACGAGACGGTGTTCATTCCCGGCCACGGGCCGGAGAGCAGCTTCGGCCGCGAGCGGCGCAGCAACCCCTACGTCGGCGGCACCTGAGCGGCCGGTCGCCGCATCCCTCTGGTGCGCCCACTTAGGTGGTGTACCTGCTAATGCGCCATATCGATGCGCTCCGGCGGTGAAGCGGGCGCCCGGAGGGGCTTCAGGGCTGGCATGTCAATTGCTCAACCGACCGAACGCAGCACACATTGCTGCAGATCAACCGGTCGAGGGCGATGGCAGAAATTCAACTCCAGCGGGTCGGCAAGTCCTACGACGGCAAGACCATGGCCGTGCGCGATCTCGACCTGCACTGCCCGCAGGGCGAGATGCTGGCGCTGCTGGGCCCGTCGGGCTGCGGCAAGTCGTCCACGCTCAAGATGGTGGCCGGCATCGAGCCCATCAGCTCGGGCGCCATCCTGTTCGACGGGGTGGATGTCAGCCGGCAGGGCAGCGCGGCGCGCAATGTGGCCATGGTGTTCGAGGACTACTCGCTCTACCCCCACATGTCGACCTACGACAACATCGCTTTTCCGCTCCGCATACGTGGTACACCACATAATGAGCTGAAGAAGCGCGTCGACGGCGTGGTCGCCATGCTGGGCCTGGGCGATCTGCTGGCCGAGCCGGTGCGTTCGCTGAGCGGCGGGGCGCAGCAGCGCGTGTCGATCGGCCGGGCGCTGGTGCGCGATCCGGCACTGGTGATGTTCGACGAGCCGCTGAGCCACCTGGACGCCGACCAGAAGGTGATGCTGCGCACCGAGATCCGGCGCCTGCAGACCACCGCCGGCCTGACCTCGGTGCTGGTCACGCACGACCAGACCGAGGCCATGGCCATGGCCGACCGCATCGCCGTCATGAGCCAGGGCCTGCTGCAGCAGGTGGGTTCGCCCGAGGCGCTGTACCACGCGCCGGCCAACCTGTTCGTGGCCGGCTTCATCGGCGAATCGCCCATGAACTTCTTTGCCGCCGTGCACACCGGCAGCCAGCTGGCGCTGCGCGACCTGCCCGGTTGCGCGCTGGCGCTCGACCGGCTGGACCTGCAGGCGCACGCGCAGGACATCACGCTGGGCATTCGGCCCGAGGACATCGTGATCGGCGCCGCTGCCACCGGCACCGACGCCTTGCCGCTGCAGGTCCGCGTGCTCGACCGCGAATGCTGCGGCGACCGCGACGTGCTGCGCGTCGCCGCGGGCGAGGTGGTCTTCCACATCGAGCAGCCCGCGCCCTGCGCGGTACGGCCCGGCGATGTGCTGCCCTGCGGCCTGCCACTGTCGCGCCTGCATGCCTTCGACACGGCCTCGGGCCGGTCGCTGGGCGCGCGGAGGTCCGCATGCTGAGCGCGCTGCTCGAACGCGGCCCCGCGCTACAGATGGCCGAGGCTGGCGCGCTGCGCATCGAGGCGCTGGGCAAGCGCTTCGGCGCATTGCAGGCGCTCGACGGCGTGGACCTGGCGGTGCAGGAGGGCGAGGTGTTCGGCATCACCGGCCCCTCGGGCGCGGGCAAGTCCACGCTCGCGCGGCTCATTAGCGGGCTCGACCGGCCCGATTCCGGCACGCTGACGGTCGGCGGCCGGCCCTTCGGCACGCTGCCGCCGCAGGCGCGCCGCGTGGCCCACATGTTCGAGTCGTACGCGCTGTACCCCACGCTGAGTGTGGCGCGCAACGTGGCCTCGCCGCTGGAGGCGCCGGGCCATGCCGGGCGCTGGTCGGCCGCACAGCAGAAAAAGCGCATCGACGAGGTGCTGGAACTGGCCGAGATTGCGCACCTGCGCGAGCGCCTGCCCTCGCAGCTCTCGGGCGGGCAGAAGCAGCGCGTGGCGCTGTGCCGCGCGCTGGTGCAGGACCCGTCCGTCTTCGTGCTCGACGAGCCCATCGGCCACCTGGACGCCAAGCTGCGCCACACGCTGCGCGGCGAGATCCGCCGCCGCCAGAACCGGCTGCGCCAGCCCACGCTGTGGCTCACGCCCGATGGCGTGGAGGCCATGGCCGTGTCCGACCGCATGGCGGTGCTGATCGGCGGGCGCATCCAGCAGGTCGGCACGCCCGACGAGGTGTTCGCGCGGCCCGCCAACGTGCAGGTGGCGCGGCTGATCGGCGACCCGGCCACCAACGTGCTGCCGGTCACGCTGTCGCTGGGCGAGCCTTGCGCGCTGACGGTCGACGGCGCGTTGCCGCAGCCCATCTCCACGGCGCTGGGCGAGCGGCTGGCGCTGCATGCGCGCGGCGGCCGGCTGCTGCTGGGCCTGCGTCCGTCCGAGCTGGCACTGCGCCCGCCAGGCACCGGCCCGCTGGCCGGCGAGGACTGCCTGGACGCCACCGTCTACGCCGTCGAGCCGCTCGGCAAGCACAGCATCGTGAGCGTGCAGGTCGGCACGCAGCGGCTGCGCGTCAAGGTACCGGGCCGCGCCGACTGGCGTGCGCAGCAGCCCGTGCGCATCGCGCTGCGCGGTGAGCGCCTGCTGGTCTTCGATGCCGACAGCGGCGCGCTGTGCACCTGAATCCCCGTTCCCGTTCCACCCCATGAGGACCTGCATCGCCATGAACCATTCTTCCGTGCGCCCCGTGCTGCGCGCCACCGTGCGCGCCCTGCTGCCCCTGCTCGCGGGGACGCTCCTGGGCGGCCATGCGCTGGCCCAGGCCTGGTCCTACAAGGAGGCAGCCAAGCCCTTCGCGGGCACCAGCATCCGCGTGCTCGACGAGATCACGCCGCTGCAGGAGACCATGAAGACGCTGGTCGGCCAGTTCACCGCCGAGACCGGCATCAAGGTCGAGTACGAGCTGCTGAACCACTTCGAGGTGATCAACAAGGGCCAGGCCGACATGCTGTCGCGCCGCGGGCACTACGACGCCGTGATGCTGCACGGCGTGCAGATGGGCCAGATGCTGGCGGCCAACACCATCGAGCCCATCGACGGCTTCATGAAGGACGCCAAGCTGCTGAGCCCCACGCTGGATCCGGCCGACATGATCGAGCCGGCCGCCAGCACGCTGACCAAGTTCAAGGGCCAGACCTACGGCTTCCTGAACTGGAACTACAACATGATCTATTGGCTGCGCGGCGACCTGCTGGCCGACGCCGGCGAGAAGACCGCGTTCAAGGCCAAGTACGGCTACGAGCTGGCCCCGGCCAAGACCTTCAAGGAGTTTTTGGACATCGGCGAGTTCTTCACGCGCAAGGCCGGCAGCACCCTGGCCGGCCAGCCGCTCAAGACCGACTTCTACGGCATCCTGCACGAGGGCATCACGGGCGGCGCCACGCTGCCCTCGGTCTGGTTCAACGTCATGAAGAACTACGGCGCCGACTGGTTCGACGCCAACGGCGCGCCCACCTTCGACACGCCGCAGTCGGTGGCGGCGCTGGCGGCCTGGGCCCGCATGTGGAAGTACGCGCCCCCCGGCCAGGCCGAGTATTCGCTGGTCGACGTGCCGACCGTGATGGGCAACGGCATCGCGGCCCAGGCCATCGCCTTCAGCGACTTCGTGCTGGGCATCGACAAGCCGGGCGCCTCGCCGATGGCCGGCCGCTTCACCTATGCGCCGATCCCGACCAACCCCGAGCTCAAGGTCAAGCGCAGCGCCGACGGCGAGCCGTCGACCATCGTCATCAACAAGGCGTCGAAGAACAAGGCCGCCACCTACCTGTTCCTGCAGTGGGTGGTGGAGAAGGACACGCAGAAGAAGCTGATGACGGCCGGCAAGGGCGGCGTGCCGATGCGCACGTCGAGCTTCGCGCTGCCCGAGCTGGCCAATTCGCCCTTCTACACGGCCATGAAGACCAACATGGAGGTCGTGCTGGCCAAGCCCAAGGCGCCGAAGATCTTCGAGATCTACGACGCGCTGGGCCCCATCGTGCAGCAGGTCGGCCAGGGCCGCCTGACGCCAGAGCAGGGCGCCAAGATGGGCCAGGAGAAGATGCTCGCCATCTGCAAGAAGTGTCTCCTCTGAACCCGGGGCAGCAGCCGTGAGCGCGATTCCCCCGGCCGTGGGCACCTTGCCCGCGGCGCCCCCGGCCGCCGCCGGGCGCAGCTACCGGCGCCGCTTCAGCGACGGCGCCGCCTACCCCTATGCGCTGGTGGCGCCGGCGCTGCTGGTGCTCGTGATCGTGAGCCTGGTGCCGTTCTGCTATGCCGTGTACCTGAGCCTGCACGCGGTGGAGTACGGCCAGGTGGGCGACTGGAACGGCTTCGACAACTTCACGCGGCTGCTGGGCAACGACCGGTTCTGGAACAGCCTCAAGGTGGCGGCGATCTTCATGGCGATCGCCGTGCCGCTGGAGTTCGTGCTGGGCCTGGGCGGTGCGCTGGTGCTGAACCAGAAGATCTGGGGCCGCAGCGTCTGGCTGCCGCTGCTGTTCATCCCCAGCATGATGGCGCCCATCGTGGTCGGCCTGCTGTGGAAGATCATGCTGGCCGGCTCCTGGGGCCTGCTGTCTTACAACGTGATCGAGCGCTTCGGCTGGCTGCAGGGCGCCTCGGTGTTCTCGTCGGTCGACCATGCGCTGATCGCGCTGGCGCTGGTCGATGTCTGGCAGTGGACGCCGTTCATGATGCTGGCCTTCTTCGCCGGCCGCCAGGCGCTGCCCGAGAGCCCGTACCGCGCCGCCGCGGTGGATGGCGCCAACGCGTTCCAGACCTTCTTCCACCTCACGCTGCCGCTCATGACGCCGCTGCTGGTGGTGATCGGCATGCTGCGCTTCATCGACGCGTTCAAGATCTTCGATTCGATCTTCATCCTGACCTCGGGTGGCCCCGGCGTGTCGACGGAATCGCCGAGCGTGCTGGCCTACAAGATGACCTTCGAGCAGTGGCGCATCGGTGAATCGGCTGCGCTGGCCGTGCTGGTGTGGCTGAGCTTCTTCGTGGTCTGCAACATCTTCTACCAGGTGGCGAAGAAGAAGCTCAAGGCGTTCTGACATGACCACCACCACCCTGCACACCCCGCGCCGCTACGCCATCGGCTGGACCCTCTTGACCATCGCGCTCGCCGGCCTGCTGCTGTTCCCGGTCGGCTGGCTGGCCGCGATGGCCTTCAAGCCCGATGCGCTGATGTTCACGCGGCCCACGGCCTGGACCTTCGCGCCCACGCTGGACCACTTCCGCTATGTGCTGGAGACCGGTTTCCTGAACTACCTGGGCACCTCGGTGCTGCTGGGCCTGGCCAGCACCGCGCTGGTGGTGCTGGTCGGCACGCCGGCCGCCTACGCCTTCGCGCGCTTCGAGCTCAAGGCGCGCGACGACCTGTTCCTGTTCATCCTGGCCACGCGCATGGCGCCGCCGATCTGCCTGGTCATCCCGTTCTACCTGATCTACACGCAGATCGGCCTGCTCGATTCCTTCGTCGGGCTGTCGCTGGCCTACCTCACCTTCAACCTGTCGTTCTACATCTGGGTGCTGCGCAGCTTCTGCCGCGACCTGCCGGTGCAGCTCGAAGAGGCTGCGATGGTCGAGGGCCATTCGCGCTTCGCCGTGTTCCTGCGCGTGGTGCTGCCGCTGCTGCGCTCGGGCATCGTCTCCACCGGCATGCTGTGCTTCATCTTCGCGTGGAACGAGTTCCTGTTCGCCTTCATGCTGGGCGGGCAGAACGTCAAGACACTGCCGGTGGCGATTCCGCTGCTGATCACGGCGCAGGGCGTGCGCTGGGGCGAGATGGCGGTCGTCGGCATGGTGGCGCTGCTGCCCGTGCTGCTGGCCGTGTGCCTGCTGCAAAAGCAGATCGTGCGCGGCCTGACGATGGGCGCCGTGAAAGGTTGATCGATGACACACCACCATCTGCACGCCACCTCCGAGACCGTCGCCTGGGGCTATTGGGACGCAGCGCGCCCGCCCGTGCTGCGCATCGCCAGCGGCGACACCGTGACCATCGACACGCTGTCGGGCGAGCCCGACGACCTGCCCGAAGACGAAGCCCTGCTGCTGCCCGAGCACCGCGCCGTGCTGGCCGCCGGCCCGCGCGGCTCGGGCCCGCACCTGCTGACGGGGCCGATCTGGGTCGAAGGCGCCATGCCTGGCGACGTGCTGCAGGTCGAGGTGCTGAAGGTCGAACTGCGCCAGCCCTGGGGCTGGAACATCATCAAGCCGCTGCTGGGCACGCTGCCGGAGGACTTCCCCGTCGAGCGCCGGCTGCACATCCCGCTCGACATGGCCGCGCGCACGGCGCAGCTGCCATGGGGCTTGACGCTGCCGCTCGACCCTTTCTTCGGCAACTTCGGCGTCGCCCCGCCGCCGGGCTACGGGCGCATCACCTCCATCATCCCGCGCGAGCACGGCGGCAACATGGACAACCGCGCGCTCACCGAGGGCTGCACCGTCTACTTCCCGGTGTTCAACGCAGGCGCGCTGTTCGCCGCCGGCGATGGCCATGCGCTGCAGGGCGACGGCGAGGTCTGCCTGACCGCCATCGAGACCAGCCTGCGCGGCAGCTTCCGCCTGACTGTGCGCAAGGACCTGCAGCAGGCGCTGCCGCGCGCGGAGACCGCCACGCACTACATCGCGATGGGCTTCGACGAAGACCTGGACGATGCCGCACGCCAGGCCCTGCGCGAGATGATCCGCTGGATCGGCGAGCTGTCCGGCCTGCCGGCCATCGACGCCTACACGCTGTGCAGCATCGCCGCCGACCTGCGCGTGACGCAGATGGTCGACATCAACAAGGGCGTGCACTGCATGCTGCCCAAGACCGCGGTGCAGCGGCCTTCGCTCTCTACTTCTCTCTCCACTTCTTGACAGGAACCGACGACATGGGAACGCATGAGGCCGCAGCGCTGCCGATCCGCCCGCTCTACATCAACGGCCAATGGCGCCAGGGCAGCGAAGGCGCCTGGGCCGAGGATGTGAACCCGGCCACGGGCCAGGTGTTCGCGCGCGTGGCCCAGGCCAGCACGGCCGATGTGGAAGACGCCATCGCCGGCGCCCACGCCGCGCGCGTGGGCTGGGGCAAGCTCCTGGCCGGCGAGCGCGCCACGCTGCTGCTGAAGGCGGCCGACGTGATCGCCAGCCGCGCCGACGCGATCCGCGACCTCATCATCGAAGAGAACGGCTCGGTCTTCATCAAGGCGCCGTGGGAGGTGAGCTACGCTGTGGAATGCCTGCGCGTGGCCGCCGGCCTGTGCTACCACGTGGGTGGCGACACCTTCCCGGCCAGCCAGCCGGGCCAGCTGTCGATGACGGTGCGCCAGCCGCTCGGCGTGGTCGGCGGCATCGCGCCGTTCAACTCGCCGTTCCTGCTGACCATGAAGAAGGTGGCCTTCGCGCTGGCCGCGGGCAACACCTTCGTGCTCAAGCCCTCGGAGATGACACCGCTGTCGGGCCTGGTCATGGCCGAATGCTTCGAGCAGGCCGGCCTGCCGCCCGGGGTGTTCAACGTGGTGCCGGGTCCGGCCGAGGTGGTGGGCAAGGCGCTGGTGGCAGACCTGCGCGTGCGCAAGATCACCTTCACGGGTTCGGCGCGCGTGGGCCGGCTGCTGGCCGCGCAGTGCGGCGCGCAGATGAAGCGCTACACGCTGGAACTGGGCGGCAAGAACCCGCTGGTGGTGCTGGCCGACGCCGACCTGCAGTACGCGGTGGATTCGGCCGCGTTCGGCATCTTCTTCCACCAGGGCCAGGTGTGCATGGCCAGTTCGCGGGTCATCGTGGAAGACGCGCTGTACGAGCGCTTCGCCATGGCCTTCACCGAGAAGGCCAAGGGCATCCGCGTGGGCGATCCGCGCGATCCGGCCACCGTGGTCGGCCCGCTGATCCGGCCGCAGCAGTGCCAGTTCATCCGCGGCCAGATCGACGACGCGGTGGCCAAGGGCGCGCGGCTGCTGGCCGGCGGCACCTACGAGGGCGCCTTCTTCAAGCCCACCGTGCTGGCCGATGTGACGCCCGAGATGACGATCTACGACGAGGAATCGTTCGGCCCCGTCACCTCGCTGATCCGCGCGCGCGACGCCGAGCACGCGTTGCAGATCGCCAACGACACGGCCTATGGCCTGTCGTCGGCCATCGTCACCAACGACCTGCAGAAGGCCATGGATTTCGCCATGCGTTCCGAGTCGGGCATGGTGCACGTCAACGACACCACCATCTCCGACGAATCGCACATCGCCTTCGGTGGCGTCAAGCAATCGGGCTTCGGGCGCGAGGGCGGGCGCGCCTCCATCGAGGAGATGACCGAGCTGAAGTGGATCACGCTGCAGATGGGCCAGCGCGCTTATCCCTTCTGACCGCGGCGCCATGCACGAGGCCCACAAGGACCCGCGGCTGCCGCAGCCGGCGTCGTGCGACGACGCCGTTGCTTGGGTGGCGGGCCTGCGCGTGTTCGGTGCGGGCGAAGCGCAGCACCTGCTCGCCGCCATGCGCACGCTGTACCCGCACGACGGGTTGGCCGACCCGGTCTACCGCCGCACCGTGGCCGCGCTCGACGCGCTGTGCCAGCGCCAGCCGGCGCTCGCCGCGCCCCTGCGGGCGCTGCTGTCGGCCTTGTCGTCTGCGGTGCCGGCCCCGTTCGCGGCTTGCAGCGAGAGCTACCGCACCACGGCCCTGCGCAACGCCGAGGCGGCCGGCCTGCCGGGCTTTCGCCTGCTGCAGCGCCTGACCGTGCGCTTCCTGTACGACGACCTGGCGGTGTGGCAGGCCTTCGGCTACGAGGGTGCGGCCTACCACCTGGGCGGCTATGTCCAGCGCGGCTTCGACGACCTGCAGCTGCCCGTGGCGCCGCAAGCTAAGCCATGACGCTGGACGACGACAGCGCCGTGGTCGTCATCGGCTCGGGCGCGGGCGGCGGCACGCTGGCCAACGCGCTGTGCCAGCGCGGCGTGCCGGTGGTGCTGCTCGAATCCGGCCGCCAGTTCGCGGCCGAGGATTTCGTCAACGACGAATGGGCGGCCTACGACATGCTGTCGTGGCTCGACAAGCGCACCGCCTCGGGCAACTGGCGCGTGGCGCGCGACCATCCCGAGGCGCCGGTCTGGCACTGCGAGACCGTGGGCGGCACCACGGCGCACTGGTCCGGCTGCGCCTACCGGCTGCTGGCCGACGACTTCCGTGCGCGCAGCACGTTCGGCGCCGTGCCCGGCACCAGCCTGATCGACTGGCCGTTCGGCCTGGACGAACTGGCGCCCTGGTACGACGCGGCCGAGCGCCGCATGGGCGTGACCGGCACCAACGGCCTGCCGCCGCTGCCGGCCAACAACAACTGCAAGGTGATGCTGCACGGCGCGGCGCGGCTGGGCCTCAAGCGCGCGTCCACGGGCCGCCATGCCATCAACAGCCAGCCCTACGACGGCCGGCCCGCCACCGTGCAGGACGGCTTCACGATCGCCGGCGACAAGCACCAGTCGCGCTGGTCCACGCAGGCCGTGGAGATCCCGCGCGCGCTGGCCACCGGCCGGCTCGACCTGCGCAGCGGCTGCCGCGCGCTGCACGTGGCGCACGACGCCGCTGGCCGCGCCTGTGCCGTGGTCTATGCCGACGCCGCCGGCCAGCGGCAGCGCCAGGCGGCGCGCGTGGTGGTGCTGGCTGCCAACAGCGTGGAGAGTTCGCGCCTGTTGCTGCACTCGGCCAGCGGCCGCTTCCCGCAGGGCCTGGCCAACGGCTGGGGCCAGGTCGGCCGCAACTACCTGCGCCATGTGGTGCAGACGCTGTGGTCGCTGTTCGACCATCCCGTGCACATGCACCGCGGCGAGGTGATGGCCGGCCTGGTGGAAGACTTCGCCGTGAACGACCCTGCGCGCGGCTTCCTGGGCGGCTACTACATCGAGACCAACGCCATGGGCCTGCCCAGCGCCGCGATGCTGCTCGACCCGGGTTGGTGGGGGCGCGATTTCGCTTCGGTGATCTCTCGCTACGACCACATGGCTGGCCTGTACATGAGCGGCGAGGACATGCCGCAGAGCGGCAACCGCATCACGCTGCGCAGCGACGAGGCCGACCGCTTCGGCGTGCCCGTGGCCAACGTGCACTACGACGAGCACCCGAACGACCAGGCCATGCGCAACCACGGCTACCAGTGCATGGCGGCGATCCACCGCGCGGCCGGCGCCACGCGCTGCATCGAGACGCCGCCCTACGCGGCCACCCACAACCTGGGCAGCAACCGCATGAGCGCGCGGCCGGAGGATGGGGTCGTCGACGGCTTCGGCCGCGCGCACGAGCTGCCCAACCTCTACATCGCCGACGGCAGCCAGTTCGCCTCCGGCGGTGCCGCCAACCCGACGCTGACCATCGTGGCGCTGGCACTGCGCCAGGCCGACCACATCGCACGCCGCCTGGGCGCGCTGGAGCTGTGAACCCATGACCATGCTGCGCGACAACGAACACCTGGCCGAGCAGGTCCGCCCGGCCTACGACTTCATCGTCTGCGGCGGCGGCGCGGCCGGCTGCGTCATCGCGCGCCGGCTGGCCGAAGACCCGCGGGTCAGCGTGCTGCTGGTCGAGGCCGGCGGCAGCGACCGCGTGCCGGCCGTGCTGGACACCACGCTGTGGATGTCCAACATCGGCAGTGAGCGCGACTGGGGCTACAAGGCCCAGCCCAGCCCAGCGCTGAACGGCCGCACGCCCTTGCTGCCCATGGGCAAGGTGCTGGGCGGCGGCTCCAGCATCAACGGCTCGGTCTGGGCGCGCGGCCACCGCAACGACTACGAAGACTGGGCCGAGGCCGCCGGCGACCCAGCCTGGGGCTACGAATCGGTGCTGGCCATCTACCGCCGCATCGAGGACTGGCGCGGCCCGGCCGATGCGCACCGGCGCGGCACCGGCGGCCTGCTCACGGTGCAGCAGCCACAAGACCCGGTGCCGCTGGTGCCGGCGCTGATCGAAGCCACCGACGCGCTGGGCATCCCGGCCGTGGACGACATCAACGGCGCGGCCATGGAGGGCGATGGCGGCTGCGGCCTGGCCAACATGCTGGTGCAGGACGGCAACCAGCGCGTCTCGATGTCCGCCACCTACCTTCACCCCTACCTGGGCCGGCCCAACCTCGACGTGCTGCTGTGCGCCGAGGTCACCGAAATCCTGTTCGAGGGCACGCGCGCCAGCGGCATCGCCTTCGTGCGCCGCGGCAAGCACCACACCGTGCGGGCCGGCCGCGAGGTGGTGCTCTCGCTCGGCGCCATCAACACGCCCAAGCTGCTGATGCTGTCGGGCATCGGCGACGCGGCGCAGCTGCAGCGCCACGGCATCGCCGTGCGCCAGCACCTGGCCGGCGTGGGCCGCAACTTCCAGGACCACATCCTGCTGGCCGGCTGCTGCTGGGAATACGTGACGCCCGAGCCGCCGCGCAACAACGCGGCCGAGTTCGTGTTCTACGCCAAGAGCCGCGCCGGCCTGCGCACGCCCGATCTGATGCCGGTGCTGGAGGAAACCCCCTTCGCCAGCGAGACCGTGGCGCAGCAGTTCGACGTGCCGCGCGGTGCCGCCTCGGCCTGGACGCTGGCGCCCGGCCTGGCGCGGCCCGACAGCCGCGGCCAGGTGCTGCTGGCCAGCGCCGACCCGTTCGCCGCGCCGCTGGTGCATGCCAACTTCCTGGCCGAGCCGAGCGACCTGCAGGCCATGGTGCGCTGCGTGGAGCTGTGCCGCGAGATCGGCAACGCCGCGGTGTGCACGCCGTTCCGCCGGCGCGAGGCCTTCCCCGGGCCCTTGCGAGGTGCGGCGCTGCAGGACTTCGTGCGCAACGCCGCCGGCACGTACTTCCACCAGAGCGGCACCGCCAAGATGGGCCGCGCCAGCGACCGCGACGCCGTGGTCGACGGCCAGCTGCGCGTGTTCGGCATCGACGGCCTGCGCGTGGCCGATGCGTCCGTCATGCCCAGCATCGCCACGGGCAACACGATGGCGCCCACCGTGGTGATCGCCGAGCGGGCGGCCGAGATCCTGCGCAGCGCGCACCGATTGCAGGGCGAGGCATGACGCTGGGCCAGGCCGATCCCGATGCCTGCGTTCGAGGCCCGGATGGCTTGCTGCAGGTCATTGGTGCGGCGCGTTGTATCGAATGCCCATGCTCGGCCCTCCCTGGCGCGGCTTTAGCGCCCCTGGAGCGTCTTGGCGTGGCTGTGGCCGCTTGCCCATCAGCGCTGTGCTGCGCTGGGGGGCGCTCAGCCTAAAAATCGAGCATGACCCGGCCCATGGTGGCGCGCTCGCTGGCCATTGAAAAGGCCGCGCTGGCCTGCGTCAGCGGGAAGTGCGCCGCGATGCGTGGGCGGACGCGTCCCTGGGCGTGCAGCGCGGTCACGTCGGCCAGCAGCCGGTGCATGGCCTCGGGCTGGCGCTCGCGGTACTGGCGCAGGTCCACGCCGATCAGCGAGGCGCCCTTCACGATGCACAGGTTGCCCTTGAGGCTGCCGATGCTGCCCCCGGCAAAGCCCACCACCAGGTGCCGACCGCCCCAGCCCAGCGTGCGGAAGGCGGTGTCCATGGCCTCGCCGCCGACCGGGTCCAGCACCACGTCCACGCCGCGCGGGCCGGCCAGGGCCTTGACCTCGTCCTTCCAGTTGGCGGACTGCATGTCGACCACCGCGTCGGCGCCGGCCTGGGTCGCCGCGGTCTGCTTGGCCGGGCCGGAGACGGCCGCGATCACGCGCGCCCCCAGCGCCTTGGCGGTCTGCACGCCGGCATCGCCGATGCCGCCGGTCGCGCCGAGCACCAGCACGGTCTCGCCGGCCTGCACGCCGCCGCGCTCGCGCAGCGCGTAGAGCGCCGTGCCGTAAGGCGTGTGCAGCACGGCGGCCTCGTCGATCGCCGCACCGGGCGCCACCGGCTGCAGCCCGGCCGCCGGCACGCAGATCTGGTCGGCCCAGGCGCCGATCGACAGCGAGCCGCAGACGCGCTCGCCGATCGCGAACCCCGTGGTGCCGGCCCCCAGCGCATCGACGGTGCCGGCGAACTCGCTGCCCACCGTGAACGGCAGCGGCGGCTTCCACTGGTAGGCGCCGCGCGCGATCAGCAGGTCGAAGAACGAGATGCCGCAGGCCTGCACGCGCACGCGGACTTCGCCCGCCGCGGGTTCGGGGGAGGGCAGGGTGTCCAGCCGCGGTGGCTGGTCGAAGGCGTGGACGCGCAGGGCTTGCATGGCGAAGACCGTGGTGGTGGAGTGGCGCATTCTGGGCAGCGCCGCTGGCGCGTGCTGTCGCGCAGGTGGCGAGCGGCTGGGGCCGCGGACTGCACACGCGCGGGGGAAGCTGCTTGCTCCGGCGGAGCAGCGCGCCGCCGAGTGAGGCGGCCGCGGGTCCGCAGGCCTCAGGTGGTCAGCGTCATCAGGATGGCCGCATACCAGGCGGCGTTCAGGCCCAGGGATTCGTCCTGTTGGCGGTCGCGCGTGCCCATGTCGATGCGCGACGAATGCACACCGAGCAGCTTCCATGGCAGCGGGTCGTCGGATGCCGGGTCGCGCAGCACCACTGGGGCACCGCTGGTGCCCCGGTGGGTGCGTGCATCTGTGAGGAAGTAGCCCTGGCCCTGGAAGCGGATGCCGAAGGCCGAGGCGATGATGGCGTGCCGCACCACCGGCAGGTGGTACATCGTGTCGTGAAAGCCCAGCGGAAAGCCGACCACCAGGAGCCCCGTGCCGACCTCGACCTCGCTCAGTTCGCTCTGCAGATGGGCGGTGGTGAAGCAGCGGAAGTGGGCGCCGGCCGGCAGGCTGGATTTGCCGATCTCGAGCACGGCGACGTCGATCTCGCCTCCGGAATCGGCCCCCTGGCGCCATTGGCTGACGCCATCCTTGAACAGCCAGACCGACAGTGTCGCCGTCCGCCGCAGGTCGACCGGATCGATATGGAACTCGATTTCGATGCGGTTGGGCCGGTGCTCGCTGGGCGCGTCCTGCACGACATGGCGGCTCGTCACGAGGAAGAGCCGCTCGGCGCGCGTGAAGAAGAAACCGGTAGCGCCGGTCAACAGCCGTGGCCCATCGAAGGTGGTGACCCTGGCCGTGGTGAAAAGAAGCGATTCCGCCATGCCTTGCTGCCCCCGGATCAGACCGACTTCAAGGGCGTGTGCTCCGCCCGTGCCATCGCTTGCTGCACAGGCTCTCGCCCGTCGGCCGGGCCGGCGGCAGCCGGGGCGCCGTGTTGCAGAGCGACTGGCAGCTGCACGTGGTTGTTGCTCCAGAACGCCGTGTGCGCTGCGGACAAGGCGATGCCAATGTGCGGACTATCCAGATCGGCCCGGGAATGCTGCTGTCGTACGGCGCGCGCGCGACGCCAGCGCATGAGCGACTGCACGATGGGAATGCACGCTGCGGCGAGCAGCGCATGCACCCAATGACTGGGTGCCGCTGCGGGGTGGGGTTTGAACTGCATCGCGCAACTCCTGAGGGTGCGTCGACGGTGGCTCGACAGCCAGGGCACGAAGGAGGCTGCGTGCCCACTGTACTCCTCGGTGGAGGCGCGGCGTTCGCGCGGCGCCGCGTCCTACCCCCCTGCGCGCTGCAGTTGTACGTGGCCGGGAGCGCGAGGCCCTTAGCTTGGATCGGCAGGCATTCCGCCTGACATCAAGGAGACGACCGTGAACCAGCAGCAGAACAACCCTGGCCAACAAAGCCAGCAGACCCCGGGCCAGCAGAACCAACCCGGCCAGCAGAACCCGCCGAGCCAGCAGCCCAACCAGCAGCAACCGAACAATCCCGGGCAGCCGGGGCAGGGTTCACAGCCCGGCCAATCCAGGCCCGATCAGCAACGCTGAGCGCGCCATGTGGGTTGGGCCCACCGTCAGGCGGTAGGCCTTTGTGTTGGCCGTGGTGAACGGCCCGCTCAGCCCGCCTTCGGCAGCGTGATGCCCGGGAAGATCTTGATCACCGCCGAATCGTCCTCGGCCGCATGCCCGGCCGTCGATGCCTGCATGAACATCTGGTGCGCCGTGGCCGCCAGCGGAAGCGGAAATTTGCTGGCGCGCGCGGTGTCCAGCACCAGGCCCAGGTCTTTCACGAAGATGTCCACCGCCGACAGCGGCGTGTAGTCGCCGGCCAGCACGTGGGCCATGCGGTTCTCGAACATCCAGCTGTTGCCCGCGCTGTGGGTGATCACCTCGTACAGCGCGGCCGCGTCCACGCCCTCGCGCAGGCCCAGCGCCATGGCCTCGGCCGCCGCGGCGATGTGCACGCCGGCCAGCAGCTGGTTGATGATCTTCACCTTGCTGCCGGCGCCGGCCTGGTCGCCCAGCCGGTAGACCTTGCCGGCCATGGCGTCGAGCACGCCGCCGGCCTTGGCATACGCGGCGGGCGTGCCCGCCGTCATCATCGTCATCTGGCCGCCGGCCGCCTTGGCCGCGCCGCCCGAGATCGGGCCGTCGATGTAGAGCAGGCCCAGCGCCGCCAGCCGCGCTTCGAGCGCGACCGACCAGTTCGGGTCGACCGTGGAGCACATCACGAACACGCTGCCCGCGGCCATGGCGGCGGCCGCGCCGTGCTCGCCGAACAGCACGGCCTCGGTCTGCTGCGCGTTGACGACCACCGAGACCACCACGTCGCTGCCCTGCGCCACCTCGGCCGGGTTGGCGCAGGCGGTGCCGCCCTCGGCCGCGAAGGCCGCGGCCACGCCGGGCCGCGCATCGCACACGCGCAGCGCATGGCCGTTGCGGCGCAGCGTGGCGGCGATGCCGGCGCCCATGGCGCCCAGGCCGATTAGTCCTACCGTCTCTTTGCTCATGTCGTCTCCTCGTTGTTTCTGGCTTGCATGGGGATCGTGACGGGGCCGTCGTTGACCAGGTGCACCTGCATGTCGGCGGCGAAGCGGCCGGTGGCCACCACGGGGTGCAGCGCACGCGCGCGTTCGACGAAATGGTCGTAGAGCCGGCGGCCGTCCTCGGGCGCGGCGGCGCCGGAAAAGCCAGGCCGGTTGCCGGCGCTGGTGTCGGCCGCCAGCGTGAACTGGCTCACCAGCAGCAGGCCGCCGCCCACGTCCTGCACGCTCAAGTTCATCTTGCCTGCCGCGTCCGAGAAGATGCGCAGCTTGAGCATCTTGGCCAGCAGCTTGTCGGCCTGCGCCTCGGTGTCGCCGCGCTCGGCGCACACCAGCACCAAGAGGCCCTGGCCGATGGCGCCGATGGTTTCGCCATCCACCACCACATGGGCCTGGCGCACGCGTTGCAGCAGGAGTTTCATTCGGGACAGCCCTTTTGGCACGACACTGGAAAATGCCCGCGGACCAGCTGCCAGTCCCGGCGACGGCGGGACTTTACGTCAACCTTCACTCCACGAGACCCCATGAACACCACCGCACCGAGAACCTACGGCCATCTGCACGCGGTCGCCACCGACGACGCCGTGCAGCAGGCGCGCGTGCACCTGGCCGCCGCCAACCGCCTGGCCGTGCACGACGGCCTGGAAGAGGGCATCGACAACCACTTCACCATGGTCGTGCCCGGCACCACCGACCGCTTCCTGGTGCTGCCCTTCGGCCTGCACTGGTCCGAGGCGCGCGCCAGCGACCTCATCGTCTTCAACGAGGCGGGCGAGGTGCTGGAGGGCAACGGCAGCGTCGAGCTCAGCGCGCTGAGCATCCACGCGCCGCTGCACCGCATCACCGGTGCCAAGGTGGTGCTGCACACGCATCAGACCTGGGCGCTGGCGCTCAACATGCTGCAAGACAACCGGCTGCTGCCCGGCAGCCAGACGGCTGCATTCCTCAGCAAGAACATCGCCTACGACGACGGCTACACGGGTCTTGCGGCCGAGCTCAGCGAAGGCGAGCGCCTGGCCGGCGTCATCGGCGACAAGCACGTGCTGTTCATGAAGAACCACGGTGTGGTGGCGGTGGGCGACAGCGTGGCCCAGGCCTACCGCCGGCTCTACCGGCTGGAGCGCGTCTGCAGGGCGCAGCTGCTGGCCATGGCGACGGGCCAGCCGCTGGCGCTGCTGTCCGATGAGATGGTCGCCAAGGTGGACACGCCGAACCCGCAGGACAGCCATCCGCGCGCGGAGCGCGAGGCGCTGTACTTCGCGGCCATGATGCGGGTGCTGGACCGCACCAACCCGGGGTACGCGGACTGAAGGTGGGGCCATCCATGGCACAGGAATGCGCGTCTCCAATGCGCAGCTCGCAGCAGATGGGAATGAGGTCGGCGGACTTCTTGGGCGGGTAGCGCGCCGGCCGTTGAAGGACATCTCGCCGCGGACGAAGGCCGAAACAGCTCGGCAGTGGCGGGAGTTGTTCAGTCACCGACGCTGCACAGACCACCGACCCGGGTGAGTGCGCCATGCGTCCGTTTCAGACAGCTGGTCACCGCAATCCTGGGATTGCTTGCCCGCGGGAGGAGTCCTGCAGATCGTCTTGCAGGGCCGCGCTACAACGTGCAGCGCGGTGGGAGCAGATGTAACGCTGCCTGAGCCGTCTGCTTTCGTGCCATAGTGGGCCAGCACATGTCAGTGGCGTTTTCCGCTGGCGGCTGCGGGTGGTTCTTCTAGGCGTAGCCAACTGCGGACGGTCGATCCGCCGCACTTTGGAGCTACCCATGTCCCAGGATTCCTTCTTCCACGAAGCCTCAGGCTCCGTGCGCTTCTGGGTCGAAATCGACGCCGTTTGGATCGGTGCCAGCATCCGCAAGGAGACGCTGCACTATGTTTACCGGCCCGATGGCCGAGACGAGGATCCGCTGGTGACCTATAGCAGCCACATGCTCGAGCTGGATGCGGCCGTGCGTCGGCGCGTGGCAGCCGGTGCCCGCGAACCTGTGATGCTGCGCGATGCAGATCTGGTCGCAGTTTGAGCACTCTTTCCCTGCTGTGGAGTCGCACTTTCGGTCCTTTTCCCCCGGCAACGCCATGGCATGACATCGCGCCAGTGCGCGAAGAGCTATTCGGCGTCGAGCGGCTCGAGCAGCACGCGCGCAGCCTGGCCGCAGCACAGACGGTCACCGCCCGTCCGCCGCGCGTCACGACGCTGCGCCATCGGCTGGACGACAACGCGCGTGTGTTGCTCGCCGCCTACCAGGCCAGTGCGGCCGAACTGGAGGCCGGGCGCCGGGTGGTGCCAGCGGCCGAATGGCTGCTCGACAACTACCACCTCGTCGAAAAGCAGATCCGCGAGATCCGCGGCGATCTGCCGCCCAATTTCTACCGCCAGTTGCCCAAGCTGGCCGATGGCCCGTTCGCGGGCTACCCACGCGTGTTCGGCCTGGCCTGGGCCTACATAGCGCACACCGACAGCCACGTCGATTCCGGCGTGCTGGCCGGCTTTCTGGCGGCCTACCAGAGCGTCCAGCCACTGACCATCGGCGAACTGTGGGCCGTGGCCATCACCTTGCGCATCGTGTTGATCGAGAACCTGCGCCGGCTGGCCGACCAGATCGGCGCGGGCCGTGCCGCACGCGCCGATGCCGATGCCTTCGCCGGCCGGCTGACCGGCTTGGTGTCGTCGTCCGCGCTGTCCGACGACATCGCCGCACGCTCGCCGCAGCCGCTGTCGGAACTGTTCGCGGCGCAGCTGGCCAAGCGCCTGCGCGACCGCGATCCGCAGACCATGCCGGCGCTCGGCTGGCTCGAACAGCGCCTGGCGGAGCAGGGCAGCACCGTGGACGCCGTGGTCGCGCATGCGCAGCAGCGCCAGGGCGCATCCAACGTCACCGTGCGCAACGTGATGACCAGCCTGCGGCTGATGTCGGACATCGACTGGGCCGACCTGTTCGAGCGGGTCAGCCTGGTGGACGCAACCCTGTGCGCGGGCAGCGGCTTCGCGGCCATGGACTTCGCCACGCGCAACCTCTACCGCAACGCGATCGAGCAGTTGGCGCGCGCCTCGCCGTGCTCCGAACTGGAGATCGCCGCCCACGCGCTTGCCGCCGCGCAGGCCGCGGGGCCGGCCAGTGCCCGCGCGCAGGACCCGGGCTACCACCTGATCGCCGAGGGCCGGCCGGCGCTGGAGGCGACCGTGCGCTTCCGTCCGCGGCTGGGGCTGCGCATCGTGCGCTGGAACGCGGGGCGCGGGCTGGCCGCCTATGTTGGTGCGATCGTGCTTGCCACCCTGGTGCTGCTGGGCCTGGCGTGGTGGTGGCTGCCCGCCGGAGCGGGCCCGGCCGCCGTCGCGCTGTGGCTGCTGGGGCTGGCGATTCCCGCCAGTGAGGTGGCGACCGCGCTGGTGCAGCGCGCCGCGGCCTGGCGCTTCGGTGCCACGCTGCTGCCAGGCTTGGAGCTGGCCGGCGGTGTGCCCACCGCGCTGCGCACGCTGGTCGCGGTGCCCACCCTGTTGGGCAGCGAGGCCGAACTGCGCGAGCAGATCGAGCGGCTGGAGGTGCACCACCTGGCCGGTGGCGGCGGCGACCTGCTGTTGGCGCTGCTGACGGACGGGCTGGATGCGGACAGTGAAACCCTGCCGGGCGACGCTGCCTTGCTGGCCGTGGCCACGCACGCCATCGCCGAACTGAACCTGCGCCATGGCCCCGCGGCCGGTGGTGCGCGCTTCCTGCTGCTGCACCGGCGCCGCGTCTTCAATACCCGCGAAGCCGTGTGGATGGGCTGGGAGCGCAAGCGCGGCAAGCTGCACGAGCTGAACCGCCTGCTGCGCGGCGCCACCGACACCAGCTATCTGCCGTGCACGGTGCCGCAGGATGTGCGCTACGTGCTGACCCTCGACGCCGACACGCGCCTGCCGCGCGACGCTGCGCTGCGCCTGGTCGGCAAGATGGCCCACCCCCTGAACCGGCCGCGCTTCGACGCCGCGCTGCAACGCGTGGTGGGCGGCTACGGCATCCTGCAACCGCGCATCACGCCCTCTCTGCCCGTAGGGCGAGAAGGCTCGCTTTACCAGCGTCTGTCGTCCAGCCCCGGAGGCATCGATCCGTACGCCATGGCGGTTTCCGATGTCTACCAGGACCTGTTCGGCGAAGGCTCCTACACCGGCAAGGGCATCTACGACATCGACGCCTTCGAAGCCGCGCTGCAGGGCCGCGTGCCCGACAACAGCATGCTGAGCCACGACCTGTTCGAAGGCATCTTCGCGCGGGCGGGCCTCGCGTCCGACGTGGAACTGGTCGAGGAAGCGCCCGCGCGCTACGACGTGGCCGCGCGCCGCCAGCACCGTTGGACGCGCGGCGACTGGCAGCTGCTGCCATGGCTGTTCCGGCGGCACGCGGGCGCGCAGGCCGTGCCGGCGCTGGGCCGCTGGAAGATGCTGGACAACCTGCGCCGCGCGCTGCTGGCGCCCTCCGCCCTGCTCGCCCTGACCTCCGCCTGGACGATGCCGGCCAGTGCCGTGCCCGTCGGCGTGCTGGCAGTGCTGGCCGCCCTGGCCGCCGCGCCGCTGCTGGCCCCCCTGTCTGGCATCTGGCCGTACCGGCCCGGCGTGCTGTTGCGCAGCCACGCGCAGGCCCTGGTCGCCGACTTGCGGCTCGCCCTGCTGCAAATCGCCATGGGCGTGGCCTGTCTGCCCGAGCAGGCGGCGCGCATGCTGGACGCCATCACGCGCACGCTGGTGCGCCTGGGCGTCACCCGGCGGCGGCTGCTGGAGTGGACGACGGCAGCGCAGTCCGGCCGCAAGCCGCGGCTGGACCTGTGGGGCTTTTACCGCCAGACGGCAGGCGGCACGGCGCTGGGCCTGGCCACCTGCAGCGTCGCCCTGCTGCTGGCGCCTTCCGGCGCGCCCTGGGTGCTGCCGTTCGCGCTGCTGTGGTCTGCCGCGCCGGCGCTCGCGCTATGGGCGAGCCGCCCGCCGGCGCCGAGCCGGCAGCGCGCACTGCCCGCGGCCGACGCGATGGCTCTGCGCCTGGTGGCGCGGCGCACCTGGCGCTTCTTCGAGACCTTCGTGACGCCGGCCGACCACATGCTGCCGCCCGACAACTTCCAGGAAGACCCGCAGCCCGTGCTGGCACGCCGCACATCGCCAACCAACATCGGCCTGTATCTGCTGGCCAGTGTCGCGGCGCGCGACTTCGGCTGGGCCGGCCTGGTGCACACCGTCGAACGGCTGGAGGCCACCTTCGCCACCTTGCGCGAACTGCCGCGCTTCAAGGGCCACTTCTTCAACTGGTACGGCACGGCCGACCTGCGCGCGCTCGACCCGCGCTACGTGTCCTCGGTGGACAGCGGCAACCTGGCGGGCCACCTGATCGCGCTGGCCAATGCCTGCGACGGATGGCAGGTCGACGCCACCCTGGCCGACCCCCGCGCCGGCCTGTGGGACGCGGTGCGCCTTGCGCGCCAGGCCGATGGTGCGACCGCCCCGCGCGCTGCCTCCGTACTGGACGACATCGCAGCCCAGCTGCAGGGCCCGGGCGACGTGGCATCACTGTCGCCCGCGCTGGTGCGCCTGGCCGACAAGCTGGCCGCTGCCGCACGCGGCACGGGCCAGCAGCCCGACGACGCCCCGGCCGATCTGCTGTTCTGGGCGCAGGCGCTGGGCCGCCTGGCCGCCGGCCACCTGCAGGACCGCGCGCAACCCATGGCGCCCTTGGCTCTGCGCCTGCAGGCGCTGGCCGCCGCATCGCGCGCGATGGCGCTGGACATGGACTTCGCCTTCCTTCTCGATCCCGAGCGCAAGCTGCTGTCCATCGGCTATGCGCTGGCCGAGCAGCGGCTGGACGCCAACTGCTACGACCTGCTGGCCTCCGAGGCGCGGCTGGCCAGCCTGTTCGCCATCGCCAAGGGCGATGCACCCACGCGCCACTGGTTCCGGCTGGGCCGCACCGCCACGCCGCTGTTCGGCGCCTCGGCCCTGGTCTCGTGGTCGGGCTCGATGTTCGAGTACCTGATGCCCTCGCTGGTCATGCGCGCGCCGGTCGGCAGCCTGCTGGAGCAGACCAACCGGCTCATCGTGCAGCGCCAGATCGCGTACGGCGACCTGCTGGGCATGCCCTGGGGCATCTCCGAATCGGCTTACAACGCGCGCGACCTGGAATTCACCTACCAGTACGCCAACTTCGGCGTGCCCGGCCTGGGCCTCAAGCGCGGCCTGGCCGACCACCGCGTCGTCGCGCCCTATGCCACGGCGCTGGCCGCCATGGTCGACCCGCAGGCCGCCTGCCGCAATTTCGCGCGCCTGGCGGCCATGGGCGCGCTCGGCCGCCATGGCTTCTACGAGGCACTGGACTTCACGCCAGCGCGCCTGCCCGAAGGGGCCCGCGTGGCCCTCGTCCGCAACTTCATGGCCCACCACCAGGGCATGGCCATCGTGGCGATCGCCAACGTGCTGCACAACGGCCGCATGCGCGACCGCTTCCACCGCGAACCCATGGTGCAATCGAGCGAGCTGCTGTTGCAGGAACGCATGCCGCGCCATGTGGCCGCGGGACGTCCGCGCGCCGAGGAAGTGCATGCATCGCGCGACGAGGCCGGCGCCGCTGCTGCCACCGTGCGCCGCCTGCCGGGCCTGGAGCCGGGCCGCCCGCCGGTCACGCACGTGCTGTCCAACGGCAGCTACAGCGTGATGTTGACCGCGTCCGGCGCCGGCTACAGCCGCTGGCGCGGCCTGGCCATCACGCGCTGGCGCGAAGACGCCACGCGCGACCCCTGGGGCGCGTTCTTCTACCTGCGCGACGTGGCCACCGGCCAGGCGTGGTCGCCCTGCGCACAGCCGATGCCGTTGGCCGGCGCCGACCTGCAGGCCTACGAGGTGGTGTTCGGGGAAGACCAGGCCAGCTTCACGCACCGCCACGGCGGCCTGGCGAGCACGCTGGCCGTGCTGGTGTCCGGTGAAAGCGATGCCGAGGTGCGCCGCCTGTCGCTCGCCAACAGCGGACGGCAGACGCGCGAGATCGACATCACCTCCTACGCCGAAGCGGTGCTTGCCGCCCCGGCGGCCGACGAGGCCCATCCTGCGTTTGCCAAGCTGTTCGTGCGCACCGAATACCTGCCCGAGTTCGGCGCGCTGGTGGCCACGCGCCGGCAGCGCTCACCCGAGGAGCCGCCGGTCTGGGCCGCCCACTTCGCGGTGGTGGAAGGCGAGAGCACGGCCGCCCCCCAGCATGAGTCCGACCGCGCGCGCTTCCTGGGCCGCAGCCGCGATCCCGGCACGGCGCAGGCCATCCTCGGCGGGCAACCGCTGTCGGGCACCGTGGGCACGGTGCTCGACGCCGTGTTCGCCTTGCGCCACCGCGTGGCGGTTCCGCCGGGCGGGCTGGTGCGCGTTGCGTTCTGGACGGTGGTGGCACCGTCGCGCGACGAGCTGCTGCACCTGATCGACAAGCACCACGACCGCAGCGCCTTCGAGCGCGCCGCCACCTTGGCCTGGACGCAGGCTCAGGTGCAGCTGCGCCACCTGGGGGTGCACGCCGACGAGGCGGCCGATTTCCAGCGCCTGGCCGCGCCCCTGTTGTACGCCGACCGACGCCTGCGCGCGCCGGCCGAGACGCTGCTGCGCGGCGCGGGGCCGCAGTCCGGCCTGTGGCCGCACGCGGTGTCGGGAGACCTGCCCATCGTGCTGCTGCGCATCGACGACATCGAGGACCTGGCGCAGGTCCGCCAGGCGCTGCGCGCGCACGAGTACTGGGGCATGAAGCAGATCGGTGTGGACCTGGTCATCGTGAACGAGCGCGCCGCCTCGTACGTGCAGGACCTGCAGATCGCCATCGAGACTGCCGTGCGCAGCAGCCAGGCCCGGCCGCGGCTGGGCACGGGCCTGGTTCAGGGCAGCGTGCACACCCTGCGTGCCGACCTGCTGGGCGCCAGCGGGCGCGCCCTGCTGCAGGCCGCCGCGCGCATCGAACTGATGGCGCGCCATGGCGCCATCGCCCAACGGCTGGCGCGCCTGCCGGCTGTGCGGCGGCCTGCACCGGCAGAACCCCTCGCGCCGGCGCCACTCCAACGGATGCGCGGCGACGAACAAGTTGTGCGCCAGGACGATGCGCCGGCGCCCGCGCAGGGCGCCGAGGCCCTGGAGTTCTTCAACGGGCTGGGCGGCTTCGGCGACGATGGCCGCGAATACGTGGTGCGGCTGCAGGCTGGGCAGACCACGCCGGCGCCGTGGATCAACGTGGTCGCCAATCCGGGCTTCGGCTTCCATGCGTCCACCGAGGGCAGCGGCGCGACCTGGTGCGCCAACAGCCGCGACAACCAGCTCACGCCGTGGTCCAACGATCCGGTCGGCGACCCACCCGGCGAGGCGTTCTACGTCCGCGACGAGGCCAGCGGCGTGCCGTGGACGCCCACCGCGCAGCCCGTGCGCGGCACCGGCTGCTACGAGGCGCGGCATGGCCACGGCTACAGCCGGTTTCTGCACACCGCGCAGGACATCACCGTGGAGTTGCTGCAGTACGTGCCGCTGGTCGACCCCGTGAAGATCTCGCGCCTGCGACTGCACAACCGCAGCGATCGGCCGCGCCGCCTGCTGGTCACGGCCTATGCAGAGTGGGTGCTGGGCACCTCGCGGGGGGCCTCTGCCCCGTTCATCGTCACCGCGGTGGACACCGCCAGCCGCGCGCTGCTGGCGCACAAGCCCTGGGGCCTGGCCTTCCCTGGCCGCGTGGCGTTCGCCGACCTGTGCGGGCGCCAGACGGCGTGGACGGCCGACCGCGCCGAGTTCCTGGGCCGCAACGGCAGCATGGCCGCCCCTGCTGCGTTGTTGGGCCGCGCGCCGCTGTCGGGCACCACCGGTGCCGGGCTGGACCCCTGCGCTGCGTTGCAGTGCGTGGTGGAGCTTGCGCCGGGCGCGAGCATCGAGGTCGTGGCGGTGCTGGGCCAAGGCGCATCGCTGGACGACGCGCAGGCTCTGATCGAACGCTACCGGGCCGCCGACCTGAACGCCGTGCTCGCCGAAGTGCAGGCGCACTGGCGCAGCACGCTGGGCGCAGTGCAGGTCAAGACGCCCGACCGCGCGATGGACATCCTGCTGAACGGCTGGCTGCTGTACCAGACCATCGCCTGCCGGCTGTGGGCGCGCGCGGCCTTCTACCAGGCCAGTGGCGCTTACGGCTTTCGCGACCAGTTGCAGGATAGCATGGCGCTGGGCCTGACGCAGCCCGCCATCGCCCGCGCCCAGCTGCTGCGCGCGGCGGGCCGCCAGTTCGTCGAGGGCGACGTGCAGCACTGGTGGCTGCCGCATTCGGGCCAGGGCGTGCGCACGCGCATCTCGGACGACCGGGTGTGGCTGGCCTACGCGGCGGCCCACTACATCGGCGTGTCGGGCGACACCGCGGTGCTCGACGAGCTGCTCGAATTCCTGGACGGGCCGGCGCTGCGGCCCGGCGAGCACGATGCCTTCTTCCAGCCGCTGGCGGCCGGCCAGTCGGCGTCGCTGTTCGAGCACTGTGCGCGCGGCCTGGACCAATGCCTGGAACTGACCGGCGCGCTGGGCCTGCCACTGATCGGAACCGGCGACTGGAACGACGGCATGAACCGCGTGGGCGCCGAAGGGCGCGGCGAGAGCGTATGGCTGGGCTGGCTGCTGGTGCGCACCATCGCGCTGTTCGCGCCGCTGGCCGACGTCCGCGACGCCACACGCGCCGCGCGGTGGCGCAAGCATGCCGAGTCCGTCCGCGCAGCCATCGAACGCGAGGCCTGGGACGGCGCCTGGTACCGGCGCGCGACGTTCGACGACGGCAGTTGGCTGGGCACCGACGGCCAGGCCGAATGCCGCATCGACGCCATCGCCCAGGCCTGGTCCGTGCTGTCCGGCGTGGCCGACCCGCAGCGTGCGGCCAAGGCCATGGACGCGCTGGCCCGCCACCTGGTGCTGCCGGCCGAGCAGCTCGTGCTGCTGTTGACACCACCTTTCGACAAGGGTCCGCGCGACCCCGGCTACATCCAGGGCTATCCGCCCGGCGTGCGCGAGAACGGCGGGCAGTACAGCCATGCCGCGATGTGGGCGATCCTGGCCTTCGCGCAGCAGGGCGATGGCAACCGCGCGACCGACCTCTTCCGGCTCGTGAACCCGATCCACCATGCGCTTACCCCGGAGGCGGCAGCGCTGTACCGGGTGGAGCCGTACGTGGTGGCGGCCGATGTCTACGCGGTGGCACCGCACACGGGCCGCGGCGGTTGGAGCTGGTACACGGGTTCGGCGGCCTGGATGTACCGCGCCGGGGTGGAGGGCATCCTGGGGCTGCGGCGTGAGGGGCCGACACTGGTGATCGATCCGTGCCTGCACGCCGACTGGCCGATGTTCGAGATGAGGCTGTGCATCGAGGGCACCACCTTCGACGTGCGCGTGGAGCACGCGTCGCGCAGCGGGCGCGGCATCGCCACGGCACTGCTGGACGGCGTGGCCACGCTGCCGGGCGCAGGCGGCGTACGGCTCGCACTGGATGGTGGCCACCATGGTGTGCTGCTGACGATCTGAGCCACCCACGAGGAGCTCGAACGTGATTCACCTCGACACCACTGCGCATGACCGCATTGGAAGATTGACCAGTTGGCGGGCGCTGGACTCCAGCAGGCAGCGCATGGCCGGGCACTGCCGCCCGCCCGGCCAAAGACCGCCAGTCTCCTAGACCTGCGCGCTCTTGCCACGCCGGCGCAGCGGCGCAGCGGCCGCGGCCGCAGTTGCTGCGGCCGACGCAGCCGATTGCGGCATGCTCGCAATCGCATCCGCATAGACATTCCCGCCACTCGAAATGTGGTCCGTCATGGCCTGGAACGCGGCGTTCTCGTCGCCCGAGACGATGGCCTGCAGGATCACCGTGTGCTCGGCCAGCGAGTTGCGGATGCGGTTGGGCCGGTCGAACAGCGCGCGGCGGGGGTGGCGCATGCGCAGGCGCATGGCGCGCAGCTGGCGGGCCAGCACCTCGTTGAGGCTGCCGTCGTAGATGATCTCGTGGAACACCCGGTTGGCCTTGCCGTAGGCCTCGGCATCGTCGGTCTCGGCCGCGCGCTGGCAGATCACGTGGGCCTGCTCCAGCTGCTTGCGCTGGACGGTGGGCATGCGGCGTGCGGCCAGGCGCGCGGCCAGGCCTTCCAGCTGCATCAGGATCTCCAGCATCGCGATGTACTCGGGCACCGACAGCGAGGCGACCACGGCGCCCTGGCGCGGCAGCGGCGTGACGAGACCGGCAGAGATCAGGTGCTTGATCGCCTCGCGCGCCGGCGTACGCGAGACGTCGAAGCGGTCCATCAGGGCCTGTTCGTCGATGCGCGAGCCGGCGTCGAGCAGGCCGGAATGGATCTCGTCTTCGAGCGTGCGGCGGATCTGGTCGCTGAGGTTGATGCGGGGGGGGGCGCTTGCCATGTCGTCGTGAACTCCTGGCCGGCATCTTAGCGAGCAGGTTCAGGCCGCTGCGCGCGCCTTCAGCACCGCGTCGAAGCGCTCCAGCCGTGCCTGGGCGAAGGCCGGCCGCTGCTGCACGGCCTGCCACCAGGCCTGCACGCGCGGGTGGGCGTCGGCCTGCAGCGCCTGCGGTGCCAGTTCGGCGATGCGCGCGATGAAGGGCACGGCCGCGATGTCGGCCAGCGAATAGGCGCCGCCGAGCAGCCAGGGCGCATCGGCCAGCATGTCTTCCATGCGGGCCGGCAGGCGCAGCAGCTTGTCGAGCGCGGTGGCTTTTTCTTCTTCGGTGTACGGCCGGCGCGCGATGCGCAGCCAGGCCTCGCGCCGCTCCGCGGTGGGGATGCGCGCGAGCTTGGCCTGCAGCTCGTCGTCGTTCCACTGGCTGGCCGTGGGCTGCAGCGCCAGGCTCCAGTTCAGGATCAGCAGGTGGGGCAGGCAGTGCTCGTCGGTCCAGCGCACGAAGTTGCGCATCACGGCGCGCGCGTAGGGGTCGGCTGGGCGCAGCGGCGGGTTGGGCTGGATGTCGTCCAGGTACTCGCAGATGGTCGAGCTCTCGTGCAGGAAGCGGCCGGGCGCCAGCATCAGCGCGGGCACCACGCCGTTGGGGTTCATGGCCAGGAATTCGGGCGAATGGTGTTCCTGGCGGCCCATGTCGATGGCCACGCTGTCGTAGGCGATGCCTTTTTCGGCGAGGCACAGGCGCACGCGGCGCGAGGCGCTGGAGAGCCAGCCGTGGAAGAGTTTCATCATGGGATGAGCACCGGCGCGTCTGTGGTCGCCCGCCCCTCCAGATCGCGGTGCGCCTGCTGCACATCGGCCAGTGCATAGCGGCTGCCGACGGCCAGCTGCAGTTGCCCGGCGGCGACGGCCGCGAAGAAGGCGTCGGCCGAGCGCCGCAGGTCCTCTGGCGTGGCGATGAAGCTGCGCAACGTGGGCCGGCACACGCTCAGCGATTTGGCGTGCAGCAGCTGCAGGTCCAGCCCCTCCACATCGCCCGACGCCGTGCCGTAGTTGATCGCCATGCCCAGCGTGCGCAGGCAGCGCAGCGAGGGCACGAACACGTCCTTGCCGACGGCGTCGTAGACGACCGCCACGCCAGCGCCATCGGTCAGTGCCAACGTGCGTTCGGCGAAGTCCTCGCGCCGGTAGTCGATCACGTGGTGGCAGCCGTGCGCCAGCGCCACCTCGGCCTTCTGCGGCGAGCCGACCGTGCCGATCACGGTGGCGCCCAGCGCCCGCGCCCACTGCGACAGCAGCACACCCATGCCGCCGGCGGCCGCGTGCACCAGCACCGCGTCGCCCGGCCGCACCACGTACAGGCGGCGCAGCAGGTATTCGGCCGTCAGCCCGCGCAGCAGGTTGGCGCCGGCCAGCTCTTCCGAGATGCCTGCGGGCAAGGCCAGCACGCGGTCGGCCTGCACGTTGCGCACGGCCTGGTAGGCGCCCGGCTGGAAATAAGCCACCGACTGGCCGACGTGCCAGCCCGACACGCCTTCGCCCAGCGCTTCGACCACGCCGGCGCCCTGCGCCCCCAGCGTGATCGGGAACGGGGCTTGCGCATACGGGCCGTGCGCGCCCTTGCGCTGGTAGATGTCGGCGAAGTTCAGGCCGATCGCGCTTTGGCGGATGCGGATCTCGCCGGCGGCGGGCGGCGGCACGGCGACGTCCACGCGCTCGAGAACGCTGGGGTCGCCGTGGCGATGGATGTGGATGGCGGAGCTTTGCATGGCCGTGAATGTGTTCTTTCAACGCGCTTATAAAAATACGGATAAACGCTATGTGGATTCATTGAAGAACTCTGCGTACACTGAAAAAACACAGAACAACCACCCAAGGAGACACGCCCATGGCCTTCACCCGCCGCCATTTCGGTGCCCTCGCCGCCACCCTGGCCGCCCCCGCGCTGCTGCGCGCCCAGGCCCAGGCGCCCTCGCCATCGCCGTCGTTGGAGGCCCTGTACGCCGCCGCGAAGAAGGAGGGCGAGCTCACCTGGTATGTCGTGCCCTATCCGTCCGAGCTGGCCGAGGCCATGGGCCGGCGCTTCAGCGAGCGCTACCCCGGCATCCGCGTGAATGCGGTGCGCACCACCGCGCAGGTGGCGTTCCAGCGGCTGAACCAGGACATCAAGGCCGGCACGCCGGCCTGCGACGTGTTCTCGTCCACCGACCTCGCGCACTTCCTCGATCTCAAGGCCCGCGGCCTGCTGCTCAAGTACACGCCGGCCGCAGTGGCCAAGGTCGACCGCCACATGCAGAACGTCGACCCCGACGGCGCCTACCACGTCACCAGCGCCTTCCCCATGGGCCTGGTCTACAACAAGCAGAAGGTGCAGGGCGCCGACGTGCCGACCAGCTGGAACGACCTGCTCGATCCCAAATGGCGCGGCCTGGCCTCGGTCGCGCATCCAGGCTTCAGCGGCGCGGCCGGTGCCTGGTGCCTGGAGATGCGCCGGCTCTACGGCGATGGCTGGTTCAAGAAGCTGGCCGACAACAAGGTGCAGGTGGGGCGCTCCACCATCGACATGGTGACCACGGTGAATTCGGGCGAACGCTCGATCTCCGCCGGCCCGATCACGCTGGCCGCGCGCGTGGCCGACCGCGGCAACCCGGTCGGCTGGGTGGTGCCCAAGGAAGGGCTGGTGATGGTGGTCTCGCCCTCGGCCGTCATGGCCAGCTCCAAGCGCCCCAACGCCAGCCGGCTGTTCATGGAATGGCTGATCGGCAGCGACGACGTGGTCGAGCTGGGCCGCGCCGAGTTCGGCATCCCGCTGCGCACAGGGGTCCAGCCGCCCGGCGGCCTGCCGGCCCTGGGCTCCACCAAGACGCTGGCGCCCACGCCCAAGCAAATGCGCGACGACCTGCCCCAGGTGGTCGAACTGTGGAAGGACGCGTTCGGTGTCTGAGCTCGCCCTGGATGCGCAGGCCCGCCCGCGCGCCGTGCCGAGCCGGCTGGCCGATCCGTCGCTGTGGCTGTTCGGCGCACTGATCGCGCTGTTGGTGCTGTTGGTCGCCAACCCCATCCTGCGCTTGCTGGCCGAAAGCCTGCGCAACGCCGATGGCGGCTTCTCGCTGGCCAGCTACGCCGCGGCGCTGGGCCGCAGCCGGCACCTGCAGGCGCTGCTCAACTCGCTGTACCTCGGCGTCGCCGTCACGGCGCTGGCGGCAATGCTGGGCGTGCCGCTGGCACTGGCCGTCTCGCGCACCAACATGCCGGGTCGCGGGCTCACGCACCTGGGCGTGCTAGCCGCGTTCGTGATGCCCAACTTCCTCGGCGCCATCGCCTGGATCCTGCTGGCCGGGCCGAACGCCGGCTGGCTCAACCGGGCCTGGGTGGCGCTGTTCGGCACCGAGACCGGCCCGCTCAACATCTTCAGCTTCTGGGGCCTGGCCTTCGTCATCGCGCTGTACACCTACCCGCTGGTCTACGTGTTCACCAAGTCGGCGCTCGACCTGGTCTCCACCGAGCTGGAGGACGCCGCCTCCATCCACGGCGCCGGCAAGTTCCACACGCTGGCGCGCGTCACGCTGCCGCTGGTGCTGCCGTCCATCGTCGGTGCCGGCATCCTGATCTTCCTGGAGACCATCGCGCTGTACGGCACGCCCGCGCTGATCGCGATTCCCGCCGGGCTCAACCTGGCGACCACGCAGATCGTCTCGTTCTTCGAATACCCGCTGCGCGTGGAGCAGGCGGCCGCGTTCTCGATGCCCATCCTGGCGATGACGGTGGCCCTGCTGGTGCTGCAGCGCCGGCTGCTGGCCAAGAAGGGCTTCGTCTCGGTGTCGGGCAAGGGCGGTGAGCGCCGGCCGTTCGACATCGGCTGGTGGAAGTGGCCGCTGCTGGCCTATGCGGCATTGGTCGGCCTGCTGTCGGTGGTGCTGCCGCTGGTGATCCTGTTGCTGGCCTCGGTGTCCAGGGCCTGGGGCCGCGGCATCGTGTCGGGCAACTTCACGCTGGCCAATTTCCACGCCATC
The DNA here is from genome assembly GCF_003337555.1 of Pseudorhodoferax soli. Classification (GTDB taxonomy): domain Bacteria; phylum Pseudomonadota; class Gammaproteobacteria; order Burkholderiales; family Burkholderiaceae_C; genus Pseudorhodoferax; species Pseudorhodoferax soli. Next base: position 822,413 of record NZ_QPJK01000002.1, on the reverse strand, counting down.
TTCTTCGAGCAACTGACCGTGCGCTCGGCGCTGCTCAACACGGTGCTGTATTCGGGCGCGACCGCGCTGGTCTGCGTGGGCATGGGCCTGTGCGTGGCCTACGCCACGCAGCGCCGCATCACGCCGTTCCCGAACCTGCTGCAGTTCCTGGCGCTGGCGCCGGTCGCGGTGCCGGGCCTGGTGCTGGCCATCGGCCTGTACGCGGCGTACGCAGGCCCGCCGTTCTCGCTGTACGGCACGGGGCTGCTGATCGTCATCGCGTTCACCACGCGCTTCCTGCCGATCGCCGTGGTGGCCAGCGGCGCCTCGATCCGCTCGTTGAACCCGGAACTGGAGGAGGCCGGCCGCATCCTGGGCGCTGGCCGGCTCACGGTGCTGCGCCGCATCGTCGTGCCGCTGCTGGCCAAGCCGCTGGCCGGCGTGTTCATCCTGGTCTTCGTGATCTGCACCAAGGAGCTGTCGACGGCCGTGTTCCTGACCGGGCCGGCCTCGCGCGTGGTGTCGGTGCTCACGCTGGATCTGAGCGAACAGGGCAACTACGAGGTGCTGGCGGCCATGGGCGTGGTGCTGGTCGTCATCGTCACCGCGGTGGTGGGCCTGGGCATGCGCATCGCGGGGCGCGATTTCATGCTCCGCCGATGACGAGCCCACCCCCGTTTGCTCGGCGCACTGCGTGTAGCCGCGCCATCCCCCCTCAAGGGGGCGCCGCGAGCGGCCGGGCAGAGCCCGTTCCGCCGCGTCTGCTGGCATGGCCTGCTCCGCGGCCTTCGGCTCTGCCGCCTGCCAGCCATCGCTTGATCTGCCGTGACCGGTACGGCGCGCTAGGAACTTCGATATGACCAAACTGGAACTGAACCACGTCACCAAGCGCTACGGTGCCACCGCCGTGGTGGACGACCTGAGCCTGCAGCTGCGCCAGGGCGAACTCGTCACGCTGCTCGGCCCCTCGGGCTGCGGCAAGACCACCACGCTGCGCATGGTGGCCGGCTTCATCGAACTCAGCGAAGGCAGCATTGCCGTGGAGGGTCGCGAGATCTCGGGCGCCAAGCGCACCGTGCCGCCCGAGCACCGCGGCATGTCGATGATCTTCCAGAGCTACGCGATCTGGCCCAACATGACGGTGGCCGAGAACGTGGGCTTCGGCCTGGCCGTGCGCAAGGCGCCGGCCGACGAACTCAAGCGCCGCGTGGGCGAGATGCTCGACGTGGTCAAGCTCGGCCACCTTGCGCAGCGCTACCCGGCCGAGCTGTCGGGCGGGCAACAGCAGCGCGTGGCGCTGGCCCGCGCGATGGTGGTGCGGCCCGAGGTGTTGCTGCTCGACGAGCCGCTTTCGAACCTCGACGCCAACCTGCGCGAAGAGATGGCCGGCGAGATCCGCCGGCTGCACGACGAATTCCGCTTCACCACCGTCTACGTCACGCACGACCAGGCCGAGGCCATGACGATCTCCGACCGCATCGCGGTGCTGAACCTCGGCAAGCTGGAGCAGATCGACACGCCCTGGAACCTCTACAACCGGCCGCGCACGCCCTTCGTGGCGGGCTTCATCGGCCAGACCAACCTGGTCAGCGGCGAGCTGCGCGGCGGGCGGTTCCAGCTGCCGGGCCTGGCGGGCGCGGTGCCTGTCGCGGGTGGTGCGGGCGGCGACCAGGCGCACGCCCAGGTGTCGATCCGGCCGCAGTCGCTCAGCCTGGGTGCGGCGGGCGGCAGCCTGCTGGCCCTGGGCCAGGTGGCCGTGGTGGCGCGCACCTACCTGGGCGAGTACTGGGACTACCTGGTGCGGCCCACGGGCGGCGGCGCGCCGCTGAAGGTGCACGCGGCCCCCGGCCATGTGCTGGAAGTTGGGCACGAATCGCTGCTGTCCATCGACCCCAGCGGCGTGGCGGTGCTGGCCTGATGCCGCTGCAAGCAACCAAGGAAATGACATGCATGTTCGAACGTCCGGCCTGTCGCGCCGGCGCTGGCTGGGTGCGGCGGCAGCCGCGGGTGGCCTTCTCGCAAGAGGCGTCGGCGCCATGACCGACGATGCCGTCTTCTCGGTCGTCGACACGGCGCACGGCAAGGTGCGCGGCCTGAAATCCGGCGGCGTGCACGTGTTCAAGGGCCTGCGCTACGGCGCCGACACCGCGGGCGCCAACCGCTTCATGCCGCCCCAGCCCGTGGCGCCGTGGGCCGGCGTGCGCGATGCCACGGCCTACGGCAATTACGCGCCGCAGATGCCGGCCGACCGCCGCCGCGCCTATGCCGACCTGATCGCCTACGACCTGCAGCCCGGCGGCATGGGCGAAGACTGCCTGGTGCTGAACCTGTGGACGCCAGGGCCCGACAAGGCCGCCAGGCGCCCGGTGCTGGTGCACCTGCACGGCGGCGGCCACTACGCCGGATCGGGCAACTCGCCGCAGTTCGACGGCGAGATGATGGCGCGCTTCGGCGATGCGGTGTTCGTCACGCTGAACCACCGGCTCGGCGCCTTCGGCTACCTGAACCTGGCGGGCCACGGCGGCGAGCGCTACGCCCAGTCGGGCGCCGTGGGCATGCTCGACATCGTGGCCGGCCTGCGCTGGGTGCGCGAGAACATCGAGGCCTTCGGCGGCGACCCGTCGCGCGTGCTGGTGTTCGGCCAGTCCGGCGGCGGCCTCAAGACCAGCACGCTGATGGCCATGCCCAGCGCGCAGGGCCTGTTCCACCGCGCCGGCGTGATGAGCGGCTCGGGCCTGCGCGCCATGCCGCAGGACGTGTCGCACGGCATCGCCGGCCGTTTGCTGGCCGCGCTGGAGATCAAGAGCGGCGCGCTCGACAAGCTGCACCAGCTGCCCATGGAACAGCTGCTGGCCGCGCAGCTGGCCTTCGAGCGCATCGACCGCCAGCAGGGCGAGGCGCCGCGCGCCTTCGCGCCGGTGGTGGACGGGGTGGCCATCGCGCGCCACCCGTTCGACCCCGATGCGCCGGCCCTCTCGGCCAGCGTGCCCATGGTGATCAGCACCACGCTGGACGAGCGGGCCTACCGCCAGGTCAACTTCGACCTCGACGAGGCCGGTCTGTTGAAATTTGCCGAGGCCAAGCTCGCCGGCCGCCCGGGGACCGATGCCGCGGCGCTGGTGGCGATGTACCGCGGCGAAGACCCGCGCGCCACGCCCTTCGTGCTGCAGGCCCGCATCGACACCGACACCACCTTCCGCCTCGGGGCGCATCTGCAGTCCGAGCGCAAGGCGGCGCAGAACGCCGCACCGGTCTGGACCTATTTGTGGAAGACGCCCAGCCCGGCCTACGGCGGCCGCTACGGCGCGCCGCACGGGGTGGACATCGGGCCCAGCCTGCACGACATCCGCATGGGGCTGAACGGCCCCAGCGCCGACAACCTGGCGCTGGCCGACCAACTGGCCAGCGCCTGGGTCAGCTTTGCCGCCAGCGGCGACCCGAACAACGCACGCACGCCGGCCTGGCCGGCTTTCACGCTGGCCCGGCGCAGCACGCTCGTCTTCGACGGGCCCGCCACCCAGACCCGCGCCGTGGACGACCCGCGGCGCGCCTTCCGCGAACTGTGGGCCGCCCGCGGCCCGGCCCGCTGAACTTCCAAGAGAAACCAATGAACACAACGCCTTCTTCGCTGCCGCTCGCGGGCTACCGCGTGCTGGACCTCACCATCGCGCGCGCCGGTCCCACGGCCGTGCGCCTGCTCGCTGATTGGGGCGCCGACGTCACGCGCCTGGAAGCCCCGCCGCCCAAGGACCGTGGCTCCGTCACCGGCCGGCGCCGCGGCTCGGACGAGCAGAACCTGCACCGCAACAAGCGCAGCCTGTGCGTGGACCTCAAGACGCGCGAGGGCGCCGAGATCCTCGACCGGCTCATCGCGCGCAGCGACGTGGTGGTCGAGAACTTCCGCTCCGTCGTCAAGGAGCGGCTGGGCCTGACCTACGAACAGCTGCGCCAGCGCAACCCGCGCATCATCCTGGCCAGCATCTCCGGCTTCGGCCAGGACGGGCCTTACGCCGGGCGCCCGGGCGTGGACCAGATCGTGCAGGGCATGTCGGGCCTGAGCTCGGTCACGGGCGAGCCCGGCCGCGGGCCGGTGCGCGCCGGCATCGCCATCTCCGACACCACGGCCGGCATGTTCCTGGGACAGGGCATCCTGCTGGCGCTGCTGCACCGCGAGCGCACGGGCGAGGGCCAGTGGGTGCACACCTCGCTGATCGAGGGCATGCTGAACAAGCTGGATTTCCAGGCCGCGCGCTACACGGTGAACGGCGAGGTGCCGGGGCAGGAGGGCAATGCGCACCCGACCCAGGTGCCCATGGGCACCTTCGAGGCCAGCGACGGGCAGGTCAACATCTGCGCCAGCACGCAGACGATGTGGGCCGGCTTCTGCCGCGCACTGGAGGCCACGCACCTGGCCGACAACGCCGACTACCGCGAGTTCGCGGGCCGCGTGCAACACCGCAGAAGGCTCGATGCCGAGATCAACGCCGTCACGCGGCAGTTCAGCGTGGCGGAGCTGGTGAAGCGGCTCAACCCGGCCGGCGTGCCCTGCGGCCCGGTCTACGACATCGGACAGGCGTTCGAAGACCCGCAGGTGCAACATCTGCGCATGACGCGGCCCGCGCAGCACCCGGTGCTGGGCGACGTGCAGCTGATCCGCTCGCCGATCAACCTGTCGGCCTGCCCGCACCCCGAGCGCTTCCACCATGCGGCGCCCGACCCGGGCGAGCAGACCGATGCGCTGCTGGCGGAGCTGGGCTACACGCCCGAGGCCATCGCGGCGCTGCGCGAGGCGGGGGCTGCGGCATGAACCTGGAACTCGGAACCGACAAGATCCTCGCGCGCATCGAAGATGGCGTCGGCTGGATCACCATCAACCAGCCAGAGCGGCGCAACGCCATGTCGCTGGCCATGTGGCAGGGCCTGGGCGAGGCGGCCGAGGCCATGCAGGCCAACGCGACGGTGCGCGTGGTGGTGCTGCACGGCGCTGGCGGAAAGTCCTTCGCGGCCGGGGCCGACATCTCGGAATTCGAGCAGCACCGCGCCAACGCCGAGCAAAAACTGCGCTATGCCGAGATCGCCTCGCGCGCGCACCGCGGCCTGGCGCGGCTCGACAAACCGCTGATCGCCATGGTGCAGGGCTTTTGCATCGGCGGCGGCATGGCGCTGGCGCTGGCCGCGGATCTGCGCTTCGCCGGCGCTGGCTCGCGCTTCGGCATCCCGGCGGCGCGTCTCGGCCTGGGCTACGAGTACGAGGGCCTGGCTGCGCTGGCGCGCCTGGTCGGCCCGTCCACGGCCAAGGACATGCTGTTCAGCGGACGCCAGATCGAAACCGACGAGGCATTGCGCCTGGGCCTGGTCAACCAGGTGCTGCCGGCCGAGGGGCTGAAGGATGCCGTGCGCGCCTACGCCGCCAGCGTGGCCGCCAACGCGCCGCTGACGGTGCAGGCCGCCAAGGCCGCGCTGCGCCTGTTCGAGCGCTACAGCGCGGCCGACGACAGCGCCGTGGCCGCGGCGGTGGACCGCTGCTTCGACAGTGCCGACTACCAGGAAGGCCGCCGCGCCTTCATGGAAAAGCGCACCCCCACCTTCCAGGGAAGATGAACATGGACACCCCCGAACTGCAGGTGGCCGGCCCGGTCGCCACCATCACGCTGCGCCGGCCCGACCAGGCCAACCGCCTGAACCCGGACGACCTGGCCACGCTGGCCGACCACATCGATGCGGTGAACGCCCGCCCCGAGGTGCTGGTGCTGCAACTGCGCGGCCTGGGCAAGTACTTCTGCAGCGGCTACGACATCGGCCAGATCGGCGCGGCGCGCAAGGTCAACTTCGAGGCCGTGGTCAACGCGCTGGAGGAGGCCCGCCCGGTGACCATCGCCGTGCTGCACGGCAGCGTCTACGGCGGCGGCACCGACCTGGCGCTGGCCTGCGACTTCCGCCTGGGCGCGCAGGGCATCGACATGTTCATGCCGGCCGCGCGGCTGGGCCTGCACTTCTACCAGGGTGGGCTGGAGCGCTACGTGAGCCGGCTGGGGCTGGACAACGCCAAGCGCCTGTTCCTCACGGCCGACCGGATCGGCGCCGACGAGATGCGCGCCATCGGCTTCCTGACGCAGCTGCTGGCGCCGGACGATCTGCCCGCCGCCGTGGACCGCCTCACGCAGACCTGCGCCGGCATGGCCCCGATCGCCATGCTGGGCATGAAGCAGCACCTGAACCGCATCGCGCGGGGACGGCTGGACGTGGACGCGCTGCACGCCGACATGGCGTGCGCGGTGGACTCGGCCGACCTGCGCGAAGGGCAGGCCGCCTGGTTGGAGAAGCGTGCGCCGCGCTTCTCCGGCCGTTGAACCGGGGAGCCGCGATGAAGACCCTCCTGCTTGCCGCTGCGCTGGCGGCCACCGCCACCGATGTACTGGCCCAGTCCTACCCGAACCGGCCGATCCGCCTCATCGTCGGCTACTCGCCATCGGGCGCGGCCGACCTGATCGCGCGCGTCGTGGCCGAGGCCATGGCCAAGGAGCTGGGCCAGTCCATCGTGGTGGACAACAAGCCCGGTGCCGGCAGCACGCTGGCCTCCTCGCTGCTGTGGCGCGCACCGGCGGACGGCTACACGCTCGGCCTGGCCACGGCCACGCTCTACGGCATCGACCAGCACCTGTACAAGGTGAAGTACCAGCCCACGGACTTCACGCCGATCACGCGCTTCACCGTCTCGCCGCTGGTGCTGGCCGTCAACAAGGATCTGGGCATCGCCAGCGTGCAGGACCTGGTGGCCAGGGTGAAGGCGCAGCCTGGCAAGCTCAACTATTCGTCGTCGGGCATCGGCGGCTCGCCGCACATCGCCGGACTGACCTTCGAGAAGGCCGTGGGCGGGCAGATGGTGCACATCCCGTTCAAGGGCGGGGCGCCGGCGGTGCAGGCCGTGGCGGCAGGCGACGTGCAGCTGTCGTTCGGCACCGCCGCGTCGGTGCTGCCCATGGGCCGGCCGGGCACGGTGAAGATGCTGGGCGTGACGACCGAACAGCCCTCGGCCGTGGTGCCGGGCTTGCCGACGCTGGCGTCGCAGGGCCTGCCCGGCTTCGAGTTCAGCTTCTGGTTCGGCCTGTTCGGCCCGGCGCAGCTGCCTGCCGAGGTGACGCAGCGGCTCTACGCCGCGGCCACCAAGGCGCTGGCCGACCCGCAGGTGCAGCGCAAGCTGCTGGAGACGGGCAACGAGGCATTGGGCTCGGCCTCGCCGGCGGAGTTCGACCGCTGGGCAGCGTCCTCGGGGCGCGAGGCGCTGGAGCGGATCAAGGATGCGAACGTCAAGGTCGAGTGACGTTCACGCCGCCATCGGCATGTGCTTGAGCAACTTGTCCAGCGTCACCGGATAGTCCCGCACCCGCACCCCGGTGGCGTTGTAGATGGCATTGGCCACCGCCGCCGCCACGCCGCAGATCCCGAGTTCGCCCACGCCCTTGGCCTTCAGCGGCGTGGACATCGGGTCGGTCTCGTCGAGGAACACCACCTCCTGGTGCGGGATGTCGGCGTGCACAGGCACCTCGTAGGCCGCCAGGTCGTGGTTGACGAAGAAGCCGCGGCGCTTGTCCAGGGCCAGGTCTTCCATCAGCGCTGCGCCCACGCCCATGGTCATCGCGCCGATCACCTGGCTGCGGGCAGTCTTCGGGTTCAGGATGCGGCCGGCCGCGCAGACGGCCAGCATGCGGCGCACGCGGACCTCGCAGGTGGCCATGTCCACGCCCACCTCGACGAAGTGTGCGCCGAAGGTGGACTGCTGGGCCTTCTCGGAAAACTCCTTGGGGTACTCGATCTTGTCTTCGGCCACCAGTTCGCGGTCGGCCACGGCCTGCGTGAGCGGCACGGTGCGCCCACCGGCCACCACCTGGCCGTCGACGAACTGCGCCTGTTCCGCGTCCACGCCCAGCCGCTCGGCCACCTGCTTGCGCAGCGCCATGCAGGCGGCGTAGACGCCGGCCGTCGAGTTGGCCGCGCCCCATTGGCCGCCCGAGCCGCAGGACACCGGCAGCAGCGAATCGCCCAGCCGCACGGTGACGCGCTCCAGCGGCAGCCCCATGGTCTCGGCGGCCGTTTGCGCGAGGATGGTGTAGCTGCCGGTGCCGATGTCAGTCATGTCGGTGTCCACCGTGAGCATGCCCTTGGTGTCGAGCCGCACGCGCGCGCCGGAGGTTTGCAGCAGGTTGTTGCGGAACGCCGCCGCCACGCCCAGGCCCACCAGCCAGCGGCCGTCGCGCTGCTGGCCGGGCCGCGCCTGGCGCGCCTTCCAGCCGAAGCGCTCGGCGCCCTGTTGCAGGCACTGCGTCAGCTGGCGCTGCGTGAACGGGCGCGACGGCTTCTCGGGGTCGACCTGGGTGTCGTTGAGGATGCGGAACGCGATCGGGTCCATGCCCAGGCGCTCGGCCATCTCGTCCATGGCCACCTCCAGCGCCATCATGCCGGGCGCCTCGCCGGGGGCGCGCATGGCGTTGCCTTCGGGCAGGTCGAGCACGGCGAGCTTCATGCCCGTCATGCGGTTGGCGCCGGCGTACAGCAGCCGGGTCTGGTTGACGGCGGTCTCGGGGCCGCCGCCGGGCAGGTCGCCCGACCAGCTCTCGTGGGCCACCGCGGTCAGGCGCCCGTCCTTGCCGGCGCCCAGGCGGATGCGCTGGATGGTGGCGGGCCGGTGCGTGGTGTTGTTGGCGATCAGCGGGCGCTGCAGCGCGACCTTCACGGGCCGCTTGGCGGCGCGCGCGCCGAGCGCGGCGAGCACGGCGTCGGCCCGCACGAACAGCTTGCCGCCGAAGCCGCCGCCGATGAAGGGCGAGATCAGGCGCACCTTGTCCTTGGGCATGTTCAGCGTGCGGGCCAGGTCGCCCACGCCCCAGTCGATCATCTGGTTGGCCGTCCACACGGTGAGGGCGCCGTCGTCGTTCCACACCGCCAGCGTGGCGTGCGGCTCCATCATGGCGTGCGACTGGTCGGGCGTGGTGTAGGTCACGTCCAGCTGCACCGGCGCGGCGGCGTAGGCGCCTTCGAAGTCGCCCACGCTGGTCTCGGTGGGGCCGGTGTTCTCGTTCGGCTCGGGCGTCTTGGCGCCGTCCTTGACGGCCGACAGGTCGAAGGCGCCGCGGGCCGCCTCGTAGCGCACCTGCACCAGCTCCGCCGCGGCGCGCGCCTGCTCGAAAGTCTGCGCCACCACCAGCGCGACGGCCTGGTGGTAGTGGTCGATCTGCGGCCCGCCCAGCAGCTTGGCGGTGTTCATCTTGCCCTTGCCCAGCTTGCCGGCGTTGCGCGCGGTGACCACGGCGAGGACGCCCGGTGCCGCCTGCGCTGCACGCGTGTCCATCGAGGCAATGCGCCCCTTGGCGATGCCGGCGCCGACGACCACGCCGTAGGCGATGTCGCCCGGCACTTCATGGTGCTCGTAGGCGTAGGGCGCCGTGCCGGTGGTCTTGTAGGGGCCGTCGATGCGGTTGAGCGGGCGGCCGACGACCTTGAGCTGGTCGATCGGGTTGGTGGTGGCGGGGGCGTCGAATTTCATGTGGTCTTCCCGGTTTCCTGCAGCACGTCGGACAGCGTGCGCTCGATCAGCAGCGGCTTGAAGGCGTTGTGCTCCGTGGTGCGGGCGCCGGCCAGCAGCTGGCGGGTGAAGCCGGCCGCGCCGTTGGGCAGCGCCGCCTCGGCCGCCTCCATGCGCCAGGGCTTGTGCGCCACGCCGCCCAGCGCCACGCGGCCGCGGCCGTCGCGTTGCACGATGGCGGCCACGGAGACCAGCGCGAACGCATAGGAGGCCCGGTCGCGCACCTTGCGGTACTCGTGGCGGCCGCCCACCGGCGCGGGCAGCGTCACGGCGGTGATCAGCTCGCCGGGCTCCAGCGCCGTTTCGCGCTGCGGCGTGTTGCCGGGCAGCCGGTGGAAATCGGCGATGGGGATGGTGCGGGTGGCGCCGCTGGGCTGCACGGTCTCCACCGTGGCATCCAGCACGCGCATGGCCACCGCCATGTCGCTCGGGTGCGTGGCGATGCAGGCGCTGCTGGTGCCCACGATGGCGTGCTGGCGGTTGATGCCGTCCAGCGCCGAGCAGCCGCTGCCGGGCTTGCGCTTGTTGCAGGCTTGCGCCGTGTCGTAGAAGTACGGGCAGCGCGTGCGCTGCAGCAGGTTGCCGGCCGTGGTGGCCTTGTTGCGCAGCTGGCCCGAGGCACCGGCCAGCAGGGCGCGCGAGAGCACGGCGTAGTCCTTGCGCACGCGCGCGTCGGCCGCCAGGTCGGTGTTGCGCACCAGCGCGCCGATGCGCAGGCCGCCCCCGGGTGCCGGCTCGATGCGGTCGAGCGCCAGGCCGTTCACGTCGATCAGGTGCGGCGGCGTCTCGATCTGCAGCTTCATCAGGTCGACGAGGTTGGTGCCGCCCGCGATGAAGCGCGCGCCCGGCGTGCGCGCTGCGGCAGCCGCCGCCTCGGCCGGGGTGCGGGCGCGCTCGAAGGTGAAGGCCTTCATGTCGTTCCTCCCGCCACCTCGGTGATGGCATCGACGATGTTGGAGTACGCGCCGCAGCGGCAGATGTTGCCGCTCATGCGCTCGCGCAGTTCCGCGACCGAGAGCAGCGGCCTGGCGTTCAGGTCGGCGCTGACGTGGCTGGGAATGCCGGCCCGCACCTCGTCGACCACCGCCACGGCCGAGCAGATCTGCCCCGGCGTGCAGTAGCCGCACTGGTAGCCGTCGTGCTTGACGAAGGCGGCCTGCATCGGGTGCAGCTTCTGCGGCGTGCCCAGGCCTTCGATGGTGGTCACGCTCCCGCCCTCGTGCAGCAGCGCCAGCGAGAGGCAGGCGTTGATGCGCCGGCCATCGGCGATGACGGTGCAGGCGCCGCACTGGCCGTGGTCGCAGCCCTTCTTGCTGCCGGTCAGGTGCAGGTGCTCGCGCAGCAGGTCGAGCAAGGTGGTGCGTGCGTCCAGCTCCACGGTGTGGGGCTGGCCGTTCACCGTGAGGCTGAGGCGGTTCAGTGGCATGGTGTCGGGGTTGGGTCGGGGGCCGGGCGGGGCAGGCCGGTCGGCTGCGCTGGCGCCGCTGGCAGCAACGCCGGCCGCGCTGGCCACCAGCACATCGCGCCGCGTGAGGGCGAGGGCGCAGTCTGGCGATTGCGCGGCGGGCGCTGGTGTGTCGTCTGGGTGCATCGTGGGCTCCTGCCGCGTGCATGACAGGGATGGCACGCGGTTGTGTTGTGCCTCAAGGTTCGTGCACGCAGCCGCCCCGCGCAGCCGGAGGAGACGGCGCCCGTGCGTAGGCAGCAACCGACGGCCGGTCGGCCCCGGCGTCGCTTGCAAATGCGCACCGGCGCCCCCATGCTGGTGCCGGATCACCCCATCAAGGGAGCACCATGGACTTCAAGGACTACTACAGTGCATTGGGCGTGGACAAGACGGCATCGGAAGACGAGATCCGCAAGTCCTACCGCAAGCTCGCCCGCAAGTTCCACCCCGACGTCAGCAAGGAAGCCGACGCCGAGCAGCGCATGCGCGAGGTCAACGAGGCCTACGACGTGCTGCGCGACAAGGAAAAACGCGCGGCCTACGACGCGCTGGCCGAGCGCGTGGCCAGCGGCGGCCGCTACGCCGGCGCCGAGGCCGGCGGCCAGGGCTTCACGCCGCCACCGGGCTGGGACCAGGGCTTCGAGTTCAGCCGCAGCGGCGGCGGACCGGCCGACGACGCCGACTTCAGCGACTTCTTCTCCTCGCTCTTCGGCGCCGCGCAGCGCCGCCAGGCCGGCCGGCAGCGGCCGCGCATGCGCGGCGAGGACCAGCATGCCGCGATCGAGATCGACGTGGCCACCGCCTTCCGCGGCGGCGAGCGCCAGCTGCAGCTGCGCGCGCTGGAACTGGACGCCCAGGGCGAGCCCCAGCTGGTGCAGCGCACCCTGGAGGTGCGCATCCCCGCGGGGGTGCGGCCCGGCCAGTTCATCCGGCTCGCGGGCCAGGGCCTGCCCGGCCATGGCGGCGAACCCGCGGGCGACCTGTTCCTGGAAGTGCGCATCGCCGCCGATGCACGCTGGCGCGTCGACGGCAAGGACCTCACCATGCGGTTGCCCGTGACGCCCAGCGAGGCCGCGCTCGGCGCGCAGGTGCGCGTGCCGCTGCCGGCCGGCGGCGAGGTGGACGTCTCCGTGCCGCCGAACTCGCGCGGCGGCCGCAGGCTGCGGCTCAAGGACCGCGGCTTCGGCGGCCAGCCGCCCGGCCACCTCTACCTGGAACTGGAGATCGCGCTGCCGCCGGCCGATTCCGCCGCCACGCGTGCCGCCTACGAGGCCTTGGCGCAGGCCGCAGCCGGTTTCGACCCGCGCGCCGCGCTGGCCACCACAGGAGCCTGAACATGCAGATCCGTCAGACCACGGTGTCCATCGTGCATTGCGTGCCTTTGGACGAAGACCATCCGCTGCGCGCCGAGGAGCTCGCGCGCGCCGCTGGCGACCGGCTCGAGTGGGTGCTCGAGCTCGTCGAGGCCGGCGTGATCGCACCGACCGCGCCGGAGGCGCCGCGCGCGCAGTGGGCTTTCCACGGCGATGCGCTGCGCTACGCGCTGGAAGCGCGGCGCCTGCAGCGCGACTTCGGCGTGGGCGTGGACGCCGCCGCGTTGATCATCGATCTGCAGCGCGAGGTGCGGCGGCTGCGCGGGCTGCTGGGCGGGTGATCCCCACCCGGCTTGGTCTCGTCTGCGCAACGCCCCGGATGCAAGGCGCGAAGAGGCGCGGCGTCACCAGAGTGCGCGCTGGCTTTCCAGGCCCTGTGGGGCCGGCCGCAGCGACCAGCGGCCCAGCGGTTCGTAGCGGTAGGGGTCGCCCTGGCCTTCGACCAGCAGCACTTCGTCGATGCGCCAGGGAATCGGCTGGATGGCCTGGCGCGCCAGCCGGTGCGGCGCCCGGTAGCTGACGGTCACATGCGGGCTGTGGCCCGGCATGCCGTCGATGCCGTGGGCCTGCAGGCCGTCGCGGATGTTGGCCAGCAAGGCGTCGAAGGCCGCGGGCTTGGCCGTCGCATGCACCTTCCAGTGGATGGCGGCCTGGTCCGCCGCCGTGCCAGCGATGCGGTTCAGCAGCACCGTGAAGGCCTGTGTCCGGATGTGGGCCCCGATCTCCACCAGGGCGTGGCGCAGCGCAGGCGTGCTGGCCAAGGGGTGCGAGAGCGACTGGTGCCAGTGGTGCGGGGCGAACAGCGTGTCGCCCAGCGCCGTGTCCCAGCCGTTCACTGCCAGCGTCTGCTGCACGGCATGCCGCACCTCGGCCGGTGGCTTGGCCATGAAGAAGAGCGAGGGTGTGGTCATCCCGCATTCTGTTCCTTCCGTTCATGCCCCCGGGCCGACGCGAGGACATCCTGCGCGGAGCGTTGCAGTGCGAGCGTCAGGCTTCCCCGATGTCCTGCAGAACGTGGCGGATGACGGCTGCGCTGATTCTGAAGTCCGAACCATGCAGGCGTGCAAAGAGTGGCTTTGCCGCATCGATGAGGCCGCGCTTCTTCGCCAGGCCGATCAGCGCAGCCGTTCCCGCGACCCGCACGCCGCGCTCGGCAGCCACGGCGCGGCCCGCGCGCTCGTCCATCAGCACCAGGGCTTGCTGTGGGCCCGCCGCGATGGCGATGTGCAGGCACTCCGTTTCCCCGGCATCGAGGTCTGGCAACGGCATCTGCGGGGCGGGAACGGTCTTTTTCCACGGGCGAATGTGCTTGCGGCGCAAGGCCGCTGCAATCGCGGGTTCGCCTGGCGCGCCGACGCCAGGCAGCACTTCCTGCTCGACCGTGGGCGGGACCCAAACAGTGCCGAACAGCGGCGGCAGCCAAGCCAGCCCATCGACCATCGCCAGGCCGATCAGGGGGCTGGCATCGATCAGGACGAGGCGAGCCATTCGTCCAGCGTCTGCAGATCCTGTTGCACGTCGGCGGCATCCTGGTCGATGACCGCTATGCCCAGCCGCGAGACGTGGGCGATGAAAGCCGCAAGCGGCATCTGCGCCAGGCGGGCGCTGCGGGCGAGCGACAGCCCGCCATCGCGAAACAGCGCGGTGGCCAATGCGGCGCGCGCACCCGGCTCGGCCAGCAGCTTGCCCGACTGCAGGCCGATCATCACGGCGTCTGGCTGGTCGCGGTTCATGACCACCACGAGACCGTCGCGCGCGCTGCGCAGGGCTTCGCTGGGGTTGTTCTTCAAACCTGAGACATTGACGACGTGCATGGGGATTCCCTTCTCTGATAGGAAGATCGGCAGGGATCATTCTATGGGATCTCTCATTCCCTGCCTGCCGGCTCCGGGCTTACCCCGCCGCCTCCGGCGGCCGGTCGTTCTCGATCCAGACCTTGGTGGCGCCGCCCACGCGCGAGAGCTGCATGTGGTACTCGTAGCGGGTCGGGTGGTAGAGCCCGGTGAGGAACTGCACCGGACGGCCGTCCCGGTCGAAGGCCACGCGCGCCACGCGCAGCAGCGGCGTGCCGGGCGGCACACGCAAGGCCTCGGCCACCGGCAGGTCGGCCAGTGCCGCGCCCAGGGTCTGCTCGGCCGATTCCACCTGCACGCCGTGCTGCTCCAGCGCCACCAGCATGGGGACGTCCTGCAAGGTGGGCTTGTCCACGGCCTCGGCCAGGTCGGCCGGCAGGAACACCTCGGTGTAGGCGATGGGCTGGCCCTTGAACTTGCGCACGCGCACCACCTTCAGCACGCGGCTGCCGGGCGCCACGCGCAGCGCCTCGGCCGCATGCGAGGGGGCGGGCAGCAGGCGCCGCTCCAGCACCGTCACGCGCGTGCGCAGGCCCATGTTGACGATGTTGTCGAGCAGGCCGCCACGCAGCCGCAGGTGCTTGGGCGGTTCGGCCTGCGTGGCGGGCAGCGTGCCCTTGCCCCGCAGGCGCACCACCAGGCCTTCCTCTTCGAGCCGCGCCAGCGCGGAGCGGATGGTGACGCGCGCCACGCCGAATTCCTCGGCCAACTGGCGTTCGCCGGGCAGCGGCAGGCCGCGCTCGTAGACGCCCGTCTTGAGCCGCTCGCGCAGCACCAGGCGCACCTGGTGGAAGCGCGGCAGCGGGGCGTCGGAAGCGGTCATGCGGCCACTGTAAGCCGCCACGCGGTCAGTCGTACTTCTTGCCCTGGGCCAGCATCTCCGGCGTGCCGATGAGCTGGTTCAGCTGGTCGAACTGCAGCATCTGCGGCCACCAGGGTTCGGTCGTGCCGTGCTGGCGCAGGCTGGCCAGGTAGCCCTGCAGCGCGAAGCTCAGCGCACGCACCGTGCCGCCCGGGAAGATCGCGATGCGGTAGCCCAGGGCCTGCAGCTCGGCGGCGGGCAGGATGGGCGTCTTGCCGCCTTCGACCATGTTGGCCAGCATGGGGGCGCGCGGCGCCAGGCGTTTCAGGGCGGTGGCCATGTCGGCGGGCGTGCGCAGCGCCTCGACGAACAGCACGTCGGCACCGGCATCGGCGTAGCGGTCCATGCGGTCGAGCGCGGCGTCCAGGCCCTCAACGGCGACCGCGTCGGTGCGGGCCACGACCAGCGTGTCGGCGCTGCGGCGCGCATCCACGGCCGCGCGGATCTTGCCGGCCATCTCGGCCGCGGGCACCAGCGTCTTGCCGTCCAGGTGGCCGCAGCGCTTGGGGCTGGTCTGGTCTTCGAGCTGGATGGCGCTGGCGCCAGCGCGTTCGAGCAGGCGCACCGTGCGCTGCACGTTCAGCGCGTTGCCGAAGCCGGTGTCGGCGTCGACGATGAGGTGCAGGCCCACGCGCTCGCGGATGCTGCCCGTCACGTGCGCCACATCGTCGAGCGACAGCAGGCCGATGTCGGGCCGGCCGAAGCGCGTGTAGGCGATGGACGCACCGGACAGGTAGGCGGCGTCAAAGCCGGCCTGCGCCACCAGCAGCGCGGAGAAGGCGTCGTAGACGCCGGGGGCGGTGACGATGTCCGGCGATTGAAGCCGGGTTTTCAAGGTGGTCATGGCTGAAGGGTGGCGCGCTGGGCGGCCAGGCGTTGGGCGAGATGGGGCACCAGGCCGCCGGCGCGCACCATGGCGATCAGGTGGCTGGGCGGCGGCACGCAGGCCAGCGCGCGGCCGCTGCGGTGGTCGACCACCATGGCGCCGTCGAGGTCGCAGGCGACGGGAGATCCGTCCGCCACCGTCGGTGCTTGGTCGCACACCAGCAGGGGCAGGCCGAGGTTGAAGGCGTTGCGGTAGAAGATGCCCGAGAACGACTGCGCGACCACGCAGGCGATGCCGATGTGGCGCAGCACCTCGGCCGCCTGCTCGCGCGACGAACCCGCGCCGAAGTTGCGGCCGGCCAGCACGATGTCGCCAGGCCGTGCGCCGGTGGCAAAGCCGGGCTCGACGGACTCCAGGCAGTGCTGCGCGATCTCGGCCAGCGGCAACTTCATGTAGCGGCCCGGTGCCAGCAGGTCGGTGTTCAGGTCGTCGCCGAAGACCCAGGCGCGGCCGGTGGCGGCGGGAAAGCGGGTGTTCATGCCAGCATCTCCCGCGGATCGGCCACGCGGCCGGCGACGGCCGAGGCGGCCACGGTCCAGGGCGAACCGAGGTAGATCTGCGCCTGGGCCGAGCCCATGCGGCCCTTGAAGTTGCGCGCCGTGGTGCTGATGGCCACGGTGTCGTCGCCGAAGGTGTGGGCGCCGTAGCCGGCGCAGGCGCCGCAGCCGGTGGGCAGCAATTCGGCGCCGGCATCCGTCAGCGCGCCCAGCACGCCCTCGTGCGCGGCCTGCTGCTGGTCCTGCAGGCTGGCCGGCGCCACGAGCAGGCGCACGCCGCGCGCGACCTGGCGCCCGCGCAGCACCTGCGCGGCCATGCGCAGGTCTTCCAGCTTGGCGCCGGTGCAGGCGCCCACGTAGGCGAGGTTGATGGCCGTGCCGGCCAGCGCGTCCACGTCGTGGCCGCGCGCCGGGCTGTGCGGCTCGGCCACCTGGGGGGCCAGCGTCGCAGCGTCGAAGCGGTGCTCGGCCAGCACCGGCGCGCCGGCGTCGCTGTGCCAGGGCGCGATGTCCACCGCGCCGGCGCCGGCCTGCGCGAGCCAGGCTTGCGTGGTCGCGTCGGGCGCCACCAGGCCGGCCTGGCCGCCGAGTTCGGCCGTCATGTTGGCCAACGTCATGCGCTCCTGCATGGGCAGGGCCGTGACGGCGCTGCCCGCGTACTCGACTGCCTGGTACTGGCCGCCCTCCATGCCGAAGCGCCGGCACAGGTAGAGCATCATGTCCTTGGCCGAGACGCCGGGCGCCAGGTGCCCGTCCCAGACCATGCGGATGGTGTGCGGCACCTGCAGCCAGATCTCGCCGGTCACCAGCACGCCCAGCATGTCGGTGGCGCCCACGCCGAACATGTAGGCGCCGAAGGCCCCACCGGTGGGCGAATGGCTGTCGCCGCCCACGGCGAACATGCCGGGGCGCAGGTAGCCCTTCTGCGGCACGACGACGTGGCAGATGCCCTCCATGTCATGGAAGCGGGCCACGCCGGCCTCGCGCACCCAGTCGCGCGCGATCTGCACGATGGCGCGGCTGTCGTCGTCGTAGGCCGGCACGTAGTGGTCGGTCACGACCACCACCTTGTCCGGGTCCCAGACCTTGGCGCCCAGCTTCTCCAGCATCGGCTTGACGCGGCGCGGGCCGCCCGAGTCGTGCATCATGGCCAGGTCGACCCGGCAGGTGACGATGTCGCCCGGTGTCACATGGGCGCTGCCGGCGGCGCGTGCCACCAGCTTCTGCGCCAGCGTCTGCGGTGCAGCCATGTTCACTCCACCGTCGCGCCCGAGGCCTTGATGATCTTGGCCCAGGCCTGGATGTCCTGCGCCACGAACTGCGCGAACGCCGCGGACGTCATGTCGACCGAGGTCGCGGCCTCGGTCTGCATGCGCTCCTGGTAGGCGGGCGACTCCACGGCCTTCTTCACCGCGGCATAGAGCTTGTCGGTCACATCCTTGGGCATCTTGGCGGGGCCGAACAGGCCGAACCAGGCCTGCGACTCGAAGCCCTTGACCGTCTGCGCCAGGGGCGGCACGCCCGGGAACTGCGGCAATGCCTCGCGGCTGCTGACACCCAGGAACTTGATGCCGCCGCTGGTGCGGTGCGGCAGCACGTTGACGGTGCTGGCGAACATCAGGTCCACCGTGCCGGCCAGCACATCGGTGAGCGCCGGGCCGGTGCCCTTGTAGGGCACGTTGACGATGTCGGTGCCGGTCACCATCTTGAACTGCTCGCTGGCCAGGTGCAGCGACGAGCCCTGCGCGCCGATCGCGAAGTTCAGCTTGCCCGGGTTCTTCCTGGCGTAGTCGATCAGGCCGGCGGTGTCCTGGAAGGGCACATCCTTGCGCGCCACCAGCACGCTCGGCACCTTGGCGACCATGGTGATGGGCGTGAAGTCCTTGAGCGGATCGAACGGCAGGTTCTTGTACAGCGTGGCGTTGATGGTGTGCCCGGTGAAGCTCATCAGCAGGGTGCTGCCGTCCGGCGGCGCCTTGGCCACGAAGGCCGCGGCGATGTTGCCGCCCGCACCGGCCCGGTTCTCGACGACCACGGGCTGTCCCAGGCTGTCGCCCAGCATGCGGCCGATGACGCGGGCGAGGGTGTCGGTGGTGCCGCCGGCCGGGCTGCCGACGACGATGGTGATGGGCTTGCCCTGGGCGGTGGCGAGGGTCGGGGCTGCGGCGGTGGCCGCCAGCAGCAGCGCGGCCAGGGTGGCGCGGCGCGTGATCGGGAAATGCATCTTGTCTCCGGGTGTGTGGGCAATGCCCGCATGCTAGGCATGCGGGCCCCGGGACTCAATGGAACCTGCTGGTCCTGTCGTGCGGACCAGTGCGCGCGTGGCTCAGGCCGCCCGGCAGACCAGCGCCACCGCGAACACCAGCGTGCCCAGCACCAGGTTCAGCGCGACCAGCTGACGCACCGTGCCCAGCTGCGCGCCGGCCTGCGGCCACTGCTTGTCGGCCACGGCCCGGCGCATGCGCGGGAACACGCGGCCGCGGATGAAGCCGTAGACCACCGTCATCACCAGCGCCAGCGTGAACATGGCGTGGATGCGCCAGTGCGCGCCGCGGAAGCCGCCGATGGCCATGAACATGGCCATGCCGCTGATCCACAGCGCGGCCAGCGCGATGTCCACGCCGCGCAGGAAACGGCCCAGCGCCGCCGCCATGAAGGGCAGCCGCAGCGGCGGTTCCAGCATGGCCGCTGCGGCCGGCCGCACGGCCAGGTGCATGGTGGCCATGCCGCCGACCCAGAAGGCAGCGCCGGCCAGGTGCACAAAGAGGAGGAAGGCATAGATCGTGGGGTTCATGGGGCGATGATCGCGCATGCGCCGGCGGCCTCCGTGGCGGGTGCCGTTTCGCGCATGCGGGGCAGGGCCATCGGCGCCCATTACCATGCGCGGCTGTCGTTCGCTCGAGGCTGTCCATGGCGCGGTTCCGCCGTTTTCTCTGTCTGCTCCTGTGCGCGGCGCTGGCCGCACCCGTGCTCGCCCGCACCGAGGCGGCGCCGCGTCCCGTCACGCCGCGCGGCCCGCTCGGGGCCGACGAGCAGAACAACATCGCCGTGTTCAAGGCGGCCTCGCCCTCGGTGGTCAACATCACCTCGCTGGGGCTGGAGCGCGAACTGTTCTCGCGCAACGTGCAGCAGGTGCCGCAGGGCACGGGCACGGGCTTCGTCTGGGATGCGCAGGGCCACATCGTCACCAACTTCCACGTGATCCAGGGCGCCAGCGGCGCCCGCGTGACGCTGGCCGACCAGAGCCACTACCCGGCCAAGCTGGTCGGCGTGTTCCCCGACCGCGACCTCGCCGTGCTCAGGATCGAGGCGCCGGCCAGCCAGCTGCGCCCGCTGCCGATCGGCGCCAGCGCCGACCTGCAGGTCGGCCAGGCGGTCTACGCCATCGGCAACCCCTTCGGCCTGGACCAGACGCTGACCACGGGCATCGTGAGCGCGCTGAACCGCGAGATCGAATCGGTCACGCGGCGCACCATCCGCGGCGCGATCCAGACCGACGCGGCCATCAATCCCGGCAATTCGGGCGGGCCGCTGCTCGATTCGGCGGGCCGGCTGATCGGCGTCAACACCGCCATCTACAGCCCCTCGGGCGCGAGCGCCGGCATCGGCTTCTCGATCCCGGTGGACGAGGTCAACCGCATCGTGCCGCGGCTCATCCGCGATGGCCGCTTCGTGCGGCCCGCGCTGGGCGTGGCCTACGCCACCCAGCCCTTCAACCGCGCGCTGGGCCTGCCGCGCGGTGTGGCCATCCTGCGCGTGCAGCCGGGCAGCCCGGCGGCACAGGCGGGTCTGCGCGCCTTCACGCGCGGCGAGCGCGCCATCAACGCCGGCGACGTGATCACCGCCATCGACGGCGAGGCCGTGGCCAGCCCCGACGACGTGCTGAACCTGCTGGAGCAGCACCAGGCCGGCGAGCGCGTGGAGCTCACGCTGTGGCGCGGCGGCAGCACGCGCAAGGAGCGCGTCACGCTGGTGGCTTCCGAGGAATGAACATGCAGACAACGCTTTTCTCCTGGACGCGCCGCGCCGCCGTGCTGGCCGTCGGCGCCGTGCTGGCCACGGCCGCCGCGGCGCAGGACTGGCCGCAGCGCCCGGTGCGCATCGTGGTGCCGTTCGCGGCCGGCTCCTCGCCCGACATCCTGGCGCGCATCCTCAACGACAAGCTCGGCCCGCTGCTGGGCCAGCCGCTGGTCGTGGACAACAAGCCCGGCGCTGGCGGCAACTCCGGCACCGACCTGGTGGCCAAGGCCGCGCCCGATGGCCAGACCTTCCTGCTCTCTGTCAACGCGCCGCTGGTCTACAACACCGTGCTGTTCAAGCGCCTGCCCTACGACCCGTTCACCGACCTGGTGCCGGTGTCGCTGGCGGCCACCACGCCCAATGTCTGCGTGGCCGCGCCGGGCATGGGCGTGGCCTCGGTCAAGGACTGGCTCACCGCGCTGCGGCGCAACCCGGGGCAGTACAACTTCGCGTCCACCGGCAACGGCTCGATCGCGCACCTGGGCGTGGAGCTGGTCAAGCTGCGCACGCAGTCGTTCGCGGTGCACATCCCGTATGTGTCCTCGGCCCAGGCCGCCACGGCGATGCTGCAGGGCGACGTGCACTTCGCCTGCCTGCCGCCCGTGTCGGTGATGCCGCAGGTGCAGGCCGGCAAGCTGGTGGCGCTGGCCGTCACCTCGGCCGAGCGCTCGGCGCTGCTGCCTGCGCTGCCCACGCTGCGCGAGGCCGGCCTGCCCGACATCCAGGCCCTGCCGTGGTTCGCCTACATGGCGCCCAAGGGCACGCCGCAGGCCGTGGTGCAGCGCATGCACCAGGCCATCGCTGAGGCGCTCAAGGACCCCGAGACCCAGCGCCGGCTGCAGACCGCCTACTTCGACCCGGTGGGCAGCACGCCACAGGAACTGGCCGACTTCATGCTGAAGGAGCTGCGGCTGTGGCGGCCCGTGATCGAGCGCGCCGGCCTGAAGCCCAGCGACTGAGGTGGCAAGAGAACACAAGGAGACGACATGCAGGAAAGCACCATCACCGTGACCACGCGCGACGGCATCGCGCTGCAGACCTGGCGCTGGGCGCCCGCGGGCACGCCGCGCGCCGCCGTGCAGTTGCAGCACGGCCTGGGCGAGCATGCGGGGCGCTACCGGCGCTTCGGCGAGGCGCTGGCGGCCGCAGGCTATGTGGTCTACGCACCGGACGGGCGCGGCTCCGGACGCAGCGCGGCCGGTGCCTACGGGCGCTGGGGGCGCGATGGCTGGCCCGGCTGGGTCGACGACGTGGGGCAGCTCAACCAGCGCATCCGCGCCGAGCACCCGGGCCTGGCGCTGGGCCTCATCGGGCACAGCATGGGTTCGTTCGCCACCCAGCAGTTCCTGCTCGACCACTCCGCCGACTTGCAGGCCGCGGTGCTGCTGGGCACCAGCGAGCCGGCCGGCATCGCCGCCATGCTGGGCGCCGAAGGCCCGGTGGACCTCAGTTCGCTCAACAAGGGCTTCGCGCACCGCACCGGCTACGAATGGCTGAGCCGCGATGCGGCCGAGGTCGACGCGTACTGCGCCGACCCGGCCTGCGGTTTCGTGCCCGAGCCCTTCCAGGGCCTGGCCACGCTGGCGCGTGCGGCCGACCCGGCCGCGCTGGCGCGGGTGCGCAAGGACCTGCCCATCCTGCTGCTGTCGGGCGATGCCGACCCGATCGCCGGGCCCGGTGGCGCAGCGGTGCAGCTGGTGGCCCAGCGCTACCGCGATGCGGGTGTGCAGGAGGTGGAGGTGGTGCTGTATCCGCAGGCCCGGCACGAGTTGCTCAACGAGACCAACCGCGACGAGGTGACGGCGCGGCTGCTCGCCTTCCTGGGGCGCACGCTGCTGCGCTGACCGTTCAGGGGCCGGCCGCGCGCAGGATGCGGTTCGCCAGCCCCACGTAGTCGCCATCGAAGTGGTGCGCGCCCTTGAGCATGACGACCTGGGCCTGTGCGGGGGAGAGCTGCGGGCACAGCGAGCGCTTCTCCTCGCTGCCGTGCACGCACAGCGTGCGCGCGGCCTCCAGCTTCTGCGCCTCGGGCAGCACGGGCTTGTCGCCGCTGGGTCCCAGCCAGTTGCTGACGTGGAATTCGAACGAGGCCTTCTCGGCCGGGGCCAGCAGCACCGACAGGCGCACGGCGGCGCGCGTGCGCTCGGGCAGGCGGTTCAGCGCGAAGGGCAGCACGTCGGCGCCCTGGGAGAAGCCGATCAGGATCACCTCGCTGCGCTGCCAGCGCGCCGCGTAGTGGCGCACCAGCCGGTCCAGGTCGGCCGCCAGGCCCTCCGGCGTGCGCTTGGTCCAGAAGTAGCGCAGCGAATCGAAGCCCGCCACGGGCACGCCCTGGCGCGCGAGCGCGGCCGCGATGTCCTTGTCGATGCCGGCCCAGCCGCCGTCCCCCGACAGCAGCACGGCAAAGCGCGTGCCGGCCACCTGCGTGGGCACCTCGACCACGGGCAGGTCGGACAGCTGGGCGGGGGCGGCTTCCAGTACCGGGCGCTGTGCGGCGATGGCGGCCGCGGCCGCCTCGAAGCTGGGCAGCGTGCGCGCCTGCGGCACCTGGGCGACGAAGGCCTGGGCGGCACCGGCCTCGCAGGCGGCTGCGGTCTGGGGCTGTGACGCGGGCGCCGCCATCCACGGGATGCCGAGGGCCACCGGCGCCATGTCCACGGACTGGCCCTGGCCGGCCATGCGCCAGCTCAGCTTGTTGACCGCGCACAGCGGTGGCTGCACCGCCAGGCGCGGGCAGAAGCCGGCGGTCAGCAGCGCGCCGAAGGAGCCGGCCGGCGCCTGCGCGACCAGGCCGTAGGCGTAGGCCGCGTAGTCGCCGGCACCGACCACGGTGCTCTCGAAGTAGGCCGGCAGCTTCAGCATGGCCTGGATGTGGCGCGCCAGGTTCTCGAAGTCGCCGCCCGCGTAGCCACATTTCTCCTTCTGCGCGCGCACCTTGGCCTGGTAGGCGGCCATCGAGACCTCGGCCACCATGGCGCCGCCTGCGAGCAGGCGGCTGCGCATCGCCAGTTCCTGTGGCGAAGGCGCGCCACCCTCGACCAGCAGCAGCGCGAACTGGCGCACCGGGCCGGCGGGCGCGTGCACCTGCACGCGCTCGAACTGGCCATGGGTGATGCTCTGCACGGGGGGCGTGGCCTGCGCCAGTGCCGTGCCGGTGGCCAGCAGCCAGCCCAGGGAGAGCGCGGACCGCTTCATTTGGACACCACGCCTTTCACGCCACCGCCGATCAGCGTGGCGATGTCGGCCAGCACCAGCACGGGCTCCAGCCCGCCCGGCGCGGCCAGGTAGCGGGCATCCCAGACGGGCTCGAACTTGTCCTTGAAGCTGTGCAGGCCGCGGAAGTTGTAGAAGCGCTCGCCGTGCTCGAACAGCAGCCGGCCGATGCGCTGCCAGCGTGGCGCCTGCCTGCGCTCTGCCATGCCGGCCATGGGCGCCATGCCCAGGCCGAAGCGCTGGTAGCCCTCGGCCTGCAGGTGCAGCATGGTCTTGGCGAACAGGTAGTCCATGGTGCCGGGCGGGGCGTCGGGCAGGTAGCGCATGAGGTCGATGCTGGCCTCTTCCTTCTGCCCGGTGACGAGCAGGTTGGCGAAGGCGATGACCTGGCCCTCGCGCCGCACCAAGGCCACGGGCAGGCGGGCGAGGTAGGCATCGTCGAAGCGGCCGACCGAGAAGTTCTTCTCGCGCGCGCTCTGCTTGCGCATCCAGGCGTCGGAGACGGCGCGCAGCGCGGGCAGCAGCGGCGCCACGTCCGCGGCCGGCACCACCTCGAACACCAGGCCTTCGCGCTCGCCGCGGTTCACCCCTGAGCGCAGGTTGGCGCGCTTGGCGCCCTTGAGGTTGAACTCGGGCAGCGGCACATGGGCGTACTCGCCGAGCTTGAAGGCCTGCAGCCCGCAGTCCAGGAACAGCGGCAGCATGGAGGGGCGCACCTGGTAGAAGGCGGGCCGTCCGCCATGCGCGTTGGCGTGCTCGATGAAGCGCCAGACCAGGTCGGCCCACTCCTTGCGCTCGCCGATGGGGCCGAACAGCGCGACCCAGGAGCGGCCCTGCTTGCCGTACATGATGAAGCTCTTGCCCGAGGGCGAGAACATCAGGTTCTTGTCGCCCACCAGCGCGAAGCAGCCAGCCGCGCTGGGACTGGCGCGCACGATGGCGGCGGCGCGCTCGATCTCCTCGTCGCTGGGCGGGGTCACCGCGCCCGCCGGCGGGCGCATCAGTTGCCACAGGCCGATGGCGAGCGCGCCCAGGGCCACGCCCAGCAGCGCCCGCAGCGAGCGCGGCGCCTGCGCATCGAGCTCGAACTGCCACCACAGCCGGTTGCTGTAGGCGACCTCCTGGTAGGCGAAGAACAGGATCCAGACGCAGGCCGCCAGCACGCCGCCCACAGCCAGCAGCCAGCCCGGCTCCAGGCGCTGGGCGAACAGCGAGGACGGCCGGTCGAACTGCCGGCGCGAGAGCACCAGCAGCACGGCCAGCACCGAGAGCAGGGCCGCCTCGCCCCAGGCGATGCCCTTGGGCAGCGCCAGCAGCCCCGCGACGATGGACAGCGCCAGCGCCGCCCACCAGGCCGCGTCGAGCCGGTGCAGCAGGCCGCGCGCGACCAGCAGCAGGCCCAGGCCGGCCACGCTGCCCAGGAAGTGCGCCGTCTCCACCAGCGGCAGCGGCACGTTGAGCGATTCCAGCAGCAGCTGGCTGTCTTCGGTGAACGGCGTCACGCCAGAGATCAGCAGCCACAGCCCGGCCACCAGCGTCAGCGCGGCCAGCAGGCGGGGGCCCAGCCTGGCCGCGGCGCGCACGGCCGGCGCGGCCGCCCGGCCGACCTGCGCGCCCAGGCCGGCGCGCAGCTCGAAGCCGGCCAGCAGGGCCGTGGCCAGCACCAGCGGCAACACGTAATACAGCGCGCGGTACAGCAGCAGCGCGCCCAGCATGGTCTCGGTCGGCAGGTAGGGCCCGCTGGCCAGCAGCATCACCGCCTCGAACACGCCGATGCCGCCCGGCACATGGCTGAGCAGGCTGGCGCTGATGGCGATCGCATAGAAGGCCAGGAAGGTCGGCAGCGGCAGCTCGGATGCGGGCAGCAGCACCCACAGCGCCAGCGCCGAGGCGCCGAGCTCCACCGCGGAGATCGCCAGCTGGCGCAGCGCCAGCGGCAAGGGCGGCAGCCGCAGCGTCCAGCGGCCGGCGATCTGCACCACGCGCTGGTGCCCGCACAGCCACAGCAGCACCGCCAGGCCCGCCAGCAGCGCCAGCGCAGCCAGGCGCAGAAGCCAGGCCGGCAGGTGCAGCAGCCGGGCCACATCGGGAGCGCCCCACAACAGTGCGAGCGCACCGAACGCGGACATGCCGAGCAGGAAGGCGCTGGCGTTGAAGGCCACGACCTGGGCGATCCTCGCCGGCTCGACCCCGGCGGCCGCGAACAGGCGCATGCGCACGGCGCCGCCGGTCAGCGTGCCCAGGCCGATGGTGTTGCCCAGCGCATAGGCCACGAACGAGGTCAGCAGCAGCATGCCGCGCGACACCCTGGCCTGGGCATAGGCCAGGGCCGAGGCGTCGTAGCCCGACAGGGCCAGGTAGCTCGCGGCCGTGAAGGCCAGCCCGGCCAGCACCTGCAGCGCAGGCGTGCCGTGCACGGCATGCATGATCTCGGCGTAGCGCACTTCGCGCAGCAGGCTGTGCAGGGCGATGCCGACGAGCAGGATCAGCACCGCCGCCGTGGCTCCGATCACCCACGGCTGCCAGCGCTGCAGGGCATCGCGCAGCCAGGGTGCCGGTGGTTTGAGGCCCGCTTGCTGGGCGGGGTCCGGCGCTGGCGCGGTGTTCGCGGTGTTCGACATGGAAGTTCGAAAACACTATAGCCACGCCGGCATCCGTCCAGGCCGTGCCGAAGGCCTCACCTTCTGTGTGCCTTTGTGCCGCCTGCGGGTAAGGTGCGCCCTGCGCGCGACGCAATGCCCCCGAGAACACCGCATGAACCCCGAAGACCTGCAGCGCCTGACCACGCTGGCCATGCCCTACGGCCGCTACAAGGGCACCGTGATCGCCGACCTGCCCGGCAACTACCTGGCCTGGTTCGCGCGCGAGGGCTTTCCCAAGGGCGAGATCGGCCGGCTGTTGGCGCTGATGCTGGAGATCGACCACAACGGCCTGGGCCACCTGCTCAAGCCCCTGCGCTGAGACCCTGCCGCCGCAGATTTTTTTTAACGGTCCCCGCCTGAGCCGGCCCGCGTGCTTGCTAGCATCCGAGCAACCCACATCAGCCGCGTCCACCCACCGCACAAGCGACGGAGCCCGTTCCATGTCTTTGCCCGCACTCAGATCCCTGGCCCTGTCGGTGCAGGAGTACCGCAGCGGCGAGTACCGCTGGGTCGTCCTGGAGCGTTTCGCAGACGACGAGCCCTTCGAAGTCCTTTTGGCGGCCGAAGAGAGCTGCGCCACCTACGGCGATGCGTGGGCGAACGGCACGGCCGTGCTCAGCGCGCTGGCCGACGACAACATGGCCATCGGCCCCCGCGTCAACGAGGAAGAGCAGCCCGTGTTCGTGCAGACCGACCGCCCCGGCCTCTACGAGCTGCGCGACGACGACGACAAGTGAGCGCTGCCCCCGAGTTCCAGCCCGTGCTGGACGGGATCGTTGCGGCGCTGTCCGAGTTGCGCGGCACCGAAGGCCAGGTCGCCAGCTACATCCCCGCGCTGGCCCGCATCGATGCGCGGCACTTCGGCATGGCCCTGGTCACGGCCGATGGCCAGGAGGCCCAGGCCGGCGACGGCGCCATGCCGTTCTCCATCCAGAGCATCTCCAAGGTCTTCACGCTGACGCTGGCCATGCAGCACCTGGGCGAAGCGCTGTGGGAGCGCATCGGCCGCGAGCCTTCGGGCAGCGCCTTCAATTCGCTGGTGCAGCTGGAGTTCGAACAGGGCCGCCCGCGCAACCCCTTTATCAATGCCGGTGCCATCGCCGTGGCCGACCGGCTGGTCTCGCTGTTCGGCGGCGGGGCCAAGGCCGAGCTGCTGGCGCTCATGACGGCGCTGGCGGGCGAGCCCGTCGCCTTCGACGAGGAGGTGGCGGCGTCCGAGGCGGCCACGGGTTTTCGCAACCTCGCGCTGGCGAACTTCATGAAGAGCTTCGGCAAGCTCGACAACCCCGTCGAGCAGGTGCTGGACCTGTACTTCCACCAGTGCGCGCTGCGCATGAGCTGCCTGCAGCTGGCGCGGGCGGCCGCCTACCTGAGCCGCGACGGCCACCACCCGCTGTGGGCCGGGCGCGCCGTCTGCACCGAGCGCCAGACGCGCCGCATCAATGCGCTGATGCTGACCTGCGGCACCTACGACGCGGCCGGCGAGTTCGCCTACCGCATCGGCCTGCCCTGCAAGAGCGGCGTGGGCGGCGGCATCGTGGCCGTGGTGCCCGACCGGCTCACGCTGGCGGTCTGGGCGCCCGCACTGGACGCCACCGGCAACTCGGCGCTGGGGCGCCAGGCGCTGGAGATGTTCGTGGCGCGGACGGGGCTGTCGGTGTTCTGATGCTCACCAGCCGCTGAAGCGCGGCCAGGTCTGTAGCGCGCCGCCGTCGGCCGGCAGCACCTGGTACGCCCCATGCTGCGCCCCGGTCGCGCAGGCATGGTTGGGGTGGATGCGCAGCTGGCTGCCGAGCGGAAAGAGCCGCTCCAGGTCTGCGCCGGGCGTGCCCTTCCACTGCAGCACGCCATGCTCCTGGTTGGCCTCGCCGAAGCCCAGTTCGGCGATGGGCTGGCCCTGGATGTCGGCCACCAGGCCGTAGCCGTGGTCTTGTGCTTGCTTGGATGTGCCGCGGTCGCGGCTCATGGCCATCCAGCCTGCATCCGTGATGATCCAGCCGGCCTCGGGCCGGTGGCCGATCACGGTGGCCAGCACCGACAACGCGATCTCGTCCACGCCGCAGACGCCGACGCCGGCCATCACCAGGTCGAAGAACACGTAGACGCCGGCCCGCACCTCGGTCACGCCGTCCAGCCGGCGCGCGTGCAGCGCGGTGGGCGTGGAGCCCACGCTGACCACGGGGCAGGCATGGCCGGCGGCGCGCAGGCGCTCGGCCGCACGCACGCAGCCGGCGCGCTCCTGCTCGGCCATGGCCTCCAGCGCAGCGGGCGTGTTCAGGCCGTAGGAGCTGCCGGCGTGGGTCAGCACGCCGGCCAGTTCGGCACCGTCGTCCACCAGGGCGGCGGCCACGGCCAGCAGCCGCGCGTCCTCGGGCGGGATGCCGCTGCGGTGGCCATCGGTGTCCACCTCGATCAGCACGCGGTGGCTGTGGCCGTTGGCGCGGCCATGCGCGGCCAGCTGTTCGGCGGCCGCGACGGACTCGACCAGCAGCGTGAGCCGGCAGCCCGCGCGCACCAGGCGCAGCGCGTGGTCGAACTTGGACGGCACGATGGCCACGGCGTACAGGATGTCGTCCACACCGGCGGCGAAGAACTGCTCGGCCTCCTTCAGCGTGGAGACCGTGATGCCCCGTGCGCCGGCAGCGAGCTGGCGGCGCACCACCTCGGCGCACTTGCTGGTCTTGGCGTGCGGGCGAAAGCGCACGCCCAGCGCATCCATGCGCTGCTGCATGCGCGCGATGTTGCGCTGCATGCGGGCTTCGTCGAGCAGCAGCAGCGGCGTCTCCAGCGCGGCCAGGTCGGGCGCTGTCATGCCGGCCGCGCCCCGAGCAGTTCGCACATGCGCGCCAGGTCGACGTTGCCGCCGCTCAGCAGCACGCCGATGCGCTGGCCGCGCAGCGCGGTGGCCTCGCGCCGCACCGCGGCCAGGCCCAGGCAGCCGGTCGGTTCCACGACGATCTTCATGCGCGCGGCGGCGAAGGCCATGGCGTCCACGAGCTCGGCGTCGCTGGCGGTCTGGATGTCGTCCACGGCGCTCTGGATCACGCCGAAGGTGTAGTGGCCCAGGTGCTGGGTCTGCGCGCCGTCGGCAATGGTCTTGGGCACGTCGATGTGCACGATGGCGCCGCTGCGGAAGGACTGCTGGCCGTCGTTGCCGGCCTCGGGTTCCACGCCGACGATGCGGGTCTTGGGCGACAGCGCGCGCAGCGCCAGCGCCGAGCCCGACAGCAGGCCGCCGCCGCCCAGCGGCGCGTAGAAGGCGTCGAGCGGGCTGACCTCCTCGATGAGTTCCTTGGCAGCAGTTCCCTGGCCGGCGATCACGTCGGGGTGGTCGTAGGGCGGGATCAGCGTGAAGCCGTGCTTGCGCGCCAGGTCGCGGCCGATCTGCTCGCGGTCTTCGGTGTAGCGGTCGTAGCTGACGACGGTGGCGCCGTAGCCCTTGGTGGCCGCGACCTTCATGGCCGGCGCGTCATTGGGCATCACGATGGTGGCCGGGATGCCCAGGATGCGTGCCGACAGCGCGATGGCCTGGGCGTGGTTGCCCGACGAGAACGCCACGACGCCGGCGCGGCGCTGGGCCGCGTCGAACTTCGACAGCGCGTTGAAGCCGCCGCGGAACTTGAAGGCGCCCATGCGCTGCAGGTTCTCGCACTTGAAGAACACCTGGGCGCCGATGGCCGCGTCGAGCGTGCGCGAGGTCATCACGGGCGTGCGGTGGGCATGGCCTTCGATGCGGCGTGCGGCGGCGGCCACGTCTTCGTAGGTCGGCAGGGTCAGGTCGTTCATGGCGTTGGAAGGGACGGGTGGAGAAGGGGGTGACGAAAGGGGCTACCAGGGCCAGGCGATGTCCAGGCCCAGGCCCTGGGCCTCGGCGCTGGCCAGCACCATCCGCGCGACGGCAAGGTCCTGTAGCGCGAGGCCGGTCAGGTCGAACACGGTGATCGTCTCGGGGGCGCGCGCGGCGTCGTCCAGCGCGCCGATTTCGGTGCAGGGCAGCTCCGGCGCCCATTGCGCCTCACCGAGCTGGCGCGCCTGGCTGCGGTCGTCGACCACGAGCCGGGCACGCGCGAGCAGGCCTTCGGGCAGTTCGCGCTTGCCGCGCGTGTCCGCGCCGACGGCGTTGATGTGTGTGCCGGGGCGCACGGCACCCAGGCCGAAGAGCACGCCGGCGCCGGGCGTGGCGGTGATCACCACGTCGCTGGCGGCCACGGCGGTGTCGGCATCGGGGGCGAACTGCAGCGCGCAGCGGCCCGCGAAGGCGGATTCGAAGGCCGCGTCCGGCTGGCCGCGGTGCGTGCAGTAGCGCACCTGCTCCAGCGCAGGCAGCACGCGCAGCGCCTCGGCCAGGTGGGCGCGGGCCTGCACGCCGGTGCCGAACAGGCACAGCGCGCGGCTCCCGGGCCGGGCCAGGCGCTGCAGGCCGATGGCGCCGGCAGCCGCCGTGCGCGCGCTGGTGATCGCATTGCCGTCCAGCACGCACAGCGGCCGGCCCGTGGCCGGGTCGTGCAGCACGATGGTGGCCTGGTGCGGTTCGCCGCCCCGGCCGCGGTTGGCTGGCCAGAAGCCCGCCGACTTGTAGCCCAGCAGCGCCTGCGCCGGCACCGCGCCCGACTTGATGCCGAACACGCCCTCGGCCAGCTGCTCACGCACCACTGGAAACGTGCGGCCCTCGCCGCGGCTGTGCAGCGCGAAGGCCTCGGCCACGGCCGCGCGCACGGCGGCGGGCTCCAGCAGCGCGGCCACGGTCGGGCCGTCGAGCAGGCGCAAACGGGCTGCAGGGGCTTCAGCGCGCATCGCTGTACACCGTGGCGCGCGACACACCCAGGTGGGCGGCGACGGTCTGCATGGCGTGGCGCAGCTGCAGCAGGCCCTCGGCCTTGAGTTCGGCCAGCAGCGCACGGCGTTCGTCGGCCTTGAGTGCGCGCGGGGTGCTCGCGCGCGCGGCGGCGTAGCGGTCGATGCGCGCGCGGATCGCGTCGGCGCCGGCCGGGTCCAGCGTCTCGGCCGGCGCGGCCTGGGTGTCGACCTGCACGAACTGGCCCATGGCGCTCTGCAGGCTCTTGAACAGCGTCAGGTCCACGTTCAAGCACAGGGCAGCCACGTAGCGGCCCTCGGCGTCCTTGACGCCGATCGACGTGCTCTTGGCCTGGCGCCCGTCGGCGAAGCGGTTGGCGTAGTTGGCCAGCACCGGCGCGTAGGCCGGGTCGGCGATGCGGGCCAGGCCCAGCTCGGTGGCCGGGTCGCCGACGGCGCGGCCGGACAGGTTGTTGTGGATCGCGGCGATCGCGTGGCCCGGGTCCAGCAGGTCGTGCACCACGACCTCGCAGAACGGCGCGAAGGTCTCGCCCAACCCCTGGGCGATGTGTTCGAGCTGGCCCAGCAGGGCGCGCTGGGCAGCGGTTCTGGACGGTTTGGCGGTCGGCATCTGGATATTTTGTCCAGATGTAGACGTTTTGTCCAGAGACTTCAGCGCGCCTGCAGGTAGGGGGCGCGCCCGAGCAGCTCGGTCGCCCAGTCCACGAAGGCGCGCACCTTGGCGGACAGGTGGCGGTTGGGCGGGTAGACCACGTGCAGCGGGATGGGCGGGTGGCCCCAGTCGGGCAGCACGCGCACCAGCGTGCCGTTGTCCAGGTGCTGCTGCAGGCCGAAGCGCGCCACCTGCGTGACGCCCAGGCCGGCCAGCACGGCCGTGGTCAGCGCGTTGCTTTCGTTGACCGCGAGCTGGTAGGCCCCGAGGATCTCGAGGTGCTCCTCGCCGCGCTCGAACAGGTGGGGGAACTGACGGCCCGTGCGCGAAGAGAAGTAGTTGATGAGGCGGTGGCCCTTTTCCAGCTCGGTCGGGTGGGCCGGCGTGCCGTGCTGGGCCAGGTAGCCCGGCGTGGCCACGGTGATGAGCTCCACGCCGCCGATGCGCCGCGCCACCAGCGACTGCTCGGTCAGCTCGCCGCCGCGGATGACGCAGTCCACGTTGTCGGCGATCAGGTCCACCGGGCGGTCGCTCACGCCCAGGTCGAGCTGGATGTCGGGAAAGCGCTCGAAGAAGGTGTGCAGCTGCGGGATCACGAGCAGCCGTGCGATCGAGGCGCCGACGTCCACGCGCAACCGGCCGCTGGGGCGCGACTGGGCGTTGCTCATGCTGGCCTCGATGTCGTCGAAGTCCGACAGCAAGCGCACGGTGCGTTCGTAGTAGGCCGCGCCATCGGGCGTGACGGTCACCCGGCGCGTGGTGCGGTTGAGCAGCTTGACGCGCAGCCGCGCCTCCAGGTACTGGATCTGCTTGGTGACGGTGCCCTTGGGGATGTCGAGCGACTCGGCGGCCTTGGTGAAGCTGCCGGCTTCCACGACGCGCGTGAACATGCGCATGGACTGGATCTGGTCCATCTAGATGCTCTCCGGGCCGTGGGACCGCGGGTGCGGCATGGCGGCGCGGCGCGCGTGGCGGCCGCAGTGCAGAGGGTGGACCTCCGAGGCAATCATGTGGTTCTCCATGGGTGGATTGCGATACGGGCCGCAGTCTCCAAGCTCACATCCTGGGAAGGTCAAGTCGGCAGGCCGATGACCCTCTTGGCGAGAGAGGCGCTGGGCGCGCCGCCGCTGGCAGGCCGGGTCTTCGTGGCGAAGCCGCCGGCCTTGGCGACGCGCATGGCCATGCACATGGACGGCGTCTTGTCCATTCGTCTTCCTGTGGTGATGGGTGCCCGCGGGTGCGGTGGGGGCGCGACTGTAGCGGGAACGCGCAATCCTGTCAGCGGGCCTGCATGTAGGGGTTTTTGGCGAACAGTTCGGCCGCCCAGTCGACGAATGCGCGCACCTTGGCCGAGAGGTGGCGGTTGGGCGGATAGACCACGTAGAAGGGCAGGGTGCGGCGCTTCCAGTCCGGCAGGATCTGCACCAGCGCGCCGCTCTCGATGTGCGGCTTCACGTCGAAGCGGGTCAGCGCCACGATGCCCAGGCCGGCCAGACCGGCCTCGGACAGCGCGTTGCTCTCGTTCACGGCCAGCTGGTAGCGGCCGGTGATTTCGTGGCGCTCGTCGGCGCACTCGAAGTAATGGTTGTACTGCCGGCCCGTGCGCGAGGAGAAGAAGCTCACCATGGTGTGGCTGTGCTCCAGCTCGGTCGGGTGCGCGGGCGTGCCATGGCGCGCCAGGTAGGCCGGCGAGGCCACGGTCACGAAGTCGATGTTGCCGATGCGCCGCGCCACCAGCGACTGCTCGGTCAGCTCGCCGCCGCGGATCACGCAGTCCACGTTGTCGGCGATCAGGTCCACCGGGCGGTCGCTCACGCCCAGGTCGAGCTGGATGTCGGGATAGCGCTCGAAGAAGCCCTGCAGCGCCGGGATCACCAGCAGCCGCGCCACCGAGGCGCCGATGTCCACGCGCAACCGGCCGCTGGGCCGGGCCTGGGCATTGCCCATGCTCGCCTCGATGTCGTCCAGGTCGGAGAGCAGACGCAGCGTGCGCTCGTAATAGGCTGCGCCGTCGGCGGTCACCGTCACGCGGCGCGTGGTGCGGTTCAGCAGCCGCACGCGCAGCCGGGTCTCCAGCGCCTGGATCTGTTTGGTGACGGTGCCCTTGGGCACATCCAGCGACTCGGCTGCTTTGGTGAAACTGCCTGCTTCCACGACGCGCGTGAATGCCCGCATCGACTGGATCTGGTCCATGGGCTTCCTTCTTGCTTTGTTCGGCCGCTCAGTAGATACCCGTAGGCCTGAAAGGTTCGGCCGCCTTCTCCCTGATGATTCTCGGGGCATTGTTGGCGGCTCGGAAACAGTGAAGCGGTGTGTTGCGCATTTATCCGACACAGCGCCGGCTCTACATTTACCAGCATCGTCAACGTCAGTCCCCGTCTTCGTTCTTCATCTCTCACGCTGTTCCAGGAGTTCGCCATGTCCGCCGCCACCGCCACCCCGTCGACCACCGCTGCCCCGCAGGGCAACGGCTTTGCGAGCTGGCGCGAGACCGTGGTCGAGCTGAAGGGCCTGGAGCCCGTGCCGACCCGCATCTACGGTGAAAGAAAGCGCGGCCAGGTGTCTCCGCTCGTGGTGCATTACCACGGCGGCGCGTTCACGGCCGGCGGGCTGGACTGCGGCGTCAAGCTCGCCAGCATGCTGGCCGAAGCCGGCGCCATCGTCGTCTCCATCGCCTATCCGCTGGCACCTGCGCACCCGTTCCCGCAGGCGCTGGACGTGGGCTACGGCGTGCTCGAGTGGGCCTGGAAGCAGCGCGCCAAGCTGGCCGGCACCGGCGCCCCGGTGTTCCTGGCCGGCGAGGAAGCCGGCGGCAACCTGGCCGCGGCCACCGCCTTGATCGCACGCGACCGCGCCCACCCGCCGCTGGCCGGCCAGGTGCTGGTCTCGCCCATGCTGGACCCCTGCACGGGCATGGCCTCGGTGCGCGAATTCAACTGCACCGAGACCCAGGGCAAATGGGCCGAAGGCTGGCGCAACTACCTGCGCTGCCCGCAGGACGCCACCCATCCCTACGCCGTGCCTGGTGGTTCGCTGCGGCTGGCGGGCATCGCGCCCACGCTGGTGCTGACCTCCAGCGACGACCCCATGCGCGACGAGGCCCGTGCCTATGCCGAGAAGCTGCGCGCTGCCGGTGTCGCCGTCGATTTCGAGATGCTGACCCCGGCCACGGGTTGGCCCAATACCTTGCTGGCCAGCGAGCCCATGGAGTGCGCGTGCGCCGCCATGGTGCGTCCGCGCCTGGAGGGCTTCTTCGCCGCGCACCTGCCGGCGAAGAAGAGCGCCGAGTAACCGTCCGCCCCTCCTCCCACGGGGAGGGGCCTTCTTTCCGATCCGCCTGAACCGGTCGCCCCAGAACGGCCGGAGAGGTTTTGTTGTTCTCGTTTTATTGTTCGAGGGAGTAGCCATGTCCGATCCGACCAACGATCCGTTCGCCGATCCGTATTCCACGCGCCGCCCGCGG
Source organism: Pseudorhodoferax soli (assembly GCF_003337555.1). GTDB lineage: Bacteria > Pseudomonadota > Gammaproteobacteria > Burkholderiales > Burkholderiaceae_C > Pseudorhodoferax > Pseudorhodoferax soli. Next base: position 787,131 of record NZ_QPJK01000002.1, on the reverse strand, counting down.
CGCAACCGGCTGCTGGCCGTGGGCACCGCGCTGGTGCTGGCCATGGCCGCTGCCGGCCTGGGCTTCATGCTGCAGTCGCCCCAGGTGCATGCCGATGCCTTGCCCGCCGCGCCGCAGGCCACGCCGGTCTCGGTGGCCACGGTGGCGCAGTCCGATGTCGCCACGTGGGATGAGTTCTCCGGCCGGCTGGAAGCCGTGGAGCGTGTCGACCTGCGCTCGCGCGTGGCCGGCACGGTGCTGTCGGTGCACTTCCGCGAAGGCGCGCTCGTGAAGAAGGGCGACCTGCTCGTCACCATCGACCCGGCCTCGTACGCGGCCGACGTCGAGCGTGCCGAAGCCCAGGTGGTGGCTGCCGAGGCGCGCCAATCCTTCACGCGCAGCGAACTCGACCGCGCCCAGCGCCTGCTGGACGAACGCGCCATCGCCCAGCGCGAACACGACGAGCGCGCCAACGCGCACCGTGAGGCCCAGGCCAACCTGCGCGCCGCACAGGCCGCGCTGCAGTCGGCCCGGCTCAACCTGTCGTGGACGCAGGTGCGCGCCCCGGTCGCCGGCCGCGCCGGCAAGGTCGAGGTCACGGTGGGCAACCTGGTGTCGGCCGGTGCTAGCGCGCCGGTGTTGACCACGCTGGTCTCGGTCAGCCCGATCTACGCCAGCTTCGACGCCGACGAGCAGGTCGTCACCCGGGCGCTGCGCGACCTGCCTGGCGGCGGCGCGCGCACGCAGGTCGACCGCATCCCGGTGCAGATGGGCACGGCGGCAGACGATGCCACGCCGCTGGTCGGCCGCCTGCAGTGGGTCGACAACCAGGTCGACGCCCGGAGCGGCACGGTGCGCGTGCGCGCCCAGTTCGACAACAAGGACGGCACGCTGATGCCCGGCCAGTTCGCGCGGCTGCGCATGGGCCAGGTCAAGACCGCACCCGCGCTGCTGGTCAATGAACGCGCGGTGGGCACCGACCAGGACAAGAAGTTCGTGTTCGTGGTGGATGCCGACAACAAGGCGCAGTGGCGCCAGGTCACGCTGGGCGCCAGCGCCAACGGCCTGCGCATCGTGACGCAGGGCCTGCAGCCGGGCGAGCGGGTGGTCGTCAACGGCCTGCAGCGCGTGCGCCCCGGCTCGGTGCTGGACCCGCAACCGGTGGCCATGGACGCACGTCCAGACAAGCAGGCCAAGGCCGACAGCGCCGCCGCGTCCAAGTCCTGATCTCCCCGATCTAACGCCCTTCCGATTCCAGCAACACCATGCCTGCCGGCGCCCAGCGCGCCGGTGGCAGGGGGGACCTTTGCCATGAACCTCTCCAAATTCTTCATCGACCGGCCGATCTTTGCCGGCGTGCTGTCGGTGCTGATCTTCCTCGCCGGGTTGATCGCCATGCGCGCGCTGCCGATCTCCGAGTACCCCGAGGTCGCGCCGCCGCAGGTGGTGGTGCGCGCCAACTACCCCGGCGCCAACCCCAAGGTGATCGCCGAGACCGTGGCCACGCCGCTGGAAGAGCAGATCAACGGTGTCGAAGGCATGCTCTACATGGGCAGCCAGGCCACCACCGACGGCGTGATGACGCTGACCGTGACCTTCAAGCTCGGCACCGACCCCGACAAGGCCCAGCAGCTGGTGCAGAACCGCGTCGCGCAGGCCGAGCCGCGCCTGCCCGAGGAGGTGCGCCGCCTGGGCATCACCACCGTCAAGAGCGCGCCCGACCTGACCATGGTGGTGCACCTGGTCTCGCCGAACGACCGCTACGACATGAACTACCTGCGCAACTACGCGGTGCTCAACGTGAAGGACCGCCTCGCGCGCATCCAGGGCGTGGGCCAGGTGCAGATCTTCGGCGGCGGCGACTACGCGATGCGCGTCTGGCTCGACCCGCAGAAGGTGGCGCAGCGCGGCCTGTCGGCCAGCGACGTGGTGGCAGCGATCCGCGGCCAGAACATCCAGGCCGCGGCCGGCGTGGTGGGCGCATCGCCCGGCCTCGCCGGCGTGGACATGCAACTGTCCATCAACGCGCAGGGCCGCCTGCAGAGCGAAGAGGAGTTCGGCGACATCATCGTCAAGAGCGGGACCGACGGCGCCGTGACCCGGCTGCGCGACATCGGCCGCCTGGAAATGGGCGCGGCCGACTACTCGCTGCGTTCGCTGCTGAACAACGACGCGGCGGTCGGCATGGGCGTGTTCCAGTCGCCCGGCTCGAACTCGCTGGACATCTCGCGCGACGTGCGGGCCACCATGGCCGAACTGGCCAAGAGCATGCCCGAGGGCGTGGAGTTCCGCATCGCCTACGACCCGACGCAGTTCGTGCGGGCGTCCATCGAATCGGTGATCCACACGCTGCTGGAAGCCATCGCCCTGGTGGTGCTGGTGGTGATCCTGTTCCTGCAGACCTGGCGCGCCTCCATCATCCCGCTGCTGGCCGTGCCGGTGTCGGTGGTGGGCACCTTCGCGGTGCTGCACATCCTCGGCTTCTCGATCAACGCGCTGTCGCTGTTCGGCCTGGTGCTGGCCATCGGCATCGTGGTGGACGACGCCATCGTGGTGGTGGAGAACGTGGAACGCAACATCGAGGCCGGGCTCTCGCCGCGCGAAGCCACCTACCGCGCCATGCGCGAGGTGGCGGGCCCCATCATCGCCATCGCGCTGGTGCTGGTGGCCGTGTTCGTGCCGCTGGCCTTCATCAGCGGGCTCACGGGCCAGTTCTACAAGCAGTTCGCGGTGACGATTGCGATCTCCACGGTGATCTCGGCGATCAACTCGCTGACCTTGTCGCCGGCGCTCGCGGCCCTGCTGTTGCGCAGCCACGATGCGCCCAAGGACGCGCTGACCCGCTTCATGGACAAGACCCTGGGCTGGCTGTTCCGCGGCTTCAACCGCTTCTTCCACCGCGGCTCGGAGGCCTACAGCGGCGGCGTGAAGCGCGTCATCGGCCGCAAGGCGCTGATGATGGTGATCTACCTCGCGCTGATCGGCGTGACCTTCGGCCTGTTCAAGGCCATCCCCGGCGGCTTCGTGCCGGCGCAGGACAAGCAGTACCTGATCGGTTTCGCGCAGCTGCCCGACGGCGCCACGCTGGACCGCACCGAGGACGTGATCAAGCGCATGGGCGAGATCGTCAAGCAGAACCCGAACGTGGAAGACGCCATCGCCTTCCCCGGCCTGTCGATCAACGGCTTCACCAACAGCTCGAACTCGGGCATCGTGTTCGCCACGCTCAAGCCGTTCGCCCAGCGCAAGCATGCCGACCAGAGCGGCGGTGCCGTGGCCGGCCAGCTGAACCAGGCCTTCGGTGCGATCCAGGACGCCTTCATCGTGATGTTCCCGCCGCCGCCGGTGGCCGGCCTCGGAACCACCGGTGGCTTCAAGCTGCAGCTGGAAGACCGCGGCGGCCTGGGCTACGACGAGATGGACAAGGCCGTGAAAGCCTTCATGGCGAAGGCCTACCAGACGCCCGAGCTGGCCGGCATGTTCACCAGCTGGCAGGTCAACGTGCCGCAGCTGTACGCCGACATCGACCGCACCAAGGCGCGCCAGCTCGGCGTGCCGGTGACCGACATTTTCGACACCATGCAGATCTACCTGGGTAGCCTGTACGCCAACGACTTCAACAAGTTCGGCCGGACCTACAGCGTGCGCGTGCAGGCCGATGCGCCCTACCGTGCCCGCGCCGAAGACGTGGGCCTGCTCAAGGTGCGTTCCAGCACCGGCGAGATGGTGCCGCTGTCTGCCCTGATGAAGGTGAACTCCAGCTTCGGCCCGGAACGCGCCATGCGCTACAACGGCTACCTGGCCGCCGACATCAACGGCGGCGCGGCGCCCGGCTTCTCCTCGGGCCAGGCCCAGGACGCGATCGAGCGCATCGCGGCCGAGACGCTGCCCAAGGGCGTGAGCTACGAATGGACCGAACTGACCTACCAGGAGATCCTGGCCGGCAACTCCGCCTTCCTGGTGTTCCCGCTGGCGATCCTGCTGGTGTTCCTGGTGCTGGCCGCGCAGTACGAAAGCCTGACGCTGCCACTGGCCATCATCCTGATCGTGCCCATGGGCATCCTGGCGGCGATGACCGGCGTCTGGATCGACGGCGGGGACAACAACGTGTTCACCCAGATCGGTCTCATCGTGCTGGTCGGGCTCTCGGCGAAGAACGCGATCCTGATCGTGGAGTTCGCGCGCGAGCTGGAGTTCGGCGGGCGCACCCCGGTGCAGGCGGCCATCGAGGCCAGCCGGCTGCGGCTGCGCCCGATCCTGATGACCTCGCTGGCCTTCATCATGGGCGTGCTGCCCCTGGTGCTGTCCACCGGCGCCGGCGCCGAGATGCGCTCGGCCATGGGCGTGGCGGTGTTCGCCGGGATGATCGGCGTGACGGCCTTCGGCCTGTTCCTGACCCCGGTGTTCTACGTGCTGATGCGCCGCCTGGCCGGCAACCGGCCGCTGGTGCAGCACGGCGAGGTGCATGTGCCGGTGGTCGCATCGGCCCCGGCCCACGGTGCGGGCGGTGGCTCCATCCAGCCGCTGCCGGCGGCGCCCCGCCACCCCATCGAATGAACGAGCGAGTGAGGACATCACCATGCGACTGAACTTCATCGTCACCCCCCTGCTGGCCGCGCTGATCCTGGCTGGCTGTGCCAGCGGGCCGCTGCCCGCGGCCCCGGCCGAGCATGCGCTGCCCACCGTGCCCGTCGCTTTCAAGGAAGGCAATGCACGCTTCACCACCGTGGCCCCGGCCGAACAGGCCGAGCGCGGCGCCTGGTGGCTGGGCTTCGACGACCCGGTGCTCGGCGACCTGGTCGAGCGCGCTGCGGCGCGCAACACCAGCGTGCAGGAAGCCGCAGCGCGGCTGGCCCAGGCGCGCGCGCTGCTGCGCAATGCCGAAGCCGACCGCGCACCGCAGATCGGCATCGGCGCCGGCGCCCAGCGCGGCGCTGGGGCCGACACGGCCCAGGGCCGCCAACCGGCCAGCGTGCTGACCGCCAAGGCCAATTTCTCCTACGAGCTGGACCTGTTCGGCCGGCTGGCGCAGGCGCGCGATGCCGCCGGGCTGGACGCCGATGCACGTGCCGCGCTGCTGCAGAGCACGCGCCTCATGGTGCAGGCGGAGACCGCGCAGACCTATCTCACGCTGCGTGCGCTGGACGACGAGCGCGCGCTGGTGCGCCAGACCGTCGCCGCCTACGACGACACGCTGCGCCTGACGCAGCGCCGCTTTGATGCCGGCGACGTGGCCGAGCTCGACCTCGTGCGCGTGCAGGGCGAGGTGGCGGCCAACGAGGCCGAGGCGCTGGCGCTGGACCGACGCCGCACGGAGCTGGAGCATGCGCTGGCCGTGCTGGTCGGCGAGGCCGCATCGAGCTTCACGCTGGCACCGCAGGACTGGCGCAGCGCGCTGCCGCGCATCCCGGCCGGTGTGCCGGCCACGGTGCTGGCCCGCCGGCCCGACGTGTCGGCCGCGCAGCTGAGCCTGCAGGCCGCCCAGGCCCGCGTGGGCGTGGCGCGCACCGCCTGGTTCCCCGACATCGCGCTGACGGGTTCCGGCGGCTTCGCCTCCACCGACCTCGGCGACCTGTTCAAGTGGTCGGCCCGGTCGTGGGGCATCGGCGCGCTGCTGTCGCTGCCCATCTTCGACGGTGGCCGGCGCGAGGCCAACCTGGCGAACGCCGCCGCGCAGCTGGACGTGGCGGCCGCCGGCTACCGCGCCCAGGTGCTGGGCGCCTTCCGCGATGTCGAAGACCAGCTGGCCGCGCTGCGCCTGCTCGACGAGCAGGCGCAAGCCCAGGGCCGCGCCGTGACCGCCGCCACGCGCGCCTCGGCGCTGTCGGAGACGCGCTACCGCAACGGCCTCGTGAGCCAGATCGAACTGCTGGACGCGCGCCGCAGCGAGCTGCGCAACCGGCGCCAGGCGCTGCAGGTGAAGTCGGCGCAATACCAGGCCACGGTCGGGCTGGTGCGCGCGCTGGGCGGCGGCTGGGACCGCGGCGCCTGAGCCCGGCCCGCCGGTGCGGGCGGCGCAAAGGCCGCACCGGCGGCAGGGACTCAAATAAGACTATTTCTCAATTGAGATATAGTCGCGCCATCGGAAGTGCAGTGCGGCACTGCAGGCACTTCCACCGGTTTCATCGTGGGGCGACCCGAGACTTCGGTCTCCAAGGTCGTTTTTGCTAGCCAACTCTTCAGGCCAGCCAAGCATTTTTTCCACGCACGACACGGGCCGCGCCATGCGGTCGGTGCAGCCCGGCCCCCCTGTCTAGCGCATGTTGCGGAACTGCCGCGGGTCCATGCCCATCTCGGTGCGCCGCACCCGGCCGGCGGGATCGAAGTAGACATAGAACATCTGGTCCACCATGCCGCCGCGCCAGCGGTAGGTCCAGACCGGTCCGTCCCAGCGTCCGACCGCACCGACATAGGCCGGCGGGCCGAACTCGCGGCCGATGTCCGCCTGTGTCCAGCTGCCGTCCAGCGCGATGCGCGCGAAGTCGTTTTCGTTGAGCACCTGGCGCGCCTGCACCACGCGGCCTGCGGCGTCGATGTCCACCATCACCGCCTCCTGGCCGGTGGGCTGGAAGCTGTATTGCAGCCGCTCGCCGCCAGGCACGGGCACGACGCGCGTGGGCTGGCCCCAGCGCGACAGCACCTCGGCGCGTGGCATGCCGGGCGTGAGGTTTTCGACCGTGCCGCAAGCGGTCAACAGGGCGGCCAGCAGGGCGGCCGCCAGCGGGCGGCTGGTGTGCAGGGGAGTGGGGGCCATGGTGCGGAAAAGCTTACTTCTTATCCGTTCTGCACGCTTGCACATGCGAAAGCCTTCGTTGGCGTGGGGCGGCCCGGCTTCGAAGATGCGCGGACCGATCCACTCCAAGGAGCCCCCGCGTGAACACCCGCCTGAACCCTGCCAAGGCTTCGCGTTCGGCCGCCGTCAAGGCGCGGCTGGACCATCCCGTCATCGACACCGACGTGCACGTGAACGACTACGCGCCGGTGCTGGAGGACTACATCGCCCAGTACGGCGGCCCCCAGCTCGTGGACGCGCTGCGCAAGGCGCTGGGCGGGCGCTTCGTCACGCGCGACGGCTCGGGCCGGGATTGGTACCAGCAGACCCCCGAGGAACGCGCGCACCACCGCACCTTGCGTGCGCCCTGGTGGGCCCGCGTCACGCGCAACACCCACGACCTGGCCACCTACACCATCCCCGCGCTGCTGTACGAGCGCCTGGCCGAGCAGGGCTCGGACTACTCGGTGCTGTTCCCCAACGACGTGCTGTCGCCGGCCGCGGCCGGCAGCGATTACCGCCAGCCGCTGCACCGCGCGCTGAACCACTTCCACGCCGACCAGTACCGCGCCTATGCCGACCGGCTCACGCCCGTGGCCGGCATCCCGATGCACAACCCCAAGGAAGCGATCGAGGAACTGGAGTTCGCGGTCAACACCCTGAAGCTCAAGGTCATCAACATCCCCGGCGGCGTGCGCCGGCCGATCCCGGCCATCGCCGAGAAGTACCCCGCCAAGGACCATCCCGAGATCGCGAAGCACGCGACCTACACGGACTTCTACGGCATCGACAGCCCGCACGACTACGACCCGTTCTGGGCCAAGGTGGTCGAGCTCGGCGTGCCGGTGACCACGCACTACGGCAGCCAGGGCTGGACCGGCCGGCAGTCCACCAGCAACTACATGTTCAACCACATCGGCCACTTCGCCGATGGCTCGCAGGCGTTTGCCAAGGCGCTGTTCTTCGGCGGTGTCACGCGGCGCTTTCCGGGCCTGCGCGTGGCGCTGCTGGAGGGCGGTGCCGACTGGGGCTCGCATGTGTTCACGCACCTGGTGGACCGCTGGGAGAAGCGCAACCGCCATGCCGTGCGCAACTACGACCCGGCCGAGGTGGACGTCGACCTGCTGGCCGCGCTGTTCGACCGGCACGGTGCCGACCTGCTGCAGGGCCGCGCGGTGGACAAGGCCACGCTGGTGCGCGACAGCCTGGGCATCTCGGCGCTGCCGCACAGCCGGGAGCCGCGCGCAGAGGAGATCGACGACTTCGCGCTGGCCGGCATCGAGAGCGTGGACGACATCCGCGCGCGCTGGGTCGATCCGTTCTTCTTCGGCTCCGAGGCCGACGACCGCACCGTGGCCGCCGCCTTCAACCACCGCGTGCACCCGGGCGGCGTGAAGATCAACGCGATCTGGTCGTCCGACGTGGGCCACTGGGACGTGCCCGAGTTCACCGAGCCGCTGGCCGAGACCTGGGACCTGGTCGAGCAGGGCGTGATTTCGGCGCAGGACTTCCGCGCGTTCACCTTCGGCAACCCGCTGCGCTTCTACACCGAGGCCAACCCCCGCTTCTTCGACGGCACGGCCGTCGGCCACCAGCTCAGGCTGGCGCCCGCCGCCTGACCGCTCTCCAAGGATTCCGCATGTTCTCGACCACGCAAGTCTTCAAGGGATGGGCCGCCGCACTGGCCCTGTTCGGCGCATTCGCCGCGGCGCAGGCCGCGCCCGAGGTCATCCGCATCGGCGTGGCCACGGCCGGCGGCGGCGACCCCGTCACCTGGGGCGGCTCGCCCGGTGGCGTGGCGCGCAACCAGCAGTGGCTGGAGGAAGAGTTCAAGGGCTCGGGCACCCGCATCGAGTGGCTGTTCTTCAAGGGCGCTGGCCCGGCCGTCAACGAGGCGCTGTCGAACAAGCAGATCGACTTCGCCTACCAGGGCGACCTGCCTTCGCTCGTGGGCCGCTCCAACGGCCTGAACACCAGGCTGCTCTTGGCCAGCGGCACGCGCAACAACCTCTACGTGGTGGTGCCGCCGAAGTCGGACATCCAGTCGATCAAGGACCTGAAAGACCGCAAGGTTTCCATCTTCCGCGGCACCAACGGCCACCTGGTCGCCATCAACGTGCTGGCCGCCCACGGCCTCACGGAGCGCGATATCAAGGGCGTGAACCTGGACACCGGCAGCGCGCAGGCGGCCCTGGTCTCCAGCGGTGTGGACGCAGCCTTCGGCGGCAGCGAGTGGTTCAAGGTGCGCGACCAGGGGCTGGCCCGGATCGTCTACTCCACGCAGGGCCAGGACCCGGCCTTCACGCGCCAGGCCGCGCTGCTCGTGCACGGCGACTTCGAGAAGGCCCACCCGGCCGAGGTGCAGCGCGTGGTCGACGTGTTCGTGCGCGCTGCGAAGTGGGCCTCGGACGAGAAGAACCGCGACGCCCTGTTCGCCACGTGGGCGAAGAGCGGCACGCCGGCCGCTTCGTACAAGGCCGAGTTCGAGAACCAGTCGCTGGCAGAGCGCAACACGCCGCTGCTCGACGCCTTCCTGCTGGCGCGCTACAAGGCCGTGGTCGACGACGCGCTCAAGCTCAAGCTGATCCGCCGCAGCGTGACGGTGGACGACTGGTTCGAGCCGAAGTACCTGCGCGCCGCGCTCAGGAAGCAGGGGCTGGAGAACCATTGGACCGCCTACGACGCCAAGGGCAAGCCCGTGGCGGCGGGCGGCGCCTCCGTCGCGGCGCGCTGAGATGGGCTTCGAGCAGACCTTCGTGCCGCTGCTGACGGGCGGCGCACTGGGCGCATCGTCGCTGCCCGCACCCGCGCCGTCCGCTCCGGCCGCGCCGCCGGCTGCTGCACTGCGCCAGGCGCCGACCGGGCCCCGCGGCGACGCCCTGCTGCCCTGGCTGCTGCCGGCCGCGCTGCTGGGCCTGTGGTTCCTGGGCGCCGCCCAGGGCTGGATCTCGCCGCAGGTGCTGCCGCCGCCGCAGTTCGTGTGGGAGACGCTGCGCGACCTGGCCACCAGCGGCGAGTTGTGGCTGCATGTCTCGGCCAGCCTGCAGCGCGTGCTGGTCGGCTTCGCGGTGGGCGCGCTGCTGGGGTTGGCGCTGGGCTCGGCCATGGGCCTGTCGCGCACGGCCGAGGCCTACCTGCTGCCAAGCTTCAACGCGCTGGTGCAGATTCCGGTGCTGGGCTGGCTGCCCTTCGTGCTGCTGCTGGTCGGCATCGGCGAGCCGCTGAAGTACATCCTGATCGCCAAGGCCGCGCTGGTGCCGGTGGCGCTGAACACCTTGCAGGGCTTCCGCCAGACGCCGCAGAACCTGCGCGAGGTCGGCCAGGTCTACGGCTACAGCCGGCGCCAGCAGGTGCTGGAGATCGTGCTGCCGCATGCCGTGCCCACGCTGTTCACCGGCCTGCGCCTGGGCTTCACCAAGGCCTGGCTGTCGCTGGTGGTGGTCGAGCTGGTGGCTTCCAGCGAAGGCCTGGGCTACCTGATCGTCTACGGCCGCCAGCTGTTCCAGCTGGACCAGGTGATGGCCGCGGTGATCGTCGTCGGCGCCATCGGCTACGCCATCGACCGGGGGCTGGACTGGGCCGAGCGCCGTGTCGCCAGCGGCCGGCCGGGAGCGACGCGGTGAGCGGCACCGCCGAACGCGCCGAACTGGCCACGCTGGCGCCGCTCAAACCGCAGGCGGCAGGCCGCTGGCGCGGGCTGGTGCTGCCGGTGGCGGCGATCGCGCTGTGGTGGCTGGCCGCGCGCTTCGAGCTCGTGAACTCCGCGCTGCTGGTCTCGCCGGGCAAGGTGCTGGCCACGGCCTGGGAGCAGATCGAGACCGGGCGGCTGTGGCGCGCGCTGTCGGCCAGCCTGGCGCGCGAGGCCACAGGCTTTCTGATCGGCACTGCGGGCGGCCTGGTGCTGGGCGCGCTGCTGGGCCTGTCACCGCTGTTCAACCGTGTCGTCGGACCGAGCTTCAACACCTTCAAGCAGATCTCGCTGTTCGCCTGGATCCCGCTGATCTCGGTCTGGTTCGGGCTGGGCGACGTGGCCAAGGTGGTGTTCCTGTCGCTGGCCGCGCTGGTGCCGGTGGTGGTCAACACCTGTGACGGCATCCGCACCACGCCGCAGCCGTTGTTGGAGGTGGCGCGCGTCTACGGCTTCACGCGCTGGCAGACCGTAACCCAAGTGGTGTTGCCGGCCGCCCTGCCGGCCATCTTCACGGGCGTGTACCTGGCGCTGATCTATTCCTGGCTGGCCACCATCGGCGCCGAATACCTGCTGGTGGCCGGCCGTGGCATCGGCAACACGCTGGTCGAGGGCAGCGAGCATTTCCGCATGGACCTGGTGCTGTTCGGCATGGTGGTCATCGGTGCGGTGGGCTGGTGCATGAACGCCAGTGCGCGGGCACTGGAACGGCGGCTCGGCCGCTGGTTGGGGAGAACACATTGAGCGAGACCGTCATTTCCACGAACGAACTGCACATCCGCGGCCTGGGCAAGCGCTACGCCAGCACGCAGGCCGAGGGCGGCGAACTGCAGGTGCTGCAGGACATCGACCTGCACGTGCCGGCCGGCCGCTTCGTCAGCATCGTGGGCGCCAGCGGCTGCGGCAAGTCCACGCTGCTGCGCCTGGTGCTGGGCCTGGACGACCAGTACGAGGGCCGCATCGAACTTGACGGCCAGGCCATCGCTGGCACCGGCCCGGAGCGCGGCATCGTGTTCCAGGACCACCGGCTGTTCCCCTGGCTCAACGTGGAGCAGAACATCGCGGTGGGCCTGCGCAACGCGGCGCTGACGCCGGCCGAGAAGCGCGAACGCGTGGCCGAGCATGTGGCGCTGGTGGGGTTGCAGGGCTTCGAGCACTCGTGGCCGCATCAGATCTCCGGCGGCATGGCCCAGCGGGTGGCCATCGCGCGCGGCCTCGTGAACCGGCCGCGCGTGCTGTTGCTCGACGAACCCTTCGGCGCACTCGATGCGCTGACGCGCGCGCGGCTGCAGAACGAGTTGCAGCGCATCTGGCAGGCCGAGCGCATCACCATGCTGCTGGTCACGCACGATGTGGAGGAGGCGGTGTTCCTGGCCGACCAGGTGGTGGTGATGCAGCCGCACCCGGGGCGCATCCGGCGCATCGTGGATGTGGACCTGCCGCACCCGCGCCACCGCAGCGATCCGCGCTTCATCGCGCTGCGCGACGACGTGCTCTCGGACTTCCTGGAGCCCGGTGCGCTGCCCATGGAGGCACCGCCGGTGCCGGTCGGTCCCGGAGGCTGGCGGCTGGCCTGGTAGCAGGGCTCAGACGGCGAGCGGCCGCCCGGCGGCCAGCCAGGCGTCCACGCCGCCCAGCAGCGGCAGCACGCGCGTGAAGCCCTGGCGCTGCAGCCGCTGGGCCACCTGCACGGCCGAGACCTCGTTCGGGCAGGCGCAATAGACCACCAGCAGGGTGTCGCGCGCCAGTGCGTCGAGCTCGCCCGGCAGCTTCTTGCCCTGCATCTGCAATGCACCGGGGATGCGGCCATGCGGCAGGCTGCCGGGCACCCGCACGTCGAGCAGCACGGCGGGCTCGCCGCTGTCCATGCGCGCGGCCAGGGTCTCCACGCTGATGCGTTCGCTGGCCAGCTGGCGCTGGAACTGGCGCCGCTGCCACCATTTGGAGGCGACGAAGGCCAGCACGGCGGCCAGCAGCAGCGCCAGGCCCCAGCGGCCCAGTTCGCTCAGCGTGGCCAGCGCGTCCTCGATGGCCGACGCAAACAGCCAGCCCAGCGCCAGGCCCAGGCCGATCCACAGCGCGCTGCCGATGGCGTCGAAGAAGACGAAGGTGGCGCGCCGGATGTGCAGTGCGCCCGACAGCGCCGTGGACACCGAGGCGAAGCCCGGCACGAACTTGGCGACCATCAGCGAGGCCGGGCCGAAACGCAGGAAGATCGATTCGGTCTGGCGCACGCAGCTGTCCGGCGTCAGCGAGACCTTGCACATGAAGCGCAGCACGCGCCGGCCCAGGCGCTCGCCGGCCCAGTACCAAAGGTTGTCGGCGATCAGCGTGGCCGCCATGGCGGCGGCGAACAGCGGCGCCAGCGCGAGTTCGCCGCGTGCGGCCAGCGTGCCGCCCAGCATCAGCACGGGAAAGGCAGGAATCGGCGCGCCCAGCTGCTCGATGAGCACCATGGCGAACACGAAGGCGATGCCGTACTGGGAAAGGGTCTGGAGCAGGAAGTCCACGGGAAATCGGCAAGCGAAAGGCGCAAGTGTGCCCTGGTGGCGGGCTGCACGCAGCGCCCGGAACGCCAAGGCCCTTGTGTGTCCGCAGGCCGGTGCCGCGTTGACCGGCACCGCCATGGCCAGCGCGCTGCTGCCCGCCTGCGGCTGCCTTCAGCGGCGTGCTTTGCGTTTGGCCGCTGGCTTGGCCGTGCCGCCCGTCCAGAAATCGAGCACGCTGCGGGTTGCGTCGGCCTGCGTGGCAGCCGCCTGCCGCTTGGCCGCCGCAGTCGCCTGGCCACGTGCACTGCCCATCGCCTTGTTCGCGGCGCTGAGCCACATGCTCATCATGGGGTTCTTCTTCGTCCAGGGGTTGCGCATGGGGGTGCTTTCGTTGGAGGGCAAGACCCTGTCCAGCATCTGCGCAAAGCATCCGCATGGCGCCGGGCCGCAACGCCGTGTGGGCGTGGTTCTTCGCTTACGTGGGGCGGTGCGCTGCTGCGCGCCGCCCGCCATGGCCGCGGCGGCGCGGCCCTTTCCAGTCCCTTTGTGGCCCGTTTTGTATAGTTTTGTACCCGCCGCTGCGGCGCCTACATGCGGTCAGAGAACCCCTCGGAGAGAACGCAGCGCAGCAGAACAATCGCGCCGTCATTTTCGACACACCCTCTGAAGGACAGGCACCATGACCACCACCCAAGACAAGCTTCTCTACACCGGCCGAACCCACACCACGGGCGGGCGCGGCGGCGCCGCGCGCAGCGACGACGGCCGGCTGGACGTCACGCTCACGCGCTTCGGCACCGTGGGTCCGGGCACCAACCCCGAGCAGCTGTTCGCGGCCGGCTGGTCGGCCTGCTTCATGGGCGCCATGGCCCGCGCGGCCCAGGTGCAGGGCGTGCGGCTGCCGGCTGATCTGGCCGTCGATGCCGAGGTCGACCTGGTGGAGGGCAGCGACGGCTTCAAGCTGGCGGCACGGCTCCGGGTCCACGTGCCCGGCGTGCCGCACGACACCGCGCTGGCCATCGTCGAGGCCGCACACCAGCTGTGCCCGTACTCCAAGGCCACGCGCGGCAACATCCAGGTCGCGCTGTCGGTCGCCTGACGCTCTCCCATGCGCGCCCTCCTGCGACGGCTCTGGCCCACCACGCTGCTGGCGCGCGCCATGCTGCTGGTGGTGCTGGGCATGGCACTGGCCCAGCTGCTGACCTATGCCGCGATCCGGCATGAGCGCGGGCAGACGCTGATGAACCTGATGCTCAGCGGCGTGGAGCGCGACATCGCGAGTTCCGTGGCCATCCTGGACCGGCTGCCCGCGCAAGAGCGGCCCGCCTGGTTCCAGCGGCTGGAGCGGCCCAACTACAGCTTTGCGCTGGAAGGTGCTGTCGACACACCGCCGCCCACGGCGCCCGCGCTGGCCCGCTTCGCCGAGGTGGTGGCCAAGGCCTTGCAGCCGTTCCCGGTGCTCGCGGTGGGCCAGATCGGCCAGAGCGAAGCCGTGCGCATGCAGGTGCGGCTGGGCGACGGCTCCGCGCTCTACGTGCTGGCGCGCCGCGTGCCGATGCCGGTGGCGGACTGGGTGACCTGGCTGCTGTTGGCACAGCTGCTGGTGCTCGCGGCCTGCGCCTGGGCCGGCATGCGGTTGGTCACGCGGCCGCTGGCGCGGCTCGCGCAGGCGGCCGACCGGCTCGGCCCCGACCTGCGGCCGTCCCCCGTGGCGGAAGGCGGGCCGGCCGAAGTGGCGCAGGCCGCGCGCGCCTTCAATGCGATGCAGCGGCGCATCGCCGGCACGGTGCAGGAGCGCATGCAGATCCTGGCCGCCATCTCGCACGACCTGCAGACGCCCATCACGCGCATGCGCCTGCGCGTGGACCTCGCGGACGACCTGCCCGATGCCGACCGGTTCCGCGACGACCTGGAGGCCATGCGCACGCTGGTGCACGAGGGCGTGAGCTACGCCAAGACGCTGCAGGGCTCCGACGAGCCGCTGCGCCGCCTCGACCTGGACGCGCTGCTGCGCAGCCTCGTCAACGACTATGCCGACACCGGCCGCCCCGTGACGCTCGCGGGCGAAGCCGGCATCGCCATCGCCACGCGGCCGCAGGCACTGCGTCGCATCCTGACCAACCTCGTCGACAACGCGCTCAAGTACGGCGAGCGCGCCGAGGTGGGCGTGCGGCTGCAGGCCGGCGCCGTGCTGGTCGAAGTCTGCGACGCCGGGCCCGGCATCCCCGAAGACCAGCTGGCCGCCGTGCTGCAACCCTTCTACCGCCTGGAGGGCTCGCGCAACCGCGAGACCGGCGGCACCGGCCTGGGCCTGGCCATCGCGCACCAGCTGGCGCTGTCGCTGGGCGGCGCACTGGCCCTGCACAACCGCCCCGAAGGCGGCCTGTGCGCCAGCCTGCGCCTGCCGACTTCCACGACCGAGAACACGCGATGAACCCCACCACACCTGCCGCCGACCATCTGCTGCTGGTCGACGACGACCGCGAGATCCGCGACCTGGTCAGCGCCTACCTGCACAAGAACGGCCTGCGCGTGACCACCGTGCCCACGGGCCGGCACATGCGCCAGGCGCTGGAGACGGCCGGGCCCTTCGACCTCGTCATCCTGGACCTGATGCTGCCCGGCGAGGACGGGCTGACGCTGTGCCGCGACCTGCGCGCCGGCAAGCACAAGGCGCTGCCCATCATCATGCTCACCGCGCGCGGCGACGAGGCCGACCGCGTGCTGGGCCTGGAGATGGGCGCCGACGACTACCTGGCCAAGCCCTTTGCCGCGCGCGAGCTGCTGGCCCGCGTGAAATCGGTGCTGCGGCGCACGCGCATGCTGCCGCCCAACCTGCGCAGCACCGACGAGGCGCGCATCCTGGCCTTCGGCGACTGGCGGCTGGACACGGTGGAGCGCGTGCTGCTGGACCGCGAGGGCACGGTGGTGTCCTTGAGCGGCGCGGAGTACCGGCTGCTGCGCGTGCTGGTGGACCATGCGCAGAAGGTGCTCACGCGCGACCAGATCCTCTCGATCACCCAGGGCCGGGAGGCCGAGCTGTTCGAGCGCTCCATCGACCTCATGGTCAGCCGTTTGCGCAAGTGCCTGGGCGACGACGCGCGCGAGCCGCGCTACATCAAGACCGTGCGCAGCGAAGGCTACGTCTTCGCCGTGCAGGTCCAGGCGCAGGACGTTTGAAGCCATGCGCAGGCTGCTGTTCTCCTTGTTCTTCCTGTTCGGCGGGCTGGCCTCGGAAATGAGCCCGTCCGCGGGCCGCCCCTGCGCCGTGCCGTCGGCCAACGCTGCGCCGCCGCCGCGGCGGCGTGGCGGCTGAGCGCAGCCTCTCTTCTTCGCGTGCCGCCACCTCCGGGTGGCGGTCTCGTTTCGGGGATCGCCGCCGAGCGTCGCGCTTTGTATGGCTGTGTATCCGGCCCGCTTTCGGCGACATGGCCATGCATTTCCAGGGTGTCCATGACACATGCCACATACACCGCGGCGGTGTACTGGAGGCCAGCCGGCGCACACCGCGCCGGCAGCGTTCAACCCTTACCGAAAGGCCTTGCCATGCACACCGCAGACACCCTCTCCCGCCGCCGCCAGTTCCTCGGCGGCGCCGCCCTCGCGCTTGCCGCCGTGCCCTTCGCTGGCCTGCTGGCCACGCCGGCCCGGGCCGCCGCCGCGGACGGTGCCACCGGCTTCGCGCTGCTGAAGACCGTCGATGCCGGCGACCTGCGCGTGGCCTATGCCGAGGCCGGCCCGGCCGACGGCCCGGTGGCCATCCTGCTGCACGGCTGGCCCTACGACATCCATGCCTTCGTCGACGTGGCGCCGCGCCTGGCGGCAGCGGGCTACCGCGTGATCGTGCCGTCCCTGCGCGGCTACGGCGGCACCCGCTTCCTGACCGACGCCACGCCGCGCAACGGCCAGCAGGGCGCCGTGGCCCAGGACATCCTTGCGCTGATGGACGCGCTGGGCATCCGCCAGGCCGTGCTGGGCGCCTTCGACTGGGGTGCCCGCACGGCCTGCATCCTGGCCGCCATCTGGCCCGAGCGCGTGACCGGCCTGGTGTCGGTCAGCGGCTACCTGATCGGCAACCCGCAGGCCAACGCCAAACCGCTGCCGCCGGCGGCCGAGTTCGCGTGGTGGTACCAGTCGTACTTCGCGACCGACCGCGGTCGCGACGGCTATGCCGCCAACCGGGCCGCCTTCAACCGCTTCATCTGGCAGCAGGCCTCGCCACAGTGGCGCTTCGACGAGGCCACCTACCAGCGCAGCGCGCAGGCCTTCGACAACCCCGACCACGTGGCCATCGTGGTCCACAACTACCGCTGGCGCATCGGCCTGGTGGCGGGCGAGTCGCGCTTCGACGCGCTGGAGCAACGGCTGGCCACCGCCCCGGTCATCGCCGTGCCCACGATCACGATGGAAGGCGATGCCAACGGCGCGCCGCACCCCGATCCGGCCGTCTACGCGAAGAAGTTCAGCGGCCGCTACCAGCACCGCCAGCTGGACGGCGGCATCGGCCACAACCTGCCGCAGGAAGCACCGGCCGCGTTCGCGCAGGCGGTGATCGACGTCACGCGGCTCTGAGCCGCCTCACCCCTTCGGAGTTGCCATGACCCTCGCCATTGCCGCCTTCTTTGCCGGCATGCTGACCGTGCTGAGCCCCTGCATCCTGCCGGTGCTGCCCTTCGTCTTCGCGCGCCACGACCGGCCCTTCACGCGGGGCAACCTGCCGCTGCTCGCCGGCATGGTTGCCAGCTTCGCGGCCGTGGCCTCGCTCGGGGCCGTGGCGGGTGCCTGGGCCGTGCAGCTGAACCAGGTCGGCCGCTGGGCCGCGCTGGCGGCGCTGGCTCTGTTCGCGGCCTCGCTGCTGTCGCCGCGCCTGGCCGCGTGGTGGAGCGCGCCGCTGGTGCGCGCCGGTGAGCGCCTGGCACACGGGCAGGACCGCAGCAGCTGGCGCAGCGCCGCGCTGCTGGGCGCGGCCACGGGGCTGGTCTGGACACCGTGCGCCGGCCCGGTGCTGGGCGTGGTGCTCTCCACGGCCGCGCTGGCCGGTCCCGGCATCTACACCTCGCTGCTGCTGCTGTCGTACGGCGCCGGTGCGGCCCTGGCGCTGTGGGTGGCGCTGCGGGTCGGCGCCAGGCCGTTGGCCGTCTTGAAGGCCAGGCTGTTGCCCGGGGTGGCCGGCCGCCGCATCGCCGGCGCCGTCATGCTGGCCGGCGTGGTGGCGGTGGGCACCGGCATCGACACGGGCCTGCTGGCCCGGTTCGGCGGCCTGGGCGGTACCGGGGGTCAGGGGCTCGAAGCCGGCCTGCTGCAGCGCGTGCTGCCCGCTGCCCACGCGGACGCACCGCAGCCCAGCCGGCTGCCGGTCGAATCCACGCGGGCCAGCCTGGAAGGCGGCACGCAGTGGCTCAACGCTGCGCCGCAGTCCATCCCCGCACTGCGCGGCAAGGTCGTGCTGGTCAATTTCTGGACCTACTCCTGCGTCAACTGCCTGCGCACGCTGCCCTATGTGAAGGCCTGGGCGCAGAAGTACGCCGACCGCGGCCTCGTGGTGGTGGGCGTGCACACGCCCGAGTTCGCGTTCGAGAAGGACGCCGGCAACGTCCGGCGGGCCTTGCAGGATCTCAAGATCGGCTACCCGGTGGTGCAGGACAACGACTTCCGCATCTGGCGCGGCTTCGACAACCAGTACTGGCCGGCCCTGTACTTCGTCGATGCGCAGGGCCGCGTGCGGCACCACCAGTTCGGCGAGGGCGGCTATGCGGCGTCCGAACGCGTGATCGAGGAACTGCTGCGCGAGGCCGGTGCGCCCGGCGTCGGCGCGGCCCCGCCGGACGTGGTGCCGGACACCCGCGGCCCGGGCCTGGTCGCCGACGCCGGCACCCTGCGCAGCCCCGAGACCTACCTGGGCTACGAGAAGGGGAGCAGCCCGCGCATCGCCGGCAGGGTCGTGGCCGACAGGCCGGTGCACTACACGCCCGCCGGGCTGGGCCCCAACACCTGGTCGCTGGCCGGCACCTGGACGCTCAAGCCCGAGTTCGTGGAAGGGGCCGAGGCCGGTGGCGGCCTGGCCGTGCGCTTCCAGGCCCGCGACGCCAACCTGGTGCTCGGTGCGGGCGCCAGCGGCCGGGTGCGCTTTCGCGTGACGCTGGACGGCCAGCCGCCCGGCGCGGACCACGGCACGGACGTGGATGCCGATGGCAACGGCGTGGTGGACGCCACCCGCCTGTACCAGCTGGTGCGCCAGAGTGGCGCGGTGAAGGCGCGCACCGTGGAGATCCGCTTTCTCGACCCTGGCGCGCGCGGCTACGCCTTCACGTTCGGCTGAGACAGCGCATGCGCGCCCAGAGGTTTTTGCCGGCGCGCGTGCAGGTGTTCGGTGCGTACGGACCACAGCGCCCGGCCAAGGAAAGTGCCACCACACCAGCCGCAAGCACGTCGGCACGCCGCAGGGAATCGGGATCCAGGTCTCCGACCTCGCTGGCGAGGAGCCGGCTTACACGACAGGGGCGAGCCTGACCATCGACGGCGGCTTCACGTTGCGAGCCCTGCCGGTCGCGGCATCACCAGCCACCGTCGGCGTCAAGCCGGTGGGCCGCGAACGCGGCCAGCAGGAAGTCCGCCAGCGCGCGCGTCTTGGCCGGCAGGTGGCTGCGCGTGGGGAACACCGCATGGATGTCGGCCGCCGGCAGCTGCCACTGCGCCAGCACCGGCCGCAGCCGGCCCGAGCGCAGCAGCGGCGCCACCTCCCACAGTGAACGCATCAGGATGCCGTGGCCGTCCAGCGCCCAGCCGACCACGCTTTCGCCGTCGTTGGCCGCCAGCGGGCCGCGCACCTTGACCTTCTCCGATCGCCCGCCGCACTGCAGCTGCCAGGTGCCGAAGGCCTCGTCGTGCTCGCGGATGAACAGGCAGGCATGGCGCGCCAGCTCGCGCGGGTGCGCGGGTGTGCCGGCCGCGTCCAGGTAGGCCGCCGCGGCGCACAGCACGCGCCGGTTGTGCGCGAGCAAGCGCGCGGTGAGGTTGGAGTCGGGCATGTCGCCGAGCCGGATCTGCAGGTCCAGGCACTGGCCGACCAGGTCCACCGGCCGGTCGCTCAGCTGCAGCTGCAGCTCGACGGCCGGGAACTGGCGCGCGAAGGCCGAGAGCGCCGGCGCGATGTGCTTGCGGCCGAAGCCCAGCGTGGCCGCCACGCGCAGCAGGCCGGCCGGCTTCTCGCTGCTGCCCGAGACGGCCCGCTCCAGCGCCTCCAGATCGGCCAGCACGCGCGCGCCCTCGACGAGGTACATCTCGCCCTCGGGCGTGAGACCGATGCGCCGCGTGGTGCGCTGCAGCAGGCGGGCGCCGAGGCGGCGCTCGATCGCCGCCAGCCGCTTGCTGACGGCGGCCGGCGTGTTGCCGAGCTCCTGGGCGGCGCGTGAGAAGTTGCCGGCCTTGACGAGTTGCGCGAAGAAGGTGAGGTCGGTGATCGCGGTCATTGATGAGTTTCAAGTCATGAATCTTGTTCCGGATAAGCGCATTGTTGTCCGGATGCTCAGCATTACGATGCCAACGCCGCTTCCAACGACCATCCCATGACCCCCCGCACCCTCTACCGCAAGCTCGTCGACAGCCACACCGTGGCCGCGCTCGACGACGAGAACATCCTGCTGTTCTGCGACCTGCACCTCATGAACGAGTACACCAGCCCGCAGGCCTTCACGGGCCTGGCAGAGCAGGGCCGCGGCGTGCCCATGCCGGGCCAGAACGTGGCCGTGGTGAGCCACATCATTCCCACGCACCCGGGCAAGGTCCGCGTGATCGCCGATGCGGCCTCGGCGCTGCAGGCCAGCAACCTGCACCGCAACTGCACGCGCTTCGGCATCCCGCTGTTCGACACCAACGACGCGCTGCAGGGCATCGAGCATGTGGTTGCGCCAGAACACGGCATGGTGCGCCCCGGCATGGTCATCATCTGCGGCGACAGCCACACCACGACGTATGGCGCGCTCGGCGCCTTGGGCTTCGGCATCGGCACGACCGAGGTCGAGCATGTGCTGGCCACGCAGACCCTGGCCTACCGCGTGGCGCGCAGCATGCACATCCGCATCGACGGCGAACTGCCCGCGGGCAGCACGGCCAAGGACCTGGTGCTGGCGGTGATCGGCCGCATCGGCGCGCAGGGCGCGCGCGGCTGCGTGGTCGAGTACAGCGGCAGCGCCGTGGCCGCGCTGTCGATCGAAGCCCGCTTCACGCTGTGCAACATGACCGTGGAGGCCGGCGCGCGTGGCGCGCTGGTCGCGCCGGACCAGAAGGCCGTCGACTACGTGCTGGCGCGCGCGCCGGACCTGGCCGAGCACCGCGCGGCGGCGCGCGCGGCCTGGCAGGACCTGCGCACCGACGCGGGCGCCGCCTTCGACGTGGAACACCGCTTCGACGCCAGCGGCATCGCGCCGCAGGTGAGCTGGGGCACCAGCCCCGACCAGGTGGCGGCCGTCGACGGCCATGTGCCGCAGCTGGCGGACCTGCCGGCAGGCCTCGCGCGCAGCAGCGCCGAGCGCGCCATGGCCTACGCCCGGCTTGCGGCCGGCGCGGCCATCGCCGGCACGCCGATCCAGCACGTGTTCATCGGCTCGTGCACCAACGGCCGCATCGAGGACCTGCGCGCGGCGGCCGGCGTGGCGCGCGGCCGCCGGGTGGCCGCCGGCGTGCGGGCCATGGTCGTGCCGGGCTCGGGCGCCGTGAAGGCGGCGGCCGAGGCCGAGGGCCTGGACCGCGTGTTCCTGGCGGCCGGCTTCGAGTGGCGCAATCCGGGCTGTTCCATGTGCCTGGCCATGAACGACGACGTGCTGGCCGAGGGCGTGCGCTGCGCGTCCACGACCAACCGCAATTTCGAAGGGCGCCAGGGCCGCGGCGCCATCACCCACCTCATGGGGCCGGCCATGGCCGCGGCGGCGGCCGTGACCGGGTGCATCACCGATGTCCGCCGACTGGAGCGCTTGCCATGACCGACGACCTTCGCATCCAGGGCCGCGCTGCCGCGCTGCGTCTGGAGAACCTGGACACCGACCAGATCATGCCCAAGCAGTTCCTGCGCGGCATCGACAAGTCCGGCCTGCGCGACGGGCTGCTGTACGACCTGCGCTTCGACGCCCAGGGCCGGCCCCGGCCGGACTGCGTGCTGAACCGGGCCGACTACGCGGGCGTGTCGGTGCTCGTCGGCGGCTCCAATTTCGGCTGCGGCTCCAGCCGCGAGCACGCCGTCTGGGGGCTGCAGCAGTTCGGCATCCAGGCCATCGTGGCGCCCAGCTTCGCCGAGATCTTCCATGCCAACGCCATGAACAACCGGCTGCTGCTGGTGGCGCTGCCGCAGGCGCAGGTCGCGCAACTCATGGACGATGCGGACGACCCCGCCGCCAATGCAGTGGACATCGACGTGGCCGCCCAGACCCTGGCCAGCCGCCGCGTGCAGGCGCGCTTCGCATTGCTGCCGCGGCACCGGCGCATGTTCCTCCAAGGCCTGGACAGCATCGGCCTGTCGCTGACCTACCGCGCCCAGACCGAAGCCTTCGCGCAGCGGCACTGGGCCGCGCAGCCCTGGCTGCGTGATGTCGCGGCGCGCACGCGCCGGCGGCTGGACGGCGCGGTGGCTACGATGGCCGACTCCCAAGGCACCACAGCACCATGAACGACACCCCCCTGTTCCCGGGCTTTCGCCCCCACTTGGCCGATGTCGGCGAGGGCATCCGCATCCACGCCGAAGTGGGCGGCGAAGGCCCGCCCTTGCTGCTGCTGCACGGCCATCCGCAGACGCACGCCATCTGGCACAAGGTGGCGCCGGCGCTGGCCGAACGCTTCACGCTGGTGCTGGCCGACCTGCGCGGCTACGGCGGCTCGTCCAAGCCGGCCGGCGATGCCGACCATGCGAACTACAGCAAGCGCACGATGGCGCGCGACATGCTGCGCCTCATGCAGTCGCTGGGCCATGCGCGCTTCGACGTGCTGGCACATGACCGCGGCGCCCGCGTGGCGCACCGGCTTGCGCTGGACCATGCCGATGCGGTGCGCCGCCTCGTGCTGCTGGACATCGCGCCCACGCTGGCCATGTACGAGCAGACGACGGAGGCCTTCGCGCGTGCCTACTGGCACTGGTTCTTCCTGATCCAGCCTGCGCCTTTGCCCGAGCGCCTGATCGAGGCCGACCCGGGCGCCTATTTGCGCGATGTGATGGGCCGGCGCAGCGCCGGCCTGGCGCCGTTCGACCCGCGCGCGCTGGCCGCCTACGAGGCCGGCCTGCGGCAGGGCGGTGCCGCCCATGGCCTGTGCGAGGACTACCGCGCCTCGGCCGGCATCGACCTGGAGCACGACCGTGCCGACCGCGCTGCCGGCCGCAAGCTCGGCATGCCGCTGCTCGTGCTGTGGGGCGAAGAAGGCGTGGTGCACCGTTGCTTCGAGCCGCTGGCCGAATGGCAGCGCGCGGCCGGCGACGTGCGCGGCCGCCCGCTGCCTTGCGGCCACTACATCGCCGAAGAGGCGCCGCAGGCGCTGCTGGACGCGGTGCTGCCGTTCCTGCAAGCCTGAACGGCTACAGCTGCAGGCAGATCCCCACCAGCCCCAGCAGCACCAGCGCCAGCCCCCAGCGCTCGCCGGCGCGCAGCTTCTCGCGGAAGATGCGGCGCGACACCAGCAGGCTGAAGAACACCTCGACCAGGCCCAGCGTGCGCACGTCGGCAGCGGGCTGGATCGCCATGGCCGTGAACCAGCCGGTGGAGGCCAGCGCACCCATGGCGCCGGCCAGGATGGACACGCGCCAGACGCGTGCCGTGGTGGCCAGGGCCGCCGGGTCGCGCGCGGCGAGCCAACTGCCCAGCAGCAGGCTTTGCAGCAGCTGGGCCCACAGCACGCCCCAGCCGCCCAGCAGCCACGGCGCCACGTCGGTCATCGACAGTGCCGCACCGCGAAAACCCACCGCCGACAGCGCGAAACAGGCGCCCGAGGCCACGCCGTAGAGCACCGCCTGGCTGCCGCCGGCGCCCGAGGCCGCCGCGCGTGCCGGCAGCGACAGCAGCACCACGCCCAGCGTGGCCAGCAGCATGGCCAGCGCGGCCAGCCAGGTCGGCACCTCGTGCAGGAACAGCGTGGAGAACAGCGCGACCTGCAGCACCTCGGTCTTGGAGAACGCCACGCCGACGATGAAGTTGCGCTGCTGCATGGCCTTGAGCAGGCAGGCCGTGGCCAGCAGCTGGGCCACGGCGCCCATCGCCACCCAGCCGAAGTAGCCGGTGTGGAAGCTGGGCACCGGCCGGCCCGACAGCTGCTGCGCCACCGCCACGAACGCCAGCGCGAACGGCAGCCCGTACAGGAAGCGTGCGAGCGTGGCGGCCAGCGTGCCGGCCTGGCCCACCAGGCTGCGCTGGGCAGCGTTGCGGACGGTCTGCGCCAGGGCGGCGGCCAGCGTGATCGGAATCCAGGCCCAGGCGGGCAGAGCGGGAATGTCCATGGTGGGGCGGCGAGCGTAGCGCAGAACGCCGTGCGCCATCCCTCGTGCCTGGCGATGCGGGCCATCGCTTGAAAAGGCCGGCCGCGCCTCCAGTTGCCCAGATCCAACCCATCTGCCATCCCATGCCCACGCTGTCCCAGTTCCTGTTCGGCGCCGTCCTGCTCGGCGCGTTGCTGGCCGCGCTGGGCATCGCGCTGGCGCCGGCCTGGCGGGCGTGGCGCCGCCGCGGCCTGGCGCGCCAGCCCTTCCCGGCCGCCTGGCGGCGCGTGCTGGCCAGGCATGTGCCCCAGGTGCGCAGCCTGCCGGTGGACCTGCAGCTGAAGCTCAAGCAGCGCATGCAGGTCTTCATCGCCGAGAAGCCCTTCATCGGCTGCAACGGCCTGGTCGTGACCGAGGCCATGCGCGTGGTGGTGGCGGCCCAGGCATGCCTCCTGCTGCTGGGCCGGCCCGCGGGCCACTTCGACAACCTGCGCCAGGTGCTGCTGTACCCCGGTGCCTTTTTGGTCGACCGCGTGCGCACCGAGGCCGGCGGCGTGCTGCGCGACGAGCGCCAGGCGCTCGCCGGCGAATCGTGGTCACAGGGCCAGGTCGTGCTGTCCTGGGACGACGTGCTGGCCGGCGCGGCCGACCCCGTGGACGGCCGCAACGTGGTGGTGCACGAGTTCGCGCACCAGCTGGACCAGGCCGACGGCCAGTCCAACGGTGCGCCGCCGCTGCCGCCCGGCATGGACGGCCGGCGCTGGGCGCGCGTGCTGCAGGCCGAGTTCGACATGTTGCAGCGGCAGTTGGCGGCCGGCGAGCCCAACCTGCTGGGCGCGTACGCGGCCACCCATCCGGCGGAGTTCTTCGCCGTGGCGTCCGAGGTGTTCTTCGAGCAGGGGTTGCAGCTGGCCAGCGAACGGCCAGCGCTGTACGCCGAACTGCAGGCCTTCTACGGCGTGGACCCCACGGCCTGGTAGTCCGGCTGCAGGCGCCGGCGCAGCGCGTCCACGGCCGCGTCGGGCGCGCTGAACACGGGGCAGGGCAGAACGGCCTGCACCGGCTCCAGCGCCGTGGAGGTCGAGAAATGGGCCAGCATCACGGCGGCGCAATGCGCCAGCTGCGGCGCGGCGGCCGCGACCAGCCGGTCGTGGGTGGCGGTGTCGCCGGCACGCGCGGCGGCAATGGCCTCGGGCACGCAGACCACTTCCAGCTGCGGTGCCAGGCCGCGCTCGGCGGCCTGGGCCATGAAGTTCTCCCGGGTCGAGGCGATGGCCGGCGCGAAGGTGGCCAGCAGGCCGATGCGCTGGCCGGCGTGCAGAGCGGCCTCGAACATGGCCTCGTCGGGCCGCAACACGGGCTGGGCGAGCCGGCGTGCCGCCGCCACGATGGCCGGGCCGAAGGCCGAGCAGGTGAACAGCACGCCCTGGGCACCGGCCGCCACAGCATGGTCGGCCAGGCGGGCGATGCGTGCGTGCATGGCGGTGGTGAGCCGGCCATCGCGTTCCAGGTCGGCCGGCAGGCCGTCGTCGAGCAGGTTGAAGGTCAGGGCCTGCGGCCAGCGGCGGCGGAACGCCGCTGCGATGGGGGCCATGGCGGGGTGCACGGCGTGCACGAGGCCGATGCGGGGCGGGTCCTGGGAGGTCACCATGCAGCTCCGAAAGTGTGGCGCAGTTCGTCGATGCGGCCGTCGTCCAGCCAGGTGCAGCGCCGGTCGCAGGCGAGCCAGAGCCTGGCGGTCTCTTCCAGCTCCTCCAGCGTGGCCATGGTCTGGGCGGGGTCAGGGCCCCAGACCTGGGGGCCGAGCCGGTCCAGCATGACGGCGCGCAGCCGCAGGCCGCGCGCCTGAAACCGGGCGATGGCGGCGGCCACGTGTTCGCCCACGGCCGGGTCGCCCGGGCGGTGGTAGGGCACGAGCGGCACATGGCCGACCTTCATGACGAAGTAGGGCGTGATGGGCGGCAGGATGTCCTGCGGACGCCAGACACCGGCCAGCGTCAGCGCGACCAGGTGCGTGGAATGGGTGTGCAGCACGCAGCGGGCCTGCGGGTCGGCGGCGTAGATGTGCTGGTGCAGGGCCAGCGTCTTGCTCGGGCGTTCGCCTGCCACGTGCCGGCCTTGCGCATCGACCAGGGCCAGCGCGGCCGGGTCGAGCCGGCCCAGGCAGGCGTCGGTGGGCGTGATCAGGAAGCCGTCGCCCAGGCGCGCACTGATGTTGCCGGCCGTGGCGTGCACGTAGCCGCGTGTGAACAGGCTCAGGCCCGTCGCGCAGATCTGCTCGCGCAGCCGTGCCTCCTCTGTCATGCCAGATCCTCGAAGGCCTTGTGGAAAAAGTCGGCCGTGCCGAAGTTGCCGGACTTCAGCGCGATGTGCAGCCCCTGCGCGCCGGCCGCGAGGGTGGCGGCATGGCACCAGGGCACGCCGGGATCGATCTGCGGCCCGATGCGCAGCTGGGCGATCGACAGCGCCTGCGTGCAGGCGCCAGAGGTCTCGCCGCCCGCCACGATGAGCTGGCGCACGCCGCGTTCGACCAGGCCGCGCGCGATGCGCGACAGCGCCTCCTCCACGAGCGCGCCCGCGCGTTCGACGCCAAGTTCGGCCTGCACGGCCTGCACCTGCGCCGCCTCGGCCGTGGCGTAGACCAGCACGGGCCGCTCGCCCAGCTGCGGCGTGGCCCAGTCCAGTGCCGCGCTGACCATGTCGCCGCCGCGCGCGAGCTGCAGTGGCTCCAGCGCCAGCGCCGTGCCGCCGTGTGCCAGGAAGTGCGCAACCTGGGCATTCGTCGCCGCCGAGCAGCTGCCCGAGACGATGGCGCGTGCGCCCGTGGCCGCGGGCAGTTGCGCCGCCGCGGCGCTGGGCGCCAGGCCATGGTTCTGTGGCAGGCCGATGGCCACGCCCGAGCCCGCCACGATGAGCGGCAGGCCGGCGAAGCCGCGGCCCATGACCAGCAGGTCGTCGTTGGAGACCGCGTCGACGATGGCCAGGCGCGTGCCCGCGGCGTGCAGCGCGTCCAGGCGCGCGCGCACGGCCTCGGCGCCGCGCGCGACCACGGCCTGCTCGATGAGGCCGACGCGGCCGGCGCACTGGCGCTGCAGCACCTGCACGAGGTTGGCGTCCGTCATCGGCGTGAGCGGGTGGTGGCGCATGCTGCTGTCGCTGAGCAACTGGTCGCCGACGAACAGATGGCCCTTAAACAAGGTGCGCCCGGTCTCGGGGAAGGCCGGGCAGACCGGCACGCAGCCGGCGCCGAGTTCCCGCTGCAAGGCCTCGGCCACCGGGCCGATGTTGCCGCGGTCGGTGGAATCGAAGGTGGAACAGACCTTGAAGTAGATCTGCGGCGCGCCCGCCTGGCGCAGCCAGTCCAGCGCGGCGAGCGACTGGGCGACCGCATCGGCCGGGGCGATGGTGCGCGACTTCAGCGCGATGACGACGGCGTCGGCGTCGATGTGCGCGCCGCTGGCCGGCAGGCCGATGCTCTGCACCACGCGCATGCCGCCGCGCACGAGGTTGTTGGCCAGGTCGGTCGCGCCGGTGAAGTCGTCGGCAATGCATCCGAGCAGCATGGAAATCCTGTTCAAGAAAGGGGGGGCGTGGCGAACAGCACCCAGTTCGCGCCGGCGCCGGCGGGTTGCTGTTGCTGCAGCGCCAGCGTGCCGCTGGTGGCATCGATGGCATAGAGCGACAGCGTTGGAGAAGCCTCGCCGCTGACCACGAGGCAACGGCCCTGTGGATCGATGGCAATGGCGCGCGGCTGCTTCTCGGTCGGGATGCAATCGACCAGACGCAGGTGGCCGCTGGCCCGGTCGACGGCGAGCACGGAAACCGTGCTCTTCGCCCGCTCCGTGGTGTAGAGGAAGTCGCCCTGCGGCCGGATCTGGATGTCGGCGCACCAGAACACGTCGGTCTCCGCCGGCAGGGCCTGGGCCGAGCCTGAGGGCGGGCGCGGCTTGCCGGGCAACAGGCCGTTGCCGGGCGGCACAGCGTCGAGCACCTGCACCGTGTCCAGCGCACCGCTGGCGGCGTCACGGCGCAGCACCGTGATGCGCCCGTCGAGCTGGCCCAGCACGTAGAGGAAGCGCCCGTCCGGGGACAGCACCAGGTGGCGTGGCCCGGTGCCGGCGGGCAGCCGGGCTCGCGCCGGCACGCAGGGCGTCAGCAGGCCGGCTTTGGCATCGAAGGCGTAGACGCGCACCTCGTCGGTGCCCAGGTGCGGCACGTAGACGAAGCGGTTGGCCGCATCGATGCAGATGGCATGCGGCTTGATGCCGCCGCTGGACAGCCGCTGCGCGGGCGTGGGAAGCACATGGCCCTGTGCGTCGATGGCGAAGACGTACAGGGCGTCCGCGCCGTAGGCGGCCGCGAGCAGCCAGCGGCCGCTGCGGTCGACCGCAATGCCCACCATGCTGTCGGGCATGGGCGTGGCGCCCAGCGGCTGCAGTGCGCCCGTGGCCGGCGCGATCGCGTGGCTGCGCAGCGCAAAGGGCTCGGTGCGGATGGCGGCGTGCAGGAAGCGGCCGTCGGGGCTGGCCGCCAGCGGCATCACGAGCCGGCCGGCGGCCACGCGTGGCAGCGGCGCCAGGGCGGCCGCGTCGGCCGCCAGCGCATAGGGCGCGATGTCGCCGCTCTCGTGGTGGGAGACGTAGACGAAGTGCTTGCCTGGGGTCATCGGTGCCTGCAGAGCCTCATTCGGGTTCGATCCCGGCACTCTTGATGATCTGCGACCACTTGTCCACGTCGGCATGGACCAGCTTCTCGAACTCCGCCGTGCTGGCGTGGCGCACCTCGACGCCAGCGCGCGCCAGGCCTTGCCGGGTGGCAGGCTTGTCGAGCGCGGCCTGCGTCGCCTGGTGCAGCTTCTGGACGATGGCGGCCGGCGTGGCCGCCGGTGCCCACAGGCCGAACCAGGTGGTGTAGACGTAGTCGGCCACGCCGGCCTCCTTCATGGTCGGCACCTCCGGCAGGTCGGCCAGCCGGCTCTCGCCCGTGACCGCCAGCGCGCGCAGCTTGCCGGCCTTGATGTGCGGCAGCACCGAGGCGCTGGTCTCCACCATCATCTGCGTGTCGCCGCCCATGGTGGCCGTCACGGCCGGCGCGCCGCCGCGGAAGGGCACGTGCGTGAACCTGGCGCCGGTCACCACCTGCAGCAGTTCCACCGCGAGGTGCGAGGAGGCGCCGATGCCGGCCGAGGCGTAGTTCAGCGCGCCGGGGTCCTTCTTCGCCAGGGCCAGCAGTTCGCCGACGGACCTGACGGGGGACTTGTTGTTCACCACCAGGATGCTGGGCGTGGCACCGAGCAGGCCCACGGGCTGGAAGTCGCGCTTGACGTCGTAGGGCAGCTTCTTGAACAGCGCGCTGCCGTAGGTCAGACCGACGTGGAAGGCCAGCAGGGTGTAGCCGTCCGGCGGCGACTTGGCCACGTTGTCGGCACCCGTCATGCCGCCCGCGCCGGAGCGGTTGTCGACGACGATGGGCTGGCCCAGCAGCTCGCCCCAGGCCGGGGTCAGCATGCGGGCGACCACGTCCACCGTGCCGCCGGGGGCGAAGGGGACGACCACGCGGATTGGCCGGCTCGGGTAGTCGGGCGCAGCGAAGGCGGCGGGCAGGGCGCTGCCCCCCACGAGCGCGGCGAGGGCCTGCAGCGCCAGGCGGCGGGTCGGGTCGGCGTGCAGCGGCTTCACGGGAGGAACTCCGCGTCCTGCCGGCGGCGCAGGGCCCACAGGGCCGAGCCTTCGGGCTCCACCACCATGTCGTAGGTGACCAGCGTGCCGGCCGGGATGTCGACGGCCGCGCGGTTGCCGGTCAGCAGATGGGCGCAGGCGGCAGTGCCGTCGCCTCGGGCACCGATCGGGCGGGCCGGCACGATGCGCGCCTTGAGCTGCTGGCTGTGGTCGTTGCCGAAGACCTCGCCGGCGGCGATGTCGTGCGCCGCCACCTTGACCAGGTCGAAGCGCGGGCGGTAGTCGTCGGAACCCGTGTCCAGGCCCAGCAGGCCGGCCACGAGGATGGAGCTGGAGGTCTCCACGCCGCACAGGTGGTAGGGCCGGTAGATCACGGCCGTGCTGTCGTCGTGGTTGGCGATCTGGCCCTTGGTCGTCAGCACATGGTTGGAGTAGGCGTTGTCGCAACGCACCACCAGGAACACGCCACCGCCCAGGCCCGACTCGTTCGGTGCGCGCATGCAAGTGGCCAGGTCGATCACGCCGGCCTGCGCGAACAGGCCGCCGTACTGGCGCGTGCTGTAGGCCTCCGGGATCTCGGTGATGCGCAGCGGGGCGTGCACCAGCGTGTCCACGGCCGGCGCCAGGCCGGTGTAGTTGGCGGCGATGGTCATCTCGCACAGGTCGTAGGCGCCCGGCTGCGGCAGGCCGGCGAGGATCTCGCTGCGGCGCGCGACGTACTCTTCCACCTGGCCTGGCGGAATCTTCTCCAGGTACTTGCGGTCCTGCGGCGCGATGGTGATGGTTTCCTGCGCCGGCGGGTAGATGTGCTTGTCGGTCTTGATCGTGACGGTGCCGCGCGCTTCGTCGTAGATGAACTCGCCGTCGGTCGCCTTGCCGCCGCTCAGCACGGTGAGGCCGACGGACTTGGCCCATTCGTAGAACTGGATCAACAGGCCGTGCTGGTCGCCATCGACCGGGGTGTAGACCACGCCGGCCGCGGTGGCGATCTTCTTGAGCATGGGGCCGACGCAGGCGTCGCAGTCCTTGGTGATCATGGCCACGTGCTTGCCGTGGGCGATCGCGGCCAGCGCATTGGTCACGCTGGCCTCGGCTGAACCGGTGCTCTCGCAGACCACGTCGACATCGGCGATGTGCGCCACGATCTCGGGCCGGTCGGTGTAGATGCGCTTGCCTTGGGCGATGAGCGCCTGGGCGTCGGCCGCGGTCGCGGCGTAGGCCACGGTGTCGGCGGCGATGCCGGCCTTGGCGTACGCGCCCTGGGCCGCGTCGCGCGAGATGTCGGCCACGGCGACGACACGCAGCAGCGGCGTGTGCGGGTCCTGCGTGACGATGGCCGTGCCGTAGGCCCCGGCGCCGATCACGCCGACGCGCACGAGGTTCTTCGTGGCGAACTTCTTGTAGAGATGGTGGTAGATCATGGTCGGGAATCCGGGGAGAAGGGAGAGTGCCGGCGTGGCGCTGCTTGCATGTCGTCTCTGCTTTCGTTGTTCTGTGCGCGCGTGGCGCGCGGCTGCCGCGGGAGGGGCGTCGGGGCACCCGGAACGGTGCCGCCGCAAAAAGTGTAGGTTTGGCCGATTGAACCGACAAGCGCGTTAAAGTTGACGACTGTCCTGATTTGCAAACCAATGGCGCACGAACTCGACCACCTCGGCAACATCAACATGAAACTGCTGCAGACCTTCCTGGCGGTGGCCGAGCGCGGCAGCTTCCGGTTGGCGGCCAGTGCGGTGCACCGCTCGCATTCGGCGGTCAGTGCGCAGATCCAGCAGCTGGAGGAGCAGCTCGGCGTGCGGCTGTTCGAGCGCACCACGCGCTCGGTCGCGCTGACGGACGAGGGCCGGCTGCTGCGCGACAGCGCCTGGCGTGCGCTTTACGAGCTCGACCTGGGCCTACGGCAAATCAAGGAAACCAGCGACCTCAAGCGCGGGCAGCTCTCGCTGGCCAGTTCGCCCAACCTGGCCTCGGTCTACCTGCCGCGCGTGCTGGCCGAGTTCACCAAGGCCTACCCGCAGATTTCGGTCGACGTGCACGAGCTCACGTCGGCCGAACTGTTCGAGGCGGCGCGCAGCCGCAAGGTGGACTTCGCCATCGGGCCGCAGGCCGAGGACAGCAGCTTCCGCTTCCAGACCATCCTGATCGAGCCGCTGCAGGCCCTGGTGCCCTGGACCTACTACCCCAAGCTGACCAGCCGCATCAGCTTGGCCGACCTGGCCAGGCTGCCGCTGCTGTTGTCGAGCTCGGCCACCGCCGTGCGCGCGCTGATCGACGCGAAGATGGCCGAAGCCGGCTTGGTGCCCACCGTGCGCTTCCAGTTCGTGCAGGCCCAGACCATCATCGCGATGGCCGAGGCCGGCGTCGGTGCGGCCATCCTGCCCGCGTCCTCGCTGACCCGGGCGACGGCGCCCAGCGCGCGCATCCTGGAGATCGTCAAGCCGGCGTTCCAGCGCAAGATGGCCTTGATCACCTTGCCCAATCAGACGCTGTCGCCGGCGGCTGCGCGCCTGGCGGAGAAGATCATCCAGGACGTGCGCGCGGCGACGCAATACCGCGAGACCTAAGCGGCCGCAGGTGCCGGCTCGTTCTGCTGCAGCGCCCACATGCGCGCGTAGCGCCCGCCGGCGGCCAGCAGCTCGGCATGGGTGCCGCGCTCGGCGATGCGGCCGGCTTCCATCACCAGGATCTCGTGCGCATCGACCACGGTGGACAGCCGGTGCGCGATGACCAGCGTGGTGCGCCCGCGTGCCACCGACTGCAGCTCGGCCTGGATGGCGCGCTCGTTGGCCGAGTCCAGCGCCGAGGTGGCCTCGTCGAAGATCAGGATGGGCGGGTTCTTGAGCAGCGTGCGCGCGATGGCCACGCGCTGCTTCTCGCCGCCCGACAGCTTCAGGCCGCGCTCGCCCACCATGCTCTGGTAGCCCAGCGGCATGGCGGCGATGAAGTCGTGGATGTGCGCCGCGCGGGCCACGGCCTCGATCTCGGCCTGGCTGGCGCCCGGCCGGCCATAGCCGATGTTGTAGGCGATGGTGTCGTTGAACAGCACGGTGTCCTGCGGCACGATGCCGATGGCGGCCCGCACGCTGGACTGCGTCACGGCGCGGATGTCCTGCCCGGCGATGCGGATGCCGCCGCGCTGGATGTCGTAGAAGCGAAACAGCAGCCGCCCGAGGGTGCTCTTGCCCGAACCCGAGGGGCCGACCACGGCGACCGTCTTGCCGTCCGGGATCTCGAAGCTCACGCCGTGCAGGATGGGCCGCGCCGGGTCGTAGGCGAAGTCGACGTTCTCGAAGCGGATGCCGCTGCCGCGCGTGGTGTCCAGCGGCAGCGCGCCGGGTGCATCGGCGATCTCGCGCTCGCGCTCCATCAGCGTGAACATCTTGTCCAGGTCGGTCAGGTTCTGCTTGATCTCGCGGTACAGCACGCCCAGGAAGTTGAGCGGGATGTACAGCTGGATCATGAAGGCGTTGACCATCACCAGGTCGCCCAGCGTCATGCGGCCTTCGACCACGCCCTGGGTGGCGCGCCACAGCATCAGCACCAAAGCGCAGGCGATGATGAGCTGCTGGCCGGTGTTCAGCAGCGACAGCGTGCTCTGGCTCTTCAGCCGCGCGCGGCGCAGCCGCTCCAGGCTCTCGTCGTAGCGGCCGGCCTCGTAGCCTTCGTTGCCGAAGTACTTGACGGTCTCGTAGTTCAGCAGCGAATCGATGGCCCGCGTGTGGGCCGTCGAATCGAACTCGTTGACCTGCTTGCGAAACTGCGTGCGCCATTCGGTCACCGTCACCGTGAAGGCGATGTAGAGCACCAGCGCGGCCAGCGTGATCCAGGCGAACCAGGCGTCGAACTTGACGGCCAGGATGCCCAGCACCAGGGCCACCTCGACCAGCGTGGGCACGATGCTGTAGAGCGAGTACGAGATCAGCGACTCGATGCCGCGCACGCCGCGCTCGATGTCGCGCGTCATGCCGCCGGTCTGGCGTTCCAGGTGGAAGCGCAGCGAGAGCGCATGCAGGTGCTCGAAGGTCTGCAGCGCGATGGTGCGCGCCGTGCCCTGGGTGGCCTTGGAGAACACCAGGTCGCGCAATTCGGCGAACAGCGAGGTCGACAGGCGCAGCAGGCCGTAGGCCACCAGCAACGCGACGGGCACGACCAGCACGGCGGCGGGGTCGCCCGGCTTGAGCGTCATCGCGTCGATGAGGTTCTTCAGCAGCACCGGAACGCCCACGTTGGCGAACTTGGCTCCCAGCATGAAGGCCAGCGCGAAGCCCACGCGCCACTTGTACTGCCACAGGTAGGGCAGCAGGCGGCGCAGCGTGGCCCAGTCCGAGCGCGCCGGGGCGGGCGCCGCCGGTGCGCCGGGGGCGGTCGTGGGGGAGGGAGCGGAGGGGGCGAGGTGGCGCATTGGCAGACAATCGGTGGCGTTGCAAGTCTTCTTCTTGTTCTTCGGAGATTGTCCCGGATGTCCACCGATTCAAGCGCCCCCGTCGCATTGCCCTCCGACATGGAACTGGTGCTCAAGGTCATTCCCATGCCGGGCGACACCAACGGCAATGGCGACATCTTCGGCGGCTGGGTCATGGCCCAGGTCGACCTGGCGGGCGGCGTGCTGCCGGCGCGGCTCATCGTCGGCAAGTTCGCCACCGTGGCCGTCAACGAGTTCATCTTCAAGCAGCCGGTGCGCGTGGGCGACCTGCTGTCCTTCTTCGCCGCCATCACGCGCGTGGGCAAGACCTCGGTCACGGTGCAGGTGGAGGTCTACGCCGAGCGCCGGCACGCCGAGCAGCGCTACGTGAAGGTCACCGAGGCGCGGTTGACCTACGTGGCCATCGGCGACGATGGACGGCCGCGTTTGGTGCAGCCAACGGCGACGCCAGCACCGGGCTGACCCCGGCAAAACCCTAGACTGGGCCGCGTTGCCCGGTGGATGAGGAACAACCCTGAGCGCCGTTGCGCGGGGCACGGCTATAAACCCCGGGCACAACACATGGGGGCCCGGGTGCAGTTTCTCCAGCTGGTGATCAGTGGCATCGCGCAGGGCTGCATCTATGGCCTGATCGCGCTCGGCTTCGTGCTGATCTACAAGGCCACCGAAACCGTCAGCTTCGCCCAGGGCGAACTCATGATGCTGGGGGCCTTCGCTGGCTTCGCCGCGATGACCTGGCTGGGCCTGGCGTTCTGGGTTGCCGTGGTCTGTGCGGTGGCCGTCGTGGCGCTGCTGGGCATGCTGCTCGAACGCGTGGTGATCAGGCCGATCCTGGGGCAGCCGGCCTTCTCCATCGTCATGCTGACCATCGGCATTGGCTACGTGGCGCGCGGCCTCGTCACCATGGTGCCCGGCATCGGCACCGAGACGCACACGCTGCCCGTGCCCTACAAGGACGAGATCTACCGCCTGGGCGAACTGGTGCTCAACGCCGAGCAACTGGTCGTGATCGGCGCCACGGGCGTGCTGTGCGCGCTGCTGTTCGCGCTGTTCCGCTACAGCAAGCTCGGCATCGCCATGCAGGCCTCTTCGCAGAACCAGCTCGCGGCCTACTACATGGGCATTCCGGTGCGCCGGCTCAACGGCCTGGTTTGGGGCCTCGCGGCGGCCGTGGCGGCGCTGGCCGGGCTGCTGCTGGCGCCCATCACCTTCGTGCACGCCAACATGGGCTTCATCGGGCTCAAGGCCTTCCCGGCGGCGGTGGTCGGCGGCTTCGGCAGCCTGCCCGGCGCCATCGTGGGCGGCGTGCTGATCGGCGTGGTGGAGTCGTTGGCCGGCTTCTACCTGCCCGATGGCTTCAAGGACACGGCGGCCTACATCGTGGTGCTGGTCATGCTGATGGTGCGGCCCAACGGCCTGTTCGGCGAACGGTTGCGAAAGAAGGTATGAAGCCCCCACGCTCATCGCTACGCGTATCGCTTCCCCCCAAGGGGGCGCAGTCCGCCCTTGGGGCGGCCCAGCGAGCGGAAGTACGCAAGCCCCCACGCTCATCGCTGCGCGTATCGCTTCCCCCCATGGGGGCGCAGTCCGCCCTTGGGGCGGCCCGGCGGGCGGACTGATATGAGATTCCTGTTCAAGACCGGGTACGCGCAGGACATCGCCCTGGCCAAGCACGAGGGCCACCGCTTCTGGTATGGCCTCTTGCTCGTGGCGCTGCTGCTGGCGCCGCTGGCCCTGCCCGAGTACTGGCTGGCGCAGCTGACCTTCGTGCTGATCTACGGCATCGCGGGCCTGGGGCTGATGCTGCTGTCGGGCTTCACGGGCCAGTTCTCGCTGGGGCACGCGGCCTTCCTGGGCGTGGGCGCCTACACCCAGGGCGTGCTGACCAACCTGGGCTGGCCGTTCCCCTTGGCCATGGTGATGGCGATGGTGCTGGCGGCGGCCGTGGGCGTGGTGGTGGGCCTGCCGGCGCTGCGCGTGAAGGGCATCTACCTGGGCATGGCCACGCTGGCCTTCGGCGTGATCGTCGAGGAGGTGCTGGCACGCTGGGAGAGCGTGACGGGCGGGAACGCCGGCCTGCACATGAAGGCGCCGGCCATCGGCAGCTTCAAGCTCGACAGCGGCGAGGGCTTCTACTTCCTGTGCCTGGCGCTGGCGGTGGTCGCCACGCTGGCCATCCTGAACCTGCTGCGTGCGCCGACCGGCCGCGCCTTCGTCGCGATCCGCGATTCAGAGGTCTCGGCGCAGAGCATGGGCATCCATCTGGCGCGCTACAAGACGCTGTCGTTCTCGCTGTCGGCGGCGCTGGCCGGCCTGGCCGGTGCGCTGTACGCGCACAAGATCAGCTTCCTGTCGCCCGACCAGTTCAGCGTGCTGCAGTCGATCGACCTGCTGCTGATGGTGGTGATCGGTGGCCTGGGCTCGGTGCACGGCGCCTTCCTGGGTGCGGCCTTCCTGATCGCCATGCCGCAGCTGATCGCGCTGGGCAAGGGCTACCTGCCCGAGGTGATCGGCATGGCGCCGGGTTTGCAGGGCTTCGTCTACGGGCTGGTGCTGATCGTGTTCGTGCTGTTCGAGCCGTTGGGCCTGTATGGGCGCTGGCTCAAGGTGCGGACCTACTTCGCGATGTTCCCGTTCTACCGCAAGGGCATGTTCAAGCGGCAGAAGTCGTTTCAGAAGTCGGAGCGTCTCAAGTGAGCACCGCCGGGCCGCCCCAAGGTGCGAAGGCCCCCCCGGGGGGCAGCGCAGTACACGCAGTGACAAGCGTGGGGGCCATGACCGCGCCGCTGTTGCAGGTGCAGGACGTCAGCATGCGCTTCGGCGGCGTGCTGGCCGTCAACCGCGTGGGCTTCGACGTGCAGGAGGGCGAGGTCTTCACGCTGATCGGCCCCAACGGCGCGGGCAAGACCACGGTGTTCAACCTGATCAGCCGCATCTACACGCCGACCTCGGGCGAGATCCGCTACCGCGGCGAGTCGCTGACGGCACAGGCGCCGCACCGCATCGCGGCGCTGGGCATCGCGCGCACCTTCCAGAACATCGAGCTGTTCGAGCATGCCACCGTGCTGCACAACCTGCTGATCGGCCGCCACACGCACCGCCAGACCGGCCTGTGGGGCGACCTGCTGTTCACGCCGCGCGCGCGGCGCGCCGAACTCGACGCGCGCGAGCACGCCGAACGCGTGATCGAGCTGCTGGACCTGCAGCACCACCGCGACGCCATGGTGGCCGGCCTGCCCTACGGCGTGCGCAAGGTGGTGGAGCTGGCGCGCGCGCTGTGCACCGAGCCCAAGCTGCTGCTGCTCGATGAGCCTTCCTCTGGCCTCAATGTGGAGGAGACCGACGACATGGCCTTCTGGATCCAGGACATCCGCGACGAACTGGGCGTGACCGTGCTCATGGTGGAACACGACATGTCGCTGGTGTCCAAGGTGTCCGACCGCGTGCTGGCCATGAACCAGGGCGAGCTGCTGGCGCTGGGCACGCCGGCCGAGGTGCAGGCCGACCCGGCGGTGATCGAGGCCTACCTGGGCTCGGTCGACGACGTGGCGACGCTGAGGCGCACAGCATGAGCGACGTACCGCCGCCCGTCAGCGACCAGCCGGTTCTGAAGCTGCTCAATGTGGAGAGCGCCTACGGCCCGATCAAGGCCATCCGCGGCGTGAGCCTGCAGGTGCGGCGCGGCGAGATCTCCACCGTGCTGGGCAGCAACGGCGCGGGCAAGACCACCATCCTCAAAACCATCTCGGGCATCCTCGATCCGCGCAAGGGCTCGATCGAGTTCAAGGGCGAGGACATCACCGCGCAAGACCCGGCGTTGATCGTGCGCCTGGGCCTGTCGCATGTGCCCGAGGGCCGCGAGGTGTTTCCGCTGCTGAGCGTGCGCGACAACCTGGCCATGGGCGCCTACACGCGCAGCGACCGCGACGGCGTGGCGCGCGACCTGGAGTCTGTGTTCGGCTACTTCCCCATCCTGCGCGAGCGCGCGGGCCAGGACGCCGGCCTGCTGTCGGGCGGCCAGCAGCAGATGCTGGCGATCTCGCGCGCGCTGATGGCCGCGCCCGACCTGATCCTGCTGGACGAGCCCAGCCTGGGCCTGTCGCCCAAGCTGACCAAGGAGATCTTCGAGATCGTGGTGCGCATCAACCGCGAGCGCGGCACCACCTTCCTCCTGGTCGAGCAGAACGCCAACATGGCGCTGAACGTGGCCGATTACGGCTATGTGCTGGAGAACGGCCGCATCGTGCTGGAAGACACCTGCGCCCGGCTGCGCGAGAAGGACGACATCAAGGAGTTCTACCTCGGCATGAAGGAAGCCGGCGTGCGTGGCGAGCGGCGTTGGAAGAAAAAGAAGAACTGGCGGTGAATATGGGCCAACTCTGGGACCTGTCGCACATCCAGCCACGCACCGAGATCGTGGTGCCGGGCGAGACCATTTCTGCCATGTTCTGGGAGGCCGTCGCCAAGCGTGGCAACACCACCTGGCTGCGCCAGAAGCAGCTCGGCATCTGGCGCAGCCACAGCTGGGCCGCCGTGGCGCAGGGCGTGCGCGAGATCGGGCACGGCTTGCTGGACCTGGGCTTCGCGCCCGGGGACACCGCCTCCATCCTGTCCAACACCGTGGTCGACTGGGTGCTGGCCGACCTGGCGGTGCTGAGCGCCGGCGGCGTGGCCAACGGCATCTACCCGACCGACGCGGCCAGCCAGGTGCACTACCTGTGCGAGGACTCGCGCACGCGGCTGCTGTTCGTGGAGGACGACGAGCAGCTCGACAAGGCCTTGCAGGTGCGTGCGCAGCTGCCGGCGCTGACCAAGATCGTGGTGTTCGACATGGAGGGCCTGCGCGGGCTGGACGACCCGGACGTGATGAGCCTGGCGGCACTGCGCGAACGCGGCCGCGCCCATGCCGCGGCGCACCCCGGCCTGCTGGAGCAGCGCGCGGCCGCCTGCCGGCCCGAGGACCTGGCCATCCTGGTCTACACCTCGGGCACCACGGGCAAGCCCAAGGGCGCCATGCACAGCCACCGCGCGCTGGTCTACGCGGCGCGCGGCTACAACACGCTGGTGGCGCAGGACGCGACGGACGAGCGCATGTGCTTCCTGCCGCTGTGCCACATCGCCGAGCGCATGGGCGGCGAATATTCGGCGCTGTACACGGGCGCCAAGCTCAACTTCGTCGAGAACCCCGAGACCGTGCCCGAGAACGTGCGCGAGATCGCGCCCACCGTGTTCACGGCCGTACCGCGCGTCTGGGAGAAGTTCTATTCTGGCGTGATGATCGCGCTCAAGGACGCCAGCCGGCTGCAGCAGGCGGCCTATGGCTGGAGCATCGCTGTGGGCCAGCGCATCGCCGACGACGTGCTGGCCGGGCGCCCCGTGGCGGCGGCCGACAAGGCGCGCTTTCGCATCGCGCGCTGGCTGGCGCTGGACAACGTGCGCAAGCTGATCGGCATCCACCGCGCGCGCTATCTCGTGACCGGCGCGGCGCCGATCTCGCCCGACCTGGTGCGCTGGTACCTGGCGCTGGGCGTGCCGATGCTGGAGGTCTGGGGCATGACCGAAACCTGCGGCGCAGCCACCGGCGTGCCGGCCGCGCGCATGAAGCCCGGCAGCATCGGCCCGGCCGCGAACTTCAACGAGGTGCGGCTCGACCCGGCCACGGGCGAACTGCTGGTGCGCGGCCCCAACGTGTTCATGGGCTACCTGAACCAGCCCGAGAAGACGGCCGAGGCCATCGACGCCGAGGGCTGGCTGCACACGGGCGACGTGGGCACGGTGGATGCCGAGGGCTACTACCGCATCACCGACCGCATGAAGGACGTGATCATCACGGCCGGCGGCAAGAACATCACGCCCAGCGAGCTGGAGAACGAACTCAAGTTCTCGCCCTACATCACCGACGCGGTGGTGATCGGCGACCGCCGGGCCTACCTCACGGCCATCGTCATGATCGACCAGGAGAACGTGGAGAAGTTCGCCCAGGACGCCGACGTGCCGTTCAGCAACTACGCCAGCCTGACGCGCTCGCCCGAGGTGCTGGCGCTGATCCAGCAGGAGTTCGACCGCGTCAACGCCAAGTTCGCGCGGGTGGAGCAGATCAAGAAATTCTTCCTGCTCGAGACGCAGCTCAGCGCCGAGGACGAGGAACTGACGCCGACCATGAAGCTCAAGCGCAAGCTGATCGAGAAGAAATACGCCGAGCGCATCGAGGCCCTTTACCGCTGACGCCGCTGACACCACTGATTTCGTTCACGACAACAGCAAGGAGACACCGCCATGCACGCACGCATCCCATTGGTTCTCGCCGCCGCACTGGCGCTGCCCGCTGCCTGGGCCCAGCAGCAGGGCGTGAGCAAGACCGAGATCCTGGTCGGCACCATCCAGGACATATCGGGCCCGCTGGCCGGCTACGGCAAGCAGGCACGCAACGGCATGCTGCTACGCGTGGAGGAACTCAATGAGCAGGGCAGCGTGCACGGCCGCAAGCTCAAGCTGCTGGCCGAGGACAGCGGCTACGACCCCAAGCGCGCCGTGCTGGCGGCGCAGAAACTCGTGAACCAGGACAAGGTGTTCATCGTGGCGGGCCACCTCGGCACGGCGCAGAACCTGGCGGCCATGCCGGTGCAGTTCGACAAGAACATCGTCAACTTCCTGCCGATCACGGCCGCGCGCGAGATGTACGAGCCGCTGCACCGGCTCAAGTACTCGTTCGCGGCAACGTACTACGACCAGATCCGCATGGCGCTGCCGGGCCTGGCCAAGGAGAAGGGCGCCAAGAAGGTCTGCACCATCTACCAGGACGACGACTTCGGCCTGGAGGTGCAGCGGGGCACCGAGGCGGCGCTCAAGGCCATGAACATGGAGCTGGGCGAGAAGACCAGCTTCAAGCGGGGCGCGACCGATTTCTCCTCGCAGGTGGCGCGTTTGAAGGCCGCCGGCTGCGACTTCGTGGTGCTGGGCACCATCATCCGCGAGACCATCGGCACCATCGCCGAGGCGCGCAAGACCGGCTTCTCGCCGACCTTCTTCGCCTCCAGCGCGGCCTACACCGACCTGATCCACAAG
Organism: Pseudorhodoferax soli; assembly: GCF_003337555.1. GTDB lineage: Bacteria > Pseudomonadota > Gammaproteobacteria > Burkholderiales > Burkholderiaceae_C > Pseudorhodoferax > Pseudorhodoferax soli. The sequence goes on along the minus strand of NZ_QPJK01000002.1, from coordinate 745,591 downwards.
CTGGGCGGCAAGCCCATGGACGGCATGTACGCCACGATGACGGTGCTGCACCCCTACCTGGACGAGGCCTCGCAGCCGGTGCGCTTCTGGGCCAACAAGTACAAGACGCGCTTCAACGAAGACCCGACGGTGTTCTCGGTCTACGGCTACAACATCATCGACCAGCTGGTCCAGGCCTTGCAGAAGACCGGCCCCAACCTCACGACCGACAGCTTCGTGAAGACCATGGACACCATGCGCTACGAGCCTGACATGTTCGGCAGCGCCGGCAGCGACTACAGCCCGACCAAGCACCTGGGCAGCACGGCGTCGCGCCTGTCGCAACTGCAGGACGGGCGCTGGAAGGTGGTCTCTGACTACGTGAAGTGATAGGGAAAGTGCGGGGCGGCGGGCGCCGCACTTGTCCTCTATGCGGCCGAAAAGTGTGAGACATTTGTAACATCGATCGCAACATCCATCGCATTCCCAGCGGTGGCAGGAGACTCCCCATGTCGCTTCGTCTCTGTTCCGCGGCCCTGGCCGCCATCGCCCTGGCGGCAGCGCCAATCGCCTGGGGCCAGCAGCAGGGCGTGAGCAAGACCGAGATCCTGGTCGGCACCATCCAGGATTTGTCCGGCCCGCTGGCCGGCTACGGCAAGCAGGCCCGCAACGGCATGCTGCTGCGCGTGGACGAGGCCAACGAACAGGGCGGGCTGCACGGGCGCAAGCTCAAGCTGCTGGTCGAGGACAGCGGCTACGACCCCAAGCGCGCCGTGCTGGCGGCGCAGAAGCTCGTGAACCAGGACAAGGTGTTCATCATCGCGGGCCACCTGGGCACGGCGCAGAACATGGCGGCGATGCCGGTACTGTTCGACAAGAACATCGTCAACTTCCAGCCCATCACGGCGGCGCGCGAGATGTACGAGCCGCTGCACCGGCTCAAGTACTCGTTCGCGGCGACCTACTACGACCAGATCCGCTCGATGCTGCCGGGGCTGGCCAAAGAGAAGAGCGCCAAGAAGGTCTGCACCATCTACCAGGACGACGACTTCGGCCTGGAGGTGCTGCGCGGTGCCGAGGCCGGGCTCAAGACCATGAACATGGAGCTCGGCGAGAAGACCAGCTTCAAGCGCGGCGCGACCGATTTCTCCTCGCAGGTGGCGCGGCTCAAGGCGGCCAACTGCGACTTCGTGGTGCTGGGCACCATCATCCGCGAGACCATCGGCACCATTGCCGAGGCGCGCAAGACCGGCTTCTCGCCCACCTTCTTCGCCTCCAGCGGCGCCTACACCGACTTGATCCACAAGCTGGGCGGCAAGAACATGGACGGGCTGTACGCCGCGATGGGCGCGCAGCACCCCTACCTGGACGAGGCCTCGCAGCCGATCCGCTTCTGGGCCAACAAGTACAAGACGCGCTTCAACGAAGACCCGACGGTGCTGTCGGTCTACGGCTACAGCATCCTCGACCAGTTGATCCAGGCGGCGCAGAAGGTGGGCCCCAACCTCACGACGGACAGCTTCGTGAAGACCATGGACACCATGAGCTACCCGTCGGACATGTTTGGCGCGGCGCCGTCCAGCTACACCGCGACCAAGCGTTTGGGCACGGACGAGTCGCGCCTGTCGCAGATCCAGGACGGCCGCTGGAAGGCGGTGTCGGGCTATGTGAAGTAGCGCAGGCTACAGTGGGGCGGTCACATTCCCGAGGAGACCCGCGCCCATGGCGGACGACATCAGCACCCTGCGCCGCATACTGCACCAGCACCGGCGCATCGCCGTGGTCGGCCTGTCGGCCGAATGGCACCGGCCGAGCTACTTCGCGGCCAAGTACATGCAGCAGCATGGCTACACCATCTTCCCGGTGAACCCGCGCTACGCCGGCAGCGAGGTGCTGGGCCAGCCCTGCGTGGCCAGCCTGGCGGACCTGGCCGGGCCGGTGGACATGGTCGACGTGTTCCGCCGCACCGAGGACGTGCTGCCGATCGCGCAGCAGGCCATCGCCATCGGCGCCAAATGCCTGTGGCAGCAGATCGGCGTGGTCAATGAAGAGGCCGATGCGCTGGTGCGCGTGGCCGGGTTGGACAGCGTGATGGACCGCTGCGTGAAGATCGAGCACGCGCGGCTGTTCGGCGGCCTGCATTGGGCGGGCGTGAACACGCGCGTGATCTCGGCCAAGCGGCCCATGGTGTCCTAACATGGCAGACCGCCAATTCCAGCCCGAGACGCTGGCCATCCACGCCGGCCAGATCCCCGACGCGGCCACGGGTGCCCGCGCGCTGCCGATCTACCAGACCACGAGCTTCGTGTTCGACAGCGCCGAGCACGCGGCCGCGCTGTTCAACCTGCAGACCTTCGGCAACGTCTACTCGCTCCTGTCCAACCCCACGGTGGCGGCGCTGGAAGAGCGCGTGGCGGCGCTCGAAGGCGGCCGCGCGGCCGTGGCCAGTGCCTCGGGCATGGCTGCCGAGGCCATGGCGCTCATGACCATCCTGCAGGCGGGCGACCATGTGGTGGCGGCCGGCGCGCTGTACGGCGGCTCGGTCACCATGCTGGCGGTGAGCCTGAAGAAGTTCGGCATCGAGACCAGCTTCGTCGACGCGACCGACCCGCAGGCCTTTGCGGCCGCGATGCGGCCCAACACGCGCGCGGTGTTCGCCGAGACCCTGGGCAACCCCAGCCTCACGGTGCTGGACATCGCGGCCGTGGCCGAAGTCGCCCATGCCCACGGCGTGCCGCTGGTGGTGGACAACACCGTGCCCAGCCCCTACCTGTGCCAGCCGCTGGCGCTGGGCGCCGACATCGTCGTGCACTCGGCCACCAAGTACCTGGCGGGGCACGGCACCACGCTGGGCGGCGTGATCGTCGAGAGCTGCAAGCCGCACGGCAACTTCGCCTGGAACAACGGCAAGTTCCCGGGCATGACCGAGCCCTCGCCGGGCTACCACGGCGTGAAGTTCCACGAGACCTTCGGCGATTTCGCGTTCGCGATGCGCGCACGCATGGAGACGCTGCGCGTGTACGGCGCGGCCCTGTCGCCCATGTCGGCCTGGCAGATCCTGCAGGGCGTGGAGACGCTGCCGCTGCGCATGGAGCGCCATTGCAGCAACGCGCTCAAGGTGGCGCAGTTCCTGAAGGCGCATCCGCGCGTGGGCTGGGTCAACTACCCGGGCCTGCCGGAGCACCCGCAGCATGCGTTGGTGCAGCGGCAGATGCGCAGCATCGGCGGCGTGCCCATGGCGTCCGGCCTGCTGGCCTTCGGCGTGCAGGGCGGCGTGGAGGCGGGCGTGCGCTTCATCGAGTCGGCCCAGTTCATGAGCCACCTGGCCAACATCGGCGACACGCGCACGCTGATCATCCATCCGGCCAGCACCACGCACCGCCAGCTCGCGCCCGACCAGCAGCTTGCCGCCGGCGTGCTGCCCGACATGGTGCGGCTGTCCGTGGGGCTGGAGCACATCGACGACATCCTGTGGGACCTGGACCAGGCGCTGGCGGCCACGGCCTGAAAACATTCGTCGCAATCCGTGAAGGTCGCCGGCTCCAGAATGCGCCCTTCGCCCGAGGAGACAGCGCATGAACATCTACGAACAAGATCTGGACCGCAACCCCGCCAACCACGTGGCGCTGTCGCCCATGGGCTTCGTGGAGCGCACGGCCGAGGTCTTCGGCGACCTGCCGGCCGTCATCCACGGCCAGCGCCGCTACAACTGGGCGCAGGTGCACGAGCGCTCGCGCCGGCTTGCAGCGGCACTGCGCGCGGCCGGCGTGGGGCGCGGCAGCACGGTCAGCGTGATGCTGCCCAACACGCCCGAGATGGCCGAGGCGCACTACGCCGTGCCGGCCTTGAATGCGGTGCTGAACACGCTCAACACGCGGCTCGACGCCGAGCTGCTGGCCTGGCAGATGCACCACTGCGAGGCCCAGGTGCTGATCACCGACACGGAGTTCGCGCCCGTCATAGCCAAGGCGCTGGCGCTGCTGCAGGGCCAGCATGGCCGCACGCCGCTGGTCATCGACGTGGCCGACAGCGAGTACGCGGGCGAGCACCGCCGCCTGGGCGCGCACGAGTACGAGGCCTGGCTGGCCGCCCATGCACCGCTGGCGCGGCTGGACGGCCCGCAGGACGAGTGGGACGCCATCGCCATCAGCTACACCAGCGGCACCACGGGCGACCCCAAGGGCGTGGTGACCCACCACCGCGGCGCCTACCTCAACGCCGTCGGCAACGTGGTTACCTGGACCATGCCGCAGTTCCCGCGCTACCTGTGGACGCTGCCGATGTTCCACTGCAACGGCTGGTGCTTTCCATGGACGGTGGCCCTGCAGGCCGGCGTGCACGTGTGCCTGCGCCGCGTGGAGGCGCCGGCCATCCTGGCGGCCATGCGCGAGCACGGCGTGACGCACTACTGCGCGGCGCCCATCGTGCACAGCCTGATCGTCAACGCCGATGCGGCGCTGCGCGAGGGCGTGACCGGCGTGCGCGGCATGGTGGCGGGTGCATCGCCGCCGGCCGCGATGATCGAGGGCATGGCGAAGATTGGCTTCGACATCACGCACGTGTACGGGCTGACCGAGGTCTATGGCCCGGCCGGCGTGGCAGCCAAGCGCGCCACCTGGGCCGATGCCGACATTGCCGAGCAGGCGCGCCTGAACGGACGCCAGGGCGTGCGCTACGCGCTGCAGGACGGCATGACGGTGCTGGACCCGGCCACGCTGGCCGAGGTGCCGGCCGACGGCCAGACCATGGGCGAGATCATGTTCCGCGGCAACATCGTCATGAAGGGCTATCTCAAGAATCCAGCGGCGACGGCCAAGGCCTTCGAGGGCGGCTGGTTCCACACCGGTGACCTCGCGGTGCTCGAGGCCGACCGCTACGCGCGCATCAAGGACCGCAGCAAGGACATCATCATCAGCGGCGGCGAGAACATCAGCTCGATCGAGGTCGAGGACGTGCTGTACCGCCATCCGGCCGTGCTGGCCTGCGCCGTCGTGGCCAAGCCCGATGCCAAGTGGGGCGAGGCACCGGTCGCCTATGTCGAGGCCAAGGCTGGCGCACAGGTCACGGCCGAGGATCTGGTGGCCCACTGCAAGGCCCACCTGGCCGGCTACAAGGTGCCGCGCGACGTGCGCTTCGAGCCGATTCCCAAGACCTCGACCGGCAAGATCCAGAAGTTCGAGCTGCGCCAGCGGGCCAAGGCTTAAGTGGCTGCGGTCCGCTCCATGCGGATCGCATCGAACGGGCACACCACGAAGCACAGCGCGCAGCCGGTGCAGCCGGCGATGTCGTGCAGCACCGCGTTCTTGCGGCCCCAGCGCTGGCCGCCCGGCACCGCGAGCGAGAGCACATGCGGCGGGCAGGCGCCCACGCAGCGCCCGCAGCCGGTGCAGCGGTCGGGCACGATCGCGGGCAAGGCCTTGGGCTGGGCGGGCATGGCCGCATTGTGGTGGCAGACTGCAGGGCTTCGCTGGAGACGAACATGACCGATTCGAACAACGCTTTGGTGCTGCGCAGCCAGGACGCCAGCGGCGTCCGCACCCTGACCCTGAACCGACCTGACGCCTTCAACGCACTGAGCGAGGCCATGCTGGCTGCGCTGCAGTCCGAACTCGACGCGGCCGCTGCCGACGACACGCTGCGCGTGCTGGTCATCGCCGCTGCCGGCCGCGCCTTCTGCGCCGGCCACGACTTGAAGGAGATGCGCGCCGAGCCCTCGCTGGCCTACTACCAGCGCCTGTTCGCCCAGTGCACGAAGCTGATGCTGGCGGTCCAGAAGCTGCCCGTGCCCGTGATCGCCCAGGTGCAGGGCATCGCCACCGCGGCAGGCTGCCAGCTGGTCGCGATGTGCGACCTGGCCGTGGCCGCCAGCGACGCGCGCTTCGCGGTCAGCGGTGTGAACCTGGGCCTGTTCTGCTCTACGCCCAGCGTGGCCTTGTCGCGCAACCTGCCGCGCAAGGCCGCGTTCGAGATGCTGGTCACGGGCGACTTCATCGGTGCCGAGGAGGCACGCGCCAAAGGCCTCGTCAACCGCGTGGCCGCGCCCGAGGCGCTGGCCGGGGCGGTGGCCACGCTGGCGGCCAGCATCGTCGCCAAGCCCCAGGTGGCACTGGCCATGGGCAAGGCCTTGTTCTATCGCCAACTCGAGGTCGGCATGGCTGCCGCCTACCAGGATGCCGGCGCCACCATGGCCTGCAACATGATGGACGCCGCGGCGCTGGACGGCGTGCAGGCCTTCATCGACAAGCGCCGGCGCTGAGGCCTATGAGGGCGGGCGGCTATGCTCGCCCGCATGGAAACGAGTGAAGCCGCCCTGTTGGGGCGCGAATGGACGGCACTGCACCGCGATTGCGAAGCCAGCGAACGCAGCGCCCTGTGGATCAAGCTGGGCGCCGTGGCGCTCACGGCAATGGCCGTGGCCCTGAGCTTCGATGCGGTGCTGACCATCGTTCTGGTCGGCGTGCTGTGGGTGCAGGAGGCGATCGTGCGCACCGGCCAGTCCCGCCTGGTTGACCGGCTGCTCCACGTGGAGGGCCTGTTGCGCGACCCGATGGCCTCACCGCGTGCCGTCTGCCAGCTCTACTCCGACTGGCTGGCCACGCGCCCGGGCCCCATGGGCCTGCTGGCGGAGTACCTCGCGGCTGCGGCGCGGCCCACGGTGGCGTTTCCGTATGCCGTGCTGGTCGTTGTGTTGCTGGCGCTGTCCGCCGTCGGGTGAAGCTCCAGCGGCCGCACCGCCGAGGTGCCGCCGCCGTTCCATAATGCGGTGATGGAGACCAAGTGGCTCGAAGATTTCGTGAGCTTGGCCGAGACGCGCAGTTTCAGCCGCTCGGCCCAGCTGCGCCATGTGACGCAGCCGGCGTTCTCGCGCCGCATCCAGGCCCTGGAGGCCTGGGCCGGTACCGACCTCGTTGACCGCAGTTCGTACCCGACGCGGCTCACGCCGGCGGGCGAGACGCTCTACACCCAATCGTTGGAGATGCTGCAGGCACTGCAGAGCACGCGCGCCATGCTGCGCGGCCACAACTCGGCAGGCCAGGACGTGGTCGAGTTCGCTGTGCCGCACACGCTGGCCTTCACCTTCTTTCCGGCCTGGGTGACCAGCCTGCGCGAGAAGTTCGGCCCGCTCAAGAGCAGGCTCATCGCGTTGAACGTTCACGATGCCGTGATGCGCCTCGTCGAAGGCAGCTGTGATCTGCTGATCGCCTACCACCACAGCTCCCAGCCGTTCCAGCTCGCGGCCAACCGCTACGAGATGGTCAGCCTGGGCCGCGAGGTCATGGCACCCTATGTCAAGGCCGACGCGGATGGCGCCCCGCTCCATCAACTGCCGGGCCGTCCTGGCCAGTTGCTGCCCTACCTGGGCTACGCGCCGGGCGCCTACATGGGGCAGATGGTGGACATGCTGCTCAAGCAGTCGCCCACGCCCATCCACCTGGACCGCGTCTACGAGACCGACATGTCCGAAGGTCTCAAGGCCATGGCGCTGGAAGGCCATGGCATTGCCTTCCTGCCTTACAGCGCGGTCAAGAAAGAGCTTCGCGCTCGCCGTCTGGTCAGCGCGGCACCGGCAGGGATGCCCGGCATGGAGATGACATTGGACGTGCGGGCCTACCGTGAGAAGCCCGGAGCGCACGCCGTGCCCAAGCGCTCTGCCCAGGCGCTGTGGACCTACCTGGTCGAGACCGCAGGACACCGCGGAACCGAGGGATCGGGTGCGGCGTAAGATTATTCGTTTCTTGCATCCGGCCGCGTTCAATCGGCATTGGCTTGAATACTGCCGGGGACCTTACAGTCCGCGGCGCCCGGTGTGGACAGCAGAGCCTGGCATGCAAGCTGCTTGTGCTCCTGCCCATGCAGCGACCAAGACCTTTTCCTTCGATGGCAGCGGCAGCGCGACCGCATTGAGAGACAAACAATTGCCACAGTTTTCACGGTTCTTTCGTGTTGGCGAGAGGCATGCGGGTATCTCCGCTGACGCCGATATCCTGGTTTAAGGTCTTATTTCCCTTCCGTTTTCTTAGGAGAGTTTGAATGAAGAAGCACATCCTCGCTATCGTGTGCACGGCACTGGCCGCGGGCGGCGCTTTCGCGCAAAGCAACGACACGCTGGCGAAGATCAAGGCAAGCGGCAGCATCAGCCTCGGCGTGCGCGACTCCTCGGCCCTGTCCTATACGCTGGGCAATGGCAAGTACGTCGGGTTCCACACCGAAATGGGCGAACGCATCGTTGCCGACCTCTCCAAGGCCGCCGGCAAGGAGATCAAGATCCAGTACACGCCCGTCACCTCGCAGAACCGCATCCCGCTGGTGCAGAACGGCACGGTCGACCTGGAGTGCGGCTCCACCACCAACAACGCCACGCGCGCCAAGGACGTGTCCTTCGCCGTGACGACCTACGTGGAAGAAGTGCGCATCCTGACCAAGGCCAGTTCGGGCATCAACGGCATCTCTGACCTCAAGGGCAAGACGGTGGCCACCACCACCGGCACCACCTCGGTGCAGACGCTGCGCAGGAACAAGCGCGCCGAAGGCCTCGACTTCAAGGAAGTCATGGGCAAGGACCACGCCGACAGCTTCCTGCTGCTGGAATCTGGCCGCGCCGATGCCTTCGTGATGGACGGCTCCATCCTGGCGGCCAATGCCTCCAAGTCGCGCAACGCGGCCGACTACAAGATGGTTGGCGAAGTGCTATCGGTCGAGCCGATCGCCTGCATGCTGCGCAAGGACGACCCGGCCTTCAAGAAGGCCGTGGACGACAGCATCAAGCGCCAGATCGCCGACGGTTCGCTGGCCAAGCTGTACGACAAGTGGTTCCTGCAGCCCATCCCGCCGACCAACACCAAGATCGGCCTGCCGATGTCCGAGGCCACCAAGCAAGCTTGGGCCAACCCGAACGACAAGCCCATGGAAGATTACGCAGCCAAGTAATCTGCACTGGGTGACGCACTGAACGCCCGCCGATTCGAGCGGGCGTTTTTGTGCCGGAACCGAATTCAAAGACGACAAAGAGGAGTTCCCGATGGGAAATTGGGATTGGCAGGTCTACCTGCAGGATCCGGGCGGCAAAGACCCGACCTACTTGCAATGGATGCTCTCGGCCTGGGGCTGGACCATTTCCGTCGCCCTGTCGGCGCTGCTGGTGGCGCTTGTCGTGGGTTCGCTGGTCGGCATCCTGCGCACGCTGCCCAATAGCCCTGGCTGGGTTCGCTTTGGCAACGCCTGGGTGGAGCTCTTTCGCAACATCCCGCTGCTGGTGCAGATCTTCCTGTGGTACCACGTGGTGCCCGCCATCTTCACACCCGCGCGCGATGTGCCGCCCTTCATCCTCGTGGTGCTGGCGCTGGGCTTCTTCACTTCGGCACGGATCGCCGAACAGCTGCGTGCCGGCATCCAGGCCTTGCCACGCGGCCAGCGCTATGCCGGCATGGCCGTGGGGTTCACGACCTGGCAGTACTACCGCTATGTGATCCTGCCGATGGCCTACCGCATGATCCTGCCGCCGCTCACCAGCGAGTCCATGAACATCTTCAAGAACTCCTCGGTCGCGTTCGCCGTGTCGATCGCCGAGCTGACCCAGTTCGCCATGCAGGCCGGTGAGGAAACCGCCCGCCCGATCGAGATGTACCTGGGCGTGACGGTGCTCTACATCATCTCGGCCATGGTCATCAACCGCATCATGGCCTTCATCGAGAAGCGTGCGCGTGTGCCGGGCTTCGTCGCTGCCGGCGGCACGGGAGGCCACTGACATGAATCTCGACTTCGGCTTCTACAACTGGAGTGTCATCACCGACTTCGTGCTGAAGGGCTTTTACTTCAGCGTGTTCCTGACGGTCGTGGCCACGCTGGGCGGCATCTTCTTCGGCACGCTGCTGGCGCTGATGCGCCTGTCGGGCAAGAAGTGGCTGGACACCCCCGCCGCCATCTACGTCAACGGCATGCGCAGCATCCCGTTGGTGATGGTGATCCTGTGGTTCTTCCTGATCGTGCCCTTCCTCATCGGTCGGCCCATCGGCGCGGAGATGTCGGCCATCATCACCTTCATCGCGTTCGAGGCGGCGTACTTCTCGGAGATCATGCGCGCCGGCATCCAGTCCATTCCGCGCGGCCAGGTCTTCGCGGGCATGGCCGTGGGCATGAGCTACCGGCAGAACATGACGCTGGTGATCCTGCCGCAGGCCTTCCGCAACATGCTGCCCGTGCTGCTGACGCAGACCATCATCCTGTTCCAGGACACCTCGCTGGTCTACGCCATCGGCGCCTACGACATGCTCAAGGGCTTCGAGACGGCCGGCAAGAACTTCGGCCGCCCGATCGAGTCGTACCTGCTCGCTGCGGTCGTCTACTTCGTGCTGTGCTATGCGCTGTCCTGGCTGGTCAAGCGCCTGCACAAGAAAATCGCCATCATCCGCTGAACAAGTACCCGTCTGGAAAGAAATCAAATGGCTGAACAAATGATCCAAATCAAGGACGTGTCCAAGTGGTACGGCCCGGTGCAGGTGCTCAACAACTGCAATGTGAACATCAACAAGGGCGACGTGGTGGTGGTCTGCGGGCCGTCCGGCTCGGGCAAGTCCACGCTGATCAAGACCGTCAACGCGCTGGAGCCCATCCAGAAGGGCAGCATCGTGGTCAACGGCATCGGGGTCACGGATCCCAAGACCGATCTGCCCAAGCTGCGCTCCAAGGTCGGCATGGTGTTCCAGCATTTCGAACTGTTCCCGCACCTGTCGGTGACCGAGAACCTGACGATCGCGCAGATCAAGGTGCTGGGCCGCAGCGCCGACGAGGCCAAGACGCGTGGCCTCAAGATGCTGGACCGCGTGGGCCTGATGGCGCACAAGGACAAGTTCCCGGGCCAGCTGTCGGGCGGCCAGCAGCAGCGCGTGGCGATCGCGCGCGCGCTGTCGATGGACCCGATCGTGATGCTGTTCGACGAACCCACTTCGGCGCTCGACCCCGAGATGGTCGGCGAGGTGCTGGACGTGATGGTGGGTCTGGCCAAGGAAGGCATGACCATGATGGTCGTGACCCACGAGATGGGCTTTGCCCGCAAGGTGGCCAACCGCGTGATCTTCATCGACGTGGGTGGGCGTATCCTTGAGGACTGCTCCAAGGAAGACTTCTTCGGCAACCCGGACGCTCGCCAGCCCCGGACCAAGGACTTCCTGAACAAGATCCTGCAACACTGAAAGCCGTTCCCATGCGCCTGGTTCCGTCCCCTCTGCACCGCTGCTTCGCAGTGCGTGCAGACGTGCGCGCGGACCAGGTGACGGCCGGCCGCCCCATGGTGGCGGGCCGAAAGCCCGCCGCACCCTCCTGAGCCCGGCGAACCTTCCTCTTCTTCTTCGCCATATCGGATCGCCGGGCTTCCACCCGGCGTTTTCTTTTTCCGATGCAGGAGTGTGAAATGAATGTTGTGTCCACAGCGGCGGTGATCCGCACCTTGAGCGAACTCGACCATGTGCGCGTCGCCAAGCTGGTCGATGCCGGCAACCCCGCGCATGCGGACGTGCAGGCTCTGCTCGACAACGCGGATCTGGTGGCGCCCACCGACATGGCGCCCGACGTTGTGACGATGCGCTCGCGGGTGCGGGTGGCCGATGCATCAGGCGCCGGGCCGCGCGAGCTGACGCTGGTGTACCCCTCCGAGGCCGATGCCGCGCAGGGGCAGGTCTCGGTGCTGTCGCCGATCGGCACGGCGCTGCTCGGTGCGAAGGTGGGCGAGATGGCGTGCTGGGCGCTGCCCGATGGCCGGGCCGCCGCGCTGCAGGTGCAGGCCCTGCTGTTCCAGCCCGAGGCCAGCGGCGAGTACCTGCGCTGAAGCGCTCGCCGGGCGGCAGCCTTGCGCTGGGCCGCCGCCGGATGCCGCGGTGCCTTACTTCGGCCGCGCCGCGATGGCCTTCTCGGCCTTGTCGACGAGACCGCTGCCGATCTGCGCCTTCCACTTCGTGTAGACCGGCCGCGTGGCCTTGACGAAGGCGTCGCGTTCGGCCGCGCTGAGTTGGGTCACCGTCACGCCCATGCCGGCGATGTCCTTGAGCAGCGGCTTGTCGGCCTCGACCAGCCCCTTGCGGGCCAGCGCGATCTCCTGCTTGCCCGCGTCCAGCGCGGCCTTGCGCACGATGTCGCGGTCGGCCGGCGTCCAGGACTCCCAGATCTCCTTGTTGACCACGAACACCAGCGGATCGGCCATGTAGCCCCAGGTCGTCACGAACTTCTGGCCCATGTTGTGCAGCTTGAGCACGGGGAACATGAACAGCGGGTTCTCCTGGCCGTCCACGGCGCCACTGGCGAGCGCGGGCTGGGCGTCGGCCCAGCTCATCTGCGTAGGGTTGGCGCCCAGTGCCGTGAAGGTGTCGGCGAACAGCGGCGAGCCGACCACGCGCAGCTTCATGCCCTTCAAGTCCTCGGGCGACTTGATCGGGCGCTTGGAGTTGGTCACTTCGCGGTAGCCGTTCTCGCCCCAGGCCAGCGGCAACACGCCGGCCTTCTCGAGCCGTGCGAACAGGTCTTTTCCGACTTCGCCCTGCGTCAGCGCGTCCACGGCCGCGTAATCGGGCATCAGGAAGGGCAGCGAGAACAGGTTGAGTTCCTTGACCTGCGGCGACCAGTTGATGGTGGAGCCCACGGCCAGGTCGATCACGCCCTGGCGCAGCGCGCTGAACTCGCGCGTCTGGTCGCCCTGGATCAGTGAGACGCCCGGATACAGCTTGATGTTGATGCGGCCCTGGGTGCGTTCCTTGACCAGGTCGGCCCAGATCTTGCCGGCCATGCCCCAGGGCGTGGGCGGGCCCAGTACCAGCGACAGCTTGTACTCGGCCTTGTAGTTCTGTGCGGTGGCCGGCACCGAGAAGCTGCCGAAGGCGGTGGCGACGGCAGCCAGCGCGAGCAGGGAGTGGCGGAATTTCATGGGCACTTTCCTTTCGTTGGGAACATCAATAGCCGAGCTTGGCCGGTAACCACAAGGCGAGCTGCGGCCAGGCGATCACCGCCACCATGACCAGGAACATCGCAAGCAGCATCCAGCCGACCCAGCGCACGGTCTCTTCCATGCGCACCTTGGCGATGCGGCAGGACACCATCAGGTTGACCGCCAGCGGCGGCGTGAACTGGCCCAGCGCGACCTTCAGCGTGAGGATCACGCCGAACCACACCGGGTCCCAGTTGTAGTGCTGCACGATGGGCCACAGCAGCGGCACGAAGATCAGGAAGATCGACACGCCGTCCAGGAACATGCCCACGGTGATCAGCAGCAGGATCAGCAGCGACAGCACGCCGTATTCGCCCAGGCCCGAGTTCACGATGGCCGTGGCCACCGGGTCGATCACGCCCAGCGTGGACAGCGAGTAGGCGAAGATGCCGGCCAGCGAAACCACCAGCAGGATCACGGCCGAGAGTTCGCCCGACTCGCGCAGGATGGGGAACAGGTCGCGCACGCTGATCGTGCGGTGCACCACCATGCCGACGAACAGGCCGTAGAACACGGCCACCACGGCGGCCTCGGTCGGCGTGAACCAGCCCATGCGCATGCCGCCCAGGATCAGCACCGGCGCCGCCAGGCCCCACACGGCCTCGCGCAGGCTCTGCCAGAACGGCGGCCGTGGCAGGCTTGATTCCAGCTGGCCCATGTTGTGCCGGCGTGCCATCCACACCGCGGGCACGATCAGCGCGACGCCGGCCAGCAAGCCCGGGATCATGCCGGCCGCGAACAGCGCCGGCACCGAGGCACCCGGCACCAGCACCGAGTAGACGATGAAGGCCACCGATGGCGGGATCAGGATGTCGGTGGCGGCAGCCGCGCCCACCACGCTCGCGGAGTAGGCGGCGGGGTAACCTGCGCGCGACATGGCCGCGATCATCACCGCACCCACCGCCGCCGCATTGGCCGGCCCGGAGCCCGAGATGCCACCCAGGAACATGGCGACCACGATGGCCACCAGCGGCAGCATGCCGGGTCCGCGGCCAACGATGGCGATCGCGAAGTTGACGAGGCGCAGCGCCACGCCCGAGCGGTCGAAGATCGAGCCGACCAGCACGAACATCGGGATCGCCAGCAGCGGGTACTTGCCCAGGCCGGCGTAGAAGTTCTGCGGCACGGCCAGGAGGCCGAACCATTGGGCGTCGGCATTGGCCAGCGCGATGCAGGCCGCGCCGGCCAGGCCCAGGGCGGCCCCGATGGGCACGCCCGCGAGCATCATGAGGACGAAGCCCGTGAACAGCAGCCCGGCGATCATGGTGTGCCGGCCCGGCCGCGGCGCACGAACAGGCCGACCGCGCGCAGTCCGATGGCCGTGCAGACGATGGGCAGCCAAACCGAATACCACCACTGCGGCACGCCGATGCCCGGCGAGGTCTCCTCGAAGCGGAAATCGTCCCAGACCACGCGCACCGACAGCGCCGCGATCAGGAAGAACAGCAGCGCCACCATGAGCGCGCCGAACTGCGCCAGGCGCTTGCGCCGGGCCATCGAGCCGGCCTCGCTGAAGTACTCGATGCGGATGTGCCTGTCGCGCGCCACTGCGGCCGAGCCGGCCACCATGGCCAGCAGGATCATCAGGAACACCGAGAACTCCTCGGTCCAGGCGAAGGAGCTGTCGGTGAAGTAGCGCACCAGCACGTTGGCGAAGGTGATCAGGGCCAGCGCGGCCATGATCAGCACGGTCAGCCAGTCCTCGATCTTCAGGGGTACGCGGGTCGGTTCGTCGGCGGGGGGCGGACCGGCGGGCAGGCCCGGGTCGTTCTCAGGAGGCATGGAGGCGAAGGAATGTCGAAAAAACAAAAGCCGCCGGCCACGAGGCCCAGCGGCATGGGCGCGGATCATAGGTGCGCGTGTTGCACTGCCGCATGGGGATTTTCCTTAGGATTGGCGCATGCACAACACCTTGTCCGTCCAGCCGCTCAGCGCGGCCGCCTTCGCACCGTTCGGTACCGTCGTCGAAGTGCCGACCGGCGCCACGGGCCGCCCCATCAATGGCGGTACCTCGCAACGCTTTGACCTGCTGGCCGACATGGCGCTCGCGGCCGAGGGCGGGCGCCCCGTGCTGGCGCTGTTCCGGGCCCAGGCGCGCCGCTTTCCGCATGCCGTGAACGAGCTGGAGCGCCACGCGCTGGGCAGCCAGACCTTCGTGCCGCTGGGCCAGCGGCGCTTCGTGCTGGTCGTCGCGCCCGCGGCGCCCGAACCCGACCTGAGCGCGCTGGCGGCCTTCATCACCGATGGCGCGCAGGGCGTGGTGCTGGCGCCGGGCACCTGGCACCACGCGCTGCTCGCCGTGGACGCGGGCGACTTCGTGGTCGTCGAGCGTGCGGCTCAGGCGGTGGACTGCGATGTGGTGCGTTGGGAGGCGGGCGTCCGCGTCGTCATTCCAGCGTGACGCCGGTGGCCTTCACCACGCCCGCCCAGCGCTCCGTCTCTTTGCGCAGGTAGGCGCCGTACTCCTCCGGGCTGGAGCCCAGTGGCTCGGCGCCTTGCAAGGCCAGCCTGTCGCGCACGTCGGCGCTCTTGAGCGCTTTGGCCACCTCGGCGTTGAGCCGCTGCACCACGGCTGCGGGCGTGCCCGCCGGCACCATCAAGCCCTGCCAGGCGCCAGCATCGAAGCCCGGCATCACGGTCTCGGCCAAGGTGGGCACCTGGGGGAACAGCGACATGCGCTTGGCCGTGGTCACCGCGAGCAGCTTGATGCGCTTGTCCTTCACGAAGGGCATCACCGAGTTGATGGTGTCGGTCATGAACTGGATCTGCCCGGCCACCAGGTCCACGTCGGCCGGCGCGCTGCCCTTGTACGGCACGTGCGTGGCCACGATGCCCTGGGTGCGCGCGAACTGGTAGGCCGCCAGGTGCGTCACGTTGCCGTTGCCGGCGGAGCCGTAGGACAGCTTGTCGGGGTTCGCCTTGGCATAGGCCACGAACTCGGCCACGGTGTTGGCCGGCACGCTGGGGTGCACGACCAGTGCCAGCGGCACCACGGCCGTCAGCGCCACGGGCGCCAGGTCGCGCTGCGCGTCGTAGGGCAGGCTCTTGTACAGCGAGGGGCTCAGCGTGATCGACGAGGTGTTGTAGAGCAGCGTGTAGCCGTCGGCAGCGGCCTTGGCCACCGCCACCGCGCCGATGTTGCCGTTGGCGCCGCCGCGGTTGTCCACCACGATGGGCTGGCCCATCTGCTCGGACAGCTTCTGCGCGAGCACGCGTGCCACCAGGTCGGTCGGCCCGCCGGGCGGGAAGGGCACGACCATGGTGATGGGCTTGGCTGGATAGGCGGCCTGGGCCTGCGCAGCGCTCCAGGGGGCCAGGGCGGCGGCCAGCGCGAGGGCGAGCGCGGCGCGGCGGGTGGATGGCATGTTCATGGTGTCTCCTTCGATGGTGGTGTGGATCGTTCAGGCCCTGCCGGCCAGCAGCCGCGTGGCGGTGTAGGTCATGACCAGCACGCCGCGCTGGTTGAACACGTCGATGCGCGAATCGACGACGGCGCGGCCGCTCTTCGACGTGGGGCGGATGCCGGTGACTTCGATCTGGGCTTCGATGGTGTCGCCCACCAGCACGGGCGCGAGGATCTTCTGGTGCAACTCCAGCATCGCGAGGCCCGTGCCCTGGATCATGGTCTGCAGGATGAAGCCTTCGATCAGCGCATAGGTCAGCGCGCCCGGCACGGGCCGCCCGGCCATGGCCGCGCCCTCGTAGCCGTCCTCGATGAAGATGGCCTCCAGCATGCCGGTCACGCCGATGAAGTTGACGAGGTCGGTCTCGGTCACGGTGCGCGCGAAGGTGCGCAGGCACTGGCCGACAGTGAGGTCCTGCCAGACGTAGCCCTGGCCGAGACGGGGCAGGCTGCGGTCGATGGCTTGTGCGGGGGTGTTCATGCGGTGTCTCCTGGCGGATGGTGTGAGGGACTGCGGACGGCGCCCTGGTCGAGCAGGGCCTGGATCTGCGGCGGCGTGAGGCCGGCTGCGGCCAGCTGCGCGCGCGTGTGCTGGCCCAGCCGCGGCGGCATGGCCACCGGCACGCGCTGGCCATCGAAGCGCACGGGCGTGCCCGGAAAGCGCAGCGCACCGAGGTCGCCGTCCTGCACGGTCTCGAAGAAGCCCGTGGCCGCCAGGTGCGGGTCTGCCTGCAAGTCGTCCAGGCGCGCGATGGGCGCTGCCGGGATCTCGAGCCGCGCGCAGGTGGCGAGCCAGTGCGCGGTGCTCTCGCGCACGACAAAGCTTGAGGCCAGCTCCAGCAGTTCGGCGATGTGCCGCGTGCGGTTGGCGATGCCGCGAAAGCGCGCATCGGCCGCGTGCTCCGGCGCGCCGACCTCGCCGAAGAAGCGCTGCCAGTGCAGATCGGTGTAGGGCATCATGGCCACGTGCCCGTCGGCCGTGCGGTAGGGCCGGCGCCAGGGCGCCAGCACGCGCGGGTAGCCAGGGGCCGACAGCGCCGGCTCGAAATGCTGGCCGTAGAAGTGCTCGACCAGGTTGAAGCCCACCATGGACTCGAACATCGGCACCTCGACCAACGCACCTTCGCCCGTGCGCTCGCGCTGCCACAGCGCGGCCAGGATGGCATGGGCCGCCACATGGGCGCAGGTCTTGTCGGCCGCGATGGTCGGCAGGTAGCGCACCTCGCCGCTCTGGCGCGCCATGAGGTCGGCCAGGCCCGACATGCCCTGGATCACGTCGTCGTAGGCCGGGCGGCCTGCGTAGGGGCCGGGCAGAAAGCCGAGCAGGCTGGCGTAGACCAGGCGCGGAAAGCGCGCGCGCAATGTCTTCGGGTCGATGCCCAGCGCGGCCAGCTTCTGTGGCCGCATGCTGTGCATGAACACGTCGGCCGTGGCCAGCAGGGCCTGCAATGCCTGCTGCGCGGCCGGCTGCTTCAGGTCCAGCACCACGCTCTGCTTGCTGCGGTTGGCGCCCAGGAACATCGCCGCCATGCCGTCTTCGCGCGCAGGCCCGGTGTGGCGCGTGGAATCGCCCTCGGGCGGCTCGATCTTCACGACCTCGGCGCCATAGTCGGCCAGCAGCTGGCTGGCCAGCGGGCCGAAGATCACGCTGGACAGGTCCAGCACGCGCAGGCCCTTGAGTGGCGCCATCAGGTTAGTCTCCGCAAGATTGGAATGGGCGCGGATTGTTCGGCGGGCGCTGCGTCGCGTCTAATATTTCTTTCTTCGCCTGTGATAGCACCCCCGTATCAATGGACTCCCGACAACTGCGCCACGTCGTCGCCGTGGCCGAAACGCTGAACTTTCACCGCGCGGCCGAGCAGCTGCACATGTCGCAGCCGCCACTGTCGGCGTCGATCCGCAAGCTGGAAGAGCAGCTCGGCGTGCAGCTGTTCGAGCGCACGCGCCGCGGCACCGCACTGACGGCAGCGGGAACCGCGGCACTCGAAGACGCGCGGCGCGCGCTGTTCCACACCGAGCAGTTCGGCCGGGTGGCGGCCGCCACCGCCCGCGGCGAGGCCGGCAGCCTGCGCATCGGCTTCGTCGGCTCGGCCACCTACGCGCTGATGCCGCAGGTCATGCCGGTGTTCCGCGCGCGCTATCCCGAGGTGCAGCTGGTGCTGGCCGAATCCACCACGCGCCGCCTGCTGGAGGATGTGCAGCAGGGCGTGCTGGACGCTGCGCTGCTGCGCTTTCCGCTGGTGCACGCGCACGCGGCGCAGATCATGCCGGTCGAGCGCGACCGCTTCGTCGCGGCACTGCCGGTCACGCACCGGCTGGCGCGGCGCCGGCGCGTGGCGTTGGCCGACTTGCGCGACGAACCTTTCGTGATCTTCGGCGCGGAGGCCGTGCCGGGCCTGCACGCCATGGCGCTGCTGGCCTGCCAGCAGGCCGGCTTCGTGCCACGGGTGCAGCAGGAAGCTGTACAGGTGCAGACCGTGGTCAGCCTGGTCGAGAGCGGCATGGGCGTGGCGCTGGTGCCTTCGGTCGCGGCACGGCACGCCACGCGCCACCTGACCTTCCGGCCGCTGCAGGGGCCGGGCGCTGACGTAGAGATCGGCCTCGCGCTGGCCTGGCGCGCTGAACGGGAAAAGCCCGCGGCGCGGCGCTTCCGGGAGACCGTGCAGGCTCTGGTGGCAGAGACCCCGGTGCCGAAGCCTTAGCCCAGCCGCTCGGCCAGCGCGATCAGCGAGCGGTCCGACCCCGCCGGCCCCAGCAGCGAGAGCCCCAGCGGCGCGCCCTGGCGCTGCGCCAGTGGCAGCGAGATCTGCGGAAAGCCCGACAGCCCGGCGATGCACAGCATCTGGATCGCGCGGTTGCGGTAGGTCTCCAGGCCCGCTTCGCCCTCGCTGCGCAACGGTGCGATGTCGGGCATGGTGGGCATGACCAGCACGCCGTCCTGGCCCAGCAAGGTGGCCAGCAGACCCGTGAACCGCTCGCGGAACGCACGCGCTGCCTGCACCTGGGCATCCGTCACCTCGCGCGACCAGGCAAAGCGTTCAGCCACGCCCGGGCCCAGCGGCGGCGCGAAGCGCTCGATCAGCGGGCCGTCGGTCAGCCAGGCCTCGCGCGCCTGGATGTAGCGGAAGTTCCAGTACATCGCATCCCACGATTCCAGCGCCACGCGGCAGTCGGCAGCCTGGCCGAAGGCCTGCTCGGTGCGGGCCACGGCGGCCGACAGCGCGTCGGCCACGGGCGCTTCGACCAGCGACCAGACGTCGGTCGGGCGCAGCAGCCGCAGCTTGGCCGGCAGCGGCGCCGGGTCGTCGCCCAGCAGCACGGCGCCCACGCGTGCGAAGGTCTGCACGTCGCGTGCGAACCAGCCGCAGGTGTCCAGGCTGGGCGCGAGGTCCAGCGTCGCCTCCAGGCTGATGCGGCCGTGCGTGGGGCGGATGCCGTACAGCTTGCAATGGTTCGCCGGCGCGCGCACCGAGCCGCCGGTGTCGCTGCCCAGCGCGAAGTCGCACAGCCTGGACGAGACGGCCGAGGCCGAGCCCGAGGACGAGCCACCCGTGATGCGCTCGGGCGCCGCGCCGTTGACGGGCGCGCCGAAATGCGCGTTGTTGCCGTTCATCGAGAACGCCAGTTCGTCGGTCACGGTCTTGCCGACGAAGCGCGCGCCCGCGTCCAGCAGCTGCTGCACCACGGGCGCGTTGCGCGTCTTGATGCCCGACATCGCCAGCACGATGGGGCTGCCGCCGCCGGTCGGGTAGCCGGCCACGTCGTACAGGTCCTTGACCGCGAAGCTGAGCCCGCTCAAGGGGCCGGTGTGGGCCGCGGAAACGGGCACGTCGGGGTAGGGGACGAAGGCGTGGGCGGGGTCGTGCAGGGGCATCGTTGCGGTCTCCGTTGGGTTGTTGAGGTCAGCCGACCGCCACGGGCGCAAGCGCGGCCACGGCGTCGGTGCGCAGGCAGCGGGCCAGGTGGCCCGGCGCCAGTGTCACGGGTTCGGGGCGGCTCTGCAGGCAGGCCGATTCGGCCAGGCCGCAGCGCGCGGCGAACGCACAGCCCGGCGGCAGCGCGGCCAGGTCGGGCGGCGCGCCGGCGATGGTCTCCAGCCGCGCACCCTTGGCCAGCGCGCCATGCGCGCGGCTCTTGAGCAGGGCCACGGTGTAGGGGTGGCGCGGCGTGCGGATCAGCTCGCGCGCCGTGCCTTCCTCGACGATGCGGCCGGCATACATCACGGCGATGCGGTCGGCCACCTCGACGGCCGCGCCGATGTCGTGCGTGACGAACAGCACCGACAGGCCCAGGTCGCGCTGCAGCTCGCGCAGCAGCAGCAGGATCTGGATCTGCACGGTGGCGTCCAGCGCGGTGGTGGGTTCGTCGGCCAGCAGCACCTGCGGCTTGCAGGCCAGGGCCAGCGCGATCATGGCGCGCTGGCGCATGCCGCCCGACATCTCGTGCGGGTAGGCCTGCAGCCGGCGCTCGGGGCTCGGGATGCGCACCCGCTCGAACAGCGCCAGCGCGCGGGCATGTGCCTCGGCCTTGGACACGTTCTCGTGCCGGCGGATCGACTCGACGATCTGCGCACCGACGGGGTAGACCGGGTCCAGCGCCAGCAGCGGCTCCTGGAAGATCATCGAGACCATCTTGCCGCGGTAGTCGGCCAGCTCGCGGTCGGATAGGGCCAGCACGTCGCGGCCGGCCACGCGCACCTCGCCGGTGACCTGGCTGCGCCGCGGCGGGTGCAGGCGCAGCAGCGTGCGCATGGTCACGCTCTTGCCGGATCCGGATTCGCCGATCAGCGCGACGACCTCGCCCTGGCGCAGGTCCAGGCTCACGCCGTTGACGGCCTGCACCGGCTTGCGCCCGCCGGTGAAGGTAACGTTGAGGTTGCGCAGGCGCACGAAGGGTTCGGCTGCTGTGTTCATGCCAGGCTCGCGAGTGGGTGGCCGCTGCCGGCCTGGTGGATCAGGCAGGCGACCGAGTGCGGAGAGTCGCCGCCGCCGGGCCGCCCCAAGGCGGCGAGCGTCCCCTCGGGGGGCAGGGAACCTCGCGAAGCGGGGGGCGTGGGGGCTTGATGAAGCACACGCTGCGGTTCGGTGCGGGAGCACACCGCTGCCGCCTGCGGGCAGCGCGGGTGAAAGCGGCAGCCGCTCGGCGGGTCGATCGGGTTGGGCGGGTCGCCGGCCAGCGGCACTTCCATGGTGCGGTTGTCCGGGTCCATCGACGGCATCGACGACAGCAGTGCGCGCGTGTAGGGGTGGGCCGGGTCGTCGAACAGCACGTCCGACGGGCCGACCTCGGCCACCTTGCCCAGGTACATCACCATCACGCGGTCGCTGATGAAGCGCACCACGTTGAGGTCGTGGCTGATGAACACATAGGTCAGGCCGAACTCGGCCTTCAGATCCAGCAGCAGGTTCAGCACCTGGGCTTCGACCGACTTGTCGAGTGCCGAGACGGCTTCGTCCAGGATCACCATGCGCGGCTGCAGCGCCAGCGCGCGCGCGATGTTCACGCGCTGGCGCTGGCCGCCCGACAGTTCGTGCGGATAGCGCTCGGCGAAGCGGCCCGGCTCCAGGCCCACGCGGGCCAGCAGGTCGCGCGCGCGCGCCACGGATTCGCGCGTCGGCACGCCGTGCACCTGCGGCCCGAAGGCGATGGAGTCCTCGATCGTCAGCCGCGGGTTCAGCGAGGCATAGCTGTCCTGGAACACCATCTGCACCTGGCGCCGGAACTCCTTGAGCGGCAACTCGCGGCTGCCCACCGTGCGGCCGTCGAACACCACCTCGCCCGCGCTCGGGTCGATCAGCTGCATGAGCAGCCGCGCGGTGGTCGACTTGCCGCAGCCGGATTCGCCGACCACGCCCAGCGTCTCGCCCTTGAGCACTTCGAAGTCCACGCCGTCGACGGCGCGCACCACCTTGCGCGGCCCGCCCGGCAGCGCACCGCCCTTGAGCGCAAAGTGCTTGGTCAGGCCTCGGATCGTCAGCAGCGGCTGGGCCGGGCCGCCGATGTCTTGCGCATGTTCCAGTTCGGCCGCGGCGGCCAGCAGTTCGGTCGTCATGCGTTTAGCCCTTGTTGTCCATGGCGGCGCGCAGGCCGTCGGACAGCAGATTGAACGAGATCGAGGTGATGAAGATCATCACGCCCGGCAGCGCGGCGATCCAGGGCTGCACGTAGATCGCAGTGCGCAGGGTGTTGAGCATCAGGCCCCATTCCGGCTCCGGCGGCTTCACGCCCAAGCCCAGGAACGACAGGCCCGAGGCCAGGATCATCGACACCGCGATCAGGCTGGTGGCGTACACGAAGATCGGCCCCAGCACATTGCCCAGCACATGCACGCGCACGATGGTGAAGGCGCTGGCGCCCGAGGCACGGGCCGCCTCCACGTAGTCGCGCCCGCGCACCTGCGTGGTCACGGCCTCGGCCACGCGGGCGATCTGCGGGATGAACACGATGGTCAGCGAGATCAGCGAGTTCAGGATGCCGGCCCCCAGCGCACCCGACAGCGCGATCGCCAGCAGCACCGAGGGGAAGGCGTAGAACACGTCGATGGTGCGCATGATCACGCTGTTGACGGCGCCGCCCGCATAACCGGCCACGATGCCGATGACCGAGCCGAAGACGAACGCGAACAGGACCGGCGTGATGCCGATGAACAGCGACAGCCGCGCGCCGACGATCAGCCGCGACAGCATGTCGCGCCCCAACTCGTCGCTACCGAGCGGGTAGCCGCTGGTGCCGATGGGCTTGAGGCGGTTCAGCATCGAGGCTTGGTAGGGGTCGGCCGGTGCGATCCACGGGCCGAAGATGCCGATGGCGATCAGCAGCAGCACCACGCAGGCGGCGCCCATGGCGACCGGGTCGCTGCGCAGGCGCAGCAGGACCGAAGACCAGTAGCCGCGCGAGTGCTGCGCGGGCAGCGGCTCCACGGCGGCAGGAGAGGTGAGGACGGCGGACATGGTCTGGCTCTCCTTCAAGCGCGCGCGATCCGCGGATCGAGCAGGGTCTGGACGATGTCCACCACCAGGTTCAGCACCACGAAGAACATGGCTAGCACCAGGATGGAGCCTTGCAGCAGCGGCAGGTCGCGCTGGAAGATGGCCGAGTTCAGTAAGAAGCCGGTGCCGGGCCAGGAGAACACGGTCTCGATCAGGATCGAGCCGCCGAGCAGGTAGCCCAGTTGCAGGCCCATGACCGCGAGTGCGGTCGGTGCCGTGTTCTTGACGATGTGGCAGAACACGCCGAAGTGCGTGAGGCCCTTGGCGCGCAGGCCGAGCACGAACTCTTGCTCGAGGATGTCGGCCACCAGCGCGCGCACGGTGCGCGCGATGATGCCCATGGGGATCACCGACATGGTGATGGCCGGCAGGATCAGGAACTGCAGCTGCTCCCAGCTCCAGGTCCAGTCGCCCGAACCGGTGGGGCCTGCGCCCGTGGCCGGCAGCCAGCCCAGGATGGACGAGAACACGATCACCATGACCATGCCCAGCCAGTAGTGCGGCACCGACACGCCCAGCACCGAAATGACCGAGGCCACGCGGTCGACCCACGAGCCGCGGAAGTAGCCGGCCACGAAGCCGAACAGGCAGCCAAAGACGAATCCGATCACGGTGGCCACCACCGCCAGCCGCAGTGTGTTGCCGACCGCCTTGATCACCTCGCCCGCGACCGGGCGGCTGCTGGCGATCGAGGTGCCCAGGTCGCCCTGCAGCGCACGCCAGACCCAGCTGGCGAACTGCTCGGGCAGGCTGCGGTTGAAGCCGTACAGCTCGCGCAGCTGGGCCTGCAGTTCGG
Source organism: Pseudorhodoferax soli (assembly GCF_003337555.1). Taxonomy (GTDB): domain Bacteria; phylum Pseudomonadota; class Gammaproteobacteria; order Burkholderiales; family Burkholderiaceae_C; genus Pseudorhodoferax; species Pseudorhodoferax soli. The sequence continues at coordinate 721,454 of NZ_QPJK01000002.1, read as the reverse complement.
CCGAGGCGTCGGGCGGCAGGATGGAGACGAGCGGATCGCCGGGCGCGAGGTGCACCAGCGCGAAACACACCAGGGCCACGCCCAGCATGATGGGAATGGCGTAGACGATGCGACGCAGGATGTAGGCGAGCATGGGCGTGGCTGGCGTTGAGGCTGGCGAAGGAGGCACCCGGCCCTGGCGGGCCGGGAGCGCGGCGGAGGACGGACTCAGTCCATCGTCATCGTGGCGATGTCGATGAACCAGCTCTTGGGCTGCACCACGTTCTTGACCTTGGCCGACATGGCGCGCGGGCCCACGTCGTGCGCGATCCAGATGAAGGCCGCGTCATCGACCAGATGGGCGTGCAGCTTGGCCAGCGCGGCGTCGCGGCCCGCGTCCTCGAAGGTGGTGCGCGCGTCGGCGATCAGCTTGTCGACCTCGGGATTGCCGTAGTAGCCCCAGTTGTTGGAGACCGGCGGGAAGGTCTTGGTGGACGAGAAGCGCACCATGGCGAAGAACGGGTCCATCGCGGCGAAGCTCACGTTGATCGCATTGCTGCCGTTGGCGGTCGCGTCCTTCACGCCACGGCGCCAATTGGTGAACAGGGTGTTCCACTCGATCACGTCGAACTGCACGTCGAAGAAGCATTGCTTCAAGGACTGCTGCACGAACTCGTTCATGGGCAGCGGCTGCATCTGGCCTGAGCCCGAGGCCGAGATCTGCACCTTGACCTTGAGCGGCTTGGCCGCCGTGTGGCCGGCCTGCGTCATCAGCGCCTGGGCCGCCTTCACGTCGTACTTGATGTCGAACTTCGGGTTGCCCCACCACGGGTGGCCCGGGGGCACCGTGCCCTTGGGCTCGGCCATCATGCCGCCCAGGAACTGCTTCAAGCCGCCGCGGTCCACGCACAGGTTGGCGGCCTGGCGCACGCGCTTGTCGAGCCAGGGCGAGCCTTCTGCGAACGACAGCTGCCAGGGCCACACGTGCGGCTGGGCGTTGGAATAGATCTTGTAGCCGCGTTGCGTGATCTGCGGCATGGCGTCGGGCGAGGGCGCCTCGATCCAGTCGACCTGGTTGCCCAGCAGCGCGGCGGTGCGCGCATTGGCTTCGGGCATGGGCAGCAGCACAACCTTGTCGATCTTGGGCGTGCGCTTGGGATCCCAGTAGGTCTTGTTGGCGGCCAGCTCGAGCCGCTCGCGCGGCACGAAGCGCGTCATCTTGAACGGGCCGGTGCCCGAGGCGTCGGACGCGAAGGCCGTCCAGGCCTGCTTGGCGCGCTCGGCGGCGTCGGCCACGCTGGCCGGCACGGCCTTGAGCTTGGCGTCCCAGTGCGCCGGCGAGGCCATGAACAGGTTGGTCAGGTTCAGCGGCAGGAAGGAATCGGGCTCGCTGGTGGTCAGTTCCACCGTCAGGTCGTCGATCTTGCGGGCCGAGACCAGCGTGGGCATGCGCGAGGCGGTCACGCCGACCTGGCTGGCGTCGAAATGCGGGGCGGCCTTGTCGAGCACCTTGCGCACGTTCCAGACCACGGCGTCGGCGTTGAAGGCCGAGCCGTCATGGAACTTCACGCCGGGGCGCAGCTTGAACGTCCACTTCGTCTTGTCCTTGGCGTCCACGGCCCAGCTGGTGGCCAGGCCCGGGATCAACACGCTGGGCGCGTCGGCCTTGGACAAATCCCAGTGCGTCAGCGCGTCGTACATCGGGATGCCGGTGAAGCGGTTGCCCTCGAAGCCCTGGTCGGGCTGGCCCAGCGTGCGCGGGATGTCGGCCGCGGTCATCGCGATGCGCAGCGTCTTGTCCTGCGCCTGGGCGTTGCCGGCCAGCGCCAGCACGCACAGGGCGGCACCGGCGGCCACGGACTTCAGCGCGAAAGAAGGGGAGGCAAGGTTCACGTGGGATCTCCTGGGGGGGCAGTGGTGGGCGGATAAGGATGGGTGTGTTTAGCAAGCGGTGTGCCAGCTTCGCACCGATGAATCGATAGACGATATGCAATAGCGCAAATTGTGATGTTGTGGATCGAAAGTCAGTCGACTAATATTGATTGCATGGATCGCCGGTCCGTTTATTGCTTTGCGAGGCCGGATTGCCAATTCACGCTTTCCCTAGCGTTCTTCCCCACACAGGAGCCCTGCCCATGGATTCGTCCGTTTCGTCCCCCGCCGCGACCGCGGCCCGCACCGACACCTTGCGCATCGACGGTGCGCGCCTGTGGCGCTCGCTGATGGACCTCGCCCGCATCGGCGCCACGCCCAAGGGCGGCGTCTGCCGCATCGCGCTGACCGACGAGGACCGCGCGGGCCGCGACCAGGTCGCCGACTGGTGCCGCGCCGCCGGCCTGGAGGTGCGCGTGGACGAGGTCGGCAACATGTTCGCGCGGCGCGCCGGCACCGACCCGCAGGCGCGTGCCGTGGCCACGGGCAGCCACATCGACACCCAGCCCTCGGGCGGCAAGTTCGATGGCAACTTCGGCGTGCTGGCCGGGCTGGAGGTCATGCGCACGCTGAACGACCACGGCATCGCCACGCGCGCGCCGCTCGAGGTGGCGGTCTGGACCAACGAGGAAGGCACGCGCTTCACGCCGGTGATGATGGGTTCCGGTGCATTCGCGGGCGTGTTCATGCCCGATTTCGTGCATGCGCAGGTCGATGGTGCGGGCCTGTCGGTCGGCGATGAGCTGCGCCGCATCGGCTACCTGGGCGCGCAGCCCTGTGGCGAGGTGCCGGGCGGCGGCTACGCCGCGTACTTCGAGGCCCACATCGAGCAAGGCCCGGTGCTGGAAGACGCGGGCCTGCCGATCGGCGTGGTCAGCGGCGCGCTGGGCCAGCGCTGGTTCGACGCCACCGTGACCGGCATGGACGCCCACGCCGGCCCCACGCCGATGGCGCTGCGGCGCGACGCCATGCTGGGCGCCGCCCGCATGGTCGAGGCGGTGAACCGCATCGCGCTCGACGAAGCACCGCACGGTCGCGGCACGGTCGGTTCTCTGCAGGTGGTGCCCAACTCACGCAACGTGATCCCGGGCAAGGTGACGTTCTCGGTCGACCTGCGCAACCTGACCGACGAAGGCCTGGACCGCATGGAGGCCGCGCTGCGCAAACGCTTCGCGCAGATTGCGGATGAAACGCGGGTGGAGGTTGAACTGCGCCAGGTGGTGCAGTTCGACGCCTGCCATTTCGACGCGGCCTGCGTGGCCAGTGTGCGCAGCGCGGCCGAGCAACTCGGCCTGCCGCACATGGACGTGGTCAGCGGCGCCGGGCACGACGCCGTCTACGTGGCCCAGGTCGCGCCCACCGGCATGATCTTCGTGCCCTGCAAGGACGGCATCAGCCACAACGAGATCGAGGATGCGCTGCCCGAGCACATCGAGGCCGGGGCCAATGTGCTGCTGCTGGCGATGCTGGAGCGGGCGGGCTAAGTGCCGAAGCGGCCCGGCGCGTAGGGCGTCGGATCGACCAGCGGTGCCTCGCCGTCGATCAACTCGGCCAGCAGCCGGCCGCTGGCCGGCCCCAGCGTGAAGCCCTGGTGCGCGTGGCCGAAGTTGAACCACAGGCCGCGGTGGTTCGGCGCCGCACCGACCACGGGCAGCATGTCGCCCGTGCAGGGGCGGGCGCCGCGCCAGGGTGCGGCTTCCACGGGCTGCGGCAGGTCCAGCAGTTCGCGCGCTGCGGCCTCGGCGCCGGCCATCTGCCGGGGTGTGGAAGCCGCGTCGCGCGGCGCGAACTCGGCACCGGTGGTGACACGCACACCGCGCTGCATCGGCGCCACCACCAGGCCGCGGTCCGCGTCCAGCCACGGCATGGTTGGCAGGGCCCCCCCGACGTAGTGGCGGTGGTAGCCGCGCTTGACGAACAGCGGCAGCCGGTAGCCCAGCGGGCGCAACAGGGTGTCGGCCCAGGGGCCCAGCGCGATGACGGCGTGCTCGGCGTCGAGCGGCCCGTCGGCGGTCTGCAGTGACCAGCCGGCACCGCTGGCGCGGAGCGTGCTGGCGTCCGCCTGCACGATGCGTCCGCCCAGCCGCGCGAAGTGCGCGGCATAGCGCGCCACGAGCGCGCCGGGGTCGGCGACGGCCCAGGGCTGGGGCCAGTGGATGGCGCCGACCAGCCGCGCCTTGAGCGCGGGCTCGGCCGCGGCCAAGGCCGCGGCGTCCATGGCGGTGTGTTGCACGCCGTAGGCGCCGTGCAGGCGCTCGGCGCGGGCCAGCGCCTCGTCCATCGTGGCGTTCTTGCGGAACAGCCAGCGGTAGCCGGTGCGCTGCACCAGGTCGTCGGCGCCGGCCGCTGCAATCAGCGGCGCGTGCTCGGGAATGGCCTGCGCAATCAGGCGGGCGTAGGCCTCGGCGATGGCGGGATAGCGTGCCGGGCCGGAGGCCTGCCAGTAGCGCGCCAGCGGGCCGGCCAGGCCCGGCATGGCCGCTGCGTGGTAGTTGACGTCGATGCCGCGCTTGAACGCCACGCGCAGCAGCTTGGCCGCTTCGCGCGGGAAGGCATAGGGCTCCACCGCCTCCTGCTGGATCAGGCCGGCGTTGCCGTACGAGGTTTCCTCGCCGGGCGGGCGCCGGTCGGCCAGCACCACGGCGTGGCCGCGCATGGCCAGGTGGATGGCGGTGCAGGTGCCGACCATGCCGGCGCCCAGGACCAGGACGTTGGATGTCATGTCGTCAGGCCCGGGGCAGCGGCGTGAGGCACGGGAGAAACAGGTGGCATGGCGTGAGGGTCTCGGTGCGTGAACCGTCCTGATTGTGTCGCCGCACCGGCCGCGTACCAATGACGAACGGGCGAGCGAGCGTTGCGGCAAGTGCAAGGCATGCGCGGGCTGCTCAGGCGTCTAGCGCCAGCGTCTCGCGCAGGTGGGCGATGAAGGCGCGCGCCGCATCCGGCAGGTGCCGCCCGGCCATGGTCTGCACCTCGAAGTGCCGCTCGTTCATCTCGCGGTCGCGCAGCGCGATGGCCACCACCGAGCCGGCCTGCAGCTGCTGGCGCAACGCGATCTCGCCGCAGAAGGTCACCGCCCGGGTGTGCGCGACGTACTGGAGCAGCGGGTACAGGTGGTCGCTGGTGACGACGGGCTCCAGCGCCAGGCCCTGGCGGCTGCAGCTGATGTCCAGCAGCTGGCGCAGCGTCGAACCGTGGGCCGGCAGTGCCAGCGGATAGGCCGCCACCTGCGCCAGCGACACCTGGCGCCGGCCGGCCAGTGGATGGCCGGGCGCCACCACGGCGAGGATGGGCGAGGGATGGCGGTACTCGACCGACAGGCCGCGCTCGGAGGTCAGGCTCACGGTCACGCCGATGTCGGTCAGCCCCTCGCGCACACGGCGCGCCACCTCGGCCTGCACGCACATGTCGATGGCGAAGCGGATGCCCGGGTTGCGCTGCTGGAAGCCGGCCACCAGCGCCGGCAGGAAGTCGAACGCGAAGCCCTCGGTGGCGGCCAGCCGCACCACGCCCTGGCGCACGCCGCGCAGCGCGAGGATCTCGTCGCCCACGCGCTCGATGTCGAGCCAGGCGCGCCGCGTGTGTGCGGCGAGCAACTCGCCGGCCGAGTTCAGCGCCATGCCGCGCGCGCGGCGCTCGAACAGCAGCGTGTCCAGTTCGCGTTCGAGCCGGCCGAGCTGGCGGCTGACGGCGGAGGGCGCCACCTCGAGCCGCGCCGCTGCCTCGGTCACCGAGCCGGCGTTGGCCACCTCCATGAAGTAGCGCAGCGCCACCTCCTGCAGCACGCGGTGGTTGACGCTGCGCCGCGCAGGTGGGGGCTTGGACGAGGAGGGCATGGGCTGCGCGTTGCCGTTTCGGCAACGAAACTTGATGGATTTCGTTCTTGCTGCAAGGAAAGGGCGTTTCTAGCATGCACGCACCGCACTTGAAAGGCCCCGCACCATGTCCGCTTCGCCGACTCGCCGTTCTCCCCGCCCGCTGCCGCGCCGTGTGCTCGGCGCATCCGTGCTGGGCGCGCTGGCCCTGGCCAGCGTCCTGCCCATGGCCGCCGTCGCGCAGGCCGCCTGGCCGGCCCGGCCGGTCACGTTGGTCGTGCCTTTTCCCCCCGGCGGCAGCGCCGACACCGTCGGCCGGCTGATCGGCCAGCGCCTGGCCGAGGAGCTGGGCCAGCCGGTGGTCATCGACAACCGGCCCGGCGCGGGCACGGCGATTGCCGCCGGCCTGGTGGCCAAGGCGCCTGCCGATGGCTACACGCTGATGATCAGTTCGGGCTCGACCTTCACGGCCAACCCGGCGATCCGCAGCAACCTGCCCTACGACGCCGTCAAGAGCTTCGACCCCATCGCCATCGTCGCGCGCATCCCGCTGATCGTGCTGGCCAACAAGGACGTGCCGGCGAACACCGTCAAAGAGTTCGTGGCCGCCATCAAGGCTGCGCCCGACAAGTACGCCTATGCCTCGTTCGGCGCCGGCACCACCTCGCATTTCACGGGCGAGATCGTGCTGCAGGCGGTGGGCGGCAAGATGCTGCACGTGCCCTACAAGGGCAGCGCGCCGGCCATGACCGACCTGATCGGCGGCCAGGTGCCGTTCTCGGTCGACACCGTTACGGCGGCGATCCCGCAGCTCAAGGCCGGCAAGGTCAAAGCCATCGGCGTGACGACGGCCAAGCGCTCGTCGCAGCTGCCCGGCGTGCCCACCTTCGCCGAGGCCGGCTATCCGCAGGTCAACGCGGACACCTGGCTCATGCTGGTGGCACCCAAGGGCACGCCCGTGCCCGTGCGCCAGCGCGTCGAGCAGGCGCTGGCCAAGATCGTCGCCACGCCCGCGGCGCAGGCCGCGCTGCGCGCCCAGGGGGCCGAGCCCGCGTTCTCCGGCGCGGTCGCGTCGGTCGCCCAGATCGAGCAGGAACTGCCGCTGATGCGCGCCGTGGCCCAGCGCGCCAACATCCAGTCGGACTGAAGACGATGCCGGAGTCCATTGCCGAAACCTCGGCCGTCGAGCTGCGGCGCCTGATCGGTGCGCGCCAGCTGTCGCCGGTGGAATTGCTGGAGGCGTGCATCGCACGCATCGAGCAGCTGAACCCCTTTGTCAACGCCGTCACGGCCACCTGCTTCGAGCGGGCCCGGGCCGAGGCGCGGGCCGCCGAGCAGGCCGTGCTGCGCGGTGAGCCGCTGGGCCTGCTGCACGGCCTGCCGCTGGGTGTGAAGGACTTGGAGCCCACGGAGGGCCTGCTCTCCACCGCCGGCACGCCCAGCCTGCGCAACCATGTGCCGGCGTCCGACATCGAGCTGGTGCGCCGGCTGCGCGCGGCCGGCGCCATCGTCGTCGGCAAGACCAACGTGCCCGAAATGGGGGCTGGCGCCAACAGCCGCAACCCGGTCTGGGGCGCCACCGGCAACCCGTTCAACACCAACCTCAACGCGGGCGGCTCGTCCGGTGGCTCGGCCGCCGCGCTGGCGCTGGACCTGCTGCCGGTGTGCACGGGCTCGGACACCGGTGGCTCGCTGCGCATCCCGGCGGCCAAGTGCGGCGTGGTGGGCTTCCGGCTCTCGCCGGGCGTGGTGCCCAGCGTGCGCAAGCCGCTGGGGTGGTCGCCGATCTCGGTGGTCGGCCCGATGGGCCGCGACGTGGGCGACGCCTGCCTGCAGCTGGCCGCGTCGGCCGGGCCGCATGCCGGCGATCCGCTGAGCTACCCGCTGGACCCGCTGGCCTTCCTGCAGCCCGCGCCGCTGGACCTGTCGCGCCTGCGCGTGGCCTGGACCGAGGACTTCGGCAGCTGCGATGTCGACCCGGTGGTGCGCCGCGCCATGCGCGCGCGCGTGGCCGAGATGCGCGGCCTGTTCGCCGCCTGCGACGAGGTGCGCTTCGATGACCTGGGCGACGTGCACCGCTGCTTCGACGTGCTGCGCGCCGAGGCCTTCGTCGCCGGCATGCGCGAGACCTACGAGCGCGACCCGGCCAGCCTGGGCCCCAACCCGCGTGCCAACTACGAGATGGGTGTGCGCATGAGCCTGCTGGACGCTGCCTGGGCGCAGACCGAGCAGACCCGGATCATCCAGCGCTTCCAGCGCGTCTACCAGGACTACGACCTGGTGCTGGCACCGACCACGCCGGTCTCGCCTTTTGCGTGGACGCAGCTCTACGCGGCCGAGATCGACGGCCGGCCACAAGAGAACTACTACCGCTGGCTGGCCCTGACCTACGTCACCACGCTGACCACGCACCCGTCCATCACGTTGCCCTGCGGCGTGGATGAGCTGGGCATGCCGTTCGGCCTGCAGGTGGTGGGCGCCTTCCGCGGCGATCTGCGGCTGCTGTCGGCCGCGCAGGCGATGGAGGGCGCGTTCGCGAGCCGCCCTGCGCTGCGCCGCCCGCGGCCGGACATCGCACGGCTGCGCCCGGCCGAGCCGGCGCTGGACTCCATCGTCACGGCAGCACCGGACGACCGCTTCGCGCACCGGCCCAGCGCGGCAGGGGCAGCCTCGGTGGTCTGAAGGCCGTCAGAACGGCCCCGAACGCCTCAGAACGCGATCGTGCTGGAGATCGCCCGCGCCGACTCGATCAGCATGGGTGCCAGCTTCTTGCGCGCGTCCTCCATGGTCCAGCGGCTGGTCGGCGGCGACAGGTGCAGCGCGCCGACCGGCTGGCCCTGGCGGTCCACCAGCGGCGCGGCCAGGCCCATGTCGCCCAGGAACAGCTCCTCGCAGTTGGTGGCGTAGCCGACCTGGCGGCACTGGCGCACCTGCTCGACGATGGCATCGACGTCGGTCAGCGTGTACTGCGTGCGTGCGGCCCGCTGCGAGGCCTCGAGGATCTGGCGCACCTGCTCGTCCGGCAGCGTGCTCAGGTAGGCCCGGCCGCAGCTGCTGCAGTACATCGGGATGCGCATGCCCACGGGCGTGAAGACGGGGATGTGCTTGGAGGTGGTCAGCTGCGCCAGGTACAGCATGTCCTGCCCCACGGGCTCCGTCACGTTGGCGGTCTCGCCGCTGGCATGGGTCAGCTGCGCCAGGTAGGGGTGCGACACCTGCACCAGCGGGTGGCCCACGAGGTAGTTGGCGCCGATCTCCATGGCGCGCGGCAACAGCTGGAAGCGCCGCGTGCGCGGGTGCTTGCCCACGTAGCCCAGTACCTGCAAGGTGTGCACGGTGCGCTGGGCCGAGCCCTTGGTCATGCCGGTCAGTTCGGCCAGTTCCCCGAGCGTCAGCGTGCGGTGCGAGGCATCGAACGCACGCAGCACCGCGAGGCCTTTCTCCAGCGACTGGTTGAACAGAGGGTCGGCAGGCTTGTCGCCCTCCTGTTCGGTGGGAGAAGAGGGCGCTTGCTTGCGTGTTGCCATCGGATATGGTGCCGGACCACCACTCGGCGTCGGTGTTCCGACATGGTGGATGCGGCGGAGTTGTTGTGGCTATCGGTGATCGATTCTATGGATGCAGCACATGCCCTGCGGTCCGCGATGGGAGAATCCGGCCCCATGCAAGCCTCCACCGACACCCTGACGCTGACCCGCCCCGACGACTGGCACCTGCATCTGCGCGATGGCGAGGTGCTGCGTACGCTGGTGCCGCACAGCGCTGCGCAGTTCGCGCGTGCCATCGTGATGCCCAACCTGCGCCCGCCCGTCACCACGACCGCGCAGGCGCTGGCCTACCGCGACCGCATCCTCGCGGCCGTGCCCGCGGGCGTGGCCTTCGAGCCGCTCATGACGCTGTACCTCACGGACCAGATCGCGCCCGAGGAGATCCGCCGCGCGCGCGCGGCCGGCGTCGTGGCCGCCAAGCTGTACCCGGCCGGCGCCACCACCAACAGCGATTCCGGCGTGACCGGCCTGCGCACGGTCTACCCGGTGCTCGAGGCCATGCAGCGCGAAGGCATGCGCCTGCTCGTGCACGGCGAGGTGACCGACCAGACGGTGGACCTGTTCGACCGCGAGGCCGCCTTCATCGAGCAGCAGCTGATCCCGCTGCGCCGCGACTTTCCCGAACTCAAGATCGTCATGGAGCACATCACGACGCGCGAGGCCGCCCAGTACGTGGCCGGCGCCGGTGCGCACACGGCCGCCACCATCACGGCCCACCACCTGCTCTACAACCGCAACGCCATCTTCACGGGTGGCATCCGGCCGCACTACTACTGCCTGCCCGTGCTCAAGCGCGAGACGCACCGCGTGGCGCTGGTCGAAGCCGCCACCAGCGGCAGCAACAAGTTCTTCCTCGGCACCGACAGTGCGCCGCACGCCTCGCAGCTCAAGGAGCACGCCATGGGCTGCGCCGGCTGCTACACCGGCCATGCCGCGCTGGAGATGTACGCGGAAGCCTTCGACCAGGCCGGCGCGCTCGACAAGCTGGAAGGCTTCGCCAGCTTCCATGGCGCCGACTTCTACGGCCTGCCGCGCAACCAGGGCACCGTGACCCTGAAGCGCGAGAAATGGACCGTGCCCGACAGCTATGTCTACGGCGAGGCCAACCTGAAGCCGCTGCGGGCCGGTGAGGTGCTGCCGTGGAAGGTCGTGGCATGAGCGCGCTGGTACCGACCGGGCCGGTCGTCCTCTTGATCGACGCCGACAACCTCTCGGCGCCCGAGATGGTGGCCCAGGCGCTGCGGCACCTGACCCAGTTGGCCGGGCCGGTGGCGATCCGCCGCGCCTATGGCAGTGCCGAGAACCTGAAGGGCCTGGCCGGCGTGCTGCGCGAGTTCGCGTTCCACCTGTGCGTCAACCTGCCGTTGGCCAAGAACACCACCGACATGGCGCTGGCCGTGGACGCCATGGACCTGTGCGCCCGGTACGCACCAGGTGTGCTGGCGATCGGCACGGGCGACGCCGATTTCGCACCGCTGGTGCTGCGCCTGCGCGAGCGCGGCGTGCGCACCGTGTGCTTCTCGCAGGCCAACAAGATGTCGCCCGAGGTGCACGGCTTCTACGACGAGGTGGTGTTGCTCGGTGCACGGCGCAGCGCCGCGGCCAGCGTGGTGGCCGTTGCCGCACCGGTCACGGCGCCTGCGCCCCAGCCCGCGCCGGCTCCGGCATCGGCGCCGGCCCGCAAGACGGCCGCCCGCAAGACGCCGGCGCGCAAGACCGCGGCCAAGGCCGTGGTCGAGGCTGCCTCTGCACCGGCGCCTGCACCGGCGCCGGTCGCGCCGCCGCCCGAACCAGTACCGGCACCTGCACCCACACCCGCACCCGCACCGGTCTCTGCGCGCGCTGCCGCCGCTGCCGCCAGGGAGGCGGAGCTCAGCGAGCGCGTGCAGTCTTTGCTGCGCGAACTCCCGGGCGTGGCCGAAGGCCAGGAGGTCGACTTCGGCGAGGTCGCCAAGCGGCTGCGCGAATCCAAGCTGCTGGGCCGCCAGGCCGTGATGTCCAAGTTCCTCAAGAAGCATGTGCCCGGCGTGGAGCTGACGCCACAGGCGCAGCCACGCAAGCTGCGCTGGGCACCCGGCACGGCGTGAGCCCCGACTGGTCCAGGCCCTGGCTGCATCCCTATGCTGGCCAGGGCCGCGCGCTGGCGCAGGCCATGCGCGGCGGCCGGCCGCTGTACGCGGCGCTCAACACGGTGGCCGGCGTAGAGCAGCCGCGCTTCGTGCCGCAGCAAGCGCTGCCGCGGGGCGGCGGGTACGAGGCCCAGCTGCACGCGCAGCGCACGTGTCCGACGCGCGAGAACCTGCACGACCTGTTCAACGGCCTGTCCTGGCTGCACTTTCCGCGGAGCAAGTGGCGGTTCAACGCCTTGCACGCGGCAGAGATCGCGCGGCGGGGCCCCGGCCGGCAGCGCGGCCCGCTGCGGGACGCGATGACGCTGTTCGACGAGAACGGGGCGTTGCTGTTGGCCCCACGCGGCATGTGGGATGCGCTGCTCGCGCGCGACTGGCATGGCCTCTTCGTCAGGCGCCGCGGGCAGTGGCAAGGCGCCCGTCTGCTGGTCTTCGGACATGGCCTGCTGGAGCAGCTACAGCACCCCCGCAAGCCGCTCACCGCCCATGTGGTTGAAGCGCCTCAAGCTCTCGATTCGATAGCGAGCATCGACGACTGGCTGGCCGCTGCCGTCGATGCGGACGCGTGGACGAAAAAACCGTTCGCGCCGCTGCCGGTGCTTGGCGTGCCGGGCTGGTGCGCAGGGAACGCACACGAATCCTTCTATGATGATCCGTTTGTTTTTCGCCGCGCCGGCCGTCCAGACACACCACAACAAAGGACATTGCAGGCCGCGGCTTGAGCTTGTGCACACTGCCCCCATGTGCGCAAACGTAGCCACATGAACAGAGGGCCCCCCGGAGAACCCATGAAACGCATCGTCTTGTTTGTCCTCACCAACCTCGCCGTCGTGGTGGTGCTGGGCGTCGTCGCCAGCCTGCTCGGCGTCAACCGCTACCTCACAGCCAACGGCCTGAACCTGGGCGCGCTGCTCGGCTTCGCACTGATCATGGGCTTCGGTGGCGCGATCATCTCGCTCTTGATCAGCAAGCCCGTGGCCAAGTGGAGTTCGGGCGTGCAGGTGATCGACGGCACCGGTTCGGCCGATGAGCGCTGGATCGTCGAGACCGTGCGCCGCTTCGCCGACAAGGCCGGCATCGGCATGCCCGAAGTCGGCATCTTCCCGGGCGACCCGAACGCCTTCGCCACCGGTGCGTTCAAGAACTCGGCGCTGGTCGCGGTGTCCACGGGCCTGCTGCAGAGCATGACGCGTGACGAGGTCGAGGCCGTCATCGGCCACGAGGTCGCGCACATCGCCAACGGCGACATGGTCACCATGACGCTGATCCAGGGCGTGATGAACACCTTCGTGGTGTTCCTGTCGCGTGTGATCGGCTACGCGGTGGACAGCTTCCTGCGCAAGGGCGACAGCGAGAACTCGGGCCCTGGCATCGGCTACTGGGTGACGACCATCGTGCTGGACATCGTGCTCGGCTTCGCCGCCGCCATCATCGTGGCCTGGTTCTCGCGCCAGCGCGAGTTCCGTGCCGACGCCGGTGCCGCGCAGCTCATGGGCCGCAAGCAGCCGATGATCAACGCGCTGGCCCGCCTGGGCGGCCTGCACACGGGCGAGCTCCCCAAGAGCGTGGCGGCCTTTGGCATCGCCGGTGGCATCGGCCAGCTGTTCTCGACCCACCCGCCGATCGAACAGCGCATCGCCGCGCTGCAGAACGCCCAGTAAGCGCGCTGCGCGCTGGCAAGGGAGCCGCCTTCGGGCGGCTTTTTCGTGGGCGTTTGTTTCTCTGGCAGAAACGATCCATTGCTCAACGCCCGGTTTTTCTTTCGGGCCGCGACTTCCACAATTGACCCATCGATGAGACGCACGCAAGACGACTCATCGAGACGCGGCAGACATGGGGTCTGGCCGCGCCGAATGAGAAGTCGCATCCATCCACCGAAAGGAATCCATCATGAACAAGTTCATCGCCTCCGCCCTGATCTCCGCAGCCGCTTTCGCCGCAGCCCCCAGTTTCGCTGGCGACAACATCAGCGGTGAAGTCGGCTACGTGCCGCAAGTGAGCTCCGCCAAGAGCACCCTGACCCGCGAAGCTGTGCGCGCCGACTACCTGCAAGCCGAGCGCAACGGCACGCTGCCGGAAGTGGGCGAAGGCGCCGACACCGGTGCCGTGGCCTCTGCCAAGAGCAACCTGACCCGCGACGCCGTGCGTGCCGAAGCCGTCTACGCCGTGCGCCACGGCCAACAAGTGGGCGGCGAAGTCTGAGCTTCGCATCTCCCAACGCAAAGAGCCGCCCTCGGGCGGCTCTTTGCGTTTTCGAGGCTGAGGCTCAGCGCGGCCTGCGCATCAGGAACTTCTCGCCCAGTGCGAAGTAGTCGGCCGGGCCGCCGCCGCGCAGGATGGGCTGGCCGGCGGCCGTGTCATAGATGCCGTTGACGAGCAGCGAACGCGCGATGTGGATCTGCACCACCTCGCCCAGCACCAGCCAGGTGTCCACGGCCTGGCCGTCGGCAGCCTGCAGCTGGATCAGCTGCGACAGCTTGCACTCGAACGCCACCGGGCTCTCGCCCACGCGCGGAGGCGCCACGCGTTGCGAGGCCACGGGCGTCAAGCCGGCCAGTTCGAACTCGTTGACATCGCGCGGCACGGCGGCGCAACTGGCGTTCATCTGCTCGGCCAGCGGCCGCGTGGCCAGGTTCCAGACGAACTCGCCGGTCTCCTCGATGTGGGCCAGCGAATCCTTGCGACCGATGCTGGCGAAGCCCACGATGGGCGGCACGTAGTTGAAGGCGTTGAAGAAACTGTAGGGTGCCAGGTTCACCTGGCCCGCCCGGCTGCGCGTGGACACCCAGCCGATGGGCCGCGGGCCGACGATGGCGTTGAATGGGTCGTGCGGCAGGCCGTGGCCCCCGCGCGGTTCGTAGGAATGCAGGTCGTCGTGGATCATGGAAGGGCCTTGGAGGTGCGCGGCGGCAGCCGCAGGGTTTCGCCGATGGCCGTCACGCTGAAGTCCTGCTCCGTCAGGCCCGCGGCCTGCAGCATCTCGGCCAGCTTGCGTGGCGGTTCGTCCAGCGGCTCGTTGGTCAGCTTGAAGGTACCCCAGTGGATGCCGAGCGAGCGCTTCGCACCCAGTTCCCCGTGGATGCGCACGGATTCTTCGGGGTTCACATGCTGCGGCGCCATGAACCAGCGCGGCTCGTAGGCGCCGATCGGCAGCAGGGCGAGGTCGAAGCCGCCGCCGTTCGCCGCGCTTTGGCGTTCGGCGAAGTGCGCGCGCGTGTCGATGAAATTGCTGGGCGAGTAGCCTGTGTCGCCGCCGAAGTACAGGTGCATGTCCGGCGCCAGCACGGCGAAGCCCCCCCACAGCGATGCCATGCGGTCGCCCAGCGTGCGCGAGGACCAGTGGCGCACCGGTGTCAGCGTGACCTCCACGCCGCGCAGGCGTTCGGTCTGCCACCAGTCCAGCTCCACCACCTCGGCGATGCCGCGGCGCGCGAACCAGCGCTTGAGGCCCAGCGGCACGACGAACAGCGGCGGACCGCCGGCCTGGCGCGCGAGCGCCTGCACGGTGGTGACATCCAGGTGGTCGTAGTGGTTGTGCGAGACCAGCACGAGGTCGATCGGCGGCATGCGCTCGGGCGCAATGGCCGGCGGCTGCGCGCGCTGCGGGCCGCTGAACGTGAACGGCGAGGCGCGGTGGCTGCAATGCGGGTCGGTCAACAGGTTCACGCCGCCGAACTGCGCGAGCACCGTGGCGTGGCCCAGCCAGGTCGCGGCCGGCGCGAGCGCGCCGCCGCGGTTGCGCGCGAGGAAATCCAGGTCCGCCGCCTGCGTGGGCGTTGGCTGCGCCGCCGCCTGCTGCTCGCGCCGTGCCTGCCATTGCCAGCGCAGCACATCGGCCAGGCCGCGTGGCTCGAAGGCCTCGGTGTTGCGGAACCGGCCGTCGGGACTGCGCGGCGCGCCCCCGTTCATGCGGGGGCCAGCGCGCGGGCCACGGCCTCGGCCACCTTGAGCCCGTCCACGCCGGCCGACAGGATGCCGCCCGCGTAGCCCGCGCCTTCGCCGGCCGGGTACAGGCCCGCCAGGCCCACGCACTGCAGCGTGGCAGGGTCGCGCTCGATGCGGACCGGCGCGGAGGTGCGCGTCTCCACGCCGGTCAGCACGGCGTCTGGCAGGTCGTAGCCGGGGATCTTGCGCGCGAAGGCCGGGAAGGCCTCGCGCATGGCGAAGATGGCGTAGTCGGGCAGCACGCCGGACAGGTCGGTCAGGTGCACGCCGGGTTGGTAGCTGGACTGGACCTCGCCGAACTGGGTGGAAGCTCGGCCGGCCAGGAAATCGCCCATCAGCTGGCCCGGCGCGCTGTAGTCGCTGCCGCCCAGCACGAAGGCGGCCGACTCCAGCCGGCGTTGCAGCTCGACGCCAGCGAGCGGGTGCGGCTTGCCCTGCGCCGATGCCGGGACGTCCAGATGCTGGTACTCGGTCGGGAAATCCGCCGGCGTGATGCCGACGACGATGCCCGAGTTCGCGTTGCGCTCCGCACGCGAGTACTGGCTCATGCCATTGGTGACCACGCGGCCCGGTTCGCTGGTGGCCGCGACCACGGTGCCACCCGGGCACATGCAAAAGCTGTAGACGGAGCGGCCGTTGCTCGCATGGTGGACGAGGCGGTACTCGGCCGCGCCGAGGTCGGGGTGGCCGGCGTGCTTGCCCCAGCGCGCGCGGTCCACCAGGCTCTGCGGATGCTCGGCGCGGAAACCGATGGAGAAGGGCTTCGCCTCCATCGGCGCGCCGCGCGCATGCAGCATCTCGAAGGTGTCGCGCGCGCTGTGCCCCAGCGCCATGACCACATGGTCGGCGCGCTGCTCGTAGGTGGCGCCGCTGGCCTGGTTCAGCACCACCAGGCCGCGCAGAGCGCCGTCCTGCACCGCGAGGTCCACGACCTTGTGCTGGAAACGGATCTCGCCGCCCAGGGCGATGATGTCGGCGCGCATGTTCTCCACCATCTTCACGAGCCGGAAGGTGCCGATGTGGGGGTGCGCTTCCCAGAGGATCTCTTCGGGTGCGCCGGCCTTGACGAACTCCTCGAGCACCTTGCGGCCCAGGAAGCGCGGGTCCTTGATCTGGCTGTAGAGCTTGCCGTCGGAGAAGGTGCCGGCACCGCCCTCGCCGAACTGCACGTTGGATTCCGGGTGCAGCTCGCGCCGGCGCCACAGGTCCCAGGTGTCCTGCGTGCGCTCACGCACGGCCTTGCCGCGCTCCAGCACGATGGGCGCCAGGCCCATCTGTGCCAGCGCCAGTGCCACGAAGATGCCGCAAGGGCCGAAGCCCACGACCACAGGGCGCAGCAGGGGCGGCTGCGCCAGCCGCACCGGCGGGTGCCATGCCATGTCGGGCGCGGCCGACACATGCGGATCGGCGGCCAAGCGGGCCAGCACGGCAGCTTCGTCCTGGCCTTCGGCCAGCGCGGCATCGACGATGTAGACGCGCAGCAACTCGGATTTGCGCGCATCGACGCTGCGCTTGTAGACGGTGTGGCTGGCGATGGCGCCGGGCGGCAGGCCGAGCTTGGCGGCGATGGCGGCGGGCAGGGCTTCCGCGGCGTGGTCCAGCGGCAGCTTGATTTCAGAGACTCGGATCATGGTGGCGCGGCCCGTGGTGATCGGGCGGAGCAGGGGAAGCGGTCGATGATACGGGCGCCTTCGCCCGCCCCGCTAGGCCCGCTGCTCGCGCAGCCACTGCCTGAAGAAGCGCGGGTCCTGCAACTCGTCCAGCTCGCAGCGGTAGTAGGCGATGTTCTGTTGCAAAGCGCGGCTCTGCTCGCGGATCGCGCGAGTGATGCGTACCGGCGTGGGCTCGGCGCCGTGGCCCAAACCCAGCAGGGTGCGAAAGCCGCGCTCGGTGTCGGCGGTTTCCTGACGCAACTCGTCCAGTTGCTCGGCCAGCACGCGGTTGTGGCGAGCCAGGGCCACCTCGCCCATCGCGGCGATGCTGCGCATGTCGATCTGCTCGATCTCCAGCTGCAGCTGCAGCAGTTCCAGCAGATTGCGCGCGGTGTAGGCCACGTTCACACGCTGCATCAGCGCGGTCTTGCGCAGGCGCTCCTGTGTGTCGGGCTCACGGTCCGGGTGCAGCGCACTGGCCAGCTTGCGGTACACGGTGCGGATGGTCTGGCTGGCGTCGTCGGGGGCCGGCGCCGCCATGCGCCGACGCCGGCTGGCGGCCTTGTGCTGGCTGCGCTGGCGTGCACGCTGCCGGGCAGCATCCGACTGCGCGGCTTCCATGCGCTCCCACTGGGCCATCCAGTCGTCGTCCGATGGCGCGGGGGCGGAAGCCTGTGCCGCTGCTTCGGGGGTGTCCGCAGGCCCGGGTTCGTCGGCGTCGGCGCTGTCCTGGTGGCGCGCGAAGATCGCGCGCAGTTCGGGCTCCTCGCCCTGGCGCAGCAGGCTGGCCGCCAGATCGCGCACCAGTGCATGCAGGATGCGCAGGTCGTTGCGGCCCAGGTCTCCGGCATGAGCGGCCTGGTCCAGGAAGCGCAGCAGCTCAAGGTCGATCGCGCGCTGGCTGGCCAGCAGCGGCGCGAGCGCCTGGGCCTGCTGCTGCTGGAAGTCCTGGCTGGCCTGCTGCCAGCGCTGCAGCACGGCGCGCTGCGCGCCGATGGCGTCGGTCAGCCGGTGGAACTCGGCCAGTTGGGGCGGCTGGCCGCGGTCGGCCGTGAGGGCGACTTCGCTCACGCGGGCAGGAAGCCTTCGATCGACAGGTAGCGCTCGCCGGTGTCGTAGTTGAAGCCCAGCACGCGGCTGCCGGCCGGCAGCTCGGGCAGCTTCTGCGCGATGGCGGCTAGCGTGGCGCCGGACGAGATGCCCACCAGCAGCCCCTCTTCGCGTGCGCAGCGGCGTGCCATCTCGCGCGCGGGCTCGGCGTCGACCTGGATCACGCCGTCCAGCAAGCTGGTGTCCAGGTTCTTGGGGATGAAGCCCGCGCCGATGCCCTGGATCGGGTGCGGCGCTGGCGCGCCGCCCGAAATCACGGGCGAGGCCACGGGCTCGACCGCGAACACCTTGAGTTGCGGCCATTGGGCCTTGAGCACGCGCGCGCCGCCCGACAGGTGGCCACCCGTGCCCACGCCGGTGATCAGCACGTCCAGCCCGTCGGGGAAGTCGGCCAGGATCTCCTGCGCCGTGGTGCGCTCATGCACTTCCACGTTGGCCCGGTTCTCGAACTGCTGCGGCATCCAGGCGCCGGGCGTGCTGGCGACGATCTCCTGCGCGCGGGCGATCGAGCCCTTCATGCCCTTCTCGCGCGGGGTCAGTTCGAAGCTCGCGCCGTAGGCCAGCATCAGCCGGCGCCGCTCGACCGACATGGAGTCGGGCATCACCAGCACGAGCTTGTAGCCCTTCACCGCCGCCACCATGGCCAGGCCCACGCCGGTGTTGCCCGAGGTGGGTTCGACGATGGTGCCGCCTGCCTTCAGCTGGCCGGACTTCTCGGCGTCTTCGACCATGGCGAGCGCGATGCGGTCCTTGATCGAGCCGCCCGGGTTGCTGCGCTCTGACTTGACCCAGACCTGGGCCTGGTCGCCGAACAGGCGGTTGATGCGGATGTGCGGCGTGTTGCCGATGGTGTGCAGGACGTTGGCGGCTTTCATGGCGTCTCCCGAGGCGTTGAAAAAAGGGGATTCTGGCCCAGTGGCGAGAGGGCTGGAGTATGCTTTTGGCATGACCACCACGGCGCAAACCTACCGGGATCTTCCGCTGGCCGAGCGCATCGAGCTTGTGGAAGACATCTGGGACAGCATCGCCCAGGACACACCGGCGC
The DNA here is from genome assembly GCF_003337555.1 of Pseudorhodoferax soli. Lineage (GTDB taxonomy): Bacteria > Pseudomonadota > Gammaproteobacteria > Burkholderiales > Burkholderiaceae_C > Pseudorhodoferax > Pseudorhodoferax soli. Next base: position 702,299 of record NZ_QPJK01000002.1, on the reverse strand, counting down.
TGGATCTGACCGATGCGCATCGCGATGAATTGCGCCGACGGCTGGACGCGCACCGGGCGGATCCGTCGAGCAGCTTGGTGTGGGAGTCGGCGCGAGCGGAGTTGCTGCAGCGATCCGTGTGATGCGCGTCGTTCTTCGGCCGGAAGCCCGGCGCGAGATTTCCGAGGCGCAGGCATGGTACGAGGCGCGGGCGGTTGGCCTGGGCTTCGAATTCGTCCGTGCCGTTGACGCCGCCATCGGCAAGGCATCACGGATGCCGCTGGCATTTCCGGCAATCGATGCAGACTTGCGGCATGTGGTGCTGCGCCGGTTCCCTATTCCATCGTCTATCACGCAGCACCTTCGGAACTGGTCGTCGTGGCCTGCTTCCATCACCGCCGCAACCCGGTAGATCTGGCACGCCGCGACCAGGGTTGAACCGAGGCGATAATGCCCGCCGTGAAGCCCGCCAGGCCGCCGCTGGTGCAATCGCCGAAAGGCCGCACTGGAGGAACGTCCGGACTGCACAGGGCAGCGTAGGAGCTAACGGCTCTCCACCGTGAGGTGAGGATCAGAGCAACAGAGACGAGTCCCGGGGGAGTGCCGCAAGGCAGACCACTGGGGGTGAAACGGGCAATCTCTACGCGCAGCAATACCAAATAGGCCAGCGTTGATGTGGCTCCGCGGAGCTGGCGGGTAGGTAGCACCGAGCCGTCTGGCGACAGACGGCCCAGAGGAATGGCGGTCACACCGGGGGCGACCCCGGTGCACAGAATCCGGCGTATCGGCGGGCTTCACACTTTTCAAATGCGACCGCGCCCCCACGGGGCGACGGTTCAGAAGCGCTCTTCTGGCAGCAGGTAGCGCCACTCGCCCGGCGCCATGCCGGCCAGCGGCACGCGGCCCAGGCGGATGCGGCGCACGCCCAGGACCTTGAGCCCTGCGCGTTCGCACATCGCACTCACCTGGCCCGGCTGCGGGCCCTTGATGGCAAAGCGCAGCACCGTGCGGCCTTCGCGCTGCGAGCCGATGCTCACGCGCGCCGGGCGCATGCCCTGCAGTGCCTCGGGCAGAACCTCGCCCTGCACCTCGACCTGCAGCTCGTGCTCCAGGATGCCGGCATCCTCGACCAGCTTGCGCTCGATGCCGTGCACCTGCGTGAACACCACCAGGCCACTGTCGCGCGTGCCGAGTCGGGCCACGTAGTGCTGGTCCAGCAGATGGCGTGGCAATGGCCGCAGGCCCGAGCGGTCGGTGTCGCTGCGGCGTGCGCCGGCCAGCGGCGCGGCCGGGTCGATGTCCACGCCGGCGGGCTTGTGCAGCACCAGCGTGACGGGCGGCACCGGTTCCGGCCTGGCGTTCTTCTCGACCTCCACGCGCTGCGTGGGCAGCACACGCATCTGCGGGGTCAGCGCGACCGTGCCGTCGACGCGCACCACGCCGTTGTCGATCAGCAGCTCGGCGTCGCGGCGCGACCAGCCGCCCTGGGCGGCCACGCGCTTGGCCAGTCGTTCGGCGCCGGTGTCCTCGGGGACATGGGTGTTCATGGATGGGATCGATTCAGTGTGTGTCGGGGCGCAGGCCACGGATGTCCAGCGGCAAGCCGAGCGTCAGCCATTGCCGGTCTGCCGTGAGGACGGGCGTGCCCAGGCGGGCGGCTGTGGACAGGCACAGGCGGTCACCCAGGCTGAGCCCGTGGTGGCGTGTCGCTGCGCGCAGGAACCCCGCCTGCAGACCGTCCTCGGCTGTGACATCGACCACGGCATAGCCGAGGTCGGCCAGGATGGCCTGGACGTCTTCGGGTGCGATCCCGCGGTCGAGCAGCTTGGCGACGACTTCGGCTTGGTTGGCGGCCGACACCAGGCAAGCCTGCGCGTGCAGGGCCTGTTGCACGGCTTCGTGACCTGGCTCTTCCTGCAGGAAGGCGAGAACGGCAGAGGCGTCCAGCAACATGCCGGCCCGGCTCGCACTTTCCGAAACTTGGGCGGCGCTCATTCCGCTTGCGCTGCGCGGCGGCGATCGGCGATCAGTTCCTGAGACAGCGAGGGTGCGGACTTGGCGACCGTCTGCTGGAACCGCTGCTGGGCGCGGCGCAGTTGCGCGCGCCGTGTGGAGGCGATCAATTCACCGTCGCGTACCGACCAGATGATCTGGTCGCCATCGCGCAGGTCGAGTTCGGCGCGCAATGCGGCAGGAATGACGGCTCTGCCATTGGAGAGGCTTGAGACGTTATTCATGGCAAATTCTTTCCTCCGGGTGGAATTTGCCAATTATCGCCCTAGGTGGCAAGAACTGCCATGGCCTCACATTTCGTCGATCGCGGTCGTCGTGGCCGGCGCGCTGGCGCTGCCCTCCAGCGAAAACCGCTCCCGCGTGTTCACGTAGAAGCTGGCACCGAAGCGCGCCACCGGAAAGTAGTCCTGGAGCCTAACGCGCCAGGTCTCGGTGTCGATCAGCCCCTCGCGCGCATGCAGCCAGCGCACCTGGCCGATGAAGATCTGCCGGCTGGTGGTTTCCAGCAATTCGTGCAGCGTGCATTCGAAGGCCACCGGTGCCTCGACGATGCGCGGCGGTTGGACCACCTTGCACGGCGCGGTCGTCAACCCGACGGCTGCCAGCTCGCTCACATCGGCCGCGAAGCGCTCGCCGCAGCGGTGCATCTGCTGCGCCATGGCTTCGTCCGAGATGTGCACCACGAACTCCTTGTTCGCCACGATGTTCTGCGCCGTGTGCTTGAGTTCGCCGTCCTGCAGCCGGTTGATGCTGACCATCACGATGGGCGGCTCCTCGCCCAGCATGTTGAACATGCTGAACGGCGCGGCGTTGACGACGCCGTCGGCGTTCAGGGTGGTGATCAGCGCGATCGGCCGCGGCACGATCAGGCTGGCCATGAGCTTGTAGCGCTGGTATTCGGTGATGGCGGAGAAGTCGATGTCCATGGTGTTCCTAGCCCAGGCCCAGCATCTGGCCCAGTGATTTTTCGGACTGCGGGCGGTCCAGGTGCAGCCGCTGCTCCAGGTCGAGCAGGTGCTCGTCCATGAGCTTGATCGCCTTGGCGACCTCGCCCTTCTCGAGGTGATCCACGATGCGCGCATGCTCGTCGTGTTCGCAGGCCGCGTTGCCGGGCGGCTCGTACAGCGCCACGATCAGCGAGCAACGCGAGATCAGTTCGTGCAGGTAGCGCTGCAGCACTTCGTTGCCGGAGATCTCGGCCAGCCGCATGTGGAAAGCACTGGCCAGCCGCGCCCAGGCCGGCTGGTTCTGCTGGTGCAGCGTGGCGTGCTCCTCGCGCAACTGGCGGCGCAGGGCGGCCAGTTCGGCCTTGGTGATGCGCGTGGCGGCCAGGGGCAGGATGGCCGCCTCCAGCAGGCGCCTGGCCTCGAAGATCTGGCGCGTCTCCTGCACCGTGGGCTCGGCCACCACGGCGCCGCGGTTGGGCCGCAGGTCGACGATGCGGTCGTGCGCGAGGCGCTGCAGCACCTTGCGCACCACGGCGCGGTGCACGCCGAACAGGTCCGACAAGCCTTGCTCGGGCAGCTTGGTGCCAGGCGCGAGGCGCTGGCTCATCACGCTCTCGAACACCGCGTGGTAGATGCCGCTCTCGGCCTCGTTGAGGCCGGTGACGGGAGCCGGTGTCGCCGGCGTGGCGGCGCGGCTACGCGTGGCCATGGGGATGGTTCTCCTGCATGTGGGCCGCGATGGCGCCGGGTGTGGTCCACCAGATGCCGCCTGCGTCGCGGGCCCGCGCGATGTGCTCCAGGGCGCGGCGCAGGTGGCGGAGCCGGTAGGGCTGGCCGACGATGTAGGGGTGCAGCGCGATGCCCATCACGAGGGGCTGCGCGCGCGACTGCTCCAGCATCTCGTCGAAGTTGTCGATGACCATCTGCGCGAAGTCCTTGGCGTCCATCTGGCGCGCCATGATCATGGGAATGTCGTTGAGCTCCTGCGGGTAGGGCACGGACCACAGCGGCCCGTCCTGCGTGGCCATGCGCACGGGCTGGTCGTCGTGGCACCAGTTCAGCGTGTAGCCGTAGCCCGTGGCGGCCAGCAGGTGCGGCGTGGCCGGGCTCTCCGAGATCCAGGGCGACAGCCAGCCCTGCGGCAGCACGCCGCTCTCGCGCGCGATGCGGGCGCGGCAGTCGGCCAGCAGCCGGCCTTCGGCGGCCGGGTCCATGGTGGCCTGCCGCTCGGCGTTGGTGTGGCCGTGGGCGATGAGCTCGTCGCCGCGCGCGACGCAGGCCGCCACGAGTTCGGGGCAGTGGTCGTACAGCGCGGTGTTGAGGATGGTGCCGGCGGCCAGGCCCAGCCGGTCGAACAGCTCCAGGCAGCGCCAGGCGCCCACGCGGTTGCCGTACTCGCGCCAGGCGTAGTTCAGCACGTCGGGGTGCGGCGCGACCGGACCCAGGCAGGCGCCCAGGCCGTCCCCGAACGCGAAATGCTCCAGGTTGAAACCGATGTAGACCGCCAGGCGCTGGCCGCCGGGCCAGTGGTAGTCGCTGCGCTGGTGGATGGGTCGGTAGTCGAACAGGCCGTGGTGCGGCAGCGCGCGTTCGGCGAGCGGGCTTGCACTGTCTGGGTGCGGGGATGAACGGGTTTGGTGCAAGGGCATGGTGCGTGGCGCGCTGTTGTGCGCCTGGCAAGGCCGAGCAATTATGGTGCCTATCCTGGCATCAAATTGTCGACAAAGTGGTTTGCGCTTTGGTGTCAATGTTTTTCCAGCTTTGATGCCAAAGACGGCTGGAGTGGCATGGAGCTTGCAAAAGGCGTCCGTCCTTGTTCATCTGACGGAGAAACCCATGCCCTTGCTTCGCCGCTCCCTGATTTCGCTGGCCGCGACCACGCTGGCCGCCCTGTCCAGCCCCCAGGCCTTTGCCCAGGAAACCATCAAGATCGGCCTCGTGACGGCGCTGTCCGGCCAGTCGGCGCGCGCCGGCGAGGCCATCACGCGTGGCATGTCTGTGGCCATCGACGAGATCAACGCCAAGGGCGGCCTGCTGAATGGCCGCAAGCTCGAACTGGTGCGCCGCGACGACGAGGGCAACCCGGCCAAGGGCGTGGTGGCCGCGCGCGAACTGATCTACAAGGAAAAGGTGGCCGTGCTGTTCGGCGGACTCGACACGCCGGTCTCCATGGCCATCGTGCCGATCGCCAACCAGGAGAAGGTGCCGTTCATGGGCCCCTGGGCCGCGGGCACGCCCATCACCAAGAACGGCGCCAGCCCCAACTTCGCGTTCCGCGTGTCGGCGGTGGACGAGATCGTCAACAAGGCCATGCTGCAGTACGCGCAGAAGACTTTCCAGTCGGCCAAGCCGGCCATGATCCTGGTCGACAACCCCTGGGGCGAGTCCAACGAGAAGGGGCTGACGGCCGCGCTGGCCGCCAAAGGCATGAAGGCCGCGGGCATCGAGAAGTTCGACGGCAACGCGGTCGACGTGGTGCCGCAACTGGCCAAGCTCAAGGCCGCCGGCGCCGACACGCTGTTCCTGGTCGGCAACGTGGGCCCCTCGGCCCAGGTCGTCAAGTCGCTCGACCGAATGGGCTGGAAGGTGCCGGTGGTCTCGCACTGGGGCCCTGCGGGTGGCCGCTTCACCGAGCTGGCCGGTCCCAACGCCAAGGGCGTGCACTTCGTGCAGACCTACAGCTTCTTCGGCAAGCAGACGCCGGTGGGCGAGAAGGTCATGGCGGCCCTGAAGGCCAAGTACCCGGACATCAAGGGCCCGGACGATGTGACACCGGCCGTGGGCGTGGCCAATGCCTACGACGCGGTGCAGCTCAGCGCGCTGGCCATCGCCAAGGCCGGCAGCACGCAGGGCGACGCCGTGCGCCAGGGCTTCTACAAGATCGAGCGCTACGAGGGCCTGATCAAGACCTACAACCAGCCGTTCACGGCCGAGGTGCACGACGCGGTGAGCGAGAACGACTACGTCTGGGCGCAGTTCATCGACAACCGCATCCTTCCCGTCGCACAGTGAACGGCACAGTGACGGGGCGCTGCCCGGAGGGCTTGCGATGCTGCTGATGTCTGCCCTGGTCAGCGGCCTAGGGCTGGGGGCCATGTACGGCCTGATCGCGCTGGGCTTTCATATCACCTACGCGGTGTCGGGCACGGTCAACTTCGCGCAGGGCTCTTCGATGATGCTGGGCGCGGTGCTGACCTGGGTGTTCTCGCAGTCCATGGGCTGGCCCATGCCGCTGGCATTGGCGGCCGCGCTGGCCGTTTGCGCGCTCTACGGCATGGTGGTCGAGGTGGTGGCTGTGCGGCCGTTCGCGCGGCGCGGCTCCAACGCGTGGCTGATGTCCACCGTGGCGCTGGGCATCGTGCTGGACAACTTGGTCATGCATGGCTTCGGCAAGGAGCCGCGCAGCTTGCCGTCGCCCTGGGCGCAGACGCCGATCACGCTGGGCGATGCGGCGCTGGGCGTGTACCCGCTGCAGTTGCTGATTCCCGTGGTGGGCCTGGCGCTGGCCGCCGCCCTGCACTGGGTGGCGCGGCACACGCGCTGGGGCATCGCCGTGCTGGCCGTGCAGCAGAACCGCGATGCCGCGCGGCTGATGGGCATCCCGGTCAAGCATGTGGTGCTGCTGGCGTTCGCGCTGTCGACGCTGCTGGCGGGCGTGGCCGGCGCGCTGGTGGCGCCGCTGTTCAACGTGCATGCCGACATGGGCACGCTGTTCGGGCTCAAGGCCTTCGCGGTCGCCATCCTGGGCGGCATCGGCAGCGCCTGGGGCGTGATGCTGGCCGGCCTGGTGTTCGGCGCCGGCGAGGCGCTGGTCACGGCCACGCTGGGCTCGGGCTACACGCAGATCATGATGTTTTCGCTGGTGATCGTGGCGCTGGCGCTGCGGCCCGATGGATTGTTCGGCCGCGCCGAGGTGAAGAAGGTATGAAGTCTTTCTCGGTCGTCTCGCCCGCGGGCTGGGCCGCGTGGGTGCTGTTGTTGGGCGGTGCGCTGGCGCTGGCCGCCACGCTCAACGGCTACTACGTCTACGTGCTGGCCAATGTGGCGCTGCTGGCCATCGTGGGCATCGGCATGAACGTGCTGCTGGGCCTGGCCGGGCAGGTGTCGTTCGGCCACGTCGGCTTCTATGCCATCGGCGCCTATGCGGTCGCGGTGTTGACCAGCAAGGTGGGCCTGTCGTTCTGGCTGGCCTGGCCCATCGGCATCGCACTCTCGGGTGCCGTCGGCCTGCTGCTGGCGGTGCCGGCGCTGCGCGTGAAGGGGCCGTACCTGGCCATGGTGACCATTGCATTCGGCTTCATCGTCGAGCATGGCGCGGTGGAGTGGCGCGACGTGACCGGCGGGCAGAACGGCATCATGGGCATCGCCGCGCCGGCGGTGTTCGGTTTCCCTCCAGGGGAGCGCGGCGTGGCCGCGCTGGCGGTGCTGGCCTGCGCGGTGCTGGTGCTGCTCTACGCCTGGCTCGACAAGAGCGCCTGGGGCGCGGCGTTGCGCGCAGTGCGCGACAGCGAGGTGGCCGGCGAGTCCATCGGCATCGCGCCGGTGCGGGTGAAGGCCGTGGCCTTCGCGCTGTCGGCCGCGCTGGCGGGACTGGCGGGCGGGCTGTTCGCGCCGCTGTCGGGCTTCGTCACGCCGCAGACCTTCGGCATGCTGCAGTCCATCCTGTTCGTGCTGGTGGTCATGGTCGGCGGTGCGGGCGCCGTGACCGGGCCGCTGATCGGCGCGCTCGTCGTGGGGCTGCTGCCGGAGTTCCTGGCCGGCATGGAGGACTACCGCTTGCTGTTCTTCGGTGCGCTGCTGCTGGTGGTGCTGTGGGCGGCGCCGCTGGGCGTGGCTGGGTTGTTGGCGGGCTGGCGCCGCAAGCCGGCCACGGCCGCTGCGCCGGTGTCCGGGCGGCCGCTGCCGCGCGGGCCCGCGCGCGGCGTGCTGCGCGTGCAGGGCCTGGGCCGGCAGTTCGGTGGCGTGCGTGCCGTGCACGACCTCGGTTTCGAGACCGTGGGCGGTGGCGTGACCAGCCTGATCGGCCCCAACGGCGCCGGCAAGACCACGGTGCTGAACATGCTGAGCGGCTTCTACCAACCCAGCGCGGGCGGCTTCAGCCTGCACGGCAAGGACCTGCAGGGCCGCGCGGCGCACCAGTTGGCGCGGGCCGGCATCGCGCGCAGCTACCAGACCTCGCAGTTGTTCGGCAGCCTGAGCGTGGAAGACAACGTGGCGCTCGGCCTGTGCCGCGGCCGCCTGGGGTCGCCGCTGGCGGCGCGGCGCTTCCATGCGCCTGCGCTGCGCGAGCGGGCGCGGGCGCTGCTGGCGCAGTGCGGCTACGCCGGCGCCCCCGGTGCGCCGGCCGCCGACCTCGCCCACGTGGACAAGCGGCTGGTGGAGATCGCCCGCGCGCTGGCCACCGACCCGCAGGTGCTGCTGCTCGACGAGCCGGCCGCGGGCCTCTCGCGCGAGGACAAGACGCGGCTGACCACGCTGCTGCGCGCCATCGCCGACAGCGGCATCGGCGTGGTGATCGTGGAGCACGACATGGCCCTCGTGATGGACCTGTCGGACCGCATCGTCGTGCTCGACGCCGGCCAGCGCCTGGCCGACGGCACGCCCGCCACGGTGCGCGCCGACCCGGCCGTGCGCCGCGCCTACCTGGGCGAAGCCGGCCTGCACGGCGCCGTGGCGGCGCGGCCCGCCCCGCCGGCGAGCGACGAGGTGCTGGGCATCGGCGCGCTGCAGACCGGCTACGGCGCCGAGCCGGTGCTGCACGGCGTGGCGCTCAGCGTGCGCGCCGGCCAGATGGCGGCGCTGCTGGGCGCCAACGGCGCCGGCAAGTCCACGCTGATGCGTTCGCTGGCCGGCCTGCACCGGCCGGTGGCGGGTGGCATCCACCTGAACGGCCGCGAACTGGCCGGCCTGGGCGCCGAGCAGATCGCCGCGCTCGGCCTGGTGCTGGTGCCCGAGGGCCGCCAGGTGTTCCCCGAACTCAGCGTGCTGGACAACCTGCGCCTGGGGGCGTTCCTGAAGCCCGAGGGCCGTGAGGCGCGGGTGGAGGACATGCTGGAGCGCTTCCCGCGGTTGCGCGAACGGCTTCACCAGCGGGCCGGGCTGCTGTCGGGCGGCGAGCAGCAGATGCTGGCCATCGCGCGCGGCCTGATGGCGCAGCCGCAGGTGCTGCTGCTCGACGAGCCCTCGCTGGGCCTGGCGCCCAAGGTGATCGAGGACCTGTTCGCCGCGCTCTCGCGCCTGCGCGACGAGCGCATGACGCTGCTGCTGGTGGACCAGATGGCCGGCCTGGCGCTGTCGCTGGCCGACCACGCCTATGTGCTGGAGTCAGGCCGCATCGTGGCCCAGGGCAGTGCGGCCGAGCTGCTGGCCGATGGGGCGCTGATGCGGGCGTATCTGGGGGAGTGAGTCAGGCGCTTTGGAGTTGCGCGCGTGCCCACTGCAGCAGCGCGCGCAGCGCCGCGAGCACCTTGGGCCGGTCGAGTCCGGCAATGCCCGAGACGCCGTAGCGTGCCTCTACGGCGTAGGGATTGAGCTCATCGAGCCAGTCCGCTCCGGGCGGTGGTGGCAGTTGCCGGTCTTGCAGCAGGTCGAGTAGCAGTGCCAGATCGTGCGTGCGGCGGAACTCCACGCCATGCCGGCTCAGGACGGCCTTCAGCGCTTTCTCGGTCGCCTGCTGCCCGTGAAAGCCCACGATGGCATCGCCAATCCCCGGCGCTTGGACGAGGGCTTCACAGGCCGCCAGGTCCTGCTCCGCGGCCTACAGCAGGATCTTTGCGACCTCGCCGACGGGCGCTGGCTCAACCATGGACCAGTCGGCCTTCCTTCAGAGCCCAGTACAAGGCGGTGCCCGGTTGGCTGCCCCAGCGGGCCACCTCGTCGCGCGAATAGACCAGGATGTCTGCAGCCACCCGCAGCGGGCGCAGCGACCGGCGCAGGCGCACCATCTCCCGGGCGCGGTCCTCGACGGTGGGTTCGATCACGAGGAAGTCGAGGTCTGAATCCGCGTGTGCCGTGCCGTCGGCTTGCGAGCCGAACAGCAGGATCTGGGTGTCGGGCGGCGTGGCCTCGGACAGGGCCCGGATCGCAGCCTGCGTGGTGGTCGCGTCGGTGGTCATGCGGTGGATTTTGCCAAGGGGCGATGCAAGCCCCGAGTCTCACACCAAACCGGCCTGCCGGATGTGTTCCACATGCGCCAGCATCGACCGCTCCGCCACCGGCCACATCTTCTCCGGCACGTCGTCGTAGGCGATGGCCACCCAGTCGCGCATGCTGCCGGCCGGGATGGCGCGCATGGCCTTGAGCACCTTGGCCTCACGCGCCAGCCGGTGGGCCTTGAGCTTGGCGATGGCGCCCGGCGCGTCGCCCAGCACGTAGCCGTGGGCCGGCAGGATGAATGCGATGCCGAACTCGGCACAGGCGGCGGCCAGCTTGTCCAGCGATGCGAGGTAATGGCCCATGTCGCCGTCCGGTGGGTCCACCACGGTGGTGCTGCCGTTCAGCACATGGTCGCCGCTGAAGAGCAGGGCGTCTTCCTGCAGCACCAGGCAGACATGGTTGGCCGCGTGGCCGGGGGTGAAGACGGCCTTCAGCGTGTGGGTGAGGCCATCACCCTGCAGCACCAGCCGTTCGCCATCGACCATCTCCCGGTCGGGCGTGAACTGGCTGGCCGGCCGCGCGGTCGGCCGCGAGGCCAGGCCCAGCACGGGCGGGCGCTGCCGGCCTGCACGCTCCACGCGCTCGGCCAGCGGGCGCGCGCCGGGCGAATGGTCGGCATGCGAATGCGTGCAGACGATGGTGCGGATGTCGCCACCGGCGGCCTGGAACAGCCGCTCCAGGTGCGCTTCGTCCACGGGGCCCGGGTCGATGGCGATGTAGCCGCTGGCCGCATCGCCCACCAGGTAGCTGTTGGTGCCGGGGCCGGTCATCACGCCGGGGTTGCCGCAGGTCAGGCGCTGCAGGTTGCGCAGCAGGGCGGTGGGCTGGTCGTGGCGCCAGTCCAGTGGGTGCAGCAACTGGCCGTCGGGGCAGACCATGGCCAGCTCGCCGAACGCGGTCTCGTGCTCCATGTAGCGCGCTTCCTTGCCTGCTAGGAAGCCGGCGCGCGGGCAGGATGTCCATAGCGGCTTTTCGCTGGCGCAGGCCGCCAGCACGGCGTCCACCGTGGCGTAGGCCTTGAGGCGTTCCAGCGTGCGGATGGTGGGAAAGATGATCTCGAACGTGCCCGCCGCGTGGCGCGCCAGCGCGTCGGCCGGCCGCACCCAGCAGGGTTCGAACTGCTCGGCCTCGTCGGCCACCGGCTCCTGCCCCTCTGGCATGCGGGCGACCAGGAAGGGCACGTCGAAGCGCTTGGGCAGGTCGCGGTCGGTGGTCCAATGGGCCAGCACGAAGACCTGGTCGGCCGCCAATGTCAGGCCCTGGGCCGCGCACTGCGGCAGCAGCGGCGCGTGGCGGTCGAGCCGGGCGGCGTCGGCGGCCTCCGCCCAGCGGCCGTCGGCGCGGCGGGCCAGCAGCACGCCAAGTTCCTCGAAGCTCTCGCGCACGGCCGCGATGGCCTGCGTGAGCCGCGCGTCGTCCTGCCCGGGCCGCCGGCTGGCCTGCGCGTGGGCCGCGTGGTCGGCCGCATCGATCGCGCCTCCGGGAAACACGAAGGCACCGGGCGCGAAGCTGGCCGTCAGCGAGCGCCGCGTCATCAGCACCTCGATGCCGGCCGGCGTGTCGCGCAGCAGCAGCACGGTGGCGGCGGGGCGCGGCACGACCGGGTCGCGCTGCGGATGGAGCAGTTGGCTGGAGCGTGGCATGGCGCGGATTCTGCCGGCTGCCCCGGATTGGTGCTCGGAGGACTGTCCCGCAGGCTACAGGGCCGACGCCCGCCCGCGATAATCCCCCGCCATGCGAATCCGATTCACCAAGATGCATGGGGCCGGCAACGACTTCGTGGTGCTGGACGAGACGCGCGGCCGGCTCGGCCTGCGCGAAGACCAGTACCGCTTTCTCGCCGACCGGCACTTCGGCGTGGGCGCCGACCAGATCCTGACGGTGCGGCCCTCCACCGGCCCGGGCGTTGACTTCGAGTACGTGATCCACAACGCCGACGGCGGCGAGGTCGAGCAATGCGGCAACGGCGCGCGCTGCTTTTTCCAATACGTGCGCGAGCACGGCCTGACGGACCGGAGCGAGCTGCGCGTGCACACGGCCGCCGGCGTGATCGCACCGTCCATGGGCGCCGACGGCCGCGTGACCGTGGACATGGGCCCGCCGCGGTTCGACGCCGCGCAGGTGCCCTTCGACGCCGCCGGCCTGTCCCCGCAGGGCGCCAGCCCCGTCGGCCCCTGGAAGCTGGCGCTGGGCACCGAGGCCGACAGCCCCACCGTGGAGCTGGCCGTGCTGTCCATGGGCAACCCGCATGCCGTGCAGCGCGTGGACGATGTCGACACCGCCCCCGTGGCCGCGCAGGGCCCGCTCATCGAACACCACCCGCGCTTTCCGAACCGCGTGAACGCCGGCTTCCTGCAGGTGCTGGACCGGCACCGCGTGAAGCTGCGCGTCCACGAGCGCGGCGCCGGCGAGACGCTGGCCTGCGGCACTGGCGCCTGCGCCGCGGTGGTCGGCGGCATCCAGCAAGGCTGGCTCGACAGCCCGGTCGACGTGCAGACCCGCGGCGGCGTGCTGAGCATCGCCTGGGACGGTGTGGGCCAGTCCGTGCGCATGACCGGCCCCGCGCAGACCGTCTTCGAAGGCGAAATCGAGATTCCCGAATGAACCACACCATGAACGCCAACAACCCGATCACCGAAGACGACATCGCCAACTTCCTGATCCACACGCCCGCCTTCTTCGAGCGCCACGCCGAAGTGCTGACGGCCGTGCAGATGACCAGCCCGCACGGCAACCGTGCGGTGAGCCTGCAGGAACGCCAGGCCGAGATGCTGCGCGAGAAGATCAAGGGCCTGGAGCACCGCATCATGGACATGGTGCGCCACGGCAACGAGAACGTGCTGATCGCCGACAAGCTGCAGCGCTGGGCGCGCAGCCTGCTGCGCACGCGTGCGCCGGCCGAGCTGCCGCAGCGCATCGTGGCCGAGGTGCAGAGCCAGTTCGGCGTGCCGCAGGCCGCGCTCAAGGTCTGGGGCGTGTCGGGCGACTACGCCGGCCACGGCTTCGCCCAGGGTGTGAGCGAAGACGCGATGAGCTTCGCCTCCTCGCTGACGGCGCCGTTCTGCGGTGTCAACCCCGGCTTCGACGCCGTGCAGTGGCTGCCCGAGCCGGCCCAGGCCATGTCGGTGGTGCTGATGCCGCTGCGCGTGGGCGAGCTCAACAGCACCGAGCCGGCCTTCGGCATGCTGGTGCTGGCCTCGCCCGATCCGCAGCGCTTCGAATCCGGCATGGGCACGGACTTCCTGGAGCGCATCGCCGAGCTCGCGAGCGCCGCGCTGTCGCGCCTGCAATAGCGGCATCCATGGACGACGCCGCGCTGGTCGAGCGCTACCTCGAATACCAGCGCGTCGAACGCCGCCTGGCCGCGCGCACGCTGGCGCTGTACCAGGCCGACCTGGCCAAGCTCCTGGCCTACGCCGAAGCCGTGCCCGTGGGGCTGGTGGCTGTGCACAACGCCCACATCCGGCGCTGGGTGGCGCAGATGCACGGCGGCGGCCGCAGCGGGCGCGGCATCGCGCTGATCCTGTCGGGCTGGCGCGGGCTGTACAGCTGGCTTGGCCGCGAAGGCCTGGTCGAGGCCAATCCGGTGCAGGATGTGCGCGCTCCCAAGTCCGGCAAGCCCTTGCCCAAGGCCCTGGGCGTGGACGAGGCCGTGCAACTGGCCGAGTTCAGCGGCGAGGCCGAAGACCCCTGGCTGGAGGCGCGCGACGCCGCCATGGTGGAACTGCTCTACGGCGCAGGGCTGCGCGTGGCCGAGCTGACTGGCCTGGACGTGCGCGCCAGCGGCGCGGCGCGCGGCTGGGTCGACCTGGACGCTGGCGAAGCCCATGTGCTGGGCAAGGGCAGCAAGCGGCGCAGCGTTCCCATCGGTGCCCAGGCGGCGCAGGCCTTGACGGCCTGGCTGGCCCTGCGCGGCGAGGGCGCCACGCTGAACCCGGCCTTGTTCATCGGCCGCCACGGCACGCGGCTGACCTCGCAGTCGATCTGGCAGCGCCTGCGCCGGCGCAGCCAGCTCGCCGGCTTGGCCACGCCCGTGCATCCGCACATGCTGCGGCATTCGTTCGCGAGCCATGTACTGCAGTCCAGCGGCGACCTGCGCGCCGTGCAGGAGCTGCTGGGCCACGCCAACATCAGCACCACCCAGGTCTACACGCGGCTGGATTTCCAGCACCTCGCCAGGGCATACGACGCGGCGCACCCGCGGGCGCGGCGCAAGCCGGGCGGCTGACGCGTCTTCAGGTGCCGGCGAGCAGCCGCAGCACCCGCCCGTCGCCGACGAAGGCGTCGCCCACCATCATGCGAAAGGACGTGCCTTGCGACAGCAGCGGCAGCGCCTTGTCCGGCGCCAGGAATTCGACGGCCGCCTCGCGTGCCTGGCCCCGGCGGAAGATCTCGTCGGGCGGCATCTGCCAGCGCATCTGGAAACCCTGGCTGCCGACCACCAGCACGCAGCGGTGCTCGCCGGCTTTCACGGGAATGTCTTCGGCCGGGATCGACGCCGGGCGCAGCGTGAACGCGACCAGCGCCTGCGGCTGGAAGGCCCGGCCCGGCGCAAAGCTCTCCGGCGCAGGCGGCGGCTTGCGCAGCAGCTTGCCATAGGCCCAGCCGACGATGCTGCCCAGGACGGGCAGCCACAGGAGCATCAATACGGTGCTGACATCGTGCACGGTGGAGCCGGGCTCGGCCTGGTGCCGGACGAGGGCGGCGATGGCCGCCGTGCACAGCAGCAGGATCACGATCAGCCGGCGCCGGAATTGGATGGTGGTCATGCCCGCAGTATCCGTCCCGGGGGAGCGGGAGCAGCGGCGACAATCCCGGCCAATGAAAGTCATCCGCCTCCGCGAGGGCAAGGAAAAGTCCCTGCTGCGCCGCCATCCCTGGGTGTTCGAATCGGCCATCGCGCGCGGTGGCGCCGATGCCGGCGAAACCGTGCGCGTGGAGGCCGCCGACGGCCGCTTCCTGGCCTGGGCCGCGTTCAGCCCGGCCTCGCGCATCCGCGCGCGCGCCTGGAGCTTCGACGAAGACCAGCGCATCGACGCGGCCTTCCTGCACGAACGGCTGGCACAGGCCATCGCGGCGCGCCAGCGCTTCGACATCCGCAGCGACGGCGTGCGCCTGGTCCATGGCGAGGCCGATGGCCTGCCGGGCCTGGTGGTCGACCGCTATGGCGACACGCTGGTGGCCCAGTTCGGCGCGGCCGGCACCGAGCGCTGGAAGAAGCCGCTGGCCGACGCGCTGTGCGAACTGACCGGCCTCACGCGCCTGTATGAGCGCTCGGACGCCAGCGTGCGCGGCCTGGAGGGCCTGCCCGAGGCCACAGGCTGGCTGCGCGGCGAGGGGGCGACCGAACTCGCCATTGCCGAGCACGATTGGCGCCTGACGCTGGACATCGCCACCGGCCACAAGACCGGCTTCTACCTGGACCAGCGCGACAGCCGCAAGCTGTTCGCCGACACGGTGGCGCGCCTGGGCAGCCAGCGGGTGTTGAACTGTTACTGCTACACGGGCGGCTTCACGGTCGCCGCGCTGGCCGGCATGCGCGCAGCGGGCGTGGCCGGGCAGGTGACCTCGATCGACTCCTCCGGCCCGGCGCTGGCGCGCGTGCAGGCCCATGTGGCGCTGAACGGCTTCGCTGCCGACCAGTCGGAATGCCTGGATGCCGACGTCAACGCCTCGCTGCGCCGTTTCGCAAGCGAAGGCCGGCGCTTCGACGCCATCGTGCTGGACCCGCCCAAGTTCGCGCCCACCGCCGCCCATGCCGAGCGCGCCGCGCGCGCCTACAAGGACATCAACCGCCTCGCGCTGGCCTTGCTCGAGCCGGGCGGGGTGCTGTTCACCTATTCCTGCTCGGGCGGCATCCCGGCCGACCTGTTCCACAAGATCGTGGCGGGCGCCGGCATCGACGCGGGCGTGGACGGCTACATCACCCAGCGCATGGGCGGCGCGCCAGACCATCCGATGACCATCAATTTCCCGGAAGGCGAATACCTCAAGGGCCTGGTGGTCATGCGGCGCTGAACAAGGCTTTGGCAAGCTCTTTAAACTTGCGCCCTTTCGTCGTTAGCGAGACTGCCATGGCCCTGATTCCCGCCACCATCCTGACCGGCTTCCTCGGCTCGGGCAAGACCACGCTGCTCAAGCGCGTGCTGACCGAGGCCCACGGCCAGAAGATCGCCGTCGTCGAGAACGAGTTCGGCGAAGAGAACATCGACAACGACATCCTGGTCTCCGAGCCCGGTGAGCAGATCATCCAGCTCAACAACGGCTGCGTGTGCTGCTCGATCCGCGAGGACCTGCGCTCCACGCTGGCCATGCTGGCCGAGAAGAAGCGCAAGGGCGAACTGGATTTCGAGCGCGTCGTCATCGAGACCACCGGCCTGGCCGATCCCGGCCCGGTGGCGCAGACCTTCTTCATGGACGACGAGATCGCCGAGAGCTACCTGCTGGACTCCATCCTGACGCTGGTCGATGCCAAGCACGCGGCCACGCAGCTCAACGAACGCCAGGAAGCGCGCCGCCAGGTGGGCTTTGCCGACCAGATCTTCATCAGCAAGACGGACCTCGTGGCCAAGGACGAGGTCGACGCGCTGGTCCACCGCCTGAAGCACATGAACCCGCGCGCGCCGCACAAGGCCGTGCATTTCGGCGAGGTGGCGCTGAGCGAGGTGTTCGACCTGCGCGGCTTCAACCTCAACGCCAAGCTCGACATCGACCCCGACTTCCTCAAGGAAGACGAGCACGACCACGGCCACGACCATGCCCACGGCGAGCACTGCGACCATCCGTCGCACCAGCACGAGGGCGAGCACGGGCACGGCCATGGACACCATCACCATACGGACGACGACGTCAAGAGCTTCGTCTTCCGCGCCGACCGGGCCTTCGACCCCGCCAAGCTGGAAGACTTCCTGGGCGCCGTGGTGAACATCTACGGTGCGCGCATGCTGCGTTACAAGGGCGTGCTGCACATGCAGGGCACCGAGCGCAAGGTCATCTTCCAGGGCGTGCACCAGCTCATGGGCAGCGACCTGGGACCGGCCTGGGCCGAGGGCGAGGCGCGCACCAGCAAGATGGTGTTCATCGGCATCGACCTGCCCAAGGACATCTTCCTGCAGGGACTGGAGCAGTGCCTCGTCTAAGCTGCCCGCGACAAAGTTTCGCGTCTGCGCGGAAATGCCCTCTATTGCGGGTATAAACCGTGCCGACGTTGTGGGCGGTAGCTGGACCTGCCTGGTGCTGGAATCGCTGGCGCCGGGTTCCGCCAACCTGCATGGAGGCGCCGAGTGAAAGAACCATCCGCAAAGAACAAGGCTGCGGCCAAGCCGCAGGAGGCGCCTGCACCGGCCGCGACGACCGCCGCCAAGAAGGCAGTGAAGGCGTCCGCGCCCGCTGCGGAGCCGACGGCTGCGCCTGTGCCCGCTCGCGCCGGCAGGGTTTCGCGGCTCTCGCAAATCACCGTACCATCGATGGCTCAGGCGGTGGCGTCGACCGCCGCCAAAGCAAGTTTTCTGCAAGATATGTCTTCCCCCATGATCGCTCCGCCGCCCTCCGCCGGTGTGTCCAAGAAGGACCCCAAGCTGGCCAACAACTGGAAGACCAAGTCGGCCGAGGAACTGACCGACGCTGAAGTCCTGTCCATGCCCGACTCGGAGTACATGAACGAGAAGCAGCAGGCCTTCTTCCGCCTGAAGCTGGTCACGCTGAAGCAGGACATGCTCAACAACGCCGGTGAAACCACCGAGCACCTGCGCGAGGACACCGTGGTCGTGCCCGATCCGGCCGACCGCGCCACCATCGAGGAAGAGCACGCCCTGGAACTGCGCACGCGCGACCGCGAGCGCAAGCTGCTCAAGAAGATCGAGCAGTCCATCGTCCGCATCGACGCTGGCGACTACGGCTACTGCGACGAGACCGGCGAGCCCATCGGCGTCGGCCGCCTCCTGGCCCGCCCCACGGCCACGCTCTCGCTGGAAGCGCAGCAACGCCGCGAGCTCAAGCAGAAGATGTTCGGCGACTGAGACCTCGAGCCGCTTTCCTCCCGCCACGCCCATGGCCCAAGACGCGCCACCGCCCGGCGGACTGCTGTCCAAGGTCGTCAAGTTCGTTCGCAACCCGACGGTCAACTGGTCCGAACTGGACCAGCTGGATGAACGCGACAGCCAGTACAACAAGCATGTGCTCAAGGAGATGATCGAGCGCAAGCGCGCGAACGACTTCGTGCGCAAGCGTGAGTTCGACCAGCTGCGCAAGCTGCGCCAGCGCAGCGCCGGGGGGGCGTCCATCACGCCGATGGCGTTGGACGATTCCGGCTTCTTCGACAGCAGCCAGCCATCCGGCAGCGGCCAGCGCGAAGGCACGCTTAAGAAGATCGACGAGATCGAGGCACAGATGGTGCGCCAGCAATGGCAGCCGCCGCGCGATGCTGGCGCCGCACCGAAGTTCTCGTCCCCCGTCACCGCCGAGCCGCAGCCGGCGGAGGCCCGCGTCACCGATTTCGCGGCCACCGACATCCAGCCGCGCGAAGCTCTGCTGGCCGAGGCGCCGGCCGAAGACATGCTGCCTGGTGTGGACTGGTCGCTGGGCGGCTTCGCCGAGGGCGGCGAGTTGGTGTCCGACCCCGGGCTGGAGGAGGCCGCGATCCGCTTCGCCAATGGCGACGACGCCGGTTGCGAAGCAGCGCTGCGCGCGCTGGCCGAGGCGCAGACGCCCGTGCCTGTGGCGCTGCGTGCCTGGGCGGCCCTGTTCGACCTCTACCGTGCCACGGCGCAGCAGGGCCGCTTCGAGTCCATGGCCATCGATTTCACGGTGCGCCACCAGCGCCAGGCGCCGGCCTGGGCTGTGATCGGCGCGCCGGACCGCGTGGCGCCGGCCGCTGGCGCCGCACTCGCCTGGACGGCGCCGGCCTTGCTGGATGCGGCCCAGGTCACGGCGCTGGCCGTGCAGATTGCCGAGTTCCGCGGCGGCACCGTGCAGCTGGACTGGAGCCAACTCGACGCAGTGCAACCGCCCGCGCTCGCTCCCCTGTCCGACCTGTTGTCCCACTTGGCGGACCAGCCGCTGTGCGTGTCGGCGCAGGGCAGCCCGCGGCTGGAGCAACTGCTGCGCCACCACACCGTGTCAGGGCAGCGCGCCCAGCCCGTTGCCTGGTGGCGGCTGCGCCTGGCCTGGTTGCGGCTGACGCAGCGGCCCGAGGAGTTCGATCTCGTCGCGCTCGACTACTGCATCACCTACGAGGTGGCGCCGCCGCCCTGGGAGGATGCGCGCTGCAGCCTGGTGGCGCCGGGTGTTGGGGGCGCCTTCGGCCAGGCAACGGCAACCGACCAGCCCGCGCCGGCCGTGCGGCTCGCCGGTGTGGTGACCGGCGACGCATCGGGCGCACTGGCGTCCATGGCGGTGCCACTCGGCGCGGGCCAGCCGCTGGTCGTGGATTGCGCAGACCTGGTACGCATCGACTTCGCGGCCGCCGGCTCGGTGCTGAACTGGGCCGCGGCCCAGCAGGCCGCCGGGCAGCGGCTGGAGTTCCGCGGACTGCACCGGCTCGTGGCCGTCTTCTTCCACGTGATCGGCCTCGCCGACCACGCCACCATCCTGCCGCGCAGCCACTGAAACTGGCTGTGCCCGGCCGGCGGTGCACGCCGGCCGCTTGTTTTTCATTGATCCAACCCCAGGTCCATGCGATGGAGCAATTTCACGGTACCACCATCGTCAGCGTGCGGCGGTCCACCCCCCAGGGCGTCCAGGTCGCCATCGGTGGTGACGGCCAGGTCACATTGGGCAACATCGTCGTCAAGGGCTCGGCCCGCAAGGTGCGCAAGCTGCACCAGGGCAAGGTGCTGGCCGGTTTTGCCGGCGCCACGGCCGACGCCTTTACGCTGTTCGAACGCTTCGAGGCCAAGCTGGAGAAGCACCAGGGCCAGCTGACCCGCGCCGCCATCGAGCTTACCAAGGACTGGCGCACCGACCGCGTGCTGCGCCGCCTGGAGGCCATGCTGGCCGTGGCCGACCACACGGCCTCTCTGATCATCACCGGCAACGGCGATGTGCTCGAGCCCGAGCACGGCATCGTGGCCATCGGTTCGGGCGGGGCCTACGCGCAGTCGGCTGCCATCGCGCTGCTGCAGAACACCGATCTCTCGGCCGAGGACATCGTGCGCAAGTCGCTCGGGATTGCCGGCGAGATCTGCATCTACACCAACATGCACCACACGGTCGAGGTCCTGTAAGCCCATGTCGTCCATGACCCCCCAGGAAATCGTCTCCGAACTCGACCGCCACATCGTCGGCCAGAAGGATGCCAAGCGCGCCGTCGCCATCGCGTTGCGCAACCGCTGGCGCCGCCAGCAGGTCGAGGAGAAGCTGCGCGTGGAGATCACGCCCAAGAACATCCTCATGATCGGCCCCACCGGCGTGGGCAAGACAGAGATTGCGCGCCGCCTGGCCAAGCTGGCCGATGCTCCTTTCATCAAGGTCGAGGCCACCAAGTTCACCGAGGTCGGCTATGTCGGCAAAGACGTGGATTCCATCATCCGCGACCTCGTCGATTCGGCCGTCAAGCAGACGCGGGAACAGGCCATGCGCAAGATGCGCACGCGCGCCGAGGACGCCGCCGAGGAGCGCGTGCTCGACGTGTTGCTGCCGCCCGCCCGCGTGCCGGCCACCGATGCGTCTTTCGGCTTTTCGGCCAACGCGGCGGCGGCCGAGAAGCCGGCCGACAGCACGGCACGCCAGGCCTTCCGCAAGAAGCTGCGCGAACACCAGTTGGACGACAAGGAGATCGAGATCGACGTCGCCGATGCCAAGCAGGCGCTGGAGATCATGGGCCCGCCCGGCATGGAAGAGATGACCGAGCAGCTGCGCGGCATGTTCAGCCAGATGGGCCAGCAAAAGCGCAAGACGCGCAAGCTGCGCATCGGCGAGGCCATGAAGCTGTTGACCGAGGAAGAGGCCGCCAAGCTCGTCAACGAGGAAGAGATCAAGCTCCAGGCCGTGCACAACGCCGAGCAGAACGGCATCGTCTTCATCGACGAGATCGACAAGGTCACCTCGCGCAGCGAAGGCCAGGCCGGCGAGGTCTCGCGCCAGGGCGTGCAGCGCGACCTGCTGCCGCTGGTGGAGGGCACGGCCGTGACGACCAAGTACGGCGTGGTGCGCACCGACCACATCCTGTTCATCGCTTCGGGCGCGTTCCACCTGTCCAAGCCGAGCGATTTGATTCCCGAGTTGCAGGGGCGTTTCCCGATCCGCGTGGAGCTGCAGTCGCTGTCGGTGCAGGATTTCGATGCCATCCTCACGCAGACCCATGCCTCGCTGGTGCGCCAGTACCAGGCGTTGCTGGCGACCGAAAACGTCACGCTCGAGTTCACGCCCGAAGGCGTGACGCGGCTGGCGCACATCGCCTACGAGGTCAACGAGCGAACCGAGAACATCGGTGCGCGGCGCTTGTCCACCGTGCTCGAGCGCTTGCTCGACGAGGTCAGTTTCGAGGCCGCGAAGCTGGACGGGCAGACCGTCGTGGTCGATGCTGCGTATGTCAACGCCCGGCTCGATGCGCTCAGCCGCGACGAGGATCTGTCGCGCTATATTCTGTGAACCGCGTACCAGGAAGCACCTGTGTATGCAGCCAGTGGGTCGAGATCGGGAAGCTCAGCACGTACATTGAATATTCGTGCTAAGTGCTTCATTTTTAACGATTTTTACCCTTTTGCTGCGCTGCGATTCTGCTAGCTAAGTCATTGATTTAATTACAAAAAGGCAGGCCACCCGTCGGGTGGCCTGCGCGTTTGGTGCTACAGTGGGAAAAGGTGCAGTTTTGTGGGGTGGACGGGCTATTTCGGCCCCATTTTCCCCGGCACGAACCCAAGGTGGTGCGCGGTGTTTCAAGGGCCTTCGTCGCTCAGTCTCGATGCAAAGGGTCGGCTATCCATGCCAACCCGGTATCGGCCTGCGCTCGAATCGGAGGCCGGTGGCAAGGGTGCGCTGACGATCACGCGCCATCCGCACGGCTGCCTGATGGTCTTCCCGCGGCCCGAGTGGGAGACCTTTCGCGCGCGCATCGCCGTGCTCCCGGCCGATGCACACTGGTGGAAGCGCATATTCCTGGGCAACGCCATGGACGTTGACATGGACGGCAGCGGCCGCGTACTGGTCGCGCCCGAGCTGCGTGAGGCCGTCGGCATCACCAAGGACACGATGCTGCTGGGCATGGGCAACCACCTGGAGCTGTGGGACAAGGCGACCTACCAGGCCAAGGAGGCCAAGGCCCTGGAGGGCCCGCCGCCCGAGGCGTTCAAGGACATTTCCTTCTAAGGGCCGGCGGTGGAAACCTCATGGATTCATACCACCGTCTTGTTGAACGAAGCAGTCGAGGCTCTTTTCAACAAGCAGGCGCAGCCGGAACCGGGTGCGGCGCGCACCTTCGTGGACGCGACCTTCGGGCGTGGCGGCCACAGCCGGCTGCTGCTCTCCCAGCTGGGTCCGCAGGACCGTCTGGTCGCGTTCGACCGCGACCCGCAGGCGGTGGCGGCAGCGGCGCAGATCGCCGATCCGCGCTTCTCGATCCGGCACGAGGCCTTCCATGCGCTCGCCGAGCTGCCCGAGGCCAGCGTGGCCGGCGTACTGATGGATTTGGGCGTGAGCTCGCCCCAGATCGACGACCCGGCGCGGGGATTCAGCTTCCGCGCCGATGGACCGCTGGACATGCGCATGGACACGACGCGCGGCACTAGCGTGGCCGAGTGGCTTGCCACGGCCGACACCACAACCATTGCGGAGGTGATTCGTGACTATGGCGAAGAACGGTTTGCTGTTCCGATTGCAAAGGCGATTGTTGCTCGCCGACAAGAACGGGGCCCTGTTTCAACCACCGCCGAGCTGGCCCAGCTCGTGGCTGGCGCGGTCAAAACCCGCGAGCCGGGCAAGGACCCTGCAACGCGCACATTTCAGGCTCTTCGGATTCACATCAACGCCGAGCTTGAAGAGCTGCAACAGGCGCTGAGCGGCGCCTTGCGCGTGCTGGCCCCGGGTGGCCGGCTCGCGGTGATCAGCTTCCATTCGCTGGAAGACCGCATCGTCAAGCAGTTCATCGCGCGCCACGCCAAGGAGACGGTCGACCGCCGGTCGCCGGACTGGATGCTGGGCAAGAGCGCGGCCATGCCGCTCAAGTCGCTGGGCCGCGTGATGCCGTCGGCCGCCGAGGTCCAGGCCAACCCGCGCGCGCGCAGCGCCGTCATGCGCGTGGCCGAGAGGACGGCGGCATGAGCGCAGCGAAGTTCTGCCGCCGGGCCGGCCCCATGCGGAACGCGACCCCCTCTGGGGGCAGCGTGGTACACGCAGTGACGAGCGTGGAGGCCCCATGACCCGGCTCAACCTCGTGCTGTTGCTGGCCGTCATGGCCAGCGCCATGTACCTCGTGCGCACGCAGTACGAGTCGCGCAACCTCACGGTGCAGCTGGACCGCGAGACCAAGCTCGCGCGCCGGCTCGACGTGGAGTTCGATCGCCTGCAGGTCGAGCGCCGGGGCCAGGCCACGCCGCTGCGCGTGGAGAAGCTCGCCAAGGAGCAGCTGCAGATGCGCACCACCACGCCGGCCATCACGCAATACGTCAGCGCCAGCACCGGCGTGCTGATCCCGCTGCCCGCGCCCGCGGCCTCGGCGGCAGCGGCGCCACAACGTCCGGGAGCCCGGCGATGAGCCGCAACAGCCGTAGCGTGCGCTACACCTCCAGCCCGCTGCTCGCGGGCAAGACGCCGGTCTGGCGCAGCAAGTTCGTCGTGGCCGCGCTGGCCCTGGGCTTCGTCGGCCTGACCGCGCGGGCGGCCTACATCCAGGTCATCGAGAACGATTTCTTCCAGCGCCAGGGCAAGGTGCGCTTCATGCGCACGCTGGAGCTGCCGGCCAGCCGCGGCCGCGTGCTCGACCGCAACGGCCTGCTGCTCGCCGGCAGCGTGGTGGCGGCCAGCATCTGGGCCATCCCCGAAGAGGTAGACCGCGACCCGGCCAAGCTGCGCCAGCTGGCCAAGCTGCTGGACATGCCGATCGCCGACCTCAACAAGCGCCTGGAAGACGAGGACAAGACCTTCGTCTGGCTGCGCCGCCAGGTCGACGCGCCGATCGCCCAGCAGATCATGGCGCTCAAGATCAAGGGCGTGCACGAGCGGCCCGAGTACAAGCGCCACTACCCCGAAGGCGAGTCGTCGGCCCACGTGGTCGGCTTCACCAACGTCGAAGACCAGGGCCAGGAAGGCGTGGAACTCGCGTTCCAGCACGAGCTGCTGGGCAAGGCCGGCTCGCGCCGCGTGATCAAGGACCGGCTCGGCCGCGTGGTCGAGGACATCGGCGACGAGGTGCCGCCCGTGGACGGGCGCGACATCCAGCTCTCGATCGACAGCAAGGTGCAGTTCTTCGCCTACCAGAAGCTGCGCGACGCCGTGGCCCAGCACAAGGCCAAGGCCGGCAGCGTGGTGGTGCTGGACGCCGTGACGGGCGAGGTGCTGGCGCTGGCCAACTACCCCAGCTACGTGCCCGACCAGCGTCGCAACCTGACCGGCGAGCAGCTGCGCAACCGCGCCATCACCGACACCTTCGAGCCCGGCTCGACGATGAAGCCGATCACGGTGGCGATGGCGCTGGAAGCCGGCCGCGTCACGCCGCAGACCACCATCGAGACCGGCCCCGGGCGCTTCCAGCTCGGTGGCTTCACGATCAGCGACACGCACAACTACGGCACGCTGACGGTGGAGGGCGTGATCCAGAAGTCGTCCAACGTGGGCGCGCTCAAGATCGCGCAGAAGATGACGCCGCACGAGATGTGGGATACCTTCACGGCGCTGGGCTATGGGCAAAAGCCCCAGGTGCAGTTCCCCGGTGCCGTCACGGGCCGGCTGCGCCCCTGGAAGACCTGGAAGCCGGTCGAGCAGGCCACCATGGCCTACGGCTACGGCCTGTCGGCCTCGCTGTTCCAGATGGTGCAGTCCTACACCGCCTTCGCGCACGATGGCTCCATCATCCCCGTCACCATGCTCAAGCACGGCGAGCCGGCCGTCGGCACGCGCGTGTTCTCGGCGCAGAACGCGGCGGCCGTGCGCCACATGCTGCAGATGGCAGCCGGCCCTGGCGGCACGGGCCAGCTGGCGCAGACGGTGGGCTACTCGGTCGGCGGCAAGTCGGGCACGGCGCGCAAACAGGCCGGCAAGGGCTACGCCGCGGGCAAGTACCGCGCCTGGTTCACGGGCATGGCGCCCATCGACAAGCCGCGCATCATCGTCGGCGTGATGGTCGACGAGCCCAGCAACGGCACCTTCTATGGCGGCACCGTGGCCGCCCCGGTGTTCAGCGAGGTCGTGCAGCAGACGCTGCGCATGATGGGCGTGCAGCCCGACATGGCCGTCAAGCCCCAGGTGGTCGCGACCACCGTGGAGGAGTCGTTCTGATGCCCGCGCCGGCCAGCATCGCCACCGTGCAGGACTGCGCAGCTTGGCTGCGCGGCCGCGTCACGGGCGTGCTGCACACCGACAGCCGCCAGGTCGGCCCGGGCGACGGCTTCATCGCCTGGCCCGGTGCCGCCACGGACGGGCGGCGCTTCGTGCCGCAGGCGCTGGCCCAGGGCGCGGTGGCCTGCCTGGTCGAGCACGAAGGCAGCGAGGCCTATGGCTTCGAGGGCGAGCCCGTGGCCACGTTCGCAGGCCTCAAGGCCGGCTCCGGCCCCATCGCCGCGGCCTACTACGAACAGCCCTCGCAGGCGCTGGACCTGCTGGCCGTGACCGGGACCAATGGCAAGACCTCCACCGCCTGGTGGCTCGCCCAGGCGCTGACGCAGGCACAGCAGGCCGCCGGCACCCTGCCCAGCGGCTGCGCCGTGGTCGGCACGCTCGGCACGGGCGTGCCGCCGACCGTGGTGCCCACGGGCATGACCACGCCCGACCCGGTGCTGCTGCAGGCGCGACTGCGCGAGTTCGTCGACACCGGGCTTGCGGCCTGCGCCATCGAAGCCTCGTCCATCGGCATCGCCGAGCGCCGGCTGGATGGCACGCGCATCCGCCTGGCCATCTTCACGAACTTCACGCAGGACCACCTGGACTACCACGGTTCCATGGCCGCCTACTGGCAGGCCAAGGCCGAGCTGTTCGCCTGGCCTGGCCTGCAGGCCGCCGTCGTCAACGTGGACGACCCCTACGGCCGTGGCCTCGCCGACCAGCTGGCCGGCGGCGCGCTGGACCTGTGGACCGTCTCGGCCCAGGGTGCCGCGCGCCTGGCCGCCACCGACATCGGCTATGAGGCCGGCGGTGGCCTGGCCTTCACGGTGCGCGAAGGCGGGCAAGGCATTCGGCTGGCCACCCCGTTGATCGGCCAGTACAACGTCAACAACCTGCTGGGCGTCATCGGCGCCCTGCGCGCGCTGGGCTTCGCGCTGGCCGATGCCCTGGCAGCCTGCCAGGCGCTGTTGCCGGTGCCGGGCCGCATGGAGCGCATCGCGCTGGACGGCCAGCCGCTGGTGGCCATCGACTACGCCCACACGCCCGACGCGCTGGAGCAGGCGCTGCGGGCCCTGCGCCCGCTGGCCCAGGCGAGAGGCGGCCGGCTGTGGTGCGTGTTCGGCTGCGGCGGCAACCGCGACGCCGGCAAGCGCCCGCTGATGGGCGCCGTGGCCGAGCGTGTCGCCGACCGCGTGGTCGTGACCAGCGACAACCCCCGGCAGGAAACCCCGGAGAGCATCATCGAGCAGATTCTTGCGGGCCTTGCCCACCGCGCCGACGCGCGGGTGCAGGCCGACCGCGCGCGCGCCATCGCCGAAACCCTGGCCCAGGCCGCCGCCCACGACGTCGTGCTGCTGGCCGGCAAGGGACACGAGACCACCCAGGAGATCGCCGGCGCCAAGCTGCCGTTCTCCGACCGCGCCCAGGCCGAAGCTGCGCTGTCCGCCCGTGCCGGAGGTGCCGCATGCTGAGCCTGCGCCAGGCCCTGGCCTGGATCCCCGGTGGCGAACTGCACGGCGACGGCGCCGTGCGCTGCGCCCGCGTGCACAGCGACACGCGCACGCTGGCGGCCGGCGACCTGTTCGTCGCGATCCGCGGCGAGCGCTTCGATGCCAACGCGTTGCTGGCGCAGGCCAAGGCCAGCGGTGCCACGGCCGCGCTGTGCCTGCGCGGCGCCAGCGGCGGCTTTGCGGCGCACGGCCTGCCCTGCATCGAAGTCGACGACACCATCGCCGCGCTGGGCCAGCTGGCGCGCGGCTGGCGCGCCCAGTTCACGCTGCCGCTGGTGGCAGTGACCGGCAGCAACGGCAAGACCACGGTCACGCAGATGGTCGCGGCCATCCTGCGCGCCGCCGCTGGCGAGGCCGCCTTCGCCACCCAGGGCAACCTCAACAACGACATCGGCCTGCCGCTCACGCTGCTGCGCCTGCGCGCCGGCCACCGCCTGGGCGTGGTCGAGCTCGGCATGAACCACCCGGGCGAGATCGCGCATCTGGGGGCCATCGCCCAGCCCACGGTGGCCGTGGTCAACAACGCCCAGCGCGAGCACATGGAGTTCATGGCCACCATCGAGGCCGTGGCGCGCGAAAACGGCAGCGTGATTGCCGCGCTGCCGCCCACCGGCACCGTGGTGCTGCCGGCGGGCGATGCCTACCTGCCGCTGTGGCGTGAGATGGCCGGCACGCGCCGCGTGATCACCTTCGGCCTGGACGCCCTGGACGCCGAAGCTCGCGCCGAGGTCCGCGCCGACGAGCCGCGCTGGTCCGACGGCGCCTGGCAGGTGCGCGTGCACACGCCGCAGGGCGGCTTCGCGTTGCGCCTGCGCATCGCGGGCCGCCACAACGTGCAGAACGCGCTGGCCGCCACGGCGTGCGCGCTGGCCGCTGGCATGCCGATCGCTTCCATCGCCGCGGGCCTCGCGGCCTTCGAGCCCGTCAAGGGCCGCTCGCGTGCGCTGGCGCTGTCCGGCGGGCGCACGCTGGTGGACGACAGCTACAACGCCAACCCCGACTCCGTGGCCGCCGCGATCGCTGTGCTGGCCGCGCTGCCGGGCCCGCGCCTGCTGGTGCTGGGCGACATGGGCGAGGTCGGCGACGCCGGCCCCCGGTTCCATGCCGAGGCCGGCGCGCAGGCGCGCGCGGCCGGCATCGAGCACCTGCTCGCGCTGGGTGCCCAGAGCGCAGGCGCGGTCGCCGCCTTCGGCACCGGCGCCGAGCATTTCGACGACGCGCAGGCGCTCATCGCGGCCGCGCGGGCGCGCGCACCGCAGGTGGCCAGCGTGCTGGTCAAGGGCTCGCGCTTCATGAAGATGGAGCGTGTGGTCGAGGCACTGCAGCAGGAGGGCGTCCATGCTGCTTAGCCTGGCCCAATGGCTGCAGACGCTGTCGCCCGAGCTGGGCTTCCTGCGGGTGTTCCAGTACATCACCTTCCGCGCCGTGATGGCGGCCATGACCGCCTTGGTCATCGGCATCGGCATGGGCCCGTTCGTGATCCGCAAGCTGCGCGAACTCAAGATCGGCCAGCCGATCCGCGGCTACGGCATCGAGGCGCACCTGGCCAAGAGCGGCACGCCGACCATGGGCGGCGTGCTCATCCTGCTGTCCATCGCGCTGTCCACGCTGCTCTGGTTCGACCTGTCCAACCGCTTCGTCTGGATCGTGATGCTGGTCACCTTCGGCTTCGGCGCGATCGGCTGGGTCGACGACTGGCGCAAGGTGGTGCGCAAGGACCCCGAGGGCATGCGCTCGCGCGAGAAGTACCTGTGGCAATCGCTGATCGGCCTGGTGGCCGCGGTGTACCTGGTGTTCTCGAT
This sequence comes from Pseudorhodoferax soli, assembly GCF_003337555.1. Lineage (GTDB taxonomy): Bacteria > Pseudomonadota > Gammaproteobacteria > Burkholderiales > Burkholderiaceae_C > Pseudorhodoferax > Pseudorhodoferax soli. The sequence goes on along the minus strand of NZ_QPJK01000002.1, from coordinate 673,421 downwards.
CTCCGAAAGCTCCAACCAGCGCGTGTTCGAGCTGTTCACAGCCTGGGCGCAGTCCGGCTTCGACCTGAACCTGCCGCCCAAGGCCGGCCTGCAGGTGCCGTTCTTCAAGGAAGTCAGCTACCCGCTGGGCGTGCTGGGCTTCGTGGTCATGACCTACCTGGTCATCGTCGGCGCGTCCAACGCGGTGAACCTCACCGACGGGCTGGACGGCCTGGCCATCATGCCCGTGATCCTGGTCGGCGCCGCGCTGGGCCTGTTCTGCTACGTGACCGGCAACGCCGTGTTCGCCAAGTACCTGCTGCTGCCCAACATCCCGGGCGCCGGCGAGCTCATGATCTTCTGCGCCGCCATGTCGGGCGCGGGGCTGGCCTTCCTGTGGTTCAACGCACACCCGGCCCAGGTCTTCATGGGCGACGTGGGCGCGCTGGCGCTGGGCGGCGCGCTCGGCACCATCGCCGTGATCGTGCGCCAGGAGATCGTGCTGGCCATCATGGGCGGCATCTTCGTGGTCGAGGCGCTGTCCGTGATCATCCAGGTCAGCTGGTTCAAGTACACCCGCAGAAAGTACGGCCAGGGCCGGCGCATCCTCAAGATGGCGCCGCTGCACCACCACTTCGAAAAGAGCGGCTGGAAGGAAACGCAGGTCGTCGTGCGCTTCTGGATCGTGACCATGCTGCTGTGCCTCGTCGGCCTGTCCACCCTCAAGCTGCGATGAAGCACCTGCAAGACCTCTCCGTGCTGATCCTGGGCTTGGGCGCGTCCGGCCTGGCGATGGCGCGCTGGTGCGCCGCGCACGGTGCGCGCGTGGCCGTGGCCGACACGCGCGAGGCGCCGCCGCAGCTGGCCGCATTGCAGGCCGAGCTGCCGCAGGTGCGCTTCGTGGCGGGGCCATTCAGCGCCGCCCTGGTCGAGGGCCAGGATGTGCGTGCGGTCTACCGCTCGCCCGGCCTGTCGCCCGCGCAGCTCGCGCCCGTGCTCGACGCCGCGCGCGCCATCGGCCTGTTCGTCGGCGGCGAGCTCGACCTGTTCGCACAGGCGATCAAGGACCTGCGCGAGGAAGAGGTGCCTGCTGCCGTGGCTGACGCCGAGAGCGAGAGCGAGAGCGAGAGCGAGACCGAGGTCGAGGTCCAGACCGAAGACGCCCCCGCACCGCAAGAGCAGGAACCCCTCCACGCCGAGCCGTCCGACGACACCGCGCCTTCCGAGTCGGCCCCGCCGCCGGCTGCGGCTGTGCTGTCCGATGACGACGACACCAGCCTGCCGCCCATCGCGCCGCCGCCCGTCGAGACCGGCTACCGTCCGGCCGTGCTGGCCATCACCGGCACCAACGGCAAGACGACAGTCACGTCGCTGACCGGCCAGCTCGTCGAGCGCGCCGGCAAGAGCGTGGCCGTGGCCGGCAACATCGGCCCCACGCTGCTGGACACGCTGGCCGCGCGCATCGCCGCCGACGACCTGCCGCAGGTCTGGGTGCTGGAGCTGTCCAGCTTCCAGCTGGACGCGTCCAGCCAGTTCGAGCCCACGGCCGCGACCGTGCTCAACCTCACGCAAGACCACCTGGACTGGCACGGCAGCATGGCCGCCTACGCCCAGGCCAAGGCGCGCATCTTCGGCGCGCGCACGCTGATGCTGCTCAACCGCGACGACGACGCCGTCATGGCCATGCTGCCCAAGCCGGTGGCCGCCAAGGGCTCCAAGGCCAAGCCCGTGCCGCGCGACTACCAGAGCTTCGGCGGAGAACTGCCGCAGCGCCCGGGCGACTGGGGCCTGGAGGTCGTGAGCGGCATCGCCTGGCTGGTGCGCGCCCGCGAGAGCGATGGCCTGAAGCGCAAGCGCTCCGAGGCGCCCGAGGAACTGACGCTGCAGCGCCTGATGCCGGCCGACGCGCTGCGCATCCGCGGCCGCCACAATGCCGTCAACGCGCTGGCCGCGCTGGCACTGGCCAACGCCGCCGGCTGCGCGCTGGCGCCCATGCTCTACGGCCTGCGCGAGTACCGCGGCGAGCCGCACCGCGTCGAGCCCATCGCCATCGTCGAAGACATCGAGTACTTCGACGACAGCAAGGGCACCAACGTGGGCGCCACCGTTGCCGCGCTGAACGGCCTGGGTGCAGAGCGCCGCGTGGTGCTGATCCTGGGCGGCGAGGGCAAGGGCCAGGACTTCGCGCCGCTGGCGCGGCCCGTGGCCGCCTTCGCGCGCGCTGTGGTGCTGATCGGCCGCGACGCAGCGCTGATCCGCGCCGCGCTGGCCGATGCCGGCGTCGCGCTGCTCGACGCCGCCAGCATGGACGAAGCCGTGCGCCTGGCCGCCGAACGCGCCCAGCCCGGTGACGCCGTGCTGATGTCGCCGGCCTGTGCCAGCTTCGACATGTTCCGCAACTACGAACACCGCGCCGAGGTCTTCCGCGCTGCGGTGGGCGTGCTGGCCGACGCCGCTGGCGTGGCCATGGAAGGCTCCCTGTGAATCTGCCCTCGCTGCGCCTGCCCAACTGGTTCCGCGGCCTGCCGCAGGCCGCCGCCGACGCGCTGCCCGTGCGCCTGGGCCTGGGCGGCTACGCGCAAACGCGCGCCACGCCCGTGCGCGTGCTGGGCTTCGACCAGACCCTGCTGTGGGTCTGCGTGGCGCTGCTGGCCTGGGGCCTGGTCATGGTGTATTCGGCCTCCATCGCGATGCCGGACAACCCGCGCTTCAAGAACTACACGCAGACGCATTTTCTGATCCGCCACGCCATCGCCATCGGCGTGGCCTTCGTCGCCGCGCTGCTGGCCTTCCAGGTGCCGATGCAGACCTGGGAGAAGTACTCGGGCTGGCTGTTCGTGTTCTCGGTCGCGCTGCTGGTGCTGGTGCTGGTGCCCTTCATCGGCAAGGGCGTGAACGGCGCGCGCCGCTGGATCTCCATCGGCATCATGAACTTCCAGCCGTCCGAGCTTGCCAAGCTGGCGGTGGTGTTCTATGCCGCGGCCTACATGGTCCGCAAGATGGAAGTGAAGGAGAACTTCTGGCGCGCCGTGCTGCCCATGGGCGTGGCCATCGCGCTGGTCGGCGTGCTGCTGCTGCTGGAGCCCGACATGGGCGCCTTCATGGTGATCGCCATCGTCGCCATGGGCATCCTGTTCCTGGGCGGCGTCAACGCGCGCATGTTCTTCCTGATCGCCGCCGTGCTGCTGGTGGCCTTCAGCCTGATGATCCTGACGTCCGAGTGGCGGCGCGAGCGCATCTTTGCCTACCTCAACCCCTGGGACGAGAAGCACGCACTGGGCAAGGGCTACCAACTCTCGCACTCGCTGATCGCGATCGGGCGCGGCGAGATCTTCGGCGTCGGCCTGGGCGGCAGCGTCGAGAAGCTGCACTGGCTGCCCGAGGCCCACACCGACTTCCTGCTCGCCGTGATCGGCGAGGAGTTCGGCCTGGTCGGCGTCATGTGTGTCATCGCGCTGTTCTTCTGGCTGATCCGCCGCATCATGCACATCGGCCGCCAGGCCATCGCGCTGGACCGCGTGTTCTCCGGCCTCGTGGCCCAGGGCATCGGCGTGTGGATGGGTTTCCAGGCCTTCATCAACATGGGCGTGAACCTGGGCGCGCTGCCCACCAAGGGGCTCACGCTGCCGCTCATGAGCTTCGGCGGTTCGGCCATCCTGCTCAATGTGGTGGCCATCGCCGTGGTGCTGCGCGTGGACTATGAGAGCCGCCAACTCATGCATGGGGGGCGTGGGCTATGAGCGCAGTGCCGGGCCGCCCCAAACAAGCTCGCTACCGCTTGGGCGGACAACAGGCCGCAGGCCGAAGGGTGCCTCAATGAGCCACCTTGTCGTCATGGCGGCGGGAACGGGCGGGCACGTGATTCCGGGCCTGGCGGTGGCGCGCGAGCTGCAGTCGCGCGGTTGGACTGTCAGCTGGCTGGGCACGCGCACCGGCATGGAGAACCGCCTGGTGCCGCCATCCGGCATCGCGCTGGACACCATCGGCTTCTCGGGCCTGCGCGGCAAGGGGCTGGTGCACACGCTGACCGGCGGCATGCGCATGCTGGGCGCGTTCTGGTCCTGCCTGCAGATCCTGCGCCGTCGCCGTGCCGACGTGGTGCTGGGCATGGGTGGCTATGTCTGCTTCCCGGGCGGGCTGATGGCGGCCGCCCTCGGCAAGCCACTGGCCCTCGTCAATGCCGACGCGGCCCTGCTCATGAGCAACAAGGCGTTGCTGCCCGTGGCCGACGCGGTGGCCTTCGGCTTCGACGGGCCGGATGTGGCGCGCGTCAAAAAATCGCAGGTCACCGGCAACCCGGTGCGGGCCGAGATCGAGGCCCTGCCGGCGCCGGCCGAGCGCTTCGCCGGCCGCAGCGGGCCGCTGCGCGTGCTGGTCGTCGGCGGCAGCCTGGGCGCGCGCGTGCTCAACGAATGCCTGCCGCAGGCCCTGGCGGCGATGGACCCGGCAGCGCGGCCCCAGGTGCTGCACCAGTGCGGCCAGGGCAACGACGCGGCCGTGGCCCAGGCCTACGTGCAAGCCGGCGTCACGGCGCAGGCCGTGCCCTTCATCGACGACATGGCGCAGGCCCTGGCCGATTGCGACGTGGTGGTCTGCCGCGCCGGCGCCATCACCGTCAGCGAACTGTGCGTGGCCGGTGTGGCGGCCGTGCTGGTGCCGCTGATCGTGAGCACCACCTCGCACCAGCGCGACAACGCGCAGTGGCTGGCCGGGCAGGGCGCCGGCATGCACCTGCCGCAAACCGAATTGAACCCGGGCCGGCTGGCACAGCTGCTGGCCGGGCTCTCGCGCGACGCGCTGCAGGCCATGGCGGCCAAGGCGCGCGCATTGGCAAAACCCCAGGCGGCCGCACGTGTCGCCGACCAGATCGAAGCATTGGCTCCCCGCGCATGAAGCACGCCATCCGTCACATTCACTTCGTAGGCGTGGGCGGCGCCGGCATGAGCGGCATCGCCGAGGTGCTGCGCAACCTGGGCTACCAGATCTCGGGCTCGGACATGTCCGACAGCGCCACGCTTCGCCGGCTGGCCGACCTGGGCATCCAGACCTTCGTCGGCCACGACGCCGCCCATGTGGCCGGTGCCGACGCCGTCGTCACCTCGACCGCCGTGCAGGCCGACAACCCCGAGGTGCAGCAGGCCCGTGCCATGCGCATCCCGGTGGTGCCGCGCGCGTTGATGCTGGCCGAACTGATGCGCCTGAAGCAGGGCATCGCGATCGCCGGCACGCACGGCAAGACCACCACCACCAGCCTGGTGGCCAGCGTTCTGGCCGAGGCCGGGCTGGACCCGACCTTCGTGATCGGCGGCAAGCTCAACAGCGCCGGGGCCAACGCCAAGCTGGGCGGCGGCGACTACATCGTGGTGGAGGCCGACGAATCGGACGCCTCGTTCCTGAACCTGCTGCCGGTGATGGCGGTGGTGACGAACATCGACGCCGACCACATGGAGACCTACGGCCACGACTTCGGCCGGCTGAAGGCCGCCTTCGTCGACTTCCTGCACCGCATGCCGTTCTACGGCACCGCCATCCTGTGCACCGACGATGCCGCCGTGCGCGAGATCGTGCCCCAGGTGACCTGCCCGATCACGAGCTACGGCTTCGGTGAGGACGCCCAGGTGCGCGCCGTGGACGTGCGCGCTGTCGGCACGCAGATGCACTTCACCGTGCAGCGCCGCAATGGCGTGACGCTGCCCGACTTGCAGGTGGTGCTGAACCTGGCCGGCCGCCACAACGTGCTGAACGCGCTGTCGGCCATCGCCGTGGCGGTCGAACTGAACGTGCCCGATGCGGCTGTGCTCAAGGGCCTGGCCGAGTTCCGCGGCGTCGGCCGGCGCTTCCAGAGCTACGGCGAGCAGCCGGCGGCAGATGGCGGCCACTACACGGTGATCGAAGACTACGGCCACCACCCGGTCGAGATGGCGGTGACGCTGGCCGCCGCGCGCGGCGCCTACCCGGGCCGGCGCCTGGTGCTGGCCTTCCAGCCCCACCGCTACACCCGCACGCGCGATTGCTTCGAGGACTTCGTCAAGGTCATCGGCGAGGCCGATGCCGTGCTGCTGGCCGAGGTCTATGCGGCCGGCGAGACGCCCATCGTCGCGGCCGACGGCCGGGCGCTGGCGCGCGCGCTGCGCGTGGCCGGCAAGGTCGAGCCGGTGTTCGTGGACGACATCGGCGCGATGCCGCAGGCCATCCGCAGCAATGCGCGCGATGGCGATGTGGTGCTGTGCATGGGCGCGGGCTCCATCGGGGGTGTGCCCGCCAAAGTCGTGGAGTTGGGGGTGACGGCATGAGCACGAGCCTGGCAGCCAGCATGGGCAAGGTCGCGGTCCTGATGGGCGGCAGTTCGGCCGAGCGCGAGATCTCCTTCCTGTCGGGCAACGGTGTGCTGGACGCGCTGCGCCTGGCCGGCGTCAACGCGCACGCCTTCGATCCGGCCGAGCAAGGCCTGCACGAACTCAAGAGCCAGGGCTTCGCGCGCTGCTTCATCGCGCTGCACGGCCGCCACGGCGAAGACGGCACGGTGCAGGGCGCGTTGGAATTGCTGGGCATCCCCTACACCGGCTCCGGCGTGATGGCCTCCGCCATCGCCATGGACAAGGTCATGACCAAGCGCATCTGGGAGGCCTGCGGCCTGCCCACGCCGCGCCACGTGGTGCTGCAGCCCGGCAGCCAGGAACTGGCCGACGTGCGCCAGGTGCCCGATGCGCTGGGCCTGCCGCTGATCGTCAAGCCGCCGCGCGAGGGTTCGTCCATCGGCGTGACGAAGGTGCAGGGCTACTCGCAGATGCTGGACGCCGTGCGCCTGTCGGCGCAATACGACCCCGACGTGCTGTGCGAGGAGTTCATCGAAGGCGAGGAAGTGACCTGCGCCGTGCTGGGCGCGGGCGCCGGCGCCGAGGCGCTGCCCGTGATCCGCATCCAGGCCCCCGAAGGCGCCTACGACTACCAGAACAAGTACTTCACCGACGAGGTGCGCTACCTGTGCCCGAGCGGCCTGCCCGAGGCCGAGGAGTCGGAGATCCGGCGCATCGTGCTGGCCTCCTACCGCGCGCTGGGCTGCCGCGGCTGGGGCCGGGCCGACCTGATGATCCGCGCCAGCGACCGCAAGCCCTTCCTGCTGGAGATGAACACCTCGCCCGGCATGACCGGCCACTCGCTCGTGCCCATGGCCGCGCGCGCGGCCGGCATCGCCTACCCCGACCTGTGCCTGCGCGTGCTGGCCTCGGCCGCGCTGGATTCCCCGGGAGCCGCCGCCGCATGAACGCCACGCTGCCAGCGCCGATGGACGTCAAGCTCATGAACATCACCGCCTCGGTGCTGTTCCTGATCTTCGCCGGCCTGACGCTGGGCGCGCTGTGCCTGTGGGTGCTGCGCCAGCCGGTGTTCGCGCTGGGCGGCATCGAGGTGCGCGGCGAGGTCACGCACAACAACGTGCTCACGCTCAAGGCCAACGTGGCACCGCACCTGCGCGGCACCTTCTTCACGGTGAACCTGGACGAGACGCGCGGTGCCTTCGAGGCCGTGCCCTGGGTGCGCCGCGCCACCGTGCGCCGCGAGTTTCCGAACCGGCTGGGCGTGACGCTGCAGGAACACCGGGCAGCCGCCTACTGGGGGCCGGAGAGCGGCTCGCAACTGCTCAACAGCTTCGGCGAGGTGTTCGAGGCCAATGTGGACGAGGTGCACCGCAGCGACCTGCCGCGCCTGCTGGGGCCGGATGGCGAGTCGGACCAGATCCTGGGCATGTACCGCACGCTGGCGCCGCTGTTCGACCCGCTCGACACCGAGATCACGCAACTGGAACTCACGGGCCGGGGCAGCTGGCGCGCGCTGCTCGGATCGGGCGCGGTGGTGGAGCTGGGCCGCGGCACGCCCGAGGAGATCACCGAGCGTCTCGAACGTTTCGTGAAGACCGTACCCACGGTGGCGCGCCAGTACGGACGCGGCGCGGACGCGCTGGAATCGGCCGACCTGCGCTACCCGACCGGGTTTGCCCTCAAGCTGCGCGGCGTGACCACGGTCACGGCGGCGGCGCCCAAACGCAAATAGACGCCAACAACAGGAATCGACATGGCGAAGGAATACAAAGATCTGGTGGTGGGGCTGGACATCGGCACGGCCAAGGTGATGGCCGTGGTGGCCGAGGTCATGCCTGGGGGAGAGCTCAAGCTGGCCGGCTTCGGCGTGGCGCCCAGCAATGGCCTGAAGCGTGGCGTGGTCGTCAACATCGACGCCACCGTGCAGAGCATCCAGCAGGCCTTGAAGGAGGCCGAGCTCATGGCCGACTGCAAGATCGCCCATGTCTACACGGGCATCACGGGCAGCCACATCCGGGGCATCAACTCCTCGGGCATGGTGGCCGTGAAGGACCGCGAGGTCACGCAGGCCGATGTGGCGCGCGTGGTCGAGACGGCCAAGGCCATCAACATCTCGACCGACCAGCGCCTGCTGCTGGTGGAGCCGCAGGAGTTCGTGATCGACGGCCAGGACGTGAAGGAGCCGATCGGCATGAGCGGCATCCGGCTCGAGGCCAAGGTGCACATCGTCACGGGCGCGCAGAGCGCGGCCGAGAACATCATCAAGTGCGTGCGCCGCTGCGGGCTCGACGTGGACCAGCTGATGCTGAATCCGCTGGCCTCCAGCCTGTCGGTACTGACCGAGGACGAGCGCGAGCTGGGCGTGGCGCTGGTCGACATTGGCGCCGGCACCACCGACGTGGCGATCTTCACGGGCGGCGCGATCCGCCACACGGCCGTCATCCCGATCGCCGGCGACCTGATCACCAGCGACATCGCGATGGCGCTGCGCACCCCGACGAAGGACGCCGAGGACATCAAGGTCGAGAACGGCTGCGCCAAGCAGCTGCTGGCCGACCCCGACACCCAGGTCGAGGTGCCGGGCTTGGGCGACCGCGGCCCGCGCATGCTGAGCCGCCAGGCGCTGGCCGGCGTGATCGAGCCGCGCGTAGAAGAGATCTTCTCGCTGGTGCAGCAGGTGATCCGCGAGTCGGGCTTCGAGGAGGTGTTGTCCTCCGGCATCGTTCTCACGGGTGGCAGCGTGGTCATGCCCGGCATGGTGGAACTCGGCGAGGACATCTTCTTGAAGCCGGTGCGGCGCGGCGTGCCCAAGTACGGCGGTGCGCTGGCCGACATGATCGCGCAGCCGCGTGCGGCGACCGTCATGGGCCTGCTCGAAGAGGGACGCGTGGCGCGCATGCGCGGCTACAAGGTGGCGCAGAAGGCGGGCTCGATGAAGACCGCCATGGGCCGTGTAAAGGATTGGTTCATCGGCAACTTCTGAGAACCGGCCATGTCACACCGACTCATCCAGCAAAGACGGTCCGCGCGACCGGCGCGCGCCGGTCCCTGGCATGCCGGGGACGGGGGGCGATGGCGAAGCCCGCACCCGCCCCCGCAGCGAAAACACAAGAGCATCTAGAACGTCAGAACACACCAGGCAACTGCAACATTTTTAAAGATTGAAGGAAAAGAACATGCCCATCGAAATGATCGAAGTCGAAGAGTTCAACCTCGGCACGCAAATCAAGGTGATCGGCGTCGGCGGCGGCGGCGGCAATGCCGTCGAGCACATGATCGGCTGCGGCGTGCAAGGCGTGGAGTTCATCAGCGCCAACACCGATGCCCAGGCGCTCACGCGCACCGCAGCGCACAAGACCATCCAGCTGGGCACCACCGGCCTGGGCGCCGGCAGCAAGCCCGAGAAGGGCCGCGAGTCGGCCGAGGCGGCGATCGACGACATCCGCCAGAGCATCAGCGGCGCGCACATGCTGTTCATCACGGCCGGCATGGGCGGCGGCACCGGCACCGGTGCGGCCCCCGTGATCGCCCGCGTGGCCAAGGAAATGGGCATCCTGACGGTCGGCGTGATCACCAAGCCCTTCGACTTCGAAGGCCCCAAGCGCATGTCCAACGCCGACGCCGGCCTGGCCGAGCTCGAAGCCAACGTCGACTCGCTGATCGTGGTGCTCAACGAGAAGCTGCTGGAAGTCATGGGCGACGACGCCACCCAGGACGAGGCCTTCGCCCACGCCAACGACGTGCTCAAGAACGCGGTCGGCGGCATCGCCGAGATCATCAACGTGCCCGGCCATGTGAACGTCGACTTCGAAGACGTGCGCACCGTGATGGGCGAGCCCGGCAAGGCCATGATGGGCACGGCCCTGGCCGCCGGCCCGGACCGCGCGCGCATCGCCGCCGAGCAGGCCGTGGCCTGCCCGCTGCTGGAGGGCATCGACCTGTCCGGTGCCAAGGGCGTGCTGGTGCTGATCACCGCGGCCAAGGGTTCGCTGAAGCTGTCGGAATCTCGCCTGGCCATGAACACCATCCGCGCCTACGCCTCGGCCGAAGCGCATGTGATCTACGGCACGGCCTACGACGAAAGCCTCGGCGACCAGATCCGCGTGACCGTGGTCGCCACCGGCCTGGCGCGCAACCAGCGCCGCGTGGCGCCGCCGCTGCAGGTCGTGCAGCGCACCGGCACCGACAACCAGGGCTTCGCCATCCCCACGCTGACCGCGGCCAGCGGCATGGCGGGCATGGGCAATGTCCAGCCCGACTACGAGTCGCTGCGCGGCCCGGCCGTCTGGCGCACGCCGAACCGCACGCAGGCCACGGCGCGCGTGGACGCGCTGTCTTCCGGCGGCATGGACGACTACGAGATCCCGGCATTCCTGCGCAAGCAGGCCGATTGATCTTCGCAATGCGGGCCATCGGCAATGCGATGGCCCTGCAAGGCGCAGGCAGGCACCATGCCCTTTAAAATCATGCCCATGCTTGCGCAACGCACCCTCAAATCCATCACTAAGGCCGTGGGCGTGGGCCTGCACAGCGGCCAGCGTGTGGAATTGACGCTGCGCCCGGCGCAGCCCGACACCGGCATCGTGTTCCGCCGCGTCGATCTGCCCGAGCCCGTGGACATTCCCGTCACGGCCCAGTCGGTGAGCGACACGCGCATGGCCTCCACCATCGCCAACGGCAGCGCCAAGGTGCACACGGTGGAGCACTTCATGTCGGCCTGTGCCGGCCTGGGCATCGACAACCTGTACGTGGACATCAGCGCCGAAGAGGTGCCCATCCTCGACGGCTCGGCCGCGTCGTTCGTGTTCCTGCTGCAGAGCGCCGGCATCGAGATGCAGCGCGCTGCGCGCCGCTTCATCCGCATCACCAAGCCCGTCGAGGTGCGCGAAGGCGAGGGCGTCAACCTCAAGTGGGCGCGCCTGGAGCCCTACCACGGCTTCAAGCTCAGCTTCGAGATCGAGTTCCACCACCCGGCCGTGGACTCCACCGGCCAGCGCGTGGAATTCGACATGTCGTCCGACTCCTATGCGCGTGACATCGCGCGGGCGCGCACCTTCGGCTTCACCAAGGACGTGGAGATGATGCGTGCCAACGGCCTCGCCCTGGGCGGCGGGCTGGACAACGCCATCGTCATGGACGACTACAAGGTGCTCAACAGCGACGGCTTGCGCTACGACGACGAGTTCGTCAAGCACAAGATCCTCGACGCCATGGGCGACCTCTACATCGTCGGCAAGCCGCTGCTGGCGGCCTACAGCGCCTTCCGTTCGGGCCATGCCATGAACAACAAGCTGCTGCGCGAACTGCTGGCCCACCCCGAGTGCTACGAGATCGTCAGCTTCGACGACGAGCGCAAGGCGCCCAAGGGCTTCGCCCAGCCGCTGCGGGCCTGGTAGGCCGCCGGGCCGATGCTGCTGTTCCGCTGGGCGATCTTCTTCCTGCTGCTGGCCGCGGGCGTGATGTTCGCGTTCTACGCCGGCACCGGGCGGCCGCACTACAAGCGCTGGGGCCTGCTCACGCTCAAGTGGACGGTGCTGGCGGCGCTGGGCTTCTTCGCGGTGCTCATCCTCGAGCGCATCGCCTGAGCGTTGCTCAGCGCGTCCGCCCGCCCTTGTACATCCCCGTCGTCGCCCGCTTGAGCGGCGTGGCCTGAGCCAGCCGCGCCATCGCCTGGCCTACATGGGCGTGCGTGATCGCGATGCCCAGCGCGTCGGCCGCGTCCTTGCCCGGGATGCCGGGCAGTTGCAGCAGGCGCTTGACCATCTCCTGCACCTGGCTCTTGTCGGCCCGGCCGCTCCCGACGATGGCCTTCTTCATCTGCAGGGCGGTGTACTCGGCCACCGGCAGGTTGCGTGCCACCAGCGCCGTGACGCAGGCGCCGCGCGCCTGGCCGAGCAGCAGCGTGGATTGGGGGTTGACGTTGACGAACACGATCTCCACCGCCGCCGTCTGCGGCGCATAGCGTTCGTTGATCTCGCCGATGCCGTCGAACAGCACCTTGAGCCGTGCCGGCAGGTCGCCCATGTCCTGCGCGGTGGTGCGGATGGTGCCGCTGGCCACGTAGTGCAGGTGCGGGCCGTCGGCGTCGATCACGCCGAAGCCGGTGCACTGCAGGCCGGGGTCGATGCCCAGGATCCTCATGCGGCTTTCATGCTCCGAAGTACCAGCGTGCCGAATGGAAGAACACCGGCGCCGCGAAGCACAGCGCGTCCACGCGGTCGAGCAGGCCGTTGGCGCCCGTCACCGAGCGGCCCTGCGGGCCCCAGTTGGTCACGCCGCGGTCGCGCTTGAGCGCCTTCATGACGAGGTGGCCCATGCTGCCCGCCACGCAGGCGACGGCGCCCATGGCCAGCGCCTCAAGGGGGCGGAAGGGCGTGATCGCGTACAGCAGCACGCCGAGGCTGCTGGCGGCCAGCACGGCGACGGCCCAGGTGGTCCAGTTGAAGCTGCGGCTCACATGGGGCGCGGCGGGCGGCCGCGGAAAGTGCCGCGCTGCCAGGTGCTGCACCAGCATGCAGGTCTGTACCACGAAGACGAGGAAGAACACCAGGAAGGCACCACGGCCCTCGTAGTGGCGCAGGTTCAGCAGCAGCAGCGCCGGCACATGGCTCATGCCGTAGACGCAGACCATGATGCCCCACTGCAGCTTGGCGTTGCGCTCGAGGAAGCGCTGCGGATCGTCGGCCAGCGCGCTGACCACGGGGATGGCCAGGAACACGTAGACGGGGATGAACACCGTGAACAGGTCGAAGTGCTTGCTGCCCGCCAGCCAGAACTGCACGGGCAGCACGGCGAAGAAGGCCAGCACGAGGCTGCGGTGGTCGCCGCGCCGCGTCGGCGACAAGGTGATGAACTCGCGCAGCGCCAGGAAGGCCACGAGCGCGAACAGCACGGTGGCAGCGGTCTCACCCAGCACCCAGCCGATCCAGAAGATGCTGACCATGAACCAGCTGGTCTTGAGCAGCGCCCACCAGTCGGCATGCGCGGCCTGGCGTGCCTCGTCGGCGTCGTGGCGGCTGCGCACCGACAGCGTGACCAGCGCACCCGTCACGAGCACCAGCAGGCCGAACACGAGCACGAACAGCGCGCCGACCTGCTCGCTGGGGCTCAGACCGCGCAGCCAGCTGCTCATACGTCCCTCAGCGCGATCACGGCGCCGCGCGCGCGGGCCAGGAAGTCCTGGCGGGTTTCATCGGCCTGCAACTGCATGGGCGCACCGAAGGTCACCGAGCACAGGATGGGCACGGGCACGACCTCGCCCTTGGGCATCACGCGCTGCACGTTGTGGATCCAGGCCGGCACCAGCACCACCTGCGGGAAGCGCTGCGCCAGGTTGTACAGCCCGGCCTTGAAGGGCTGCGGCTCCTCGGCGTGCCCGCGGGTGCCTTCGGGAAACAGGATGATGGAGTCGCCCGCGTCCAGCGCCTGCACCAGCGGCGCCAGCGGGTCCTGGCCCTCGGTGCGCTCGCGGTCGACGTAGACGGCATTGAACACGGCCGTGGTGATCCATTGCCGCAGCGGCGTCTTGGTCCAGTAGTCCTTGGCCGCGATGGGACGCGTGATGCCGCGCAGCTCGGCCGGCAGCGCGGCCCAGATCATGACCAGGTCGGCATGGCTCTGGTGGTTGGCGAAGTAGATGCGCTGCTCGGCCTTGGGCGGGCAGCCCCACCAGCGTGCCTGCGCACCTGTCAGCAGGCGCACGAGGCCCAGCAGCAGCCAGCCGACGAGCTTGGCGCGCGTGCCGGCGCTCATGGCAGCTGCACGTCGCCCATGCGGGCGACGATGGTGCGCGCGCGGCTGGCGAGGTAGCCCGAATTGGGCAGCTTCTCGTAGTGGCGCGGCCGCGGCAGCATCACGGCCAGCCGCGCGGCCTCGTAGGCGTTCAGCTGGGCGGCGCTCTTCTTGAAGTAATGGCGCGCTGCGGCCTCGGCGCCGAACACGCCTTCGCCCCATTCCACGCTGTTGAGGTAGATCTCCAGGATGCGGCGCTTGTCCAGCAGGGCTTCCAGCACCAGCGTCAGCACGAACTCCTGGCCCTTGCGCAGCAGCGTGCGTTCGCCCGACAGGAACAGGTTCTTGGCCAGCTGCTGCGTGATGGTGGAGCCGCCGACGATCTTGGCGGGCTTGGCGTTGGGCCGGGCCGTGGCGCGTTCGGCGGCCTTCTCATTCTTCTCCCAGGCCTTCTCCAGGGCCTGCCAGTCCACGCCGTCGTGGTCGGGAAAGCCGGAGTCCTCCGAGGCGATCACCGCGCGCTTGAGCTGGTCGGAGATGCGGTCGGCATCCACCCACTGCTGGCGCCAGTGGAAGCTGCCGCCCGAGGTGGCCAGGCGCCAGGCTTCGGAGCGCTGGAACGCGGTGGATTGCGGCGCCATCACCGCCATGAGCGCGATGCGCCCGACGAAGAACAGCTGCAGCGCAAGCGCCGCGACGGCGAGCAGCAGCAGCCAGCGGCCGATCTGGCGCATGCGTTCAGGCGTCCACGGTGGCGCGCAGCTCGGCGAGCACCTGCGCGGAAGGCGGGCGCACGCCGCGCCACAGCGCGAAGGATTCGGCGGCCTGCTCGACCAGCATGCCCAGGCCGTCGCGCGCGCGTGCGCCGTGGGCGCGCGCCCAGGCCAGGAACGGCGCGGCGGCGGGGCCGTACATCATGTCCACGGCCAGCGCGCCATCGGCCAGCACGCTGGCGGCCACCGGCACTTCGGCTCCGGCCAGGCTGCTGGCGCTGGCGTTGACGACGATGTCGTAGTGGCCCGGGACTTCGTCGAGCCCGCAGGCCGACAGCACGCAGCCGCGCGGCACGGCCAGCGCGGCGTGCCGCTCCACCAGCGCCTGGGCCTTGCCCGCCGTGCGGTTGGCCACCATGATGCGCCGGGCACCGGCCTCGACCAGTGGCCCCAGTACGCCAGCCGAAGCGCCGCCCGCGCCGATCAGCAGCAGATCGCTGCCGGCGATCGCCTGGCCCGCGTGCTGCGTGATGTCCTGCACCAGGCCGGCTCCGTCGGTGTTGTCGCCGTAGATGCCTTCGGGCCTGAAGTGCAGGGTGTTGCAAGCGCCAGCCAGGCGCGCGCGCTCGGAGTGCACTGCTGCCAGCGCCGCGGCTTCCAGCTTGAAGGGCACCGTCACATTGCAGCCTTTGCCGCCGCGCGCACGGAAGGCCTGCACCGCGGCCGTGAAACCGTCCAGTTCCACATGCAGCCGGTCGTAGGCCATCGCCTGGCCCGTCAGTTCGGCGAAGCGGGCATGGATCCAGGGCGAGCGGCTGTGCGCGACCGGGTTGCCCATGACGCAGTAATCAAAGTGCATTCAAAAACCTTTGGCCTGGCGGCCTGCGGTGCGAGCACCTTGGGGCGGCCTGGCGGTGCTCATGGCGGTGTGCTGACGTTGGTTTGCAGCGTGGCGTCGCGCGCGAAACGGAAGCGCGAGACCACGAGGATCTGGTCGGCCTGCATGCGCATGGCCGGCGTGAAGCCGCCGTAAGGGCCGGCGGCGCGTGCGATGGCCTGGGCGCGCTGGTCGAGCAGGCGGTTGCCCGAGCTTTCGGCGACCTCGGTCGACAGCACCTGGCCGGTGTGGTCCACGGTGATGATCATGACGAGCTCGCCGTAGAGCTTGCGGCCGTTGCTTTCGGGAAAGTTCTGGGTGCCGCGCTCCTCGACCCTGCGGCGCAGCGTGTCGTAGTAGACGGCGTAGACCTCCTCGCGCGTGGACGGGCTGACCACGCGGCGCTTGGGCCGGGCGTTCTCGATCTCGATGCGGCGCTCGATCTCGGCCAGGTGCTGCAGCAGCTGGCGTCGGCGTTCGTCCTGCGCGCGCGCCTCGGCCGATTCGCTGATGTTGCGCGGGTCGGGCGGCGGCAGCGCAGCCAGCATGCGCGTGACCTGGGCCAGCAGCAGGGTCTGCTGCTGGTGCATGGCCTCGACCTGGCGCTGCGCCTCCTCGATGGCGTCGCCGATGTCGGCGCGCGGCGAGGGGGGCAGCGGCGAGGTGGCACGCCCGGCTGCGGCGTCACCGCCGCCGGCCAGCGAGGCCTGGGCGATGGCCTGGGCCTTGTCGGGGCGCTCGTCGGACTTGGCGTTGACGAGGATCACCTCCAGCGGGGTGTCCTGGAACAGCCGGTCGAATGCGGCCGGGTCGGCGAAGCGCACGGCCAGCAATGCCGCGTGCGCGGCCACCGAGAACAGCAGCGCCGCCTGCAGCGTGCTGAGTCGGCGCAGCCAGCCCGGTAGCCTCATGGCGTGGGTGCGTCCTCGGCCGGGACGGCAGGCGCATTCATGTCCACCGCGATGGCGATGGGCCCGGCCGCGGCTTCCTCGTCCTCCGGCTCCTCGTCGGTGGCGGCCGCGGGCGCGTCCAGCGCATCCAGCCGCTCGACCACGGTGCCGGCCACGTCCAGCGTGATGAGGTCGATGGCGCCGAGCTTCACCCGCACATGGGCGTTGCGCGGCAGGCCTTGCGCACCCATCACGCCCAGCACCAGCGGCAGGTTGTCGGCGCGGACCAGGCCGTCCTTGATGACGGCACCGTCGATCTCGGTGATGCCGTTCTGCTGCAGGTACATCAGCGTCCAGAAGCGCTCCATGCCGCCCTGGAAGCCGTTGTAGGCGCTGTAGGCGGCGTCGAAGCTGGAGATGACCGAGAACAGGTCGGCATCCTTGGGCTTGAACGGCGCGGCCAGCGCGGCCGTCTTGCCGTGGCGCGCGCAGGCGATGATCTGCCACTGGTTCACGAGGTCGGTGTAGCGGCGCAGCGGCGAGGTGCTCCAGGCATAGGCCGGCACGCCGATGCCCGCATGCGGCAGCGCCTTGGTGCCCATGCGCACCTTCACACCGGGCGCCAGGCTGGCCTGGCTGCGGTAGATGCCGGGCACGCCGCACGCCGCCAGCCACTGGCCCCAGCTGCTGTTGGCCAGGATCATGGCCTCGGCCACGATCAGGTCGAGCGGCGCGCCGCGCTTGCGCACGCTGATCTCCACGCGCTCGCGGCCGGCCGGCTCGTCGCCGAGCGGCGCTTCGTCCGAATGGACCAGGCGGAAGTTGTAGTCCGGCCGGTTGAAGGTCTCGGGCTTGCCGCGCACGACCTCGCGCTGGGCCTTGAGGTGGCGCGCCAGGCGGTACAGGAAGGCCAGCTCGGCCGGTTGAACGCCTGCCGGGAGATCCGGCAGGGCCGGCGGCGTCTCCTGCGCCAGCCACTCCTCGGTGATCAGCGCATCGAGCTGGTCGTGGCGCAGGTTGGCGGCGATCGGCACGCGCTCCAGGCGCGTCTCGGTGCCGCGCAGCGCCAGCGTCTGCGCATCGAAGCGCGCGTACAGCGAGACGGCGGGGCAGTCGCGTCCTTCCTGCAGCGTGTAGCTCTGCACCACCTCGTCGGGCAGCATGGTGATCTTGTGGCCGGGCATGTAGACCGTGGACAGGCGCGTGCGCGCCACCTGGTCGATGGCCGTGCCCGGCGCGATGGCCAGGCCAGGCGCAGCGATGTGGATGCCGACCGTGACCTCGTCCGTGCCCAGGCCCTGCAGCGACAGCGCGTCGTCGATCTCGGTGGTCTGCGAATCGTCGATGGAGTAGGCGCGCACAGCGGCCACGGGGAGTTCGTCCGCAATGGCCGGCGCCTGCAGCGCGGCAAAGCCCGTGCCCTTCGGAAACTGGTCGAACAGGAAGCGGCGCCAGTGGAACTCGTAGGGCGAATCGATCGCGCCGGCGCGCTGCAGCAGGTCCAGCGGCGCGGTCTGCGTGGCGCGCGAGGCCTCGACCACGGCCTTGTACTCGGGGCCGTTCTTGTCGGGCTTGAACAGGATGCGGTAGAGCTGGTCGCGGATCGGCGCGGGGCAGCGGCCCTCGGCCAGTTCCTGGGCCCAGTCGTCGATCTGCAGCTGCAGCAGCCGCTTCTTCTCGATGGCGGCCAGGGCCTGCTGGATCTGCTCGGCCGGCGCCTTGCGGAAGCGCCCCTTGCCGGCGCGGCGGAAGTAGTGCGGCGCCTCGAACAGGCGCAGCAGCGCCCCGACCTGCTGGGCCAGCGTGGCGTTGTCGCTGAAATAGACCTTCGCCAGGTCGGCGAAACCGAATTCGTCGTCGCTGGCGAACTCCCAGGCCAGCTCCAGCTCGATGGACTCGGCCTGCGAACGGGCCTCGGCCAACAGCTGCTGCGGCGTGGGTTTCTCGAACTTGAGCAGCAGGTTGGCGGCCTTGACCTTGACCCGCTTGCCGCTGTCCAGCTCCACCTGGGCCGAGGCGTCGGCCTCGGACAGCACCCGCCCGGTCATGAACTTGCCGGCTTCTTCGAACAATGCGTACATGGCCCGTATTGTCCCCGAGGCGGATGCCCGTCTAGGCGGCCAGCAGGAATTCGAAGACTTCGTCCAGGTACTGCGGGAATTCGCTGATGGCGTGGTCGCTGCCTTCGAGCAGCCGGATGCGGGCATCGGGATAGCGTGCGCACATCTCGCGCCAGTCCAGCACCTCGTCGCCCTTGGCCACGATGGCCAGCATGCGGGCGGTGTCGGCCGCGGCGGCGGCTTGCTCCAGCACCCGCAGTTCGGCCACATGCTCCGCCGTGAAGACGAAGCGCTGCGCCGGGTCGTGCCAGCCGCTGTGTTCGCCGATGTGGCGCGACAGGTCGCGCGCCGGGTGCACGGCCGGGTTCAGCAGCACGGCGCGGCAGCCGGTCTGCGCGGCCACGCAGGTGGCGTAGAAGCCGCCCAGCGAGGAGCCGACCACGGCCATGCGCGCGCGCGGCCAGTCCTGCACGCCCGCCAGCAGCTCTTGCATGGCCTGGCGCGGCGAGGGCGGCAGCTGCGGGCACCACCAGGTGAGCGCGGGGTGCTGCGCCTGTACACGCGCTGCCATCAGGCGGGCCTTGGTCGACTGCGGAGAGGAGCGAAAGCCGTGCAGATAGAGCAGATGGGTGAGCGGAGGATGGGGCATGGTGTGAGCAAGTGTTTCGGGATGCGCCGCAGTGGCCGCGGCCAACACAGAATCGCGGCCGACAAGAAACACGCGGAGGAGACCCGCATGGCCGTTCATTTCGACCTCGTCGATCTGCGCCTGATGGTACGCATCGCCGAAGCCAACAGCCTCACGCGCGGGGCCGAGGCTTCGCACATCTCGCTGCCTGGCGCCAGCATCCGCGTGAAGAACCTGGAGGAGAGCGTGGGCACCAAGCTGCTCTACCGCACCAGCCAGGGGGTGACGCTGACACCGTCGGGCCAGGCCATGGTGCAGCACGCACGCCTGGTGCTGGCGCAGCTCGAGCACCTGCGCGGCGAACTGCAGGAGTACGCCAAGGGCGTGAAAGGCCATCTGCGCGTGTTCGCCAACACCACGGCACTGGAGTACCTGCCGGGCGTGCTCAAGGAGTACCTGGTCGGCCATCCCGACGTGAACGTCGACCTGCGCGAGAAGCTGAGCCCGGACACGGTGCGCGCCGTCACCGAGGGGCAGACGGACATCGGCCTCGTGGCTGGCGCGGTGCGCACCGAGAACCTGGAGGTGATCCCTTACCGCGTGGACCGGCTCGTGCTCGTGGTGGCAACCGGCCATGCCTTCGCCCAGGCGCCGTGCATGGCCTTCGCGGACACGCTGGACTGCGACCACATCGGGCTGTCGGAGGCCAGCGCGCTGCACGGCTTCCTGCGCCGCGTGTGCGACAGCCTGCACCGGCCCATGCAGGTGCGCATCCAGGTCGGCAACTTCGAGACGGCCTGCCGGCTCATCGAAGCCGGCACCGGCATCGCCGTGCTGCCGGCCAGCGCCGCCGAGCGCCATGCGCAGGCGATGGCCATCCGCACCTTGCCGCTGGCCGACGACTGGGCCGTGCGCGCCCAGCAGATCTGCGTGCGCAGCCTGAAGGCGCTGCCGCCGTTCGCGCGCGACCTGGTCGATCTGCTCGTGGCCGACGCGGCTTCGGCGCGGGCGCAGCTGCTGCAGCCGGCCTGATCAGCCTGCGTACTCGGCATGCGCCTGCAGCGCGAGCTGCCCGGCGGCGTCCTGGGCCCACAGCGTGAGGTGCCGCGGGCTGTCGTCGCGGCCGGCCAGGCGCAGCGGCTGGCCGGCCGGCACCGGGCGCAGCAGCGAGAAGTCCAGCGCGCGCAGGGCCACGGCCGGCCGTTCGCGCCGCAGCAAGTCCACCGCCAGCGTGGCGAGCAGGGCCGGGGGCAACAGGGCCGCGGGCCCGTCGAGTGCCGCGTGGCTGTCGAAGCGCAGGGCCGCGTAGCGGAACAGCAGCACGGCGCCGGGCGTCAGCAGCCGGGTGAAATGGGCCTCGGCCGGTGCCGGCTGGGGCAGGGCGCCGGGGCGGGCGCCGGCCGCGCGGCAGACCAGGTCCTGCTCTTCCTCGAGCGCCAGGCCCTGCGCGTTGGTGATCTCGTGGCGCAGGGTCAGCCGCACGCCCCCCTCGGGCAGTGCCTGTGCCTGCTGCACGCCGGAGCGGCGCAGCATCTCGTCTCCCACGCGCAGCGCGTGGTGGAAGCGCAAGCGCACGCCGGTGCACTGGCGCTGCGGCCATTCGGGCGGCAGCAATTCGGCGTCGGGGCAGGCCTCGCCGTCGCGCTCCACGCCGCTGGTGGTGCGCAGCGGCCAGAAGAACAGCCAATGCGCGAGCGGTGGCAGTGCATCGCCCGGCAGCGGCGGCTGCTCGGCATGGTCGAGCGTGGCCGCCAGCGCAGCCAGCGGGGCAGACGTGACCTCGTCCACGCGCTGTGTCCAGCGGCCCCGCAGCCGGCGCAGTGTGGCCTGCACGTCGTCATCCCTCATGCAGCGAGCTTGGCGTTGCGGGCGCGGCGCGTCCATTTGGTTTTCGGCAAGCGGCCCTTCAGGCGGCTTTAAGCGCCGTGTTGAGGCCCCCTTTGCCATCTTTTAATACCGCGCCGCCGGCCCTTTGGCGATGATGGCCCGGCCCCCCCCGTGCGCCGGCATGTTCACGAGGAGATCCGCGGGGGGCGACCAGCACCGAACCTGCCGCCGGCCCTCGCCAAGGAGGAGACGCCATGGGAACCCCGTACCGCATCGTTCCGCTGCTGCTGGCCGCGGCCAGCCTGGCCGTGCTGCCCGCGTGCGCGCAGCAACCGCCACAACCCGACTGGTGCAAGTCCAAGTGGGGCGCGGGCGACGAGGTCGGCGCCGGCAACCTGATGACTTCTGAGCTGGCGCTGTCTGCATCCAAGCTCATCAAGACCGGCAAGACCTACCGGCTGGGCGTGGAGACCAATGCCAAGACGCCGGCCTACGGGCCGCGCAGCTGGGCGCTGGTGATCAACCAGCCGGGCCAGGTCGGTGGTGTCGGCCTGGGTCCCACCAAGACCAACTACAACGACGACATCTACATGGGCTACGTGGGCACCGGCACGCAGATCGACGGCATGGGCCACATCGGCGTGGACAACGTCTACTACAACTGCAACAAGAACAGCGAATTCGTGCAGGCCAACGGGCTGACCAAGCTGGGCATCGAGAAGGTGCCGGCCATCGTCACGCGCGGCGTGGTGCTCGACATGACGGCCTACTACGGCCAGAACCCGGTGGCCGAGGGCACGGCCTACAACCGCAAGGAAATCGACGAGCAGGCCCAGCGCCAGGGCGTGGAGATCAGGAAGGGCGACGTGGTGCTGTTCTACAGCGGCTGGCTCAGCCTGGTTGGCAAGGACGACAAGCGCTACATCGGCGGCGAGCCGGGCGTCGGCAAGGAGGGTGCCGAGTACCTGGCCAGCAAGCAGGTAGTGGCCGTGGGCGCCGACACCTGGGGCGTGGAGGCGATCCCGTTCGAGAAGGGCGTGGGCATCTTCGAGATCCACCAGATCCTGATCCCCAAGAACGGCATCTACATCCTGGAGAACGTGGACACGGCCGAGCTCGTGAAGGACAAGGCCTGGGAGTTCATGTTCGTGCTGGGCGCCAGCCGCTTCACGGGCGGCGTGCAGGCGATCGTCAACCCGATCGCCATCCGCTGAACTAGACGGTGCGCCCGCCGTCCACGGGGAATTCGACGCCGGTGATGAACTCGGCGTCGTCGCTTCCCAGGTAGACGGCGGCGCGCGCGATGTCGCGCGGCTCGGACAGCCGGCCGAGCGGGATGGTGGCGATGAAGCGGGCGCGGTTCTCGGGCGTGTCGGGCATGCCCATGAACGACTCCAGCAGGCCAGTGGCGCCCATCACGGGGCAGATCACGTTCACGCGGATGCGGTCGGGCGCCAGCTCCACCGCCAGCGACTTGCTCATGAGGTTCACCGCGCCCTTCGAACTGTTGTACCAGGTGAGGCCGGGCCGCGGGCGGATGCCTGCGGTGGAACCCACGTTGAGGATCACGCCGCCGCCCTGGGCGCGCATGGCCGGCACCACGGCGCGGACCATGTGGAAGATGCTTTTGACATTGATCGCGTAGACCTTGTCGAACTCGTCCTCGCCCACGTCCAGAAGCGGCTGGTTGCGGTGCGTCCAGCCGGCGTTGTTGACGGCGATGTCGACGCGGCCGAAGGCCTTCTGGGTTGCGGCGATGGCAGCATCGATGTCGGCGCGCTGGGTCACGTCGCAGCGCACGGCGATGGCGGCCGCGCCCAGCGGTTCGGCCACGGCGCGCGCGCCGGCCTCGTTGATGTCGGCCAGCGCCACGCGGGCGCCCTCGGCCACGTACTGGCGCGCGATCTCGGCGCCGAAGCCGCTGGCGGCGCCGGTGACGATGGCGGTCTTGCCTTGCAGTCGCATGTGTCTCTCCTCTCAGGCGGTGATGGCGCCGCGCTCCAGGACGAGCGTGACGTCGGGAATGTCCTTGAGCAGGCTGCGGTTGGATTCGGTCACCAGCACGCAGAGCTCGGGGCGCAGCTGCTGCAGCCGCTGCAGCGAGGCGCCGTACTGCTGGGCCAGCACCGGCGCCAGGCCCTGGAACGGCTCGTCCAGCAGCACCAGGCGCTCGCCGGCCATGATGGCGCGGCCCAGCGCCACCATCTTGCCCTGGCCGCCCGACAGCGCAGCGCCCGAGCGGCCCAGCAGCGGCTGCAGCTCGGGCACGATGGCAAGCGTCTGCTGCAGCCGCGCGGCGATGGCCGGGCGCGCCATGCCGGTCGTGGTGCACGGAAAGCGCAGGTTCTCCTCCACGCTGAAGCTGGGGAACAGCACGCGGTCTTCCGGCGCGTAGCCGATGCCCAGGCTGGCGCGCAGGCGTGCCGGCACCTCGGCCAGGTCGCGGCCGTCGAAGCGCACGCGGCCACCGTGGCGCGGCACGAAGCCCATCAACAGGCGCAGCAGCGTGGTCTTGCCGGCGCCGTTGCGGCCGACCACGGCCACCGTGGTGCCGCGCTGCAGCCGGACGCTGATGCCGCGCAGCACGGCCACGTTGGCGATGGTGGCGCTGACGGCGTCGAGTTCCAGCAGGGCGTCCATCACTCGCCGATCACGTTCTTGACCACGATGGGGTCGGCCAGCACCTGCGCGGGCGGCCCGTCGGCTGCGATGCGCCCGGCGATCCAGGCGCACAGCCGCGTGGCGTGGGCGCGCACGATGTCGATGTCGTGCTCGACGAAGATGCAGCTCACCTGGCGTGCATCCAGCGCGCGCATCAGCACCTGCATGAGGCCGTGCTTCTCATCGGTCGAGACACCGCTGGTCGGCTCGTCCATGATCAGCAACTTCGGCTCCAGGATCAGCGCCATCGCCACGTCCAGCAGCTTGCGCTGGCCCTCGGGCAGCGCGCCCGCCAGGTCGTGCGCACGCGGTGCCAGTTGCAGCAGCGCCAAGGTGGCGTCCACACGCTCCGCGTCCACGGCCTGCGCCAGCGGCGGCCACCACCCACGCCGTGGCGCGCGCGCCGAGGCCGCCAGCAGCAGGCATTCGCGCACCGTGTGCTCGGTGAACAGCTGCGGCAGCTGGAACGAGCGGCCGATGCCGCGCAGCGTGATCGCGCGCGGCGCCAGGCCGCTGATGTCGGCGCCGTCGAAATGCACGCTGCCGGCCGACGGCTTGAGGTAGCCCGTCACGATGTTGAGGAAGGTGGTCTTGCCGGCGCCGTTCTGGCCCACGACGGCCAGGCGCTCGCCTCGCTGCAGGCTGAAGTCGATGGCGTCGCAGGCCACCACGGCGCCGAACGACAGCGACAGGCCTTGCGTGGAAAGCAGCGCCGTCATGCCGGCTTCCTGCCGCGCAGCCAGGGCGCGATGAGGCTGTACAGCCCGCCCGGCGCAGCGAACACCATCACCAGCAGGATGGCGCCCAGCACCAGCTGCCAACTGCCCGTGAGCCAGGCCGCCACGTAGAGCTTGACGAACTCGAACACGAAGGCGCCGATGAAGGCGCCCAGCGCGTGGGCCGAGCCGCCCAGGATGGCGACGAACACGATCTCGCCGCTGCGCACCCAGTAGCCCATCTCGGGCGTGACCAGGCCCTGCGTCAGCGCGAAGAAACTCCCGCCCAGGCCGCACAGGGTGGCCGACAGCACATAGCCGCCCCAGAACACGCGCTTGGCCGAGATGCCCAGGTATTCGAGCCGCGTCTCGTTGGTCTTGATGGCGGCCAGCGCCTGGCCCGGTACCGAGGCGAAGTAGCGCTGCACCAGGCCGCCGGCCGCCAGCGCGCAGACGAGTGCCATGGCAAGCAGCGCGAGTTCGAAGCCGTCGCGGTCCAGCGTGGCGCCGGCCAGGGTGGGCCGGTCGAAGCGCAGGCCGTCGGTGCCGCCCGTCACGGCGCCGGACTTGGCCAGCACCGAGAACAGCACCATCGAGAAGGCCAGGTTCAGCATGCCGAAGAAGATGCCCCGGTAGCGCACCATGAACAGGCCGATGAGCCCGCCGGCCAGCGCCGCCACGGCCGTGCCCAGGCCGATCAGCAGCAGGGCGTCGAGCTGCCAATGCCGCGCGCCGAAGCCCACGGTGTAGCCGGCCAGGCAGGCGTACATGGCGTGGCCGAACGAAACCTGGCCAGCGCGGATCAGCACGATGACGCCCAGCACCGCGAGGCCACTGGACAGGGCCAGCAGCACCGGCGTCTTGAGCCAGGGGAAGACCAGCGGCAGCGCGATGGCGATGGCCAGCAGCACCAGGACGAAGAGGCGTTGGCGCAACATGGCTAGATGCGCCTGGCCGCCACGTTCGCGAACATGCCCTGCGGCCGCACCAGCAGCACGGCCACCATGATCAGGTAGGGCACCAGCACCTCGATCTCGGGGAGCAAGTAGATCGAGAACGAACGCACGATGCCGATCAGGAGCGCCGCCAGCCCCGCGCCGCCGATCTGCCCGAGCCCGGCGGTGGCCACGACCGCGAACGACAGCACCATCATCTCGGCGCCGATGCCGGGCGTCAGCGAGGTGGTGGGCGAGGCCAGCGCGCCGCCCAGTGCGCCCAGCGCCGCGCCGATCACCATGGTCAGCCAGGACACGCGCGCGGCGTTGACGCCCATCGCGGTGGCCACCTCGCGGTGGTGCGTGACGGCGGTGATCTGCCGGCCGAGCTGCGTGCGCTCCAGGAACAGCCGCAGCCCGCCGTAGGCCAGCAAGGCCACCGTGGGCAGCACCAGCAGCTGGTAGCGCGTGTAGGTGACGCCGGCCACCTCCAGCGTGCCGAGCTGGTTGACCACGTCGGAGACGAAGTAGGGCTGGCCGCCCCAGACCATGCGCTGCAGGTCTTCCAGCATCATGAAGGCGGCGAAGGTCACCAGCAGCTGCAAGATGGGGTCCTTGTCGAGGATGCGGCGCAACAGGCCGATCTCCAGCACGCTGCCCAGCACCAGGCCGACCAGCAGCGCGGCGGCGAACAGCAGCGGCAGCGCCAGCGCCGCCGGCCAGCCGTGCTGCGTGATGGCGATGCCGAAGGTGGCGGCCAGGTAGCCGCCCCAGGCGTAGAGGCTGCCGTGCGCGATGTTCAGGATGTTCATCACGCCGAAGACCAGCGTCAGCCCCAGCGCCACGAGGAACAGCAGGGCCGCATAGGACACGCCGTCCATCAGCGCGAGCGCGACCAGGCTCGCGTTCATGCTCAGCGGTGGCTGTAGGTCTTGAGGCCGGCGTTCTGCAGCAGTTCGGGCTTGAGCGTCTTGACCCAGTCGGTCGACTGCTGGCCCACCGGCGTGGTGACCAGCGGCGCTGGCACCAGCAGCATCTTGTCCATGACCATGAAGGGGTACTCCGGCACCTTGCGCGTGAGCCCGAGCAACTGGTCTTCCAGGCCCTGGCCGTCCTCGCGCATCTTCACGGTGCGGCCATAGGCCTTGAACTCCATCTTGCGCATGGCGGCCGCCACCTGCTCCGGACCGGGCCACTTGCCGCCGTTGGCGGCGATGGCGGCCTCGTAGCCGGTCTTCAGGCCCACCAGCGCCTGGGCCATGTGGTAGGTCGGGTAGATCGGGTAGGCGTTGGTCTTGGCGCGGAACTTGGCGATGAAGTCCTTGTGCTTGGCATCGTCGCGCGTTTCGGGGTGCAGCCAGTAGTGCTCTCCGCGGGCGCCGACGATCACGCCCTCCGGCAGCGCCGAACCCAGGCGCTCGAGCGAGCTTTCCGCCAGCGGCAGCACGAAGGTGGCACCCTGCTTGAGCAGGCCGCGCTGGCTGGCCTGGCGCACGAAGGTGTCCAGGTCGCCGCCCCAGGAGGTGTTGAGCACCACGTCGGGCTTGAGCGCCTGCAGGCGGCTGATCTCGGTGGAGAAGTCCGAGGCGCCGAGCTTGGGGAACATCTCGGCCACCACCTTCACGTCGGGCTTGAACGCCCGCAGCGTGTTGAGGAAGATCTCCCAGGAATCGCGGCCCCAGGCGTAGTCCTGGTTCACCACGGCCACGGTCTTGAAATCCGGCCGGTGCCGTAGCAGGTAGACCACGGTGGCCACCATCTCCGTGGTGGCATTGGCCTGGGTGCGCACCACGTACTGGTAGCGCTTGGACTCCAGCAGCTTCTCGGTGCCGCAATCCCAAAGCACGTTGAGCACCTTGAGGTCTTCGGCCACCGGCGCGACGATGTTGCAGTTGCCGCTGGAGATGCCCGAGAGCATGACCTTCACGCCTTGCTCCTGCACCAGGCGGCGGTACTCGCTGAGCATCTTGTCGCCGCCGATGCCCTCGTCGATGAAGGTCGGCACCAGCTTTACGCCGCCGATGCCGCCCTGCGCGTTGAGCTCGTCGATGAGGATTTCAGCCGCGGCCTTGCCGGGCACGCCGAACACCGAGGCGGCGCCGGTCAGGAAGGTGGTGATGCCGATCCGGAGTTCGGCCGGCTTGTCCTGGGCTGTGGCGGGCATGGCCGCCAGCAGGGCCAGCACCAGGGCCAGGGGCTGCGTGGTCTTCATGGGTCGTCTCCTCGCGTTGTGGCCGCAGTGTGGCCAGCGCGGCGTACGACGGCTATTTGCGTTTGCGCAAGCGCCCCTTTCTCGACGTTTAAGCCCCCGAAGCTGTTGCTTGTACACACAAATTGGATGCCGGGTGCCGAATTGGGTACGATCGCGGGCCCCTCCAGTGCACCCAACGTCCCGCTTTCGACTTGCTTGCCCGTCGCTCCATGCTCGACCGATCGCCCAGCGAAATCGCCAGAGAAGCCTTCAAGCGGCTGGCGGAGAAGCGCCTGCCGCCCACGCCCGAGAACTACCAGACGCTGTACCACGAGGTCGCGGGCACGCTGCCACCGGCCCACTTCCCGTTCGAATCGCTGCGCCAGATCGCGGCCGCCATGCCGGCGCGCAACCCCGGCCAGGAGAAGCAGCTGGGGCTGCTGGAGTCGGCCATCGGCCAGCGCAGCTGGGACAAGGTCGAGGCCGCGCTGGTGGCCTACGGCGGCTTTGCAGTCGGGCCTTCTTCCTTCGCCGCGCTGGAGCCGGCAAGCGGCGGCGCGGACCCGGATGCGACCACCGCCCTGGTGCTGGAGCAGGTGGCGCGGCTGATCGAATGCGCGCAGCCGGCCCTGGGCAAGGAGGATGCGCGCTTTGCTGAACAGACTGTCGACGTGCTGCAGCTGCTGCGCCGGCCGCAGCTGCAGTTGCGCGACGCGCGCTCGGTGCTGGGCAACTACGCGCTTCGGCTGTCCTTCGCGGCCGAGGACCAGGCCGAGATCCGCAACGGCCTGCTGAACCTGCTGAACCTGGTGTTCGAGAACATCGGCGAGCTGTGCATGGACGACCGCTGGATGCGCGGCCAGATCGACGCGCTGCGCAGCGCCGCCACGCCGCCGCTGAACCTGCGCCGGCTCGACGACGTGGAGCGCCGGCTCAAAGACGTCATCTTCAAGCAGACCGAGGCCAAGGGCCGCGCCTACGAGGCGCAGCTGCAGATGCGCCAGCTGCTGGCCACCTTCGTCGACCGCCTCTCGCTGATGACGGAAACCAGCAGCACCTACCACGCCAAGATCGAGCAGTGCGCGCGGCAGATCGAGCAGGCAACGACGCTCGAGGAACTGGGCCCGGTGCTGCAGGAGGCCATCAGCGCCACGCGCGCGATGGCGCGCGACACCGTGCACTCGCGCGACGAGCTGCAGGCCATGCGGGCCAAGACCCAGGAGGCCGAGGCGCAGATCGTCCAGCTGCATGTGGAGCTGGACCGGGTGAGCGCGCTGGCCCGCCACGACGCGCTGACCGGCGTGCTGAACCGCCGCGGCCTGGACGAGACCCTGCAACGCGAGGTGGCCTCGGCCCGGCGCAAGAGCCAGGCGCTGTGTGTGTCGCTGCTGGACGTGGACAACTTCAAGCGCCTGAACGACCAGCTCGGCCACGACGCGGGCGACAAGGCCCTGCTGCACCTGACCGAGGTGGCGCGCATGGCGATCCGGCCACAGGATTCGCTCGCCCGCTACGGCGGCGAGGAGTTCGTGATCGTGCTGCCCGACACCGTGTTGGCCGACGCCATCGCCATCCTCACGCGATTGCAGCGCGAACTGACCACGCGCTACTTCCTCAATGGCAAGGACAAGGTGCTGATCACCTTCAGCGCAGGCGTGGCCCAGTTGGGCGAAGAGGAGGCCATGGCCGACGCACTCAAGCGCGCCGATGCGGCCATGTACCTGGCCAAGCGCACCGGAAAGAACCGCGTGTTGGGCGGGTGATGGGCCGGCAAAGGGCCGGATGATCGCGGTGCCATGCGGGCCGCGGCCCGCGCGCGCCGGATAATCCGGCCTCGGATTTTTTCTTCCCCCATGGCCGCTGTTCTCGACAATCCCCCGCTGTGGCGCCGCGCGCTGCCGCTGTTCCGCGGCTTCGATGCGCTGCTCGCCTGCGCCGTGCTGCTGCTGTGCGCGGCCGGTCTGCTGGCGATGTACTCGTCGGGTTACGACCATGGCACGCGCTTCGTCGACCACGGCCGCAACATGCTGTTGGCCGGCGCCATCCTGTTCGTCGTGGCCCAGGTGCCGCCGCAGCAACTCATGAAATTCGCCGTGCCCGTCTACGTGGTGGGCGTGGTGCTGTTGCTGGGCGTGGAGTTCTTCGGCATCACCAAGAAGGGTGCGCAGCGCTGGATCAATGTCGGCTTGGTGATCCAGCCCAGCGAGATCCTCAAGATCGCCACGCCACTGATGCTGGCCTGGTGGTTCCAGCGGCGCGAAGGACACCGCCAGCCCCTGGACTTCCTCGTGGCGTTCGCGCTGCTGGCCGTGCCGGTGCTGCTGATCATGCACCAGCCCGACCTGGGCACCTCCATCCTGGTGGCGGCGGCGGGCATGTCGGTCATCTTCTTCGCCGGGCTGCCCTGGCGGCTCATCGTGCCGCCCGTGCTGCTGGGCGTGATCGGCATCGGCCTTGTGGTCTGGTTCTCGTCCGACCTGTGCCAGGACGGCGTGCGCTGGGTGGTGCTGCGCGAGTACCAGCAGCAGCGCATCTGCACGCTGATGGATCCCACCCGCGATCCGCTGGGCAAGGGCTTCCACATCTTGCAGGGCATGATCGCGATCGGCTCGGGCGGTGTGTTCGGCAAGGGCTTCATGCAGGGCACGCAGACGCACCTGGAGTTCATCCCCGAACGCACCACCGACTTCATCTTCGCGGCCTACTCGGAGGAATTCGGCCTGCTGGGCAACGGCTTCCTGATCCTGGCCTTCGTGTTCCTGATCCTGCGCGGCCTGGTCATCGCACTGGAGGCGCCCACGCTGTTCTCGCGCCTGCTGGCCGGGGCCGTCACGCTCATCTTCTTCACCTACGCCTTCGTCAACATGGGCATGGTCAGCGGCATGCTGCCGGTGGTGGGCGTTCCGCTGCCTTTCGTGAGCTATGGCGGCACGGCCATGGTCACGCTGGGCATGGGCCTGGGCATCCTGATGTCCATCGCCAAATCGAAGCGCCTCTTGCAGACCTGACGGCGGCGCGGCGATCGGCGGACTCCTAGAATGGCCCGATGATCTCCCGCGAACCCACCCTGGCCCGCATCGCCACCGCCCAGCAACTGCTGCTCGATCCCTTCGGCCTCACGCCCGCGCACCTGCAGCGCGCGCTGGCCGAGATCCAGGCGCACAAGGTCGACGATGCCGACCTGTACTTCCAGTACACGCGCAGCGAGGGCTGGAGCCTGGAGGAGGGCATCGTCAAGACCGGCTCCTTCAGCATCGACCAGGGCGTGGGCGTGCGCGCGGTCAGCGGCGAGAAGACGGCCTTCGCCTATTCCGACGACATCTCCGAGGCTTCGCTGCTGGACGCCGCGCGCACCGTGCGCGCGATCTCTTCCGCTGCGCAGAACAAGCGCGCCAAGGTGCCTGCGCAAAAGATCGCCCGCAGCCGCTCGCTGTACGACGGCCTGGACCCCATCGCCACGCTGGACAGCACGGCCAAGGTCAAGCTGCTCGAACAGGTGGAGCAGCGCGCGCGTGCCAAGGACCCGCGGGTGGTGCAGGTCATGGCGGGGCTGGCGAGCGAATACGACGTGGTGCTGGTGGCGCGCGCCGACGGCACGCTGGCGGCCGACGTGCGCCCGTTGGTGCGCCTGTCCGTGACCGTGATCGCCGAGGCCCAGGTGGGCGGCCAGACGCGCCGCGAGGTCGGCTCCAGCGGCGGCGGTGGCCGCTTCGGCCTGGCCTACTTCGATTCAGCACGCATCGACGAATATGTGGACCAGGCCGTGCAGGCCGCGCTGACCAACCTGGAAGCGCGCCCGGCGCCGGCTGGCGAGATGACGGTGGTGCTGGGCGCCGGCTGGCCCGGCATCCTGCTGCACGAGGCCATCGGCCACGGGCTGGAAGGCGACTTCAACCGCAAGGGATCGAGCGCCTTCAGCGGGCGCATCGGCCAGCGCGTGGCCGCCAAGGGCGTGACGGTGCTGGACGACGGCACGATCGCCGACCGCCGCGGCTCGCTCAACGTCGATGACGAGGGCAACACCAGCCAGCGCAACGTGCTGATCGAGGACGGCATCCTCAAGGGCTACATCCAGGACGCGATGAACGCGCGCCTCATGAAGACCAAGCCAACCGGCAACGGCCGGCGCGAGAGCTACGCCCACATCCCGATGCCGCGCATGACCAACACCTACATGCTGGGTGGCGACAGGGAGCCGGCCGAGATCATCGCCAGCATCAAGAAGGGCCTGTACGCCAGCAACTTCGGCGGTGGCCAGGTCGACATCACCTCGGGCAAGTTCGTGTTCTCCGCGAGCGAGGCCTTCTGGGTCGAGAACGGCAAGATCCAGTACCCGGTCAAGGGCGCCACGCTGGTCGGCAACGGCCCGGACGCGCTGACGCGCGTGTCCATGATCGGCAACGACATGAAGCTCGATTCGGGCGTGGGCACCTGCGGCAAGGAAGGCCAGAGCGTGCCCGTGGGCGTGGGCCAGCCCACGCTGCGCATCGACGGCCTCACGGTCGGCGGCACGGCCTGATGCGATCGGTGTGCTAGAGTCGCGCCCGATGTCTGCCTCCCGCGCCTTTTACTTTGCCTACTTTTGGTTCCCGGAATCCGGCGGACGAGAGGCGCGCGCGTAAACAGCAGACGACAGAACCTCCAAGAACCGCCGGTACCGCAAGGACCGGCGGTTTTTTTTGGCCCCAACGATTTCACAACCACAGGAAGAGACCATGAGCACGCAACAGACCCCAGACGCCTGGTACGCGACCGTCGACAAGACCAGCCAGACCGACGACGAACGCATCAAGGACATCAACGTGCTCCCGCCTCCCGAACACTTGATCCGCTTCTTCCCGATCCGCGGGACGCCGGTCGAGGCGCTGATCGGCCGCACCCGCGGGCGCATCCACGACATCATGGCCGGCCAGGACGACCGCCTGCTGGTGGTCATCGGACCGTGTTCGATCCACGACCCGGCCGCTGCACTGGAGTACGCGCGGCGCCTGAAGCCCTTGCGCGACAAATACGCCGACGACCTGGAGATCGTCATGCGGGTCTACTTCGAGAAGCCGCGCACCACCGTGGGTTGGAAGGGTTTGATCAACGATCCCTACCTGGACGAGAGCTACCGCATCGACGAAGGACTGCGCATCGCGCGGCAGCTGTTGATCGACATCAACCGGCTCGGCCTGCCGGCCGGCAGTGAGTTTCTGGATGTGATCTCACCGCAGTACATCGGCGACCTGATCGCCTGGGGTGCGATCGGCGCGCGCACCACCGAAAGCCAGGTCCATCGCGAGCTGGCCTCGGGCCTGTCGGCACCGATCGGCTTCAAGAACGGCACGGACGGCAACATCCGGATCGCCACCGACGCCATACAGGCGGCTGCGCGCGGTCACCACTTCCTGTCGGTGCACAAGAACGGCCAGGTCGCCATCGTGCAGACCAACGGCAACAAGGATTGCCATGTGATCCTGCGCGGCGGCAAGGCCCCCAACTACGACGCCGCCAGCGTGGCTGCTGCCTGCAAGGAGCTGGAGGCGGCGGGCATGCAGCCCAAGCTCATGGTGGATTGCAGCCACGCCAACAGCAGCAAGCAGCACGAGAAGCAGACCGAGGTGGCGGGCGACATCGCGGCCCAGATCGCCGGTGGCTCGCGCCAGGTGTTCGGGGTGATGGTGGAAAGCCACCTTGTGGCCGGCGCGCAGAAGTTCACGCCGGGCAAGGACGACGTGCGCGCGCTGGCCTACGGCAAGAGCATCACCGATGCCTGCCTGGGCTGGGAGCCTTCGGTCGATGTGCTGGAGACCCTGGCCCGGGCCGTGGCGAAGCGCCGGGCTGCGGCCACCTCATCCTGAAGTGGGGTTTGCGTCGATTGCCGCGGCCCGGTGCCGCGGCGATGCTGAAGGCTTTTGGGGGAAGCCATGCGCAGTGAAGTGTCCGTGCGGCTGGCCGGTGGCCAGGAGCTGCGTTTCGATCTCGAGGATGCCGCGCCCATGCCGCAGGAGCAGGCGCGCAGCTGGCTGGACACGCAGTTCGTGCAGTTGGAATGCGAGCCCCTGCGTGCCACCGGCAAGGTGCTGCTGGCCGACAAGCTGATCGCGATCGCGCGCGCCGCCGGGCCCGAACTGCTCGCCGATCCGCAGTGGTTCGCGCGCTTTGCGCGTGCCGCGAGCGCGGCCCTGGCCAAGCCGGTCGTGCGGCTCGACCTGGACCAGCTGACCGTCAGCTACTGAGCGAAGCGCGCCTTGAGCGCGTCGAGCAGGCGGGCGTGCACGCCGCCGAAGCCGCCGTTGCTCATGCACAGCAGGTGGTCGCCAGGCCGCACGGCGGCCAGCACCTGGGCGAGCAGCTCGTCGATGCTGTCGGCCACCTGCAGGCGCGTGCCCATCTCGGCCAGGGCCTCGCGCGGGTCCCAGCCCAGCCCGGCCGCGTGGCAAAACGCCAGATCGGCCGACGCCAGGCTCCACGGCAGCTTGGCGCTCATGCTGCCCAGCTTCATGGTGTTGCTGCGCGGCTCGAAGATGGCCAGGATGCGACCGCCGGCCGGGCCGATCTGCGCGCGCAGGCCGTCCACCGTGGTGCGGATGGCCGTGGGGTGGTGGGCGAAGTCGTCGTAGACACGCACCGTCTCGCCGTTGGCCGCGACTTCGCCGCGCAGTTCCATGCGCCGGCGCACGTTCTCGAAGCGCTGCAGCGCCTCGGCCGCCACCGCGGGCGCCACGCCCAGGTGTTCAGCCGCAGCGATGGCTGCCAGCGCGTTCATCCGGTTGTGCAGGCCCGACAGCGCCCAATGCACCTCTGCCACTGGCCGGCCCTGGTCGTGCACGCTGAAGCGCTCGGCCGTGCCTTCGGCCGTGAAGCGCCCGCCCGCGCCGAAACCCACGGTCTCGCTCCAACAGCCCTGGGCCAGGACGCGGCCGAGGCTGGCTTCCCCGGCGTTGACGACCACGCGCCCCTGGCCGGGCACGGTGCGCACCAGGTGGTGGAACTGGCGTTCGATGGCGGCCAGGTCGTCGAAGATGTCGGCGTGGTCGAACTCCAGGTTGTTCAGCACGGCCGTGCGCGGGCGGTAATGCACGAACTTGCTGCGCTTGTCGAAGAAGGCCGTGTCGTACTCGTCGGCCTCGATCACGAAGCAGCCGTCACCCGCGCCGAGCCGCGCCGAAATGCCGAAGTTCAGCGGCACGCCGCCGACCAGAAAGCCCGGGTTCAGGCCGGCGCATTCGAGCACCCAGGCCAGCATCGAGGTCGTGGTGGTCTTGCCGTGCGTGCCGGCGACCGCCAGGACATGGCGGCCCCGCAGGATGTGCTCGGCCAGCCATTGCGGGCCGCTGGTATAGGCCGCGCCCGCATCGAGGATGGCCTCCATGAGCGGGAATTTGGGTGTGCCGTCGGCCAGCCGGGCCCGCGACACGACGTTGCCGACGACGAAGACATCGGGCGCCAGGGCCAACTGGTCCGCGCCGAAGCCTTCGATCAAATCGATGCCGAGCGCCCGCAACTGCTCGCTCATGGGAGGGTAGACACCGGCATCGCAGCCGGTCACGCGGTGGCCTGCGCTGCGCGCGAGCGCCGCCAGGCCGCCCATGAAGGTGCCGCAGATGCCGAGGATATGGATGTGCATCGCGGGATTCTAGGAGTGGCGCAGGGGCTGTTCGGGTGGGGCGCACAATCTGTCCATGGACAACGCAAGTGCTGAGATTGCGGCCGTTGCGGCGCGCATGGTGGTCGACGACGGGTTGGAGTGGGGTGCCGCCAAGCGGCGCGCCGTTCAGCAGCTGGGCCTGGGCTCGCGCGCGCGGTTGCCGGGCAACGATGAACTGGAAGACGCTGTGCGCGAGCACATCGCCGTCTTCTGCGCCGACACCCAGCCGCGGGAACTGGCCGCACTGCGCCGGCTGGCGCTGACCTGGATGGAGCGGCTGGAGCCCTTCCGCCCGCACCTGGCGGGTGCCGTCTGGCATGGCACGGCCACGCGCCGGTCCGACATCTACCTGCAGCTGTTCTGCGACGACTCCAAGTCCACCGAGATCCTGCTGATCGACCGCGGCGTGCGCTACGAGCCCAGCACCGTGCCGGGTTTCCGCGGCGATCCCGTCGAGGCTTTGAGCCTGCAGAGCCAGTGCCCCGAGCTTGGCGAGACCATCGGCGTGCACCTGCTGGTGCACGATCTGGGAGACCTGCGCGGCGCGCTCAAGCCCGATACGCGCGGCCGCACGCTTCGCGGCAGCCTGGAGGCCGTGCGCAGGCTCGTTGCACAGGAGGCGACGCCATGAGCGCACGCATGTTTTCCCCCGCGCGGCGCGGTGTGTTGCTGGGCGCTGGCGCGGTGGCGCTGGTGGCCGGCTCAGGTTCCGCCTGGTGGCTGCGCCGCACAGGCGCTTCGGTTCCGGCAGAAAGTGCCGGCCTGTGGGCGCTGCAAAGCGAACGGCCCGAGGGCGGCACGCTGCCGATGGCCGGATTCCGGGGGCGTCCGCTGCTGGTCAACTTCTGGGCGCCGTGGTGCCCGCCGTGCGTGGAGGAGTTGCCGATGATCGACGCCTTCTTTCGTCAACATGCGCCGAACGGCTGGCAAGTCGTCGGATTGGCGGTGGACAAGCCGGCCGCCGTACAGAAGTTCCTGGGCAAGACGCCGGTCGGTTTCCCGGTGGGCATCCTGGGTCTGACGGGCCTGTCCGTGGTGAAAGAACTCGGCAATGCCGCCGGCGGTTTGCCCTTCACCTTGGTGCTGGATGCGACCGGACATGTGGCCGAACGTAAAATAGGGCAAATCACCCCCCAAGATTTGCAACGTTGGGCGACGCAAATAAGCGTTTCCTAGCCCCGCTGGCGCAAGTCTGTTCGCCGTTGATCGGCGAAGAACATCAAAAATGCCTGCAATAGGCGAAAGTTCGCTGGATTTGAGTTAGATTCCAGCCTTTTCGTCTGGGCGTCAGGAGCCTTCATGGATTTACGCAAACTCAAGACCTTGATCGACCTGGTCTCGGACTCCAACGTCTCCGAGCTGGAAATCACCGAAGCCGAAGGCAAGGTTCGCATCGTCAAGGGCGTCCCGCCCGGCCCCATGGCCTACGTGGCCGCACCCGTGCCGGCCGCGCAGCCCGCGGCGGAAGCGGCAGCCGCCCCGGCGGCGCCGGCGGCTCCCGCCGCAGCTCCAGCCATCAAGGGCCATGTGGCCAAGTCGCCCATGGTCGGCACCTTCTACCGCTCGCCCAGCCCGGGCGCCAAGGCCTTCGTCGAGATCGGCAGCACGGTCAAGGAAGGCGAGACGGTCTGCATCATCGAGGCCATGAAGATCCTCAACGAGATCGAGGCCGACAAGGCCGGCACGATCACGCAGATCCTGTGCGAGAACGGCCAGGCCGTCGAGTACGGTCAGCCGCTGTTCGTCATCGAATAAGCCGTCTCATGTTCAAGAAGATCCTGGTCGCCAACCGCGGCGCTCGCGTCGCGGCGCGGACGGACGCAGTCCGGCACACCGCGTTGGCACGCGCAGCGTGCGGGGCGATTTCGCCGCGGAGCCGCAATGTTTAAAAAAATCCTGGTCGCCAACCGCGGCGAAATCGCCTTGAGAATCCAGCGCGCCTGTCGCGAGCTGGGCATCAAGGCGGTGATGGTCTATTCAGAGGCCGACCGCGACGCCAAGTACGTGCGACTGGCGGACGAGGCCGTCTGCATCGGTCCGCCGCCCTCGGCGCAGAGCTACCTCAACATGCCGGCCATCATCTCGGCCGCCGAGGTGACAGATGCCGAAGCCATCCACCCCGGTTACGGTTTCCTGAGCGAGAACGCCGACTTCGCCGAGCGCGTCGAGAAGAGCGGCTTCCAGTTCATCGGCCCGACGCCCGAGAACATCCGCACGATGGGCGACAAGGTCGCCGCCAAGCAGGCCATGATCAAGGCAGGTGTGCCCTGCGTGCCGGGTTCCGATGGCGAACTGCCCGACGATCCGGTGCAGATGCGCCGCATCGCCAAGACCGTCGGCTACCCGGTGATCATCAAGGCCGCCGGCGGCGGTGGTGGGCGCGGCATGCGCGTGGTCCACACCGAGGCGGCGCTGGTCAACGCGGTGCAGATGACCAAGGCCGAGGCCGGCGTGGCCTTCGGCAACCCGGCCGTCTACATGGAGAAGTTCCTGCAGAACCCGCGGCACGTGGAGATCCAGATCCTCGCCGACAAGCACAAGAACGCCGTGTACCTGGGCGAGCGCGACTGCTCCATGCAGCGGCGCCACCAGAAGGTCATCGAGGAAGCGCCCGCGCCGGGCATCCCGCGCAAGCTGATCGAGCGCATTGGCGAGCGTTGCGTGGCGGCGTGCAAGCGCATCGGCTACCGCGGCGCCGGCACCTTCGAGTTCCTGTACGAGAACGGCGAGTTCTACTTCATCGAGATGAACACGCGCGTGCAGGTCGAGCATCCGGTGACCGAGCTGATCACCGGCGTGGACGTGGTGCGCACGCAGATCATGGTGGCGGCCGGCGAGAAGCTGCCGTTCACGCAGCGCCAGATCGAGATCCGCGGCCACGCCATCGAGTGCCGCGTGAACGCGGAAGACCCGTACAAGTTCACGCCTTCGCCGGGCCGCATCACGACTTGGCATGCGCCGGGCGGGCCGGGTGTGCGCGTGGATTCGCATGCCTACAGCAACTACTTCGTGCCGCCCAACTACGACTCCATGATCGGCAAGATCATCGTACACGGCGACACGCGCGAGCAGGCCATGGCACGCATGCGCACGGCGCTGGCCGAGACCGTCATCGAAGGCATCAACACCAACATCCCGCTGCACCGCGAGCTGATGGTCGACGCCAAGTTCATGGCCGGGGGCACCAACATCCACTACCTGGAAGAGTGGCTGGCACAGCACAAGCGGTGAGCGCCATGTTCGAACTGCGCCTGCTGTGCCCGGAGGACCGGGTCGAGACCCTGAGCGATGCGCTGGAGGCGCTGGACGCGCTGTCCGTCAGCGTCGAGGACGCCGACGGCGATACCGCCGTCGAGCAGGCCCTGTTCG
Source organism: Pseudorhodoferax soli (assembly GCF_003337555.1). Lineage (GTDB taxonomy): Bacteria > Pseudomonadota > Gammaproteobacteria > Burkholderiales > Burkholderiaceae_C > Pseudorhodoferax > Pseudorhodoferax soli. The sequence goes on along the minus strand of NZ_QPJK01000002.1, from coordinate 634,894 downwards.
GCGAGCCGGGCATGCCGCCCCCCGCCGAGGGCTGGCAGCGCTCGCGCCTGGTGGCCTTGTTCGCCACCGAGGCGCTGGCCGACGAGGCTGCGTTGCTGCTGCAGGCGCAGGATTTCTTCGCGGCCTGCACGCTGCAGGGCGTGAGCGCCGTGCCCGATGAAGACTGGGTGCGTTTGACGCAATCGCAGTTCGCGCCGGTCGAGATCACGCCGGCCTTCTGGATCGTGCCGACATGGCACGAGCCGCCGGCCGCGGCGCAGCATGTGCTGCGGCTGGACCCCGGCCTGGCTTTCGGCACCGGCACGCACCCGACCACGCGCATGTGCCTGCGATGGATCGCGGGCCGCGGTGCGGGCGGCGACTGGGGCCGCGTGCTGGACTATGGCTGCGGCTCTGGCATCCTGGCCATTGCGGCCGCCAAGCACGGTGCCGCCGAGGTGGATGCGGTCGACATCGACGAGGCCGCCGTGCAGGCCACCGGCGACAACGCCCGCGCCAATGGCGTGCACCTGCGGGCCGGCCTGCCCGATGCCTCGAGCGGCGCCTACCAGGTCGTTCTGGCCAACATCCTGGCCACGCCGCTCAAGATGCTGGCGCCCCTGCTCAGTGCCTATGTGGCACCTGGCGGTGCCCTGGTGCTGGCCGGCATCCTGGCGCGCCAGGCCGACGAACTCAAGGCGGCCTACGCGCCTTACCTGTCGTTGCAGGTGGCGGACGAGGAAGACGGCTGGATCCTCATGACGGCCACGCGCGGCGCACCGCGCTGAGCGCGCCCATGGCCCAGCTGATCACGCGCTGCCCTGCATGCGGAACCCGCTTCAGGGTCGTGCCCGATCAGCTGCGCATCTCCGAAGGCTGGGTGCGTTGCGGCCATTGCGCCGAGGTCTTCGACGCCGCCCGGCACCTGGGCGCGCCTGAGGAGACCGCGCAGGCGGCACTGCCGACGGCCGAGCCTGTGCCCGCCGAGCCGGCGCTGCCGCAGACGCCGCCTGCCGAGACCGAAGATCTTGCGCCGGCGCCCGAGCACGCGCCACCTTGGCCCGTGGCCGACGAGGACGTGCCCCCCTGGCTGCCCCATGCCCCCGCCGAGATCCCGGTGACCGATTCCGTCGCGTCGCTGGAGCAGGATCTGGCCGACTACGTGCAGGCGCAGGCCGCCGCACCGGTGCCCGAACCCGGCGTGGGCTTGCCTGGGCCGGGCACGGCCTTCGTGCCAGAGCTGCACCGCGTCAGCGCCGAACCGCTCGGCGCTGCCGGCCCGGCCGCCCGCGTCCCGGACGACCGGCCGGGCCGCCTCGTGGTGTCGCTGACGGAAGAGTCCGCGTCCATTCCGTTGCGAACGGCCAGCGCCGGCCACGCCATGCCGCTGCCGCTGCGCGCGGCGGCGGAGGACGCGCCGCGGCCCGCCCCGATGCCTGCGCGCGTGGTGGCTGCGCCGCCTGTGGCCCGGCCCGTTCCGCTGGATCCGGCGCATGCCGAACTCTCGTTCCTGCGCGATGCCGTGCCCGAGCCACCGACGGCGGCACCGGCGGCGGCGGTGCCGCGCACGCGCCTGTTCTGGTCGCTGGCCGCGGGCCTGGCCCTGGTGCTGCTGCTGTGGCAGTGGGCGGTGCACGAGCGCGACCGCCTCGCCGCCAGGGCGCCCGGCCTGCGCCCGCTGCTGGGCGCGCTGTGCGCGCCGCTGTCCTGCAGCGTACAGCCGCTGCGCCGCATCGATGCCATCGTCATCGACGGCTCGGCCTTCCAGGCCCTGGGCGACAGCGGCTACCGGCTCAGCCTGACGCTGCGCAACCGCGCCGCACACCCCGTGGCACTGCCGGCCATTGCGCTGACGCTGACCGACATCGCCGAGCAGCCTGTGCTGCGCCGCGTGCTGATGCCGCAGGAACTCGGCAGCCCGCCCGAGGCACTGGATGCCCATGGCGAATGGACGGCGGGCGCTGACTTGCAGATCGCCGACAGCGCGGGCCGCGCGCGCGTGGTGGGCTACCGCCTCGACCCCTTCTATCCCTGACCTTCCACCTTCCAGGAGTTCCCATGGCCAGCATCATCTGCGGCTCGCTCGCGTTCGACACCATCATGCGGTTTGAGGGCCGGTTCTCCGACCAGATCCTGCCCGACCAGATCCACAACCTGAACGTGTCCTTCCTGGTGCCGAGCCTGCGGCGGGACTTCGGCGGCTGCGCCGGCAACATCGCCTACGCGCTCAAGCAACTCGGTGGCGACCCGCTGCCCATGGCCACGCTGGGCACCGATGGCGCCGACTACCTGCAGCGCATGAAGGACCTGGGCATCGCCACCGACTACGTGAGCGTGGTGGAGGGCAGCTACACGGCCCAGGCCATGATCATGACGGACCATGACAACAACCAGATCACGGCCTTCCACCCCGGCGCCATGATGCAGGCGCACCAGACGCGCATCGAAGCGCGCAGCGACGTGAAGCTCGGCATCGTCTCGCCCGACGGGCGCGATGCCATGCTGCAGCATGCCGAGCAGTTCGCCGCCGCCGGCATCCCCTTCGTCTTCGATCCGGGGCAGGGCCTGCCGATGTTCGATGGCGCTGCGCTGCGCCATTTCGTCTCGCTGGCCACCTGGGTCACCGTCAACGACTACGAGGGCAAGATGCTCAGCGACCGCACCGGCCTGGGTTTCGCCGAGCTCTCGCGCCAGGTGCAGGGGCTGGTGGTCACGCTGGGCGGCGAAGGCAGCGAGGTCTGGATCGCTGGCGAGCGCACGCTGGTCGCGCCGGTGCCAGTGGACGAACTCGTCGATCCCACGGGCTGCGGCGACGCCTACCGCGGCGCATTGCTGTACGGGCTGGAGCGTGGCTGGCCGCTGGCGCGTTGCGCTGAGCTGGGCAGCCGCATCGGGGCCTTGAAGATCGCCCAGCGCGGCCCGCAGAACTACAGCGTGGACCGCGCGGCATGGGGCCTGTGACCCAGCCTGCGAGCTCCGCATGAAATGAAAAAGCCCGGGGCCTTGCGGCACCGGGCTTGGTCGCGCCTTGCAGCGCAACGCTCAGGGCTTGCTGGCCGTTGGGAACGGCCAGGCGGCCTGCGGGTTCAGCGTGGTCTGCGTGGACGCTGCAGGGGCAGCGGCAGCAGGCACAGGGGCCGCTTTCTTTGCAGGTTTCTTGGCAGCAGCCTTCTTGGCAGGGGCGGCCTTGGCGGTCGCCTTCTTGGCCGGAGCGGCCTTCTTGGCAGCAGCCTTCTTGGCGGGAGCAGCGGCCTTCTTGGCGGCCGGAGCGGCAGCCTTCTTGGCCGGAGCGGCCTTCTTGGCGGGCGCAGCCTTCTTGGCCGGAGCGGCCTTCTTGGCGGGCGCAGCCTTCTTGGCCGGAGCGGCCTTCTTGGCGGGCGCAGCCTTCTTCGCCGGTGCTGCCTTCTTCGCAGGCGCAGCCTTCTTCGCCGGTGCTGCCTTCTTCGCAGGTGCAGCCTTCTTTGCCGGTGCGGCCTTCTTCGCAGGCGCAGCCTTCTTGGCCGGAGCAGCGGCCTTCTTCGCCGGAGCAGCAGCCTTCTTGGCCGGAGCGGCCTTCTTCGCCGGAGCAGCGGCCTTCTTCGCCGGGGCGGCCTTCTTAGCGGCCGGTTTCTTCGCAGTTGCCATGGTTTTCTCCTTGATCGGATTACAAAGAGCACTTGGGGCGCGTTGGGGCGCCACAAGCGATGCATGGCGTTGGGGCCGAAAGCCCCAGCGCCATGGATTCAGGACACGTACACGCCGGCACTCTGTCGGTGCGGTTCGGAGGGCGTGACGTGCGGTAGAACATGTTGTTGTCGGTGTCTCAGTCCCAGGACAGCGCGCCGCCGGACTGGTACTCGATGACGCGCGTCTCGAAGAAGTTGCGTTCCTTCTTCAGGTCGATCATCTCGCTCATCCAGGGGAACGGGTTCTCTTCGTTCGGGAACAGCGGCTCCAGGCCGATCTGCGTGGCGCGCCGGTTGGCGATGTAGCGCAGGTAACCCTTGAACATCGAGGCGTTCATGCCGAGCACGCCGCGCGGCATGGTGTCTTCGGCATAGCGGTACTCGAGTGCGACGGCCTTCTCGAACAACACCTTGATCTCGGCCTTGAACTCGGGTGTCCATAGGTGCGGGTTCTCCAGCTTCAGCTGGTTGATCAGGTCGATGCCGAAGTTGCAGTGCATGGACTCGTCGCGCAGGATGTACTGGTACTGCTCGGCCGCACCCGTCATCTTGTTCTGCCGGCCCAGCGCCAGGATCTGCGTGAAGCCGACGTAGAAGAACAGACCTTCCATGAGGCATGCGAACACGATCAGGCTCTTGAGCAGGGTCTGGTCGTTCTCGGGCGTGCCGGTGTGGAAGTTCGGGTCCATGATCGCCTCGATGAAGGGGATCAGGAACTGGTCCTTGTCGCGGATCGACTGCACCTCGTTGTAGGCGTTGAAGATCTCGGATTCATCGAGACCCAGCGACTCCACGATGTACTGGTAGGCGTGCGTGTGGATCGCTTCCTCGAAGGCCTGGCGCAGCAGGAACTGGCGGCACTCGGGCGCCGTGATGTGGCGGTAGGTGCCCAGCACGATGTTGTTGGCGGCCAGCGAATCGGCCGTCACGAAGAAGCCGAGGTTGCGCTTGACGATGCGACGCTCGTCCTCCGTCAGGCCGTTCGGGTCCTTCCAGAGCGCGATGTCGCGGTTCATGTTCACTTCCTGCGGCATCCAGTGGTTGGCGCAGGTGGCGAGGTACTTTTCCCAGGCCCACTTGTACTTGAACGGCACCAGCTGGTTGACGTCGGTCTGGCCGTTGATGATGCGCTTGTCGGCCGCGTTCACGCGGCGTGCGCTGGCACCTGCGGCTTCGGCGGCGCGCGGTGCGGCGACCGGCGGCAGTGCGACATCGGGCAGGCGCGATGCGCTTGCAGCAGCGTTGAAAGTGGAGGCTTGAACCGCGGCCGTTGCGGCGGCGGGAACGGCATTCACGGATTTGGGAGGGACCGCTGCCTCGCGGTGTCCCGAGGACCCGCCGTGTGGTGTGGATTGCGAGGAGGGCTTGACTTCGTCGTCCCAGGTAAGCATAGATTTTCCAGTGCCGAGATTATGAAAGCGGCGCCCTGAAAAGCAAAGGCTTCACCAAGGGCGCCGTGCATGTTTGTTGCTCCTGTGCATCGCAAAAACGCGTAGGCGAAATGCGATGCGACAGGTGTTGCGCTCAGCGCTTCATCGCGGTCTTACTGACAGGCTTCGCAGGTGGGGTCGTCCACGCCGCAGAACTTCACATCGGTGGCCGCCGATGCGGCGAGCGGCGCATTCATCTGCGCGTCCATCTGTGCACGCGCCTTGGCCGCTGCGGCATCGAGCGCGCTCATGCCGGGTGCTGCGCCGGCACCCGAAGACACCGCGTTCAGACGGCCCGGTGCGACCGTCGACTTCTCTGCGTGCGTGGCGCTGCGCGTGCGCAGGTAGTAGGTGGTCTTCAGGCCGCGCGTCCAGGCCAGCTTGTAGGTGTCGTCGAGCTTCTTGCCCGAGGCGCCAGCCATGTAGATGTTCAGCGACTGGGCCTGGTCGATCCACTTCTGGCGGCGTGCCGCGGCTTCGACGAGCCAGGCCGGCTCGACCTCGAAGGCCGTGGCGTACAGCGACTTGATCTCCTGCGGCACGCGGTCGATGGGCTCGAGCGAACCGTCGAAGTGCTTGAGGTCCATGACCATCACGTCGTCCCACAGGTGAAGGCGCTTGAGGTCGGCCACGAGGTAATGGTTGATGACCGTGAACTCGCCCGACAGGTTGGACTTCACCGAGAGATTGCCGAAGCAGGGCTCGATGGAGGCGTCCACGCCGATGATGTTGGAGATGGTCGCGGTCGGCGCGATGGCCACGCAGTTGGAGTTGCGCATGCCGTCCTGCTTGATCTTGGCGCGCAGCGCGTCCCAATCCAGCGTGGCCGAGCGGTCGACTTCCACGTAGCCGCCGCGGGCCTGCTCGAGCAGGCTCAAGGAGTCCATCGGCAAGATGCCCTTGTCCCACAGCGAACCCTTGAAGCTGGAGTAGCGGCCGCGTTCGGCTGCCAGGTCGGTCGAGGCCCAGTAGGCGAAGTAGCAGACGGCTTCCATCGAGGTGTCGGCGAACTGCACGGCAGCGTCGCTGGCGTAGGGGATGCGCAGCTCGTACAGCGCGTCCTGGAAGCCCATCACGCCCAGGCCCACGGGGCGGTGGCGCAGGTTGGAGTCGCGCGCCTTCTTCACGGCGTAGTAGTTGATGTCGATCACGTTGTCGAGCATGCGCATCGCCGTCGAGATCGTCTTCTTGAGCTTCTCGTGGTCGACCGACTTGCCGTCAGGGCCGTCCTTCAGATGCTGCAGCAGGTTCACCGAACCCAGGTTGCAGACGGCGGTCTCGGTGTCGCTGGTGTTCAGCGTGATCTCGGTGCACAGGTTGGACGAGTGCACCACGCCCACGTGCTGCTGGGGCGAACGCACGTTGCAGGCGTCCTTGAACGTGATCCAGGGATGGCCGGTCTCGAACAGCATCGAGAGCATCTTGCGCCACAGGTCGGTGGCCGGGACGGTCTTGCTGGGCTTGATGTCGCCGCGCGCAGCCTTCTCTTCGTAGGCCACGTAGGCCTTCTCGAAGTCGGCGCCAAAGAGATCATGCAGGTCAGGCACGTTGGAGGGCGAAAACAAGGTCCACTGGCCCTTCTCCATGACACGGCGCATGAACAGGTCCGGAATCCAGTTGGCCGTGTTCATGTCGTGCGTGCGGCGGCGGTCGTCGCCGGTGTTCTTGCGCAGCTCCAGGAACTCCTCGATGTCCAGGTGCCAGCTCTCAAGGTACGTGCAGACCGCGCCCTTGCGCTTGCCGCCCTGGTTCACGGCCACGGCCGTGTCGTTGACAACCTTGAGGAAGGGCACCACGCCCTGCGATTCGCCGTTCGTGCCCTTGATGTGCGAGCCCAGCGCGCGCACGCGCGTCCAGTCGTTGCCCAGGCCGCCAGCGAACTTGGACAGCAGGGCGTTCTCCTTGATCGACTCGTAGATGCCGTCCAGGTCGTCGGGCACGGTGGTCAGGTAGCAGGAGGACAGCTGCGAGCGCAGCGTGCCGCTGTTGAACAGCGTGGGCGTGGAGGACATGAAGTCGAACGAGGACAGCACCTCGTAGAACTCGATGGCGCGCGCCTCGCGGTCGATCTCGCCCAGCGCCAGGCCCATGGCCACGCGCATGAAGAAGGCCTGCGGCAGCTCGATGCGGGCCTTCTTGACGTGCAGGAAGTAGCGGTCGTACAGGGTCTGCAGGCCCAGGTAGTCGAACTTCATGTCGCGCTCGGCCTTGAGCGCCGCACCCAGGCGGGCCAGGTCGTACTGCAGCAGCTTCTCGTCCAGCAGCTCGTTCTCCACGCCCTTCTTGATGTAGTGCGGGAAGTAGTCGGCGTAGGCCGTGCCCATGTCCGCCTGCAGCACTTCGCGGCCCAGGACTTCCTTGACGATGGTGTGCAGCAGCAACCGGGCCGTGGCGTAGGTGTAGTCGGGGTCCTTCTCGATCAGCGTGCGGGCGGCCAGGATGGCGGCCTTGAACACCTCTTCGAGCGGCACACCGTCGTACAGGTTGCGCATGGTCTCGGCCACGATGGGATCGGGCTTGACGTCCGCGCCCAGGCCGGCGCAGGCGTTGGCGATCAGCTGCTGCAGGTCGGCCAGGTTGAGCGCCACGCGCTCGCCGCCGTCCAGCACATGCAGCGTGGGGGCAGCGGCCGGCTGCTCCTGCTCGCCCTGGCGGGCGCGTTCCTGCGTGCGACGTTCCCGGTACAGCACATACGCGCGGGCGATCTCGTGGTGGCCGCCACGCATGAGGCCCAGTTCGACCTGGTCCTGCACGTCCTCGATGTGGAAGGTGCCGCCGCCCGGGCGCGAACGCATCAGCGCGCGCGTGACGGCCTGCGTGAGGCCGTCCACGGTCTCGCGCACGCTGGCCGAGGCCGCGCCCTGGGTGCCGTGCACGGCCAGGAAGGCCTTCATCATGGCCACGGCGATCTTGTTGGGCTCGAACGGCACGACGGCGCCATTGCGGCGAATGATCTGGTAATGCGCCAGCGCGTTCGGCGCAGTGCTGTCGGCGGTGGCGGCGCGTGCAGCAGCGGCCATGGGAGACAGTTGCGAGGCGGATGGGAGGTGAGCTGCAGTTTGCATGGCTTCCTTGTGTGTGCTGGGTACGGGGTCGAAATCTGGCGGTGTGTCGTCACCGCAAACGGGGCCTGGGCGCACCAGAAAAGAGCTCCGGGCCGGGCCCCATATCTAGGGTCCGCAGGCATTCTAGCCACTACAGGTAGCGTGTCCTGCAGCTTTTTGTGTGGAATTTCCAAGGACCCCGCGCAGCGCCAGCAGTGGTGCGCCATGGTCGCGCAAAGATGAGGCTCCATGCGGGATGGCGCCCCATTCCGCCTCGCAGGCGGCATGGTTGCTGGGCCTGCCCGCGAGGGCCTTCGCAGCGCGTTCCTGCAACCTGTTCTAGATGGGGGCGGATCGGCGCACCGCAAGCGGAAACCAGTCGGCCGGCCAGCCCGTGCCCTGCTCGAGCGCGGCCCAATCGAAACCCGGTCCGGGGTCCTGCTTGCGGCCGGGCGCCACATGCTCGTGGCCGGCCACATGGGCGATCGGGTAACGCTGGGCCAGCGCCGTGCACAGGCTGGTCAGGGTGTCGTACTGGGCCGCCTCGAAGCGCTCGCCCTCCAGGCCCTCGAGTTCGATGCCGATGGAGTCGTCGTTGCACTCGTCGCGGCCCCGCCAATGCGAGCGGCCGGCATGCCAGGCACGCGCGTCGGCATCGACGAACTGCCAGAGTTCGCCGCCGCGCCGGATCAGGAAATGCGCCGAGACCTGCAGGCCGCGGATCTGCGCGAAGTAGGGGTGGGCTTCCCAGTCGAGCCGGTTGTCGAACAGGGCCAGGATCTCGTCGCCCCCGTACTGGCCCGGCGGCAGGCTGATGGAGTGCAGCACCACGAGGTCGATGCGCGCGCCGGCCGGCCGCGGCCCGAAGTTGGGCGAGGGCTGGTGCCGTGCGAAACGGTACCAGCCGCCCCGCCAGAGTGCCTCAAGCGGCGCCGCCGGCTCACTCGTCATGGGGTTCGTTGTCCTGCGGCGTGGCGATGTTGAGCCGCGCGATGCGGTAGCGGATCTGCCGCAGCGACAGGCCCAGCCGCGCCGCCGCGGCGGTGCGGTTGAAGCCGGTCTCGTGCAGCACCCGTACGAGGATGGCGCGCTCCTGCCGGTCCAGGTAGGCCTGCAGGTCGCTGGGCGTGGCCTCGTCGGCTGCCGGCAGTGGCGCCAGTGCCTGGCTGGCGCTGTCGGGGAAATCGGCGCTGAGTTCATCGCCTTCGCTCATGGCCACGGCGCGGTGCAGCAGGTTCTCGAGTTCTCGCACGTTGCCGGCCAGCGGATGCTGCTGCAGTTCGGCCAGCAGCGCGCTGGAAGGCGGCGGCACGTGCACCCCGGATTCGTGCGCGATGCGGCCCAGCAGGGCCGTGCACAGTGCCGGCAGGTCGTCGCGGCGCTCGCGCAGCGGCGGCACCACGATCTCGATCACATTGAGGCGGTAGTACAGGTCTTGCCGGAAGCGGCCGGCCTTGACCTCGGCCGCCAGGTCCTTGTGGGTGGCGCTGACGATGCGCACGTCCACCGTGTCCTCCTGGGTGGAGCCCAGTGGCCGCACGCTGCGCTCCTGGATGGCACGCAGCAGCTTGGACTGCATGGCCAGCGGCAAGTCGCCGATCTCGTCGAGGAACAGCGTGCCGCCGCGCGCGGCCTGGAAGTAGCCCAGCCTGTCGGTCAGCGCGCCGGTGTAGGAGCCCTTCTTGGCGCCGAAGAACTCGGCCTCGAGCAGGTTCTCGGGAATGGCGCCGCAGTTCACGGCCACCAGCGGCGCGGCGGCGCGGTGGCTGGCGGCGTGCAGGGCCTGGGCCACGAGTTCCTTGCCAGTGCCCGACTCGCCGCGCACCAGCACCGGTGCCATGCTGCGCGCCACCTTGAGGATGCGCTGCTTGACCTGGCGCATGGGCTCGGACTCGCCGACCAGCCGGTCCAGCGCCGGCGCCGTCGGGGCCGTGCCGCCGGGCTGGCTGCTGCGCGCAACCGGGCGTGGCGCCACCGCGTCGTGCTCCTGCAGGGCCGAGGCCACCACGGCGCGGAACTGCTTGAGGTCCACCGGCTTGGTCAGGTAGTCGAAGGCGCCGGCCTTGAGCGCCTCCACGGCGTTCTCGGCCGAGCCGTAGGCCGTGATGACGATGCAGCGCTCGGTGCGCTGCTGCGCACGCAACTCCTGCAGCAGCGTGAGGCCCAGGCCGTCGGGCAGCCGCATGTCGGTGATGACGGCACGAAAGCGCTGCTCCTGCAGCGCCGCCTGCGCCTCGGCCAGGGTGCCGGCCGTCTCCACGCGGTGGCCCTCGCGCAGCAGCGTGAGCTCGTACAGCGTGCGCAGGTCGGGCTCGTCGTCCACCACCAGGACGCTGGCAGGTGACGACGCGGAAGGGGCTTGCGTGTGCGGCGGCATGGCTCAATGGGCGGGCGTGGTGCGCTCTGCGGGTTTCGGGGGACGGAACTGCACGGAGAACTCGTTGCCCTGGACGCTCGCGCCGCCCCGCTGCCGCGCGCTGCGCTGGTAGCCGATGCTGGCGCGATGGCGCTCGCAGAGTTCGCGGCAAATGTACAGCCCCAGTCCGCTGGAGCGGCTCTCCGAGGAGAAGAAGGGCTCGAACAGGTGGCGCTCGACCGATTCCTCCAGCGGTGCACCGTCGCTCCAGACCTGCAGGCTGGATTGGCGGTCGGACGACAGCCGCGTGGTCACCTGGATCGCGGCCGGCCGCCCGCTCGCATAGCGCAGCGCGTTGTCCAGCAGGTTGACCAACACGCGGCGCAGGTGCTCGCTGTCGAAATCCACGGGCAGCCCACCGGTGGCCAGGTCGAGCTGCACGCGGCGGCGTTGCGGCGCGCGCTGCACCCAGTCGGCGCAGATGTCCTGCACGCTGGCATCGAGCACCAGGGTGGGCGGTGCCGTGCGGCCGGCCTCGGGCACGCGGGCCACGTCCAGCACCTCGTCGACGATCTTGGACAGGCGCTGCGCGTTGTGCTGGATCATCTGCGTGAGCTGGCGCTGGCCGGGGGCCTGCAGCTCTTCGTCCAGCAGCGCATTCGCCTGGACGATGGCGGCCAGCGGGTTGCGGATCTCGTGCGCGACGGCGGCGGACATGCGGCCCATGGCCGCCATCTTCTCGGTGCGCGTGCGCGCCTCGGCCTCGCGCAGGTCGTGCAGGAACATCACGCACAGCCGCTCGTGCGCGCGGCCCGGCGCCTCGGTCATGCGGGTGTGCACGCGCAGGCGCCTGGCGCCGCGGCTGGCGCTGCGCAGCGTCAGGTCGGCCGCCTGCGGCGTGGCCTGCTCGAACGTGGCGCGCGCCAGTTCCAGCAGCGGCGCCCAGCTGGGCTGCGCGTCCAGCGCAGGCCGCAGGCCCGCCGTGTCCAGCCCCAGCAGTGCGCGCGCCGCCGGGTTGGCGGTGCGCATGCGGGCGTGCGTGTCCACCACCACGACCCCGTCGGTCTGCGTCTCCATCACGAGCTGGTTCACCTGGGCCTGCAGCCGGGCGGCGTGCAGGCCGGCGAGCGCGAGTTGCTCCTCGCGCATGAGCCGGGCCGCCAGCTGGTTGGCCAGGAAGGCCACCAGCAGGTAGCCCAGGCCCGCCAGCCCGGCCTGCAGGTAGCGCCCCGTGCTCTCGGTGATGCCGTGCGCGGAAGTCCACCACGTCTCCAGCAGCAGCAGCAAGGTGATGGCCAGCGCCATGCCGATGGCCATGGGCCGCGTGCCCAGCACGGCCGTCAGCAGCACGGGCACGCCCAGCAAGGGGGTGTAGCTGATGGCGCCGGACTGGAACAGCTGCAGCAGCGCGATGACCAGCACGTCCATGCCCACCGTCAGCAGCCAGGTCGGCTCCAGCGCATGGCGCGGCAGGCGGGGCCGCGCCAGCAGCCGCGTCGCCAGCGCACTGGCCAGGTACAGCGCACACATGGCCAGCACCCAGGCCGGCGCGGTGGCCGTCAACGCGTACTGTGTGGCCTGCAGCAGCAGCAGGGCCAGCGCGATCGTGACGCGCGCGGTCATGAAGCCGTACCAGGCACGCGTGAGGGCCAGGTCGCCGACCGGCGCCAGGACAGCCGCGCGCGGGTCGAAGTCGGACGGTGGCCAGGCGTCGTCGAGGACGGTCACGCCGGTTCAGCCCTCGATCTGGCGGCGGTGCTCTTTGCTGCAGTAGACGCCGCGCGGGCCCCGCTCGGCGTCGGCCAAGGGCAGGTGCAGGCCGCAGGCGGCGCAACGCGCCATCTCGGCGGGCAGGCCCGTGCGGCTGCGCGGCTTGGCCGGCGGTGGCGGCGGCCGGCGCGAGCGCCACAGCCAGATGCCGAAGGCCACCACCAGCAGGACGATCAGGAACTTCATGCGGCTCCCCGGCCGATCAACACTTCGAGCACGAACCGCGAGCCCACATAGGCCAGCAGCAGCAGCGCTGCGCCCGCATAGAGCACGCGCACGGCAGTGCGGCCACGCCAGCCGAAGCGCGCGCGGCCGACCAGCAGCACCGCGAAGCTGAGCCACGAGAGCAGCGAGAACACCGTCTTGTGGTCCCAGCGCCAGCGGCCGGCGCCCGCGCCGTAGAGCGACTCGCCGAACAGCCAGCCGGCCGCCAGCGTGGCCGTCAGCAGCACGAAGCCGGCCTGCACGAAGCGGAAGGTCAGCCGCTCCAGCGTGAGCAGCGGCACGCCGCTGAACGAGGGGCCGGCGTCGCGCATGGCCCGCTCGCTGCGGCGCATCAGCCAGGCATGCAGCACGGCTGCGGCGAACAGGCCATAGCAGGCGATGCCCAGCGCCCAGTGCAGGGGTAGCCAGGGCGAGGCGTTCTCGTGCAGGGGCGTGCCGGGGAACACCAGCGCCATCAGCACGGCCACGGCGCCGAAGCCGGCCAGCGCCCAATGTGCGCGCAACTGCGGGAACACATGGCTTTCCACCGCATAGACCGTGAGGACCAGCCAGGCCGTGACCGACAGCGCCGGCGCGAAGCCGAAGCGCGGCGTGGCCGTGAACCACAGGCCCCAGCACAAGAGCAGCGCGTGCAGCACCCAGGCCGGCAACAGGGCGTGGCGGCTGCGCTCGGGCTGCAGGCGGGACGCCACCGCCGCAGGCACCGCATAGGCCGCGGCAGCGGCGGCCGACAGCAACACGGTGGCCATGGAGGCGCTCGCTAAAATCATCTGCTCAGTTTACCGGCACGCCTTCCAGCCGCCGGCCGCTTCCCCCTTCCCCCAACTGCGCTCCCCGTGCTGGAGCAAAGGACCTCCATGGCGTCCGCCCTCACCGAAAAACTCTCGCGTCTGGTCAAGGAGATGCGCGGCCAGGCCCGCATCACCGAGGCCAACGTCACCGACATGCTGCGCGAGGTGCGCATGGCGCTGCTCGAGGCCGACGTGGCCCTGCCCGTGGTGCGCGACTTCATCGCCCGCGTGAAGGAAAAGGCGCTGGGCCAGGAGGTACTGGGCTCGCTGTCGCCGGGCCAGGCCCTGGTCGGCATCGTCAACCGCGAGCTGGCCACCACCATGGGCCAGGGCCTGCCGGGTGCCGAACTCAACCTCGCCGCCCAGCCACCCGCCGTGGTGCTGATGGCCGGGCTGCAGGGCACCGGCAAGACCACCACCACGGCCAAGCTGGCCAAGCTGCTGACCGAACGGCGCAAGAAGAAGGTGCTGACGGTGTCGGCCGACGTCTACCGCCCGGCCGCCATCGAGCAGCTCAAGACCGTCACCAAGCAGGCCGGTGCCGAGTGGTTCCCGAGCACCGGCGAGCAAAAGCCCGTGGACATCGCGCGCGCCGCGCTGGACCACGCCAAGCGCCATTACTTCGACGTGCTGCTGGTCGACACCGCCGGCCGCCTGGCGGTGGACGAGGCGCTGATGCAGGAGATCCGCGAACTGCACGCTGCGCTGAACCCGGTGGAGACGCTGTTCGTCGTCGACGCCATGCAGGGCCAGGACGCGATGAACGTGGCCAAGGCCTTCGGCGAAGCGCTGCCGCTCACCGGCATCGTGCTGACCAAGACCGATGGCGACTCGCGCGGCGGTGCCGCGCTGTCGGCCCGCCATGTCACGGGCGTGCCGATCAAGTTCGCCGGCACCAGCGAGAAGATCGACGGCCTGGAGGTGTTCGACGCCGAGCGCCACGCCGGCCGCGTGCTGGGCATGGGCGACATCGTGGCCCTGGTCGAGCAGGTCACGGCCAACGTGGACATGGCGGCGGCGCAGAAGCTGGCGGCCAAGGTGAAGAGCGGCGAGAGCTTCGACCTGAACGACTTCCTGGCGCAGATCCAGCAGATGAACCAGATGGGCGGCCTGTCCAGCCTCATGGACAAGCTGCCCACGCAGATGTCGGCCAAGGCCGGCCAGGTCGACATGGACCGCGCCGAGCGCGAGATCCGCCGCAAGCAGGGCATCATCCACAGCATGACGGCGCAGGAGCGCAGGAAGCCCGAGCTCATCAAGGCCACGCGCAAGCGCCGCATCGCCTCCGGTGCCGGCGTTCAGGTGCAGGAGGTCAACCGCCTGCTGAACGAGTTCGGCCAGATGCAGGACATGATGAAGAAGATGAAGGGCGGCGGCCTCATGAAGATGATGAAGCGCATGGGCGGCATGAAGGGCCTGGGCGGGGGCGGCATGCCCAAGCTGCCGTTCTGAGACCAGGCCGGGCCGCTACAGCGCGGCCGCCTCCTGCTCCAGCTGCGCCAGCCGGCGCGCGAGCCGGCCCACGAAGTTCTGCGTGAGCTGTGGCAGCGCGCGCTGCGCCGGCACCACGATGCCGACCTGCAGCTGGTTCAGCACCGGCAGTGCGAAGGGCTTCCAGACCAGCTCGCCGCGGCGCAACTCGTCCAGCAACGCGAGCTTGGAGAAGGTGGTGATGCCTTTGCCCGCCATCACCAGGCGCTTGACCAGCGGGGTGGAGTTGCAGGTCGCGACCGGCTCCATCACCTCCCAGAAGGCCGTGTACTCGGCCGACAGCGTGGGGCCAAACACCGGCTGCGCGCCCGAGCGGATGAAGGGATGGCGCGCGCAGTCGCGCAGTGCCACGCGCTCATGCGTGGCGAGCGGATGGCCCGGCGGCATCACCACGCCCAGGGGCAGGTGTGCCAGGCTCACGGCCACCACGCCGGCCGGCAGCCGCGTGACGAAGCTCAGCCCCAGGTCTACCTGGCCCGAGGCCACGAGCTGCGGCACCTCCATGGGCTGGGTCGAGACGATGGTGTAGGTGGCCGCGGGGAACAGCTGCGAGAACTCCGCCACCGCGGCGGGCAGCAGATCCTCGAAGCACGAGTCCATGGCCGCCAGCTTGACATGGCCGCTGCGCTCGCCGCGCAGCGCGTCGAGCTCGGTGCGCATCACCTGGTAGCCGTGCAGCGTCTCCTGCGCGTGGCGCAGCAGCCGCTCGCCGGCCGGATTCAGCCGCATGCCACCGGGCAGGCGGTCGAACAGCTCTGTGCCGAGCTCTTCCTCCACGTTCAGGATCTGGCGGTTGACGGCGCTGGCCGCCACGTGCAGCCGCTCCGATGCCTTGCGCACCGAGCCGCTGCGCGCCACCTCGATGAAGTACCTGAGGACGCTGGCGTGCATCAGGCGCTCAGCGCGGTGGCACGCCGCCCGACCACTCCGGCCACTGGCTCACGATGTGGTCGACCACGCGCTCGCCCACGCGCGCGATGTTCTCCACCGTCTCGGCGAAGCCGCCCGCGGTCTCTCCGGGCGCTGGGTCCAGGTGCTGCAAGGTGGTCTCGCGCGGATTGCCCTGGTCGAAGTTGACGGCGCCGCGCAGGCTCATCACGCGGTCCGTGCCGTGGGTCCGCTGGATCACCAGCGTGATGGCGGCGGCTTCCATCTCGGTGATGACGTAGTCGTCGGCGCCGTACAGCTTGGCGATGTACTGGGCCTGGCTGGACATGCCGGGGCCGTGGAAGAAGGTGTCGCCCGTCATGTGCGTGCCCTGGCCCACCGACGGTGCCTGGCGCGCGCGCGGCTCGGGGTAGCGCAGCCGGTAGGCGCGGGCGCTGTCCGAGTCCCGGAGTGGTGTCTTGGCCGACAGCTGCATGGCCCAGCCCAGCAACGCCGGGTTGAGCTGGAAGCGCCGGTATTCCTCATAGCCCTTGCGTGGCATGAAGGTGGGCGCGCCTGGCGTGTTTTCTTCGGGTGCCCAGCGGTGGCCCAGGTCGTAGTCCACGAGCCAGCTGCCCCAGGACACGTCGCCGATGGTGCCGCGCGCAGGCGGCGTACCGGCCACGCCGGTGATCAGGTAGTAGGCCTGCGAGAAGTCGAAGGCCGGGTTCAGCAGGATGGCCTGCATCGAGGCCGAGGAATTGACCTTGCCCATGCCCAGCACGGCGCCGCACACGCCGTCGCTGTTGCAGTACACGGGCGCGATGGCGCCGGGCACGCGCACCGGCGTGGCGTTCTTCCAGTAGCGCTCGTACCAGTGCTGGAACTCGCCAGCGCGGTCGCCCGTGTTCTGTCCGATCTCGAACATCGCTGCGACGAAGACCTTGACGCGCACCGGCGCCGCGGCCTGGGCGGGTGGCGTGGCCATACCGGCCGACGGCGGTGCCGGTGCGTTCGGGCCTGCGGCACAGCCGGCCAGCAGCGCTGCAGCTGCCAGCCAGGCCAGGGGAAATACCGGTGCGCGGAAGGATGTCATGGGAGTGCCCTGATCGATTGGAATGCGCCGCATCCTAGGCAAGGCCGGTGCTGCTTCCAAGCGCCGATTTTCGCGCTGCCCGTGCGCAAAAAGCGCACGGCCCGCAGAAACAGAAACGCCCCTCGGCGAGGGGCGTTGCTGCGGGGCGATGCAGGTCAGGCGGCCAGGGCCAGCGGCTGCTGGCGCAGCGGCAGCTTGGCGTGCATCCAGGCGCGGCGCAGGACTGCCGGGGACCAGCTTTCTTCGGGAATCAGCAGCCAGCGCTGGCGGCGCATGGCGGCACCCAGGTCGCTGCGGCTGGTCAGCACGCTGGCGGGGATGGCCAGCAGCAGTGGCAGGCCCACCGGGATCAGCCAGACCAGCGCGCTCGGGTCGATCAGCGCGATGCCGCCAGCCAGCAGGGCGATGATGCCGCTCATGGGTGCCAGGCTGCGGGCCGCATCGCGCCAGCGCAGGGCTTCGGCGTCCCGCGGGGGCGACTTCCATTCCAGCTTCACACCGGTCAGCGCGACCAGCACGAACAGCGAGTGGGCCAGCATGCGCACTGGCGACTGCAGCATGGCCAGCACGCTTTCCAGCGCGGCGCTCTTGATCAGGCCAGCGGTGCCGCCATAGCGGCGTTGCTCGCCCTGGATCAGCACGGCGGCGATGCCCAAGAGGCGCGGCAGGAACAGCACGGCCAGGGTCCAGATCCACAGGCCGATCAGCTCGGCCGGGATCGCCGACAAGGCGTGCGTCACGCTGGCCAGGCCGGTGGCCTGGGCATGGCCGGACAGCCACAGCGTGGTGCCCAGCGTCATGAAGGCCAGCCACAGCGGCGCCGACAGGTAGGACATGGTGCCCGTGATGAACATGGCGCGGTGCACGCCGGCGATGCCGGGCTCGGCCATCAGGCGGGCGTTCTGCAGGTTGCCCTGACACCAGCGGCGGTCACGCTGCAGTTCGGACAGCAGGTCCGGCGGTTGCTGCTCGTAGCTGCCGACCAGGTCGGACACCAGCCACACGTGGAAGCCGGCACGGCGCATCAGCGCGGCTTCGACGAAGTCGTGCGACATGATGCCGCCGGACAGGCCGCCCGTGCCCTTGATCGGGGCCAGCGCGCAGTGCTCCATGAAGGGCTTGACACGGATGATCGCGTTGTGGCCCCAGTAGTGGGACTCGCCCAACTGCCAGTACTGCATGCCCAGCGTGAACAAACGGCCGGTCATGCGCGAGGCGAATTGCTGTGCGCGGGCGTGCAGGGTCTGGTGGCCGATGGACTGCGTGGCGGTCTGGATGATGCCGGCGCGGGGATGGGCTTGCATGAGCTTGACCATGGAAGTCAGGCAGTCGCCGCTCATGACGCTGTCGGCGTCCAGCACCACCATGTACTTGTAGTCATTGCCCCAGCGGCGGCAGAAGTCGGCCACGTTGCCGGCCTTGCGGTGCGTGCGGCGGGTGCGCAGGCGGTAGTAGACCTCGATGGACGGGCCGCCGTTGGACTCCTGGGCCAGCACGGCGCGCAGGTCTTCCCAGGCGGCGCGTTCGGCGCGGCGCTTCTCGGGGTCGTTGCTGTCGGACAGCACGAACACGTCGAATGCGCGGCCGTGGCCCGTGGCCAGCACCGATTCGCAGGTGGCGCGCAGGCCGGCGAATACCGTGGCCACGTCTTCGTTGCAGATCGGCATGATGATGGCCGTGCGCTCGTCGGCGCCGGTGGGCATCGCGTGGTCGCGCACCTCCTTGGCCGACAGCGCGTGCTTGTCGCCGCGCAGCACGACGAAGAAGCCCATCAGTGCCGTGCCGAAGCCCGACACGATCCAGGCCGACAGCAGCGCAAACAGCGACAGCTGGCCGACTTCGAGCAGCACGCTGTCGTAGTCGGGCTGCATGCTGGCGAACAGGCTGGTGGCCAGCGCGGTGGTGACCAGCACGATCAGCATCAGCGCCATGCGGCGGCGGCTGGCCGCCTGTTGCCAGGCTTCCGGTGCGGGGCTGGCGGCCTTGGGGGCGGCCGGGCCCATGCCGGGGATGGACATCAGCAGTGCCGTGCCCAGACTGTTCCAGAAGCCGCGCCAGGGGCGGGGCGTCATGGAGCCGCGGTTCACGGGCGGCGCGGTGACGGAATTGGGGTGGCGCTCGGCGCGCAGCGGGCTGCGCTGTTTGTCCCAGGCACGACCGACGATTTGCCGGCCGACGCGGGCGACGTTGGGTTGTTCCATGGTGTTCTCGCGGTGAGAGGAGGAGGGAGAGACAGAGCTCATATGCCTCTCTCATCGCAATCCCCATGCCAACGCTAGAAAACCTTATGGATCAACGGCTTGGACGGGTTTGTCGGGGTTTTCACGGGTTCGTGCGGAAAACGGCCCCCAAAACCCCGGTTTTTGTCGCCGAACAGCGACAGGTTGCGGTCGCTGTGTGGCGATATCCAGGAAAAACAAGGACTTAGCCTTGTCGCGGTTCGGCGACGGGTTCGCCAGAAGCCGCAGAATCCCCTTTGAACAGCCCCGGCGTGAGTTCGTGCTTCTGCATCAGCCGGTAGAACTCGGTCCGGTTGCGGTCGGCCAGCCGGGCCGCGTCGGCGGCATTGCCGTCGGTCAGCTTCAAGAGGTTGATCAGGTACTCGCGCTCGAACTTGCGCTTGGCCTCGGCATAGGGCAGCACCTCGATGGCGGGCTGGCGCAGCGCGCGCTGCACCAGGGCCAGCGGCACCAGCGGCGTGGTCGACAGCGCGCAGACCTGCTCGACCACGTTGTGCAGCTGGCGCACGTTGCCGGGCCAGGTGGCGGTGGTCAGGGCCTTGAGCGCTTCAGGGGCGAAGCCCGACAGGCGCTTGCTGTACTTGGTCGCCAGCGTCTGCAGGAAGTGCTGGGCCAGTAGTGCGATGTCCTCGCGCCGTTCACCCAAGGGCGGCAGCGTGAGGGTGACCACGTTGAGCCGGTAGTACAGGTCCTCGCGGAACTCCTTGGCGGCCATGGCCACCTCCAGATCGCGGTGCGTGGCCGACAGGATGCGCACGTCCACCGGGATCGACTGGCTGGAGCCCAGCGGCCGCACGGCCCGCTCCTGCAGCACGCGCAGCAGCTTGACCTGCAGCGCCAGCGGCATGTCGCCGATTTCGTCGAGCAGCAGCGTGCCGCCGTCGGCGGTCTGGAACAAGCCCTTGTGGTTGGTCACGGCGTCGGTGAAGGCGCCGCGCATGTGGCCGAACAGTTCGGACTCCAGCAGCGCCTCGGGGATGGCGCCGCAGTTCACGGCCACGAAAGGCTTCTTGGCGCGGCTGCTGGCCTTGTGGATGGCACGGGCCAGCAGCTCCTTGCCGGTGCCGCTGTCGCCCAGCATCAGCACGCTGGCGTCCGACTGGGCCACCATCTTGGCCTCGGCCAAGACCTCGGCCATGCGGGCCGAGCGGCTCACGATCTCGTCGCGCCAGCTCTCGTCGTGGCCGCCCTTGGGCACGACGGCGGCCGTGGGCGCCGACAGCGCCAGCGCCTGCGCGATCTTGTCGAGCAGGGCCTTGCCGTCGAAAGGCTTGGTCAGGTAGGTGAACACGCCGCGCGCCGTGGCCTCCACGGCATCGGGAATCGTGCCGTGCGCCGTCAGCAGGATCACCGGCAGGGCCGGATGGCGCGCACGCACGAGGTCGAACAGCGCCAGGCCGTCGCGGCCGGGCAGCTGCACATCGGACAGCACCAGCTGCGGCTGCTCGATGTCGAGCTGGTTCAGCGCGGCTTCGGCGGAACCGACCGCCGTGACGCGGTAGCCGGCGGCCGTGAGCCGCATGGACAGCAGGCGCAGCATGTCCGCGTCGTCGTCGACGACGAGGATGTTGGTGCGCGCCGCGGCGGATTCTGTGCCCGGCATGTCAGGGCTGCACCGCGCGGTGGCCACCGTTGGGCGGGGGCGGGCGCGAGGTCAGGCTGCGCTCGATGGCCCGCACGGCTTCGAGCCTTTCGGTCAGCTGGTCGATGCGGCGCTGCTGCTCGCGCAGTTGCTGGGCCTGGCGGTCCAGGGCCTCTTCGACCCGGCGCTGCTCGGCATAGCGTGCCACCAGCATGCCGGCCAGCGGGTACAGGCCACGCGCTTCCTCGCGCGGATTGCCCAGCACGCGCTGGGCCAGCCCCTGGGCGCGCACCAGATCGGCCGGCACGCGTGTCTGCGCCAGGGCGATCGCCAGCTGCATCTCCTCGGCCGGCTGGCGCTGCGCCTCGGGGATGTCGGTGAGCCGCGTGACCTCCTGCGCCAGTTCGGCTGCCGCCATGCGGCGCACACGGTCGGCATACACGAGCAAGGCCTGGGCGACGGTGCTGCTGTCGGTGCGCACGCCGCCGGGCTGGCCGCCCTGTACCGGCCGCGGCACGGCCGATTCGACCGGCGGCGCGGCGGGCGGCGGCGGCACCGGGGCCACCGCCGGCGGCGGTGGCGGGGCAGGCGGCGGCGCGGGCGGCGGCACGACGCAGCCGGCCAGCAGCGCCGCGGCCAGCGCGCACACCAGGGGGGAAGACGCGCGTGCCGCGCGTGGTTCAGGACACATGGGGTAGTTCGATGCGGAAATGGGCGCCGGGCGAGCCGGACAAGAGCGCCATCTTGCCACCGTGCGCGGCGATGTACTCGTGCACGATGGAAAGACCGATGCCTGTTCCTTTCACGGCGCCCTCGGGCTGGCGCTGGCCGCGGAAGAAGGGCTCGAAGATGCGCTCGCGGTCGGGCTCGGCCACGCCGGGGCCCTCGTCCTGCACATCGATCTGCACGATCTGGTCGTGTTGCTGCAGCTGGATCAGGATGCGGCCGCGCGGCGGCGAGAAGCGGATCGCGTTGGACAGCAGGTTGGCCAGCACCGTGCCGATCTTGTCTGCGTCCACACGCGTCGTGAGGCTTTCGCCCTCGACCTGCACCGTGAGCTGGTTGGCGCGCCACTGCAGGCGCTGGGCGTCGACCTGGGCCTCGATGAGTTCCAGCAGGTCGACCCGCTCGCGCTTGAGCTGGCGCGCCTCGAAGGCTGCTGCGTTGAAGCGCAGCAGGGCCTCGATCTGGCTTTGCAGCTGCACCGTGTTCTGGCGCAGGATGCCGGCCACCTCGCGCTGGTTGTCGTTGAGCTCGCCGGCCACGCCCTCCTCGAGCAGCGAGACGCCCTCGCGCAGCGCGGCCAGCGGCGTCTTGAGCTCGTGCGAGATGTGGCGCAGAAAGCGCGCCTTGTCGGCGTCGAGTTCGGACAGCCGCAGCCGCAGCCAGTCCAGCTGCTGGCCGATGCGGTGCACGTCGGAGGGGCCCTGGATCTCGATGGCCTGGTCGAGCCGGTTCTCGCCCAGGCCGATGATGGCGCGCTCCACGCGCTTGAGCGGGCGGGCCAGCCACAGGCCCAGCGCGATGGCCAGCAGCACGGCCAGCACCACCATGCCGATCACCTGCTGCGTGAGCTGCATGCGGCTGGCGTCGAGTTCGGCGTTGAGCGATTGGCGGCGCTGCTCGATGGCGGCCTGCATCTGCTGGGCCAGCGTCACGTTGAGCACGTCGAGTTCGCGGAACTCGGCTGCCACGGCGCGCTCGCGGTCCAGTGCGGTCTCGGTCGGGCCCTCCATGAGCTGCTCGATCTTGCCCATCTGGCCACGCCAGCGCGCCGCCAGCGCCGGCGGCAGGTCGGCCGGCTGCAGGCCGGCCACCAGGCCCTGGGCGTCGCGCGCGCTGTCGGCGAAGCGCCGGCGCAGCAGCGCGTCGTTCAAGATCAGCGACTGGCGCGCGGCGCGCTCGGCCGTGGCACTGCGTTCGCTGAGCGTCTGCGCCACGCCGTTGAGCTGCAGCGTGCGTGCCGAGAAGCCCAGGCTACGCTGCATCAGGATGTCGAAGGTGAACACCGCGCGCACCGCCACGCCGCCCAGCAGCGCGGCGATCAGCAGGAAGGCCAGCAGCAGCAGCTGGCGGAAGGACAGGCGCGGGCGGCTCACGCGGCCGGCGCGGTCTCGCGCGTGCAGACCTCGCCGCGCAGCGAGTACGACATCGCCTCGGTCACGCGCACGTCCACCATCTGGCCGACCAGGCGCTGCGGGCCGGCGAAGTTGACGACGCGGTTGCACTCGGTGCGGCCCATGAGTTCGGGCTGGCCGGCATGGCTGCGCTTGGACGGGCCTTCGACCAGGATGGTCTGCACCGTGCCCACGCGGCGTGCGGCGATGGCACGCACATTGGTGTCGATCACGCCCTGCAGGTGCTGCAGGCGCTTCAACTTCACGTCGTGCGGCGTGTCGTCGGCCAGGTTGGCGGCCGGCGTGCCGGGGCGCGGGCTGAAGATGAACGAGAAGCTGTTGTCGAAGCCGATGTCGTCGATCAGCTTCATCATCTTGCCGAAGTCCTCTTCGGTCTCGCCCGGGAAGCCGACGATGAAGTCGCTGCTCATGGCCATGTCGGGGCGGATCGCGCGCAGCTTGCGCACGGTCGACTTGTATTCCATCGCCGTGTAGCCGCGCTTCATGGCCATCAGGATGCGGTCCGAGCCGTGCTGCACCGGCAGGTGCAGGTGGCTCACCAGCTTGGGCACGCGCGCGTAGGCCTCAATCAGCCGCGGCGTGAACTCGTTGGGGTGGCTGGTGGTGTAACGGATGCGCTCGATGCCGGGGATCTCGGCGACGGTCTCGACCAGCATGGCGAAGTCGGCGATCTCGCTGTCACCCTTGGAAGGTGGACCCATGCGCCCGCGGTAGGCGTTGACGTTCTGGCCCAGCAGCGTGACCTCCTTCACGCCCTGGTCGGCCAGGCCGGCGATCTCCACCAGCACGTCCTCGAACGGACGCGAGACTTCTTCACCGCGCGTGTAGGGCACGACGCAGTAGCTGCAGTACTTGGAGCAGCCCTCCATGATCGAGACGAAGGCGGTGGCGCCTTCGACGCGCGCGGGCGGCAGGTGGTCGAACTTCTCGATCTCGGGGAAGCTGATGTCGACCTGCGCACGGTCCTGCGTGCGGCGCTGGCGCAGCAGTTCGGGCAAGCGGTGCAGCGTCTGCGGGCCGAACACCACGTCGACGAAGGGCGCGCGGGCGATGATGGCCTCGCCCTCCTGGCTGGCGACGCAGCCGCCCACGCCGATCTGCACGCCTTTCTTCTTCAGGTGCTTGACGCGGCCGAGGTCGGAGAACACCTTCTCCTGCGCCTTCTCGCGCACCGAGCAGGTGTTGAAGAGGATCAGGTCGGCCTCGTCCACGTCCTGCGTGGACTCGTAGCCCTCGGCAGCGTGCAGCACGTCGGCCATCTTGTCCGAGTCGTACTCGTTCATCTGGCAGCCGAAGGTTTTGATGAAGACTTTTTTCGTCATGGCGGTCTCGCGGGGAATGGGCGAAGGGGCGGCTGTCTGCCGCTCTCCTCGAATGGCAATGGTGGCGTTCACTGCCCGTACTTGGGCAGCAGATGGAACGGCGTCTTGCCGTCGTCCTTGGGCCGGGTGTCTTCTTCGGAGGCAAAGAGGAAGTTGCGCTCGCGCGTGGCGCTGGGGCGCTTGAGCGCGGCCTCCTGCTGGTTCAGCAGCCACACCTGGTGGACCATGCCGTTGGGTTCGCGCGTGTAGTTCACCACCAGGCGCTCGCCGACGATGCTGGCCGACATCACGAGTTCGTTGCGCACCCCGAGGATGCGCGCGCCGGGCGAGAGCCGGTCGGCCTTGCCGTCCAGCACGATGTCAGGCGGCTGGGTGACCTGCAGCACCCCGCGCAGCGCGGGGGCGGGGAACTCGCGCACCTGGGCTTGTGCGGCAGGGGCGAGGAGGAAGGCGGTGGTGGCGATCAGCGCAAGCGAAGTACGGCAGCGGTTCATGGTGTTCATCCAGAGGCTGGGGGTGCGATTTTAGAAGCCCCGGCGCGGCTGGCCTCCAATGCCCGTTCGATGGCGGCCTGCAAGTGCTCGGCCACCACCTTGACCAGCGGGCCCGGCGGGCGTGTCGCGTCCACCGCGATGCCGATGGTCTGCGGCTCCGCGCCCTTGTCGCGCACGGGCACGAAGCGCAGCAGGCCGGCGGCCAGCTCGGGCGCGGCGTCCAGCTCCGAGGTGAACACCACATGGCGACCGCCGAGCGCCAGCTGCTTGACCAGCTGCAGCGAGTTGCTTTCGAAACGCCCGCGCGCCTCGGTGAACAGCCAGCCGTACTGCGCGTCCAGGTAGCGCCGGATCGCCAGCGCGCGGCTCTGCAGCGCCACCGGGTAGGCCGCCGCCTCCTGCAGGCTGACCGAACGCGCGCCGGCCAGCGGATGGCTGGGCGCGACCACGCAGCCGAACGGCAGCTCGGTGCGCCACAGCACCAGCAGCTCGCGCCGCGGCGGCAGGTTGAAGGCGGCCACCAGGTCGGCCGTGCCCGCCATCACGGCGGCCAGCGCCTCATCGGTGCTGCCCAGGTTGACCGACAGCGAGATCAGCGGGTGGCTCTCGCCCAGCGCGGCGACCAAGGCCGGCAGCACGCTGGTGGAGTGGCTGTCCATGGCGTGCAGCGTCACCTGGCCCTGGTGCACACCCTGGTAGCGGCGGATCTCGCTCTCGAGCCGGCGCTCGTCCTGGCGCCAGCGCCGGGCCAGCGTCACGACGGCGTCGCCGGCCACCGTCAGCCGCATGCCGCGCGGCACCCGCTCGAACAGCGGCGCGCCGAGCTGCTCCTCCAGCTGCAGGATCTGGCGGTTGATGGCCGACGCCGCCACATGCAGTTCCTTGGCGGCCGCCTGGATGGAGCCGGACCGTGCAACCTGGTCCAGGTAGCGCAGGTTGGCGGAGACAAGGGATTGCGGCATGGCCGCAAAGCATACGCATTTTTCGAATGCAAGCCTGCTGAATCGGTGATGGACGGCAATGCAGGCGGTTTCTACGATCCGCCCCATTCCCGCACCCGACCCATCGCCATGCCGCTCCGAACCCTGCCAGCCCTGCCCACGCTTGCGCAACTGAACGCGGCAGACGCCGCCGCCTTCCTGGACCATCTGGGCGGGGTGTTCGAGCACGCGCCCTGGGTGGCCGCGGCCGTCGTCGGCCAGCGGCCATTCGCCAGCACGGACGCATTGCACCGCGCCATGCTGGCCGCCGTGGCCGCATGCCCCGAGGAGGCGCGCGTGGCGCTGTTCAACGGCCACCCCGAACTGGCCGGCGCGGCCGCGCGCCTGGGCCAGATGACCTCCGACTCGGTGCGCGAGCAGGGCGGCCTGGCGCTGGGCGCGCTGGACGCGGCAGACGGCGCGCGCTGGGATGCGCTGAACGCGGCCTACCGCGCGCGCTTCGGCTTTCCGTTCATCCTGTGCATCAAGCGGCACACGCGGGCCACGGCGCTGGCCGTTTTCGAGGCGCGCCTGGCCAACGATCTGGCCACCGAACTGGCCGGCACGCTGGCCGAGATCGGCCGCATCACGCGGCTGCGGCTGGCCGAGCGCATCGCCGACCACGGCCTGGACGGCCTGCATGGCAGCGTGGCGGCGCATGTGCTGGACAGCCGGCGTGGCCTGCCGGCCCAGGGCCTGCGCGTGGCGCTGCACGACGCCGATGGCGCCCTGCTGGCCGCATCCGTGGAGGAGGGCTGCGGCCTGACCCTGCTGGCCGGCGCCCCGTTGCGCATGGGCCGTTACGAACTGCGCCTGCACCTGGGCGACTACCACCGGCAGCCGGGCACCGCGGCCGGCTTGCTGGATGTCGTGCCCATCGCCTTCGCCATCGACGCGCCCGAGGCCGGCTACCGGTTCACGCTATCGGTCGCGCCCTGGGCTTACAGCGTGGCCTGCACCCGCGAAGGCTAGTCAGCAGCAGGCGTTGTGCGCCGTGGCGGGCAATGCATGCGTCCCGCCTGCACGGCGCGCGGACCAGACCACCAGTGCCAGCGCCAGCACTGCCACCGCAGCGCCTGCGACCATCACGGCCGCATAGCCGAAGCCCGCGCTCAGCACCGCCGCGCCCATGGCGGCACCCACGGCATTGCCGAGGTTGAACGCGCCGATGTTGACGGCGGAGGCCAGGCCCGGGGCCTCGGCCGCAGAGCGCATCACGCGCATCTGGATCGGCGGCACGACCGCGAACGCGCCGATGCCCCAGACCAGCACGCCCACGGCCGCGCCGATGTGCGTCTGCGCCAGCCATGGGAAGGCCAGCATGCTGGCAGCGATCAGCAACAGGAAGCCGATCAGCGTCTTGTCCACCGAGCGGTCGGCGAACTTGCCGCCCAGGCTGTTGCCGATCGTGAAGCCGACGCCGGCCAGCGCCAGCAGGCCGGTGATGAGCGCGGGCGATGCGGCGTTGAAGGTCTTCAGCGCAGGCGTGATGTAGGTGTAGAGCGAGAACATCGCGGCCGAGCTCAGCACCGTGGTCAGCATGGCGGCCAGCACCACGGGCCGCGTGAGCACGCGGATCTCGGCCCGCACGTCGGTGCGCGCCCGCGGCGCGTGGTCGCGCGGCAACGCCAGTCGCAGTGCGAGCATGGCCAACACGCCCAGCGCCGCGATGGCGGCGAAGGACTGGCGCCAGCCTACGCTGTCCGACAGCCAGGTGGCGGCCGGCACGCCGCCGATGTTGGCCAGCGTGAGGCCCATGAACATGGTGGCGACCGCGCTGGCCTGCTTGTTCGGCGGCACCAGGCTGGCCGCGACCACCGCGCCGATGCCGAAGAAGGCGCCGTGCGTGAGGCTGGTCACCACGCGCGCCACCATCAGGCTGGCATAGCCGGGCGCCAGTGCGGACAGCAGGTTGCCCAGCGTGAAGATGGCCATCAGCACCATCAAGGCCTTGCGCCGCGACCAATGGCCCAGCAGCAGTGTCATGAAGGGCGCGCCCAGCGTCACGCCGATGGCGTAGGCCGAGACCAGCAGGCCGGCGGAAGGGATGGACACGTCGACACCCGCGGCGATGGACGACAGCATGCCCATGGGGCCGAACTCCGTCGTGCCGATGCCGAAGGAGCCGATGGCCAGGGCCAGCAGCGGCCCCGTGGCGCTGCGGTGGGAATCGCCGGCCGCAGCCGGGGCAGAGGAGGTGGTGGTTTGCATGGCCAGGGTGGTGTGTCTAGGGTTAACCCGAGGTTGGCGATTGTGGCGATGCAGACCTTTCCAGTAAACGGCAGAATTTCGAAAATACTTTTGCTACGGCTGAGAAGATGAAACTGACTCTTGAAGAAGTCACCGTGTTCCTGACCGTGGTGGACATGGGCTCGCTGACCGCCGCGGCCGAGCACCTGGGCCAGCCCGTCTCCACCACGAGCCGGCTGCTGGCGCGGCTCGAAGAGAAATTGCAGACCACCCTGCTGCGCCGGACCACCCGGCGGCTGGACCTGACCGACGAGGGCTGCAACTTTGCGCAGGATGCGCGCCAGATCCTGGAGTCGGTGCGCGTGGCCGAAGACCGGCTCATGGCGCGGCGCGGCCGGCTGGCCGGGCCGCTGCACATCGATGCGGCCTCGCCGTTCATGCTCCATGTGCTGGTGCCGCTGCTGCCGGGCTACCGCGCGCTGCATCCGGGCGTGGATCTGGTGCTCAACAGCAACGAGGGCTTCATCGACCTGCTGGAGCGGCGTGTGGACCTGGCCATCCGCATCGGCGAACTCAAGGACTCGACGCTGCACAGCCGGCTGCTGGGCCAGGTGCGCAACCGGCTCGTGGCCAGCCCGGACTACCTGGCCCGCCGCGGCACGCCGGCCAATGCAGAGGCGCTGCGCGCGCATGAACTGCTGGGCTTCAGCCAGCCCGAGGTGCTGAACCTGTGGCCCCTGCAGCATGCCGATGGCAGGGCGGCGCGCGTGCAGCCCACGCTGCTGGCGTCCAGCGGCGAGACGCTGCGCCAGATGGCGATCGCGGGCATGGGCATCACCTACCTGGGCGATTTCATGATTGCGCGCGACATCGCGCAGGGCCGGCTTGTGGAGGTGCTGCCGCAGGCCACACTGCACAAGCCCCGGCCCGTGCACGCGGTCTACCACCAGCAGTCGGCCGTGTCGGTGCGCATCGCCTCGATGGTGGCCTACCTGGCCGAGGCCATGCGGGCGCCCGAGGCCGGATGGGCCGCTTATGTGCCACCGGCGGCGTCTAAGATCGCCGGCCTCATGGAGGCCCCGCGTTGACATCTCCCCTCGAAGCCGTGCGCCGCTGGCTGGTGCAACTGCCCGCCTATGGCCTCAACGGCATCGGCACGGCGCTGGGCGTGCTGCTCGTGCAGCTGCTGGCGGGGGCGCTGGGTGGCCTGGAAGCCTCGCTGCTGGCCTCGGGCGGCGCCATCTACGCCAGCCTGGCCGACACGCCGAATCCACCGCACCGCACCTGGCGCCGCGTGGCGATGGCCGCGGCCGTGGGCCTGGTTTCCAGCGTGCTGATCACGGCCTTGCGCGGCCATGCGGTGGCGTTGGGCGGGGTGGTCGCGCTGCTGGCGTTCGGCGCGAGCATGCTGCTGGCCTGGGGGCCCCGCGCCGGGCCGATCTCCTTCGTGCCGGTGCTGGCCATCGTGTTCACCATGGCCGGGCCGGCGCCGGTCTCCTGGCAGGCCCAGGCCGCGCATGCCCTGTGGACAGCGTTCGGCAGCCTGGTCTACCTGGGTTGGGCACTCGTGGCCTCGCGTTGGCTGCAGCCTCGCTACCGGGCGCTGGCGCTGGCGGCCGTGGTCGAGGGCACGGCCGCGCTGCTGCGCTCACGGGCCGCCATGCTCTCGGCCGGCCCGCGCGAGATCGCAGGGGCGCTGCCGCTGCAGGACTGGATGCAGCGGCAGGTCGCGCTGGACGAGCGCCTGCAGCCGGCGCGCGACCTGCTGTTCTCGGCCACCGAGGCGCACGGCGCGCAGCGCCAGATCGCGATCCTGCTGCACGCCATCGCGCTGCGCGACACGCTCCTGGGCAGCGAGCTCGACCTGGACCTGCTCGGCGACGATGCCGCGGCCGAACGGCTGCGGCTGGCGCTGGCCGCGCGCATCGCGGCCACGGCCGACACGCTGCACTGGCTCGCCCAGGCCGTGCAGTGGGACCGGCCCATGGCCGCCGCGCCGGTCGGCGACCAGGGCCTGCAGGCCGCGCTGACCGCCTTTGCCGACGATCCGCGCCGCAGCGCGCTGGCCGCCGCCCTGGGCGAGCGGGCCCAGCACATCGCCGACGACCTCAACCGCATGCTGCAGACCTGGCGCGGGCAGGCCCAGCCCACGCCCCTGAGCGCGGCCGAGCTGCAGTTCTTCGTCTCGCCGGAAGGCTGGCCGCTGGCCGCGCTGGCGCCGCACCGGCGGCTGTCCTCGCCCATCCTGCGCCAAGCGCTGCGCAGCGCCGCGGCGCTTGGGACGGCCTATTTCCTGGCGTTGGCGCTGCCCTGGGCCTCGCATCCGCACTGGCTGGTGCTCAGCGTGGCCGTGGTGCTGCGCGGCAACCTGGACCAGACGCTGGCCCGGCGCGACGCGCGCGTGGCCGGCACCGTGCTGGGCTGCCTGCTGGTGCTGCTGTTCGCCTGGCTGGGGCAGACCTGGTTGTCCGGCGCGGCCTTCCTGCTGGCCGTGGGCGTGGCCCACGCCTTCGTCAACGTGCGCTACCTCGTCACCGCCACGGCCGCGACCATGATGGCGCTGCTGCAGGCCCACATGGCGCACCCGGCCGGCGGCTATGCCATCGGCGAGCGCCTGGCCGACACGCTGCTGGGCGCGCTGTTGGCCTGGGGCTTTTGCTATGTGCTGCCGGCCTGGGAGCGGCGCAGCCTCACGCGGCTGGGCGCGCGGGTGCAGGAGGCGGCGCGCGTGCTCGCGGCCGAGGCGCTGCGCTGGCCCGAGCCCGGTGAGTCCGACCTGGCCCTGCGGCTGGCGCGGCGCGAGTTCTACGAGGCCATCGGCTCGATCGCCGCAAGCGCGCAGCGCAGCCATGCCGAGCCCACGCGCGTGCAGCTGCCGGTGCCCGCGATGGCCACGCTGCTCACGCGCTGCCATGTGCTGCTGGCGCAGCTGTCGGCCGTGCGCACGATGCTGGAGCGCAGGCGCGAGCGGCTCGACGCGCCCTCGGCGCGCCAGGCGCTGGTGGCGGCGCAGGCCGAGGTGGCGGGGGTGCTGGCCGGAACCGTGGAGTCCGGCGTGGGCGGCATGGCCGATGCGGGCCTGGACTGGCCCGATCCGCAGGCGCCGCTGCTGCCCTGGCTGCAGCGCCGGCTGCAACTGGTGGTGCAGGGCGCGCGCGGGGTGCGTCAGGCTGCCGAGGCCGTGCGGGTGGCGGGCACGCCCAATTGACAGCGGACCGCCCTCAGGCGGAAGGCAGGCCCAGCAGTTCGCGGTAGGCACGCGCCGTCTGCGGCGAGGCCGTGTCCAGCGCCTGTTGCCAGGCGGTCTGGTGGCGCAGCACTAGCCGTGCATCGGCCACGGCCTTGGAGCGGCAGAACCAGTGGCAGGTGTGCTGCATGAGCAGCAGCTCGGCCATCATGCGGCGCGCCACGGTCTTCTCGGCCAGGCCCGTGCTGTTGGCCGCCACCTCGGCGATGCCGCGCGCGTGGATCTTGAACGCCTCGCGCACGTCGAACATCCGGTAGCGCGGCAGCAGCTGCTGCGCCCAGGGAATCCACATCGGCAGCTTGCTCACCTGGGCCTGCGGGGCGGGCATGGTGGCGACGTCGGTGGCGAAGCGCTGGAACTGGCCGGCCAGCGCCTGCTCGGTTCCGGCCAGCACGCCGCGCACCTGGCGTGCGCGCTCTTCGTCGGCCTCGCCGAGCCAGCGCAGGTAGCCGTCTGTCAGCGCCTCCATCTGCTGTTCGATCTGATAGGGGCGCAGGTATTGGGCCAGCAGGACCACGCGGGCCTGCTGTTCGCGCGTCTTCTGCACCTGCGCGACGACGCCCAGCACGGCCAGCAGCAGCAGGAGTTCGGTCATTGCGTCATGGCCATTGGGGAATGGGCTCGTCCTTGAGTTGGCCGCGCAGCGCGGCGTAGTCGGGCACGATGGAAGCCACCGTATCCCAGAAGCGGGGGCTGTGGTCCATCACGCGCAGGTGGCTGAGTTCGTGCACGACCACGTAGTCGATGATGGACAGGCGCAGGTGGACCAGCCGCCAGTTCAGCCGGATGGAGCCGCTGCTGCTTGCGCTGCCCCAGCGCGTGCCGGCGCTGGACAGCGTGAGCTTGGTCCATTGCACGCCCAGCTGCGGCGCGTAGTGCTGCAGCCGTTCGGTGAACAGGTGCTTCGCCTGGCGCATGAGCCAGGCCTGCACGGTGTCGCGGATCTGCTCGGGCGCGGCATGGCCGGGCAGTGCCAGCTGCAGCACGCCGCGCTCGGCGTCCAGCGCGGCGCCGCCGCTGCCGGCGAAGCGGTGGCCGGGGTCGAGTTCGAGCCGGATGTGCTGGCCCAGGAAGGGAAGCGCGGCACCCTCCTGCCAGACGATGCGGGCATCGGCCATGCGCTGCTGGCGCGTCTGGGACTCGCCGAGCTTGCGCAGGATCCAGCCGCTCTTGTCGCGCACGGCCGTGTCGATTTCCGGCAGCGGCACCCAGCGCGGCGCGCTGACGACCAGGCCGTCGGCCGTCACCACGAAGCCGATGCTGCGCCGCTTGGCGCGCCGGAACAGGTAGTCGACCACCGCCGGGCCGAGCAGGGCCTGGCGGTTCGCTTGCGGATGCGAGAAGCGCACGACCGTCGCGGCGTCCGGCAGCGCCGCTGCGGGCGCAGGCGATGGCGCGGCGGGCGGCGCGAAGAAGTCGAGCGCCAGCTGGACCAGCGGCTTCACTTCAGTCCCGGGTATGCCTCGGGGTCGAGCCGGTGCATCTCGCTCTCGATCCAGGCCTGCACTTCGCGCATGAGTTCGTCGGCCTTGCGGCCCTCGGTGGGAATGGGCTTGCCGATGGAGATGTCGACGATGCCGGGCCGCTTGACGAAAGCCTTGCGTGGCCAGCATTTAGCCGAGGTCACGGCGATCGGCACCACCGGCGCGCCACAGGCGATCGCCAGCCGCGTGCCGCCCGATTTGTAGTTGCCCACCCCACCACGCGGGATGCGCGTGCCTTCGGGGAACATGATGACCCAGTTGCCCTGCTTGAGCAGCCGGCGGCCCTGCTGCACCACCTTGGCGAAGGCGCGCGAGCCGTCCTTGCGGTCGATGTGGATCATGTCCATGCGCGCCATGGACCAGCCGAAGAACGGGATGTAGAGCAGCTCGCGCTTGAACACGTAGGCCAGGGGGTGCGGCATGATGGCCGGCATCACCAGCGTCTCCCAGGTCGACTGGTGCTTGACCAGCAGCACGGCGGCGTCGAGCGAGCCGTGGGGCAGGTGCTCGAAGCCGGTGATGCGGTTGCGGATGCCCAGGATCCACTGGCCGCCGTTGACGGCGGTCTTGAGCCAGCCGGCGCAGATCCAGTACATGCGCGTGGGGCTCACGAACACCGAGGCGAGGATCGCGAAGGTGGCCCAGGGCACGATGGTGACCACCATCCAGAGCAGGTGCAGCACCGAACGCACGAAGGCCAGCAGCCAGGCGCCGGGGGAAAGGCCGTTTCTCATCGCCGGGCCGCCCCAAGATGAGAAGCGCCCCCGCGAGGGGCGTCGGACCTCGCGCAGCGGGGGAGCGTGGGGGCTTTTCTCATGGTGCAGGGGCCTGGCGTTGCAGCAGTTCGCGCGCGG
This sequence comes from Pseudorhodoferax soli, assembly GCF_003337555.1. Classification (GTDB taxonomy): domain Bacteria; phylum Pseudomonadota; class Gammaproteobacteria; order Burkholderiales; family Burkholderiaceae_C; genus Pseudorhodoferax; species Pseudorhodoferax soli. Next base: position 601,649 of record NZ_QPJK01000002.1, on the reverse strand, counting down.
TCAGGAACTCGGCGAAGGCCGCCAGGTCCTGGTGCACGATGGTGTGGGCGGGAAAGTCGTTGGGCAGCGGCGGTGCCGTGCCCTGGTCGCGCCAGGCGGCGGCCTTGCCGGTCAGCACCAGGTGCGGTTCGCAGCCGGCCGCGACGCCGGCCTGCAGGTCGCGCGCACTGTCACCCACCGTGGGCACGTCCTTCAGGTCGACGCCCAGGCGTTCGCCGATCTGCAGGAACAGGCCGGGTTGCGGCTTGCGGCAGGCGCAGTGCTCGTCGGGCGTGTGCGGGCAGTAGAACACCGCGTCCACGCGGCCACCCAGCGCGGCCAAGGCCTTGTGCATCTTGGTGTGGATGGCGTTGAGCGAGACCACGTCGAACAGGCCGCGGCCCAGGCCCGACTGGTTGGTGGCGATCACCACATGCCAGCCGGCATGGTTGAGCCGGGCGATGGCTTCCAGCGCGCCGGGCAGCGGCTCCCATTCCTCGGGCGACTTGACGAACTCGTCGCTGTCGACGTTGATGGTGCCGTCGCGGTCCAGGATGACCAGTTTCATGGCGGAACTAGGCAAGGCGCGAGAGGTCGGCGACGCGGTTCATCGCGGCGTGCAGGGACTTGAGCAGACCCTGGCGGTTCAGGCGCAGGTCGGCTTGCTCGGCATTGACCATCACGCCGTCGAAGAAGGCATCGACCGGCGCGCGCAAGGCTGCCAGGGTCTGCAGCGAGGCGGTGTAGTCGCCGGCTTCGAACTGCGCGTCGGCTGCGGGCGCGATGCGCTGCAGCGCGGCGTACAGGTCTTTCTCGGCGGGCTCCTGCAGCAGCAGTTCGCTGACGTGCGGATCGACCTCGCCGGCCTTCTTGAGGATGTTGGACACGCGCTTGTTGGCTGCGGCCAGGGCAGCGGCCTCGGGCAATGCGGCGAAGGCGCGCACGGCCGCCAGGCGCTTGGGCACCTCGCCCAGGCGCGCGGGACGCAGGGCCAGCACGGCGTCGACTTCCTGGGCGCTGTAGCCCTGCTCGCGCAGGCTGCCGGCCAGGCGTTCGTCGAGGAAGGTCAGCAGGGCCTCGGTCGGGTCCTGGATCTTGTCGCCGAAGGCTGGCACGGCCGCGCGCACGAGCGCCTCGGGCGCGAGTGGCAGGTCCTTTTCGGACAGCATGCGCAGCACGCCCAGCGCATGGCGGCGCAGCGCGAACGGGTCGCGGTCGCCGGTGGGCAGGTTGCCGATGCCGAACATGCCGACCAGCGTTTCCAGCTTGTCGGCCAGCGCGACCACCAGGCCCACGTCGTTGCGCGGCAGCGCGTCGCCGGCGAAGCGGGGCTTGTAGTGGTCTTCGATGGCGTCGGCCACGGCCTGCGGCAGGCCGTCGTTGAGCGCGTAGTAGCGGCCCATGGTGCCCTGCAGCTCGGGGAACTCGCCGACCATGTCGGTCACGAGATCGCTCTTGGCCAGTTGCGCGGCCTGGTCGGCCTGGGCCGCGAGGTCGGCGCCACCGATCTGTTGCGCGATGGCTGCCGCGATGGCGCGCACGCGGGCGATGCGCTCGCCCTGGCTGCCCAGCTTGTTGTGGTAGACCACCTTGTCCAGCCCGGGCACGCGGGCGGCCAGCGTCTTCTTGCGGTCCTGGTCGTAGAAGAACTTGGCGTCGGCCAGGCGCGGGCGCACCACGCGCTCGTTGCCGCCGGTCACGGCGCTGGCGTCGGCGGGGCGGATGTTGCTGACCACCAGGAAGCGGTTGGTGAGCCGGCCCTCGGCGTCCAGCAGCGGGAAGTACTTCTGGTTGGCCTTCATCGTGAGGATCAGACACTCCTGCGGCACGCCGAGGAACTCTTCCTCGAAGGCGCAGACCAGCACGTTGGGACGCTCGACCAGGGCGGTCACTTCGTCGAGCAGGGCCTCGTCCTCGATGGCGCGCACACCGCCACCGACCTGCGCAGCCGCGGCAGCCAGCTGGCGTGCGATCTCGGCGCGGCGCGCATCGAAGCCGGCGATCACGGCACCGTCTTCGGCCAGCGTTTCGGCGTAGCAGTCGGCGTGTGCCAGCACCACGGGTGACTTGGCCGCCTCGAACCGGTGGCCCTGCGTGCTGTTGCCGGCTTGCAGTCCCAGCGCACCGATCGGCACGACGGCGCTGCCATGCAGTGCCACCAGGCCATGGGCCGGGCGCACGAAGCTCACACTGGTCCAGCCTGGCAGTTCGCAGCCTTCTTCCAGCTGGTAGCTCATGAGCTTGGGGATGGGCAGCTTGGCGATGGCCTCGAGCAAGGCCTTTTGCAGGCCCTCTGCCAGGGCCACACCGGCCTGCACGCTGTCGAAGAACAGGGCTTCGGCCTTGCCGTCGGGTGCGCGCTTGAGTTGCGGCACGGCCGAAGCGTCGGCGCCCAGCGCCGCCAGGCGCTTGAGCAGCGCCGGCGTGGGCTGGCCCTCGGCGGTGAGGCCCACCGAGACGGGCATGAGTTTGGTCGACTGCGGCTTGTCGGCCGCGCGTGCGAGCACGCCCGTGACGTGGGCGGCCAGGCGGCGCGGCGAGGCAAATGCGGTCAGCTGCGCATCGGCGCCGGCCAGGCCCTGGGCACGCAGGTGCTCGAGCAGCTGGCTGCCAAACGCATCGCCGAGCTTGCGCAGGGCCTTGGGCGGGAGTTCTTCGACGAACAGTTCAACGAGGAGGTTCTGTGCAGTCATGTTCAGGCCGCCGCCTTGTCTTTCTTCGGGATCTGCGCGACCCATTCGCGCGGTGCCATCGGATAGCCCAGGCGTTCGCGGCTGTCCACATAGCTTTGCGCGACGGCGCGCGCGAGGTTGCGGATGCGGCCGATGTAGGCGGCCCGCTCCGTCACGCTGATGGCGCCGCGGGCATCCAGCAGGTTGAAGCTGTGCGCGGCCTTGAGCACCTGCTCATAGGCCGGCAGCGCGAGCTGCTGTTCCATGAGGTGCTTGGCCTGCTTCTCGTGCGCGGCGAAGGCGGTGAACAGGAAGTCGGCGTCGGAGTGCTCGAAGTTGTAGGTGGACTGCTCCACCTCGTTCTGCTTGTAGACGTCGCCGTAGCTGAGGCCTTCGGTCCACTTCAGGTTGTAGACGTTGTCCACGCCCTGCAGGTACATCGCCAGGCGCTCCAGGCCGTAGGTGATCTCGCCCGTGATGGGCTTGCAGTCGATGCCGCCGACCTGCTGGAAGTAGGTGAACTGCGTCACCTCCATGCCGTTGAGCCACACCTCCCAGCCCAGGCCCCAGGCGCCCAGCGTGGGGTTCTCCCAATCGTCCTCGACGAAGCGGATGTCGTTCTTCTTGAGATCGAAGCCCAGCGCTTCGAGCGAGCCCAGGTAGAGCTCCAGGATGTTGCTGGGGGCGGGCTTGAGCACCACCTGGTACTGGTAGTAGTGCTGCAGGCGGTTCGGGTTCTCGCCGTAGCGGCCGTCCTTGGGGCGGCGGCTGGGCTGCACATAGGCGGCCTTCCACGGCTCAGGGCCCAGTGCGCGCAGGAAGGTGGCGGTGTGCGAGGTGCCGGCGCCCACTTCCATGTCGTAGGGCTGGAGCAGTGCACAGCCTTGCTCGGCCCAGTACGTCTGCAGCTTGAGGATGATTTGTTGGAATGACAGCATCGATGCGGCGCCGGGCCCAGGGCCGGCAATGGAGTCGAAGGCGGCGCGCCGTGGGCGCGCAAACCGCAGATTCTACGGGCGCTGCCTGCGCCGTCCGATCCAGAGCGCCAGCGCCACGATGGCCAGCGCCGGCCCCCACAGCGGTGCCAGGCCGAAGCGTCCCGCCCACCAGGCGAACGGTGTGATGTCGGTGCGGCCGTAGACCTCGCCCGTCAGCACATCGCGCGTGAGGCGCGGCAGCGCATGCGTGACCTGGCCCTGTGCGTCGACGATGGCGGTGGCGCCGGTGTTGGTGGCGCGCAGCATGGGCCGGCGGAACTCCAGCGCGCGCATGCGCGAGATCGACAGATGCTGATCGATCGCGATGCTGTCGCCGAACCAGGCGATGTTGCTCATGTTCACGAAGATGGTGGGCGCCCTGGCCGGGTCGACGAAGCGCGCTGCGAGTTCCTCGCCGAACAAGTCTTCGTAGCAGATGTTGGGCGCGAGCCGCTGTGCGCCCAGCACCATGGAGGCCTGGCCTACATCGCCGCGGCGGAAGTCGCCGAGCGGGATGTGCATCATCTCGGTGAACCAGCGGAACAGCGGGGGAATGAATTCGCCGAACGGCACCAGGTGGTGCTTGGCGTATTCGTAGTGGGCCGTGCGGCCCGGGGTGAAACCCACGGCCGCGTTGATGTAGCCGCTGCGCATGTCGCCCATGGGCATGCCGATCAGCGCGGTCTGGCCACCCGCCGCGAAGCGCGCCTGCAACGCCTGCCAGTAGCCGATCGGCAACTGCTCCGGCAAGAGCGGCAGCGCCGTCTCCGGCGCGACCACCAGCGGCGCCGAGGCCAGGTTCAGCTGTTGTCCGTACCACTGCAGCGACTGCTCGATGCCGATGCCGGGCTCGAACTTGACGTCCTGCGGGATGTTGCCTTGCAGCAGGCTCACCCGCAGCGGCTGGGCGATGACGGCGCTCTCTGCCGCAGGCTGGATGCGGCCCAGCCCGACGGAGAGCGCAATGACGCTCACCAGCGCCAGCGCAGCTGGCAGGCGGCCCTGTGCCGAGGCGGCGACCGAGGCCAACAGTGCGGCCGACAGCGCGGCGATGGCCGTGATGCCGTAGACGCCGACCCAGGGCGCGAACGCCGCCAGCGGGCCGTCCACATGCGCGTAGCCCGCCGCTCCCCAGGGGAATCCAGTGAACAGCAGGCCGCGCGCGAGTTCGGCCAGTGTCCAGAGCGCGGCCCACAGCAGCGCACGGCCGAGCGGGTTGCGGATGTTGCAGTGGCGCGCGATGCCGGCGGCCAGCGCGTAGTACAGGGCCAGCAAGGCCGCCAGTGCCGCCACCGACAGCACGGCGAGCACGGCCGGCAGGCCGCCATACACATGCAGCGAGATGAACAGCCACCAGAAGGTGCCGCCCAGCCAGGCCAGCGCGAACAGGAAGCCGCGCAGCGCTGCGGCGCGCGGGGTGGGCGCGGTGTCGACCAGGCGCACCAGCACCTCGAGCGCGAACAGCTGCAACCACCACTGCGGCTGGCCGTCCCAGGGCGCGGCGATGGACAGCGCATGGGCCCCGCCGGCCAGAAGCGCCCCCGCCATGGCCACCCAGGCGCCTGGCAGGGCGCGCAAATTCATGGGGTCGCGTTGCCGGATTCGGCCGCGGGAAACACCTTGAACCAGCGCACCGCGCCGCCCTTGGTGTGCAGCACCAGGAAGCGCAGGCCGGCCAGGTCGTGGCTCTCGCCGCGGCGCGGCACATGGCCGACCTCGTGCGCGATCAGGCCGCCGATGGTGTCGAAGCGGTCATCTTCCGGCCCGGTCTGCAGCGTGACGGCGAAAGCCTCTTCGACGCGCTCGACCGGCGTGTCGCCGCTGACGCGGTAGGTGCGATCGGCCAGGCCGAAGATGTCGCCGTGGTCTTCCACGATGTCGAATTCGTCCTCGATCTCGCCGACGATCTGCTCGAGCACGTCCTCGATCGTGATGATCCCGGCCACGCGGCCGAACTCGTCGATGACCACCGCCAGGTGGTTGCGGTTGCCGCGGAATTCGCGCAGCAGGTCGTTCAGGCCTTTGCTCTCGGGCACGAACACGGCCGGACGCAGCAGCGCGCGCAGGTTCAGCTCGGGCGCGCGCTGCAGCTTGAGCAGATCCTTGGCCAGCAGGATGCCGATGATGTTCTCGCGCTCGCCCTCGTAGACCGGGAATCGCGAGTGCGCCGTGTTGATGACCTGGTGCAGCAATTCCTCGTAGGGCGCGTCGATGTCCAGGCAGTCCATGCGCGTCGCCGCCACCATCACGTCGCCGGCCGTCTGGTCGGCCATGCGGATCACGCCTTCGAGCATCACGCGGGCGTCGGGCCCGATGATGTCGTTCTGTTCCGCGTCGTTGAGTGTTTCGATCAATTCCGCCCGCGAGTCCGGGCCGGGATGGATGAATTCAGCCAGGCGTTGCAGGAAGCTGCGCTTGTCTTCGCGCTCTGGACTACCGGACGCGGAGCGCCCAGGATAGGGGTCTGACACTGACGGGGTGCACGGCGTGCGGCTGTGGGGGAACCGCAAGGATAGCGGATCGCCGCCGGGGCACCCGGCCGAGTGCGCGGGCAGCGCTCAGCGGCCGGACTTCTGGCGCGCGTCCTGCACGCCTTGGCGCACCTCCTGCAAGCCCTGCAGGAAGCTGCGGAACTGCTGGGCCTGGGCCTTGAGATGGTAGTCCGTGAGGCCCAGGTGCTGCTGCACGAGTTCGTTCACCCGGGAGTCCAGGGTGGCAGCCGGCAGGCGCAGGAAGGCCTCGGATTCGGAGCCGTCGCGCTCTACGGTGGCGCCTGCGTTGCGCGCGATCTTGAGCATGGCCGTGTTCTCGCTGAGCGCATGGATGAACAGGCTTTGCACGCCCTCGTTACGGGCGTGCATGACGGCGCGCTCGAACAGGCGTGCGCCATAGCCGCGCCCGCGCACATGATCGGACACCGACACGCCGAATTCGGCGCACGAGGTCAGCGAGGGATCGATGGAGAAGGCCAGGTGCGCCATGGCGATCAGTTCGAGCCGGCGGTTGTAGATGCCGAAGATCTCGTCCCGTGTGAAGTTCAGGCTGTCGACATAGCGGCGCACGTGCTCGTCGGCGGCCGCGTAGCCGAAACGCAGGTAGCGGTCGTGCGGGCTCAATGCCATCAGGTGGCGTGCAATGCGTTCGCGGTGCTCCGGGCCCAGGGAGCGGATCGGCACGATGACCGGGGCGGTGCGGCGTTGTTCGACCCCGTCTCGCCCATGGGCGCGTGATGTGCCGTCGACCGCGGACGGCGCTGGGGTTCGGGTGTTATGCTGCATTGCAGCAATATACGACCAACGCGCCCTCGTCGCAGGCAGTACCGCACGGATTTCGGCCCAGACTGAAGGTCAATTGGCACACGCAACAAACGAAACAAAGCTTCGTGCGGACTGCAATCTGGCTGTAACCAGCCCTTTGGATACTGCGGCGCATGAAGTTGGTCCGCAGCAGGAGAACCCCGTGCCTTTGACGACCCTCGGTAACGCTTCCGGCGATCACTCCGATTCAGCGCAGCGTGCTGTACGCCAGGGCTGGTTGCGCTGGCTGTGGTCCCGACGGGACGGCCGCCTGGAAGATATACGGCGCCTGATGCTGGCCCAGCTCGCAACGGTGGCCCATGCGGAGCAGCGGGCGAACCTGGCTGTCCGCATCAAATCGGCCGCCGGTCCGGAAGCCTTGTGGGCCTTGCGCGGCGACTGGATGGCGGCGCTGGCCGACCATGAGGGCCTGCTGCTGGCGCGCCAGCGCATGAGCGACGTGAGCTTCATGTTCTCCGGCCTGCTGGACCGTGAGGAGCATGCGCGCACCGGTCTGGAGGTGCTGCGCACCGATATCCCACGCGGCCTGGTGCGCAACGCGGCGCAGATGCGCGCCGACCATTGAACTGAACTACAGCGGCAGGGCGGTGGTGGCCTTGACACGGTCCAGCACGAAGCTGGTCTTGCAGTCCTGCACACTGGGGTGTTTGAGCAGGGTGCCCATCACGAAGCTGCGGTAGTGCGCCATGTCCCGCACCACCACGCGCAGCAGGTAGTCCATGTCGCCCGTCAGGGCCTCGCATTCCACCACCTCGGGCCAAGTGACGACGCTGGCGCGGAACAGGTCCATGGGGTTGCGCTTGTGGGTTTCGGCCAGCTTCTCCAGCCGCACGTTGAGGTAGGCCGTCAGCGCCAGGCCTACGGATTCGGGCTTGACGAGAGCCACGTAGCGGTCGATCACACCGCTGTCCTCCAGCCGCTTGACACGCCGCAGCACGGCGCTGGCCGACAGGCCCACCTGCTCGGCGATCTGCTCGTAGGTGGCGCGCCCGTCGGTTTGCAGCGCGTTCAGGATCTGGCGATCCAGCTTGTCCAGCGTTTCCAAGTCCGCTCCTGCTTTGAAGGAAATCGAGAGGGGGATTTTGCCGCTGGATTCAGGCGGCGCGCACGAGCTGCAGGCTGTCGTGCAGCACCAGTTCCTGGAACGCCAGTGCCACGTGGGGATGGCCCGGCACGAAGCGGTTGTCGGCGCCGGCCCGTGCGGCGGTGGACACGGGAAACACCACGTTGTCGCAGTTGGAGTACCAGCAGGTGAAGGGCACGGCCTGGGCCTGGGCCTCGTCGCGCGCGAGCCGGGCCAGCCAGCGGCTGTTGCGCTCCATCTGGCGTGCGTTCTCACCATGGCCCAGCTGCGCCATCCAGGTTCCGCTGTGCGGGCTGGCGATCGTGACCACGTGCGCCACGCAGTCCGTGGCCCCTGGAGTGCGCAGCCAGGCGCGCGCCGCCAGGCCGCCCATGCTGTGGCACACCAGCACCGGCGGCTGGCCGGTTGCCGCCATGAGCCTGGCCACCGCGGCATCGATGGCCGGCACATAGGCGTCTATCGACCCTGTCACGGGCTCCAGGCTCACGGCGACGTGGGGCAGGCCCAGCGCGCGGGCGCGCCGCATCCACGGCGCCCAGAAACCGCGGTTGCAGAACAGGCCGTGCACGAACACCACGCCGCGCCGGCGCGTGCCCGGCGGCAGGTGGTCGGGCTCGGCATGTTCGCGGAAGGGTTGACGCCAGAAGAACACCTGCATGCCGCTGCGCAACTCGGCCCACCAGGCCGTCAGCAGTTGCGCCGGCGTGGGCCGTGGTGCGGGGTCGCCGTGCTGGCGCGCGAGCAGCGCGAACTCGCCGGCCAGCAGGGCGCCGTAGCCCAGTGCCGGCCATGCCAGACCGGCCAGGGCCAGCAGCGGCGACACGGACCAGAAGCCCACCAGCCAGGCCAGGGCCAGCGAGGCGAGAAGCAGGCAGAGCAGTCGTTGCAAGCGTGCAAGCATGGGGGCGCGGTGCGGTGGGGCGGTGGGCATTGTCGCCCTAGGGCAAGCCCCGCTGGCGGTGGCGCAGGCGCTGAGCACAATGCCGCCGCACAAGGAGATGCAGATGGCAAAGCCCTGGTTGGACAGCTACCCCCCGAATGTGCCGCACGATGTGGATGTCGCGCGCTACCGCTCGCTCGCCCAGTTGCTGGAAGAGTCGTTCAAGAAGAACGCCGCGCAGCCGTTCTCGGTCTGCATGGACTGTTGGATGTCCTACCGCGAGCTCGACGAGGCGTCAGCCGCGGTCGGCGCCTGGCTGCAGGGCTTGGGCCTGGAGGATGGAGCACGGGTGGCCATCATGCTGCCCAACATCCCGCAGTTCGCAGTGACCATGGCCGGCGTGTTGCGCGCGGGCTATACCTGCGTGAACGTCAACCCGCTCTACACGGCGCGCGAGCTGGCGCATCAGCTCAAGGACTCCGGCGCCAGCGCCATCGTGATTCTGGAGAACTTCGCGCACACGCTGGAGACGGTGATCGCCGAGACACCGCTGCGGCATGTGGTCGTGGCTTCGATGGGCGACATGCTGGGCACCTTCTATGGCCCGTGGGTCACCTTCGCGGCGCGCCACCTGGCCAAGATGGTGCCGGAGTTCACGCTGCCGCTGAACGGCGAGCGCACCGCCACATCGTTCCGCACGGTGCTGGCCGAAGGTGGCCGGCGCAGCCTGCGACCGGGCCAGGCCACGTTGGACAGCATCGCCTTCCTGCAGTACACGGGCGGCACCACCGGCATCTCCAAGGGCGCGGTGCTGACGCATGCGAACGTGATCGCCGGCGTGCTGCAGTCCGAGGCCTGGTTCTCGCCTGCGCTCGCGCGCGTGGGCGATCTGCGCAAGGTCAACAGCATCGCGGCACTGCCGCTGTACCACATCTTCGCGTTGACGCTGTGCCTGCTGGCGATCCGGCTCGGCGCGCACCTGACGCTGGTGCCGAACCCGCGCGACATCGGCAAGTTCGTGGACACCCTCAAGGCCCGGCCGTTCCACCTTCTGCCCGGCGTCAACACCCTGTTCAATGCACTGTTGCAGCATCCGCAGTTCAAGCACCTGGATTTTTCGCAGCTGTGCGTCACGCAGGCCGGCGGCATGGCAGCTTCGGAAGGCACGGCGCGGCAGTGGTTCGAGGTGACGGGCTGCCCCATGATCGAAGGCTGGGGCATGAGCGAGACGGTGGCCATTGGTACCAACAACCCGGTCACGGCGACGGCCTTCAGCGGCACCATCGGCCTGCCGCTGCCCGGCATCGACATCGCCATCAAGGACGACGAAGGCCGGTCGCTGGCGCAGGGCGAACCCGGCGAGATCGTCATCAAGGGGCCGAACGTGATGCGCGGCTATTACCAGCGTCCCGACGAGAGCGCTGCCGCCTTCACGCCCGACGGCTACATGCGCACCGGCGACATCGGCACCATGGACGCGCAGGGTTTCTTTCGCATCGTCGACCGCAAGAAGGACATGATCCTGGTCAGCGGCTTCAATGTCTTCCCGAACGAGCTCGAGAATGTCATCTCCTTGTGTCCCGGCGTGGTCGAGTGCGCTGCCATCGGCATCCCGGACGAGAAGCAGGGCGAGGCCATCAAGGTGTTCGTGGTACGCAGCGACCCTTCGCTGTCGGAAGAAGACGTTTCGCGCCACTGCCAGGACAACCTGACCGGCTACAAGCGCCCCAAGCACATCGAGTTCCGCGATGAGCTGCCCAAGAGCAACGTGGGCAAGATCCTGCGGCGCGAACTGCGTCGCGAAAGGGTCTGAGCGACCTGGGACTGCTCGGTATAGTCGCTGGCGTTTTTGCTGTTTGAGAACATCGGAGAGACCCATGGAGTACGAGACCATCACGTTGCGTGTGGAAGCCGGCAAAGTCGGCATCGTCACGCTGAACCGTCCCAAGCAGCTCAATGCGCTGAACGACCAGCTCATGAACGAGCTCGGCGATGCACTCAAGCAGTTGGACCATGACGACAGCATCGGCTGCATCGTGCTCACCGGCAGCGAGAAGGCGTTTGCCGCCGGGGCCGACATCGGCGCCATGGCCAAGTACAGCTTTGCCGACGTCTACAAGGGCGACTACATCACGCGCAACTGGGAACAGATCCGCAGCATCCGCAAGCCCGTCATCGCGGCCGTCAGTGGCTTCGCGCTGGGCGGTGGCTGCGAGCTGGCGATGATGTGCGACTTCATCATCGCGGCCGACAACGCCAAGTTCGGCCAGCCCGAGATCAAGCTCGGTGTGATTCCTGGTGCCGGCGGCACGCAGCGCCTGCCGCGCGCGGTCGGCAAGGCCAAGGCCATGGACATGGCTCTGACGGGCCGCATGATGGACGTGACCGAAGCCGAGCGTGCAGGCCTGGTCAGCCGGGTGGTGCCGCTCGACAAGCTGATGGATGAAGCCTTGGGTGCTGCTCTGTCGATCTGCGACTTCTCGCAGATCGCCGTGATGGCCGCCAAGGAGTCGGTCAACCGCGCCTTCGAGAGCGGCCTGTCCGACGGCGTGATGTTCGAACGCCGGCTGTTCCACGGCTTGTTCGCCACTGCAGACCAGAAGGAAGGCATGGACGCCTTCATGAACAAGCGCAAGGCTGGCTTCACCAACAGTTGAAACCTCCGTGAAATCCGTGCTATAGTGTGCGGCTCGGCGCTTTAGCTCAGTCGGTTAGAGCGATGGAATCATAATCCACAGGTCCGCGGTTCGAATCCGTGAAGCGCCACCAAAATCAAAGCCTCTGAAGTCGATGACTTCAGAGGCTTTTTCTTTGGCAGTTGACGGCTGCCTTGGGAGGGGCTGCCGCGACTGCGCGTGCAGCCACGGCGGTGTCGTTGCGTGTCAGGCGTGAGCAGGTTGGCGCACGTGTTCCGTGTCGCGCGATTCGACCCAGTGGCTGCCTTCGCCGTGCACTTCCAATGCCTCGGCCAAACGGTTCTTCAGCAGCCAGCGGTTCATCAGCGAGCCTTCCATCCACTCGCAGACGAAGCGTTGGCCTTGGTTCTGCGCCACTTCGCGCGTGCTTGAGATGCGAATTTGTTTCATGGTGCGCGAGCGTAACCAAGACACCGTGTTTCTAATGTGACATGCCGCACATCTTTTGCATGGCACCTGCGCACCAGACTGAAAACTGCGTCGCAGCGATCAGGCCTTGCCGTTGCGCTTGGCGATCACGGCCATGACCGCAAGCGCTGCAACCACTTCCCACATTCCGCTATGGTCGCCGCTGAACGTGGAGGTCGCCCAAGAAGCCGCAGCTCCAGGGAGTGTTTGGACCGATGGAAGGTCGGGATATGCACCCAATGCGAACGCTGCGGAGACGGCAAGCAGCGATGCAATGGCGATCAAAGGGCGCTTCAGCAGTTGAATGGAGATCATCCATCAGCTATAGCAAGCTATGTGCCGCCCTTCGAAATCAATCACTTGGCACGGTTCCTAGGGTATTCCCGGCCGGTGTGTAACGTGTGCCGTCATCAGCCTTTTCCTACATTCTTAGACCTTGGCAAGTCACCGGGTAGCGTTGATCCGGTCGTCGTTCGTTGTGCTGCGGCTGCCCTTGAGATGCAGTTCCACGTCGCTTGCGCGGTCTCCAACTTCCGAGACGGCCTGTCGGATCTGGTCCGCAGTTGCGTTCAGTCGGCCTGCCCAAAGGCGCAGTGCCTCGTCTGAGCTGGTGTCAATGCGGTCAATGCCGGTCGCATTCGGCGCCAAGTTGATGTCTTCGTTGCCCATCGCTGTCCTTTCTGAAAGAAGTTGGGACGATCGTGGCCCGGTTGGGCATCTGGCGATGTCAGTGGCAGTCGCTTGGTGACGTACGTGGATCGACTTCGAGACCATGAAATTGTGCGCATGAGGTGCTTCCTGTCGGAGCTTCTTACACAATGACTGGGCGAGACTGCGGTGCAGACGGTTGTCTGTTGATTTCATTGCGGTCGCGCGCATGGCGCGGATGTTGCATCCCACGCGTCAGGACCTGGGCGAAAGAATGCCTGGGTGCACCTGATGCGCGCTTGGCACGCCGCTGACCTGATCACCGAACCGGATTCTTCAAGCATGAGCGATCAAACCAGGAGCGACAGTTCGAAGCCCGCACCGCCCGCATCGGCGGCCGTCGAGCCTAGAACCCATGTGAACAGCGCGATGACCGTGCCGTATGTGCCGAGCAAAACGGTACCGGTTCGGGCGGGCGCTGATGACCACAAGCGGCATGCCACCAAGGGTTTGCCGACCTAGGTCGATGAGCGTTCGGCATCTGTTCCAGGCCCCGCACCAGCGGGGCTTTTCTTTTGGCGGGCTCTTGCCTGTTTGCGAACACCGCGTCGCTGGGGAGCGCATGGGGCCTCGGTTTGCGCAGATGTACCGGTGCTTGTCCACAGCCTTGCCCACTGCAGCATCGACCATCACGCGGGCGGCTTGGAGAGAGCCGCGCAAACACGCAAAACGCCAGTCGGTCGAGTGATGGACTGGCGATTCAGCAGTTCGGAATTTGCCTGGGGGAACTTGGTCGTGGACTCTTACGCGGTCCACGTTTACGGCACTTTCGCATGCAGGACCACTCTGCGTTTTTCGTCGTGAGCGATCTTGTCGACGTGCCGCCGTGAGATTCGGCGTTGCCTGGCCAGGCGGTTCCCTTGCTGATGAGTAAGGGAACCGGGGATTATAACTCAGTCTGGCTTGGCCCCGGACGCCTTGACCACCCCAGCCCATTTGGCGGTCTCGCGCTGCATTAGCGCCATCAAGGCGTCTGGCGTGCCTGGGTTCGGGTCCAGGCCGAGGGTGGCCAGCTTCTCTTTCACGTCGGGCAGCGCCAGCACGCGCGCGACTTCCTGGTTGATGCGCAGCTGAACTTCGCGTGGCATGCCGGCCGGCCCGAGCAGCGCGAACCAAGAGGTCGCTTCGAAACCGGGCAGGCCAGCCTCGGCGATCGTCGGAATGTCCGGCGCGGCGGGTGAGCGCTGCGCACTGGTCACGCCCAGGGCCTTGAGCTCACCTGACTTCACCAGCGGCAGCGCCGACGGCATGTTGTCGAAGATCATGGCGATGCGCCCGCCCAACAGATCCGGAATCGCCTGGGCGCGGCCCTTGTAGGGCACATGCTGCATCTTCACGCCGGCCAGTGTGTTGAAGAGTTCGCCCGACAGGTGGATCGAGGTGCCGCTGCCCGACGAGCCGAATGCCAGCGGCTCGCGCTTGGCCAGCGCCACCAATTCCTGGACGTTGTTGGCTGGCACCGTCTTGTTGACGACGAGCAGGTTCGGTGTGCTGGCCAGGAAACTGATCGGCGTGAAATCCTTGAGGTTGTTGTACGGCATCTTGTCGTACAGCGCCGCGTTGATGGCGTGCGTGCCCACCGTGCCCAACACCAGTGTGGCGCCATCAGCCGGGCTCTTGGCGACGATGTCAGCGCCGATGTTTCCGCCCGCGCCGGGCTTGTTGTCCACCGTGACCGGCTGGCCCAATGCGCTCCATTTGTCGGCCAGCAGGCGTGCCAGCGTGTCCGGCGCGCCACCGGGTGGGAATGTGACGACGATGCGGACGGGCTTGCTCGGCCAAGCCGCCGGTTGCGCCATGGCGGGCAGGTTGCTGCCCGCGAGAGCGAGCAGGGCAGTGGACAGCAACAGTCGGCGTGAGGCGGGTGGCATGGTGGCGGATCTCCTTGTCGTGGGTGAAAGGCCGCCAGCGTAAGCAAGCTGCGCGGTGCGCGTGAGCGGGTTTTACCGGCCCACATCCGGCGGCTAGCTGCCGTGCCAGGCCGTGGGCCAGTGTGGAGCGGCGCCCCTTTGGGGCGCAATCCGCGCACGTGCACCGACCGGTCTCGATGGCCAGCGCATCGCTCGGCCTCAGGCATATCCCTTGCTTCCGCAGGCGTGCGGCGTACCTACACTGCAAATCCCATTCGCCTGACCGAGGAAGTCCATGCCTGCCTTGTCCCGCCTGAGTGCCATCGCCCTGTGTTGCGCGAGCCTGTCCGCTGTCCATGCCGACACCTTGAAGAAGGTGGCCGAGAACAACAAGATCACCGTGGCGTACCGGGAGTCGTCGGTGCCATTCAGCTACCTGGCCGGCTCGACCAAGGCCGTGGGCTTCGCGGTCGATCTGACCGACGCCGTTGTCGAGGCCGTCAAGAAGAAGCTCAACAAGCCCAGCCTGGAAGTGGGCACCATGGCGGTGACCTCGCAGAACCGCATTCCGCTGCTCACCAACGGCACGATCGATCTGGAATGCGGCTCGACCACCAACAACAGCGCGCGCGGCAAGGACGTGGCCTTCGCCATCAACCATTTCTACACCGGCACACGCCTGCTGGTGAAGAAGACCTCCGGCGTCAAGAACTACGCCGACCTCGCCGGCAAGACCGTGGCCACCACCACCGGCACCACCAATGCCCAGGTCATCCGCAAGTACAACCAGGACAACAACCTCGGCATGACGGTGGTGCTGGGCAAGGACCACGACGATTCGCTGCTGCTGGTCGAGAGCGACCGCGCCGTCGCCTTTGCGATGGACGACATCCTGCTGTTCGGCCTGCGCGCCAACTCCAAGATGTCGGACCAGCTCGATGTCGTTGGCGATTCGCTGCAGGTCGAGCCCTATGCCTGCATGCTGCGCAAGGACGACCCGGCCTTCAAGGCACTGGTCGATGGCGTGTTCTCCGATGCCATGAAGTCGGGAGAGTTCGAGCGGCTGTACAACAAGTGGTTCATGTCGCCGATCCCGCCGCGCGGCATCAACCTCGGTCTGCCGATGAGCCAGCAGCTGCGCGACAATCTGAAGGCCTTGAGCGACAAGCCCGCCATGTAGGTCCGCGAGTGCGGCACCGGCGGGGCGCTGAACTTCTTGATGCCGTCCTGCCGACTTCCCTTCTGCCTTGCCGCCTCGTTCGTCGCCCTGTCCGCGGCCGCCCAGACCGCGCCGGCCAGCTTCCACATGGTGCAGCGCATCGACGAGATGCTCGTCGGCGTGGACGCCATCGCGCTCGACGTGGTCGACCGCGACCATGTGGCCGGCACGTACTTCCTCGTGCATGCCCAGCGGCCGTCGCCCCTGGTCGGCTATGCGAACTACGTCGTGGATTGCCGCATGCCCCAGCGCATTGCCATCCTCAATTCCGTCATGCCTTCGGGTCGGCTTGAGCCCGAGCAACCCTTCGTGCAGCCGCCGCGGCGCAGCGGCCGCACGGACCTCACCAGTCTGGTGTTCGAGCCCGTGCACACCATGGATGGCACCGCCCTGGTGGCCCGGTTCAGCTGCGAGGCCAGCGGCGCGCCCGGCCGGGCCGCCCAGATCGCTGCCGAACTCGCGGCGCGCGGCAGTCCGCCCGACAGCCGCAGCCTGTACTGCGGCATGCAGCCCGATGCCGGGCGCGCGGCGCGGCGCGTGGAGGTGCGCTACAGCGCGGCCGAGAACGCCGTGGCCGTGAACGGGCAATGGCTCAGTTCGGGTTTCGTGGCGGGCGACGAGGTCGTCTTCGGCGTCGGCGCGCAGTGGCGCGTGGACACCCGCAAGCGCCATGCCCGCCTGTTGCGCGACGACGGCCGCCAGTTGTTCAAGGGCGATTGCGAGACGCGGCCCTGAGCGGTGGTGTGCAGCCCGGCGCTCAGCCCAGCAATGCCTGCGCGAACTCGCGCGCGTCGAAGGTTTCCAGGTCTTCCAGCTTCTCGCCCACGCCGATGAAATAAACCGGCACGGGCCGCTCCTGGGCGATGGCGGCCAGCACGCCGCCCTTGGCCGTGCCGTCCAGCTTGGTCACGATCAGGCCCGTCAGGCCGATCGCGTCGTCGAAGGCCTTGACCTGCATCAGCGCGTTCTGGCCGGTGTTGCCGTCGATGACCAGAAGCACCTCGTGCGGTACGCCGGTGCCGGCGGTGTCGGCCTTGACCAGCGTGCGGCGGATCTTCTTGAGCTCCTCCATCAGGTGCAGCTGGGTCGGCAGGCGGCCGGCCGTGTCGACCAGCACCACGTCCTTGCCGCGGGCGCGGCCGGCATTGACGGCGTCGAAGGCCACGGCCGCCGGGTCGCCGCCCTGCTGGCTGATGGTCTCCACATAGTTGCGGTCGGCCCAGACGGCCAGCTGCTCACGTGCAGCGGCCCGGAAGGTGTCGGCCGCGGCCAGCAGCACCGAGGCCTGGTGCGCCGCCAGGTGACGTGTGAGCTTGCCGATCGAGGTGGTCTTGCCCGCGCCATTGACGCCGGCCACCATCACCACGGTAGGCTTGTGCTCACCGATCACCAGCGGCTTCTGCAAGGGCCGCAGCATGTCGGCGATGGCATCGACCAGCAGTCCGCGCACGGCGGCAGGCTCGGTGGCCCGGGCCTCCTTCACGCGGCGGCGCAGGTCGTCCAGCAGCACCGTCGTGGCTTTCACGCCAGCGTCGGCCATCAGCAGGGCTTCTTCGAGTTGCTCGTACAGCGCCTCGTCGATGCGGGTGCCGGTGAAGACGGTGGTGATGCTGCTGCCGGTCTTGCGCAGGCCCAGCTTGAGGCGGTCCACCCAGCCGGTGCGGGCTGCGGGCTCGGCGGCCACCTCGGCAGCCACCTCGGCGGGCGGTGGATCGGGTGCCGCCTCTGGCTTGCTTCCGCCAAAGGGATTGCGCAGCCAATTGCGGCCGGCGGGCTCCGGCGGCTCGGCCGCCGCAGGGGCGGGCGTCGCTTCGGCGGGTGCCGGCTCCGGTGCGGGCGGTTTTTTCTTGAAGAAACTGAACATTTGGGGCGTTCTTAGAATCGGATGATTCTATGAAACGCATTCTTTCAGCGTGCACCATGGCCTTCGCGCTGGCCTGGGCGACACCCGGCCTGCAGGCCCAGACAGCACCCCCAGCGCCTTCGGCGGCCGCAGGCGCCAGCGCCGCGGTCGCCGCCCAGCAATTCCAGCTTGCCAACGGCATGCGGCTGATCATCAAGCCCGACCGGCGCGCGCCGACGGCGGTGCACATGGTCTGGCTGCGCGTGGGCAGCATGGACGAGGTGGATGGCACCAGCGGCGTCGCCCATGCGCTGGAGCACATGATGTTCAAGGGCACGGAGCAGCTCCAGCCGGGCGAGTTCTCGCGCCGCGTGGCGGCCATCGGCGGCTCCGAGAACGCCTTCACCTCCTTCGACTACACCGGCTACTACCAGCAGATCCCGTCCAGCCGGCTCGAGGAGGTGATGCGCCTGGAGTCCGACCGCTTCGCCCACAACCGCTGGGCCGACGACGAATTCACGCGCGAACTGGCTGTCATCAAAGAAGAGCGGCGCATGCGCACCGACGATGCACCGCGCGCCCGGCTGTACGAGGCGCTCTACGCCATGACCTACCAGGCCGCGCCCTACCGCCGGCCCATCATCGGATGGATGGGCGACCTGGACAGCCTCACGCCCGACGACGTGCGCCAGTTCTACCGCAAGTGGTACGTGCCGGCCAATGCCGCTGTGGTGATCGTGGGCGACGTGGACGTGGCGCAGGTGCGCGCACTGGCAGAACGCACCTACGGCGCCATCCCGGCCGCAGCCGTGCCGGGCCGCAAGCCGCGCGAGGAGCCGGCGCAGCGCGGCATCCGGCGGCTGGAACTCAAGGCGCCGGCCGAACAGTCCTACCTGGCCATGGCGTTCAAGGTACCCCAGGTCACCCAGCTCGAGGACAGCGAGGACGCGCTGGCGCTGACCGTGTTGTCCGCCGTTCTCGACGGCTACCCTGGCGCCCGGCTCGAGCGCGCGCTGACCCAGGGCCCCGACCGCCTGGCCGACAGTGCCGGCGCCAGCAACGGCCTCATGGGCCGCGGCCCGCAGCTGTTCGTGCTGGACGGGGTGCCGGCGCCCGGCAAGACCACCGAACAGCTGGAGGCTGCGCTGCGCGAGCAGGTGGCCCGCGTGGCGCGCGAGGGTGTCAGCGCCGCCGAGCTCGCGCGCGTCAAGACGCAGTGGGTGGCCGGTCAGGTCTACAAGCGCGATTCGCTGTTCAACCAGGCGCGCGAACTCGGCAGCCAGTGGGTCACCGGCTTTGCACCCGATTTCTCCGACCGCCTGATCGAGCGGCTGCGCTTGGTCACGGCCGAGCAGGTGCAGGCGGTGGCGGCCCGCTACTTCGGCGACGACCAGCTCAACGTGGCCGTGCTGCGGCCGCAGCCCGTGGATGCCGCCACCCGCAAGAACGCACCCGCCGGTGCGCGCCAAGCCCCTGCCAGCGAGCCGAGCCGATGAACAAACTGATGTCTTGCGCGCGGCTGTCGTTGGCCGCATCCCTGCTCATGGCCGCCGGCTGGGCCAGCGCCGCCATTCCGCTGCAGCGCTGGACCCAGGCCAGTGGCGCCGAGGTCTATCTGGTCGAAAGCCCGGGCATTCCCATGGTCGACGTGCAGCTCGACTTCGATGCCGGCTCGCGCCGCGACCCGGCCGCGCAGGCGGGTCTGGCCGATGCCACGGCGGGGCAGGCCAACAAGGGCATCGCCGCGCAGGGCCCCGAGCCCGCCCTGGACGAGAACGCGCTGGGCGAAGCCTGGGCCGACCTGGGCGCCTCGTTCGGTGCCAGTGCCAGCCGCGACCGCATGAGCTTCTCGCTGCGCACGCTGACCTATCCGGATCTGCTGCCCAAGGCCGTCGCGCTGGCCGCGCGCCAGCTGGGCACGCCGGCCTTCGATGCCGCGGTGTGGCAGCGCGACCGCGAGCGCATCGGCGCGGCGCTGCGCGAGTCCTACACGCGGCCCGGCCCGGTGGCGAGCCGCGCCTTCCAGGAGCTGGTCTACGGCGGCCATCCCTATGGCCGCGAGACCACGGAGCAGACCCTGGCCGCCATCTCGGTCGACCAGCTGCGCACCTTCTACGCCAGCAGCATCCTGCCCTGCCGCGCCAAGGTCAGCGTGGTGGGCGCCGTGACGCGCCAGCAGGCCGACCAGTTGGTGCAGGCCTTGCTCTCGCGGCTGCCGCAGACCGCCTGC
This sequence comes from Pseudorhodoferax soli, assembly GCF_003337555.1. Lineage (GTDB taxonomy): Bacteria > Pseudomonadota > Gammaproteobacteria > Burkholderiales > Burkholderiaceae_C > Pseudorhodoferax > Pseudorhodoferax soli. The sequence continues at coordinate 581,786 of NZ_QPJK01000002.1, read as the reverse complement.
GCGCCGCTGCCAGCCGTGGGCGAGGTGCCGGCACTGGGCAAGGCCGAGGAGCGGCGCATCCCGTTCGCGTCCAACCAGGCGCAGGTGCTGATCGGCCAGCCTGGCATCAAGCGCGATGACCCGGATTTCTTCGCCGTGCTCGTGGGCAACCACATCCTGGGCGCCGGCGGCTTCACCTCGCGTCTCACGCACGAGGTGCGCGAAAAGCGTGGGCTCACCTACGGCGTGTCCAGCGACTTCTCGCCGGGCCGCCATGCCGGCGCGTTCACGGTCGGCCTGCAGACCCGTGCCGACCAGGCCGGCGCAGCCATTGCCGTGGCGCGCGAGACACTGGCGCGCTTCGTCGCCGAGGGTCCGACCGAAGAGGAGCTGAAGGCGGCCAAGGACAACCTGGTCGGCGGCTTCGCGCTGCGGCTGGACAGCAACCGCAAGCTGCTCGGCAACGTGGCCAACATCGCCTGGAACGGCTTGCCGCTGGACTACCTGGACACCTGGACGCAGCGTGTGGAGGCCATCACGGTGGCGCAGGTCCGCGCTGCGTTCGCGCGCATGCTGCAGCCCGAGCGCATGGTGACGGTGGTGGTCGGCGGCGCCTGATCCGCACTGCCACCGCTCAGCCGAGCGCCGCGCGCGCAGCCACCAGCACTGCGCGGCCGAGCCCGTCGAGCAGCGCCGAGGCGGCCCGCGCGTGCTGCCAGTACAGCGGCACGTCCAGCGGCGTGCCCGGCACCAGTTCCACCAGCCGGCCGGCCGCCAACAGCGGCTGCACCAGCGGGAGCGGCTGCATGCCCCAGCCCATGCCGGCCAACCCGGCTTCGATGAAGGCCTGCGGCGAAGGCAGCAGGTGGCAGGGCAGCGGCACCGCCTTGCGGCATTGCCGGCGTACCCAGCGGGCCTGCAACTGGTCCTTGCGGTCGAACAGCAGGCTCGGGGCCAGCGCCAGGCTGCGGGCCTGCACACCCTCGGCGAAATGCCGTGCCATGAATGCCGGGCTGCCCACGGCCAGGTAGCGCAGCGTGCCCAGGGCCTGGCTGTTGCAGCCGGCTGCGGGCTTGGCCAGCGCCGTCACGGCCGCCAGCACGGCGCCGCTGCGCAGGCGCTCGGCCGTGTGGTCCTGGTCGTCCACGGTCAGTTCGAGCAGCACCTGCGCCGTGGCCGCGTACTGCGCGGCGGCCGGCGCGAACCAGCTGGCCAGGCTGTCCGCGTTGACGGCCACGGGCAGGCGCGCGCGCTCGGCGGTCGGCGCTGCCACCGGCAACACATCCTGCAGATCGTGCTCCAGCAGGCGCACCTGGGCCAGGTGGCGGCACAGGTGCTGGCCCACGTCCGTGGCGCGGCAGGGCTGGCCGCGCACGACCAGTGCACAGCCCACGCGTTCCTCGAGCAGGCGCACGCGCTGCGAAACGGCCGATGGCGTCACGTGCAGCGCCTGGGCGGCGCGTTCGAAGCTGCCTTCGCGGACCACGGCGGCCAGCGCGGCAAGGGCGGCATAGTCGAGCACGGCATCCCCCATCGGTGAAGAAAAACTGAACCGAGTTTAGAAGTTTGCGCTGGCCCGCCGGGCGCCGCGCCGGCATGCTCCGCACCCATGTCTGCACTCCTCCAGGGCTTCTCGCTGAGCCTCGCCTTGATCGTCGCCATCGGCGCGCAAAACGCCTTCGTGCTGCGGCAGGGCCTGCGCCGCGCCCATGTGCCGCAGGTCGTGCTGTTCTGCGCGCTGGCCGATGCGCTGCTGGTCGCCGCCGGTGTCTTCGGCATGGCCAGCCTGCTGGGCGCGCAGCCGTTGCTGGCCCGCGCGTTGGCTGCGGTGGGCGCCGTGTTCCTGGCCGCCTATGGGCTGCGCGCGTTGTGGCGCAGCCGGCGGCCTGCCGCGCTGCAGCCCGCCGCGGAGGGATCGGCCGGCCGCGTCGCCGTGCTGGGCCAGGCGGCGGCCTTCACGCTGCTGAACCCGCATGTGTATCTGGACACGGTGCTGCTGGTGGGCTCGGTCGGCGCCCAGCATGCGGCGCTGGCGCGCGTGGCCTTCGTGGCCGGCGCGGCGCTGGCCAGCGCCGGCTGGTTCGCGGCGCTGGGCTTCGGCGCGCGCTGGCTGGCGCCGTGGTTCGCGCGGCCGCGCGCCTGGCAGTGGCTGGACCGCTTCATCGGCGCCACCATGCTGGTGCTGGCCGCGGGGCTGGCGTGGCGGGCCGCCGGCGTCGCGTAAGCTCGCCGCATGCCCCGTCCCACTGCTCAGAAGACCACCAAGAAGACCGCCGCGCCGGCCCGCCCGAATGAAATCCGCATCATCGGCGGCCAGTGGAAGCGCACCAAGCTGCCCGTGGCCGACAAGCCCGGCCTGCGCCCAACCCCCGACCGCGTGCGCGAAACGCTGTTCAACTGGCTCGGACAGGATCTCAGCGGCTGGCGCTGCCTGGACATGTTCGCGGGTACCGGCGCGCTGGGCCTGGAGGCCGCCTCGCGCGGTGCTGCCGAAGTGCATCTGTTCGAGACCGACGCCGCCCTGGTGGCGCAACTCGTGCAACTCAAGACCCGGCTCGGGGCCACGCAGCTGCAGGTCACGCGCGGCGACGGCGTGGCGTTGGCGGGCCGTCTGGGCGCGGCCAGCATCGACCTGGTGCTGGTGGATCCGCCGTTCGACACCACGCAGTACACGGCCGCTGTCGCCGCAGCGCTGCGCGTGCTGACGCCGCAAGGCCGGCTGTACCTGGAAGCGCCCGAACTCTGGGGCGCTGAGCGCCTGGCAGGCCATGGCCTCGTGGCCGAGCGCCACCTGAAGGCCGGTGCCGTGCATGCGCACCTGCTCGCCCGCGCATAATCGCGCCGCACGAGACAAGCCCAGGAGAAAGCCGCCCATGAGCCACCATGTGATCGCCGTCTATCCCGGCACCTTCGATCCGATGACGCTGGGCCACGAAGACGTGGTGCGGCGTGCGGCCCAGCTGTTCGACACCGTGGTCGTGGCGGTGGCGGCTGGCCACCACAAGAAGACGCTGTTCTCGCTGGAGGAGCGGATCGAGATGGTGCGCGAGTCCGTCAAGCCGTATCCGCAGGTGCAGGTCGACAGCTACGCCGGCCTGGCGCGCGACTTCGTCGTGGCCAAGGGCGGCAAGGCCATGGTGCGGGGCCTGCGGGCCGTGACCGATTTCGACTACGAGTTCCAGCTGGCCGGCATGAACCGCACGCTGATGCCCGACGTGGAAACCGTGTTCCTGACGCCGGGCGACAAGTACCAGTTCATCTCCAGCACCTTCGTGCGCGAGATCGCGACGCTGGGCGGCGAGGTCGAGAAGTTCGTCTCGCCCTATGTGCTGCGCTGCCTGCTGGCCAAGGTGGGCCGCACGGGCTGAGCGTTCACTGGAAACCTTCGGCTTCGGCTGCGTTGCGAGCGCCTTCGGGCGGCCGGGCGGCGGTCACGGCAACCGCGCCAGCCAGTCCAGCAGCAGCGCGTTGACCGCCGCCGGCTGCTCCATCGTCAGCATGTGGCCGCACAGCGGCAGCAGGTGCAGCTCGGCATGCGGCACGAGCGCTGCGATCTCGCGTGCGCAATCGGGTGGCGTCAGGCTGTCCGATGCGCCGCTGGCCACCAGCACCGGACAGCGCAGCGCCGGCAGGTGGATGCGCGCGTCGGGCCGGGCCATCACGGCGCGGTTCTGCCGCACCAGCTGCGCGGCGCCCACGCGCAGCACCATCTCCAGGTAGCTCTTCGCCAAGGCCTTGAGCTCCGGGTGGCGCCGGTCGAAGGCAAAGGGCACGTTGGCGCGCAGCACCTCGTCGGCACGGCCGCTTTCGAACAGGCCGATGGCCTGCTCGCGCAGCTGGCGCATGTCCGGCGTCTCCGGCCGGGCCGAGGTGCCCAACAGGGCCAGGCCGCGCAGGCGCGCCGGGGCCTGGCGCGCCGCTTCCATGGCGACCATGCCGCCCATGGAGGCCCCGCACAGCACCAGCGGGCCGTCGTGCTCGGCCAGCAGGCGCTCGGCCATCTCCTCGATGCTGGCGCTGCGTTCGGCCACGTCCGTGACGTGCGCATTCCACTGCGGGGGCAGGGCCTGCAGCAGCGCATGCCAGAGCCCGCCATCGCAGGCCAGGCCGGGGATCAGGATCAACTTGTCCATTTATGCTCAGAATCAACGATAGAACTCGTGCAGCACCTGAGCTTATCCGCTGGCAGCTTTTGGATAATCCCAGGCATGACCCGTCTGATTCTCGTGCGCCATGGTGAAACCGAGTGGAACCGCCAACTGCGCTTTCAGGGCCAGGTGGATGTGCCGCTGAACGCCACCGGCCACGAGCAGGCGCTGCGTGTCGCGCGGCGCCTGGCCAGCGGGGAGGTGCACCGCGTGGTCAGCAGCGACCTCGCGCGGGCCCGCCAGACCGCCGCCCCGCTGGCCGAGCTGCTGGCGCGGCGCGGCGGCCCCGACCCCATCGAAAGCGCGGCCCTGCGTGAGCAGAGCTTCGGCGTGGTCGACGGCATGAGCGTGGACGAGATCAAGCGCCTGCACCCGGCAGCCTGGAACGACTGGGTCGACTTCCGTGCCGACTACGCCTTCGAGGGCGGGGAGAGCACGCGCCGCTTCCATGGCCGCGTGCTGCAGGGCCTGCGCGAGCTGGCCAATGCCCATGCCGGCGAGACGCTGGTGGTGGTCACGCATGGCGGCGTGCTCGACATGGTCTGGCGCAGCGCACGCGCGCGCTCGCTGGACGGGCCGCGCGAGGCCCACATCCCGAATGCCGGCGTGAGCCAGGTGCAGGTGCTTGTCAAGGACGATGCGCACCGCCTGGACATCCTGGACTGGGCCGACATCGCCCACCTGGAGGGCATGCCGCCGCAGCCGGTCTACGACCAGGCGCGGCTGGCCGAGATCCGCCAGCGCGTGCCGCTGGCCTGAACGCAGGGCGGCGCCCTCGGCGCATCCTCAAGGCAAAGGATGTGCGGCCTGCCGGCGCGGAGCAGGATCGGCCGCACAGGAGAAATGCCATGGCAACGACGACCCCCCGCCCGTTCCCGAACCACCTGATCAAGAAGGGCGAGGCCGACGCGGCGCTCGTCAGGGCCGTGCAGACAGCACTCAAGGGCCACGGCTACGGCCCGTTCACGGCCGGTCTGTTCGATGCGCAGATGGTGGCCGTGGTCAAGGTGTTCCAAACCCAAAATGTGGACAGCCAGGGCAACGCGCTGGTGGTCGATGGCGAGATCGGCCGCTTCACCTGGGGGGCGCTGTTCGGCGTGGCCGCAGCCACGGAAGTGCCGGCGCCGTCGTCGCCGCTGGCGTTGCAGGCCCTGGGCGTCGCAGCGTCGCAGATCGGGCAGATGGAGGTGCCACTCGGCAGCAACCGCGGGCCGATGGTCGATCACTACCTCACGGTCACCGGCGTTCCGCTGACCGGCAGCCCGGACACGCGTGCCTGGTGCATGGCCTTCGTCTACTGGGCCTTCCACCAGGCGGCCGTGCACCTGGGGACGCCCAATGTGGTGCCTCGGACCGCGGGCTGCCTCGACCACTGGGGCCGCGCCCGCTTCGTGCCGGGCGTGGTCCGCATCACGGGCGCCGAGGCCTTGGCCGACATCTCGCTCGTCAAGCCGGGGCAGGTGTTCATCTGCGATTTCGGCCACGGGCTCGGGCATGCCGGCATCGTGGAGCGCGTGCTGCCCGATGGCCGTCTCGTGACGGTCGAAGGCAACACCAACAACGACGGCAGCCGGTCGGGTGTGGGCGTGTTCAGGCTGGAGCGCCGCAAGCTGAGCGACAAGCTGCTCAAGGGCCTGGTGGACTACAGCGCATCCTGAGCGGTGCACCGCCCGCCGCCACGGCGGGCGCGGCCCAAGCATTCGCACAACGAATGCTTCCAGCCGAATTTGCAATTGGACGCCAATGCTTGGCCCCAGGGAAGATGCGGACGCGTTCCCCATCACACCCCGAGGAGACAAGTCCATGTGGAGACACCGCCGCCTGTTGCTGGCGCTGCTTGCTGCCGCGCCGTTCGGCAGCCTGCAGGCCCAGAACCCCCAGCCCCTCACCCTGGTCGTGCCGTTCGCGGCCGGCAGCGGCACCGATGCCGTGGCCCGCACCGTCGGCCAGAAGCTGGCCGAGAAGCTCGGCCAGACCGTGGTCATCGACAACAAGCCCGGCGCCAACGCCCAGGTCGCTGCGCAGTACGTGGCGAAGGCCAAGCCCGACGGGCTCACGCTGTTCATGACCACCAACACCTCGCACTCCGCCAACCCGGCGCTGTACAAGGAGTTGCGCTATGACCCGATCAAGGACTTCACGCCGATCGCGCGCGTGGGCGAGCTGCCGTTCGCGCTGGCCGTGCACCCCTCGGTGCCCGCCAAGACACTGGCCGAGTTCATCGCGTACGCCAAGGCCAATCCGGGCAAGCTGTCGTATGCCACACCCAACAGCACATCGCTCGTGGCCATGGAGGCCATCAAGCGCATCGCCGGCATCGACATCGCGCAGATTCCCTACAAGAGCAGCCCCCAGGCCATGACCGACCTGGTCGGTGGCCAGGTGCAGGTCTACGTGGCCGATCTGGGTTCGGGCATGGCCATGCTCAAAACCGACAAGATCCGTACGCTGGCGATCACCACGGCGCGCGAGTCGCAGATCCTGCCCGGCGTGCCGCCCGTGGGTGCCACGGTCAAGGGCTTCGACCTGACCTCCTGGAACGGCATCTTCGGTCCGGCCGGCCTGCCCAAGCCGGTGGTCGACCGCATCAACGGCGCACTGCAGCAGGTGCTGGCCGAGCCCGACACGCAGGACAAGCTGCGCCAGTTGGGCTTCGAGGTGTGGCCGTCCAAGACGCCCGAGGAGTTCACCAAGTACGTGGCCGACCAGCTGGCGCATTGGGGCGCGCTGATCCGCCAGTCCGGCGTAAAGCCGGAATGAGTTCCCCGCAAGGCCCGCTCGCGGGCGTCAAGGTGCTCGACCTGAGCTCGGTCATCATGGGCCCGTTCGCCACCCAGATTCTGGCTTCGCTGGGCGCCGAGGTGACCAAGCTCGAAAGCCCCGAGGGCGACAACATGCGCCACGTGGGCCCCATGCGCAACCCGGGCATGGGCCACATCTTCCTGCAGGCCAACCAGGGCAAGCGCAGCATCGTGCTCGACCTGAAGCAGCCCGCCGCACGCACCGCCGCGCTGCGGCTGGCCGGGCAGAGCGACGTGCTGATCAGCAACGTGCGCCCGCAGGCCCTGGCCCGCCTCGGCCTGGACGCGGCCAGCGTGCGTGCCGCGCACCCGCGCCTGATCCACGTGAACTGCTGCGGCTTCGACCAGGACGGCCCCTACGCCGCGCGGCCGGCCTACGACGACCTAATCCAGGGCGCGACCGGCATTCCCTGGCTGACGCAGGCCTACGCGGGCGGCGAGCCGGCCTACGCCCCCATCACGCTGGCCGACCGCGTGACCGGCCTGCACGCGGTCTACGCGATCACCGCCGCGCTGTTCGCGCGCGAGAAGACCGGGGAAGGCCAGGCCATCGTGGTGCCGATGTTCGAGGCCATGACGCAGTTCGTGCTGGGCGACCACCTGGCCGGCCTGGCCTTCGAGCCGCCGCACGGCGACGCCGGCTACGCCCGGTTGCTGACGGCGTACCGCCGCCCCTACCGCACGCGCGACGGCCACCTGTGCGTGCTGATCTACAACGACAAGCACTGGCGCAGCTTCTTTGCGGCCATCGGCCCACCGGGCCGGGCGTTGGCCGAAGACCCGCGCTTCGCCACGCACAGCGCCCGCGCCCAGCACATCGATGCGGTGTATGCCGAGGTGGCACGCCTCATGCGCGAGCGCAGCACGGCCGAGTGGCAGGCGCTGCTGGACGCCGCCGACGTGCCCAACATGCCGATGATGGGCCCCGCCGATCTGCTTGCAGACCCGCACCACGCAGTCACCGGCTTCGTGCGCCGCTTAGACCACCCCAGCGAAGGCCGGCTGGTCGGCACCGGTGTGCCGACGCGCTGGAGCGGCACGCCGCCGGCCGACCAGCCCGGGCCGGCCCCGCGGCTGGGCGAGCATTCCTCGGCGGTACTGCGCGAGGCTGGGTTTGCCGACGCCGAGATCGCAGCACTGCTGGCCGGCGGCGCCTGCCGCCAGGCCGAACCATTGCAGGAGACCACGCCATGAGATCCCCCTTGTTCGTGCGCAGCAGCGAAGTGCCGAGCTACAGCCCGGCCAACCACGACCACACCCACAACCAGCGCCTGATCGGCCCGGCCAATGGCGCCCGCCATCTGGAGGTGGTGCTGGGCACCATCGGCGCGGGCGGGGGCGCGCTGCCGCATGCGCACCCGGGCATGGAGCAGGTCTGCTACCTGCTCGAAGGCACGGCGCGTGCCGAGGTCGGTGGCGAGGTGTTCGAGATGCAGCCCGGCGACTGCTGCCTGTTCCCGGCCGACGCCATGCACGTCTTCACCGTCACCAGTGCGCAGCCTGCACGCCTGCTCGTCATCTACAGCCCGCCCTACGGCGAAGACCCGGCGCGCGTGCGCCGCTCCTGAGGAAAGCCATGGACTTCAACCTGAGCGAACAACAGCAGCAGATCGTCGACGCCGTCCAGCGCGTCTGCGCACCCTTCGATTCCGACTACTGGCTGCGCCGCGACCGCGAAGGCGGCTTTCCCGACGACTTCCACCAGGCCATGGCGCAGGCCGGCTGGCTCGGCATCGCCATGCCCGAGGCCTATGGCGGCGCCGGCCTGGGCATCACCGAGGCGGCGCTGATGATGCACACCATCAGCGCCACTGGCGCGGGCCTGTCGGGCGCCTCGGCGGTGCACATGAACATCTTCGGCCTGCACCCGGCCGTGGTGTTCGGCAGCGACGCGCAAAAACAGCGCTGGCTGCCGCCCTTGATCGCAGGGCGCGACAAGGCGTGCTTCGGCGTGACCGAGCCCAACACCGGCCTGAACACGCTGCGCCTGAAGACGCGCGCCGTGCGCCAGGGCGACCACTATGTCGTGACCGGCCAGAAGGTCTGGATCTCCACGGCCCAGGTGGCCAACAAGATCCTGCTGCTGGCGCGCACCACGCCCGTGGAGGAGGCGCGCGGCACCGAAGGCCTCAGCCTGTTCTACACCGACCTGGACCGCAGCACGGTGGAGGTGCGCGAGATCGAGAAGATGGGCCGCAAGGCGGTGGACTCCAACCAGGTCTTCATCGACGGCCTGCGCATTCCGGTGGAGGACCGCATCGGCGAGGAGGGCAAGGGCTTCAGCTACATCCTGCACGGCCTGAACCCCGAGCGCATCCTGATCGCGGCCGAGGCCATCGGCCTGGGCCGCGCGGCGCTCGCGCGCGGAGCGCAGTACGCGAAGGAGCGCGTGGTGTTCGACCGGCCCATCGGCCAGAACCAGGGCATCCAGCATCCGCTGGCGAAGTCGTGGATGGAGCTGGAGGCGGCGCACCTCATGGTGCACAAGGCCGCCAGCCTCTACGACGCGCACCAGCCCTGCGGCGCCGAGGCCAATGCCGCCAAGTACCTGGGCGCCGAGGCCTGCTTCCACGCCTGCGAGAACGCCATCCTCACGCACGGCGGCATGGGCTACGCCAAGGAGTACCACGTGGAGCGCTACATGCGCGAGGCCTGGATTCCGCGGCTGGCGCCGGTCAGCCCGCAGCTGATCCTGTGCTTCATCGCGGAGAAGGTGCTGGGGTTGCCCAAGTCGTATTGAGGAGCAGGGGTCGCACAATCGCGGCCCACCATGAAACTGCACCTGCTGCGCTACTTCGTCGTCCTTGCCGAGGAACTGCACTTCGGCCGCGCCGCCCAGCGCCTGGCCATCACCCAGCCACCGCTGAGTTCGGCCCTCAAGGCGCTGGAGGACGAACTGGGCGTGCGCCTGCTGGAGCGCAACAGCAAGCAGGTGACGCTGACGCCGGCCGGCGCGGCCTATCTGGCCGAGGCCCGGTTGGTGCTGGAGCGGGTGGCCGCGGCGCGCGACGCGGCCCAGGCCGTGGCTGCGGGCATGCGCGGCCGGCTGGAACTGGGCATGACCGGCTCCATGGTCTACCGCGAGGTGCCGCGCATCGTCGAGACCTTCAGCGCGCGCCGGCCCGACATCGAGGTCCATCTGCGCGAGATGTCTTCGGCGGAGCAGCTCGAAGCCCTGCGCCATGGGCAGATGCACGCCGGCTTCCTCAACGCCAGGGCCTTCCCCGCCGCGCTGGCCAGCCTGCCGCTGGCCGACGACCGGTTGGTGTGCTGCCTGCCCGAGGCGCATCCGCTGGCGGGCGAGAAGAGCCTCGACCTCAAGCGCCTGGCGGACGAGAACTTCGTGATGTTCGCGCGCGACGTGGCGCCGGCCAACTACGACAACGTGATCGCGGTGTTCAACCGGGCCGGCATCCATCCGCGCACGCGCCATGCGGCACGGCAGTGGCTCACGGTGGTGGCCATGGTGTCTGCCGGCCTGGGCGTGGCGTTGGTGCCGGCCTCGCTGGCGCAGGCCGGCATGCGCGGGGCGCGGCTGGTGCCCGTGCGCGGCCTGGTGCCGTTGACAGTGGGTGCGCTGGCCTGGCGCAAGGAAGACGCCGGCCTGGCCGTGCTGGCCTCGTTCGTTGCGGTGGCGCGCGAGGTGCTGGCCGCACCGCCTTGATCCCGGCACGCTGCACGCGTACGGGCGGGCGTCGCGGCTGCGCGGTATATGCCATTGCGTATGGAGTACGCACTGAAAGCCGGATGGTCCTTGTGCCGGGCATGGCTACGATCGTTCACACAGTACATGGCACGCTGGTTGCTGTGACAGCTGTGCGATGACAACTGGAACCTTCCCCATGCACCAAAACCAAGACATCTTCCGTTTCGCGGCCGCCGCCGCGCTGACCTGCGCCGCCATCGGCGCCCAGGCCGCCGACTGGAGCGACACCTCCATGGGCGTGCGCTGGGGCACCAAGTTCGCCGAGCCCTACAACCCGCAGGACATCGAGAAGACCATCGTCAACTTCACGCATGCCAGCGGCTACAAGTACGGTAGCAACTTCCTCAACGTCGACTTTCTGATGTCCGACGGCAAGGACAGCAATGCGCAGGAGATCTACGTGGTCTACCGCCACACGCTGGACCTGGGCAAGGTCACGGGCAAGTCGTTCGCCTTCGGGCCGGTCAAGGGCCTGGGCCTGACGGCCGGCTTCGACGTGAACACCAAGAACGACCCGGGCTACAGCTCCAAGAAGCGCATGGTGGTGGCTGGTCCGACCTTCATGGTCGATGTGCCCGCCGGCTTCCTGAATGTCGGCGTGTACGCGCTGTGGGAGAGCAACAAGCCGGTCGGTATCGCGGACCGGTATTCCTACGACGTGCACCCGATGCTGAACCTGGCCTGGGGCATCCCCGTGGGCAACACCGGCCTGTCGTTCGAGGGCTTCCTGAACTACATCGGCGACAAGGGCAAGAACGAGTTCGGCGGGCCGACGTCGCCAGAGACCAACCTGGACATGACGCTGTTCTACGACGTGTCGCCGCACATCGGCGCCAGCAAGAATTCGTTCCGCGTGGGCGTGGGCTACCAGTACTGGCGCAACAAGTTCGGCAACCCGCACAGCGTGCCGGGCTCGCTGGCCAAGACCCCGATGGTCCGCGCCGACTACCACTTCTGAGGCAGCAGGCGGCGCGAGGCGCCGCTCAGCCGCCCTGCGTCTCCAGCGTGTGGGTGGCGTTCTCGTCCTGCGCCAGCAGCTTCACGAGCAGCGGCAATGCCTGCTCCAGCGCCGGCTTGAGCGTGTAGGGCGGATTCACGATGAACACGCCGCTGCCCGGCAGGCCCGGGCGGCGTTCGCCTGCGGCCACCTGCTTGGCCGCCTTCACGGTCAGCGTGGCGTGCAGCCAGGGCTTGCCCGCGCGCGTGGCCACGCTCTTGAGCTTGCGCGGCAGGATGTGCGCCTCGTTGCGCGCGATGATGGGGTACCAGACCATGCTGCTGCCCGTCGGGAAGCGCTGCAGTGCCATGGTCTGCAGCTCCACCACGCGCCCGTAGTCGCTCTTGAGTTCGTAGCTCGGGTCGCACAACAACAGTGCGCGGCGCGAGGGCGGCGGCAGAAAGCGGCGCACGCCCTCGAAGCCGTCCTCGCGGAACACCACGACCTGGCGGCCGGCCTCGAGCTGGTCGATGTTGGCCTGTAGCGTCTTGCCGTCCGTGGGGTGCATCTCGAACAGCTTGATCCGGTCCTGCGGGCGCGCCAGCCGGTGCATCACGAAGGGGGAGCCGGGGTAGATGCGGTGGCCGCCGCTCGGGTTGAAGCCGGCCAGCAGCTCCATGTAATCGGTCAGCGCGGCGGGCCACTCCGCGCGCTGCGCGGCGGGCACCTGCAGCAGCCGCAGCACACCATCGGCGGCCTCGCCGCTGGTAGCAGCGTAGTCGCCATCGAGCCGGTAGAGGCCGGCGCCGGCGTGCGAATCCAGCAGCGCCAGCGCGGTCTCCTTCTCGGCAAGGTGACGCAGGGTGGCGACCAGGACCATGTGCTTGAGCACGTCGGCGTGGTTGCCTGCATGGAAGGCGTGGCGGTAACTGAACATCGGCCAATGGTACTGGGGCCCGTACTGGGGCCAGTGCGGGGGGCGCTGGCGGCCGCGGCCGTCGCGGCGGGCGCCCTCTACACTGGCCGGCGTTGCCGCCCGCCAGCCCTGCCCCGTGAACGCCACCGCCCGCTATCCCTCGCAAGGTTTGCCGCCCGGCACGCGGCTGGCCGAGTTCGAGCTGCACGGCCTGCTCGGGGCGGGCGGCTTCGGCATGGTCTACCGCGCCTACGACCACTCGCTGCACCGCACGGTGGCGATCAAGGAGTACCTGCCGGGCGGCCTGGCCGACCGCATCGGCCATGCCGTGACGCTGCGTACCGGGGCCGATGCGCGGCGCTTCGAGGAGGGGTTGCGCTCGTTCATGAACGAGGCGCGGCTGCTGGCGCAGTTCGACCACCCCGCGCTGGTCAAGGTGCTGCGCGTGTGGGAGCAGAACCGCACGGCCTACATGGCGATGCCGCTGTACCAGGGCGTGACGCTCAAGGAAGCCTGCGCGCAGATGCGCGCTCCGCCGCCCGAGCCCTGGCTGCGCAAGCTGCTGTGGTCGGTGCTGCAGGCGCTCGAACTGCTGCACCGCCGCGGCACGGTGCACCGCGACATCTCGCCCGACAACATCTTCCTGCAGGACATCGGCCCGCCCGTCTTGCTGGACCTGGGGGCGGCGCGCCAGGCGCTGGGCCAGGACGAGCCGCAGCACACCGCCATCCTGAAGGTGAACTACGCGCCGATCGAGCAGTACGCCGATGCCGAGGGCATGCGCCAAGGGCCCTGGAGCGATGTCTACGCGCTGGCGGCCGTGGTCTACGGCTGCCTGAACCAGGCACCGCCCGTGCCGGCCAGCGTGCGCGTGCTGCGCGACAGCCTGCGGCCGCCGGCCGAGCTGGCGCAGGAGTTGCACAGCCTGCATGGGCTGGCGTACACACCGGCGCTGGTGGAGGCGCTGACGGCCGGGCTCGCGCTCGACCCGGAGCGGCGGCCGCGCGACCTGGCTGCGTTCGGCGCGCTGCTGCAACTGCAGCCGGTGCCGGGGATGGAGCGCTTCGACTGGCGCGCCGAACTCGGCCCGGGCTGGTCTGCGCCGCGCCGCACGACCAGCCAGGCGCACCAGGACGCGCCCACGCAGTGGCAGGCGCCGCTGGAGAGCAGCACCGTGGGCATCACCGTGCCCGCGCCTGCTGTGAGGCCGGCGGCGGTGCCGCAGCCCACGGCAACGCGTGCGACGAGGGGCACCTGGTGGCCCAAGGCCGGGGTGGCGGCGCTGGTCCTGGGACTGCTGGCGGCCGTCGGTATCGTGGCCTCGCCGGGCGATCCGCCACCGGCGGCGGTGGCACCGGCGCCGCCCAGGAAGCCAGCGAAGGCGGATACTGCGGTGGAGGTGGCTGCGCCAGCGCCAGCGCCCGCACCGTTGCCGCCCGCGCCGATGCCGCCAGAGGTGCTGACGCCCGTCGAGCCACCCGTCCAGCCCGATGCGCCCCCGCCGGCGCGCCGCGCGCCGACCCCGCCGCGCGCACTGTCGGCCGAGCAGATCTGCCCCGACAGCAACTTCTTCACCCGGCCCATGTGCCTGTTCCGGGCCTGCCAGCAAGCGCGGTATGCGGCCATGCCGGTGTGCGTGGAAAACACGCGCCGCCTGCGCGAGAACCACCGCCCTGACGCCTCCTAGTTGGCGCTTTGGCCAGTTCTGCCTATAATGCGCGGTTTCGCAGCGACAGGCTGGCTCCGCGGCGAAGAACCATCTCCCACCTAAGAGGTTTCCTTCAGAGAAACACCGACCGTGGAAAAGAGCTGCCCAAACCCATCTTTCCAAAGAGAGAAACATGACTACTTTCAGCGCAAAACCCGCTGAGGTCGTGCATGAGTGGTTTGTGATTGACGCGACCGACAAGGTCCTCGGACGAGTAGCCAGCGAAGTTGCTCTCCGTTTGCGCGGCAAACACAAGGCCATTTACACGCCTCACGTCGACACCGGCGATTTCATCGTCATCGTCAATGCAGCCCGGCTGCGTGTGACCGGTGCCAAGTCCCTGGACAAGGTGTACTACCGCCACTCCGGCTATCCCGGTGGCATCACGGCAACCAACTTCCGCGACATGCAGGCCAAGCACCCCGGCCGCGCGCTGGAAAAGGCCGTCAAGGGCATGCTGCCCAAGGGCCCGCTGGGCTACGCGATGATCAAGAAGCTGAAGGTCTACGGTGGTGCCGAGCACCCGCACACCGCCCAGCAGCCCAAAGCCCTGGAAATCTGAGGAGCCACGCAATGATTGGTGATTGGAACAATGGCACCGGCCGTCGCAAATCCAGCGTCGCCCGTGTGTTCCTGAAAAAGGGCAGCGGCAACATCACGGTCAATGGCAAGGACATCCAGGCCTATTTCGGCCGCGAGACCTCCATCATGATCGCGAAGCAACCCCTGGTGCTGACCAACCATGTCGAGACCTTCGACATCCAGGTCAACGTCCACGGCGGCGGCGAATCCGGCCAGGCCGGCGCGACGCGCCACGGCATCACGCGCGCGCTGCTCGACTGGGACGCGACGCTGAAGCCGCAACTGAGCGCTGCAGGCTACGTCACCCGCGACGCCCGCGAAGTGGAACGCAAGAAGGTCGGTCTGCACTCTGCACGCCGCCGCAAGCAGTTCTCCAAGCGCTGATCGCGCCCTGGCGAACCCGAGAAGAACCGCCCCCTGGGCGGTTTTTCTTTTTGTGAATGACCGCACCTGCATTGCCGGCTTGTTGACGGGCAGGGCGCTGACGGGCCGATTGCATTAGCATCGACCGAATCTTTCTCCGGAGCACACCCCCATGAGCGCAGTTGCCGAAAACATCGAAGTCATGCCCGAGCCCATCTTGTTCACCGATGCGGCCGCGGCCAAGGTGGCCGATTTGATCGCCGAGGAAGGCAACCCCGAGCTCAAGCTGCGCGTGTTCGTGCAGGGCGGCGGGTGCTCGGGCTTCTCGTACGGCTTCACGTTCGACGAGATCAGCAACGAGGACGACACGACCATGACCAAGAACGGCGTGTCGCTGCTGATCGACGCCATGAGCTACCAGTACCTGGTCGGCGCCGAGATCGACTACAAGGAAGACCTGCAGGGCGCCCAGTTCGTGATCAAGAACCCGAACGCCACCACCACCTGCGGCTGCGGGTCGAGCTTCTCGGTCTGATCTTCTCCCGCTCCCCCGAACCGCCGGCCTTGCCCGGCGGTTTTGCTTTCTGACGATCTCTTTGTCGAAAGGCCGGCATGCAACTCGAAGGTTCCTGCCATTGCGGCAGCGTGAAGTTCTCGGTCGAGGCCCCGTCGCCCGTGCCGTTCATGCGCTGCTACTGCTCGATCTGCCGCAAGACCGCAGGCGGTGGCGGCTACGCGATCAACCTGGGGGCCGATGCCGGCACGCTCAAGGTGCGTGGCAAGCGCTACCTGCGCAAGTACCAGGCGGTCATGCGCGAGGAGGGCAAGCCAGACCGCCAGAGCAGTGGGCAACGGCATTTCTGCGGGCGCTGCGGCAGCGCGCTGTGGCTCTGGGACCCGACCTGGCCCGAGCTGGTGCACCCGCATGCCAGCGCCATCGACACGCCCTTGCCCGTGCCGCCCGAGAACGCGCACATCCTGCTCGATTCCAAGGCCGACTGGGTGGTGGTGGAGGGCAAGCGCGGCGATCCGCGCTTCGACAGCTACCCGGACTTCTCGCTCGCCGAGTGGCACGAGCGCCATGCCAAGAAGAAGGGCACGCGGCGCTAGCCGAGGCGGCGCGCGCGGCGCTCCTGCTGCACGAGGTAGAGGCCGCTGGCCACGATGATGGCGGCGCCCACGAGCGTCGCCGCGTCGGGCAGCGTGCGCCACAGCAGCCAGTCCAGGCCCACTGCCCAGGCCAGCGCGGCGTACTCGAAGGGAGCGACCACCGCGGCCTGGCCATGGCGGAAGGCCTCCGTGATGCACATCTGGCCGATGAAGCCGGTGACGGCCAGCGCGACGATGGTCCAGCCGTGCTCGGCGCGCAGGGGCACCCAGCCGCGCGCGGCCAACGCGCCGGCACCCACGGCCACCAGCAGGGTCATCCAGAACACCAGACTGCCGTTGGAGTCGGTGCGGGTCAGCACGCGGCCGGTGATGGCAG
The DNA here is from genome assembly GCF_003337555.1 of Pseudorhodoferax soli. GTDB lineage: Bacteria > Pseudomonadota > Gammaproteobacteria > Burkholderiales > Burkholderiaceae_C > Pseudorhodoferax > Pseudorhodoferax soli. Next base: position 565,160 of record NZ_QPJK01000002.1, on the reverse strand, counting down.
AGACGGCGTAGCAGCAGGCGGCCACCAGTACCGCCAACGCGCCCCAACTCATGAGCGCGTCCTGGTCCGGCCGCAGAGCCACCAGCACACCGAGCATGCCGGCCGCCAGCGCCAACCAGTGCGAGCGCCGCACGCGCTCCTTGAGCACCGGCACGGAGAGCAGCGCGATCAGGATAGGCCCGATGAAGAACAGCGTGTATGCCACCGACATCGGCAGGCTCTGCAGGCCGTAGGCGAACAGCGAGAGCATGGTCACGCCCAGCACGCCGCGCAGCAGGTGCAGCGGCCAGCGCACCTGCAGCACGCGGCCCGCCTCGCCGCGCCACCACAGGTACAGGCAGACCAGCGGCAGACCGGCGATGCCGCGCAGGGCCGCAACCTGCACGGCAGGGTAGTGCGCGGCCAGCAGTTTCATGACCGCGTCCATCCAGGCGAAAAAGCTGATGGCGCCGAGCATGGCCAGGATGCCGCGGGTGTTGTCGTGGGAGCGAATGGCCGGTCTCCGGTGCGCCGTCGCGGCGCGAAGCCCGCGATTGTCCACGTTGCACCAGAACTGTGCGCACCCGCGGGCAGCGGCCCCGTCCGACATGCGGCCATGCGTTGCGCTGCTAAGCTGCCGGCCCGTGACCCTGCCCACTGCCGTCGCCTCTGCCCCACCCGAGTTCGCTGCCGACGGCCCGCTGCTCATCGTGCTCAATGCCGGTTCCGGCCGTGCCGATGCCGACGAGACCCAGCGCACCATCTCCGCCATCCTGGATGCCGCGGGCCGTCCGCACGAGGTGCTGCGCATCGAGCGCGGCATGGACGTGGCCCAGGTTGCGGCCGAGGCCGTCCGACGCGCGCAGGGCCGGCGCGGCGCGGTGGTCGCGGCGGGTGGCGACGGCACGCTCAACGCCGTGGCCCAGGTCGTGCTGCCGGCCGGGCTGCCGTTCGGCGTGCTGCCGCAAGGCACCTTCAACTACTTCAGCCGCGCGCACGGCATCTCCTCGGACACCGAGCAGGCCACGCGCGCCTTGCTGCGCGCCAGGCCCGAGCCGGTGCAGGTCGGGCTCGTCAACGAGCGGCTGTTCCTCGTCAACGCCAGCGTGGGCCTGTACCCGCAGCTGCTGGAAGACCGCGAGGCCTACAAGCAGCGCTACGGGCGCAGCCGCCTGGTGGCGCTCTGGTCGGCCCTGGTCACGCTGCTGCACGTATACCGGCCCCTGCGGCTGCAGATCGAATGCCAGGGCCGTCAGCAGCCGGTGCGAACGTCCACGCTGTTCGTGGGCAACAACCGCCTGCAACTGCAGCAGATCGGGGTGCCCGAGGCCGACCTGCTCGCCGAGGGCCAACTGGTCGCGCTGATGCTGCGCCCCGTGCGCACCCTCGCCATGCTCGGGCTGATGCTGCGCGGCGCGTTCGGCCGGCTTGGCGAGGCCGAGGATGTGCTGCGCTTCGGCTTCGAGCGTCTGGGCATGCGGCCTGCCGCGCCGCGCCGCACTGCACGCGTCAAGGTGGCGACCGACGGCGAGATCTGCTGGCTGCGTGCGCCGCTGACATTCCGCGTCTCGCCGCGGCCACTGTGGTTGTTGACGCCATTGCCCGAAGACCGGGTGGAGCCCGCGTGAGCGCCGCCCGGCCGCCCGTGGGCGCTCGCGCCGAAGAACGGCAGGTCGCAGGTTCGCGATGAGCGTTCTGCTGCAGGTCTCGGACACCCACTTCGGCACCGAGCGTGCGCCCGTGGTCGAGGCGCTGCTCGCGCTGGCCGACCAGTTGGCGCCCCAACTCGTGGTGCTGTCGGGCGACATCACGCAGCGCGCAACGGTGCCGCAGTTCGCCGCGGCGCAGGCGTTCTGCAGGCGCCTGCGCCGGCCCGTGCTGGCGATCCCCGGCAACCACGACATCCCCCTCGTCAACCTGGCTGCGCGGCTGCTGTGGCCCTATGCGCGCCACCGGCAGGCCTTCGGGCCCGAGCTCGAACCCGTGCACGCCAGCCCGGACTGGCTGGTGGTGTGCGTGAAGACGACGCGCCGCTGGCGCCACCAGCATGGCCAGGTCTCGCGCGAGCAGACGGCGCGGGTGGCGGCCCGCCTGCGCCAGGCCGAGCCCGGGCAATTGCGCGTGGTGGTCGTGCACCAGCCCGTGGCGGTGCCGACGCCGCGCGATGCAGGCGACCTTCTCCGAGGCCACGAAGAGGCGGTGCGCGCCTGGGCCGCTGCCGGCGCGGACGTGGTGGCCGGCGGCCACATCCACTTGCCCTATGTGCTGCCGCTGCACGAGCTGCACGCCGGCCTGGCGCGGCGCATGTGGTGCGTGCAGGCCGGCACCGCCGTCTCCTCGCGGCTGCGGCGCGAGGCCAACAACTCGGTGAACGTGCTGCACCGCGCGGGGGCGGCGGCGCGTGTCGAACGCTGGGATTTCGACGAGGCCTCTCAGCGTTTCGCCTGCGTGTCCAGCCGTGCGCTGGACCTGGACCGGGGTTCCGGCCATGTCTGAAGACGCACAGCGGGCACAGGCGTTGGCCGAGTGGCTGGGCCAGCATGCCTTGGTGGCGGCCGGCTGTGGCCTGCTGGCCACGCTGGCCTGTGCCGGCCTGCTCTTCGCGGGCGTGCGCCAGTTGCACCTGCGCGCGCCACGCGCCTGGTTGCCGCCCTGGGTCTGGCTGGGCCTGTGGGTCGCGCTGGGCGGCGGCTTCATGCTGGCCACGGCGGCCCTGTTCGCCGAGGCGATGGAGGCCCTGGACGCCGACGAGGAACTCGGCCTGTTCGACCAGCGGCTGGCCGAGGTGCTGTCGCAGCGCCTGCCGCTTGCGGCGCTGCGCGTGGTCGGCACGGCCACGCATGTGGGTGATCCGCTCACGCTGACGGCGCTCGTCGTGGTAGTGGCCGTGGCGCTGCTGTGGCGCGGGCACCGCTGGCTCGCGCTGGGCTGGGTCGTGGCCTGCGCCGGCAACGGCGTGCTGAACCAGGGCCTCAAGAAGATCTTCGCGCGCGTGCGGCCGCTGCACGAGCATGGCTTCGCGGTGGCCGAGGGCTACAGCTTCCCGAGCGGCCACACCTCGGGCTCGGTCGTGGTCTACGGCATGCTAGCCTATCTGTGCGTGCGCCTGCTGCCCGCGCGCTGGCATCTTGCGGCCGTGCTGCTCGCGGCGCTGCTGGCCTACTGCATGGGCGTGAGCCGGGTGCTGCTGCAGGTGCATTGGGCCAGCGATGTGCTGGCGGGCTTCGCGTCCGGCCTGACCTGGCTGGCCGTGTGCATTGCCGCCGTCGAACTGCGCCGGCGCTATGTGCGCGGTGTGTCGACGGCGTAGCGCGTGACGCGCGGCGGCGCTTCGTCCAGGTGGAAGGCGAGCTTGCGCTCGCGCAGGGCGATGTCGGCAGCCGTCACGCGGTCGAAGCGGCGCAGGTGCTCGGTCCACGACTCGTCGACGATCTGCTCGGTGTAGTGCCCCGGGTCGCTGATGTCGCGCAGCAGGTGCCACTCGAGCGCGCCCTGGGCCAGGCGGCTGCGCCGGCTGTCCTGCATCACGCGCTCGAAGTCGGCCGCGCGCGCGGGATCGATGCGGTAGTCGATGCTGACCAGCACATGGCCCGTGGCCGGCGGCTGCTCTGCCACCGGAACCGGCAGCACATGCGAGGGCGTGAGATCTTCCTCGATCTGCAGGTCGACCACGAAGCGCGTGGCCAGCCACATGGCCGTGCCGCCCGTGAGCGCGGCCACCAGCAGGCTGAGCTGCACGGTGCTGAGTGCCGCCACCTGGCCCCAGAGCCCGGCGCCGAAGGCGCTGGCGCCCATGATGGCCATCTGGTAGATCGACATGCCGCGGGCGCGCACCCAATCCGGCAGCGCCAACTGGGCCGAGACCGACAGCGAGTTGGCCGTGGCGATCCACGCCATGCCGGCCACGAACATCGCCGGCACGGCAACGGCCACGTTGGGCGCGAACGCCATCATCAGCGTGGCGCCGGACTGCAGCAGCGTGCCGTAGAGCACCACCTGGTCGCGCGCCAGCAGCTGGCGCAGCCGGGGCATCAGGAAGGCGGTGGCGATCGCACCCATGCCCATGGAGGCCAGCAGCACGGTGAAGGTGGCGGCATCGCCGCCCTGCAGGCCACGCGCGACCAACGGCAGCAGCGCGATGAGCGCCGTCGAATGGAAGAAGAACAGTGCGATGCGCAGCAGCACGGCCTTGAGCCGCGGCGACTGGCGCACGAACTGCACGCCCACCCGCATGGCGCTCCACAGGCGCTGGCGGCCCAGCGGGTCGGGTTTGTGCTCGCGCTTCCAGCGCATCAACATGAAGCCCGAGGCCAGCGACAGCACGGCGTTGAGCACGAACACCGCGGCGCTGCCGATGCTGGCGATCAACGCGCCGGCCAGCAGCGGGCCGACGATGCGCGAGGCGTTCATGGTGATGCCGTTGAGCGCCAGTGCGGCCGGCAGCTGCGTGCGCGGGATCAGTTCGGGCACCACGGCCGAGTAGACCGGCCAACGCATCGCCAGGCCGATGCCGTTGGCGAAGGTCAGCAAGAGCAAGAGCGGCGGCGTGACCGTGCCCGTCAGCACCGTGGCGCACAGCACCAGCGCCACGCCCGCCACCCAGAACTGGGTGGCGATGTAGAAACGGCGCCGGTCCAGCATGTCGGCCAGGGCCCCGCTCGGCAGGCCGAACAGGAACACGGGCAGCGTGGCGGCCGTCTGCACCAGTGCCACCCAGACCGGCGAGGTGGTCAGCGAGGTCATGAGCCAGGCTGCTGCCACGTCGTTCATCCACATGCAGATGTTGGACGCGAGCCAGACGATCCACAGCATGCGGAACACCGGCCAGCGCAGCGGGGCCAGCGTGGAGAGGTCGGCGTCTGGGGACGAGGCCTCGTCGGGCGTCAGGACCGAGGGGCGCTCTTCGGGCATCCGCTTACTTGACCGGCAGGGGCGTGGCGCGGTCCACGGGCACCGCCGTGATGGCGTTCTGCGGGGAGCCCTCGACCAGCTTGTCAGAGTAGGTCAGGTAGACCAGCGTGTGCCGTTCGGAATCCACCATGCGCACGATGCGCAGCCGCTTGAACAGCACCGACATGCGTTCGCTGAACACCTCTTCCTGGCGTGGCAGCGGCTGCGGCACGCTGATCGGGCCGACCTGGCGGCAGGCGATGGAGGCCTCGGCCTTGTCCTCGGCCAGGCCCACGGCGCCCTTGATGCCGCCCGTGCGCGCGCGCGAGACGTAGCAGGTCACGCCCTGCACGCGCGGGTCGTCGTAGGCATCGACCACGATCTTGTGGTTGGGCCCCAGCCACTGGAAGGCCGTGTCGACCTCGCCGACCTTCTGGGCATCGGCGCGCGTACAGGCCAGCACCAGCAAAGTGCTCAGGAGCAGCCAGGCCCGCATGGCTTCAGCGCCCTTCGGGCAGTTCGATCTTGACCTCGAGGACTTCCAAGGTGTCCTGGCGCTCCAGGTTCACCTTGATGTGCTCCTGGTTCACGGCGACGTACTTGGAGATCACCGCCACGAGCTCGCGCTGTAGTTCCTGCAGCATGTCGGGCCGCAGACCGCCGCGGCTGCCGCGTTCGTGCGCCAGGATGATCTGCAGCCGCTCCTTGGCGACGTTGGCGGTCTTCTTCTTCTCGCCGAGCAGAAAGGACAGAAAGGACATCGGCCTTACCTCCCGAACAGTCGCTTGAAGAAACCGGGCTTCTCGGCATCGACGAAGCGCATGGGCTTGTCCTCGCCGAGGAAGCGGGCCACCACGTCCTTGTAGGCCTCGGCCACGTCGGTGTCCTTGCCGTGGATGGCGGGCACACCCTGGTTGGAGGCCTGCAGCACGGCTTCGGATTCCGGGATCACGCCGATCAGCGGGATGCGGAGAATGTCCTGGATGTCTTCCAGCGACAGCATGTGGCCGTCGGCCACGCGGCCCGGGTTGTAGCGCGTGATCAGCAGGTGTTCCTTGATCGGTTCGCCGCCTTCCATGGCGCGCTTGGTCTTGGAGCCCAGCATGCCCAGGATGCGGTCGGAGTCGCGCACCGAGGAGACCTCGGGGTTGGTCACCACGAGCGCGTAGTCGGCGAAGTGCATGGCCATCAGCGCACCGGTCTCGATGCCGGCGGGCGAGTCGCAGACGATGTACTCGAAGCCCATCTCGGCCAGGTCCTTGAGCACCTTCTCCACGCCGTCCTGCGTCAGCGCATCCTTGTCGCGCGTCTGCGAGGCCGCCAGCACGAAAAGGTTGTCGCACTGCTTGTCCTTGATCAGCGCCTGGTTCAGGTTGGCCTCGTTGTGGATCACGTTGATCAGGTCGTACACCACGCGGCGCTCGCAACCCATGATCAGGTCCAGGTTGCGCAGGCCGACGTCGAAGTCGATCACGACTGTCTTGTGGCCCTTGAGTGCCAGGCCCGAGGAAAAACTGGCGCTGGTGGTGGTCTTGCCCACACCTCCCTTGCCGGAGGTGACCACGATGATCTTGCTCATGGAATGGAGGTCCTTTTTCTAAGGGATGGATTCAGATGGGGTCGAGCACCAGGCTCTCGCCGACCAGGCGCACCTGGGCGGGCTTGCCCAGAACGTCGGCGGGCAGCGCGACTTCGCTGGTGCGGTAGATGCCGGCGATGGAGATCAGCTGCGCCTCCATGCAGGTGCTGAAGATGCGGGCGTCGGTGTTGCCGCGCGCGCCGGCGATGGCCCGGCCGCGCAGCGGCGCATACACGTGGATATTGCCGTCCGCGATGATCTCGGCGCCGAAGTTGACAGCCTGCAGCACGATCAGGTCGCAGCCGCGGGCGTAGATCTGCTGGCCCGAACGTAGAGGCCGGTCGATCACCATGGTGCCATTCGCGGGGTTGGCCGCGTCGGCCGGGGCCGGTGCCGCCACTGGAGCGGGAGCAGCAGCAGCCGGGGCGGGCGCATCGCCCGGCACCGCCACGGCGGACGAGGAGATCTCGGGCAGGTCCATCAAGCCGACGGCCGCGGCAGTTTCCTTGTGCGCCAGGCTGCCGCCATGGATGCCGAAGGGGCGCAGCCGGTAGTGCTTGAGCAGCGTCAACAGCACCGAGAAGCTGAGCGGCGTGGGGTCTTGCGCGATCTGCGTCAACACGATCACGGCCGGGTCTTCGTCGAAGAAGTCGGGGGTTTCGCCGAAGCGGGCCTGCAGTTCCTGCGACAGCGTGGCAAGGTTCGGGGTCTTGAGCACCACCGTGATCAGTGGCAGGCTGGCGCTCTTCAAGTCGAAGCTGGCACGTGCGTGCCCTGCAGATGCAGCGGACATGGGGGACGGTTTCGACAAATGGCGGATTTTAGCCTGCGGGTCGGGCCCGCAGGCTGCGCCGAAACCGTATCGAAACGCGTCAGGCCGAGACGGCTGCCGCTTCCTCGACGCAGCGTGCCAGATGGCCCAGCGCTTCCTCGACCTGGTCCACCAGCACCAGGCACAGGTCACCGGGCTGCAACTGCGCCAGCGCATGGTCGATGGCCTTGAACTCGCCGTGGATCTCCTCGACCTGGCGCGCGCGGCTGGCCTCGACCAGGCCCTGGCGCAGCAGCGCCAGGACCTCGCCGTCGGCGCGGCCGCGCTGGCAGGCGTCCTGGTACAGGATGACGTGGTCGAAGGCGTTGCCCAGGATGGCGGTTTGCTCGCGGATGTCCTCGTCGCGCCGGTCGCCAGCGCCACTGATGACCACGCTGCGCCGCTGCGCGGGCATTGCGTCCACGGCCGCGACCAGGGCCCGCATGGCGTCCGGGTTGTGGCCGTAGTCGGCGATCACGGTGGCGCCACGGTAGTCCATCACGTTGAAGCGGCCGGGTGCGTTGTCGGCATCGTTGGCGAAGCTGGCCAGCCCGCGCCGCACCGCGTCCCAGGACAGGCCGGCGGCCCAGGCCGCAGCCACCGACGCCATGGCGTTCTCGACTTGGAAGCCGACGGTGCCGCCGCGCGTGATCGGGATGTCGCGCAGCGCAATCGTCTCGCGCCAGGAACCCACCGCCGCGACGAGGTGCTCGCCGTCCACGTGCACGGTGCGCCGGCCCTGGGCGCGGTGCGTGGCCATGACGGGGTGGTGGCGGTCGGCTGCGAAGAAGATCACCTGGCCCGGGCAGGTCGCCGCCATGGCCGCCACGTTGGGGTCGGCCGCGTTGAGCACGGCGTAACCGCTCGTGGCCACGTTCTGCACGATCACGCGCTTGAGCACGGCCAGGTCTTCCACCGTGGTGATGTAGTTCAGGCCCAGGTGGTCGCCGGCACCGATGTTGGTGACGACCGCCACCTGGCATTGGTCGTAGCCCAGGCCTTCACGCAGCATGCCGCCACGCGCCGTCTCAAACACGGCCGCATCCACATCGGGATGCATCAGCACATTGCGCGCGCTGCGCGGGCCGCTGCAGTCGCCGCTGTCGATCTGGCGGCCTTCGACGTACACGCCGTCGGTGTTGGTCATGCCCACGCGCAGGCCGGCCGCGGTGAACAGGTGGGCGATCAGCCGCGTGGTGGTGGTCTTGCCGTTGGTGCCGGTCACGGCCACCACCGGAATGCGGCCGTCCTCGCCGGCGCCGTACAGCGTCTCGACGATGGCCTGGCCGACGTTGCGCGCCTTGCCGTACGAGGGCGACAGGTGCATGCGCAGGCCGGGCGCGGCATTCACTTCCACGATGCCGCCGCGCTGCTGTTCGAGCGGCTTGAGCACGGTTTCGCTGACCAGGTCCACGCCGCAGATGTCCAGGCCGACCATCTGGGCGGCCGCCACGGCCTGCGCGGCGATGTCCGGGTGCACGTCGTCGGTCACATCGGTGGCGGTGCCGCCGGTGGACAGGTTGGCGTTGTTGCGCAGGATGACGCGCTGCCCCTTCTTGGGCACGGAATCGGGCTCCAGGCCTTGCACGCCGAGCCGCGCGACGGCGATGTCGTCAAAGCGGATCTTGGTCAGCGCCGTGGCGTGGCCATCGCCACGGCGCGGGTCGGCGTTGACCATGTCCACGAGTTCGCGCACGGTGTGCTCGCCGTCGCCGGTCACCTGGGGCGGGTCACGGCGCGAGGCGGCCACGAGCTTGTCGCCGACCACGAGCAGGCGGAAGTCGCTGCCGGGCAGGTACTGCTCGACCATGACCTCGCCGTACTCGGCCGCGGTGGCAAAGGCACCGTCCAGGTGCGCACGGTCGGTGATGTTGACCGTGACGCCCTTGCCCTGGTTGCCGTCCTGCGGCTTGACGACCACGGGCAGGCCGATCTGCTGGGCCACGGCCCAGGCCTCGTCGGCGCTGGCGACGGGGCGGCCATGCGGCACCGGCACGCCGGCGGCATGCAGCAGTTTCTTGGTCAGGTCCTTGTCCTGGGCGATGGACTCGGAGACAGCGCTGGTCGCGTCCAGTTCGGCGGCCTGGATGCGGCGCTGCTGCGAGCCCCAGCCGAACTGCACCATGGAGCCGCGCGTGAGCCGGCGGTAAGGGATGCCACGGGCCACGGCGGCATCGACGATGCAGCCGGTGCTCGGGCCCAGGCGTTCGTCCTCGTCGAGCGTGCGCAGTTCGGCAATCGCGGCTTCGACGTCGAAGGGCTGGCCCTGCAGCGTGGCCAGGATCAGCGCCTCGGCCAGCGCGAGCGCGCGGCGGCCCACGGCCTCCTCGCTGTAGCCGACCACGACCTGGTAGATGCCCGGCTCCAGCGTGGCCGCCGTGCGGCTGAAGGTGACGGGGCAGCCGGCCTGCGCCTGCAGCGCCAGCGCCGCGCTCTCCAGCACATGGGCCAGCGCCACGGGGCCGGTGTTCGGGCCGGAGCGCAGCGTGCCGATGGTCGGGAAGCGCGCGCGCACGGCGATCTCGAAGCCCGGCAGTTCGACGATGGAGCGTTCGGGCGGCGCGCAGGAGACGATGGCCTCGAGCGCCGTGTGCCGGCTCCACAAATTCGGGCCGCGCAGGGCCCGCACGCGAGAGATGTGCATGGTGTTGTCTCGTGCTTGCACGAAGCTGTTGTCGTCGGTGGAAGGCATCAGCGCGCGGCCAGGGTCTTGGCGGTACGGGTGGTCGATCCCGGATCGAGTTCGAAGGTCTTGAGGCCGGCGGAGATCAGGTCCGGGGAGATCTGCAGCGCCCAGGCCGCGGCCACGGCGGCCAGCACGCTGCACACCAGCTTGTCGTCGCGCATGTTCTTGCCGCGGCGAGCGGTCAGCTGCTGGATGCCGGCCAGCGCCGTCACGCTGCTGCCCAGGGCCAGCACCAGCTGGCCCTGTTGCATCAGCACGGCCCGGCCACCATTGGCGCGGTGCGCCATGATGGCCGGCAGTTCGGCCTCCTTGCCGTACAGGATGACCTGGCCGTCACACAGCGAGGCCAGGGCGGCCACGCGTGCGTCGCTGGCGTTGAGCACGGCCACGCCATCGGACAGCACCACGTCGACCTGGGTGCGCAGCACGCGGGCGAGCTGGTCGGTCTCCTGGATGTCGAACTCGGCCAGGGTGCTGGCGCCGCCCATGTCGGTCACGATGCCGACCTGGCAGCGGTCGTATGCCAGGCCGTCCCGCAGGATCGAGGCCGGGCCGTTTTCCAGCACGGCGGCATTGACCGCGCGGTTCATCAGCAGGCGGTGGCCGCTCTCCCAGCCGGCGCAGTCGCCAGCGTCGACGCGGCGGCTGTCCAGGAACAGGCCGTCGCTGCAGGCCAGGCCGACGCGGCGGCCCGACAGGTGCAGCAGCCAGGCCACCAGGCGCGCGATGGTCGCCGTGCCCAGGGTGCCAGCCACACCGACGATGGGGATGCGGCCGTCCTCGTCCTCGGCGAACAGGTGGTCGACGATGGCCTGGCCGACGGGGCGCGGCGCGCCTTCGGCCGGCTTCAGGTGCATCAGCAGGCCGGGGCCGGCGTTGACCTCGACGATGGCGCCGCCCTGGGCCTGCAGCGGCTTGCCGATGTCTTCGGCGACCAGGTCGATGCCGGCGATGTCCAGGCCGACCACCCGCGCGGCCAATGCGGCCGCGTGCGCCACCTCGGGATGCACCTCGTCCGTGCAGTCGATCGCCACGTTGCCGGTGCGCTGCACCAGCACGCGCCGTCCTTTGGCCGGCACCGCGGCGCCGTCCAGGCCCTGGCGCTCCAGCAGCAGGCGCATCACGCCATCCTTCTCGAGCTGGATGGTCTCCAGCGGGAACTCTTCGGCGTCGCCGCGGCGCGGGTCGCTGTTGAGCTGGCTGTCGATCAGCTGCACCACGGTCTGGCGGCCATCGCCCGTGATCGACAGGCTCGCCCCACGCGCTGCCGCCACGACCTTGCCGCCGACCACGAGCAGGCGGTGCTCATCGCCGCGGATGAGGCGCTCGACGATGACTTCGCTGCCTTCGGCGTCGGCGACGCCGTAGGCCTTTTCGATGTCAGCCTGCTCGGAGAGGTCCAGGCTCACGCCGCGGCCATGGTTGGCATCCGAGGGCTTGACGACCACGGGAAGGCCGATGTCCTGTGCGGCCTCCCAGGCCGCAGCCGGGCTGTCGACCACCTGGCCTTCTGGGACGGGCACGCCGCACGCGGCCAGCAGGCTTTTGGTCAGGTCCTTGTCGCTGGCGATGCCTTCGGCGATCGCGCTGGTCCGGTCGGTCTCGGCGGTCCAGATGCGGCGCTGGCGTGCGCCGTGGCCCAGTTGCACGAGGTTGCCGTCATTGAGCCGGATGTGCGGGATGCCGCGGTCGGCCGCAGCCGCCACGATGCAGGCCGTGCTGGGGCCCAGGTAGCAGTCGTCGACCTTGGCGCGGATCTGGGCCACGGCGACGGGGACGGCGAAGCTCTCGCCATGGATCGCGGCCATCAGCAGCCGGTGGCCGCAGGCCAGGGCCGTGCGCGCGACCTGCTCGTCACGCGCGCGGAACACCATGCGGTAGATGCCACGCTGCGAGGTGCTACGGGTTTGCCCGAAGCCGGTCGGCATGCCGGCCAGGTTCAGCAGTTCGATGACCACGTGTTCCAGCACATGGCCGGCCCAGGTGCCTTCGACCAGGCGCTGCAGGAAGCCGCCGCGCTCGCCGACGCCGCAGTGGTGTTCGACCAGCGCGGGCAGCATGGCCACCAGGCGCTCGGTCAGGCCGGGGATCAGGTTGGATGGAAAGTCTTCCAGTTCGCCCAGGTCCAGCCAGACTTCCAGCGCAGAACGGTAGGTCCAGATGTTGGGGCCGCGCAGGTAGCGGATGCGCAGCAGCTGGATATCGGCCTCGCGCGACAGCGCCGGGGTGCTTGTCGTCATGCGGACCGCCTGGCGCGTTGTGGGTGGCCGCCGGCCCGGCAGCGCTGGCCTTCGGCGAGAATTTCGCGCCTCATCTGTTCAACATGCATCTTCCACATCAGGTCGGCCTTTCCAGTTCTACGCTCCAGTCGGCTCTCAGGGCAGAACTGGCAGGCGGTGAAAACGTAACAGCGAGCGTGGCGGTTGACCTGGATGCGCAACTGCGTTTTGCGCCGGGCCTGCTGGCACTGACCGAGCGGCGCCTGGTTGCTGTCACCTGCGAGACAGGTTTGCCGCAGGTCCGCAGCTGGCCGCTGGCGGTCGGCCTGGACCTGCGCCATTCCGACCACGCCGGCGTCGGCCAGCTCGAACTGCACGATGGACGCCAGCGGCTGGCGCACTGGCGTTTCACGCTCGCGGCAGACCCCCAGGCGCTGCGGCTGCTGCGCCAGTTCGAGCGGCGCGGCAGCCAGGAACCGGCCGACGAGGACGAGGGCAGCATCTGCCCGACCTGCCATGCCCCGCTGCCTGCGGACAGCGAAACTTGTAGCGTCTGTTTCCGCGAGTTGCATACGCCGCCTTCCACCTGGGTGTTGTTGCGACTGTGGCGCTTTGCGCACCCTTATCGCATGCAACTGCTGCTGGGCTTCGCGCTGACGCTGGCCTCCACAGCTGCAACGCTGGTTCCCCCCTACCTGACGATCCCGCTCATGGACGAGGTGCTGATCCCGTTCCAGAACGGCCAGCAGATCGCGCCCGGTACGGTGCTGGGCTACCTGGCCGGCTTGCTGGCGGCGGCGCTGCTGGGCTGGGGCCTGAACTGGTGGCGCACCTACCTGCTGGCCCTGGTGTCAGAGCGCATCGGCGCCGACCTGCGCACGGCCACCTTCGACCATCTGCTGCAGTTGTCCCTCGATTACTTCGGCGGCAAGCGTACCGGCGATCTGATGTCGCGGATCGGTTCAGAAACCGACCGCATCTGCGTTTTCCTTTCGTTGCATGCGCTCGATTTCGCGACCGACGTGCTCATGATCGGCATGACGGCGGCCGTGCTGTTCTCCATCCACCCGGGCCTCGCGCTCGTGACCTTGCTGCCGCTGCCCTTCATCGGCTGGATGATCCACGTGGTGCGCGACCGCCTGCGCACCGGCTTCGAGAAGATCGACCGCGTGTGGTCGGACGTCACCAGCGTGCTGGCCGACACCATCCCCGGCATCCGCGTGGTCAAGGCGTTTGCCCAGGAAGGCCGCGAGGCGCAGCGCTTTCGCGAAGCCAACCAGCGCAACCTGGAAGTCAACGACCGGCTCAACAAGACCTGGTCGCTGTTCACGCCCACGGTGTCGCTGCTGACGGAGATCGGCCTGCTCGTGGTCTGGGCCTTCGGCATCTGGCTGGTGGCGCACCAGCAGGTCACGGTCGGCGTGCTGACGGCTTTCCTGGCCTACATCGGCCGCTTCTACACGCGGCTCGATTCCATGAGCCGCATCGTCTCGGTCACGCAGAAGGCCGCCTCGGGCGCCAAGCGCATCTTCGACATCCTGGACCACCGCTCCAACGTGCCCGAGCCGGCTGAACCGGTGGCGCTGCCGGCCGGCGGCCTGCGCGGCGGGCTGCAGATGGACGGCATCGCCTTCCGCTACGGCAACCGTTCGGTGATCCGCAACCTGTCGCTGGACATCCGTCCGGGCGAAATGATCGGCCTCGTCGGCCACAGCGGCTCGGGCAAGAGCACCCTCGTGAACCTGATCTGCCGCTTCTACGACGTCAGCGAAGGCGCGATCCGTGTCGACGGCCTGGACCTGCGCCGCCTGCGCGTGGCCGATTACCGGCGCCACATCGGCCTGGTGCTGCAGGAGCCCTTCCTGTTCTTCGGCACCATCGCCGAGAACATCGCCTACGGCCGGCCGGGCGCCACGCGCGCCGAGATCGTGGCCGCGGCGCGCGCCGCCCATGCGCACGAGTTCATCCTGCGCCTGCCCCAGGGCTACGACTCGCTGGTCGGCGAGCGCGGGCAGGGCCTGTCCGGCGGCGAACGCCAGCGCATCTCTATCGCGCGCGCGCTGCTGATCGACCCGAAGATCCTGATCCTGGACGAGGCCACCTCGGCCGTGGACACCGAGACCGAGAAGGAAATCCAGAAGGCGTTGGACAACCTCGTCAAGGGCCGCACCACCATCGCCATCGCGCACCGGCTGTCGACCCTGCGCAAGGCCGACCGATTGGTGGTCATGGACCGCGGCCAGGTGGTGGAGGTCGGGCCGCACGACGAACTCATGGCGCGCCAGGGCGCCTACTGGCGGCTGTACGAGGCCCAGGTGCGGCGTGTCGACGCCGATGGCGACACCCTGGTCGAGCTGCCGGCCAGCCACCCGGCCCACCCGGCAGGAGGCGTGTGATGGATTTCGAACTGCAACGCCATCCCATGGGCCAGCTGGTGCTGCGCTTGGGCGGTGCCGAGCATGCCGGCGTGGTGCCCGTGCGGGCGTTTCCCCTGTCCGCGCCTGACCATGGCCTGTCGCTGGTGGGCAGTGACGGGCGCGAGCTGGTCTGGATCGAGCGGCTGGAGGCATTGCCGGTGGCGCAGCGCGCGTTGCTGGAGGAAGAGCTCTCGGCGCGCGACTTCCAGCCCGAGGTGCAACGGCTGCTGAGTGTGTCCACCTTCTCCACGCCCAGCATCTGGCGCGTGGAAACCGACCGCGGCACCAGCGACTTCGTGCTCAAGAGCGAAGAGGACATCCGGCGCCTGCCCGATGGCGGCCTTCTGATCGCCAGCGGCCAGGGCGTGCACTACCGCGTGCGCGACCGCCAGGCGCTGGACCGGCCCTCGCGCCGGCTGCTGGAGCGCTTTCTGTAACGCTCCGTGCGCTGTGTGAAGAATTTCGGGTCTTTGGAAGAAATAGGCCTAAATTCCCACCCAGTTCTGCCGTTAAGACAAGCGAGGCCAGGAAAAACCCATTTCCCGGCTGTTTGTCCAGTCCTTTGGTGAGCGCCATGCAACTGCCTTCTGTTGATCGCACTGTGAATGGGCCGGCCGCCGCCGGCGCCGATTCGCAGCCGGCCGCCGGCAGCCCGGCCGCGCCCGCCGGAACCGTGGCGCGGGCCACGCGTGAAGAAACCCGGGTGTTGCAGGAGCGCGCCGTCGCTGAGCAGCCCCAGCCCTCGATCCGGGTGGAACTGTCTGCCGAGGCCGATGCCTTGATCCGCTCCGGCCGTGCCGGCGAGGACGAAGCCGCCACGGCGGCCGGTGCCGTCATGGTGGCGGCGTCGGCCGCGGTCGGGCAGGGTGGTGCCCAGGCCGGGCAGACCGGCGCGGTGCCGCAGAAGTCCAGCATCGAGGCGGCGACCGAAGCCTTCGAGCAGCGCCTGCAGACAGACGCCGCCCCGACCGCCGAGACGGCCGAAGCCCTGGGCCGTTACCAGGCCACCGGCCAGAAGCCGGGCCCGGACCAGCCATCCGGCCCGGACGATGCGGCGCCCAAGAACTGGACCGAGAAGCCCAAGGTCGAGGAAGAAGAGCCGCCCGAGCCGCCCAAGGAGCCCATTTCCAAGAAGCTGCTGGACTTCCTGCAAAGCCTGTGGCGGGCCGGCGGCAACGCCATCGACGTGGCGCAGACCGGCAACCTCACGCTGAACCCGCCGAAAGAAGCCGACAGCCCGGTCACCTACACCGACCCGTCGGCCAAGAAGACCACCGGGCTGTGATGCCCGGCGGCCTGCGCTCAGCGCAGGTGGTGCACGGCGCCCTGGCCGTAGACCGGGGTCGCGATCCCTTCCATCCTCGCCTTCAGTTGCAGCGCCAGGTACTGCGAGTAGTGGCGTGACTGGTGCAGGTTGCCGCCGTGGAACCACAGTTGCGGCTGCTGCGTGGGCTTCCACATGTTGCGCAGCTCGCCTTCCCAGGGGCCCGGGTCCTTGGTGGTGCCCGAGCCCAGCCCCCAGCACTTGCCGACGCGGTCGGCCACCTCGGGCGAGACGATGCTGGCGACCCAGCCGTTCATCGAGCCATAGCCGGTGGCGTAGACCAGCAGGTCGGCCGGCAGTTCCGTGCCGTCGGTCAGCACCACGGAGCGCGGCTTGATCTGTTCGATGTTGACGCCGCTCTTCAAATGGATGCTGCCGTCGGCCACGAGCTCCGACGCGCCCACGTCGATGTAGTAGCCCGAGCCACGCCGCAGGTACTTCATGAACAAGCCCGAGCCGTCGTCGCCGAAGTCCAGCAGGAAGCCGGCCTTCTGCAACCGCGCATAGAAGTCCTTGTCGCGCTGCTGGATCGCCTCGTACACCGGCACGTGGAAGCTGTGCATGATCTTGAACGGCAACGAGGCGAACAGCAGGTCGGCCTTGTCGGTGGTGACGCCGTTGGCCACCGCCTCCTCGGAATACAGCCCGCCCAGCGCCAGTTCCATGAGCGAATCGGACTTCACGATGTGCGTGGACGAGCGCTGCACCATCGTCACATCGGCGCCGTGCTCCCACAGGTCGGCGCAGATGTCGTGGGCCGAGTTGTTCGAACCCAGCACCACGCAGTGCTTGCCGGCATAGGCTTCGCCGCCCGGGTGGGCGCTGGAGTGGTGCTGGTCACCCTCGAAGGTCTCAGCGCCGGCGATCGCGGGCACGGACGGAAAGCCCGACACCCCGAGCGCGAACACCAGCTGCGTGGGCCGCAGCACCACGGTCTCCAGCCGGCCATCCGGGTGGCGGCGCTCCACCGTCACCGTCCAGGTCTTGCTCGTCTCGTCGAAGCTGGCGCTCTTGGCCTCGGTCGAGCTCCAATAGTTGAGCTCCATGACCTTGGTGTACATCTCCAGCCAGTCGCCGACCTTGTCCTTGGGCGTGAACACCGGCCAGTCGTCCGGAAACGGCAGGTAGGGCATGTGGTCGTACCAGACCGGGTCGTGCAGGCACAGCGACTTGTAGCGCTTGCGCCAGGAGTCGCCAGCCCGCGCGTTCTGCTCGATCACGAGGGTGGACACGCCCAGGCGCTTCAGCCGCGCCGCCAGGCCGATGCCGCCCTGGCCGCCGCCGATCACCACGCAGTACGGCTGCTCGGTGTAGCCGAGTGCCGCTTCCTCCTGCTGGCGGCGCTCCAGCCAGGTGGTGCGGTTGCGGCGCGCGCCGTGCTCGGCGCCCAGTACGCGGCGCGTGCCCTTCTTTTCCTCGAAGCCCTTGAGCTCGCTCATCACCGTCAGCAGCGTCCAGCACTTGCCGTTCTTCAGCCGCAGGTGGCCGCGCCCGCGCGCCACCGCGGTTTCGAACGTGAACCAGCTTTCGGTCACGCCGTCGGCGTGGCTGGGCTGGTCCTGCACCTTCCAGCCGCTGGGCGCGACGCGGGCCAGGTTGGCCTGCAGCATGGCGGCGATGGCGTCCTTGCCCTCGGACGTGTGCAGGTTCCAGGTGAAGGCGACGAGGTCGCGCCAGTAGCAGTCGTCGGCGAAGGCGGCGAGCGCGGCGGCGATGTCGCCGCGGGCCAGCGCGGCGCCGAAGTCCTGCAGCCATTGCGCGGCGTCGGCGGACGGGGAGGTGACCGGCGTTTCGGCCAAGGTCTGGGTCATGCGGTTGTCTCCTTGCGGGTGGTGTCGCCGGGCCGGCTTGGCCGCGGCAGTCCCTGTTGCGCAAGCGGCATGCCCGCCACCTGCCGCCGCGCAAGTGCTTGTTCTGAAAGGATCTGGCAGCACCGGGACCACGCGAGGCTGTCACAGCCGGCGCGACACCTGTCGCATGCGGATGCGACAGGTGTACCGGCTGGTGCAACGCACTGTGTTGGGCGAGACGGTCTGCCGACGCGCCCTGCTGCGTTACCGCGTCTACCCGTTCAATGCACAGGCAGCGGCGCCTGTTGCAACTGGAAGCGCGCCGCCCCACCGTCGCTTGCCACGAGCTGCCAGCTGCGGTCGTGGAACGCCGCCACCGCCGGCCGGTGCGCAATCGACAGCAGGCCGCCGCCGGCCGCCTGCACCTGCGCGACGAGCTTGCCGTAGACCGCCTGCTCGGCCGGCGCGTCGAGCGCGCTGGTGGCCTCATCGACGAAGATCCAGCGCGGCTTCTTGAGCAGCACGCGGGCCACGGCCAGGCGCTGCTGTTCACCCCCCGAGAGCTTCTGGCTCCAGGCGTCCTGGCGGTCGAGGCTGTCCTGCAGTTGTGGCAACTGGGCGTCGCGCAACGCGGCGCGCAGGTCCTCGTCGCGGTAGTCGGAGGCTGGCTTGGGGTAGGCCAGCGCATCGCGCAAGGGTCCGTCGGGGAAGTAGGGCCGCTGCGGGATGAACATCACGTCTGCCGGCTGCGTCACGCTGCCGCTGGCATGCGGCCAGATGCCGGCGAGAGCGCGCAGCAAGGTGGATTTGCCGCTGCCCGAGGGGCCCTGCAGCAGCACGCGCTCGCCCGGCTCGATCTGCAATTTCAGGTCGGCCAGCAGCTGTGTTCCATCGGGCAGCGCCAGCCCGAGATTTTCCGTGGCCAGTGCGTGACCGCCCGGCGTGTAGCGGACGTCCTGCCCCTCACGGCGCTCTGCATGCGCAGCCAGGTGGGCTTCGAAGCTGGTCAGCCGGTCGGTCGTGGCGCGCCAGACCGCCAGCTCCTGGTAGTTCTCGACGAACCACGCCAGTGCGTTCTGCACCCGCTCGAAAGCCGAAGAGATCTGCATCAGATCGCCCAGTTGCAGCGCGCCGCTGAAGAAACGTGGCGCCGATACCAGGAACGGGAAGATCACCGCCGCCTGGCCGAAGAAGCTGCTGAACCAGATCAGCCGCTTCTGCGCGCGGATCAGGTCCAGGTAGTTGCCCAGCACCTTGCCGAAACGGGTGTCCAGCTGCGCTCGCTCGACCGGCTCGCCGCGGTCCAGCGCGATGGCCTCGCTGTACTCGCGCACGCGCACCATGTGGTGCCGGAAGTCGGCCTCCAACCGCTGCTGGCGGAAGTTGAGCCCGATCTGCGGTCGACCGATGAAGTGCGTGATCAGGCTGCCGGCCAGGCAGTAGAGCACCGCCATCCAGACCATGAAGCCCGGGATCTCGACATGCCGCCCGGCCACATCGAACGCGAACGCGCCCGACAGCCCCCACAGGATGCCGACGAAGCTCACCAGCGTGACGAAGGCGTTGAACGCGCCCATGGTCAGCGACACGGTGTAGGTGGTGAACAGGTTCAGGTCTTCCTGGATGCGCTGGTCGGGGTTGTCCGGTGGTGCGCTCCCTTCGGCCTGGCCGTAGCGCGCCAGCTCCATGCGGTAGAAGGCGTGGTCGGCCATCCAGCGCTTCAGGTAGCTGCCGGTCATCCAGGCGCGCCAGCGCATCTCCAGCAGCTGGGTCAGGTAGAAGCGGTAGACGGCCAGGATGATCATGCCGAAGGCCAGGATGGTGAAGCGGCCCAGCTGCTGCCAGAAGACGGCCTGGTCGCGCTTTTCCAGCGCGTCGTAGAACACGCGGTACCAGTCGTTGTATTGCACCAGCAGCCAGACCCCGGCCAGGTTGAGCACCACGATCGTGGCGAGCAGGCCGCGCGCGCGCCATTTCTCCTCGGACTGGAAGTAGGGCAGCGACAGGCGCCAGATGCGTTGCGCCTGCTGGCGCGTCAGCGCAAGCCGTTGTTGGAATTGCATGTCGTCCCGGCAGATCGTGGTGGGCGCAGCCATGCTAGCGCGGCCATCCGGTGGACGACTGAGGCGGAACTTAAGCGGACGCGGCGCCAGTCCAGTCAGATGGGAATGCGTCCGGAGATGCGCGCCCTGTCCAGCTGCCGAACGGGGTGTGCCGCCGGCCTACAGCGGCCGGCCCTGGGCCCTGCGCGCGGCGATGAAAGCGTCCAGGGCCTGCGCGCTGGTCTTGTGCGGCACATAGCCGAAGCGCTGCTTGAGCGCACTGTTGTCCAGCACCGGCCGGTAGCGCAGGAAGTCGAGCTGCTCCGGCCCGTAGCGCCCGATGCCCAGCGCGCGGCCCACGCGCAGTGCGCTGCGCAGCAGGCCCGCCGGCAGCACGAGGGGCCGCTTGCCCAGCCGCGCGGCGATGGCGTGGATGGTCAGGGCGCCGTCGCCGGCGAGGTTGTAGCAGCCGGGCTGGCCGCTGCCGTCCAGCGCGTGCAGCAGGGCGCCGCAGACGTCCTCGTCCCAGATGAAGACGAAGGGGCTGTCGCTGCCCGCGATCGCCAGCGGCCGCGCCTTCTCGAACAGGGCGGTGATCTGGTTGTCCACTCCCTCGCCCAGGATGGTGCCGATGCGCAGCACCGTCTGCGCCAGCTGCGGATGCCGGATGCGGGCCTCGGCCAGCATCTCCTCCACCAGCCGCTTGTGGTGGGCGTAGGCGAAGCTCTCGTTGCCGCGCAGCGGATGGTCTTCGGTCAGCCACCCGGGGTTGTCCGCGTGGTAGCCGTAGGCCGCGCCGCTGGAGGAAACGAGCAGGTGGTGCACGCCTTGCGCCAGGCATGCGTCGAGCACCTTGCGCGTGCCGCCCACGTCCACCGCATGCTCGAGCGCCCGCGTCGAGCCTTTGCCCGGCGTGACGATGGAGGCCAGGTGCACCACCGTGTCGATGCCATGCAGGGCCAGTACCTCTGCCAGTCCGTCGTCGCGCACATCCCAGCGCAGGTAGTCGATGCCGGGCAGGCGGCGCTCGGCCGGCACTTCGCGCAGGTCGGCCGCCACCACCAGGGTCGGCGCTGGCCGCGCCGCCAGCGCGCGGAGCAGGCCGCGGCCGAGGAAGCCGTCGGCGCCGGTCACCAGGATGCGTTCGGCCCTCATGGCGTTTCGTAGGCCGGAACACCGCCCCGCAAAGGCTGCCTGCCCCACCAGCTGGCCAGCACCAGGCCGGCGATGATGTCCCAGAAGCCCCACACGCCGGCCACCACCGCCATGCCGCCCAGGCCGCCGAAGAAGCTGAAGATCAGCACCAGTCCCAGGCCGGCGTTGCGGATGCCCACCTCGATGGTCAGCGCGCGGCGGTCGTAGTCGGCCAGGCCGAAGGCGCGTGCGCAGAGCCAGCCGGTGGCGAAGGCCAGCGTGTCGTGCAACGCCACCGCCACGATGACCAGGCCCACGTAGTCGAGGAAGAAGCGCCAGTTGCCGGCGATGGCGCCGAGGATGAAGACGATGAGCGTCACGAAGCTCAGGATGCGCATGGGCTTCTTGAAGCGCTCCGTCCAGCGCGGGAAGCGGTCGGCGCACCAGATGCCCAGCACGAAGGGCAGGCCGATGATGACGAGGATGTGGCCGCCCATCTCCAGCGGGTCGATGGCGATGCTCTGCATCAGCGCCGCGGCCGTGGGGTGCAGGCCGCCCCAGAACGCGAAGTTCAGCGGCATGGCCACGATGGCGATCGCGTTGGACACCGCCGTCATCGACACGCTGAGCGCCACGTTGCCACCCGCGCGGTGGGTGAGGATGTTGCTGATGTTGCCAGGCGGGCAGCAGGCCACGAGGATCATGCCGAGCGCGATGCTGGGGCCCACGCCCAGCAGCCGGGTGAGCGCATAGGTGATCGCCGGCAGCGCGATGAACTGCGCCCCCACGCCCACCGCGAAAGCCAGCGGCATGCGCGCCACGCGCTTGAAATCGGCGATGCGCGTGTCCAGCGCGATGCCGAACATCAGGAAGGCCAGCACCGCGTTGAGCACGGCGAGCGAGGCCGGGTTGAAGTTCAGGCGGATCTCGTCGACGGGCAGCATGGCGCCTCCAGGGGGTTACTGAAACGCCTCGGCTGCGGCGCGCACCGCCTTGCGGTAGGTGTCCTTGTGGACGTAGTACGCCATGCGTTCGAGCTTCAGGTAGCGGTAGCCGCCGGACATGTCGGGCCAGCTGGCGGGGGCGGCATCCCTGGCGGCCTGCAGCGCGGCGGCCTGCGGGCTGCCTGCGTCCAGCGCCTTGAAGTAACGCGCCACCAGCTCGGCCTGCTCGTAGCGGCCCTGCCATCCCAGCCCGCTGGCTTCCACCATGCCCAGCACGGCCAGCCGATCGAAGCGCGGCGCGAAGATGTTCAGGTACAGGCGCGGCGCCATGCCCTGCCAGTTCAGCAGCGCATGGTCCAGGAAGGGGTAGTGCAGTTTGTAGCCGGTGGCGGCCAGGATCAGGTCGTAGTCGCGTGCCTGGCCGTCCTTGAAGTGCACGGTGTGGCCGTCGCAGCGCTCGATGTCGGGGCGCACGCCCACGTCGCCATGGCCGATGTGGTAGAGGATCAGTGAGTTCACCACCGGGTGGGACTCGTACATGCGGTAGTCGGGCCGGGGGAAGCCGAAGCGCACCGGGTCGCCCGTGAACCACTGCAGGATGGTGCTGTCGATGCGCTGCTTGAGCCAGGGCGGCAGGGTGAGCTTGCCTCCGATCGAATCGGCCGGTTTTCCGAACACGTACTTGGGCACGAAGTAGTAGCCGCGGCGCACCGAGATGTCGGTGCTTCTGGCGTGGTGCACGGCATCGACCGCGATGTCGCAGCCCGAGTTGCCCGCGCCCACGATCAGCACGCGCTGGCCGGTGAACTGCGTGGCCTCTTTGTAGGCCGAGGTGTGCCACATCTTGCCGTCGAACTGGCCGGGGAAGGTCGGCATGTTGGGCTCGGCCAGCGTGCCGTTGGCGACCACCAGGCCCTTGTATTCGGCCACCTCGGGCGCCGCGTCGCCGGTCTGCGTGGTCAGGCGCCAGCGCGTGCCGGGCGCGTCGGAAACGGGCTCGGCCTTCAGCACGCGGGTCTGGAAGCGGTAGTGGCGGTGCAGCTCGAAGCGGTGCGCGAAGGCGCGGAAGTAGTCCAGCAGCTCGCGGTGGCTCGGGTAGTCGGCCACGGCGTCGGCCATCGGGAACTCGCTGAACTCCGTCATGCGCTTGCTGGAGATCAGGTGCGCCGAGGCGTAGACCGTGGAGCGCGGGTTCTCGATGTTCCACAGCCCGCCGACATCGCCGTGGGCTTCGAAGCCCTGGAAGGCGATGCCCAGCTTCTGCAGGTTGCGGGCCCCGGCCAGGCCCGAGGGGCCGGCGCCGATGAGGGCGATCTGTTCGTGCGTAGCGGTGCTCATCGTTTCACGCCGGGAATCTCGGTGGCACCGGCTTCGCCCGGCCGCGGTTTGCGCGGCTGCGCCAACAGGATGCGGTCGTGCAGCGGCGCGGGCAGCAGGGCCAGTGTGCGGGCCAGCCAGCCGGTGCGGCGCGGCAGCACGATGTGCTCGCGGCCGGCTGCCACGCCGGCCAGCAGGCGCTGGGCGGCATCGTCGGGCTCCAGCAGGCCCGGCATGGCGAAACGGTTGCCAGCGGTCAGTGCCGTGCGCAGATAGCCCGGGCTCACGGTGTGCACGCGCAGCGCGGTGGGGCGCAGTTCGGCGCGCAGGCTTTGCAGGTAGGCGATCAGGCCGGCCTTGCTGGCGCAATAGGCGCCGTTGCCGGGCAGGCCGCGCCAGCCCGCCACGCTGGCCACACCGACGAGGGCGCCTGGCCGCCCCGTGGCCTGCATCGCGGACAGGAAGGGCCCGAAGGTGGCCGCCACGCCGAGCAGGTTGATCTCCAGCATGCGGCGCAGCACGGCCAGGTCTTCGGGGTGCGCCGTGTCGAAACCACCGGCCACGCCGGCATTGGCGATGACGATGTCAGGCGGGCCGAAGCGCGAAGTCCAATCCGCCGCCATGGCAGCCATGGCGGGGCCATCGCTCACATCGGGGGTGTAGACGGCGCAATGGCCGGGCGCCAGCGCGGCCAGCGGGGCCAGGGCCTTGCGTTGCAGTCCGACCAGCGCCACCCGCGCACCGCCGGCGATCAGCGCACGGGCGAGTGCCTGGCCCAGCCCGCCGCAGGCACCCGTCAGCACGGCGTTGTCGAACGTCAAGAACAGTCTCCTCCGCGGCGCATGCTAGCGGGCGCTGCAGGCCGCCGCATCCGGGTGTTCCGCAGGGGCGCGCGCCCCGTCGGCCGCTCAGCGCGCCGGGGGAGGGTGGTTGGCGACGCCGTGGCTCACATGCCCGGCTGGCACATGGCGGGCGGCCGAGCGCACGTGCGTCGTCTGGTCGTCGAAGAAGAAGTCGGGCTCGAATTCGCGCAGGAACTCGCCCTTGGGCAGGCCGCCCAGGAACATGGCCTCGTCGACCTCGATGTTCCAGTTCATGAGGGTGCGGATGGCGCGCTCGTGCGCCGGCGCGCTGCGCGCCGTGACCAGCGCGGTGCGGATGCGCATGCCGGCCTGGGACGCCTGCTGCAGCCGGTGCAGCGCGGCCAGCAGCGGCTTGAACGGGCCGTCGGGCAGCGGCAGCGCGGCCTTGTCGGTCTCGTGCAGCTGGAACGCGTCCAGGCCCTGGGCCTGGAACACCTGCTCGGCCTCGTCGGAGAACAGCACGGCGTCGCCGTCGAAGGCGATGCGCACCTCGTCGGGGTGGTTCTTGCCCGCCTGGACCGACTCCGTCAGCACGCGGGCGGCCGGGAAGCCCTGGGCCAGTGCCTCGCGCACATCGGCCTCGTTGGCCGACAGGAACAGGTGGGCGCGCAGCGGGCGCAGGTAGCCGAATGGATCGCGCCCCTGGGTGAACACGCCGCGCTCGAGCTTGATGCCGGCCTCGCGCACCGAACGGAAGATGCGCATGCCGCTGACCGGGTCGTTGCGCGAGAGCATGACGACCTCCACACGCTGCTGCGCGGGGTCGTTGAAGGCCAGCAGCTTGCGCACCAGCGAGAAGGCCACGCCGGGCCGAGCCGGCACTTCCAGCCGCGAGAGCTGCAGCTGCATGTAGGCGCGCGCATCGCCGGCGTCGAACAGACGGTTCTCCTCCTCCAGGTCGAACAGCGCGCGCGAGGAGATCGCGACGACGAGCTTGTCTTCCAGGGTGGCGGGCATCGGGTTACCTCGCGAATTGGTTGAGCTGGATGATGGGCATCAGCACCGCCAGCACGATGAGCATGACGATCATGCCCATGGCCACGATCAGCAGCGGCTCCAGGATGGTGGCCAGTGCCATGGCGCGGCGCTGCACCTCGCCGCCGATCTGGCGCGCAGCGCGCTGCAGCATGGTGGGCAACTCGCCGGTCTGTTCTCCCAGGCGCGCGAACATCGAGACCAGGCCGGGGAAGCGCTTCTTCTGGGCCAGCGCCGAGGCCAGCGGCGCGCCTTCGCGCACCGCCACCAGCGCGTCGAGTGCGTCGGCGCGCATGGCGCGGTTGTTGAGCGTCTCGGCGGCGGCCTGCAGTGCGCGCAGGATGGGCACGCCGGCCGCTGCCAGCATGGCCAGCGTGCTCGTGAAGCGCGCGGCGTTGTAGCCCGCGGCCAGCTTGCCGATGAGGGGCAGGCGCAGCACCAGGGCGTCGAAGCGCTGGCGCACGGCCTCGGCGCGCAGCGACAGCTTCAGGCAGACGCCGCCGGCCAGCAGCAGCAGCGCGATCCACCAGCCGTGGTGGCGCACCACGTCGCTGATGGCCAGCATGACCACCGTGAGGATGGGCAGCGCGCGCTTGGTGCCCGCGAACACGTTGGCCACCTGCGGCACCACGTAGCCCACCAGGAACATCACGATCACGATGGCCACCAGGCTCACGATGGCCGGGTACAGCGCGGCGCCGATCAGGCGCGATTTGAGCTCCTGCTGGGTCTCCAGGTCTTCGGCCAGCCGGTCCAGCACCAGGCCGAGATGGCCGCTCTGCTCGCCGGCGCCGATCACGGCGGTGTAGATCGGGCTGAACTCGCGCGGGTGCCGGGCCAGCGCCTTGGCAAAGGAAGAACCGGCATTGACCTCCGAACGCAAGCCGGCCAGCAGGTGGCGCTGGCGCTCGTCCTCGGCCTCCTCGGTCAGCGCGGTCAGCGCACGTTCGAGCGGCAGGCCGGCCGAGACCAGTCCCGAGATCTGGCGCGTCCACACGGCCAGCGCCGTGCCGCGGAACACGCGGCCGGCGAACAGCCCACGCGAGCGCGGCGGTGCCTCGCCCACGCCCTGGCCGGAACCGACCGGCTCGACCGAGAGCGGCACGAGCGCCTGGGCGCGCAGCATGCTGCGCGCCGAGCGCGCGGTGTCGGCCTCCAGCACGCCCTTGCGGGTCGCACCTTCGGCATCGACGGCTTCGAATGCGTAGGCTGGCATCGGCGGCTCAGTCGCGTGTCACGCGCAAGAGTTCTTCGCGCGAGGTGACGCCTGCCGCCACCAGGCGTTCCCCGTCCTCGCGCATCAGCAGCATGCCGTTGCGCTGCGCGGCGGCGCGGATGTCGGCCTCCGACGCGCGGTTGTGCACCTGGGCGCGGATCGCATCGTCGGCCACCAGCAGCTCGAACACGCCGGTGCGGCCCTGGTAGCCGGTGTGGCCGCAGGCGTCGCAACCCGGGCCGCGGCAGGTGGTGCACAGCTTGCGCACCAGGCGCTGGGCCTGCACGCCCAGCAGCGAGGAGCTCAGCAGGAAGGGCTCCACGCCCATGTCGATCAGCCGGGTGACGGCGCTGGCGGCGTCGTTGGTGTGCAGCGTGGCCAGCACCAGGTGGCCCGTCAGCGAGGCCTGGATGGCGATCTGCGCGGTCTCGAAGTCGCGGATCTCGCCGATCATGATCACGTCCGGGTCTTGCCGCAGGATCGCACGCAGGGCCTTGGCGAAGGTCAGGTCGATCTTGGCGTTGACCTGGGTCTGGCCGATGCCGGGCAGCTCGTACTCGATCGGGTCTTCCACCGTCATGATGTTGCTGCGCGAGGCGTCGAGTTCGGAGAGCGCAGCGTACAGCGTGGTGGTCTTGCCCGAGCCCGTGGGCCCGGTCACGAGGATGATGCCGTGCGGCTGGGCGATGAGTGCCTGCAGCTGGCGCAGCGCCTCGCCCTGCATGCCGACGGAGGTCAGGCTGATGCGCTCGCTGGACTTGTCCAGCAGCCGCAGCACGGCGCGTTCGCCGTGCGCACTGGGCAGCGTGGAGACGCGCACATCGACCGCGCGCGTGCCGATGCGCAGGCTGATGCGGCCGTCCTGCGGCAGGCGTTTCTCGGAGATGTCGAGCTCGGCCATGATCTTGAGGCGCGAGATCAGCGCGGCGTGCAGCGCGCGGTTGGGCTGCACCACCTCGCGCAGCGTGCCGTCCACGCGGAAGCGCACGCTGGAGTGGCGCTCGTAGGGCTCGATGTGGATGTCGCTGGCGCCGTCGCGCGCGGCCTGCGTCAGCAGCGCGTTGAGCATGCGGATGATGGGCGCGTCGTCCGAGGTCTCCAGCAGGTCTTCCACCGCCGGCAGTTCCTGCATCATGCGCGACAGGTCGGCATCGCTCTCGACCTCGCTGACCACGGCCGCGGCGTTGGACTCGCCCTGGGCATAGGCGGCGCTGATGCGCTGGGCCAGCGCGGCCTGGGCCAGCGACTGCACATGGCGCACCCGGTGCTTGCGCATGACCTCGGCCACGGCGGTCGGCGGCGTGGCCGGGTGCAGCCACAGCGTGAGCTCGCCGAGGTTCTCTTCCAGCAGCAGCTGCTGGCTGCGGGCGAAGGCGTAGGGCAGCGGGTGGCGCATCACTGCGGCGTGGTCACAGGCTGCGACGGCGCGCCCGGCGTCTGGGTCTGCAGGTTGGTGGAGGGCGGCAGCAGCGGCGCTGGCATGGTCGCCGCAGCCGGGGTCAGCCGGCGCAGCGGCTGCTCGGGCAGCACGGGCGCCTCGTTCACGCGCACGAGCGAACTCTCCACCGGCTGCGCCTGTTGCTGGCCCACGCGCATGAGGTCGTAGCGGTCCATGGACAACTGCTCGGCCGAGGAGTTGTCGCGCACCACCACGGGGCGCAGGAACACCATCAGGTTGGTTTTCCTGCGCGAGCGGGCTTCGCTCTTGAACAGGTTGCCGAAGAACGGGATGTCGCCCACGCCCGGCACCTTTTCCTGGTTGCCGCCGTATTGGTCCTGCAGCAGGCCACCCAGCACGACGATGGAGCCGTCGTCCACGAGCACGGTGGATTCGATGGCACGCTTGGTCGTGGTCGGGCCGCTCGCGGCCGATTCGGTGCCCGACTTGACGGCCGAGCTCTCCTGGTAGATCACCATCTTGACCGTGCCGTTCTCGTTGATCTGCGGGCGCACCCGCAGCGTCAGGCCCACGTCCTGGCGCTCGTAGGTCTGGAACGGGTTGACGGTGCCCGAGCCGGTGCTCGTGGCGTTGGTGTAGGAGCCGGTCACGAAGGGCACGTTCTCGCCGATGATGATGCGCGCCTCCTCGTTGTCCAGCGTCAGCAGGTTCGGCGTCGAGAGGATGTTGCCGTCGGTGTTGGTTTCCAGGAAGCGCGCCAGGAAGCCGAGCACGTTGTTGCCGTTCTTCTGGTAGATGTAGCCCAGGTTGCCGCCGGTGGAGGGCAACGCCGTCTGCCCGGCCGTCGTGGTGCCGGAACCGTTGAGCAGGCCGGGCGCGATGCTGAAGATGTTCCTGCC
This sequence comes from Pseudorhodoferax soli, assembly GCF_003337555.1. Lineage (GTDB taxonomy): Bacteria > Pseudomonadota > Gammaproteobacteria > Burkholderiales > Burkholderiaceae_C > Pseudorhodoferax > Pseudorhodoferax soli. The sequence goes on along the minus strand of NZ_QPJK01000002.1, from coordinate 536,676 downwards.
ACCCACGCTGAAGTTGGTGCCGAGTGCCGCCAGGTTCTTGCCGCCCAGCAGGGCCGACCACTGGATGCCGAACTCGGCCGCCTTCTCGGCGTTGACCTCGACGATCAGGCTTTCCACGAGCACCTGTGCGCGCCGGCCGTCGAGCCGGTCGATGACGGTGCGCAGCTGGCGGTACTGCGGCTCGGGCGCGGAGATGATCAGCGAGTTGGTCGAGGGGTCGGCCTGGATCTGGCCGCCGGTCGACGGCTGGTTGCTGTTGCCCTGGCTCAGGTTGCCGCCGCCCGAGCTGCTGCTGCCGAAGCCCGAGACGCTGTTGGTGCTGCCACCCGAGCTGCTGTTGCTGCTGTTCGATCCGAACGAGGTCTGCAGCGTGCCCAGGTTGGACGTGCTGCTGCCGGGCACGCTGCCGCCGCCCTGCGTGCCGGTGCCGCCGGTGTTGCCCGCTGCCATGGCCGCGCGCAGCGTGGCCGCCAGTTTCACGGCGTCGGCGTTCTTGAGGTAGACCACATGGATGTTGCCGCTGGCGGCGCTGGAGCCGGGTGCTGGCGGCTGGTCCAGCCGCGCCACCAGCGAGCGGATCAGGTTCATGCGCGCCGGGTTGCTGGCGCGCACCACCAGCGCATTGCTGCGCGGCTCGGCCAGCAGCGTGGTGCGGTATGAGGTGTCGGCGGCCTGGCCCGCGGCCGGTGCTGCCCCACCGCCTGTGCTGCTGCCCGGTTCGACGAGGCGCGACACCAGGGGCGCCATGTCGCTGGCGAGCGCGTGGCGCAGCGGGATCACCTCCACGTCCGTGGCGTTGGAGACATCCATGGCCGCGATCACGCGGCCCAGCCGGCGCAGGTTGTCGGCGTAGTCGGTGATGACCAGCGAGTTGGTGCCTGGGTTGGCGTTGATGGTGTTGTTCGGGCTGATCAGTGGGCGCAGCACCGGCACCAGGTTGTTGGCGCTTTCGTGGTTGAGCCGGAAGATCTGCGTGACGATCTGGCTGCCGCTGGGCAGGCCGCCGTCGCCACCATCGCTGATGCTGACGGGGCTGCTCTGCAGCTTGGCATCGGCCTCGGGCACGACCTTGTCGAGACCGGCGGCATCGACCACGGTGAAACCCTGCATGCGCAGCGCCGCGATGAACTGGCTGTAGGCCACCGAGGGCGGCACCGGCTGGTCCGTCGACAAATTCATCGTGCCCTTCACGCGCGGGTCCACCACCACGTTGCGCCCGGTGATGGTGGCCATGGTGCGCGCCACGGCCTCGATGTCGGCGTTCATGAAGTTCAGCGTGACCGGGTCGCCGCGGCGCGGGCCGCTGGGCACCAGGCTGACGGTGCTGGGGCCGCCCGGGGCCGGCATGGCAGCGGCCGGCATGCCGGCCTGCGGCACCTGCGGCGCCGGCGGGATCTGGGCCCGCACCGGCAGGGCGCTGCACAGCAGCGCGGCGGCGAGGGCACAGGCCCGGGGGGTCGGGTGGGCGGGGCGTCGGTTCAGGAAGGAGTGCATCGGGCTAGCCCACTTGGATGATGGAACGCAGGCCATTGCGTCGGCCAATGATGTTCAGGAGATTGGAAAGCGCGTCGACCCGCTCGGGATCGGCGATGGCCTCGCCGGAGAAGCGCAGGCGCGAGCCCACCCATTGTCCGCTGCCATTCAGGCTGAGGCTGCCGGAAATGGTCTCCAGCCGCAGGCTGGGCGGCGCGTCGTCGCCGCCGCCGGCCAGCGTGAGCCGGTAGCTGCCCATGGGCTTGAGCGTGGACAGGCGCGAGGACAGCTCGCTGGCCTCCAGCTGCAGGCGGCCGTTCACCAGAACGCGCCCCGAGATCCATTCGAGCGACAGGTCTTGCGCGGACAGCGCCAGCGTGCCCTCGGGCTGGACCGTGTTCCAGGGCGTGCCGAGGCCGGCCAGCACCGTGGCCGGCCAGTGCGACTGGCCATCGCCGACCAGCACGCGCGCACCGGTCCAGCGCGGCTGGGCGCGCACCTGCCAGGGCTGCTGCATGCAGCAACTCGCGCGCATGGCCAGCTTCAGGCCCGACAGCGCGGGGCGCAGCTGCCACTCGAAGCGGCCGGGCAGGGCGATGGCGTCGCGGCTGTCCGCGCCGCCGGCCAGCACCAGCTGTGCCGAGCCGTTCCACAGGCTGCCGCGCGGCGCGCGCAGCAGCACGTGCTGGTCGCTGCCTTGCTCCACGGCCCAGGCCAGCCAGCTGGCCGGCGCGAACACCAGCACGCCGGCCAACAGCCCGACGGCGCCACCCAGCCAGGCCCAGCCCCAGGGGGCGCGCGCGGTCGCGGTGGTGCGGGGGGCACGCGCCACGGTCAGCGGGCCGGCAGCGTGAGGACCAGTGCGCCGTCCCAACGGGCGGGGGCGTTGGCGGGTCCGGCCGCGCGTGTCAGGCGGGCCTCGGCCGGCAGTGCGCGCGCATTGACGCGTGCCTGCGTAAGCCAGCGGGCCAGTGCATCGGCCTCGGCGCCCTTGAGCGTGAGCGTGGCGCGCTCGCCCGCGACGCTGAGCTGGGCGGTGCTGCCCAGACGCTGGCGCACCGAGGTCTCCAGCGCGCGCAGCGCGTCGTCGTAGGGCAGACGCGGCTGGTTCTGCAGGGCCATGGCATCGGACTGCAGGCCGCGCATGGTCTGCAGCTGGACATCCAGCGCATGGTGCTGCGCCTCGGCATGGCGCAGCGTGGCAAGGGCCGGGCCGAGCAGAACCCACCAGGCCAGGGCCACCAGCACGATGGCCCCGGCCAGCACGACGGCGCCACGCTCGCGCGGCGCGAGCAGGTCCCAGCGGGTGCGCAGCTGTTGTTGAATTGCGGCGATCTTCATGGTGTGGCTCCGGCACCGGGCAGGGCGCGCAGCAGCAGGCGCTCGCCTTCGGACTGCGCCGCCATGCCGTGGGCACGCAGCCGGCTGTTCAGCGCGGCCAGGGCCTCGGGGTCGGTGGCCAGGCCGCGCAGCCGGGCTTCGCCGTTGCCGAACTCGATGGCCTGCGGCACCTGGGCGGGCGGCAGCGTGGCACCGAGGGCGCCCAGCATGGCTTCGAGGTCGCGCGGGCCGTAGGCGCCGGAGGCCTGGCGCAGCAGTTCAACCTCGCGCGCCATCTGCACCGGCGCGTCGACCACCACCCGCACGGACGGAAAACTGCTGGAGAGCACGCCGCGCACGGCGGCGCGCTTGTCGGCCAGGGCGGTCGATTCCTTCCAGGCCCAGGCGTTCACGCCGACCAGGTGGGCGGCCACCAGCAGGCCGAGGCCCCAGCGCGCCGGGCGCCACTGCGGGCCGCGGGCGATGGCGGCCATGCGGCGCAGCGTGCCCTGCACGGCGCGGCGGCGGTCGGAGCTGGCCAGATCGAACTGCGCCAGGTCCCAGCTGCCGGCACCGGCCTGCAGCCAGCGTTCCGTGGCGGGGCGCAGCTGCACCTGGCGGGCGCCGCTCTGCTCGGCCAGCTGGGCGAGGGCGGGGTCGGCCAGCACGGGCACCTCTTCGGCGCTGCCGGCCTGGGCCAGGGCCCAGTCCAGCGACGGCGCGGCCAGTGGCAGCACGCTGACGCCCTGCGCGCCGCTGTAGGCCAGCCAGGCGGACTCGGGCGTGCCGAGGATTTCGATCTGCTCGCTGCCGGGCGCCAGCTCGGGCACGACACGGGCGGCCGGGCGGCGCGCCGCCTCCAGCAGGTCCAGGCCGGCGCGCAGCCAGGCGCGGTCGCAGGTGGCGACCCAGGCCGGGGCCTGGGCGCGGGCACCGGCCTCTAGCGCGAAATGCACGGCGCCGGGCTCGTCGAGCAGGCGGTCTTCGAGCAGGCCTTCGAGCAGCGCGCGCAGGCGGGGCGTCCCGGCGGCGGCGCGCGCGAGCGAGCCCTTGGGCAGCTCGACGCGGTGCCAGGACAACGCCTGCGCAGGCACGAGCGCCACGGTCTCGCGTGCGGCGGGCAGCAGCGCAGCCACGGCATGCGCGTGGGCGCCGGCGGTGCGGCCGTCGGCGCTCAGCACGTACTCCAGCGGTGTGGCTGCACCGGGGGTGTCCAGGGGCAGGACGACGATCAGGGTGCTCAAGGTTTCTCTCTCGGAGGCGGAGGGACGCGGCCGGGCCGCGCTTGCGGCGCGCGATTGTAGAGAGCGCTGATGACGGTCACGGCTGGCGCTCTCCGGCCACGCGTTGGCGCCAGATGGTGGTGACGGCGGGATTGCGGCCCGCGGCGCGCTTGATCAGCGAGCGCTCGCTGACCACGGTGCCCTCCATGCGCAAGCGGCCGTTGACTTCGAAAAAGCTGGAGCGCACGGCGTAGTCGCCTTCGGTGAGCTGGCCGACCCGGTCGAGGATCCTCGCCGCGTCCGCCACGGTGCGCAGCGCGCTGTTGTTGCGGGCCTGCACGAGCCGCTGGGCCGCTGTGAGGTCCACGTCTTCCATGGATGCGGCGATCACCTGCGGGCTGGCGGTGTTCAGGTTGATGGCGGTCGTCTGCGGCAGCAAGGTGACATAGGGCTCCAGCAGGCGTAGCGTGCCTGGCGAGACGCCGAGCCAGGCGAGCTGTTCGAAGCGTTCGGGGCGCAGCGGCACGTCCGCACCGTCGTCGGTTTCCTTCTGGCTGGCGCGGCGCAGGTTCTCGGCCATGGCCATGAGTTCGGCCTGGGGCAGGCCCAGCAGCTCGAACAGCCGCTTGAAGGCCTCCAGTGGCTTTTCGAGCAGCTTGCCTTCTCCGTCCACCAGATTGGCGACGTTCATGCGCGACTGCAGGTCGACGATGCTGCCCGAGAGGAACACCTCGGGCAGGCCTTCGTCGCCGCCCTGGTTGACGCCATTCTCGGCCGCCAGGAAGGTGGACATGCGCGATTCCTGCAGCGGCACGGCCCACGGTTCGGCCAGGTGGTCGGTGTCGCTGGCCGTTCCGTCCTGGCGCAAGATCAGCCGGGAAAAGTCCAGCGCACCGATCAGCACCCATGCCGACTGGCTGCGCGCGCGTTCGGACTGCTCGACCTCGACCGCGCGCCACTGCTGCCACAGCGCGGTGGCGGCAAAGGTCGCCACCAGGGTCACGGTCAGCATGGCGAGCAGCAGGGCTGCGCCGCGTTGGGCGTGGGCGCGCCTCATCGGTCGCTGCCTCCGACCGTGGGCCGCACCCAGTCGCGCGTGATGGTGCCCGACACCGCGCCGCCCGGCGGCAGCTCGAGCACCAGGCGCACGCCGTCGGGCACATCGGTGCCGCCGCTGTTGCCGGTCTGCGGCGTGTCGGCGCTGGACAGCGGGTTGGTCCAGGTGTTGACGCGGTAGTAGAAGAGCCGCCAGTCCAGCAGGGGCGCGATGGCCACCTCGCGTTGGCGCTCGTCGCTGCTGGGCGTCTGCGCCCAGTTGCCGGCGCGCTCCCAGGCCTGCAGCAGCTGGGCCCGGCTGTGCAGCACGGGCGACTGCCAGCGCAGCCACTGGCCGCCGTCGGCCACGCCGCGGCGCGTCCACGCCACGACCAGCGGGCCGGTCTCGCCGGGCGTGGTGCTGGCGCGCACGATGCGCATGACGCGGCCGTCCCAGTCCAGCGGCGGCCGCTCGGTGACATCCAGCATGGCGTCCAGGTCGGCGGTCCATTGCGCCAGGCCGGCCTGCAGTGTCAGCACGGCGTCGGTGTGGGCGCGGGTGGCGGCCTGCGTGCGGGTCATGCCGTCCAGGCCGCGCCAGCTCAGCACGGCGACGATGGCCATGATGGCCAGCGCGATCAGCAGCTCGACCAGCGTGAAGCCGCGGTGGGCCCTGCGCATCTAGAAGCGCCCCTGGATGGTGGTGATGCGCAGCACCGGCACGCCGTCTTCCAGCACCTGTGCATCGATGCGGCGAAAGCTCGGGTTGGGGGTGGGGCGCACGCCCAGCTGCACACGGAACATGCGGCCTGCCTGCTCGCAGGGCTGGTCGGTGTCGCCGACGCCGGGCAGCTGGCGCGCCAGGCGCAGCGCCATGAGTTCGTTCTCGGCACAGATCTGGGCCAGCAGCACGTCGCTCTGGCGCGTGGCGTTGCGCGTCAGCGCGCTCGTGGCCTGGGTGCCGGCCAGCAGCGCGATGGCGACGATGCCGAGCGCCACCAGCACCTCGACCAGCGTGAAGCCCCGGCTCGGGCGCATCACGGCTGCACGTTCTGCACCGCGAACGGGCGCACGCCGTCGGTCGCGACGCGCAGCGCCAGCTGCGGGTTGGCGACCGAACGCAGTTCCAGCCACTGCGCGCCGATGACGGGTTCGGGCCCCAGCAGCACGCTGGCCTGCGCAGCGACGATGGTGTCGCGGCTCAGCCAGTGTTCGGGCAGCGTGCCGGGCAGCGCACCTTCGAAGCGGAAACCGCCTTCCAGCGCGCGCCAGCGCACCGGCACGCCATTGGCGCGCGACTGCGCACGGGCGGCGTCGAACAGCGCCGCCAGGCGCTGGGCCTCGCGTTCGAGCTGGCTGTCGGCGCTGTCGCGGAACGCGAAGCCGACACCGGCGCTGGCCAGGGCCACGATGGCCACGACGACCAGCAGTTCGAGCAGCGTGAAGCCGCGCGGGCGCGTCGGCTTACTGCCAGCTGCCGATGTCCGCATCTTTGCCCTCGCCGCCGGGCTGGCCGTCGGCGCCGAAGGACATCACGTCGATCTCGCCCTTCACGCCGGGGTTGAGGTACTGGTACGGGCGGCCCCAGGGGTCGTTGGGCAGCTTTTCCAGGTAGGGCTTCCAGTTGATGGGCGCCGGGTTGGTGGTCGGCTTGACCAGCAAGGCCTGCAGGCCTTGCTCGCCCGTGGGGTAGCGCTGGTTGTCCAGCCGGTACATGCGCAGGGCCTGCACCAGGTTGGTCACGTCGGTCTTGGCGGCGGTGGCGCGCGCGTCGTCCGCGCGGTCGAGCACGTTGGGCACGATCAGCGCGGCCAGCACGCCGATGATGACCAGCACGACCATCAGTTCGATCAGGGTGAAGCCGGCCTGGATGCGGCGGCGGGAGCGGGACAACAGATTCATGGAGATGTGGAGCGCTGCTGGGGCGAAGCGTTCCATGATAATCCGCGCATGTTGCGAACCGCTCCAGCTTCCTTTCCGTCCGCCCGCACTGCGAATCCCTGGCCTGTGCGGCTGGTGACCGTGCTGGTGTGGACGCTGGCCGCCCTCAGCGTGGCGTTTTGGGCGCTGCGCCTGCTGGGGCCGGGCGGCGAGGCGGCGCCGGCGCCGGTGGCCAAGTCGGCGTTGGCGCAGGCCGACGCCACGGCCGTGGGGCGCCTGCTGGGCGCCACGGTGCAGGTGGCCGCGGCCCCGGTGGTGACCAACAACCGCTATGTGCTGACGGGCGTGGTGGCAGACCGGCGCCAGGGCGGCGCGGCGCTGATCGCCGTGGCCGGCCAGCCGCCCAAGCCGTTCCGCGTGGGTGCCGAGATCGAACCCGGCGTGCGGCTGAGCTCGGTCGGCGCGCGCAAGGCGGTGTTGGCCGCCGCGCCGGACGCCGACCCGCTGGCCACGCTGGAACTGCCGCCGGTCACGCGTTAGGCGGCAAGGCCAGCACGCAACTGGCGCCGCAGGCCAGGCTGTCGGTCGGCCATTGGTCGGCGCGCTCCAGCGGGCCCTTGCCGGACAGCAGCCAGCGCACGGCCTTGATGACGCCGGCATGCGTGACCCACAGCGCCTCGGGCACGTCCAATGCGGTGGTGGCCTGCAGGGCCGCTTGCACGCGCGCGATGAAGTCGCTGACCGATTCGCCGTCGCCCGGACGGTGCCGCGCGAAGTCCTGCGTCCAGGCCGTCATGGCGGCCCGGCCGATGCCGTCCCATGGCTGGCCTTCCCAGTGGCCGAAATCCATCTCGGCCAGGCGTGCATCGGTGCTGAAGCGCAGATCGGGGCGCAGCCGGGCCAGTGCATCGGCCAGGCTGCGGCAGCGGCCGAGCGGCGAGCATGCGCCAGCGACCCCGTGCGGCAGCTCCCGGGCCAGCTGCGCAGCGCATTGCGCCGTATGGGCCGGATCGGCTGGCACGTCGCTGGCGCCGTAGCAGATGCCGGGCGCCAACTGCACCAGCGGATGGCGCACCAGCCACAGCCGCATCAGCCGCGGCCCAGCGCGCAGGCCGCACCCAGGTAGAAGGCGATTTCGCAGACCTGCTGGGTGGCGCCCAGCGCATCGCCGGTGAAACCCTGCAGCCGTTGGCGGAACCAGCGGAACATCCAGGCGGCGGCCAACACCGCGCTGGTGCAGCCATACAGCACGAAGGCCAGGCCCTGGCCCAGGGCGATGCCCAGCAGCGCCGGCAGGCACCACAGCGCACCCAGGCGCAGCGTGTGCACATCGATCTGGTCTGCCAGCGGCTTGGCCTTGGAGCGGGCGGTGTCGCCCACGTGCGGCAGCAGCATGGGCAGGGCCAGCGGCAGCAGGCGCGACAGCACATGCCCGCCCAGCAGCGCCCACAGCAGCGGCGCCAGGCCGGAGCCGCCCACCACCGCCAGCAGCGCGATCTTGGACACCAGGCCCAGCACCAGGGCCATGGCACCGAAGGCGCCGATGCGCGAGTCCTTCATGATGTCCAGTGCGCGCTCGCGGTCCAGGCTGCCGCCCAGGCCGTCGGCCACATCGGCCAGGCCGTCCTCATGGAAACCGCCGGTCATCAGCACGGTGGCCACTGTGCCCAGCGCCGCCACGGCCAGCGGCGTGAAGCCCTGTGCCGGCAGCAGCCACCAGAGCAGGGTGCTGACGCAGCAGGCCCACAGCGCGACGAGCCAGCCAACGCCCGGGAAATGCGCAGCGGCCGCACGCAGCATGGCCTGGTCGAAACCGACCCAGGCCGCGAGGCGGCCCGTCACCGGCACGCGCGTGAAGAACTGCAGCGCGACCAGGTAGTGCCGGATGGCCTGCTGCACGCGCACTCAGGCCTGCAGGAACAGGCGGTAGACCGGGTTGGCGGTCTCTTCGACCCAGGGATAGTCCAGCTGGTCGAGGAACTTGCCGAAGGCCTTGGCCTCGGTGGCCGGCACCTGCATGCCGACCAGGATGCGGCCATAGTCCGCGCCCTGGTTGCGGTAGTGGAACAGGCTGATGTTCCAGTTCGGCTTCATCAGGCTCAGGAACTTGAGCAGCGCGCCGGGGCGCTCGGGGAAGGTGAAGCGCAGCAGGCGTTCGTCGCGCGCCAGTGCCGAGCGGCCGCCCACCATGTGGCGCACATGCTCCTTGGCCAGTTCGTCGTGGGTGAGGTCGATGGCCTCGAAGCCGCTGCGCACGAAGCGCGTGGCCAGCTTGGCCGATTCGCCCTTGCCGTGCGTGGTCAGGCCGACGAACACGTGGGCCTGGGCCGAATCGCTGATGCGGTAGTTGAATTCGGTCACGTTGCGCGGGCCGCCGGGCAGTTGGCCGACCACCTCGCAGAAGCGGCGGAAGCTGCCGCGTTCCTCGGGGATCGTCACCGCGAACAGGGCCTCGCGCTCCTCGCCGACCTCGGCACGCTCGGCCACGAAGCGCAGGCGGTCGAAATTCATGTTGGCGCCGCACAGGATGGCGGCGTAGGTCTCGCCGCGCGTCTTGTGGGTGGCCACGTACTGCTTGATCGCGGCCACGGCCAGCGCGCCGGCCGGCTCCACGATGCTGCGCGTGTCCACGAAGACATCCTTGATGGCAGCGCAGACCGCATCGGTGTCGACCAGCACGTAGTCGTCGACCAGACCGCGCGCGATGCGGAAGGTTTCCTCGCCGACCAGCTTGACGGCCGTGCCGTCGGAGAACAGGCCCACGTCGTCCAGCGTCACGCGCTTGCCGGCCGCGATCGACCGGGCCATCGCGTCGGAATCCGTCATCTGCACGCCGATGACCTTGGTCTCCGGGCGCACGGCCTTGATGTAGTTGGCCACCCCGGAGATCAGGCCGCCGCCGCCGATGGCGACGAAGACCGCGTCCAGGTGTTGAATGCCCAGCCCTTGCAACTGGCGCAGGATCTCCATGGCGATGGTGCCCTGGCCAGCGATCACGTCCGGGTCGTCGAAGGGGTGGACGAAGGTCAGGCCTTCCTTTTTCTCGAGCTTGGCGGCGTGCTGGTAGGCATCGCTGTAGCTGTCACCGTGCAGCACGACCTCGCCACCGAAACCGCGCACAGCATCGATCTTGAGCTGCGGCGTGGTCGTCGGCATCACCACCACGGCGCGCGAGCCGAGCTTGCGGGCACTCATGGCCACGCCCTGTGCGTGGTTGCCGGCCGAGGCGCAGATGACGCCCTTCTTGAGCTGCGCCGGCGTCAGGTGCGCCATCTTGTTGTAGGCGCCGCGCAACTTGAAGCTGAACACGGGCTGCTGGTCCTCGCGCTTGAGCAGCACCGTGTTGTGCAGGCGCAGGCTCAGGGCGCGGGCCGGCTCCAGCGCTGTCTCCGTGGCCACGTCGTAGACCCTGGCGGTGAGGATCTTCTTCAGGTAGTCGGCAGGAGACAGGCGCTTGGTGGAAGGCATGGGATGGAGCGGGAGCGTGCGGTGCGGGGAGCGCGGATCATAGAGAACACCGCACCACGGTGTTTTGCGCCGCACAAAGAAAAAAGCCCCGAACCTTGCGGTTCGGGGCTAATCCACCTTTTCGGAGGGTGGAGGAGACAATCGGTGCGCCGACTTGCGACGCGATGGATGAAGTATAGCCACTATTTTTGTGCGACGCAGCATTGCGTGACATGTCAGCGGTGAATTTTCGTGAAGAATTCGGCACTTTCGCAACGCTGTTTGGCCAGCACAACCCAGGGGTATGTAGAGATGGAATGCACAGTGAGCTGGACCGGCGCCGCCGGCACGCAATCCGGCATGGGCTTCGTGGCGGAAACCGGCAGCGGCCATGTGCTGGCCATGGACGGCGCGCCAGACGAGGCGCGGCCCGAAAACGGGGGGCGCAACTTGGCGCCGCGCCCCATGGAGACCGTGCTCGCCGGCGCGGGCGGCTGCACAGCCTATGACGTGGTGTTGATCCTCAAGCGCGGGCGGCATGATGTGCGCGGTTGCTCGGTCAAGCTCAGCGCCGAGCGCGCCGAGACCGACCCGAAGGTGTTCACGCGCATCCAGATGCACTTCACGGTCACCGGCAAGGGTCTGCAGCCCGCGGCGGTGGAACGGGCGATCGCCATGAGCCACGACAAGTACTGCTCTGCCACCATCATGCTCGGCAAGACAGCCGAGATCGTCACCAGCTTCGAGCTGAAGGACGGCTGAAGCCCTCAGCGCACTGCGCGCGCCGCAGGTGCTTCAGATGCGGTGCGCGGTGGTCGTCATGACCTTCGCTGCCGCGCGCATCAAGCCTTTGGCGAATCGGGGCAAGGGCAGCGCACCGGCCAGGGCGGCATCGCGCGCATGGCGCAGTTCGTCGTCGCGCATCTGGGCCACGATGGCGCGCGACGCATGGTCGCCTTCCGGAAGACGGCCCAGGTGCGAGCCCAGGTGCTCGGCGACCTGCTTTTCGGTCTCGACCACGAAGCCCAGGCTCAACTTGTCGCCGATCTTCCCAGCCACGAAGCCGAGTGCGAATGCACCGGCGTACCAGACGGGGTTCAGCAGCGAGGGCCGCGCGCCCAGTTCCTGCAAACGCTCGGCCGTCCAGGCCAGGTGGTCGGTTTCCTCGCGGCTCGCTTCCTGGAAATGGGCGCGGAGCGCCGGGTCCCGCGTGGCGAGGGCCTGGCCCGTGTAAAGCGCCTGGGCGCACACCTCTCCCACATGGTTGACGCGCATCAGCGAGCCCGACAACTGCTTCTCCTCGTGCGCCAACGCAGTGGCCTGCTCCGGCAAGGTGGGGCAAGGCCGGCTCGCCCGGGCTTGCACGAACAGCGTTCGGAGGGCGGAGTCGACGGTGCTGAGCAGTGTGTCCATGGGCGGCAGGTCGCGAAAAACCCAGTATAGGGGCCGGTCTGCGACATCTGAGCGCGTTGGCACAGCCCCCCATGCTCGTGCGGGCTGTTGTAACCATGCAACGAAAAAGAGCCTTCTTCGGCCTTTTCTTTTGCCCAAGGTCACCTGTTCTGGTGCAATACGCCCAACTTCCCAAAAGGAGGTTGGCCCGGGACTCCGGTGAGATCGAACAAAAGTGCTGAAGCACGACGCGGTCTCTTCGAACCGGAGCCCTCTGTTTAACCTTGGAGAATCTCGCAATGAAAAAGAGTCTGATCGCTTTGGCCGTGCTGGCTGCTTCCGGCGCTGCCATGGCCCAGTCGTCTGTCACCCTGTACGGCGTGCTGGACATTGGCTTCGGTAAGGTCAAGGACGGCAAGTGGGGCATGAACAACGGTGAAGGCTATGCCGGCACCCAAGACGGTTTCAACAGCACGTCGGTGATCGGCTTCCGTGGCACGGAAGATCTGGGCGGCGGTCTGAAGGCCAACTTCAACCTGCAATCCGGCGGTCTGGATCTGTCCACTGGCGGCACTTCTGTTGCTTTCAGCCGTGAAGCCTGGGTGGGCCTGGAAGGCGCTGGCTGGGGTGCGATCCAGTTGGGCCGCTCGTCGTCCATCGGCGCCAAGGTGATGGGTGCCTATGACTTCAACGGCACTTCCTACTCCTCCGCTTATGACCGCGCCGGCATCAGCGCTGTGACCTGGTACGGTTCTTCGCGTCGTAGCAGCCAATTGCAATACACCTCGCCGAACTTCGGTGGTGTGGTGGTGCGCGCTGGCTTCACGGCCAAGGGTGACGAAGGTGGCGTGCAGGGCATCGGCGTGCCGGACGCTTCCAAGAACCGCTACAGCCTGGGTGCAACGTTCGCCAACGGCCCGCTGTCTGTCAGCGCCATTGCCGAGACCAAGTCTGCAGAAGGCCTGCGCACTGCCTACGCAGTGGGCGTGAGCTACGACCTGAGCGTTGTGAAGCTGGCCGCAACGTACAACCGTCGTGAGCGCGACGGCGACCTGACGCGCAACTACAACACGTTCAGCGCTGGTGGCGCGGCTGGCAGCGGTGGTCAACTGGCCGGTGGCAAGGGCTGGACCTTGGCTGCAGTGGCTCCCTTCGGCCCTGCAAACGTTGGTGTGGCATACGCCCGCAATACGGAAGCCGACATCCAAGCTCTCGAACTGTTCGCCAACTACGCTCTGTCCAAGCGCACCCGTCTGTACATCGACTTCGCAAAGGGCTACGACCAAAACGCGATCACCGCTGTCAACGCAAACGGCCGCGGCTTGGCCTCTGCCAACCCCTACGCCGTCGGCGTGGGCGTTGTCCACACGTTCTAATCCAAAGGCTGCCTGAGCGCAGCCTGGCGATTGCAATGTATATAGCCGCCGCGTCGCAAGACCGGCGGCTTTTTCGTGCGTGCTGCTTTTGAGGGGATCCGGATTGATGCGCTTCGTGCTCGTGGCCCTGTTTGCCTTTCAATTGGCGGGTTGCGCATCCTGGCGCACGGACAAAGACGCACCGAACACCGCGGCGTCCATCGCCGAGACGCCCTGGGGCAAGGCGTCATTGCCGCAAGCACAGGGCAAGCCATGGCAGCACCTGCCCTTGCCAGGCAAGCGCACGACGCGGTTCGACGCCGTGCAAGTGGACGGCCGCGCGGCCATGGCTGTGACTGCCGACGCCTCCGCCAGCATGGTGCGCAAGCAGCTGCATGTGCCGGCTGCTGAATTGGGCAAGTTGTCGTTCTCCTGGAAAGTTCCGGCCCTGATCCCCGGGGCCGACATGGCCGTCCGCGATGCCGACGATGCGCCCGTCCGGCTGGTGTTGGCCTTCGAAGGCGACCGCAGCCGCTTCTCTGCCAAGAACGCGATGCTCTCCGAACTGGCGCGTGCCCTGACCGGGGAGGAGATGCCTTATGCCACGCTGATGTACGTATGGTGCAACACCCGCCCGCCAGGCACCGTGGTGCTGAATCCGCGCACCGACCGGATCCGCAAGATCGTGGTGGAGTCCGGTCCCGGCAGCCTGGGTGTGTGGCGCGATTACCAACGCGATGTGCGTGCCGATTTCATCCGGGCCTTCGGTGAAGAGCCGGGTGCGCTGGTCGCCGTGGGCATCATGACGGACTCCGACAACACCGGTGGCCATGCACGGGCGTGGTATGGCCCGCTGAACCTGCACCAGACAATGGCAGCCGCTCCCTGAGCGCATGGGGAAACTCCGGCTGCCCGGCCTGGCCCGCTTGTTGCATAGTGGAATCTCCTTTTTTGAGAGTCTGCCCATGCAAAAAATTGCCTTGTTCTGTACCGGTGCATTCGTCGCTTTGACCCTCGGGACTGCCGTGCAGGCCAAGACCTTCAAATGGTCCAGTGCCAGCGACATTCCCACGATGGACATCCACTCGCAGAACAACGCGCTGGGCAACGGCGTGCATGCCTCCATGTACGACTCGCTGGTCTACTACAACAGCAAGACCTTCAAGCCCGATGCGCAGCTGGCCACCGAATGGAAGCAGGTCAGTCCCACGCAGGTGCGCTTCTCCTTGCGCAAGGGCGTGAAGTTCAGCGACGGCTCGCCCTTCTCCGCGGACGACGTGGTGTTCTCGCTCACGCGCGCCATGGCCAAGACTTCCAACTACGCGGTCTACGCACAGGGCATCGACAAGGTGGTCAAGGTCGACGACAACACGGTCGACGTGATGCTCAAGGCACCCACGCCCACGCTGATCAACCAGCTGACCGAGCTGCGCATCATGAGCAAGGCCTGGGCCGAGAAGAACAAGTCCGTCGAGCCCAAGGACATCAAGACGCAGGACGAGACCTTCGCGCACCGCAATGCCATGGGCACCGGCCCCTACATGCTCAAGGAGTGGCAGCCCGACCAGCGCATGGTGCTGGTGGCCAACCCGCACTACTGGGGCAAGAACTCGGGCAACGTGACGGAGATCGTCTATACCCCGATCAAGGCGCAGGCCACGCGGCTGGCGGCGCTCCTGTCCGGCGAGACCGATTTCGTGCTCGATCCCAGCCCGCAGGACTTGGGTCGGCTGCGCAGCAATGCCGAGATGAAGGTCATGGACGGCGTGGAGAACCGCACCCTGTTCCTGGGCATGGACCAGTTCCGCGACGAACTGGTCGGCTCCAGCGTCAAGGGCAAGAACCCGCTCAAGGACCTGCGCGTGCGCAAGGCGCTGTACCAGGCCATCGACATCAGCGCCATCCAGCGCGTGACGCTGCGCGGCCTGGGGGAGAGCACCGGCACGCTGGTCTCGCCGCAGGTCAACGGCTGGACCAAGAAGGCCGACGCGCGCTGGCCCTACGATGCCAAGGCGGCGCAGAAGCTGTTGGCCGATGCCGGCTACCCGCAGGGCTTCGAGGTCGACTTCGCGTGTCCCAACAACCGCTACATCAACGACGAGGCGGTCTGCCAGGCCATCACGGCCATGTGGGCACGCGTGGGCGTGAAGGCCAAGCTGCGCACCCTGCCGCTGGTCACCTACTTCCCGATGATCCAGCGCTACGAGGCCAGCATCTACATGCTGGGCTGGGGCGTGCCGACCTTCGATGCGCTGTACAGCCTGCAATCGCTGGTGCGCTCGGTCGGTGCTGGCGGCGACGGCAACTACAACGTGGGCCGCTATTCCAACCCGCAGATGGATGCGCTCATCGAGCGTGTCAAGGTCGAGACCGATCTCAAGAACCGCAACGAGCTCATCGAGAAGGCCCTGATCCTCTCGCACGAAGATGTCTCGCACCTGCCCCTGTACAACCAGGTCATCCCCTGGGCCATGAAGAAGAACATCGAGGTCGTGCACCGCGCCGACAACCGCCTCGACTGGCGCCTGATCAAGGTCAACTGATCTTGCGGGCCTGACGGCGCGCAAGGTGCGCCGCCGGGCTCCTGGAGCCTCAACCGATGTTTGCATTCATCCTGCGCCGGCTGCTGCAGGCCGTGGTGGTGATGGTGGCCGTGGCCTTCATCGCCTTTCTGCTGTTCCAGTATGTCGGCGATCCGGTGGTATTCCTGCTCGGGCAGGACGCCACGCCCGAGCAGATCCGCGAACTGCGTGAGGCTCTGGGCCTGGACCGCCCGTTCATCGTGCAGTTCTGGCACTTCCTCTACAACGCGGCGCAGGGCGAGTTCGGCCTGTCGCTGCGCCAAGGGGCGAAGGTGTCGCGGCTGATCGCCGAGCGCTTCCCGGCCACGCTGGAATTGGCGCTGGTCGCCGCGCTGATCGCGCTGCTCGTCGGCGTGCCCGCCGGCGTTTACGCCGCGCTGCGCCGCGGCAGTTTCATGAGCCAGGTGCTGATGACGCTGTCGCTGCTGGGCGTGTCGCTGCCGACCTTCCTGATCGGCATCCTGCTGATCCTGGTGTTCGCGGTCTGGCTGGGCTGGTTCCCGAGCTTCGGGCGCGGCGAGACGGTGCAGCTGGGCTGGTGGAGCACCGGCCTGCTGACGCCCAAGGGTTGGCACCACATCATGCTGCCGGCCATCACGCTGGCGATCTTCCAGCTCACGCTGATCCTGCGGCTGGTGCGTGCCGAGATGCTGGAGGTGCTGCGCACGGACTACATCAAGTTCGCGCGGGCGCGCGGCTTGTCGGACCGTGCCATCCACTTCGGCCATGCGCTCAAGAACACGCTGGTGCCGGTGATCACCATCACCGGCCTGCAGCTGGGCACGCTGATCGCGTTCTCCATCATCACCGAGACGGTGTTCCAGTGGCCCGGCATGGGCCTGCTGTTCATCCAGGCCGTGACCTTCGCGGACATCCCGGTCATGGCGGCCTACCTGTGCCTGATCGCGCTGATCTTCGTGACCATCAACCTCGTCGTCGACCTGCTGTACTTCGCGGTCGACCCGCGGTTGCGCCTCGGCAAGTCGGGGGGACATTGATGCAGGCATCCGTGTTGCGTGCGGGCGGGCGTGCATTCGCCCACATTGCGCAGTTCCACCCCGAGCTCACGGCGTTGCGGCGCGACCTGCATGCGCATCCCGAGCTGGGCTTCGAGGAGGTCTACACGGCGGCCCGTGTGGCCGACGCGCTGCGGCTGTGCGGCGTGGACGAGGTCCACACCGGCATCGCCAAGACGGGGGTGGTGGGCCTGGTGCGCGGGCGCAGCACCGCCAGCGGGCGCCTGCTGGGCCTGCGCGCCGACATGGACGCGCTGCCGATGGCGGAGCAGGGCGAACGCGACTGGCGCTCCGCGCGCAGCGGCCTCATGCACGGCTGCGGCCACGACGGCCACACCGCCATGCTGGTCGGTGCGGCGCGCTACCTGGCCGAGACGCGCAACTTCGACGGCACGGCCGTGCTGATCTTCCAGCCGGGCGAAGAAGGTTTTGCCGGCGCGCGCGCCATGCTGGAGGACGGCCTGTTCGACCGCTTCCCCGTGCAGTCCGTGTTCGCCATGCACAACTGGCCCGCCATGGCGCCCGGCACCATCGGCCTGAACAGCGGCGCCATGATGGCGGCGGCCGACCGCGTGACGATCCGCGTGATCGGCAAGGGCGGCCATGGCGCCCACCCCTACCAGACGGTGGACCCGGTGCTGGTCGCCGCCCACATCATCACGGCGGCGCAAAGCATCGTCTCGCGCAATACCCGGCCCGTCGATGCCGCGGTGCTGAGCCTGTGCGCCATGCAGGCAGGCGATCTCGGCGCCATGAGCGTGGTGCCCGGAGAGGCCACGCTGGTCGGCACCGTGCGCACCTTCGATGCCGCCGTGCAGGCGCTCGTGGAGCGGCGCCTGTCCGAACTGTGCACCGCAGTTGCCCAGGGCTTCGGCGCCCAGGCGGAGGTGCGGTTCGAGCGCATTTACCCGGCCACCATCAACCACCGCGCGCAGGCCTTGTTCGCTGGGGACGTGGCCGAGCGCCTCGTCGGCCCTGAGCGCCTGGTGCGCGACATGGAGCCGAGCATGGGGGCCGAGGACTTCTCCTTCATGCTGCAGGCCAGGCCGGGTGCCTACCTGCGCATCGGGCAGGGTGCGCCGGACGGGTGCTACCTGCACAACAGCCGCTACGACTTCAACGACGACATCCTGCCCCTGGGTGCGGCGCTGCATGCCGGGCTCGTCGAGCAAGGCATGCCGCTGCCCGCGTCCAACCCCACCTGAGTCTTTCACCGGAGCCCAAGCCATGCCCACCAAGCCCCGCCTCGCTGCACTGACTGCTTCCCTGCTGCTGGCCGCGTGCCTTTCGGCGCAGGCCGTCACGCTGCGCATCGCCAACCAGGGCGACGCCACCTCGCTCGACCCGCATTCGCTGCAGGAGTCGCTGCAACTCACGGTGACCGGCAACGTCTACGAGCCGCTGGTCACGCGCGGTGCCGACTTCAAGCTCACTGCCGCGCTGGCCACCGACTGGAAGCAGACGGCGCCCACAGTCTGGCGCTTCAACCTGCGCAAGAACGTGCAGTTCCACGACGGCACGCCGTTCACGGCCGATGACGTGATCTTCAGCTACGACCGTGCGCGCGGCGAAGGCTCGGACGTCAAGAGCTACGTGGGCCAGATCAAGCAGATCAACAAGATCGACGACCACACCATCGACGTGGTGACGACGATGCCGTTCCCGATCCTGCCCGACCTCATCACCAACTGGTACATCATGAGCAAGAAGTGGTGCGAGGCCAACCAGGCCGTGCGCCCGGTGGACCGGCGCAAGGGCATCGAGAACGCCGCCTCGTTCCGCACCAACGGCACCGGCCCGTTCCGCGCGCGCGAGCGCCAGCCCAATGTGCGCTCGGTGTTCACGCGCAGTCCCAACTACTGGGGCAAGCTCGACAGCAATGTCGACGAGGTGGTCTTCAACGTGGTGGGCAACGACGCCACGCGCGTGGCGGCCCTGCTGTCCGGCGAGGTCGACGTGATGGAGCCGGTGCCGGTGCAGGATGTCGAGCGCATCAAGCGCGACGGCAAGGCCAATGTGTTGCAGGGCCCCGAATTGCGCGTCATCTTCCTGGGCATGGACCAGAAGCGCGACGAACTGCTCTTCTCCAACATCAAGGGCAAGAACCCGTTCAAGGACAAGCGTGTGCGCCAGGCCTTCTACCAGGCCATCGACATCGAGACGATCCGCACGCGCGTGATGCGCAACTCGGCCATTCCGGTGGGCTTGATGATTCCGCCGCAGGTGCGCGGCTACGCCAAGGACCTGGACAAGCGCCTGCCCTATGACACCGAAGCCGCCAAGAAGCTGATGGCCGAAGCCGGCTACCCGAACGGCTTCGAAGTCAAGATGAACTGCCCGAACGACCGCTACGTGAACGACAGCGACATCTGCCAGGCGGTCGCAGCCAGCTTGGCGCGCATCGGCGTGAAGATCAACCTGGAAGCCGAAACCAAGGCCACCTACTTCCAGAAGATCCTGAGCCGCAACACCAGCTTCTATATGCTGGGCTGGGTGGCCAGCACGGTGGACGTGCACAACGTGCTCTTCCCCATCATGGGCACGCCGGGCGAGGGTGGCCGCGGCCAGTTCAACCTGGGCGCCTACAGCAATCCCAAGCTCGACGCGCTGACCGACCAGATCGCCTCGGAGGTCGACGACACCAAGCGCATGGCCATGATCCACGAGGCCATGAAGATGCACCAGGACGACATCGGCCACATCCCGCTGCACCAGCAAACCCTGAACTGGGCCGTGCGCAAGGGCGTCACGGTGGTGCAGCTGCCGGACAACTTCATGCCCTGGAAGTTCATTCAGGTCGGCAAGTGATGCAGGCGGCAACACGCGGCGGCTGGTTCCACCGTGCCTGGGACAGCGATGTCGGCCACAGTTTCCGCACCTCGCCCACGGCGGTCGTCGCGGGCGCCGTGGCGCTGGTGTGCATCTTCTGCGCCTTCTTCGCGCCTTGGGTCGCGCCGCACAACCCGTTCGACCTGGCAACGCTGGAGCTCAGCGACGCACGGCTGCCGCCGGCCTGGCAGGCCGAGGGCACCTCCAAGTACCTGCTGGGCACGGACGACCAGGGCCGCGACATCCTGTCGGCCCTGATGTATGGCGCACGCATCTCGCTGGTGGTGGGCCTGGCTTCGGTGGTGTTGTCGCTCCTGGTCGGCGTGAGCCTGGGCCTGCTCGCGGGTTTCAAGGGCGGCTGGATCGATGCTGCGCTGATGCGCCTGTGCGACGTGATGTTGTCGTTCCCGGCCATCCTCGTGGCCCTGCTGATCGCCGGCGTCGGCCGCGCGCTGTTTCCCAATGCCCACGAAGGCCTGGCCTTCGGCGTGCTGATCATCTCGATCTCGCTGACCGGCTGGGTGCAGTACGCGCGCACCGTGCGCGGTTCCACGCTGGTGGAGCGCAACAAGGAGTATGTGCAGGCCGCCCGCGTGACCGGCGTTTCGCCGCTGCGCATCATGCGCCGCCATGTTCTGCCCAATGTGACGGGCCCCGTCATGGTGCTGGCCACCATCCAGGTGGCCACGGCCATCATCACCGAGGCCACGCTGTCGTTCCTGGGCGTGGGGGCACCGCCTACGTCGCCTTCGCTGGGCACGCTGATCCGTGTGGGCAACGACTACCTGTTCTCCGGCGAATGGTGGATCACGCTGTTTCCCGGGTTGATGCTGGTGCTGATCGCGCTCAGCGTGAACCTTCTGGGCGATTGGCTGCGCGACGCGCTCAATCCCCGCCTGCGCTGACCTGCGCACATTGCCAGCCACAAGCCAGCCTCCATGTCCCTGCTAGAAGTCCAGAACCTGGTCGTCGAATTCCCCAGCCGGCGCGGCACGCTGCGCGCGCTGGACGACATCTCCTTCTCCATCGCTCCCGGCGAAATCCTCGGCGTGGTGGGCGAGTCCGGCGCGGGGAAGTCGCTGACCGGCGCGTCCATCATCGGCCTGCTGGAGCCGCCGGGACGCATCGCCAGCGGGCAGATCCTGCTGGAAGGCCAGCGCATCGACAACCTGGACCACGATGCCATGCGCCGCATCCGCGGCCGGCGCATCGGCGCCATCTTCCAGGACCCGCTGACCTCGTTGAACCCGCTGTACTCGGTCGGCCGCCAGCTCACCGAGACCATCCTGGCGCACCTGCCGGTGAGCGCGGCCGAAGCACGCAAGCGCGCCATCGGCCTGCTGCAGGACACCGGCATTCCGGCGGCCGAGCAGCGCATCGACCACTACCCGCACCAATTCTCTGGCGGCATGCGCCAGCGCGTGGTGATTGCGCTGGCGCTGGCGGCCGAGCCCAAGCTCATCGTGGCCGACGAACCCACCACGGCGCTGGACGTGTCGATCCAGGCGCAGATCATCCAGCTGCTCAAGCGCGTGTGCCAGCAGCACGGCGCGGCCGTGATGCTGATCACGCACGACATGGGCGTGATCGCCGAGACCTGCGACCGCGTGGCCGTGATGTATGCCGGCCGCATCGCCGAGATCGGCCCCGTGCACGCTGTCATCAACCACCCGGCCCATCCCTACTCCGACGGCCTCATGGCCGCCATCCCGGACATCACCGTCGACCGCGAGATGCTCAACCAGATCGATGGCTCCATGCCGCGGCTCAACGCCATACCGCAGGGTTGCGCCTTCAATCCGCGCTGCCCCAAGGTGTTCGACCGTTGCAAGGTGGATCGCCCCGAGCTCATGGACGCCGGTGCCAGCCGCGCGGCCTGCTGGCTGCACGCCGGGGGCGCACGATGAGCGCGCTGGTCCAGGCGCACGACCTGGCCAAGGTCTTCGACGTCTCGCCGCCGTGGCTCAACCGCGTGATCGAGCGCAAGCCCAGGGCTTTGCTGCATGCGGTCGACGGTGTGAGCTTCTCGATCGAGAAGGGCAAGACGCTGGCCCTGGTGGGCGAGTCCGGCTGTGGCAAGAGCACTGTCGCGCGCCTGCTGGTCGGCCTGTACGCACCCACACGCGGTGGGCTCACCTTCGACGGACAAGATGCGCAGGCCGCGTTCAAGGCGTCCGAGGGACGCGCCGGCAGCGAAGGCGCGGCGCTGCGCCGGCGCATCCAGATGATCTTCCAGGACCCCTACGCGAGCCTGAACCCGCGCTGGGTGGTCGAGGACATCATTGCCGAGCCACTGCTCGAGCACGGGCTGATCCACGACAGGGAAGGCCGCCGTACCCGCGTGGGCGAATTGCTGCAGTCCGTCGGCCTGTCGCCGCTGGACATGGCCAAGTACCCGCACCAGTTCTCGGGCGGCCAGCGCCAACGCATTTCGATCGCGCGCGCCCTGGCCACCCAGCCCGACTTCCTGGTCTGCGACGAGCCGACCTCGGCGCTCGATGTGAGCGTGCAGGCCCAGGTGCTCAACATCATGAAGACGCTGCAGCGCGAGCGCGGCCTGACCTACCTGTTCATCTCGCACAACCTCGCGGTGGTGCGCCATGTGAGCGACGAGGTGGGCGTGATGTACCTCGGCCGCCTCGTGGAGCTGGCCGACAAGCAGAGCCTGTTCGCCGAGCCGCGCCACCCCTACACGCGCATGCTGCTCGATGCGATCCCCAAGATGCACGACACCGGCCGCGCCCGCACGCCGGTGCAGGGCGAGGTGCCCAATCCTCTGAACCCGCCCACCGGGTGCAGCTTCAACCCACGCTGCCCCCACGCCAATGCGCGCTGCAGGGCAGAGCGACCGCTGATGCAGAAGATCGGCGGCGTGACCGTTGCCTGCCACGCCGTGGAAGAGGGCCGGATCTAGGCTCCCGCGGATGCCGCCAGCGCCGCTGCGCTGACATCCATGCGGTACTGGTACACGCGTGCGCTGACGAGCTGGCCGTAGGCGGGCGCTGGCCGCGGCAGTGCGGCCACGATGCGCTCAGCCGCCGGCACGCTGGTGCATTCGAGCACCACATAGCAGTCCTGGCCACCCACGTAGCTGTCGTCGGCCGTGACGGGGCGCGACAGCCGCGGCTCGGCTTCCACGAAGTGGATGGACCCGGCCCCCGGTTGCTGCATCAGGTTCAGCAGCCCCGCCAGCGCCGGCAGCATGGCGGGCGCGCCGGTCGGGCGCAGCCGCAGCAGCAGCACGGCGACGCCGCGCACGCTTCCCCGGCTGTGCACGAGGCGGCCGACCACCCGTGTGGGGCCGATGAAGCGCGTGATGTGGTGCATCGACCAGTCGGTCTGGTTCGCCAGCGCTGCGCGGTAGGCCGGGCCGTCCAGCACGCCCACATCCACCGTGTTGTAGATCTGCAGGTAGCGCGTCGGCGCGTCGACCGATGCGTAGCGGCGGCCGTCCAGGAAGCCGGGGATTGCCACGCGTTCGGCCATGTGTTCGACGTCGTTCCAGGTGTTGAAGTCCGCGTCTTCGTGCGGCAGCACCTCCATCGACGAGATCAGGATGCCGGTTCCAGTGAAAACCATGGTGTCTGCTCCTGCCTGTTCAGTCGATGCGGATGTTGGCGTCGGTGATGACCTTCTCCCACTTGAGCCGGTCGCGCTGCATGGTGTCCGCCAGCTTCTGCGGAGGGCCGCCTTCGATGTCCATGCCCAGTTCCGTCAACCGGGCTTTCACAGCCGGGTCGTGCAGGATCTCATTGACGCGCTGGTTCAACTGCGCCACGACAGCCGTGGGCGTGCCGGCGGGTGCCAGCAGGCCGAACCAATGCAGGAGTTCGAAGTTGGCGAAGCCGGGTGTTTCCGCAACGGTCGGCAGGCCCGGGTAGGCTGGGGAGCGCTTCGCTGTCGTCACCGCGAGGGCACGCAGCTTGCCCACCGTGGCCATGGGCATGGACTCGGGGCCGATCGCCATCATCACCTGCACCTGGCCCGACATGAGGTCCTGCAGCGCCGGCGCCCCGCCCTTGTACGGTACGTGCGTGAGGTCCAGCGTCGCGAGGCGCTTGTACAGCTCCATGCCCAGGTGGCTGGGATTGCCGGCACCACTGGAGGCATAGCTCACCGCGCTCGGCGCGGCACGCAGGTGGGCCGTGAGTTCGGCGAACGTGCGCACCGGCAACGCGGGGTGGACCATCACGATGCTGGGCAGCGTGACCAGCATGGCGAGCGGGGCGAAGTCCTTCTGCGCGTCGTAGGCCAGCCGGCCCTTGTAGAGCGTGGGATTGACCGACAGGCCCGCGGTGGACGCAAGCAGCAGCGTGTAGCCGTCCGCCTTGCTCTTGGCGACGAAGCCAGCACCGATCTGCTCGGTCGCGCCGGGCTTGTTCTCGACCAGCACAGGCTGGCCGAGGCGCTGTGCCAGTTGCTGGCCGACCAAGCGTGCCACGGTGTCCGAGGCGCCGCCGGGCGGGTAGGGCACGACGATGCGCACGGGCTTGTCGGGGTAGTCCGTCGCGCCGGCCAGGCCCGACAGCGCGAGCGAGAGCACGCACAGCAGCTGTTTGAAAGAGGTCTTCGTGCTGGTCGGGCCAAGGGGCGACGGCACGGGCAGCCCGCGCTGCAGGCCATCGCGGAAGCGACGGCGAAGGCCATGGCGCACGGGGTGAAGGGCGAGGGCGCCGTTCACAGCGGCGCTCCCAGGTCGGCCACTGCGGCTTGGGCCACGCGCAGCAGCGCATGGTCGGCGCCGGCCCGGCCGACCAGCTGCAGCCCGATCGGCCGGTCCTCATCGTCCTGACCGGCCGGCAGCGCGATGCCGCACAGCGCCAGCAGGTTGATGGGCCGCGTGAAATGCACGGGCGCCATGCCGTGGTCGATGTCCTGCAGGCGCGGCGCCGCCATCGCCGTGACCGGCATCGCCAAAGCGGCCAGGTCCAGGCGGTCCATCTCGGCGGCGAAGTGCTGCTGCCATTGCGCAGCCGTCGCCTGGGCCTGCAGGTACTCCATGGCCGGTGTGGCGCGCGCGGCCACCAGGCGTGGGCGCACGGCCGGGTCGATCGGCGCGTCGGGATCGTCCAGGAAACGGGCGTTCACCCAGGCGCCCTCGGTGATCATGATGGCGTTGGTCGGCTCCTTGAACTCGGCCAGCGGGGCCGGGAACCGGAACGGCACCAGGGTCCACCCCGCCCGCTCCAGCCGGCGCAGCAGGTCCGCCAGGCTGCGGGCCAACGCCGGTTCCAGCGCTGCCAGCTCGGCCGGTTCCAGCACGCCGAGGCGCCGGCCGGAGGCGGCCGTTGCGGCCGGGGCGCCGGCCAGTGCCTCAAAGCACAGGCGGGCGTCGTCGACCGAGCTGACCAGCAGGCCGAGGCTGTCCAGCGTCTTGCTCAGTGCGTAGACGCCCGTGCGCGGCAGTGCGTCGATGGTGGGCTTGAAGCCGACGATGCCGCAGAACGCGGCCGGCACGCGGACGGAGCCACCGGTGTCCGAGCCCACGGCCCAGGGCACGAGGTGCGCCGCCACGGCCACCGCCGAGCCGCTGCTGGAGCCACCTGGCGCCAGCACCGCGTCCGGTCGGCCGCAGGGGTTGCGCGGCGTGCCCATGTGCGGGTTCGTGCCCCAGGCGCCGAGCGCGAACTGGACGAGGTGCGTCTTGCCGACGACGATGCCGCCGGCCTCGGCGATGCGCCGCACGATAGCGGCGTCCTGCCGCGCGGTGTTGCCCGCCAGCAAGGGCGAGCCTGCCGTCGTCGGCTTGCCTTCGATGTCCACGAGGTCCTTCAGCGCCACCGGGATGCCGTGCAGCGGCCCGCGGTCGTGGCCGGCGCGCAATTCCTCGTCGGCGCGTGCGGCGGCGGCCAGCGCCTCCTGGGGGTAGACGGCGAGGAAGCTTTTGCAGTGTCCGTCGTGGGCCGTGATGCGCTGCAGGCATTCCTGCGTGAGCGACTGCGATGTGATGGTGCCGTCGCGCAGTGCGCTTGCGAGTTCGGCCAAGGGGGGGAAAGGCGGGGGGAGGGTGTCAGCGTTCATGGCGGGCATCGTAGGCAGGCATGCCCTGCGCCGCTATTGATCAATTCTGAGCATGCTTGATACAGCTTCCTTATCAGCATGTGCCGCGCTGCAGCCGCTTGGCTGGCGGGCGCTCAGGTGTAGCGCTTGCTGCGCAGGTTGTCCTTGATGTCCTGCAGCAGCGGCTGCAGGCGCGCGCCGCCGATGCGCAGCGCCACGCAGGTGGCCAGGATGTCGATCACCATGAGGTGCAGCAGCCGCGACACCATGGGGCTGTAGCGGTCGTAGCCCTCCGGGTGGTCCGCCGCCAGGTGGATGTTGCCGGCCACGGCCAGTGGCGAGCCGCTGGCGGTCAGCACGATGACCGTGGCGCCCTTGCGCTGCGCGATGTCGCAGGCGTCCATGAGGTCGCGCGTGCGGCCCGAGTTGGAGATGACCAGCACGCAGTCGCCCGCGCGCAGCATCGAGGCCGCCATGACCTGCATGTGGCCGTCGCTGTAGCTGATGGTGTTGACGCCCAGCCGGAAGAACTTGTGCTGCGCGTCCTGGGCCACGATGCCCGAGTTGCCCACGCCGTAGAACTCCACGCGCCGGCCGGTTTCGTGCGTGGCGGCCAGCACGGTTACCGCCCTCTCGATGGCGCCGACGCCCGCATCGTTGCGGTACTTGAGGAAGGCCGCCACGGTGTTGTCGATGACCTTGACCATCACGTCGCCGGTCTTGTCGTCCATGTCCACCGAGCGGTGGATGAAGGGCACGCCCTCGCTCACGCTGCCGGCCAGCTTGAGCTTGAAATCCACCAGCCCGTCGTAGCCCACGCTGCGGCAAAAACGCACCACCGTGGGCTTGCTGACGTGGGCCATCTCCGCCAGTTCGCCGACCGGCAGCGAAGCGAACACCCGCGGGTCGTTCAGCACCAGCTTGGCGACGCGCTGCTCGGCGGGCGCCAGCGAGGGCAGACAGGCGCGGATCCGCTCGAGCATGGCGATCAGGCTTCCTCGCTCCAGTAGAAGCCGTCTCGCGCGATCATGGCGCTGGACGCGCTCGGTCCCCAGGTGCCGGCGGCGTAGCTGCGCGGCGGGCGGCTCTCGTTCTTCCAGTACTCCAGGATGGGTTCGACCCAGCGCCAGGCCGCCTCCTGCTCGTCGCTGCGCACGAACAGGTTGAGCCGGCCGTCCAGCACGTCGAGCAGCAGGCGTTCGTAGGCGCCCACGCGCTCGCTGCCGAAGCGCTTGTCGAAGTCCAGGTCGGCCTGCACCGGCGCCAACTGCTCGGCGCGGCCGCTGCGCTTGCGGCTGCCCTGGCCCTGGGCCATCAGGTGCAGCTCCAGCCCGTCCTTGGGCTGCAGGTTGATGACCAGCCGGTTGAAGCTGCCCTGCGGCGTGTCGTAGATCGCATGCGGCGTGGGCTTGAAGTTGACCTCGATGCGCGCATCGCGCGAAGACAGCCGCTTGCCGGTGCGGATATAGAAGGGCACGCCGGCCCAGCGCCAGTTCTCGATCTCGGTGCGCAGCGCGACGAAGGTCTCGGTGCGGCTTTCCGGATCGACACCGGGCTCTTCCAGGTAGCCCGGCACGCGCGCGCCATACGCGGTGCCTGCCGCGTACTGGCCACGCACGGTGTGCAGGCCCAGCGTTTCAGGGTTCCAGCGCTTGAGCGAGCGCAGCACCTTGAGCTTCTCGTCGCGGATCGCGTCGGCGTGGGCGTTGATGGGCGGCTCCATCGCGATGGCGCAGACCAGCTGCAGCGCGTGGTTCTGCACCATGTCGCGCAGCGCGCCGGTCTGGTCGTAGAAGGCGCCGCGTTTTTCGACGCCCAGGTCTTCGGCGATGGTGATCTGGATGTTGGCGATGTACTCGCGGCGCCAGACCGGCTCGAACAGCGCATTGCCGAAGCGCATGGCGAACAGGTTCTGCACCGAGGGCTTGCCCAGGTAGTGGTCGATGCGGAACACCTGATTCTCGGCCAGCACGCTGCCCACGGCCTGGTTGATGGCGCGGTTGGAGGCCAGGTCGTGGCCCAGCGGTTTTTCTAGCACCACGCGCGTCTTGGGCCCGTTGAGCTTGGCCGCGGCGATCTGCTCGACCACCTGCGTGAAGAGAGCAGGCGCGGTCGCCACGTACATCACGAGCGAATCGGCATCGCGCGCCAGCAGCGTGTCGGCCAGCGCCGCGAAGTCCTGCGGCTTGGACAGGTCCACGCGCTGGTAGTGCAGCAGCTCGGCGAAGCGCTTGAACTCCTCGACGTTGGGGCGCTTGTCACCCTCCACGGCATCGAAGCGCGACCCGATCAGCGCGCGGTAGTCGTCGTCGCTGAGGTCGTCGCGGGCCACGCCGATGATGCGGCCATTGGCCGGCAGGGTGCCGTGGCGGAAGGACTGGAACAGGGCAGGCATCAGCTTGCGCCAGGCCAGATCGCCGGTGCCGCCGAAAAGAACAAGGTCGAAGCTCATGGTTGTTACATGAAAAGGTGGGTGGGACTGTAACTTAGTTTCATGGTCGGGCATACTGCTCGCGCTGCGCGATGCGGCCTTCGCTGACCTGGCCCCGTGTGTGCTTGCCGTATCCTTTGCGCACCTTGCCATCCCTTGCAATAGCCTTGCCACCCGCCATGAACCAACTCGATGCCCTCAAGGCGCTCACGACCGTCGTTGCCGACACCGGCGACTTCAAGCAGCTCGGTGCCTACAAGCCGACCGACGCGACGACCAACCCCTCGCTGATCCTCAAGGCCGTGCAGCAGCCGGACTACGCGCCGCTGCTCAAGGATGCCGTGGCGCGCTTTCGCGGCAAGGCGCTGGACGAGGTCATGGACCGGCTGCTCGTGCGTTTCGGCTGCGAGATCCTGGCCATCATCCCGGGCCGCGTGTCGACCGAAGTCGATGCGCGCCTGAGCTTCGACACCGCCGCCACCGTGGCGCGCGGGGAGCGCCTGATCGCGCTGTACGCGGCCGAAGGCATCGCCAAGGAGCGCGTGCTGATCAAGGTGGCTTCCACCTGGGAAGGAATCCAGGCGGCTGCCGAGCTCGAGAAAAAGGGCATCCGCACCAACCTCACGCTGCTGTTCTCGTTCTGCCAGGCGGTGGCCTGCGGCGCCGCCAAGGTGCAGCTGATCTCGCCCTTCGTCGGCCGCATCTACGACTGGTACAAGAAGTCCGCTGGCAGCGCGTGGGACGAGGCTGCCAGCAGCGGCGCCAACGACCCGGGCGTGCGCTCGGTGCGCCAGATCTACGAGTACTACAAGCGCTTCGGCATCGCCACCGAGGTGATGGGCGCGAGCTTTCGCAACACGGGCCAGATCACGGCCCTGGCCGGTTGCGACCTGCTCACCATCAGCCCCGACCTGCTGGCCAAGCTGGCAGCCAGCGAAGAGCCGCTCACGCGGGCGCTGGATGCGGAGGCCGCAGGCAAGCTCGACCTCGCTCCCGTGCAGTACGACGAGGCGGGCTTCCGCTACGCGCTGAACGAGGACGCCATGGCCACCGAGAAGCTGGCCGAGGGCATCCGCGCGTTTGCGGTGGACGCCGTCAAGCTCGAAAAGCTCATGCAGGCGGCCTGAAATGGCTTGGGCCGACCGACCCCGCTGCGACCAGCTGCCCGCCTGGGGCCAGCTGCGCGCACTGAGCCAGTCCCTGAAGACGGGCTACGACGTGCGCGCTGCGTTGGCCGACGACCCCGGCCGGGTGCCGCGCTTCAGCCAGCAAGCACCCGAGGTGTTCGCCGACCTGTCCAAGAACTGGATCGACGCCGGCATCGAGAACGCGCTGTTCGACCTGGCCGAGCAGGCCGGCATGCCGGCGCACCGCGACGCCATGTTCGCTGGCGAGCGCATCAACAACACCGAGCAGCGCGCCGTGCTGCACACCTTGCTGCGCGCGCCGGCCGGCACGCCGCAGGCCACGCCCGACCTGGATGCGGCTCTGGCCGAGGTGCACGCAACGCTGGACGCCATGCTGGCCTACGCTGAGCGGGTGCGCGCCGACGGCCAGATCACCGACATCGTCAACATCGGCATCGGCGGCTCCGACCTCGGCCCGCAGATGGTGGTGCGCGCGCTGGACGCTTACGCCGCGCCCGAGCGGCGCCTGCACTTCGTCAGCAATGTGGACGGCCACGAGCTGGACGCCGTGTTGCGCCGCCTCAAGCCCGAAAGCAGCCTGTTCCTCATCGCGTCCAAAACCTTCACCACCGCCGAGACCATGGCCAACGCGCGTTCGGCGCTGGCCTGGTTCCAGCGCGAGGGCGGAAGCGACGTGGCACGCCACTTCGCTGCGCTGTCGAGCAACGTCGAGGCTGCGCGTGCCTTCGGCATCACCAACATCTTCGGCTTCTGGGACTGGGTGGGCGGGCGCTACTCGCTGTGGTCCGCGATCGGCCTGCCGATCGCGATCGCCATCGGCGCCGAGCGCTTCCGCGAACTGCTGGCCGGCGCCCACGCCATGGACCGGCATTTCCGCGAAGCGCCGCTGCAGGCCAACCTGCCGGCGCGGCTGGGCCTGCTGGATGTCTGGTACCGCAACTTCCTGGGCTTCACGAGCCGCAGCATCGCGCCCTACCACAGCGCGCTCGCACGCTTGCCGGCCTACCTGCAGCAGCTGGAGATGGAGAGCAACGGCAAGCGGGTGGACCGCCGTGGCGGCGCGCTGCCCTACGGCACCTCGCCGGTGCTCTGGGGCGAGCCTGGCACCAATGGCCAACACGCCTACTTCCAGATGCTGCACCAGGGCACGGATGTGGTGCCGGTCGAGTTCATCGCCGTGCGCGAGGCCACCCACAGCCTGCCGGGCCACCAGAGCGCGCTGCTGGCCAACGCGCTGGCCCAGGCCCAGGCCCTGATGCAGGGCAAGCCCGATGCCGGTGGCCACCGCGACTTCCCGGGCAACCGGCCCAGCAGCTTCCTGCTGCTGCAGCAACTCACGCCGCGCAGCCTGGGCGCGCTGGTCGCACTGCAGGAGCACCGTGTGTTCACCAGCGGCTCCGTCTGGGGGATCAACAGCTTCGACCAGTGGGGCGTGGAACTGGGCAAGGTGTTGGCCAAGGACATCGAGCCGCGCCTGGCCAGTGGCGACGCCAGCGGGCTGGACGCCTCCACCGCCGGCCTGCTGCAGCGCCTGCGCGGCTGAGGACCACCATGCCGGCACTGCGCTTGTCCATCGAAGGTGCCGCCGACCCTGGGGCGGTGTTCGGCCCGCAGGGCGGCACGCTGGGCCGGGCCTCCCAGAACACCCTGGTGCTCAGCGATGCAGAGCGTTCGGTGTCGCGCCTGCATGCACGCGTGGAATGGCGGCCGACCGGCTTCGTGCTGGTCAACATGGGCCTGAACACCATCATCCACAACGGCGGCCTGCTGGCCACGGCCGAGGAGGCGGCGCTGGCCGCAGGCGACGTGCTGCGCATCGGTCGGTTCTCCTTGCTGGTGTCCGACGCGGGCGAGCATGAGTTGGCGCCCGGTGACGAGGAGGCCTTGTTCGACGACATGACCGGCGAGCCGCTGTCCCGGCATGTGCCGCCCTGGCCCGACCTGGCCCTGTTCGACGACTCCTCGGCCGGTTTCGTCGCATCGGGCATGGGTGCGTCGTCGCAGGCCGGCCCGGCGCAGGGCACGGTAGGCGACCTGTTGCAGGGCATGGGGTGCTCATGTGCAGCGCTGCCGGCCGCGGTCACGGCCCAGCAGGCCGGCGAGTTGATGCGCAGTGCCATCGAGGACACGCTGCGCACCTGGATCCCGCACTGCTCGCCGGCCGCGCAGCAGGCCTGGTTCACGAGCTTCGAGGAAGCGCTGGCCCGCGTCAGCCAGGCCCAGGCGCGTGTAGAGCATCGCGACAACCCCGCCGGCTGAGCGGCGCCCGGAATGCAAAAAGCCCCGCAGCTTGCGCCGCGGGGCTTTTTCTTGGGCGGTGCGGCTTTGCAGCCGCACCGGGCAGGCATTACATGCCCATGTCGCCCATGCCACCCATGCCGCCCATGCCACCAGGCATGCCACCGGCAGGAGCGTCGTCCTTCGGTGCTTCGGCAATCATGGCTTCGGTCGTCAGCATCAGCGAGGACACGGAAGCCGCGTTCTGCAGAGCCGTACGGGTCACCTTGGTCGGGTCCAGGATGCCCATCTCGATCATGTCGCCATAGGTGTCGTTGGCGGCGTTGAAGCCGTAGTTGCCCTTGCCGTTCAGCACTTCGTTGACGACGACGGAGGCTTCGCCACCGGCGTTGTAGACGATCTCGCGCAGGGGCGCTTCGATGGCCTTCAGCACCAGCTTGATGCCGGCGTCCTGGTCAGGGTTGTCGCCCTTGATGGTGCCAGCGGCTTGCTTGGCGCGCAGCAGCGCAACGCCGCCACCAGCCACGATGCCTTCTTCGACGGCAGCACGGGTGGCGTGCAGTGCGTCTTCGACACGGGCCTTCTTTTCCTTCATTTCGACTTCGGTGGCAGCGCCGACCTTGATCACGGCAACACCGCCGGCCAGCTTGGCCACGCGCTCTTGCAGCTTTTCACGGTCGTAGTCGCTGGTCGCTTCTTCGATCTGAACGCGCACTTGCTTGACGCGGGCTTCGATGTCGGCAGCAGCACCGGCGCCATCGATGATGGTGGTGTTTTCCTTGCCCACTTCGATGCGCTTGGCTTGGCCCAGGTCGGCCAGGGTGACCTTCTCGAGCGTCAGGCCGACTTCTTCAGCGATGACCTTGCCGCCCGTCAGGATGGCGATGTCTTCCAGCATGGCCTTGCGGCGGTCGCCGAAGCCAGGTGCCTTGACGGCCACGACCTTCAGGATGCCGCGGATGGTGTTGACCACCAGGGTCGCCAGCGCTTCGCCGTCGACTTCTTCGGCAATGATCAGCAGCGGACGGCCAGCCTTGGCGACGGCTTCCAGCGTGGGCAGCAGTTCGCGGATGTTGCTGATCTTCTTGTCGAACAGCAGCACGAAGGGGTTGTCCAGCAACGCGGCTTGCTTTTCCGGGTTGTTGATGAAGTAGGGCGACAGGTAGCCGCGGTCGAATTGCATGCCTTCGACGACATCCAGCTCGTTGTCCAGGCTCTTGCCGTCTTCGACGGTGATGACGCCTTCCTTGCCGACCTTGTCCATCGCGTCAGCGATGATCTTGCCGATGGATTCGTCGCTGTTGGCCGAGATGGAGCCGACTTGCGCGATTTCCTTGGAGGTGGTGGTGGCCTTGGAGGCCTTCTTCAGCTCGGCGATCAGGGCGGTGACCGCCTTGTCGATGCCGCGCTTCAGGTCCATCGGGTTCATGCCGGCGGCCACGTACTTCATGCCTTCGCGCACGATGGCCTGGGCCAGCACGGTGGCGGTGGTGGTGCCGTCGCCAGCGTTGTCGGAGGTCTTGGAAGCGACTTCCTTGACCATCTGGGCGCCCATGTTCTGGAGCTTGTCCTTCAGCTCGACTTCCTTGGCCACGGACACGCCGTCCTTGGTCACGGTGGGGGCGCCGAACGAGCGCTCCAGCACCACGTTGCGGCCCTTGGGGCCCAGGGTGACCTTGACCGCGTTGGCCAGGATGTTCACGCCTTCGACCATACGGGCGCGGGCTTCACCGCCGAAAATGACGTCTTTTGCTGCCATGAGAGTTTCTCCGGATTCGATTCAGTAAGAGGGTGCGAGGCGAGAAATTACTTCTCGACGACTGCGAACAGGTCGTCTTCCTTCATCACCAGCAGTTCGTCGCCATCGACCTTGACGGTCTGGCCCGAGTACTTGCCGAACAGCACGCGGTCGCCGACCTTGATCGACAGCTCGATGCGCTTGCCGTTGTCGTCCAGCTTGCCCGGGCCAACGGCCAGGACTTCGCCTTGATCGGGCTTTTCGGCAGCGTTGTCGGGGATCACGATGCCAGAGGCAGTCTTGGTTTCGCTTTCAATGCGCTTGACGATCACGCGATCGGCCAAAGGACGAAGTTTCAATTGCAGCTCCTGAAGAAGTTTGCTTGGAAGGGGGCAGGCGCACACCGGTGCGCGCTGGAAACGTGGATCGGATGCATCGCTAGCACTCCTCTCCATCGAGTGCTAATCATAAGGCGGAATTGTGGCGGTTCAAGGGGCGGAGGCAAAAAACCGAGTTCGGAACGCCACTGAGGAGGGGGCGATGCCCCCTGCGCCACTTGGCAGGCCCTCCGTCGCGGCAAGCAAGCGGCCAACAACCCGGCGCCCTGGACCGCGACGT
Organism: Pseudorhodoferax soli; assembly: GCF_003337555.1. Lineage (GTDB taxonomy): Bacteria > Pseudomonadota > Gammaproteobacteria > Burkholderiales > Burkholderiaceae_C > Pseudorhodoferax > Pseudorhodoferax soli. The sequence continues at coordinate 502,950 of NZ_QPJK01000002.1, read as the reverse complement.
TGAAGACGCCAGGTTCGAACCAGCGCCTCCACAGCCATCGGTGGCCTCGTGCACTCCACTATGATGCGCGGCCCACCGCCAGCCGACGCCACGCGGACCTGTTCTTGTGACGACCGGTCCTATGCGCGACATCCCTTCCCTTGCCCTGTTGCTCGGCCCGGCCGGCCTGCTGCGCCGGCATGCCCTGGCACTGACGGTGGCCGGACTGGCCGGTGTGGGTGCCAGCGCCGCGACGGTGGCGCTGCTCGCCCGCATCAACGTGGCCCTGCACCGCCCGGCCGGCCCGCTGGGCGAGATGGCCCTGGCCTTCGTCGGCCTCGGTCTGGCCATGCTGGCCGGCCGAGCCACCGCCAGCGCGCTGAGCAACCGCACCGGCCAGACCATCATCCGCGAGCTGCGACTGATGCTGGCCCAGCGCATCTTGGCGGCACCGCTGGATGCCCTGGAACGCTACCGCACGCACCGCCTCCTGCCCGTGCTGACGGGGGATGTGGGCATGGTCAGCGGCCTGTGCCTGTCGCTGCCGATGACCGTGGTGGCGGCCAGCGTGGTCCTGGGCTGCGTGCTGTGGCTGGCCTGGCTGTCGTGGCAACTCGCCCTGCTGGTGCTCGGTGCGCTGGCGCTTTCGCTGGCGCTGCAGCGTTGGGCGCAGGACCGCGCCATGCTGCGATTCGAGGCCGCGCGCGATGACGAGGATGCCTTGCACAAGGCCTGGCGCACGCTCGGCGATGGCGCCAAGGAGTTGCGCTTGAGTCGGGGCCGGCGCCGCCAGCTGCTGGACGGCCGCATCGCGCGCCACGCCGACGACATCGCGCGTGCGCAGGTCGAGGCCGGCGACCTGTTCGCGCTGTCCTTCGAGGCCAGTGCGGCGCTGTACTTCTTGCTGGTCGCCCTGGTGTTCGCGGCGGCGCGCTGGTGGCAGCTGTCGTCCGAGGTGGCTGGCGGCTTCGTGCTGGCGCTGCTGTACATGAAGGGCTCACTGGACCAGGTGCTTGGCTTTCTGCCGTTCTATGCCCGCGCGCGCGTCGCGCTGGGCCGTGTGAACGAACTGGGCGCGTGCTTCGCCAATCCCGAGCCCGGCCAGGTGAGCGACGAGCCGCCGCAGCTGCTGCACAGCATCACACTGCAGGGCGTGCGCTACGCCTTCGAGGCCAGCGAGGGCGCAGCGTCGTTCGCTCTCGGCCCGCTGGATCTGCAGCTGCGGCGCGGTGAGCTTCTGTTCATCGTCGGCGACAACGGCGCCGGCAAGACCACCTTGCTCAAGCTGCTGACCGGCCTGTACCGCCCTCAGCAGGGCCGCTTGCTACTGGACGGCCGGCCCGTGGAAGACGCCGGCCGCGACGCGTACCGCCAGCTGTTCTCGCCAGTCCTGTCGGACTTTCATCTGTTCGAAGAGCTGCCCGAGACTGAAAGGCCTGCGGCCGAGCGCGACGCCGCTGCGCAGGCCGCGCTGGAGCGGCTGGAGCTGGCGCACAAGCTCACAGTGCAAGATGGCCGCCTGGCCGGCACCGACCTGTCCACCGGGCAGCGCAAGCGCCTGGCCATGGTGCACGCCTGCGCCGAGGCCCGTCCGGTCATGGTGTTCGATGAGTGGGCGGCCGACCAGGACCCGGCATTCCGCAAGCGCTTCTACCGCGAGTTCCTGCCCGCGCTGCGCGCGCAGGGCCACACGCTGGTCGTGATCTCGCACGACGACCGCTACTTCGAAGTCGCCGACCGGGTGCTCGTGATGGAAGGCGGCCAACTGCGGGAGGCACCGGCCGCACCAACGGATGTCTCGCGGCCATGAGGTGCCGTGTTTCTCTCAGGGCACCCCCCGCCAAGGCGCGCGCAGCCAATGGCTCAACCCATCGAAAAGTGCCGCAGGCCGTTCTAAGAGGAACTCCAGCTCTGCGGCGGCCGTTTCATATCAACCAAGGCGAGGTGGCAGTGGCTCTTGTACGCGTATCGAAAGGCGTCTTCATCCGAACCGAATGCGTCGGCAAAGTTGTCCAAACCCAGTACGTTGAAGCGTCCGTCAGGAAGACACAGACAGATGGCTACGACGTGACTGGCCAACACATTCTTTTCTCCAAGTGCACATTGGTGGCTACAAGCGCCGAACCGCATGAGACAGAAGAAGTGCTGCGCGACAACCATGCGCACGACGAAGTCAGGGAGGCCCTTCGCCAGGAGCGCGATGCGGTTCCCTACAAGCCGAATGCTTGACCGGCTCTGTTCGCTGCACTGCCTTCATCCAAGCGACGAGGCGAACGACCGCCCAATGCGGCCACCGGGACTATCAGGTGGTTGATCTCGCCTCCACTTCCATCCGCATCAGCCATGTCGAGTGGCGCTGACGGCCCAACTTCTATGGTGCGGAAGGAAGTGGGCGGCAGAGATTCAACGGCTTAGAGCGTTGGCAAGCTCAACATGACTGACGTTCCGCAATGAGCGCGCAAGGCCAGAAGAAGGCTCCGGACACAGCCTGCCTGGTGCAGTCCGCGGCCCGCCCGGACTGTCAGATGCTGCGCAGGTTGACCCGCCGAGACAGCGCCTCGGCGCTCTCGCGCCGCTCGCTGTAGCGGTCTACCAGGTAGCCAGCGCAATCCCTCGTCAGCAGCGTGAACTTGACCAGTTCTTCCATCACGTCGACCACGCGCTCGTAGTACGGCGAGGGCTTCATGCGGCCGTCTTCCTCGAATTCGGCGAAGGCCTTGGCCACCGACGACTGGTTGGGGATGGTCAGCATGCGCATCCAGCGCCCCAGCACGCGCAGCTGGTTTACGGCATTGAAGGACTGCGAGCCGCCGGATACCTGCATGACGGCCAGAGCCTTGCCCTGCGTCGGGCGCACCGATCCGCTTGAGAGGGGAATCCAGTCGATCTGCGACTTCATGATGCCGGTCATGGCCCCGTGCCGCTCGGGCGAGCACCAGACCATGCCCTCCGACCACTGCGCCAGCTCGCGCAGCTCCTGCACCTTGGGGTGGTCTTCGGGTGCGCCATCGGGCTGGGGCAGGCCGCGCGGATCGAAGATGCGCGCCTCGGCGCCCAAGGCCTGCAGCAGCCGGGCCGCTTCCTCGGTCACCAGCCGGCTGTAGGAGCGCTCGCGTACCGAACCGTAGAGCAGCAGGATGCGCGGCGGATGGGTCGCGCGCTGGGCCGGCAGCAGCTGCGCCAGCTCGGGCCGGCGGAAGCTCTCGGCATCGACGTTCGGCAGTTCAGGGCTTGGCAAGGCGCGCTCCCTTCTCGTCGATGACGGCCTCGCCGTCTTCCTTGGCGAAGGCGCCTTGCTGCGGCCTGGGCAGCAGATCGAGTACCGCTTCCGAGGGCCGGCACAGCCGCGTGCCCAGGGGCGTGACGACGATGGGCCGGTTGATGAGGATGGGCTCCTGCAGCATGAAGTCGATCAACTGCGCGTCGGTCCACGTGGTGCTGTCCAGGCCCAGCGCTTCGTAGGGCGTGCCCTTCTGGCGCAGCAGTTGGCGCGGCGTGGTACCCATGGCCGCGATCAGCTTTTCCAGCGTGGCCCGGTCGGGCGGGGTCTTCAGGTATTCGATGACCCGGGGTTCCGCGCCGGAGTTGCGGATCATCGCGAGGACGTTGCGCGACGTGCCGCAGGCGGGGTTGTGGTAGATCGTGATGTCGCTCATGGTCGGTTCCTTGGCAATTGCTTTCAATCCAGGCCGAGGCGCAGCGCCAGGGCCGACAGCGTGACCAGCAGCACGGGCAGCGTGAGCACGATGCCCACGCGGAAGTAGGTGCCCCAGCGGATGGTGGTTCCCTTTTTCTGCAGCACGTGCAGCCACAGCAGCGTGGCCAGGCTGCCGATGGGCGTGATCTTCGGCCCCAGGTCGCAGCCGACGACGTTGGCATAGACCATCGCCTCCTTCACCGCACCGCTGGCCTGCGATGCGTCGATGGCCAGCGCGCCGATCAGCACCGTGGGCATGTTGTTCATGACCGAGGACAGCAGCGCCGTGAGCACGCCAGTGCCCAGCGCTGCGCCCCAGATGCCGCCCAGCGCAAACCAGTCCAGCAACGTGGCGATGCGGTCGGTCAGCCCGGCATTGCGCAAGCCGTAGACCACCAGGTACATGCCCAGCGAGAACACGACGATCTGCCAGGGCGCGCCGTGCAGCACCTTGCGCGTGCCGATGACGCGCCCCCTGGCGGCCACGGCCAGCAGCACCACCGCGGCCACCGCCGCCACGGCGCTGACGGGAACGCCCAGCGGCTCCAGGCCGAAGAAGCCCACCAGCAGGAGAACCAGCACCACCCAGCCGGCGCGGAAGGTGGCTCGGTCGCGGATGGCCTGGGCCGGCGCCTTGAGCTGGGCCAGGTCATAGCGTGCCGGAATCTCCCGTCCGAAGTACAGCAGCAGCACCAGCAGGCTGGCCAGCACGGCGGCGATGTTCACCGGCACCATCACGGCCGCGTACCGGTTGAAGCCGATGCTGAAGAAATCGGCCGACACGATGTTGACCAGGTTCGAGACGACCAGCGGCAGGCTGGCCGCGTCGGCAATGAAGCCGGCCGCCATCACGAAGGCCAGCGTGGCGGCCGGAGAAAAGCCCAGCGCGGCCAGCATGGCCATGACGATGGGCGTGAGGATCAGCGCCGCTCCGTCGTTGGCGAACAGCGCGGCCACGACGGCACCCAGCAGCACGGTGAAGGCGAACAGCCAGCGGCCGTTGCCGCCGCCCCAGCGGGCCACATGCAGCGCGGCCCACTCGAAGAAGCCCGCTTCGTCCAACAGCAGGCTGATGACGATGACCGCGACGAAGGTGGCCGTCGCATTCCAGACGATGCCCCACACCACGGCGATGTCGGCGGGTTGCACCACGCCGAACACCAGCGCGAGCACGGCGCCGAACGATGCACTCCAGCCGATGCCCAGGCCCCGTGGTTGCCAGATGACCAGGACGAGCGTGAACAGAAAGATCAGGATGGCTGCGAGCATCGGGGCGCCCAGCGTTCAGTGGCGGCCGTGCGCATGGGGCACGCAGTGCCCTGTCACCGCATCGGTCACCGCGCACGCCGCGCCCTCGCAACAGTTCTCGGTGAGGTAGCCCAGCAGGTCGTTCACCGTGGCGAACGAAGCCCGGTAGATGAGGTTGCGGCCCTGGCGCTCCTGCGTCACCAGGCCGGCATGCGCCAGCTCCTTCAGGTGGAACGACAGGGTGTTGCCCGCCACCGCCAGTTGCTCGGCCAGCGCGCCAGGGGTCAGCCCCGCGGGACCGGCAACGACCAGAGCGCGGAACAGCCGCAGCCGCAGCGCTTGCGACAGGGCGGCCAGGGATCGGACGGCATCTGCTTCTTCCATCCATCGACTGTACAACAAATATTGAATTATTGAGCGGGAGCAACGGTTCGTCCGCGCCAACCACCCGCTGCGTCTGGGGGCTTGGCAAGACTGTCACAAGACGCCCCTATGCTGGCCACAGGCGTGACTGCTTCCTGTCCCACCGGTCGCGTGGCTGTAGGAGAACAGATCTCTCCCGCTCGCCCGGAGCGAAACCCGGGCGCCAAATTCAATGCCTTGGCCTGCCGCAACAAGACAGGCTGCCGTCCGACACACGCGGCGCTTGCGCCGCTTCAGACTGCGCCACAACCCTCGTCCGGGAGATCGCCATGAACGTTCGAGACAAGCTGCACGAACTGAGCATCTACGTTCCCGAGGGCGCGCACCGCTACCGGCTGGGCAAGGGATGCCTCGAATGGTTGCGGGTAGACCATGTCGAAGGCGGGGCCGCGATGTTCCGCATGCCGGTCACGCGCGACCAGTACGAATCGATGCTGGGGGCCGGGCTGCTCTGCACCGCGGACCGGGTGGTGGAGTCCCCCTATGTCGCACCGCAGGCCCATGGCGCGGTGGCATAGCGGCGCTTCCTCAGCGGGCGACCGGCCTGCCGCCTCCTGCGCAGCGCGCCACAAACCCCTGCGCGCTCAGTGCATGTCTTGCGGCCGCTCGGCCCGGTGCGGGTCCAGCCAGTAGTCGAACACCTTCCGTGCGATCGGCGCCGCCGCCGCCGCCCCCCAGCCTGCGTTCTCGACGATGACGGCCAGCGCGATCTGCGGATCCTGCACCGGTGCGAAAGCGGCGAACAACGAGTGGTCGCGCTGGTGCTCTTCCATCGCGCGGGCGTTGTACTTCGTTCCCTGGCGCAGCGTGACGGCCTGGGCCGTGCCGGTCTTGCCTGCCGCGCTGTAGGCCGCACCCGCGAACACCTGCTTGCCCGTGCCCTCCTTGATCACGGCGACGAGGCCGTCGCGCACCACGTCCACGTTGCGGGGTGCGAAGTGCAGGTCTTCGCCGGGCGGCTGCTGGCGCGGCGTCACCTGGCCGGAGGCCGCGTCCTGCAGCGCGCGCACCAGGTGCGGCTGGTGCTTGATGCCGCCCGCGGCCAGCGTGGCTTCCGCCACGGCCAGCTGCAGCATGGTGAAGCTGTTGTAACCCTGGCCGATGCCCAGCGAGACGGTCTCGCCCGGGAACCAGCGGCCCTGGTCGGCGCGCTTGTAGGCCTGGCGCTTCCAGTCGGTGCTGGGCAGCACGCCGCGCACCTCGCCCGGCAGGTCGATGCCGGTGATCTGGCCGAAGCCCAGCGGCGCCATGAAGTCGTGGATGGCGTCCACGCCCATGTCCACGGCCAGCGAGAAGAAGTAGGTGTTGGACGAATGCTGGATCGCCCGCCGCATGTCCACGGCGCCCAGGTTGCCCTCCGGGCTGCCGAAGCGGCGCCCGCCATAGTTGAAGTAGCCCGGGTCGTTGACGATGTCGCGCGGGCCGCGCACCCCCTGCTGCAGCGCTGCCAGCGCCATGAAGGGCTTGTAGGTCGAGCCGGGCGGGTAGGTGCCGCGCAACGCGCGGTTGAGCAGCGGCTTGTCGATGGACTCGCTGAGCTCCTGCCAGCTGTCCTGGTCGATGCCCTCGACGAACGCATTCGGATCGAAGGTCGGCTTGGACACCATGGCCAGCACCTCGCCACTGCGCGGGTCGATCGCCACGAGCGCGCCGCGGCGCTCGCCGAACAGGTCTTCGACGAGCTTTTGGAGCTGGATGTCCAGCGTGAGCATCACGGTGTTGCCCGAGGTGGCGCGGTGGCTGCTGAGTTCGCGCACCGCACGGCCGCTGGCCGCGGTCTCCAGCACATCCACGCCGGTCTGGCCGTGCAGCTGCTTCTCGTAGCTTTGCTCGATGCCGAGCTTGCCGATGTGGTCCGTGCCCCGGTAGTTGGCCTGCTCGTCCTCGTCCCAGTCTTCCATCGCGGTCTTCTCGCGCTGGTTGATGCGGCCGATGTAGCCCAGCACATGGCTGCCCGTCTCGCCCAGCGGGTAGCGCCGGAACAGCCGCGCATTGATCTCCACGCCCGGGAAACGGTAGTGCTGGGCGGCAAAGCGGGCCACCTCCTCGTCCGTCAGGCGGCTGCGGATCGGCAGCGACTCGAAGTTGCGCGAGTCCTCGCGCAGGCGCTTGAAGCGGCGACGGTCGCGCGGCGTGATCTCCACCAGTTCGGCGAGCTGGTCGATCGTCTGCTCGACATCGCCGGCCTTGGCCGGCGTGATCTCCAGCGTGTAGGCGGAGTAGTTGGAGGCCAGCACCACACCGTTGCGGTCCAGGATCAGGCCACGCTGGGGCACCACAGGCACGATGGCCGTGCGGTTGCCTTCGGCCTGGGCGGCCAAGTCCTCGTGCCGCGTGACCTGCAGGTGCACAAGGCGCGCGGCCAGCATGCCGAAGGCGCACAGCACGACGGCGCCAGCCACCAGCACGCGCGTCCTGAAACGCGCCAGGTTGTGGGCCACATCGGGCATTTCCGGGGTCGGCGCATGGGTGGCCATCTGCCGCAAGCGGCGGGCGGCGGGCAGTCTGCCCAGGGGGAACTTCATGGGGGGATCGGCGCGGTTCTGACAGAGGGGCGCGGCGCGGCGGCGCGCGGGCCGGGGCAGATTATGCAAAGCCGCCAAAACCTGGGTGGCACCCTCGGATTGCGCCCCGGCGCAAGCGCTGGCTGGCTGCCGTCGCGCCAATAGAGGAAAATCAAGGGCTTACGTAAGAGCGCTGACGCCCTGCCGAACCATTTCGCAGGCGGGCGACTCTGCCAGGTGGGCATTGCCCCACGCCTTTTCCGCGCACCGCATGGTCTCCTCTCCCCGCCAGCCCGACCCCTCGAACGATTCTTCTGCTTCGCCGCGGGCCGGCGCACGCCGCCGCACCCTGCTCTGGGCTGGGGGCATCGTCCTGGCCACGGTCGCGCTGGCCACCGCTGGGCTGGGCGTGGCCGCCTACCAGGCCTATGCGCAACTGCCCGACGTGTCCGTGCTGGCCGACTACCAGCCCAAGCTGCCGCTGCGCGTGTACACGCGGGACGGCGTGCTGCTCGGCGAGTTCGGCGAAGAGCGCCGCAACCTCACGCCGATCGCCGAGATCCCGCAGGTCATGAAGGACGCGGTGCTGGCCATCGAGGACCAGCGCTTCTACACGCACGACGGCGTGGACTATCTGGGCATGCTGCGCGCGGCGGTTGCCAACCTGGGCCGCTCGCGCAGCCAGGGCGCCTCCACCATCACCATGCAGGTGGCGCGCAACATGTTCCTGTCGTCGGAGAAGACCTATGCGCGCAAGCTGCGCGAGGTGCTGCTGACCTTCAAGCTGGAACGCGCGCTCTCCAAGGACCAGATCCTGGAGATCTACATGAACCAGATCTTCCTGGGCCACCGGGCCTATGGTTTCGCGGCGGCCTCCGAGGTCTACTTCGGCCGCCAGCTCAAGGACATCACCGTGGCCCAGGCCGCCATGCTCGCCGGCTTGCCGAAGGCGCCCTCGGCCAACAACCCGATCAGCAACCCGCGCCGTGCGCGCGTGCGCCAGCAGTACATCATCGAGCGCATGCAAGAGAACGGCTTCATCACTGCGGCCCAGGCGCAGGCCGCCAAGGCCGAGCCGTTGGCGGTGCGCAGCGCCGGCGACACAGTGGCCGTGCATGGCGAATACGTGGCCGAGAGCGTGCGCCAGCAGATGCTTGCGCAGTACGGCGATGCCACCTACACGCGCGGCCTGAACGTCTACACCACGCTCGACGCGGCCGACCAGGCCGCAGCCTACGGCGCGCTGCGGCGCGGCATCATGGCGTACGAGCGGCGCCAGGTCTACCGCGGCCCCGAGGGCCAGATCGCCTTGCCGACCGCGGGCGAGGCGCAGGACGATGCCATCGAGGAGGCGCTGGACGCCCACCCCGACAACGGCGAACTGGTCTCCGCCGTGGTGCTGGAGGCCGACAGCCGGCGCGTGAAGGCCGTGCGCAGCGATGGCGAGCGGCTGGAGATCACGGGCGAGGGCCTGGTGCCGGCGCAGTCCGGCCTGGCGGCGAACGCGGCGGCGGCCGTCAGGATCCGCCCCGGCGCGGTGATCCGCGTGATGCGCACGGACAAGGGCAGCTGGGAGATCACGCAACTGCCCGAGGTCGAGGGCGCCTTCGTCGCCATGGACCCGCGCGATGGCGCGGTGCGCGCACTGGTTGGCGGCTTCGACTTCGGCAAGAACCAGTTCAACCACGTCACGCAGGCCTGGCGCCAGCCGGGCTCCACCTTCAAGCCCTTCGTCTACTCGGCTGCGCTCGAGAAGGGCCTGATGCCGGCCACCATCGTCGACGACGGGCCGCTGTTCTTCGACGCCAGCGTCACGGGCAGCAAGCCCTGGGAGCCCAAGAACGACAACGGTGCCTTCGACGGCCCGGTGCGCCTGGACACGGCGCTGGCCAAGTCCAAGAACGTCGTCGCCATCCGCGTGCTGCAGACCGTGGGCGTGCCGGCCGCACAGCAATGGGTGAGCCGCTTCGGCTTCGACGCCGAACGCCAGCCGCCCTCGCTGACCATGGCGTTGGGGGCCGGTTCGGTCACGCCGATGCAGATGGCATCGGCCTATTCGGTGCTGGCGAACGGCGGCTACCGCGTCCAGCCCCGGCTGATCGACAAGGTGACGGACCAGCGCGGCCAGGTGCTGCAGCAGGAAACCCCGCCGGTGCTCGACGAAACGGCCCGCGCCGTGCCCGCGCGCAACGCCTTCCTGATGACGCAGCTCCTGGGCGAGGTGGCCACGCGCGGCACGGCTGCCCGCACGCGCGCCACGCTGCAGCGCCCCGACCTGTACGGCAAGACCGGCACCACCAACGACGCGGTCGACGCCTGGTTCGCCGGCTACCAGCCCACGCTGGCGGCGATCGCCTGGATCGGCTTCGACCAGCCGCAGAACCTGGGCGCGCACGCCAGCGGCGGCGCGCTGGCCATGCCGGTCTGGATCGACTTCATGCGCCAGGCGCTCAAGGGCGTGCCGGTGGCGCAGCCGGCCGTGCCCGAGGGTGTGGTGCGCAACGAGGGCGACTGGTCCTACACCGAGTTCGCCAGCACCGCCGTGCCAGGATTGGTCGGCACCGAGGCGGTGCCGACGGCCCAGCCCATGCCGGGCGCCGCCCCGCCAGCCACCGAGGAGCGCAGCGAAGAGCGCCGCAGCATCCTCGACCTGTTCAAGCGTTGACCAGCCGCAGGGCGGCGCGCTCGAGCCGGTTGCGGCCCCGCGCCTTGGCCTGGTAGAGCGCGGCATCGGCCCGCGTGATGATGGCGTCGGCCGTGGCATCGTCGGTCGACGATTCGGCCAGGCCGATGCTGACCGTGAACGCCGGCAGGGTGGGGCTGTCGACCTGCACTGCTTCAAGGAGGATGCGCTCGGCGACGAGCGCGGCCTCGGGCAGGCGCGTCTGCGGCATCACGATGACGAACTCCTCGCCGCCGTAGCGTGCCACCGCATCGTGCGGCCGCACCAGCGCTGCCATGCGCCGGCACAGGTGCACGAGCACGCGGTCGCCCACGGGATGGCCGTGGTTGTCGTTGATCTTCTTGAAGTGGTCCACATCCAGCATGGCGACACAGAAAGGCTGGCCCGTGCGCTTGTGGCTGGCGCGCGCGCGCTCCAGGCATTCGCGCAGCGCCTGGCGGTTCAGCGTGCCAGTCAGCGCGTCGCGGACGGCCTGCTCCTCGATGCGGGCGCGCACATGGTCCGATGCCATCGTGGCAAACCCGATCACGAGCAGCAGGTTGCACACCGTGAAGCTGCCGGTGTAGACGATCTGGATCGTGTCCTGGGTCAGCAGGCCGCTGTCGCCCTGCGGAAACAGCGCCGCGTGCACGGCCCGTATGGCATAAACCGCAGCCAGGATCGTCAGCCAGGAACTGGTCAGCGTGATGCCCAGCGAGCGGCCGAAGCGCTCGGCCTGCGGGTAGCGCAGCAGCACGAGCGCGTGGTAGGCGCTGATGGCGCTGCACAGGGCGGCCACGATCACCGAGCGGGCGCGGAAGCTCGCATCGCCGTAGACGAACCAGGTGACCGCGGCCACCATGGCGGCCCAGGCCGCCAGCCAGGGAAGCCAGCGCAGGCGCACGCCGAAATGCCGGTGCGTGCCGGCCAGCCAGACGATGTAGGCCAGCACCAGCGCGCTGTTGCCCAGCGTGACCGAGGCCAGCGGCGTGATCCAGTCGCGCAGGCCCAGCAGCACCAGCGCGACGAACACCAGCCAGGCACCGGCCACCCAGGTCCGCAGCCCCGGCACGGGCAGGGGCGTGGCGCGGGCCAGCAGCCACAGCACGAGGGCCATGAGCCCGCTCGTGATGCTGCCGATCAGGACGGTGGTGCGTGGATCCAGCGCGTAGGTAGACATGCTTCCCATGGGTGGGCCGGATGGTGGCACATCCCGGTCGCGCGCTGGCCGACCGAACTGTGCGGTCTTTCTGTGTTGGCGCCATTGCGGCGCCCGGCCTGGCGGCTCAGTTCAGCCGATCTGGGTTGCGGTGGAGATGTGGCCACAGCCGTGCCACGACCTCGCGCTCGGCCGCGTAGGCATAGCAACTGTCGACCTTGGCCTGGCGTTGGGCTTCGCTGCCGGGCAGGTTGATCTGTGCCAGCCGCGCCGGTGCCAGGCCCTGGAAGGCCGTGGTCGCCATCGGCCCCAGCAGTTCCACGATGTGCGTGCACGAGGCCGCGCCGCCCAGCAGCTCGCGCACCTGGCGGTTCCAGCCCTTGCGCATGGACAGGCCCTTGAGCGGTGCCAGCGTGGACGTGGCACCCGGGCAGATGCTGAAGGGCGTGGCGTCCATGGAGGCGAAGGCATCGTGCACCAGCATGTCTCCGTCGACGACCAGGTGCACGGCGATGTCGTGGATGGGCGTGCCAGGGGGCGTGTCGGCCTCTGCCAACTGGCGCCGGAAGGGTTGGCGCTTGGTGTCGACGAGCCGACCGACGACCTCGTACAGGCCACTGGCGAGCCGGTAGAAGCGCAGGTCGATCTGGCGGTGGTGCAGTTCTTCGCGGTCCATGGCCGGCGATTGTGCGCGGGGGCGGGGGGCGCTGCGTCACCTTGGTGTCTTTGCGCAGGGCCGGCGCTTGCTATACACGCGACCACCATCAGGAGACAGACATGTACCAACCCTTCAATCTCAGCGGGCGCAGCGCGCTCATCACCGGCGGCAACGGCGGCATCGGCCTGGGCATGGCGCGCGCGCTGCTCGCCTGCGGCGCCTCGGTGTCGATCTGGGGCTCCAACCCCGACAAGACGGCCAGCGCGCGCGACGCACTGGCCCGTGAATGCGGCGATGCGGCGCGCGTGCACAGCGCGGTCTGCGACGTGGGCGACGAGGCGGCAGTCGAGCAGTCCTTCGCGGACACCGTGGCCGCGCTCGGTCCCATCCATGCCTGCTTTGCCAACGCCGGCGTGTCCAGCAAGGGCACGGTGCTGACCGAGATGTCGCTGGAGGAATTCCGGCGTGTCCAGCGCATCAACGTGGAGGGCGTGTTCCTGACCTTCCGCGCCGCCGCCCGGCACATGGCCGCGCACGGCGAGGGCGGCTCGCTGGTGGCCACGGCCAGCACGGCGGCGGTGGAGGGCGCGGCGCGCAACAGCCACTACGGCGCCTCCAAGGGGGCCGTCACCGCCATGGTGCGCGCGCTGGCCGTGGAACTGGCGCGCCACAGGATCCGCGTCAACTCCATCCTGCCGGGCTGGATCGAGACCGAGATGACCCAGCGCTCCTTCGCCAACGAGAAATTCGCGGGGTCGGTGATGCCGCGCGTGCCGGCGCGGCGCTGGGGTTCGATCGACGACTTCGGCGGCATCGCGGTGTACCTGGCCAGCGACGCCGCGGCCTACACCACGGGCGAGCAGTTCATCATCGACGGCGGCTACACCAAGTTCTGAACCGGCAACCGCGGAGGCCGCCGGCCTACAGCGGCGGCGCCGCTGGTTTCCATACTGGCAGGAACAGCGAAGGAACTGCCATGCAACACACACCGTTGCGCCATCTGGCGCTGTCCGTCGACGAGCCCGAACCGGGCCTGTACCACTGGATGATCATCGAGAGCGAGGACGCCATGAAGACCTGGTTCGTCGTGGAGGCCTCCGACGACGCCTACGACACCTACAGCGAGGCCTGGGAAGACGGCGCTTCGACGCTGCGCGCCATGGGCGACGGGCAGTACGGCCCGCGTGCCGAGGCGGCAGAGGACGAGAGCGCCGACCCGGTGCTGGAGACCGGGCCGGGCGTGGACGACTGACCGTCAGCCGCCGGAGCGCAGCAGCCGCGCCGGCGACAGGCGCAACTGCGCAAGCAGCCACTGCGCGCCCAGCCCCAGGCTCAGTCCACTGACGCCCAGCGCGGCCACGGCACCGGTCCAGTACAGGCCGCTGGCGTCCAGTTCCAGCCGCCAGCGCAGCAGCGCCAGCGCGATCGCACTGCCAGCTACGGTGGCGAAGACGGTTGTGACGCCGGCCAGCAGCGCGTACTCCCAGCGCAATGCCAGACGCAGGCTGCTCAGGCGCGCGCCCAGCACGTGCAGCACGCTGGATTCATAGACCTGCCGCGCGCGGCTGGCCGCGACCACGCTGGTCAGCACCAGCAGGCTGGCGGCCAGGCATGTGCCTGCGATGACCGCCAGCGCGGCGCTGGCGCGGCCCAGCAGCAAACGGCTCTCGGACAGCAAGGCGTCGGTGCGCACGCTGACGATGTTGGGGGCGGCCGCCGCCAGCCGGTCCTGCGCCGCAATCGCCTGTTGCGGATCGAGCCAGGCGGCGCCCACATGGCGCGTGATGAACGGATCGAGCACGCCGTCGCTGAAGATGCCTTCCAGCCACAGTCGTGCTTGCAGCCGGCGCTGGCCATAGATGGCGGCAAGCGTGGCCTCGACCGGCTGGCCCTGGATGTCGAAGCGCAGGCGGTCGCCGACCTTCAGGCCGAGCTGATCGGCTTCTCGGTCTTCCATGGCCACCAGCGGCGGACCCCGGTAGTCGGCCGCCCACAGCGCGCCGCGCCCGACCACCACGTCGTCCAGGTTGCCAGCGCGCGTGGAAAGCTTGTGCTCGTTGCGCGCCTCGCGCGCACGGCGCGCGTCGCCGCTGTCGCGCAGCGCGTCGCCGTTCACGGCGGCCAGCCGGCCCAGCACCAGCGGTGCCGTCTGCAGGCGCTGCACGGTGCCCAGTTGCTCGCGCAGCAGGGGCAGCTGTTCGCTTTGCACGTCGTGCAGCACCAGGCCGGGGGCTTCGCGCGGCACGGTGTCGGCGATGGTGCGCAGCAACGTGGCGACGACCAGCGTGCAGGCCACCAGCAAGGTCAGCGCCGTGCCCAGCGAGAGCAGGGCCGGGCGCAGTGCCGAGCCCGGCCGTTGCAGGCCGGCCAGCGCGAGCCGCAGCGCGAAGGCCGGTTGCCAGCGCGAGGCCAGCAGCCGGCGTGCCAGCGCCCGCAGGATGCGCTGCATGCCTTCGAGCAGCACCAGCAGCACCGCGACCACGGCGAGGAAGGCCCAGCCGATGCGCGCATCGGGCAGGCTGCCGACCAGCAGTGCGGCGATGGTCAGCGCGCAGGCCGCGCTCGCGGCCCAGGCCCAGGCGGGCGTGCGCAGCACCGCGGCATCCAGGCCCCTGAAGAGTGCGGCCGGCGTGACCGTCAGCGCACGGCCCAGGGCTGGCAACGCGAAGGCCAGTGCGGTCAATACACCGAAGCCCATGGCCAGCGCGGCCGGGCCGGCCATGGCCGCGAGCTGCGGGCCAAGCTGCTGCACCAGCGGCAGGCTGTGCGCGGCCAGGGAGGCGCCGCCCAGCGCCAGCGCACCGCCGGCCAGCACGCCGACGGCGCTGGCGGCCACGCCGAGCATGAGCACCTGCAGCAGCACCAGGGCCGCGAGCCGCGCATCGCGCAGGCCGAGCGCGCGCAGCGTGGCCAGTGTGGCGAGCTTGCCTTGCAGATAGGACTGCACGCTGTTGAACACGCCCAGGCCGCCGATGAACAGCGCCGACAGGCCGATCAGCATGAGCGCCGAGCCGACCTGCTCCAGCACCTGGGCCACGCGCTCGCTGCGCTGCGCGAAGCTACGCACCTCGGCATTGGACTGCGGGAAGGCGGCGACGAAGTTGTCGCGCCAGGCCGCTGGTGGCGTGGCGGTGCGCACGCGGTAGAGGTATTGCACGCGGCTCAGCGGCTGCACCAGGCCGGTGGCCTGCAGCGCGCCCTCGGCCAGCAGCACGGGCGCACCGTTCCAGTCGGCGCGCAGGCTGCGGTCGGGCTGGCGCGCGATGACGGCGCGCACCTGCAGCGTGAGATCGCCCAGCTGCACGGTGCTGCCCGGTGCCAGGTCCAGGCGCCGGGCCAGCACGCCGTCCACGGCCACGCCCCAGAGGCCGTCACGCTGGGCAAGCGCATCGGCCAGCGGCTGCTCTGGCGCCAGCGTGACCTGGCCGTACAAGGGATAGCGGGCGTCGGCGCTCTGCAGCGCCGCCAGCTGGGCCCGTCCGTCCGGCACGCGCAGCATGCTGCGCAACGCGACCGCGCGCGACACCTCGCCGCGCGCCTGCACCCAGTCGAGTTCTGCCTGCGACAAGGGCTCGGCATGGCGCACCTCGAGGTCGCCACCGAACAGCGCGCGCGCATCCTCCTGCAACGCGCCGGCCACCTGGCGGTACAGGCCGCCGCTGGCCGCCACCAGGGCAACGCCCAGCGCCAGGCAGGCGCAGAACACCCAGAGCTGGCGGCCGCCCGCACGCAGGTCGCGCCAGGCCAGGCTAAGCAGCATGGGCGTCCTCTTGGCGGGCTTCATGGAGCTGGCCGTCGTGCAGGCGCAGCACGCGCTGGCACTGCGCTGCGAAGTCCATGTCGTGCGTGACCAGGACCAGCGTGGTGCCGGCCTCCTGGTTCAGCTCGAGCAGCAGTTCGCGCACGCGCGCACCGGTCTGGTCGTCCAGGTTGCCGGTGGGCTCGTCGGCCAGCAGCAGGCGCGGGCCGTGCACGAGCGCCCGCGCGATCGCCACGCGCTGCTGCTCGCCACCGGAGAGCTGGCCAGGGTAGTGGTGCTGGCGCGCGGCCAGGCCCACGCGGCGCAGGAAATCACGCGCCCTGGCATGGGCATCGCGCCGGCCGGCCAGCTGCAGCGGCAGCGCCACGTTGTCGAGTGCCGTCAGGCTGGGCAAGAGGTGGAAGGACTGGAACACGATGCCGACGCGCTCGCGCCGCAGGTCGGCCAGTGCGTCGCGGCCCAGTGTGTCGAGGGCCTGGCCGTCCAGCAGCACATGGCCGGCCTGCGGGCGTTCCAGCCCGGCCAGCAGCAACAGCAGCGAAGTCTTGCCCGAGCCCGAAGGGCCGGCGATGGCCACGCTCTGGCCCGCGGGGATGGTCAGGCTGACGTCGCGCAGCACGTCCACACGCGTCTCGCCCAGCGCGTAGTGCAGGGCCAGGTGCTGAAGTTCGATCATGGCCGGGTGGGAGCCCGGCAGGTGCGTTTCGGTTCCGCCGCCGCGCCGGCTTTACGCGGCGTTGGCGTGCCGGCCGATCTCCGGCCAGCGGTGGTGCAGCCAGATCCAGCAGACGAGGCCGACGCCCATCATGAGCAGCGAGGCCAAGGCCAGCAGGACGGTCGAATGCATGACCAGCGGCGCGATCACACCGGCCACCACGCCGTTGGCCGTGGAGCCCACTACGGCCTGCAGCGACGAGGCCATGCCGCGCCGCGTGGGATGCAGGTCGAGCGCCAGCAGCGTGACCACGGGCACCATCAGCGCCCAGCCGAACGCGAACACGGCGATCGGCGGCAATGCCCACAGGGGCTCGGCCGTCCACAGCAAATTGGCGGCCAGGTTCACAACGGCCACCACGGTCATGATCAGGAAGCCGTGGCGGATCTGCCGCTTGGGCGGGATGCGCCCGGCCAGCCGGCCGCTGGCCATGGCGCCGCCCATGATGCCGGCAATCGTCAGCAGGAAGAACCAGAAGAACTGCGTGGGTTCCAGGTGCAGCAGCGTGCCCAGGAATTCAGGCGCCGACAGCACGTACAGGAACATGCCGTTGAACGGCACGCCGCTGGCGAAGGCGAGCAGCACGAAGCGCGGGTCCGACAGCAGCTGGCGGTAGCCGCGCATGAGGTCGGGCACATGGAAGGGCTGGCGCTGCGCCGGCTGCAGCGTCTCGGGCAGCAGCCGCCAGTTGCTGATCCAGAGCAGCACGCCCACGCCGGTGAGGAACCAGAACACGCTGTGCCAGCCCAGGTGCACGAACAGCCAGCCGCCCACGATGGGCGCGATGGCTGGCGCCACGCCGAAGTAGATGGTCACCTGGCTCATGACCTTCTGCGCCTCGGCGGGCGGGTACACGTCGCGGATCACCGCGCGCGAGACCACGATGCCGGCACCCGTCGACAGCCCCTGCAGGGCGCGGAAGAACACCAGCTGGCCGATGCTCTGCGACAGGGCACAGCCGGCCGAGGCGATCGTGAAGACGGCGATGCCCCACAGCACCACGGGCCGGCGGCCGAAGCTGTCCGACAGCGCCCCATGGAACAGGTTCATGAACGCGAAGCCGAAGAGGTAGGCCGACAGCGTCTGCTGCATCTCCACCGGCGTGGCGCCGAGCGAGCGCGCGATGCCGGAGAAAGCCGGGATGTAGGTGTCGATCGCGAACGGGCCCAGCATGCCCAGCATCGCGAGCAGCACGGCAAGGGCCCAGCGCGGGCCGCGCCACATGGGCGTGGCCTCTGAGCGCATGGGTGGCTCCGTTTACAGGCCGGCAGCGGCGCGCAGGATGGCGGCCTTGTCGGTCTGTTCCCAGGTGAACTCGGGCTCTTCACGGCCGAAGTGGCCGTAGGCCGCGGTCTTCTGGTAGATCGGGCGCAGCAGGTCCAGCATCTGGATGATGCCCTTGGGGCGCAGGTCGAAATGCTCCTGCACCAGGGCGGAGAGCTTCTCGTCGGAGATCACGCCGGTGCCTTCGGTGTAGACCGTGATGTTCATCGGGCGTGCCACGCCGATCGCGTAAGCCACCTGGATCTGGCACTGGCGCGCCAGGCCGGCGGCGACGATGTTCTTGGCGACGTAACGTGCGGCGTAGGCGGCCGAGCGGTCGACCTTGGACGGGTCCTTGCCCGAGAACGCGCCGCCCCCGTGCGGGCAGGCGCCGCCGTAGGTGTCGACGATGATCTTGCGGCCGGTGAGGCCGCAATCGCCCTGCGGGCCGCCGATGACGAAGCGGCCGGTCGGGTTGATCAGGTACTTGGTGTCCTGCAGCCATTCCTTGGGCAGCACCGGCTTGATGATCTCCTCGATGATGGCTTCGGTGAAGCTGGCCTTCATCTTGGTCGGCGTCTCGCTCTGGTCGGGGTGGTGCTGGGTGGAGAGCACCACGGTGTCGATCGAGTGCGGCTTGCCATCGACGTAGCGCATCGTCACCTGGCTCTTGGCGTCGGGGCGCAGGAAGGGCAGGCGGCCGTCCTTGCGCAGCTGGGCCTGGCGCTCCACCAGGCGATGCGCGTAGTAGATCGGCGCGGGCATCAGCTCGGGCGTCTCGTCGCAGGCGTAGCCGAACATCAGGCCCTGGTCGCCGGCACCGATGTTGAGGTGGTCGTCCGATGCGTGGTCCACGCCCTGGGCGATGTCGTTGGACTGCTTGTCGTAGCAGACCATCACCGCACAGCCCTTGTAGTCGATGCCGTAGTCGGTGTTGTCGTAGCCGATGCGCTTGATGGTGTCGCGCGCCACCTGGATGTAGTCCACGTGCGCGTTGGTCGTGATCTCGCCGGCCAGCACCACGAGGCCGGTGTTGGTCAGCGTCTCGGCGGCCACGCGCGAACGCGGGTCCTGCTCGAAGATCGCGTCGAGGATGGCGTCGGAAATCTGGTCGGCCACCTTGTCGGGATGGCCTTCGGAGACGGATTCGGATGTGAAGAGGAAATCGTTCGCCATTTGAATAAACTCCTTCGCTTTGAAAACGGCTGTTGCGTCGCGCGTTGCCTCTGGCGGAGAGCTCGTGGCGAACGCTTTAGCAGATGTGTTTAACGTCGCCCTGCAAGTAGTTCCATAACTCAGCGACGGCGGCGATTCTAGCGTTCCCCATGACCCTGATGTGCTGTGGCCGCCGCGCCGGCCGGCTGGCCTGATGACCCGTTTCGCGATTTCCCTGCTGCGTCTTCTTGCGCCGCTGCCGCTGCCGTGGGTGCGCGGCCTGGGCGCATTCCTGGGGCGGCTGCTCTACGCGCTGGTGGGCAGCCGCCGGCGCATCGCACTGACCAACCTGGCACTGTGCTTTCCGCAGATGGCGGCGGCCGAGCGCGAGGCATTGGCGCGCCGCCATTTCGAGGTGTTCGTGCAGGCCTGGCTGGACCGTGCCTGGCTCTGGCACGCCCGGCCGGAAGTGGTGCGTGAACGCCTGCAGATGACGGGCGCGGTGCACGAGCTGGCCGGCACCGCGCCCACGCTGCTCTTCGCGCCGCACTTCGTCGGCCTGGATGCGGGCGCGACGGCGCTGTCGCAGCAGATCCCGCGGGAGTTCGCCACCATCTTCACCACGCAATCCAATCCCACCGTGGACATCTGGGTGGCGCGCGGGCGCCAGCGCTTCGGCAATGCCAAGCTGTACAACCGCGCCGACGGCATCAAGCCGGTGGTCGCGGCCTTGCGGGCCGGTGAGCCGGTGTACCTGCTGCCCGACATGGACTTCGGCGCGCGCGACTCGGTGTTCGTGCCCTTCTACGGCGTGCCGGCCGCCACCGTGCCCTCGCTGGCCCGCTTCGCCCGGCTCGGCCGCGCACGCGTGGTGCCGGTGGTCACGCGGCTGACTGCTGCCGGCTATGAAGTGCAGATCCTGCCGGGCTGGGACGGCTTCCCGGGCCCCGACGCCGTGGCCGACACGGCCCTCATGAACGAGCGCCTGCAGGGCTACATCGACACCATGCCCGAGCAGTACTTCTGGGTCCACAAGCGCTTCAAGACCCGCCCGC
Organism: Pseudorhodoferax soli; assembly: GCF_003337555.1. Classification (GTDB taxonomy): domain Bacteria; phylum Pseudomonadota; class Gammaproteobacteria; order Burkholderiales; family Burkholderiaceae_C; genus Pseudorhodoferax; species Pseudorhodoferax soli. The sequence goes on along the minus strand of NZ_QPJK01000002.1, from coordinate 482,672 downwards.
CCGGGGCGCCGCCGGTCTACTGAGCGGCAGCGGGCAATGCAGCCTCGGGGTGGGCCCAGCGCCACAGCAGCTGGCTGGCCTGGTCGATGCCCTGGCGCTTGAGCGCGGAGAACAGCATGGCCTCGCCACCACCCGCGTTGAGCTTGGCGATCGCCAGGGCCTTGCTAGCCTCCATGCGCGTGAGCTTGTCGGCCTTGGTCAGCAGCAACAGGAACTTCAGCCCCTGTTCGACGCGCGGACGCACCACTTCGAGCAGCACCCCGTCGAGCTCGGTCAGGCCCAGGCGCGGGTCGCACAGCAGCACGATGCCCTTGAGGTTCTCGCGCGTGACGAGGTAGTTGGCCATCACCTGCTGCCAGCGGATCTTGTCGGCCTTGGGCACGGCCGCGTAGCCATAGCCGGGCAGGTCGGCCAGCACGGCGTCGGTCACGCCTTGCTTGCCGAGCGCGAACAGGTTGATGTGCTGGGTGCGGCCGGGCTTCTTGGAGGCGAAGGCCAGCTGCTTTTGCTGCGTCAGCGTGTTGATGCAGGTGGACTTGCCGGCGTTGGAGCGGCCGACGAAGGCGATCTCGGGCAGGTCCAGCGCGGGCAGGAACTCCAGCTTGGGGGCCGTGGTCAGGAAGCGGGCCGTATGGAGCCAACCCGATGCGACGGCAGCGGCGGAGGGGGCCGGTGCGGCGGCGGCGGGAGCGGGAGCTGTCATGTAAGTGCGAGGTTGGCTTGGGGGCGCATTGTAGAATCGCCCGGTTTTGCGTACATAAAACCACCCTCGATATGAAGTTGCTTGCCACCCTGGTTCTGGCTGCAGTGTTCGCAGCGCCGTCGTTCTCCAGCCACGCCGCCGACCCGGCGCCGGCAGCCGCGCCCAAGGTGGCCAAGCCCGACCTGGTCAAGGGCGAGCAGGGTTACACGGCGGTGTGCGCGGCTTGCCATGGTGCCGATGGCAACTCGGCCATCGCGGCCAACCCCAAGCTGGCGCACCAGCATCCCGAATACCTGGTCAAGCAGCTGCACGAGTTCAAGGACGGCAAGCGCAACAACCCGATCATGAAGGGCTTCGCCTCGGCGCTCAGCGACGACGAGATGCGCAACATCTCCTACTGGCTGACCTCGCAGAAGCCCAAGGCCGGCTTCGCCAAGGACAAGGAACTCGTGCAGATGGGCGAGCGCATCTTCCGCGGCGGCATCCCTGACCGCCAGGTTGCCGCGTGCGCAGGCTGCCACAGCCCGAACGGCGCCGGTATCCCGTCGCAGTACCCGCGCCTGTCGGGCCAGCATGCCGACTACACGGCCACCCAGCTGACCGAGTTCCGCGACGGCAAGCGCAAGAACAGCGCCCAGATGACGGGCGTGGCGGCCAAGATGAACGACCGCGAGATCCGCGCCGTGGCCGACTACATCGCCGGCCTGCGCTGAGGCCCACACCGCGGCGCCCGCAAGCGGGCGGAACCAATTGCCCGATTCCCACCCCAAGAATCGGGCGCCACGGCGGGCCGGCTGGTACAGCGGCCCGTTTTGTTTTTGACCGGGGCCTTGCACGATGACCACCACCACCCACGGCCTGCGCGTTCGCAGCGGCTCGCAAGCCTGGCGGGCCGCGGTGGAGCTGCTGTCGTCGATGCGCTTCGCCATCGCGCTGCTGACCATCATCTGCGTCGCGTCCATCATCGGCACGGTGCTCAAGCAACATGAGCCGGCCAACAACTACGTCAACCAGTTCGGGCCGTTCTGGGCGCTGGTGTTCGACAAGTTCAGCCTCAATGCGGTCTACAGCGCCTGGTGGTTCCTGCTGATCCTGGCCTTCCTGGTCACCAGCACCACGCTGTGCATCGCGCGCAGCACGCCCAAGATCTTCGCGGACCTCAAGGTCTACAAGGAGAACATCCGCGCGCAGAGCCTGAATGCCTTCCACCACAAGGCCAGCGCCGTGGTCGCCGGTGCGCCCGAGGCCGCCGCCGCGCGCGTGGGCCAGGCCCTGGCGGGGGCCGGCTGGAAGGTCAAGCTGCAGCGCCGCGAGACGCCCCAGGGCGAGGGCTGGATGGTGGCGGCCAAGGCCGGCGCGGCCAACAAGTTCGGCTACATCGCGGCGCACAGCGCGATCGTGCTGGTCTGCATCGGCGGCCTGCTGGACGGCGACCTCGTGGTGCGTGCCCAGACCTGGTTCAACGGAAAGACCGTCTACAAGGGTGGCGGCATGATCGCCGACGTGGCGCCCGAGCACCGGCTGTCCATGCGCAACCCCACCTTCCGTGGCAACCTGATGGTGGCCGAGGGCACGCAGTCCAGCACCGCCATCCTGGCCCAGTCCGACGGCGTGCTGCTGCAGGACCTGCCCTTCACGGTGGAGCTCAAGAAGTTCATCGTCGAGTACTACTCGACCGGCATGCCCAAGCTGTTCGCCAGCGAGATCGTGATCCACGACCGCGAGACCGGCGCGCAGACCCCTGCACGTGTGGAGGTCAACCACCCGGCCAGCTACAAGGGTGTGGAGATCTACCAGTCCAGCTTCGACGACGGCGGCTCCAGCGTGCAGCTCAGGGCCGTGCCGCTGGTGCCGGGCGGCAAGACCTTCGAAGTCGATGGCGTGATCGGCGGCAGCACGGAGCTGAACCGCGGCAGCGAGAAGATGACGCTGGAATACCAGGCCCTGCGCGTCATCAACGTCGAGAACCTGACGGGCCAGGCTGGCAGCGCCGTGGACGTGCGCAAGGTCGACCTGCGCGGCGCCATCGATGCGCGCCTGGGCGCGGGCAACAAGACCGTCACGCACCGCGAACTGCGCAACGTGGGCCCCAGCATCACCTACCGCCTGCGCGACGCGGCCGGCCAGGCCCGCGAGTACCACAACTACATGCTGCCCGTGGACACCGGCGACGGTGTGTCGGCCTTCCTGCTGGGCGTGCGCGAGACGCCGGCCGAATCCTTCCGCTACCTGCGCGTGCCCGCCGACGAGAACGCCAGCATGGACACCTTCCTGCGGCTGCGCGCCGACCTCATGGACCCGGCGCTGCGCGCTGCGGCCGTGCGGCGCTACGCCGCGCGCGCTGTCGACCCGAAACGGCCCGAGCTGGCCGAGCAACTGGCTGCCTCCGCCGCCAAGGCCCTGGCCCTGTTCGCGGGCGAAGGCGCCGCTGGCGGGACCACGCCGCGCGGCGGCCTGCAGGCCATTGCCGACTTCATGGAGACCAATGTGCCCGAGGGCGAGCGCGGCCGCGCCGGCGAGGTGCTGGTGCGCATCCTGAACGGTGTGCTGTTCGAACTCGTGCAGATGGGCCAGGAGCGCGTGGGCGCCAAGCCGCTGGACAGCAGCGAGAAGACCCAGGGCTTCATGACGCAGGCCGTGCTCTCGCTGAGCGATGCGTCCCTGTACCCGGCGCCGATGGTGTTCCAGCTGGCCAATTTCAACCAGGTGCAGGCCAGCGTGTTCCAGGTGGCACGTGCCCCCGGACGCAACATCGTGTACCTGGGCTGCCTGTTCCTGATCCTGGGCATCTTCGCGATGCTGTATGTTCGCGAGCGCCGCCTGTGGGTCTGGATGGCGCCCCAGGGCGACGCCACCCAAGCCACCATGGCCTTGTCGTCCAACCGCAAGACGCTGGACGTGGACCGCGAATTCGACCTGCTCAAAAGCAGGCTCATTGGCGCCGAGACCGCCGCAAAGGAGTGACACCATGACCACCATCACGCGCAGCGCCGACACGCTGGTGCTCCATGAGAGCTTCCTGGCCCGCCGCAACGGGTTCGACTGGCTGTTTGCCGTGCTGGTCGTGGCAGGCGGCGTGTTCGCGTTCTCGCGCTACCACGCCGCCATGGACATCTACGAGAAGTGCATCCTGGCCGGCACCGTGCCCAGCCTGATCTGGCTGGGCTGGTTCTGGCGGCCGCTGCGCGCGCTGATGCTGGTGGTGGCGGGCCTGGCGCTGCTGGCCATCGTCTCCTACCAGGTCGATGGCCGTGGCGACCTGGCGCGCGCCGACCAGGTGTTCTGGCTCAAATACTTCCTGTCCAGCCAGTCGGCCATCCTGTGGATGAGCATGCTGTTCTTCATCAGCACGGTCTTCTACTGGGGCGGCATGGTGGCGCGCAACCCGTCTGCGGCGCTGGATCTGATCGGCTCGCGCGTGGCATGGGCGGCCGTCACGATGGCCCTGGTCGGCACCATGGTGCGCTGGTACGAGAGCCACCAGCTCGGCCCGGACATCGGCCACATCCCGGTCAGCAACCTGTACGAGGTCTTCGTGCTGTTCTGCTGGCTGACGGCCACGTTCTACCTGTATTTTGAGGACCAGTACCGCACGCGCGCGCTGGGTGCCTTCGTGATGCTCGTGATCAGCGCTGCCGTGGGTTTCCTGCTCTGGTACACGGTGGTGCGCGAGGCGCACGAGATCCAGCCGCTGGTGCCCGCCCTCAAGAGCTGGTGGATGAAGCTGCACGTGCCGGCCAACTTCGTCGGTTACGGCACCTTCGCGCTCTCCGCCATGGTGGCGTTCGCCTACCTGATCAAGCAGCAGGCCGGCCTACCTCCTGAAAAACAGCGCTGGTGGCGGCTGGCGCCGCTGTGGGCGCTGGGGGTGGTGCTGTGCTTCGAGCCCATCGTCTTCCGCCAGGGCGGCGTGGATGGCGGCAGCAGCTACTGGGCGATCTACTTCGGTGTCTCGGCGCTGATCGTCGCAGGCATCCTGTTCGGGCGGCGCCGCATCGCCGGGCGGCTGCCCGCGCTGGAGGTGCTCGACGACGTGATGTACAAGGCCATCGCCGTCGGCTTCGCCTTCTTCACCATCGCCACCGTGCTGGGCGCGCTGTGGGCGGCCGAGGCCTGGGGCGGCTACTGGAGCTGGGACCCCAAGGAGACCTGGGCGCTGATCGTCTGGCTCAACTACGCAGCCTGGCTGCACATGCGGCTCATGAAGGGCTTGCGCGGCACCGTGGCGGCCTGGTGGGCGCTGGTGGGCCTGGCGATCACGACCTTCGCCTTCCTCGGCGTCAACATGTTCCTATCCGGGCTGCACAGCTACGGAACGCTTTGAACGGCGGCCGGTCTGACCACGAACCTCTTGAGGAGCTTGCGATGCTGATCCGGACCCCAGACAACGGCTTTGACCACGGCCACGCCAGCGAGATCACGCCGCGCGGCGTCTATGCAGAGCGCCGCCAGCTCATGCGCTGGATGGCCGGTGGCGCCGCCGGTGCAGCGCTTGCCGGCTGGGCGCAGCGCGACGCGCTAGCCCAGGTGGTGCGGCCCAACAAGCTGGCGGCCCTGCCGGGCGCGCGCTCGGCCGTGGCCGGTGCCGTGACGATGGAGAAGCTGACCTCCTACGAGGACGCCAGCAGCTACAACAACTTCTACGAGTTCGGCACCGACAAGGCCGATCCGGCGCGCAACGCGCACACGCTCAAGACCGACCCGTGGAGCGTGGAGATCGAGGGCCTGGTCAAGAAACCCGGCAAGTACGCGCTCGAAGACCTGCTCAAGCTCTCCGCGCAGGAAGAGCGCATCTACCGCATGCGCTGCGTCGAGGGCTGGTCCATGGTCATCCCCTGGGTCGGCTATTCCTTGTCGGCGCTGATCCAGAAGGTGGAGCCGCAGCCGGGCGCGAAGTACGTCGAATTCCTGACGCTGGCCGATCCCAAGACCATGCCCTTCGTCGGCTCGCGCGTGCTGAGCTGGCCCTATGCCGAAGGCCTGCGCATGGACGAGGCCATGCACCCGCTGACCCTGCTGTCCTTCGGCATGTACGGCGAGGTGCTGCCCAAGCAGAATGGTGCCCCGGTGCGCCTGGTCGTGCCCTGGAAGTACGGCTTCAAGAACGCCAAGAGCATCGTCAAGATCCGCTTCGTCGACAAGGAGCCGGCGACGGCCTGGAACAAGGCCGCCGCCAACGAGTACGGCTTCTATTCCAACGTGAACCCCAACGTCGACCATCCGCGCTGGAGCCAGGCCACGGAGCGCCGCATCGGCGAGGACGGCCTGTTCGCCAAGAAGCGCAAGACGCTGCTGTTCAACGGCTACGAGGCCCAGGTCGGCCAGCTGTACGCCGGCATGGACCTCAAGAAGAACTACTGACGTGAAGCTGCTGCTGCACCCGGCCGCCAAGCCCGTGGTGTTCGCGCTGTGCCTGCTGCCGTTCGCCTGGCTGACCTGGGGGGCCTTTGCGAACACGCTGGGCGCCAACCCGGCCGAGCACCTGATCCGTGCCACCGGCGACTGGACGCTGCGCTTCCTGTGCATCGTGCTGGCGGTCAGCCCATTGCGTGTGATGGCCGGCTGGCCGGCGCTTGCGCGCTTTCGGCGCATGCTGGGCGTGTTCTGCTGGTTCTACGGCGCGCTGCACCTGCTCTGCTACGCCTGGTTCGACATGGGCCTGGACGTGCCCGACATCGCCGCCGACATCGCCAAGCGGCCGTTCATCCTGGTCGGTTTCCTGGGGCTGGTGCTGCTGACGCTGCTGGCCGCCACCTCGTTCAACCGTGCCATCAAGGCCATGGGTGCCAGGCGCTGGCAGGCGCTGCACAAGGCCGTTTACCTGGTGGCCGGCCTGGGCATCCTGCACTTCTTCTGGATGCGCTCGGGCAAGAACGACTTCGCCGAGGTCGCGGTCTATGCCGCCATCCTCGGCGTGCTGCTGGGCTGGCGGCTGTGGCGTCGCTTCAGCCCGGCAGCAGCGACTCGCCGCGCATCTGCGCCTGCGCGTCCTCGCGCGCGCGGATGAGGTGGGCGGCCTGGCCGTCGACCAGCACCTCCGCCGCCCGGCCGCGCGTGTTGTAGTTGCTGGACATGCTCATGCAGTAGGCGCCGGCCGAGAGCACGGCCAGGTGGTCGCCAGGCTGCACCGCCAGCTTGCGGTCGCGGCCCAGCCAGTCGCCGCTCTCGCAGACCGGGCCGACCACGTCGTAGACGGCCGGTGCATCGGCGCGCGGCGCCAGCGGCACGATCTGGTGGAAGGCCTGGTACATGGCCGGGCGCGGCAGGTCGTTCATGGCCGCGTCGACGATGCAGAAGTTCTTCTGCGTGCCGGGCTTGAGGTAGAGCACCTCCGTCAGGCACAACCCGGCGTTGCCGACGAGCGAGCGGCCGGGCTCGATCATGAGCAGGCGGTCGCCGTAGCCGCGTGCATCCAGCTTGGCCAGCAGCTGCTGCCACAGGCCGTCGGCCGCCGGTGGCGCGTCGTCGCCAGGTGCGCCGTAGACGATGCCCAGGCCGCCGCCGAAGTCGATGTGCGCGATGGGGATGCCAGCCGCCTCGACCGCGTCCACCAGATCGAGCACGCGGTCCATCGCGTCCAGGTAGGGCGAGGCATCGGTGATCTGCGATCCGATGTGGCAATCGATGCCGACCACCTGCAGGCCTGCCAGGCGGGCTGCATGGCGGTACAGCGCCAACGCCTCGTCGTGCGCCACGCCGAACTTGTTGCCCTTCAGGCCGGTGGAGATGTAGGGGTGGGTCTTGGCGTCCACGTCGGGGTTCACGCGGATGCTCACGCGGGCGCGGCTGCCGTGCGCACGTGCCACCTCGTCGAGCACGTCGAGTTCGGCCGCACTCTCCACGTTGAAGCAGGCAATGCCATGGTCCAGCGCCTGGCGCATCTCGGCGCGGGTCTTGCCCACGCCCGAGAAGATCACCTTGGCCGGGTCGCCACCGGCGGCCAGCACGCGCTGCAGTTCGCCGCCCGAGACGATGTCGAAGCCGCATCCCGCACGCGCGAACAGCTGCAGCACGGCCAGCGTGGAGTTGGCCTTCATCGCATAGCAGATCTGCGCCCGCCGGCCGGCGAAGCCGCGCTGGTACGCCGCGAGCGCGTCCAGCATCGCGGCCTTGGAGTAGACGAAGAGCGGTGTGCCGTGCGTGGCCGCCAGGTCGGCCAGGCGCACGCCTTCGGTGTGCAGCGCGCCGTCGCGCTGGTGGACATGGGGATGGCCGGGCAGGGGCGTGTTGGTCATGGTGCGGGCAGCGAAAAGAGGAAGATGTTATGCAGGCCCGGCCAGGCAAGCCATGTGCAAAGCAAGGCCTGCGCCTGCCAAGGCCTGGAATTCAACGGCGCTGGCGCCGACCGGCCTTCAGTTGCGGGGCAGCGGCAGGGGCTGGGTCGCGGGCGTCAGCGAAGGCAGTTCCTGGGCTTCGGGCGCCGGGGTGGCCGAAGCCGGCATCGAGGGGCGCAGGGCCTGACCGAGCGAGGCCCGGTTGCGCGCAGCAGGGTCCTTGGCGTAGTACAGATCGCCCTTCTGGCCGCATGCTGCAGCCAGCAGCGCCAGCAAGGCCGCACCTAGAATCTTTGGCATAGAAGACATCCGCAAAATTATGACCGACCCCGAATTCATGGACCTTGCCGAGCAACTCCTGGCGGCCGTGGAAGCCAGTTGCGACCGCATCAACGACGAGAGCGATGCCGACCTGGACAACCAGCGCGTGGGCGGCATGGTCACGCTGGCCTTCCCCAATGGCAGCCAGATCGTCGTCAACCTGCAAAAGCCGCTGCACGAAGTCTGGCTGGCCGCCCAATCCGGCGGCTACCACTACCGCTTCGCCGATGGCCAGTGGCGCGACACCAAGGGCGGCGCCGAGTTCTTCGCCCAGCTCTCGCGCGACGCGAGCGCCCAGGCGGGCCAGGCGCTCGTCTTCTCCTAGTTTCTGAACAGGTCGAGGATGCGGTTGCGTTCCTCGGCCGGCGGCGGCGCTGCCACCGTGCCGCCGTTGCCGTTGCTGTTGGGCAGCGGCGCGTCCAGGCCCAGGCTGTTGACGCCGGCGTTGTGGGCATATTCCTCGTAGAACCACTCGCCACCGCTGTTCACCACGCCAGGCGGCGGGGTCAGCGCAACCACCGGCACGCCCTTGAGCGCCGTCTCCATGAAATTGATCCACACCGGCAGAGAGAGGCCGCCGCCGGTCTCGCGTGAGCCCAGGTTGCGCGGCTGGTCGTAGCCGATCCAGGTGACGGCCGCCAGCGTGGGCTGGTAGCCGGCGAACCAGGCGTCGATGGCATCGTTGGTGGTGCCGGTCTTGCCGTAGACGTCCGGGCGCTTGAGCGTGGCCTGCGCGCGCGCGGCCGTGCCGCGCAGCGTGACCTCGTTCAACAGGCTGTTCATCAGGAAGGCGTTGCGCGCCGGGATGGTGCGCATGGACTCGTCCAGCACCGGCGCCTGGGTCTCCACCAGCGCGCGGCCCTTGTGGTCGGTCACCTTGGCGATCAGCCAGGGGTTGACGCGGTAGCCGCCGTTGGCGAACACCGAATAGGCCGCCACCATCTGCATGGGGGTGACCGAGCCCGCACCCAGCGCCATGGTCAGGTAGGCCGGGTGGCGCTCGGCCTCGAAGCCGAAGTGCGTGATCCAGTCCTGCGCGTTCTTGGCGCCCACGGCCTGCAGCACGCGGATGGAGATCATGTTCTTGGACTTTGCGAGGCCCGTGCGCAGGGTCATCGGGCCGTCAAACTTGCCGTCGTAGTTCTTGGGCTCCCAGGGCTGGCCGCCGGTGAAGCCTGCATCGAAGAACAGCGGCGCGTCGTTGACCACGGTGGCCGGCGTGAAGCCTTTCTCCAGCGCGGCCGAGTAGATGAAGGGCTTGAAGCTGGAGCCCGGCTGGCGCCAGGCCTGGGTGGCGTGGTTGAACTTGTTCTTCTGAAAATCGAAACCGCCCACCAGCGCGCGCACGGCGCCAGTGCGCGGGTCCATGGCCACGAAGGCGCCTTCGACCTCGGGCAGCTGGGTGATCTCCCAGGTGTTCTTGGGCGTCTTGACCGCACGGATCACGGCGCCGCGGCGGATCTTGATGTTGGGCGGGGCCGCAGCGGCCAGGCCCGACTGCGCGGGCTTCAGGCCGTCGCCCGTGATTTCGACCTCGTCGCCATTGCCGCGCACCGCGAGGATGCGCTTGGGCGTGGCCTCCAGCACCACGGCGGACAGCACGTCGCCGTTGTCGGGATGGCCCAGCAGCACGTCGTCGATGGCGTCTTCCAGTTCCGCGCCGCCAGCGGGCAGCGTGACGAACTTCTCCGGGCCGCGGTAGATCTGCCGGCGCTCGAAATCCATGATGCCGCGGCGCAGTGCGTTGTAGGCGGCGACCTGGTCGCTGGAACTGAGGGTGGTGTAGACGTTCAGGCCGCGCGTGTAGGTGGCGTCGCCGTATTGCGCGTACATCAGCTGGCGCACCGTCTCGGCGACGAACTCGCCGTGCACGCGCGTGCCCTCGTTGCCTGGGCGGATGCGCAGCTCCTCGGTCTTGGCCTGCTGGGCCTGGGCGGCCGTGATGAAGCCGTTCTCCAGCATGCGGTCGATGATGTAGAGCTGGCGCACACGGGCGCGGTTCGGGTTGCTGATGGGGTTGTAGGCCGAAGGCGCCTTGGGCAGGCCGGCCAGCATGGCGGCCTGGGCGACCGTGATGTCCTTGAGCGGGCGGCCGAAGTAGGTTTCCGAGGCCGCAGCGAAGCCATAGGCCCGGTTGCCCAGGAAGATCTGGTTCATGTAGATCTCCAGGATCTTGTCCTTGGAGAGCAGGTGCTCCAGCTTGAAGGTCAGCAAAATCTCGTAGATCTTGCGCGTGTAGGTCTTCTCGGAGGAGAGGTAGACGTTGCGCGCCACCTGCATGGTGATGGTGGAGGCGCCCTGGCTCTTGAAGCTGCCCAGGTTGGCCAGCGCCGCACGGGCCACGCCCTTGTAGTCCACGCCGCCGTGTTCGTAGAAGCGGGCGTCCTCGATGGCCAGCACCGCGTCTTTCATGACCTTCGGGATCTCGGCGATCGGCATGAGGTTGCGGCGTTCTTCGCCGAACTCGCCCAGGAGCAGGTTGTCGGCCGAGTACACACGCAACGGCAGCTTGGGCCGGTAGTCGGCCAGGTCGGAGATGTCGGGCAGGTTCGGGTAGGCCACTGCCAGGGCGATCGCCACCATCAGGCCCACGGCCGCGACGCCCGCCGCAGCGATGCCCACGAGCCAGACCAGCACGCGGCCGACCCATGCCCACGGGCCGCGCGGGGTGGAGGGGGCGGCCTTGGGAGCGTCGCCGGGGGAAGACTTTGAAGGCATAGAGACTCGCGGGATGGCGCCGGCCGGGGCCGGACGCGGGCCGTCATTTTGCCCTGCGGCCCGCGGGCTGCGGCATGCATGCCCACGGCCCGCGCCCTGCGGTTGTTACAAATCGGCGCACCTTGCGGTCCGCGGGCGTCGGCTTTTGGCAACGTCGCATGTGCAACGGCGTACACAAAGCGGTCACGCACCAAACTGTTGCTGATAGCATCCATAAAGCTTGTCAGCATTTGTAGCGATTTCTGAGCAATTCAGGGGCCTTGATTGATCTCTTTGGGGACGATGTTCAGCCGTAGACCGGCCCCGTTGCTGGGGATCGACATCAGTTCGTCCAGCATCAAGCTGGTGGAACTGGACCATGATCCCGCTGGGCGCCTGCTGCTGACCCGCTGCGCCATCGAGCCGCTGGAGAGCGGCTGGATCACCGACGGCAACATCGAGAAGTTCGACGAAGTGGCGCAGGCCCTGCGCCGTCTCGTCAAGCGCAGTGGCACGCGCACCAGGAACGTGGCCATGGCGTTGCCGCCCTCGGCCGTCATCACCAAGAAGATCGCACTGCCCGGCGGCTTGACCGAGCAGGAGATGGAGTTCCAGGTCGAGTCCGAGGCCAACCAGTACATCCCGTTCTCGCTCGACGAAGTGAGCCTGGATTTCTGCGTGGTCGGGCCGAGCGCCGGTGGCTCCGGCGACGTGGAGGTGCTGATCGCCGCCTCGCGCAAGGAGAAGGTGCAGGACCGCCAGGGCCTGGCCGAGGCGGCGGGCCTGACCCCGGTGGTGCTGGACATCGAGTCCTTTGCTTCGCGGCTGGCCGTCGGCCGGCTGGTCGCGCAATTGCCGAACGAAGGCGCTGGCCAGATCGTGGCCCTGTTCGAAATCGGCGCCATGACCACCAGCATGCAGGTGCTGCGCGATGGCGAGGTGCTGTACGACCGCGACCAGGCCTTCGGCGGCGCGCAGCTCACCCAGATGATCGTGCGCCAGTACGGCTTCTCGGCCGAGGAGGCCGAACAGAAGAAGCGCAGCGGCGAGCTGCCGCCGGACTATTCCAGCAGCGTGCTGGCGCCGTTCGTCGAGGGGCTCTCCCAGGAAATCGGCCGAGCGCTGCAGTTCTTCTTCACGAGCACTCCGCACAACAAGGTGGACCACGTGATGCTGGCCGGCGGCTCCGCGCCGCTGGCGGGGCTGACGGAAGCCGTCACGCTGCACTCCTCGTTTCCGTGCCACCTCGCCAATCCCTTCGACGGCATGGAGATGGGCAAGGACGTGCGCACAGCGCGCATGGGCCGCGAGGCGCCCGCCTACCTGACCTCCTGCGGCCTGGCGCTGCGCAGGTTCCCATGAGCGCCGCGCCGGGCCGCCCCAAGCAAGCTCGCTCCCGCCTGGCGGGACAGGCCGCAGGCCGAAGGGTGCAGTCATGACGACGGTGCGCATCAACCTGTTGCCTCACCGCGAGGCGGCGCGCAAGGCCCGCAAGGAGGCCTTCCAGGTCATGCTGGGCGTCTCTGCCCTGGTCGGCCTGGCGGTGGCTGGCGCCATCTACCTGTGGTTCCAGGCGCGCATCGAGAACCAGCAGGAGCGCAACCAGTTCCTGCAGGCGCAGATCCGGACACTGGACGTGCAGATCAAGGAGATCGCCACGATCGAGCAGGAGATCGCGGCGCTGACGGCACGCCAGAAGGCGGTGGAAGACCTGCAGGCCGACCGCAACCTGCCCGTGCACCTGCTCAACGAGCTCGTCAAGCAGCTGCCCGACGGGGTCTACATCACCAGCCTCAAGCAGGACGACCAGGCCGTCACGCTGCAGGGCGTGGCCCAGTCGAACGAGCGCATCTCCGAGCTGCTCCGCAACCTGGCCGAGAACACGCCCTGGCTGTCCAGGCCGGACCTGGCCGAGATCGTCGCGGGCAACGTGGCCCTGAGCCCACGCGACAACCGGCGCGTGGCCAATTTCAACCTGCGTGTGCGCCTGGTGCGCGCTAGCGAGGTCGAGGCGGCCGCCAAGGCGGCTTCGGCGCCGGCCGTGGCGAAACCCTGAAGAAGCGAGCGCCATGGCGACCCAATCCAAGAAGGCCCGCTCCCTCGATGTCGCTGCGCTGCAGGCTCGGATGGCCGGGCAGTTCCGCAACCTGCATCCGTCCGATCCTTCCCAGTGGCCGCCCCTGCCGCGCGCGCTGCTGCTGGCCTTCGTGGCGCTCGCCGTGCTGGCAGTGGCCTGGTTCGCTTACCTCAGCAGCTTCGAAGACGACCTGATCGCCGAGCAGGGCAAGGAAACGGAACTGCGCCAGGCGTACGAGACACGCCTGGTCAAGGCCGTGAACCTGGACGCCCTCAAGAAGCAGCGCGAGCAGATCCAGCAGTACGTGACGCAGCTGGAGCGCCAGCTGCCCAGCAAGGCCGAGATGGCGGCACTGCTGTCCGACGTGAACCAGGCCGGCCTGGGACGCAGCCTGCAGTTCGACCTGTTCCGTCCGGGCCAGGTCGTGGTGCGCCCCTACTACGCCGAACTGCCGATCGCCTTGCGCGTGACGGGCCGCTTCCACGACGTCGGCGCCTTCGCGGCCGACGTGGCCAACCTCTCGCGCATCGTGACCTTGAACAACATCAGCATCGTGCCCGCCCGCGACGGCGCGCTGACCATGGATGCCACGGCGCGCACCTTCCGCTACCTGGACGCCGACGAGATCGCCGCCCAGAAGATCCCCGCCAAGGGGGGCGGCAAGTGAGCCGGCTGCTGCGCTGGGCCGGGCTGGGGGCCTGGGTGTGCGCTGTGCTGTTGCTGGGCGCTTGCACCGGCAACGACCAGGACGAGCTGCAGCAGTGGATGGCCGAGCGGCGCAGCCAGGTACGCACCAAGGTGACGCCGCTGTCGCCCCCCAAGCAGTTCGTGCCGCAGGCCTACACGCAGGAGGCGTCCGTCGACCCGTTCAGCCAGCAGCGGCTGGCCTCGGTGCTGCGGCAGGATGCGGCGCCGACGGCCAGCAACAGTGGCCTGATCGGCCCCGAGCTGGCACGCCGCAAGGAGCCGCTGGAGGCCTATCCGCTGGACGCCATGGCCCTGGTCGGCAGCCTGCGCCGCGCCGGCGCGCCGGTGGCGCTGGTCCGCGTGGACAACCTGCTCTACCAGGTCCGGGTCGGCGAGCACCTGGGCCAGAACTACGGGAAAGTCACCAAGATCGACGAAGCGGAGGTGCTCCTGCGCGAGATCGTGCAGGACGGCAGCGGCGAGTGGATCGAGCGCGCGGCGAGTCTGCAGCTGCAGGAGAAAGTCAAATGAACAAGCACAACCACCGTCCCCGCAGCATCCTGGCGCGAGGCATGGCAGCGCTCGGGCTGGCCCTGGCCTGCTGCGGCGCCTGGGCCGTGCCGACCATCCAGTCGGTCAGCGGCGCGGTGCAGAACGGCTCGGAGATCGTGCGCATCGACCTCAGCGAAGCCCCGGCAGCCCTGCCGGCCGGCGTGGCCATCCAGTCGCCGGCGCGCATCGCGCTGGACTTCGCGGGCGTGGCAAGCACGATGCCGCGCACGCCCATCGACATCAACCAGGGCAACCTGCGCTCGGCCAGCGTGCTCAGCGTGGGCGATCGCTCCCGTGTGGTGCTCAACCTCAAGCAGGCCACCTCGTACAAGGCCTTGCTGCAGGGCAACTCGGTGCTGATCGTGCTCGACCCCGTGGCGTCGGCACTGCCGGCCAGCCCGGCCCCGGTGTTCCCCGATGCCGGGGCACAGGGCCGTGCGGCGTTGCGCGACCTGGACTTCCGGCGCGGCACCGACAGCACCGGCCGCGTGGTCGTGGGCCTGGGCAACAGCCAGGTCGGCGTGGACGTGCGCCAGCAAGGCCAGAGCCTGGTGGTGGAGTTCCTCAACTCCTCGTTGCCCGAAGGACTGCGGCGCCGGCTGGACGTGGCCGACTTCGGCACACCGGTGCAGACCGTTTCCACCTTCCAGGTGGGCGACCGGGTGCGCATGGTCATCGAGCCGCGCGGCAACTGGGAGCACAGCGCCTACCAGAGCGAAGGCCAGTTCGTGGTCGAGGTGCGGCCGCAGCGCGTCGACCCGAACCGCCTGAGCCAGGGCCCGGGCTTCAGCGGCGAGAAGCTGTCGCTGAACTTCCAGAACATCGAGGTGCGCGCCTTGCTGCAGGTGATCGCCGATTTCACCAACTTCAACGTGGTGACCTCCGATTCGGTCACCGGCGCGGTGACGCTGCGGCTCAAGGACGTGCCCTGGGACCAGGCGCTGCAGATCATCATGGACGCCAAGGGCCTGGGCATGGAGAAGAGCGGCAGCGTGCTGTGGATCGCGCCCAAGGACGAGATCGACGCGCGCAAGAAGAAGGACCTGGAGTCCGCCGCGGCGCTGGAGAACCTGGAGCCGCTGCGCACCCAGTCCTTCCAGATGAACTATGCGCGGGCCACCGACATCGCCACGCAGATCACCAACGCGGGCGGTGGCGGCAGCGGCAGCTCCGGCAACAGCCGCTTTCTGAGCAGCCGCGGCACGGCCATCCCCGAGCCGCGCACCAACCAGCTGTTCGTGACCGACGTCGCGAGCCGGCTCGAGGCCGTCAACGAACTGATCAAGAAGCTCGACGTGGCGGTGCGCCAGGTGCTGATCGAGGCGCGCATCGTCGAAGCGTCCGACACCTTCGGCAAGTCCATCGGCGTGCGGCTCGGTGGCGGCAACGGCAACGGCTACAGCCTGGGCGGCGGCAACCGGATCGTCGCGGGCACCAGCTACAGCAATGCCGTCGCCGCTGCCAACGGCAACGCGATCAACACCAGCAGCAACTTCGTCAACCTGCCCGCCACGACCCAGGGCAGTGCGACGGACGCAGCGACCTTTGCGGTGTCCATCTTCAAGGAGGGCGTCGGCCGCTTCTTGTCGCTGGAGCTGTCTGCCATGGAGGCCGACGGCAAGGGCAAGGTGGTGTCCAGCCCGCGCGTGGTGACGGCCGACCAGACCAAGGCCTTGATCGAGCAGGGCACCGAGCTGCCCTACCAGGTCGCCACCTCGAGCGGCGCGACCTCGATCGCATTCCGCAAGGCCAACCTCAAGCTGGAGGTGACGCCGCAGATCACGCCCGAGGGCAACATCATCCTGGACCTGGACGTGAACAAGGACAGCGTGGGCCAGAGCACCTCGGCCGGTTTTGCCATCAACACCAAGCACATCAAGACCCAGGTGCTGGTGGAGAACGGCGGCACGGTGGTGATCGGCGGCATCTTCGAGCTGACCGAGAACGATGACGTGACCAAGGTGCCGCTGCTGGGCGACATCCCGATCGCGGGCAACCTGTTCAAGAGCCGCACGCGCACCTCCAACAAGACGGAGATGCTGGTGTTCATCACGCCGAAGATGATCGCGGACCGGATGGCGGGACGCTGAGGCGCCGGCCTGCGGCGCAGACACAGAATCACAAGAGGGAAGAGCTATGCGTTGGATGCGATACCTTGCGGCTGTGGCCGTGGCTGGATTGGTGGTGGCTTGTGGGGGTGGGGGTAGCTCCACCGGCAGTTCCGGAGGCGGGACCATTACACCGACCCCTGCGGTCGCCAGTGTGGAAGTGTTGTCGTCGGCGGCCACGCTGGCATCCGCCAGTGCGAATTCGGTCACGATCACGGCGCTTGTGAAGAATGCGGCAAACAACGGCATGGCCGATACAGCCGTGTCTTTCGTCGCCGACTCCGGCGTCTTGCAGTCGGTCGCTGCAACAACGGATGCCAACGGGGCGGCCACGGCTACCCTGGCGACGGGGGCGAACCGTGCAAACCGCGATATCCGCGTCACAGTCACGGCTGGAACCATTACGGGCTCAGTGGTCTTGCCGGTGACCGGCACCGCCCTTTCCCTTGTGGGTGTCGGCTCCGTTCTGGTTGCAGGGACGACGACATACACGGCAACGCTGCGCGACAGCGGTGGCAATGCCATCTCCGGCAGCGCCCTGACCGTCAGTTCCAGCCTCGGCAACAACGTGAGCCCGACTGGCTTGACCACCGACGTGAACGGCAGCGCAACGTTCAACTATGTCGCCAACAACGCTGGCAACGATGTGCTGACGGTCAGTGGCGGCGGTGCTTCGACCACACTTGCGGTAGCGGTGAGCGGCGAAGACTTTGCCGTGGTCAGCCCGAGCGCGGGCACGGAGGTGTTTGTCAATTCCAGCCGTGAGGTTCGCGTGCGATACCGTTCGGCGGGCGCCGGTGTGGCCGGGCAAACTGTCAACTTCAGCACGACGCGGGGAACCGTGTCCGTAGCGTCGGTGCTGACCGATGCCAACGGCGAGGCTGCGGTAAATCTGGTATCTGCCACGGCCGGACCGGCGACTGTGACGGCCCAGATGGGCGGTGGCGCCCTGACCAGCGTTGCACTGCTGTTCACCGCAGCGACCCCCGATTCGGTGGTGCTGCAGATCAATCCGAGTGCGGTGCAACCGAACGCATCGGGTTCGTCGACGAACCGCGCGCAACTGCAGGCGGTCGTGCGTGACGCTTCCGGGAATCCCGTGAAGGGACGGACGGTGAATTTCACGTTGGTCACCGATACGAGCGGTGGGCGGCTGGGTACTGGTACCGGAACGACCGATGCCAACGGCACTATCAGCGACACGTTCATTTCCGGGCCACTGTCCACGGCGGCGGATGGCGTGCAGATCCGTGCCACCGTTGCCGGAACGAGCGTGCAAAGTACTGCTGCGCTGACCGTGAGCAACCAAGCCTTGTTCATCGCCATCGCGACGAGTAACACGATCGCCAACAAGGATGAGACGGTCTATTCCAAGCCGTTCTCTTTGCGGGTGACGGACGCCAACGGCGCGGCGGTCAGAAACCAGTCGGTGGTGCTTTCGGTGTTTCCGACCGTCTATTACAAGGGAAACCTGAGCTACTCTGAGGATGACGGTGCTTGGGGCTACAACATGGCGCGAGGGGTGCAAGGTTGTGTCAACGAAGACCGCGACCGGAACGGCATTCTTGGTCCAAACGAAGACACCAACCGCGATGGTCGGTTGACGCCTGGGATGCCGGGGGTGATTCCGGTGGCAACGGTCACCACGGACGACACCGGTTTTGCAAGCTTCGCTGTGGAGTACGGCGAGCAGTATGCGCCGTGGGTGGAGTTCGAGATCACAGCGCGCGCGAGCGTCGCGGGGACGGAGTCGAGCTCGAAGCTGTCATACTTGGCCGGTGGCGTGGCGGGTGACTTCACCAGTAAAACTCCTGGGCCGGCAGGTCAGTGGAGTCCGTTTGGAACAGTTCTCGACTGCACTGTGGCGAATTGACTCTTATAGATTTCCTTGAACATTGCACTCATCGGCCTGCCCGGATCGGGCAAGTCGACCGTCGGCCGTCAACTGGCGCGCCGACTCCAACTCCCCTTCGTTGATGCCGACCAGTGGGTCGAGCGCCAGCTCGGCTGCTCGATCCGCGAGTACTTTGAGCGCGAGGGCGAGGTCGGCTTTCGCGACTTCGAGCAGCAGGCGCTGGCCGACATCGCAGCCACCGGCCCGGCCGTGATCGCCACCGGCGGTGGTGCCGTGCTGCGCGAGGCCAACCGTGCCTGCCTGCGTGAGCACACCCGCGTGTTCTACCTGTTCGCCACGCCGGAGGAGGTCTACCGCCGCTTGCGGCACGACCAGGTGCGGCCCCTGCTGCAGGTCGCGGACCCGCAGACCCGCTTGCGTGAGCTGTTTTCGCAGCGCGACCCGCTCTACCGCGAGACCGCGCACGAGGTCATCACGATCGGCCGGCCGTCGACGGCGGCGCTGGTCAACACCATCGCCGAGATCGTGCAGCGCCAGGGCGGCTGAGAGCCGCGGCTTACACTTGGCGCCCTCATGGACGCCACCCTTTCCGCCCCTCCCACGGCCCAGGTGCAGATCGCGCTGGGCGAGCGCAGCTATCCGATCGCCATCGGCGCGGGCCTGTTCGACCAGCCCGAGACCTACGCCGCCGTGCCGAAGGCGGCAGCGGCACTGATCGTCACCAACACCCTGCTCGCGCCCCTCTATGTGCAGCGCTTGCAGCGGGCGCTGGCCGGGCGCTTCCGCGCCGTGCACACCGTGGTGCTGCCCGATGGCGAGGCCTACAAGACCTGGGAAACGCTGAACCTGGTCTTCGACGCGCTGCTGTCGCGTGGCTGCGACCGCAAGACGGTGCTGTTCGCACTCGGGGGTGGCGTGGTGGGCGACATCACGGGCTTCGCAGCCGCAAGCTACATGCGCGGCGTGCCCTTCGTGCAGGTGCCCACCACGCTGCTGGCCCAGGTGGATTCTTCGGTCGGCGGCAAGACCGCCATCAACCATCCGCTGGGCAAGAACATGGTGGGTGCGTTCTACCAGCCGCAGTTGGTGGTGTGCGATCTGGACCTGCTCAAGACCCTGCCCGCGCGCGAGCTCAGCGCGGGCCTCGCCGAGGTCATCAAGTACGGCCCCATCGCCGACGCCGCCTTCCTCGGCTGGATCGAGGCCAACGTCGATGCGCTGCGCGCCGGCGACCCCGCCGCGCTGGCGCACGCCGTGCGGCGCAGCTGCGAGATCAAGGCCGACGTGGTCGGCCAGGACGAGCGCGAAGGCGGACTGCGGGCCATCCTCAACTTCGGCCACACCTTCGGCCACGCCATCGAAGCGGGCATGGGCTACGGCGCCTGGCTGCACGGCGAGGGCGTGGGCTGCGGCATGGTGATGGCCGCACGGCTGTCGCAGCGCCTGGGCCTGATCGACGACGCCGCGGTGCTGCGCCTGACGCGCCTCATCGAACGCGCCGGGCTGCCCACCGTTGGCCCCGTCCTCGATGCCGGGGACAACGCCGGCCGCTATCTCGAACTCATGCGCGTGGACAAGAAGGCCGAGGCCGGCGAGATCAAGTTCGTGTTGATCGACGGCATCGGCCGTGCCGTGGTGCGTGGTGCACCCGATGCGCTGGTGCGCGAGGTCATCGACGCGTCCTGCGCCTGAACGATGCAGGGCGTGCTGGCTCCCTACGCCTGCGACCCGGCTGCGAGCCGGGGCCGCCGGCATGCCGAGGTGCCGGCGCCCACGCGCACCGAATACCAGCGCGACCGCGACCGCATCGTGCATTCCACCGCGTTCCGGCGCCTGGTCTACAAGACCCAGGTGTTCCTGAACCACGAGGGCGACCTATTCCGCACGCGGCTCACGCATTCGCTCGAGGTGGCGCAGCTGGGCCGGTCGATCGCGCGTTCGCTGAAGCTCAACGAAGACCTGGTCGAGGCCATCGCGCTCGCGCACGACCTGGGCCATACGCCGTTCGGCCATGCCGGGCAGGACGCATTGAACGCCTGCATGGGTGCGTGGGGCGGCTTCGAGCACAACCTGCAAAGCCTGCGCATGGTGGATGAGCTCGAGGAGCGCTACCCGCGCTACGACGGGCTGAACCTGTCGTTCGAGACGCGCGAGGGCATCCTCAAGCACTGCTCGCGCGCCAATGCCGAGCGGCTGGAGGCCGAGTGCCCGGGCGACGTGGGGCTGCGCTTCCTCGAGCGGACTCAGCCCAGCCTGGAGGCGCAGCTGTGCAACCTGGCCGACGAGATCGCCTACAACGCGCACGACATCGACGACGGCGTGCGTTCTGGCCTGCTGGTCATGGCGCAGCTGGAAGAGGTGCCGCTGTTCGACGACTACCGCCGCGCGACGCTGCGCGAGCACCCGCAGCTGGCCGGACGCCGCCTGCTGTACGAGAGCATCCGCCGCATGCTGAGTGCCCAGGTCTACGACGTGATCGATGCGAGCAGTGCGGCGCTGGCGCGCGCGCAGCCGGGCAGTGCCGATGCGGCACGCCGCTGCGCGCCGCTGGTCGGCTTCGGCGACGCCATGCGTGAGGCCTCGCAGCAACTCAAGCGTTTCCTGATGGCCAACCTGTACCGGCATGCGCAGGTGGTCGAGGTCACGGGCCGCGCCAAGGCTGTGGTGCAGGAGCTGTTCGCGGCCTACCAGCAGGCGCCGGCCGAGATGGCCGGAGGCTTTGCCGAGCGGGCCACCAAGCGTTTCGCCGCCGTGGGCATGGCGGGCCAGGCGCGTGTGGTTGCCGACTACATCGCGGGCATGACCGATCGCTTTGCCGCGCGCGAGCACGAACGCCTGACCGGCCAGCGCCTGCTCGGATGAGTGCCGCCATGCCGTCTGAAGACCTGGTCCGCGCCGACACGCAGCGCTGGCTCGAACGCGCCGTGATCGGCCTGAACCTGTGCCCCTTCGCCAAGGGTGTGGTGGCCAAGGGCCAGCTGCACGTGGCGGTGAGCGACGCGCGCGACGACGACGCCGTGGAGGCCGTGTTGCGCGACGAAATCCAGGCGCTGCTCGCGCTGGACGCCGAGCAGCGCGACACCACGCTGCTGGTGCTGCCGCACGCGCTGCCCGACTTCCTGGACTTCAACGATTTCCTGGACCGGGCGGATGCCGTGCTCGACACGCTCGACGCCGTCGGCGAGCTCCAGATCGCCAGCTTCCACCCCGACTACCAGTTCGCCGGCACCGCAGCCGACGACGTGACCAACTGCAGCAACCGCGCGCCGTACCCCATGCTGCATCTGCTGCGTGAAGACAGCGTGGAACGCGCCACCTCCGCCTTCCCTGACGCCGCCGAGATCTTCGAGCGCAACATGGCCACGCTCGAGGGGCTGGGTGTCGAGGGCTGGGCCGCGCTCGGCGTCGGCGCCACCAAGGAATCCCCATGAAACGCCGAGCTTCCGAACCGGCCGACCCGGCCGCGGCCCTGGCCTCTGAACTGCGGCCCGGCCAGTCCATCGAGCTGCTGAAAGAGCTGCACATCCTCACGCGCGAGGGCAAGCTCAACCAGGACTCGCGCCGCAAGCTCAAGCAGGTCTACCACCTCGTGCAGTTCATCGAGCGCGAGATGCGCGAGGGCTTCGCGCCCGATGCCGCCATCACCCTAGCCGACCACGGCGCGGGCAAGTCCTACCTGGGCTTCATGCTCTACGACCTGGTGTTCGCGCAGCGCCCCGGCCATGTCTACGGCGTCGAGACGCGCGCCGAACTCGTCGACAAATCGCGACTGCTGGCCGAGCGGCTGGGCTTCGGCCGCATGTCCTTCCTGAACCTCAGCGTGGCCGAGGCGGGTGCATCGAAGCAGCTGCCGCCGCGCATCGACATCGTCACGGCCCTGCATGCCTGCGACACCGCCACCGACGACGCGATCCGCTTCGGCTTGCAGAAGGAGGCCGCCAGCATGGTGCTGGTGCCTTGCTGCCAGGCCGAGGTGGCGGCCAGCCTGCGCCAGCACAAGGCGCTGGCGCTGGCACGCACGCCCCTGGCGGAGCTCTGGCGCCATCCGCTGCACACGCGCGAGATCGGCAGCCAGCTGACCAACGTTCTGCGCTGCCTGTACCTGGAGGCCTGCGGCTACCAGGTCACGGTGACCGAACTCGTGGGTTGGGAGCACAGCCTGAAGAACGAACTCATCGTGGCGCGCAAGACCGGCCGCGGCAAGCGCAGCGCAGCCGAGCGCCTGGGCCAGCTGCTGGACGAATTCGGCCTGCAAGCGCTGCGCGAGACCCGCTTCGACCTGCTGCCTGCGTAACAACATGGCGCGCCTGCCCCGCCTGTCCCTGGCTGGCCAGGTGCACCATGTGCTGCAGCGCGGCAACAACCGCCAGGCCATCTTCACGACGGCCGACGAGCATGTAGCCATGCTGCAACTGCTGGCGCAGGAATGCCGCAGCGTGGGCGTGGCGCTGCACGCCTACGTGCTGATGCCCAACCATTTCCATCTGCTGCTGACGCCACCGGAGGAGGGTGCGCTCTCGCACGCCCTGCAGGCCGTGGGCCGCATCTATGTGCGCCGCTTCAACCTGGCCCATGGCCGCAGCGGCACGCTGTGGGAGGGGCGCTACCGTTCCACGGTCCTGCAGCCCGAGCGCTACCTGCTGCCCTGCATGGCCTACTTCGACCTGAACCCGGTGCGTGCATCGCTGGTGCAGGCCGCCAAGGACTATCCCTGGTCCAGCCATGGCCACTATGCGGGGCTGCGCAACGACGGCTGGCTGACGCCGCCGCCTGCCTATTGGGCGCTGGACAACACCCCCTTCGCACGCGAGGCTGCATACGCCAGCATGGTGCATGACGGCGTCACATCGGCGCAGCAGGATGCACTGACCCGCTCCGTTCTGGGCGGCTGGGCGCTGGGCGACGAGGCTTTCGTGGCGCGGCTGCAGCAATCCGCGCCGCGCCGGCTCACGCGCAGCCAGCCAGGCCGCCCGCGCAAGACCACCTGAGCGATCATCTGTCGCCGTGTACACAAGGGCAGAGGCCGCTCAAAGTCGATATGTCCCCAAATATTTTCTGATGAAAAACGTCGGGATTTAAAAAGGATCTGACCCCATTTATTCCGCTTGGCATCCTTGTTGCAACGCACTATGCTCCGCTTCCCCCGCGATTGAGTGAAAACCCGAAGGAGTGCGTCGATGACCACGGATGCAGAGATCCAACACCTGGCCCAGCACGGCCTGTATTCCGCCGCACACGAGCACGACGCCTGCGGCCTGGGCTTCGTGGCCCACATCAAGGGCGAGAAGCGGCACGACATCGTCACCCAGGCGCTCAAGATCCTGGAGAACATCGACCACCGCGGCGCCGTGGGCGCCGACAAGCTCATGGGCGACGGTGCCGGCATCCTGATCCAGATCCCGGACCTGCTGTACCGCGAAGAGATGGCCAAGCAGGGCGTGACGCTGCCGCCGGCCGGCGAGTACGGCGTGGGCGTGATCTTCCTGCCCAAGGAACACGCCTCGCGCATGGCCTGCGAGCAGGAGATCGAGCGTGCCATCAAGGCCGAAGGCCAGGTGCTGCTGGGCTGGCGCGACGTGCCCGTCAACAAGGACATGCCGATGTCCCCGGCCGTGCGCAAGACCGAGCCCATCCTGCGCCAGGTGTTCATCGGCCGCGGCGCCGATGTGATCGTGCAGGACGCGTTGGAGCGCAAGCTGTACGTGATCCGCAAGACCGCCAGCGCCAACATCCAGAACCTGGAACTGAAGCACTCCAAGGAGTACTACGTTCCCTCCATGTCCAGCCGCACCGTGGTTTACAAGGGCTTGCTGCTGGCCGACCAGGTGGGGGTGTACTACTTCGACCTCGCGGACGAACGTTGCGTCTCGGCCATCGGCCTGGTGCACCAGCGCTTCTCGACCAACACCTTCCCCAAGTGGCCGCTGGCCCACCCGTACCGCTATGTCGCCCACAACGGCGAGATCAACACGGTGCGCGGCAACTACAACTGGATGCTGGCGCGCGAGGGCGTGATGTCGTCCCCGGTGCTGGCGGCCGACCTGGCCAAGCTGTACCCGATCAGCTTCGCCGGCCAGTCCGACACGGCCACCTTCGACAACTGCCTCGAACTCATGACCATGGCGGGCTACCCGATCGCCCAGGCCGTGATGATGATGATCCCCGAGCCCTGGGAGCAGCACGAGAAGATGGACGAACGCCGCCGCGCGTTCTACGAATACCACGCCGCCATGATGGAGCCCTGGGACGGCCCGGCCTCCATCGTGTTCACCGACGGCCGCCAGATCGGCGCGACGCTGGACCGCAACGGCCTGCGCCCCTCGCGCTACATCATGACCGACGACGACATGGTCATCATGGCTTCGGAAGCCGGCGTGCTGCCGATTCCCGAGCACAAGATCGTGCGCAAGTGGCGCCTGCAGCCCGGCAAGATGTTCCTGATCGACCTGGAGCAGGGCCGCATGATCGAGGACGACGAGCTCAAGTCGCTCGTCGTCAACACCAAGCCCTACAAGCAGTGGATCGAGAACCTGCGCATCAAGCTGGACGACCTGTCGGAGACTTCCGGCAACCCGGCCGACAGCGCCGTCTCGCTGCTGGACCGCCAGCAGGCCTTCGGCTACACGCAGGAAGACATCAAGTTCCTGATGAGCCCCATGGCCCAGGCTGGGGAAGAGGGCATCGGCTCCATGGGCAACGACAGCCCGCTGGCCGTGCTGTCGAGCAAGAACAAGCTGCTCTACAACTACTTCCGCCAGATGTTCGCGCAGGTCACGAACCCGCCGATCGACCCGATCCGCGAGGCCATCGTGATGTCGCTGAACAGCTTCATCGGCCCCAAGCCCAACCTGCTGGACATCAACCAGGTCAACCCGCCGATGCGGCTCGAAGTGAGCCAGCCCATCCTGGACTTCGCCGACATGGCCAAGCTGCGCGACATCGAGCGCATCACCCAGGGCAAGTTCCGCTCGGCCACGCTGGACATCACCTACCCCGCCGCCTGGGGCCGCGAAGGCGTGGAAGCCAAGCTGGCCTCGCTGTGCGCCGAAGCCGTCGACGCGATCAAGGGCGGTGCCAACATCCTGATCGTGTCCGACCGTGCCGTGAGCGCGACCCAGGTCGCGATCCCCGCCCTGCTGGCCTCCAGCGCCATCCACCAGCACCTGGTGCGCGAGGGCCTGCGCACCACGGCCGGCCTGGTCGTGGAGACGGGCAGCGCGCGTGAAGTGCACCACTTCGGCGTGCTGGCCGGCTACGGCGCCGAAGCCATCCACCCCTACCTGGCGATGGAAACGCTGGCCGCCATGCACGCCGACCTGCCCGGCGCGCTGTCGGCCGAGAAGGCCGTCTACAACTACGTCAAGGCGATCGGCAAGGGCCTGTCCAAGATCATGTCCAAGATGGGCGTGTCGACCTACATGTCCTATTGCGGCGCGCAGCTGTTCGAGGTCATCGGCCTGAACAACGGCACCGTCGACAAGTACTTCAGCGGCACCGCGAGCCGCGTGGAAGGCATCGGCGTGTTCGAGATCGCCGAGGAAGCGCTGCGCATGCACGCCGCCGCCTTCGGCGACGACCCGGTGTTGGCCAGCATGCTGGACGCCGGCGGCGAGTACGCCTGGCGCACGCGTGGCGAAGAGCACATGTGGTCGCCCGATGCCATTGCCAAGCTGCAGCACAGCACGCGCGCCAACAACTGGAACACCTACAAGGAATACGCCCAGATCATCAACGACCAGAGCCGCCGCCACATGACGCTGCGCGGCCTGTTCGAGTTCAAGATCGATCCGTCCAAGGCCATCCCGGTGGACGAGGTGGAGCCCGCTGCCGAGATCGTGAAGCGCTTCGCCACGGGCGCCATGTCGCTGGGCTCGATCTCCACCGAAGCCCATGCCACGCTGGCCGTGGCCATGAACCGCATCGGCGGCAAGAGCAACACGGGCGAGGGCGGGGAAGACCCGGCGCGCTACCGCAACGAGCTCAAGGGCATCCCGATCAAGCAGGGCGACACGCTCAAGAGCATCATCGGCGAGAAGGAGGTCGAGGTCGACCTGCCGCTTCTGGCTGGCGATTCACTGCGCTCGAAGATCAAGCAGGTGGCGTCTGGCCGCTTCGGCGTGACGGCGGAGTACCTGTCGTCCTCCGACCAGATCCAGATCAAGATGGCCCAGGGCGCCAAGCCGGGCGAGGGCGGCCAACTGCCCGGCGGCAAGGTCACCGAGTACATCGGCAAGCAGCGCTACGCCGTGCCCGGCGTGGGCCTGATCTCGCCCCCGCCGCACCACGACATCTACTCGATCGAGGATCTGGCGCAGCTGATCCACGACCTGAAGAACGTGGCGCCGCACGCGTCCATCAGCACCAAGCTGGTGTCGGAGGTGGGCGTGGGCACCATCGCCGCGGGCGTGACCAAGTGCAAGAGCGACCACCTGGTGATCGCCGGCCACGACGGCGGCACGGGCGCCTCGCCCTGGTCGTCCATCAAGCACGCGGGCGGCCCCTGGGAGATCGGCCTCGCCGAGACGCAGCAGACCCTGGTGCTGAACCGCCTGCGCGGCCGCGTGCGCGTGCAGGCCGACGGCCAGATGAAGACCGGCCGCGACGTCGCCATCGGCGCGCTGCTGGGCGCCGACGAGTTCGGCTTCGCCACCGCGCCGCTGATCGTCGAGGGCTGCATCATGATGCGCAAGTGCCACCTGAACACCTGCCCGGTGGGCGTGGCCACGCAGGACCCGGTGCTGCGCAAGAAGTTCTCGGGCAAGCCCGAGCACGTGGTGAACTACTTCTTCTTCATCGCCGAGGAAGTGCGCCAGATCATGGCGCAGCTGGGCATCCGCAAGTTCAACGACCTGATCGGCCGGGCCGACCTGCTGGACATCAAGAAGGGCATCGCCCATTGGAAGGCCAGGGGCCTGGACTTCTCGCGCCTGTTCGCGCTGCCCGAGGTGCCGGCCGACGTGCCGCGCTTCCATGTCGAGAACCAGGAGCACGGCCTGGAGCACAACCTGGACACGCGCTTGATCGAGAAGGCCAAGGTGGCCATCGAGAAGGGCGAGAAGGTGCGCTTCATCGAGGTCGCGCGCAACGTGAACCGCACCGTGGGTGCCAAGCTCTCGGGCGCCGTCACGCGCGTGCATCCCGAGGGCCTGCCGGACGACACCATCCACATCCAGTTCGAGGGCACGGGCGGCCAGTCCTTCGGCGCCTTCGTGGCCAAGGGCATCACGCTGTACCTGATCGGCGAGGCCAACGACTACACCGGCAAGGGCTTGTCGGGCGGCCGCATCGTGGTGCGTCCCAGCCTGGACTTCCGCGGCGAGGCAGTGCGCAACATCATCGTGGGCAACACGGTGATGTACGGCGCCACCACCGGCGAGGCCTATTTCTGCGGCGTGGCTGGCGAGCGCTTCGCCGTGCGCCTGTCGGGGGCCACGGCCGTCGTGGAGGGCACGGGCGACCATGGCTGCGAATACATGACGGGCGGCACCGTCGCGGTGCTGGGCAAGACCGGCCGCAACTTCGCCGCCGGCATGAGCGGCGGCGTGGCCTACGTCTTCGACGAGGACGGCCAGTTCGCCAGCCGCTGCAACCCCGCCATGGTCACGCTGGAGAAGGTGCTGACCACGGCCGAGCAGACGGCCACCGTCAAGCGTGGCCACTGGCACAACGGCGCGACCGACGAGGCCATCCTGCGCAAGCTGCTGGAAGACCACCACCGCTGGACTGGCAGCAAGCGTGCGCGCGACCTGCTGGACGATTGGGCGACCTCGCGCGGCAAGTTCGTGAAGGTGTTCCCGAACGAATACAAGCGCGCCCTCGGCGAGATCCATGACCGCAAGGTCGAGCTCGCCAGCAGCGGCAACAACGCACATGTGGGTCTGGAGCCGCACGCCGTGCGCCAGCCGGCCAAGGTCTGAACGCAGCCAGAACAACGAGGTAGAACACGATGGGAAAGATCACCGGCTTCATGGAGCACGAGCGCATCGAAGAGGGCTATGCGCCCGCCTCCGAGCGCCTGAAGCACTACAAGGAATTCGTGATCGGGCTGACGCCCGAGCAGGCCAAGGTCCAGGGCGCGCGCTGCATGGACTGCGGCACGCCGTTCTGCAACAACGGCTGCCCGGTCAACAACGTCATTCCGGACTTCAACGACCTGGTGTACCGCAACGACTGGCAGAACGCCTTCGCGGTGTTGGACTCCACGAACAACTTCCCCGAGTTCACGGGCCGCATCTGCCCCGCGCCCTGCGAGGCGGCCTGCGTGCTGAACGTGAACGACGACCCGATCGGCATCAAGTCGATCGAGCACGCCATCATCGACAAGGCCTGGGAAGAGGGCTGGGTCACGCCGCGTCCTGCCAAGCACAGGACCGGCAAGAAGGTCGCCGTGGTCGGCTCCGGCCCGGCCGGCCTGGCCGCGGCCCAGCAGCTCGCGCGGGCCGGCCATGACGTCACGCTGTTCGAGAAGAACGACCGCGTCGGCGGCCTGCTGCGCTACGGCATCCCCGACTTCAAGATGGAAAAATCGCACATCGACCGCCGGGTCGAGCAGATGCAGGCGGAGGGTGTGACGATCAAGACCAGCACGGTCGTGGGCAACTGGCCCAAGGACTCCAAGGTCACGAACTGGGCCAAGCACAGCGTCACGCCCGAACAACTGCAGAAGGACTTCGACGCCATCGTGCTGACCGGCGGCTCCGAGCAGTCGCGCGACCTGCCCGTGCCGGGCCGCGATCTGGATGGCATCCATTTCGCGATGGAATTCCTGCCGCAGCAGAACAAGGTCAACGCCGGCGACAAGCTCAAGGGCCAGTTGCGTGCCGACGGCAAGCACGTCATCGTCATCGGCGGCGGCGACACCGGCAGCGACTGCGTGGGCACCAGCAACCGCCATGGCGCGGTCAGCGTGACGCAGTTCGAGGTGATGCCGCGTCCGCCCGAGGAGGAGAACCGCCCGCTGACCTGGCCCTACTGGCCGATCAAGCTGCGCACCAGCTCCAGCCACGACGAGGGCTGCGAGCGTGAGTTCGCCATCTCCACCAAGGAGTTCGTCGGCGAGAAGGGCAAGGTCACTGGCCTGAAGACGGTGCGCGTGGAGTTCAAGGACGGCAAGCTCGTGGAGATCCCGGGGACCGAGGTGGTCATGAAGGCCGACCTGGTGCTGCTGGCCATGGGCTTCGTGAACCCGGTGGCCTTGGTGCTGGAGTCCTTCGGCGTCGACAAGGACGCCCGTGGCAACGCCAAGGCCACGACCGAGTTCGACGGCGGCTATGCCACCAACGTGCCCAAGGTCTTCGCGGCCGGCGACATCCGCCGCGGCCAGAGCCTGGTGGTCTGGGCGATCCGCGAGGGCCGGCAGGCGGCGCGGGCGGTCGACGAGTTCCTGATGGGCTTCTCGGACCTGCCCCGCTGATGGGAAGTAAGGGCATCGCCGCGTATACGATGGCCTGCGCGGCATCCCTTATCATCGTCCAAGGCCGGAGCTCTCCGGCCTTCTTGTTTTGATGGACGCTATTCCCGCCCCTGCCGAACCCCTGGTTGAACTCAAGGACCTCTCGTTTTCTTACGGAGAGCGTCCGATCCTGGATGGCGTCTCGCTGACCATTCCGCGCGGCAAGGTGACCGCCTTGATGGGCGCTTCGGGTGGCGGCAAAACCACTGTGCTGCGCTTGATCGGCGGGCAGATCCGGGGCCAGAAGGGCCAGGTGCTGTTCGACAAGCAGGACGTGGCGGCGCTGGACCCCACCGGCCTGTATGCGATCCGTCGCCGCATGGGCATGCTGTTCCAGTTCGGGGCCCTGTTCACCGACCTGGACGTGTTCGAGAACGTGGCCTTTCCGCTGCGCGAGCACACCGACCTGTCGGAAGCGCTGGTGCGCGACATCGTGCTCATGAAGCTCAATGCGGTGGGCCTGCGTGGCGCGCGCGACCTGATGCCGAGCGAAGTCTCGGGCGGTATGGCGCGGCGCGTGGCGCTGGCGCGTGCCATCGTGCTCGACCCCGAACTGGTGATGTACGACGAGCCCTTCGCCGGCCTCGATCCGATCTCGCTCGGAACGGCCGCGCGCCTGATCCGCCAGCTCAACGACGCCATGGGCCTGACCAGCATCGTCGTCTCGCACGACCTGGACGAGACCTTCGCGATCGCCGACCACGTGATCGTGCTGGCTAACGGCCGGATCGCAGCGCAGGGCACGCCGGCCGAAGTGCGCGCCAGCACCGACCCACTGGTGCACCAGTTCGTCAACGCCGAGGCCGACGGCCCCGTGCATTTCCATTACCCCGGCCCCAGCATCGACCAGGACTTCGGTCCCACGCACGGGCCTTCCGTGGCGGTGCGCAAGAAATGAGCTGGTACAAGCCTGCCGACATCGGCTTTGCCGCGCGCACGGCCCTGACCGACCTGGGCGAGGCCGCGCGCCTCTTCGTGCGCCTGCTGGGCCTGGGCAGCGCCTGCCTGCGCCGTTTCGGCCTGGTGCGCGACCAGATCCACTTCCTGGGCAACTACTCGCTGGCCATCATCATGGTCTCGGGCCTGTTCGTGGGCTTCGTGCTGAGCCTGCAGGGCTACTACACCCTGCAGCGCTACGGCTCGTCGGAGGCGCTGGGCCTGCTGGTGGCGCTGAGCCTGGTGCGCGAGCTGGGGCCAGTGGTCACGGCGCTGCTATTCGCGGGCCGGGCCGGCACCTCGCTGACGGCCGGCATCGGCCTCATGAAGGCCGGCGAGCAACTGACCGCCATGGAGATGATGGCTGTGGACCCGGTGCAGCGCGTGCTGGCGCCGCGCTTCTGGGGCGGTGTGATCGCCATGCCGCTGCTGGCGGCGCTGTTCTCGGCCGTCGGCATCATCGGCGGCTGGCTGGTCGGCGTGGTCATGATCGGCGTGGACGCTGGCGCGTTCTGGAGCCAGATGCAGGGCGGTGTGGACTGGCTGGCCGACGTCGGCAACGGCGTGCTCAAGAGCATCGTGTTCGGCTTCACGGTCACATTTGTCGCGCTGCTGCAGGGCTGGCGGGCCCAGCCCACGCCCGAGGGCGTGTCGCGCGCCACCACGCGCACCGTCGTCGTGTCTTCGCTGGCCGTGCTGGCGCTGGACTTCGTGCTGACGGCCGTGATGTTCAATATCTGAGAGCCCGCGAGCCGGGCAGGGGAAGTCGATGCAACGTTCCAAGACGGATGTGTGGGTGGGGCTGTTCGTGCTGCTGGGCGCGGCCGCCATCCTGTTTCTCGCGCTGCGCGCGGCCAACCTGACGAGCCTGAGCCTGTCGTCCACCTACACCATCGCCGCCAAGTTCGACAACATCGGCGGCCTGAAGCCCAAAGCGGCGGTGAAGAGCGCCGGTGTGGTCGTGGGCCGCGTGGAAGCCATCGAATTTGATGACAAGAGCTTCCAGGCGCGCGTGACGCTGGCGATGCAGACTCGCTACACTTTTCCCAAGGACAGTTCGCTCAAGATCCTGACCAGCGGCCTGCTCGGTGAGCAGTACATCGGCATCGAGGCCGGTGCCGACGACAAGAACCTCTCCGCCGGCGATACCGTGACCACCACGCAATCGGCTGTGGTGCTGGAGAATCTGATCGGCCAGTTCCTCTACAACAAGGCAGCAGACACGCCTGCGGCGCCTGCTCCGAAAAAATAAGGGTATCCACGCCATGAAGTTCTCTTTCGTCCGACCCCGTGCTGCCATGGCAGGCGTGCTGGTGCTGGCCTTGCTCGGCGGCTGTGCCACGGGCCCGAACGCCGACCCGCGCGACCCACTGGAGCCCTTCAACCGCGGCGTGTACAGCTTCAACGAAGGCGTGGACCGGGCGGTTCTCAAGCCTGTGGCCCAGGCCTACAACGACACGCTGCCCAGCCCGGTGCGCACCGGGGTGCGCAACTTCTTCAACAACCTGGCGGACGCCTGGACCGCCGTGAATGCACTGCTGCAACTGCGCGGCCAGGCGGCAGTGGAGAGCCTGTTCCGCTTCCAGGTCAACACCGTGTTCGGCCTGGGCGGCCTGATCGACATCGCCAGCGATGCCGACATCCCGCGCCACCGCGAGGACTTCGGCAAGACCCTGGGCCGCTGGGGCGTGCCGACCGGTCCCTACCTGGTGCTGCCGCTGCTGGGCCCGTCCACCATCCGCGACACGGCTGCGCTGCCGGTGGACACCTGGGGCAACCCGGTCTCGCACCTGGACGACCATGGTGCACGCTACGGCCTGTATGGCCTGCGCATCATCGACGCGCGGGCGCAGTTGCTGCGCGCCAGCAGCGTGCTCGACGAAGCGGCGCTGGACAAGTACAGCTTCACCCGCGATGTCTACCTGCAGTGGCGCGGTGCCTCGGACTACGATGGGCAGGCCGATGATCCCAGTGCGCGGCCGGTGCCGGCACCCGCACAGTAATCGGCTGCACATTCTGTCGCACCCCGCCTGGCCGCTGCGGAACCCTCTGCAGCCGGCGGCCTCAAATACCCATGCACACACACGGGCTGCGTGCCCTGTTGGAGAGAACGCAATGATGAACCGCAGACAACTCGCCCGTTGGGCCGGCGTGGCCAGCCTGGTGCTGGCCCAGGGCGTGTCGGGCCTGGCCCTGGCCGCCGACGAGGCGCCGGACGCGCTGATCACGCGCCTGTCGACCGATGTGCTGGGCGCCATCAAGGCCGACAAGTCGATCCAGGCCGGTGATGTCAGCAAGATCATCACGCTGGTCGACACCAAGATCATGCCGAACGTGAACTTCCAGCGCATGACGGCTTCGGCGGTCGGCCCGGCCTGGCGCCAAGCCACGGACGCGCAGAAGCAGAAGCTGCAGGACGAATTCAAGATCCTGCTGGTGCGCACCTATTCCGGCGCGCTGGCCCAGGTCAGCGACCAGGAGATCTCGGTGCGCCCCCTGCGCGCAGCGGCGGAAGACAAGGAGGTCGTGGTGCGCTCCGAAGTGCGCGGCCGTGGCGATCCGGTGCAGCTGGATTACCGGCTCGAGAAGACGCCGGGCGAGGGCGCCGGCTGGAAGATCTACAACCTGAACGTGATGGGCATCTGGCTGGTGGAGACCTACCGCAGCCAGTTCTCGCAGGAGATCAATGCCAAGGGCCTGGATGGCCTGATCGCGGCGCTGGCGCAGCGCAACAAGTCCAACGACAAGAAGAGCGGCTGATGCTGGTGCTGCCGGCCACGCTCACGCATGCCGAGGCCTCGGCCTCGCTGCACATGCTGTTGCAAGGGCTGGCCTCGCAGACCGGGCCGGTGCTGGTGGATGCCAGCGCGCTGCAACGCTTCGATTCCTCGGCCCTGGCCGTGCTGCTGCAGTGCCGGCGCGAAGGCATGAGCCAGGGCCGCGGCTTCACGGTGCGCGCGCTGCCCGAGCGGCTGCGCTCGCTCGCCAAGCTCTACGGCGTGGACCTGCTGCTGCCCGCTGCCGTCTGAGCCTGGCCCGCCGCCTGCAGCAAAAACCGGCGGCCTTTAGAATGCCGGGTTGCCCATGCCCGCCATCTCGTTTCAGTCCGTCAGCAAGACCTACGCAGGGTCCAAAGGCGGCAACTCCCCCTTCCGTGCACTCGACGATGTCAGCTTCGACATCGCCGAGGGCGAATTCTTCGGCCTGTTGGGGCCCAATGGCGCCGGCAAGACCTCGCTGATCAGCATCCTCGCGGGCCTCTCGCGTGCCAGCAGCGGTCGCGTGGCCGTGCACGGCCACGACGTGCAGGGCGATTTCGCCGAGGCCCGCCGCAAGCTCGGCGTCGTGCCGCAGGAGCTGGTGTTCGACCCGTTCTTCAACGTGCGCGAGGCCTTGCGCATCCAGTCCGGCTACTTCGGCGTGCGCAACAACGACGCCTGGATCGACGAGCTGCTCGAAAGCCTGGGCCTGGCCGACAAGGCCCAGTCCAACATGCGCCAGCTGTCCGGCGGCATGAAGCGGCGGGTGCTCGTGGCCCAGGCGCTGGTGCACCGCCCGCCCGTGATCGTGCTCGACGAGCCCACCGCCGGTGTCGACGTGGAACTGCGCCAGACGCTGTGGCAGTTCATCGCCCGCCTGAACAAGCAGGGCCACACCGTGTTGCTGACAACCCACTACCTCGAAGAAGCCGAGGCGCTGTGCACGCGCATCGGCATGCTCAAGCAAGGCCGCATGGTGGCGCTGGCCGAAACCAGCGAACTGCTGAGGTCTGCCTCCAGCAACGTGTTGCGCTTCAAGGTCGACCGCGAATTGCCGCCCGCGCTGGCGCTGACCGCGCGCGTGACCGGCCGCATCGTGCAGTTGCCGGCCCAGGGCGCGCTCGAGATCGAGCAGTACCTGGCCGCCGTGCGCCAGGCCGGCCTGACGGTCGAGGACGTGGAAATCCGCAAGGCCGACCTGGAAGACGTGTTCCTGCAGGTCATGGCCGCCGAACGCAACCCGACCGCCCCGATGGCGTTGACCGCATGACCGGCTGGCAAACCCTGTTCTACAAGGAAGTGCTGCGCTTCTGGAAGGTGGGCTTCCAGACCGTGGCCGCGCCCGTGCTGACGGCCGTGCTGTACCTGCTGATCTTCGGCCACGTGCTGGAGGACAAGGTCAAGGTCTACGACACCATCGGCTACACGGCCTTCCTGGTGCCCGGCCTCGTCATGATGAGCGTGCTGCAGAACGCTTTTGCCAACAGTTCGTCCTCGCTCATCCAGAGCAAGATCATGGGCAGCCTGGTGTTTGTGCTGCTCACGCCCCTGTCGCACTGGAGCTGGTTCGTCGCCTACGTCGGCTCGTCCGTGGTGCGCGGCGTGCTGGTGGGCTTCGGCGTGTTCCTGGTCACGGTGGGCTTCACGGGCGTGCACCTGGTGGCGCCGCTGTGGATCATCGTGTTCGCCGTGTTGGGCGCGGCGCTGCTCGGCACCCTGGGCGTGATCGCCGGTCTGTGGGCCGAGAAGTTCGACCAGATGGCGGCGTTCCAGAACTTCCTGATCATGCCCATGACCTTCCTGTCGGGCGTGTTCTATTCCATCCATTCGCTGCCCAGCTTCTGGCAGACCGTGAGCCACCTGAACCCGTTCTTCTACATGATCGACGGCTTTCGCTACGGCTTCTTCGGCATCAGCGACATCTCGCCCTGGACCAGCCTGGCCATCGTCGGCACGGCGCTGGTGGTGGTGAGTGCCATCGCGGTGCACCTGCTGCGCACCGGCTACAAGATCCGCAATTGAAGACGTTCCCCGCATGACCGCCGACCAACTCCGCTCCCTGATCGCTGCCGGCCTGGCCTGCGAGCACCTTCACGTCCAGGGCGACGGCCGGCATTGGTACGCCACCATCGTGTCCACCGCCTTCTCGGGCAAGCGCCCCATCCAGCGGCACCAGATGGTCTACGCCACGCTGGGTGAGAAAATACGCAACGACGAAGTGCATGCGCTGTCGATGAAGACCCTGACGCCCGACGAATGGGTGGCCCAGGGCCGACCGCAGCACTGAGCGCTTCCCTCCGCCCGCGGCCAGCTGCGCGGGCCTGATTTCCTGAACGGCTTCTGATGGACAAACTGTTGATTCGCGGCGGCCGCCGCCTGAGCGGCGAAGTGCGCATTTCCGGCGCCAAGAACGCGGCCCTGCCGGAGCTGTGCGCTGCCCTGCTGACCGATGAGAAGGTCGAGCTGTCCAACGTTCCGCACCTGCAGGACGTGGCCACCATGCTCAAGCTGATCCGCAACATGGGCGTGGCGGTGGAGCAGCACGACGACGGCCGCGTGGCCATCAACGCGCGCAGCCTGGACAAGCCCGAAGCGCCGTATGAGCTGGTCAAGACCATGCGCGCCTCGGTGCTGGCGCTGGGGCCGCTGCTGGCGCGCTTCGGCCATGCCACGGTGTCGCTGCCCGGTGGCTGCGCGATCGGCTCGCGCCCGGTGGACCAGCACATCAAGGGCCTGCAAGCCATGGGTGCGCAGATCGTCGTCGAGCACGGCTACATGATCGCCAGGCTGCCCGAGGGCCGCACGCGGCTGCGCGGCGCCCACATCACGACCGACATGGTCACCGTCACCGGCACCGAGAACTTCCTGATGGCCGCCGCGCTGGCCGAAGGCGAGACCGTGCTCGAGAACGCCGCCCAGGAGCCCGAGATCCCCGACCTGGCCGAGATGCTGATCGCCATGGGCGCGCGCATCCACGGCCACGGCACGCGCCGCATCGTGGTCGAGGGCGTGGAACGCCTGCACGGCTGCCAGCATGCCGTGGTGGCCGACCGCATCGAGGCAGGCACGTTCCTGTGCGCGGTGGCGGCTGCCGGTGGCGACGTGCTGCTGCAAGGGGCGCGTGCCGACCACATGGACGCCGTGATCG
Source organism: Pseudorhodoferax soli (assembly GCF_003337555.1). Lineage (GTDB taxonomy): Bacteria > Pseudomonadota > Gammaproteobacteria > Burkholderiales > Burkholderiaceae_C > Pseudorhodoferax > Pseudorhodoferax soli. Next base: position 446,103 of record NZ_QPJK01000002.1, on the reverse strand, counting down.
AGAAGCTGCGCGACGCCGGTGCGCGCGTGCAGGTGGTGGAGGGCGGCGTGCGGGTGCAGGCCGACGCGCCGGCCTACGAGTTCCTGCGCGCGCAGAACTTCCGCACCACCGAGTACCCGGGCTTCCCGACCGACATGCAGGCCCAGTTCATGGCGCTCAACTGCATCTCGCAGGGCGCCAGCAAGGTCACCGAGACCATCTTCGAGAACCGCTTCATGCACGTGAACGAACTGGTGCGCCTGGGCGCGCGCATCCAGATCGACGGCAAGGTCGCGTTGATCGAGGGTGCGCCGCGTTTGTCCGGCGCCACTGTGATGGCGACGGACCTGCGCGCCTCGGCCAGCCTGGTCATCGCCGGCCTGGTGGCCGACGGGGAGACGCTGGTCGACCGCGTCTACCACCTGGACCGCGGCTACGACCGCATGGAAACCAAGCTGCGCGGCATCGGCGCGGACATCGAACGGGTGAAAGCATGATCACGCTGGCCTTGTCCAAGGGACGCATCTTCGACGAGACGCTGCCGCTGCTGCGCGCGGCCGGCATCGAGGTGCTGGAAGACCCCGAAACCTCGCGCAAGCTGATCCTGGCGACCAACCAGCCGGAGCTGCGCGTGGTGCTGGTGCGCGCCACCGACGTGCCGACCTATGTGGAGTACGGCGGTGCCGACCTCGGCATCACCGGCCGCGACACGCTGATCGAACACGGCGGGCACGGCCTCTACCAGCCGCTGGACCTGGACATCGCACGCTGCCGCATCAGCGTGGCCGTGCGCAAGGACTTCGACTACGCCTCGGCCGTGCGCCAGGGTTCGCGCCTGCGCGTGGCCACCAAGTACGTCGGCATCGCGCGCGACTTCTTCGCCACCAAGGGCGTGCACGTCGACCTGATCAAGCTCTACGGCAGCATGGAACTCGCGCCGTTGACGGGCCTGGCCGACGCCATTGTCGACCTGGTGTCCACCGGTAACACGCTGCGTGCCAATGGTTTGGTCGAGGTCGAGCGCATCATGGACATCAGCTCGCGCCTGGTCGTGAACCAGGCCGCGCTCAAGCGCAAGCAGGCCGCACTGCGCCAGGTCATCGACGGCTTTGCGGCCGCGCTGCGCCAGCCGGTCGGGAGCGCGGCATGACGCTGTCGGCCAGCCCGCTGCGCCTGGCGACCACCCAGGCCGACTTCGAGGCGCAGTTCAAGGCCCGGCTGCACTGGTCGGCCGACACCGACGCCGCCATCGAGCAGCGGGTGGCCGAGATCCTGGCCGACGTGCAACGGCGTGGCGATGCCGCGGTGCTGGAGTACACGCGCCGCTTCGACGGCCTGGACGCGCCCGACCTGCAGGCGCTGACGCTGCAGCCCGAAGAGCTGAAGGCGGCCTTCGACGGCCTGCCGCCAGCCCAGCGCGAGGCCCTGCAGGCTGCGGCGCAGCGCGTGCGCAGCTACCACGAGGCCCAGAAGAAGGCCAGCGGCGAGAGCTGGAGCTACCGCGATGCCGACGGCACGCTGCTGGGCCAGAAGGTCACGCCGCTGGACCGCGTGGGCATCTACGTGCCCGGCGGCAAGGCCGCTTATCCGTCCAGCGTGCTCATGAACGCCATCCCGGCCCACGTGGCGGGCGTCGGCGAGATCATCATGGTCGTGCCCACGCCGCGCGGCGAGAAGAACCCGCTGGTGCTGGCTGCGGCCTACGTGGCGGGCGTCACCCGCGCTTTCACGGTCGGTGGCGCGCAAGCCGTGGCCGCGCTGGCCTATGGAACGGCCACCGTGCCGGCCGTGGACAAGATCACCGGCCCCGGCAATGCTTACGTGGCTGCGGCCAAGCGCCGTGTGTTCGGCACGGTGGGCATCGACATGATCGCTGGCCCCAGCGAGATCCTGGTGCTGGCCGATGGCAGCACGCCGGCCGACTGGGTGGCGATGGACCTGTTCAGCCAGGCCGAGCACGACGAACTTGCGCAAAGCATCCTGCTCTGCCCCGATGCGGCCTACATCGACGCCGTGCAGGAGGCCATCGACCGCCTGCTGCCCACCATGCCGCGCTCCGAGATCATCGCCGCCAGCCTGAACGGCCGCGGCGCGCTGATCCACACGCGCGACATGGAAGAAGCGTGTGCCATCAGCAACCGCATCGCACCCGAGCACCTGGAGGTCAGCAGCGCGGATCCGCACCGTTGGGAGCCGCTGCTCAAGCACGCCGGCGCCATCTTCCTGGGTGCCTACACCAGCGAGAGCCTGGGCGACTACTGCGCCGGCCCCAACCACGTGCTGCCGACCTCCGGCACGGCGCGTTTCTCCAGCCCGCTGGGGGTGTACGACTTCCAAAAGCGCAGCAGCCTGATCGAAGTCAGCGCGGCCGGTGCCCAGGTGCTCGGCCCCATCGCCTCCGTGCTGGCCCATGGCGAGGGCCTGCAGGCCCATGCGCGCGCGGCCGAATTGCGCCTGAAACCATGACCGCTGCACTCGCTCCCCGCCTCGCCCGACTCATCCGCCAGGACGTGCAGTCCATGCACGCCTATGCCGTGCAGGACGCCAGCGGCCTGCTCAAGATGGACGCGATGGAGAACCCGTACCGGCTGCCCGCGGCGCTGCAGGCGCAGCTGGGCCAGCGGCTGGGCGCGGTGGAACTCAACCGCTACCCCGGCAGCCGCCTGGACGCACTGCGCCAGGCGCTGGCACGCCATGCGCAGATGCCAGAAGGCTTCGGCCTCATGCTGGGCAATGGCTCGGACGAACTGATCTCCCTGCTGGCGATGGCCTGCGACCGACCCGGCGCGACGATCCTCGCGCCCGTGCCCGGCTTCGTGATGTACGCGATGAGCGCGCAGCTGCAGGGCCTGAACTTCGTCGGCGTGCCGCTCACGGCCGACTTCGAGCTCGACGAGGCCGCCATGCTGGCAGCCATCGAACAGCACCAGCCCGCCATCGTCTTCCTGGCCTACCCGAACAACCCCACGGCCAACCTGTGGGACGACACGGTGGTCGAGCGCATCGTCGCTGCCGCGCCTGGCCTGGTCGTCATGGACGAGGCCTACCAGCCCTTCGCCAGCCGCTCCTACATCGACCGCGTGGCGCGCCACGGCCATGTGCTGCTGATGCGCACGCTCAGCAAGTTCGGCCTGGCCGGCGTGCGCCTGGGCTACATGATGGGTCCGTCCGCGCTGATGGCCGAGATCGACAAGGTGCGCCCGCCGTACAACGTCAGCGTGCTCAACGCCGAGTGCGCGCTGTTCGCGCTGGAACACGCCGAGGTGTTCGATGCCCAGGCCGCCGACCTGCGTGCCCAGCGCGATGCCTTGCTGCCGGCGCTGCGCGCGCTGGGGCTCAAGGTCTGGAACAGCGACGCCAACATGGTGCTAGTGCGCGTACCGGGCGAGGCCCAGGCCGTGTTCGAGGGCATGAAAGCCCGCGGCGTGCTCGTGAAGAACGTTTCTAAAATGCACCCTTTGCTGGCCAACTGCCTGCGCCTGACGGTCGGCAGCGCCGACGACAACGCCCAGATGCTGCGGGCCCTGCAGCAGTCCCTATGAGCAGCCTAGTCACCACCCCCACCGCGCCATTCGCACGCACCGCCGAGGTCAGCCGCAACACCGCCGAGACGAAGATCACGGTGCGTGTCAACCTGGACGGCACCGGCCAGGCCAAGCTGGGCACCGGCATCGGTTTCTTCGACCACATGCTGGACCAGATTGCGCGGCACGGCCTGATCGACCTGGACATCGCGGTGGACGGCGACCTGCACATCGATGGCCACCACACCGTGGAAGACGTGGGCATCACGCTGGGCCAGGCCGTGGCCAAGGCCATCGGCGACAAGAAGGGCATCCGGCGCTACGGCCATGCCTACGTGCCGCTCGACGAGGCGCTGAGCCGTGTGGTGATCGACTTCTCGGGCCGCCCGGGCCTGGTGCTCAACGTGCCGTTCACGAGCGGCATGATCGGCGCGTTCGACACCCAGCTGACGCACGAGTTTTTCCAGGGCTTCGTGAACCATGCCTTCGTGACGCTGCACATCGACAACCTGCGCGGCGTGAACGCGCACCACCAGTGCGAGACCGTGTTCAAGGCCTTCGCCCGCGCGCTGCGCGGCGCGCTGGAATTCGATCCGCGCGCATTGGGCACCATTCCTTCCACCAAGGGCTCGTTGTAATGGCCGGCAACACCGTGGCCGTGGTCGACTACGGCATGGGCAACCTGCGCTCGGTGTCGCAGGCCGTGCAGGCCGCTGCGGCAGGCGAGGGCGTGGACGTGGTCGTGACCAGCGATCCGGCTCAGGTGCGCGCGGCGACGCGCGTGGTGCTGCCCGGCCAGGGCGCCATGCCCGACTGCATGCGCGAGCTGCGCGAGTCCGGCCTGCTGGAGTCGGTGCTCGAGGCCTCGCGCAGCAAGCCGCTGTTCGGTGTCTGCGTGGGCATGCAGATGTTGCTGGACCGCAGCGCCGAGACCCGTTCGGGCGACGCCGGTGGCGACACGCCTGGCCTGGGCCTGATCGCCGGCGAGGTGCTGCGCTTCGACCTGCAAGGGCGCACCCAGCCCGATGGCAGCCGCTACAAGGTGCCCCAGATGGGGTGGAACCGCGTGATGCAGCAGGAGCCCGACGGGCGCCGCCATCCGGTTTGGGGCGAGGTGCCAGACCAAAGCTGGTTCTACTTTGTGCACAGTTTTTACGCACGTCCGTCGGATCAGCGCCACAGTGCAGGCTTGACGGAGTACGGGGAAACCTTTACCTGCGCCATCGCCCGCGATAATATTTTTGCGACCCAGTTCCACCCGGAGAAGAGCGCAGCGCATGGTCTGGCGCTGTACCGCAACTTCCTCCACTGGAATCCCTGACCCTTCCCCTTCCAACGCTCAGGCTGCCCTCAGCACCATGCTCCTCATTCCTGCGATCGATCTGAAAGACGGTCAATGCGTCCGCCTCAAGCAAGGCGACATGGAACAGTCCACCACTTTCAGCGACGACCCAGCCGAAATGGCCCGCAAATGGGTCGACCAGGGCGCGCGCCGCCTGCATCTGGTCGACCTCAACGGGGCATTCGCTGGCAAGCCCAAGAACGAGATGGCGATCCGGCGCATCCTGAAGGAGGTCGGCGATGTGGTCGACGTCCAGCTGGGAGGCGGCATCCGCGACCTGGACACCATCGAGCGCTACCTGGATGCGGGCCTGCGCTACGTCATCATCGGCACGGCCGCGGTCAAGAATCCCGGCTTCCTGCACGATGCCTGCACCGCCTTCGGCGGCCACATCATCGTGGGCCTGGATGCCAAGGACGGCAAGGTCGCCACCGACGGCTGGAGCAAGCTCACAGGCCACGAAGTCGTCGACCTGGCCAAGAAGTTCGAGGACTACGGGGTCGAGTCCTTCATCTACACGGACATCGGCCGCGACGGAATGCTGACCGGCATCAACATCGATGCCACGGTCAAGCTGGCGCAGGCGCTCAGCACGCCGGTCATCGCCTCCGGCGGGTTGTCCAACATCACCGACATCGAGAAGCTCTGCGAGGTCGAGAGCGAAGGCATCGAAGGCGTGATCTGCGGCCGCGCCATCTACACCGGCGACCTGGACTTCGCCAGCGCGCAGGAGCGTGCCGACAACTACAACAATGGTTGAGCTGGCGGCCGCGGCCGAATCCTTCCGCGGCCAGCCCTGCCTGCGACTGACCTGGGGCCCCGACGACAGCCTGCTGGTGGCCCTGCACGGTGCCCATGTGTTGTCCTGGACGGGCGCAGGCCGCGAGCGCCTGTACCTGAGCCCCGAGGCGGTGTTCGACGGCCAGGCCGCCATCCGCGGCGGCGTGCCGGTCTGCCTGCCGCAGTTCAACGCCCGCGGTCCGCTGGCCAAGCATGGCTTTGCGCGCAACCTGCCCTGGCAATGCGGCGGCGCGCGCGTCGATGCGGCTTCGGGCGATGTGCTGTTGACCCTGTTCCTTGAAAGCGATGCGGCCACGCGCGCCACATGGCCGGCGGACTTCCGGTTTGCGTTGACGCTGCGGCTCGGCGCTGGCCGGCTGGACATGCTGCTGGAGTTGGACAACATCGGCACGACGCCCTGGACCTTCACGGGTGCGCTGCACACCTATCTGCAAGTGGATGACATCACCGGCGTACGGCTGCAGGGCCTGGACGGCCAGCCCTGCTGGGATGCACTGGCCGACACGCGCGCCACGCATGCGGGCGAGGTCCGCTTCGACGGGGAGTTCGACCGCGTGTTCCGGGCCGCAGCCGCGCCGCTGCGCCTGCTGGACGGCGACGCCCAGCTGGAGATTGCCCAGAGCGCAAGTTTCGAAGACACCGTGGTCTGGAACCCTGGCGCGGCCAAGTCCGCGACCATGGCCGACATGGCGCCCGACAGCTATGCGCAGATGCTGTGCGTCGAGGCGGCGCAGGTCGAGCGCCCGCAGAGCCTTCAGCCCGGCGCGCAGTGGACGGGTTGGCAGCGGCTGACCGTCGTCGCCTGATTTCCCCTTTTCTCCGAGCAAACGCCCATGCTGGCCAAACGCATCATTCCCTGCCTGGACGTCACGGGCGGCCGTGTCGTCAAGGGCGTCAATTTCGTCGAACTGCGTGACGCGGGCGACCCCGTGGAGATCGCTGCGCGCTACAACGAGCAGGGCGCCGACGAACTCACGTTCCTCGACATCACCGCCACCAGCGACGGCCGCGACCTGATCCTGCCCATCATCGAGGCGGTGGCCTCGCAGGTTTTCATTCCGCTGACCGTGGGCGGCGGCGTGCGCACGGTCGAGGACGTGCGCCGGCTGCTCAATTCGGGGGCCGACAAGACCAGCTTCAACTCGGCCGCGCTGGCCAACCCGGACGTGATCAACCAGGCTTCGGACAAGTACGGCGCGCAGTGCATCGTGGTGGCCATCGACGCCAAGCGCCGCAGCCCGGAAGATGCCGCGCAGCGCGGTGCCGGATGGGACGTCTACAGCCACGGCGGGCGCAAGAACACCGGCCTGGACGCCGTGCAATGGGCCGCCGAGATGGCGCGCCGCGGCGCGGGTGAGATCCTCTTGACCAGCATGGACCGTGACGGCACCAAGTCCGGTTTCGACCTGGCGCTCACACGCGCTGTCAGCGACGCCGTGGGCGTGCCCGTCATCGCCTCCGGCGGGGTCGGCAATCTGGACCACCTCGCCGACGGCGTGCAGACCGGCGGTGCCGACGCCGTGCTGGCGGCCAGCATCTTCCACTACGGCGAGTTCACGGTGGGCCAGGCCAAGGCCCACATGGCGGCGCGCGGTATTCCCGTACGGATCTGACGTCATCGTGATCGCCGAGAATCCTGCGATGGACTGGTTGGACGATGTGAAGTGGGATGCGCAGGGCCTGGTGCCGGCGATCGCCCAGGAAGCGGCGAGCGGCGACGTGCTGATGTTCGCCTGGATGAACCGCGAGGCGCTGCAGAAGACCTTCGAGTTGCAGCGCGCGGTGTACTTCAGCCGCTCGCGCGGCAAGCTGTGGTTCAAGGGCGAGGAATCCGGCCATGTGCAGACCGTGCACGAGATCCGGCTCGATTGCGATGCCGACGTGGTGCTGCTCAAGGTCACGCAACTGGGCCACGAGCCGGGCATCGCCTGCCACACGGGCCGCCACAGCTGCTTCTTCAGCAAGCTCGAGGCAGCAGGCGCTGGTGCGCACTGGCAGGCCGTCGACCCGGTCTTGAAAGACCCCGAGTCCATCTACAAGTAGGCCGCATGAGCACTTTGTCCCAGGATGCATTGGGCCGCCTCGCGGCCGTGATCGAGAGCCGCAAGCCCGCGGCCGGCGGCAACCCCGATGCCAGCTACGTGGCGCGGCTGCTGCACAAGGGCCCGGACGCCTTCCTGAAGAAGATCGGCGAGGAGGCGACCGAGGTCGTCATGGCGGCCAAGGACATCGATGCCGGCCGCGGCGACGCCGAGCACCTGAAGGGCAAGTTCGTGGGCGAGGTGGCCGACCTGTGGTTCCACTCGCTGGTGGCGCTGGCGCACTACGGCGCGGGCCCCCAGGATGTGATTGCCGAACTGCTGCGCCGCGAAGGCACCAGCGGCATCGAGGAAAAGGCCCTGCGCAAGGCCGTTGCACGCGAAGGAGACGGCCGTGGCTAATGACGTCATCGACGTGGAAGTCAAGGACAGTGAGCAGGCCCAGCAGCTCAAGACGGTGGGCTGGATCAGCTACCTGCTGCACCTCGTGGTGGCGGTGGCGGCCGTGGTGCCCTCGGCCCAGCCCAGCATCGGGCTGCTGGTGATCGCGCTGGTCATCGATCTCGTCAAGCGCTCGGACGCCGAAGGCACCTGGCAGGCCAGCCATTTCTCCTGGCGCATCCGCTCGGTGCTGTGGGCTGGCGTGCTCTACCTGGTCACGTTGCCGCTGTTCTTCCTGCTGTACCTGCCCGGCGCCATCGCCTGGCTGGTGATCTCCATCTGGTTCCTGTACCGCATCGTGCGTGGCATGGTGGACATGAACGCCAGCCGCCCGGTCGGCCTATCCCGTTGAGCGAGCCCGCATGCACGATCCCGATTGCCTGTTCTGCAAGATCGCCCAAGGGCAGATCCCGTCCCGCAAGGTGCACGAGGACGACGAGTTCTTCGCCTTCCACGACATCCGCCCGGCTGCGCCCATCCATTTCCTGATCGTCCCCAAGCACCATGTGGCTTCCATGGCCCACGTGACGGACGAGCACGCGCCGATGTTGGGCCGCATGCTCGCGCTGGCACCGCGCCTGGCGATGCAGGAAGGTTGCAACCCGTATCCCGAGGGTGGCTTTCGGCTGGTGGTCAATACCGGCACCGAAGGCGGCCAGGAGGTGCACCACCTGCACCTGCACGTGCTGGGTGGCCCGCGTCCCTGGGCACGCGCTTGAGCGGCCTATTCGCCCTTCGCGGGAATGGTTCATCCCGCACACTAAAATTCAACGCAATTCGTTAGGAGTACTTCCATGGGTTCTTTTTCCATTTGGCACTGGCTGATCGTGCTGCTGATCGTGGTGATGGTGTTCGGCACCAAGAAGCTGAGGAACATGGGCAGCGACCTGGGCGGTGCCGTCAAGGGCTTCAAGGACGGCATGAAGGACGGCGGCGCCCCGGAAGACAAGGCCGCGACCGGCCCGAACGCGCAGGTGGGCACCACGGCGGCCAACGCCGAGAAGTCCACCATCGACGTCGAAGCCAAGACCAAGTCCTGATCGCCCGCCCGTGATCGATCTCGGCATTTCGAAGATGGCGCTGATCGGCGCGGTGGCGTTGATCGTCATCGGGCCGGAGAAGCTGCCGCGCGTGGCCCGCACGGTGGGTGCCTTGCTGGGCAAGGCGCAGCGTTACGTGGCCGACGTCAAGGCCGAGGTCAACCGCTCCATGGAGCTGGACGAACTCAAGAAGATGAAGGACACGGTGGAGGGCGCCGCACGCGACGTGCAGTCCTCCATGCAGACCACCGCCAGCGAGTTCGAGAAGGACTGGGCAGCCACCACGGCCGGCCTGGACGGCAGCACGGCGACTTCTTCCGACAGCGCGGCGGCCGATGGCTTTGTGCAATACCCCGAGTACAAGCACCCGAAGAAGCACTGGCGCGTCAAGCAGGGCGCCATGCCGCAGTGGTACAAGGCGCGCACCGGCGTGCGAACCAAGGCCTTGTCCGGCGCAGCGCGGGTGGCCCGCTACCGGCCCCAGAAACTCAATTGACCACGGTTTGCACCGTGTCCGGCCGGCGCAGCAGCCCGCCGCCCATCCGCTTGCACCATGCCTGATCCGAACAAGAAGGAAGACGAACTCGCCGGCACGGAGCAGCCGTTCGTAGAGCACCTGATGGAGTTGCGCGACCGGCTGATCAAGGCCGTGATCGCCATCGGCGTCGTGGCTGCGGTGCTGGCTGTCTGGCCCGGCCCGGGCGCGCTGTACGACCTGCTGGCCGCGCCGCTGGTGGCTTCGCTGCCGGCCGGCGCAACGATGATCGCCACCTCGGTGATCTCGCCGTTCCTGGTGCCGCTCAAGATCCTTCTGATGGCGGCCTTCATGATCGCGCTGCCGGTGGTGCTCTATCAGGTCTGGGCCTTCGTGGCGCCGGGGCTGTACTCGCACGAGAAGAAGCTGGTGATGCCGCTGGTGATCTCCAGCACGCTGCTGTTCCTGATCGGCGTGGCGTTCTGCTATTACTTCGTGTTCGGCCAGGTGTTCAAGTTCATCCAGAGCTTTGCACCCAAGAGCATCACGGCCGCGCCTGACATCGAGGCCTATCTCGGCTTTGCGCTGAGCATGTTCCTGGCGTTCGGCCTGGCCTTTGAGGTGCCGATCGCCGTGGTCGTGCTGGCGCGCGTGGGCATCGTCACGGTTGACAAGCTCAAGAGCTTTCGCGGTTACTTCATCGTGGTGGCCTTCGTCGTGGCCGCCATCGTGACGCCGCCCGACGTGGTGTCGCAGCTGGCTCTGGCCATTCCCATGTGCATCCTGTACGAGGTGGGGATCTGGGCGGCGCAGCTGTTCATCAAGCACACCAAGGCCCCGGAAGAAACCGAAGCCGAGGCCAGCGGCAACTGATCAGGGCCGCTGCGCGCGCTGCGGCTTGGGCCGCACACCCGGCGTGACCTGCAGGCGCAAACGCTCCTCGCGCCGCAGCACCTCGAATTCCGAAGCCTCGCCTGGCTTGAGCGCGGCCACGGAAGAGAGCAGCTCCGTCACGTTGCCGATGGGTTTGCCGGAGACCGCGGCGATCACGTCGCCGGGCCGCACGCCAGCTTGGGCGGCCGGGCCGTTCTGCAGCACGCCGGTGATGATCACGCCGGCCGTGGTCTTCACGCCGAAGGTTTCGGCCAGTTCGGGCGAGAGGTCGTTGGGTTCGACGCCGATCCAGCCGCGCCGGACCTGGCCATCGCGCACGATGCCTTCGAGCACCAGCTTGGCCGTGGACACCGGGACCGCGAAGCCGATGCCCATGCTGCCGCCCGAGCGCGAGTAGATCGCGGTGTTGATGCCCAGCAGGTTGCCGGCCGTGTCGACCAGCGCGCCGCCCGAGTTGCCGGGGTTGATAGCCGCATCCGTCTGGATGAATTCCTGCAACGGGCTCATGCCCAGCTGGTTGCGGCCGAGCGCGCTGATGATGCCGCTGGTGACCGTCTGGCCCACGCCGAAGGGGTTGCCGATGGCCAGCACCTGGTCGCCGACCTGCAGGGCGTCCGAGCTGCCCAGCACCATGACAGGCAGCTTGTCCAGGTCGATCTTGAGGATGGCCAGGTCGGTCTCGGGGTCGGTGCCGATCACCTTGGCCTGCGTGCGCCGTGCGTCGTTGAGGATCACCTCGATCACGTCGGCGCCCTCCACCACATGGTTGTTGGTCAGCACATAGCCTTCGGCACTGACGATCACGCCGCTGCCCAGGCCGGCGCGCGCCTCGCCGCCGCGGTCACCGAAGAAGAAGCGGAACCACGGGTCGTTGCTGTTGGGATGGGGTTGGGCCGCTGTGCTGGTGTTGATGCTGACCACGGCGGGTGCGGCGCGCTTGGCCGCCGGGGCGAAGCTGCCAGCCGCCACGGTGCCGGGCGGCACCGCGGGTGCTTCGACGACCGAGATGCTGCTGCCCGTGAAGCCGCGCTTGCCCAGCCACTCGGGCTTCAAGGTGGCGACCACAAAGTAGGCCGCGAGCAGCACCGTCACGGATTGGGAAAAGAGCAGCCAGAAGCGCTTCATGGTGGCAAGAAAGTATCCGGGAAAGCGCGCATTGTCTGCCATGGCGGCCGCGGCTCTCGCCGCCCGCTGGCTTGCCCCTGCGCAGCACATCATCGGGTAAACCCTTAGAATTGCAGGCCTGCGTCAGCCGCTGCGTTCACTGCCATGCCGGACCGGCCACCCCGGTCGCGTGCATGGGCCCAGGCCCCATCCGGACCCTCTCGTCGAACGATCCACTGCGTGCCGCCCACCCCGCGGCCGCGTCCTGCGCAGACGCGATCCTGCCTGCCGTTTCCGGAAAAGCCTCTATGACCACCACCGTTTCGGCGCCGTCCCTGCCGGACGCCGCACTCCGCCGACCGCTCACCCGTCGCGACCTGCGCACCCTCGGCCTGTCGGCCCTGGGCGGCACGCTGGAGTTCTACGACTTCGTCGTCTTCGTGTTCTTCGCCAACGTGCTGGGCGCGCTGTTCTTCCCTGCCGACATGCCGGACTGGCTGCGCCAACTGCAGACGCTGGGCATTTTCGCGGCCGGCTACCTGGCGCGGCCGGTCGGCGGGATCGTCATCGCGCACTTCGGCGACATCCTGGGCCGCAAGCGCATGTTCACGCTGTCGATCTTCCTGATGTCGGTGCCGACGCTGGTGATCGGCCTGCTGCCGACCTATGCGTCCATCGGCATCGCCGCGCCGCTGCTGCTGCTGGCCATGCGCATCCTGCAGGGCGCGGCCATCGGCGGCGAGATGCCGGGTGCCTGGGTCTTCGTGGCCGAACACGTGCCACAGCGCCACTACGGCATGGCCGTGGGCACGCTGACCGCCGGCATCACGGGCGGCATCCTGCTGGGTTCGCTGGTCGCAGTGGCGCTCAACACCCACTACGCGCCGGCTGAGATCCATGACTGGGCCTGGCGCATCCCGTTCATCCTCGGGGGCGTGTTCGGCCTGGTCTCGGTGTACCTGCGCCGCTTCCTCGAGGAAACGCCAGTGTTCCAGGAGTTGGCCGAGCGCAAGAAGGTCGCGCGCGAACTGCCCGTGAAGACCGTGCTGCGCGAACACCGGGCTGCCATCGTGCTGGTCGCGCTCATGACCTGGGTGCTGTCGACGGCCATCGTGGTGGTGATCCTGTTCACGCCGGCCTACCTGCAGAAGGTGTTCGAGATTCCGGCCAAGCTCTCGCTGCAGGCCAACCTGGCCGCGACCTTCACGCTGACCCTCGGCTGCGCAGTGGTGGGCTGGGCATCGGACAGGTTCGGCACCAGGGCCGTGATGCTGGTCGGCTGGGGCGGCCTGTTCGCCACCACCTACCTGTTCTACCTGGGCCTGCCGGGCACGCCCGAGTCGCTGGTGTGGAGCTACGCGCTCGTCGGCTTTTTCGTCGGCTCCATCGCGCTCTTGCCCATCGTGGGCGTGCGCGCCTTCCCCCCGGCCGTGCGTTTCTCCGGGCTCTCGTTCGCCTACAACATGGCCTATGCGGTCTTCGGCGGCCTCACGCCGGTGTTGATCAGCGTCTGGCAGAAAGTCGACGTGATGGCCCCGGCCCACTACGTGGCCGGGATCGCGGTACTGGGCTTCCTGATCGGCCTGTGGCCCTTCGCTTCGCGGGGGTGGCAGCCGCGCGCCTGATGGGCCGCGTCGCCTGAGACAATTCCGCCATGGACACCACCACGCGCGACGAATTGCTGCAGGCCTGCGATGCACTGCTGCAGCCGGCCCGTTTCAAGGATTACGGGCCGAACGGCCTGCAGGTGGAGGGCAAGGTGCAGATCCGCCAGCTCGTCAGCGGCGTCACGGCCAGCCGGGCGCTGATCGAGGCCGCGATCGCCGAGGGCGCCGATGCCATCTTCGTGCACCACGGCTTGTTCTGGCGCGGCCAGAGCGGCACCGTCACCGGTTGGATGAAGCAGCGCCTGGCGCTGCTGCTCGCGCACGACATCAGCCTGCTGGCCTACCACCTGCCGCTGGACGCGCACCCCGAACTGGGCAACAACGCGCAGCTGGGTCGTGTGCTGGAACTTCCGTTGGAACCGACACGCTTCGGCGAGCAGGACCTCGGCTTCCTGGGGCAGGGCGCCTTCGCCGATGCACAGGCACTGGCCCGGCATGTGGAGCAGCGCCTCGGCCGCAGCGTGACCCTGGTCGATCCCGGCCACGGCCGGCCGCTGCGACGCATCGCCTGGTGCACTGGCGGGGCGCAGTCGTACTTCGAGGCGGCCATCGCTGCCGGTGCGGATGCGTTCATCACCGGTGAGATCTCCGAGCCGCAAGCCCATCTGGCGCGCGAATGCGGCGTCGCCTTCCTGGCCTGCGGCCACCACGCCACCGAGCGCTACGGCGCGCCGGCGGTGGCTGCCCGAGTCGCGGGCCAAATGGGCATCGCGCACCGCTTCATCGAGATCGAGAACCCTGCCTGATGGCCAAGCTGCCGATCGCCATCAGCATGGGCGATGCCGCTGGCATCGGCCCTGAGATCATTGCCAAGGCTTTTCAGGCCGAGCCTGCGTTGCTGCAGGGCTGCTTCGTCGTGGGCGATATCGGACTCATGCGGCGTGCGCTGGCGCTGCTCTCGGGCGTCCCACCGGCACTGGCGCCGATCGCAGCACCCCAGCAGGTCGGGCAGGTGCCACTGCGTTGCATGGCGGTGCTGCAGCCGGGCCCCGACACGCCCGCCATGCCCTATGGCGCAGTCAGCGGCGTGGCTGGCCGCCTGGCTACCGACTGCGTGGAATGGGGTGCGCGTGCGGCCTTGCGCGGCGAGGTGGCAGCGCTGGTCACGGCGCCGGTGCACAAGGAGGCGCTGTCTGCTGCGGGCGTGCCCTATCCGGGCCACACCGAGTTGCTGCAGGCCGAGGCCGCGGCCCATGCCGGCCGGCCGGTGGCCGAGATGCCGGTGCGCATGATGCTGGCCAATCCGGAGCTGCGCACCGTGCTGGTCAGCATCCATGTGTCGCTGCGCGCCGCGCTGGACGCCGTGACCTTCGATAACGTGCTGCAGACGCTGCGCATCACGCATGCCGCGTTGGCGGCCGTGCTGGGCCGGGTGCCGCGCATCGGCGTGGCAGGCCTGAACCCGCATGCGGGCGAGGGCGGCCTGTTCGGCCGCGAAGAGATCGACACCATTGCCCCGGCCATGGCTGCGGCGCGCACCGAAGGCATCGATGCCCAGGGGCCTTATGCGCCCGACACGGTGTTCATGCGGGCCCGGACCGGCGCGTTCGACGTGGTCGTGGCCATGTACCACGACCAGGGCCTGATCCCGGTGAAGTACCTGGGCGTGGAGCAGGGTGTCAACGTGACCCTGGGCCTGCCGCTGGTGCGCACCAGCCCGGACCATGGCACCGCGTTCGACATCGCCGGCACCGGCCAGGCGGATGCGCGCAGCCTGATCGAGGCCTTGCGCATGGCGCGCCAGTTGGCGCGCGCCTGAACGCCCGTTACTTCTTCAGGCTGTCGCGGATCTCGCGCAGCAACATGACGTCTTCTGGCGTCGCGGGCGCGGCCGGGGCCGGGGCGGGTTCCGAGCGCTTGAGGCGGTTGATCTGCTTGACCATCATGAAGATGATGAAGGCCAGGATCGCGAAGTTCACCGCGATGGTGATGAAGTTGCCATAGGCCAGCACCGGCACACCGGCCTTGCGCAGCGCGTCCAGCGTGTTCGGCACGCCTGCGGGCACCGTGCCCAGGACCACGAACAGATTGGAAAAGTCCAACCGGCCGAACACCAGGCCCACGACGGGCATGATGAGGTCGGCCACGACCGAGTCGACGATCTTGCCGAAGGCGCCACCGATGATCACGCCGACCGCGAGGTCGATGACGTTGCCCTTGACGGCGAATTCCTTGAACTCCTGCATCATCCCCATGGCAATCCTCGCTTTGCTGAATGAAAAACCCGCGCATTCTCGCTGTAAACACCTGTCGCTTAGGGGGCACAGGCGGCATCGGTCCGCCTTGAGAGCGAATAACCCTGTCCGCTACAATCTTTTGTTGACTCCAATAAGAGACTATTGAGGAACCCCATGAGTGACATTCCAGTCGACCGTAGCAAGCGGACGTGGCTGATCGCCTCCGGTTGCGCGGGGGCGGTAGGTGGTGTGGCGACCGCAGTTCCGTTCGTGAGCACGTTTCAGCCCTCGGAGCGCGCCAAGGCGGCAGGCGCCGCGGTCGAGGTCGACATCTCCGCGCTCAAGCCCGGCGAAAAGGTCACCGTGGAATGGCGGGGAAAGCCCGTCTGGATCATCAAGCGCACGCCCGAGCAGCTGGCAGAACTGCCAAAGCTCGACAGCCAGCTGGCCGATCCCAAGTCGCTGCGCAAGCCCTCGGAGCTGACGCCCGAATACGCCCGCAACGAAGGCCGCTCGATCAAGCCCGATGTGCTCGTCGTGGTCGGCATCTGTACCCACCTGGGTTGCTCTCCGGTCGACAAGTTCACCCCTGGCCCCCAGCCTTCCCTGCCGGACAACTGGGAAGGCGGCTTTCTGTGCCCCTGCCACGGTTCGACCTTCGACCTGGCGGGCCGCGTGTTCGCCAACAAGCCCGCGCCCGACAACCTCGAGGTGCCACCGCACCAGTACCTGTCGGATACGCGCCTGCTGATCGGCGACGACAAGAAGGCTTGAGGGACACTGGCAATGGCTGAATTCAAGGAAATCTCGCCCAACGCACCAATCGGTGCGCATGTGACCAACTGGCTGGAGAACCGGTTCCCGACCGCGTTCGACGCCTACCGCGTCCACATGTCGGACTACTACGCGCCGAAGAACTTCAACTTCTGGTACATCTTCGGCTCGCTGGCGCTGCTGGTCCTCGTGATCCAGATCGTCACCGGCATCTTCCTCGTGATGCACTACAAGCCCGATGCGAACCTCGCGTTCGCCTCGGTCGAGTACATCATGCGCGACGTGCCCTGGGGCTGGCTGATCCGCTACATGCACTCCACGGGCGCCTCCGCGTTCTTCGTGGTGGTCTACCTGCACATGTTCCGCGGCCTCCTGTACGGCTCGTACCGCAAGCCGCGCGAGCTGGTCTGGGTGTTCGGTTGCGCGATCTTCCTGTGCCTCATGGCCGAGGCCTTCATGGGCTACCTGCTGCCCTGGGGCCAGATGTCGTACTGGGGCGCCCAGGTGATCGTGAACCTGTTCGCGGCGATCCCCTTCATCGGCCCCGACCTGGCACTGCTGATCCGCGGCGACTATGTGGTGGGCGACGCCACGCTGAACCGCTTCTTCAGCTTCCACGTGATCGCCGTGCCGCTGGTGCTGCTGGGCCTGGTCGTGGCGCATCTGCTGGCGTTGCACGACGTCGGTTCCAACAACCCCGACGGCATCGAGATCAAGGCCACCAAGGGCGCCGACGGCAAGCCGCTGGACGGCATCCCGTTCCATCCCTACTACACCGTGCACGACATCTTCGGCGTGTGCGTGTTCCTGATGGCGTTCACGGCGGTGATCTTCTTCGCCCCTGAGGCCGGCGGCTACTTCCTCGAGTACAACAACTTCATCCCGGCCGATCCGCTGAAGACGCCTTCGCACATCGCCCCGGTGTGGTACTTCACGCCCTTCTATTCGATGCTGCGTGCCATCACCAGCGAGATGATGTATGTGCTGGTCGCCTGCGTGGTGCTCGGTGCCGGCTTCATGGCGCTCAAGCTGCGCCTGCCGGGCTTCGTGAAGGCCTTCATCGTCGTGGCCGCAGTGGTTGCCGTCGCGTTGATGATGTCGATCGACGCCAAGTTCTGGGGCGTGGTCGTCATGGGCGGCGCGGTCATCATCCTGTTCTTCCTGCCCTGGCTGGATTACAGCCCCGTCAAATCGATCCGCTACCGGCCTGACTGGCACAAGTACGTCTATGGCGTGTTCGTGTTGAACTTCCTGGTTCTGGGCTACCTGGGCGTGCAGGCCCCGTCGCCGATCGGCGAGCGCGTCTCGCAAGTCGGCACGCTGTTCTATTTCGGCTTCTTCCTGCTGATGCCCTGGTGGAGCCGCCTGGGCGATCCCAAGCCGGTGCCCGCGCGCGTGACATTCAACCCGCACTGAGCCACGGAACAGACGCAGATCATGAAAAAGAATCTCCACGGTTTCATCGCTGGCCTGCTGCTGTCGCTGGGCCTGGCCGCCGGCAGCGCACACGCCGCCGAAGGCGGCATCGCCTGGGACAAGGCGCCCGTCAAGACCAACGACATGGTGGCGCTGCAGAACGGCGCCAAGCTGTTCGTCAACTACTGCCTGAACTGCCACTCGGCCGCGTTCATGCGCTTCAACCGGCTCCAGGACATTGGCCTGACCGAGCAGCAGATCAAGGACAACCTGCTGTTCACGACCGACAGGGTCGGCGAGACGATGAAGGCCGCCATCGACCCGCGCCAGGCCAAGGAATGGTTCGGTGGCAACCCGCCCGACCTCACGCTGATGACGCGCTCGCGTTCCGGCCACGGCGGCACGGGTGCGGACTACCTGTACACCTACCTGCGCACCTACTACCGCGACGAGACCAAGGCCACGGGCTGGAACAACCTCGCCTTCCCCAGCGTCGGCATGCCCCATGTGCTGTGGGAACTGCAGGGCGAGCGCAAGCCTGTCTTCGAGGAAATCCAGAGCCATGGCCATGCCACTGCCGTGTTCAAAGGCTGGGAGCAGGTGAAGCCGGGCACAATGACGCCCCTGCAATACGATCAGGCCGTCGGTGATCTGGTCAGCTTCATGGCCTGGATGGCCGAACCCGCACAGAACACGCGCGTGCGCGTCGGTGTGTGGGTGCTGCTGTTCCTCGCGGTCTTCTCGCTCATCACCTGGCGCCTGAACGCTGCGTTCTGGAAAGACGTCAAGTAAGCAGTCCATGCCCGGCAGCAGCAGGCTGCGGGCGTGATCAGAGTGGGTGCGGATGCCGCACCCACTCTTTTTGGTTTTTTAGGAGTCTTCTCTCATGATGGTCTTGTACTCGGGAACGACCTGCCCCTTCTCCCACCGTTGCCGCTTCGTGTTGTTCGAAAAGGGCATGGATTTCGAAATCCGCGACGTCGATCTCTACAACAAGCCGGAAGACATCAGCGTCATGAACCCGTATGGCCAGGTGCCCATCCTGGTCGAGCGCGATCTGATCCTGTACGAGTCGAACATCATCAACGAGTACATCGACGAGCGCTTCCCGCATCCCCAGCTGATGCCCGGCGACCCGGTCGACCGCGCCCGTGTGCGCCTGTTCCTGCTCAACTTCGAGAAGGAACTGTTCGTGCACGTCAGCCTGCTCGAGAACCGTGCCTCCAAGGGCAACGAGAAAGCGCTGGAAAAGGCCCGTGCCCACATCCGCGACCGCCTGACGCAGCTGGCGCCGGTGTTCCTCAAGAACAAGTACATGCTGGGCGAGAACTTCTCGATGCTGGACGTGGCCATCGCACCGCTGCTGTGGCGCCTGGACTTCTACGGCATCGACCTCAGCAAGAACGCGGCGCCGCTGCTCAAGTACGCCGAGCGCATCTTCTCGCGGCCGGCCTACATCGAAGCGCTGACGCCGTCCGAAAAGGTCATGCGCAAGTAAGCGCGGAGAACCGGACCGGATGAACGCGCTCGACGCCACTTCCACCCGCCCGTACCTGATCCGGGCGCTGTACGAATGGTGCACCGACAACGGCTTTACACCGTATATCGCGGTGCTGGTGGACGAGACGGTGCAGGTGCCGCGCGAATACGTGAAGGACGGCGAGATCGTGCTGAACGTGAGCTTCGACGCCACCAGCGCGCTCAAGCTCGGCAATGACTTCATCGAGTTCAAGGCGCGCTTCGCGGGCACCGCCCGCGAGATCCTCGTGCCCATCGGGCGCGTGATCGCCATCTACGCCCGTGAGAACGGGCAGGGCATGGCCTTCCCCTCGCCGGTGGCCGCTGCCTCGTCCGAGGCTGCGCCAGCACCTGCCGGCGTGCCGTTGCCGGCGGAGATGCCTGACGACAAGGCCGCACCCAAGGTGTTGCAGCTGGCACCCGTCGAATCCGCCGATGAAGGCGCCGAGCCCGAGCCACCCAGGCCGGGTGGTGGCGCACCCCGCCCGGCGCTGAAGCGCGTCAAGTGACCGCGTAGAATCGCCGCTGGTTTTTCGCCGATTTAGCTCAGTTGGTAGAGCACCCGCCTTGTAAGCGGACGGTCGTCAGTTCGATTCCGACAATCGGCACCACTGGACAGTCCTAGGACGTCTCGAAGCCCGCATGCCTCCAAGGCATCGCGGGTTTTTTCTTGTCCGAGGGTTTCGCGCGGGCCATGCATGCCGACGCTTTGACCGCGCTTCACCCGGACCTTGCGCTGCTTCCGACTGCAAGCCAGCGGCAACTTCCGCTGTAATCGCTCCATGGAATCCATCGGTGCACGAGTGAAGTGGGCGCGCGAACTGCGCGGTCTCACGCAGGCCGCGCTGGCCAAGGCCGCTTGCATGTTGACGAGTGCGATCGCCGACCTGGAGGCGGGCGTGCGCGACAGGCCGCGCGATCTGACAAGCCTGGCCGCGGCCCTCGGCGTCCGCCCGGCGTGGCTGGAGGAAGGCAAGGGCGAATGGAAGGAGGGGCGGCCGGGCAGCGAAGCCCTCCAGCTTGACTCTGCGGCGAGCCGGCTGGCCCGCACCCACACGGCCGAGAGTGTGGGCCAGGCCATCGTGGAACTCGGCGCGCTGCTTTCCACGCTGAGCCCACTGGCCCGTGCCAGCATCGCGCCCTTGGTTCTCCAGATCGCGAACGACCCCTCGCTTGCTGCGCATGCGGCGGAACTCGCCGGCGCCATTGCGCGTTCGGACCGTCCCGCGCAGCAACCAACCGGCGCACGGCCGCCTTGATCACGCGATGCGGCTTTGTCCTACAGCCGCATGCGCCTGGCAGTCGCCGAATCGTCATGCGAGGCACCTACCATCTCGTTCGTTGGCGCTTGCGCCCCTGTCCACTAGGAAGTGTGGGCTGCTGGAGATCAGGCTTCTCCCGCCCCACCCGAGCGCATCGGGGAGAACTCCCCAGAGGGTCGTAAACGTGAACCGCGCAAGAGTCCACGACCAATTCCGAAGCCCGCCGCCGTGCGGGCTTTTTCATGCCGGTGCGGGACTGTCGTGGACCGGTGGCAGGTTCGGATTTGGAGCAAAGCAACAGGCCTTGGCCCGATGGATGCGGGTTGCATGGAGCGCCGCTATGCTGTGGCATCCGTCCCAGGAGGTTTCGTTGCCCGCTGAATCGCAGAGCCGAATCCCGCGCCTGACGCTGTTCCAGCGCAGGCTGTGCAAGCAACTCGGAATGCCGCCGCTGCAGGTGGCGCGCTTGACCCGGACGGACGTGCGAATACCGACGCGACCCAGCTGACGCCGCCCCTGCGGGCCCGGCGTGCTACGCCATCGGTCGCGAGACCATTTCCTCGCGCGTGTCGTCTCCCTCGAAAGTCACCCGCAGCAGCACCCTTGGGCGATGGTGCTCCAGCGGCGCATGGGCGCTGTGCACCCAGGCCTTGACCACGCGCAGGCGCCCGGTGTCCATCTTGTGGGCCCAGTGCTGCTCGCCGTCGTGTTCGATGAAGCCGATGTGCGCCCAGGTCTTCCACAAGCCCCAGAAGCGAGGGCAGCGCAGCCAGACGCCGATGGCTTCGGGGTGCTTGCTGGCGGCTTCACGGCGCAACTGCACCTCGGCACCCTGGCGCGCGAAGGCCTTGATCAGGTCCGACCGCCCTCCCAGGGCGGTGCCTGCAACGACTGCCGAATAGGTCCTGCGCGCCATGGTGTCTCCCGGCACAGAATTTAGCGAGCGGGGCGGTGCCTGCACCTGCCAATGGTGCAACGGGGAGTTTCATGCGTCACATCTGTGCATGTGGCGGGCCGGGCTGTTGGGTTGCTTTTGTGCCGAACCCGGCGCGATGCGAGGCGCGCCTGTGGCCTTGTCCTACTTGCAGGGCGGCGCTCGGGCGATGGCCGCGCGAGAGATCGCCAGGCAAGCTCGGTGCTCGCCCTGTCTCATCCTTCCTTGCCTGCAGCGCGCGGCAGCCGCAGGCCGATGTCCATGTCCCATGCCTGGCAGTTCTTTCGCGCCGGTGGCGTCGATCAGGTACTGATCGCCCGCGGCGCTGATCTCCTTCATTTGCGCGAGCTCGACCAAAAGCTCTGGGTGGCGCTCGCCTGCCCCACGCGCGGCCTGCACTTCGATGCGCGCACGCTGGACCTCATCGACACCGACAACGATGGCCGCATCCGCGCGCCCGAGTTGATCGACGCCTGCGAATGGGCCTGTGCCCGCCTGCGTGACCCAGAGCGCCTGCTGCGTGGCGGCGACCGGCTTGCCCTCGCGGATCTCTCCGAGAGCGAGGAGGGCCAGGCACTGGCTGCCGAGGCGCGGCGCACATTGGCCGGCCAGGGCCAGGCCGATGCTGCCGATATCGGCCTGGCCGAACTCGCGGAACGGCAGAAGCACCTGGCCGGCGAGCGGTTCAACGGCGACGGCATCGTTGTGCCGTCCACGGCACAGGACGACGAAGCGTTGCGCGCGCTCATCGAGCAGATCGTGGCGACGCAGGGTGGCGTGGCCGATGCGGGCGGAACGCCGGGCGTGGACGAAGCGCGCGTCAAGGCCTTCTTCTCCGAGGCCGAGGCGCTGTTCGCCTGGCATGCCCAGGGCGAGCGCGATTGCGGCACGCTGCGGACGGCGGCGCAGGCGGTCGAAGCCGTGTATGCGAAGGTCGAGGACTTTTTCGCGCGCTGCCGCCTGGCCAGCTACGACCCGGCGGCGGCCGCCGCGCTGAGCGTGCCCACGCCAGAGCAACTGCGCAGCCACGCGCTGCAGCCACTGGCGGTGGATGCGGAACCGCTGGCGCAGTTGCCGCTGGCACCCGTGGCGGCCGGCCGCGCGTTGCCGCTGGACGCCCTGGCACATCCGGCCTGGCAGGTTGCCCTGCGCACGCTGCGCGACCACGCTGTGCTGCCCCTGCTTGGCGTGCCGGCGGGCGATGCGCTGGACGAGGCCGGCTGGCAGCGCCTGAAGGCGCATGTGGCGCCCTGTCGCGCCTGGCTGCTGCGGCGCCCGCCGGGCGCGGTGGCGGCGCTGGGCAGCGAGAAGCTGCGCGCACTGGTGGGCGATGCCGCCGCTGCCGCCCAGGCCCGCGTACTCGACCTGATCGCGCAAGACGTGGCCGCCGGGGGCCAGCAGGGCCGTGTGAACGCGCTGGAAAAACTCTTGCGGCTGCAGCGCGACCTGGTCGTCCTGGTGCGCAATTTCGTCTCGTTCGAGGCCTTCTACCACCGCGAGGGCGCCGTGTTCCAGGCCGGACGCCTGTTCCTGGACGGGCGCAGCTGCGAGCTGACGGTCCAGGTGGCCGACGCCGCCAAGCACGCCGTGGTCGCCGGGTTGGCCAAGACCTATCTCGCGTACTGCGAATGCCAGCGCGGCAAGGAGAAGATGACGATCGCCGCCGCGTTCACCGCCGGCGACGTGGACTTCCTGTTCGTGGGCCGCAACGGCCTGTTCTACGACCGCGAGGGGCGCGACTGGGACGCCCGCATCGTCAAGGTCATCGAGAACCCGATCAGCATCGGCCAGGCCTTCATGTCCCCGTACAAGAAGTTCCTGCGCATGATCGAGGAGCAGGTCGCCAAGCGCGCCGCCGCCGGGGACGCGATGCAGCAGAAGGGCCTGGGCAACCTGGCGGGCCAGTTGGCCACGGTGGACAAGGCCGCGCCGACTGCGGCGGTGCCGGGCGCGGCCGCCGCCAGCGGGCGCGGGCGCTTCGATGTCGGCACCGTGGCGGCCCTGGGCGTCGCGCTGGGCAGCATCAGCGC
This sequence comes from Pseudorhodoferax soli, assembly GCF_003337555.1. Classification (GTDB taxonomy): domain Bacteria; phylum Pseudomonadota; class Gammaproteobacteria; order Burkholderiales; family Burkholderiaceae_C; genus Pseudorhodoferax; species Pseudorhodoferax soli. Next base: position 422,686 of record NZ_QPJK01000002.1, on the reverse strand, counting down.
CGTCATGGTGGGCCTCTTCACCAAGTTCGTCGATTTGGGCTGGTGGATCCCGATGGGGGTGCTGGGCATCGTGCTGTCGATATCCGGTCCGAGCATGCTCATCGCCTGGCTCAAGCTGCGCCAGCGCAGCCTGGGCCCCATCCTGGACGCCAGCGGCTGGGCCATCAACGGCCGCATGCGGCTCAACGTCCGGCTGGGCGCTTCGCTGTCGCAGACGGCGCAACTGCCGCCCGGCACGCGCCGGCTGCGCGACCCCTTCGCGCCGCGCAGCGCCACGCCGTGGCTGGCCGTGCTGCTGGTGCTGGCACTGGGCCTGGCGGCGTGGCGCTGGGGGCTCTTCGCGGCGTGGCTGCCGGCGGCCTGACGGTCATTCGCGCGGCGGCGCTTCGTCGGTGTGCCAGGCGGGCAGCTGCCAGCCTGTCCACAGGGCGATGGCGCGCAGCAGCAGCGCGCAGCTGGCGCCCGCCACCATGCCGAGCCAGTCGTCCATGCCGAGCCGGTGCCCCAGCACCACCACCCACGCGCCCGTGAAGGCGCAGACGGCATAGGGCTGGTGGTCGCTGAAGGCGCGCGGGACCTCGTTGCAGACGATGTCACGCAGCACGCCGCCGAACACCGCCGTCATCGTGCCCATCAGCACGGCCACCACGGCCGGCGAATCGGCCTGCAGCGCGATCTGTGTGCCGCTGGCCGCGAAGAGCCCCAGGCCGAACGCGTCAGGCCATTGCATGGCGCGTTCGGTGGCCGCGAAGTGGCGCGTGCGCAGGAACAGCATGGCCGCCACGCACAGCACCAGCAGCGCCCAGAGCCAGCCCGCGTGCTCCACCCAGAAGAATGGCCGGCGGTCCAGCAGCACATCGCGCAGCGTGCCGCCGCCGAAGGCTGCGAGGCCGGAGACGATGCACACGCCGACGGCGTCGAGCCGCTTGCGCGCCGCCGCCAGCAGGCCAGAGGCCGCGAAGGCGAGCGTGGCGGCTGCCTCGATCACGATCTGGGCGTTCGACAGCGTCAGTACTTGCGCCAGCGGAAGGGCTTGCATGGCGCAGGATGGTAGCGGGCACGGATGCGCACTTGTCCGACACCGCTCGGCCGGCAGGCGGCGCAGCATGGCGCCATGACACACCCATCCATGCAACTTCTGGTGGAGGAGCCCGTGCCGGGCGCCTTCGTGTGGACCCTTGCCGAGACCGACGCACGCGGCCGCCCGACCAAGGTGGCGCGCCGTGCGCCCGAGCCCGCGGACAGCTACGAGGCTGCTCTGGCTGCAGGCACGCACGCGCTGAACGTGCTGATGCGCGCCCAGCCTGTGCCCGCTCCGGCCTGAAACGGCGGGGCGCGGGCGGCCGTCCGCGGGCAGGGCGCTGGCACGATCTGCAACCCTTGTGGCCGCAATTGCACGGCCGCAACGGGTACCCTCGGGGTCTCTTCCTGGAGACAAGACCCCCATGCCCGTTCTGGAAACCAAGCTCAACGTCCGCTCCGCGGAGTTCCAGGCCAACGCCGAGGTGCTGCGCGCGGCGGTCGCCGACCTGAACGCCAAGCTGGCGCAAACGGCGGAGGGCGGTGGCCCTGCCGCGCGTGCCAAGCACCAGGCGCGCGGCAAGCTGCTGCCGCGCGAACGCGTGCAGATGCTGCTGGATCCCGGCACGCCCTTCCTCGAGTTCTCGCCGCTGGCCGCGCTGGCCATGTACCCCGACCGCGACGGCACCGACAGCGCACCCTGCGCCGGCATCATTTGTGGCATCGGCCGCGTCAGCGGCGTGGACTGCGTCGTGGTGTGCAACGACGCCACGGTCAAGGGCGGCACGTACTACCCGATGACGGTCAAGAAGCACCTGCGCGCGCAAGAGATCGCGCAGCAGAACCAGCTGCCCTGCATCTACCTCGTCGACTCGGGCGGCGCCAACCTGCCGAACCAGGACGACGTGTTCCCCGACCGAGAGCACTTCGGCCGCATCTTCTACAACCAGGCCAACATGAGCGCCCAGGGCATTGCCCAGGTCGCCGTCGTGATGGGCTCGTGCACGGCGGGCGGCGCCTATGTGCCGGCCATGAGCGATGAATCCATCATCGTCAAGGAGCAGGGCACCATCTTCCTGGCCGGCCCGCCGCTCGTGAAGGCGGCCACCGGCGAGGTGGTCTCGGCCGAAGACCTGGGCGGTGGCGATGTGCACACGCGCCTGTCCGGCGTGGCCGACCACCTGGCCCAGGACGACGCGCACGCGCTCGCGCTGGCGCGCCAGGCCGTGGCCCACCTGAACCGCAGCAAGGTGCCGCAACTGGCGCAGTTGGCGCTGCAAGCCAGCCGCCCGCCACGCCATGCCCCCGAGGAGCTGTACGGCGTGATCCCGGCGGACACGCGCAAGCCTTACGACGTGCGCGAGGTCATCGCCCGCATCGTGGACGACAGTGCCTTCGCCGAGTTCAAGGCGCGCTTCGGCACCACACTGGTCTGCGGTTTCGCCCACATCGAGGGCATGCCGGTGGGCATCGTCGCCAACCAGGGTGTGCTGTTCGCCGAGTCGGCGCAGAAGGGCGCGCACTTCATCGAGCTGTGCGGCCAGCGCAAGATCCCCCTGGTCTTCCTGCAGAACATCACCGGCTTCATGGTCGGCAAGCGCTACGAGAACGAGGGCATCGCGCGCCACGGCGCCAAGATGGTCACGGCCGTGGCCACGGTCAACGTGCCCAAGTTCACGGTGGTCATCGGTGGCAGCTTCGGTGCCGGCAACTACGGCATGTGCGGCCGTGCCTACTCGCCGCGCTTCCTGTGGATGTGGCCCAACGCGCGCATCAGCGTGATGGGCGGCGAGCAGGCCGCCAGCGTGCTGGCCACCGTCAAGCGCGACGGCATCGAGGCCAGGGGCGGGCAGTGGAGCGCCGAGGAAGAAGCCGCCTTCAAGGCGCCGATCCGCGAACAGTACGAACACCAGGGGCATCCCTACTACGCCACGGCCCGGCTCTGGGACGACGGCGTGATCGACCCGGCCGACACGCGCCGCGTGCTGGCGCTGGGCCTGTCGGCTGCGCTGAACGCGCCGATTCCCGAGCCGAAGTTCGGCGTCTTCCGCATGTAAGGAGGCCCGCCATGGCCATGCTCACCACCACCGTCCAGAACCACGTCGCCACCGTCACGCTCACCCGGGCCGAGGTGCGCAATGCCTTCAACGACGAACTGATTGCGGAACTGACCCAGGCCTTCAGCGCGCTCGGCGCGCGCGCCGACGTGCGCTGCATCGTGCTGGCGGCCGAGGGCAAGTCCTTCTGCGCCGGCGCAGACCTGAACTGGATGCGCCGCATGGCCGACTACACGCGCGCCGAGAACCTGGCCGATGCCGGCAAGCTCGCCGAGATGCTGCGCGTGATCTACACCTGCCCCAAGCCCACCATCGCGCGTGTGCAGGGCGACGCCTACGCCGGCGGCACGGGCCTGGTGGCGGCCTGCGACATCGCGGTCTCGGCCGACACGGCCGGCTACTGCCTGTCAGAGGTCAAGCTGGGGCTGATCCCGGCCACCATCAGCCCCTACGTGATCCGCGCCATGGGGCCGCGTGCCGCGCACCGCTACTTCCTGACGGCCGAGCGCTTCGACGCAGCCGAGGCGCTGCGCATCGGTTTCGTCCACGCCGTGGTGCCCACCGACGCGCTGGACACCAAAGTCGCCGAGCTCGCGCAGGCACTCGTGAACGCGGGCCCCGAGGCCGTCAAGGCCTGCAAGAAGCTGGTGCAGGACGTGGCAGAACGCGCCATCGACGCCGAGCTCATTGCGGCGACGGTGGAAGGCATCGCCGACATCCGTGCCAGCGCCGAGGGCCGCGAGGGCGTGCAGTCCTTCCTGAACAAGCGCACCCCGGCCTGGCTGCCGGCGCGCTGAACACCACAGGCCCTGCGCGCCATGGACTCGCTCGCCCAGTTCTGGAGCACGGTCGCCGCCTGGCTCGGCGTGGCGGCGGGCCAGGCCGGCAGCGTCGCGCAGGCGGGCGCGAGCAGGCTGGACATGGCGCAGCTGCTGGCCCTGGCCGGCGTGCTGGGCTGGGCCAGCGGCATCCGGCTGTATGCCGTGGTGTTCCTGGTCGGCATGTCGGGCTGGCTGGGGTGGTTCCCGCTGCCCGCCGGGCTGCAGGTGCTGCAGCACCCGGCCATGCTCGCGGCGAGCGGCTTTATGCTGTTCGTGGAGTTCTTCGCCGACAAGATTCCGGGGCTGGACTCGGTGTGGGACCTGCTGCATTCGGTGATCCGCATCCCGGCCGGTGCAGCGCTGGCGGCCGGCGTGTTCGGGGCCGACAGCGGAACCATGGCTGCCGTGGCCGGCCTGCTGGGCGGCTCGCTCGCGGCCACCGCATTCGCCACCAAGGCCACCGCACGCGCCGCCGCCAACACCTCGCCCGAGCCGTTCTCCAACCTGGGCCTGAGCCTGCTGGAAGACGGCCTCGTGGTGGCCGCCGTCTGGCTGGCCACCCACCATCCGGTCGCCTTCGGCATCTGCCTGCTGCTCGTGCTCGTGCTGAGCGTGCTGCTGCTGGTGGTGCTGTTCAAGTTCCTGCGCCTCCTGGCGCGCAAGCTGACTTCCCTGTTGTCGAACACTGCATCACAAGGTACCTGAGACATGTTCAAGAAGATCCTGATCGCCAACCGTGGAGAGATTGCCTGCCGCGTGGCCGCCACAGCGCGCCGCATGGGCGTGCAGACCGTCGCCGTCTACTCCGACGCCGATGCCGACGCCCAGCATGTGCAGGCCTGCGACGAGGCCGTGCACATCGGTGGCAGCGCGCCCAAGGACAGCTACCTGCGCTGGGAGCGCGTCCTCGAAGCCGCCAAGGCCACGGGCGCACAGGCCATCCACCCGGGCTACGGCTTCCTGAGCGAGAACGACAAATTCGCGCAGGCTTGCGCCGCCGCCGGCCTGGTCTTCATCGGCCCGCCCGCATCGGCGATCCAGGCCATGGGCCTGAAGGCCGAATCCAAGCAGCTCATGGAGAAGGCCGGCGTGCCGCTGGTGCCGGGCTACCACGGCAGCGACCAGGACCCGGCTCTGCTGGCGCGCGAGGCCGACCGCATCGGTTACCCGGTGTTGATCAAGGCCAGCGCCGGTGGGGGTGGCAAGGGCATGCGCGCGGTCGACAAGGCGGAGGACTTCGCGGCCGCGCTGGCCTCGTGCAAGCGCGAGGCCATCAACAGCTTCGGCGACGATGCGGTGCTGGTCGAGAAGTACGTGCAGCGTCCCCGCCACATCGAGATCCAGGTCTTCGGCGACACCCAGGGCAACGCCGTCTACCTGTTCGAGCGCGATTGCTCGGTGCAGCGCCGCCACCAGAAGGTTCTGGAGGAGGCGCCTGCGCCCGGCATGCCGCCGGCCATGCGCCAGCAGATGGGCGAGGCGGCCGTGGCCGCCGCCCGTGCCGTGAACTATGTGGGTGCAGGCACGGTGGAGTTCATCGTCGAGCAGCGGCCCGACGGCACGATGAACTTCTTCTTCATGGAGATGAACACGCGGCTGCAGGTGGAGCACCCGGTGACCGAAGCCATCACGGGCCTGGACCTCGTGGAGTGGCAGTTGCGCGTGGCCAGCGGCGAGCCGCTGCCGCTGCGCCAGGACCAGCTGCGCATCCACGGCCATGCGATCGAGGCGCGGATTTGCGCCGAGAACCCCGACAAGCAGTTCCTGCCCGCCACGGGCACGCTGCACGCCTACCAGCTGCCCGACTGCGTGCGCTTCGAACGCGGCCCCGTGCGCGTGGACTCCGGCGTGCGCGAGGGCGACGCCATCTCGCCGTTCTACGACTCCATGATCGCCAAGCTGATCGTGCACGGCGACACGCGCGAAGAGGCGCTGGCACGGCTGGACCAGGCGCTGGCCGCCATGCGTGTGGTGGGCGTGCAGAACAACGTGCAGTTCCTGCGCCATGTGCTGGCCAGCCGCTCATTCGCCCAGGCCGACCTGGACACCGCACTGATCCAGCGCGAGCAGGCCGTGCTGTTCCACCAGGAGCCGCTCGGGCGCGAGCTGGCCGTGGCCGGTGCCGTGGCGCAGCTGCTGCAATCCGAGCGATCGGCGGCTGCACCGGCCCCCGGCAGCTGGGCCGATCCCTGGAGCCGGCGCGACGGTTGGCGCGCCTACACACCCATGCTGCGGCGCATCGACTACCAGTTCCACGGGGAGGAGGGTGCGGCCGAACTGCGTGTGCTGCACGACGGCGCACTGCAGCTGCGCGTGGGCGAGACCACCGGCGTTCTGGCCTCCAGCACGCGTGCCGACGGGCGCATCGACCTGCAATTCGCCGGCCGGCGCGTGGTGCTGGGCTGCGTGCGCCAGGGCGAGACCGTGCACCTGTTCGCGCCGCAGGGCGCCACGCAAGTGCTGCTCGTCGATGCGCTGGCCCATGCCGGCGAGCACCAGTCCGAGGGCGGCCGGCTCACGGCACCGATGCCGGGCAAGGTCGTCTCGTTCTCGGTCAAGGCCGGCGACAAGGTCGCCAAGGGCCAGGCCCTCGCGGTGATGGAGGCCATGAAGATGGAACACACCATCGCCGCGCCGGCGGACGGCACCGTGGCCGAACTGCTCTATGCGCCGGGCGATCAGGTGGCCGAGGGGGCGGAGCTGCTCAAGCTGGCGGCGTCGTAGCACGCCGTTAGGATCGGGCCTTTTGCTGCCAAAGGTCCGATCGCCATGCGCATTGCCGTCTGCCTCCCCGAGAAGCCCGAGCCCTGGGTCCAAGGCCTGCAGGCCGAACTGCCCGACGCCGAGGTATTCGCCTGGGAGCCGGGCCAGCCGGCCGCCGACCACGCCGTGGTCTGGGCACCGCCGCAGTCCTTCATCGACGCACAGCCCAAGCTGCAGACGTTGTTCAACATCGGCGCGGGCGTGGACGCGCTCATGCAACTCGACATCCCGGCCACCACGCGCGTCGTGCGGCTGGACGACGCGGGCATGTCGGTGCAGATGGCCGAGTACGTGTGCCATGCGCTGATCCGGCATTTCCGCGAGTTCGACGTCTACGAGGCCGAGGCGCGGGCCGGCCGCTGGGTCTACCGCAAGCCGCGCGAGCGGGCCGATTTCCCGGTCGGCATCCTGGGCATGGGCGTGCTCGGCGAGCGCGTGGCCAAGGCCGTGGCGCAGTTCGAGTTCCCCGTGCTGGGCTGGAGCCGCTCGCGCAAGGACATCGAGGGGGTGCGCAGCTTCGCGGGCGAGGCGCGGCTGGGCGACTTCCTGGTCGGCACGCGCGTGCTGGTCAACCTGCTGCCGCTGACCGATGCCACACGCGGCATCCTGAACAAGACCACGCTGTCGGCACTCCAGAAGGGCGGTTACCTGATCAACATCGCGCGCGGCGGCCACTTGGTCGAAGACGACCTGATCCCGCTGCTCGACAGCGGCCAGCTGGCCGGTGCCACGCTGGACGTGTTCCAGACAGAGCCGCTGCCGGCCGCCCACCCGTTCTGGCAACACCCCAAGATCAGCATCACGCCGCACGGCTCGGCGCGCACGCTGCGGCGCGAGTCGATCGCGCAGATCGCCGGCAAGATCCGCGCGCTGGCGCGCGGCGAGGCGGTGGCTGGCGTGGTGGATCTGGAGCGCGGCTACTGAGGCCCTGAAGACGGCCATCGCCCCTGTGCCGGGACGACATGGCGCAGATGCACTGGCGCTGGCGCCGCTGGAGCGGTTGCGCCGGGCGGCACCGGGCCACATGGCGGAGCCGACGGCCTTCGTGCAGCGCGCCCGGCCGGCTGGCACGATCCGATACCAGGCTGGCCGACACGCTGTCGCGCAATGCGCTAGGCTTGCGGGCTTGCCCGCAGCAACCCGAGAGACACACCATGAAGCTCCCCACCCGCGTGAAGATCGTCGATGTCGGCCCGCGCGACGGCCTGCAGAACGAGAAGCAGCCGGTGTCGGCCGAGGCCAAGATCGGCCTCGTGCAACGCCTGCAGGAGGCCGGCCTGCGCGAGATCGAGGTGACCAGCTTCGTGAGCCCCAAGTGGGTGCCGCAGATGGCGGACAACGCCGAGGTCATGCACGGCATCCAGCGCCAGGGCGGCGTGCGCTACTCGGTGCTGACGCCCAACCTCAAGGGTTTCGAGGCGGCCATCGCCGCGCCGCGCGACGAGTGGCCCGACGAGATCGTGGTCTTCGGCGCTGCCAGCGAGGCCTTCAGCCAGAAGAACATCAACTGCTCGATCGCCGAAAGCATCGAGCGTTTCGCGCCCGTGGTGGAGGCGGCACGCGCCAAGGGCATCGCCGTGCGCGGCGCCATGTCGTGCACGGTGGGCTGCCCTTATGAAGGCGACATCGCGCCCGAGAAGGTGGGCTATCTGGCCGGGCTCATGAAGGGCATCGGCGTGCAGCGCGTGGACGTGGCCGACACCATCGGCGTGGGCACGCCGGGCAAGGTGCAGCGCGCCATCGAGGCGACACTGGCGCACTACGGCATCGACGCCATCTCGGGCCACTTCCACGACACCTATGGCCAGGCCTTGTCGAACACGCTGGCCAGCCTGGAGTTGGGCGTGTGGAACTTCCAGTCGTCGGTGGCTGGGCTGGGCGGCTGCCCTTATGCCAAGGGCGCCACCGGCAACGTGGCGACCGAGGACGTGGTCTATCTGCTGCACGGCATGGGCATCGAGACCGGCATCGATCTGGACAAACTGATCGACGCTGGCGTTTACATCAGCGAGGTGCTGGGCCGCGAGCCGCATTCGCGCGTGTCCAAGGCCATCCGCACCAAGCGCTGCGGCTGAACGGAGAGACGAGATGGAACTGCATGTCTGGTTGGCCTACTGCGTGGCGGCCTGGGTGATCGCGCTGTCGCCCGGCTCGGGGGCCGTGCTGAGCATGAGCCACGGCCTTTCGTACGGTGTGCGCAGCACCACGGCCACCATCGTCGGCCTGCAGATCGGGCTGGCCGTGGTGCTGCTGGTCGCAGGGGCGGGCATCGGCGCTGTGCTGATGGCCTCGGCCGTGGCGTTCACAGTGGTCAAGGTGCTGGGCGCGGGCTACCTGCTGTGGCTGGGCTGGCGCCAGTGGCGCGCGCCGGTGCACGGCGATGCAGCCACCGGCGTGGTGCTGAGCGAGGCCGCGCTGTCGGTGCGCCAGCGCGTGCTGCGCGGCGCGCTGACCAACATGACCAATCCCAAGGGCATCGTGTTCATGGTGGCCGTGTTGCCGCAGTTCATCGACCCGGCACGCCCGCTGTGGCTGCAGCTGCTGGTGCTGCTGGCCACCACGGTGACGGTCGACATGGTGGTCATGCACGGCTACGCCTGGCTGGCCTCGCGGCTGCAGCGCCTGCTGCGCAGCGCGCGGGCGCGCCGTTCGCAGAACCGCGTGTTCGGCGGCGTGTTGATGGCCATGGGCGCCAGCCTGTTCCTGGTCAAACGTGTTTCGAACTGAGGAATCACCGTGTGTGGAGCTGAATTGACGGCGCTGCCCGAGGGCGTGCAGCGCGTGGCGCGCGCCTTGCAGGACAAGGCGCACCCGCATGCGCCGCAGATGCTGGACGATGCCGCGCGCACGGCCCAGCAGGCGGCCGATGCGCTGGGCATCGCGGTCGGGCAGATCGCCAAGAGCATCATCTTCCGGCGCAAGAGCGACGACGCGGCCGTGCTGGTCGTGACCTCGGGCGACCGGCGTGTGGACGAGAAGAAGGTCGATGCGCTGGTCGGCAAGACGGGACGCGCCGACGCCGAGTTCGTCAAGAGCCGGACCGGCTTTTCCATCGGCGGGGTGGCGCCGTTGGCGCACGCCACGCCGCCGGTCACGCTGATCGACCGCGAACTGTTCCGCTTCGAGGAGATCTGGGCCGCGGCCGGCCATCCGCACGGCGTGTTCAAGCTGCGCCCGCAGGACCTGGAAGCCTTGACCGGCGCGCCCGTTGCCGACGTGGTGCAGACGCTATGACCCCGGCCCAGGCCCTGCTGCGGCGCGGCCCGCGCACGCTGGCAGCGGCCGGCGACGTGGGCTCGCCCTGCGTCTCGGTCTGCCGTATGGGCGCCGATGGGCTGTGCGAAGGCTGCCTGCGCCGGCTCGAAGAGATCGCAGGCTGGTCGCGCATGGACGATGCCGCGCGCCGTGCGGTATGGCGGCTGGTGCTGGAACGCGCAGGCGAGGCTGTGGCATGACAAGGCCCCCACGCTCATCGCTTCGCGTATCGCTGCCTCCCGAGGGGGCGCACCTGCGCCTTCGGGAGGCCGGGCGGCGCACATGAAGCAGATCGACTTCTATCTGGACTTCCTCTCGCCCTACGCCTACCTGGCGTTCGAGACGCTGCCCGTGGCGCTTCAGGGCCTCAGCGTCCAGGTGCGGTACAAGCCCGTGCTGCTGGGCGCCGTGCTGCGCGAGCACGGCCTGCGCGGCCCTGCGGAGATCCCGGCCAAGCGCGCCTTCATCTACCGCCAGGTGCTGTGGCTGGCCCACGAGCATGGCGTGCCCATGGACCTGCCGGCAGAACACCCGTTCGCGCCGCTGCCGCTGCTGCGTCTGGCGCTGGCCTGCGGTGCCGGTCCGCAGCCCAACCGCTACATCTGCGAGACCGTGTTCCGCCATGTCTGGCGCGGCGGTGCCGACGCCAGCGCGCCGGAGCGGCTGCAGCAGCTGGCCGCGGAACTGGCGCCGCCGCGCGATCCGTCCGGCGAGGCCGCGAAGGCCCAGTTGCGCGCCAACACCGAGGAGGCCACGGCCGCGGGCGTGTTCGGCGTGCCCGCGCTGGTCGTGGATGGCCGCGTGTTCTGGGGCCTGGACGCACTGCCCATGTTGCGCGCCTACCTGGAAGGCGACGCCTGGTTCGCCACAAGCGCCTGGGATGAGGCGCCCCGGCGGCCCTCGGCGCTCGACCGCAAGCCATAGTCCTGCCGCCGGGCGCGGGCAGAATCGCGCCACGATGCTGCCTTCCACCGCGCTCCACCAGCACCCCGACCGGGCTCTGCTGCACAACGAAGTCCATGCCCGGCCGCCGGAGGCCTTGGCGGCGCCGCTGGCCATCACCCATGTGGTCATGCTGGCCGATGCAGAGGGACGGACCGCGAGCCGTGCCCACCTGGCGGCCCTGCTGCGCGACCACCACCAGCCGCCGCCCGACGACAACACCACGCACCTGCGCGCGAGCCTGGGACCGCTGCGCCTGCGCTGGGAGCTGCACACCGAGTTCGTGACCTGGACCTTCATGCTGCCGATGACGGCGCCGCCCGCCGCCGAGCGCGTGGCAGACAGCGCCGCCTCCGAAGTGCCGCAGGACTGGCTGTCCGCGCTGCCGGGCCAATGCCTGTCGCAGCTGAACCTGTGGGTGCTGTCCGCGCGCGACGGCGAGGTCGAGGCGCTCGCGCGCCACTGGCTGCACGAGGACCCGCAGGTCGGCGCCAGCGTCGCGGGCGGGCTGGCCGAGGTCTACACCGACTTCACGATCCACGCCGACGGTGGCTCGCGCATGTTGCTGCGCGTGGGCAGCCTGTCTACACGCCGGCTGGGCCGGCTCGTGCAGCGGCTGCTGGAGATCGAGACCTACCGCATGGTGGCGATGCTCGGCCTGCCTGCGGCACGCCGTGCCAGCGCCGTGCTGGCCAGCGCCGAAGGCGAACTGGCGGCCCTGGCCGAAGCCATCCGCAGCGCCGACCGCGATGCCGAACCCGCGTTGCTGGACCGCCTGACGCGCTTGGCCGGCCAGGTCGAAAGCCAGCACGCGGCCACGCACTCGCGCTTCTCGGCCAGCAGCGCCTACTTCGAACTCATGGACAGCCGCATCGCCGACATCGCCGAGGTGCGCCGCGCAGGCCTGCAGACGATTGCCGAGTTCATGGACCGGCGGCTCACGCCCGCCCGCAAGACCTGCGAATGGGCGGTGCGCCGGCAGGATGCGCTGTCGCAGCGCGTCTCGCGCATCAGCAACCTGTTGCGCACGCGCGTGGAGATTGAGCAGCAGCAAAGCAGCCAGGCGCTGCTGGCGACCATGAATACGCGGCAAGACCTGCAGCTCAAGCTGCAGTCCACGGTCGAGGGTTTGTCGGTCGCAGCCATCACCTACTACATCGTCGGTCTGGTCAGCTACCTGGCCAAGGGTGCACAGAAGCTCGGTTGGCCCTGGTCGGCCGAGAGCACGGCGGCGCTGGCGATTCCGCTGGTTGCAGGCACGGTGTGGTGGTCGCTGCGGCAACTGCACCGGCGGATGTTCAGCCATTGAGGTCTGACAACCCACATCCTGAAACGGACTCTGCGGGTTAGTACCCGAGTTGTAAGAATCCGTTGGCCCGGTGTCAGAGATGGGTCAGTGCGCGCTCCAAGAATGCGCCTAGGCTCCCGTCCGGGGGCCGGCTACAACAGGAGACAAACGCATGGCAGCCACAATGCAGGGGGGGAAGCCGGTTCCGGCCAGCCGCCCCATGACCAAGGAGGAGCGCAAGGTCATCCTCGCCTCGTCCATCGGCACGGTGTTCGAGTGGTACGACTTCTACCTCTACGGCACGCTGGCCGTGATCATCGGCAACCAGTTCTTCTCGGCACTGGATCCGGCTTCGCGCACCATTTTCTCGCTGCTGGCGTTCGCCGCCGGCTTCATCGTGCGGCCCTTCGGTGCCCTGGTGTTCGGGCGCCTGGGCGACATGATCGGGCGCAAGTACACCTTCCTTGTCACCATCCTGCTGATGGGCCTGTCGACCTTCATCGTCGGCCTGTTGCCCGGTTACGCCAGCATCGGTGTGGCCGCGCCCATCATCCTGATCATCCTGCGCATGCTGCAAGGGCTGGCGCTGGGCGGCGAGTACGGCGGCGCGGCCACCTACGTGGCCGAGCATGCGCCACCGGGCAAGCGCGGCTTCTACACCTCGTGGATTCAGACCACGGCGACGCTGGGCCTGTTCCTGTCGCTGCTCGTGATCCTGGGCGTGCGCACTGCCATCGGCGAGACCGCGTTCGCCGAGTGGGGCTGGCGCATCCCGTTCCTGGTGTCCATCCTGCTGCTGGGCGTGTCGGTGTACATCCGGCTGTCGATGAACGAATCGCCAGCCTTTGTGAAGATGAAGGCCGAGGGCAAGGTGTCGAAGGCGCCGCTGACCGAATCCTTCGGCCAATGGCGCAACCTCAAGATCGTGATCCTGGCGCTGGTGGGCCTGACCGCCGGGCAGGCCGTGGTCTGGTACACGGGCCAGTTCTATGCGCTGTTCTTCCTGACCGGCGCGCTCAAGCTCGACGGCGCGACGGCGAACATCCTGATCGCCATCTCGCTGGTCATCGCGACGCCGTTCTTCGTGATCTTCGGCAGCCTGTCGGACCGCATCGGCCGTAAGCCCATCATCATGGCCGGCTGCCTGCTCGCCGTGCTGACCTACTTTCCGGTGTTCAACGCGCTCACCAAGGCCGTCAACCCGGACCTGGCCGCGGCACAAGCCAAGAACCAGGTCGTCGTGACGGCGGATCCCAAGGAATGCTCGTTCCAGTTCAACCCCACGGGCACGTCCAAGTTCACGAGCTCCTGCGACATCGCCAAGCAGGTGCTGTCGTCCAGCTCGGTTAGCTATGAGAACGTGGCCGGCCCGGCTGGTGCACCGGCCACCATCAAGATCGGAGAGCAGGTCATCACGAGCTACAACGCGGCTGGCCTGCCAGCAGACGAACTGAAGGCCAAGGACTCGGCGCTCAAGAAGGCCGTGACCGACGACCTCAAGGCCGCAGGCTATCCGGCCAAGGCGGACCCGGCCAAGATGAACACCTTCATGACCATCGTGATCCTGGTCTATCTGGTGATCCTCGTGACCATGGTCTACGGGCCCATCGCCGCCATGCTGGTCGAGATGTTCCCCACCCGCATCCGCTATACCTCGATGAGCCTGCCGTACCACATCGGCAACGGCTGGTTCGGCGGCCTGCTGCCGGCCACCGCGCTGGCCATCGTGGCGCAGACCGGCAACATGTACAACGGCCTGTGGTATCCGATCATCATCGCGGCCGTCACGCTGGTCATCGGCACCTTGTTCGTCAAGGAGACCAAGGACAACGACATTTACGCCAACGACTGAGGGCGCGCCGCGCCCCATGTGAGAAGGCCCGGGTCACCCGGGCCTCTTTCATTCCACGCGCGCGATGCGCCCTTCGCTGTCGTGGTGCACGGTGACGATGTTCATCTGCTGCCATTGCGCGACTTCTTCCGGAAGGCGCCCATGGATGGCGGCCAGATCTGCCGGCGTGGGCGGCTCGAAGCCCTTGCGCCGGTCCACGCCACGAAAGCGCAGGTGGTTGTACTTGGCCCAGGCCAGCAGGCTGCCGCCCAGCAGCACAATGACCAGGGCGTAGACGCCCAGCACGCCGAGGAAGCCGGCATAGCCTTGCATGTCGATGACGTGGAACTTGAACTGGTAGCCGAAGAAGGCCCAGCCGAACACCGTGATCAGCGGTAACCACAGCACCACCCACAGCAGCCAGAACACGGCCGTCAGCAAGCCGAAGACCGCGCGCTGGTTGCCGCTCTGCAGGTCCGGGCGCTCGATGATGAGCGGGTTGGCGGGGCGGTGGCTCAATTCAATGGAAAGACTGCTCATGTCTGGCTCTTCTTGTGTCAGGGTTGTGCCCGGATGCCGCGGTCCGGGCTGACCCAGGTGGCACGCTTGCTGCCGCGCAGGATCACGCGCGGCACAGCCACCAAGGTGGTGAAGACGTTGAGAATCCAGAACGCCAGCGGATACCAGATCATCCAGTAGTAGTTGCGGCCCAGGCCCTTCTCGTAGCGGCGATCGAGGAACATGGACACCGCGAACTGGAGCAGACAGGTGGTGCCGATCACGACACCATGCCAGCCCGGAATCAGTGTGTTGACGTGCCATGGCGCAGGGATGTGTACGAACTGGCCCGCGATCCAAAGCAGAATCACTGCGGCCATGGTGTAGGCCCACAGCACGCTCGTGAAGTACTCGATGTAGACGGGGATCATGCGGCGGTGCCGCCACTGGCCAAACACGGCGCGCCGGCCGAAGAGCACCTGCGTGCCCCCCATTGACCAGCGCAGGCGTTGGCGCCACAGCCCGCGGAAGGTTTCGGGCATCAGGATCCAGCACAGCGCGGCGGGCTCGAAGCGCACGTCCCAGTGGCGCAATTGCAGGCGCCAGCTGATGTCGATGTCCTCGGTCAGCGCATCAGGGTTCCAATAGCCGGCATCGTGCAGCGCTGCGCGGCGGAAGCACACCATCACGCCGGACACCGTGAACACCTTGCCGTAGGTGCGCTGGGCGCGCTTGATGAGGCCGATGATGGACGAGAACTCGCCGACCTGGATGCGGCCCAACAGCGTGGAGCGCGTACGGATCCGCGGGTTGCCGCTCACGGCGCCCACGCGCGGGCTGGACAGCAACTGGCGCATCATCCATTGCAGACAGTGCGGGTCGACGATGGAATCGCCATCGATGCACAGGAAGTAGTCGTGGCGGGCCAGCGCGGCCGCGGTGTTGAGCCCCACGGCCTTGCCCTGGTTGGCGGCCAGGTGGATCGCGCGGATGCGGCTGTCTTCGCGCGCATAGCGGTCGATCAGGGCTGGCGTGGCATCGGTGCTGCCATCGTCGATCAGCAGGATTTCGAACTCGGGGTAGTTCAGTGCACGCAGGGCGGCCACGGTCTCGTGCAGGTTGGCCGCCTCGTTGTGGCAAGGCACGAACACGCTGACCGGCGGGTAGGACGGCAACGGCGGTGGCTGGTCGAAGGCCGGGTCCTTGCGCTCGTAGTGGAAGTAGTAGTACAGGCCGCCGCACATCCACACATAGGACATGAACAGCGGGTAGTAGAAGGTGAAGTCGAACAGCCAGCCGATGCTGCGGCCCAGGTCGAAGTCCATGTTGGTCTCTCCAGTGGGTCAGAAGCGCCAGGTGGCGTGCAGGTAGATGTAGCCCTTGGTTTCGTAGACGCCGTCGTACGGGAAGCGGCGCGTGCCGACGCCATAGCGGGTCGAGAAGTCAGGGCCGATGTTCCACTCGTGCTCGTAGCGCAGGTCGTGGAAGAAGTTCCAGCCGTAGTCCTCGCGCATCCAGCCGCCACCCGGGGCATGCACATCGCTGAATTGCTTGTAGCTGCCGATGGTGATGGCGGCGCGCTGGTTGAAGCTCTTGTCGTAGCGTCGCCAGGTCAGTCAGTCGCCGGCCAGCGTGACCGACAGCGCCATGTCGCGCGCCGGGTTGAAGTAGATCGCGTCGCGCAGCGTGTTGGCGCTGGCGTAGAACGCTGGCTGCAGGTCCAGCGTCCTGCCGTAGCCGCTGTAGAGCCGCTCGGTCCAGCTGGCCGCGAAGGACTTGCGGCGGTTGCCGTCGTTGAAGTCGTAGTAGGCCAGGTCGGCCGCGATGCGGCGCGACTCGTTCCACTGGTAGGCGGCACCGACCAGGCTCTTGCTCGCGTGCAGGTGTCGGGGCGCGTTCAGGTAGTTCTCCGCATCCGGCATACGGCCCTTGAGCGGGAAGTCGTTGGTCTGGCTCTCGTGTCGCGCGCGCACCGAGAAATGGTCGCCGACCTGGCGGCTGCCGCTGATGGCCCAATAGGCGTCTTCGCCGTTGCGCAGGTCCTGGCCCACTTCCATGCTGGCCTGCCAGTCGCGGCGCGTGATCTCAATGCCCATGCCGGCGCGTTCGTGCTTGGCCGAGTTGTCGTCGAAGCTCGCGCGCGCCAGATGGTGGTTGGCGTAGACACGCTGGCCGTCACCGAGCATGCCGCTGTACAGCGTGGATTCCCAGATCAGATCGTTGTTGCCGGCCACGTGGCCCTGACCCAGGCCGCGCGTGGCGCCGCTGACCAGGAGGGGGCGCTTGCTGCGCTCCCACGCGCGCACCAGGCGTTGCACGGCGGGGTGTTCTGGCGCGCTGCGTTGCAGATCTTCGATGGCTGTGCGGGCCTGGGCGATATCGCCCTGGGCCCAGATGGCGTCAGCGAGCCCCACGCGCGCGCGGATATTGTCGGGCGACCGGTTCAGCACGGCCTCGAAGCGTTCTGCGGCTGCGCGGGGAGAGCCACGCCGCGCCAGCAGTTCGCCCTGATCAAGCCACAGGCCGGCGTCGTCGGGCAGTTCGGCCTGCAGGACACTCAGCGCCGCCTCGGCTTCGTTCAGTCGGTCGGCGAAACGCAGCAGCATGATGTCGGTGCGGCGTGCCGATACGCTGGCACCGCTGTCGCGCAGTTGGTCTTGCGACACTGCTTCGGCGGCGGGAAAGTTCTCGGCCTCGACCTCCGCGAAAATCAGGCCGGACCGGGCAGCGGCGCTGGTCGGTTCCTGCTGCAGCACGCGGCGGTACAGCGCGCGCGCTTGCGCTGGTTGACGCAATTGCAGTTGTGCGTCTGCCGCGGCCAGCACGACATAGTTCGGCTGAGCGCCGTTGGTCTCGAGTTCACGGAACAGCGCAAGGGCTTCTTCCGCGTGGCCACGCTGGCGCAGCGCGACGGTGCGGTCGCGGCGCAGGCGAAGCAGCACGTCGTTGGCTTTCTGCTGGCGCGCTTCATCGATGAGCTGGGCGTTTTCAACGAGCGCTGCGTCCATGGGCGCGTAGCGCGCCGGCGTGAAGTCGCGGTCCAGCACCTCGATGGCTTCGCGGATATGACGGCCGTTCGTGGCCTGGGCGTCGGCCAGCGTCGGTGCTGATACCGGAGCTGGTGCCGGAGCTGGTGCAGCAACTGCCACAGGAGTGGGCGCTGCCGGCATGGCCACTGGAGCAGATGCAAGCGCTGCTGGCGTCTGCACGCCCAAGGCCAGCAGACGTTCCCCGAAGGGCCGGGCGCGCTGGTCTTCATCGCGTGCCTGCAAGGCCGCGAGTGCCGACTGCAGCATAGGTACGTCCTGCCGCGCCAGCAACAGCGCTCGGCGCAACTGCGCGTCAGCGGCGGAAGGCTTGCCGTCGGCGAGCAGTGCCAGCCCAGCGCCCAGTGCGGCATCGGCGCTGCGTGGACGGCGTTGTGCCAGCAACCCATAGGCCTGGGCTGCACGAGCCCCGTCGTTCCGGCTCAACGCCGACTTGCCGATGGCGGCCAGCACATAGTCCGGCGTGGAGGTGCCCAGGCGCAGCGAGCGGCTGCTGGCCATGGCCTCTTCGTGCCGTTCGGCCCAGCTTTGAACAGCGATGAGGTCGTGCCGCACATCGAGGCGACGCGGGTTCTGCGCCAGCAGATCCTGCAGCGTGGCAAGGGCACTGTCGTACTTGCCGGCGCGCGCTTCCGCGATGGCTTGTCCGTAGCGGTCCGCCCAACTGGGCAACGCGCAACTGGCCAGCAACAGCGCTGTGAGGCAAGCCTGCAGGCGCGTGCGGGCGTGGCGCTGGCCAGGCGCTCGCGTCATGCGGCTGACCGCACGGCCGCCGACAGGCTGCGCCGGCGAATGCCCCACAGGCCCAGCAAGGCGGCGCTGAAAAGGGCCACCGAGGTGGGTTCCGGCACCTGGTTGTACAGGCTGCCTTCGTCGATGCTCGTCCAGGCGGTTGCACCGGGGCCGCGCCAGCCCAGGTCGATCACGCCGGCTTCCAGGCGGTTGAAATAGGTCATGTCGATGCCGTAGTAGCCCTGTTCCAGGTACAACTCGTCGATGCCATTCATGGCCAGCAGTTCGTACAGGCCGCGCCCGCTGCTGCCTGCCAGGGTTTCGTGCGCCATGCCGAGACTGGCGTTCAGGCCCGTCAATGTGAAGGTGAAGCCATCATCGGCGAACACGCCGAAATCGTAAACACCTGCAACGCCGACGTAGAGGTAGCCGGAAAACACGGCAGCGTAGTTGAACTCGCCGCCGCAATGCGCAAGGCTCTGGGCCTCCGTTTGCAGCGGGCAGCCGTTCGCGCCGCCGACGATTGGCGCCAGCGCGCGTTGATAGTCCTCGCCCCAGACACCGTAGGCGCCGCTGGCCTGGGTGTTGTTGTAGATGTTGTTGGCGTAGCTGACTTGGCCCGTGGTGGTGGCGGTCTTGGTCACATAGGGGTTGCTGCCCGAGGCGATGCCCGGGATGTCGCTCGTCGACCAGATGCCCGTGCCCCAGCTGTAGGCGCTGATGGCCTGCGTGGTGCCGGTTTCGTCGGTGTAGACCTGGTTGCTGAAGCGCGCATCGTTCTGCACTTTGTACCAGGTGCTGGACAGACCGCCCGCCGCGCTTCCAGTGGGCACGCTGCCAGTGGTGAGCGGATTCAGCGTGACGGTGGTCGCCGCAGCGGCAGATGAGAGAACCACGCCTGCGCACAGAAGAGCGAGCGTGGACAGCTGCAGGCGGAGGATGGATTTGCTCATATTCAGTGCCTAGTGACGGTTGGTTTGTATGCAATGAATTGTGGAAACTTCTGAGAAATCGCCCTGTGAAGAAGTCGACGTAAGGGGGCCACGCTGTGTTGCCGGCGACGCGTCAGCGACTAGCCCTGGAACGTCTTTGTGAACATTTGCACGCTTCCCAGCGCGGCTACATGCCTCTCCCTACAATTCCCCGCCTTTCACGTCTGCACCCCCACCCAAGCCATGCCCCATGGAACCATCGCCATCCGTGGCGCGCGTCAGCACAACCTCAAGAACCTGGACCTCGACATCCGCACGGGCGAGTTGACGGTGGTGACCGGGCCCAGCGGCTCGGGCAAGTCCAGCCTGGTGTTCGACACGCTCTACGCCGAAGGCCAGCGCCGCTATGTCGAGACTTTTTCGGCCTACGCGCGCCAGTTCCTGGACCGCATGGACAAGCCGGCCGTGGACCGCGTGGAAGGGGTGCCGCCGGCAATCGCCATCGACCAGACCAACCCGGTGCGGTCTTCGCGCTCCACGGTGGGCACGATGACCGAGCTCAACGACCATCTGAAGCTCTTGTTCGCGCGCGCGGGCCAGCTGTTCGACAAGGTGACGGCACAGCCCGTGCGCCACGATTCGCCCGACAGCATCTATGCCCAATTGCAACGGCGCGCCGCGGAGCAGAACGATCCGCGGCTGGTGCTGACCTTTCCGGTGGAACTGCCGGCCGGCACGTCGGGCGAGCAGGTGGCCGAATGGCTGTTGGCCAGCGGCTTCACGCGCATCCAGGCCGAGCGCGAGGTGGCCACGCCCGCCGGTCCGCGCAAGCTGCTCGATGTGGTGGCCGACCGCTTCCGCCTGGCCGGCACCGAGCGCGTGCGTGCGGTCGAGGCCATCGAGACCGCGCTCAAGCGTGGCGCCGGCAGGCTCAACGTCTACGCGCTCGCGGCCGAGCCCGACGCCGCGCCCGAGATCTGGCGCTTCTCCACGGGCCTGCACTGCCCCGACAGCGACCTGCGCTACGCCGACCCGATCCCGTCGATGTTCTCGTTCAACTCGCCGGTCGGCGCATGTGAGGTCTGCCGCGGCTTCGGCCGCGTGATCGGCGTGGACTACGACCTGGTCATTCCGAACGACAAGATGACGCTGCGTGCCGGCGCCATCAAGCCCATGCAGACACCGGCCTGGCAGGAAGCCCAGGACGACCTCATGCGCCATGCCGAGGCCGCCGGCATCCCGCGCGACACGCCCTACAAGCAGCTGACGCCCGAGCAGAAACATTGGGTGATCCACGGCTCGCCCAACTGGAACGGCAAGTGGAACCAGCACTGGTTCGGCGTGAAGCGCTTCTTCGAGTACCTGGAGAGCAAGGCCTACAAGATGCACATCCGCGTCTTGCTGTCCAAGTACCGCAGCTACACGCCATGCGAGACCTGCGGCGGCGCACGGCTCAAGACCGAAAGCCTGCTCTGGCGCCTTGGCAGCAAGGACGATGCGGACGCCGTACTCGAACCGGCCAAGCGTTTCATGCCGCAAGGCGTGCAGTGGACGCGCCCGCAACTCGAAACCTTGCCGGGCCTCACGCTGCACGACCTCATGCTGCTGCCCATCGACCGGCTACGCCGCTTCTTCGACCGGCTTTCCACCGGCACGCCTACGGCAGGGCAGGGCGAGGCCCAGGCCCTGCGCCTGCTGTTCGAGGAGATCACCACGCGGCTGCGCTACCTCTGCGACGTGGGCATCGGCTACCTCACGCTGGACCGCCAGAGCCGTACGCTGTCGGGCGGCGAGGTGCAGCGCATCAACCTCACGACGGCGCTCGGCACCTCGCTGGTCAACACGCTGTTCGTGCTCGACGAGCCCAGCATCGGGCTGCACCCGCGCGACATGCACCGCATCATTGAGGCCATGCAGCGCCTGCGCGATGCGGGCAACACGCTGGTCGTGGTCGAGCACGACCCGGCCGTCATGTTCGCGGCCGACCGCATGATCGACATGGGCCCGGGCCCCGGAGAGCGCGGGGGCCAGATCGTGTTCGACGGCAGCACGGCGCAGCTGCGCCACGCCGATACGCTGACTGGCCAGTATCTGGGCGGGCGCAAGCAGATCGGCATCGGCCAGCGCCGCCCTGTCGGCGAGAACACACCACGCTTGATCCTCGAAGGTGCGCGCGAGCACAACTTGCGCGATGTGACGGTCGACATCCCTCTGCAGCGCCTGGTCTGCGTGACCGGCGTCAGCGGGTCGGGCAAGTCCACGTTGATCCAGGACGTGCTGGCGCCGGCACTGCTGCGCCACTTCGGCCGCGCCACCGATTCGCCCGGCCTGCACGACCGCCTGCTCGGTGCCGACCACCTGGCCGACGTGGTGTACGTCGACCAATCGCCCATCGGCAAGACCGCGCGCTCCAACCCGGCCAGCTACGTGGGTGCGTGGGACGCCATCCGCGCGCTGTTCGCAGATGCCCCGCTCGCGCGCCAGCGCGGCTACACCGCGTCGAAGTTCAGCTTCAACAGCGGCGACGGCCGTTGCCCGACCTGCGGCGGCTCCGGCTTCGAGCATGTGGAGATGCAGTTCCTGTCCGACGTTTACCTGCGCTGCCCGGACTGCGACGGCAAGCGCTACCGCCCGGAGATCCTGGAGGTGCCGATCGAACGCCGCGACGTGGCGAGCGCGAAGCGCCGCCAGTTCAGCGTGGCCGACGTGCTCGATCTGACTGTCTCGGAGGCCGTGCTGGTGTTCGAGAACGACCGCGAGGTGGTGCGCGCATTGCAGCCCATCGTCGACGTGGGCCTGGAATATGTGAAGCTTGGCCAGCCCGTGCCCACGCTGTCGGGCGGCGAATCGCAGCGGCTCAAGCTCGCAGGCTTCCTCGCCGAGGCCGCCAAAAGCGGCGCCTCCTCGCGCCAGAGCCTGGCACGCAAGGGCACGCTGTTCCTGTTCGACGAGCCCACCACGGGCCTGCACTTCGACGACATCGCCAAGCTCATGCGTGCGCTGCGCAAGCTGCTCGATGCCGGGCATTCGCTGGTCGTGATCGAGCACAACCTCGACGTGATCCGCGCCAGCGACTGGCTGATCGACATGGGCCCCGAGGGCGGCGACGGCGGTGGCCTGCTCGTGGCCACCGGCACGCCCGAGCAGGTGCGCGAGCACGCTTCTTCGCACACCGGCGCCGCGTTGCGCGCGTACGAGACCGCGATGGAGCCGGGCCAGGCGCTGGCCGTGCACGAGCCGGCACCGCGCTACGCGGCGGCTGCGCCCGACGCCATCGAGATCGTCAACGCCAAGGAGCACAACCTCAAGTCGCTCTCGGTGAAGATTCCGCGCGGCAGCTTCAACGTGGTCACCGGCGTCAGCGGCTCCGGCAAGTCCACGCTCGCCTTCGACATCCTGTTCAACGAAGGCCAGCGCCGCTACCTCGAATCGCTGAACGCCTACGCGCGCAGCATCGTGCAGCCGGCCGGCCGGCCCGAGGTCGACGCGGTCTACGGCATTCCGCCGACGGTGGCCATCGAGCAGCGGCTGTCGCGCGGTGGCCGCAAGTCCACGGTCGGCACTACCACCGAGGTCTGGCACTTCCTGCGGTTGCTGTACGTCAAGCTGGGCGTGCAGCACTGCACCAAGGACGGCGCACCGGTGCAGCCACAGACGCCGGACAGCATCGCCGCCCAGCTGATGCGCCAGTTCCGCGACCAGCACGTGGGCCTGCTGGCACCGCTGGTGATGAACCGCAAGGGCGTCTACACCGAGCTGGCCGACTGGGCGCGCCCGCGCGGCTACACCCACCTGCGCGTGGACGGCAACTTTCTGCCGACCACGGGCTTCCCGCGCATCGACCGTTTCAAGGAACACACCATCGAGCTGCCGGTGGCCAGCCTGGACGTGACGCCCGCCAACGAGGGCCGGCTGCGCGACGCACTGGCCCAGGCGCTGGAGCACGGCAAAGGCGTAGTGCATGTGCTGAGCGAGCTCGACGGCTTGCGCGGCGCATTGGCCGATGGGCAGCCCACGGCCCACATCGGCGCGCTGCTGGCGTTCTCGGCCCGGCGCGCCTGCCCGGTATGCGCCACCTCGTACGCCGAGCTCGATCCGCGCCTGTTCTCCTACAACAGCAAGCACGGCTGGTGCCCCGACTGCGTGGGCACGGGCGTCAAGCTCTCGAAGGAGCAGCGCGCCGTCTACGACGACTCGGTGCGTGACGACGACAACAAGGGCCGTGAACAGACCTTCGCCGAGCCGGAAGCCGACGATGTGGGCGAGCACGCCTGCCCGGCCTGTGCCGGCACGCGGCTGAACGCCACGGCACGCGCCGTGCGCTTCGACGGCCGCTCGATCACCGACATCGCGCGCATGTCCGTCGCGCAGGTCCGCACCTGGGTGCAGGCGCTGTTGGCCGGTGGCCGGCTGTCGGCCCGCGAGGCCGACATCGCACGCGACCTGCTGCCCGAGATCGCCAGCCGGCTCGAGTTTCTGGAAGAAGTGGGCCTGGGCTACCTGACGCTGGACCGGGGTGCGCCCACGCTGTCCGGTGGCGAGGCGCAGCGCATCCGCCTGGCCGCGCAGCTGGGCAGCAACCTGCAGGGCGTCTGCTACATCCTGGACGAGCCCACCATCGGCCTGCACGCGCGCGACAACCACATCCTGCTCAACGCGCTGCACAAGCTCGGCGACAAGGGCAACACGCTGGTCGTGGTCGAGCACGACGAGGACACCATCCGCCGTGCCGACCACCTGATCGACATCGGCCCCGGCGCCGGCAAGCGCGGCGGCCGGCTCGTGGCGCAAGGCAGTGCGCAGGATCTGGCCAATGCCGAGGACTCGGTCACCGGCCGCTACCTGCGCGATGCCATGCGCCATCCGCTCAAGGCCCGCCGCGGCACCGAGCCGGGCACCAGCTGGCTCTCGGTGCGCGGCGCACGCGAGCACAACCTGCAGAACGTGGACGCCGACGTGCCGCTCAAGCGCCTGGTGGTGGTGACCGGCGTCAGCGGATCGGGCAAGTCCACGCTGGCGCGCGACGTGCTGCTGTCCAACGTGCAGACCGTCGTGGCACAGAAGTCCACCCAGGCCGGCCTTGCGGCGCTGGCGCTGCATGGGGCCAGCTGGACGGGCTGCACCGAGGTGCGCGGCTACGAGCAGATCGACCGCGTGCTCGAGGTCGACCAGACCCCGATCGGCAAGACGCCGCGCAGCTGCCCGGCCACCTACATCGGCTTTTGGGACACCATCCGCAAGCTGTTCGCCGAGACGCTGGAGGCCAAGGCCCGCGGCTACGGCCCCGGCCGCTTCTCGTTCAACACCGGCGAGGGCCGCTGCCCGACTTGTGAAGGCCAAGGCATTCGCACCATCGCGATGAGCTTCCTGCCCGACGTGAAGGTGCCCTGCGAGAGCTGCCACGGCGCACGCTTCAACCCCGAGACGCTCGCCGTCAGCTGGCGCGGCAAGAGCATCGGCGAGGTGCTGCAGATGGAGGTCGACGAGGCGGTCGAGTTCTTCGCCAGCATGCCCAACATCGCCCACCCCTTGCAGTTGCTGAAGGACGTGGGCCTGGGCTACCTGACGCTGGGCCAGCCCTCGCCCACGCTGTCGGGTGGCGAGGCGCAGCGCATCAAGCTCGTCACCGAACTCAGCAAGGTGCGCGACGACGTAGGCCGCCGCGGCCAGAAGGCGCCGCACACGCTGTATGTGCTGGACGAGCCGACCGTGGGCCTGCACATGGCCGACGTCGAGAAGCTGATCCGTGTGCTGCACCGGCTGGTCGATGGCGGCCACAGCGTGGTCGTGATCGAGCACGACCTGGACCTGATCGCCGAGGCCGACTGGGTGCTGGACCTGGGCCCCGAGGGCGGCGATGGCGGTGGCCGCATCGTCGGCGCGGCGCCGCCGGAAGAACTGGTGCGACTGGGCACGGCGACGGGCAAGGCACTGGCCCCGGTGCTCGCGCGCTGACGGCTACTTGGCGTAGGACTCCAGCGGCTTGTCGTTGGGCTCGCGGAACAGCTGCTGCAGCGTCTCGCTCATGGCGAGGTTCAGGTTGGCGTTTTTCGGCGGGATCGGCGACAGGAACCACTTGGCGTAGAGCTTGGCTGCCTCGCCCGACAGCATGTACCTGCGCAGTGCGTCGTCGACCGCCTTCTTGAACGCGGGGTCGTCCTTGCGGAACAGCAGCGCGATCGGTTCGGATGCCAGGGCCTCTCCGACGATGCGAAAGCCCGTGGGGTTGCGGCCATTGGCAATCAGGCCCGCCAGCAGGTTGTCGTCGAGCACGAAGGCGTCGGCCCGGCCCGATTCCAGCATCAGGAAGCTGTCGAAATGGTCCTTGCCGAGCACGGTCGGGATCTCGATGTTCTTTGTCTTGGCGTAGCTGCGCAGCAGCAGCACGGCCGTCGTGCCGGTCGACGCCGCCACGCTGCGCCCGGCCAATTGCTCGAACGAGGTGATGCCTGAGTCGGCCCGCACCGCCATGCGCACCTGGCTCACGTAGCTCGTCAGCGCGAACGCCACCTGCTGCTGTCGCGTGAGGTTGTTGGTGGTCGGTCCGCAGCCGATGTCCACCGTGCCGTTCTGCACCAGCGACATGGTGTTCTGCGCGGTCAGGACCTTGTAGTCGAAGCGGGCGCCGGGCGCGATCTCCCTGAGCACGTGCTCGCACAGTTCGACGTGGTAGCCGACGAACTTGTCGTGGGCGCCGAGCGCATAGGCCATGGGCGCGGAGGCTTCGCGCACACCCAGCACCACGGCGCCGGTGGCCTTGATCTTGTCCATGGTGCTGGTTGCGGGAGTGCCCTGGCTGGCGGCCGCGCAGGCGAGGGTGGCGAGGGTGATGGAAACCGCTGTGCGGTGAAGTGTGTTCATGTGGTGGGCCGTCGAAAAGGTTGTTCTGCATGCACTCCTGGTGCGATACGACCCTAGCAGCGCGCCTGCATACCGTCCACGGCGGAAACGCGGAGAGCAGGGCGCGCTGTTTCTGCATGTCAGGGCGTTCGTGCCCCGGCCATTCCCACCGGTGTCGCCCGGGTCGCTGGCGCGGCAGCGCGCGCCCCGGGACATCACCGATGCGCCCCCGCGGCGGCTCGTGTCCAATGGTCCGCTTTGCACCCGCCACGATGAGAGACCGTTCCATGTTCCGCCGTTCCCTGCTGGGCGCTGCCGCGCTCGCCTCGCTGACCACGCTCGTGGCCCCCCTCACCGCCCAGGCGCAGGCCTGGAAGAACTTCCCCAGCAAGCCCATCAAGCTGGTCATCGCCTTTCCCGCCGGTGGGCCCACCGACATCACCATGCGCTCGCTGGCCGACAACGCGGCCAAGGTGCTCGGCCACCCCGTGATCATCGAGAACAAGCCTGGCGCAGGCGGCACGCTGCCCGCGCAGGCGCTGCAGATCGCGCAGCCCGACGGCTACACCATCGCGCAGATCCCGCTGGGCGTGTTCCGCCTGGGCTACACCACCAAGATCAATTGGGACCCGATCAAGGACATCAGCTACGTGATCAACGTCACGGGCTATGCCTTCGGTGTCGTGGTGCCGTCCAACAGCCCGTTCAAGACCTGGGCCGACTTCGTGGCCTACGCCAAGGCCAACCCCGGCAAGCTGACCTACGGCTCCACCGGCACGCTGACCAGCCCGCACCTGACGACCGAGATCCTCGCGCAGCAGGCCGGCATCGAACTGCAGCACGTGCCCTACAAGGGCAGCGCCGACCTCATGCTGGCCGTGGTCAGCGGCCAGCTCATGGCGGCGGTGGATTCCACCGGATTTGCGCCGCAGGTCGAGGCCGGCAAGCTGCGCGTGCTCAACACCTGGGGCGAGAAGCGCCTGCCCAAGTTTCCCGATGCGCCCACGCTCAAGGAGCTCGGCTACGACATCGTGCAGAACTCGCCCTTCGGCATCGGTGCGCCCAAGGGCACGCCACCTGAGGTCGTCAAGCGCCTGCACGACGCGTTCAAGAAGGCCATGGAAGAGCCCAGCTACGTGGCCACGCTGGCCAAGTACGACATGCTGCCCGACTACAAGAGCACGGCCGACTACACCAAATTCGCGCAGGACACGGTGGCGCGTGAGAAGGTCGTCATCGAGAAGCTGGGGCTGGCCAAGCCGCAGTGACCCCTCGGGCCGGACGCGGCATCATCGCGCCATGCCCCGTTCCGATTCCCCTGATTGGCAGGTCGTGCACGTGCACCCGCATGCGCCGGCCAAGCCCGCGCATGGCGCGCCGTGCAACGGCTGCGGCATGTGCTGCCTGCTGGAGCCGTGCCCCCTGGGCATGCTGCTCTCGCGGCGCAGGCGCGGTGCTTGCAGCGCGCTGCGCTGGAGCGAGGCGGAGAGCCGCTACCTGTGTGGCGCACTGAGCGCGCCGGCCGAGGTGCTGGGCGCGCGCTGGCTGGCGCCGCTGGCCCGGCGCTGGATCGCAGCGGGGATCGGCTGCGATGCGCGCTTCAGCATCGCATCCGATGCAGAGGAAGTCACTCCGCCTCGATCCCCGCCGCGCGGATGATCTTGCCCCAACGTTCCAGTTCGCCGAGCTGGAACTTGCCCAGTTCCTCCGGCCCCATGAACGCGGCCTCCTGCCCGGTCTTCTCGATGACCTGCTGCACCGCGGGCGCGGCCAGCGCCTCGCGCACCAGGCCGGCCAGTTGCTGCACCACCGGCGCTGGCGTGCCGGCCGGCGCGTAGAGCGCGTTCCAGTATCCGAATTCGTAGCCTGGCAGCGACTCGCTGATGGCCGGAACCTCGGGCACCAGCGGCGAGCGCTTGGGGCTGCTCATCCCCAGCGCACGCAGCTTGCCGGCCTTGACCTGCGGCAGGCTGGTCGTGAGGTCCACGATCATGAGGTCGATCTGCCCGCCCACGAGGTCCAGCACGGCCGGCGGGTTGGCCTTGTAGGGCACGTAGTTGAACTTGGTGCCCGTGGCCTGCTGGAACAGCTCGGTCGCGATCTGCGCCGACGAGCTGCCCGAGCCGTAGTTGAGCTTGCCCGGCTGGGCCTTGGCCAGGGCCACGAGTTCGGCCACGTTGGTGGCCTTGATCTGGGGGTTCACCACCAGCGCCAGGTAGCCGCGTGCCAGCAGCGAGACCGGTGCGAAGTCCTTGATCGGGTCGTAGGCGATCTTGCGCAGCAGGTGCGGGTTGGCCGACTGCGTGGTGTTGGTCGTCATGAACAGCGTGTAGCCGTCCGGCTGGGCCTTGGCCACGTACTGCGCGGCGATGCTGCCGAAGGCGCCGGCACGGCTCTCGACGATGACGGCCTGGCCCGTACGCCGGGTGATCTCGGCGCCCACGGCGCGCGTGAGGCCATCGGTTGCGCTGCCGGGCGTGGAGCCGATGACGATGGTGATGGGCTTGGCCGGGAAGGCCGGTGGCTGGGCCGAAGCCAGGGGGGCGATGGCTGCCGTGCAGGCGAGCGCGATCAGCGCGCGGCGAATGCGCATGGGATGTCTCCTCGAAGTGGAAAAGGGAAAAGGGGGGCGTGCGCTTCAGCGCAGCAGGTTCCAGCCGTTGAGCAGTGCCCGCAGCTGTTGCTGCTGCCTGTCGGTGAGCGGCCAGGCCGAGGGCGCGCGGGTGGCGCCGCAGTCGTGGCCCATGAGTTGCAGCGCGCTCTTGACCACGGTCACGTTGGTGCCGTTGTTCTCCTGTGCGCGCAGTTCCTCGAACGGCAGCATCTCCTCGATCAGGCGCATGGCCAGTGGCTGGTCGGCTGCCTCGAGCGCGTTGTAGATCGCGACGGAGCGCTCGGGCAGCACGTTGATGAGGCCCGAGGTGAAACCGCGCGCACCGACCGCGTAGAACGGCGGCGCCCACACCTCGGCCAGGCCGCCGACCCAGGCCAGCTGCCGGTCGGCCGTGCGGCGCATGGCGGCGGCTAGCACCAGCGGCGTGGGCGATGCCCACTTGATGCCTACGACCTCGGGGATGCGGCACAGCGCCTCGATCGCGTCCAGGCCGATGTTCTCGTTGCGCAGGTACAGCACCAGCGGCAGGCCGGCGCCGGCCTCGGCGATGCGCTGCACGTAGGCGAGCACGCCGCGCGGCGAGACGAAGGGGTCCGGCGGCTGGTGCACCATCAGCGCGTCGGCGCCGGCGTCGCGCGAGACGCGTGCCAGCGCGCAGGCCTCGCCCACGCTGCGGCCCACGCCGGCCAGCAGTGGCACGCGGCCGGCCACGCAGTCGGCGGCGATGGCGACGGCACGCTCGGCCTCGGCCGCCTGCAGCCCATAGAACTCGCTGGTGTTGCCGTTGGCCACCAGCACCTGCACGCCGGCCTGCACGGCGCGGTCGACCACGGGCTTGAGCGGCGCGGCGACCACGCGGTCCTGCGCGTCGAAGGGCGTGACCAGGATGCCGGAGATGCCGTTGAGCGCCTGGCGCAGCGCGGGACCTTGGAACGAAGGCATGGGGAAGAACTCCAGGAAGCGGTGAAACGGGGTGCTACTCTAGAAAGCGGCCGCCGCGCCGTCCAATCCAATCCGTCGATCCCGCCATCCAAGTTCTGAATCGTGTTCCAGCTCTCGCAACTGCGTTGCTTCGTCGCCGTCGCCACCGAACTCCATTTCGGCCGCGCGGCTGCCATGCTGCACATGACGCAGCCGCCGCTCACGCGCCAGATCCAGCTGCTGGAGCACGAGTTGGGCGTGCAGCTGCTCGAGCGTGCCGGTGGCACGGTGCGGCTGACGCCGGCCGGCACCAGCTTCCTGCGCGAGGCCGAGGACATCCTGCGCCGCAGCCAGGCGGCCATGCTGGCCGCGCGCCGCGCCATGCGGGCCGATGCCGGCACCGTCACGCTGGGCTTCATCGCCGCGGCCAGCTTCGCGCTGCTGCCGCAGGTGCTGGGCGCGATCCGCACGGCCTTGCCCGATGTGGAAGTCGTGCCGCGCGAGCTGCAGACGGTGGACCAGCTCGACGCACTGGCCGCAGGCCGCATCGACCTGGGCATCGTGCGGCCATTCGCGCCGCGCAGCTTCGCGGCCTCGTGCATGCTGCTGCGCGAGCCGCTGCTGCTGGCGGCCCCCGCCGGCCACGCACTGGCCAGCGTCGACGCCATGGCGCTGGCGGAGCTGCAGGGCCAGCCCTTCATTGCCTACTGCCCGTCGGACACGCGCTACATCTACGAGCTCATCGCAGGCCGGCTGCGCGCCGAGGACGTGGCGCCCGACACCGTGCTGACGCTGAGCCACACCCACTCCATCCTGGCCATGGTCGATGCAGGGTGGGGTGTGGCGCTTGTGCCCGCATCGGCCCAGCGCCTGGGTTATGCGCATGTCGCCTTCCGGCCGCTGCGCGAACCGGCCGGCCTGCATGCCGAACTGCACCTGGCCTGGCGCGCCCAGAGCCGGCACGTGGTGGCCGACACCGTGCGCGGCGTGTTGCAGCAGGCGGTCGTGGCCTGATCTTCAGGGCGCCGTGGGCATGGCCGGCGGCTCGCCGTTGTCGTAGGGGTTGAAGCCGGCACCGCCGCCCTGCACCTCGATCTTGACGCTGCTCGGGTCGATCTTGGATTCTCCGTCCTTGTAGTGCATGACCAGGCCCGGGAACGTCATCACGATCACCACCATCGCCAGCTGGATCACGATGAAGGGCACCGAGCCCCAGTAGATCTGGCTGGTGCGCACACCGGCCACGGTGGTGCCGGTCACGCGGTCGCGGTAGTCGTCGTGCGGCGCCACGGAGCGCAGGTAGAACAGTGCCAGCCCGAACGGCGGGTGCATGAACGAGGTCTGCATGTTCACCGCGATCAGGATGCCGAACCAGACCAGGTCGATGCCCATCTTGTCCGCCACCGGGCCCAGCAGCGGGATGATGATGAAGGCCAATTCGAAGAAGTCGAGGAAGAACGCGGCCACGAACACGAACAGGCTCACGAAGACCAGGAAGCCCCAGTGCCCGCCCGGCAGGTTGGTCAGCAGGTGCTCGACCCACAGGTCGCCGTTGACGGCACGGAAGGTCAGCGCGAACACCGTGGAGCCGATCAGGATGAACAGCGCGAAGCAGGTCAGCCGCGTGGTCGAGTCCATCGCCTGCTGCAGCAGTGTCAGGTTCATGCGCCGGCGCACCAGCGCCAGGATGAGCGCGCCGACCGCGCCCATGGCGCCGCCCTCGGTCGGCGTTGCCACGCCGATGAAGATGGTGCCCAGCACCAGGAACACCAGCGCCAGCGGCGGGATCATCACGAAGGTGACGCGCTCGGCCACGGCAGACAGCCAGCCCAGCTTGAACACGCGGTTGGCCGTGGCGGCGGCGAAGGCGAAGCCGCCCCACAGCAGCATGCCGACCACGAACTGCTCGTCCACCGGAGCGTCCGGGCCGACCACGAGTTCCATGGTGCCGATCGCGAAGCCGAGCGCCATGGTCATCAGCACCACCAGCGAGCGCGCGCCGGAATTGCCGTTGGCCTCGCGGAACGCCCGCGCTTCGGGCGGCAGCGCCGGCACCTGCTTGGGGCTGACGATGGCCAGGCCCGCCACATAGGCCAGGTACAGGCCGGTCAGCACCAGGCCCGGCAACAGCGCGCCGCGGTACATGTCGCCGACCGAGCGGCCGAGCTGGTCGGCCAGGATGATCAGCGTCAGCGAGGGCGGGATGATCTGCGACAACGTGCCCGAGGCCGCGATCACGCCCGTGGCCAGCCGCCGGTCGTAGCCGTAGCGCAGCATGATGGGCAGCGAGATCAGCCCCATGGAGATGACCGAGGCCGACACCACGCCCGTGGTGGCCGCCAGCAGCGCACCGACCGCCACCACCGCGAAGGCCAGGCCGCCGCGCATGGGGCCGAACAGCTGGCCCACGGTTTCGAGCAGGTCCTCGGCCATGCCGGAACGTTCGAGGATCAGCCCCATGAAGGTGAAGAACGGCAGGGCCAGCAGCGTGTCGTTCATGATGATGCCGAACACGCGCTGCGGCAGCGCCTGGAACAGCGCTGGCGTGAGAAGGCCTAGCTCGATGCCGATGACCCCGAACAGAATGCCGTTGGCCGCCAGTGCGAAGGCGACCGGGTAGCCGAACAACAACAGCACGACCAGCGTCGCGAACATGATGGGCGCCAGGTTGGCGATCAGGAATTCCATCTCAACGCTCCCGGGCGGCGGCGTGCGCCGCGGCGGCTTCGGCATCCAGCCGCGCCTTGAGTTCCTCGGCCAGCTTCTCTTCCTCGGTCTTGGCCGAGTCGCGCGCAGTCGGGTCGGGGCAGCGGCCCATGAGGAAGCCCGCGCACTTGATCAGGTGCGACACGCCGGCCGCGATCAGCAACGAGAAGCCGACCGGCACCAGCAGCTTGGCGGGCCAGCGGATCAGGCCGCCCGCGTTCGGCGAGGCCTCCTGCGTGACCCAGGCGTCCCAGAACATCGGCCAGGCCAGCACCATGATGAGCACGGCGGCCGGCATCAGGAACAACAGCGTGCCGGCGATCTCGATGCCGATCTGCTTGCGCTTGGAGAGCCTGGACGACAGCACGTCCACGCGCACGTGGCCGTTCTTGAGCAAGGTGTAGCCCGAGGCCAGCAGGAACAGCGCGCCGAACAGGTACCACTGCAGCTCCAGCCAGGCGTTGGAGCCACCGTGCAGGAACTTGCGGGCCAGCGCGTTGAGCGCGCTGACCACCACGACGGCCAGCACCGTCCAGGAGATCCAGCGGCCGACGAACAGGTTGATGGCATCGATCAGCCTGGAAAGCGAGAGAAGTGCACCCATTGAAACTCCGATGTCAGTGCTTGTCGTTGGCGCGCCAGGGCGTGAGCGCGCGTTCGGCCCAGACCAGGGCGCCATACAGCAGCAGGCCGATCAGTGCGAGCAGCAGCAGCGCGGCGAACACGCGCACCGTGTCGAAGGTGCCCTGCGCGCTCATGATCACGTAGCCCAGGCCGCGCTGGGACGAGACGAATTCGCCCACGATGGCACCCACCAGGGCCAGCGAGACGGCCACCTTCATGCCGGCCGCGATCGACGGCAGCGCGCCCGGCAGCCGCACCTTCCAGAAGACCGCCAGCGGGCGGCCCTTGAGCACGCGGGCCACGTCCAGCACGTCCTGCGGCACCGAGCGCAGCCCGTGCAGCGTGTCGACGATGATGGCGAACACGGCGATCAGGAAGGCGATGGCGATCTTGGGCTCGGCGCCCGTGCCCATCCAGATCACGAACAGCGGGGCCACGGCCACCTTGGGCACGCTGTTGAGCGCCACCACCAGCGGGTAGACGAAGCGCTCGCAGCGGCGCGAGCTGGCCACGGCCGTGCCGATCAGCACGCCACCGACCACCGACAGCGCGAAGCCGGCCAGCGTGGTCATCGTGGTGTAGCCGGCATGGCCGAGGTACCAGCGCCATTCGGCACCGAGCTCGACCAGCACCGCGCTGGGCAGCGGCAGCACGATGGGCCGCACGCCCGAGGCGCGGGCCAGCACTTCCCACAGCACCAGCAGCACCACGCTCGAAGCCAGGCCGGCAAGGATGGAGGAGACGACGGGATGCTTCATGCCGTGGCCACCCCGGTCTCGTCGAGCAGGCCCATCTGGCCGAAGAGCCGGCGGATCTCGCCGACGTACTGGCCGAACTGCGGCGTCTCGCGCACCGCCAGCGGGCGCGGTCGCGGCAGGTCGACCACGAACCGGTGCGCCACGCGGCCGGGCCGCGGCGAGAACACCAGCACCTCGTCGCCCAGGAACACCGCCTCGGCGATGCCGTGCGTGACGAAGACCACGGTGTTGCGCGTCTCCATCCAGATGCGCTGCAGCTCGGCGTTCATCTGGTCGCGCGTGAGCGCGTCCAGCGCGCCGAAGGGCTCGTCCATGAGCAGCAGCGGCGGGTCGTCCACCAGCGCGCGGCAGATTGCGGCGCGCTGGCGCATGCCGCCCGAGAGCTCGCGCGGGTAGCTGTCGGCGAAGTCCTGCAGGCCGGTCATGCGCAGCAGGTGCTCGACCTTGGCGGTGTAGTCGGCCACGCGCTTGCCGGCGAACTCGATGGGCAGCAGGATGTTGTCGCGGATGCTGCGCCAGTCGAGCAGGGCATGGTGCTGGAACACGATGCCCACGCCGTCCGGCGGGCCGTCGACGGCGCGGCCGCCAACCGTCAGGGTCCCTTCGCTGATGTCCTCGAGCCCGGCGATGCAGCGCAGCAGCGTGCTTTTGCCGCAGCCGCTCGGGCCGAGGATGCTGACGAAGCGGCCTGCGCCGATCTCTGCGTCGACGCCTTGCAGCGCCTGCACGCCGCGCGGCCCTGGGTACTGCTTCCTGACCCCCTTGGCCAAGACACTGGATGGCTGCATGGCTTACTTTGCGACCAGGGCGTCAAAGGCGGCCGGGTTCACGCGGCCGGGCACGTAGTAGTCGCTGGCGGGGCGGCTGGTGCCGATGAGCTGCACGGAAGAAAGCGTCTTGACGGCGGCTTCCCAGTCGGCCGGCTGCGGCACGCCGACGCGCTCGCCCGGCTTGTTGTCGAAAAACAGCTTGAGCGTGTCGAGCTGGGCGCGCAGCACGGCGCGGTCGAGCCGGGCCTGCGGGCGCTGGGCGACGATGGCGTCCACCGCTTCGTCCTCGTGGCCGGCGTAGATGTACTCCCACGTGCGCGCGACGATGGAGGCGAACTTGGCGAGCACCTCGCCACGCTCGGCGAACTTGGCTTCGCTGACGACCAGGCCGAAGCTCGGCATGTTCAGGCCGAAGTCCGCGAACGGGATGGCGCGCGAGGGCCGCGCCTTGCTCGTGGTCGGCAGCACGAACGGGATGGTGGAGAACACCACGTCGGTGCGGCCCACGGCGTAGTTGGTCGCCTTGCTGGCGGCATCGAAGTTGACGAGTTCCACGTCGTCGCGCTTGAGCTTGCCGGCTGCCAGGAAGGCGTCGACGAACGGGGCTTCGAGCGAACCGGCGGTGTAGCCGATCTTCTTGCCCTTGAGCTGGGCCGGGCCGGTGATGCCGGAGTCGACCGGCACCAGCATGCCGATGTCGTTCTTGCGCAGGAACACCGCCAGCGCCTTGACGGGCAGGCCCTTGTCGCGCGCGATCATGGCCGGCGCGAGCGCGGCGTGGCCGATGTCGAAGGCGTTGCTGGAGCCGACGATCTGCACCGTGGTGACGGAGCCGTTGCCGTCCTCCAGCGTCACATCCAGGCCGGACTGGCGGTACCAGCCCTTTTGCTGGGCCAGGTGCAACGCGGCGTGGTTGGCCCAGGGCGTCCAGTCCAGGCGGACCTTGACGGGTTCCAGGGCCTGGGCGGCGGCAGGCGCGGCGCCCAGCAGCGTGGCCAGGGCGATGGCGGCGGCCGCCAGCAGGTGACGGCGTGCGGAAGGATGGGACATGCGAGGCCTCGAAAGTTGATGACGAAACCGGCGGGTCAGCGGCCACCGCCGAACAGCCGGCGCAGGCGCTGCAGCAGCAGGCTCCAGACGATGGCGACAGGGCTCACGGCGGCCGGCGGTGGCGTGGCTTCGCCGCTGGCGGCGCCGCCCATGCGCAACGCGACCTGCTGGCCGAAGTCGGCCACCATGCGGCGCACGAAGTCCTTGACCAAGCCGGAGCGCGAGAACTGCGCCAGCGGGCCCTGCAGCGCGTACAGCATGTCCACATGCACACGCGTGCGCTGCGGCGACAGCGCTTCGAGCCGGTAGGCGATGTCGCCCTGGGCGCGCGACTGGCTCAGCGAGTCCTTGCCGGCGCCGCGCAGCACGGCGCGGCGTGCCGCGTCGTCGCGCTCGAGGCGGGCCGCGCCCGCGAACGCTGCGGCCATGGGGCCGAACTTGATGGCGATGCTGCCCTTGACCTTGTCGCCGTCCTGGGACTCGATCACCGCGCCGGGCAGGCAGCCGGCCACGGCCGGCAGGTCGCCCATGAAGGCCCAGACGGCATCGGCGCCGAACGGCAGTTCGAAGGCGGCGTCGATCTGCGTGCCCTTGCGGATGGCTGCTGCGGGCACATCGGGCTGCGGCGTGGTGTCGGCCCGTGGCGTGACGGCGGCTGCCTGGGCAGGCGTTGCGACGGCAGTCGCCGCGGGCAAGCCCGTGGCTGCCGCCGGCCGTGCGGTGGCGATCGGAAAGACCGGCATGGGCCGGGCTGCACCTTGGGCCGGGGCGGTGGCCGCCGCTGGCACCAGCGGCCGGCCGGCGCGCGCGGCATCCCGCAGCGCGGCGATGGCCGGGTCGGGCTCGCGTTGCAGCTGGCCGAGCACGTCGCGGATGGCGGCGACGATGCCCATGTAGCCCGTGCAGCGGCACAGGTTGCCGGACAGTTCCAGCCGCACGCGGGCCTCGTCGGCCTCGGGCAGGCGCAGCACGATGTCACGTGCCGTGGCCAGCATCCCGGGGGTGCAGAAGCCGCACTGCAGCGCATGGTGCTGCGTGAAGGCCGCGCGCAGGCGGCCCATCAGCGCATCCCCGTCGTAGCCTTCGACGGTGGTGACGCAGCGGTCCTGGCAGGCCACGGCGAAGGTGATGCACGAGCGCGTGGGCGCACCGTCCACCAGCACCGTGCAGGCACCGCAGACGCCATGCTCGCAGCCCAGGTGGGTGCCGGTCAGGCGCACGGTGTCGCGCAGGAAGTCGCCCAGATGGGTGCGCGGTTCGACCTCGGCCGACAGGGGCCGGCCGTTGACTTCGAGCGTCACGGTGTTCATGCGTGTGCTCCCGCCGGCTGGGTGGCCGGCGCGGTGGCCAGGCCGGCTTGCGCCAGTGCGCGCGCCAGGCAGACCGTGTGCAACTGGTGGTCGACCGCATCGCGGCCGGGCAGGGCGGCGTGCACGGCGCTGGCCAGGGCCTCGCGCGTGGCGGCGGCCGCGCCCTGCGCCGCGATGCGCTCGGCCAGGGCCGGCAGCTGCAGCGGCGCGCCGTCCAGCGCGCCGAGCACGATGCGCGCCTGCGGCTGGCCGGCGCCCTGCCAGACGGCGGCGCTGGCCTCGGCGAACTCGCCGGGCTTGCGGCAGAACTTGTAGTAGCCCCAGCGGTGGCCGGTGGTGGCTTGCGGCACGTGGACGGCGGCGATGGCCTCGTCCGCGTCCAGCGCGGTGGTGTAGGCGGCGTGCATGAATTCTTCGAGGGCGATGCTGCGCGTGCCGCGCGGCGAGCGCAGCGTGAGCCGGGCGCCGAGCGCGGTGAGCGTGACGATCCAGTCGGCGGCGGGGTCGGCGTGCGCCAGGCTGCCGCCCAGCGTGCCGCGGTTGCGCACGGCGCGGTAGGCGATGCCGGCCGCGACTTCGCGCATGGGGTGCTCGCGCAGCGCCGCGTGCAGGCCGTCCTCGATGGCGGCATGGGTGACGCCGGCGCCGATCTCCACCTGGCCGTCGGCCACGCGCACGCCGGCCAGTTCGGCCAGGCGCGAGATGTCCACGACGAGCTGCGGCCGGGTCAGGCGCAGGTTCAGCATCGGGCCGAAGGACTGGCTGCCGGCCATCAGCTTGGCCCGGCCTGCCTGCTCGGCCAGCAGCTGCGTGGCGGCCAGCAGGCTGTCGGGGCTGCGGTAGTCGAATGCAGCGGCCTTCATGGCGCGGCCTCCGCGGCCGCGACCGTGCTGGTGGCGGCGGCCCGGCCCTGCGCCAGCGCCTGCAGCAGCCGGCGCGGCGTCAGCGGCGTCATCAGCAGCTCGGGCGCGCCGGTGCCGCGCAGCGCGTCGTTGACGGCGTTGAACAGCACGGCAGGCGGTGCGATGGCGCCGCCTTCGCCCATGCCCTTGGCGCCGAACTCGGTGTGCGGCGAGGGCGTCTCGAAGTGGTCGATGCGGATGTGCGGCACTTCGGTGGCGCCCGGCAGGATGTAGTCGGCCAGCGTGGAGGCCAGCGGCTGGCCCTGCTCGTCGTACGGCATCTCCTCGTACAGCGCGGTGCCGATGCCCTGGGCGATGCCGCCGATGGTCTGGCCCTCGACGATCATGGGGTTGACGATCACGCCGCAGTCTTCCACCACCACGTAGTCCAGGATCTCGATGGCGCCGGTCTCCGGGTCGACCGCCACCACGGCGGCCTGGCTGGCGTAGGTGAAGGCGCCGGTGTCGACCTTGGGCTTGTAGCCGGTCGACACCTCCAGGCCCGCGCGGTCCACGTCGGCAGGCAGGCGCTGCGGTGTCACGTACCAGGCGTTGGCCACGTCGGCCAGCGTGACCGACTGTTCGCCGGCCCAGGCGCGGCCGTCGGCCAGCGCAACCACCGCCGGGTCCACGCCCATGAGGTGGCCGGCGATGTGGCGCAGCCGGGGCGCGAGCTGCTTGCAGGCGATGGACACCGCGCCGCCCGACATCACCAGCGAGCGCGAGGCGTAGGTGCCGGTGGAGTAGGGGGTCTGGCCGGTGTCGCCATGCAGCAGGCGGATGCGCTCGACGGCGATGCCCAGCACCTCGTGGGCGATCTGGGCGAAGCTGGTCTCCATGCCCTGGCCGTGCGAATGCACGCCCACGCGCAGCTCCAGGCCGCCGTCCGGCGTCATGCGCACCATGGCCTGGTCGTGGCCGGGGATCACGGCCGTGCCCCAGGTGGCGAACACCGAGGTGCCGTGGGCGGACTGCTCGGTGTAGGTGGCGCAGCCCAGGCCGATGCGCCGGCCGTCGGGTTCGCCGCGGCGCTGGCGTTCGCGCACGGCGTCGGCACCGACCATCTCCAGCGCGCGGCGCAGGCTGGCCGGGTAGTCGCCACCGTCGAAGTGCTTGTTGGCCACGTTCACATAGGGCATCTGCTCGGGGCGGACCAGGTTCTCGAGACGCACCTCGGAGGGGTCGCGGCCGACCTCGCGGGCCAATGCGTCCATGAGCAGTTCCAGCGCGAAGCACACGCCGGTGCGCGCCACGCCGCGGTAGGGCACGAAGCCGGGCTTGTTGGTGGCCACGCAGCGTGTCTCGCAGCGGTAGCCGCGGAAGTCGTAGGGGCCGGGCAGATTGCCGACGGCCTGGCCGGGCTCCAGGCCCACGGTGAAGGGCCAGACCGAGTAGGCGCCGCCGTCGATGGTGATGACCGCGTCCAGCGCCAGCAGGCGGCCGCGCCGGTCGGCATAGGCCGTCACCTCGTAATGGTGCTGGCGCGAGTTGGCGCCGGCGATCAGGTGCTCGCGCCGGTCTTCGAGGAAGCGGAACGGGCGCCGGTAGGTCTTGGCCAGCCAGGCCACGCAGAGCTCTTCCTGCTGCAGCACGCACTTGTAGCCGAAGGCGCCGCCCACGTCGGGCGAGATCACGCGTACGCGCTCTTCGGGCAGGTCGAGGAAGCTGGCGATGCCGGTGCGGATCAGGTGCGGCACCTGCGTAGCGCTCACCACCACCAACTGGTCGGCCTGGAAGTCCCAGTAGGCCAGCACGGCCTTGCCTTCCATGGGCACCATGCACTGGCGCGACAGCTCGATGCGGCGCGAGACCTTGACTTCGGCCGTGGCC
This sequence comes from Pseudorhodoferax soli, assembly GCF_003337555.1. GTDB lineage: Bacteria > Pseudomonadota > Gammaproteobacteria > Burkholderiales > Burkholderiaceae_C > Pseudorhodoferax > Pseudorhodoferax soli. Next base: position 383,175 of record NZ_QPJK01000002.1, on the reverse strand, counting down.
GCGAGTTGGTCGAAGTCGCGGTCGGCCTTGAGCGTCACGAAGCGGTTGTCGTGCCAGGTCTCGTGCACGAAGTCCTCGGTGGCGTCCAGCGCCGACCACACGTTGGCATAGACCGGCAGTTCGGCGTACTCCACCTCCACGCGCTCGACCAGGTCTTCGGCCTGTGCCCGCGTGGGCGCGAAGGCCAGCGCCACCGGCTCGCCGACGAAGCGCACCTTGCCCGAGGCCAGCGGCGACTGCGCCGAGGGCTGGTAGGTCGGCAACGTGGAGGGCGAGACGATGTCCTGCGCATCGGGCATGGCATCGCGCAGCACCACCAGTTCGGCGATATCGGCCGGCACGTTGGCCGAGACGATGCGTGCGTGCGCGAGCGGGCTGCGCAGGAAGGCCACCTCGCACAGGCCCGGCATGGCCATGTCGCCGACGAAGTTGCCCTGGCCCGCCAGGTGGCGGGCGTCTTCCTTGCGCGGCACCCGGGCGCCGATGCCCTGCGCTTTCGTCCGGGTGCCCGGGTTGTCACTGTGGTCCATGAACGGTCGTGGGGGAGAAAAGAAGGGCGGGCTCAGCGGCGGGAAACGGCGTTGAAGGTGTAGCCGTCCAGCGCGGCTTCGGCCACGCGGAACCACTCCACCTGCTCCTTCTGGAACGCCTGCCACTGCGGGAAGATCGCGGCGAAGTCGGGGTTCTTGTCGGACAGCTCTTTCCAGACTTCCTGCGAGGCCTTGTAGGCAGCGTCCATCACGTCGCGCGGGAAGTAGGCGAGCTTGGCGCCGCCGGCGATGAGCTGCTTGAGGGCGCCAGGATTGGTGGCGTCGTAGCGCGCCAGCATGGACAGCGTCTGCTCGTTGCAGGCGGTCTCGAAGATGGCCTTGAACTCGGGCGACAGCGCGGCCCAGGCCTTCTCGTTGACCATGGTGGTGATGGACGCGCTGCCCTCGAACCAGCCGGGCGAGTAGTAGTAGGGCGCCACCTTGTTCAGGCCCAGCTTGAGGTCGTCGTAGGGGCCGATCCACTCGGCCGCATCGATCGCGCCCTTCTCCAGCGAGGGATAGATGTCGCCCGGCGGGATCTGCTGCGGCAGCGCGCCGAGCTTGGACATCACCATGCCGCCGATGCCGCCGATGCGCATCTTCAGGCCCTGCAGGTCGGCCACCGACTTGATCTCCTTGCGGAACCAGCCGCCCATCTGCACCCCCACGTTGCCGCTCGTGAAGTTGACGATGCCGTACTGCTTGTAGAGCTTGCGCAGGTGGGCCAGGCCGCCGCCGTGCATGACCCAGGCGTTGTGCTGGCGTGCGTTGAGTCCGAAGGACAGGCCGGTGTCGAACGCCACCGCGCTGTTCTTGCCGAAATGGAAGGTGGCCAGCACGTGGTTGCATTCCACGGTGCCGTTGCTGACGGCGTCCATGTTCTGCGCGGGCGGAACGATCTCGCCGCCGGGGAAGGCGCGGATCTCGAAGCGGCCGCCCGACAGCTCGCCCACGCGCTTGCACAGCAGCTCGGCCGATCCATACATGTTGTCCAGGCTCTTGGGCCAGGAGGTGGACATGCGCCAGCGCACGGTGGCCTGCGCCTGTGCGGACGGGGCGGCGAGGGCGGCGGCTCCGGCGCCGGCGACGGCGGCCTGACTCAGAAAACCACGACGTTGCATTGGAAGTTCCTTCGGAATGAGGGGTGGGGCGGGTGGGAGGCTGACCTGCTCGGTTCAGCAAATGCTATGCCATCGATGCGCGGTGATTTGGAAAATAGCGAAGGTACTACGCATTTATCGGTCAGCATACTGAACTATGCCGTGAAGTGGAATGCCTGGAGGCCGCCGGAGCCTCGGGGTTTGCCCGAATATGGTGCGGACGTGCATCATCCGCGCGCATTTCTCTCACTGAAACGGGGCATTGCGCGGTGCGGATGCTGTAGCCGATCACGCATCCCATGGCGATGGCGGATTCGTCGGTGGTGCCGCGCTGCACCGAAGAACAGGCTTGCAGGCGAGGCTATATTTCTTTTAATATGCAAGCCTACTGAGTAATTTTGATGGCATGAACCGTGCTGTCGATCGATGTTCCCAAACCGAGCTGCCCCGATGAACTGGATACGCATCGCATCTGCCCAAGACCTGCAGGACGACGAGGTCATGGCCGTCACCGTGGGCAGCGCCCGCATCGCGCTGTACCGCAGCGCGGGCGAGTTCTTCGCCACCGACAACCGCTGCACCCATGCGGAGGCGTCGATGTCCGAGGGTTACCTGGAGGACGGCTGCATCGAGTGCCCGCTGCACCAGGCGCGCTTCGACATCCGCACCGGCAAGGCCCTGTGCGCGCCGGCCACCGTCGACCTGCGCACGCACGCCGTGCGCCGCGAGGGCGACGAGATCTACGTCGTCGACCCGGCTGCGCCATGACAGCAGCCGACGCGCCCATCGTCGTCGTCGGTGCCGGCCAGGCTGCGGCACGGGCCGCCCAGGCGCTGCGCGGGGCCGGCTACGGCGGCGGGCTGGTGGTGGTCGGTGCGGAGGCACATCGGCCGTACGAGCGCCCGCCCTTGTCGAAGGCGGTGTTGTGCGAGGCGCAGGAACCGGCGCTGGACGTGCTGGCTCCTGCGCAGTTCGAAGGCTGCGGCCTGACCTTCATCTCCGGCGCGCGCGCCGAGCGGCTGGACCTGGCGCAGCGCACCGTGCACCTGGGCGATGGCCGCGTGCTGGCGTACCGGCAATGCCTGCTGGCCACCGGCGGACGGGCGCGCGTGCTCGCGGCGCTGCCGCCCGGCACGCCCCGAGTGCACTACCTGCGCAGCCTGGACGACGCGCGCCGCCTGCGCAGCGCGCTCGCGCCAGGTGTGCGGCTTGCCGTGGTCGGTGGCGGCTTCCTGGGCCTGGAGGCGGCGGCTTCGGCACAGGCGCTCGGCGCGCAGGCCACCGTGGTGGAGAGTGCGCCGGCCCTGTTGTCGCGCTTCCTCCCGGCCGACGCGTCGGCCTGGCTGGCCGACGCAGCGCGTGGGCGCGGTGTGACGCTGCGGCTCGGCCGTGCCCTGCGCGAGGCGAAGGTCGACGCCCGGGGCGTGCAACTCGTGCTGGACGATGGCGCCGTGGTGCAGGCCGACGAGGTGCTGGTGGCCATTGGCCTGGAGCCAGAAACGGAGCTGGCCCGTGCCGCGGGGCTGCAGATCGATGCGCGCAACGGCGGTATCGCCGTGGACGCGCAGTGCCGCAGCTCCGACCCGCAGGTCTTCGCCGCCGGCGACTGCGCCAGCCAGTTCAACCCGCACCTGGGCCTGCAGCTGCGGCTGGAGTCCTGGCAGAACGCCAACGAGCAGGCGCGCGCCGCCGCGGCCGGCATGCTGGGCCTGCCGCAGCCTGTGGTGCCTTACCCCTGGTTCTGGACAGACCAGGGCCCGCACAACCTGCAGATGCTGGGCCTGGCCGCGCCCGACCTGGCGTATGTGCGCCGAGGCGATCCCGCCGCCAATGCACAGGCCCTGTGGATCGGCCACCGCGCCGGCGTGCCGGTGCACGGCATCGCCCTCAACGCCGGTGGCGAACTGCGCGCGCTGCGTGCGCTGTTCGACGCCCGCACTCCCTTCGACCCGGATGCGTTCGTGGCCCATGCGGGCCCGCTGCGTGCCTGGGTCAAGGCCACGCAGGCCGTGGCCTGGCGCTTTCCAGGAGGAACACCCATGTACCAATCCCAAACCGTGATCGGCATCACGGACGCGTCCAAGAACGTGCCGCTGGACGGCTGCGTCTGGCCGGCCGATGCCCTCAACACCATTCCCGACTGGGTCTACACCAGCCAGCCGCTGTACGACAGCGAGATGGAGAAGATATTCCGCGGCGCCACCTGGAATTACGTTGCGCTGGAGGCCGAGATCCCGAACGTGGGCGACTACAAGCGTTCCTACGTGGGCGCCACGCCGGTGGTGGTGGCGCGCGCCGAGGACGGCAGCATCGCCGTGTTCGAGAACCGCTGCGCCCACCGCGGCGCCGAGTTCTGCCGCCACAACCAGGGCAATGCCAAGGAGTTCGTCTGCCCGTACCACCAGTGGTCCTACGACCTCAAGGGCAACCTGCAGGGCGTGCCGTTCAAGCGCGGCGTGAACAAGGCCGGCGGCATGCCCAAGGACTTCCGCAACGCCGACCACGGCACGCGCCAGCTGCGCGTGGCCACGCGGCACGGCGTGGTGTTCGCCTCCTACTCCGACACCGTGGAGCCGCTGGAGGACTATCTCACGCCCGAGATCCTGGACGAGTTCGACACCACGTTCACGGGCAAGAAGCTCAAGGTGCTGGGCTACTACCGCAACGAGCTGCCCTGCAACTGGAAGATGTACCACGAGAACCTGAAGGACCCGTACCACGCGACCTTGCTGCACTCCTTCCTCGTGGTGTTCGGCCTGCTGGTGGCGGGCAACAAGTCGACCATGTTCGCCGACACCGTGCACGGCCGGCACGGCTTCATGGGCTCGGCCAAGTCCGAGGACAAGTACGCCAGCGTGAGCGAGGAGAACAAGAAGGAGATGCGCTCCTTCCATGATGGCCTGCGGCTGCAGGACGAGCGCTTCCTCGACTTCGTGCGCGAGTTCGATTCGCCCTGGTCGGTGACCATGATGACGGTTTGGCCCAACCTCATCGTGCAGCGCGAGATGAACACGCTGGGCGTGCGCCAGATCATCCCCAACGGCCCGAACAGCATGGTCATGCAGTGGACCATGTTCGGCTACGAGGACGACACGCCGGAGATGCAGCGCCACCGGCTGCGCCAGGGCAACCTGATGGGCCCGGCCGGCTTCCTGGGGCTGGAGGACAACGAGGCCATGAAGTTCGTGCAGGAGGGAGTGCGCCGCTCCAGCACGGGCATCAACCACATCAAGCTCGATCCGGGCCGCGTGGGCACCTCGGAGAGCCTGATCTCCGAAGCGGCCATCCGCGCCATGTACATCTACTACCGGCAGGTCATGGGCCTGCCGGTGGAAGGGGGTGCCGCATGAAGCTCACCGCCTACCGCCCCTGCCAGCTCGCGCCCGCCCAGGCCATCGCGCTGCGCCAGGAGATCGAGCTGTTCAACGCCGAGTACTGCGCCGTGCTCGATGCCAATGACCTGGAGCGCTGGCCCGACTTCTTCACCGAGGATGCGGTGTACCGCGTCACCGCGCGCGAGAACGCCGAACTCGACCTGCCCGTCGGCCTCGTCTACTGCGAAGGCCGCGCCATGATGATCGACCGCGCCGTGGCGATCTCGCGCACCCAGATGTTCGCGCCGCGCTACATGCTGCACCTGCTGGGGCTCACGCGCGTCGAGTCGGCAACGCCCGACGGCATCCTGGCCCAGACGCCCTTCATGCTCGTGCAGACGCTGGTGGAGGGCCCCTCGACCCTGCACCTGGCCGGCTGCTACCACGACCGCTTCGTGCGCCAGGACGGCCGGCTGCTGCTGGCCGACCGCCAGGTCGTGCACGACACCAACATCCTCGCCAACGACCTGGTCTATCCCGCCTGAGCGGCCCTGACGGAACCATCCCTGTGAACGCCACACCCAAGATCGCCTTCGAAGAGCACTTCTCCGTACCCGTCTTCTCCGAGTACGCCAAGGCCTTCACCCAGCACCTGCCCGCCGATGCCCGCAAGGACCTGCTCACGCGGCTGGCCGATTTCGACGACGCGCGGCTGGACGACATGGCCGCCGGCAACGTGCAGTACGTGATCCTGTCGCAGAGCGCGCCCGGCATGCAGGCCGAGCCCGATGCGGCGCTGGCCCTGCGCCGCGCGGCCGAGAACAACGATTTCCTGGCCGAGCGCGTGGCGCGCCGGCCCGACCGCTACGGCGGATTCGCCCACCTGGCCATGCACCAGCCGGAGCTGGCGGCGCGCGAGCTCGAGCGCGCGGTGACGGAGCTGGGCTTCAAGGGTGCGCTGATCAACGGCCACACATGCGGCCGCTACTACGACGATCCGGCCTTCGACGTGTTCTGGGAACGGGCCGAGGCGCTGGGCGCGCCGATCTACCTGCACCCGGCCAACTTCAGCGCCGTGCCGGCCCTGCTGGCCGACGTGCCGGTGCTGCAGGGCGCCACCTTCGGCTGGGCCATGGAGACCGGCGGCCATGCGCTGCGCCTGCTGTTCGGCGGCGTGTTCGACCGCTTCCCCGGCCTCAAGGTGGTACTGGGCCACATGGGCGAGTTCCTGCCCTTCATGCGCTGGCGGCTGGACAGCCGCTTCGCGGCCTACCCGCACGGCATCACGCTCAAGAAGCCGCCTTCGGCCTACTTCCAGTCCAACCTCTTCATCACCACCTCGGGCGTGTGCTCGGCGCCCTCGCTGCTGGGCGCGATCGGCGAGATGGGTGCAGAGAACGTGCTGTTCTCGATCGACTACCCCTACGAATCGACCGTGGACGCCTGCCAGTTCATCGAGCAGGCGCCGCTGGACGCCGCCACGCGCGATCTCGTCTGCCACGGCAACGCCCGCCGACTGTTCAATCTCTGAGACAAGACCATGACCAAGACCTTTCGCATCGGACAGATCGTCCCCAGCTCCAACACCACGATGGAGACAGAGATCCCGGCGATGCTGACGGCGCGCCTGCAGATCCGGCCCGAGCGCTTCACCTTCCATTCCAGCCGCATGCGCATGAAGAAGGTGGTGAAGGAGGAACTGGCGGCCATGGACGGCGAATCCGACCGCTGCGCCGTGGAACTCAGCGACGCGCGCGTGGACGTGCTGGGCTATGCCTGCCTGGTCGCCATCATGGCCATGGGGCCCGGCTACCACCGCGTCTCGCAGCAACGCCTGACCCAGCGCACCGAGGAGAACGGCGCGACGGCCCCGGTGATCACGAGCGCGGGCGCCCTGGTGGATGCGCTCAAGGTGATCGGCGCGAAGAAGATCGTGGTGGTGGCCCCGTACATGTTGCCGCTCACCGAACTGGTGGTCGACTACATCCGCCGCGAAGGCCACGAGGTGCTGGACTACCGCGCGCTGGAGATCCCCGACAACCTGGACGTGGGCCGCCACGACCCGGCGCGCCTGCCCGAGATCGTCAAGACGCTGAACCATGCCGACGCCGACGCCATCGTGCTGTCGGCCTGCGTACAGATGCCCTCGCTGCCGGCCATCGCCCAGGTCGAGGCGATGACTGGCAAGCCCGTCATCACGGCCGCGGTGGCCACCACCTACGCCATGCTCAAGTCGCTGGGGCTGGATCGCGTGGTGCCGGGTGCCGGTGCGCTGCTCTCCGGCGCCTACTGAGTGGGCGCCGCCATGAGCACCTTCCTGTACGGCGCCAACATCGCCGCCAACGGCATCCGCCAGCACGTGCTGCGCTACGGCGGTTCTGGCGAAGGCCGGACCGAGCGCGACACCGTCGTGCTGGTGCCCGGCGTCACCAGCCCGGCCATCACCTGGGGCTTCGTCGGCGAGCGGCTGGGCCGCAACTTCGACACCTATGTGCTCGACGTGCGGGGGCGTGGCCTGTCGTCAGCCTCCGACACGCTGGACTATTCGCTCGAAGCGCAGACGGCCGACGTGCTGGCGCTGGTGCAGGCGCTGGGCCTGGCGCGCTTCGCGCTCGTCGGTCATTCCATGGGCGGGCGCATCGTGGCGCGCGCCGCTGCGCAGGCGCCGGCCGGCCTGTCGCGCGTGGTCATCGTCGACCCGCCCGTTTCCGGACCGGGCCGCCGCGCCTACCCGGCCAACTACGCCTGGTATGCCGACTCCATCGCGGCCGCCAGCATCGGCTGCGACCGCGAGGCCATGCGCAAGTTCTGCCCCACGTGGACCGACGCCCAGCTCGACCTGCGCGCCGAGTGGCTGCACACCTGCGACCCGCGCGCGATCAAGAGCTCGTTCGACGGCTTCCATACCGACGACATCCACGCCTGCCTGCCCGCGATCCGCGTGCCGGCGCTGCTCATGACGGCCGAGCGCGGCGACGTGGTCCTGCCAGACGATGTGGCCGAGATCGAGCGACTGCTGCCCGGCGTGCGCCACCACCGCGTGCCCGGCGCCGGCCACATGATCCCCTGGGACAACGAGGCCGGCTTCTACGCCGGCTTCGGCGACTTCCTGGGCACCCCCGTTTGAAGGAGAACCCATGCCCGTCAGCGACCACCAATTGACCCAGGCCTGGAGCGAGGTGCTGCGCCTGTCCGAGGTGCAACCCGGCCAGGCCGTGACCATCCTGACCGGTGCGGCCACGCACCCGCAAACCCTGCGCGCGGCCACCATGGCAGCCCAGGCGGCGGGCGCCATCGTGAGCCGCATCGACCTGCCGCCCGTGAACGCCGACAAGGCGCTGAGCCGCGACGCGCTGGCCTATCTGGGCGAGACGCCGCTCACGGGCAACCCGGCCGCGATCGCCGCGCTCAAGGCCAGCGACCTGGTGCTGGACCTCATGACGCTGCTGTTCTCGCCCGAGCAGATCGACATCCTGGAATCCGGCACCAAGATCCTGCTGGCGGTGGAGCCCCCCGAAGTGCTGGTGCGCACCGTGCCCACCGAAGCGGACCGCGCGCGCGTGCTCGCCGCATCGACCAAGCTCAAGAAGGCGAAGACGATGCACGTCACCTCCGAAGCAGGCACCGACGTGACCTTCCAGCTCGGCGAATTCCCGACCATCTGCGAGTACGGCTTCGTGGACGAGCCGGGCCGCTGGGACCACTGGCCCAGCGGTTTCCTCTTCACCTTCGCCAACGAAGGCGGCAGCAACGGCACCATCGTGGTCGACACGGGCGACATCGTGCTGCCGCAGAAGAGCTACACGACGGCGCCGATCCGCCTGACGATCGAGAAGGGCTACGCCCGCGCCATCGAGGGCGGCATTGACGCGCAGTTGCTGAGCGAGTACATGGCGACCTTCCGCGACCCCGAGGCCTACGCCATGTCGCACATCGGCTGGGGCCTGCAGCCGCGCTGCCACTGGAGCACGCTGGCGATGTACGACAAGGAGCAGACCATCGCCATGGACGCACGCGCGTTCGAGGGCAACTTCCTGTTCTCCCTGGGGCCGAACAACGAGGCCGGCGGCCAGCGCACCACGGCCTGCCACATCGACATCCCGCTGCGCAATTGCACCGTCAGCCTGGACGGCGAGGTGGTCGTGCGCCGAGGCAAGGTGCTGGACGGAGGTGCGGCATGAGCCAGGCCGAGAGCGCTGTCTATGCGCGCCAGGGTTTCGGTGCGGCCATGCCGCCCAAGGCACCCTATGGGCTGCTGATCGTCGACTTTGTGAACGGCTTCGCCGACCCGGCGCAGTTCGGCGGGGGCAACATTCCGGCGGCCATCGAACGCACGCGCGAACTGCTGGCCACGGCACGCGCGCGCGGCTGGCCGGTGGCGCACAGCCGCATCGTCTACCAGGACGACGACGCCGACCACAACGTCTTCTCGCTCAAGGTGCCGACCATGCTCGGCCTCAAGGAGGACTTGGCCGCCAGCCAGATCGTCGATGTGCTCGCGCCCGTGGCTGGCGAGTTGGTGGTGCGCAAGACCGTGCCCTCGGCCTTCTTCGCCACGGGCCTCACGCCATGGCTTGCGCAGCGCGGCGTGCAGACGCTGCTGGTGGCGGGCGCGGTGACCAGCGGCTGCGTGCGCGCCAGCGTGGTCGATGCGATGTCCTGGGGTTTCCGCCCGCTGGTGGTGACGGACTGCGTGGGCGACCGCGCGCTGGCGCCGCACGAGGCCAACCTGTTCGACATGGGGCAGAAGTACGCGATCCTGCTGGACCGCGATCAGGCGCTGGCGGCCACCGCAGGCTGAGCGCCGTGCTCTGCCGCGCGCTGCGCTACAGCGCTGCGCGCGTCGGGGCGCGCGAGTATTCGTTGTTGCCGTCCACCAGCGTGGACAACAGCTTCAGGAATATCTCCTGGTTGCGTGCCGAGAGGGGCGCCATCAGCCGCTGTTGCGCGGCCATCATGCTCTCGTGCAGCGACTTCATGGCGTGGTAGCCCTCTTCGGTGATCATGGACTGGCGCGAGCGCCGGTCGGCCGGGTTGATGCGCCGCTCGATGAGCTTCTTCTCCTCCAGGCGCTTGAGCACGTCGGCGGTGGTGGTGCGGTCCAGTCCCAGTTCACTGCCGATGGCGGTCTGGTCGAGCCAGGGGTTCAGCGACAGGGCCGTCAGCACGCCGAACTGCACGGGCGTCATGCTGTAGGTCTTGCACTCTTCCGCGAACAAGGCGTAGTGGATCTGGTTCAGCCGGCGCACCAGAAACCCCGGCCGTGCCCACAGCACCTGCTGGATCGGGTCGAAATGTGCACCGGATGGCCGCTTTTGAGACCGCTGCGGTTTGGGCTCTTTTCCCTCTGTAGCCATCGAATTCCTGCCTTGTCGCAATCCCCGAAACTGCTAGTGTACTGACTAATCTCGGGATGTGCGGGCATCGCGCCCGAGCCTCTGGCCGCCTTTTACTCAGCTTTGCGGACGGCGCTGCGCCAACACCAGTCCCGCGAACTCTGCGAAGCCCGCGCCGCGTTCGCCTTGCGCCACATAGCGCGGCAGGTGCGCCAGCTGCGGCACGAAGCGCGCGATGTTGGCCACGCCCACGCTGTTCTCGAAGGCCTGGAACATGCGCGCATCGTTGGTCGAGTCGCCCACGTAGGCCCAGTGGGCCATTTCGGCGTCCAGGTCGCGCTGCCAGAGTTCGCGCAGGATCCAGCGCGCGCCCTCGAGCTTGTCGTGCTCGCCGAACCAGCCGTTCACATGGATGGAGGACACCGTGACATGCAGGCCTGCCTCGCGCATGGTCCGCACGACGGCATCGATCTGCGCCTGGCCCAATCGCACGAACTCGCTGTGGTCGATGGCGATGTCGGTCTCGCGTCCCGCCGAGTCGCCGGCCCGCAACGCGCCCGGGATGCCGTGCTCAACCTGGGCCAGCACCTGCTGCATGCGCGCGAAGTTGGCAGCGCGCGTGGCAGCGTCCTGCAGGTAACGCTTTTCCACCACGCCGTCGGCCCCGCGCAGCAGCGCCACGGCACCGTTCTCGGCCACGATGGCATCGACCGGCCACTCTGCTGCGAACGGCAGGCTCCAGCCGACGGAGCGGCCCGTGATGGCGACCACCGCGAGGCCCGCGGCGCGCAGGTCGGCCAGGGCCTGCAGCGCGTCCGCGGTGATGGCGCCCTCGGTGGTGAGCGTGTCGTCGATGTCGGTGAAGACGCCGCGCAGGGCGCGGGATGCCGCCGCCGGCCAGGCCGCCAGGGGCTTCATCCCGCGTTCTGCAGCGCCAGCCCCGCGTGCTCGCGCAGCGGATGGAAATGGATCTTGGGAAAGCGCTCCTGCGCCAAGCGCACGTCGTACGGCGAGGTGCACAGGTAGGCCAGTGTGTCGGCCGCGTCGCGCGCCATGCGGGCAGGGTAGGCGTCGATGAACTGGCGCAGCTCGGCCGGCGTGTCGGCCGTGATCCAGCGCGCGCCGGTGTACTGGCAGCCTTCCAGCCGGATGTCGGCGTCGTACTCGGCCTTCAGGCGGTGCTGCACCACTTCGAATTGCAGCTGGCCCACCGCGCCCAGCAGCATGGCGCCGCCGGCCTCGGGCTTGAACACCTGGATCGCGCCTTCCTCGCCGAGCTGGGCCAGACCCTGCTGCAGCTGCTTGGTGCGCAGCGGGTTGCGCAGGATCACGGTCATGAACATCTCGGGCGCGAAGAAGGGCAGGCCCGTGAACTGCAGGTTCGCGCCGTCGGTGATGGTGTCGCCCAGCTGTACGCCGCCGTGCGTGGTGAAGCCGATGATGTCGCCGGCGTAGGCCTCGTCGACGGCCTCGCGGCGCTGGCTCATGAAGGTCACGACGGAGGTCGGCCGCAGCTCCTTGGACGTGCGCTGCACCTTGAGCTTCATGCCGGGCGTGTACTTGCCCGAGGCCATGCGCACGAAGGCGATGCGGTCGCGGTGGTTGGCGTCCATGTTGGCCTGCACCTTGAACACCACGCCGGCGAAATCCTTGTCCTCGGGCTGGATCTCCTTGGTGACGGGCTGGCGGTTGACCAGCACCGTGCTCACGCGTTTTTGCGGCGGCGGCGCCAGGTCCACGAGCGCGTCCAGCACTTCCATCACGCCGAAGTTGTTGACGCCGGAGCCGAAGAACACGGGGGTCTGCTTGCCGGCCAGGAAGGCGGCGTGGTCCCAGGCCGGCGAGGCACCGGTGGCCAGCTCCATGCTCTCCATGGCGTGGTTGAACTCGCTGCCGAAGCGCGCCTCCAGCGCGGCACGGTCCGCCAGCGGCATGGCGTCGAAGTCCTGCGGCCGGCGCTCGCTGCCGGACTCGAACACCGTCATGGCCTGGGTGCGCAGGTTGATGATGCCGCCGAAGGCCTTGCCCTGGCCGACCGGCCAGGTCATGGGCACGCAGGGCATGCCGAGCTCGCGCTCCACCTCGTCCAGGATGTCCAGCGGCTCGCGCACCTCGCGGTCCATCTTGTTGACGAAGGTGATGATGGGCGTGTCGCGCTGGCGGCACACCTCGATCAGCCGGCGCGTCTGCGCTTCCACGCCGTTGGCGGCGTCGATGACCATCAGCGCCGAGTCCACGGCGGTCAGCACGCGGTAGGTGTCTTCGGAGAAGTCCTTGTGGCCGGGCGTGTCGAGCAGGTTGACCACATGGTCGCGGTAGGCCATCTGCATGACCGAGCTGGCCACCGAGATGCCGCGCTGCTTCTCGATTTCCATCCAGTCGGAGGTGGCATGGCGGCTGGCCTTGCGGGCCTTCACCGAGCCGGCGATCTGGATCGCGCCCGAGAACAGCAGCAGCTTTTCGGTGAGCGTCGTTTTACCCGCGTCGGGGTGGGAAATGATGGCGAAGGTGCGGCGACGCCGGGTTTCGGAGACGAAGGACAAAGCGCGGTTCCAGGTGAGGGGCGGGCGGCGCGGCGGGGGCGCGGCCGGAAAAACCGCTATTTTCGGGCAAACCCGGATCAGCGCGGGCAGCGGCCATCGACGGGCATGGAGCCGTCGCGGCATTCGGTCAGGATGGGCGCGCTGCTGCGGGGCGGCGCGTCGCCCTGGACATAGACGATCTTCTTGCTGCCCATCGCGCAGCTGCCGACCACCTGGCCCGGCGCGCTTTGGCCGGTGTCCACCACGGTGACCAGGGGGTTGGCGATGCCGCCCGCGCGGATGCGTGCCTCGATGCCGCTGCGGAGGGCTTCGCAGTTGTCGGCAGCGTGGGCGCTGCCGGCAAGCAGGCAGAGCAGGGGGATCAGCCAGGCGTTCATCGTGGCAAGTGTCGCAGCTGCAAGAATGCCCGGTGTGACGATTGTTTCGACGCTGCGCAAAGGTCCCTGGCCCTGGCTGCTGGCCCTGGTGGTGGCCTGCACGCCGGTGCGCGCGCCCTTGGTGGCTTACACCTGCGAAGGTGGGGTCCGCCTGGATGTGCGCTTCGAGCGCGACCATGCGCTGGTCAGCTTGCCGGGCGGCGGCCAGGTGGGCTGCCGCAGCAGGTCGCCGGCTCGGGCTTTTGGTACGCCGGCGCCGGCCACCAGCTGCGCGGCAGGGGCCAGGCCCTGCAGTGGACGGTGGGGGAGGCGGCGCCCCTGGCCTGCCTGGTGATCGGTCCCTGAGGCCCCTGATCAGATGAGGTTGCGCATGGCCTGTGCGGTCTCGCGCAGTACGGGCAGCACGCGCGCGACAGCGTCGTCGCTGCTCTCGTGGCCCATGGGCATGGTGATGTTGAGCGCGCCCACGACATCGCCGTTGCGGTCGCGCAGCGGCACGGCGACGCCGCGCGAGTTCAGGTCCAGCTGCTGCTCCGACAGCGACCACCCCTGCACGCGGATGCGCGCGAACTCCAGGCGCAACCGGTCTTTGCTGGCGATGGTGTGTGGCGTGAACACGCGCAGGTCGTGCGTCTGCAGCCAATGTTCGACTTCGGCCTCGGGCCGCAGCGCCAGCATCAGCGTGCCCGAGGCCGTGAGCTGCGCCGGCACGCGCGCGCCCAGCACGTAGCCGGTGTTCATGCTGCGGTTGGGGCCGTTGCGTGCGATGTAGACCACGTCGTCGCCGTCCAGCACCGCCAGGTAGGCGGTCTCGTGCGTGCCCATGGCCACGCGTTGCAGGAAGGGCTGGACCACGCGCGGCAGCCGCGCAGATTCCAGGTAGGACTGGCCCAGCCGCAGCACGCGCGGCGTGAGCCAGAAGAGCTTGCCGTCGCCGGCCACGTAGCCCAGGTGCTGCAGCGTGAGCAGATAGCGCCGCGCCGCGGTGCGCGTCATGCCGGTGCGCTGGCCGATCTCGCTGGCCGTCATGCGCGGGTGGGCGTCGTCGAAGGCCTCGATCAAGCCCAGGCCACGGTCCAGCCCGGCGATCCAGTCGCGCCGGTGCAGGCTGGCAGGCGCGTTGTCGGCGGCGTCGCTCATCAGTGAAAACCCTTGGTGTGATCGATAATCGCGCGTTATCGTTCGATTATCGAACGAGTGTGTGCCGCGAAGGCTGGGCGGTGGGGCTTCTCCGTCTTTAGAGTCCAGTCCGTCGCACCCGCCGTGCGATTGTCGAACGACTTCCCATCCATCAGGAGACAAACCATGAGCACCGCAACCGCTGCGCACGAGCCGCAGGGCCGGCACCAATCCAAGAAGGCCGCTGCGAGCGGCTGGATCGGGTCCGCGCTGGAGTACTACGACTTCTTCATCTACGCCACGGCCGCGGCGCTGATCTTTCCGCAGATCTTCTTTCCCAAGGGCGATCCCGGCATCGCCATCATCGCCTCGCTGGCCACCTATGGCGTGGGCTACGTGGCGCGCCCCATCGGCGCCTTCGTGCTCGGCCACATCGGCGACACGCACGGCCGCAAGAAGGTGCTGGTCTGGTGCATGTTCCTGATGGGCTTCTCGACGATTGCGGTCGGCCTGTTGCCGACCTACGAGCAGATCGGCCTGTGGGCGCCGTTCCTCCTGGTGGTGTGCCGCCTGGTCCAGGGCTTTGCGGTTGCCGGCGAGATCTCCGGTGCCAGCTCGATGATCCTGGAGCACGCCCCGTTCGGGCGCCGCGGCTTCTTCGCCAGCTTCACGCTGCAGGGCGTGCAAGCCGGCCAGATCCTGGCCGCCGCCGTCTTCCTGCCGCTGGCGCATTACATGCCCGAGGAGTCGTTCAACGCCTGGGGCTGGCGCATTCCGTTCCTGCTGTCCTTCATCGTGATCGTGGCCGGCTACATCATCCGCCGCGAGGTCGACGAGACCCCGGCCTTCACCGACAAGACCGAGCAGAAGCAGCGCGCCCGTTCGCCGGTGCTCGACGCCTTCAAGTACAGCTGGGGCGACATGCTGCGCGTGGTGCTGATGGCGCTCATGAACGTGATCCCGGTCGTGGCCACCATCTTCGGCGCTGCCTACGCCGTGCAACCGGCCTATGGCGTCAACTTCGCCAAGGATGTGTACCTGTGGATTCCCGTGATGGGCAACATCCTGGCGGTGGTGGTGATCCCGTTCGTGGGCAACCTGTCCGACCGCATCGGCCGCAAGCCGCCGCTGATCGTCGGCTCGCTCTTGGCCGGCCTGCTGGCCTTCGGCTACCTGTATGCCATCAGCATCCACAACGTCACCTTGGCGATCGTCATGTCGCTGCTGATGTGGGGCGTGGTCTACCAGGGCTACAACGCGGTGTTCCCCAGCTTCTATCCCGAGCTGTTCCCCACGCGCACCCGGGTCTCGGCCATGGCGATTTCGCAGAACGTGGGCACGGCCATCACGGCCATGCTGCCGGCCCTGTTCACCATCGTGGCCCCGCCCGGCGCCCAGAACATCTGGCTGACCGTGGGCGCGATCGCCTTCGGCATCACCGTCATCGCCGCGCTGGCCGCCGCCAGTGCCCGTGAAACCTTCCGCATCCAGATGCACGACCTGGGCCAGTCCGACGCCAAGCCCGTGCCGCTGGCCGACTACCAGCGCCAGCGCGCAGCGGCAGTGGCGCAGGGCCGCGCGGGCGCCTGACGCATCCGACAATGGCCCTTTCGTCCCTGAACGCACCGCACAACACCATGATCTCCGGCAAGACCACGCTGATCGCCCACCTGGGCTACCCCACGGCCACCTTCAAGGCGCCGATGATCTACAACCCCTGGTTCGCGCAGCAGGGCATCGATGCGGTGGTCATGCCCATGGGCGTGCTGCCCGAGGATTACGCCGTCTCGCTGCGCCAGATCATGCGGTTCTCCAACCTGCGCGGTGCGTTGGTCACCATGCCGCACAAGGTCGTGACGCTGGATCTGGTGGACGAGGCCACGCCCACGGCGCGCATCGCCGGCGCCTGCAACGCCGTGCTCAAGCGGCCCGACGGCAGCCTGCTGGGCGACATGTTCGACGGCGCCGGCTTCGTGCGCGGCGTGCAGCGCAAGGGCCGCAGCTTCGCCGGTGCGCGCGTGCTGGTCTCGGGCGCCGGCGGCGTGGGCTCGGCCATCGCCGCGTCCATCGCCCAGGCCGGCGCTGCCGAGCTGGCACTGTTCGATGCGCGTGCCGAATCGGCCGACGCGCTGGCCGCGCGGCTGCGCCAGCACTACACCAGCCTCGTGGTGCGCACGGGCAGCAAGGACCCCACCGGCTTCGACATCGTCGTCAACGCCACGCCTTTGGGCATGCAGGAGGGCGACCCCCTGCCTTTCGACATCGCCCGCATCGCGCCGACCACGTTTGTCGGCGAGGTGGTCATGAAGAGCGAGTACACGCCGCTGCTGCGCGCCGCAATGGACAAGGGCTGCGCCGTGCAGGTCGGCACCGACATGCTGTTCGAGCAGATACCGGCCTACCTGGAGTTCTTCGGTTTCGGCACCACCACGGCCGAGGCGCTGCGCGCAGTGGCCACGCTGCAGTACTGAGCACCGCTGCCATGAGCCTCTTCGAGGGCTACCTCTCCACGCCCGAAGCCGTGGCCGCGTTCAGCGGGCAGGCCGTGGTGGCGGCGATGCTGCGCTTCGAGGCGGCACTGGCCCAGGCCCAGGCCGACGAGGGCCTGGTCCCGCTGGCGGTGGCGCGCTCCATCGTGGACACCTGCCGCGTCGAGCTGTTCGATGTCGAGAAGATCGTGCGCGACAGCGGCCGCGCCGGCAGCGTGGCCATCCCGCTCATCCGGGCGCTGCGCGAGGCGGTCGGCCTGTTCAATGCCGACGCCGTGGCCTGGACGCATTTCGGCAGCAGCAGCCAGGACGTGATCGACACCGCGCTGGTGCTGGTCACGCGCGACGCGCTGGCCCTGCTCGATGCCGACCTGCAGCGCTGCATCCAGGCCCTGCTGGCACTGGCCGAGGCCCATGCCGACACGCCCATGCTGGCACGCACGCTGATGCAGCCGGCCTCGGTCACGAGTCTGGGCTTCAAGTGCGCGGACTGGGTTGCGCCGCTGGTGCGTGGCCGCCAGCGGCTGCGGCAGGCGGCCGCTGACGCGCTGCAGCTGCAATTGGGCGGCGGCGTCGGCACGTTGGCGCAGATGCAGGTGGACGCACCGCGCGCCGCGGCCGTGCGCGCGCGCGTGGCTTCGGCCCTGGGCCTGCGCGACGGCGGCGGCGCCTGGCACACACAGCGCGACGATTGGGTGGCGCTGGGCTGTGCGCTGGGCCTCATGACCGGAAGCCTGGGCAAGCTCGCGGCCGACCTGGCGCTGCTGGGCCAGCACGAGGTCGGCGAACTCATGGAGCCGGCCGAGACCGGGCGCGGCAGTTCCACCGTGATGCCGCACAAGCGCAATCCCGTGGCGTCGATGGTGGCGTTGTCGGCCGCCCAGCGCGTGCCGCAGCGTGTCGCCGCGTTGCTGGCCGGCATGGTGCAGCAACACGAGCGCGCGCTCGGCGCCTGGCAGGCGGAGCAGGCCGAGTGGCCTTCGCTGTGGATGGCCGCATCGGGCAGCCTGCGCGCGCTGGCCACGGCCTTGCCCGGGCTGCGCGTGGATGCTGCGCGCATGCAGGCCAACATCGACCGCGTCTGCGCCGAACTGCCGGCCGAGACCGTGCGGGAATGGTTCGCGCCGGGGCTGGTGGCCATGGCCGGCGCGCAGACGCGCCAGCGCACCGCTGCGCTCAGGCGCGCGGCTGGCTGAACCAGGTTTCGAACTGCCCGGGGGGCATGGCCGGCGCGAACAGGTAGCCCTGCGCATAGTCGCAACCGGCATCCACCAGCAGGTCGCGCTGCGCCAGGGTCTCCACGCCTTCGGCGATCACGGCGATGCCGAGCTGGTGCGCCATCACGACCATGGCCTTGCACAACGCCAGATCGTTGGACTGCGGTGCCAGCCCGGCCACGAAGGACTTGTCGATCTTGATGAAGTCGATGTCGTAGCGCTGCAGGTAGGCCAGCGAGGAGTAGCCCGTGCCGAAGTCGTCCAGCGACACGCCGATGCCGGCCGCGCGCAGCGCCATCAGGTGGTCGGCCACGTTGGCGCTGGGGTCCAGCAGCAGGCTTTCGGTGATCTCCACCGTCATCGCATGGCGCGGCAGCCCCAGCGCCGCCAGCTCACGCAGCCACTGCGCATGGTCTGCGTCGGCGCGGTGGAACTGCACGGGCGACTTGTTGACGCTGATCTGGAAGCGTGGATCGAGCTGCGAACGCCACAGCTGCGTCTGGCGCGCCGCCTCACGGAACACCCATTCGCCGATCTCGACGATCATGCCGTTCGCCTCGGCAATCGGCACGAAGTCCATCGGCGCCATGCGGCCGCGCCGCGGATGGTGCCAGCGCAGCAGCGCCTCGGCCATGTAGACCGCGCCACTGGCCAGCGCCACGATGGGCTGGTACTCCACGCTGAGTTGTTGCGCGGGCAGTGCGCCGTGCAGGTCGTTGGCGACGCGGGCACGCAGCTGCGCGCCTTCCTGCAGGGCCGGGGTGAAGTAGGCGAAGCGGTTGCGCCCGGCATCCTTGGCGACATAGAGCGCCTGGTCGGCCTGGCGCAGCAGGTCGTCCACGCTCTGGCCGTCGCCAGGGTAGAAGGTGATGCCGATGCTGGCGCTCACGAAGGCGGGTTCGTCGCCGAGGTGGAAGGCGCGTGCCAGCTCGCGCAGGATGGCCTGGACGATGCGTTCGACCTCGCGCACCTCGTGCAACTCGGGCAGCACCACGGTGAACTCGTCGCCGCCCATGCGGGCCACGGTGTCGGAGGCCCGCACGCAGCGGCTGAGCCGTTGCGCGGCCTCGACCAGCAGGCGATCCCCGCCTTCGTGGCCCAGGGTGTCGTTGACGGCCTTGAAGTGGTCCAGGTCGATGAACAGCAGCGCCAGCTGCAGGCGCTCGCGGTCGCAGCGCAGCATGTGCTGGCTGAGCCGGTCGCGCAGCATGCGGCGGTTGGGCAGGGCGGTCAGTGCGTCGAAGTTGGCCTGGTGCCAGATCAGCGCCTCGGCCTCCTTGCGCTGCGTGATGTCGGTGTGCGTGCCCACCATGCGCAGCGGTTTTCCCTGGGCGTCGCGGCTGATCACCATGCCGCGCGCGAGCACCCACTTCCAGCTGCCGTCCGCGCACAGCACGCGGTGTTCGTTCACATAGCTCGGGGCATCGCCGTCCAGGTGCGACTGGCGGTCGCGCAGCATCCGGTCCTTGTCGTCCGGGTGCGTGCGCTGGTCCATGCTGTGCGGCGAGGGACGCAGGTCGTGCGCGCCCAAGCCGTACATCTCCAGGCAGCGGCGAGACATCCTGGCCACGCCCTCGGCCAGGTTCCAGTCCCAGACGCCGTCGCCCGTGCTTTCCAGCGCCAGCTTCCAGATCTCGTCGCGCCGGTGCAGTTCGGCGTCGGCGCGCACCCGCTCGGTGATGTCCTCCACCGTGCCTTCGTAGAACAGGATGTGGCCTGCGGCATCGCGCACCACGTGGGCGTTCTCGCTGACCCAGATGCGCTCGCCGGTCTTGTGGCGGTAGACCTCGGAGACGAAGCCGCGCACGTGGCCTTGGCGCTCGAGCATCTCGCGGAAGGCGGTGCGACGCGACGGGTCCACATACCACTGGCGGCCGATGTCCTGCATCGCGGCGACCAGCTCGGCCTCGTGCGTGTAGCCGTTCAGCTGCACCTGGGCTGGATTGGCGCGGATTTGCCGGCCATCGGGCGAGGAACGGTAGGCGCCGATGGGCAAGAAGTCGAACAGCGTCGTGAAATCGTTGGCTTGCGTTGCCGTGACGGTGGTCACCAGGGGACTGGGTGGGTCGGCGGTTTCCATGGGCGGCGTATTGTTCCGGGGAATCCTGCAAGTGCGTACATGCATTCGTGCAGTTTTGCACGGTATGGGCTTGGGGCATCCCCTAGTCCAAGAGCAGGGCGATGCGCCCGCTGGCGCCATGC
Organism: Pseudorhodoferax soli; assembly: GCF_003337555.1. GTDB lineage: Bacteria > Pseudomonadota > Gammaproteobacteria > Burkholderiales > Burkholderiaceae_C > Pseudorhodoferax > Pseudorhodoferax soli. The sequence goes on along the minus strand of NZ_QPJK01000002.1, from coordinate 362,948 downwards.
GGGCCAGCACCAGCGGGAAGCCGGGAACGGTAAAGGAGCCGTCTGGCCGCCGGAGACCGCCGATGCGCATGCGGCTGGCGCGGCAGAGGGTATGGGAGGCAAGCGGCGTATGACGGCCACCAAGGCGGACGCTCTTATAATCGTCGGCTTCCGAGGAGCGTTGCAGCGCCATCCCTTCACAGGGGCGCGAGGCTCGGAATCCATTTGCAACGACGCTCGCCCACGCTCTGTGCGGTGAGTTCATTCCCCCAAGAACGTGGTCGTCTTCAACCTGTCCCCCTGCGGGACCACGGAGCCGTCATGAACGCCCCTGCCTCTACCAAGCAACTGCTGAACGCCGATTGCGCCATCGCCGACCTGGGCCTCGCCGCCTGGGGCCGCAAGGAAATCGCCATCGCCGAGACCGAAATGCCCGGCCTGATGGCCATCCGCGACGAGTTCGCCAAGGCCCAGCCGCTCAAGGGCGCGCGCATCACGGGCTCGCTGCACATGACGATCCAGACCGCCGTGCTGATCGAGACGCTGCAGGCGCTCGGCGCGCAGGTGCGCTGGGCCTCGTGCAACATCTTCTCGACGCAGGACCACGCCGCCGCCGCCATCGCCGCCGCAGGCACGCCGGTGTTCGCCATCAAGGGCGAGACCCTGGTCGACTATTGGGACTACACCCACCGCATCTTCGAGTTCGAAGGCAAGAACGACGGCCCCAACATGATCCTGGACGACGGCGGCGATGCCACGCTGCTGATGCACCTGGGCGCCAATGCCGAGAAGGACATCAAGTCGCTGGGCCGCGCCAAGAGCGAGGAAGAGAAGATCCTGCACGCCGCCATCAAGGCCAAGCTCAAGGTCGACCCGACCTGGTACAGCCGCCGCCTGAAGAACATCATCGGCGTGACCGAAGAGACCACCACGGGCGTGCACCGCCTGAACGAGATGTCGGCCAAGGGCACGCTGCAGATGCGCGCCATCAACGTCAACGACTCGGTGACCAAGAGCAAGTTCGACAACCTGTACGGCTGCCGCGAATCGCTGGTGGACGGCATCAAGCGCGCCACCGACGTGATGATCGCCGGCAAGGTCGCCGTGGTGGCTGGCTACGGCGACGTGGGCAAGGGCTCGGCCCAGGCCCTGCGCGCACTCTCGGCGCAAGTGTGGGTCACCGAGATCGACCCGATCAACGCGCTGCAGGCCGCCATGGAAGGCTACCGCGTCGTGACCATGGAGTACGCCGCCGACAAGGCCGACATCTTCGTCACGACCACGGGCAACAAGGACGTGATCCGCTACGAGCACATGGTGGCCATGAAGGACCAGGCCATCGTCTGCAACATCGGCCACTTCGACAACGAGATCGACGTCGCCTCGCTGGAAAAGAACTGCCAGTGGGACGAGATCAAGCCGCAGGTCGACCACGTGATCTTCCCCAAGGTCGGCAAGAAGCCGGCCAAGCGCATCATCCTGTTGGCCAAGGGCCGCCTGGTGAACCTGGGCTGCGGCACGGGCCACCCCAGCTATGTGATGTCGTCCTCGTTCGCGAACCAGACCATCGCCCAGATCGAGCTGTTCACCAAGCCCAAGGACTACAAGGTCGGCCAGGTCTACGTGCTGCCCAAGCACCTGGACGAGAAGGTCGCCCGCCTGCAGCTGTCCAAGCTCGGCGCGCAATTGAGCGTGCTGACCAAGGAGCAGGCTGCCTACATCGGCGTGCCGGTGCAGGGCCCGTACAAGCCCGACACCTACCGCTACTGATGGCGGCACTGGGCATGCGTGCTGACCAGTTGCTGGTGGACCGCGGCCTTGCCGCATCGCGTTCGCAGGCCCAGCGGCTCATCGCCGCGGGCCTGTCGTGGCGCGTCGGCAATGGTCCCTGGAAGGCCGTCGCCCGGAACCGCGACGAGCTACCGGACGCGGCCGAGCTGCAGCTGGCGGACGCGGCAGAGTCGCGCTACGTCTCGCGCGGCGGGCTCAAGCTCGAAGGCGCGCTGCAATCCAGCGGCGTCGACCCGACCGGGCTCGTCTGCCTCGATGTGGGCCAGTCCACCGGCGGCTTCACCGACTGCCTGCTGCAGCATGGCGCGGCGCGCGTCGTCGGCGTGGATGTGGGCCATGCCCAGGTGCATCCGCGCGTGCGCGGCGACGAGCGCGTGCATTGCGTCGAGGGCGTGAACGCGCGTGCGCTCGAGCCCGAGGATCTCGGCGAGGAACTGCCTGAAGGCGGCTTCGGCCTGATCGTGGGCGATCTGTCCTTCATCTCGCAGACGCTGGTGCTGCCGGCCGTCGTGCCGTTCATGGCCGACGACGGCGCATTGCTGATGCTGGTCAAGCCGCAGTTCGAACTGCAGCCCGGCCAGGTGGGCAAGGGCGGCATCGTGCGCGACGAGGCCATGTACCCCATCGTGCGCGAGCGCGTCGAAGCCTGCTGCGCCGACCTGGGCCTGGCCGTCGCCGGCTGGTGGGACAGCGCGATCAGCGGGGGCGATGGCAACCGCGAGTTCTGGATCCTGGGGAGAAAGAAGACATGAACACGGGCACCCAACCGGCCACGCCGGTCAGCTACGAGTTCTTTCCGCCGAAGACGCCCGAGGGCGCGGCCAAGCTGCGCGGTGTGCGCGAGGCGCTGTACGCGCGCAAGCCGAGCTTCTGCTCGGTGACCTACGGCGCCGGCGGATCGACGCAGCAGGGCACCTTCGGCACCGTGGGCGAGATCCTGGCCGAGGGCGTGGACGCGGCCTCGCACTTCTCGTGCATCGGCGCCACCAAGGAAACGGTGCGCACCCAGCTGGCCGAACTGCGCGCCATGGGCGTCAAGCGCCTCGTGGCGCTGCGCGGCGACCTCCCCAGTGGCTACGGCGCCGGCGGCGAATTCCAGTACGCAAGCGACCTCGTGGCCTTCATCCGCGCCGAGACCGGCGATGCCTTCCACATCGAGGTGGCGGCCTACCCGGAGGTGCATCCGCAGGCGCGCTCTCCCGAGGCCGACCTGCAGGCCTACGCGGCCAAGGTACGCGCGGGGGCCGACTCGGCCATCACGCAGTACTTCTACAACGCCGACGCCTACTTCCGCTTCTGCGCGGACAGCCAGCGGCTGGGCCTGGACGTGCCCATCGTGCCAGGCATCATGCCGATCGGCAGTTCCACGCAGCTCATGCGTTTCTCCGACGCCTGCGGCGCGGAGATCCCGCGCTGGATCCGGCTGCGGCTGCAGGCCTTCGGTGACGACACGGCCTCCATCAAGTCCTTCGGGCTGGACGTGGTCGCGGCGCTCTGCGAGCAGTTGCTGCGCGGCGGCGCGCCGGGGCTGCACTTCTACACGATGAACCAGTCGGTGGCCACGTTGGAGCTCTGCAGGCGCCTGGGCCTGTAGATCGTTTGATGCAGCGCAAGCCGGCGGCAACCCCGAGCCGCCGGCGGCGCGGGGTTTGAGCCGCATCAAGCCGCGCGCGCCACGGTCCTTCTGTAATCGGTCCTGGGAGTGTTCCCGGACCGATGACAGAGAGAAGACCATGAACAAGCCAATGATCGCCGCGGCCGTGCTGGGCCTGGCGATGGCCGCCCCCGCATTCGCACAGAGCGCCGACGCCGGGCCCTGGCAGGTGCGCCTGCGGGCCGTGCACCTGAACAGCGACAACGGCGACAGCACGGGCCTGGGCTTGTCGATCAACGACAAGACCATCCCTGAAGTCGACATCAGCTACTTCTTCACGCCCCACATCGCGGCCGAACTGGTGCTGACAATCCCGCAGAAGCACGACCTGCGCGCAGGTGGCGCCACCGTTGGCACGCTGCGCCACCTGCCACCGACGCTGACGGCGCAATACCACTTCAACCCGGGCGGCAGCGTGCGGCCGTACGTGGGCGCCGGGGTCAACTACACGCGCTTCAGCTCGGTGCACCTGCCCCCGGGCGTGGACATCGACAGGAGCAGCTTCGGTGGCGCGCTGCAGGTGGGCGTGGACATTCCCTTGCCGTACAAGAACCTGGTGCTCAACTTCGACATCAAGAAGCTCTGGCTGGGCACGGACGTGAAGGTCGCGGGCGCCAAGGTCGGCCAGTTCGATGTGGACCCGGTGCTGTTCGGCGTGGGCCTGGGCTGGCGCTTCTAGGCGATGCCCAATGCCAGCGCCAGCGACCGGCCCTGGCGCTGCAGGCGGCCCGAGGCGGGCAACTGCCGCGCCTGTTGCTGCACGAGGTTTTGCGCCTCGGCCAGCTGGCCGCCGCGGGCCAGCGCGTCGATGTAGATCTGCTGGAACAGGTCGCGCTGCGCGTGGCTGCCGCCGATCTCGCGCAGCCGCGGCAAGGCGCGTGCGAGCGCGTGTGCCGCCTCGGCATGCTGGCCGCGGGCATGGGCCAGGAGGCCTTGCGCGGCCGGCAGGGCGACCTCGCGCCAGGTGCAGTCGTGGTCCGCGCGCTGCGCCAGGTTGGCCAGCAAGCGGTCGGCCTCGGGCCGGCCCGCGCGGGCCAGGCCGTAGAGGTACTGCAGGTCCAGGAAGGCGAGCACCTGGTCGGCCACGCGCGGGGCCAGCCACTGTGCCAGGTCCTGCCAGCGTGGGCCCACTTCCGCACCCGCGAGCTCTAGCCGGGCCAGCAGCGAGACGGCGTTGATCTGGTCCTGCGAGTAGTCCGGCAGCACGCCCCAGACCTGTTCGTCGTAGAGCCGCAGCGCGGCGTCGAACTGTTCCAGCTCGATGGCGAACAACGCGGCATGCCACCAGTTGTGCGTGCGCATGAAGGAGTTCAGGCCGGCCCAGTGCGGCGCCATCTCCGCCATGAACTGCTGGCCTTCTGCGATCCGGCCTTCGGTCAGCATCACGTGCGCCAGCGCATGGTGGGCCCAGGGCTCGCCAGGCTCGCCAGCCAGCGCCTGTTGCGCCGCCGCCTCGGCCTCGCGCAGGAAGTGGCATTGCTCCCAGCCGAAGGCCAGCATGCCGTGCAGCTGCGGCACATCGGCGGCGGCCGGCTCCACGGCGCGCGCGAGCCGCAGCATGCCCGGTGCGTCGCCGCGGTTGAACAGGTGGTACTGGGCGAGCTTGACGGAGACCAGGTCGCGCGGGAACTCGGCGGCCTGCTCTTCGTGCAGCGCGAGGGCGCGGCCGATGTCGCCTGCGACCCAGGCCGCGATGGCCGCCACGAAGCGCTGCTCGCGCGGCGTGGCCCGCGCCGCAGATGCTGCGGCGCGCGCCACGTGCGGCCCAGCGGCCGCGGGTGCGCCGGGTGTCTCGGCGAACATCTGCAGTGCCGCGGCATACGCCTGCACGAGCGCGCCGGGTTCCTGGTCCGCGATCTCCAGCAAGCGCGCGGCACGCGGCTCGTAGCGCAGCAGGCCCTGGACGAAGTCGTCCACGTGGGCGAGGCTGGCCGCGTCGTCCAGCGTGACGGGGTTGCCCAGGCTGTCGACCGGCATGCCCGTCATGCCTGGCTCAACCCCAGGACAGGGCGCCCAGGTCGTTGGCGAAGATCGGCAGGCTGGTCCACAGGCCCTTGACGTTCTTCTTGGCGATGGTGGGGAACTGCGGCTGGTACAGGAAGCCGTTGGCCGCGTCCGTGGCCAGCAGGCGCTGCGCGTCGCCGAGCAGCTTGTTGCGCTCGGCCAGGTTGCCCGTGGCCATGAGCTTGTCGTACAGCGCGCGGTACTCTTTGGAGTCGTAGCCCCAGTAGTACTCTGGCTTGGCGTAGTTGTTGAGGTCGAAGGGCTCGACGTGCGAGACGATGGACAGGTCGAAGTTGAAGCCGCCGCCGTAGGTGCCCGACAGCCACTGCGCCCATTCCACGTTCTGCGTCTTCACGTTGATGCCGATCTTGGCCAGCTGCGCCGTGATGACCTCGCCGCCCTGGCGGGCATACGGGGGCGGCGGCAGCGTCATGGTCAGTTCGATCGGCATCTTGATGCCGGATTCGGCCATCAACTTCTTCGCCTTCTCCAGGTCGAAGGGGTTGATGCCCGTGGTGTCCACGTAGCCGGGCGCGCCCGGTACGTAGTGGCTGCCGATGGGCGTGCCGAAGCCGTCGGCGGCGCCCTCGATCACGGTCTTGCGGTCGATCGCGGCCAGGATGGCGCGGCGCACGCGCACATCCTTCAGCGGGCCGCGGCGGTGGTTGAAGGCCAGGATGGTCTTGGCGCGCGAGCCGGCCAGGATGGTCTGGAACTGCGGGTTGCCCTTGAACTGCGCGACCACGCGCGTGGCGATGCGCGGGAAGGCGTCCACATCGCCGGCCAGCAGCGAGGCGGCCTGGGCGGCCGGGTCGGAGATGAAACGGAAACCGATGCGCGAGAGCTTGGCCGCGGCCGGGTTGCGGTAGGCCGCCCACTTGCGCAGCCACAGGGCCGAACCCTTGTTGTAGCTTTCCAGCTGGTAGGGGCCGGTGCCCACCGGCTTGGCGGCGTTGGTGTCCACGCTCTTGGGCTCGACGACGATGGCCGTGGCCTGGCCCAGCGCGAACGGCAGGTCGGGGTCGATCTCCTTGTTCAGCAGCACGACCGTGTAGTCGTCCACCACCTGCACGCCCAGATTGGCGAAGGTGCGCTTGTCCTTGTTGGTGCTCTTCTCGCCGCCGGCGCGCTCGAACGCGAACTTGACGGTCTGCGCGTTGAAGGGCTCGCCGTTGTGGAACTTGACATCTTTGCGCAGCCGGAAGGTGTAGGTCTTGAGGTCGGGCGAGACGTCCCAGCTTTCGGCAAGCAGCGGCACGACACGGCCGTCGGGCTGGATCTTGGTCAGCGTCTCATAGATGCTGTAGAGCGTGACCTCGGAGATGGAGGCGGCGGCGCTGACGGTCGGGTCCAGGCCGGTGGGCTCCAGCGTCATGCCCAGCACCATGGCGTCCTTGCGGTTCTGGGCGGCGGCCGGCAGCGCGGCGACGAGGGCACCGGCAGCGCTGGTGGTCAGGACGGTACGGCGGTTCAGCATGTCATCTCTCTCCGAAAAGAAGGCTTGCGGGACAAACCGCCGGACCATACCTCAAATCGGGCGGCGCTCCGGCGGTTCGGCGCGTGGCACGGCAGCGAGCAGCGCCTGGGTGTAGGGGTGCTCGGCGTGCTGGAACAACCGGGCCGTCTCGCCGCGCTCGACGATGAGGCCGCGGTGCAGCACGCAGACCTCGTCGCACAGGTGGTGCACGACAGCCAGGTCGTGGCTGATCAGCAGGTAGCTCACGCCGTACTTCTCGCGCAGGTCCTGCATGAGGTTGAGCACCTGGGCCTGCACCGAGACGTCGAGCGCGCTGACCGGCTCGTCGGCCACGATGAGCTGGGGCCGCGTGATGAGTGCGCGGGCGATCGCGATGCGCTGGCGCTGGCCCCCCGAGAACTCGTGCGGGTATTTGTCCAGGTCGCTGCTGCGCAAGCCCACTGCGGCCAGCATCTCGCCGGCAAGCGCGCGCTGCTCCTGCCGGCCCGAGTCTGCCAGCGCGGCGAGCGGCTCGGCCACGATGCGGGCCACGGTCTGGCGCGGGTCCAGCGAGCCGTAGGGGTCCTGGAACACCATCTGGAAGTCGCGCCGCGCGGCTTTGAGCGCCTGCTCGTCGAGTGCGTGCAGATCCTTGCCCTGCAGGCGCACGCTGCCGCTGGTCGGACGGTCCAGCGCCATGATCAGGCGCGCGATGGTGGACTTGCCCGAACCGGACTCGCCCACGATGCCCAGGCTGCGGCCGGCCTGCAATTCGAAGCTCACGCCGTTGAGCGCGCGAACCATGGGCAGCGGGCCGAACAGGCGCTCGCGCGGCATCGCGTAGTGGCGCACGAGGTCCTGCACTGCGAGCAGGGCCGTCATGCCGCCACTCCCGCGATTTCCGGCAGCCGGATGCAGCGCACGGCATGGTCGTGCGGCAGCAGCGTGGGCGGCGGGACTGTGGCGTGGCATTCAGGCACGGTGTGGGCGCAACGGCCCGCGAACGGGCAGCCTGGCGGCAGGTCCACGAGTTCGGGCACGCTGCCGGCGATCGTGGCCAGCCGGTGGCCCTTGGTCGCGCCCAGGGCCGGGCGGGCCGCGAACAGGCCCTGGGTGTAGGGGTGGGCGCGCTCGGCGAACACGGCGGCCGTGGGGCCGCTCTCGACCACGCTGCCGCCGTACATGACCAGCATGCGCGAGACGGTCTGCGCGATCACGCCGAGGTCGTGCGAGATCAGGATCAGCGCCATGCCGCGCTCGGCCACGAGTTCGGCCAGCAGGTCGAGGATCTGCTTCTGGATCGTCACGTCGAGCGCCGTCGTCGGCTCGTCGGCGATCAGCAGGTCGGGCCCGCAGGCCAGCGCCATGGCGATCATGATGCGCTGGCGTTGGCCGCCCGAGAACTGGTGCGGGTAGGCGTCCAGGCGCTGCGCTGCGTCGGGAATGCCCACGCGGTCGAGCAGGGCCAGGGCCTCGCGCCGGGCCTCTGCCTTGGACAGGCCGCGGTGCAGCCGCAGCGGCTCGGCCACCTGGCGGGCGATGGTGTGCACCGGATTCAGCGCCGTCATGGGCTCCTGGAAGATCATGCCGATGCGGTTGCCGCGGATGCCGCACATGGCCGACTCTGGCAGCCCCACGAGTTCCTGCCCGCCGAAGCGGATGCTGCCGCCCACGCGCGCGTTGGCAGGCAACAGGCCCATCAGCGACATCACGGTGATGGACTTGCCGCAGCCCGATTCGCCGACGATGCCCAGCGTCTCGCCGCGCGCGAGGTCGAAAGACAGGCCGCGCACGGCGTCGGCCGGGCCGCGCTGCGTGGTCAGGCCGATGCGCAGGTCGCGCACCTGGAGCAGGGGTTCGGTCATGGGCTTTACCGGGCGCGGGCCAGTCGGGGGTCGAGCAGGTCGCGCAGACCGTCGCCCAGCATGTTGAGCCCCAGCACAGCCAGCGCGATCGCCAGGCCCGGGAACACGGCCAGCAGCGGCTGCTGGAACATCAGCGTCTGCGCCTCGCTGAGCATGCGGCCCCAGGAAGGCTGCGGCGGCTGCGTGCCCAGGCCGAGGTAGGACAGCGCGGCCTCGGCCAGGATGGCGATGGCGAAACGGATCGTGCTCTGCACGATCAGCGCCGCCGAGATGTTGGGCAGCACATGCTGGAAGGTGATGGCCCAGGCGCCCTTGCCGCAGGCGCGCGCGGCCGTCACGTACTCGCGTGCCCAGACCGCCTTGGCCGAGCCGCGCGCGATGCGCGCGAACATCGGGATGTTGTAGATGCCGATGGCGACGATGGCGTTGACGATGCCGGGCCCGAACACCGCCGTCAGCATGATGGCCGACAGGATGGCCGGGAAGGCCAGCGAGAAATCGGCGAGCCGCATGATGGCTTCCTCGACCCAGCCGCGCCTGGCAGCCGCCAGCAGGCCCAATGCCGTGCCGGCCACGAGGCCGATGCCGACCGCGATCACGCCCACGAGGATGGAAGCGCGCGCGCCCACCAGCAGCAGCGAGGCCACGTCGCGGCCGAAGGCATCCGTGCCCAGCCAGTGGCTGGCCGACGGGCCTTGCAGCTTGTTGGCCATGTCCATCTCCAGCGGTGCCCAGGGCGTCCAGAGGTAGGAGAGCAGGGCGGCCGCGAGCAGCAGCGCGGTGAGCACGGCGCCAACCACGAAGCTGCGGTGGCGCATCGCGCGCGACCAGAAGCCGGGCGCCTGCAGCGGGGAGAGGACCGCACTCATATGTCGCTGGCCTTCAGGCGCGGATCGATCACGGCATACAGCAGGTCGACCACGAAGTTCACGATGACCACCATGGCCGCGAGCAGCATCACGCAGTTGCGCACCACGATCAGGTCGCGGTTTGCGATGGACTGGAAGATCAGCCGGCCGAGGCCGGGCAGGTAGAACACGTTCTCGACCACGATGGTGCCGGCCATGAGTTCGGCGAACTGCATGCCCATCACCGTGATGACAGGGATCAGCGCGTTGCGCAGCACATGGCCCCAGAGCACGGCGCGCTGCTTGAGGCCCTTGGCGCGCGCGGTGCGCACGAAGTCCTCGCGCATGACCTCGAGCACGGCCGAGCGCGTGATGCGCGCGAGGATGGCGGCCTGCACCACTGCCAGCGAGAGGGCGGGCAACACCAGCGCCTTGAGGCCTTGCCACAGGCCTTCGAAGCCCTCGCCCCAACCATCGAAGCCGCCGGCCGAGAACCACTGCAACTTGACCGAGAACAGCAGGATCAACAGGATCGCGAACCAGAAGTTCGGGATCGCGATGCCCACCTGCGTGAGGCCCATGAGGCCCACGTCGCCCATCTGGTTGTGCCTGGACGCGGCCGTGACGCCCACGACCAGCGCCAGCACGGTGGTCAGCAGCATCGCGATGATGGCCAGCGGCATGGTCAGTGCGAGACGTTCGAGGATCAGGTCCAGCACGGGCGAGCCGTAGGCGTGGCTGTCGCCCAGGTTGCCGGTGACGAGGCCGCCCATCCACTGCCAGTAGCGCGCCCAAGCCGGCTGGTCCAGGCCCAGCTTGCTCGCGAGCTCCGCCACGGCCTCGGGCGCGGCATCGGGACCGAGCAGGATCTGCGCGGCGTTGCCGGGCAGGATGTCGAGCACCAGGAAAACGATGACCGAGGCGCCGAGCAGCGTGGCGATCAGGGTGGCAAAGCGCTTGGCCAGGAACAGGCTCATGGCGCGCCGCGGATTGTTGTAGGCCTTGGGCCTTGTGTGGGGCGGGTCATCGCGGTCGCCATGATAGCCATGGCGGCGTCGGCCGGATAATCGGTCATGGCCCTGACCATCACCGATGAGTGCATCAACTGCGACGTGTGCGAGCCCGAGTGCCCGAACGACGCCATTTCCATGGGCGAGGCGTTCTATGAGATCGCCCCTGCGCGCTGCACCGAGTGCGTAGGGCATTTCGACGAACCGCAATGCGTGCAGATCTGCCCTGTGGCCTGCATCCCGGTGCATCCGGACTTCGTGGAGAGCAAGGAAAGCCTGTGGGCCAAGTACCGCAGGCTGCAGGCCGAAGCCGGCAAGCCCGCGGTCGATCAGCCCTGAGGCGTGGCCGCCGGTGCCGGCGGCTCCTGTTGCGGCGGCTCCTGCCGCGGTGGCTTGGGCCGTGGGGGCTTGCTGGTGTGGATCTGCATCATGGCCTGCGTGAAGTCGCCCGCCACCAGCAGCGGCAGCGCACGCACCGAGCGCTGGATGCATTCGTCGATCGCGTCGCGGTGCTCGGCCATGGGCTTCTTGAGCACCCAGCTGAGCACCTGGTCCTTGGCGCCTGGATGGCCGATGCCCAGGCGCAACCGCCAGTAGTTGGGCGAGCCGAGCTGCGCATGGATGTCGCGCAGGCCGTTGTGGCCGGCATGGCTGCCACCCTGCTTGAGCTTGACCTGGCCCGGCACGATGTCGAGTTCGTCGTGCGCGACCAGCACCTCCTCGGGCGCAATCTTGAAGAAGCGCGCGAGCGCTGCGACCGACTTGCCCGACAGGTTCATGAAGGTCTGCGGCTCCAGCAACCACAGCGTCTGGCCCTGGAACTGCGCGCGCGCCGCGAGGCCGAAGTAGCTCTTCTCGGGCACGGGTGCCACCTTGAGCTCGCGCGCCAGCGCGTCGATGAACCAGAAGCCGGCGTTGTGCCGGGTCTGTTCGTATTCAGAGCCTGGGTTGCCCAGGCCGACGAAGAGCTTGATCCCCATGGCTGGATTATTCCGCCGAGATCTTGGCGGCGCGGATGATGCGGCCGTTCGCCTCGTGCTCGGTGGCGATCGTGCGCGCGAACTCGGCCGCGGTGCCGCCCGTGGGCAGGTTGTCGGTGGCATGCAGCTTGGCGCGCAGGTCGGGCGTGGCCAGCGCCTTGTTGATCTCGGCGTTGTAGCGCGCGAGAAGCGCGGCCGGCAGGCCGGCAGGCGCGAAGATGCCGAACTGCGAGGACAGGTTGGCAGCCGGCACGCCGAGTTCGGCCAGGGTGGGCACCTGGGGCAGGCTGTCCAGCCGCGTGGGCGAGCCCACGGCCAGCGGGCGCAGCTTGCCGGCGCGGATGTGGTTGATCAGGGCCGGCCCGGCGTTGGTCGACAGGATCTCGAACTGCCCGCCCAGCGCATCGTTGAGTTGCTGGCCGCCGCCCTTGTAGGGGATGTGCGTGATGTCCACGCCGGTCACCGCGCGCAGCTGCGCCAGCATGATGTGGCCCAGCGAGGCCTGGCCCGAGGTGGCCCAGCGCACCGCGCCGGGTTGGCTGCGCGCCTGTGCGAGCAGGGCCTGGAAGTCGGCCGCGGCGCAGGCCGGCGTGGCGGCCAGCACCACGGGGGAGACCATCACGCTCGCTACGGGCGCGATGTCTTTCAAGGGATCGAACGGCGACTTGCCCAGGTGCGGGTTCAGCACCAGCGGGCTGACGGCGGAGAAGCCCAGCGTCGCGCCGTCGGGCGCGGCCTTGGCCACCATGTCCATGCCGATGCTGCCGCTCGCGCCGGCCCGGTTCTCGATGATGACGGTGGTGCCCAGCTGCACGGCCAGCTTGTCGGCCAGCGCGCGCGCAACCACGTCGGACACGCCGCCTGCCGGGTAAGCGACGACGATGCGCAGGGTCGACGGAATGGACTGGGCCATGCCTGCCAGCGGCAGGGCGGCCAAGGCGCCCAGCACGCTGCGGCGGGACACGGGATGGTTCATGGTTCGGTCGGTGAACGGATGCGGAAATGAAAACGGCCCGCCGAGGCGGGCCGTCGTGGCGAAGTGCAGAGCTTACTTCTTGCCCTTGCCCTTGGCAGGAGCGGCCGGAGCAGCTGCCACCGGTGCCACTTCTTCTTCGACCACAGGTGCGGTGGCGGAAGCCAGCACCGGGGCCTTGCGGCCGTGGCTGACCCACTTCACGCCCTTGGGCAGCTTGATGTCGTTCAGCGTGACGGTGCCGTTGTTCTTCAGGCCCGACAGGTCGACTTCGATGAACTCGGGGAGGTCGGCCGGCAGGCTGTTCAGTTCGAGTTCGGTCGTCACGTGGTTGACCAGGTTGTGGTCGAGCTTGACGGCATCGGACTCTTCCTCGCCCTTGAAGTGCACGGGCACCTTCTTGTTCAGGCGGGTCTTGGCATCGACGCGTTGGAAGTCGATGTGCAGCACCAACTGGCGGAACGGGTGCATTTGCACGTCACGCAGCAGGACCTTGCTGACCTGGCCGGCCACTTCCATCTCCAGAACGGAGGAGTGGAAGGCTTCCTTCTTCAGGGCGTGCCACAGTGCGTTGTGGTCCAGCTCGACGAGCTGGGGCTCGCCGGCGCCGCCGTAGACGATGCCGGGGGTCCGGCCGGTGATGCGGAGACGGCGGCTCGCACCCGTGCCCTGCTTTGCGCGCTCAAAAGCGACGAATTTCATGGTGAACTCCTGTGGGAGCGGGCCGCGACCAGCCTGCGCTCCTGTTGAAAAAACGCCGCCAGGCGCAAGGCGAGGCGGCGTCGGCTTGATGTTCCCGGCTTAGAACAGGTTGTCCTGGTCCGAGAACAGACTCATGACCGACTCGCCCTTGGCAATGCGCTGGATCGTCTCGGCGATCAGCGGTGCCACGGTGAGTTGGCGGATCTTCTTGCAGCCCGCAGCGGATTCGCTGAGCGGGATGGTGTTGGTGACGACGACTTCGTCCAGGGCCGAGCCCTGGGTGATGCGCTCGATGGCAGGGCCCGAGAAGATCGGGTGCGTGCAGTAGGCGTAGACCTTCTTGGCACCGCGCTCCTTGAGCACCTCGGCCGCCTTCACGAGCGTGCCGGCGGTGTCGATCATGTCGTCCATGATCACGCAGTTGCGGCCGTCGATCTCGCCGATCACGTGCATGACTTCGCTGACGTTGGCCTTGGGCCGGCGCTTGTCGATGATGGCCATGTCGCAACCCAGCTGCTTGGCCAGCGCACGTGCGCGCACCACGCCGCCCACGTCGGGCGAGACCACGATCAGGTCTTCGTAGTTCTTCTGGCGCAGGTCGCCCAGCAGCACGGGCGAGGCGTAGATGTTGTCGACCGGGATGTCGAAGAAGCCCTGGATCTGGTCGGCGTGCAGGTCCATGGTCAGCACGCGGTCGACGCCGGCGGACTGCAGCATGTTGGCGACGACCTTGGCCGTGATCGGCACGCGGGCCGAACGCGGGCGGCGGTCCTGGCGGGCGTAGCCGAAGTAGGGGATGACGGCGCTGATGCGTTCGGCCGAGGCGCGCTTGAGCGCGTCGACCATGATCAGCAGTTCCATCAGGTTGTCGTTGGTCGGCGCGCAGGTGCTTTGCACGACGAACACATCGCGGGCACGCACGTTCTGGTTGATCTCGACCGTGACCTCACCATCGGAGAAACGGCCGACGCTGGCAGCGCCCAGCGTGATGCCGAGGTGGTGCGCGATCTCAGCGGCCATACCGGGATTGGCATTGCCGGTGAAGATCATGAAATCGGGATGGAGGGCCTGCATCACGTGCCTCGGCTGAGTTCGCCAGAAAAAACAAAGGGCCTGGTTCTCAGGCCCGACTTGTCAGGTGGCAGGGGAAGAAGGATTCGAACCTTCGCATGCTGGAATCAAAATCCAGTGCCTTAACCAACTTGGCGACTCCCCTACACAGGTGTCCGGCAAAGCCGTCCACCGTTCAATTGTCTCCGGATGCCCACCCCGCCAAAGGATGGACTTCCATGTTGCCGCAAATCCGTGCCTGCCAACCCTGCGGAGCGACCGGTTGGTGATCACTGTCCCAGAGTGCAAACACTGCGCTTCCAGAGCCCGTCATTCTGCCATTTTTGCCGTGTGCCGAGAGCCACGAAAGGGCATCTGCGACATCGGTGCTCAGGCCTTGAGCGACGTCCTGCAAGTCGTTTCTACCGAAGTAGAAGGGGTGTGCAGCAAAGCCTGTGAGTATAGCAGTATCAGAATCGCGTTTCAACGAAGGCGACCCAAAAATTTTCGCAGTCTCCAGTCCCTGGGGTGGTTTGACCACCAGGAAGCGGGCCGGCGGGATGTCCACGGGCTGCATCGATTCGCCGATGCCTTCGACCCAGGCATTGCGGCCGAACAGGAAGAAGGGCACGTCTGCGCCGAGCGTGAGGCCGATGGCCGACAGCTGGCGCACGCTGAGGTTCAGGCCCCACAGGCGGTTGAGCGCCAACAGGCAGCTGGCGGCGTCGGAAGAGCCGCCGCCCATGCCGGCCTGCGCCGGCACGCGCTTCAGCACGCCGATGTGCGCGCCCAGCGGCGTGCCGCTGGCCTGCTGCAGCGCACGCGCGGCCCGCAGCGTGAGGTCGTCCGGCGGCAGGGCGGGGCCCAGATCCTCACGGCTCAGAAGGCCGTCCTCGCGCAGCTCGAAATGCAGCGTGTCGTGCCAGTCGATCAGCATGAAGACCGACTGCAGCAGGTGGTAGCCGTCGGCGCGGCGGCCCGTGATGTGCAGGAACAGGTTGAGCTTGGCCGGCGCCGCGACCTCGTACAGCGCCTTCACGGCTGCTGCAGCACGATGCGCAGTTCGGCGGTGGGCAGCGGTTCGCTGCGGCGCGCGACGAGGCGGCCATCGGCGATGCGCGAGAGGTCGGCCTGCCAGCCCGGCACCTCGGCCGGCTTGCCGTCGAGCCAGGCGAACAGCGCGGGCAGCGGCAGGGCGGTGCCCGTGGCTTCCTGCGTCAACGCTTCGATCGAGGGGTACTGGCGGCGTTGGCCGTCGGCCTGCAGTTCTGCCATGCCGGGTGCCCACCGCAGCTGCGCCAGCGTGGCACCGAGCGGTGAGTACAGCGAGAGCTCGCCGGCGTGCGGCGCGCCGCGCAATTCGAAGCCGGCCGAGAAGGACTGGGGCTTGTCACCATCGACCTGCAGGCCCAGCCGGCCGTTCCAGTAGGGCTGGCCGGCCGCATCGGGCGCACGTGGCGGCAGGGCGCAGGCGCTCAGGCCCAGCGCGACCGCCAGCAGCAGCACGCGCCGCGCAAGCCTGGCACTCATTGCAGCCCAGGCACGCGCAGGCGCTTGAGCGTGGTCCGCAGGGATTCGTTGTCGGCGTTCAGGCTCAGGCCTTCGCGCCAGATGGCGACTGCGCGCTCGCGCTGGCCACCGGCCCACAGCACCTCGCCCAGGTGGGCGGCGATCTCGGCATCGGGCTTGGCCTGGAAGGCCTGCGACAGGATCTTCTCGGCCTCGGCCCGGTTGCCCAGGCGGAACTCCACCCAGCCCAGGCTGTCGGCGATGTAGGGGTCGTTGGGCACGATCTCCAGTGCCTTCTGGATCAGGCGCTTGGCCTCGTCCAGCCGCACATTGCGATCGGCCAGCGAGTAGCCCAGCGCGTTGTAGGCGTGGTGGTAGTCCGGCCGCAGCTCGATCAGCCGGCGCAGCAGGCGCTCCATCTCGTCCAGCCGCGAGAGCTTCTCGGCCACCATGGCCTGCTCGTACAGCAGGTCGGTGTCGTTGGGCTCGCGCTTCAGCGCCTGCTGCAGGCGGTCGTAGGCCTCCTGGTAGCGCTTGCCATCGCGCAGCAGCTGCACCTCGGCGTTGAGCTTGGCGCGGGCCTCGGCCTCGTTGCGTTCGGGCAGGCCGCGGATCAGCGCGCGCGCCTCGTCGAACTTGCCCTGGCGCGCAAGCAGCGAGGCTCGGCGGTTCTGCGCCGCCAGCATCTCCTCGGCGTTGTCGATGCGGCCCAACCAGCCCTCAGCGGCGGCGAAGTCCTTGCGCTTCTCGGCGGTCTGCGCCAGCGCCAGGTAGGCCTGGTTCATGGCGCGCTTGCGTTGCTCGCTCTCTGGCAGCGGCTGCGCGAGAGTGAGAAAGCGCTTGAGCGACGCCTCGGCCAGCTCAGGGCGGCTGTCCTGCGTCTGCACCGAGCCCAGCACGAGCCAGCCGTCCGGAAACTCGGGATGGCGCGTGGTCAGCTGCTCCAGCTGCGCCAGCGCCTCGGCGTAGCGCATCTCGTCGAGCAGCCCGCGGGCATAGGCCAGCTGCATCTCGGGCGAGGGGCTGGCCTGCAGCTGGCGCTTGATGATGTCCTCGGCCTGCGGCTGGCTGCGGCCGAACATCTCCAGAGCCAGGATGGCCGGGGCCTGCGCGCCCGGCTCGATCTCCTGTCCGCGGCGTGCGGCTTCCAGCGCACCGGGCACGTCGCCTGCCAAGAGCCGCATGCGGCCCAGGCTGGCCCATGCCGATGCGCCCGTGGTCTGGTCCTGCAGGTAGCCCTGCAGCGACTGCTCGACGGCCTGCAGCGCGAGCTTCTTGTCGGGCACGCGGCCGTAGACGCGCGGCACGGCCAGGATGGCCGCGTTGCGTTCCATCGGCGGGCTGCCGGCGATCTCGCCGCGCAGCGGCTCCACGGACTCCAGCACCCGGTTGGCCGCGACGAGGATCTGCAGCAGGAACCGGTTCGCCTCGCGTGATTGCGGCAATGTGTCGCGCCAGGCGCGCGCAGCGCGCAGCGCGGCATCGGGCGAGCGCGACTGCAGCGCCAGCTCGACGGCACGCTGGAACAGCTGCGGGTCCTTGGCCTTGATGGCCGCGTCGAGGATCAGCGCGTAGCCGGTCGCCCGTTCGCCGCTGGAGGCGTTCATCTCGCCCAGCAGCAGCTCGTAGAACAGTTCCGCGGTCAACGCGGATGGGGTGGAGGGTGGTGTGGGTGGCGCTTCGCCATTGCTGGCGGAAGGTGCTTGCGCATGCGCCGGCAGCAGGCCCAGCAGCAATGTCAGCGAGACAAGACCACGGGCAGCCGGTCGCAGGAGTCGCATCATCGGGCCATCATAATGCAGCCCGCCAAGCCCCATGGACCATGCCGGAACTGCCAGAAGTTGAAGTCACGCGCCGCAGTTTTGCCGAGCGCATTGCCGGCGCGACCGTGACCGGCGTGCGCCTGGGCAAGCCGCTGCGCTGGGGCCTGGGCGTCGCGCCCGAGGTGCTGGTCGGCCGCCGCGTGCAGGCCGTGCGCCGGCGTGGCAAGTACCTGCTGCTCGACCTGGACCGCGGCCTCCTGCTGCTGCACCTGGGCATGTCGGGCAGCCTGCGCTTCGACCTGCAGATGCAGGCCGCAGGCCCGCACGACCACTTCGACCTGGAGACCTCGCTCGGCCTGTTGCGCCTGCACGATCCGCGGCGCTTCGGCGCCGTCGTGCATGCCGAGAGCCAGGATGCCCCAGAAGCCGTCAAACTGCTGGGCCGCCTGGGTGTCGAGCCGTTGGACGAGGGCTTCGACGCCGCCGTGTTCCATGCCGGCCTGCGCCTGCGCGCGGCGCCCATCAAGCAGGTGCTGATGGCCGGCGAGCTCGTGGTCGGCGTGGGCAACATCTATGCGTCCGAGGCGCTCTTCCTGGCCGGCATCCGTCCCACGACGCGGGCCCGCCGCATCGGGCCGTTGCGGGCGCGCAGGCTGCACGCGGCCGTGCGCGAGGTGCTGGCGCGCGCGGTTCAGCGCGGCGGAAGCAGCCTGCGCGACTTCTCCAACGCCTACGGCGAGCAGGGGCACTTTCAGTTGGAAACCATGGTCTACGACCGGGAAGGCCTGCCCTGCCGCGTCTGCGGCACGCCGATCCGCGCGCTGCGCCAGGGTCAGCGCTCGACCTTCTTCTGCCCGCAGTGCCAGAAGGCATGAGCGCCGCGCCGGGCCGCCCCAAGCAAGCTCGCACCGCAGGCGAAGCCGAAGGTACTCCAGTGAGCGGACCGGATCCCCGCGCACCAGGCTGGGCCGCGTGCCAGGTCGTGCAGTGGCAGGTCACCCATGGCCGCCATGCGCTGCCCTGGCAGAACACGCGCGACCCGTACCGGGTCTGGCTCTCCGAAATCATGCTGCAGCAGACCCAGGTCGCCGCCGTGCTGGGCTACTACGCGCGTTTCCTCGAACGCTTTCCCGACGTGCAGGCCCTGGCGGCGGCCAGCGAGGACGATGTCTTCGCCCACTGGGCGGGCCTGGGTTACTACAGCCGCGCGCGCAACCTGCACGCTTGCGCACGCCAGGTGGTGGCCTTGCACGGCGGGCAGTTCCCGCGAACGGCCGAGGCTTTGCAGACGCTGCCCGGCATCGGCCGTTCCACGGCTTCGGCGGTGGCGTCGTTCTGTTTCGCCGAGCGCGTGGCCATCCTGGATGGCAACGTCAAGCGGGTGCTCACACGGCTGCTGGGCTATGGCGAAGACCTGGCCGAGGCCCGCAACGAGCGCACGCTCTGGGCGCTGGCGACAGAGCTGCTGCCGCAGACCGACCTGGACACGGCCATGCCGCGCTACACGCAGGGGGTGATGGACCTGGGCGCCACGGTCTGCACGGCGCGCAGTCCCTCTTGCCTGCTGTGTCCGCTGCAGTCGCGCTGCGTGGCCCGGCATGAAGGCCGCATGCAGGACTATCCCGTCAAGACGCGCAAGCTCAAGCGCAGCCGCGCCGACTGGTGGCTGCTGTGGGCCGAGGACGCCGAAGGCCGCATCTTCATCGCCCGGCGTCCGCCAACGGGCATCTGGTCGGGCCTGCACTGCCTGCCGGTGTTCGAGGACGAGGATGCGCTGCTGGCCTCCCTGCCGGCCGGCGCCCGTGCGCAGGTCCAGCCGTTGCCGCCCTTCACGCATGTGTTGACGCACAAGGACCTGCTGCTGCACCCGGTCTACGTGCAGCTGTCGCCAAGCGACCTGCCGCGCGAAGGTCAGTGGCTGCTGCCTGAAGCGCTGGCCGGCATTGGGCTGCCGGCCCCGGTCAAAAAACTGTTGAGCCCCATTTCGGGTCTGGCGCCGGCCCCATGACGGTGCTGGCGTGGGCGTCCAGCTCACGGTGGCGCTTCAGCGTGACCCAGTTGCGGCTGAAGCTCTTGGCCAGTTGCTCGACCAGGAAGACCGAGCGGTGCTGCCCACCCGTGCAGCCGATGCCCACCGTCACATAGCTGCGGTGGTCGCGCGCGAGCGGCTCCAGCCAGTGCGTGAGGAAGCGCTCGACGTGCGTGAACATCTGGCCGACCTCGGCGCTCTGGCGCAGGAAATCGGCTACCGGCGCGTCCATGCCCGTCAGGGGCCGCAGGTCCGGGTCGTAGTGCGGGTTGGGCAGCATGCGCACGTCGAACACATAGTCCGCATCGAGCGGAATGCCGCGCTTGAACGCGAAGGACTCGAACACCAGCGTCAGCTGGCTGTTGGGCGCCGCGATCAGCGACTTGACGTAGCCCTGCAGCTGCGAGGCGCGGATGATGCTCGTGTCGATCACATGCGCCTGCTCGCGCAGGTCGGACAGCAGTTCGCGCTCGAGCTCGATGGCCTCGTAGAGCGCGTTCTGCTGGTCCAGCAGGTCGCGCCGCGACAGCGGATGGCGGCGCCGCGTCTCGGAGTAGCGCCGCACCAGCGTGTCGGTGCCTGCGTCCAGGAACAGCGACTTGACCGTCACGCCCTGGCTGCGCAGCGCGGCCAGTTGCGCCGGCACCAGCGGGAGCGAGGTGGCACTGCGCACGTCCATCGCGATGGCCACGCGGCGGCTGCCATGCTTTTGCTCGAGCTCGGCCAGGTTCAGCAGCAGCTCGGGCGGTAGGTTGTCCACGCAGTAGTAGCCCGCGTCTTCGAGTGCGTGCAGCGCCACCGACTTGCCCGAGCCGGACATGCCGGTGATGAGCACGATGTCCAGGTTGGTCGTCACATCGCTCATGGGGCGGTCCCCAGCATCTCGCGTGCATGGGCCAGCGTGGTGCCCGACAGCCGCTCGCCGCCCAGCATCCGGGCGATCTCGGCCACGCGCTGCTCGCCCTGCACCTCGCCGACGTGGCTGACCGTGGCCGCGCCTTCGCGCTGCTTGGCCACCACCAGGTGGTGGTCGGCACAGGCCGCCACCTGTGGCAGGTGGGTCACGGCCAGCACCTGGCGGTCGGTGCCCAGCTGTTTCATGAGCCGGCCCACGGTTTCGGCCACAGCGCCGCCCACGCCGGAGTCGACCTCGTCGAAGATCAGCGTGGGCGCGCCGCCGAGCGCGCTGGTGGTCACGGCGATGGCCAGCGCGATGCGCGAGAGCTCGCCGCCCGAAGCGACCTTGCCCACCGGGCGCGGCGTGCTGCCCGCGTGGCCGGCCACGAGGAACTGCACCTCGTCCAGACCGAAGGCGGCGGGCTCGGCCAGCGGCTCCAGCGCCACGGCGAAGCGGCCGCCCTGCATGCCCAGGCTCTGCATGGCGGCCGTGATGGCCTTGGCCAGCTTGGGCGCAGCCTGCGCGCGGACCTTGGCGACGCGCCTGGCCTCGGCCTCGAAGGCTGCGAAGGCCTGGCGCTCGCTGCGCTCCAGCGCGGCCAGGTCGGCTGCCGCGTCGAGCTTGGCGAGTTCCTCTTTCCAGCCGGTCCACAGCGCCGGCAGTTCGGCCGGTTGGCGCTTGTAGCGGCGCGCCAGGCTCATCCACTGGGCGAGCCGCTCGTCCAGCGCCGCCAGGCGTTCGGGGTCCAGTTCGGTACGGCGCTGGCTGGCGTGCAGCGAATGCAGTGCGTCCTCGGCCTGGGCAAGGCTGTTGGCCAGCACCTCGGCCATCTCGGCGTATTCGGGGGCCACGTGCTCCTGCTCGGCCAGCGCGGCGTGGGCGCGCGTGAGGCCGCGCAGTGCGCCCTGGTCGTCATCGTCGAGCGCGGCGATGGCGGTCTGCAGCGCGTCGATCAGGGCCTGGGCATGGGACAGGCGGCCGTGGTCGGCGTTCAGCTGCTCCCATTCGTCATCGCCGGGCGCGAGCTTGTCGACCTCGGCGATCTGCCAGGCCAGGCGCTCGCGCTCGCGCTGCAATGAATCCTGTGCCTGGCGCGCATCGCCCAGCGCGCGGGCGGCCGTGCGCCAGCCAGCCCACAGGCGTTCCAGCGGGGCCAGGTCCAGCCCGGCGTAGCCGTCCAGCAGGCCGCGCACGCTGGCGGGGCGGGTCAGGCTCTGCCAGGCGTGCTGGCCATGGATGTCCAGCAGCAGCTCGCCCAGTTCGCGCAGCTGCGTGGCGGTGGCCGCGCTGCCGTTGATCCAGGCGCGGCTTTTGCCCTGCGCGTCGACCATGCGGCGCAGCAGCAACTGCTCCGCTTCGTCGAAGCCGGCCTGCTGCAGCCAATCCTGCACGGCCGGCGTGGCGTCGAACTCGGCGCTGACCTCGCTGCGCGTGGCGCCTTCGCGCACCACGCCCGCGTCCGCCCGGCTGCCCAGGGCCAGCTGCAGCGCGTCGATGAGGATGGACTTGCCGGCGCCGGTCTCGCCGGTCAGCACCGTGAAGCCGCCGGACAGGTCGAGTTCGAGTTCGCGCACGATCACGAAATCGCGCAGTTGCATGCGCCTGAGCATCTTCAGCCGCCTCCGTTCCAGTGCAGTTTGGCCCGCAACGTGTCGAAATAGTGCCAGCCCTTGGGGTGCAGGAAGCGCACGCGGTGCTGCGAGCGCCGCACGGTGATGCGGTCGCCCTGTTGCAGCGAGGCCAGCGATTGCATGTCGAAATTGGCGCTGGCGTCGCGTTCGGACACCAGCTCCACGGCCACCTCGGCCGGGTCGGCCAGCACCAGCGGCCTGTTCGACAGCGAGTGCGGCGCGATCGGCACCAGCACCCAGCCCGGGATCGAGGGATGCATGAGCGGCCCGCCGGCCGACAGCGCATAGGCCGTCGATCCCGTGGGCGTGGCGACGATGAGCCCGTCGCAGCGCTGGTTGGACATGAAATGCCCGTCGATCTCGATGCGCAGCTCCACCATGCCCGAGGTCGGGCCGCGGTTGATCACCACGTCGTTCATGGCGCGTGCGTCGAACACGCACTCGCCCCCGCGCATCACGCGCGCGTGCATGAGGCTGCGGTGGTCTTCCTCGTAGGCGCCGGCCAGCATGGGCGCCAGCGTGCTCTGGTAACCCTCCAGCGGGATGTCGGTGATGAACCCCAGCCGGCCCTGATTGATGCCGATCAGCGGCACGCCGTAGGGCGCCAGCTGCCGGCCGATGCCCAGCATGGTGCCGTCGCCGCCGACCACCAGGGCCAGGTCGCACTGCTCGCCGATGGCCTCGATGTCCTGGGACTCGAACTCGTGCAGGCCGGCATTTGCCTGGGTCTGCCGGTCCAGCACCAGCTCGCAGCCCTGGCTGACCAGGAACTGCGCGATTTCGCGCATGGCCGGTGATGGCGTCGAGGAAGAACCGCCGAAGGCCGAAGGCTGGTACTTGCCGAACAGCGCAACCCGGCGGAACGTGGATTTCATTGGCAAATTACATCACTAAAATGTGCCAATGCTGGATGACAGAGCCAAGTTGTTGATGAAAGCGCTGGTCGAGCGCTACATCGCCGATGGCCAGCCCGTGGGCTCTCGGACATTGTCCAAGGCCTCGGGTCTGGATCTGTCGCCCGCCACCATCCGCAACGTGATGTCCGACCTCGAGGAACTGGGGCTGATCGCCAGTCCCCACACCTCGGCCGGGCGCATTCCCACAGCCCGCGGCTACCGCCTGTTCGTCGACACCATGCTCACGGCGCAGCGCGACCAGCTGCACACGCCGCGCCTGGCGGCCGAGCAGCCGCAGAAGGTCATCGCCAACGCGGCCAACCTGCTGTCCAGCCTGTCGCAGTTCGTGGGCGTGGTGCTGGCGCCGCGCCGGGCTTCGGTGTTCCACCACATCGAGTTCCTGCGGCTGTCCGAGCGGCGCGTGCTGGTCATCATCGTCTCGCCCGATGGCGACGTGCAGAACCGCGTGCTGTTCACCGAGGCCGACTACACCCAGTCGCAGCTGGTCGAGGCCGCCAACTACCTCAACGCCAACTACGTGGGCATGGCCTTCGAGCAGGTGCGCGACAAATTGGCCAGCGAGGTCGAGACCCTGCGCAGCGAGATCGCCACGCTCATGCAGACGGCCGTCAACCTGAGTTCCGAAGCCTCCGACGCCAAGGAAGAGGTGGTGATCTCGGGCGAGCGCAACCTGCTGGCCGTCAGCGATTTCTCCAGCGACATGCGGCACCTGCGCCGCGCCTTCGACCTGTTCGAGCAGAAGACGCAGCTGCTGCGCCTGCTCGACGTGTCCACCCGCGCCGAGGGCGTGCGCATCTACATCGGCGGCGAAAGCCAGGTCGTGCCGTTCGAAGAGCTGTCGGTGGTCAGCGCGCCCTACGAGGTCGACGGCCAGATCGTCGGCACGCTGGGCGTGATCGGCCCCACGCGCATGCCCTACGACCGCATGATCCAGATCGTGGACATCACGTCCAAGCTGGTCAGCAACGCGCTGAGCCGGCCGCGGTAGGCCCCTACAATCGGCGCCGCCCGCCGCCGGTTGCAACCGGTGCGGCGCGGGGCCCTAGCTCATGTTGGTTAGAGCAGCGGACTCATAATCCGTTGGTGCCGAGTTCGACTCTCGGGGGCCCTACCAACTCCCCCTCGGCCGTCTCCCTGTTCAGTACCCGCCCAGCACCGCCAGCCGGTCGGCGTGGAAGCCGGCATCGCCGTAGCGCTCCTGCAGCACGCGCACGCGCTTCATGAAGAAGCCCATCTCGAACTCGTCGGTCATGCCCATGCCGCCGTGCATCTGCACGCCTTCCTGCACCGCCAGCGTGGCGCTGCGCCCAGCGCGCGACTTGGCGACCGACACGGCCGCGCTGGCGCGAGCCGGGTCGGTGTCCAGCGCCTGCAGGGCCTGGCCGACGGCGGCGCGCGCCAGTTCGATGTCCACCATGAGCACTGCCGCGCGGTGCTGCAGCGCCTGGAACTCGCCGATCAGCCGGTCGAACTGCCGGCGTTCCTTGAGGTAGGCCAGCGTGCGCGCGAACACCTCGTCGGCGATGCCCAGCAGTTCGGCCGCCGCCGCGGCACGGCCTGCGTCCAGCGCGGCCTGCAGCGCCGCCCCGCCTCCGTCCGGCGCGCCGAGCAGGGCGTCGGCGCCCAGGCGCACGTCCTTCAGCACCAGCCGGGCCGAGGCCTGGGCGTCCACCATGGCCACGCGCTCGGCCTGCAGGCCGGGCGTGTCTTGGGGCAGCACGAACAGCCCGATGTCGCCCGGCGCGCTGCCCGTGCGCGCCGCCACGACCAGCAGGTCGGCCGCATGGCCGAACTCGACGAAGGTCTTGCCGCCGTTCAGCACCCAGCCGGCGCCGTCGCGCTGCGCAGCCAGTGCGAGCTGCTGCGGACCGTGCCGGCCGCGTTCGTCCACGGCCAGCGCCGCGATGCGTTCGCCGCTGGCGATCGCCG
Organism: Pseudorhodoferax soli; assembly: GCF_003337555.1. Lineage (GTDB taxonomy): Bacteria > Pseudomonadota > Gammaproteobacteria > Burkholderiales > Burkholderiaceae_C > Pseudorhodoferax > Pseudorhodoferax soli. Next base: position 337,960 of record NZ_QPJK01000002.1, on the reverse strand, counting down.
GCAGCAGCGCTGCGCACTGGGCCTCGTTGTCCGCGGCGCGGATCGCGCTGGCCGCCACCACCGCCGAAGCCGAGAACGGCAGCACACTCAGGTGCCGGCCGATCTCCTGCATGAGCAGGCCGGCGTCGGCATGGCCCAGGCCCAGGCCGCCCTGCGCCTCGGGCACCAGCATGCCGGTGAAGCCCAGGCCGGCGAAGCGCTGCCACAGCGCGCGGTCGAAGCCGTCGCCCGTGGCCTGCGCGCGCAGGCTGCGCAGCTGCGCCACGGGCGCCTGTTCGGAGAGGAAGGCGCGCGCGCTGTCGCGCAGCATGGTCTGTTCCTGTGTGGGAAGGTAGGACATGGGATTCAGGCTCCGGGCAGTTCGAGGATGCGTTTGGCGACCACGTTGAGCTGCACCTCGCTGGTGCCGCCCTCGATGGAATTGCCCTTGGTGCGCAGCCAGGCACGCGCCGCATGGCCTTGCTGCGAGCGGGCGCTCTCCCATTCCAGCGCATCGCTGCCGCCGGCGGCCATCAGCAGTTCGTGGCGGCGCTTGTTGAGCTCGGCGCCGTAGTACTTGAGCACGGAAGAGAAGGCCGGGTGCGCCTGCCCCGCACGCGCCACCTCGCCGAAGCGTGCGAGCAGGGCGCGGAAGGCCGCCTCGTCGATCTCGAACTCGGCGATCTGCGCGCGCAGCAGCGGGTCGGCCAGGCGGCCCTGTGCGTCCGCGCCCACCAGCGCCAGGGCGGTGCGGCCCAGCGGTGTGGGCGCGGCGCGGTCGCCGATCGCGCTGATCATCTCGCGTTCGTGCGTCAGCAGGTACTTGGCCACCGTCCAGCCGGCGCCGGCCTGACCGACCAGGTTGCGCTTGTCCACGCGCACCTGGTCGAAGAAGGTCTCGCAGAACGGCGACTTGCCCGAGATCAGCAGGATGGGCCGGGTCGACACACCGGCGCTGGCCATGTCGAACAGCACGAAGCTGATGCCGGTGTGCTTGCTCGCACGCGGGTCGGTGCGCACCAGGCAGAAGATCCAGTCGGCCTTGTCGGCGTACGAGGTCCAGATCTTCTGGCCGCTGACGATGAAGTGGTCGCCGTGGTCTTCGGCGCGCGTCTGCAGCGCCGCCAGGTCCGAGCCCGCGCCCGGCTCGGAATAGCCCTGGCACCAGCGGATCTCGCCGCGCGCGATCGGCGGCAGGTGCTCCAGCTTTTGCGCCTCGGTGCCGAACTTCAGCAGCGCCGGCCCCAGCATCCAGATGCCGAAGCTCGACAGCGGCGGCCGGCAGCCCAGCGCGCGCATCTCCTGCGCCAGCACCTTGGCCTGCTCGGGCGACAGGCCGCCGCCACCGTAGTCGCGCGGCCAGGCCGGCACGGTCCAGCCGCGCGCGGCCATGCGCTGCAGCCACAGGCGCTGCGCGTCGCTGCTGAACTGCGCGTTGCGGCCGCCCCAGCAGATGTCGTCTTCGGTCGCCACGGGCTGGCGCATCTCGGGCGGACAGTTGGCCTCGAGCCAGGCGCGGGTCTCGGCGCGGAAGCCGGCCAGCGTGTCGTCGTCTTGCATGGTGCGCCCCTCAGATGGTGACGCCGCCATCGACGACGATGGCCTGGCCGGTCATGAACGAGCCGGCTTTCGAGGCCAGGAACACCGCCGCCCCGGCGATCTCGTCGGGCTCGCCGATGCGCCGCAGCGGTGCGTTGGCTGTGGCCTTGGCCAGCGTGTCCGGGTTCTCCCACAGCGCGCGTGCGAAGTCGGTGCGGATCAGCCCGGGCGCGATGCAGTTCACGCGCACGTTGTGCGGCCCCAGCTCCACCGCCAGGTTGCGTGCCAACTGGAAGTCGGCCGCCTTGGAGATGTTGTAGGCGCCGATCACCGGCGAGCCGCGCAACCCGCCGATGGACGACACGATGACGACCGCGCCGTCGCGCCGCTCGACCATCTGCGGCGCCACGAAGCCGATGAGCCAGTGGTTGGCGATCACGTTGTTCTCCAGCACCTTGCGGAACTGCTCGTCCGCGATGCCGGCCATCGGCCCGTAGTACGGGTTCGACGCGGCGTTGCACACCAGGATGTCGATGGCGCCCAGCTGCCGGTTCGTCTCGTCGACCAGGTGCTTCAAGTCTTCCTTGGACGAGATGTTGGCCGGCACCGCGATGGCGCGGCCGGCGCCGTGGCGCGCGTTGATGGCCGCGGCCACCTCGTCGCAGGGCCCGGCCTTGCGCGAGGAGATGACCACGCGGGCGCCTTGCTCGGCCATGCGTTCGGCGATGGCGCGGCCGATGCCACGCGAAGAACCGGTGATGACGGCGACCTTGCGGTCGAGTGCGAAAAGTGACATTTCCTTGCTCCTGCCTGTGGTTGTTCTGGTGAGACCGTGTTTTCTAATCCCATCGCCAAGTGGGTCTTGTAATGTGAGAGACATCCACGGGTGGGGCATACCCCACGTTCCAATCGTGAATCGAATCACTAGACTGCGCAGACCCAAAGTCGTCCCGCGGCACCTGTGCCGCAGCGGGCGACGCCGACATCAAGGAGACACATGCGATCACCCGTGACGCCTTGCCAACGATGTTCCCGGACCGGCCGCGCAGGCCGCGGGCGGAGCTGACGCCATGCACGCCTACGTCATCCGCCGCCTGCTGTCGCTGCTGCCGACACTGGTCATCGCCAGCCTCATCGTCTTCATCTCGATCCGGCTCATTCCCGGCGATGTGGTCGATCTCATGCTGAGCAACAACGACATCTCGGCCGAACCCAAGAGCCGCGACCAGCTCATCGCCGCGCTCGGCCTGGACAAGCCGATGTGGAAGCAATACCTGCTGTGGGTGCGCGCCATCGTGTTCCACGGCGACCTGGGCACCTCGCTGTGGCAGGGCACCTCGGTGGCCGAGCAGATCGGCGCACGCCTGCCCGTCACCATGGAACTCGGCGCCATCGCGCTGGTGGTCTCGCTGACCATGGCGCTGCCCATCGGCATCTACTCGGCCACGCGGCAGGACACGGCGGGCGACTATGTCGCGCGCTCGTTCTCCATCCTGCTGCTGGCCGTGCCCAGCTTCTGGCTCGGCACCATGGTGGTGGTGTTCCCGTCGATCTGGTGGGGCTGGTCGCCGCCCATCGACTACGTGGGCTTCTTCACCAACCCCTGGCAAAACCTGCAGCAGATGGTGGTGCCGGGCATCGTGCTGGGCACCTCGCTGTCGGCCATCACCATGCGCATGACGCGCACCATGATGCTGGAGGTGCTGCGCCAGGACTACATCCGCACCGCGCAGGCCAAGGGCCTCAGCGAACGCGTGGTGGTGCTGCGCCATGCGCTGCGCAACGCGCTGATCCCGGTGGTCACGCTGATCGGCCTGCAGGCCCCGCTGCTGCTGGGCGGCGCCGTGATCATCGAGCAGATCTTCGTGATCCCGGGCATGGGCATGCTGCTGCTCGAAGCCGTGAGCCAGCGCGACTACCCGATCGTCACCGGCGTCTTCCTGATCGTCGGCGTGGCGGTCCTCGTCATCAACCTGCTGGTCGACCTGAGCTATGGCCTGCTCGACCCCAAAGTGAGAGCACGCTGACATGAGCATCGCCACCAGTGTTCCCATCGCAGCCCCGGTGCCGGTCACCGGCGGCGTCCTGCCCTTCCTGCGGCGCCTCGTGCGCGAGAAGCCGCTCGGTGCGGCCGGCGGCGCCATGCTGCTGTTCTTCCTGTTCTGCGGCGTGTTCGCCGACTTCATCGCACCCTTCGGCTACAACGACATCTCGCCCGCCGAACGGCTCAAGCCACCCGGCGCTGGCCACTGGTTCGGCACCGACAACCTGGGCCGCGACCTGCTGTCGCGCTGCATCTACGGCGCGCAGCTGTCGGTCATCATCGGCTGCGCAGCCGCGCTGCTGGCCACGCTGATCTCGGCCGTGCTGGGCATCGTCAGCGGCTACTTCGGCGGCAAGCTCGATTTGTTCCTGCAGCGCTTCGTCGATGCGTGGATGAGCTTCCCCGACCTCGTGGTGCTGATCGTCGTCGTCTCGGTGCTCGGCCCGGGCATGCCGCAGATCATCATCACGCTGGGGGTGCTGCTGGGCATTGCCGGCTCTCGCATCGTGCGCTCGGCCGTGATCTCGGTGCGCGAGAACACCTACGTGCACGCCGCGCAGTCGCTCGGCGCCTCGTCGCCGCGCATCCTGTGGCGCCATGTGCTGCCCAACGTGATGCCGCCCATCATCGTGCTGTTCACCACGCGCGTCGGCACGGCCATCCTGGCGGAATCCGGCCTGTCCTTCCTGGGCCTGGGCGTGCCGCCGCCGGCCCCTACCTGGGGTTCCATGCTGTCGGGCAGCGGCCGCACCTTCATGTTCGAAGGCCCCTGGCTGGCGCTGGCGCCGGGCCTGTGCCTGACCGCCGTGGTCTACGCCACCAACGTCTTCGGCGACGCCCTGCGCGACCTGCTCGACCCGCGCATGCGCGGCACGCGCTGAGCCGACGTTCCGATCCCCAAAAAACGAAGGAGACCGCATGACCGCATCCCGCAAGTTCGCCGCTGTCGTCGTGGCCGCCGCTGCCGCATTGGCCGCCGGCACGGCCTTGGCCCAGGCCCCTGCCAAGCCGCAGTACGGCGGCACCATCAACATCGGCACCATCTTCCTCACGGTGCCGCCGCTGTCCTTCGACAGCGCCGACTGGACCTGGAAGTTCAACCACGACATGGGCCTGACCTACGAGTCCCTGTTCGCGGCCGACCTGTCCAAGGCCAAGCGCAACGGCGGGCCCTACGACTTCACGATCGACGCCTTCCTGCCCAGCGACGCCATCCGCGGCGAACTGGCCGAGAGCTGGAAGATGCTGGAGAACCCCCGCCGCGTGGAGATCAAGCTGCGCAAGGGCGTGATGTTCCCGGCCAAGGCCGGCGTGATGGAGGCGCGCGAGCTCACCGCGCAGGACGTGGTCTACAGCTACAACCGCTACGAGCAGAGCGCCAAGAAGATCCCCAACTACTTCGACCACATCGAGAAGGTCGAGGCGCCGGACGCCAGCACCGTCGTCTTCACCTTCAAGGCCTACCACGCCGAGTGGGACTACCGCTTCGGCTGGGGCTACTACTCGGCCATCGTGCCCAAGGAGGTGGTGGAGGCCGGCGCCAAGGACTGGCGCAAGGCCAACGGCACCGGCCCCTTCGGCATCAGCAACTACGTGCAGGGCAACACCGTCACCTTCACGAAGAACGCCAACTACTGGGACAGCGAGACCATCGCCGGCCAGAAGTACAAGCTGCCCTTCGTCGACACCATCAACTACCGGTTGATCAAGGACGAATCCACCTACATGACGGCCCTGCGCACCGGCCGGCTCGACCTGCTGGAGGTGGTGGGCTGGACGGCGGTGGACGAGATCAAGAAGAGCGCGCCGCAGCTGCAGTGGAACCGCTACCTGGCCGTCAACGGCCCGGTGCTGGCGCTGCGCGTGGACACCAAGCCCTTCGACGACATCCGCGTGCGGCGCGCGCTGAACATGGCGATCGACCGCGACCAGATCATGAAGTCGTTCTACGGCGGCAACGCCGAGCTGATGTCGTATCCGATGCACCCCTCGTACGGCCCGTACCACGAGCCGGTGTCGTCCATGCCCGCCAGCATCCAGGCGCTGTTCAAGCACGACCCCGAGCAGGCCAAGAAGCTGCTGGCCGAGGCCGGCCTGGCCAAGGGCTTCACGTTCAAGGTGCAGACGCATTCCGGCAGCCTGGACAACGACCTGCTTTCGCTGATCTCGGCCCAGCTGGCCAAGGTCGGCGTGAAGATGGAGATCCAGGTCATGGAGTACCCGGCCTACCTGTCGGCCATGACCACCAAGACCAACGCGCCGGGCTACTTCGTGAACCTGGCCGCCACCAACCCCACCACCGCGCTGCGCAAGACCTTCGTCACCGGGCAGACCTGGAATCCCTCGCAGTACAGCGACCCTGCCTTCGACAAGCAGGTCGACGCGATGCTGGCCGAGCCCGACGAAGCCAAGCGCCAGCAGCTGCTGCGCGGCATGACGCGCGAGATCCTGGAAAAGGCGCCGCACATCTGGCTGCCCACGCCCTACCGCTACACCGCCTGGTGGCCCTGGGTCAAGAACTACAACGGCGAGCTGCGCGCGGGCGCCGAGCGGCCCGGCCCCATCCATTCGCGCATCTGGATCGACCAGGAACTCAAGAAGAAGATGGGTTTCTGACGCGCCGCGGCGCCACCGCCAGGCGCGCTACCTGCCACAAGAAGGAGACAGCATGACCCCCTTGCGCAACCTTGCCGGCCTGGCGCTGCTGGCGGCCGGCGCCGCGTTCGCCCAGGCCCCCGCCAAGCCGCAGTACGGCGGTACGCTCAACGTCGGCACGGTCTACGTCACGCGGACCGCGCTGTCGTGGGACGGTGCCGACTGGAACTGGAAGTTCAACCACGACGCCGGCCAGATGTACGAGCAGCTGTTCGCGGCCGACCTCTCCAAGGCCCAGCGCAACGGCGGCAAGCAGGCCTTCGCGGCCGACGCCTGGGTGCCTGCGGACGCCATGCGCGGTGAACTCGCAGAGAGCTGGACCTGGACCGACCCGCTCACTTTGAGCGTCAAGCTGCGCAAAGGCATCAAGTTCCCGGCCAAGGAAGGCGTGATGGCCGAGCGCGAACTCGTGGCCGACGACGTGGTGTATTCCTACAACCGCCAGGACAAGAGCGCCAAGAAGATCCCGACCTACTTCGACCACATCGACAAGGTCGAGGCGACGGACAAGCACACCGTGGTGTTCCGCTTCAAGAGCTTCAACGCCGAGTGGGACTACCGCTGGGGCTGGGGCTACTACTCCAGCGTGGTGCCGCGCGAGGTGGTGGAGGCCGGCGCTGGCGACTGGCGCAAGGCCAACGGCACCGGCCCGTTCCTGCTCAGCAACTTCGTGCAGGGCAATGCCAACACCTACGTGAAGAACCCGGTCTACTGGGACAAGGAGAGCATCGGCGGCCAGGCGTACCAGCTGCCCTTCGTCGACAGCATCACCTACCGCACCATCAAGGACGAGTCGTCCCAGCTGACCGCGCTGCGCACCGCCCGGCTGGACATCCTGGAGACCATCCGCTGGACTTCGGTGGACGAACTCAAGAAGAACGCACCGGCGCTCAAGTGGAAGCGCTTCCTGGCCACCAGCGCCAACTACCTGGCCATGCGCGTGGACCAGAAGCCCTTCGACGACATCCGCGTGCGCCGCGCGCTGAATATGGCCGTCAACAAGCAGGAGGTGGTCAAGCAGTTCTACGGCGGCAATGCCGAGCTGCTGAGCTTCCCGATGAGCCCGGCCTTCGACGGCTACTACGAGCCGCTGGCGGCCATGCCCCCAGAGGTCAAGCAGCTCTTCACCTACGACCCCGAGGGCGCCAAGAAGCTGCTGGCCGAGGCCGGCCACGCCAAGGGCTTCAGCTTCAAGGTGCAGGTCTGCGCCTGCGAGCCCAACAGCATGGAGCTGCTGCAGATGCTGGCCGGCTACCTGCAGAAGGTCAACGTGCGCATGGAGATCCAGTCGATGGAGTACGCGCCCTTCCTGTCGGCCATGACGTCCAAGACCAACGCGCCGGGCTACTACATGAGCAACGGCTTCACCAATCCGACCACCTCGCTGCGCAAGAACTTCATGTCGGGCCAGACCTGGAACGCCGCGCAGTGGGCCGACCCGAAGTTCGATGCGCAGATGGACGCCATCTACGCCGAGCGCGACGAGCCTGCGCGCCAGGCCAAGATCAAGCAGGCCACGCGCGAGATCCTGGCGGCCGCGCCCTACATCTTCATGCCCACGCCGTACTACTACGCGGCCTGGTGGCCCTGGGTCAAGAACTACGACGGCGAGCTGTTCGCGGGCGCTGCGCGGCCGGGGCCGATCTATGCGCGCATGTGGGTCGACCAGGAACTGAAAAAGAAGATGGGCTTCTGAAGTGAAACGGCCTCAACTTGCGAGCCACGCACCCACAGGCCGAGCGCAGCGACGGCCCGAGCCCCTGGCCGAGCGCAGCGATGGCCCGTGTGGGACTTCCCCCTGTGCCCCTGCCGAGGAGCGCAGTGCCATGGGCTGCGCGGGGAACCTCGCGCTTCGTGAACTGACTCATTGCGCTTGTTCGAGCGTAGTGAGCGAAGCGAACGGTGCGAGTTGCGCAATGCAGCCCATGGCGCGAGCACCGCAGGTTGCCCGGAGCGCCAGCGGAGGGACAGGGGCATCGGGGTCGCCTTCTTTTGCTTACTTTTCTTGGCGAAGCAAGAAAAGTAAGTCCGGGTGTGGGGTGGATAGCCCCACCTCTGGACCTCGATCAGGCGTGGTGGTCGATAGAACACACTGCGTTCGCGCAAGTCTTAGAGGCCGGGATGTGCGCCCGGCAGCGCAGTCACTTTCTCTTGCTCCGCCAAGAGAAAGTAACCAAAGAGAAGGCGGCCCCGGTGCCCCCGTCCCTCCGCTGGCGCTCCGGGCAACCTGCGGTGCTCGCGGCCTGGGCGCATTGCACAACTCGCACCACTCACTGCGTTCGTTCAGCTCGAACAAGTGCAATGAGTCAGTTCACGAAGCGCGAGGTTCCCCGCGCCGCCCAGGCCACTGCGCTCCTCGGCGTGGGCACAGGGGTGGGAGCGGGGTCACACACGGGCCATCGCTGCGCTTGGCCTTGCCGCTTCCAGCCCCGCTTTGAGGACCACTGAAATGCCACCAATTCTCCAAGTCAAAGGCCTCACCACGCGCTTCCAGACCGAGCGCGGGCTGTTCACCGCCGTCGACGACGTGTCGTTCGACGTGCATGCCGGCCAGACGCTGGCCCTGGTCGGCGAATCCGGCTCGGGCAAGAGCGTGACGGCCATGTCCATCATGCGGCTGATCCCCGAGCCGCCCGGCCGCATCGAGGCCGGCCAGGTGCTGTTCGAGGGCAAGGACCTGCTCAAGCTCAGCGAGCCGGCCATGCGCCAGGTGCGCGGCAACCGCATCGCCATGATCTTCCAGGAGCCGATGACCAGCCTGAACCCCTCGCTGACCATCGGCTTCCAGATCGCCGAGGCGCTGGTGCTGCACCGCGGGCTGGACCAGGCCGCTGCGCGGGCCGAGACGCTGCGCTTGCTGGACAAGGTGCGCATCCCGGCCGCGCAGACGCGCTTCGATGAACACCCGCACCGCTTCTCGGGCGGCATGCGCCAGCGCGTGATGATCGCCATGGCGCTGGCCTGCCGGCCCCAGCTGCTGATCGCCGACGAACCCACGACTGCCCTGGACGTGACCATCCAGGCGCAGATCCTGGAGCTCATCAAGACGCTGCAGGCCGAGGAGGGCATGGCCGTGCTCTTCATCACGCACGACATGGGCGTGGTGGCCGAGATCGCCGACCGCACGGTGGTCATGTACAACGGAAAGGCGGTCGAGAGCGGCAGCACCGAAGACATCTTCGCGCGGGCCGAGCACCCCTACACGCGCTCGCTGCTGTCGGCCGTGCCGCGCCTGGGCGCGATGAACGGGCACCTGCGGCCCATGCGCTTTCCGGTGGTCGACCGCGCCACGGGCCTCAGCGACGTGCCCACCGAGGTCAGCGACACCGTGGCCACCGGCGTGCCGCCCGTGCTGGAGGTGCGCAAGCTGACCACGCGCTTCGAGGTGCGCGGCGGCATGCTGGGCCAGGTCACGGGCCGCGTGCACGCGGTGGAGAACGTGTCGTTCAGCCTGCAGCCCGGCGAGACGCTGGCACTGGTCGGCGAATCGGGTTGCGGCAAGACGAGCACGGGCCGCTCCATCCTGCGGCTGGACGAGCCCGTGGCCGGCGAGATCCTGCTCGATGGCCAGGACGTGCTCAAGCTGCACAAGTCGGCCCTGCGCGAGCAGCGCCGCCACATGCAGATGATCTTCCAGGACCCGTACGCGAGCCTGAACCCGCGCATGAAGATCGGCGAGGCGATCGCCGAGCCGCTGCTGATCCACCGCCTGGCCACGGCGGCAGAGGCCGACCAGCAGGTGGCCGAGCTGCTGCGCCGCGTGGGCCTGGCGCCCGACATGGCCAGCCGCTACCCGCACGAGTTCTCGGGCGGGCAGCGCCAGCGCATCTGCATCGCGCGCGCGCTGGCGCTCAAGCCGCGGCTGATCGTGGCCGACGAATCCGTCTCCGCGCTCGACGTGTCGGTCAAGGCCCAGGTCATCAACCTGATGCTGGAACTGCAGGAGCAGATGGGCCTGGCCTATTTGTTCATCTCGCACGACATGGCCGTGGTCGAGCGCATCAGCCACCGCGTGGCGGTGATGTACCTGGGCGAGATCGTCGAGATCGGCCCGCGCGAGGAGGTCTTCGGCAACCCGCAGCACCCCTACACCAAGCGCCTGCTGGCGGCCGTGCCCATCGCCGACCCGGCGCGCCGGCTGCAGAAGCGGCCGGTGTCCAACGACGAGATCAGGAGCCCGATGCGGCCGGTGAGCTACGTGCCGCCGCAGCGCCAGGTGCGCGCGGTGGGCAAGCGCCACTCCGTCATGGAGTGGGACGAATCCTGGGAGAAGGCCATGCCCGCGGCGCAGCCCGCATGAGGCAAGGCATGGGGCCTGTCGCGCAAGTGATCGCAGGCGCCGTGCCGCTTTGGCACGCTGCGCCCTCCATTCCAACACCACAAGGACAAGCCGTATGGCGGAACAACTGAGCGGCAAGGTCGCCATCATCACGGGCGCCGGCTCGGGCATCGGCCGCGCCTCGGCGCTGCGCTTCGCCGCCGAGGGCGCGAAACTGGTGCTGGGCGACAAGACCGAGGCCGTGCACGCCACCGCACGCGCCGTGCAGGAGGCCGGCGGCCAGGCCGTGGCGCTGCAGATCGACGCGGGCCTGGAGGCCGATGTCGAAAAGCTCGTGGCCACCGCGCTGCAGCAGTACGGCCAGCTCGACGTGGCATTTGCCAATGCCGGCATTTCGGGCGGCCGCGCCGGCATCTTCGAGCTGACGCCCGAGGCCTGGACCGAGGTGCTGCGTGTGAACCTGATCGGCCCCTGGCTCATGGTCAAGCACGCCGGCAAGGCGCTGGCCGATGCGGGCCGCGGCGGCTCCATCATCTGCACGGCCTCCGTGGCGGGCATCCGCTCGGGCGCGGGCGGGCCGGCGTACTCGGCCTCCAAGGCCGGCGTGATCAACCTGGTCATGGTCTCTGCCCAGCAGCTGTGCGAGAGCAATGTGCGCGTCAACGCCATCTGCCCGGGCCTGACCGAGACCGGCATGACCCAGCCCACCTTCGACTACGCGCGCGAGAAGGGCGTGGACCACAAGCTCGGCCGCCTGAACCCGCTGCGCCGCGCCGCGCAGCCCGAAGAGCTGGCGCAGGTCGCGCTGTTCCTCGCGTCCGACCAGAGCAGCTATGTGAACGGCCAGGCCATCGCGGTGGATGGCGGGCTGTCGAGCTCGCACCCCGTCACGCGGCAGCTGCCTGGCCAGACGGCCGTCTGAAGAAAGCCCACCATGGACCTGAACTATTCCCCCGAAGAACTGGCCTTCCGCGACGAGGTGCGCGGCTGGCTCGACGCCAACCTGCCCGCCGACATCCGCGACAAGGTGACCCAGTACAAGGGCATGTCGAAGGACGACATCATGCGCTGGCACAAGATCCTGGCCGCCAAGGGTTGGGCCGTGCCGCACTGGCCGGTGGAGTGGGGCGGCACGGGCTGGGACGTCACGCAGCGCTACCTGTACGAAGAGCAGTTCGGCCTGGCGGGCGCGCCGGCCCTGCCGCCCTTCGGCCCCAGCATGTGCGCGTCGGTGCTGCTCAAGTTCGGCACGCCGCAGCAGAAGGAACGCTTCCTGCCGCGCATCCGCGAGGGCGATGATTTCTGGGTGCAGGGCTACTCCGAACCCGGCGCCGGCTCCGACCTGGCTGCGCTCAAGACCCGCGCCGTGCGCGACGGCGATGTCTACCGCGTCACGGGCCAGAAGATCTGGACCACGCTGGGCCATTTCGGCGACTGGATCTTCTGCCTGGTGCGCACCGACCCCACGGCCGAGAAGCGCCAGGAGGGCATCAGCTTCCTGTTGATCGACATGCAGACGCCGGGCATCACGGTGCGCCCGCTGATCCTGATGGACGGCGGCCACGAGGTGAACGAGGTGTTCTTCGACGACGTGGCGGTGCCCGTGCAGAACCTCGTGCACGAGGAGAACCGCGGCTGGACGGTCGCCAAGTACCTGCTGGGCCACGAGCGCATGGGCTCGGGCAACGTGGGCGGCTCGCGCCGCGAGCTGGCCGCGTTGAAGGCCCTGGCCCAGCGCGAGCAGAAGGGCGGCAAGCCGCTGATCGACGACCCGCGTTTCCGCGACCGGCTGTCGCGCGTGGAGATCGAGCTCGATGCGCTGGAACTCACCTCGATGCGCTTTCTCGACAAGATGCGCCGCAGCGGCCAGCCGCCCGGGGCCGATGTGTCCATGCTCAAGATCCGCGGCACCGAGGTGCAGCAGATGATCACCGAACTCATGATGCAGGCCGCAGGCCCCATGGCCCAGCCGTTCAAGGCGGTGGAAGGCGGCGCCATCGACCACTTCAGCTCGCGCCTGGCACCGCGCTACTTCAACTACCGCAAGGCCAGCATCTACGCCGGCTCCAACGAGATCCAGCGCAACATCATCGCCAAGATGACCTTGGGGCTGTGAGCGAGGACACGACATGAACTTCGAACTCAGCGACGAACAACAGCAACTGGCGGACTCGGTGCGCAAGTACCTGGCCACCCACTACGGCTTCGAGCAGCGCCAGGCCATCGTCGGCTCGGCCAGCGGCCACAGCGATGCCACCTGGCACGCACTGGCCGAGATGGGGCTGACCGCCATCGCGCTGCCCGAGGCCGACGGCGGCTTCGGCGGCGGCGCGCTCGACCTGATGCCCGTCATGGAAGCCTTGGGCGAAGCCCTGGTGGTCGAGCCGCTGCTCGACAGCATCGTGGCCGGCCGGCTGGTCGCACAGGCCGGCACTGCCGCCCAGCGCGCGGCGCTGCTGCCCGGCCTGGCCGACGGCACGGCCGCGTTGACGCTGGCCTATCTGGAGCCGGGCCGCCGCTACGCGCAGGCGCCCGAGGCCACCACCACGCGTAGCGCAGGCGATGGCTGGGTGCTGGACGGCGCCAAGAGCGTGGTGGTGGGCGCGGCATCGGCCGCACGCCTCATCGTCTCGGCCCGCACCGACGCAGGTGCCAGCCTGTTCATCGTCGATCCGCGCGCGGCGGGCGTGTCGCTGAACCCCAGCCGCACGGTGGACGGCCTGCGCGTGGCCGACGTCGCGTTCGCGGGCGTGCAGCTCGGCAAGGATGCCCTGCTGGGCGATGCTGGCGCCGCGCAGCCGCACATCGACGAGGCGCTGGACTTCGCCTGCGCGCTGCAGTGTGCCGACGCCATCGGCGCGATGCGCCACGCGCACGAGGCCACGCTGGAGTACACCAAGGCGCGCAAGCAGTTCGGCACGGCCATCGCCTCGTTCCAGGTGCTGCAGCACCGCATGGTGGAGATGCTGATCACCTTCGAGCAGGCGCGCTCCATGGCCATCCTGGCGGCGGCGCGGGTCGATGGCGCAACGGATGCGGCGCAGCGCCGCCGTGCCGTCTCGGCCGCCAAGGTCAAGATCGCCGACGCGGCCCGGCTCATCAGCCAGGAATCCGTGCAGCTGCACGGCGGCATGGGCATGACCGAGGAGCTCAAGGTCTCGCACACCTTCCGCCGCCTGACCATGGCCGGCCTGCGCTTCGGCGATGCCGACCACCACCTCGAGCGTTTCGCGCAAGCGGACTGAAACCCAAGGAAAACCCTGAAGCGGTCTGTCCCCCGCTGGACTACCCGCGCCGGGGTGCCCTCCCATACTCACCGGATGAACGCAGCACTCCCCCCCAGCACGCCAGCCGGCCTGGCGTCCGTCGACAGCGTCATCGCCCTGCTCGAAGGCGTGGGCTACATCGCCTCGCGCCCGATCGCCACCGCGCTCTACCTGGCCCACCACCTGCGCAAGCCGGTGCTGATCGAGGGCCCCGCCGGCGTGGGCAAGACCGAGCTGGCCGTCTCGGCCGCGCGCGCCCTGCAGTTCGAGCTGCTGCGCCTGCAGTGCTACGAGGGCCTGGACGACAGCAAGGCCTTGTACGAATGGAAGTACGGCAAGCAGCTGCTGTACACGCAGATCCTGAAGGAGAAGATCGGCCTGCTGGTGGACGATGCCGATACGCTGGACAGCGCGTTCAAGAAGCTCGCGGGCTTCCAGGACCTGTTCTTCTCACGCGAATTCCTGGAACCGCGCCCGCTGCTGCAGGCCATGGAGCAGCCTGGCGGCAGCGTGCTGCTGATCGACGAGATCGACAAGTCCGAGGAGTCCTTCGAGGCGCTGCTGCTCGAGGTGCTGGCCGACTACCAGGTCACCATCCCCGAGATCGGCACCATCCGCGCCGAGGTGCCGCCGCTGGTCATCCTCACGTCGAACAACACGCGCGAACTGGGCGACGCGCTCAAGCGCCGCTGCCTGCACCTGCACATCGGCTTTCCCGATGCGGCGCTCGAGCAGCGCGTGCTGCGCGCCCGCGTGCCCGGCATCCAGGACCAACTGCTGGCGCAGCTCGTGGCCTTCGTGCAGGGGTTGCGGGCCGACAACATCCGCAAGCCACCCTCGATCGCCGAGTCCGTGGACTGGGCGCGCACGCTGCTGCTCCTGCACGCCAGCGCGCTCGACGAGCAGACGGTCCGCGACACGCTGGGCGTGCTGCTCAAGCGCGAGACCGATGTGCGCGAGGTCGAGGGCCGGCTCGCCAAAATGACCCAGGCTGCGCTGGCGGCTTCCTGATGGACAGCATCCTCGCCGGCTTCGTGCGTGCACTGCGGGCCGCGGGGGCCGAGGCGTCCACGGCAGAGACCATCGACGCGGCACGCGCGCTGGCGCTCGTGGGTTACGGCGACCGCGACGGCCTCAAGGCCGCACTCGGCCTGGTGCTGGCCAAGTCCGAAGACGAGAAGCAGATCCACGACCAGGTCTTCGACCTCTATTTCGGCCGGCCGCAGCCCACGGCCATGGAACAGGCGGCCACGCAGCTGCGCACCGGCGACGCCGCCGTCGATGCGCTGCTCGACCTGGCCCAGCCCGGCGCGGACGGGCAGGCCGGCGACGCCCTGGCCGCTGCGCTCGCGCGCGCCGCTGCGAGCGCCGGCGTGGACGAGATCCGCTTTGCCACCCAGACCGGCTACTACGCGCGCCAGACGCTGGAGGCCCTGGGCATCGCACCACTCGAAGCCCGGCTGGCCGCGCTGCGCGCCGAGCCCCAGCCCCAGGCCCCGGCCGAGGTGCAGGCCCTGGAAGCCGCGCGCGATCAGCTGCGCCGCCAGGCCCGTGCCGTGGTGCAGCAGCGCTACGCCATCTTCGGCAAGCCCGCCACCGAGGCCTTCATGACCGAGGTGGTCGTCACGCGCGCGCTGGGCCGCATGGCGCCGGCCGAGATGGAGCGCATGAAGGCAGCGGTCGCGCGCATGGCCCGCAAGCTGGCAGCCCGCCACGCGCGGCGCCAGCGCGTGGAACGGCGCGGCCAGCTCGATCTGCGCCGCACCATGCGCGCCAACGCCGGCCACGACGGCGTGCCCGTCACCCTGGCCTTCAAACACCGCCGCCGCGACAAGCCGCGCATCGTCGCGGTGTGCGACGTCTCGGGCTCGGTGGCCTCGCATGTGCGCTTCCTGCTGTTGTTCCTCTACGCGCTGCACGACGCCGTGGGCGACCTGCGCAGCTTTGCGTTCTCCAACCGCCTGCAGGATGTGGCCGAGCCGCTCGAGAAGCTGCCCTTCGACGACGCGATGGCCCTGATCCTCAAGGAGGTCGGCAACGGCTCCACCGACTACGGCCAGGCCTGGGTCGACCTGCACGACCGGCACTGGGACGCCATCGACCGCCGCACCACCGTGATCGTGCTCGGCGACGGCCGCAGCAACGGCTCGAATCCGCGGCTCGACCTGTTCGCCGAACTGGCAAGCCGTGCCAAGCGCGTGGTGTGGTTGTGCCCGGAGGCGGAGGGGCGCTGGGGCAGCGGCGACAGCGCCATGCTGCAGTACCGGCCGTATTGCACCAGCATGTCGCACTGCGCCACGGCGGCGGATCTGGAGCGCACGCTGGATGAAGCGCTGGAGGCGTACCACTGACATGCGGGATCGACATTTGGACCCTCTGTGGCGGCCAGACCGCGCCGACGGCGTACTCCGCTCCGCGAATGTCCCCCGCCCCGGGCCGCAGGCGGCCCGGGGCTCCTCCTTTATTTCGCTGCGCGGAGCACGCCATCGACACAGTCCATGGGCACAGCCCCTGAGCGGCCCGCACGACGCGATGCTGCCAAGGTCGAGGGTATCGGGTGGCCTTCGCAGCGAAATAAAGGAGGAGCCTGGGCCGCCTGCGGCCCTGGCGGGGGACATTCGCGGAGAAGGCCACCCGGTGGCCTCGGCCTCCACGCCACCAATGCACGCGATGCGACCAGTGCACAACTGACATGACCGAAGCAACCCACCCCCCCACCGAGCACGGCTTCGACGAAGCCACCCTGCACACCTGGCTCGCCCAGAACGTCGAAGGCTTCGCCGGCCCGATGACCGTCTCCAAGTTCCCCGGCGGCCAGTCCAACCCCACCTACAGCATCGTCACGCCCGGCCAGCGCTACGTGATGCGCGCCAAGCCCGGCCCGGCTGCCAAGCTGCTTCCCAGCGCCCATGCGGTCGAGCGCGAGTTCACGGTGATGCAGGCCCTGTACGGCAGCGGCGTGCCGGTGGCGCGCATGCTGGCCTTGTGCAACGACGAGTCGGTCATCGGCCGCGTGTTCTTCATCATGGAGCACGTCGAAGGCCGCGTGCTGTGGGACCCGGCCCTGCCCGGCATGACTCCGGGCGAGCGCAGCGCCCACTACCGCGAGATGAACCGCGTCATCGCCACGCTGCACCGCGTGCCCTTCGCCGAACGCGGGCTGGCCGGCTACGGCAAGCCCGGCAACTACCTGGAGCGGCAGATCGGCCGCTGGGGCAAGCAGTACCAGGCCTCCATCACGCAGCCCATCCCCGAGATGGACGCGCTGCTGCAATGGCTGCCGGCCCACATCCCGGCCAGCGGCCGCGACGACAAGGCCTGCATCGTGCACGGCGACTACCGGCTCGACAACATGATCTTCCACCCCAGCGAGCCGCGCGTGCTGGCGGTGCTGGATTGGGAGCTGTCCACGCTGGGTCATCCGCTGGCGGACTTCAGCTACCACTGCATGGTCTGGCATGTGGAACCGTCCACGCAGCGCGGGCTGGAGGGGCTGGACCTGCCGGCGCTGGGCATCCCCACCCTGGACGACTACATGGCCATGTACTGCGACCAGAGCGGCCTGACCACACCCGAGGTGCTGCGCCAGGACTGGTCGTTCTACATGGCCTACAACCTGTTCCGCCTGGCTGCCATCGCCCAGGGCATTGCCAAACGGGTGGAAGCCGGCACGGCATCCAGCGCCCAGGCCAAGGCGGCCGGCGCCAGCGCCGCGCCGCGTGCCCGACGCGCATGGCAATGGGCACAACAAGCCCAACAGGCACAACAAGCCTGAAGACAAAACAAGGAGACGAGCCCATGCCCACCTACCGCCCGCGCGCGCTGCTGCCCGACGGCCAGCCCGGCCCCTGGAGCGACCCGGTCACCATCGCCTACACGCAGCGCGATGTGCTGCTGTACGCCGTGGGCATCGGCTGCAGCGACCTGCGCCACGTCTACGAGCAGCACCCGCAGTTCGCGGTGTTCCCCACCTTCGCGATCCGCTGGGGCGCGGCCGGCCTGCAGATCGACACCGACGCCATTCCGCCGTCGCCCGGCCCGCTGATGCTGGATGCCGAGCGCCACCTGGAGCAACTGGCCCCGCTGCCCACCGAAGGCGCCGTGCAGGTGCGCGCCCGCCTGCTGTCGGTGCACCCACGCCCGCGCGGCGCGGCCTTTGCCGAGGTCGAGGCCGAGGTGATCGACGCGAGCGGCCAGGTCTGCGTGCGCATGGTCAGCGGCTCGTTCCGGCGCGGCGTGGCGGCGCTGGGCGACATCGAACCGTTCGAGGGCGCCGGCACCGCGCGGTCGGCCAAGCTCACCATGCCCGACCGCGCGCCCGACCTCGACCTCTCGGTGCACATCCCGGCCAACCAGGCCCACATCTACCGGTTGTCGGGCGACTACAACCCGCTGCACATCGCGCCTGAAGCGGCTGCCTTCGGCGGCTTCGCGCAGCCCATCCTGCACGGCCTGTGCACCTATGGCCACTGCGGCCAGCTGCTGCTGGGCGCGCTGTGCGGTGGCGACGCCGCGCGCTTCGGCGCGCTGGGCCTGCGCTTCTCCTCGCCGGTCTACCCGGGCGACACCTTGCGGCTGGTGGGCTGGCACGACGGCCCCGGCCGGCTCGTCTTCGAAGGCCGCGTGGGCGACAAGACCGTGGTCTCCAACGCCAGCTTCCGCTACGTCTGACTTTCCTTCCAGGAGCATTCCCATGTCCGAATCCATGACCGCCGCCACAGCGCTCGACACCGGCACCCCCGACTTGCTGGCCACGCTGGAGTCCGGCGTGCTGACACTGACGCTGAACCGCCCCGACGCGCGCAACGCCATGAGCCGCGCCATGAACACCGCGCTGCAGGAGCAGCTGGCGCTGGCCGAGTTCAACAACGCCGTGCGCTGCATCGTGCTGACCGGCGCGGGCAAGGGCTTTTGCGCCGGCGGCGACGTGAAGGGCATGGCCGCCAGCGGCGACGGCACCGTGGGCGCGCAGACCATCGACCAGGCCATCCACCGCCAGCGCGTGAACCAGCGCGCCACGGCCGGCAAGCTGTTCAAGATGCCCAAGCCCACCCTGGCCGCGCTGCCCGGCGCCGCCGCCGGCGCCGGCCTGGCACTGGCGCTGGCCTGCGACCTGCGCATCATGTCCAGCACGGCGGTGATGACCACGGCCTTCGCCAAGGTCGGCTTCTCGGGCGACTACGGCGGCAGCTACTTCCTCACGCAGCTGGTGGGCACGGCCAAGGCGCGCGAGATGTACTTCCTGTCCGACCGCGTGGGCGCCGACGAGGCCCTGCGCCTGGGCCTGGCCAACTGGGTCTGCGCACCCGAGGAACTGGCCGAGCGCACGCGCGCGCTGGCGCTGCGCCTGGCCGCCGGCCCCACCGTCGCCTACCGCTACATGAAGGAGAACCTGAACCGCGCACTGGCCGGCGAGGTGGACGACTGCATGGACCTGGAGGCCACGCACCACGTGCACTGCGGCCAGACCGAAGACCACCGCGAGGCCACCAAGGCCTTCGTCGCCAAGCGCGAACCCGTGTTCAACGGGCGTTGACATGGCCACCCCTGCCACACGCGCCGAAGCCATCGCGGCACTGACCGCGCCCGGCATGCCCTACGCGCTGGAAGAGGCCACCGCGCTGGGCCGCCAGGTGCGCGTGTTCGCCAACGGCCCCGCCTCGCTGCGGGCGCTGTACGAGCAGACCGCCAGCGAGCTGCCGTTCCTGGTCTACCAAGACGAGCGGCTGACGTTCCGCGAGGCCTGGCTCGCGGCCAGCCGCATCGGCCATGTGCTGGTGCACGGCTGTGGCGTGCGCCAGGGCGACCGCGTGGCGATCGCCATGCGCAACTACCCCGAGTGGGTGCTGGCCTTCACGGCCATCACCAGCATCGGCGCGGTGGCCGTGGCCATGAACGGCCACTGGCAGGCCGACGAGCTGCTCTACGGCCTGCAGGACAGCGGCGCCACCGTGGTGCTGGCCGACACCGAACGCCTGGCGCGGCTCACCCAGCCCCAGGTGCGCGCGGCGCTGCCGCAGCTGCAGTGCCTGGCCGTGCGCACGGCCGAACTGCCGCCCGGCGTGCGCGCGCTGCAGGCCATGACCGAAGCCGTGGGCGAGGTGCCCATGCCGCCTACCCACATCGCGCCCGACGACTTCGCCACCATCCTCTACACCTCGGGTTCGACCGGCCATCCCAAGGGCGTGGTCTCCACGCACCGCAACATCCTGGCGGCCCTGCTGTCGTGGGAGCTGGACCGGGCCGTCGGCGAGCGCGTGGCCGGCCTGGAGCCGCCGGCCGTGCCGCCCCCGCAGCCCGGCACGCTGCTGGCCGTTCCGCTGTTCCATGTGTCGGGGCTGCATGCCTCGTACCTGTCGTGCTATCGCATGCAGCGGCGCATGGTGGCCATGCACCGCTGGGATGCCGAACAGGCCGCCGAACTGATCGACCGCGAACGGCTCACCTCGCTGGTGGCGCCCGCCGCGATGACGGGCGACCTCGTGCGCGTGGCGCAGCAAAAGAAGTACAGCCTGGCTTCGCTGGTCACGCTGGGCGGCGGCGGTGCGCCGCGCGCGCCCGAGCAGGTGCGCCAGATCGGCGCCAGCTTTGCCCAGGCGCTGCCCAACACCGGCTGGGGCATGACCGAGACCAACGCCATCGGCACCGGAGTGGGTGGCGAGGATTACCTGGCCCGGCCCGCCAGTTCGGGCCGCTGCGCGCTGGTGCTGGAATTGCGCATCGTCGACGAGACGGGCGAGAGCCTGCCGGCCGGCCAGCGCGGCGAACTCCTGGTGCGCGGCACCTCGGTGTTCCCGGGCTACTGGAACCGGCCCGAGGTCAATGCGCGCAGCTTCGTCGACGGCGACTGGTTCCGCACGGGCGACGTGGCGTATCTGGACGACGAGGGCTTCCTCTTCATCGTCGACCGCATCAAGGACCTCATCATCCGCGGCGGCGAGAACATCGGCTGCGGCCAGGTCGAGGCCGCGCTGCTGCTGCACCCCGACGTGCACGAGGCTGCTGTCTACGCCGTGCCCGACGAGCGCATGGGCGAGGAGGTGGGCGCCACCGTGCATGGCGCCCCGGGCCTGGATGTGGAGGCGCTGCGCACGTTTCTGGCGCAGCACCTGGCGCGCTTCGAGATCCCCCGCTACATCCAGCTGGCGCCCGGGCCGCTGCCGCGCACGCCCTCCGGCAAGATCCTCAAGCGCCAGATCCAGCAGGCCGCGCTGGCAGCACACCAGGGCCGCGTCGCCAGCGTGTGAGCGCCCCCGTCACCGCGTCCACCCACGCCCTGGCGAGCCGCTTCGTCGCCGGGCCGATCACGCCCACGCTGATGCGCTTCGCGCTGCCGCTGCTGGCCACCAACCTGCTGCACGCGGCCACCGGCACCTGGGCCGCGCTGTGGGTGGGCCAGCTGCTGGGCGCCAACGCGCTGCCAGCCGTGGCCACCGCCGCCGTGCTGCTGTTCATGCTGATGGGCGCGGTGATGGGCATGGGCACCGCGGCCGGCGTGGCCATCGGCCAGTCGCTGGGGGCGGGCGACCTGCATGCCGTCAAGCGCGTGGCCGGCTGCGCGCTGGCCTTCGTCACCGGCTTCTCGCTCATCGTCGCGGCGGCGGGCTGGGCGCTGGCACCGCTGCTTATCGACGCGCTGGGCACGCCGGCCGAGGTGCGCGGCTACGCGGTCGTGCACCTGCGCTTCACCTGCTTGTCGATGCCGGCCATCTTCGTCTACCTGGTGCTGGTGATGATGCTGCGCGGCACCGGCGATTCGCGCACGCCGTTCCGCTTCACGCTGGTGTGGATCGGCCTCTCGCTGCTGCTGGTGCCGCTGCTGCTGCGCGGCCTGGGCATCGCAGGCGTCGGCCTGGCCAACCTGCTGAGCGCCGGCACGGCGCTGGCTGCGCTGCTGCGCACCATCTACCGCCGACGCCTGCCCATCGCGCTGCATGGCGACGACATCCGCCACCTGCGGCCCGAGCGCGCCTTGCTGCTGCTCATGCTGCGCCGCGGCGTGCCGATGGCGCTGGAGTCCATCGTCACGCAGGGCGCCTACTTCGCATTGCTGGGCCTGGTGAACCGCTACGGCGCCACCATGGCCGCAGCCTATGCGGGCGCGGCCCAGTTGTGGACCTATGTGCAGGTGCCGGGCAATGCGCTGGCCGCGTCGATGTCGGCCATGGCGGCGATGAACATCGGCGCGGGCCGCTGGCAGCGCGTGGAGCAGATCGCGCTGCGCGGCTGCCTGGCCAGCCTGGCCGTCTCCACCACGGCCACGCTGCTGATCTACGCACTGGGTGCGGCCTTCGACGACCTGCCGCTGCGCCTGTTCATCCGCGGGGATGGCGCGGATGGCGCACACGGCGAGGTGCTGGCGCAGGCGCGCCGCATCAACTTCATCGCGCTGTGGGGCTGGATCGCACTGTCCATCACCATGGGCTTGTTCGCCGTGGTCCGTGCCAACGGTGCGATGCTGGCGCCCACGCTGGTCTTCGTGGTCACCATGTGGCTGTTCCGCGTGCCGTTCGCGGTGTGGCTGGAGCCCTGGCTGGGCAGTGCTGCGATCTGGTGGAGCTTTCCGTTCGGCAGCATCACCTCGGCGCTGCTGGCCTGGGCCTACTACCGCTGGGGCCGCTGGCGGCGCCGGCCCCTGATGCTGAGTCCCCTGGCCAGCACGGCCGCCGCGGCCGCCGCAGCCGACACGCACTTCGGCGAGTAGCGCGGGGGCCCGCGTGCCGCCCGCGGAAGTGACGCAGCACCGGGGCCGGACGCCTCAGGACGCCACCACCACCAGCACCTGGTTCTCCTGCACCTCGTCGCCCTCGCCGACCAGCAACTCCTTGAGCACGCCGGTCGCGGTGGCGTCCAGCGGGATCTCCATCTTCATCGATTCGAGGATCAGCAGCGTGTCGCCCGCTGCGACCTGGTCGCCGACCTGGCGCTCCAGTTTCCAGACCTTGCCGGTCACGGGGGATTCGATGCGGTGCATGCCCATGGTGTCTTGCCTCCAGTACGAACGGGGGACCGCGCAGGCGCCCGGCGCTGCGCAGCAGTGCGTGTGTTCGCTGCAATTGGACCGGCGCACCGCTCTGCACGACATAGGGGAAAACACCCCGAAATTGTTAACAAATGACAGTTTCAAGGAGCACACCGCATTCCTAGAATGGACCGGCCACCGTGAATGTCAGAGATGCCACACGCCCGCAAGACCCCTGCCAAAGTTGCTGCAAAGGTCTCGTCCAGAAGCTCTGGAACGTCGACGGGTAGAAGCGCGCGACCGGCCGCAGGCAAGGCCACAGGCAAGGCCACCAGGCCGGCCGCCGCGACCACCTCCGCCTCCTCCACCACCACCACCACCACCACCACAGCCACCACCGGCGAACAGATCGCCAAGCAACTCGGCCAGGCCATCCTGGAAGGGCAGCACCCGGTCGGCGAGCGGGTCGGCGAGCAGGCCGTGGCCGAGATGTTCGCGGTCAGCCGTGGGCCGGTGCGCGATGCGCTGCGCATCCTCGAGCGGCAGGGCTTGATCGAGATCCAGGCCCGGCGCGGTGCGCGCGTGCGCCACCTCTCGCACAACGAGGTGGCCGACATCTTCAACGTGCGCGGCGTGCTGCTGGGCCTGGCGGTGCGCTACCTCTCGTGCGACCCCGACAAGTCCGGCCTGGCCGAGGTCGATCCACGCCTGGCGCAGCTGCGCCGGCTCGCCGGGCAGAAAAAGCCCTCGCTGCTCGATTTCGCGCAGGCCACCGGCCGCGTGGCGATGGGCCTGCTGGCCGCTTGCGGCAGCCCCAAGGTGCTGCAGGCCACCTACCGCGACCTGCCGCACGATGCGCTGTGGCGCATGCTGTGGGTCAAGCCCTCCCCACCGGACTACGAAAGCTCGGCGCGTCGCACCGCGACCTACGAAGACTACGCGCGGCTGCTCGAGAAAATCCGCGCCAGCGACGCGGACGGCGCCGAGCTGCTGATGCGCAAGATCATGACCAACACCCGCGACGAGGTGTTGCAGTACCTCGGCCTCATGCACGAAGCCGACGCCGACGCCTTCCGCCGGCTGGCGTTCTGACGGCCCGGCGCAGCCCACGAGACCCACCGGCCACACCATGCTCGAAGTCCAGGATCTCTCCGTGTCGTTCCTCACCGGCCGTGGCCGCGTGGCGGTCACGCGCAAGCTGAACTTCACGATCGCCGCCGGTGAACGGCTGGGCGTGGTGGGCGAGAGCGGCTGCGGCAAGTCCGTCACCGGGCTGTCGATCCTGCGGCTGCTGCCGGAGCAGAACACGGTGATGCAGGGCCGGGTGCTGATGCAGGGGCAGGACCTGGTCGGGCTGCCCGAGTCGCGCATGCGGGCCATCCGCGGGCGCGACATCGCGATGATCTTCCAGGAGCCCATGACCGCGCTGGACCCGGTGTTCAGCATCGGCCACCAGATCGCCGAGGCCTACCGCTGCCACTTTCCGGTCAGCCCCGCCGAGGCGCGCGAGCGCGCGGTGGACGCCTTGGCGCGTGTCGGCATCTCCACGCCGGCGCGCCGCTACGACGAGTACCCGCACCAGTTCTCCGGCGGCATGCGCCAGCGCGTGATGATTGCGATGGCACTGATCTGCGAACCCAAGCTGTTGATCGCGGACGAACCCACCACGGCGCTGGACGTCACGGTGCAGGCCCAGATCACCGACCTGCTGCGCGAACTGAGCGACCGCGCGGGCACGGCCCTCATGTTCATCAGCCACGACCTGGGCGTGGTGGCCGAAGTCTGCACGCGCATGCTGACCATGTACGCCGGCGAGATCGTCGAGGACGGCCCGGTCGACGCTGCGCTGGTGCGGCCACGCCACCCCTACACCTCGGGCCTGCTGCGTTCGTTGCCGCGCCTGGCGAAACGCCGCGAGGCCTTGCCATCGATCCGTGGCCGCGTGCCCTCGCCCAGCGAGATGCCGACCGGCTGCCGCTTTCGGGAACGCTGCGACCACGCCGCGCCGCAGTGCAGCCGCGAGCAGGTGGCGCAGCAGCTGGAGGCGGGCCACCTGGCGCGCTGCGAACGTGCGGCGGATCTGCACCTGCCGGGAGTGCTCAATTGAGCGCCGCCGCCGCCGCAGCAGCAGCACCCATGGCCGGCGCACCGCCGTTGCTCAGCGTGCGCGACCTGTGCATCCGCTTTCCGCTGGCCGACCGTGGCGAGACGGTGCGCGCCGTCGACGGCGTGAGCTTCGACGTGGTGGCCGGCGAGACCTTCGGCATCATCGGCGAATCGGGTTCGGGCAAGACCACGCTGGGGCGCGCCCTGGTGTCCCTGCTGCGGCCCACCGCGGGGCAGGTGCTGCACGACGGCGTGGACCCGCAGACGCTGAGCGCCCGCGCGCTGCGCCAGCACCGCCGCGACTACCAGGTCATCTTCCAGGATCCGCACGCCGCACTCAACCCGCGCCAGCGCGTGCTCGACAGCGTCTGCGAGCCGCTGGAGATCGCCGGCGGCTTCAGTGCGGCTGAGCGCGAGCGCCGCGCGCTGCAGGCCCTCGACCGGGTGGGCATCGCGGCCGAGTACGCGCAGCGCTACCCGCACATGCTGTCCGGCGGGCAGAAGCAGCGCATCAACATCGCGCGTGCGCTGACGCTGCGGCCCAAGCTGATCGTGTGCGACGAAGTGGTGGCGGCGCTGGACGTGTCGATCCGCGGCGACGTGCTGAACCTGTTCGCCGACCTGCAGCGCGAGATGGGCCTGACCTACGTCTTCATCACGCACGACCTGTCGGTGGTCTCGCACGTGAGCGACCGCATCGCCGTGACCTACCTGGGCCGGCTCATGGAGGTCGGGCCGACCGAGGCCGTCAGCGAGCGCCCGCTGCACCCCTACACCGAAGCGCTGATGTCGGCGGATCCGCTGCCGCTGCCATCGCACCTGCGCAGTCGCAGGCGCATCGTGCTGCAGGGCGAGATCCCCAGCCCCATCGACCCGCCGTCGGGCTGCCGCTTCCGCACGCGTTGCCCCAGCGCGCAACCGCGCTGCGCTGCCGAGGTTCCGGCCTGGCGCGAACTGCGGCCGGCCCACTGGGCCGCCTGCCACTACGCCAGCGCCGACGGGCCGCCAGCGCGCCCGCCCGACGCCGCACCGGCGCGGCACGGCCCCTGAGAGGGCGGTCCGCGGCGCAGCTTCACGGAAGACCACAAAGGAGACAAGCATGAGCCACCGAGCATCCGAATCCGAAACCGAATCCGATCGTGCGTCCGGGCCAGCCCCCGTGGCGTTGTCGCGCAGGGACCTCATGGTGATGGCGGGTGCCATCGCCGGCACGGCCGCCACGGGCGGTGCTGCGTGGGCGCAGGCCGCGCCGGCCAAGCGCGGCGGCGTGCTCAAGGTCTCGGCCAACGCCAACCCATCGAGCCTGGACCCGGCCACCGGCGGCGCGGGGTCCGACCACACCTTCCTGTGGACCATCTTCGACACGCTGGTCGAATGGGACTACCAGACGCTCAAGACCAAGCCGGGCCTGGCCAGCTACACCTTCCCCGACCCGCTG
The DNA here is from genome assembly GCF_003337555.1 of Pseudorhodoferax soli. Lineage (GTDB taxonomy): Bacteria > Pseudomonadota > Gammaproteobacteria > Burkholderiales > Burkholderiaceae_C > Pseudorhodoferax > Pseudorhodoferax soli. Next base: position 311,692 of record NZ_QPJK01000002.1, on the reverse strand, counting down.
ACCATGGTGCTGGAGATCCAGCCCGGCATCGTCTTCCACGACGGCACGCCGCTGAATGCCGAGGCCGTCAAGTTCAACTTCGACCGCAACCGCCAGGACCCCCGCTCCAACATCAAGGCCGACCTGCAGAGCGTGGCCGATGTGCAGGTCAGCGGCCCGCTGCGCGTGACGGTGAAGCTGCTGCGGCCCGACACGGCGCTGCCGGCCATCCTGTCCGACCGCGCGGGCATGATGGTCTCGCCCAAGGCGGTGCAGGCGCTCGGTGCCGAGCACGACCGCAAGCCCGTGGGCGCCGGCCCCTGGAAGATCGTGCGCTGGTCCGCCAACGAGAAGGTGGAGGTCACGCGGGCCGAGAACCACTGGCGCAAGGACCGCGCCTTCGTCGACGGCATCGAGTTCTTCATCATCCCCGAGCTGGCCACAGGACTGCGCGCCGTGGTGAGCGGGCAGAACGACTTCGCCTACCAGGTGCCGCCGCGGCTGATCCCCATCATCACCCGGGCCAAGCAGCTGCGCCAGATCAGCGGGCCGACGCTGTACTGCCTGCAGCTGTACCTCAACATGGCCAAGCCCGGCCTGGACAAACTGAAGGTGCGCCAGGCCATCAACCATGCGGTGGACCGGCAGGCCTTCGTCAAGGGCTCACTGGCCGGCGTGGGCGAGCCCGCCTACATGAACCTGCCCAAGAGCCACTGGGCCTTCGACGAGAGCCTCGTCAACCTGTACCCGCACGACCCGGCCAAGGCCCGCAAGCTGCTGGCCGAGGCCGGCTACAAGGACGGCATCGAGCTCACCGTGGGCAGCTACACCGACCAGGATTCCGTGCGGCGCAGCGAGATCGTGATGGAGCAGGCGCGCGAGGCCGGCATCCGGCTCAAGTTCATCACCGGCACCATCCCCGAGATCAGCGGCCAGTTCTTCGGCACCGAGAAGAAGTTCGACATGCTGCTGTCGGCCTGGACCGGCCGGCCCGATCCGAGCATGACCTACAGCCTGCTGTACAGCAAGGATGCGTACTTCAACGCCGGCCGGGTCGACACCGGCAAGGAGCTGGCCGACATGCTGGCCGAGAGCCGCGTGGCCGAGCGCATCGAGTCGCGCACGCTGATCTTCCGGCGCCTGCAGCGCCACGTGATGGAGAACGCGCTGGTGGCGCCGCTGGCCTTCCAGTACGAGCTGGTGGCCGCGTCGTCCAAGGTGAAGGGCTACGAGTCCAACCTGCTCGGCAAGCCCAAGTACGAATTCATCTCGCTGCAATGAGCGCCGCAGCGCACATGTGCGTGGCCATGCCATGCTGAGGTCCGGCCGTCTGCGCGTGGTCCGGCGGCGCCTGCTGCAGGCGCTGCCGGTGCTGGTGCTGGCCACGTTCGTGGTGTTCAGCCTGCTCAAGCTGATGCCGGGCGACATCGCCATCACGCTGGCCGGCGAGAACGCGACCGAGGCGCGCATCCACGAGATCCGCGAGATCTACGGCCTGAACCGGCCGTTCCTCGTGCAGTACGGCAGCTGGCTGGGGCATGCGGTGCAGGGCGACCTGTCACGCTCGCTGGCTACCGGCGAGGAGGTGGCGCGCTCCATCGCGCGGGCGTTCCCGAACACGCTGCTGATCGTGGTGCTGGCCATGGGCGTGGCGCTGCTGGTCGGCATCCCGCTGGGCATGCTGGCGGCCAGCCGGCCCGACGGCCTGCGCGACCGGGCCGTGACGTCCATCGCGTCGCTGGGCATCGCGGTGCCCAACTTCTGGCTGGCCATGCTGCTGGTGGCCTGGCTGGCGCTGGACTTCGGCTGGTTCCCCGCCACCGGCGCCAAGGCGCTGCAGGACGGCATCGGGCCGGCCCTGCACCACGCCATCCTGCCGGCGCTTGCGCTGGCGGCCGGCGGCGTGGCCGAGGTCTCGCGCCAGCTGCGCAGCTCGCTGGTCGAGATCCTGTCGTCGCCGCCCGTGCGCACGCTGCGCGCCAAGGGGCTGAGCGCCGGCGCCATCCTGTGGAAGCACGGCCTCAAGAACGCCGGCGTGAACCTGCTGACCGTCATCACGCTGCTGTTCAACCGCATGCTGGCGGCCACCGTGGTGGTCGAGGCCGTGTTCGCCATCCCCGGCATGGGCAACCTCATCGTCAACGCCGCGCTCACGCGCGACCTGCCCGTGGTGCAGGGCGTGGTGTTCGTGATGGTGCTGGTGGTGATCGCGGTGAACCTCACGGCCGACCTGCTCTACACCTTCCTCGACCCGCGCATCGCATGAGCACCCCAGCGCGAAGGAATCCGCATGAACACGATTGAACTGGCCCCGGTTGCCGGTGGCACCGCGGCCCACCAGTCCGAAGTCCGACCGACCGGCATCCGGCGCCTGCTGGCTTGGCTGCGCAGCGACCTGCGTGCCGCGCTGAGCCTGGCCTTCCTGGTAGCGCTGGTGGTGCTGGCACTGACCGCGCCGCTGCTCGCGCCCTACACGGTCGAGGCGCAGGACCTGGACAACACGCTGGCCGCACCCAGCACCGCGCACCTGCTCGGCACCGACGACCTCGGCCGCGACGTGTTCAGCCGCATGCTGCACGGCGCCGCCAGCACGCTGTACGCCAGCGTGCTGGCGGTGAGCATCGCCATCGTGCTCGGCGTGCCGGTGGGGCTGCTGGCCGGCTACACGGGCGGCTGGGTGGACGACGGCATCAGCCGCTTCATCGATGCGCTGCTGTCCTTCCCGTCCATCGTGCTGGCGATCGCGGTGACGGGTGCGCTCGGCATCGGGCTGACGAACGGGATGATCTCGGTCGGCATCGTGTTCTCGCCGCAGCTGGCGCGGCTGGTGCGTGCGCGCGCGCTGGTGGTGCGCCAGGACCTGTATGTCGATGCCTCGCGCTGCTTCGGCGCCAGCACGGCGCGCATCCTGTGGCGGCACGTGCTGCCCAACACCGTGCAGCCCGTGATCGTGCAGGTCACGCTGCTGCTCGCAGCGGCCCTGCTGGCCGAGGCTTCGCTGAGCTTCCTGGGCCTGGGCATCCAGCCGCCCAGCCCCAGCTGGGGCTCGATGCTGGCGCGCGCCTACCAGAACATGGAACTGGCCCCCGAACAGATGTACGCGCCCGGCATGGCCATCCTGCTGACCGCGCTGGCCTTCAACACGCTGGGCGAATCCATGCGCGTGGCGCTCGACCCCACCACCAAACGTTAAGACAAGGAAGGCACCGATGACCTGGACTCCCGAACTCGAAGAACTCGCGCAGCGCCACGCCATGGCCCAGCAGATGGGCGGGGCCGACAAGGTCCAGCGCCAGCACGACGCCGGCCGGCTGACGGTGCGCGAGCGGATCGACCGGCTGGCCGATGCGCGCAGCTTCCACGAGGTCGGCGCGCTGTCCGGCACCGGCACCTACGACGACGCAGGCCGCCTGCAGCAGGTGATGCCGGCCAACTGCGTGTTCGGCCGCGCCCGCATCGATGGCCGGGCCGTGGTGCTGGTGGGCGACGACTTCACGGTGCGCGGCGGTTCGGCCGATGCGTCCATCGCCGCCAAGCCGCTCATGGCGGAGGACATGGCGGCCACGTACCGGCTGCCCATCGTGCGCATCATCGAAGGCTCCGGCGGCGGCGGCTCGGTCAAGACCATCGAGACCAAGGGCGCGTCCAACCTGCCGGGCGGCGTGGACCAGACGCGCGGCTTCCAGATGATGACGGCCAACCTGGGGCAAGTGCCCGTGGTCGGCCTCGGCCTGGGCTCGGTGGCCGGGCTCGGCGCGGCGCGGCTGGCATCGAGCCACTACTCGGTCATGACGCGCAACTCGGCCATGTTCGTGGCCGGCCCGCCGCTCGTCGCGCGGCTGGGCCAGAGCCTGACCAAGCAGGAGCTGGGCGGGGCGGACGTGCAGGCCCGCGCGGGCGCCATCGACCACGTGGTCGACACCGAGGAAGAGGCCTTCGACTGCGTGCGGCGCTTCCTGTCGTACCTGCCGCCGTCGGTCTATGGCGTGCCGCCCGTGCTGCCGAGCCAGGACGATCCCGCGCGGGCCGATGAGGCGCTGATGCGGGCCGTGCCACGCAACCGGCGGCAGGTCTACAAGATGCGGCCCATCATCGCGTCGGTGGTCGATGCCGGCAGCTTCTTCGAGATGGGTGCCGGCTTCGGGCGCAGCATCATCACCGGCCTGGCGCGCATCGACGGCCACCCGGTGCTGCTGCTGGCCAGCGACCCCTACCACTACGGCGGCGCCTGGAGCGCCGACACCTGCCAGAAGGTGGTGCGCTTCGTCGACCTGGCCGAGACCTTCCACCTGCCGGTGGTCTACCTGATGGACTGCCCGGGCTTCATGATCGGCCAGGAGGCCGAACGCACGGCCACCATCCGCCACGGCGTGCGCGCGATGGCCGCAATGAACCAGACCACCATGCCCTGGTGCACGGTGATCGTGCGCAACGCCTTCGGCGTGGCGGGGGCTGCCCACCAGCCCAGCGGCCGCCTGTCGCTGCGCTATGCCTGGCTGTCGGCCAGCTGGGGTTCGCTGCCGCTGGAGGGCGGCATCGAGGCCGCCTACCGTGCCGACATCGAGGCGGCGGAAGACCCCGCGGCCGAATTGGGCCGCATCGAGGCCCGCCTCAATGCGCTGCGCTCGCCGTTCCGCAGCGCCGAGAAATTCTGGGTCGAGGAGATCATCGACCCACGCGCCACGCGCGAGCGGCTGGTCGATTTCGTGCACCTGGCCGAACCCCTGCGCACGCCGGGGCGCAGCGGCGCGGGCATGCGGCCGTGAGGGGCGGCAGATGACGGGCGACACACCGACGGACGCGGCGCCGGCCGCCGCGCCGCAGGCACTGGCCGGTGTGCGGGTGCTGGAAATCGGCGGCGGCGCGGCCGCGGCCTATTGCGGCCGCCTGCTGGCCGACGCGGGCGCCGACGTGCACAGCACCGCGTTGAGCGAAGCGCTGCGCCTGGCGGGCATCGTGCGCGCCGACGATCCGCTCGAGCAGGCTTATGGCCAGTGGCTCGCAGCCGGCAAGACGGTGCTGCCGGCGATGGCGCAAGGCGCGCCGCTGCAGGCACTGAGCCGCAGCTTCGACCTGGTGCTGGTGGGCGAGGCATCGCAGTGCGACGCCAGCGCGCTGCAGCCGCGCGTGGCCAGCGTCGACCTGTCGTGGTTCGGCCGCACCGGACCCCGCCGCGACTGGCCCGGCAGCGACCTCATCGTCCAGGCGCTGACCGGCCTGCCGCAGATGGTCGGCACGCAAGAGGGCCCCCCGCTGGCCCATGGCGACCGGCAGGCCACCATGGTCGGCGGTGTCACCGCCTACATCGCGGCCTGCGCCGCCCTGCTGGCCGAGGCCACGCAGGCGCCGCGCCGGCTGGAGGTGGCGATCGCCGAGGCCAACCTGGTGCTGGCCGAGATGCACATGTACTTCTTCCAGCGCGACGGCTTGCCGATGCGTCGCTGGGGCATCAACCGTTTCGCGCCCAACAGCCCGGTGGGCATCTACCCGTGCCGCGAGGGCTGGGTCGGCATCACCGTGGCCACGCCCGACCAGTGGCGCGCCCTGTGCGAGGCGCTGGACCTGCGGGCCATGGCCGCAGACGAGGGCCTGGCAACGCGGGAACTGCGCTTCGGCCGCCTGGACGAGGTGGAGCAGGGCCTGTGCGCCGCGTTGGCCCGGCGCACGGCCACGGAATGGGCCGAGGTCGGGCGCGAGTACCGGGTGCCCATCGTCGTGGTGCCCGACGCCGACGGCATCCTGGCGCATCCGGTCTTCCGGGCGCGCGGCTCGCTGGCCCGGTTGATGTTGCCGGGGCGTGCGGTGCAGGTGCCGCGGACGCCCTTCGGCCTCAGCGCCACGCCGGTGGCGACCCGGCTGACGCCGGCGCGTGCCGCGTCGGCCGATGGCGCCGCAGCGCCGACAGAGGCCCCAGCAGCCCGGGCCACCGCCGCACACGCGCCGCCCTTGCAAGGCGTCACCCTGGTCGATTTCTCCATGGGCTGGGCCGGCCCGCTGGCCTCGCGCCTGCTGGCAGACCTGGGCGCCACCGTCGTCAAGATCGAGGCGGCCCGCTACCCGGACTGGTGGCGCGGCATGAACTGGACACCCGAGTTCATCGCCGAGCGCGGCTACGAGCTGTCGAGCATCTTCTGCGGCATGAACCGCGGCAAGCAGGGCGTCAGCATCGACCTGACCCTGCCTGCCGGCCGGCAGGTGGCCCTCGACCTGGTGCGCGGCGCGGACGCCGTGGTCGAAAACCAGGCCGCGGGCGTGATGGCCAAGTTCGGCCTGGACTACGCGCAGCTGCGCGCGGTGCGGCCCGATGTGGTCATGGCCTCGATGTCCTGCTTCGGCACCGGCAACGCCTGGTCGGGCACGCGCGCCTATGGCTCGACGCTGGAGCAGGGCAGCGGCCTGCCCAGCTTCACGGGCACGCCCGGCACTGCGCCGACGATGACGCACCTGGCGCACGGCGATCCGGTGGGCGGGCTCTACGGCTGCGCCGGCCTGCTGACGGCGCTGGTGCACCGCCGCCGCCATGGCCATGGGCAGTACGTCAACATCAGCATGGTCGAGGCCATGCTGCAGTTCACGACGCCAGCACTGCTGGCGCACCAGCTGGCACCGGCCGCTGCGCTGCGGCGCGGCAACCGCCGCGGCTTCGCCGTGCCGCACGGCATCTACCCGGCCGCTGGTGAAGACCAGTGGCTGGCGCTGGAGGTGGCCGACGACGCCGGCTTCGCCGCCCTGTGCGGGCTGCTGGGGCGCAGCGAGTGGGCACACGACCCGGCCTTGCGCACGCTGGAGGGCCGGCGTCAAAGGGAGGACGCCATCGACGCGGCCATCGCCGACTGGTCGCGTCCGCAGCCCGCTGCATCCGCTGCAACCGCGCTGCGCGCCGCCGGCATCGGCGCGGCGGCGCTGCTGCGTGCCGACCAACTGGAAGGCGATCCGGACCTCGCCGGGACCGACCTGTTCGTCGACATGGACCGCGCCGTGTCCGGCCCACAGCGCCAGATCGGCCCCGCCATCCGCCAGAACGGCCAACGCCTGGGTGCGCACAGCCCGGCGCCCCTTCTGGGCGAGCACAGCCAGGCCGCGCTGCAGGCCCATGCAGGCATCGGCAGGGCGCGCTTCGATGCGCTGGTAGCCGAGGGCGTGATCGGCCTGTCGCCCAAGCCCGCCCGCAACCTCGTGTAGCCACGCGGTTCCACCGCAACCGAACCACAACTGCTGGAGACTGAACGATGACCCAACCTGCCCCCGGCTCGCAGGCCTGGCTGAACCAGGTGCGCGAAGAGGCGATCGACCCCGACCGCCCCATCATCGACCCGCACCACCACCTGTGGGTGGCGCGCGGCGACTGGGGCCCCTACCTGCTCGGCCAGCTGTGGGCCGACACGGGCGGCGGCCACAACATCCAGAAGACCGTGTTCATCGAGTGCCGGGCCAGCTACCGCGCCGACGGCCCCGAGCACCTGCGCAGCGTGGGGGAGGCCGAGTTCGTGGCCGGCATCGCGCGCGCCAGCCGCGAGGGCGGTGGCGGCGCCGAGATCGCCGGCTTCGTCGGCCACGCCGACCTGCGCCAGGGCGAGGCGCAGCTGCGCGAGGTGCTGGCCGCACAGGCCGATGCGGCGCAGGGCCTGTTCCGCGGCATCCGCCATGCCGGCGCGCGCGACGCCAACCCCGAGGCCCTGACCATCCCCGGCCGCGGCAGCGAAGGCCTGTACGCCGACGCCGATTTTCGCGCCGGCGTGGCCCTGCTGGGCCGCCTGGGCCACACCTACGACACCTGGCACTACCACCACCAGAACGCCGACTTCGCCGCGCTGGCGCGCGCCGTGCCGGGCACGACGCTGGTGCTGGACCACTTCGGCACGCCGCTGGGCGTGGGCGCGTATGCCGGCCAGCGCGACGCGATCTTCAGCCAGTGGCAGCGCGACATCGCAGAAATCGCGCGCTGCCCCAACGTGGTCGCCAAGCTGGGCGGCCTGGCCATGCCCGACAACGGCTTCGGCTGGGACCGGCGCGCGCTGCCGGCCCATTCGGACGAACTGGTCGAGGCCCAGGGACGCTACTACCGGCACACCATCGAGTGCTTCGGTCCGCAGCGCTGCATGTTCGAAAGCAACTTCCCGGTAGACCGGCGCTCGCTGCCGTACGTGAGCTACTGGAACGCGATGAAGAAGATCGCGGCGGGGTATTCGGAGGGCGAGCAGCACGCCATGTTCCATGACACCGCAGCGAGGGTGTACCGGATCTGAACCTCGCAGCGCAGGCATGGAGCCACCGCTTCACGCCGTGCTGCGCAGACCGCACGCGCGGCGCACACCTCAAAGAATGGAGACGAGATGGAGCTTTTCTTTCAGCAGGTTCTCAACGGCCTGACGCTGGGCGGCATCTACAGCCTGGTGGCACTCGGGCTGACGCTGGTCTACGGCATCCTGCGTGTGCCCAACTTTGCGCACGGCGCGTTCTACATGGTGGGTGCGTTCGCCTCGTTCCACCTCATGGTGGCGTGGGGGCTGAACTACTGGGTGGCCATGGCCGGTGCCGCGCTGTGCGTGGCGGTGCTGGCCACGCTGGCCGAGCGCCTGGTGTTCCACCCCTTGCGCAACGCCAGCGGGCTGCACCCCATGATCGCGGCCATCGGCCTGCTGCTGTTCCTGGAGGCCGGTGCGCAAGCCATCTGGGGTGCTGAATTCCACCGCATGCCGACGCCCTATGGCGGCATGGTCGAGGTGGCCGGCGTCACGGCGCCGGTGCAGCGCTTGCTGATCATCGGTGCTGCCTTTGCATTGATGCTGGCACTGCATCTGTTCCTCACGCGCACGGTCATGGGCTCGACCATCGTCGCCATGGCGCAGAACCGCGACGGTGCCTCGCTGGTGGGCATCGATGCCAACCGCGTCGCCATGCTGACATTCGCGATCTCGGGCGCGCTCGCGGCCGTGGCGGCGGCCTTGTTCGCGCCGATCAACCTGGTCTTTCCGGCCATGGGCAACCTGGTGATCACCAAGGCCTTCGTCATCATCATCCTGGGCGGCATGGGCAGCGTGCCGGGGGCCATCGTCGGCGGCCTGATCATCGGCTTCGCCGAGAGCTTCGGCGCCTTCTACATCTCGACCGACTACAAGGACATCATCGCCTTCGCCATCCTGGTGCTGATCCTGTCGCTGCGTCCGCAGGGCATCTTCTCGAAGGGGGCGCACTGATGAGCCCGGGCGCTGCACGCATCGGCTGGGCCGTGCTGTTCGCGGCCGGCCTGGCGTTCCCCCTGCTGGCCCGCAACGACTACCACCTCACGGTGATGTCGACCGCCTACATCTTCGCGCTGGCCACCCTGGGCCTGAACCTGATCGTGGGCTACACGGGCCAGTTCAACCTGGCCCACAGCGGCTTCATGGCGGTCGGTGCCTACACCGTGGGCATCCTGACGGTGGACCACCAGGTGCCGTTCTGGATCGCCTTTGCGCTGTCGGGCGTCTTCGCCACCGTGCTGGGCTTCTTCGTCGGCATCGTGTCGCTGCGGCTGAAGGGGCACTTCTTCTCGATCTTCACGATGTCGGTGGGCTACATCATGTTCCTCGTCATCGAGAAGTGGGACAGCCTGACGCACGGCCCGGTCGGCATCATCGGCATCCCGGTGCCGTCGCCGATCGGCCCGCTGCGCTTCGAGACGCCGCTGTCGCTGTACTACCTCGTGTTCGCCGTGCTCGTGGTGGGTGTCTGGCTGATGCACCGCATCACGCGCTCGCTGCTCGGACGCTCGTTCATGGCCATCCGCAACAGCGACGCCCTGGCCGAGTCGATCGGCATCAACCCGATGCGCACCAAGCTGCTGGCCTTCATGCTGTCGGTGTTCTACGCGGGCATGGCCGGCGGGCTCTACGCCGGCTTCGTGCGCTTCCTCGGCCCGGGCCTGGCGGGCGTGGAGACCACCTTCGACATGACGGTGTCCATGATCGTCGGCGGCCTGGGCACCCTGCTCGGGCCGCTGGTCGGCGCCATCATGATGCCCTGGCTCGCGCAGTACCTGCAGTTCCTGCAGGAGTACCGCTTCATCGTGTTCGGGCCGATCCTCATCCTGCTGGTGATCTTCGTGCCGCACGGCATCGTTGGGAGCTTCCTGGCCTGGCGCGTGCGCCGGGCCGCGGCACAGCGCGCGCCACGCGCACCCAGTCCACCCAGCGCAACGGTTGGAGGGAACCGCCATGCTTGAGATCAGCCACCTCACGAAGCGCTTCGGCGGCCTGGCGGCCGTCCACGACGTCAGCACCACGATCGAGGCCGGCCGCATCAACGCCATCATCGGCCCCAACGGCGCCGGCAAGACCACTTTCTTCAACCTCATCAATGGCGTGCACCGGCCCACCAGCGGGCGCATCGTCTTCAAGGGCCAGGATGTCACCAACCTGCCGGCGGACCAGATGGCACGCCTGGGCATCGCCCGCACCTTCCAGACCACGACGCTGTTCGACGTGGCCAGCGTGCTCGACAACCTGATCGTGGGCCACCGCCTGCGCACGCGCTCCGGTCTGTGGGATGTGCTGGTCGGCTCCCGGCGGCTGCGGCAGGAGGAGCAGGTCTGCCGCGAGAAGGCGCGTGCGGCGCTCGACTTCGTCGGCCTGGCGCACCTGGAGCACCGGGTGGCCGGCGACATCTCGCAGGAAGAGCGCAAGCGCCTGGCCTTCGCGCTGGCCTTGTCGACCGACCCGTCGCTGGTGCTGCTGGACGAGCCTGCCGGCGGCGTCAACCCGGACGAGACGCTCGGGCTCGCCGAGCTGATCCGCAAGATGGTGAAGAGCGGGCTCACCGTCTGCCTGATCGAGCACAAGATGGACATGATCATGAGCCTGGCCGACAAGATCCTGGTGCTGAACCATGGCGAGCGCATCGCCGAGGGCACGCCGGCCGAGATCCGCCGCAATCCGGCCGTGATCGATGCCTACCTCGGCACCGACCACGCGGGGATCGACCACCTGGAGGCTGCTGATGCTCGCGCTTGACCAGGTCAGCCTCAACTACGGCAGCTTCCGTGCGCTGGATGGCGTGAACCTGCATGCGCGCGAGGGCGAGCTCGTGGTGCTGCTGGGCGCGAACGGTGCCGGCAAGAGTTCGATCTTCCTGACCGCCAGCGGCCTGCACAAGGCCGCCGGCGGCAGCATCAAGTTCCAGAACCGGGAACTCGTCGGCATGAAGCCGTCGCAGATCGTGGCGTCCGGCGTGGTGCAGTGCCCCGAGGGGCGCAAGCTGTTCCCGCAGATGTCGGTGCTGAAGAACCTCACGCTGGGCGCCTACGTGCACCGCAGCGACCGAGCCGGCAACCAGAAGGTGCTGGACGAGGTGCTGGGGATGTTCCCCATCCTCGACGAGAAGAAGGACGACCCGGCCGGCTCTCTGAGCGGTGGCCAGCAGCAGATGGTGGCCATTGGCCGCGCACTGATGGGCCGGCCCAAGGCGCTGCTGCTGGACGAACCCTCGCTCGGTCTGGCGCCGCTGGTGGTCAAGATGGTGTTCGAGGTCATCCAGCGCATCAACCAGGCCGGCACCACGGTGCTGCTGGCCGAGCAGAACGCGTTCGCGGCACTGCGGATCGCGCACCGCGCCTATGTGCTGGAGCGTGGACGCATCGTGCTCGAAGGCGACCGCGAAAGCCTGCTCAACAACGAAGCCGTGCGGCGCGCCTACATCGGCGCCTGAGCGTTTATTTTTTACACACGAAGGAGACTGCCATGCGTTTGCAACCGAACCGTCTTGCCACCGCACTCGCCGCCGGGCTGGTGCTCACCGCCCCTGCAATGGCGCAGGAGGTCGTGAAGATCGGCTTTTCAGGCCCTTTGAGCGGCGGCGCCGCCCTGTACGGCAAGAACGTGCTGGACGGCATGAACATGGCCGTGGACGAAATCAATGCTGCAGGGTTCGAGGTCGCCGGCAAGAAGTACAAGCTGGAGATCGCCGCGCTGGACGACAAGTACAACCCGTCGGAGACCGCCATCAACGCACAACGCCTCGTGCAGGAGAGCAAGACGCCGGCCGTTCTCGTGCCGCACTCGGGCGGCATCTATGCCCTGCAGACCAACAACGAAGCGCAGAAGTACCTGGTGCTGGCCTATAGCAGCACACCGCAGATCACCGCACGCGGCAACAAGCTGACCTTGCGGATTCCGCCGGACTTCACCTCCTACATCGAGCCGTTCATCAACTACACGACGAAGAAGTTCGGCAAGAACGTGGCCATCGCCGATGCCGACCATGACTACGCCAAGGCCTGGAACGCCGCGTTCAAGCCCCTGCTCGAGAAGGCCGGCGGCAAGGTCGTCGCCGACAACCCCATGAGCTACACCCGGGCGACGGACTTCTACAGCGGGGTCAGCCGCGCACTGGCGGGCAAGCCCGACGTGATGTTCATCGGCGGGCCTTCGGAGCCGACCGGTCTGGTCGTCAAGCAGGCGCGCGAGCTCGGCTTCAAGGGCGGCTTCATCCTGATCGATCAGGCCAAGCTGGACGAGGTCGCCAAGGTCAGCGGAGGCTATGGCTCGCTCAACGGCGCCATCGGCGTGCTGCCTGTGATGGAAGACAAGCTGCCCGAGTCGGTCGCCTTCGTGCAGCGCTTCCAGAAGCTGTACCCGAACCGGCTCGTGACCTCGGAGACCTCCCTGAACTACAGCGCCGTCCATGCCACCGCCCTGGCCATGAAGCTGGCCGGCAGCGTGACCGACGCCACGGCCATCCGCGCCAAGCTCAACGAGGCCTTCAAGACCATGCCGCGCAGGGAGAACATGTTCGGGGTGTCCGGCGTCGACGCCACAGGTAGCTCGGAGGCTGACGGCCGGGCCGCCGTAGTGGAAGACGGCAAGATCCGGGAAGTCATGCTGAACTCGCTGAAGTAGGCGCCTGCCGGCACGGCGCTGCCCGCCCGGTCAGGCGAACTGGCCGAGGCCCAGGGGCGCTGCTACCGGCACACCATCGAGTGCTTCGGTCCGCAGCGCTGCATGTTCGAAAGCAACTTCCCGATGGACCGGCGCTCGCTGCCTTACGTGAGCTACTGGAACGCGATGAAGAAGATCGCGGCGAGGTATTCGGAGGGGGAGCAGCACGCCATGTTCCATGACACCGCAGCGAGGGTGTACCGGATCTGAAGGAGGGTGAGCTTGCGACTTCCCTGCATTCATGGGGCGTCACAGCGACAGGTCGCAGCGATCGATCGCGGCAAGCCGATCCGTCACGTGCGTCCCGTTGATGTCGACGCCCAAGGGGCTTTCCCCTTGGGCTCGCGGGAAGGCCTGCGCACGTGCCATGCCTCATGCGTCGCCGACGATGACGGTCACGGTGCCGCTGCCCGCGCAATTGGGACACTCGGCGTCCGCGACGCGGCCGCTGCCGCCGCATCGTGGGCAGATACCCTCGGCGCTCTGCGGCGTGCCTGCCGGTGTCTCGTCGCCGGGGCGTGCCAGAGAGGCATCCTGTGGGGTGGAGGAGGGGGAAGAGGTCGATGGCATGGCGCTAGCCGGGCAATTGAGGTGCCCGGCGACAGGGCCTGGGCAACAGTCGGGCATCCCGTTTGCTGCTGCCGGGGCATGCTGCACCAACGACGCCGAAAGCCCTGCCGATGACTGCCGACGCCGCCATCGCGCGCCGCATGTCGGCCAACGGGCTGAGCTTGCACGTCCGTGTGCAAGGCGCCGAGGGCGCGCCGCTCGTGATCCTGCTGCATGGCTTTCCCGAAACCGGCGACGCCTGGACGGCACTGGCCGGCGCCCTGGCCGCCGAAGGCTGGCGCGTGGCGGCACCGGACCAGCGCGGCTACGGCCGCAGTGACAAACCCGCTGGGCTGCGCGCCTACGCGCTCGATGTCCTGGCCGATGACGTGCTGCATCTGAGCACCGCGCTTGGCCATGCGCGCTTCGCCGTGGTCGGCCACGATTGGGGCGGAGTGGTGGCCTGGCACCTGGCCGCCCGCGATGCACGACGGGTGCGCGCCGCCTGCATCCTCAATGCGCCGCACCCCGGCAGCCTGCCGGGTTTCAGCCTGGTGCATCCAATGCAGCTGCTGCGCAGCACCTACGTCGCCTTTTTCCAGATGCCGGGCGTGCCCGAGTGGCTGCTCGGTGCGCACGACAACGCGCTGCTCCAGCGCCTTCTCACCGGCAGCAGCCGCCCCGGCACGTTCGACCCGGCGCGGCTGGCCGCTTACCGGCAAGCCTGGCGCGCGGAAGGTGCACTCACCGGCATGCTCAACTGGTACCGCGCGCTGCCATGGTCGCGGTCGCTCATGTCGACGATCGATGTGCCGGTGCAGGTGATCTGGGGCGACCGCGACCTTGCGCTCGACGCCGGACTGGCGGAGGCCGGGCTGCGCGTTTGCCGGCAAGGAGCATCGGTGCACCTGCCGCAGGCCAGCCACTGGCTCCACCACGAGGAGCCCGAGCGGGTGGCGAGGCGCACCATCGATTTCCTGCGCCGGGCAGCACCGCCGGACGCCGACAGTGCAGACCCACCGGCCACCGCGGAGACAGCGGCGTGAACGGAGAGAGCAGCTGGCCTGCGACCGCAAGCGCACGCATGCCTGCGCTCCCGTCACCGCTCCGGGCACAGGTCGGTGTGCACTAGCGCGGTGGCCGCAGCCGTGCCAGCGCGAGCAGCAGGCACGCCGTTTGCCCCCAGCGTTGCGGCCGTGGGTGGCGCACGGCCCGCGCGGCGGTAGACAAAATGCCCTCTTCCCGCGCACGCCGATCCGCAGTGCAATGCGCAGGCCGATGCAGCGTGCAGACGTCATGTGCGCCGTGGGCTCACCAAGGTTTTCCTCTAGATGGACCCGATCACGCTTTCCCGCATCCAGTTCGGATTCACGATCTCGTTCCACATCGTGTTTCCGGCATTGACCATCGGCTTGGCCAGCTACCTCGCCGTGCTGGAAGGGCTGTGGCTGCGCACGGGCCGCAAGGTGTACCTGGACCTCTACCAGTTCTGGATCAAGGTGTTCGCCGTGGCCTTCGGCATGGGCGTGGTGTCGGGCCTGGTGATGGCCTACCAGTTCGGCACCAACTGGAGCAACTTCTCGCGCTTCGCGGGCGGCGTGACCGGCCCCTTGCTGGCCTACGAGGTGCTGACAGCGTTCTTCCTCGAGGCGGGTTTCCTGGGCGTGATGCTGTTCGGGCGCGAGCGCGTGGGGCCGGCCTTGCATTTCGTGTCCACGCTCGCGGTGGCGCTCGGCACGCTGGTCTCGGCCACCTGGATCCTGGCCTCCAACAGCTGGATGCACACGCCGCAGGGCCACGAGATCATCGACGGGCGGGTGGTGCCGGTGGACTGGCTGCGCGTGATCTTCAACCCCTCGTTCCCCTACCGGCTCACGCACACGGTGGTGGCCTCGTACATCGCCACGGCGCTCATGGTGGCCGGCGCCGCGGCCTGGCACCTGCTGCGCGGCAACGACAACACGCGCATCCGCACCATGCTGTCCATGGCCATGTGGATGTTGCTGGCCGCCACGCCCATCCAGGCCTTCATCGGCGACCAGCACGGCCTGAACACGCTGCAGTACCAGCCTGCCAAGCTGGCCGCCATCGAGGGGCACTGGGAGCATGGCGCCGAAGGCGAAGGCGTGCCGCTGATCCTGTTCGGCCTGCCCGACATGGCGGCCGAAACCACGCGCTACGCCGTGGAGATCCCGCGCGCCGGCAGCCTGCTGCTGACGCACAGCTGGGACGGCCGCATCCCGGCGCTGAAGGACTTCGCGCCCGCGGACCGGCCCAACGCGACCATCGTGTTCTGGACCTTCCGCCTGATGGTGGGCCTGGGGCTGCTGATGATCGCGCTGTCGGCGTGGGGCCTGTGGCTGCGGCGCGGGCAGCGGCTGTTCTCGCAACGCGGCTTCCTGCGCTTCGCGCTGGCGCTGTCGCCAGCGGGGTTGGTGGCCATCCTGGCCGGCTGGTACACCACCGAGATCGGCCGGCAGCCCTGGATCGTGCACGGGCTCATGCGCACCGCAGACGCCGCCTCGCCGCAGCACTCGGCGACGCAGGTCGGTTTCACGCTGGCGCTCTTCGTGGTGGTGTATTGCGTGGTGTTCGGCGCCGGCACGGCCTATGGGCTGCGGCTCATCACCAAGGGCCCCGCATCGGACGAAGGCGACCTGCCGGTACAGGGCGGGCCCGGCGAGCCGCGCCACCCGATGCGCCCGCTGTCGGCGGCGACCGAGGGAGTGGACGCACACGGCGACACCGCCGCACCGGAGCACCGCCATGGGCATTGACCTTCCCCTGGTGTGGGCCGTGATCATCCTGTTCGGCATCATGATGTACGTGGTGATGGACGGCTTCGACCTGGGCATCGGCATCCTGTTTCCGTTCGTGCAGGCGAAGGAAGACCGCGACGTGATGATGAACACCGTGGCGCCCGTGTGGGACGGCAACGAGACCTGGCTGGTGCTGGGCGGCGCGGGGCTGCTGGCGGCGTTCCCGCTGGCGTATGCGGTGATCCTGAGCGCGTTCTACCTGCCGCTGATCCTGATGCTGATCGGCCTCGTGTTCCGTGGCGTGGCGTTCGAGTTCCGCTTCAAGGCGCGGGCCGGCAAGCGCCGCTGGTGGGACGCGGCCTTCATCGGTGGCTCGGTCACCGCCACGTTCTTCCAGGGCGTGACGCTGGGCGCCTTCCTGAACGGGCTGAAGGTGGCCGACGGCAACTTCGCGGGCGGCTCCTTCGACTGGGTGAGCCCGTTCTCGCTGTTCACCGGCCTGGCGCTGATCGCCGCCTACGCGCTGCTGGGCGCCACCTGGCTCATCATGAAGACCGAGGGCGCGCTGCAGCAGCGCATGCGCCGGCTGGCGATGCCGCTGGTGTGGACG
Source organism: Pseudorhodoferax soli (assembly GCF_003337555.1). GTDB lineage: Bacteria > Pseudomonadota > Gammaproteobacteria > Burkholderiales > Burkholderiaceae_C > Pseudorhodoferax > Pseudorhodoferax soli. The sequence goes on along the minus strand of NZ_QPJK01000002.1, from coordinate 294,881 downwards.
ATGTTCGGCGTGATCGTGGCGCTGAGCGTGTGGACGCCGCTGCAGCACGCCGCCATCGCGGCCCGCTGGTTCAGCCTGCCGAACATCCTGTACCTGGCGCCGGTGCCGGCGCTGGTGGGGCTGGTGGTGTGGCGGCTGCTGAGGGAGGTGCCGGGGCACGGCCACGCCTCGCCGTTCGTGCTGACGTTGTGCCTGCTGTTCCTGGGCTACTCCGGCCTGGGCATCAGCCTGTGGCCCAACGTGATCCCGCCGGACATCTCGATCTGGCAGGCCGCAGGCCCGGCGCAGAGCCTGGGCTTCGCGCTGGTGGGAGCGCTGCTGATCATCCCCATCATCCTCATGTACACGGCCTGGAGCTACTGGGTGTTCCGCGGCAAGGTGCGGCACGGCGATGGCTACCACTGAGAGCCCGCCACGTGGGGCAGCGCCCACAGGTGTGCACGCACCATCGCGCAGGGGCTTGCGCGGGCGGCCCCTCGCACCGCCGCCTGCGTCGCCGCGCCAGTGGCTGAGCCGCATCGGCTGGATGGTGGCGATCTGGGGCGTCAGCGTGGCCACGCTGGCAGGTGCCGCAGCCCTGCTGCGGCTGCTGATGGGGGCCATGGGCTGGTCCACCTGAACGTGCCGCCGACCCGCTTCAGCTGAGGACGCGGGCGGTCGGGCCGATGCGGGCGCGTTCCGGCCTGGTCGCGGGCTTCGGCGAGGCGTTGTCCGACACGGGTGTGCGCTGGGTGCGCTTTCTTTCGGCATTGCGATTCCGGCACGGGATGGACGCCATCGGCGTCGTCGATCCACGCACGCACCCTCAAACGGAGACCTTTCATGCAATCGATCCAGACCAGCCGGCGCTCGGGCCGTTCCACCATCTCGGCCTGCCTCGTCGTGGCTGCCATCGCCGCCGCGCCGGCATTCGTGCAGGCGCAAAGCACCGGTACAGGCACCACAGGGGGCGGCACTTCCGGGACGACAGGCGGTGCGGCCGGCGCGGCGCGCAACGACGCCACGACCGGCTCGGGCGGGGCCAGGTCCGGTGCCAGCGCCCCGTCCGGCAGCTCCAGGGGCAACAGCGGCATGTCCGACCGTGGAACGAACCGCAGCGGCACCACGGGCAGCGGCGGCACGACATCCGGCAACAACAACACCGCCAGGGGCAGCACCGGCGGCATGGGCGGCAGTTCCGGCGGCTCGGGCGGCAGCACCGGCTCGGGCAGCACCGGCTCGGGCAGCACGGGATCGGGCAGCGGCGGCGGCACTGGTGGGAGCAGTGGAACTGGCGGCATGGGTGGCGGCTCCGGCGGCGGTACCGGCCGCTGATCCATCCAGAAAGGCCCAAGGGCCCTGCAGAACGCAAGCCACGCCGCCAGCTGACAAACGCGCGATGACACCGTGCATCGCGCGGATGCAGGTGGGGCGCTGCTATGAAGCGCGCGCTTTCCCGCCTGCGCCCCGCCGGCACGCGGCCCCTGCCTGCCCTGTAAGCCTTGCCGAACATTTTTCCGCGCGGCATGCAGGGGTCGTCACCACTGCGTTGGCGGCACGGCCACGAGTACATGGGCGGGCATGGGCCTTGCCCACCCATGGCCCACGACTCCAAAGGAAATGACGGCGATGCGATCGACCCATTCGATGCCCTTCGGCGCCAGCGTGCGCGCCGGCGGGGGTGTGGACTTCCGCCTCTGGGCGCCCGCCACCGACAGCGCGGCCCTGGTGCTCGGCACGGCCGAGCCACTTCGCACCGTGGACGCCACGCGCGGCGACGACGGCTGGTGGCACTGCACCGTGGCGGATGCCGGCGCCGGCACGCTGTACCGCTGGCGCATCGACGGCGGGCAGCTGGTGCCCGACCCGGCCTCCCGCAGCAACCCGCAGGGCGTGCATGGCCCCAGCTGCGTGGTGGACGCCACCCGCTTCGCGTGGGACGACGACTGGCGCGGCCGGCCCTGGAACGAGGTGGTGCTGTACGAGCTGCATGTCGGCACGTTCACCCACGAGGGCACGTTCGCCAGCGCTGCCACGCGCCTGGCCGACCTCGCCGCGCTGGGCATCACCGCCGTGGAACTGATGCCGGTGGCCGCATTCGGCGGGCAGTTCGGCTGGGGTTACGACGGTGTGCTGCCGTTCGCACCGCATTCCGCCTATGGCAGCCCGGACGACCTGCGCGCCTTCGTGCAGCATGCGCACCGGCTGGGCCTCATGGTGTTCATGGACGTCGTCTACAACCACTTCGGGCCGGACGGCAATTTCCTTGCGGCCTACGCGCCGGGCTTCTTCTCGCAGACACACCAAAGCCCGTGGGGCGCCGCCATCAATTTCGACGGCGCCGACAGCCGCTGGGTGCGCGAGTTCTTCGTCCACAACGCGCTGTACTGGGTGGAGGAGTTCCACATCGACGGCCTGCGGCTGGACGCCGTGCATGCCATCGTGGACTCCAGCCAGCCCGACATCGTGCAGGACATCGCCACCGCCGTGCGCGCCGCAGCAGCGGGCCGCCACGTGCACCTGACGCTGGAGAACGAGCGCAACGCACACAGCCGCCTGGCACCCAGGCCCGAGCCCGGCCATTACGACGCGCAATGGAACGACGATTTCCACCATGTGCTGCACGTGGCGCTGACCGGCGAGTGCTCGGGCTACTACCGCGACTACGCCGAGGAGCCGCTGGACCTGCTGGCCCGCTCGCTCACGCACGGCATGGTGTTCGAAGGCTCCGCGCGCAAGCCTGCCGGTGGCCGCGAGGCCTGCGTGCCGGCGCCCCCGCAGCCGCTGGGCGCCATGGTGAACTTCGCGCACAACCACGACCAGGTGGGCAACCGCGCGTTCGGCGAGCGCCTGTCGCAGCTGGTGCCGGCCGAGGCCGCGCCGCTCGCGACCTTGCTGGCGCTGTTGACGCCGGCCACGCCGATGCTGTTCTTCGGCGAGGAGTTCGGCGCGGCCTCGCCGTTCCTGTACTTCGCCGACTGGCAGGGCGAACTGCGCGACGCGGTGCGCGCGGGCCGCCAGCGCGAATTCGGCCATGCAGTGGACGAAGGCAGCGGCCAGGTGCTGCCCGACGCGTGCAGTGTCGCCACCTTCGCGATGAGCCGGCTGGACTGGCTGGCGCGCGACAGCCCGCAGGGCCGCCGGCAGTGGGACCTGGTGCGCCGCGCGCTGGTTGCGCGGCGCCGCTGGGTCAGCCCACGCCAACACAAGCTGCTGACCGGCCAACACACCGCCCGCCGGGTGGGCAGCACGGGCTTGGCCGTGCAGTGGCGCTACGCGGACGGGCTGGTGCTGGAACTCGACGTCAACCTGGGCGACGCGCCGCTGCAGGTCGAAGCGCTCGCGGCCGGCCCGGTGGAGACCACGCCCGTGTTCGCGCAGCGCTGGCCGGCCGATGCGCCGCAGGGCACATGGCCGGCCTGGGCAGCGCGCTGGCAGATCGGCCCGGAGATCACGTTGTGAACCACACTGGGGGTAGCGCCCGATCCGGCTGACCAGGCGCCAGTTCGGCCAGGTTGGGTGTGTTGCCGCGGGCTGGGCAATTCCGCGCAACTGCGCGCGCTGCCGAGCCTGTGGATGGTGCGCAGAACTGGCGGCGTTCCGGGGCGGTCAACGCGACCCGGGACTTCATCGGCATCTGGCGCGGCCAGCGATCGTCCAGCACCCGCACCGCGCCTCCAGGCAGAATCCAGACGAACGGGGCGAGCCCGGCATCAGGCCTGGCGGGAAGCCCATCTCGAGAAATGGAGCAGCACCAATGGCACTCACGAAGAGGGGCAAGTTCTGGTACGGGACGACGTCCGGCGACACCCAAGCCGAACTTCGCAGCTACAGCGTTGCGAATCGCCATGAGGCCGTCCGGTTCGCCACGTCCAAATGCGATTGCGGATGCCGGACTTTCGCGCTGCAGACCGATGAAGAAGCCGGTGTGGCAATCCGCACCTGCACCGACTGCGGGCAGGAACACCTGATGGGCGACAGCCAGGACCACGTTGACGAAGCCGCGCCTGAGGCGCACGAGTGCGTGTGCGAGAACGAGGTGTTCGAGCTGGTGTCCGGCGTCTCCGTGTCCGAAGGCACACATGACGTGCGGTGGTACTACATTGCCTGCCGCTGCGTGGAATGCAACCTGGTCGGGGTCTTCGCAGACTGGCAGTGCGAAGCAGGTGATGCAGCGGCCTTCCTCGCCAAGGTCTGAGCATGACGTCATCGGTGGACTTGGCGGCATCGATGGCCGCCAGTGCTGCGCTGCTGATGTCACGTCGATGAGGTTGACGACAGAGGGCGTGAAGCAGCCGACTGGCTCATGACCTCGGCCCTTCCTGGTCCGCTAAGAGCATCTGGCGCTGCCGCTGTCATGGCTTGCCACGGCAGCGGCCGCGCTACCGACGCAGTCACCGCACCGCGCTAACGACCGTTTCTCCGACGCCATCTTCGGATGGTCGCGCCCTCGGCGCCCGACGCCTTCATCCCAGCCCGCCCCCCAACCATGCGGCTGCGCATACCCCTCCAGGTACTTCGCCCGCACATCCACACTGGCCTCGCGGCCCAGCGCGCGCCCATGCGCTGCAAGCCAGCGGTCGCACGCCGCGTGGCCCTGGGCCCGCAGCATCTCGAACAGATCCATCCCCACGGTCCGCTTGATGGACGGCTCGGCCACCGCCTGCTCCACCGATTCGGCCAGGCTGACCACGTGCAGGCGCAGGTGGGCGTGGGCATGGCTGCGGTTGAGGTGCTCCAGCAGCCGCAGCTCGTCGACCAGGCCGCGGATCGAGGCCAGCTCGTTGATGCGGTTCAGGATGTTCTTGGCCGTGGTGGGCAGATCGTCGCGGCGCAGCGGCGTCAGTTCCACCAGCAGGATGTCGGCCTGCAGCTCGGGTGGGAATAGCGGCCACAGCAAGGGGTTGGCGGCATAGCTGCCGTCCCAGTACGGCTCGCCATCGATCTCGACGGCCTGGAACAGCAGCGGCGCGCAGGCCGAGGCGAGCAGGGCGTCGATGCCGAGTGCGCCGGGGCCGAACACCCGGCACACGCCGGTCCGGGCGTTGAGCGCGTTGACATGCAGGCGCGTCGGTGCGCTGGCGTTGAGCGTCTGCACATCCACCAGGCCTGCCAGCACGCGGCGCAGCGGCTCCATGGCAAAGGGATTGGTCTGGTAGGGCGAGAGCAGCGGCGCTGCGTCGTCCCACACGCCCAGGCCGGGCTTGCGCAGCGGCGTCAGCAGCCAGGTCAGCGGCGCGCCGACCGCCGCGATGTCGTGCCACAGGCGCGCCAGCCGTTGCTTGGCCACCTGCGGGCCACCCGCGTGCAGGCCGCACACCAGCACGGCGCCGTTGAGCGCGCCGGCGCTGGTGCCGCTGACACCCTCGATGGCGATGTCGGGCTCGTCCAGCAGACGGTCCAGCACACCCCAGGTGAAGGCGCCATGGGCGCCGCCGCCCTGCAGCGCCAGTTGCAGCCGCTTCATGGCGCGGCCCCGGTGCTGGTGGCCGGCGGTGCGGGCGGGACGCAGGGGGTGCCCGCCGCTCCACGCCTGCAGCGGCGGCGGCAGGGGCGGGGCAGTGCGGCGCTATGGGGCACAGGCGGCCCTGCAGGCGTCGACGAAGCGGCACGCAGCCTCGCCATCGGGGTCGCCGCGGTGCCAGATGGGCGGGCCATCGCTGTCGGCATCGCCAGCCACCAGCGCCGTGTGCAGCGCTGCGCGCAGATCCGTCGGCACCAGCGGCTCGTCGGCCAGTAGCGAGGCAGCGATCCGCGCGGCGCGCGGGCTCAGGGCCTCGGCCTGCACTTGGAGCGGGCCGGCCCGCGTGTCGGCGCTCAGCAATCTTGTACCGCCGGCGCGCGGCGGGCCGGGGCGTGGAGGCCCGCGCTGCGGTCGGCAGCAGCGCCGGGGCGGTGTGGTGTTGGAAGGGCAGGGACGAGGGCTTGCATGGACGCGTGGACGAACGACGGATTGAAGAACAACCCGTGGCAATCCGCATGCCCGGCGTGGCTGGGCACGCACCTTGCCGGGTGCGGACGCATGCACGCGCTGCGCGTGCCAGCCGTCCGGAGCCGCACTGGCCACAGGCGGCCACCACGGAGAAGCGGGCATGTACCTGACCTTGAAGACGCTGCACATCGTCTCGTCCACCATCCTGTTCGGAACCGGCCTGGGCACGGCGTTCTTCATGCTGATGGCCAACCGCACGCGCAACCGCGCGGCCATCACCGTGGTGACGCGCGTGGTGATGCAGGCCGACCTCTACTTCACCACGCCGTCGGGCTTCATCCAGCCGGTCACGGGCGTCGGCATGGTGGTGATGGCCGGTTTCCCCCTGCAGTTAGCGCCGATGAACTGGCTGGGGGCCTCGGTCCTGCTGTACCTGCTGGCGGGCGCGTGCTGGCTGCCGGTGCTGTGGCTGCAATGGCGCATGCACAGGCTGGCCGCACAGTCCCGCGAGCCCGAGCTGCCGGCGCCGTACTGGCGGTACGAGAGGGTGTGGGCAGCGCTCGGCGTGCCGGCGTTCACGGCGCTGGTGGTGGTGTTCTGGCTCATGACGGCCAAGCCGTTCTGACGCGGCGCCGCCCGCAGCCGGCACCCGGGACGGGCGTGCCGGCTGCGGTGGTGGCCCGAGCCGTTCGGCCCGCATGGTCCACGCTCACTCGGCCGCAAGGTAGCAGCGCTGCGCGACGGCGATGGCCAGGCCGGCGCTGTCGTGCGGCGCGGTGACTGGAGAAATTGCAGCAACTCTTGCAGTTGGTGCCGGCGGTGCGCGCGGCCCAGGTGCCGAGGTTGCCGCGCTGGCGCGGCTTCGTGGGAAGCGCGCTGCGCTCTCGGTCGCCCCGCGTTGCGCAGCGCGCGGCACGGGGCGTCAGGGATCGGTGACGGGATCGCGGTGGCGCGCGCGGAAGTCGGCGAGCTCGGCAGCGTCCGGCACGTCCAGCTGCAAGCCGCAGATGACGCAGGCCGCAGCTTGGTCGGCAGCGTAGCGCTGCAGCTCCGTGGTGCAGTTGGGGCAGGCGAGGAAGCTGGCCAGCCGGGGCTCGTGCGTCGGCGTGTGCGGCGCGGCGACGCGGGCCACGGCCTCGGCCATCGCCTGCGCGAGCCGTGGGGGCAGCTCGCCACCGACAGCGCAGCGCAGGCCGCCACCCGCGCTGCGGCGGGTTCTGGCGGAGCAGAGCACGCAGAAGATGTCGCAGGATTCCTGCGCTTCGATGTCGTTGGCATCCGGGGGGTAGCGGGGCGTGGTGTTCATGGGAGCAGATGGTCATGCCGGGCCTGGACGGCGGCAATCGCCGTGCCACCGCTGGCATGGCACCGCCGGTGAACGCAAGCCCGGCAGCCACGCGCCTGGCTGCCAGCGCCGCCCAGCGCCTTGAGCGACCGCGGCGCGCGCCGATTCGGTCTGCGCCTGGGCTTGGGCCTCGGAGGCGCGCGGCAGGCTCTCGTCGGCTTGCAGCACCTCGATCAGGCGTGACGACGCCGCCCCGGTACGCCGCGCACGACGCACTGCGGGCGCGCACGAGCGACTGCACGCCGTCCGCGCCAGGCGCCGCCCGTGGATCGCGCGGGCTGCTGAGGCGCCTCGGCGCCGGGGCCGTGCGGCGCGGCCGATCGACCGGTCAACCTGGCACGGCCGGCAGCAGCTCCTCGACGGTGCCGAGCCGCGCCACCACCAGGTCGATGAAGGCCGACACCGCCAGCGGCAGGTGCCGCCGGCTGGGGTACACCACGTGCACGCCGTGGCCCGCGCGGTGGTACTGCGCCAGCACGGGCACCAGCAGGCCGGCGCGCAGCTCGCGGCGCGTCATCGTCGACGGCAGCAGCGCGATGCCCAGGCCCGCCAGCGCCGCCTTGCGCAGCGCCTGCGCGGTGTTGCCGCTGAACCGGCCGGACACCTGCACTTCTGCCGGGGCGCCGCCAGGCCCCGACAGGTGCCAGGTGGCGCGTTCGCCCGGGTGGCCGAACACCAGGCAGTCGTGCCCGCCCAGGGCCTGCAGGGTGTCCGGCACGCCGCGTGCCGCGATGTAGTGCGGGCTGGCCACCAGGCCGTCGATGCCCGGGTCCAGCACCTTGCGCGCGAAGAAGCCGGAGTCTTTCAGCACGCCGCCGCGGATCGCCACGTCGATGCGGTCCGCGATCAGGTCGGCGCGCGCATCGCTGAGCACGAAGTCCACGCGCACGCGCGGATGCGCCGCCAGGAACTGCGCCAGCCATTCCATCGGGAAGAAGTCGAAGAAGTCGGCCGGCGCGGCCACGCGCACCAGGCCGCTGGGCTCCTGCTCGGCCGACGCCAGCGCCTGGCCGGCATCGAGCAGCCCGTCGACCGCGCTGGCGCAGCGCGCGTGGAAGGCCTGCCCTGCGCTGGTGAGCGACAGGCTGCGGGTGGAACGCTGCAGCAGCCGGGTGCCCAGCTGCGCCTCGAGCTGCTGCACGCGGCGGCTCAGCGTGTTGGGCGGCACGCCGAGCCGGCGCGAGGCCTCGGCAAAGCTGCCGCAGCGCACCACCTGAACGAACACGGCCACGTCGTTGAGGTCCAGCATGCGTGATTCCTGTGTTCTGTGGATGAGTGCAATCCGATTGTGCCGGCTAGTCAAGCAATCGATCGGTTTCTAAGCTACCCCCACCGCATCGACACCCACGAGTTCTCACATGTCCGCCCTTCCTGCCAGCACCGAACCTGCCACCGCCGCCACTGTGGCCACCGCGCCGCGCGCCATCGTCCACCGCACGCGCGGCAGCACGCACGGACCGGTCACGCGGCTCATGAGCCCTGGCGACCTGGGCCAGGTGCTCAAGCCCTTCGTGTTCCTGGACCTGGTCCACTTCCAGCCCGGTGCCGCCGGGCAGAACTTCGGCATGCACCCGCATTCGGGCATCGCCACGCTGACCTTCCTGTCCGAAGGCGACGTGCGCTACGAGGATTCGACCGGCCAGGCCGGCGTGCTGCCGGCCGGTGGCGTGGAGTTGATGCGTGCTGGCGCCGGTGTCTGGCACACCGGCGCGCCGGTGGGCGACGTGCCCGGCCGTGGTTTCCAGCTGTGGGTGGCGCTGCCGGCGGCGCTCGAGCACGCGCACGCACACAGCCAGTACCTGGCGCCAGCGCAGGTGCCGCAGGATGGACCGGCGCGCGTGCTGTTGGGCCGGTACGGCGCGGCGCAGAGCGCCATCGCGGCGCCGTCGTCGATGGCCTATCTCTCGGTGCAACTGCGCGACGGGGAGCGCTGGCGCTACACCCCGCCCGAGGGCCACAGCGTGGCGTGGGTGGCGGTGGCCAGTGGGCAGCTGTCTGCGGGCGAGCCCATCGCGGCGGGCGAGCTGGTGGCCTTCGCGCGCTCCGGCCAGGCCATCGACTTCGCCGCCGAGGGCGACACCCACTTCGTGCTGGGCTCGGCCGCGCCGCATCCACACGCGCTGGTGCTGGGCTCCTACTCGGTGCACACCAGCGCCGAGGCGCTCGCCCGCGGCGAGGCCGAGATCCGGCGGCTCGGCATGCAACTGCAGCAGGCCGGCCGGCTCGGCTGACCGCCGGGCGGGCTGGCGCACTGCGCAGCACGCCGCCCGCTGCGGCCAGGCTCGTGGCCGTGCGCTGGAGCGATTTGAACGAGGCGCTGGGCAGCCTGCCAGCGTGGAACGACCGCATCGTCATCGACGGCACCAACCCGGTCGAGTTCCTCGGTCCGGATTCGCCCGACGCCAAGGACCCTGCCAATCCGCTGGACGCCCATGGCATCAAGGCCATCGACCTGGGCGGCCGGTCGTCGAGCGAGGTGTTCCGCGCCCTGGTGCCGGGCGCCCGCGTCGTCAAGGCGCTCAACCACCTCGATGTGAACGTGCTGGCGCAGCCCGAAGCTTGCGGCGGCCAGCGCGTGCAGTTCTATTCGGGCGACGATGCGCACGCCAAGACGCAGGTGTGCAAGGTGCTGGAAGCCATCGGCCCCGCCGGGCCGGCTCAGCGCGTGAAGCTCTTGCCCTCGGCCGCCATGCGCTCCAGCAGCGGCGACAGCGTGAAGCCGGGGCCCATGCGGTCGCCATAGGCCTGCAGCCGGGCCACCACGGTGGGCAGGCCCACGGTGTCGGCGTAGAACATCGGCCCGCCGCGGTACACCGGCCAGCCGTAGCCGTTGACCCACACCACGTCGATGTCGCTGGCGCGGATGGCGATGCCTTCGTCCAGGATCTTCGCGCCCTCGTTGACCATGGCGTACACGCAGCGCTCGAGGATCTCTTCCTTGCCGATGGCCCGCGCCACCTTGCCTTGCTCACCCATGAGATCGCGGATGATGCCGCGCGTCACCTCGCTGGGCTGGGCGGTGCGCGTGCCGTCCACCACGGCGTAGTCGTAGTAGCCGGCGCCGTTCTTCTGGCCGCGCCGGTCCATCTCGCATAGGCGCTCGCGGATGGTGGCGCCCTTGCTGGTTTCCTTGCTCCAGCCGATGTCCAGGCCCGCCAGGTCGCTCATCGCGAACGGGCCCATGGGCAGGCCGAAGTCGTAGAGCACCTGGTCGATGTCCCAGGGCATCGCGCCTTCCAGCACCATGGCCTGCGCCTGGGCGCTGCGTGCCGCCAGGATGCGGTTGCCGATGAAGCCGGGGCACACCCCCGAAACGGCCGCCACCTTGCCGATCTTCTTGGCGATCTGCATGGCGGTGGCCAGCGCCGTGGCACTGGTCTTGGCGCCGCGCACGACCTCGAGCAGCTTCATCACGTTGGCGGGCGAGAAGAAGTGCATGCCCACCACGGCCTCGGGCCGCGAGGTGGCGGCGCTGGCGATCTCGTTCACGTCGAGCGCCGAGGTGTTGGTGGCCAGCACGGCGCCGGGTTTGCAGATGCGGTCGAGCTTGCCGAAGATCTCTTTCTTGACCGCCATGTTCTCGAACACGGCCTCGATCACCAGGTCGCAATCGGCCAGCGCCTCCATCTGCAGGCTGCCGGTCAAGAGATCCATGCGCTGCTCCACCTGCTCGGTGGTGAAGCGGCCGCGCTTGGCCGAGTTCTCGTAGTTCTTGCGCACCACCGCGAGGCCGCGGTCCAGCGCGGCCTGCTGGGTCTCCACCAGCACCACCGGGATGCCGACGTTGGCGAAGTTCATCGCGATGCCGCCGCCCATGGTGCCGGCGCCGATGATGCCGACCTTGGCCACGCGGGCCGTGGGCGTGTCGTCGGGCACGTCGGGGATCTTGGTGGCCTTGCGCTCGGCGAAGAAGGCGTAGCGCTGCGCGATGGACGGCGTGCCGGCCACGAGTTCGGTGAACAGCCGGCGCTCGGTGGCCAGGCCTTCGTCGAAGGAGAGGTTGACGGCCGCCTCGATGCACTGGATGTTGGCTTCGGGGGCCGGGAAGCCGCGGAACTTGCGCGCGTTGTCCTGGCGCACCTTGGCGAAGATCTCGGGGTGCGCGCGCGCGGCGAGCAGCTTGTCGTCGTTGTCACGCACGCGGCGCAGCGGCCGGCCCTCGGCCAGCACCGTGCGCGCGAAGGCGATGGCGCCGGCGCGCAGTTCGCCCTCGGGCACCAGCGCGTCGACCAGGCCCATCTCCAGGCACTTCCTGGCGGGCACGTGGCTGCCGTTGAGGATCATGTCCAGCGCTTTCTCCACGCCCACGATGCGCGGCAGGCGCTGCGTGCCGCCAGCGCCGGGCAGCAGGCCCAGGTGCACCTCGGGCAGACCGCACTTGGCGCTCGGCACGGCCACGCGGTAGTGGCAGCACAGCGCCACTTCCAGGCCGCCGCCCAGCGCGGTGCCGTGGATCGCGGCGATGACGGGTTTGCTGGCGCCTTCGATCTGGTCCTGCGCCTCGCGCAGCGAGGGCGCCTTGGGCGGCTTGCCGAACTCGGTGATGTCGGCGCCGGCCAGGAAGGTGCGGCCGTCGCAGATCAGCACGATGGCCTTGACGGCCGGGTTGGCGTTGGCCTCGCGCATGCCCTCGACGATGGCCTCGCGCATGACCTGCGACAGCGCGTTGACGGGCGGGTAGCTCAGCGTGAGGACGCCGATGTCGCCCTCGACGGCGAGGGAGCGGGCGGGGATGGTGGTGGTCATGGAATGTCTCCGAGTTGGGTGGTTGTTTCAGTGATGGAGGTGTTGCGCAACAAAAGCAGGGGCCGAGCGCACCGATGGCCCGTGTGTGACCCCGCTCCCACCCCTGTGCCCACGCCGAGGAGCGCAGTGGACTGGGCGGCGCGGGGAACCTCGCGCTTCAATAACTGACTCATTGCACTTGTCCGAGCTGAACGAACGCAGTGAGTGGTGCGAGTTGTGCAATGCGCCCAGGCCGCGAGCACCGCAGGTTGCCCGGAGCGCCAGCGGAGGGACGGGGGCACCGGGGTCGCCTTCTCTTTGGTTACTTTCTCTTGGGCGATAGCAAGAGAAAGTGACTGCACTGCCGGGGGCACATCCCGGCCCCAGGTGCTCAAGCTTGCGCAGCGTGGTCTATGCACACCTCTGGCTGATCGAGATGAGGAGGCGGGGTATTCGCCCCCGCACGGCGACTTACTTTTCTTGCTTCGCCAAGAAAAGTAAGCAAAAGAAGGCGACCCCGGTGCCCCTGTCCCTGCGCTTCGCTCCGGGCAACCTGCGGTGCTCGCGCCATGGGCTGCATTGCGCAACTCGCACCGTTCACTGCGTTCACTCAGCTCGAACAAGCGCAATGAGTCAGATGTTGAAGCGCGAGATGCTCCGCGCAGCCCATGGCACTGCGCTCCTCGGCAGGGGCACAGGGGGAAGTCACAGTCGGGCCATCGCTGCGCTCGGCCTGGGGTTCGGGCCTTCGCTTCGCTCGGCCGCTGTGCGCGGCGGGGGGATGTGCAGGGCACTTTCATCTCAATTTCCCGGCGGCGCCAGGATGCCGGTGAACAGCGGCTGCGCATACAGCGCCACGGCCTCGTCCATGCCGATGCCCGCCACCCAGGTGCGCAGCGACGATGCAGCGTTGACCATGCCGGCCACCTGCTGCGCGGCCAGGCTGGCGTCCACGGGGCGGATCGCGCCTTCGCGCATGCCGTCGACGATGAACAGGCCGAAGCGCTCGGTCAGCTGGTTGCCGCGCTGGATGGGGTCGTGGCGTGCGCCCTCGGCCAGCACGCTGCGGGCCGACGAGCGCAGCAGCGGCCCGGCGTCGGACAGCTGGAAGCGCACCAGCGCGCAGCTGCTGGAAACGAGCCGCTCCCAGCCCGAGGCGGTCTGCGCCATCGCCTGCAGCTGGGTCTGGCGGATCACGTCGAAGCTGCGTGCGAAGCACTGGGCGACGAGGTCGTCCTTGCTCGCATGGTGGTGGTAGAACGAGCCCTTGGTCAGGTGCAGCCGGGCCGAGATCGCATCGACCGAGGCGCCGCGAAAGCCCTGCTCGTTGACGAGCACCGTGGCCGCCCGCAGGAAGGCCTCGCGCACGTCGGTGCCCTCGGCCTGCGCGGCATGCAGCTGCGGGGTGGGCTGTGCGTGCCAGCGCTGCGGATCGGCAGCCAGGCCGCCGAGCAACAGCTCGGCCAGCGCGTCGGCGGCCAGCAGATAGTCTTGCGGCTCGTAGCGGTCGATCCAGGTACGCATGATGTTGGCCAGGGCCAGCAGCAGGTGCGTGCGCGCATTGCGCTGGGCCGGGGTCCAGCCGGCACCGGGGAAGCATTGGCGCAGGCTGCGGAACAGCGCGTTGTAGGCCGCCACCACCTGGTCCACCTGCGGCGCGGCCAGCGCGCGGATCTCGTTGAACGACACCAGCGCGCCGCGCCGGCCCGTGGCGATGTCGGCCAGCAGCGCGGCCTGGCCGCGCAGGACGGCGCGGATGCGGCGCTCGGGCGTGGGTTCGGCCAGGGCCGCCTTCACCACCTCCTGCATGGCCGCCACGGCCTGCAGCATGCAGTCGGCCGCGAGGTCTTCCTTGTGGCGGTGGTAGTAGCTGACGCTGGCCTTGTGCAGGCCCACGCGCTCGGCCACGCCGGCCAGCGTGACGCCCTTCATGCCGTGCCGGTTGAACTCCTCGGCGGCAGCGGCCAGGATGGCCTCGCGCTTGACCTGGAAGCGGTCGGTGGTGCGGCTGGCGGGCGCAGCGCTGGCGCGGCGCGGCCGGGCGGTGGCGGCGGTGGCGGTGCTGGCCGCCGTCACAACACCTCGAACAGGCCCGCGCCGCCCATGCCGCCGCCGATGCACATGGACACCACGACATGCTTGGCGCCGCGGCGCTTGCCTTCCATGAGCACATGGCCGGTGAGGCGCGCGCCGGTCATGCCGAAGGGGTGGCCGATGGCGATGGAGCCGCCGTTGACGTTGTAGATGTCGGGGTCGATGCCGAGCTTGTCGCGGCTGTACAGGCACTGGCTGGCGAAAGCCTCGTTCAGTTCCCACAGGTCGATGTCGGAGATCTCCAGGCCATGGCGCTCCAGCAGGCGCGGGATGGCGTAGATGGGGCCGATGCCCATCTCGTCGGGCTCGCAGCCCGCCACGGCCCAACCCTTGAACGCGCCCAGCGGCTGCAGGCCACGGCGCTCGGCCTCCTTGGCTTCCATGAGCACGACGGCGGCGGCGCCGTCGGACAGCTGGCTGGCGTTGCCCGCGGTGACGAACTTGCCCGGGCCCTTGACCGGCTCCAGCTTGGCCAGGCCGGCGAGCGTGGTGTCGGGCCGGTTGCACTCGTCGCGGTCGACCACGGTGTCGACATAGCTCTCGGCCTTGGTGGCCTTGTCGACGACCTTCATGCGCGTCTTGACCGGAATGATCTCGTCCTTGAACTTGCCGGCTTCCTGCGCCGCGGCCATGAGCCGCTGCGAGCGCAGGGCGTACTCGTCCTGGTACTCGCGCGACAGGCCGTAGCGCGCGGCGACGATGTCGGCGGTGTCGATCATGGGCATCCAGATGGCGGGGTGCGTTTGCAGCAGGCTGTCGTCGCGCCCGCCGCCGCCGCCGCCCTGGAAGCTGATGGAATCGACGCCACCGCCGACCATCACGTTGGCGCCGCCTTCGACGATGTGGTGCGCGGCGATGGCGATGGCGTTGAGGCCCGACGAGCAGGCGCGGTTCAGCGTCATGCCCGAGGTGGTGACGGGCAATCCGGCCAGCAGGCCGGCGGCGCGTGCCACGTTGCCCGAGGCGGCCACGCAGCCGGCGATCACGTCCTCGACCTCGGCCGGGTCGGCGCCGGAGCGCTGCACGGCGTGCCGGATGGCATGGCCCAGCATGGTCATGCTGGGGGTGTCGTTGAAGCCGCCGCGGCCGGCCTTGGCAAGGCCGGTGCGGGCATAGGAGACGATGACGGCTTGGCGCATGGCGGTGTCCTGTGGATGGGAGTAAAGGGCACGGAGCTTGGCAGGTGTCCGGTGCGGGACAGACCGTACTCCAGGGATGAAACGCCAAAAATGGTAGCGGCGCAGCCTGCTGCGCCGCTCGGTGCAAACCCTGGAATCGGCTGTCGCGGATTGGACTCCGCGGGGCCGGGCGATCTTCCATACTGTGTGTCTGAAACAACCGAACCACAGCACGCCTGGAGACCCTTCGACCATGAGCAAGCCCACCCCCGCTTTCGGCTTCAACCCGACCGACGAACTGAACGACCTGCGCATGTCCGCCAAGGCCTTGCCGCTGTACGAGCACGTCAAGCGCTTCATCACCGAGACGGTGGCGCCGATGGCCGAGAAGTACGAGGCGCTCGGCAAGAACCGCGTCGGCGAAGAGCGCTGGCAGTACGCGCCCGGCCAGCTGGAGCTGCTCAATGCCGCCAAGGACCAGGCCAAGAAAGAGGGCCTGTGGAACTTCTTCCTGCCCGACGCCGAGACGGGCGAGGGCCTGTCGAACCTGGACTACGCCTACATCGCCTCCGAGCTGGGCAAGGTGCCGCTGGCCAGCGAGAGCATGAACTGCTCGGCGCCGGACACCGGCAACATGGAGGTGCTGGAGCGCGTGGGCACGCCTGAGCAGAAGGAGCGTTGGCTGAAGCCCCTGCTGAACGGCGAGATCCGCTCGGCCTACGCGATGACCGAGGTGCACCACGCCTCGTCGGACGCCAAGAACGTGGCCACCAGCGCGGTGCTCGACGGCGACGAGTGGGTCATCAATGGCGAGAAGCACTACATCTCGGGCGCAGGCAGCCCGCGCTGCAAGATCTTCATCACCATGGTGCGCACCAGCCCGGATGCGCCGGCGCACAAGCAGCAGTCCATGATCCTCGTGCCCAAGGACACGCCGGGCGTGAAGATCGTCGGCGCCATGCACGTGTTCGCCGAGGACCATGCGCCGCACGGCCACATGCACATCGTGTTCGACAACGTGCGCGTGCCCAAGTCCAACATGCTGCTGGGCGAGGGCCGCGGCTTCGAGATCTCGCAGCTGCGCCTGGGTCCGGGCCGCATCCACCACTGCATGCGCTCCATCGGCGCGGCCGAGAAGGCGCTGGACCTGATGGTCGAGCGCGGCATCTCGCGCGAGGCCTTCGGCAAGCAGCTGGCCTGGCTGGGCGGCAACGTGGAGATCATCTCGCGCGCACGGATCGAGATCGAGAGCATGCGGCTGATGGTGCTCAAGGCCGCCAAGGCCATGGACGTGCTGGGCAACCGCGAGGCGCGCCAGTGGGTGCACATGGTCAAGGCCATGGTGCCCGAGCGCGTGTGCAAGATCATCGACCAGGCGATCCAGATGCACGGTGCGCTGGGCGTGTCGCAGCACACGCCGCTGGCGCACATGTACGCGCAGCAACGCACGCTGCGCCTGGCGGACGGGCCGGACGAAGTGCACCACCTGGTGGTGGGCCGCAACGAGATCCGCATGCACGAGGGCAGCAAGGAAGACGACGCCAGCATGGCGGCGGTGTTCCGCAATTGAACGGCGGCGGCTCGCGGACAATCGCGGCCGCCCATGAACACCTCCCCTGCGCAGACCACCAAGTTCGCCGACAAGCGCGAGGCGCTGATCGCCTCGGCCAGCGGCCTGCTCAACGAGCGCGGCATCCGCGGCACCACGCTGTCGGCGGTGGCCGAGGGGGTGGGCCTCATCAAGAACAGCGTCACCTACTACTTCCGGCGCAAGGAAGACCTGGCGGCGGCCTGCTACCTGCGCAGCATCGACCTGTACAACCGCCTGACCGACGAGGCCATGGCGCAGGCGGGAATGCCCGCGCGGCTGGGTGCGCTGCTGCGTGCGCATGCGCAAGTGCTGGCGGCGGTGGAGCAGGGCCTGCATGCGCCCGTGACGCGCTTCCACGACCTGCGCGCGCTGCGCGGCGAGCACATGGCGCCGGTGTACGCGGCCTACGAGGACATGTTCCGCCGGCTGCGGCGCCTGCTCAACGACGAGGCCACGGCAGACCGCAGCGCGGCCAACGCACGCACGCACATCGTGCTGGGCGTGGTCAACGCGCAGCGCGTCTGGCTGCTGCGGCACGAGCCCGAGCGCTTCGGCGCGGTGGCCGACAGCATGCTGGGGCTGTTGCTGCGCGGCGTCATGGCCAGCGGCGCGCGCTGGCAGGCAGAGGGCTGCGAGCTGCGCTGGCAGCTGGGCTCTGCGGACCTCTCGCCCTCGGCCGCCTTCCTGCGCACGGCCACGCAGCTCATCAACGAGCAGGGCTACCGCGGCGCCTCGGTCAACCGCATCGCCGAGCGGCTGAACATGACCAAGGGCGGCTTCTACTACCACAACGAGACCAAGGACGACCTGGTCGCCTGCTGCTTCGACGAGACCTTCGCCATCGTCCGCCAGGCTTTGGCGCAGGCCGAGCAGGAGCAGGTGAGCGGCTGGGAGCGGCTCAGTGCCGTGCTGCGCGCGCTGGTGCTGTTCCAGATCACACCCGACGGCAGCCCGCTGCTGCAGTGGTCTGCCGTGCCGACCTTGCCGGACGCGGCCGAACGCAGCCGCATCCGCCAGGCGCTGGGCCGCATTGGCGAGCGGTTGGCGTCGCTGGTGGTGGGCGGCATGGTGGACGGCTCGATCCGGCCGCTGGACCCGATGCAGGCCGCGCAACTCGCCATGGTGGGCATCAACGCCGCGGCGGAACTGCAGCGCTTCGTGCCGGGCACGACGCCGCAAGCGGCGGTGGAGCTCTACGTGCGGCCCCTGCTGATGGGGCTGGAGTAAGGCTCAGGCCGGCATGCCGGCGCGGCGCTGCAGTGCTTCGGTCGACAGCACGGTGATCTGGGCCTCGCGCGTGTCGAGCACGCGCAGGCGGCGCAGGTCCTGCATGCCCTGGTTCAGCCGCTGGCGGCTGGTGGCGACGAGCTGCGCGAGGTCGGTCTGGGTGAGCGGCAGCGTGAGCCGAAAGCCCTCGTCCTGCGGCTGGCCGAAGCGCTGGCCGAGGTCGAGCAGGCAGGCGGCCAGGCGCTGGCTCAGCGGGGCACTGGCGGCTTGCAGCACGGCCTCCATGGCGGCGCGCTGGCGCGCGGCGCTCCAGCGCAGCAGGGCGTGGCGCAGGTCGGCGTGGGCGGCGGTGAGCCGGCGCAGTGCATCGAAGCGCAGCGACACCAGCACCGCATCGGCATGGGCATGGGCGCTGCAGGCTTCGGCCAGCCGGCCCAGGGCCGGGCCCTCGCCGAACCATTCGCCCGGCGCGACCAGGGCCGTGCTGAGCTGCCGGCCCGATGCGCTGACGCTGCCCAGGCGCACGGCGCCGCTGGCCACGCCATGCCAGAGCGCGCTGTGCTCGCCCTGGTGCAGCAGCTGGTCGCCGGCGGCAACCTTGGAGACGCTGAGCGCGGCCATGAGCGCCTCGCGCGCCGCCTCGCCCACCCCGGCCAGCCAGGCGCCGGCCAGCAGCGTGCGCTGCTGGGTGGGCGAGACGCTGGGCGGGCGCGGCCGCTCCAGCGTCCAGGCGCGGTGCTGCGCGCTCGAGCCGGGCTCGGGGCGCCAGACCAGGGCGTGCAGCGGAGCGAAGCGGTCGGAGACGGCGGGATGCGTCGGTGCGAGCAGGGTCACGGGTGGCTGGTGCTGAAGAAGGACAATGGCCGGCTGGCGGCAGGCCGGGAAGACGCCCAGCTTGCCAGCGCGACCCTCCGATGGCGAATGCAATGTGCGCATCACGCGGTATTTGCCGCATGCATAGCCTGCCTCACCCTGGCGCGAGACCATGCAGCTGTCCCGAATCGACCTGAACCTGTTTGCCGTCTTCGATGCGATCTACCGCGAGCGCGGCATCACGTCGGCCGCGCGCCAGCTGCACCTGTCGCAGCCCGCGGTGAGCCATGCGCTCGCGCGGCTGCGCGAGCTGCTGGGCGACCCGCTGTTCGAGCGCCAGGGCAATGTGATGATCCCCACGCCGATGGCCCGCATGATGGCGGGCACGGTGCACGCGTCGCTGGGCGGGCTGGACCAGATGCTGCGCCAGGTCGGGCAGTTCGACCCGGCCAGCAGCCAGCGGCTGTTCACGGTTGCCACCAGCGGCTCGGCCGAACTGTCGTTCCTGCCGGATCTGGCCGAACGCGTGGCGCGCGAAGCCCCGGGCATCCGGCTGGCCACGGTGCGGGCCGACCGCGGCAATCTGGATGAAGACCTGCGCAGCGGCGAACTCGACCTGGCGCTGGACATCGGCCTTCCGCTGACGGCGGAGATCCGGCGCCAGCAGATCGGCGCGAGCGAACTCGTGGTGCTGGCCCGGGTCGGGCATCCGGCCATCGGCCCGGGCTTCGACATGGAGGCCTATCTCGCGCAGGAGCACGTGCTGGTGACCGGGCGCCGGCGCGGCGTGGGCTTGGAGGACGTGGCGCTCGGCCGGCTGGGCATGCGCCGCCGCATCCGTGTGCGCTGCCAGCGCCACGGTGCGGCCAGTGCCATCGTTGCGCGCACCGACCTGTTGGCCACCATGTCGCGCTCGCAGGCCGTGCTGGACAACGCGCAGGCCGGCATCCAGGTGCTGGCCCTGCCGGTGGCGTTGCCGGAGCTGGAAACCTTTCTGTACTGGCATGCGTCCACCGACACGGACCCGGCGTCGCAGTGGTTTCGCGCGGCCATGCAGCAGGCCTTGGAGGCCTGATCGCGCTGCCCATGGGCGCCTTGCGGCTGACACAGGGCCTGGCATGGCACATGCTATTCTTGCCGCGCCACAGGCTTGCAACCCGCGCTGCGCTGCAAGAACCATCTCCCGCCGGCCCGCGCCGGCCTTGCGAAGAACACCAATGATCCTTGTCACCGGCGGTGCCGGCTATATCGGCTCCCATGTTTGCGTCGAACTGCTGCAGGCGGGCCACGACGTCACCATTTTTGACAATTTTTGTAACAGCAACCCGGAGTCGGTGGCCCGCATCGCACGCATTGCGGGCAAGGCACCCAGCTTGGTGCGTGGCGACATCCGTGACCGGGCGGCGCTGGTCGACGCACTGAAGTCGAGCGGCGCCAGCGCTGTGATCCACTTCGCGGGCCTGAAAGCGGTGGGCGAATCGGTGCAGCAGCCGCTCTCCTACTACGACAACAACGTCGTGGGCACGCTGCGCCTGCTGGAAGCCATGCGCGAGTGTTCCGTGCAGCAGCTGGTGTTCAGCTCCTCGGCCACCGTCTATGGCGACCCGCAGCGCCTGCCGCTGACCGAGGACCATCCGCTTTCGGCCACCAACCCCTATGGCCGCAGCAAGCTCATGATCGAGGACATGCTGCGCGACCTGCAGCTGAGCGATGCGTCCTGGCGCATCGCCATCCTGCGCTACTTCAACCCGGTCGGCGCGCATGCCAGCGGCCTGATCGGCGAAGACCCGCGCGGCGTGCCGAACAACCTCATGCCCTACGTGGCGCAGGTCGCCATCGGCCGGCGCGAGCAGCTTCAGGTCTGGGGCAACGACTACCCCACGCCCGACGGCACCGGCGTGCGCGACTACATCCACGTGGTGGACCTGGCCGTCGGCCATCTGCGTGCGCTGGAGCGCTTGCAGACGCAGGAGGGCGGCCTCACGGTCAACCTGGGCACCGGCACCGGCTACAGCGTGCTCGACATGGTGCGCGCCTTCGAGCAGGCCAGCGGCAAGCCCGTGCCCTACCAACTCGCGCCGCGCCGCGCCGGCGACGTGGCCTCCTGCTATGCCGATCCGGCCCAGGCACTGGCCGTGCTGGGTTGGCGGGCCGAACGCGACCTCGTCGCCATGTGCCAGGATGCCTGGCGCTGGCAGAGCAGCAATCCCAACGGCTACGCCGCCTGAAACCCATTCCAACTCCGTCTGAAGCAACGATGCTGATCCAACCTGTTGTCCTGTCCGGCGGCTCCGGCACCCGCCTGTGGCCGTTGTCGCGCGAGAAGTACCCCAAGCAGCTGCTGCCGCTGATCGGTGACGATTCGCTGCTGCAGGCCACGGTGCGCCGTGTCGAGGGCCTGGCCGGCGTGTCCGTGGCCGCGCCCATGGTGGTCTCCAACGAGGAATACCGCTTCGTCATCGCCGAGCAGCTGCGCCTGATGGGCAAGCCGGGCACCATCGTGCTGGAGCCCATCGGCCGCAACACCGCGCCGGCGCTGACGCTGGCCGCGCTCGCAGCGCGCCGCGACGGTGCCGACCCGGTGCTGCTGGTGATGCCGGCCGACCATGTGATCGTCGATGTGCCGGCGTTCCAGGCCGTCGTGGTGCAGGGCGCGAAGCTGGCCGAGGCCGGCGCCGTGGTGACCTTCGGCATCACGCCCGACACGCCCGAGACGGGCTACGGCTACATCCAGTCCGGCGCGGCCTTCGAGGGCGGCGCCAGCCGCATCGCGCGTTTCGTCGAGAAGCCCGACCGCGCCACGGCCCAGGGCTATCTGGACGCGGGCGGCTACGCCTGGAACAGCGGCCTGTTCATGCTCAAGGCCTCGGTCTGGCTGGCGGCGATCGCCGGCTGCCGCGCCGACATCCTGGCCGCCTGCGAGACCGCCTTCGGCCAGGGCTCGTCCGACGGCGAGTTCCTGCGCGTGGACAAGGCCGCCTTCACGGCCTGCCCCAGCGATTCCATCGACTACGCGGTCATGGAGCGCCTGGCCGCCGGCGGCCGCGAAGACCTGCCGGCCGGTGTGGTGCTGCCCCTGTCGGCCGGCTGGTCCGATGTCGGCGCCTGGGATGCGCTGTGGCAAGTGCTGCCCAAGGACGAGAGCGGCAACGTGAAGCAGGGCGACGTGCTGCTGCACGACAGCCGCAACACGCTGGCGCTGTCCGAAGGCCGGCTGATCGCCTGCGTGGGCGTGGACAACCTGATCGTGGTGGAGACGGCAGACGCGGTGCTCGTGGCCAACAAGGACAAGACGCAGGACGTCAAGAAGATCGTGGACGCGCTCAAGCGCGAAGGCCGCTCCGAGGGCCAGCTGCACCGCAAGGTGTTCCGCCCGTGGGGCTGGTATGACAGCGTGGACAACGGCGCGCGCTTCCAGGTCAAGCGCATCGTGGTCAAGCCGGGCGGCCAGCTGTCGCTGCAGATGCACCACCACCGCGCCGAGCACTGGATCGTGGTGTCGGGCACGGCCAAGGTCACGCGCGACAAGGAAAGCTACCTGGTCTCCGAGAACGAGTCGACCTACATCCCGCTGGGCTCCACGCACCGGCTGGAGAACCCGGGCCGCCTGCCGCTCGAGATGATCGAAGTGCAGTCGGGCAGCTACCTCGGGGAAGACGACATCGTGCGCTTCGAGGACGTCTACGGCCGCTCGCAATGAACATCGCCAGCACGCCTGCCGTCCAGGCCGCCACGGCCAGCGCCGCTTCGCAATCGGTGCCCGCCGATGCGGTGCAATCGACGGTCCAGTTGCGCGTGCTGAAGAAGGCGCTGGATGCGCAGGAGGCCGCTGCGGCGGCCCTGCTGGAATCGCTGCCGCCGCCACCGCCCGTGCCGCAAGGCATGCTGGGCACGCGGCTCGACGTCTACGCCTGAGCCGCGGTCCTGCGCGTTGAACCGGCTCAGCCGGTGTTGCGCAGCCCGGCCGAGATCCCGTTGATGCAGATGTGGATGCCGGTGCGCACGCGCTCGTCAGACTGGCCGGCGCGGTAGCGGCGCACCAGTTCCACCTGCAGGTGGTGCAGCGGGTCGATGTACGGGAAGCGGTGGCGGATCGAGCGCTGCAGCGCGGCATTGCCGGCCAGGCGCTGCTTCTCGCCGGTGATCTGCGCCAGCGCCTGCGCCGTGCGCTGCCACTCGGCCTCGATGGCACCGAACACCTTCTTGCGCAGCCGCGCATCGCTGACCAGCTCGGCGTAGCGCGCCGCCAACTGCAGGTCGCTCTTGGCCAGCACCATGTCCATGTTGGACAGCAGCGTGCGGAAGAAGGGCCACTGGCGGTACATCTTCTGCAGCAGCGCCATCCGTTCCTTGGCGCCCGCGGGCTTCCTGCCCGTGCTGGCCTGCTCAGTGTCGCCGGCCAGGAAGGTCTCGACGGCGGAGCCGAATCCGTACCAACCCGGCAGCGTGAGCCGGCACTGGCCCCAGCTGAAGCCCCAGGGGATGGCGCGCAGGTCCTCGATCTTCTGGCTCGCCTTGCGCGAGGCCGGGCGCGAGCCGATGTTGAGTTCGGCGATCTCGCGGATCGGCGTGGACTCGAAGAAGTAGTCGGTGAAGCCCGGCGTCTCGTAGACCAGGTGCCGGTAGGCGCGCATGCTGGCCTCCGACAGCACGGCGGCCGCGTCGAGGAAGGCCGGCGTGGCGGCCTTCGTCGGCTGCAGCAGCGTGGCCTCCAGCGTAGCGGCGACCAGCGTCTCCAGGTTGCGCCGGCCGATCTCGGGGTTGGCGTACTTGGAGCCGATCACCTCGCCCTGTTCGGTCAGCCGGATCTGGCCCCGCACGGTACCGGGCGGCTGCGCCAGGATGGCCTGGTAGCTCGGGCCGCCGCCACGGCCCACGGTGCCGCCGCGGCCGTGGAACATGCGCAACGTGATGTCGTGGCTGCTGGACAGTTCGTCGAACAGCTCCACCAGCGCGAGTTCGGCGCGGTACAGCTCCCAGTTGCTCGTGAAGATGCCACCGTCCTTGTTGCTGTCCGAGTAGCCCAGCATGATGTCCTGCTCGCCGCCCGAGCGCTGCACCAGCCGCGCGATGCCTGGCAGCGCATAGAACTCGCGCATGATGGGCGCGGCGTTGCGCAGGTCCTCGATGGTCTCGAACAGCGGCACCACGATGAGGTCGCAGCTGGCGCCTTCACCGCGGGCGCCCTTGGCCTTGGCCTCGTCGAGCAGGCCGTGCATGAGGCCCACTTCCTTCTGCAGCAGCAACACCTCCAGCAGGTCGCTGACGGTCTCGGTGTGGCTGATGATGTAGTGGCGGATCGCGTTGCGGCCGTAGCGCTGCAGCACGCTGCGGGCGTTCTCGAAGATGGCCAGTTCGTGGCGCGCGAGATCGGAGTACTGGGCGCCGAGCACGCGCAGCGGCCGCGCGTCGTTGAGCAGGCGCAGCAGCAGCGCACGCTTGGCGGCCTCGTCGAGCGCGGCGTACTGCGGCTCCAGGCGCGCCGTGGCCAGCAGCTCGGCCACCACCTCCTCGTGCTTGTCCGAGCTCTGGCGCAGGTCCAGCGTGGCCAGGTGGAAGCCGAACACGTCGACGGCGCGGATCAGCGGGTGCAGGCGCTGCGCGGCGAAGGCGCCGCCATGGTGCGACTTGAGCGAGGCCTCGATGGTGCGCAGGTCGGCCAGGAAGTCCTCGGCCTTCAGGTAGGCGTTCTGCGGCGCCACGGCGTGGCGCGCGGCGTCGCCGCCCGTCAATGTCTTGAGCGTGGCGGCCAGGCGTGCGTACATGCCGGTCAGCGCGCGGCGGTAGGGCTCGTCCTTGCGGTGCTCGCTGGTGTCGGGCGAGCGCTCGGCCAGGGCCTGCATCTCGGCCGGGATGTCGACGAGGCGGGCCGACAGCGAGAGTTCGGCGCCCAGGTGGTGCACCTCGGTCAGGTAGTGGCGCAGCGCCATCTCGGCCTGGTGGCGCATGGCGTATTCCATGGTCTCGGCGCTGACGTTGGGGTTGCCGTCGCGGTCGCCGCCGATCCACTGGCCCATGCGCAGGAAGCTGGCCACCGGCTGGTTGCCGAGCTCGCGCTCGAGCTGCGCGTAGAGCTTGGGGATCTCGCGCAGGAAGGTCGCCTCGTAGTAAGAGAGCGCGTTCTCGATCTCGTCGGCCACCGTGAGCTTGGAGAAGCGCAGCAGGCGCGTCTGCCACAGCTGCATCACGCGGGCGCGCAGCTGGGCCTCGTTGGCGGCCAGTTCGCGCGGTGCGAGTGCGTCGCGGCCGGTGCCGGCCAGCTGGGCGCGCAGGCGCACTTCGTCGCGCGCGGTGAGCAGCTGGGCGATGTCGCGTTCGGCATCGAGGATGCTCTTGCGCTGCACTTCGGTCGGGTGGGCGGTCAGCACGGGCGAGACGTAGCTCGTAGCCAGCGTCATCGCGATGGCCTTGGGCGAGATGCCGGCCCAGCGCAGGCGCGACAGCGCCACGTCGATGCTGCCCTCCTGCGTGTTGCCGGCGCGCTCGTGCACGGCGCGGCGGCGGATGTGGTGGCGGTCCTCGGCCAGGTTGGCCAGGTGGCTGAAGTAGGTGAAGGCGCGGATCACGCTGACGGTCTGGTCGGCCGTCAGGCTCTTGAGCAGCTTCTTGAGCGCCTTGTCGGCTTCCTCGTCGGCATCGCGGCGGAACGCGACGGACAGCTTGCGCACCTGCTCGATGAGTTCGAAGGCGGGCGCGCCATCCTGCTCGCGGATCACATCGCCCAGCAGCCGGCCCAGCAGGCGGATGTCCTCGACCAGGGGCCGCTCCGCATCGCGCGCCGCGGCACGGCTGCGCTGGGGCGTCTCGTCGGTGGCAGGGGCTGCGGCCGCAGCGGTGGGAGAGGGCGCCTGGTCTTGTGTTTTCATGTTGGAACGGGGGCTGTACAAGCGCCCTGCAAGAAGAATGCCATGCCCTGCTGCGGGCTTACCCCATGCTAGCATCCGGCCCCCGCGGCCGATTACGAACTGGTTACCTGCGTGCGCTCCTCCCCCTCTTCCACCATCGTCATCGCGACCCGGGAAAGCCGGCTCGCGCTGTGGCAGGCCGAACACGTGCAGGCACTGCTGGCGCAGCGCGGCCACAGCGTCGAACTGCTGGGCATGACCACGCGCGGCGACCAGATCCTGGACCGCTCGCTGAGCAAGGTCGGCGGCAAGGGCCTGTTCGTCAAGGAACTCGAAGCCGCGCTCGAGGACGGCCGCGCCGACATCGCCGTGCATTCGCTCAAGGACGTGCCCATGGACTTGCCGTACGGCTTCGTGCTGGCCTGCGTGCTCGAGCGCGAGGACCCGCGCGATGCCTTCGTCTCGCCGCACTACGCATCGCTGGATGCGTTGCCGCAGGGCGCCGTGGTCGGCACCTCCAGCCTGCGCCGCAGCGTGCTGCTGAAGGCGCTGCGTCCCGACCTGGACATCCAGCCGTTGCGCGGCAACCTGGACACGCGCTTGCGCAAGCTCGACGAAGGCCAGTTCGCGGCCATCGTGCTGGCGGCCGCCGGTCTCAAACGCCTGGGCCTCGCGGACCGCATCCGCGATGTGTTCACGCAAGACCGCATGCTGCCCGCAGCCGGGCAGGGCGCGCTGGGCATCGAGGTGCGGTCCGACCGTGCCGACCTGCTGGCCCTGCTGGCGCCGCTGGCACACCAGCAGACCACGCTGGCAACGGCTGCCGAGCGTGCCGTGAGCCGCGCCATGGGCGGCAGCTGCTCGATGCCGCTGGCCGCGCATGCGCACTGGGCCGATGGCGCCCTGCAGCTGCGTGCCGCCTGGGGCGACCAGGACCGCGAGGGCGCCCTGGTGCGGGCAGAAGTCGCGGGGCCGGTCGATGGCCCGGCCGCCGCGGAGGCGCTGGGCTTGCGGGTGGCCGAGGCCTTGCAGGCCGGCGGTGCCCGCAAAGCGGGCTGACGCGCGCATGCGCGTGCTGGTCACGAGGCCGCTGCGCGAAGCGTTGCACTGGTGCGAGCAGCTGCGCGCCCGTGGGCTGTCGGCCGAGCCGCTGCCCCTGATCGACATCCGGCCCACCGATCCCGCACCCGTGCGCGAGGCCTGGGACCGGTTGGCGGACTGCCGCGCCGCGATGTTCGTGAGCGCCAATGCGGTCGAAGCCTTTTTTGCGGCAAAGCCCGTGGCGTTGGTTTGGCCCGCGCAGACGGCGGCCTGGGCCACCGGCCCCGGCACGGCCCGCGCGCTGCGGGCGGCCGGCGTGCCGACGCAGGCGCTGGTCGCGCCACCTGCCGATGCGCCGCAGTTCGACTCCGAAGCGCTGTGGCGCCTGGTCGGTACCGACGCCGGCCTGGCCGGCGCCCAGGTGCTGATCGTGCGCGGTACCGATGCCGATGGCCGATTGGCGGGCCGGCCCTGGCTGGCCGACCAGCTCGTGGCGGCCGGTGCCCGGGTGCATGCGCTGGCCGCCTATGCGCGCGAGTTGCCGCGCTGGGACCGGGCCACCCGTGAGCGGGCCACGGGCGCGACCGATGCGCTGTGGCTGTTCAGCAGTTCCGATGCAGTGCGCCACCTGCAACAACTGCTGCCCGATGCCAGCTGGCGCGCCACGCGCGCACTGGCCACGCATGCGCGCATCGCCGAGGCGGCGAGCGCCGCCGGTTTCGGCCATGTCGCCACCGTGCGCCCCGACCTGGACGACGTGGTCGCGTCGATAGAATCCGCGCGATGAACGCTGCCGAGCTGTCTTCAGAACCCCTGCCGGGCCATGCCGCCACAGGGCCAGCCCCCCAAGCCCGGCCACCGGCCACCACCGCCCCCCGGGTGCTCGTCCTCTTCCTGGCCCTGCTGGTCGTGCTGGCCCTGGCAGCGGTCGGCCTGCTGTGGCAGAAGGTCGGCGGCATGCAGGAGAACCTTGCCCGGCAAAGCGCCGACACGCAGGCCCGCGCCATGGAGGCCCGCGCTGCGGCCCGTGAAGCACAGGACCTGGCACGCGAAACCGCCGCACGCCAGGCCGTGAGCGACACCAAGCTCGGCGAAGCCACGCTGCAGCGTGCGCAGATTGACGAGTTGCTCGCGAGCCTGTCGCGCTCGCGCGACGAGACCCTGGTCGTGGACCTCGAGTCTTCGCTGCGGCTGGCGCAGCAGCAGGCCCAGCTGACGCTGACGGCCGAGCCCTTGCTGGCAGCGCTGCGCACGGCGGATCAGCGCCTCGAACGCGCCGCCCAGCCGCGGCTGGAACCCGTGCGCCGCGCTGTCGCGCGCGACACCGAGGCGATCCGCTCCACCCAGATCACCGACACCCAGACCATCCTCGAGAAGCTCGACGACCTGGTGCGCCAGATCGATGACGTGCCCATGCTCAACGCCGTGCTGGCCGCCAACCTCGCCAAGGGGCAGGCCCAGGCCGAGCCGCCTTCCGAACATTGGTGGCTGCGCATCTGGCAACTGGTGCGGGCAGAGGCCGCGCGGCTCATGCGCGTGTCGCGCATCGACCAGCCCGAGGCCGCCCTGCTGGCGCCCGACCAGACCTACTTCCTGCGCGAGAACCTCAAGCTGCGCCTGCTGAACGTGCGCATGGGCCTGCTGGCGCGCCAATTCCCGTCGGCCCGGGCCGATGCGGCGGCGGCCGCCTTCATGCTGCACCGCTACTTCGACCCGGCGGCGCGGCGCACCCAGCAGTTCGCCAACACGCTGTCCGATGTGCAGGCGCAACTCAAGGCGGTGGAGCTGCCGCGCATCGACGAAACGCTGTCGGCCCTGGCCACGGCGGCAGCGGGGCGCTGAACCGCATGATGCGCGCCCTGCTGTGGTTTCTGGCGCTGTTCGGCCTGGCGGCCGGTGCTGCGCTGCTGGCTGGCAACAACCAGGGAACGGTCACGCTGTTCCTGCCGCCTTACCGTGTCGATCTGTCGCTGAATCTGGTGCTGGCCTCGCTGGCGCTGGGCTTCGTGCTGCTGCACCTGGCGCTGCGCGGCCTGTCGGCCCTGTTCTCCATGCCGCGCCAGGCCCAGCGCTGGCGCCTGCAACAGCGCGAGCGCGCCATGCACGCTGCGGTGCTGGATGCGCTCACGCACCAGCAGGCCGGCCGCTTCCTGCGTGCGCGCAAGGCGGCCGAGGCGGCGCTAGAACAGGAAGAGATGCTGGCGGCCAGCGGCCATCCGGTCCAGCATGCAGGCAAGCTGCGGGCCACAGCCCACCTCGTGGCTGCCGAGAGCGCCCACGCGCTGCAGGACCGCACGACCCGCGAAACGCATCTGCAGGAGCTGCTCAAGGAAACCGACGCACGCGAGGCGCAGGAGACGCGCGAAGGTGTGCAGTTGCAGGCCGCCCGCTGGGCGCTGGCCGACCGCGATCCGCAGACGGCGCTGCAGTGGCTGGACGCGATGCCGCAAGGCGCCGCACGCCGCACGTTGGCCCTGCGGGCCCGGCTCAAGGCCACACGGCTGTCGCGCCAGACCCTGCCGGCGCTGGAGACGGCGCGGCTGCTGGCCAAGCACCGCGCGTTCTCGCCCGAGGCTGCGCACCTGATCCTGAAGGGCCTGGCCTTGGAGCTGATCCATGGCGCGCACGATCCTGTGCAGCTGCAGCGTGCCTGGGCGGAGTTGGAGCCCGCCGAGCAGACCATGGCCGAGGTCGCGATCCAGGCCGGCCACCGCCTCGCGGCCCTGGATGGCGACGTCGCCCTGTCGCGGCAATGGTTGCAACCGGTCTGGGACGAGCTCTTGCGCGCGCCCAATCTGCGAGAACAGGCGCCGGTGCTCGTCAAGCTCATCCATGCGCTGGAAGAAGGCTTCGGCGCAGAAGCCGGTGCGAGCGACCTGCAATGGCTGGAACGCATCGAAGCCGCCCAGCGTCAGCATCCCGAAAGCGCCGAGCTCAAGTACCTGGCCGGCATTGCCTGCCTGCGCCACCAGTTGTGGGGCAAGGCCCAGCAACTGCTCACGCAGGCGCAGGGCAGGCTGCAGGATGCGGAGCTCAGGCGCAATGCCTGGCGCGCGCTGGCGGCGCTGGCCGAGCAGCGCGGCGACAGCGCCGCTTCGCAGCAGGCGCTGCGCGAGGCCGCGCTGCTGTAAGGCGGTTTCGGCGAACGCCGCAGC
Source organism: Pseudorhodoferax soli (assembly GCF_003337555.1). Taxonomy (GTDB): domain Bacteria; phylum Pseudomonadota; class Gammaproteobacteria; order Burkholderiales; family Burkholderiaceae_C; genus Pseudorhodoferax; species Pseudorhodoferax soli. The sequence continues at coordinate 265,016 of NZ_QPJK01000002.1, read as the reverse complement.
GTGCTGCGGCGTTTTGCCGCGGCAAGACTTCCTCCTCCAGGCAAGCAGGCACAGGCAGGCACCGCACCGGGCTTGCCGTGTTCCGTCTGCCCGCGCTGGCGCCGCCTTGCGCACCCGTTGCCGGGATCGAAACCAGGAGCCGAGCCCCTGCCCGGCGACAACGCCGGGCAAAAAAAAAGACCGCCTCGAGAGGCGGTCTTTTCATGGCGCGCTGCCGCTATCAGAACGGCAACTGCATGCTGCCCAGGTCGCGGCGGGTCTCGACGAGGACCAGGGGCTCGTCGGAGATCTGGACCACGGGCGGGCGCTCACGCGGCACACGCACAGGCTTGGGTTCTGCGGCGATGGCGGCTTGCACGGCGGCGCTCTTGGCGGTGTCAGTGGAGATCCACTGCAGGCCAGCGCCCAACGCGATCTGCTCCAGTTCGCCGACCGGCAGCGTGAAGGACTGCACCTGGGGCAGGGCGGCTGCCGCGGGTGCTGCCGCGACGGGTGCCGGTGCGGGTGCCGGGGCCGGGGCCGGTGCACGTTCACGTGCCGGTGCCCATGCAGATGCCGGTGCAGGTGCCGATACCGGTGCCGGAGCGGCCGCCACGGGCGCAGCCAGAGGTGCCTGGACGGGCGCCGCAGGAGCCGCTGCGGCTTCGGCCTGCGCCTCGACCGGCGTGACCGGCGCGGCCTCGGCTGCGTCGCCATCCGCTTGGTCGGCTTGGTCGGCCGGACGCGGGCCACGCTCGCGGCGGTCGCGGCCGTAGCGGTCGCGCGAACGCTTCTCGCGGCGCGGTGCTTCTTCTCCGTCGGCCCGCGGGGCGGCTTCTTCCGCGTCAGCGGAGGGCGCCTCGGCGGCGCCTTCGGCCTGCGTTGCGGCCTGGGGTGCCTGTGGTGCCGAGAAGTAGGACGTGCGCTCGGTGCGCTCGGCGCGCTCTGCAGCGGCCGGTGCATCGTTCAGCGCCGCGTCGTCGGTGTTGCCCGTGGCTTCGGCATCGCCGCCCACGCGTTCCTCGCGCTCGCCGCGGCCCCGGCCGCGGCCGCGACCACCTTCGCGTGGCTCACGCGGTTCACGGGGTTCGCGCGGCTCGCGTGCTTCACGGGCCTCGCCGCGCTCGCTGCGTTCACCACGCTCGCCGCGCTCGCTGCGTTCACCACGCTCGCCGCGTTCGGCATTGCGCGGCGGGCGCTGGCGCTCGGCAGGGGCTTGGTCTGCGCCTGCTTCACCGTTCAGCGGCAGCGTAGGCTGGCCTTCGTTGCGAACGTCGGCATCGGCGCGCGGGCGGCTGCCCTGGCGTTCGCCGCGGCCACGGCCGCGTGCCTCGGCACCTTCGCCGCGGACTTCGTCGGCGCGCGGTGCGCGGGGCTCGCGGGCCTCACGGGGTTCACGCCCTTCGCGGCCTTCGCGTGGCTCGCGTCCTTCACGGCCTTCGCCGTTGCGGCCACGGTTGCCACGGCCACCACGGCCCTGGCCGTCACCGCGTGGACCACGGCCCTCGGGCTTGGACGCAGCCGCAGGTGCGGGCGCCGCCACGGGCGCGGGTGCCACGGGTGCCGGCGCGGGGGCCGGACGGGCGCCGAACAGGCTCTTGATGAAGCCGAGGAAGCCCTTTTCCTCGTGCACGGGCGGCACGTACGCGGCAGGTGCCGGCGCAGGTGCAGGTGCAGGTGCCGGTGCGGGTGCCTCGACGGGCTTGGCCACGGGCTGCGGGGCCGGCGCGTCGGGCAGCACGCCCTTGATCAGCGGGGTCTGCTTGTTGGTCGGCTCTTGCGAGCGACGCGTGACGGCCGTGCGGTCCTCGACCTCTTCGGCCAGCTTGTAGCTGGCTTGCATCTGGTCCAGACGCGGGTCGTCGTGCTTGAGCCGCTCCATGCGGTAGTTCGGCGTTTCCAGCGTCTTGTTGGGCACCATCAGCACGCTGATGCGCTGGCGCAGTTCGATCTTGGCGATCTCGGCGCGCTTCTCGTTGAGCAGGAAGGAGGCGACCTCGACGGGCACCTGGCACAGCACCGAGGCGGTGTTGTCCTTCTGCGACTCCTCCTGGATGATGCGCAGGATCTGCAGCGCCGAGCTTTCCGTGTCGCGGATGTGGCCGGAGCCGCCGCAGCGCGGGCAGGGAATGGAGGCGCCTTCGGACAACGCAGGGCGCAGGCGCTGGCGGCTCATCTCCATGAGGCCGAACTTGCTGATGGTGCCGAACTGCACGCGGGCGCGGTCCTGGCGCAGCGAATCGCGCAGGCGGTTCTCGACCTCGCGGCGGTTCTTGGACTCCTCCATGTCGATGAAGTCGATCACGATCAGGCCGCCCAGGTCGCGCAGGCGCATCTGGCGTGCCACTTCTTCTGCAGCCTCCAGGTTGGTGCGCGTCGCGGTTTCCTCGATGTCGCCGCCGCGGATGGAGCGGGCCGAGTTCACGTCGACGGAGACCAGTGCCTCAGTGTGGTCGATCACGATGGCGCCGCCGGAGGGCAGCGTCACGGTGCGGGCGTAGGCCGATTCGATCTGGTGCTCGATCTGGAAGCGGCTGAACAGCGGGGCGTCGTCGCGGTAGCGCTTCACGCGCGCCGCGTGCTCGGGCATCACGTGCGCCATGAACTGCTGGGCCTGCTCGTACACGTCGTCGGTGTCGATCAGGATGTCGCCGATGTCGTGGTTGAAGTAGTCGCGCAGTGCGCGCACCACCAGGTTGGATTCCTGGTAGATCAGCTCGGGCTTGCGCAGGCTCTTGGCGGCTTCGTCGACGGCCTTCCAGAGCTTGAGCAGGTAGTTCAGGTCCCACTGCAGTTCGGGGGCGCTGCGGCCGATGCCGGCGGTGCGCGCGATGATGCTCGAACCCTTGGGGTACTCGAGCTGGTCCATCGCCTCCTTGAGCTCGGCCCGGTCGTCGCCCTCGATGCGGCGCGACACGCCGCCGCCACGCGGGTTGTTGGGCATCAGCACCACATAGCGGCCGGCCAGCGAGATGAAGGTGGTGAGGGCGGCGCCCTTGTTGCCACGCTCTTCCTTCTCGACCTGCACGACCAGTTCCTGGCCTTCACGGATCACATCGTTGATGCGGGCCTGGCTGACCGAGACGCCTTCGGCGAAGTACTGGCGGGAAATTTCCTTGAACGGCAGGAAGCCGTGGCGGTCTTCGCCGTAGTCGACGAAGCAGGCCTCGAGCGAAGGCTCGACCCGCGTGACCACGGCCTTGTAGATGTTGCCCTTGCGCTGTTCGCGCCCTTCGATCTCGATTTCGTAGTCGAGCAGTTTTTGCCCGTCAACGATGGCCAGGCGGCGCTCTTCGGCCTGCGTGGCATTGATCAGCATCCGTTTCATGGGTAGCGTCCTCTGGGCTCCATTGGAGCCCGGTGTGTCGTCAAAACGTCGTGGTTCCGTGGGAACCTGGTTGATGCCTGAACGAACGCGCTTGAAACGAAGGGAATTGCCGGAGAGCCGTCACTCACGAGCCATCGGGCTCGCGCAATGGGCATGGGCGCGTGGATGGAGCAAGGGCTGTGCAGGGCCTGTCCGGGCCGCGGGTGCTGCGGTCGGACAGGCGGGCCGGGGCGGTGCGTGGCTCGCGCGCGACCCTGGCCGCGCGGGCGCTCGCCCGGGCTGGCAGGTTCGGGAAGGGAGCCTCCACACCATGTTCTTGCTTTGATCCGCCAGCCTGGCTTCGCTGCCGTGGGCAGCCCGGCCAGGCCGGTTTGGGGTATTCCGTATCAGGGTTTCAATTGCGTCAGCCCGCCTCGAAAGCCACCGGCCGCCACCAGAGGCCGCTCGGGCCCGGGGTCTGCAGCCGACGCCTGCAAGTGGCATCGCCTCCCAGCGGTTCGGAGTCGTGCTCTAAACTCGTGTCTTATCAAGCACTTAGGCCGAGGCGCTGGTGAAAAATATTATAGGTGCAGCGCAGGAGGTGTCGGCGCCGGTTGCAAAGCTCGTTGAAATCGGCCCCGATGCAGAGGGCCAGCGGCTCGACAACTACCTGCTGCGCGTGCTCAAGGGCGTGCCCAAGACCCATGTCTACCGCATCATCCGCAGCGGCGAAGTGCGCGTGAACAAGGGTCGCGCCGATGCCGCCACGCGGCTGGCGCTGGGCGACAGCGTGCGGCTGCCGCCGCTGCGCCTGTCCGAGCGCGCCGAAGAAAAGGCCGAGGCCATGGCCCGCAGCACGCCGGCCCGCAGCTTTCCCGTGCTGTACGAGGACGAGGCCTTCCTGGCCATCGACAAGCCGGCCGGCGTGGCCGTCCACGGCGGTAGCGGCGTGGACTTCGGCGTGATCGAGCAGTTGCGCATGGCCCGGCCCGGCGCGCCCATGCTGGAACTTGTGCACCGGCTGGACCGCGAGACCTCGGGCGTGCTGCTGGTGGCCAAGAAGCGCAGCGCCCTCAAGCACCTGCAGGACCAGTTCCGCGAGCGCGAGACCGGCAAGACCTACCTGGCACTGGCGCTGGGGCAGTGGCCAGCCAAGCGCAAGGTGCTGGACAAGCCGCTGGTGCGCTACCTGCTGCCCGGCAGGCCGGGCACGGAGGGCGAGCGCCGCGTGCGCATCGCGGCCGCCGACGATCCGCAGGGCATGCGCTCGATCACGCTGGTCCGGGTGGTCGAGACCTTTGCCGATTACAGCCTGCTGGAGGTGACCATCAAGACCGGCCGCACGCACCAGATCCGCGTGCACCTGGCCAGCGAGGGCCATGCGATTGCGGGCGATGACAAGTACGGCGATTTCGCGCTGAACAAGGTGCTGGTTCGCCAGGGCCTGTCGCGCATGTTCCTGCACGCCTGGCGGTTGCGGCTCACACACCCGGCCAGCGGCGAGACGGTGCAGCTGGAGGCCGCATTGCCGGCCGAACTGGCCGGTTTTCTGAGCGCGTGCCGGGCGGCTGTCACGGGGCAGGGGTGACAATCGCCGCATGCAAGCCAGACGCTTTGACCTGATCGCCTTCGACTGGGACGGCACCCTGTTCGATTCGACGGCCATCATCACGCGCTGCATCCAGGAGGCGGTGCGCGATGTCGGCGGCACCGTGCCCACGGACACCGCAGCTTCCTTCGTGATCGGCATGGCGCTGCCGCAGGCTCTCGCCCATGCCGCGCCGGACGTGCCGCCCGAACGCTACCCCGATCTGGCAGCGCGTTACCGTGTGCACTACATGCAGCACCAGAACGACATCGTGCTCTTCTCCGGCGTGCTGGAGTTGCTGCGCGCGCTCAAGCAGCAGCAGATTCTGCTCGCCGTGGCCACCGGCAAGTCGCGCCGCGGCCTGGACGAAGCGCTGCGCGTGGTGGAGCTGCAAGGCCTGTTCGACAGTTCGCGCACGGCCGACGAGACCGCTGGCAAGCCGCATCCGCGCATGCTGAACGAGCTCATGCGCGAGTTCGATGTGGCGCCCGGGCGCACGCTCATGGTTGGCGACACCACGCATGACCTGCAGATGGCGCTGAACGCCGGCTGCCCCAGCGTGGGGGTCGGCTATGGGGCGCATCCCCATGGTGAGTTCGCTGCGTTGCAGCCGCTGTTCGTGGCCCATTCGGTCCGCGAACTGCACGACTGGCTGCTGGCGCCGGGCTGAAGCTGGCAAGCAAGCCGCCATGGACCGCGTTGCCCTGTGCAACTCCCGTGACCTGTCCGAGGGCGGGGACGCCGTGCCCTTCGATGTGCTGTACCAAGGCCAGACCTGCCGCGCATTCGCCGTGCGCTGGCGCGGCCAGGCCCATGCCTACCTGAACCGCTGCACCCACGTGGCCATGGAGCTCGACTACCAGCCCAACCGCTTCTTCGACGACAGCGGCGACTGGCTGCTGTGCGCCACCCACGGCGCCGCCTACCGGCCCGATTCCGGGGCCTGCGGCGGTGGTCCGTGCCGCGGCGGCCTGGTCAAGATCGCGTTGTCAGAATCCGACGGCGTGGTCCATTGGCATACTGGGCCCCAGTTGCAACCCGTTTTCTTCTAGTCATCTGAAACGCCATGAGTGAACCGCACCCCTCGGGCCCCCCCCCGACCGATCCGCAATGGGAGCGCAGCCTGCTGGAGCGGCTGGCTTTCGCTTCGCTGAAGGAACAGCGCGCCGCCCGCCGCTGGAAGATCTTCACGCGGCTGGCCTGGCTGGGCTTCTTCGTGGCTTTGGCCTGGCTGCTGCTGCTGCGTGCCGCGCCGACGACCGACACCTCGTCCACGCACACCGCTGTGGTCGAGATCAAGGGCGAGATCGCTTCCGGTGCCGATGCCAGCGCCGAATCCATCGTGGCCGCCATGCGCAGCGCCTTCGAGGACCAGGGCGCGCAGGCCGTCGTGCTGCTGATCAACTCCCCGGGCGGCAGCCCGGTGCAGGCCGGCATGATCAACGACGAGATCTTGCGGCTCAAGGCCAAGCACAACAAGCCGGTCTATGCCGTGGTGGAGGAGACCTGCGCCTCGGCCGCTTACTACATCGCCGTCGGCGCCGACAAGATCTTCGTCGACAAGGCCAGCATCGTGGGCAGCATCGGCGTGCTGATGGACGGCTTCGGCTTCACCGGCCTCATGGACAAGCTGGGCGTGGAGCGCCGGCTGCTGACGGCGGGCGCCAACAAGGGTTTCCTCGACCCGTTCAGCCCGATGAGCGAGACCCAGCGCGCGCTGGCGCAGAACATGCTGGACACCATCCACCAGCAGTTCATCGGCGTGGTCAAGAAGGGCCGTGGCGACCGGCTCAAGGAAACGCCCGAGACCTTCAGCGGCCTGTTCTGGAGCGGCGAGCAGGCTGTGCAGATGGGCCTGGCGGACCAGCTGGGCAGCCTGGACTATGTGGCGCGCGACGTGGTCAAGGCCGAAGAGATCGTGGACTACACGCGCCGTGAAAACGTGGCCGAACGCCTGGCCAAGCGCTTCGGCGCGGCCATGGGCGAGGGCGCCATGCGTGCCGTCCAGTCGGTGCCCGCGCTGCGCTGAGGCCGCTCAGCGGCCGATCGCAAAGACGGCTGGGACGTCGGGCAAAGGCTCGGCATGTTGGCGCCATACCTTCACGGTCCTGCTCAGGATGTTGGCCTGGTCCAGCGTCAGGCCGGTGGCGATGGCCAGCCGCGTGTTGTGCTGCAGCGTTTGCACAAGGGCACGGCGCAGCGTCTCCGTGCGGTACGGCGTTTCGATGCACAACTGCGTCTGGCCCGTCTTGAGCGCGAGGGCCTCGAGCTGGCGTACGCGTTCGCTGCGGGCCTCGGCATCCTGTGGCAGGTAGCCGACAAAGGCGAAGTTCTGGCCGTTGAGCCCGCTGGCCGCCAGCGCCAGCAGCAGCGCGCTGGGGCCGACCAGGGGAACCACCGCCACACCCAGGGCATGGGCAGCGCGCACCACCGAACTCCCCGGATCGGCGACGGCAGGCATGCCGGCCTCGCTGACAAGCCCGATGTCATGGCCCTGCAGCGCGGCCGCCAGCAGCGGTGTCGCGTCGAAACCCGGGCCGTGGTCGCCCTTCTTGTGCACTTCGCGCGGCAACTCGGTCATCACCTGTTGCTGCAGCGGCGTGGCGAGCGGCACGACGCCGTCGATGCGCTTGAGGTAGGCGCGTGTGCTCTTGGCGTTCTCGCAGATCCAGTGCGACAGACGGGCTGCGACCTGCAGCGTGCCCAGCGGCACCGCGTCCTGCAGCGGCGCCTGTTCGGCGCAGCCGAAGTCCAGCGGTGCCGGCACCAGGTACAGGCGGCCGTTCACAGCAATTTCACGCCGGCGGCGCGCAGCATGCGGCTGGTCTGGATCAGCGGCAGGCCGATCAGAGCGGTCGGGTCGTCGCTGGTGATGGCGTCCAGCAGCACGATGCCCAGGCCTTCGCTCTTGGCGCTGCCGGCGCAGTCGTAGGGCTGCTCGGCCTGCAGGTAAGCCTCGATCTCGGCATCTTCCAGGTCACGGAAACGCACCTGCACGGGCACCAAGGCTGTCTGCGCGAAGCTTTGCGCGGCATGCACGACCGACAGTGCGGTCTGGAACACCACGGTCTGCCCGCGCATGGCGCGCAACTGGGCGGTGGCGCGTGCGTGGTCGCCGGGCTTGCCGAGCGGCTGGCCATGCAGATCGGCGACCTGGTCCGAGCCGATCACCACGGCGTCGGGGTGTTGGGTGGCAACGGCGTGGGCCTTGGCGAGGGCCAGGCGGCGGGCGAGATCGGCCGGCGCTTCGCCGGCCAGCGGGGTTTCGTCGACCTCGGGCGCCACCACGTCGAAGGCGATGCGCAGGCGTGTCAGCAGTTCGCGGCGGTAGGGCGAGGTCGATCCCAGGATGAGGCGTGGCATGGCACGATTCTCTTACACTGCCCCGCATGACAGCCCCCAAGCAGGCACGTGGCCTGGACATCAAGGCCTTCGCCCAATCGGACGGCGAGCGGCAGCAGGAAGACCGTCTCGTCGACTATCCGCGCTTGTTTCAAGAAGCCGAAGGCCGTGGCGCCGACCATCCCGTGCGCTGGCATGCCGTTGGCAAGCTGCGCCAGTCGGCCGGCGTGGCGCCGCAGATCTGGTTGCATCTGGTGGCCGAGGCCGATGTGCCGCTGACCTGCCAGCGCTGCCTGGAAGCGGTCGACGAACCCCTGAGCGTGGACCGCTGGTTCCGTTTCGTGGCCGACGAGGCCCAGGCTGCGCGCGAGGACGAGGATGCCGACGAGGACGTGCTCGTGCTGGACCCCGCCTTCGATCTGCAAGCATTGGTCGAGGACGAGTTGTTGATGGCACTGCCGCTGGTGCCGCGCCATGACATCTGCCCGAACGCGGTGCCGATGGAGGTGGCCGACCCCGGTTTCGCCCGGGCCGAAGCCGACAAGCCGAATCCGTTCGGCGTCCTGGCTGACATCAAGCGCAAGCCCGGCGCAAACGACCACTAGCCGGAACGCTTTCGGCCGGGCTATAATGGCCGGCTTCGCGTGCCGCGGGCCCAGGTGATACTGGGCATAACGTCGGCCAGATCGCTCCAGATATCTCCTTTCGAAGAGAGTTTCCGGGTCGCGGTCCCCGCAAACCTCTACTTTTGACCCAAGGAGCCAAGCATGGCAGTCCAGCAAAACAAGAAATCGCCGTCCAAGCGCGGCATGCACCGTTCGCACAATGCACTGAACGTGCCCGGCATCGCCGTGGAACCCACCACTGGCGAAACCCACCTGCGCCACCACATCAGCCCCAACGGCTTCTACCGTGGCCGCCAGGTGCTAAAGAACAAGTCCGAAGCCTGATCGTTTCGCCCACAAGGCCCGTGGCTGCCTCGCGTAGCCGACGGGCCTTTGTTTTGGTGACCGTTCACTTTTCTCTCGAATTCGTGCGTCCCGTAGACGTACAGTCGCGCCCATGATCACTGTGGCTGTCGACTGTATGGGGGGTGACCATGGCCCCGGCATCACGCTGCCGGCGTGCCAGGCTTTTCTGGCCGCACATACTGATGCGCAGTTGTTGCTCGTCGGCCTGCCCGAGGCCTTGAAGGACTTCTCGCACCCGCGTGCGCGCGCCGTTCCGGCCAGCGAAGTCGTGGGCATGGACGACCCGGTGGAAGTCGCGCTGCGCAAGAAGCGCGATTCGTCCATGCGCGTGGCAATTGCCCAGGTCAAGGACAAGGCGGCCGATGTGGCCGTGTCCGCCGGGAACACCGGCGCGCTGATGGCGATCGCGCGCTACCTGCTCAAGACCGTGCCCGGCATCGACCGGCCTGCCATTGCGACCCAGTTGCCCAATGCGCGCGGTGGCGCCACCACGGTGCTCGACCTGGGCGCCAATGTCGATTGCACGGCCGAGCACCTGCTGCAGTTCGGCCTCATGGGCGCGGCGCTGGTGTCCGTGCTCAAGGGGCATGACGAGCCCACGGTCGGCCTGCTCAACATCGGCGAAGAGACGATCAAGGGCAGCGAAGTCATCAAACAGGCTGGCGAACTGTTCCAGGCCGCGCATGCCGCCGGCCACCTGAACTTCCACGGCAACGTGGAGGGCAACGATATCTACAAGGGCACGACGGACATCGTCGTCTGCGACGGCTTCGTCGGCAATGTCGCACTCAAGAGCAGCGAAGGCGTGGCCTCGATGATCAGCGGCTTCTTGAAGGCCGAGTTCTCGCGCAGCATCTGGACCAAGGCGGCAGCCCTGGTCGCATACCCGGTGTTGCAGGCGCTCAAGGGCCGGCTCGACCACCGGCGCTACAACGGCGCAGCGCTGCTGGGCCTGCGCGGCCTGGTGTTCAAGAGCCACGGTTCGGCCGACGCCTTCGCCTTCGAGCAGGCGCTGAACCGCGGCTATGATGCGGCGCGCAACAAGCTGCTGGAGCAGGTTCAGGCCCGCATCGCCAAGACCGCACCGCAGCAGGCCGTGGACACCGGTGCGCCGGTGCCGGCCGAGTTGGCAGCCCACCACTGACAACATCCATGCCCACCTATTCCCGCATCACGGGGACCGGCAGCTACCTGCCGCCGCGCCGCCTGAGCAACGCCGACCTGGCCGCCGAACTGGCGGCCAAGGGTGTCGAGACCTCCGACGAGTGGATCGTCGAGCGCACCGGCATCCGGGCGCGGCACTTCGCCGCGCCGGACGTCAACTGCAGCGACCTGGCCGTGCCGGCCGCACAGGCGGCCATCGAAGCCGCTGGCATCGCGCCGCAGCAGATCGACCTCATCATCGTCGCCACGTCCACGCCGGACATGGTGTTTCCCTCGGCTGCCGCGATCCTGCAGCACAAGCTCGGCATCGCCGGTTGCCCGGCCTTCGACGTGCAGGCGGTTTGCAGCGGCTTCGTCTATGCGCTGACCGTGGCCGACGCGATGATCCGCGCCGGCAATGCCACGCGCGCGCTGGTGGTCGGCTCCGAGGTGTTCTCGCGCATCCTGGATTTCAGCGACCGTACGACCTGCGTGCTGTTCGGCGACGGTGCAGGCGCCGTGGTGCTGGAGGCGTCGGAGACGCCCGGCATCCTGGCCAGCGACCTGCACGCCGATGGCAAGCATGTCGGCATCCTGTGCGTGCCTGGCCATGTGTCCGGCGGCGCGGTGCTGGGCGACCCGCTGCTCAAGATGGACGGCCAGGCCGTGTTCAAGCTCGCCGTTGGCGTGCTCGAGGACGCGGCACGCGCCACGCTGGCCAAGGCCGGCAAGACGCAGGACCAGATCGACTGGCTGATTCCGCACCAGGCCAACATCCGCATCATGCAGAGCACGGCCAAGCGGCTGAAGCTGCCGCTGGACAAACTCGTCGTCACGGTGGACCAGCATGGCAATACGTCGGCGGCCTCGATTCCGCTGGCCTTGGACCACGCCGTGCGCCAGGGCCAGGTCAAGAAGGGTGACCTGTTGATGCTCGAAGGTGTCGGCGGTGGCTTCACCTGGGGCGCCGTCCTGCTGAACTTCTGAGGAAACCGTGCATGCGGGGTGCCTGCCAAAGCACCCGCGCGCCTTCCACGCCATGACCACACCATTCGCATTTGTTTTTCCGGGCCAGGGCTCGCAGGCCGTCGGCATGCTGGACGGCTGGCAGGGCCACGCCACCGTGGCCCAGACGCTGGCTGAAGCTTCCGAAGCGCTGGGCGAAGACGTCGCCAAGCTGATCCACGACGGCCCCAAGGAGGCCCTGGCGCTGACCACCAACACCCAGCCCGTGATGCTGGTGGCAGGCGTGGCCGCGTACCGTGCCTGGATCGCCGAGACCGGACTGGTGCCGGCCGTCGTTGCTGGTCACTCGCTGGGCGAGTATTCGGCGCTGGTCGCCTCTGGCGTGCTGACGCTGGCCCAGGCCGCGCCGCTGGTGCGCTTCCGTGCCCAGGCCATGCAGGAAGCCGTGCCCGTGGGCGCCGGCGCGATGGCCGCCATCTTGGGCATGGACAGTGTTCAGGTCGCCGCCGGTTGCGCCGAGGCGCAGGCCGCGCTGAACCAGGCCGGTGAAGTGGTCGAAGCCGTCAACTTCAACGATCCGGCCCAGACCGTGATCGCCGGCAGCAAGCTGGCGGTCGAGAAGGCCTGCGAGCTGCTCAAGAGCAAGGGCGCCAAGCGCGCGCTGCCGCTGCCGGTGTCCGCACCGTTCCATTCCAGCCTGATGCGCCCGGCCGCAGAGCGTCTGCGCGAACGCCTGGCCAGCTTGACGCTGGCAGCGCCGCAGATTCCCGTGGTCAACAACATCGACGTGGCCGTGCAGCAGGACGCCGACGCAATCCGCGACGCGCTGTACCGCCAGGCCTTTGGCCCGGTGCGCTGGGTCGAATGCGTGCAGGCCATCAAGGCGCGCGGCATCGGCACGCTGCTCGAGTGCGGCCCTGGCAAGGTGCTGGCCGGCCTCGTCAAGCGCATCGACGCCGAACTGGCCTCGGGCGCCGTCTACGACCCCGCCACGCTGGCCCAGGCCAAGACACAGCTCGAAGGAACGACGGCATGAGCGCACCCGCCATTTCCGAACAGGTCGCGCTGGTCACCGGCGCCTCGCGCGGCATTGGTGCCGCCATTGCGCTGGACCTTGCACAGCGCGGCTTCAAGGTCGTCGGCACGGCCACCAGCGAAGGGGGCGCCGCCCACATCACGCAGGCGTTGTCCGCACACGCCGGCAGCAGCGGCCGCGTGCTGGATGTCAACGATGCCAAAGCCGGCGAAGCGCTGGTCGACGCCATCGCCAAGGAGCACGGCGCACTGCACGTGCTGGTCAACAACGCGGGCATCACGCGCGACATGCTGGCCATGCGACTCAAGGACGAGGACTGGGATGCCGTGCTGGACACCAACCTCAAGGCTGTGTTCCGCATGAGCCGCGCCGTCATGCGCACGATGATGAAGCAGCGCTACGGGCGCATCGTCAACATCACCTCGGTCGTGGGTGCGTCCGGTAACCCGGGCCAGGCCAACTATGCGGCCGCCAAGGCCGGTGTCGCCGGCATGACGCGCGCACTGGCGCGCGAGCTTGGCTCGCGCGGCATCACGGTCAACTGTGTCGCACCGGGCTTCATCGCCACCGACATGACCGACAAGCTCTCGGACGAGCAGCACAAGGCGCTGCTCGGCCAGATCCCGTTGGGCCAACTGGGCAAGCCATCCGATGTGGCCCATGCCGTGGCCTATCTCGCCTCACCCGAGGCGGCCTACGTGACGGGGCAGGAACTGCACGTCAACGGCGGCATGTACATGTAGCGATGGGACGGCCGGCCGATTCCCTGCGCAGCGGGGGACAAGTGCCGGGCAAGCCGCCTCGCTAAAATCACCGATTCTTTACAAACCCTAAGAGGGAACCATGAGCGATATCGAAGCACGCGTCAAGAAGATCATTGCCGAGCAACTGGGTGTGGAGGAGTCCCAGGTCACGAACGAGAAGTCGTTCGTTGCCGATCTGGGCGCCGACTCGCTCGACACCGTCGAACTGGTGATGGCACTGGAAGACGAGTTCGGCATCGAGATCCCCGATGAAGACGCCGAGAAGATCACCACGGTGCAGAACGCCATCGATTACGCCAACAGCCACCAGAAGGCCTGAGGCCGAAGGGAACCGCCGCTTATGTCGCGTCGTCGTGTCGTCGTCACAGGTCTGGGCTGTCTGAGCCCGGTTGGAGCAACGGTGGAGTCGTCCTGGCAGGCCTTGCTGGCCGGCCAGTCCGGCATCGATCTGGTCCAGAGCTTCGACGCAAGCAACCTGGCCTGCAAATTCGCAGGTGAAGTCAAGGGCTTCGACGTCGCCAGCTACATCCCCGACAAGGAAGCGCGCCACATGGACCGCTTCATGCACCTGGGCATCGCGGCCGCGTGCCAGGCGGTCGTGGATTCCGGACTGCCCACGGGTGACGCATTGGGCGAGGAAGAGGCCACGCGCATCGGCTGCAACATCGGCTCGGGCATCGGCGGCTTGCCCATGATCGAACAGACCCACGCCGAATTGGTGAACCGCGGCCCGCGCCGGGTGTCACCGTTCTTCGTGCCGGCCTCGATCATCAACATGATTTCCGGCCACGTCTCGATCAAGTACGGCTTCAAGGGCCCGAACATCGCCGTGGTCACGGCTTGCACGACCGGCTTGCACGCGATCGGCCTGTCGGCCCGCATGATCGAGTCGGGCGATGCGGATGTGATGGTGGCCGGCGGTGCCGAGTCCACGGTCTCGCCGCTGGGCATTGCCGGTTTCGCGTCCGCGCGCGCCTTGAGCACGCGCAACGACGATCCCAAGGCCGCATCGCGTCCCTGGGACAAGGGCCGCGACGGCTTCGTGCTGGGCGAGGGCGCAGGCGTGGTCGTGCTCGAGGAGTACGAGCGTGCCAAGGCCCGTGGCGCCAGGATCTACGCTGAACTCGTGGGCTTCGGCATGACGGGCGACGCGTACCACATCACCGCGCCCAACGTGGACGGCCCGCGCCGCTCCATGCAGATGGCGCTGCGCAACGCCGGCCTGAACCCCGACCAGGTCCAGCACCTGAACGCGCACGGCACCTCCACGCCGCTGGGCGACGTGAACGAGTCCAACGCCGTCAAGGCGGTGTTCGGCGAGCACGCCTACAAGCTGGCGATCAACTCGACCAAGTCCATGACCGGCCATCTGCTGGGCGGCGCGGGCGGCATCGAGAGCGTGTTCACGATCCTGGCACTGCACCACCAGAAGATTCCTCCGACGATCAACCTGACCGATCCGGACCCGGAGTGCGACCTGGACTACTGCGCCAACACCGCCCGCGATGCACGCATCGATGTGGCGCTGAAGAACAACTTCGGCTTTGGCGGCACGAACGGCTCGCTGGTGTTCAAGCGCGTCTGAGCCATCCGCGACCTTCCTGTTCGGCATGCACAGCGCTCCGGCGGTCCGTTTTCCGGTGCCGCGGTCTGCGCGTGCCGGCCGTGCGCTGGCATGGATGTGCCTGGCGCCGGCAGCTCCTTGCCTCTATGGCTGGGCCTCTGGTCTGCCGGCCGCGGCGCTGGCCGCCATCGGGGCCAGCTGGCTGCTCGCGGCCGCCGTCATCTTTCTGCAGTGGCGCGGCATGCGTGCTGGCCAGTTGCGCTGGGATGGCCAAGCCTGGTGGTGGTTGCCGGACGATGCCGCGCAGGCGGATGAGCACGCGGTGAGCGTCGCCCTGCACCTGGACCTGCAATCGGCCGTGCTCGTGCGCATGACGGGGGCGCCCGGCCGTGTGCAGTGGCGCTGGCTGGCGTGTGTGGCCGCGCCGTCGCGCTGGCGCGATCTGCGCCGCGCCTTGTACCAGCGAAGCCTTGCCCCATCGACAGTGCCGGAGCCCCATCCGTGAGCGGTACCCCGCCCACGGGGGGCGACAGCGACCTGCTGCTGGTCGAGCGCGCGGTCGCTGGCGACCAGCGTGCCTTCGAATTGCTGGTCCTCAAGTACGAGCGCCGCATCCAGCGGCTCATCGCCCGCATGGTGCGCGATGTGGATCTGGTCGAGGACATCGCCCAGGAAACCTTCATCCGCGCCTACCGTGCGCTGCCGAAGTTCCGTGGCGATGCACAGTTTTACACTTGGCTGTACCGCATCGCGGTCAACACCGCCAAGAAGACGCTGATGGACTTCAAGCGCGATCCCACCGTCGCGGAAGCGGCGCTGCGCTCCGGTGACGACGACGATGAAACTTACCGCGGCGAAACCGAACCAATCAGCCATGAGACGCCCGACACCGTGCTGGCGGCCAAGCAAATCTCCTCGGTGGTGAACATGGCAATGGAAGCCTTGCCCGAAGATTTGCGCCAGGCCGTGACGCTGCGCGAGATCGAAGGTCTCAGCTACGAGGAAATCGCCGAAGCCATGAATTGCCCGATCGGAACGGTGCGTTCCCGCATCTTCCGTGCGCGTGAGGCGATTTCGGCCAAGGTCAAGCCCCTGCTGGAGAACCAGTCGGGCAAGCGCTGGTGACAGCGCGGCGGAAACAGTGATGCAGGTGACGACGATGAACCAGGACGAAGTGTTGAAGCTGCACGAACGGCTTTCGGCGTTGGCCGACGGCGAGCTCGGTGGCGACGAGACCGCGCAGTTGATGGCTGCGCCTCAGGCCGGGCACGACGGGCTCCACACGACCTGGCAGACCTACCACCTGATCGGCGACGTGCTGCGCGGCGGCGAGCAGACCGCCGTGCATGCTTCTTCCGACTTCCTCTCGCGCCTGCAGACGCGGCTCGCGCAGGAGCCGCCACTGGTGCCTGCTCGCCCGGTTGCCGTGCCTGTTGCGGAGCCTGTTGCGGAGCCTGTGGCCGTGGCAGTGCGGGGCCGCGAGCCGGCCAACGACGCCAGTTTCCGCTGGAAGATGGTGGCGGGCTGCGCCTCCTTCGTCGCGGTCGCCGCGCTGGCCTGGACTGTGGTGGGCGGGGCCGGTACCGCCGTGCCACAGCCCCAGATGGCGGCTGTGCAAGCGCCTGTGTTGGAGGCCAGTGCGGCACCACAGGTTGTCGAGCAGGAGGTGCGGCTGCCCAGTGGCGAGGCACAGGTGATGTTGCGCGATGCGCGCCTGGACGAGTTGCTCGCCGCGCACAAGCAGGCGGGCAGTTCCAGCGCCCTGCAGATGCCTGTGCCCGCCGGCCTGCTGCGCAGCGCCACGTTCACGGCGTCGGAGCGTTGATGGCCGGTCAAGGGTGAGTTTGCTATCGATGTCCATGCTGTCGTCTGGCCGCGCCGCGGTGGCCGCGGTTTCCCTTGGTCTGGCCGCCTGCGCCGCGCTGGCTCAGGTTGCCCCGGCCTCGGTCGATGCCGCGCCGGCTGCTTCCGATCAACGCAGCATCGGCGAATGGCTGACGCGCATGCACGATGCTTCTCGCAAACGCGCCTACACCGGCACCTTCGTCGTGTCGTCGGAGGCCATGTTGGCCAGCGCGCGCATCTGGCATGCCTGCGAAGGCGAGCAGCAGATCGAGCGCGTGGATGCGTTGACAGGCCCGCCGCGCACCACTTTCAGGCGCAACGACCATGTCGTCACCTTCCTGCAGGACAGCAAGGTCGCACGCATGGAAAAGCGCGATGCCCTGGGCTTGTTTCCCAATCTGCTGCAGGCCGCCGACACCTCGATCGCCGAGTTCTACAGCGCCAAGCGGCTCGGCCAGGACCGCGTGGCCGGTTTCGAGGCCGACATCGTGTTGCTCAAGCCCAGGGACAAGCTGCGTTTCGGCTACCGGGTCTGGACCGAGAAGAAGTCCGGCCTCGTGATCAAGCTACAGACGCTGGATGTGGACGGCAAGGTGCTCGAGCAGGCCGCCTTTTCCGAACTGCAGATCGACGCACCTGTGCGCCTGGAAAGCCTGGCGCGCATGATGAACAAGACGGCCGGCTACCGTACCGAGCGCGTGGAAACCTTGGCCACGGATCCTGCCACCGAAGGCTGGACGCTCAGCGAGCCCGTGCCGGGCTTTCGTTCCATGAGTTGCATCAAGCGCGCGCCGCAGCCAGGGACGCCGCCCAGCACCATGCAATGGGTCTTCTCTGACGGCCTGGCTTCGGTCTCCTTGTTCGTGGAGCCTTACGATGCACAGCGCCACCTCAAGGAGGGGCTGGTGGGAATGGGCGCGACGCAATCCCTGATGCGGCGCAGCGAGGACTGGTGGCTGACCGCCGTGGGCGAGGTCCCGGCGGCCACGCTCAAGAACTTTGCCGCATCGCTGCAGCGCACCCGCAAATAGACGAGCAAATGGGGCGCAGGCCCTGTGAACCATGAGATGGAAAGAGGTGGATGACGATGTCTAGCTTCGCCGGACGACAACTGCGCGTGCAGGCCATGGCCTGGGCCATGGCGCTCACAGCAACCCTGGCGCTTGCGCCGCACACGCCGGTCCTGGCGCAGCAGGTGCGCGGGCTGCCCGACTTCACGGACCTGGTCGACCAAGTCGGTCCGTCGGTGGTGAACATCCGGACGGTCGAGCGCGCGGCCGCGCGCCCGGGCCCCGGTGGCACGGACGAAGAGATGCTGGAGTTCTTCCGCCGCTTCGGCATCCCGCTGCCCAACATTCCGCGCCAGGGCCCGCGCCCGCAGCAGCCCGATGGCGAATCGCAGCCGCGCGGCGTGGGCTCGGGCTTCATCCTCAGCGCCGACGGCCTGATCATGACCAACCACCACGTGGTCGACGGCGCCGACGAGGTGTTGGTCACGCTGACCGACAAGCGCGAGTTCAAGGCCAAGCTGATCGGCTCGGACAAGCGCACCGATGTGGCCGTCGTGAAGATCGAGGCCACCGGCCTGCCGGCCGTCAAGCTGGGCGACGTCAACCGCCTGCGGGTGGGCGAGTGGGTCATGGCCATCGGCTCGCCGTTCGGCTTGGAGAACTCGGTGACTGCCGGCATCGTCAGTGCCAAGCAGCGCGACACGGGTGACTACCTGCCTTTCATCCAGACCGATGTGGCGATCAATCCCGGCAACTCCGGCGGGCCGCTGATCAACATGCGCGGCGAGGTGGTGGGCATCAACAGCCAGATTTACTCGCGGTCGGGCGGTTTCATGGGCATCTCGTTCGCGATCCCGATAGACGAGGCCACGCGCGTGAGCGAGCAGCTGCGTGCAACTGGCCGCGTGTCGCGCGGCAAGATCGGCGTGCAAATCGAGCAGGTCACCAAGGACGTTGCCGAATCCATCGGCCTGGGCAAGCCGCAGGGCGCGCTGGTGCGCAGCGTGGAGCCTGGCTCGCCAGCGGAGAAGGCCGGCATCGAAGCGGGCGACATCATCACGCGCTTCGAAGGCCGTGTGATCGAGCGCTTCGGCGAGTTGCCGCGCCAGGTCGGCAACACCAAGCCGGGCACCAAGAGCGCCATCACCGTGTTCCGCCGTGGCGCGACCAAGGAGCTCAGCATCCTCGTGGCCGAGATCGAAGCCGAGACACCGGTTGCCAAGGCTCAGGCCAAGGAAGAGCGTCCGCGCGGTTCCGCTGCCGGCCAGGCCCTCGGCCTGGTGGTCAGCGAGGTGCCCGATGCGCAGAAGAAGGAGATGCGCATCAAGGGCGGCGTGAAGGTCGATGCCGCCACCGAGGGGGCGGCGCAGGCTGGCCTGCGCGAGGGCGATGTGATCGTCGCGATCGCCAACACGGAGATCACGGGCGTCAAGGATTTCGAGGCCGTCATCGCCAAGGTCGACCGCAGCAAGCCTGTGAACGTGCTGTTCCGGCGCGGCGACTGGGCCCAGTACGCGCTGATTCGCGCACAGCGCTGAACGGATCGCGGCGGATAAAGGCCCCAGCCTCTGCTCAGGTTTGCAGGGTTTGGGGCTGCCGATGGTGGTGCCGATGCGACTCTCGGCTGTTTTTTTTCACAGCATTAACTTGTCCATGGGAAGTTAGCGCCCGCCAGCTTTCCGGCCTCATCAAGCGGTTTGGATAGAATCAGGCGCTGGATGTCGGCGTACTCGGCATATCGAAGCGTCCGTCAATCCACGATGCGGGATGCCAACAGGCAACGGCCATACGATCCACAGGGCGCCCACAAGTTGTCCAGAGACCTATCCAGCATTCCTGTGGATAAGCTGTAGATAAAATGCTTGTTGTGACCCTGCAACGACCCCTTGGACCAGTTCCCTCGGCTATGCAGTCTGGGCTTTTTGCCTACAATGAAGTTCCAACTATCGCAGTTGCCAAAGATTGTTGGTTCTGGGCGCGTCGTTGATCGACGCGCCCTTTTTCTTTTTGTGCGCCCTCTAAATTCAATTACTTAAAGCTTCCCGTTGATGCAGCACATCAGAAATTTTTCGATCATCGCGCACATCGACCACGGCAAATCGACGCTCGCAGACCGCTTGATTCAACGCTGTGGCGGCCTCGCGGAGCGTGAGATGGAAGCCCAGGTGCTCGATTCGATGGACATCGAAAAAGAGCGTGGGATAACTATCAAGGCACAGACCGCAGCGCTGAAGTACACGGCGCGCGATGGCAAGGTCTACAACCTCAATCTGATCGACACGCCGGGCCACGTGGACTTCTCTTACGAGGTGAGCCGCTCGCTGTCTGCATGCGAAGGCGCGCTGCTTGTGGTGGATGCATCGCAAGGCGTCGAAGCACAGACCGTGGCCAATTGCTACACCGCGCTGGACCTCGGTGTGGAGGTGCTGCCGGTGCTCAACAAGATCGACCTGCCGAACGCCGATCTCGACAACGCGCGCTCCGAGATCGAGGACGTGATCGGCCTCGACGCCACCGATGCGATTGCCTGTTCGGCCAAGACCGGCGTGGGAATCGACGAGATCCTCGAGGCCGTGGTCGCGCACGTGCCCGCGCCCAAGGGCAACCCAGATGCGCCGCTGCGCGCGATGATCATCGACAGCTGGTTCGACTCGTATGTCGGCGTGGTCATGCTGGTCCGCGTGGTCGACGGCCGCCTTGGCAAGGGCGAGCGTTTCAAGATGATGGCCTCGGGTGCCATCTACAACGCCGACAGCCTGGGCGTCTTCACGCCCGCCAACGAGCCGCGTCCGGCGCTCGAGGCGGGCGAGGTCGGCTACATCATCGCGGGCATCAAGGAACTGCAGGCCGCCAAGGTCGGCGACACCGTCACGCTCGAGAAGAAGCTGCCCAACAACCTGGGTCCGGCCGAAGAGCCGCTGCCGGGCTTCAAGGAAATTCAGCCGCAGGTCTTCGCCGGTCTCTACCCGACAGAAGCCAGCGAGTACGACTCCCTGCGCGACGCACTCGAGAAGCTCAAGCTCAACGATGCCTCGCTGCACTACGAGCCCGAAGTCAGCCAGGCGCTGGGCTTCGGCTTTCGTTGCGGCTTCCTCGGCCTGCTGCACATGGAGATCGTGCAGGAGCGGCTCGAGCGCGAGTTCGACCAGGACCTGATCACCACCGCGCCCAGCGTGGTCTACCAGGTCATGAAGAACGACGGCGAAGTGATCATGGTCGAGAACCCGTCCAAGATGCCCGACATCGGCAAAACGGCGGAGATCCGCGAGCCCATTGTCACCGTGCACCTGTACATGCCGCAGGAGTACGTGGGCGTGGTCATGACCCTGGCCAACCAGAAGCGCGGCGTGCAGATCAACATGGCCTACAAGGGCCGCCAGGTTGTGTTGACCTACGAGATGCCACTGGGCGAGATCGTGCTGGACTTCTTCGACAAGCTGAAGTCGGTGAGCCGCGGCTATGCGTCCATGGACTACGAGTTCAAGGAGTACCGCGCGTCCGACGTGGTCAAGGTCGACATCCTGCTCAACGGCGAGAAGGTCGATGCCTTGTCGATCATCGTGCACCGCAGCCAGTCGCAGTACCGCGGCCGCGCGGTCGTGGCGAAGATGCGAGAGATCATTTCGCGGCAGATGTACGACGTTGCGATCCAGGCCGCCATCGGGGCCAACATCATCGCGCGTGAGACAATCAAAGCTTTGCGCAAGAACGTCCTGGCCAAGTGCTACGGCGGCGATATTTCCCGCAAGCGCAAGCTCCTTGAAAAACAAAAGGCTGGCAAGAAACGCATGAAGCAGATTGGCTCGGTGGAAGTTCCTCAGGAGGCCTTCCTGGCCATTTTGCAGGTGGAAGACTGATGCCGGTCATCACCGCCGCCATCCTCGCTGGCTTCGTGGCCTATGCGGGGGCCTGGTACCTCGGGCGCCTCGAAGGCAATTTCGCACTGCTGCTGTTCCTCGCGACCTTCGTGACCGGCCTGTACTGGCTGGCCGAGCGCTTCGTGTTCCTGCCGCGCCGGCGCAAGGCCGTGGCCTTGCTCGAGCAACAGACTGCGCAACGCAAGCAGGACCTGGCCAGCAAGGGCATCACCCAGGTCGACCACGTGGACTTGGCCGAGGCCAAGAGCCGTCTGCTGATGCAGCCCTGGTGGCTGGACTGGACCGCCGGCCTGTTCCCGGTGATCCTGGTGGTGTTCCTGCTGCGCTCCTTTCTGTTCGAGCCGTTCAAGATTCCCTCGGGCTCGATGATCCCGACGCTGCTCGTGGGCGACCTGATCCTGGTCAACAAATTCCACTACGGCGTGCGCCTGCCGGTCATCAACAAGAAGATCACCGATGGCAATCCGCTGCAGCGGGGCGATGTGGTGGTCTTCCGCTACCCGCCCAAGCCCAGCCTGGACTACATCAAGCGGGTGGTCGGCGTGCCGGGCGACGAGGTGGCCTATCTGAACAAGCGCCTGACCGTGAACGGCCAACCGGTGCCCACCAGTTCCGTGCCCGAGTTCTTCGACCAGGACGCGATGCGGTACTTCAAGCAGTACGAGGAAAAGCTCGGCGAAAAGCCGCACCGCCTGCTGATCGATGACGACCGCCCCGCCTTCATCCCCGGCGTGGAGAACTTCGCCGGCAAGGACCAGTGCCGCTACAGCGTCGAGGGCGTTGTCTGCAAAGTGCCCGAGGGCAATTACTTCATGATGGGCGACAACCGCGACAACTCGCTGGACTCGCGCTATTGGGGCTTCGTGCCGGACGCCAACATCGTCGGCAAGGCCTTCTTCATCTGGATGAACTTCGGCAGTTTCGGGCGCATCGGCGCCTTCAATTGAGGAGGCAGACAGTGCGGACTCTTTCGCAGCATCGGCGTGTGGGCGGCCGGCAGACCGGCTTGAGCTTCTTCGGCGTGATCATCGTCGGCGCCATCGTGGTGTTCTGTTTCGTCGTCGGCGCCAAGGTCGTGCCGACCGTGGTGGAGTACCAGGCCATCCGCAAGGCGGCCGATCGTGCCGCCGCGGGCACCACTGTGGCCGAGGTGCGTTCGCTGTTCGACCGTTCCGCAGCCGTGGACGACATCTCGTCCATCAAGGGTACGGACCTCAACATCAGCAAGGAAGGCGACAAGGTCGTCGTGGCCTTCGCCTACAACAAGGAGGTCGCGCTGTTCGGTCCGGCCTACCTGTTGCTCAAGTACCAGGGCCGGTCCCGCTAGTGTCCCCGCGTGAATCCTGACCTCGCGGCGCTGCAGCAGCGCCTGCATTACCGCTTTTCCGATGAGCGCCTGCTGCTGCGTGCCGTCACCCACCGCAGTTTTTCGGCCGACCACAACGAGCGCCTGGAGTTCCTGGGCGATTCGGTGCTGAACCTGTCCGTCTCCACCCTCCTGTACCAGCGCCTGGCCGAACTGCCCGAGGGCGATCTCTCACGCGTGCGCGCCAATCTGGTCAAGCAGGACACCCT
This sequence comes from Pseudorhodoferax soli, assembly GCF_003337555.1. Lineage (GTDB taxonomy): Bacteria > Pseudomonadota > Gammaproteobacteria > Burkholderiales > Burkholderiaceae_C > Pseudorhodoferax > Pseudorhodoferax soli. The sequence continues at coordinate 242,048 of NZ_QPJK01000002.1, read as the reverse complement.
GCACGGCATCGCGCTGGGCCTGGACCTGCCGGCCATGTTGCGCCTGGGCGAGGGCGAGGCGCGCTCGGGCGGTTACAAGCGGCCCTCCATCCTGGCCGACGCACTGGAGGCCATCATCGGCGCCACCTACCTGGACGGCGGCTTCGCCGCGGGCGAGGCCCTGGTGCAGCGCCTGTTCGCCAAGATCGCCATCAACCCGCAGATGCAGGCGATCGGCAAGGATCCGAAAACGGCCTTGCAGGAGTGGCTGCAAGGCCGCAAGATGAAGCTGCCGGCCTACACCGTGGTCGGCACCCTGGGCGCTGCCCACAGCCAGACGTTCGACGTGGAGTGCGCCATCGAGGAGATGGGCCTGCGCGAACGTGGCATCGGCGGCTCCCGCCGCGCCGGCGAACAGGCCGCCGCAACCGCCATGCTGGCCAAACTGAAAGCGAGCAAGCCATGAGCGAAGAAGCTACCCCTGCCATGCCCGAGATCCCGCCGGCGCCAGGCGCCGATGGCCAGCGTTGCGGCCTGATCGCCATCGTCGGCAAGCCCAACGTGGGCAAGTCCACGCTGCTCAATGCGCTGGTCGGCCAGAAGATCAGCATCACCTCGCGCAAGGCGCAGACCACGCGCCACCGCATCACGGGCATGCGCACACGCGGCGCGACGCAGTTCGTCTTCGTCGACACGCCTGGCTTCCAAACCCGGCACGACAACGCCCTGAACCGCTCGCTGAACAAGACCGTGCTGGGCGCCGTTGGCGACGTGGATCTGGTGCTGTTCGTGGTCGAGGCCGGCAGCTTCACGCTGGCCGACGCCAAGGTGCTCTCCCTGCTCAAGGAAGGCACACCGGTGGTGCTGCTGGCCAACAAGCTGGACAACGTGCACCGGCGTGCAGAGATCGCGCCCTGGCTCAAGTCCATGCAGGAGCGCCACGCGTTCGCCGAGTTCGTGCCCATGTCGGCCAAGAACGCCAAGGACATCGAGCGCCTGTTCGGCATCTGCGAGAAGTACCTGCCCGAGCAAGCCTGGTTCTACGCCGAGGACGAGCTGACCGACCGCAGCGAGAAGTTCCTCGTCACCGAGACCGTGCGCGAGAAGCTGTTCCGTCTGACCGGCGACGAGTTGCCCTACACCTCTACCGTCATCATCGACCAGTACAGCGAAGAGGCTGGCCGCGGGCCCAACAAGCGCCTGGTACGTATCGCCGCCACCATCGTGGTCGAGCGCGATGGCCACAAGGCCATGGTGATCGGCGACAAGGGCGAGCGCATCAAACGCATCGGCACCGAGACACGCGTCGAACTCGAGAAGCTGATGGACGCCAAGGTCTTCATCGAGCTCTGGGTCAAGGTGCGCTCGGGCTGGGCCGACGACGAAGCGCGCGTGCGCTCGTTCGGTTACGAGTGAGCATGTGGCCGTCCGACGCGTCCTCGACGAGCCGGCCTATGTGCTGCACCGCTACGACTGGAGCGAGTCCAGCCTGATCCTCGACGTGTTCACGCGCCGCCATGGCCGTGTGGCCCTGGTGGCCAAGGGCGCCAAGCGGCCCAGTTCCAGCTTCCGCCCCGTGCTGCTGCCTCTGCAGGCCCTGCGCCTGGCCTTCGGCGGCGATGGCGAGATCCGCACCCTCAAGGGCGCGGAGTGGGGCGGCGGCCATGTCATGCCGACCGGCGACGCACTGCTGGCCGGCTACTACCTCAACGAGTTGCTGCAGCGCCTGCTCGCACGCGAGGACGCACACCCCGAGTTGTTCGATGCCTACGGCCAGGCTGTGGCGCTGCTGGCGTCCGAGCATGGCGAGGCGCTGCAGCCCGTGCTGCGTGCCTTCGAACTCCTGCTGCTGCGCGAGACCGGCGTGCTGCCCGCGCTGGACTTGCAGACCGCCACGCTGGCGCCGCTGCACGCGGCAACGCAGTACACGCTGGTGCCCGAGGGCGGCCTGCGCGAGCGCCATGGCGACGACCGCGCAGGCCTCTCCGGCGCGCAATGGACCGCGCTGCACGATGCGCTGCAGGATGCCGCGCCCTTCATGGCCACGCTGCATGCAGGTGCCCACCTTGCGCCAGCCCTCAAGCCCCAGCTGCGCACGCTGCTGCACTACCATTGCGGCGGCGCCCCGCTGCACACCCGGCAGCTGATGATGGACCTGCAAGCCCTATGACCACCCCTTCCCCGCAGCGCTGCGCGCTGTCCGTCAACGTCAACAAGGTCGCACTGGTGCGCAACACGCGGCACCTGGGCATCCCGAGCGTGCTGCGCGCGGCCGAGCTGTGCCTGAAGGCCGGCGCGCAAGGCATCACGGTGCACCCGCGGCCCGATGCGCGCCACATCCGCACGGACGACGTGCACCAACTGGCCGCGCTGATGCAGGCCTGGCCCGACCGTGAGTACAACATCGAGGGCAACCCCTTCCAGAACCTCATGGAGTTCGTGCGCGCCGTGCGGCCTGCGCAATGCACCTTCGTGCCGGATGGCGAAGACCAGTTCACGAGCGACCATGGCTGGGATCTCGCCAAGGACGGCGAGCGCCTGCGTCCGCTGATCGCCGAGGCCCGATCCCTGGGCGTGCGCGTCAGCCTGTTCATGGACCCGGAGCCGGGGGCCATGGCCGCTGCCCGGGCCGTGGGTGCCGACCGCGTGGAGCTCTACACCGAGCCCTATGCCGCGGCCTTCGGCAGCCCGCGACAGGCCGAGGTGCTGCAAGCCTTCGCGCAGTCTGCGCGGGCGGCCGCCGCAGCAGGCCTGGGTGTGAACGCCGGCCACGACCTCAACCGCGACAACCTCACGCCCTTCCTCGCGGCCTGCCCGGCCGTGCAGGAGGTGTCCATCGGCCATGCGCTCGTCGCCGACGCGCTGGAGCTGGGCTACAGCGAAACCGTGCGCGCCTACCTGGCCTGCATCGAAGCTGCATGATCCACGGCCTGGGCACCGACATCTGCGACGTGCGGCGCATCCGCGAGAGCGTGGAACGCCATGGTGAGCGCTTCGCCGAGAAGGTGCTCAGCGAAGCAGAACTCGCCGTCTACCGCCGCCGCGGCGAGCGCTGGCCCGATCGCGGGCTGCGCTACCTGGCCACGCGCTTTTCGGCCAAGGAGGCCTTCAGCAAGGCCATCGGCCTGGGCATGCGCATGCCCATGACCTGGCGCACCTGCGAGATCGCCAACCTGCCGAGCGGCCAGCCCGTCATCGTGCTGCACGGCGCGCTCAAGACCTGGTTCGAGGCCCAGGGCTTCACGGCACACGTCACGTTGACCGACGAGACCGACTACGCGGCAAGCTTCGTGGTCGTGGAAAAAAACTGAAGATGCAACACGCTCCCCTGATTCTCGACATCGCTGGCACCCTGCTGACCGACGACGACCGGCGCCGCCTGAGCCATCCACTGGTGGGCGGCATGATCCTGTTCAGCCGCAACTGGCAGGACCGCGCCCAGCTCACGGCCCTGTGCGCCGAGATCCATGCGCTGCGGCCCGACCTGCTCATCTGCGTGGACCACGAAGGTGGCCGCGTGCAGCGCTTCAAGACCGATGGCTTCACCCATCTGCCGCCCATGCGCGCGCTGGGCGATCTTTGGCTCAAGGCCGAGGAGAAGCGGTCCGGCGAGGGTGCGATGGCCGCCATGGCGGCCGCGACGGCCTGCGGCTACGTGCTGGGCGCCGAACTGCGTGCCTGCGGCGTGGACTTCAGCTTCACGCCCGTGCTCGACCTGGACCATGGTGGCAGCGGCGTGATCGGCGACCGTGCCTTTGCACGCGACCCGCGCGTGGTCGCCATGCTGGCCCGTTGCGTCGCCCAGGGCCTGCTGCAGGCCGGCATGGCCCACTGCGGCAAGCATTTCCCCGGGCACGGCTTCGTGCGCGCCGATTCGCACACCGACACTCCGGTCGACCGCCGCAGCCTCAAGGCCATCCTGGCCGACGATGCCCAGCCCTACCGCTGGCTCGATGGCGTGCTGACCGCCGTGATGCCTGCGCACGTGGTCTACACCAAGGTCGATGCGCGGCCGGCTGGCTTCTCGCCACGCTGGCTGCAGGACATCCTGCGTGGCCAACTGGGCTTCGATGGTGCGGTGTTCAGCGACGACCTCAGCATGGCCGGCGCACGCCAGCTGGACGGCCGCACCCTGTCCTATACCGAGGCTGCATTGGCCGCGCTGCAGGCGGGCTGCGACCTGGCGCTGCTGTGCAACCAGTCATTGGGGGAGGGCGCGGTGCTGGACAAGCTCATCGACGGCCTGGCCCAGGCGCAGATCGAGGGCCGCTGGCAACCGTCCGAGGCATCGGAGCAGCGCCGCCTGGCCCTGCTGCCGCGCTCGCCGGCCACGGACTGGGACGCGCTCATGACGCAACCGGCCTACATGCAGGCGCTCTGGAAACTGCCCTGAGGTTTCAGGCGCCGTACAGCGTGCGCGCCTGGTAGGCCAGGCCGGCCGCGACGCCGCCGAACAGATCGCCTTCGACCAGCGGCACGCCCGCGAAGCCGGCTTGCAGCGCCGCCTGGAAGGGCCGCAGCGCGGACGAGCCGCCCGTCAGGTAGACAGCGTGCAGCTCGCTCGGCGCGATGCCAGCCGCGCGCACGCAGTCTTGGGCGCATGCGACCACGCGCGCCAGCAGTGCGCCGAGTTCATCGGCCAGCTGCGCGGGTGTCAGCGCGATGGCCAGCCCCGGCTCGATGCAATCCAGTGCCATCGCCGTCTCGGCCTCGCGCAGCGAAACCGCGATCTTGGCCCGCTCCACCGTCTCCGCGATGCGGTGGCCCTGGCCTTCGCCGACCACGTGCAGCAGCCGGTCGTGCAGGCGCAGGTCGCTGTAGTTCACGCGCAGCGCACGCGCCTCGCGCACCGCGCGCGGGCCCGATACCCAGTGGATCAAATGCCACGACGAGAGCTCGAAGAACATCGCGCTCGGTACCTCGCGGCCGCTGGGGCCATGGTGGCCGAAGCCCAGCGCAGGCATCACGCGCGCGAGGTTGAGGCGTTGGTCGAAGTCGGTGCCGCCGATGTGCACGCCGCGGGTGGCCAGCACATCGCCGCTGCGGTCCGTCGCACCGGCACGGCCCGGCGCGAGCCGCACGACCGTGAAGTCCGAGGTGCCGCCGCCGATGTCGGCCACCAGCACCAGCGACTCGCCCGCGATGCGGCGCTCATAGTCCAGCGCCGCTGCGATGGGCTCGAACTGGAATGCGACTTCGTCGAAGCCGGCGCTCTGCGCGGCCGCGCGCAGGCTGTCTTCGGCCTGGCGGTCGCGCTTGTCGTCGTCGTCGACGAAGTGCACGGGCCGGCCCAGCACCACGCGGCGCGGGCGGCTGCCCAGCCGGTGTTCGGCACGCGCAGCCAGTTCCGAGAGGAACAGCGCCACCACATCCTGAAAGCGCACCAGTTGGTCGCCGATGGCCGTGGTCTCCTGCATCAGGGCGCTGCCCAGCACGCTCTTGAGCGAGCGCATGAGGCGGCCCTCCAGCCCCGCCAGGTACTGCTCCATGGCGTCGCGGCCGAAGTGGCGCTGGCCTTCCTCGGTGTTGTAGAAGACCGCCGTGGGCAGGGTCGTCGCGGCGCCCTCCACGGCCAGGGCCTGCGCCAAGCCGTCGGCGCCCACCCAGGCAACGGCCGAGTTGGAGGTGCCGAAATCGATGCCGAGTGCCGGCGCGGAGGTCTTCACAGCGACAACGTGCCCGGATCGGTGCGCCAGCGGCGCAGCGACTTCTGGAAGAACAGCGCGTTGGGCACTTGCAGCAGCGCGCCAGCGTGCTCGGCCGTCACGTCTTCCAGCGTGGTGTAGACCAGCTGGATGTCGATCACGCGCCCCTTGATGCCGGGCTTGTCGCCCGAGTCGATCAGCTCGACCACGTCACCGAGCCGGAACGGCCGCGTGCTGAAGATCAGCACCGCGCAGAACAGGTTGGACAGCACGCTCCAGGCCGCGAAGAAGGCCACGGCTGCCACGGTCACGAAGCCCGTGAAGCCGGTCCACAGCACCGTGGCCGAGACGCCCAACCGTTCCATCACAAGCAGGAAGGCGGCGCCGTAGATCAGGTAGCGCAGCATGTTGCGCACCGGTGCCACCAGGTCCGTCGGCAGCTGGTAGCGCTGGCCGACACGTGACACGATCCGGCGCAGCAGGTACTGCAGCAGCCAGGCCACGACCAGGATGCCGACGATCTGCAGCCCCGGCACGATGACGTCGATCCACTCGTGCGCCCACAGGGGCAGGTAGTCGCGCAGCCCCAAGAGCTCAGCCCTCTCGGCGCAGGGCCGGGAACAGGATCACGTCGCGGATGCTGGGCGAATCCGTCAGCAACATCATGAGCCGGTCGATGCCGATGCCGCAGCCGCCCGTGGGTGGCATGCCGTATTCGAGCGCACGCACGAAGTCGTGGTCGAAGTACATGGCCTCGTCGTCGCCGCTGTCCTTGGCGGCCACCTGGGCCTGGAAGCGCGCCGCCTGTTCTTCGGCGTCGTTGAGCTCGGAGAAGCCGTTGCCGAACTCGCGGCCGGTGATGTACAGCTCGAAGCGCTCGGTCACTTCGGGCCGTGCATCGTTGGCGCGCGCCAGTGGCGAGATCTCGGTCGGGTGTTCCATGATGAAGGTGGGCTGCCAGAGCTTTTCTTCCACCGTTTCTTCGAAGTACAGCACCTGCAGGCTGGCCAGGCTGCGCTTGGACAGGCGGTCCTTCTCCTCGGTCATGCCGAGCTTGCGCAGCGCGGCGATGAGCCACTCGGCACTGTCGACGTTGTCGCCAGCGTCGGTGTGGGCCACGATGGCCTCGCGGATGGTCAGGCGGGCGAAGGGCTGGGCCAGGTCCACCGGCTTGCCGCCGTAGGTCAGGGCCAGCGTGCCGCAGGCGGTCTGCGCGGCATGGCGGACCAGCGCCTCGGTGAAGTCCATCAGGTCGCGGTAGTTCCAGTAGGCCGCGTAGAACTCCATCATCGTGAACTCCGGGTTGTGCCGGACCGAGATGCCTTCGTTGCGGAAATTGCGGTTGATCTCGAACACCCGGTCGAAGCCGCCGACGACCAGGCGCTTCAGGTACAGCTCGGGCGCGATGCGCAGGAACATCTCCTGGTCCAGCGCGTTGTGGTGCGTGGCGAAGGGCTTGGCGTTGGCACCGCCCGGAATCGGGTGGAGCATGGGTGTCTCCACCTCCAGGAAGCCGTTCTCGACCATGAAGCCGCGGATCGCCGAGACGGCCTGGCTGCGCGCCGTGAAGCGCGCACGCGCGTCCGCGTCGGTGATCAGGTCGACGTAGCGCTGGCGGTATTTCTGCTCCTGGTCCTGCATGCCGTGGAACTTGTCCGGCAACGGGCGCAGCGACTTGGTGAGCAGGCGCACGCTGGTGGCCTTGACCGAGAGTTCGCCGGTCTTGGTGCGGAACAGCGTGCCCTCGCAGCCGACGATGTCGCCCAGGTCCCAGTGCTTGAAGGCCGCCAAGACCTCGGGACCCACGAGGTCCTGCGTGATGTAGAGCTGGATGCGGCCGGTGGCGTCCTGCAGCGTGGCGAAGCAGGCCTTGCCCATCACGCGCTTGAGCATCATGCGGCCGGCCACCACGGCGCGCACGGCCTGAGGCTCCAACTGGTCGTTGGCCACGCCTTCGTGCGCGGCCTGCAGCGCGGCGGCCTTGTCCTGCGGCTTGAAGTCGTTGGGGAATGCCACGCCGCCGCCCTCAGCCTGCAGCGCGCGCAGGGCCTTGAGTTTCTCGCGCCGCTCGGCGATGAGCTGGTTGTCGTCGGTGGCGGTGGGCGTGCTGGTGGGGTCGGACATGGATGAAAGAACGGAAGGCGCGCTGGCGGGCTGCCTGCGGCGAACCCGCCATTTTAGAAGCTCAATGGGCGCATCAATGCGTGACCCCGTCGCGGGCCAGAACCTTGCGCGCGGTGCGCCACAGGATCAGCAGGTCCACGCGCAGGCTGCGGTGCTGCAGGTACCAGTGGTCGAAGTCGGCCTTGACAGGGATCGGCAGTTCGTCGCGCCCGTTGACCTGGGCCCAGCCCGTGAGGCCGGGTGCCAGCGCATCGACGCCGCGTTGGGTGCGCAGCGCGATGAGGTCGTGCTGGTTGAACAGGGCCGGGCGCGGGCCGACGAAGCTCATATCGCCCTTGAGGATGCTCCAGAGCTGGGGCAACTCGTCCAGGCTGCTTTGGCGCAGGAAGCTGCCAATGGGCGTGAGATATTGCTCGGGGCGTTCGAGCAGGTGCGTGGCCACGGCGGGCGTGTCGGTGCGCATGCTGCGGAACTTGGGCATGCGAAAGATGCGGTTGTGGCGGCCGACGCGGTCGGACCAGTAGAGGGCGGGGCCGGGGGAGGTGAGGCGGACGGCGAGGGCGAGGGAGAGCAGGGGGAGGGCGAGCAGGGGCAGCAGGGCCAGGGCAAACAGCAGGTCGAACAGGCGCTTCATGGCGGCAATCCCTGGATGGCGCGGCGAAGGCCCTCGTCCACGGTGACTGGCGGCGACCAGCCCAACAGCGTGCGGGCCTTGGTGATGTCGACCTGCAGCGTGCCGCATAGGCGCTCAGCGGCGGCGCGGCGGCCGAGCATGGCCGCGCCAGCGCACAGCAGGGCGGGCGGCATGGGCCACAGACGGGCCGGCCGGCCCATCGCGGCGCCCAATCGGCGCAACAGGCAGGGCGTGGACAGGTCTTCGCCGTCGCTGACCAAAAAAGTTTGATTGGCCGCGCCCGGATGGCGCAGGCAGACCAGGATGAAGTCGATGAGGTTGTCCAGCGCCACCAGGCTGCGCCGGTTCTGGATGGCGCGCAGCGGCAGTGGCCAGCCGTGCTCGACAGCGTGGACCAGCGCGGCGAAGTTGGCCTTTGCGCCTGGACCGTACACCAGGGGCGGCCGGATGATGACGATGTCCATGCCGGTTTGCCGTGCGATGGTGGCCAGGCCGAGTTCGGCTTCGTGCTTGCTGGTCCCATAGGGGTCTGCCGGCATTGGCGCCACCTGTTCGGTGAACGCGCGTCCTGGTGTGCTGGCTTCGCCATGCACCTTCACTGAACTGAGGAAGATGAAGCGTCCGACGCCCTCCTGCGCCGCCTGGCGAGCGAGCTGCAGGGTCCCCTCGGTGTTGGCGGCACGGTACAGCGCCAGCGGGTCACTGTTCCGGTCGCGCACGACATGCACGCGCGCCGCGGCGTGGACGACGGCATGGCAACCACGCACGGCCTCCCGCCAATCCGCTGCGCCGGACAGATCGGGGCTCTCGACGAACTGTGCCCGCTCGGCGAAGCCGGCACGCAAGGCCAGACGCCATGTCAGACCCGCAGCCGTCAGCGCCGCATGGCGTGCCAGGGCCGAACCGATGAAGCCGCTCGCGCCGGTCACAAGCACGTTCATGGCGGCCCCAGCAGCTCGGCGTAGATCTGCAAATGCGTTGCCACGACCGACCCGATGCCGAACTCGGCCTGCGCCAGGGTTCGACCGGCGCGCCCCATGCTGTTGCACAGCGCGGGTTCTGCCAACAAGCGCTCGATGGCGTTGGCCAGACCCTCAGCGTCGCGCGGAGCTACCACCAGGCCCGTTTTGCCAGGCGTGATGGCATCGCGGCAGCCGGGCATGTCGGTCGTGACGACTGCGCACCCGCACGCCGCCGCTTCGAGCAACACCTTGGGAACGCCCTCGCCATAGTACGAGGGAAGCACCGCGATGCTCGCCTGCTGCAGTACGGCGGGCATGTCCTGCCGATGCCCCCATAGCTCGACGGCCCCCTCTGCGCGCCAGCTTCCCAGTTGGGCCGGTTCGATGCTTGCCCGGCTCTCTGGGTCGGGCTCGCCCACCAGGCACATGCGGGCCTCGACGCCCCTGCTGCGCAATGCCTTTGCCGCTTCCACGAACTCCGCGATGCCCTTGTCTTTCAGCAGCCGTGCGGCGAGGACGACGATCGGCTTTGACGCCGCCCGCGGTGCGGGGGCGAAGCGGTCCAGGTCGACCCCCGATCCACGGATCAGCACGCATTTGCGGATTGGCAGACCGGTAGCGGCGCAGATGGTGTCCTGGTCCGTGCGGTTCTGGAAGATGACCCGAAGCTTCTCCCGGTTGAAGCAGGCGCGGTAGAGCCAAAGAACCAGTGGCCGTACCGCTGCCGCGAACCGCGCATTCGACGAAAACACGAAGCCCAGGCCCGAAACACTCATGACGACGGCGCGGGTCGCGAGCAGCCGCGCCGACAGGCCGCCCATGATGATGGGCTTGATGGTCACGAGATGGAGAACATCCGGAGACAACGACCGCACCAAACCGAACACGCGCATCAGGTTCTGCAACTCCGACCACGGGTTCGCGCCGCCGCGCCGGATGGCCAACGGGTGCGCGATGATGCCGTGTGCCTCGATCTCATCACGCTTGTCGGTGAAGGTGGCCGCAAGGTGGACCTCGTAGCCGGCAGCAATGGCCGCAGTGGCGATCGCAAGCCGGTGAGAGACGAAGAACCAGTCGACGTTGACGACGAACAGCAGCTTCCTGGGCATGGCAGGTTCGCCGCTCATGGTACGCGGAGCACCACGAAGGCTTCATGGACCCGCAGGTCAGCGTCGGTGTAGCCGCGCAGCTGGGCGTGGACGCAGGAACGCTTCATCGGCAGGGCGGCCCAGTGCATGCGCTCCTCGCGTACGGTCTGCAAGCCGGCGCGCTGGAACGAAGCCATCACGTCGCTGTGGCGCAGCCGGTTCGTGTAGAACCCGGATGCCGAGAACAGCGGACTTTCCCATCGTTCTCGCGAGAAGCGCATGTTGTTCAGGCTGGCCTGTAGATGGTCCTTGTAGTCGATGGTGTGGCTGGCAATTCCCCCTGGGCGCAGCACGCGCTGCAGCTCCACCATCGACAGATCGAACTCGTGCACGCGGATGTGCTCGAGAACGGCTTCTGAGAAGCAGTAGTCGATCGACTGCGATGGCAAGCCGCGCAGCGCAGCGAGGCCGCTGGTCAGGTAACGCATGTTGAAGGCCCTCAGCAGGCCATCGAAATCCGCCCAGTCGGTGCCGGCCTCGCGCAGCCGCGTGGGGTCGGGGAGTGCTGTGTCGAGCCAGCGGACGAATGCCCTGTAGACGTCGAGGTCGCGCGTTGCCCAGTCGCCCGCGTCGACCAGGCAGGTGCTCCGCGCGCCCAGCGCATAGGCGACGATGCCGTTGCCGACGGAGTCGCCAGGCCCAAGTTCCAGGACATGCTTGCGGGCCAGGTCGACATGTGCAAAGGCCGTGTGCCGCTGGACGATCTCGAGGGCGTAGTCCGGCCTGCGCATGCCCCCGTGCCGAAAGACGCCCAGGCGGTTGAACAGCGACCTGGGCACCGGCAAGCGCGCCAGCACCATCTTCATGGGAATCTTGAGATACCAGGGGACCATGCGTCAGCCCCAGGATTCGATGCGCGCACCAGCAGCGGCAAGCAAGCCGTGGTGAAGCAGGTTGCGCGGCGTCACGGCCAGCATGTTCTCGTAGCTCTGCCTTGCGTCGAATGGCGACAGCTGCAGATTGTTGCCCGATGCTCCCTGCGCCGCAGCCAGCCGGACCCCGAACAGCAGGTAGTGCGTCGGCAGCATGGCGTGTGCAGGCCTGATCGCACCTGCTGCGTGTGCGGCAATGTCGGGTCTCCACTCGAACAGGACTGCCGGCATCTGCTCTGCGATCAGGCGTTGGCTGCCAGCCAGAGCGGCCGCTTCCGCGCCTTCGATGTCCAGCTTCATCAAGCCAACCTTTCCTGCGCCGAGGAACTCCAGCACCGTGTCGACGCGGTAGGACGTCGTTTTCTCGACCGCGACAGCATGGCCTCCACCCCAAGCCGCCAGTGTCGATGTCGCGCCCAGGTTGCCGTCCAACGGGCGAAAGAGCGACACCTGCTCCCCGTCGTGTTCTCCCACGGCGTAGCCGAAGACCTGCATCGTGGCGCCAGGATTGAGTGCCAGGTTTCGGTACAACTTTGCGAGGATGTGCGTGGACGCCTCGATCGCAATGGTCGCAACGCCACGGTTCGCGACGGGAATGCTCGTGGTCCCGACGTTGGCTCCGACATCCAGGTAGACGAGACCGCCCTGGCACAGCTGCCTGGCAAGCGCGATCGGAACAAGATCGAAGTAGCCGTCCATGAAAGTCCGGAACTGGACGTGGTCGTCGAGTTCCAGGACCATGCGCGTCCCCTCGACGATCGTCATCGAGACGGTGCGAGACGGATCGGGACGCCACCAGCCGGGAATGTGCTTGCGCAGAATGGCCGGGTCCTGAAGCTGCCCCCATCGTCCACCGAATGCGGCATGGAGGCGTCGACCCAGCCGCAACAGCCAGAGCGAGCGGTTCAGGTTCACCAGCAGAAGCAGGGCCTTGCCGGGTGCTCTCATGCTCTGGCCACGTCTTCGTAGAAGCGTTCATAGCGGCGCACGACAACGCCGATCTCGAACAGCACAGCGATCCGCGCGCGCGCCGCCTGTGCACGGTGTGCCTTCTCCGTCGCAGGCTGCTCGATCAGGGTTTGCACAGCGTTCGCCAGGGCGGCTGGATCTCCCGCGGGAACGACCAACCCCGTGTCACCGACGATGTGCGCGGAAACACCGACATCGGTAACGACGCAGGGAACACCGCAGGCCATGGCCTCGCCGATGACGTTGCCGAACGCTTCGCCGTGCGACGAAGAGACCAGCACATCGAGTGCGGCCATGATGTTCGGCATGTCGGCGCGGTAGCCCAGCAGATGGCATGCGTCCAGGATGCCTGATCGCGCTGCGAGCGCAGTGATGCCATCGGCCTGCGGGTCCACGCCGCGCCCCGCCAGTACGAACCGGGCCAGTGGCAAGCGGCGGTGCAGCATGCCCATGGCAACCAGGAATCCGCCGTGGTTCTTCTGCGGATCGAGCCGGCCAACGAGGCCGATGAGCGGCGTGTCATCGGGCAAGCCGAGTTCCGCACGGAGACGCACGCCGGCCTGCGGGTCGGGCTGGAAGCGCGCAAGGTCGAACCCATTGGGGATGACTTCCATCTTGCCTGCGTCATAGCCGAAGGCGATGTGGCTGCGCATGGCCGCCTCGGAGCACAGCGCAATGCGCCGCGGCCAGCGCGTGGACAGCCGCGCACACAGCCGGGCGACGGCGAGCGTCGAACGCTTGTTCAGCGAAGGGTCCAGGTTGCTGTGGTGGATGCCCCAGGCAACGGCGCGGATGCCTGCCCAACGCGCAGCAACCGAACCCAGCAGGTCGGCGTGGTACAGCCAGGTGTGGACGACATCGGCCCGGATGGCACGCAGGCGGCGGGCCAGATGCCACAGTCGCAATGGATTGGGCGCGCCGGTGCGCAAGCCGAGCGCTTCCACGGGAATGCCGAGCGCGGCGATGCGGGGCCCGATTTCTCCGACCGTGGTCAGCGAAAAAACGTGGGGCTGGAAGCGCGCGCGGTCCAGTCGTTCCAGTAGCTGGAGCAACATGACTTCGGCGCCGCCGACCGAAAGCCCTGTGATGACGATGGCCACGATCATGCGCGTGCGGGGCGAAGCCGGCGGCGCAGCCGCAACATCCAAAGCCACAGCTGCGCGAACCCTCGGTCGGTCCAGTGCAGTGGCGCGGCCTGCGTGCGCGCAAGCACGGCATCGAGTGCCGTGATGCGCGGTGCATGCCGTTCGATGCTCCGTGCGAACGCGTCGAATCCCCCCTCTGTGAATCCGTTGCTGTGGAAGCAGACCGTCCACAGGCCTGCTGGCATGGCGTGAAACCGCCACAGTTGTTGGGGTACCCAGGTCGCACCCAGCCATCGAACGGGCCGCGTGAACAAGCCATCGCTGATGGTGCGGATGCCCAGTTGGAGCAGCAACTCGACTGTCGTCGCGTCGAAGCTGTGGGCCGGTGCGATCCAGGCGTCGATGCGTACGCGTTGTGCTTCGAAGATGCGGCATGCAGAGGCGAGCTTGGCCTGCTGCGCTGCGCGCGGCAGCCCGGCGAATTCGCTGAATGGGTTGAGCGCCAGCAAGCCTGCGTCGGTGGTCTCGTACTTGTGGTGGCAGCCATGCAACGCAATGCTCCAGCCGCAGCGCTGGCGCTCGCGGATGTAATCCCAGAAGTCGGGCCGCGCCGGTCCGGCAATGAGTTGCGGGTCGTGGTTGTCGGGTGTTACGGCGAGGATCGGCCTGACACGGTGGCGCGCCAGGATGGCCTCGATGCGTGCCCAGTGCTCCCAGTTCATGGTGGGACAGATGTCGTCGAACCGCACCAGATACTCGGCACTCATGTGCTTGCGCCTTCGGGTTTTTCCAGCCTGATCCGGTCGTTGCCGGGGCTGCTGTAGTCGGCGTCGAGCCGCTTGAAGGGATGGCGCTTGAGCAATTGCTCGATGCGCCCACGTGGGGGATGGGGATGTCCGATCTTCAGCCCCAAGTGGCTGTTCATCCACGTGCGCACGGCCGATGACAGGCTCAGGTCTTCCCGTCGGAAGCTGGCATTGTGCGTGTCGATGTAGCCATACCCTCCGGGCGCGATGAGGCGATAGATCAACTCCGCGAAAGAGCGGTCGTCGAAGGCGTAGTACCAGCAGACGCGGTTGAACACAAGATCCCACGGACCCGGCGCCAGGCACAGGGCGTCGTCCATGTAGCCGATGGAGAACCGCATCCGGTCCGCCACGCAGGATGCCTGCGCCTTCTCCCGGGCGATCTGGAGGTAGCTGCGGGAGATGTCGTGGCAGGTGACGAGGGCACCGCGCCGGGCGAACGCGACGGCGTACTGCCCAGGCCCGCTCCCCAGGTCGAGGACATGCTTTCCAGCGAAGCCGCCGATCCACGCCTCCAGCGCATCGACCAACGTTTCGTCTGCCTCCTCCCCGTGCTCGCGCGCATAGGCCGCCGCGTACTGCGGGCGGATGGGGTCCCAGCCGTCTTCCGGACGCTGGAACGCGGCAATGATCCGGTTGATCATGGGGGCGTTCTCCGTTGGCGCCACCCGGCGGATGGCCAGAGCATGACCACCTGCAGGCCGAGGAGGAAAAATGCATGCATCGCTGCTGTGGACCATTGGATGCCGACCAGGCCGACACGGGGGGCGAGCCAGAAGTTGGCAGCGATTTTCAGCGCAAGCGCACCGGCGGACACGACCAGGATGCCCCGGTAGCGGCCCAGCGCCGACAGCCACGACATCATCACGATGCCAGAGAAGTAGAAGGGAAGCTGCAGCAGGCCATGCTGCAGAACGCGGGTGACCGACGCCGTATCGGACGGGCCGAAGGCGCCGTTCTCGAAGAGCAGGCGGACCACCAGTCCGCCCAGCAGCCAGCCGCCCGCGATGACGAGCAGTCCGGCGCCGAACATCATCCATGCCCAGCGTTCTGCGAGCTGCTTCACCACGAGCGGCTCGAGTGCATGCGCACTGGAGAACACGGGCAGGGTCGCACGTGAGACGGCTGTGACGCCGACGGCGATCAGCAGCGCCAGGATGCGGTTGGCGTAGCTCAGCGTGGCGACGGAGCCGACGGGCAAGTGGATCGCCGAGAATTGGTCGACCAGGACGGCGGTGACCAGCAGCGACTGGCTGAACAGCATCGGCCCGAAGCCTCGCCAGAACGCTGGCCAGTGTGAAGCGCGGAGGCCCAGGCGCGGCGGCACGATGCCGTTCTGCCGTCGCAGCGCCAGGGTGAGACAAGCCAGTTGCAGCCCAAAGCCTGCGACGGTGCCCCAGACCAGCGGACCGATGGCGCGTGACGGCCACAGCAGCACGCTAGCCATGATCACGATGGCGGGCAGGCTTTCCATGAGCGTGTTGCTGTGCCGCCCTTGCGCCAGCATCCAGGACGACAGCAGGCAGACCAGCATGCCGAGTGGAACAAGCGCAGCCATCGGCGCACTGGCATCGCGCGCAAGGTGCGCGGTGCCCGCAGGCAGCCCGGTCCAGCCTGCGCCGAGGATCAGTTGAAGTGCCGCCCAGGTGGCCAGGCCCAATGCGCCTGCCAGCAGCATGGACGTGCCGAGCAGCTCGGCGCGAAACAGGCGCGCCTGGCTGCGGGCCTCGGCGCTGCGGTCGATCTGCAGCCGCGAAAGCAGGGGAACCAGAACCGCCAGAAGAACGCCGAACCACACCGCGATCGGCCAGGCGATGAGGTTGTAGGTGAAGAGGTAGGCATCCACGGCGGCGCTGGTCCCGTGGCGCCAGGCAACGGCCATTTCCTTGGCCGCGCTGGCAAGCTTGCCCAGCAGCGCCAACGCCGAAACCCAGACCACGCCATGCACGATGCTGCGGTGTGCTTCGGCCCTGGACAGGAGGCCAGGCGCTGCGGTCTGTACCCCGTTGTCGTCTGCTGCCGGCTCAGCCATCGGCCCGCAACGCGCCATCCGGGCTGCCTCTGTGCAATGCATTGGCGGTGCGCTTAGCCGGCATGTTCTCAGGCCCGTTCGCCGCCCCGATATCCGGGGACGAGCTGTCGCAGCTGCTCCAGCATGGAAGTGGTCTCGCCATGCCGCGCCGCATCCGTCAAGGCCTGCAGGTGCGTGCTCAGCACGTCCCAGTCCATGTGCTCCTCCCGCGCCCGGAGAATCCGCGGATGCTCTGTCGGCTCCGGGTTGTCGCCGATCAGCAGTTCCTCGTAGAGCTTTTCGCCCGGACGCAAGCCCGTGACCGTGATGGCGATGTCGCCGTACGGATGCACTTCGTCGCGCACGCGCAGCCCCGACAGGTCCACCATGCGCCGCGCAAGGTCCATGATCTTCACGGGCTGCCCCATGTCCAGCACGAACACCTCGCCGCCTTGGGCCATGGCGCTGGCTTGCAACACCAGTTGCGCGGCCTCGGTGATGGTCATGAAGTAGCGCGTGACCTCCGCATGCGTGACCGTCAACGGCCCACCAGCCGCGAGCTGCCGGCGGAACAGCGGCACCACGCTGCCACTGGAGCCCAGCACGTTGCCGAAGCGCACCATCGAAAAGCGCGTGCGGTTGCGCAGCTCAGCCGGGGGCGCGTCGCGCGGCGTGTCGAACACGGCGACCGGCGTCGCCGCCAGCGCCTGCAGGATCAGCTCGGCAACGCGTTTGCTGCCCCCCATCACGTTCGTCGGCCGCACGGCTTTGTCGGTGGAGATCAGGACGAAGTGCTCGGCGCCTCCGGCCATGGCGGCGCGCGCGAGGTTCAGCGTGCCGAGCACGTTGTTCATGACGCCCTCGGCCGCGTTGTCCTCGACCAGTGGCACGTGCTTGTAGGCCGCGGCATGGTAGACCGTGGTGGGCTGCCAGCGCTGGAACAGCGCGGTCAGGCGGGCGTAGTGCACGACACTGCCCAATACGGCCACCAGGTCCACTTCGCTGCCCAGGCGCGTTCCCAGGCCTTGCAGTTCCTCGTGGATGGTGTAGAGCGCGAACTCGCTGTGGTCCAGCAGCACCAGCCGCGTCGGCCTTTCGCGCAGGATCTGGCGGCACAGTTCACTGCCGATGCTGCCGCCCGCCCCGGTGACCAGCACCGTGCGGCCGGCCAGGTTGCGCGCCAGCAGTTCGGGCCGCGGCGGCACGGGTTCGCGGCCCAGCAGGTCCTCGATGTCCAGCTCGTGGATGTCCTGCACGCTGACGCGGCCGCTGGCCAAGTCGGCCAGGCTGGGCAGCGTGCGCACGTGCACCGGCAGCGGCTGCAGGCCCTTGAGGATGTCATTGCGGCGTTCGCGGGCCGCGCTCGGGATGGCCAGCAGGATGTCCTGCACGCGCAGGCGCGCGACCAAGGCGGGAAGTTCGCGTGGCGCGAACACGCGCACGCCATGGATGCTGCGGCCGACCTTGGCCGCGTCGTCGTCGATGAAGCCGAGCAAGCGGTAGGGCTGGCGGCCGTTCAGCAGCGCGGCGGCGGCCTCCGCGCCGGCCTGGCCTGCGCCATACACCATGAGCCGGCGCGGGGCACGCAGACCGTGCTGCGCCTGCGCGTCCAGCCAGGCGCGCGCGAGCGTGCGGCTGGCCAGCACCAGCAGCAGAAAGATCAGCGGCTGCAGGATGCCCAGGCTGCGCGGCACGACCGACAGGCCCGCGTTCTGCATCACGGCCAGCGCGGCCAGCAGCATCAGCGCGTACAGCGCGATGGCCTTGGCCGTGGCGACCAGCGTGGCCACGCCCGTGTAGCGGAAGATCGCGCGGTACAAGCCGAAGCGCACGAACACCGGCACAGACAGCAGCGGTGCCACCGTGTACACGGCCCATTGGTCTTGCGCGGGCCAGTGCAGCGTGTCCAGGCGCAGCGTGAAGGCCAGCCAGGTCGCCGCAAGCGACAGGGCCACGTCCGTCACCACGACCACGACGCGCTTGACGGCGCGGGGCCAGCCGAGCACGGAAGAAGAAGCGCGCGCTGCCGGCATCAGGCCTGGCCGTGCCGTGCCAGCAGATCACCCACCAGCTCCAGCCGCACCAGCGGATTGTCCAGTTCCATGAGCTGCTGCTTCACGGCCAGTGGCAGCGGCAGCAGTTCGCACCAGCGGTTGGCCAGCCAGCCGCAGTCGTCCCAGCGCCAGGGCGCGCGCAGCGGCCACTGGTCTTCGGGGATGGCGCGCGCGCGCCAGCTGTCCAGCAGCTGTTCAAGCGCCGTGGCCACCTCGCTCAGGTCGTCGGGCACGGGCACGGCTGCGTCGTCGGGTATGGCCTGCACATCGGCCATCCACAGGCCGTGCGGAAGCTGGCGCGCACCCTCGATGCGAAAGCGTGCGCCTGCGTCGCAGACGATGTTGATGAGCCCAGGCTGTGGCCGCTCGACATCGCGCAGGTGGGCCAGGGTGCCGACCTGCAGGAATTCCTCCGCAGGCGCGCCGGCCCGGCGCACCTCGGTGCCCTGGTGCAAAGCGACCACGCCAAAGGGCTTGCCTTCACGCTGGCACTGGCCGATCAAGTCGAGGTAGCGCACCTCGAAGATGCGCAGCGGCAACACGCCCCCTGGGAACAACACGGTGGACAGCGGAAACAGGGGCAGCGGCGAGGGAATCAAGGGACCGGCGGGATTGTTGCAGCCGCTATCATCCCATGCGCTTTTCATAGGGCCGCATGCTGTATCAAATCTTCGCTTTTCTGCTCGAGGTGGCCGCCGGCCTGCTGGGCAGCGCCTGCCTGCTGCGGCTGTACATGCAGCACCAGCGCATCCCGTTCGGCAACCCGATCGGCAACATGGTGTTCGCGCTGACGGACTGGTTGGTGCTGCCGCTGCGCAAGGTGCTGCGCCCGGTGGGGCGCTGGGACATGGCCAGCCTGGCCGGAGCCTTGCTGCTCAAGCTGGCGCAATTCTTCCTGCTGTGGTTGCTGACCGGCGGCGCACTGGTCGTCGTGCCGGTGATGGCGATCTTCGGCGTGATCGGCCTGGTGATCTACGGCCTCACGGGCCTGTTGATCGTCTACGCCATCCTCTCGTGGGTGCAGGCGCAGTCGCCGCTGTACGACGTGATCGGCCGCTTGGTGGCGCCGCCCCTGCGGCCGTTGCGGCGCGTGGTGCCGCTGGTGGGCGGCATGGATCTCACGCCGCTGATCCTGCTGGTGTTGCTGCAGGTGGCGTCCATCGTGCTGCAGCACGCCTTGCGCGGCGTGCTGGGCGGCATGAGCTTCTGATCAGCCGGCGCTGACGGCGTCGGCCGGCTGGCGCTGCAGCATGGCCAGCGTGCTGGCGATGGTGCGGCGCAGGTCCTTGCGGTTGCAGATCAGGTCGACCGCGCCCTTTTGCTGCAGGAATTCGGCGCGCTGGAAGCCCTCGGGCAGCGTCACGCGCACGGTGGACTCGATCACGCGCGGGCCGGCGAAGCCGATCAGCGCCTTGGGTTCGGCGATGACCAGGTCGCCGACGAAGGCGAAGCCGGCGCTCACGCCGCCCATGGTCGGGTCGGTCAGCACGCTGATGTAGGGCAGGCCCTTCTTGGCCAGGCGCGTCAGCGAGGCATTGGTCTTGGCCATCTGCATCAGCGAGAGCAGGCCCTCCTGCATGCGCGCACCGCCGGTGGCGGTGAAGCAAATGAAGGGCACCTTCTGGTCGATGGCCGCGTGCACGCCGCGCACGAAGCGTTCGCCCACCACGCTGCCCATGCTGCCGCCCATGAACTCGAACTCGAAGCAGGCGACCACCACGTTCAGCCCATGGAGTGCGCCGCCCATGACGATCAGCGCATCGGTTTCCTCGGTGTTGTCCAGCGCTTCCTTGAGCCGCTCAGGGTACTTGCGGCTGTCCTTGAACTTGAGCGGGTCCATGGGCAGGACCTCGTGGCCGATCTCGTAGCGGCCTTCGGGATCCAGGAAGGTGTCCAGCCGTGCACGCGCCGTGATGCGGTGGTGGTGGCCGCAGGTCGGGCAGACGTTCAGGTTCTTCTCGAGATCCGTCTTGTAGAGCACGGTCTCGCAGCTGGGGCACTTGATCCACAGGCCCTCGGGGACCTGGCGGCGCTCGGCCGGGTCGCTGGGCTGGATCTTGGCGGGAAGCAGTTTTTCGAGCCAGGACATGAGATTTGGCTACTCCGGTGAGCGAACGGGGGAAGGATTATGCGTCGAGTGCCGAACGGATGCCGCGCAGGAACCCAGCCGCCGTGCTGGCGACCTGGTCGCGCGGCTGCCCGTCGAGCAGCTGGATGATCTTGCTGCCGATGACCACCGCATCGGCCACGCGGCCCACGGTCTGGGCCGTGCTGGCATCGCGGATGCCGAAGCCGACGCCGACGGGCAGCTGCACATGGCGGCGGATGCGCGGCAGCATGGCCTCCACAGCCGCGGTGTCCAGCGTGCCGGCACCCGTCACGCCCTTGAGCGAGACGTAGTAGACGTAGCCGCTCGCCACCTCGGCCACCTGGCGCATGCGCTCGTCGGTCGAGGTGGGAGCCAGCAGGAAGATCAGGTCGATGCCCTTGGCGCGCAGGCGGGCCGCAAAGTCCACGCACTCCTCGGGCGGGTAGTCGACGACGAGCACGCCGTCGACACCGGCGGCCGCCGCATCGCGCGGAAAGCTGTCGGCGCCGTGGCGCTGCTCGTAACGCTCGACCGGGTTGGCGTAGCCCATCAGCACCACGGGCGTCTGCGTATCCTGCACGCGGAAAGCCTTCACCATCGCGAGCACCTGCGCCATGCCGATGCCCAGGGCCAGGGCCTTCTCGCCTGCCTCCTGGATCACCGGCCCGTCGGCCATCGGGTCGCTGAACGGCACGCCGAGTTCGATCACGTCGGCGCCGGCCGCGACCATGGCGTGCATGAGTTCGGGCGTGACGTCGGCATAGGGGAAGCCGGCCGTGACATAGGGGATCAGCGCCTTGCGGCCTTGCGCCTTGAGCCCGGCGAAGGTGGTGGCGATGCGGCTCATGGCTGGCCTCCCTTGACGGCGTGGCCGCGCATGGAGGGGCGGTCGTAGAAGTCCTCGCCCGACAGGTCGGCAACGGTGCCGATGTCCTTGTCGCCGCGGCCGGACAGGTTCACGAGGATGCTCTGGTCGGGCCGCATGGTGGGTGCCAGCTTGCGCGCGTAGGCAAACGCGTGGGCCGATTCCAGCGCCGGGATGATGCCCTCGGTGCGGCACAGGTAGTGGAAGGCGTCCAGCGCCTCGGCGTCGGTGGCGCCGACGTACTCGGCGCGGCCGATGTCCTTCAGGAACGCGTGCTCGGGCCCCACGCCCGGGTAGTCCAGGCCGGCGCTGATGCTGTGCGTTTCGGTCACCTGGCCGTTTTCGTCCTGCAGCAGGTAGGTGCGGTTGCCGTGCAGCACGCCGGCGCTGCCGCGCTGCAGCGAGGCCGCGTGCTTGCCGCTGTCCAGCCCCTGGCCGGTGGCTTCCACGCCGATCAGGCGGGTGCCTGCATGGCCGATGTAGGGGTAGAAGATGCCGATGGCGTTGCTGCCGCCGCCCACGCACGCCAGCACCGCGTCGGGCTGGTCGTTCTTGCATCCTGCTGCTGCCAGCATCTCGGGCATCTGCACCAGGCACTCGTTGCCGATCACGCTCTGGAAGTCGCGCACCATCATCGGGTAGGGGTGCGGGCCGGCCACGGTGCCGATGATGTAGAAGGTGTCGTCCACATTGGCGACCCAGTCGCGCATGGCCTCGTTGAGCGAGTCCTTGAGCGTCTTGCTGCCGCTTTCCACCGGCACCACGGTGGCGCCCAGGAGCTTCATGCGGAACACGTTGGGGCTTTGGCGCTTCACGTCCTCGCTGCCCATGTAGACCACGCATTCCAGCCCGTAGCGCGCGCAGATGGTGGCCGTGGCCACGCCGTGCTGTCCGGCGCCGGTCTCGGCGATCACGCGCGGCTTGCCCATGCGCTTGGCCAGCATGGCCTGGCCGATCACGTTGTTGATCTTGTGCGCGCCGGTGTGGTTGAGGTCCTCGCGCTTGAGGAAGATCTGCGCGCCGCCATGCTCGCGGCTGCTGCGCGCCGCGTGGTAGACGGGCGAGGGGCGGCCGACGAAGTGCGCCAGCTCGCTCTTGAATTCGGCGATGAACTCGGGATCGTGCTGGTAGCGGGCGTACGCCTCGCGCAGTTCGGCGATGGCGTGCGTCAGCGTCTCGGAGATGAAGCTGCCGCCATAGACGCCGAAATGGCCTGAGGCATCAGGCTGTTGATAAGGGGTCGACATGATGAATCTTTGCAAAGTGCGCGTCGGCGGCGCGGACGGCCGCGACGAAGCGGTTGATCTTGTCGGCGTCCTTGATGCCCTTGGAGGCCTCGACGCCGGAACTCACATCAACGGCCAGCGACAGCGCGCGTGGCCGCACCTGCAAGATGCCATCGGTCACGTTTGCAGGCGTGAGTCCACCACTCAAGACGAGGTGAGAGTCGACGCTTGTTGGCAGGAGTGACCAATTGAATGCCTTGCCGCCGCCGCCGTATCCCTCGACATGGGCGTCGAGCAGGATGGCCTGGGCTTGGGAGAATTCGGCCGCGAATCTTACCAAGTCGAACGGCCCTGCGTTTTCATCCAGCGGAATGCGGGCTGCGCGCAGGAAGGGGCGGGCGGGGCGTGCCGTGGCAGCCAGGCATTGGGCCGGCGTCTCGTCGCCGTGGAACTGCACCGTGGCGCCAGGCACCTGGTCGCAGGCGGCGGCCACTTCCTGGGGCGGGGTGTTGACGAACAACAGCACGGGCGTGACGAAGGGCGGCAGCCGGCGTGCAAGCTCGGCCGCGCGGCGCGGTGCGACACAGCGCGGGCTATTGGCGTAGAGCACGAAGCCGACGGCGTCGGCGCCAGCGGCCACGGCGGCGTCCAGGTCTTGTTCGCGCGTGATGCCGCAGATCTTGATGCGGGTTCTGGTCATAGGGGGAAACCTCTGCCCAAACGGGCGGCGGTGGGGCGCTTTCAGGCGAAGCGCTCAGGGGAGCCAATCATAGGCAACCGTGCGTTCCGGGAGGCCCCAATGGTCTTCGTAGCGCGGGCCCAGGAAGTACAGACCGTCGGGTGAGAAGGTGGGGGCGGCTACGCGGCGGTCGCGCGCGGCCAGCACCTCGGCCATCCATTCCACGGGCCGGTCGCCCTTGCCGACGACCAGCAGGCAACCCATGAGGTTGCGGATCATGTGGTGCAGGAATGCATCGGCCTCGAACTCGAAACGCCAGTAGGCGCCGCGCCGCGTGATGTCGATGCGGCGCATGGTCTTGACGGGCGTGCGCGCCTGGCACTGCGAGGCGCGGAAGGATGTGAAATCGTGCTCGCCCAGCAACAGCACGGCCGCCGCCTGCATGGCTGCGTGGTCGAGCGGGCGGTGCACCCAGCCGATGCGCCCGCGCTCCACACTGGGCCGCACGGGCGACTCCATCAGCACGTAGGCGTAGCGCCGGCCGATGGCGCTGGCGCGTGCGTGGAACTGCTCCGTGACGGGATGGGCCCATTGCACGGCGATGTCACCAGGCAGGAAGCTGTTGGTGCCGCGCACCCAGGCATGGGTCTCGCGCCGGACCGTGGTGTCGAAGTGCACCACCTGCATGAGGCCATGCACACCGGCATCGGTGCGGCCGGCGCAGAGGGTGCCGATGTCCTGCTGCGCGAAGCTGCGCAGCGCCGCTTCGAGCTTGTCCTGCACGGTGTTGCCCGAAGGCTGGCTCTGCCAGCCGTCGTAGGCCTGGCCCGCATAGCTGACCCCGAGTGCCAGACGCACCATCGATCCCTCCCCGGCGCGCCGCTCAGCCGAGTTCGGCCAGGAAGCGCTGCGCCTGGGCCTTGAGCGGCCCGGTGGCTTCGGCCAGCACCTCTTCTGCCAGCGCGCGCGCGCCGTCGTCATCACCAATGGCCTGGAATTCCTCGGCCAGGGCCAGCTTGGTGGCGAGCGGGTCGTCGGCCTCCGGTTCGGCGATGGGCTCGGCGGCCGAGCCCTTGTCGGCGGGTTCGCCGAGGTCCAGCGACAGCGAGCCCAGGTCGAACGGCAGCAGGTCGGAGTCCGTGGCCGGTGCGGGCGTGGGCGCCGCCAACGGCGCCTTGTAGGTGCTCTGCACGTCGAAGTCGAGGTCCATGGCTTCGGCCATCGGTGGCGCCGGTGGCTCGGCATCGGCCGCGGGCTTGGCAGGCGGCGCCCGCGGGGCCGGGCTGTCGTCGTCGCCGAGGTCCAGGCTAATGTCCGGCATGGGCTGCAGTGCGGGTGCCGACGGCGCGGGCGGGGTCGCCGTGGAGTCCGGCCACAGCGAAGCATCGCTGTCATCGGCCGCGGGCGGCGGCGGCGCGGCGCCAGCCACAGCGACAGCGGCGCCTGCGGCTGCCGCGCCCAGGCCCGCCACGGCGGCATCGCGCCAGAGCGGGTGTTCTGGTTGCAGTTCGCGGCCCAGTGCCGCGACAGCTTCCCATTCGGGGCCAGTGCCGCCGGTCAGGGCGTGCACCTTCGCCGCGGTCGCCTGCAGCGCGGTCGCGTCGCGGCGCTTGGCATGGATCTCGGCCAGCTTGGCGTGGATGGCCACGCGTTCGGGCGTGGTGCGCAGGGCTTCCTGGAGGATTTCCTCGGCCTGCAGATTGCGGCCGTAAGCGAGGTAGACCTCTGCTTCGGCCACCGGATCAACCTCGCTGCTGGTGTCGGACTGGCTGGGCGAGTAGACGGCGGTAGCCGCCGCCTCGCTCTCGGCGGTGGTGTCCACATGCTGGCCACCGCTGCTGGCGAAGAACGACTCCACCGGCTCCTGCAGGCGGCTCTCCTCTTCGGCGGCCTGGCGGCGCTGGCGTGCGCGGTAGATGCCCAACGCGGCCAGCAGGGCGAGCAGGACGGCCGCCGCGGCCAGCAGCAGCGGGTTGCGGCGCAGGCTGTCGAGCAGGCCGCCCTGTTCCTGCGCCGCGGGCATTGGGCCGGGGGCTGGCAGGGCCTTGGCGGAGGCAGGCGGCTCGGCTGCAGGCACCGATGCGGCGGGTTCCGGGGCGGACGCCGGGGCTGGGGCCGAAGCTTGCGGGGCAGGGACCTGCGCAGCAGCCCAGGCCGCAGGTTCCGGCGCCGGCGCTGGGGCGGGCGCAGGTGCGGATGCGGATGCGGATGATGCGGGGCCGCCCGCGCCCAGCTTGTTGAGCGCGTCGATGTTGCGCGAGAGTTCCGCGACGCGTTCGGCGGCTTCCTTGCTGGCCTTTTCGCGCGCAATCTTTTCTTCCTGCGCGCGGCTTTGCACGCCACCCTTGGACAGGGTCAGCCGGTCCGGTGCCGTCGCCGCGGGCCGGCTGTCGTC
The DNA here is from genome assembly GCF_003337555.1 of Pseudorhodoferax soli. Taxonomy (GTDB): domain Bacteria; phylum Pseudomonadota; class Gammaproteobacteria; order Burkholderiales; family Burkholderiaceae_C; genus Pseudorhodoferax; species Pseudorhodoferax soli. Next base: position 216,505 of record NZ_QPJK01000002.1, on the reverse strand, counting down.
GACCTTGCCTTGCACCCGGCCGCTGGCAGAACGCTGCGCGCCGCCCGGGACCGTGGGCACCTGGCCCGCCATCTGGCTGCGGTAGGCGTTGAAGTCGCGCGACTGGGCCGCGATCGTGCGCGTGGCTTCGTCCGCGGGAACGGCGGCGGCCTGGCTGGCGTTGGGCAAGTCCAGCACGGCACCGGCACGCAGGCGGTTGACGTTGCCGTCGATGAAGGCGTTCGGATTGCCCCGCAACATGGCGACCAGCATCTGGTCGAGCGAGACGTTGGGCGGCCGGTTGGCGGAGGCGATGCGGCTGGCGGTGTCGCCACGGCGCACGGTGGCGGTGTCTGGCGTGGCGCCGGGCGCCGGTGGGGGTGCGGCTGCGCGTGCTGCCGGAGCCGGCGGCGCTGCAGGAGGCGAGGGCGGCGCTGGAGTGGCGGCTGGCGCTGGGGCCGGCGCTGGCGCCGAAGCCGCCGGGGGCGCGGCGGGTGGGCGAGCAGGCGGCGCGGCCACGGCAGGCGGTGCCGCGGCGGCGCTGGGCGGCAACTGCGGCGCCGTCTGCGCAGCGGGTTGGCGCTGCGACGGTGGGTCCAGCAGCAAGGTGTAATCGCGCACCGCCCGGCCCGAGGCCCAGTTGGCCTGCAGGATCAGGTCGATGAAGGGCTCGCGGACGGGCTGGTCGCTGCTGAGCCGCAGCACGGCGCGACCATCGGCGCGGCGCGCCCGTTCGATGCGCACCGTGCCCAGGGCGGCGTTGTACTCGAGCCCGGCCGCGCGGAACGCCTGGGGCGTCGCGATCGCGGTCTGCAGCGTGCGGGACTCTTCTTCCGTGATGTCCGGCAGCTCGATCTCGGCGCGCAACGGCTCGCCGAGGGCCGATTGCACCGAGGCCCGGCCCAAGGTCAATGCCTGGGCCTGCTGCAGCGGCGCCAGCAATGCCGCGGTGGCGGTTGCGGCCACCATGCTGCGCGTCCAGCCCTGCAAGGCCGGCTTCACCAGTGGTTTGTCATCGGCCTGTTCAGCAGCATTGGAACGTTTGATCATGCAAATGGACGGGCCGACTTGGTTACTAAAAAGAACGGTAGCAGCAATGCTTTAGGCTGACAAGCTGAAGCGGGTTCGAACTTGGCGCCGCATTGGAGCGCGCCATTCTCGCTGCCCCCCGATGTTGCCAGACGCCAACGGCCCGCCAGAGGCGGGCCGTGTCAGGGGGAAGGGTGCGGCTCAGGCCTGCAGCAGCACGCGCAGCGTGCGGCGCAGCGGCTCGGCTGCGCCCCACAGCAGTTGGTCGCCGACCGTGAACGCGCCCACGTATTCCGGGCCCATGGCCAGCTTGCGGATGCGGCCGACCGGGATCGTCAGGGTGCCGGTGGTGGCCACGGGCGTCAGGCCCTTGAGCGTGTCCTCGCGCGTGTTCGGCACCACGCGCACCCACTCGTTGTCGGCGGCCAGCATGGCTTCGATGTCGGCCAGCGGCACGTTCTTCTTTAGCTTGAAGGTCAGCGCCTGGCTGTGGCAGCGCATGGCGCCGATGCGCACGCAGAAGCCGTCGACCGGCGTGATGCCGGTGCCGAAGGACGGACCCTGGCCCAGGATCTTGTTGGTCTCGGCGCCGCCCTTCCACTCTTCCTTGGACATGCCCCATTCGGCATCGTCCTGCGACTTGCCCAGGCCCAGGTCCTTGTCGATCCACGGGATCAGGCTGCCACCCAGCGGCACGCCGAAGTTGGCGGTCTCGTCGGCGGAAAGGGCCTTTTGCCTGGCCAGCACCTTGCGGTCGATCTCCAGGATCGCCGACTTGGGGTCGTTGAGCAGGTCGCGCACCTCGCCGTGGATGCTGCCGAACTGCGTCAGCAGCTCGCGCATGTGCTGGGCGCCACCGCCGGATGCGGCCTGGTAGGTCATGGTGCTCATCCATTCGACCAGGCCGGCCTTGTACAGCGCGCCCACGCCCATCAGCATGCAGCTGACGGTGCAGTTGCCGCCGATCCAGTTCCTGCCGCCCTTGGCCAACGCACGCTGCATCACCGGCAGGTTGACCGGGTCGAGCACGATGACCGCGTCGTCCTTCATGCGCAGCGTGGAGGCTGCGTCGATCCAGTGGCCGTTCCAGCCGGCGGCGCGCAGCTTGGGGAAAACTTCGCTGGTGTAGTCGCCGCCCTGGGCCGTGATGATGATGTCGCAGCGCTTGAGCGCGGCGATGTCGTAGGCGTCCTGCAGCGTGGTCTCGTTCTTGGCTTGCGCAGGGGCCTTGCCGCCCGCGTTGGAGGTCGAGAAGAACACCGGTTCGATCAACTCGAAATCGCCCTCGGCCTGCATGCGGTCGATCAGGACCGAGCCGACCATGCCGCGCCAGCCGACGAGGCCGACCAGATTACCTACCTTCATCACATTGCCCTTTCAAGTAAAAACAAACAGCGCCTAGAGGGACTGCTCGCCTGGCGCGTCGACGGCCAGGAAGGGCGCACGACGAACCAGGCTGAGTCAGCCCGTAATGGTGGTCGTGGTTTTGGTGGAGATGTCGGCCGCCGCAGCCATGCCGAACGGCATGGACAGGATTGCGGAGCAGGCGGCGGCGGACATGGGGCGAGATTCTAGCCCAGCGCCTTCAGCACTGCGTCGCCCATCTCGCGCGTGCCGACCTTGGTCGTGCCTTCGCTGTAGATGTCGGGCGTGCGCAGGCCCTGCGCCAGCACCTTCTGCACGGCCGACTCGATGCGGTCGGCGGCGGCCACCTGGTTCAGCGAGAAGCGCAGCATCATCGCGGCCGACAGGATGGTGGCCAGCGGGTTGGCCACGCCCTTGCCGGCGATGTCGGGCGCGCTGCCGTGGCTGGGCTCGTACAGGCCCTGGTTGCTGCTGTTCAGGCTGGCCGAGGGCAGCATGCCGATGGAGCCGGTCAGCATCGCGGCGGCGTCGGACAGGATGTCGCCGAACATGTTGCCGGTCACGACCACGTCGAACTTCTTGGGCGCCTTGACCAGCTGCATCGCGGCGTTGTCCACGTACATGTGGTCGAGCTCCACGTCCGGATATTCCTTGCCGATCTCGGTGACCACGTCCTTCCACAGCTGGAAGGTTTCCAGCACGTTGGCCTTGTCCACGCTGGTCACGCGCTTGCTGCGCTTGCGCGCGGCCTCGAAGGCCACGCGCGCGATGCGCTCGATCTCCGGGCGCGAATAGCGCATGGTGTCGAAAGCTTCCTCGGCACCGGGGAAGTGGCCATCGGGCGAAACGCGGCGGCCGCGCGGCTGGCCGAAGTAGATGTCGCCGGTCAGCTCGCGAATGATCAGGATGTCCAGGCCGGCGACCAGCTCAGGCTTGAGGCTGGAGGCGCCGACGAGTTGCTCGTAGCAGATGGCGGGGCGAAAGTTGGCGAACAGGCCGAGGTTCTTGCGCAGGCCCAGGATGGCCTGCTCGGGACGCAGCGGGCGGTCCAGCGTGTCGTACTTCCAATCGCCGACAGCGCCGAACAGCACGGCATCGGCCTCCTTGGCGAGTTGGAGCGTCGCCTCGGGCAGCGGGTGGCCGTGTGCGTCGTAGGCGGCGCCGCCGACGAGGGCGGTTTCCATCTCGAGCTTCAGGTCGAGTGCTTTCAGCACGCGGACGGCCTGTTCGACGATCTCGGTGCCGATGCCGTCACCCGGCAGAACTGCGATTTTCATAAGCGATGAAGATAGGTTGGAAAAGGGATCAGGCGGACAGCATGGTGTTGGCCAGCCAGGGCTTGGCGGCCAGGCGCTCGGCCTCGTAGGCGCGGATCTTGTCGGCGTGGCGCAAGGTCAGGCCGATGTCGTCAAAGCCGTTGAGCAGGCAGTACTTGCGGAAGGGCTGGACGTCGAACGCGATCTCCTCGCCCTGCGGGCGCACGACGACCTGGCGCTCCAGATCGACCGTCAGCTGGTAGCCCGGGAACGCAAAGCACTCGTCGAACAGCTGGGCCACGGTGGCTTCGGGCAGCACGATGGGCAAGAGGCCGTTCTTGAAGCTGTTGTTGAAGAAGATGTCGGCAAAGCTCGGCGCCAGGATGGCGCGAAAGCCGTACTGGTCCAGCGCCCAGGGCGCGTGCTCGCGCGAGGAGCCGCAGCCGAAGTTCTTGCGCGCCAGCAGCACCGAGGCGCCGGCGTAGCGTGGCTGGTTCAGCACGAAGTCGGGGTTGGGCTTGCGCGCGGACTCGGGCACGCCGGGCTCGCCCTTGTCCAGGTAACGCCACTCGTCGAACAGGTTGATGCCGAAGCCGGTCTTCTTGATCGATTTGAGGAACTGCTTGGGGATGATGGCGTCGGTGTCGACGTTCTCGCGGTCCATGGGCGCGACGAGGCCCTTGTGGATGGTGAATTTCTGCATGGCGGTGTTCCTGTGTTTACTTGGCCGAGCGCTCGATGGCTTCGCCGGCACGTTGCACGTCCTTGCCGACACCCTTGACGGTGTTGCATGCGGCCAGCGCGAAGGCAGCAGCCAGCAGCAGTGCGGTGGTGGCTTTCATGGGGGCTGCCTCAGGCGAACTGGCGCACGTCGACGAAGTGGCCATGCACGGCAGCGGCCGCGGCCATGGCCGGGCTGACGAGGTGCGTGCGTCCGCCGGCACCCTGGCGGCCTTCGAAGTTGCGGTTGCTGGTGGAGGCGCAGCGCTCGCCCGGCTCCAGCCGGTCGGCGTTCATGGCCAAGCACATCGAGCAGCCCGGCTCGCGCCATTCGAAGCCGGCGGCCTTGAAGATCTCGTGCAGGCCTTCGCGCTCGGCCTGTTCCTTCACGAGACCCGAGCCCGGCACCACCATGGCGAGCTTGACGTTCTTGGCCACCTTCTGTCCGAGCTTCTTGACCACGGCGGCGGCTTCGCGCATGTCCTCGATGCGGCTGTTGGTGCAGCTGCCGATGAACACCTTGTCGACGAAGATGTCGTCGAGCGCCTTGCCCGGCTCCAGGTTCATGTAGGTCAGCGCGCGCTCGATGGCACCGCGCTTGTTGGCGTCCTTCTCCTTGTCGGGATCGGGCACCCGGCCGTCGATGCCCAGCACCATCTCGGGCGAGGTGCCCCAGGTGACCTGCGGCACGATCTGCGTGGCGTCCAGCTCGACCACGGTGTCGAAGTGGGCGCCCGGGTCGGAGTGCAGCGTCTTCCAGTAGGCAACGGCCTGATCCCAAGCCACGCCGGTGGGTGCGAGCGGGCGGCCCTTGACGTAATCGATGGTCTTGTCATCCACCGCCACCAGGCCGGCACGCGCGCCGCCTTCGATGGCCATGTTGCAGACCGTCATGCGGCCTTCCATGCTGAGGCTGCGGATGGCGGAGCCGGCAAATTCGATGGTGTAGCCCGTGCCGCCGGCGGTGCCGATCTTGCCGATGATGGCCAGCACGATGTCCTTGGCCGTGACGCCCTTGGCCAGTTGGCCCTCGACCTTGACGAGCATGTTCTTGGCCTTCTTGGCCAGCAGTGTCTGCGTGGCCATCACGTGCTCGACCTCGCTGGTGCCGATGCCATGCGCGAGCGCACCGAAGGCACCGTGCGTGCTGGTGTGGCTGTCACCGCAGACCACCGTCATGCCCGGCAGCGTGGCACCGTTCTCCGGGCCGATCACGTGCACGATGCCCTGGCGCTTGTGCATGAAGGGGAAGAACGCGGCCGCGCCGAACTCCTTGATGTTGCTGTTCAGCGTGGTGATCTGTTCCTTACTGATCGGGTCGGCAATGCCGTCGTAGCCCTGTTCCCAGCCCGTGGTGGGGGTGTTGTGGTCGGCCGTGGCCACGATGGAGCTCACGCGCCACACCTTGCGGCCGGCCTGGCGGATGCCTTCGAAGGCCTGCGGGCTCGTGACCTCGTGCACCAGGTGGCGGTCGATGTACAGCACGGCCGTGCCGTCTTCCTCGGTGTGGACGGTGTGCTCGTCGAAGATCTTGTCGTACAGGGTGCGCGCACCCGCGGGGCTGGTGGTGAGGCTCATGGGCTTCTTTCGTGGGGGACTGGTTCGTTCAAACGGCCAAGGCCTGGTCGGCAGACACAGGCTCGGCAGGTGGTTCGGGAGGCGGGGCCAGGTGCTCGACCAGCAGCCGCGCCGTGACCGGCAGCGTGGAGAAGTCGCGCGCCACCATGCGGATCTGGCGTTCGGCCCAGGCGTCGCTGAGCGGCACATGCTCGAGGTCGCCCACGCCGTGCATGAGTTCGAACGCGCGCTGCGGCATCACGCCGATGCCCAGGCCGTTGTGGATCATGCGGCACATGGCATCCAGGCCCGTGACCTGGATGCGCAGCTTGATGGTGCGGCCCAGGCTCGCGGCCGCGCTGTGCATGGCCAGGTGGATGGAGCTGTTGCTGTGCAGGCCCACCTGGTCGAAAGCCAGCGTGGCATCGAACGGCACGGCCCCGCGTCCTGCCAACTGGTGGCCGCGCGGCACGATCAGCACCAGCCGGTCGCGCCGGTAGGGGCGGGTCTGCAACGTGTCACTGGTCTCGGCGGCCGCGGCATGGCAGATGCCCAGGTCGGCCGCGCCCTCCTGCACTGCGCGCACGACCTCGCTGGACAAATGCTCTTCCAGGTCGATCTTGATGCCGCCATGGCGCCGCACGAAATCGCCCAGGTCTTCGGGCAGGAACTGCACGATGGCCGAGATGCTGGCGTGCACGCGCACATGGCCGCGCACGCCGTCGGCGTACTCGCTGAGCTCGCCCTGCATGCGGTCCAGGCTGAACAGCACGGAGCGGGCATGGTGCAGCAGGCTTTCGCCGGCCGGCGTCAGGTCCACACCGCGCGCGTGGCGGTACAGCAGCGTGGTCTGCAACAGCGTTTCCAGGTCGGACAGCCGCTTGCTGACGGCCGAGGCAGCGATGAACTCCCGCTCGGCAGCCTTGCCGATGCTGCCCAGTTCGTAGACGGCCACGAACAGCTGCAACGACGTGAGGTCGATGCGGCGGGCAAAGTTGCGTTCGGACGGTTTCATCATGGTGGGGCATCGCCTGCGGCGACGGGGCGGCCATTTTCCACCAGTTTTAAGGCCGGAGGCATCGCCGATCGCGATGCCCCTCCTGCCGGCCGTGGACGAGAAAAAGCCCCGCGGGCCAGAGGGCCGGCGGGGCTCTTGTGCCCGAAGGCAACAGTCGATCAGCGCTTTGCGAGCGGCTGCACGTCGCGCTTGGTCGAGCCCGTGAACAGCTGCCGCGGACGGCCGATCTTGTACTCGGGGTCGCCGATCATTTCGTTCAACTGGGCAATCCAGCCGACCGTGCGGGCCAGCGCGAAGATGGCCGTGAACAGCGGCACCGGGATGCCGATGGCGCGCTGCACGATGCCCGAGTAGAAGTCCACGTTCGGGTACAGCTTGCGCGAGACGAAGTACTCGTCTTCCAGGGCGATCTTCTCCAGCTCCTTGGCCAGCTTGAACAGCGGATCCTTCTCCAGGCCCAGCTCGGTCAGCACCTCGTTGCAGGTTTCCTGCATGAGCTTGGCGCGCGGGTCGTAGTTCTTGTAGACGCGGTGACCGAAGCCCATCAGCTTGACGCTGGAGTTCTTGTCCTTGACCTTCTTGATGAACTCGCCGATCTTCTCAACGCCGCCTTCGCGCTGGATGTCATACAGCATGTTCAGCGCAGCCTCGTTGGCACCGCCGTGGGCAGGGCCCCACAGGCAGGCGACACCGGCGGCGATGGCGGCGAACGGGTTGGTGCCCGAGGAGCCGCACAGGCGCACCGTGGAGGTGGAGGCGTTCTGCTCGTGGTCGGCGTGCAGGATGAAGATGCGGTCCAGCGCGCGTTCGAGCACCGGGCTGACCTTGTATTCCTCGCAGGGCGTCGCGAACATCATGTGCAGGAAATTGCCTGCATAGCTGAGGTCGTTGCGCGGGTACATGTACGGCTGGCCGATGGTGTACTTGTAGGCCATCGAGACCAGCGTGGGCATCTTGGCGATCAGGCGGATCGCGGAGATGTTGCGGTGCTCCGGATTGTTGATGTCCGTGCTGTCGTGGTAGAAGGCCGACAACGCGCCGACCAGGCCCGTCATGATGGCCATCGGATGCGCATCGCGGCGGAAGCCACGCAGGAAGAACTGCATCTGCTCGTTGACCATCGTGTGGTTGGTCACGAGCTTGGTGAACTTGCCCTTTTCCTCCGTGTTCGGCAGTTCGCCGTACAGCAGCAGGTGGCAGGTTTCCAGGAAGTCGCAGTTCGTGGCCAACTGCTCGATGGGGTAGCCGCGGTACAGCAGCTCGCCCTTGTCGCCATCGATGTAGGTGATGGCGGATTGGCACGATGCCGTGGAGAGGAAGCCCGGGTCGTAGGTGAACATTCCGGTCTGCGCGTAGAGCTTGCGGATGTCCACGACATCCGGACCGACGTTGCCCTGGTACACAGGCAACTCGACGCTCGGACTGCCATTGCTGAACGACAGCGTGGCTTTGTTTTCGGCTAGTTTCATGTTCACCCTTTCAGCGGTTTTCTCGTAACAGATTCAGGACAGCGCGCGTCTCGGCGTTGTCCAGCGCAGGACTGACCTGTTCCAGCGTCTTGCGTGCCAGTTGCAGGTCGAGCAGGTCGTGGTCTCCCAATTCCATCAATTGCGACAGGGCATCGGCCTGCGCCGCAGTGACATTTGGACCGTGGCGTTCGAAGAATCGTTCCAGGAACAGATCGTTCTCCAGCAGGCCGCGCCGGCAGCGCCAGCGCAGCATCGCCAGCGCGCGTTCGTCGAGGACTTCCTGCGCTTGGGCCACGGCATTCAGACGGTGCGAAGCACCATCATCTCCTTGATCTTCCCGATGGCCTTGGTCGGGTTCAGATGCTTGGGGCACACGTCCACGCAGTTCATGATGGTGTGGCAGCGGAACAGGCGGTACGGGTCTTCCAGGTTGTCCAGGCGTTCGGCCGTGGCTTCGTCGCGGCTGTCGGCGATGAAGCGGTAGGCCTGCAGCAGGCCGGCCGGGCCCACGAACTTGTCCGGGTTCCACCAGAAGCTCGGGCAGCTCGTGGAGCAGCTCGCACACAAGATGCACTCGTACAGGCCGTTCAGCTCGTCGCGCTCCTCGGGCGATTGCAGGCGTTCCTTGTCGGGGGCCAGGCTTTCGGTGATGAGGTAGGGCTTGATCGAGTGGTACTGCTTGAAGAACTGCGTCATGTCCACGATCAGGTCGCGGATCACGGGCAGGCCTGGCAGCGGCTTCAGGACGACGGGGTCCTTCAGCGTGTTCATGTTGGTCAGGCAGGCCAGGCCGTTCTTGCCGTTGATGTTCATCGCATCGGAGCCGCAGACGCCTTCGCGGCAGGAGCGGCGGAACGAGATCGTCGGGTCTTGCTGCTTGAGCTTGACCAGGGCATCCAGCAGCATGCGTTCGCTGCCGTCGAGCTCGATCTCGACGGTCTGCATGTAAGGCTTGGCGTCCTTGTCCGGGTCGTAGCGGTAGATCTGGAATGTGCGCTTCATCGTGTGGGACCTTGTTAGAACGTACGGACCTTGGGCGGGATCGAATCGACCGTCAGGGGCTTCAGGTTGACCGGCTTGTAGGTCAGGTTGTTGCCTTCGCTGTGCCACAGCGTGTGCTTCATCCATTCCTTGTCGTTGCGGCCCAGCGGGAACTCGGCATGGTCGGCCGGGTGCTCGTAGTCGTAGACGGTGTGGGCGCCGCGGCATTCCTTGCGCGCGGCGGCCGAGGTCATGGTGGCCTGCGCGACTTCGATCAGGTTGTCGACTTCCAGCGCTTCCATGCGGGCCGTGTTCCAGACCATCGACTTGTCCTTCAGCGTGACGCCGGAGACGCGGTCGCGGATGGCGTCGACCTTGACCACGCCCTCGTCCATGCTGGCCTGCGTGCGGAACACGCCGGCGTGTTGCTGCATGGTGGCGCGGATGTCGTTGGCCACGTCCTGCGCGTAGGCGCCATCCGTGGATTCCTGCAACTGGTTCAGGCGGGCCAGCGTCTTGTCGCCTGCATCGGCCGGCAGCGGCTTGTGCTCGCCGCTGCCGCGGATGAATTCGACGATGTGCTTGCCGGCGGACTTGCCGAACACCAGCAGGTCCAGCAGCGAGTTCGTGCCCAGGCGGTTGGCGCCATGCACCGACACGCAGGAGCACTCGCCGACCGCGTACAGGCCGTTGACGATGTTGTTCTGCTGGCCGTCGTGCGTGACGACCTGGCCGTTGATGTTGGTCGGGATGCCACCCATCTGGTAGTGGATGGTCGGCACCACCGGGATTGGCTCTTTGGTGATGTCGACGTTGGCGAAGTTGTGGCCGATCTCTTCCACCGAGGGCAGGCGCTTGCGGATGGTGTCGGCGCCCAGGTGGTCCAGCTTCATGAGAATGTAGTCCTTGTTGGGACCGCAGCCGCGACCTTCCTTGATCTCCTGGTCCATGGAACGCGAGACGAAGTCGCGCGGTGCCAGGTCCTTCAGCGTGGGCGCGTAGCGCTCCATGAAACGTTCGCCATTGCTGTTGAGCAGGATGGCGCCTTCGCCGCGGCAGCCTTCGGTCAGCAGCACGCCCGCGCCGGCCACGCCGGTCGGGTGGAATTGCCAGAACTCCATGTCCTGCAACGGGATGCCGGCGCGCGCCGCCATGCCCAGGCCGTCGCCGGTGTTGATGAAGGCGTTGGTCGATGCCGCGAAGATGCGGCCGGCGCCGCCGGTGGCCAGCAGCACGGCCTTGGCCTGCAGCGCGTACAGCTCGCCGGTTTCCAGTTCGAGCGCGGTGACACCGACCACGTCGCCATCGGCGTCGCGGATCAGGTCCAGCGCCATCCACTCGACGAAGAAGTTGGTCTTGGCCTTGACGTTTTGCTGGTACAGGGTGTGCAGCATGGCGTGGCCGGTGCGGTCGGCCGCGGCGCAGGCGCGCTGCACGGGCTTCTCGCCGTAGTTGGCGGTGTGGCCGCCGAACGGGCGCTGGTAGATCGTGCCGTCCGGGTTGCGGTCGAATGGCATGCCGAAGTGCTCGAGCTCGATCACCACCTTGGGCGCTTCACGGCACATGAACTCGATGGCGTCCTGGTCGCCCAACCAATCGGAGCCCTTGATGGTGTCGTAGAAGTGGTAGTGCCAGTTGTCCTCGGACATGTTGCCCAGCGAGGCGGACACGCCGCCCTGCGCCGCCACCGTGTGCGAGCGCGTCGGGAAAACCTTGGACAGCGAAGCGACGGACAGGCCGGCGCGCGAGAGTTCGAGTGCAGCGCGCATGCCGGAGCCGCCGGCGCCGACGATGACGACGTCGAACTTGCGCTTGTTGATGTTCTTCTTGGTGTAGCTCATGCTCACAGTCTCCAGAGGACTTGGATGGCCCAGCCGGCACAGCCGACCAGCCAGACGATGGTGAAAATCTGGAGCGCGAGACGGAGCCAGACTGCTGCGGTGATGTAGTCCATCAACACATCGCGGATGCCCACCCACACGTGGTAGATCAGGGCAATGATCACGGAGAAGGTCAGCACCTTCATCCATTGGGCGGCGAAGATGCCGGCCCACAGGTCGTAGCCCACCGGGCCCTTGGTCAGCAGCAGCTGGGCCAGCACGATGACGGTGAACAGCGCCATGAGCACGCCGGTGACGCGTTGCGCCAGCCAGTCGCGCAAGCCGTAGTGCGCACCGACGACGATGCGCTTGGATCCGTAGTTGACAGCCATGGGGAGACTTTTCCTTGTTGTGATCAGTAGACGCCGAAAAGCTTCAGGCCCAGCACCAGCGTGAGGCCCAGGCTCAGCACCAGCACGGTGGTGGCGGAGGTCTTGCCAAACTGCTTGTTGACAGCGTCATGGCTCACGTCCATCCACAGGTGGCGCAGCCCGGCGATGAAGTGGTGGAGGTAGGCCCACATCAGCGCCAGTACCACGAGCTTCAGGAACCAGCCCGGCGCAAAACCCAGGCCGGTGTTGAACGCGGCCTTGAAGCGTGCGAACGACAGTTCGGACGTGACCGAGGTGTCGAACATCCAGATGATGAACGGCATCAACAGGAACATCAGCACGCCGCTGGCGCGGTGCAGGATGGACACCCAACCTGCAGCCGGCAACCGGTAGGTCGGCAGATCGGTGAGGGCGTTGATGTTGCGGAACTCGGGGCGTTTGGGTCGTGCTGAGGAGGCGGCTTCTGTCATGAATGCGCTTTCGTGGATGTAACTGCCTTGTAATTCTGTCGCGGCGGTTAGCCCAAAATTCTATTGCAATGCAACAGGACAAACGCGACGAGGTCTTGCAAAGCCAGTCGCACATGCGTCTGCCCATGCGCGAAAGTCAGCTCAGATCGTTGCGATAGTGGTGCGTGTCGGTGCGGTACAGGCCGCGCCGCAGTTCCATGGGCGTGTCGTTGTAGGTGTAGGCCACGCGCTCCACGCTGAGCAGTGGCGTGGCGGGTGCGACCTGCAGGATGCCGGCCTGGTCTGCATCGGGCAGCACGGCGCGGATCTTCTCCTCGGCGCGCACCATGCGCACGCCGAACTCGGTTTCGAACAGGGCGTAGGTCGGCCCGCGAAAGCCTGCCATGCGCTCGGCGGTGAGGCCCTTGAAGGGCCCGCCCGGCAGCCAAAGGTCTTCGAGGATGGTCGGCGTCTGGGCGCCGCCATCCGCGGCAAAGGAGAGCACGCGGCGCACCTGCATCACCGCGTCACCGCTGCGCAAGCCCAGTGCGCGCGCGATCTCCGCGCTGGCCCGGGTGCGCTTGCATTCGAGAAAGGCGCGTTGGGCGGGGCCTTCGCGGATGAGGTCGCCGTCGTCGGGCACGAGCTTGAGGAAGCGGTAGCGCACATGCTGCTCGGTGTGCGTTGCGACGAAGGTGCCCTTGCCCTGGCGCCGCACCAGCAGGTTCTCCCCGGCCAGTTCGTCGACCGCCTTGCGCACCGTTCCCTGGCTCACGCGGAAGCGGGCGGCCAGTTCGATCTCGCTCGGGATCAGTTCGCCAGGCTTCCACTCGCCAGCCTGCAGGCGCTGCAGGATCAGGCCCTTGATCTGCTGGTACAGCGGGCTGAAGGCCGGCGTGGCGCTCAGGCCCGTGTCCAGGGACGGCTCGGCGGCGTTGCCGGAGATGGGTGCGGGCATGGAACTGGGGCAGGGTGCCGGGAGTCGGAACGCCCGGCGGGGTTGGATGACGCGCGGACGGCCGGCGTTCTAGCCAGCCTTCCATGCCCGCGCACGCGGTGCCGCAGCGGCCTGCGCGGCGGGCAATCTTATCTTATATAAGACATAAGACAAATTGACCACTTTTGCGGAACACGGGTAAACTCTAGGGCTGTCCCCCGGGCCCGTGCGCTCACTGTTCCGTCGCCTGGGCGGGGGTGTTTCTCCCTCCTTCCTTTCCGGAGCCTTCCTCATGAGCAAAAAGCCCGTCCGCGTTGCCGTCACTGGTGCAGCTGGTCAAATCGGTTACGCCCTCCTGTTCCGCATCGCCTCGGGCGAAATGCTCGGCAAGGACCAGCCGGTGATCCTGCAATTGCTGGAAATCCCGGACGAGAAGGCGCAGAAGGCGCTCAAGGGCGTGATCATGGAGCTGGACGACTGCGCGTTCCCGCTGCTGGTTGGCATCGAGGCGCACAGCGACCCGATGACCGCGTTCAAGGATACCGACTACGCCCTGCTGGTCGGCTCGCGTCCGCGTGGCCCCGGCATGGAACGTGCCGAGCTGCTGGCCGTCAATGGCGCCATCTTCACGGCCCAGGGCAAGGCGCTGAACGCCGTCGCCAGCCGCAACGTCAAGGTGCTGGTGGTCGGCAACCCGGCCAACACCAACGCCTACATCGCCATGAAGAGCGCGCCGGACCTGCCGCGCAAGAACTTCACCGCCATGCTGCGCCTGGACCACAACCGCGCCGCCAGCCAGCTGGCTGCCAAGACCGGCAAGCCCGTGGCCGACATCGAGAAGCTGACCGTTTGGGGCAACCACTCGCCCACGATGTACGCCGACTACCGCTTCGCCACCATCGGCGGCGAAAGCGTGGCCAAGATGATCAACGACCAGGTCTGGAACGCCGACACCTTCCTGCCCACCGTGGGCAAGCGCGGTGCCGCCATCATCGAAGCGCGTGGCCTGTCGTCGGCCGCCTCGGCTGCCAACGCCGCCATCGACCACATGCGCGACTGGGCCCTGGGGACCAACGGCAAGTGGGTGACCATGGGCATTCCGTCGGACGGCCAGTACGGCATTCCGAAGGACGTGATGTTCGGCTTCCCCGTCACCTGCGAGAACGGCGAGTACAAGCTGGTCGAGGGCCTGGAGATCGACGCATTCAGCCAGGAGCGCATCGACAAGACGCTGGCCGAGCTGCAAAGCGAGCAGGACGGCGTCAAGCACCTCCTGTAAGCAGGAAGCCGGCATGCTCGACTGGAACCCCACGCTCTACCGTCGTTACGAGGACGAGCGCACGCGGCCCGCACAGGATCTGCTGGCGCGTGTGCCGCTGGCACAGGCCGCCCACGTGGTCGACCTGGGCTGTGGACCGGGCAATTCCACCGAGCTGCTGGTGCAGCGTTTTCCCGGCGCCAAGGTCGTCGGGATCGACAATTCCGAACCCATGCTGGCCAATGCGCGCGAGCGCCTGCCGCAGGCGCGCTTCGCATGGGGTGACATCGCGGCCTGGGCGCCGCAAGAGGCCGATGGACCCGCGCCCGACCTCATTTATGCCAACGCCGCCCTGCAATGGGTGCCTGGCCACGAGACGCTGGTCCCGCGCCTGTTTGCGGCGCTGGCGCCGGGCGGCGTGCTGGCCATCCAGATGCCCGACAACCGGCAGCAGCCGACCCATCGGCTGATGCGCGAGGTGGCGGCCCTGGCGCCCTGGGCCGAGCCCATCGGCGACGCAGACAAGCTGCGCACCGAACTGCTGGGCATCGGCGGCTACTACGACCTACTGGCCCCGCTGGCGGCGCAGGTGGACGTCTGGCACACCATCTACCAGCACCCAATGGCCTCGGCCGCGGCCATCGTCGAATGGGTGCGCGGCACCGGGCTCAAGCCCTTTGTCGACCGCCTGCCGGCCGCGCTGCAGTCCAGCTACCTGGCGGAGTACGAGCGGCGCGTCGATGCGGCGTACGCACCGCGTGCCGACGGCAAGCGGCTGCTGGCCTTTCCCCGCATGTTCATCGTGGCACGTCAATCCGCATGACCGTCACCGCTGCCAACCATCCCGCCACCGTGCTGCTCGGCGCGCAGGCCGGCGCCGTCACGCTGCCGGTCTGTGACCACTACAGCGGCGTCGAGGCGCGCATGCGCAAGAGCCTGGCGCTGCAGGCCGAGATGGCCCAGGAATTCGGCGCCTGCGTGTTCGACGTCACGCTGGACTGCGAAGACGGCGCGCCCGTGGGTGGCGAGGCCGAGCATGCCGCCTTGGTCACCGAACTGGCGCTGGCCGCTGCGCCCGGCATGCGGGTCGGCGTGCGCGTGCACCCGGTCGACCATGCCGCGTTCGACAGCGATGTGTCCTTCATCGCGGGCCGCGCCGGCGCGCGCCTGAGCCACCTGATGGTGCCCAAGGTCGAGAGCCTGGCCGATGTGGTGCGCGCAGTGCAGGCGCTCGATGCAGCGGGTGCGTCGCAGCTGCCGCTGCATGTGCTGATCGAATCGCCGCTGGCCGTGCGCAATGCCTTCGACATCGCGGCCCACGCACGCGTGCAGTCGCTGAGCTTCGGCCTCATGGACTTCGTCTCGGCCCACGCCGGCGCGATCCCTGCCGACGGCATGGGCGTGGCCGGGCAGTTCGCCCATTCGCTGGTCGTGCGCGCCAAGCTCGAAATCGCCTCGGCCGCCCACGCCCACGGCAAGGTGCCGTCGCACTGCGTCGTGACCGAGTTCAGCAATGGCGAGGCCATGCGCATGGCGGCCCGCCGCGCAGCGCGCGAGTTTGGCTACACGCGGATGTGGAGCATCCACCCCAGCCAAATCCGTCCGATTCTTGAAGCGTTCGCGCCGGACGAAGAGCAGATCCACCAAGCCGCACAGATCCTGGACGCCGCCATCGGTGCAAGCTGGGCGCCCGTCAGCTTCGAAGGCACATTGCACGACCGTGCAAGCTACCGCCATTTCTGGCAGGTGCTGGTGCGTGCGCACGCCACAGGGCGTGTGCTCCCGCACCAGGCGCAGGCGTTCTTCGTGCCTGAACGCCAGCCAGCAACCTAGCAACCCATCCGCCAAGGAAATTCCCTCCCATGAAGAAGCTCGCCCTCATCGCTGTCTTGTCGATGGCTCTGCCGTTTGCAGCCTCGGCCCAAAGCAGCACGTCCAAGGCCGCCGCCGAGACCTCCACGAAGACCGCTGCCAAGCCGGTTGCCAAGGCCGCCGCCAAACCGACCGCCAAGGCGGAGCCGAAGAAGGCGCCGATCCGGCGCAGTGCGGCCAAGGCCGTCGAAGAGGTCACGCCGATCTCCGAGGACACGCACGTGGTCATCTCCGACGCCGATCTGGCAGTCGCGCAAAGGGTGTTCACCGGCAAGATCCAGTGCGAGCTGGGTGCCGATGTGGTCGTGACGGCAGACGAGCAGAAGCCCGGCTTCTTCACGGTCTCCACCAAGGGCGCCCGTTACCGTATGCATCCGGTCGAAAGCCGCACCGGCGCGATCCGTCTGGAAGATCCGAAGGCTGGCGCCATGTGGCTGCAGTTGGGCAACAAGTCCATGCTCATGAACCAGAAGCAGGGCGTTCGCGTGGCGGATGAGTGCCAGGCGCCGGCGCAGCTCGCGTTTGCCGACGAGATGAAGAAGAACCCGCCCAGGTCCATCTTTGAGAGCGCGGACGCGCCCAAGAACTAACACAAGATTCAGCCCCACGCCAACGGTGCGCTTCTTGCTTATGCGTCCGTCGGTCTGTTCCCAGGAGAAGAAAATGTTGCAAGCCTACCGTGAACACGTTGCCGAGCGCGCTGCGCTGGGTATTCCTCCGCTGCCGTTGTCGGCGCAGCAAACGGCCGAGCTCATCGAGCTGCTGAAGGCACCGCCCGCGGGCGAGGAAGCGTTCCTGCTGAACCTGATCACCCACCGCGTGCCGGCCGGTGTGGACGACGCTGCCAAGGTCAAGGCCAGCTACCTGGCGGCCGTGGCGCATGGCGCCGAGAAGAGCCCGCTGATCTCGCGCGCCAAGGCCACCGAGCTGCTGGGCACCATGCTGGGCGGCTACAACATTGGCCCCATGGTCGACCTGCTCAAGGACGCAGAGGTTGGCACTGTGGCCGCCAACGGCCTCAAGAAGACGCTGCTGATGTTCGACCAGTTCCACGACGTCAAGGAACTGGCCGACGCGGGCAATGCCAACGCCAAGGCCGTGCTGCAGAGCTGGGCCGACGCGGAATGGTTCACCAGCCGCCCGGAAGTGCCCAAGAGCATCACCTTCACGGTGTTCAAGGTGCCCGGCGAAACCAACACCGACGACCTGTCGCCGGCTCCCGACGCCACCACGCGCCCGGACATCCCCATGCACGCGCTGGCCATGCTGAAGAACAAGCGCGACGGCGCGCCCTTCACGCCCGAAGAAGACGGCAAGCGCGGCCCGATCAAGTTCATCGAGGAACTGGTGGCCCGCGGCCTGCCGGTCGCCTACGTGGGCGACGTGGTCGGCACCGGGTCCTCCCGCAAGTCGGCCACCAACTCGGTGCTGTGGTTCACCGGTGAAGACATCCCCTTCATCCCGAACAAGAAGTTCGGCGGTGTCTGCCTGGGTACGAAGATCGCTCCCATCTTCTACAACACCATGGAAGATGCCGGCGCGCTGCCGATCGAGCTCGACGTGAGCCAGATGAACATGGGCGACACGGTCGAACTGCGCCCCTACGAAGGCAAGGCACTCAAGGATGGCCAGGTCATCGCCGAGTTCCAGGTCAAGAGCGAGGTGCTGTTCGACGAAGTGCGCGCCGGTGGCCGCATTCCGCTGATCATCGGCCGCGGCCTGACGTCCAAGGCCCGCGAGGCCCTCGGATTGCCTGCATCCACCCTGTTCCGCCTGCCGCAGGCCCCGGTGGACAGCGGCAAGGGCTTTTCGCTGGCGCAGAAGATGGTCGGCCGCGCCTGTGGCCTGCCCGAAGGCCAGGGCGTCCGACCGGGCACCTACTGCGAACCGAAGATGACCTCGGTCGGCTCGCAAGACACCACCGGCCCGATGACGCGCGACGAACTGAAGGACCTGGCCTGCCTGGGCTTCTCGGCCGACCTGGTCATGCAATCGTTCTGCCACACCGCCGCCTACCCGAAGAAGGTGGACGTGAAGATGCACCACGAGCTGCCGGACTTCATGGCCAACCGCGGCGGCATCTCGCTGCGCCCGGGCGACGGCGTGATCCACAGCTGGCTCAACCGCCTGTTGACGCCCGACACCGTGGGCACTGGCGGCGATTCGCACACGCGCTTCCCGATCGGCATCAGCTTCCCCGCAGGCTCCGGCCTGGTGGCCTTCGCGGCCGCCACCGGCGTGATGCCGCTGGACATGCCCGAGTCCGTGCTGGTGAAGTTCAAGGGCAAGATGCAGCCCGGTGTGACCCTGCGTGACCTGGTCAACGCGATCCCGCTGTACGCCATCAAGCAGGGCCTGCTGACGGTCGAGAAGAAGGGCAAGAAGAACATCTTCTCGGGCCGCATCCTCGAGATCGAAGGCCTGCCCGACCTGAAGGTGGAACAGGCCTTCGAACTGTCCGATGCTTCGGCCGAGCGTTCGGCTGCCGGCTGCACGGTGCACCTGAACAAGGAACCGATCGCCGAGTACATCAACAGCAACATCACGCTGATGAAGTGGATGATCGCCGAGGGCTATGCCGATGCGCGCACGCTGCAGCGCCGCATCGCTGCGCAGGAAGCCTGGCTCAAGGACCAGCAGTTGCTCCAGGGCGATGCCGACGCGGAGTACGCAGCTGTGATCGAGATCGATTTGGCCGACATCCACGAACCCATCGTGGCCTGCCCGAACGACCCGGACGACGTGAAGACGCTGTCCGACGTGGCCGGCGCCAAGATCGATGAGGTGTTCATCGGCTCGTGCATGACCAACATCGGCCACTTCCGTGCGGCGTCCAAGCTGCTCGAAGGCAAGCGCGACATCCCGGTCAAGCTGTGGATCGCGCCGCCGACCAAGATGGACGCGCAGCAGCTGACCGAGGAAGGCCATTACGGCGTGTTCGGCAACGCCGGCGCCCGCACCGAAATGCCGGGCTGCTCGCTGTGCATGGGCAACCAGGCGCAGGTGCGCGAGGGCGCGACCGTGATGTCGACCAGCACGCGCAACTTCCCGAACCGCCTGGGCAAGAACACCAACGTGTACCTGGGTTCGGCCGAGCTGGCCTCGATCTGCTCCAAGCTGGGCCGCATCCCGACCAAGGAAGAGTACATGGTCGACATGGGCGTGCTGACAGCCGCCAGCGGCCAGATCTACCAGTACCTGAACTTCGACAAGATCCAGGACTACACGGACGTGGCGGACAAGGTTCCGGCCTGACCGTCCCAGCGGGCTTGCGGCCCGCTGCCCAAAGAAAAAGCCCGCATCGCGGGCTTTTTCTTTGGCGGGCAGAAGTGCCTTATTCCTTGGGCCGGAAGCTGATCGTCATGAGCCCGGGCACGCGGCCGTCGGTGTCCCGTGGCAGGGTCTCGGTCTTGTCGATGGCGCGCAGCACGGCATCGTCCCAGGCCTTGTTGCCGCTGGATTTGGTGAGGCGCTTGCCGATGATGGTGCCGTCCGGCGCGCTGCGCACCTCGACCTCGGCGCTCGGGTTGCCTTGCACGCTGTCGGGGAACACGATGTTGGGCCGCACGCGTGCCGCCACGCGCGCGCCGTAGCTGGCCGATGGGCCGGTGGACTGCAGGGCGCTGCCGGTGGCCGTGGCGCCGCCGCTCGCGCCGGCCATGCCTTGCATGCGGCGGATGTTCTCCTGGCGACGGGCCTCGGCGGCCTTCTCGTCGGCGGCCTTCACGGCCGCCTGCTGCTGCTTGCGCTTGGCTTCGGCAGCCTCGGCCGCCTTGCGTTCCTCGGCGTCGGCCTTCTTCTGTGCCTCCGCCTTCTTCTGGGCTTCGAGCTTCTTCTGCGCCTCGGCCTTTTGCTGGGCTTCGCGCTTGGCTTCGGCCAGGTCTTCCTGGCGCTGTTTTTCGGCGGCGGCCTTCTTCTGCTGTTCGCGGCGCTCGGCCAATTCGCGCTCGCGCTCCTTGCGTTCGCGTTCCTGCTTCTCGCGTTCCAGCGCGATCTGCGCGTCGCGCACGCTGGTGTCAGGCGGCGGAGCGACCTTGGGTGGCGCCGGTGGGGTCGGAGGCGGTTCGACCTTGGGCTCGGGCTTGGGCTCGGGCTTGGGCTCGGGCTTGGGCTCGGGCTTGGGCGGTTCGGGCTCGGGCTGCACCGCTGGCGGCTCGACTGCGCGCGGTGCGGCCTGCTGGCGCACGGACGACCAGATCTCGGCCTCCACGGCCGGGGTTTCCTGCGACTTCCAGTTCACGCCCCAGGTCAGAGCGGCGATCAGCAGCGCATGCGCCACCAGCGCCAGGCCGACGGAGCGCAGCAGGCCGTCCTGTTGCGGTGGCGTGAGGCTGGACGGCTCCAGTGCAGCGTGGGTCAAGGTAGCCATTGGCCCTTCGCCTACTGGCCGAGCTGCACCGACAGGCCCACGCGCGCGACGCCGGCGCGCTGCAACGCGTCCATGGCCTTGACCACGGTCTCGTATTTCACGTTGCGGTCGGCGCTGATCACGACAGGCGCATTGGTGTCTTCGCCCTGGGCGCGCTTGACGGCGGCGGCCAGCTCGCGCTGCGAGACCTGCTGGCTGCCATCGCCGCCCTTGACCTCCAGCCGCTCATCCTTGTTGATGACGACCTGGATGATCTTGTCCGGCTGGCGCCCCGCCTTGCCCACGCTGGGCAGGTCGATCAGGCTGGGCGTGACCATGGGGGCCGTGACCATGAAGATGATCAGCAGGACCAGCATCACGTCGATGAAGGGCACCATGTTGATCTCGTTCATGGTGCGGCGGCCGCGGCCCCTTGAGATCGTTCCTGGCATGTCAGTGTCCCGATGGCGATTGCGTCGCCACGTTGCGCTGCAGGATGTTGCAGAACTCTTCGATGAAGGTTTCCAGGCGGATCGCGGTACGGTCGATGTCGCGCGCGAACCGGTTGTAGGCCACCACGGCCGGGATCGCGGCGAACAGGCCGATGGCCGTGGCGACCAGCGCCTCGGCGATGCCGGGCGCCACGGTGGCCAGCGTCACCTGCTGCATGCTGGCCAGGCCCGTGAAGGCGTGCATGATGCCCCAGACCGTGCCGAACAGGCCGACGTAGGGCGAGACCGAACCGACCGATGCCATGAACGAGAGGTTGGTCTCGATCACGTCCATCTCGCGCTGGAAGCTGGCGCGCATGGCGCGGCGCGCGCCGTCCATCAGCGTGCCTGCGTCGGTGATGCGGCGCTCGCGCAGCTTCTGGTATTCGCGCATGCCGCTGGCGAAGATGCGCTCCATGGGGCCGGCGCTTTTGGCGTTCTGCGTGGCGGCCGCGTGCAGCTCGTTGAGGTTGCTGCCGGACCAGAAGTCGCGCTCGAACTCCTCGTTGAGCGCATGCACCTTCTTGAGCGCGAACAGCTTGCGGAAGATCGCCGCCCAGCTGGCGATGGAGACGCAGACCAGCAGCGCCATCACGAACTGGACGACGAAGCTGGCGTTGAGCACCAGATGCAGGATCGACATGTCCTGGTTCATCGGGGACTCCGGACGGAAGGGCGCAAGGTAAGCGTCATGGATGTTCGAGCACGTTCAAAACGGAGGGCGGGATTCTCGCAGGACGCAGGGTGTCGGCCTGGACCCAGCCGATGCGGATGCTTCCCTCGCAAAGCACAGGCCCGCCGGCTGCGGGCCCCGCCAGCACCTGCTGGGCCAGTAGGAGCGAGGCGGCGCCAAAACGTTCCACGCGCACGGTGACCAACAGTTCGTCGTCCAGCCGCGCGGGCCGCAGATAGCGCACCTCGGTGGCGCTGACGACGAACATGCCGCCGCTCTGGTCCTTGAGCGCGCGCTGGCCGATGCCGCGCGCACGCAGCCATTCGGTGCGAGCCCGCTCGAAGAACTTCAGGTAGTTCACATAGAACACGATGCCGCCGGCATCGGTGTCTTCCCAGTACACGCGCACCGGGAAGCGGAAGACATCGGCCGTCATGCGAGCAGGGTGCGCAGGCGCGCCACGGCTTCCTGCAGGTGGGCCATGGAGCTGGCCGTGGAGAAGCGGATGAACCGGCCGGTGTCGGCTTGGCCGAAATCGCGGCCTGGCGTCACGGCCAGGTGGGCCTGGTGCATGAGCGCGAAGGTGAGGTCCCAGCTGCCTTGCACACCCAGACGCTCGCAGGCCTGCGCGCAATCGGCCCAGGCGTAGAAGGCGCCGTCGGGCATGACGGGCACCTTCAGGCCCAGCGCGTCGAGCGCTGGCACGAAGTAGTCGCGCCGCGCGCGGAATTCGGCACGGCGCTGCTCGTACAGCGCGATGCTTTCGGCCTCGAAACAGGCCAGCGCCGCATGCTGGGCAATGGTGCTGGCGCAGATGAACAGGTTCTGCGCGATGCGCTCGACGACGGGCACCAGCGCATCGGGCACGACCAGCCAGCCCAGCCGCCAGCCCGTCATGTTGAAGTACTTGGAGAAGCTGTTGATGCTGACCACGTCGTCGCCCAGCGCCAGCGCGCTGCGGCCGAAAGCCGGGTCGTAGGACAGGCCCAGGTAGATCTCGTCGATGAGCGTGATGCCGCCGCGCGCCAGCACCTGGGCGTGGATGCGGGCCAGTTCTTCCGGCGCGATCGAGGTGCCCGTGGGGTTGGACGGCGAGGCCAGCAGCACGCCGCGCGTCTGCGCGTTCCAGGCAGCGGCAACCTTGTCGGCGCTGAGCTGGAAGCGCTCGGCCGCCGTGGTCGGCAGCAGCACGGCGCGGCCTTCGGCGGCGCTCACGAAATGCCGGTTGCAGGGGTAACTAGGGTCCGGCATCAGCACTTCGTCGCCGGCCTCGATGAGTGCCAGGCACGCCAGCTGCAGCGCGGCAGAGGCGCCGGCCGTGACGACGATGCGGCGCGCCGGAACCTGCACGCCCAGGCGTTCGGCGTACCAGGCGCTGATGCGCTCGCGCAGCTCGGGCAGGCCGGTGGCCTGGGTGTACTGCGTGCGGCCATCGCGCACGGCACGTGCTGCGGCCTCCTGGACCAGCGGCGGGGCCGTGAAGTCGGGCTCGCCAATGTTGAGAAACACCATGGGCTGCGATCCACCAGCCACCTCGCGCGCAAGCGCGGCGGCCTCCTTGGCCACCTCCATCACGTAGAAGGGTTCGATGGCCTGGGCCCGGCGCGAAATCCTCATGCGCTTGGCGGCTTCTTCTTGCCGCGGTCGGCCTCGACTTCGGTCGCGCGCAGCTGCGGCGACAGCCCGTTCAGGATGCCGTTGACGTACTTGTGGCCATCGGTGCCGCCAAATTCCTTGGCCAGCTCGATGCACTCGTTGAGCACCACGCGCCAGGGCACGTCCGGGCAGTGGCGCATCTCGTAGATGCCGATCCACAGGACCACATGCTCGATCGGCGAGATGCGTTCCATGGTGCGGTCCAGCAGCGGCTCCATCAGCGCGTCCATCTGTCCCGCCTCGGCGATGCAGCCGTGCAGCAGGGCGTCGTAGTGCGCGGCGTCGGCTTTGTGGAAGCCCGACAGGTCGCGCGTGAAGACGTCGATGGCCGCGGCATCGTTGCCGCTCACCACGTGCTGGTACAGCGCCTGCAGCGCGAATTCGCGTGCGCGGCTGCGTGCGTTTTTGGCGGCCGCCTTGCGCGCGCCGGTGGCAGTGCGGCCGGTGCGGGTCTGGTGGCCCATGGGGGGCGCGTCGTCGTTGGTTTGCTCGGTCATGTGCGCACTTGTTCGAGCAGGCGTGCCATCTCGACCGCCACGCGGGCCGCGTCGCGGCCCTTGTCGGTCTGGCGGGCCACGGCCTGCTCCATGTTTTCGGTGGTCAGGATCGCGTTGGCGATCGGGATGCTGTGGTCCAGCGCGATGCGGCTCACACTGGCGCCCGATTCGTTGGCCACCAGTTCGAAGTGGTAGGTCTCGCCGCGCACGATGCAGCCCAGGGCGACCAGCGCGTCGTAGCGGCGCGAGGCGGCCATGGCCTGCAGCGCAATGGGTACTTCCAGCGCGCCGGGAACGGTTTCATGGCGGATCTGGTCGGCAGCGACCCCCAACGCGGCCAGTTCCTCTTTGCAGGCCTGGGCCAGCGCGTCGGTGATGTCGGCGTTGAAGCGGGCCTGCACGATGCCGATGGACAGGCCACGGCCGTCCAGGCGGGGATCGTTGCCGGCGAGTTCGCCCTGGTTGGCGCCCTTCATTGTTCTTCCTTGTCTTGGCCGGGCGCGAGGTAGCCCGTGCTTTCCAGGCCGTAGCCCGTCATGCTGGGCATGCGCCGCGGGTTGCCCATGAGGCGCATACGGTGCACGCCGCAATCGCGCAGGATCTGTGCGCCCACACCGTAAGTCCGCAGATCCATGCGGCCGCGTTCGGGGGCCTGGGCTGCGCGCGCCGTGCCCTCGAACTGGGCCAGGAGCTCGGCGGCGCTTTCGCCGCAGTTGAGCAGCACGGCCACGCCTGCTCCTTCGCGCGCGATGTGCTCCAGGCTCGATGGCAGCGTCCACGAGTGCATGGAGCGGTCGACCTCCAGCAGGTCGAGTGCGGACAGCGGCTCGTGCACACGCACCGCCACGCTCGTATCGGGGCTCCAGCTGCCCTTGACCAGGGCCAGGTGCACGCTGGCGCTGGGCTTGTCCTGGTAGGCATGGGCCGTGAACGGGCCGTAGGCGGTCTGGATCTCGCGGCTGCCCACCCGCTCGACGAGCGACTCGGTGCGGCTGCGGTACTCGATCAGGTCGGCGATGGTGCCGATCTTCAGGCCGTGCTGGGCGGCGAACAGCTGCAGGTCCGGCAGGCGGGCCATGGTGCCGTCCTCGTTCATGACCTCGCAGATGACCGAGGCAGGGCTGCAGCCGGCCATGACGGACAAGTCGCAGCCGGCTTCGGTGTGGCCGGCGCGCATGAGCACGCCGCCGTCCACGGCCTGCAGGGGGAAGATGTGGCCGGGCTGCACCAGGTCTTCGGCCCGCGCGTTTGGCGCCACGGCAGCCTGCACGGTGCGCGCACGGTCGGCGGCCGAGATGCCGGTGGTGACGCCCTCGGCGGCCTCGATGGAAACGGTGAACGCGGTGGAGTGCTTGGCGCCGTTGCGTGCCACCATGGGCGGCAGGCGCAGGCGTTCGCAGAGCGCGCGCGACAGCGTCAGGCAGATCAGGCCGCGCGCATGGCGGGCCATGAAGTTGATCGCCTCGGGCGTGACGTGGTCAGCCGCCAGCACCAGGTCGCCTTCGTTCTCGCGGTCTTCCTCGTCCACGAGGATGACCATGCGGCCGGCGCGCAGCTCGGCGACGATGTCCGCGACCGGGGAGATCGGCGCGGGGGAGGGGGATGTCATGCGTTGTTGTCCTTGCCCAGCCGCAGCATGCGTTCCACGTAGCGGGCGATGGTGTCGATTTCGAGATTCACGGGCGAACCCTGGCGCAAGTCGCCCAGGGTGGTGTTCTCTACCGTATGGGGGATGAGGTTGATGCGGATGATGCAACCATCTGCCACATCCTCGACGGCATTGACCGTGAGGCTCACGCCCTGCACCGTGACCGAGCCCTTGTAGGCCATGTAGCGGGCCAGCTCGGTCGGGGCCAGGATGTCCAGCGCCCAGCTTTCGCCGACCTGCTCGAAGCGCTGCACATGGCCGAGGCCGTCCACATGGCCCGAGACGATGTGGCCGCCGAGCCGGTCGTGCGCGCGCAGCGCCTTTTCGAGGTTGACGCGGCCGGTGTCGGCCAGTCCCGCGGTGCGGGCCAGCGATTCGGCCGAGACGTCGACGGTGAAGCGGAGCCCGGGAGCGTCCAGCGTCGTGACCGTCATGCAGGCGCCGTTGAGCGCGATGCTGTCGCCCAGGCCCACATCGTCGAGGTAGGCGGTCGGCGTCTCGATGACAAGCCGCTTGCCGTAGCTGGAGGAGCTGCCGAGGTCGTGGACAGCGGCGATGCGCCCCACTCCGGTGATGATTCCCGTGAACATAGCCGCGTATTTTCGCAGGCTTTGCGCCTGCGCCGGGCGCGCGGGGTCAGATCTGGTCGCGGCCGGGGATGCGGGCGAGGATGCGCAGGTCGGCGCCGACGCGTTCCACGGTGCCCCATTCCAAGGCCAGGGCCTCGGCGAGGTCGTCCAGCGGACCCAGGCGCGCCATGCCCATGCCCTGGCCGATCAGCTTGGGGGCGAGGTAGACCAGCAGCTCGTCCACCAGGCCCTCGCGCAGCAGCGAACCGTTGAGTTGGGTGCCGGCTTCCACGTGGACTTCGTTGACCTCGCGCGCGGCCAGGTCGTGCAGCAGTGCGGCGAGATCGACCTTGGCGGCGGTTTGCGGTGTCTGGCCCGGGAGACGGATGACCGTGGCGCCGCGTGCGCGCAGGGCCTCGGCCTTGGCCGCGTCGTCGCTGGCGGTATAGATCAGCAATTGCCGCTTGGGGGCGAACAGATTGGCCGTCAGCGGCAGCTGCAGCCGGCTGTCGACCAGCACCAGATGCGGCTGGCGTGTGCTGGGTACCAGGCGCACGTCCAGCAGCGGGTCGTCCTGCAGCACAGTGCCAATGCCGGTCAGCACGGCGCAGGCGCGCGCGCGCCATGCATGGCCGTCGGTCCGGGCGGGCGTGTCGGTGATCCATTGGCTGCGGCCATCGTCCAAGGCGGTGCGGCCGTCCAGCGAGGCGGCGATCTTCATGCGCACCCAGGGCTGGCCGCGCAGCATGCGGCTGAAGAAGCCGATGTTCAGTGCGCGCGAG
The DNA here is from genome assembly GCF_003337555.1 of Pseudorhodoferax soli. Lineage (GTDB taxonomy): Bacteria > Pseudomonadota > Gammaproteobacteria > Burkholderiales > Burkholderiaceae_C > Pseudorhodoferax > Pseudorhodoferax soli. Next base: position 189,739 of record NZ_QPJK01000002.1, on the reverse strand, counting down.
GCGGCGCCGCCCGGTCCGCACTCGATCGCAACGCCGGCCGCAGCGAGACGGGCCAGGCCCTGGCCTGCCACCTGGGGGTTGGGGTCTTCGCAGGCCGCGACGACGCGGGCCACCCCGGCTGCGACCAGCGCATCGCAGCAGGGGCCGGTGCGGCCATGGTGGGCGCAGGGTTCCAGCGTGACCCAGGCGGTGGCGCCGACCACCGAATGGCCTCGCTCCTGTGCGTCGCGCAGTGCCATGACTTCCGCGTGCGGCCCGCCGGCCTGTTGTGTGAAGCCGCGGCCCAGCACGCCGCCCTGGGCGTCACTGAGCACGCAGCCGACGCGCGGGTTGGGGTTGGAAAGGGTCAGCGCCTGTTCGGCCAGCGCCAGTGCCTCGGGCATGAAATCGGGGGTCACGCGCCGGATTGTCAGGGATCGCTCAGGGCTGTTCGCGCCAGCCGGCCCGTGCACCCACCGTCGTGCCGGTGCGCAGCGCCAGCTGCTGGCCGTTGGCGGAGCGCAGCAGAGCTTCACGACTGCCGGGGCGGCGCGACAGCAGCGCCGGTCCGGTCGGCACGCTGGCCATGGCCAATGGCTGCGCCTGCAGGCCGGCGTCGGCCAGCACGAAGGGCGGCTGAGCCGGCGGCATGCCAGTCAGCAGGTTGAGCACCGATACCCAGGCGCGCCCGGCGCTGCGCGGCTGTGCGCCGCCGACGGGCACCACGCTGCGTACCAGCAGCTTGTAGCCCTCGAACAGCTGCGGGTTGTGCAGCACGCGCTGCCCAGGGTGCGGCAAGTCGATCCACCAACCGCGCGATCGTGCGGCGGTTTCGGGCTGCACCAGCTTGCGAATGTCGTGGTAGTCCGTGCCTTGCGAGGCACTCGCGTCGCCGTAGGCCAGCGCGCTCAGCGTGTCTGGGCGCCGGCAGGCGGCGTTTTCCGGTTGCAGCGGGTCGGATGGGCCGCGGTCGTGCACGCCATACAGCGATTGCGGGTCCGCGACGGCGCTGTCCTGGTCGAGCAGATGGCGACCGGTCCCGAACACCAGCATCCATCCGCCCTGGGGATGGTGTTGCGCATAGGGTGCCGTGGTGATGGGCTGGCGGCGGCCTTGCGCGTCGCAGGCCGTGAAGACACGGCTGGCGCGCCAGTCACTTTCGGTGCCGCCCATGTCGAAGCGCCACAGCTGCCCCTGCAGATCGCCCGCGTAGGCCAGGTCCATGCGGCCGTCGCCATCGGTGTCGAGCAACCTCGGCATGGCCAGGCCGTTGCCGCCCGCGTAGGCGCACGGCGCATCCGCCATGCAGGGAGACAGGCGCAGCAATTCGCGGGCCTGATCGAGGTACTGCACCAGCAAGACAGGCCGGCCCGCGGTGCTGAAGTAGCCATTGCCGATCACCAGCGCCCAGCGGCCGTTGGCCATCTGCACGATGTGGCGGGCACGGTTGGCGTTCGCGTCGTCGAGCACGGCAGGGGCGTGCAGCTGGCCGATGTCGGCGTCCGTCCCGTCGGTGGTGTCGGCGACGACGAGATCGGTGGCGCGGGCCGATGCGAAGCGGTCGGGCATGCCCACATCCAGCACCACATAGCCCGGCCCGCCCAGGCCGAGCCCGGCCACGAGCAAGCTGCGCGGCGCGGCCTGGGCGCCAACTGGGGCGTCGCCACCAAACACCGGTCCATCGACAGCTGCCATTCCGGACCGGCGCTGCAGTCGGCGTGGCAGATACGCCAGCAGCTCGCTGCCGTCGTCGGCGGCAAACCCGTGCAGCATGCCGTCGGTGGCGCCGGCATAGACCATGGCGCGCCCTCCTGGCACGCCAGCGCGCCCCGCGACGAACCACAGGTTGGCGTTGCGCACTGCTCCCAGCGCCGCGGCCCCGTATTGGTCGGCCAATGCGGTCCAGGCGGCGCTGCCGCGCTCCACACCGGCGCTTGCCAGGGTGCGCGATGCACTGCCCAGGCCTTGCAGCCGCGCGGCAGCGCTCCACCGTGGATGGCTTGCCGCGGGGCTGTCCAGAGCCTGCACGTCGCCGGCGGCGTTGTCGTACCAGCCAACGAAGATCTGTTGGCTTTGCGTCTGGCTGCCCGAAGCCGCGACGATGGCGCTGGCCTGCGGCTCTGCAATGGCATTGGTGGCGAGCACGCTGAGCAAGGCAGCGCAGGCGCACAGGGGCAGTCGTGTCATTGCAGCTGGCTTCTGGGATAGGGAACGAACAGGCTCCTGAGAACCACCTGCGTGCCTGGCTTGTGGCCTTCGGCCAGCGCAGTGATGCGGTAGACGAAGGGGCGTGCCGGGTCTGGCAAGACTTGCTGCAGGCTTGTCGGGGCCGTTCCTTCGCCGTGGAACAGGAAGATCTCGACCCAGTACCGACCGCGCATGCTGGTTGCCGACCCTGCGCCATCGCTCGGCCGGGTGAACTGTCCGAGCCGGGCGCCGAGCGCTTCTGGCAGCGCCGCGGTGCTGGCCAGGGCATGGAGGCTTGCAGGCGCGCAGATGCCGTCGCGGCATGGCACGGCGGCGCCGACCTGAAGCAGGGAACGCACCTCGTCGAACTCCTCCGTGTCCTGTGGGAAGTAGGGCGCCGCGGCGACCGATGCCGTGCCGCGTTCACGGCAGCCGATGAAGCCGCTTGCGGTGCGCTGCGACCCCGCGGCGCTGGGCTGGCAGGGCGCATCGCCATGGCGCCCGAGGATGTCGGCTTCGGCATCGAGCAGCAGGGCCTCCGCCATGGCATGCGTGCGCAGCCGGTCGGACCGGTGTCCCGCCACCATTTCGTACAGCAGTCCGGCGCGGGCACTGGCCAGCACTGCAAGGCCGGCAAGTACCAGTGTCACCATCACGCTCAGAAGGGCGATGCCACGCTCTTGCATGCTTGACCTCACGAACCGGTAGGGTGGATGTTGCGCAGGCTGAACGTGGCGTACGCCACGCGGTGCAGCCTGCCGTCTGCGGCCTGGTCCACCCCCTGACAGTTGCGCACGCTCGCCGCCTGTGGATGGAGGTGCTCGCCGCGCAGCTGAAGGCAGATCTGGACTGCGGCCACATCGGCCCACCGACCGGCGAGCCCATCGGCATCGACGAACCGGAACTGGTCGCCGCCCGAGCCGGTCGAGCGCACGCCATAGAGGACCTGGAAGTCCTCCACGCCGTCCACAATGATCTGGCTGCCGCTGGCCGTCTGTGCGCCCAGGCAGCGCAGGCTGCCGCCGGCTACGGAGAAGCGGCTGTCCATGCGGATGCCTCGGGCTGTGGCGTCAGGGCGGTTGCCGAGGCAATCGTGTGCCTCGCCGTCGTCCTGTCGACTCGTGCTCAGCGTGTCGGGTTTGCCCGGGCTGCCGTTCTCTCCTTGCACGGCGAAGCCGCTGGCAGCATGACCGTCGAACGCGTTACTGAAGCGCACGCTGCCATCGGTGTTCTCCACCAACTCGACGGCGCCGGCCTGCCGCAGCTGCTGGCCGATCGCATGAAGCGCGATATCAGCACGCTGCTGCAATAGGAGGGCGTCGCCGTGGACGGTGGCGCTGGCCTGCACGAAAGCCAGCGTCCCCATCGCAGTCAGCACAACGCCCAGGCCCACCGCGAGCGCCACGATGAGCTCGAGCAGCATGCGGCCGCTTTGCCGCTCAAAACGGGACGTAGGTGACATGGCAGCTGCTTTGCGCGGGGCAATCGAGGTCCGTCGGCTGCGCCAGGACGTTGGAGTGGGGCGAGCGCCAGGAGATCGCAATGCCCATCTGCCGACTGCTGCCGGCTGCAAACACGTGCGCATCGCTGGCGGGCAGCGCTCGCGCCAAGGCATCGCGCCATGCGGACAAATCGGCGCGCGCCAGTGCGCTGCCCAAGCAGGGGGCGCTGCGGCAATCTGCCGGCGCCGGACGTTCGCCCCAAGCCAACTCGTAGCTGCCGCTTGCTGCTGCGCCGCGATTGAAAAGCATGCGGTCCGCAAGATCTTCGGTCAGAAGAATCGCCATGCTGCGTGCGGTGGTTTCGCGGCCGTCTGCCAGATGCCGCGCCTGGGTCCAGGCCAGTGCGCCGATGCCAACCGACAGGACGAGCATGGCCACCAGCGATTCCAGCAGGGTGATACCGGTCTGGCGTGTGCGACGGCGACTCAGCATGTGGCCGCCCCGTTGACGGTGCGCACACGCCCTGTGCGGTTGATGCACAAGACGGTGGTCATCGATGTGGCTTGCGTCGCTGGAGTGATGACGAACTTGTGCGCAACCAGTGTAGGTACGCCGTTTGGACCGAACTCCATTGCCGCTCCGCCGCCCGGGTGCGCCAGTCGTACACCGGGCGGCGGCATGAAGGTCTGCAATGTTCGTGCTTCGCCCGGAAGCGCCGCTTCCACATCCCAACCGCAGTCCCAGTCGTGGATGGCGGCTAGCAAGGCGCCGCAGTCAGTGCGCCGCTGCAGTTTGACCTGGACGTTGCGCCGCACCGCCTCCCAGCGTGCCACCTGCATTGCGCTGGACAGTTCCGTGCGTACCATGCCCATGCGCTGGCGCAGCAGCAGATCACGCCACGCAGGTCCGGCCAACGAGACCAGAACTCCGGCGATCAGCAGGCAGACCATGGTTTCGACCAGGGTGATGCCCGCAACGGCGCGGTACGCGCCAACCTTCAGACGAAAGAAGCTCATGACAACCTCGCAGCGCAATGGCAGGGAGGCAGTCTATGGATTCAACTGCTTACAAAGAAGGTAGAAAATTCACAACGAAGCGCTTTGCATACGATTCGTCGAATTGTTCAGCGTTTGACCTCGTCCACGAGTGTTTTGAACTCCTCGATGTCAGCGAAGCTCCGGTAGACGCTGGCAAACCGCACATAGGCGACTTTGTCGAGCTTCTTCAACTCGCGCATGACGAGTTCGCCAATGGACTGCGACGGAATTTCGCGGACGCCGAGATTCAGCAATTTCTCTTCGACGCGCTCGATCGCCGCGTCCATCTGCTCTGTACTGACGGGCCGCTTGCGCAGCGCCAGCGCGAAGGAAGAGCGCAGCTTGGCCGGCGCGTACTCGGTGCGCCGACCATCCTTCTTGACCACGGCCGGAAAGCTCACTTCGGCGCGCTCATAGGTTGTGAAGCGCTTGTCGCAGCCGGCGCAACGCCGACGCCGACGGATGAAGTCGCCGTCTTCCGAAACCCGGGTCTCGGCGACCTGGGTCTCGGCGTGGCCGCAGAAGGGGCACCGCACGGCGGACCTGTGCTCGGCTTTACGGCTCAGCCGTACACCGGGAAGCGCTGCGTCAGTGCGGCGACTTTGGTGCGCACTTGGGCCAGGTTGGCTTCGTCGCGTGGGTTGTCCAGCACATCGGCGATCAGGTGGGCTGTGGCGTGGGCCTCGTCCGTGCCGAAGCCGCGCGTGGTCATGGCAGGGGTGCCGACGCGCACACCGCTCGTCACCATCGGCTTCTCCGGGTCGTTCGGGATGGCGTTCTTGTTGATGGTCATGTGTGCGGCACCGAGCACGGCCTCGGCTTCCTTGCCGGTGATGCCCTTGGCCCGCAGGTCGACCAGCATCACGTGGCTTTGCGTGCCGCCACTGACGATGCGCAGGCCGCGCGCCGTCAGCGTCTCGGCCACCACACGGGCGTTGTCGAGCACGCGCTGCTGGTAGGCCTTGAACTCGGGCGCCTGGGCTTCCTTGAAAGCGATGGCCTTGGCGGCGATCACGTGCATCAGCGGGCCGCCCTGCAGGCCGGGGAACACGGCGCTGTTGATGGCCTTCTCGTGCTCGGACTTCATCAGGATGATGCCGCCGCGCGGGCCGCGCAGGCTCTTGTGCGTGGTCGAGGTCACCACGTCGGCATGCGGAACCGGGTTGGGATAGACGCCCGCGGCGATCAGGCCGGCATAGTGCGCCATGTCGACCATGAAGATTGCCCCGACATCGCGCGCCACCTTGGCGAAGCGCGCGAAATCGATGTGCAGGCTGTAAGCCGAGGCTCCGGCGATGATCAGCTTGGGCTTCGTCTCGTGCGCGCGGCGTTCCATCGCGTCGTAGTCGATCTCTTCCTTGGCGTTGAGGCCGTAGCTCACCACGTTGAACCACTTGCCGCTCATGTTCAGCGCCATGCCGTGGGTCAGGTGGCCGCCTTCGGCCAGGCTCATTCCCATGATGGTGTCGCCCGGCTTGAGGAAGGCCAGGAACACAGCCTGGTTGGCCGAGGCGCCGCAATGCGGCTGCACGTTGGCGGCGTCGGCGCCGAACAACTGCTTGACGCGGTCAATGGCGAGTTGTTCGGCCACGTCCACGTACTCACAGCCACCGTAGTAACGGCGGCCGGGATAGCCCTCGGCGTACTTGTTGGTGAGCTGCGAACCCTGCGCGGCCATGACGGCGGGCGAAGCATAGTTCTCGCTGGCGATCAGTTCGATGTGGTCTTCCTGGCGGCGGTTTTCGGCCAGGATGGCGGCGTACAGCTCGGGGTCGGTTTGTTCGATCAGGATGTTGCGGTCGTACATGGCAGTCCTCAGAGGTATGGCCTTGTATCAGTACAAGGGCTGCCCAGGCGAACGGCTGAACGCGGGGGTCACGAGGATCCTGCGGTACGCTTCCCAGTGGTTGTCGAGGAGCTTGTGAAAGTCCGGCTGTTCCACGTCAGCATGCGGTCTGCGCTTGACCGTTGCCTATCGCCAGTTGCGTACGGCGCTAGTGTAGCCGAGCCTCCGGCCCGGCTGCCCCGCTTCAGGAAGCGCTCTGGGACAGCGACAGCAAGGTGTCGTCGGCCTTGGTCTGGACCGGGGCGAGCTGCGGTTCTTCGGCAGGCGCAGCTGCCGGGATCACGCGTGGCTCTGGCGGCGGCAGGGCACGGCCGGTGGCCACCTGGAACAGCCGTGCATGTTCGGCCAGCACCTTGAGAGCGTAGTTCTGGCCTTGTTCGCCGAGGCCGTCGCCCACGTAATGACGCAGGCCGCCTTCGATGGAGCCGGCGCGTGCGATGCATTCCTGCAGCACCTTGACGCCGACCTTGAGGTTGGTGACCGGGTCGAAAGCCGCCAGCGTACCGCCGAAGCGGTCGTACTTGGCGGTGTGCACCCGCGTCATGACCTGCATCAGGCCCTGGGCGCCGACGGTGCTTTGCGCAAACGGGTTGAAGCCCGATTCCACAGCCATGATGGCCAGGATCAACGTCGGATCCAGCTTGGTCTGACGGCCCACCTCGTAGGCCTCTGCCACCAGCGCGCCCAGCGGCTCGGGCGCGACGCGGTACTTCTTGCTGAGCCAGAACGCCACGGCCGCCTGCTGCTTGGGCAGCTCTGCCGGGTTGGTGGCGGTGGCGCGCTCGATCGCACCGGGCTCCGAGGGTTGCCAGGCGGCTTCGGTCGTGGCGATGTGGCGCTCCTGCAGCCAGCCCATCAATTCCACTTCCGCCGACTGGCGCAGGTCAGGACGTGCAAGTGCGGTGCCCGCGCACACCACGACGACCAAGCCCAGCAAGGCGAAACCGTTGTGGGTGATCTCGAAGAACCCTTGGGCGACGTCGGACGCGAACGTCCTCAGCCCTTGCCCGATGTTCTGTAAAAGCTCCATAGCCTTCCTTCTCTCAGAAGCCCGCCGCCACGGCAGGAGAGCTGGGCGGAAGGCTTGTCGATCGGATGGGGTCCATGTCCGGAATCGCTGAATCCTGCGGAAGGATGCGATTGCTTGGCCTAGTGGCACTACGGGAAAACCCCAGGGGCCCCTGTTGGGGCTGGCGGATTCTAGAAGTGGCTTTAATAACAAGTCAAGAATATAAAATTCAATCGTTATTCTTCTGGGGAATTTTAAAAGTGGATGCAGTGGGCCATTTGTGTCAACACAAAGGCGTCAATGGCGAACACTTTTGTCATTGAAACGCCAGCTTTGCCAGAGTTCAAAGCGGCGACTAGAGTGAAGGCGCTTGCCTAACAGCGAGCATCTCACCGGTAGGAGCAGTTCCGCGGCATTCGTGCCAAAGGTTGCAGCCCCGGTAACCCCTCGGAGGCAATACCTTGCCTCCACCGCACGGCGGGACATTGACCTCCGGCCTGCGAAAACGGCGGCGAAAGACGATGAGTCCGCTGCCCGGCCCGGCGTCCAGGATCTTCCTGGCGCCGGGCTTTCTTGTTGGTGCCGGCGCAGTAGGATGCCGGCATGCTCGCAGCGCTCCGCTCCCGTATTTCCCTCAGGCTGCAGCGCCTGATCCTGGCGCTACTGGGCCTCGCCTTTTTCTGGAGCGCCGGAATGTTGTGGGTGCCGTGGCTGCTCAAGCCCCAGGCCGAGCGCGCCATCGGCGAGGCGCTGGGCCGCAGCGTGCAGATCGGCACGGTGGAGTTCCGCCCCTGGAGCCTGGAACTCACGCTACAGGATCTGGCCGTGCGCACCCAGGACGGCGCGGGCGATCAGCTGCACGTCGGCCAGATCTACGTCAACGCGGCGCTGGACTCCCTCTGGCGGCTCGCGCCGGTGCTCGATGCACTGGAGGTGAGCCAGCCGCGACTTCGGCTGCGCCAGCAGTCGCCCGGCCATTACGACATCGACGACATCCTGGCGCGCCTGTCGGCGCCTTCGGACAAGCCTCCAGGCGAGCCGCCGAAGTTCGCCCTCTACAACTTGGCGCTGATGGACGGGTCCGTCGAGGTCCAGGACGACGTGGTGGGACGCCAGCACAGCCTGCGCGGGTTGCAGCTGGGTTTGCCCTTCCTCAGCAACCTGCAGGCCGACCGCGAGATCCAGACCCAGCCGCGGCTGGCGTTCACGCTCAACGGCAGCGCCTTCGACTCTTCAGCGCAGAGCACGCCGTTCCTGGATTCACGCAAGACGGCGGCGCACTTCTCCATCCGTGGTTTCGACGTGCAGCCCTACCTGCCTTACTGGCCGCAAGGTCTGCCGGTCAAGTTGCAGGCCGGTGTGCTGGAGGCCGATCTGGCCTTGGATTTCGAGCAGACACCGGCCGCCTCCGTGGTCGTCAAGGGCCGGCTGGGCCTGCATGGCCTGCGCCTGCATGACGTCGGCGGTGGCGAGCTGCTGCAGGTCGAGCGCATCGCGCTGGACGTGGCCGAACTGCGCCCGTTGCAGCGGGTGTTGCGGCTCGCCTCGCTCCAGATCGATGGACCGCAGTTGCGCGTGGAGCGCGACGGCGGTGGCCAGTTCAACCTGCTGCCTGCTGCGACAGCGGCGGCCGAGCCAGCGCCCGCCGCCGAGCCGGCCGCCCCCGCGCCGGCCTGGTCGGTGGTGCTGGACAAGGCCGCGCTGCAAGGCGGACGTATCGCCTGGCGCGACCAACTGGCAGCGCCCGGCGGGCCGCCGGCCGAACTTTCGGTGGACCAGTTGACGCTGGCGCTGCAGGACCTGGCCTATCCCTTCGCGCACCCGATGCGCTTGCAGGGCTCGGCCCGGATCGGTGGCGCCGCCGCGTTGGCCTTCGAGGGCAGCGCGACCGACAAGGCCGCCGATCTCCAGGCCGCGCTGGACAAGGCTCCGCTGGAACTCGGCGCGCCCTACCTGGCGGCTGTGTTCAAGCCACGCCTGAAAGGCGAGCTGTCGGCGCGCGTGGCGCTGGCCTGGAAGGCCGAGGGCGGCCTGGTGCTCAACGCCGAGCAGCTCAGCGTCACGCAACTCGCGCTGGCCACGGCCGAGCCCACCGACATCCGCAAGCTCGAGGTGCGCGACGCCCGCGTCGACCTGGCCAACCGGTCCGTGGATGTGGGCCGCGTGCAGGTGGAGCGGCCCCGCCTGGCGCTCGCGCGCGATGCCAAGGGGCGCTGGATGTTCGAGGACTGGCTCGTGCCCGCGCGCGCCGAGGCCCATCCCGCACCGGCGCCAGCAGGCGCACCCTGGCGCGTCGGCCTGCGCTCTGTGGAAGTCGACGAGGGCGCGTTGGGCTATGCCGACCAGTCCACCGCCAGGCCGGTCGCGCTGGCGGTCTCGGCGCTGAAGCTGCGCGCTGGCCCCGTGCAACTCGATCAGCGCGCGCACCCGGTGCCCGTGGAGTTGTCGGCCGCTGTCGCCGCCGGCAAGACCACGCCAGGCAAGCTGTCGCTGCGCGGCCAGTTGGCGCTGGAGCCCCTGGTGCTGCAGGCTGATCTCGACCTGCAACAGCTGCCGCTGCACGCGCTGGAGCCGTACTTCGGCGAAGCGCTCAACGTGCGGCTGCAGCGCGCCGACACCAGTTTCAAGGGCAGCCTGCGCTACGCGGCGCAGAGCGGCGGCCCTGCGTTGCGCGTCGCGGGCGACCTGGGCATTGACGACCTGCGCGCCCAGCAGGGGAGCGGCGACACCGCGCAAGCCGCCAACGGACGCGACCTGCTGACCTGGAACACGCTGCGCCTGCGCGGCCTGGCGCTCGAGATGGCGCCTGGCGCGGCGCTCGCCTTGGCAGTCAAGGAAACGGCTCTCAGTGATTTCTACGCGCGCGTGATCGTCGACGAGACCGGCCGCATCAACCTGCAGGATCTGGTCAAGGCCGCGCCCGCGGATGCTTCGGCGGCTGCTGCGCCGGCCGCCCCGGCACCCAACATCCGGTTCGGGCCGATCCAGGTCCAGGGCGGCCGCGTGTTGTTCTCCGACCGCTTCGTCAAGCCCAACTACACGGCCAACCTCACTGAGCTGCAAGGCCGGCTCAGCGCCTTCGATTCGGCCGGCGCCGCTGGCGGCCAGCCGGCCATGGCCGACCTCACGCTGCGCGGCCGGGCCGAGGGCACGGCCTCGCTGGAGATCGACGGCAAGCTCAACCCCCTTGCCAAGCCGCTGGCCCTGGACATCCGCGCCAAAGTACGCGACCTGGAGCTGCCGCCGCTGTCGCCGTACTCCGTCAAGTACGCCGGCCACGGCATCCAGCGCGGCAAGCTCAGCGTGGACCTGCATTACGAGGTGCTGCCCAACGGCCAGCTCACGGCCAGCAACAGCCTGGTGTTGAACCAGCTCACCTTCGGCGACCCGGTGCCGGGCGCGCCGGCCAGCCTGCCCGTGCGCCTGGCCACGGCCCTGCTGGCCGACCGGCATGGCGTGATCGACCTGAACCTGCCGATCCAGGGCTCGCTGAACGACCCGCAGTTCAGCATCGGACCGGTGATCCTGAAGATCCTCGGCAACCTCATCCTCAAGGCCGTGACGTCGCCGTTCAGCCTGCTGGCCAGCGCCTTCGGCGGTGGCGGCGAGGAGCTCGGCCAGGTCTCCTTCGCGCCGGGCGTCGCCACGCTCGACAAGGAGGCCGAACAGCGACTCGGCAAGGTCGCACGTGCATTGACCGACCGGCCGGGCCTCAAGCTCTCGGTGATCGGCACGGCCAGCCCCGAGGCCGAGCGCGAGGCCCTGAAGCGCGCCCGGCTCGGGCGCATGGTGCAGGCGGAAAAACGCCGCGAGGTCGTGGCTGCGGGCCAGCCTCTGCCGGCGCAGGGTGCAGGCGCGCCGCCTACCGTGGTCAGCGCCGAGGAATACCCCGCCCTGTTGAAATCGTTGTACGCCCGGGCAGAACTGGCCAGCAAGCCGCGCAATGCGTTGGGCGTGGCCAAGGAGCTGCCGTTGGCCGACATGGAGGCGCTGCTGCTGGCCGACATGCAGGTCTCCGACGAATCCGTGCGCAACCTGGCCGTGCAGCGCAGCGTCGCTGTGCGCGACTACCTGGCCGCGCAGCAGGTTCCGTTGGAGCGCCTGTTCCTCGGTGCGCCCCGCACCGTGGCGTCCGAAACCGGCTGGTCACCGCATGCGGAGCTGGAGCTGGCCACGCCCTGAAACCACAGCGCAGCGGTACCGGCGCAAAACCAGCGAAAATAGCGGGCTTGGCGCGCCGACCGGTGTGCCCCTCATGGATCCTGCGGCCGCCCGACTTGCCGAGGCGGCCGCTTCTTTTCGCAGAACACCCGTGGTGACAACGACTCCTTCCAAACCCCATGACTCCCAGGCGCTGGACACCCTGACCGGCGGTGCCTTCTCCGCGCCGACCTCGGGCGAGCGCACTGCGCGCATCCGCGACTGGCTGGCTGGCAATCCCGATGCCGAGCTGATCCAGCAGGTATTCCAGGAGCTCAGCGTGCGCGACCGCGGCGCTGCCAAACCGCTGCGCGAGAAGCTCGACGAGATCAAGCGTGCGCGTGGCCGGGAGGCCATCGCGGCGGAATGGGCCACCAAGGCCCAGGCCTTGCTGGAACTGCCGCGCCTGAACATCGCCGACGCGATGGCCTGGCAGCGCGACGCGGCCAAGGCCGGCGCGCCGCTGTCCAAGGAGCCCCTGTCCGCGCTCAAGACCCAGTTGGCCGAGCGCGTGCGCGGCATCGAGGACCTGCAGCACCGCGTGCAGGTGCAGCGCGAGGCAGCCGTGCTGCTGGCGCAGCGCATCGAGGTGCTGTCGACCAAGCCATGGCAGGACGCACTGGCCGCGCTGGAGGCCCTGCGCACCGATGTCGCCGCTTGGCAGCAACAGGCCGACACACTGGCGCAGGACACCAACTGGCCCAGCGTGGACGGCAAGTTCCCGCCGCTGCTGGACGCATCCAAGGCCCAGCTGCTGGTGGTCTGGGACGCTTTCCAGGCTTCACTGGAGCAGGCCCGCCTGGCTTCGGAGAACGCCGAGGCGCCGCTGCCGCCCGTGCGCGTCTGGGCCGATGCACTGCGCCTGGCGCGCGGCGAGGTGCCCGAGCCCGTGGCCGCACCGGCCGCGGCGCCCAAGCCGGCGCGTCCCGCCGTCGATCCCGCCCAGCGAGAGCAGGCTGAGGCGCGCGTGAGCGAGGCCCTGGCCAAGCTGCAGCAGGAAGTGGCCGAAGGCCACGGCAAGGCCAGCAGCGCCGCCGCGACCGCGCTGCGCGCCGTGCTCAAGGACCATGGCCGCCATGTCGGCGACAAGCTCGAGGCTGAAGTCCACACCGCGCTGGTCTCGGCCGGTGAACTGGAAGGCTGGCAGCGCTGGCGTGCCGACCAGCTGCGCGAAGAACTCGTCATCAAGGCCGAAGGCCTGCTCAAGCGGCCCGAGGGCCATGCGCTGGGCGGCCGCAAGATGCAGGACACGCTGCGCCAGATGCGCGAGCAGTGGAAGCAGACCGACCAGGGCGGCGCCGCCAACCACGCCCTGTGGAAGCGCTTCGACGAAGCCTGCAACGCCGCCCACAAGGTCGTCGAAGAGTGGCTGGACAAGCGCAAGACCGAGGCTGCCGAGCACAAGGCCCAGCGTCTGGCGTTGCTGGAGGAGCTCAAGGCCTGGGGCGCGGAACATGCCGCCTCCACCGACTGGAAGCTGCTGGGCCGTTCCCTGCACCAGTTCGACAACCGCTGGCGCGAAGCGGGGCATCTGGGCGAAAAGGCCTTTGCCGACCTGCAGAACCAGTGGAAGGAAGCCATCCAGGCCGCTGCGGCTCCGCTGGAGCAGGCGCAACAGGCAAGCATCGACCGTCGCCGCGCCTTGATCGAGGAAGCCAAGGTCCTGGGCGCGGCCCCCCTGCTGCGCATCGACGCCGTCAAGGCGCTGCAGCAGCGCTGGCAGGCCGAGGCGCAGACCATTCCGCTGGAACGCAAGTTCGAGCAGAAGCTGTGGGACGCCTTCCGCAAGCCGATCGACGAAGCCTTCCAGCGCAAGACCGAAGAGCGCGAGAAGGCCGCCGGCGCCATGAGCCAGGTCGACCGCGCCGTGCTGGACGCGGCCCGTGCGGTGGAAGCCGCCAACGCAAGTGGCGACGCTCAGAAGATCCGCAGCGCACTGGCAGCGCTGGAGGCCGCCACACGTGGTCAGGCTGCTGCCGCTGCTGCTGCGGCGGCAGTGCCCGCGGCTCCTGTGGCCACGTCCGCGGGCACCGAAGCGCCTGCAGACGCAGCAGCCACGCCGGCCGATGCGCCTGCCGACGCAACGCCCGAAGGGGAAGTCGCTGCTGACGCCCCTGCGCCCGCACCGGCACCCGTGCGCAAGCCCGTGGTGGCCATGCGCGGCGACGACCGCCCGGGCATGCAGAAGACCCAGCCCGCCCCCGCACGCGGCGGCGCGCGCTTCGGCGACCGTGACCGCGGCCCTGCGCGCCCCGGTGAGAACCGCTTCGAACCGCGCCGCGACGGCCGCGATGGCCGTGACGGTGGTCGCTTCGGCGACCGCCCTCCCATGGCAGACCGTGGTCCGCGCCTGGGTGATGCCGCTTTCCGCGCCCAGCGCGATGCCATGGAACACGCGCAGGCCGCGCTGCGCAAGCTGGCGGCCCAGGCCCATGGCGAAGTGCTCACCAATCTGCTGGGTGCTTGGGAGAAGCGCGAGCCAGAGCAGGTGCCCAGCGCGCAGGAACTGGGCGCTGGGGTGAATTCGGCGGTGCGTGGCCAGTGGGTGCAGAGCATCTCGGCGCCCGCCGGCGATGGCAAGGCCGCTGCCGAGGCCCTGCTGCGCCTGGAGATCGCCGCCGAGGCGCCGACGCCGGCCGAGCAGATCAGCGCCCGCCGCATGCTGCAGCTGCAGTTGCTGACGCGCCGCAACGACCCGTCGCCGGCCCAGACCTGGGCGCAGGACACTGCCAAGGTGCTGGCAAGCCCCTACGACGCCGGCACCGCCAGGCGGGTGCAGAACGTGCTGAAGGTGCTGCTCAAGCGCTGATCCGGTGCTTGCGAGATCCTGCGCCTTCGGTGGCGCAGGCAACAAAAAAGCGCCCTCGGGCGCTTTTTTTGTGGGGGGAGCCGCTCGCTCAGACGCGCTTGCGGTATTCGCCCGTGCGGGTGTCGATTTCAATCTTGTCGCCCTGCGCCACGAACAGCGGCACCGGCACTTCGAAGCCAGTGGCGATCTTGGCAGGCTTGAGCACCTTGCCCGAGGTGTCGCCCTTGACGGCCGGCTCGGTCCAGGTGATCTCGCGCTCGACGCTGGTCGGCAACTCGACCGAGATGGCCTTGCCGTCGTAGAACACCACTTCCAGCTGCATGCCGTCTTCCAGGTAGTTCAGTGCGTCGCCCATGTTCTCGGCTTCGACTTCGTACTGGTTGTACTCGGTGTCCATGCAGACGTACATCGGGTCGGCGAAGTACGAGTACGTGCAGTCCTTCTTGTCCAGCACGATCTGGTCCATCTTGTCGTCGGCCTTGAACACCACTTCGGTACCGAAGTTGGCGATCAGGCTCTTGAGCTTCATGCGCACGGTGGCGGAGTTGCGGCCGCCGCGGCTGTATTCGGTCTTGAGCACGACCATCGGATCCTTGCCGTGCATGATCACGTTGCCGGCGCGGATTTCTTGAGCGATCTTCATAAGCGTTCTGCAGAGAGGTTGGGTGGCCCGTGCCGCCCATGGTTGCAGGATGGCGCCGGGGCGCAACCCTGTACTCTGTGGGCTGCGTCAAGGTTGCGAGTTCCGTTGCGAAATTTCGCAAAGCCTGCGATTTTATCGCTTTTCGGCAGCGAAGTCGCGCAGCTGGCTGACGAGGTCGGGCTGGGCGAGCAGCCTGTCGCGCGCCGCTTGCACGCAGGCACGCCATTCGCCGAGCAGGGCGGCACTCAAAGGCGGCAGTTCGGGAGCAGCCAGTCCGTTCCAGGCGGCGTGGAAGGCATGCAGCGAGGGTGGCGCCTGCAGCCAGTCTAAAAAGGCTTGCAGCTTGTCGTGGTGGGCGCCATCGTCCTGCGGGTAGATCTGCCAGACCAGGGGCTGGCCGGCCCACAGCGCGCGCACCAGTGAATCTTCGCCGCGCACGCAGTTGAGGTCGCAGGCCCACAGCAGAGCGTCGAATTCCGGCTGCGGCCGGGGCGCCAGCCAGTGCAGGCACAGGCCGGGCGGGTGGGGCAGGGCGCGCACCGCGGCGCTGGCGCGGCCCGGCGTGACCAGCAGCTGGGCGCCGGCCATGGCCACGCGCTGCAGCAGCGCCGAGAGCGCCGGCGGTTCGTAGCAGAACAGCGAGACGACCAGATCACCGGCCGCCAGGCCCTGCTGGCGGCGCCAGGCTGGCCCGTCGAACGCGGCCTGGCGCTGCAGCAGGTCGGGCTCGCGCAGCAACCCGCCGGTGTCGGGCGTGAAGCCAGGGTAGTAGAACCAGCGCGTGCGGCCCGCGGCCGGCCCGGCCATCAGCGGCGAGGGCAAGGCGTGGCAGCGTGCCACATAGGCCTCGGCCGAGAGGTATTCGAGGTTGATCCAGACCGGCGGTTCGGCGGCCTGGCCAAACGCTTGGAGCCAGGCCATGGGCGGCTCGCAGCCGAAGGCCTCGACCACGACCTCGCCCAGGCCGCCGGCCGGCGTTGCCTGGGGCCACGGGTGTACCTGCACGCCGGCCCGGCCCTGCGGCGCCATCCAGGCCAGCGCGCTGGCGTCGTCGCACCACAGGTGGACCTGTTCACCCCGCGCCGCCAGATCGGCCGCGAGTCGCCAGCACACGCCCAGGTCGCCGTGGTTGTCCACCACGCGGCACAGGATGTCCCAGGTCATGCCGCCACGCCCGCATCGGTCTGCAGGTGCTCGACCAGCAGCCGCGCCGCGCCGCCGGGCTGTTCGTCGGCGCGCAGGCACAGCATGAGCCGGCGCCGGGCCCAGGCTTCGTCGAGCGCCACGAGCCGGATCGACAGCGCGCTCTTGTAGATCTGCGCACTCCCGCGCGGCAGCACGCCCAGGCCCATGCCGGCCGCGACCATCAGGCACAGCGCGTCGTAGCCCGAAACCTGCATGCGCAGCCTGAGCGGCAGACCGGCCTCGGCGGCAGCACGCTGCAGCTGGTGGTGGATGGCGCTGCCCGGGTGCGTGGCGACGAGCTCATAGGGCAGCACCTCGGCCAGCCGCACCTGCTTGCGCCGCGCCAGCACGTGGCCGGCCGGCAGGGCCAGCACCAGTTCGTCTTCGCGGTAGGGCAACAGGCGCAGGTGGGCGCCGTAGCTGCCCTCGTTGAGGATGCCCAGATCGGCCGCGTTCTCGGCCACGCTGCGCGCGATCGCGCTGCTGATCTGCTCCTGCAGTTGCACGTGCACGCCCGGGTGCCTGGCCATGAAGCGCTGCAGTTCGCCCGGCAGGAACTGGGTGATGGCCGAGATGTTGGCCACCAGCCGCACCTGGCCACGCAGACCGCTGCCGTACTCGCGCATCTGCAGCGCGATGCCGTCCAGCTCGTGCAGCACGCCACGCGCCAGGTTCAGCAATGCCCAGGCGGCATCGGTTGGCTGCATGCCGCGGTTGCTGCGCGCGAACAGTTCCACCCGCAGCTGCTGCTCCAGTTCGGCCAGGCGCCTGCTTGCCGCCGAGGGGGCGATGTGCTCGCGCGCGGCGGCACGTGCGATGGCGCTCTCTTCCATCACGGCGACGAACAGGCGCAGGGAGACCGGGTCCAGCTTCATGGGCCGCGATCGTAGCCGCCATGCCGGATTGCGATGGCGGCTTCGCGCATCGGGGTTTTGCGCCGGCGGCCGCCTGGCGCATCATCCGCGCCGTTCGCAACGCAGGAGACGAGACGATGGAGACAGACAAGCCGCTGGCCCTGGCCGGTGTGCGCGTGGTCGAGATGGGGCAGCTGATCGCCGGCCCGTTCTGCGGCAAGACGCTGGCCGAGTTCGGCGCCGATGTGGTCAAGATCGAGGCACCCGGCGGCGGCGACCCGCTGCGCAACTGGCGCATGCTGCAGAACGGCACCTCGGTCTGGTGGCAGGTGCAGTCGCGCAACAAGCGCTCGCTGGCACTGGACCTGCGCCAGGCCGAAGGCCAGGACATCGCGCGCAAGCTGATCGCCGAAGCCGACGTGCTGATCGAGAACTTCCGCCCCGGCACCCTGGAGGGCTGGGGCATGTCGCCCGAAGAACTGCACAGCCTCAACCCCGGCCTGGTCATGTTGCGCATCTCGGGCTATGGCCAGACCGGCCCTTACCGCGACATGCCCGGCTTCGGCGTGGTCGGCGAGGCCATGGGCGGCCTGCGCCACCTGACCGGCGAACCGGGTCGCGTGCCGGTGCGCTGCGGCATTTCCATCGGCGACACCCTGGCCGCGCTGCACGGCGCCATCGGCGTGCTGACGGCGCTGTACCACCGCAAGGTCAACGGCGGGCAGGGCCAGGTCATCGACGTCGCCCTGCACGAGGCGGTTTTCAATTGCATGGAGAGCCTGATCCCCGAGTACAGCGCGTTCGGCGCCGTGCGCGAGGCCGCCGGCAGCGCCTTGCCCGGCATCGCGCCGAGCAATGCCTACCCCTGCACCGACGGCTGGGTGCTCGTGGCCGGCAACGGCGACAGCATCTTCAAGCGCCTGATGGCCGCCATCGGGCGCGACGACCTCGCCACGGCAACCGACCTGGCCGACAACGCCGGCCGCGTGGCGCGCGTGGCCGAGATCGACGAAGCCATCGGCGCCTGGACCGCGGCGCGCAGCGTCCCGCAGGTGCTGGAGGCGCTGGGCGCGGCGCGCGTGCCGGCCGGCAAGGTCTACACCGCGCGCGACATCGCCGAAGACCCGCACTACCGCGCGCGCGACATGCTGCTGGCACAGACCACGCGCGACGGCGACACCGTGACCGTGCCGGGCATCGTGCCCAAGCTCTCGGCCACGCCGGGCCGCATCCGCACGAGCGCGCCGCGCCTGGGCGACGACACCGATGCGGTGCTGGCCGAGGCCGGGCTCACCACCGAACAGATTGCGCTGCTGCGCAGAAATGGAGTGATTGCATGAGCAACGACATCTGGCAAGGCGCCGGCCGGCGCATCCATATCCAGGAGGTCGGCATGCGCGACGGCCTGCAGATGGAGCAGGCCTTCGTGCCGACCGAAGAGAAGATCGCGCTGGCCAACGCGCTGTCGGCGGCCGGGCTGTCCAAGATCGAGGTCACCTCGTTCGTTTCGCCCAGCGCCATCCCGGCGCTGCGCGACGCCGAGATCGTGATGCGCGAGATCACCCGTGTGCCTGGTGTGGTCTACACCGCGCTGGTGCCCAACGTGCGCGGGGCCGAGCGCGCCATCGAGGCCCGCACCGACGAGTTGAACCTGGTCATGTCGGCCAGCGCCACCCACAACCTGGCCAACCTGCGCATGACGCAGGAACGGTCATTCGCGGCGCTGGCCCAGGTCATCGCCACGGCGCAGTCCGCCGGCGTGTCGGTCAACGTCTCGTTGTCCTGCGTGTTCGGCTGCCCGATGGAGGGCGACGTGGCGTCTGAGGCCGTGTTCGGCTGGGTGCAGCGCTTCGTCGATCTCGGCGTAGCCGGCATCACGCTGTGCGACACCACGGGCATGGCTTACCCCTCGCAGGTGCAGCCGCTCGCGGCGGCGGCGCGGGCGCGCTGGCCTGGCGTGCTGTTCACGCTGCACTTCCACAACACGCGCGGCATGGGGTTGGCCAATGTGCTGGCGGGCATCGCGGCTGGCGTGGACTGCTACGACACCTCGCTGGGCGGCCTGGGCGGCTGCCCGTATGCGCCGGGCGCGTCGGGCAATGTCTGCAGCGAGGAGATCGTGCACGCGCTGCAACTGATGGGCTACGACACGGGGGTCGACCTGGCGCAGCTGATCGCCGCGGCCCGGCGCCTGCCGGCGCTGATCGGCCACGAGCTGCCGGGCCAGATCGTCAAGGCCGGCCGCCGGCTCGACCTGCACCCCGTGCCAGCGGACTTCGAGGCGACGCGCGTGCGCGCATTGGCGCGCGCCTGAACGATTTTTCGACAACGAGAGGAGACAGAAACATGACGCTTCCATTGCTGACTCGCCGCCTGCTGCTGTCGGCCCTGGCCGCCTGTGCCCTGGGCGCGCACGCGCAAGACGCCTATCCGGGCAGGCCCATCACGCTGATCGTGCCGCAGGCGGCCGGTGGAGCGAACGACGCCATCGCACGCGTGCTCGCGCAGCGCCTGTCCGAACAGCTGGGCCAGAGCGTGGTGGTGGACAACAAGCCCGGTGCGGGCGGCACGCTGGCCACGGCCAACACCGCCCGCGCCAAGCCCGACGGCTACACCTTGCTGGTGACGGCCGACAGCGCACACGTGATCGGCCCCGCGCTCTACAAGAACCCCGGCTTCGACCCGGTGCGGGACTTCACGCCCGTGGCGCCCATCGCCACGGCAGGCTACACGCTGGTGGCCAACCCGGCGTTCCCGGCCAACAACGTGGCCGAGCTCATCGCGCTGGCCAAGGCCGCACCCGGCAAGTACAGCTATGCCTCCGCCGGCAACGGCACGCTGAACCATTTGATCGGCGAGATGCTGCAGAAGGCCGCCGGCATCCAGCTGCAGCATGTGCCCTACAAGGGCTCGGCGGCGGCGGCGGCCGATGTGGCCGGTGGCCAGGTGCCGCTGTCGGTGCAGAGCCTGCCCTCGGTGATCGGCCTCATCAAGGCCGGCAAGCTCAAGGTGCTGGGCGTGGTCAACGAGAAGCGCGTGGCCGCGCTGCCCGATGTGCCGACGATCGGCGAGACGCTCAAGGGCTTCGGCCAGGCGCCCTGGTACGCGATGTTCGCGCCGGCGGGAACGCCTGCGCCCATCGTGGCGCGCCTGCAGGCCGCCGTGGCCAGCGCGCTGGAGCAGAAAGAGACGGTCGAGAAGCTGGCCGGCGTGGGTTGCGAGCCGTTCAAAGGCTCGGCCCAGCAACTGGCTGCGCTGGTGCAGTCCGACTTGCCCAAGTGGGCGCGCGTGGTCAAAGAGACCGGTGCCCAGGTGGATTGATTTTTTGAACACGGAGACATGAACCCATGCAACGCATTCGACGGTCCCTTCTCGCGCTGGCAGCGCTGAGCGCCATCTCGGGCGCAGCCCTCGCGCAGGCCTACCCGCAAAAGCCCATCACCATGGTCGTGCCAACCGCCACGGGCGGCACGACCGATCTGTCGGCGCGCATGCTCGCGCAGGCCTTGACGCCCGTGCTGGGCCAGTCCGTCGTCGTGGACAACAAGGGCGGCGGCAACGGCGCCATCGCGGCCGGCATCGTCAAGCGCGCGCCGGCGGACGGCTACACGCTGCTCATGCAGTACTCGGGCTACCACGTCATCTCGCCCCACCTGACCAAGGCGCACCAGTGGGAGCAGGCCGACTTCCAGCCGGTGGCCAATGTGATCTCGGCGCCGCAGATCATCGTGGTGCGCGAGGGCCTGCCCGTGAAGACGCTGGCCGAACTGATCGCCTATGCCAAGGCCAACCCCGGCAAGCTCAACTACGCCTCCTCGGGCAACGGCTCGCTGCAGCACGTGACAGGCGCCATGCTGGAGCAGCAGGGCGGCATCAAGATGGTCCACGTGCCCTACAAAGGCACCGGCCCGGCCCTGCAAGACCTGCTGGGTGGCCAGGTCGACCTGACCTTCGGCACGGCACCGCCCTTCATGCCGCACATCCAGGCCGGCAAGCTGCGCGTGCTGGCCGTCACCGGCAAGCAGCGCCTGCCCAGCCTGCCCGACGTGCCGACCACGGCCGAGGCCGGTCTGCCCAAGGTGGACGCCACCTCGTGGTTCGCGCTGTTTGCGCCGGCCGCGACGCCTAAGGCCGTGGTCGACAAGCTTGCGGCCGACGCGCGCACCGTGGTGCAAAGCGCGGAGTTCCGCAAGAAGGCCGAGGAGCAAGGCGCCACGGCCGACTACCAGGACCCGGCGCAGCTGGGTGCCAAGGTCAAGGCCGACCTGGCTGGCTGGGCCGGGGTGGTCAAGAGCGCCCGCATCGAAGCGGAGTGAGCGCAGCGCCGGGCCGCCCCAAGCAAGCTCGCGCCCCTTCGCCGGGTCAGCTGACCCGGCAAAGGGGCGAGCGTGAGGATGATGTCTTTCCATGGCCACAATAGCGCCATGCATTCCGATGAACTGCTCGCCCAGGTCGCCGCGCTGCCCGCGCTGCCGGGCGTGTACCGCTATTTCGACGCCGCCGACCAGTTGCTCTATGTCGGCAAGGCGCGAGACCTCAAGAAGCGCGTCTCCAGCTATTTCCAGAAGACGCACGGTGGCACGCGCATCGGCCACATGGTGGCCAGCATCGCGCGCATGGAGACCACGGTGGTGCGCTCCGAGGCCGAGGCGCTGCTGCTCGAGAACAACCTGATCAAGGCGCTTGGTCCCAAGTACAACATCCTGTTCCGGGACGACAAGAGCTACCCCTACCTCAAGATCACCGGGGCCGGTCCGACCGAGCTGTCGACCTCGCGACAGACGGCGCCATCCGACTTTCCGCGCGTGGCCTATTACCGCGGCGCGGTGGACAAGAAGCACCGCTACTTCGGCCCCTTCCCGAACGCCTGGGCTGTCAAGGAGTCCATCCTGCTGCTGCAGAAGGTGTTCCGCCTGCGCACCTGCGAAGACACGGTGTTCATGAACCGCACGCGGCCCTGCCTGCTGTACCAGATCAAGCGCTGCTCGGGTCCGTGCGTGCACTACATCGCGCCCGCCGAGTACGCAGAGGACGTGCGCAACGCCGAACGCTTCCTCGACGGCGAGACCCAGCTGGTGCTCAAGGGCCTGGAGCAGCGCATGATGGCCCACGCCGAGAAGCTGGAATTCGAGCAGGCCGCCGAGCTGCGCAACCAGATGGGCGCGCTCTCGCGCGTGCTGCACCAGCAGTCGGTGGACACGGGCTCGGACAAGGACGCCGACATCCTGGCCGTCAAGGTGCAGGGCGGGCGCGCCTGCGTCAACCTGGCCATGGTGCGCGGTGGCCGCCACCTGGGCGACCGGCCGTACTTCCCGAGCCATGTGGACGATGCCGTGGCACTGCAGGCGGCCGAGGCCGAGAGCGATGCCCAGGCGGCCGTGCCGGTGGAGGTGCAGGTGCTCGAGGCCTTCATCGCCCAGCACTACACCGGTGTGCCCGTGCCGCCGCTGCTGATCACGAGCGAGGCCGTGTCCAAGGATCTCATCGCGGCCCTGTCGGCCGACAGCGGCCAGCGTGTGACCTCCCAGCACCAGCCGCGCGAGCAGCGCCGCCAGTGGCTGGAGATGGCCGAGAAGAACGCTGCGTTGCAGCTGGCCCGGCTGCTGGCCGAGGAGGGCTCGCAACAGGCGCGCACGCGCGCGCTGGTCGAGGCGCTGGACCTCGCGCCGGACGCGCTGGAGCAGTTCCGCATCGAGTGCTTCGACATCTCGCACACGGCCGGCGAGGCCACGCAGGCCTCGTGCGTGGTGTTCCAGCAGCACAGGATGCAAAGCTCGGAGTACCGGCGTTTCAAGATCGAAGGCATCACGGGCGGCGACGACTACGCCGCCATGCGCCAGGTGCTGACGCGGCGCTATGCCAAGTTCTCGCCGCAGGCGATCGCGCAAGCGGCCGCAGAGGCCGCAGAGGCCACCGAGGCCGGACCGCAGGCGGAAGCACCGCCGCCGCCATCCAAGGCCCGCATGCCCGACCTCGTGCTGGTCGATGGCGGCCGCGGCCAGGTGTCGATGGCGCGCGAGGTGTTCCAGAACCTGGGCCTGGACATCGGGCTCATCGTCGGCGTGGAAAAGGGCGAAGGCCGCAAGGTCGGCCTGGAAGAACTGGTGTTCGCCGATGGCCGGCCCAAGGCGCAATTGGCGCGCGACTCGGCCGCATTGATGCTGGTGGCCCAGATCCGCGACGAGGCGCACCGCTTCGCGATCACGGGCATGCGTGCGGCGCGCGCCAAGGTGCGCACGGGCGGCAGCCGCATCGAGGAAATCCCTGGCATCGGCCCCAAGCGCCGTGCCCGGCTGCTGCAGCGCTTCGGCGGCGTGCGCGGCGTGGCGGCGGCCAGCGTGGACGATATCGCCACCGTCGAGGGTGTCTCGCGCGAACTGGCCGAGCGCATCTACAAAGCCTTGCACTGAGACCCGGGCCGGCGCCATGGCCGGGCGCAAAAAAGGCGTTCGGTCGCATGCCACAATGCCCGCCATGTTCTGGACGATTCCCACCATCATGACGTGGACGCGCATCGTCGCGATCCCGATCATCGTGGGGGTGTTCTACCTGCCGTTGCCGGTGGCCACCTGCAACCTGATCGCGACCGTGCTGTTCGTGGTGTTCGCCGCCACCGACTGGCTGGACGGCTATCTCGCGCGCAGGCTCAACCAGACCTCGGCCTTCGGCGCCTTCCTCGATCCTGTGGCGGACAAGTTCCTCGTCTGCGCGAGCCTGCTGGTGCTGGTGCACCTGAACCGGGCCGACGTGTTCGTGGCGCTGATCATCATCGGCCGCGAGATCGCCATTTCGGCGCTGCGCGAATGGATGGCGCAGATCGGCGCATCGCGCAGCGTGGCCGTGCACATGATCGGCAAGCTCAAGACCACGGTGCAGATGGTGGCCATTCCCTTCCTGCTCTACGACGGCTGGCTGTTCGGTTTCATCGACACCGCACTGTGGGGCATCGTGCTGATCTGGATCGCCGCCGTGCTGACGGTCTGGTCCATGGTCTATTACCTGCAGAAGGCCATCCCGGAGATCCGGGCCCGCGCCCAATGAGCCTGTCCAGCGGCTGGGTGCGGTCCATGCCGGTGGTGTTCGTGCTGATCTGGAGCACCGGTTTCATCGTCGCGCGTTACGGCATGCCGCAGTCGCCGCCGCTCAAGTTCCTCGCCCTGCGCTTTGCGCTGGCATTGCTGTGCTTCGGTGCCTGGGCACGCGTGGCACGCTCGGCCTGGCCGGTCGGCGGCAGGCAGTGGCGGCATCTGGCCGTGACGGGTGTGTTCATGCACGCGGGCTACCTGGGGGGCGTATGGGCCGCCGTCAAGCTCGGCATGGGGGCTGGCCTGGTGGCCTTGCTGGTGGGCCTGCAGCCCGTGCTGACGGCGGTGTGGGTCGCTTCGCGAGGCGGCCAGGTCGCGGGCCGGCAATGGGCCGGTCTGGCGCTGGGCTTCGGCGGGCTGGCGCTGGTGGTCTGGCACAAGCTGGGGCATGGCGAGGTCGATGCGCAGAACCTCGTGCTGGCCTTGCTCGCACTGGCCAGCATCACCATCGGCACGCTCTACCAAAAGCGCTACCTGCAGCCCTGTGCCGTGCCCACTGCCAACTGTGTGCAGAACCTGGCGGCGCTGCTGGTCACGCTGCCGTTGGCGCTTTTGCTGGAGACCGAAGCCATCCGCTTGAATGCCGATTTCATCGGTGCCATGGCCTGGTCGGTGCTGGTGCTCACGCTGGGCGGCAGTTCGCTGCTGTACCTCATGATCCAGCGTGGCGCGGCCACGGCCGTGACCAGCCTGCTGTACCTGGTGCCGCCGACCACCGCCCTGATGGCGTGGGCGTTGTTTGGCGAGCCCATCACCGTTTTCACCCTGGCCGGCACGGCGTTGACGGCCTTCGGCGTGGCGCTGGTCGTGCGCCCGCCGGCCACCACCAAAAGGAGCACACCATGAGCAAGAAACGCATCGCCGTGATCGCCGGCGACGGCATCGGCAAGGAAGTCATGCCCGAGGGCCTGCGCGTGATGGAGGCAGCCGCCAGCCGCTTCAACATCGACCTGCAGTTCGACCACTTCGATTTCTCCAGCTGGGACTACTGCGAGAAGCACGGCAAGATGCTGCCCGACGACTGGAAGGAGCAGATCGGCGGCCACGACGCGATCTACTTCGGCGCGGTGGGCTGGCCCGAGAAGATCGCCGACCATGTGTCGCTGTGGGGCTCTCTGCTGCTATTCCGCCGCGAGTTCGACCAGTACATCAACCTGCGTCCTGCGCGCCTGATGCCCGGCATCGTGGCGCCCGTGGTACGGCGCGACGGCAGCGCCCGCGCGCCCGGCGAGATCGACATGTACATCGTGCGCGAGAACACCGAAGGCGAGTACTCCTCGATCGGCGGGCGCATGTACGAGGGCACGCCGCGCGAAATCGTGATGCAGGAGACCGTGATGTCGCGCCACGGCGTGGACCGCGTGCTGAAGTTCGCGTTCGAGCTCGCGCAGTCGCGGCCGAAGAAGCACTTGACCAGCGCCACCAAATCCAATGGCATCGCGATCACCATGCCGTACTGGGACGAGCGCGTGGCGGCCATGGCCAAGGCCTATCCCGAGATCCGGCTCGACAAGTTCCACATCGACATCCTGACCGCACACTTCGTGCAGCGGCCAGACTTCTTCGACGTGGTCGTGGCCTCCAACCTGTTCGGCGACATCCTGTCCGATCTGGGCCCGGCGTGCACCGGCACCATCGGCATCGCGCCCAGCGCCAACCTGAACCCGGAGCGCACCACGCCCTCGCTGTTCGAGCCAGTGCACGGCTCGGCGCCCGACATCGCGGGCAAGGGGGTCGCCAACCCGATCGGCCAGATCTGGTGCGGCGCGATGATGCTGGAATTCCTGGGCCACAAGGACGCGCACGACGCCGTGCTCAAGGCGATCGAGACCGCGCTGCAGCCCGGCAGCGGGGCGCCGCGCACCCCCGACATCGGCGGCAAGGCCTCGACCTCGGACCTGGGCAAGGCCATTGCACAGGCTCTCTGAGACCACCGAAAAGATGGTCGATGCACCTTGCGCAAGCTGCCTTGGCAGCCCTGCAAATGCGTCTAGAATCCGCGTCCGCGCCGCCTGAGAGGCCATGCCCTGCATGCCCGTTGAGAGGCGGTAGCGGCGGGCTTTGACGCCGCAACAATTCGTGTCCACTCCCTTCGCCTGATGCGCGCCGCTTCTCGTGCGGGCCGTGGAAACTTCGTGTCGAATCCGACCACACAACCCAAGTGAGGGGCACTTCGTGAACAAGACTGAACTCATCGAACACATCGCCAACAACGCCGACATCTCCAAAGCTGCCGCTACGCGCGCCCTGGAGTCAACGATCGAGGCGGTCAAGAAGACCTTGAAAAAAGGCGGCACGGTGTCG
This sequence comes from Pseudorhodoferax soli, assembly GCF_003337555.1. GTDB lineage: Bacteria > Pseudomonadota > Gammaproteobacteria > Burkholderiales > Burkholderiaceae_C > Pseudorhodoferax > Pseudorhodoferax soli. Next base: position 163,159 of record NZ_QPJK01000002.1, on the reverse strand, counting down.
TTGGTGGGCTTTGGTACCTTCGCCGTCGGCAAGCGCGCAGCCCGCACCGGCCGCAATCCCCGCACCGGCGCGGCGATTAAAATCAAGGCTGCCAAGGTTCCCAAGTTCCGTCCGGGCAAGGCGTTGAAAGACGCCTTGAACTGATCCGATTGCAGTGGGGTGCTTAGCTCAGTTGGTAGAGCGGCGCCCTTACAAGGCGTAGGTCGGCGGTTCGAGACCGTCAGCACCCACCACCCACTCCGGCCAAGGCGAACGATCCGTTCGCCTTTCGTATTTCTGCGAGACCATTTTCATGTTCGATTTCGTCCGCCAGCACACCAAGATCATGATGGGACTGCTGTTCCTTCTGATCATCCCGTCGTTCGTGTTCTTCGGGTTGGAAGGCTATACGCGGATGAACGAAGGCGGCCATGTGGTGGCACGCGTGGCCGGCTCGGAGATCAAGCAGATCGAGTGGGACAACGCGCACCGCAACGAGGTGCAGCGCATGTTGGCGCAGACGCCCACCCTGGATCCTCGCCTCCTGGATTCGCCCGAAGCCAAGTACGCCACGCTGGAGCGCCTGGTGCGCGACCGCGTGCTGGCCGTTGCGGCCGACGAAGCCCATCTCGTGACGACCGATGGCCGGCTGGCGCGCGCGCTGCAGGAAGACCCGGCCATCGCCAGTCTGCGCAAGCCGGACGGCAGCCTGGACGTGGAGCGCTACCGCCTGCTGGTGGGCGCGCAGGGCATGACGCCCGAGATGTTCGAGGCCAACGCGCGCCGCCAGATTTCCACCCGCCAAGTCATGGCCGGCGTGGGTGAATCGGCGTTCGGTGTGGCCGCCGCGGCGGACGCCACTTTCGGGGCCTTCCTCCAACGGCGTGAAGTGCAGGTGGCGCAGTTCGCGGCGGGCGACTTCAGCGCTGGCCTGAAACCGACCGACGCCGAACTGGAGGCTTGGTACAAGGACCATGTGGCGCAGTTCCAGGCGCCGGAGCAGGCAAAGATCGAGTACGTGGTGCTGGACCTGGACGCCGTGAAGAAGAACACCACCGTCAACGAAGACGATCTCAAGACCTTCTACGCGCAGAACAATGCGCAACTGGCCGGCAAGGAAGAGCGCCGCGCCAGCCACATCCTGGTGAATGCACCCAAAGGCGCCTCGGCCGAAGAGCGTGCCAAGGCCAAGGCCCGTGCCGAGCAACTCCTGGCGGATGTGCGCAAGAGCCCGGCCACCTTTGCCGATGTGGCGCGCAAGAACTCCGATGACGCGGGCTCCGCGGCCAGCGGCGGTGATCTGGACTACCTGGCCCGCAGCGCGATCGACAAGCCCATCGCCGATGCGATCTTCGGCCTCGGCAAGAAGGGCGACATCAGCGATGTGGTGGAGTCCGATTTCGGTTTCCACGTGATCCAGCTGACCGACATCCGCGCCCCCAAGGTGCCGAGCTTTGCCGAGATGCGCACGCAGCTGGAGGCCGAATTGCGCACCCAGCAGGCACAACGCCAGTTCGCCGAAGCTGCGGAGACCTTCACGAACTCCGTCTACGAGCAGTCCGACAGCCTGAAGCCCGTGGCCGACAAGCTCAAGCTGCAGATCCAGACCGCCACCGTCTCGCCCGTGCCGCCAGCCGGTGCCACGGGCCCGCTGGCCAATGCCCGCCTGCTCGAGGCAGTGTTCTCGGCCGATGCCACGCAACAAAAGCGCAACACGGAAGCTGTCGAAGTCGGCACGAACCAGCTGGTGTCCGCACGCGTGGTCGAGCACAGCCCGGCGCGCACGCAGACACTGGCCGAGGTGCGGGACCAGGTCAGGGCGCGCTGGACCGCGCAGCGCGCGGCCGAACTGGCCAAGCAGAAGGGCGAGTCGCAACTGGCCGAGTGGAAGACGCAGGGCGCGCAGGCCAAGCTCCCAGCGGCCGTGACCATCGCGCGTGACGACACGCACCAGTTCCCGGCGAAGCTCATCGATGCCGCACTGCGTGCCGATCCCGCGGCCTTGCCGACACTGCTGGGCGTCGACCTGGCCGAGCAGGGCTATGCCGTGGTCCGCGTCGACAAGATCGCACCACCGCGCGCCCTGCCGGCCGAGGCGGAGCAGCAGATCCGCCAGCAGTACGCCCAGGCCTGGGCGGCCGCGGAGACCGTCGCTTACTACAACCTGCTCAAGGAGCGCCTCAAGGTCCGCATGGAAGTTGCGGCACCTGCGGGCCTGCCGGCGCAGTGAGCTCCAAAGCTGGGTTATACTCATGAGCTTTCGTGGTGGCTGTAGCTCAGTTGGTAGAGTCCCAGATTGTGATTCTGGTTGTCGTGGGTTCGAGCCCCATCAGTCACCCCACGTAATTCAAGGCGCTACAGCTATCAATGCTGTAGCGCCTTTTTGTTTTTGTTCCCACCGTGGGAATTCGCCTGCAGGTTTTGTTAAAAAAAATCAATTGGCTAGCGGCGCTGCTCGCGGTTAACCTTCGTAAACCGGCTGTGGACAACTGTGGGGATAGCCGGTTCATAACAAGGAGAACCTTATGAGCAACGGCAACCCGGTCAACCGCTATGGTTGAACTGCAACAGGAACTTCGAACCTACCGCGCACAGTTACCAGGCATGCTGGACCGCCACGACGGCGAATACGTCGTGATCAAGGGTGACCAGACGATGCACTATTCGCCTACGTACGCTGCGGCGCTCGAGTGGGCCTACCAGACGTTTGGCCTCGACCAGTTCTTCGTCAAGAAGGTGGCCGTGGATCAAGACGTGGCACATTTCACGCGCGACCTCGGCCCGTGCCGACCCTGAGGGGGAACTACGCCGAGAGTGGACCGATCCTCGACGTCTTCGTAGGCGTCAGCGAGCCTCGGCGTCGGGTGATGCACCAGTTGGGATTTGAGCCGGCGCCCTTCCAAAGGGTGCCGTTCCTCATTGACACCGGCGCCGACACGACCATGGTGAGCGAGCAACTCATGCGGACTCTTGGCATTCCGCAAAGCGGGTCCAGAGATATTGTTGGCTCGACTACACACATCGATCCAACAACCTGCTCAGCGCACGACATCGCGTTTGAGATCCGCACGCCAGGAGAGGCACCATTTGCAGTACCTGCCCTGCAGGTGCTGGCTAGGCCGTTCTTCAACAGCTCGATCGAGGGGCTCATCGGGCGAGATGTTCTGAATCAGCTTGAACTGACCATGGGGCACTGGCGGTTCAAGCTAGAGTACCGGTGAGGGCTACAGCGCCCGACGCCTGACCTCCTTGTTCCGGTCGTAGACCTTGGCCGTCGTGGCCGGGTTGGTGTGCATGTCCGGCAGGGCGCCATGCACCTGCTTGTGCACCGTGGCGTAGTAGGCCCGCAGGTCGTGGAATGTGAACCGGTCCTCGGCCGTGATCACGTTGTCCTCGATCGCCTTCATCACAGAGCGCTGCCATAGCGTCTTGAAGCCGCGCGCCGTGTAGGCGTTGTTGTCGCGCGTCGGGAACACGTAGAGGCAATCCTTCCCGCGCTCCTTCTGCACGGCCTGCAGGCGGTCCAGCAGGGCCTCCATGGCCGGCGTGATCTGAATCACCTCCACGATGCGCTCGCGCTTCTTGCCGCGCTGCTTGGCCCGGAACACGCGGATCTCGCCGGCCGCCCGGTCCACCTGCGGCCAGCTCAGCGGCAGAAACTCCACCTGCCGATTGCCGGCTAGGCTGGCGTACTCCGCTGCCATGCCGATGACCTGGCGCTGCTCGGTTTGCTTGGCCAGCCAGCCCAGGAAACGCTCGAGCAGCACCGGATCGGGCGCCTCCGTGCGCGGCTCGCTGCCGTGCGGCTCCACGCCGATTGTTGCGTTGATCGCACACACGCCCAGCTTGATGCCGTGGCCAAACAGCCGCGACAGCAGGCTTTTCTCGATGTCGGCCCGCCGCGGCGACTCCGCGCGCTCGATGTGCACGTACTGCGCCACGACGAACGTCGTGATCTCGCCCATGTGCATGTGGCCCAGGCGCTCATCGATCTGTTTCCAGGCGCCTTCGTAGTCGGCCCTGGTGCCGTCGCTGAGCTTCTTCCAGCGCGGGGCGTCCTTGAACTTGGCCCAGACCCAGCGTAGCGTTCCTTTCTCGTCGGCTGGCGCCTTACCGTTGAGGTCCAGGACCTTGCGCAGCGCGGCCGCCTTGTCAGTGCCCAGGTTGATCGGCTTGCCGCCCACCGGGTGATAGCGGTAGGTGATCTTTTTGCCGTCGCTCCAGGGCCTGGCCTCCATGCGCGGTAGCAGGCCTGCGGCCGACGCGCGGTCTCGTGTTCGTCCCATCGCTATGCAGGCATGGCGGTTCGCCAGCGCGGGCCATTGGCGGGTAGGTCAGCATCCCGCGCCCCATCGGGTGCTTCGTCGGCTTGCTGGCGCTTGGAGTAGACCCGCTCCCAGTCGGCGCGCGCGACCAGGGGCCGGCCATTCGGGCGGCGATCGACGCGCAGGCCTAGGCCGCGCAGATAGCGCACCTTCGCGGCGTTCTGGGTCAACCCGTCGCAGATCGCGTCCACCTGCTGGTCGGTCAGGTCCGGCCGGCCGGTGTCGGAGATCAGGGTTGCAACAGTCACGACCCGAACTCCTTTGGGGCTGCAGCCACGGGCCCCACGGCACGCGTATTGCCGGCATGTGGCATGTCCTTCAGCGTCGATGAGATCAGCCGGCAGGGCCGCATGGCATTTCTGCGGGGAGAAACTCTGCACGCAAACCCGTACGCTGCCGCACAGCACGCAAGCGTTACCGCAAAGCTTGCCGATGTGGCTTGGACTGCCGGATGGCTTTCGGAGCAGGCGCGTCGTACACGCACGGAGGCTCGGGAGCTGATTGCCCACAGACAAAAGCTAACGGTCAGGGGGCGCGGACGGCGCTCCTGAAGTACTGGCCCATGCGACATCTGCACGGGGGGTAGTATCGGGCTCCAACTTGGAGCGTCTCCTTGACCGATCGAATCGAGTCGCATCAGCTCAGCGAGCTCCACCGAGGTTTTCACATCGTTGTGACCGCTGGCGCGAGCGGACGAGGCGGGTTCCGATGCAACTGCGTTGTCGGTCCTCCAGATCAGATGAGGGACACCTTCCGCTGCGACTCGAACCACACGTTCACGTCGGTAGAGTTGGCTCTGAGCCACGGCGTCGCCCTGGCAAAGCGGATGATCGATCGAAGGCTCTATGGCTTGCAGACGCTGAGCGCAAGTAGCCCGGGTTAGCAGCCCATTACGCATGGGCTGTGGGATCTCCGGGGCCGTCACTGGGCTCCTAGAGAATGCGCCATGGACTTTGAAGCTCAATACCGAATGAACCCCCGGCGAGTGGTGTTCGAGTACGTTGCCGATGCCGACGTCCACGTAGGGGCGGTCACGCTGGATGCTCTTGCGGTTCTCGCCGACGAAGCCGTATACGGTGAGGAGCAAGCGATCGCAGCCTATAGGCGCTGCTGGCGCCACGTCCACGCAGCGGCGCTTGGCTTGCGCGCCAGAGGCCATCTCAGCCCGTTCGTTCAAAGAGAGGATGTTGATCAGCGAGGCACCCGCTCCGACTGATTTGCGCCGTGACTTGGACGCGGGTGCGCAGGAGCGGATACATCTGCTTGCAGGATGTGTAGCCCAGACGGCCATACTCCGCCCGCCGTCGGCACTTGGAGAAGTCAGATGCCTCAGAGCGACAGTGGCTACAGCAGTGGCAAACACAGCGGCTACCGCGTCGTTGCAACTCCCGTACTCTGTGAGCGCGGTGGCTTTCGTTGCAACTGCGCCATCTATACGCCAGTTGCCGGCGCAGACTGCATTCGCTTCAACTCGGACGAATCGTTTGCGACGCGTGACGCTGCGCTCGCCGACGCTGTTCGCCGTGCGAAGGCTGAGATCGAACGCCGACTTGGTTTGAACTAAGGCGTCGGCCGCGCAGGCTGAGTACGCATTGCGAAAGCCGGTGCCCAACGGGACGTGATCATGCATCGCCGCGCCCCGGTTCGATTGCCTTGCCGGGCCGGAAGAACTCGCCGGTCTTGCGCTTCGTCACCTTCAGGTACTCCACCTCAACCTTGGCGCTGTTGATCAGCACCGTGGCCACTTCCGCAACGGCCCTCGCGCGGTCGATGGGCATGGGGTTCTCGCGGTCACGCAGGTCCGCCAGCGTGGCCATCAGGTGTCGCCGGATGGCGGCGATGGGGCTTGCTGCTCCTTCTCCATCCGCTGCCTGACTGCTCGAGTGATCTGCCCCTTGAGCTGATACAGCGCGGCCACCTCGGGCGGAAGGTTGCGGACGCTCGTTCGTGCGAAGTGCTCCTGCTTCGTGAACAGCGCCAGGTTCTCCACGGTCCTCGGCCCGTTGCAGTCCTTGAGCATCAACGTGTAGCCCGGCGGAACTGGCCCGTGGATCGCTTCCCACTCGATCACATCCACCCGCCGCCAGTCCTTCTTCGGGTTGCCGGTGTCCGTCACTTTCCGGATCAAGATGCCGCGGTCCAACCGCTCCGACCCGATGGGCCTCCAGTTGCGCGCCGGATGGTGAAGCTTCTTCAGCCCCAGCTCGTGCGCTCGCTTGTAGATCGCCGGCCCGTTGCGGCCTGTCAGCTGCGAGATCTGTTGCACGCTCGTCACCGGGTACAGGGCGCGCAGCTGGGCCTCGTCCTCCTTTGTCCACAGGCGCTTCGTCATCGCGATCCTTGTTGTCGTCATGGGGCAGGGCGCAGCTAGGCAAGTCTGCTGGGCCCTTGCGGAACAGCTTGTCGTCGCCGCTGAAGGCGATGAGGTCGTAGTCCATGGCCAAGACCAACTGGGCGGGCACGTTGCGGCTGTCGCCTGGCACGACGAACCGCTCAACGATGTCGGCCAGGCTCAGGGTGCTTTCGGGGTGCGTTGCAAACCAGCAGCAGACCTTTGCTGCCAAGCTCTCAGGGTTGGGGCGGTACATCATGCCGCGACTCCTTCGAGGGCGGACTGCCGTCCAGCAAAGATGGCGTCGGCGCCGAGCGAGGGCTTGTAGAACTCGCTGGCCCGTTCGGCCTCAACAGCTTCGACTCGCTGGGAACTGAGCAGCACCCAGACCTCGAAGAACGTGCTGCCCTTGCCCCTGATCTGCACGATGCGTGTGTGCCCAGGCTTGGTCTGGCTGATCGCACCGCGCTTGATCCGCGTCCCATCGGGCAGGTAGCTGCACATGCCACGCGGATTGCCACCATGGCCAGGCAGCATGTCCTGCGTGAGCAGACCTGCAGCCTGCAGATCGTCTGCGTCGCCGCTGTAGACGGCGCGACGCTGCTGCACTCGGCGGAACACGCCAGGCGCGACTTCTACGCGTTCATGCATGGTGATTCCCCTTCAGATCCCGGTCGCCAATCGACCACTCAATCGGGCCACCGATGAGGTGCGTGCCGCTGGCTTGGTCGGCCATGGCCCCCACCATGCGCACGGCCTGGGCGGCTACGTGCAGAGTCGTCTTGCACTGCGATGGCGTCCACGCTTCGCCCCCGATGTGGCCCTCGACATCCATCAGGATCTCGGCGGCTGCTTCCGTGCTGCATGCGATGTGATCCAGGATTTCCATCAGCTGCATCGGCGTGTAGCCGTTGAGCATCGGCGCCGGCTCGACGGCCGCCCTTTCCTCGCCGTCATCGAAGCAATCTTCGCAGTCCGTGAGGTCGTTCAGCACCGTGTGCGCGCTGGCGATCAGCGCCGCAAGTCCTGAGGGCATGGGCTGGTCCTTCGGCACGCGCCGAGCGGACGAGACGAGAGCCGCAAGGTCAAACGCCTTGTCGACTTGGTTGTCAGGCCGAAGCGCGTCGAAGTTCTTCGCGTCGTCCAGCGCCATCTCGGACGCGATGCGAAGCAGCCGGAGGGAGTAGCCGGACGAAAGGTCTCCATCCCATTGCGAGGCCTGCCAGAGGATGTCGGACAGCTGCGTCAGCTTCGCTTGGCCAACACCCGGCGCCTTCGCGCGGGCCTTGCGGACGGCGCGCGGCTTGTCAATGGTCGCGATGCTCATGGCAGCTTCCCTTCGAAGATGCGACGGAGGAAGTCCAGCTTGTCGCGGTCACCCCAGGCGTTGTCGGCATCGGGCTCGCCGTGCAACCGCATGGCGAAGAAGACTATCTCGTTGAGGGTCACGATCCGGGCCAAGATGCCGCTGTACTTGATCGTGCCTTCGCTTCGTTCTGCCTCGAGCAGTTCCCGGGCCGCCTCGGCCAGTGATTCCAGTTCGAAGTTGGCGTCGAAGGCAAGCGCCCGGCGCGCGTTCAGGTCGTCGGCTGCAGGTGCGACCGGAGCCTGGGCGGGCCGCTCCATCGTGAAGGTGGCGGTGCTCACAGCGCTTCTCCTTCATGTGGAAACCGGCCATAGACCATGCGGTGCGCCTCGCGCAGCTGCACGCTGTCTTCGTCGAGGTGCGACATCACCAAGGAGTTCAGATCCTTGATCCGCGTGGCGAACATGCGGATGCGCGCACACCAAGCGCTGTCTGAGAGCTCTTCGCTGCCCAGCCGGTCGTTGGCGCGCTCGAGCAAGTCGGCGCACAGGTGCTCGATGTCGCAGACGCTGGCGTGGGCCAGCTTGCGCGCGTTGTCCTGATCTTCAGAGAGATCGGCGTGCCACGGCGTCTCAACGGTGGCGGTGCTCATGCTTGGCCTCCCAACAGCCACATGCTCACGCCGGCCGGGACGGGCGGGTCGCTGCCGACCGTTGCAGTGATGGCGCCGATCAAAGTGGCCAAGCCCCTCGATGCGCTGGCGGCTGCGTCTCGCTGGTAGTCCTCAAACTCGGCCGAGGCCCAGATGTCGAGCAAGTTTTGCAGATCGCAGGCCAGGCCCGCGATCTTGAGCAGGGCATTGCGCGCGGCGTGGTCGACTTCGACGGCAGCAACCGCATGGCGGCCGCTGGTCATTTCCTCAGTTCTGGCGCACCCAGGCGCCTCCATGGCATGATTCACGGGTGAATCCTTTCGGTTTGATCGCTGGGGGACTTCATCGAGGTCTGGGCGCTCTCACCTGCCCAGGCCTCACCTACATTGGTCTTCCGTCTTCGCGGCGGGCCGTTGATGTGGACGACGCATGTCATGCCGGTGCACCTACCAGCGTCACCACGTTGGTGCTTGTGTCGTAGTGGGCTTGCAGGACTGCCAACACCGACTCGCGCCAGAGGGGCTGATAGCCACTGTGGCCATGGCGCGTGAAGGGCACCATCTCGCCGTGCTTGGTGCCGGCGTCCGTCAAGATCCAGCCCTCGCGCTCGTCCTTCGCCTGCAGCTCAAGCACTTGGAGCGCAGTGTTGACGGCGCGGCCGCTCTTCTGCGGGTTCAGCATCTCGCCGACCTGCGTAGCGTTCAGCTTCTTCGCGTCATCCACCTTGGCGCCGGGCAGTGCCAGGCGCAGGCCGGTTGTCGGCAGGCCGGTGTGGCGTTCAATGGCGTCGAGAGTCAGCGACATTGCGATGCCCGCGTTCACGCCGGGAATCTTGGAGATGGCCTTGTTGATGGCCAACATGGCGCTGACGGTGGCCGGCAATTGCGGGGTCCGTGACGGAACTGTGTAGCCGCCGGTCCTACGGATCGAGGGCAACACTTCCTCGAACACCCAGCGCTCGAAGCGTTCTGCGGCTGGAAGGTTGCTGGCAACGATCAGGCGGAGCACGTCGGGCTCTGCCAGCACGCGCACGTCCTGTCGACCGCCTGCCGTTTGAAGGGGGTGCAGCTTTTGCACCCCCTTGCAGTGCGACCGAATTGCCGTCGTGGGGTCTCCGTAGCCAAGTGCCTCGGCCACGTCCTTGCCGACGAAGTGCGGCTCGCCGTCGATGTCGATCACGCGCACGCTGGCGCCGTCGAATTTGAAGGGGGTAATGCTGTTCACTCGGAGTTCCTTTCGGTGGGCGATGGCACGGTGACGCAATGTAGACGCACCTTGGCCTAGCGTCATGGGACAAGCGCAGGACAACCTGTGTATAAGTGGTAGATCGTCTGTGTGTTTCGAACTAAGTGTTGTGGGTAACTTGAGGAATAACTCGCGAGCGGTCTTGTTCGGATCGTCGAGCACGGTCGAGCACGTCATTGATGATCCAGTTCACCGATCGGTCCTGTTCTTGCCCTTGTCGGTGGAGCCAGCTATGCAGTTCCGGTCTCATGCGAACCTGAACCGGCTTGACGGTCATCGACTTGCTCACGGTTGCTGTCCTTCCTCAGTTGTCGGATTCATGTCCCGCTTACGTGTCGATTCCAAGCGGTGCACCATTTCGTTGTTGACCGATCGAAAGTTTCGAGTGGCGTGCTTTTTCAGGTGGTTGAGCAAGTGGCACGGCACCCTAAAGGTGATTCGCACGAAATCAATGTCACTTTTTGGCGTATTCATGGTGTCACTCAAATGTATGTGAAGCATAGAAGTCGTGTCAAGGATTGGCACGGTTTTCATGTAAATTTGGTGCATGGAAGAAGAAGACCGCTACACGCGCATCACGCTGCGTCTCCCCAAGGAGCTGCACGCGCGACTCGGTGACGCAGCGGCGGCTACTTCCAAAAGCGTCAATGCGGAAATAGTTGCCCGGCTTCACGACGCCAGCGAGTTGGAAGAGGAGTCCGAAAGAAATCGCAGGCTGCGTGTTCAATTGGAAATTGAACGCGAACACATTCGCGAGCGGCTTGAAGCAACGTCGAAAGCTATGGATGCCGAAGCGAAACGCTCGAGCGAGCTGCAGTCCGAAGTACTGAAGTTGCGAGCTCTGTTGGATAGTGAGCGCATGCGCCAATCCGACATGGAACGGAGCGTTTTGGCCGCTAGGCGTGAACTTGAGGAGGTTCGCACGCGCTCGGACTCTGCGGAATTGGTTCAAGCACTCAAGAGTGCAATAGCGGCCAAAGACGAACTGCTTGCTGGCGCCAAGCGGTCTCAAGAGTATTGGGCGGAACAGGTGCTGCAGTGCGCGGACCGGTTTCGCGCCGCCTACCAGAAGCTGTCGCCAGAAGGGCAGGCGGAACCGTTGTTCATCGCCGAGTACGAGAAGTCGATGAGCAACATTTTTCTTGCGCGCCAGTTGCTGATGGTCAGAAGCCACCGTCCGCATCCCGACGAGCTGATCAGATTCACGCCGCTGAATGAAGTCCGCGGAAGTGATGAAGCCAAGGCTTACCAGGATGTACTGAGCAGACCAAAAAAACCGTAGTCTCATAGTCGGTTTGGATCTGGTCCAGCATGCTGCTTGATCGTGGGGTTGGCCATTTCGGCCATGAGAATTTTTTCCCGGCCCGAATACAAGGGGGGTGCGGCAATAGCGTGGCGGAAGCGCAAGTGTCCGATGGTCGTTCGGACTGCGCTCAGGATCCCGGACGGTTCGAGTGCGTCCTGACATGGCATATGTTCCCGCGTGCCACTCATGCCGGCGACTTTCCCCAGCCTCGCCTGGAATTGCGACCCGCTACTCCGTTGCTTTTGCGTTATGCAAAACCGGGTGAGGTCGGCCCGTCCTCCCACGTCCTGACGGCCCCGCAGAGGACGGCTCTGGCCACGCACCCCGGTCATCCTGAAGCCGTCCAATGCGCTGCAGGAAAAGGTGGTCCCTCGATGTACGTCACCCTGGAGGTGCCCGGGTTTCATTGCGTCGAAGGATTCTTCCGGATCGCTGCGGCGGTAGACGAGCCTGGTGTGATGAACGTTCAGATCTTCGGCACAGAGGACTGCATCCACACCCTCAGCACCTTGCTGATGCACGGTCCAGTAGATGCGGAGCTCTTCGGCAAGCCCATCCGTATGCGCCACTTCAACATCCTCAACCAAGCCGACCGCCGTCGCATTGCGATGACGGTGCATTACGAAGAGCGCGACCGCCAATACTGAATGGCTCATGCCGCCCACCAGGTGCACAGGCTCGCAGCCAGGCCCAGGCCGATCAAGCCGGCCACGATCACGTCTGCTACGGCGTTCATGCGCAGAGCCCGGGTGCGCCGATGTGCAGCAGGCCGCCGCGGATCACGACGCGCTCGACGCGCTCATGGAGGTCCATGCGGGCGAGGGCGCAGAGGTGCAGCGCGGCGCCGAAGTCGCGGTTGGCCTTGCGGGCTAGATTGGACGCAAGGTCGTAGGCGGCCTGCGACGCGAAGACGTCAGGCAAGTACAGCTTGCGCAGGCTGACCGGGCCGCGGTCGATAGTCAGCGCGGCGCGGCTTGCATGTGCGGCTACGACAGCTGCGTGTTCGGTGGGATTGGTGACCATCTTCGCTCCTGCCCAGCGACGCGCTGGCATGGAGCGATTAAACACTGCGTGAATCTAAAAAGTCAACACGGTGTTTTATTGAGCTTCGTAAACGCTATGACAAGCGCCGCGTAAGAATCGGGATCAAGTCGGCAGAGTTGCGCTTCGGATCCATCACGAGTTCCCGAAGCAAGCCAGCAATGCTGGCGCGCTCGCTCTCGGTTGCCCGCTCTGCAGCTGCGGCAATCACTGCGAGTGCCTTGTCGATCGAAGGCGTTGCGTACCGGCGTACCAACACGGGATCAACTTCTTGGTCCGACTGACTCGGAAGTGGCGGCCCTTCTCCTGTGAGGATGTAGGTGGCCGAGATCCCGTAGCGCTGCTGTGCGTTTAGCGCGCCGGCTTTGGATACGCCACGCCTCGCCCAATTCGTGATCGTCTGAGGAGACTCGTTCAACTCTGCGGCCAGCATGCTCGAGTTCATCACTCCTATCGCCATCACGGCTTCAAGGAGGCGGACGAAGGAAGGGTGGACGTCTTTGGATGCATGCAGCACGCGTCCGATTGTCGCAACTTCAAACATGGTGTTGTTAAACGCGGCGACTTGGTCTACAGTACACGCCACGTTTACTCAACCACTGTGGCATGACGATCACTGCTCAAGTCCAAGCCGACATCGCGCTGATAAAGCGGCTCGGTGGCCCGTCCAAGTTGGCCGCCAAGCTCGGCTATAGCAGGCCGCAACGCGTCCACAACTGGCTGAAACGCGGCATCCCGCCAAGTGTGAAGCTAGCCCATCCGCATATCTTCCTGTGGCACGTCGCCACGCAGTCGGCCGTGGAGGGCGTCCATGCTTGACCCCGCTCACCGCTGCATCCTCTGGCGCCGCATCCGCGCCTCGAACTGCTCGTTCCGATCGGGCAGCCGCACCGAGCTGAACTTCATCAGCAACTTCCCGCCCGCGACGCGCGCAGTCATCACCGACAGCAGCCTGTGCTCCGGGATGCCTGGCTGCGCATGCACACGCAGCGTCACCGACGTGTTGATCACGAGCGTGCCCTCTGCATGCGGCATGGCTGCCACGGGGTCGAACCTGGCTGGTCTTTCGGGTGGATTCATTGGCGCCAGTTTGCCGAGCTACCCCAACCAAGTCACTGCCAACAAACCATCGAATTTGCCAGGAGCCGGAGCATGAACGTCCGAGGTCTTCTTCACGCTGCGGTGCGCGGCTTCCGGGGCGCAGGCCCAGACGATTCGAACGGCGCGACCGGCCTGGCGGCGTACATGAGCATCTCGCCCACCAGCCTGAGCCACAAGGTCGCACCGAGCCACCCCAGCGCCCATTGCAGCCCGGAAGAGGTGGTGGACATTTGCCGGTTGACGGGAGATCACTCGCCCTTGCAAGCCATGGCTTTCCAGCTCGGCTATGTGCTGGTCCCCATTGAGTCGACCGGCGGCATGAGCGCGGCCGACGCCTGTCGCATCGCTGCATCTGCCAAGGAGTTCGGCGAGTTCTTGGCGGAGGCAGCGACCAACGCTGCCGCGAAGGGCATCAAGGACGCGGACATGGTGCGTATCACGAAGGAGTTCGCCGAGTCCATGGCCGCCCAGGCTGCGCTGTTTGCGCACCTGCAGGCGGCGCACGACGCCGGCAAGCCTGAGGGCCAACGCCGCCGCGCGGTGGTCGATCTGCGCGTCCACGAGACGACCTGATCCCAACTGTTTGACGCCACGGCTAGGTCGCGGAATAGCTACCCGCCCCGAAGAGCAGTTGCCTTTCCTGCCTGCCGCTGGCTTCTTTTTCCCGAAGGGCGTCTTGCTCATGTTGAAAGGCAAAGATGACTGAAAGTACTCCAACCCCAGGCCGGCCCGGCGAGATAGACCAAGGACCGATGCGCGGTGGCGCAACGGTCCTTCTGGGTGAGTTCTGCGCTGTAGGCGGGCAGAGCTACCTCGCGCTCCTTCAGTTCGGCGGGCAGATCTTCTCTTCGGCGTCCAGTTCATCTAGGGTCGGAGACAAGTGGGTCAGGAACCCTTCGCCTCCTCCGTCGAGGCGCCCCGTGGTCATCGTGACACCGGTCAGCGGTGGGCCGCGGCCCCACTTCGATGCGTCGATCATTGTTGACCTCGCGCGTTGCGAGTCCCGGTTTGTCGTCGCCGACCTCTGGGACGAGAGGGAGACGATTGAATTCCCCCCAACGGAGGTGCGGCGCTTGGGCGCTGCGATTGAGGCCAGCATTCCCGACAGCGAGGGCCGGTTCTCGACGCAGTGGGTTGCGGCAGCTGGCGAACCCGACGCGCTGCTGTTCTGAGCTATCGATGGCAACAGACGCGCGCATCTCGACCGGTCTGCCCGGTCACCCGAAGACCAAGAAACTGATCCGAAAGCTTGGCCAGGCCGCGGGCTGGAATCTCGTCTGCCTGTTCCTCTGGGCGGCATCCAACCGAAGCGACGGTGACTTGTCGGGCATGTCGGCTGAAGACATTGAGCTCGCCGCCGAGTGGGACGGCGATGAGGGGCGCTTCGTTGCCACGCTGGCCGAGGTGCGCTTCCTTGATGGCTCCGACGGACAGTACCAACTGCACGACTGGGTCGAGCACAACCCGTGGGCGGCGGGCAGCGAGCAGCGCTCGGCCAAGGCCCGCTGGAACGCTGCGAAGCGCCACCACGGTGTGGCCGAGGCCGACCGCCTGGTGCCCGAGTACGCAGCAGTGCGACCGAACAACAGCAGCATGCCGCCGGGTAGCAGTAGCACCGCCGCACCTGCTACGCAGCATGCTGCAGAGGATGCTAGTAGCAATGCTGCCAGCAGTGCTAGCAGCATGCACGCAGCACAGAGTAGCAATGCTCCGTCTCCGTCTCCGTCTCCGTCTCCGTCTCCGTCTCCTACGAAGAAAACCTCTATGGGGGGCAAGCCCCCCGAGGAGACCCTGCCGGAAGGCTTCGTCCGCTTCTGGAACCTGTGGCCGCGCAGCAAGCGCAAGGAGGCCAAGGGCGAGTGCGCGAAGGTCTGGCGGCAGCGGGGTTACGAGGCGATCGCGGACACGGTGCTGGAGCACCTGCAGGCCCGGATCTCGCGAACGGACTGGACCAAGCAGAACTGCCAGTTCGTTGAAGCGCCGATCGTGTACCTCCGCGGTAAGCCGTGGGATGGCGCCGAACTCACGCTGATGTCGGGGACCGCCACGCTGTCGGTGCTCAAGCCCGGAACCGACGAGTACTTCGCGGCGCACCGCGACGCGCAGTGGTGGAAGGACGCCGGGTTCCCCAACGTCTACGAAGCGCACAACGGCATGTGCTGGCACTGGAACGCGGGCAAGTTCCGCGACGGCCGCAAGCTGCCGCGCGACGAGGAGGCCCACGCGTGAAGGCCAAGGACGTGAGCCAGGTGCTGGCGCGCGACGCCGCCCGGGTGGCCGAGTACTTGCTGCAGCAGGGCAAGAAGGCAGGCCGCGAGTGGAAGGCCGGCAGCGTTGCAGGCGAGCCGGGCGACAGCCTGTCCGTGTGCATCGCTGGCGCCAAGGCCGGCGTGTGGAGCGACTTCTCGACCGGCGAGGCCGGCGACCTGATCGACCTCTGGATGGCTGTGCGCAGCCTGTCGCTGGCCGAGGCGATCGCCGAGGCGAAGGGCTTCCTGGGCGTGCACGACGTCATGCCCGAGCGCGAGCGCAAGGCCTTCACGAAGCCTGCGAAGCCGAAGGGCAGGGCGGCAGCGTCCGGCGAAAGCAGGGTGCTGGCCTGGATGCAGGGCCGCGGCCTGACGCAGGAGACCGTGGCGGCGTTCAAGGTCGTGGAACAGACGCGGGGCGACGCCGTCTATGCCCTGTTCCCGTACCTGGACGAGGCCGGCGAGTACATCAACGGGAAGGCCCGCAACATCGACAACAAGAGGGACATGCGGCAGGAGCCGGGCGCGATGCCCTGCCTGTTCGGCTGGCCGCTGCTGGACCGCAAGAGCCGCACCGTGATCATCGCCGAGGGCGAGCTCGACGCGATGACGCTGCACCAGGCCGGCCTGCCTGCGCTGTCCGTGAACGCGGGCGCCGGAAACCACCAGTGGATCGAAAACGACTTCGACCGCCTGGAGCGCTTCGATGACATCGTGATCTGCTTCGACAGCGACGACGCGGGCGAGAAGGGGGCGCGCGAGGTCATGCAGCGCCTGGGCCTGGAGCGCTGCCGGCGCATGACCTTCCCCGGCGCCAAGGACGCGAACGAGTACCTGCAGAGCGGCGCCGAGCCCGTGGACTTCCACGACGCTTTCAAGGCCGCCAAGGCCCAGGACCCCGAAGAGCTGCGCTCGGCTGCCGACTACACCGCCCAGGTGACGGCGCTGTTCTACCCGCCACACGACGCGCCGCGCGACCCGTCGCTGTTCCTCGACAAGCCGCTCGACTGGTTCCAGTTTCGCGGCGGCGAGGTCTCGGTCTGGACCGGCATCAACGGCCACGGCAAATCGCTGCTGCTGCAGCAGGTGCAGATCGGCCTCATGCAGGCGGGCGCGAACTTCGTCGTCTTCTCCGGCGAGATGAAGCCGGCGCGCCTGCTCAAGCGGGCCATGAAGCAGGCGGCCGGCCTGGACAAGCCGAGTCAGGCCTACATCCGCGAGATCGCCGAGTGGATGCGCGAGAAGTACTGGCTGTTCGACGTGCTGGGCACGGCCAAGCTCGATCGCCTGCTGGAGGTGTTCGTGCACGCGCGGCGCCGGTACGGCTGCAACCACTTCGTCATCGACTCGCTGATGATGACCGACGTGCCCGAGGACGGGCCCGGCGCCATGACGGCGCAGAAGGAGGCCATGCGCAAGCTATGCGCCTTCGCCCGCGGCCAGGGCGTGCACCTGCACCTGGTGGCGCATCCCCGCAAGGCCCGCGACGAGTCCCAGGCGCCCGGCAAGCTGGACGTGGCCGGCAGCTCCAAGATCACCGACGGCGCTGACAACGTCTTCAGCGTCTGGCGCGCCCAGAAGGACCAGTCGCAGGCCGACGACGGCACCTGCGACGCAAAGCTTGAGCTGCAGAAGCAGCGCAACGGCGACACCCAGAACTACACGCAGCTGCTGTGGTTCGACCGCGACTCCATGCAGTACCGCACCCAGGAGCGCCGCTATCCCCTTTCCTTCGTTCCGTACTCATCCCAGGAGGCCAACCCATGATCACTTTGACCCCAGACGCCGCCGCCCAGGTCGTGGCGGGAACCCCGCCGAAGCCGGCCGGCCATGCCCCTGGCACCCACGTCATGCTGTGGAGCCAGAGCCAATGCGCGCTCCACATCGAGCCGATGGATGCCATGCTGAGCACCAACCGCCAGGCTTATGCCGACGACCGGCGCATCGACTACGTCCCGCTGTTCATCGGCACGGACGAGGACTGCCGGGCGATCGCCGCCTCAGTGCGAGGCACGATGCACACGCGCCAGGACGCACGTCGGGAAGCAGTCCAGGCATGAGTGCTGTAGCAGAGCGCCCCCGCCGCGTGCAAGTCGACTTCCACGCCGTCGAGCCGCATCAGCGCCACATGGATCGTCGCCTGGCCAACTGGGCGCGCTGGTGCAACGGCACCTCTGCGCCGATGACTTCGCCCATGTTCCGCATGACGCCGCCACCGCCTCGCGTCCGGGCGGACATGGCCTACCAGATCTCGGATGTGCTGGACACGGCCGACGCGACGAAGATGGCCAAGGCCGTGGCCGCGCTGCCGCAGTCGAACCGAACGGCGATCAACTGGCACTACGTCAAGCCCGTGAGCCCGAAGCGAGCGTGCCAGGCCTTGGGCGCCACAATGGAAGGCCTGGCCAAGCTCGTGCGCGACGGCCGCCAGATGCTGATCAACCGCGACATCTAGGAGCATCGCAACATGAGGGTTCTTCACTGCTTGATTTGCGCAGCACCGATCGAGCAGCGAGGCAGCAACAGGTTCAATTGTTCGGCAGGGGTGCGCGGCGGTGGTTACTCGCCGCGACTTGGATTCTCGATTCGCCGGGCCGTCTACAGCGTGGACACGCCAAAAGAACCGCCCCGACAGCCCTCAATGGCGCCCTACCTGTGGTGCCCCAATTGCACCGCGGAGCTGGAAGACTATGACGGCCGGGAGCGGCGGCTGCAGTGCGCATCGTGCGGGCTTCGGCTGCCGGCAACCGATCAACAAGAGCTGCTCGAAATTAGGCAGGACCACGGCGACATTGCGGGAGAGCCGTGGTGAGCTGTACGAAATCCCCCTTGCGCGCGGTCCTTGTTTCGTGTATCGTGCCACCCAACGACTGAGCGCAAACGCATATCCAGGGTCGCCCATCCATGTTGGAGGCGGCGGTGTCGGTAGATGCAGCGCTCGAAAGTTCGAGGCCTCCGTCAAGGAGGCTTTTTGCTTTCTGCTGTCATGTGAGCCGGTTCCCACAAGCAGGAGCGCTCCCGCACGACATTTCGCGACGCGTACCTTCTCTACTGTGGATCCGTGGGCCAGCTGGTCCACGTAACACAGGAGACTTCAGATGACGCAAGCGAATCAGAACCAAGGCCAGAACCAGAACCCGCAGTCGCCGCAGACCCAGCAGAGCGCTACGAACCCGAACACCAGCGGGATGGACAACAAGGGCCAACAGATGCCGAACCAAGGCAACCAAGCCGGCCAGAACAGCCAGCAGCCTGGTCAACAGCAGATGGACCCCAATCAAAAGCAAAAGGGTGGCCAGCAGGGCCAGCAGCAGGCGCCGAACCAGCAGAAGTGACGCCCACGTTGCTTCAGTGAGCCCTCCCGTGCGGAGGGCTTCGTTGTTTCTGGGCAGTCTTCGTTAGTTCAGTGGACGCGGTCCCTGCGCTGTCATCAGGCCGGGCGTCGCGCTCTTCACAATTTGACCCGACGCCCACGGGTGCGGCGGGTTAGCGCCGTCGCAGTCCTGGCCCGACACCGTTGCAAACCACTGCTCTATGTGAGCCCGTGGCGTCGGCCCGCCCCTCCCAAGGTCGGCGGGCCTTTCCCGTTTGGGTGGGTCAAACATGGCGGCTCGACCCACGGCGCACCTGCCATCGGCCTTGGCTATGCCTGCACCGTGCTCAGCACTCTCAGGACAACGACGAGGATGATCACCGCCGCGATCGCGCCGCAGATGATCAGCATGCGCTTGTTGGCGTATCGGTTGCGGCTTGACGAGGTGGGGACTGCGCCATTTTCGGGCTTCGTTTCGAGCATGGAAGGCTTTCTGGGAGTGGTGGCCCATTCCCGCGCGGTTTGGTGCCCGCATCCGTGGGCCATCCAGCCGAACGCGCGCAGGACAGAGCGCAAGTCGGCGACCGAAGAAGCCCTTTATTGCGGCGGCGGCTACAAGCGCTTCAGCCAGTCGCCTGACAGGCGAGCGCTGTTCGGCGCATCTAAAATTGGACATGACTGCACCAGTCATTCCCTTGCAACACTTCGACCGCCTTCTCAAGGCGGTGCGGACCGCGACCATGTCAGATCACGAGCGACTGGAAGCTGCTCGCCTCATTCGGGGATTGCTTATCCTGCAGAACGGCAGCGGCCTTACGAGGTCTTCCGCGTTGGTAGCGCTACGGCGGCTTTCGCAGATCGAGGGATTGACCGCCAACGCCAGTAGCGTCATTGCAGAGTTAGAGGGACCGCCCCTGGCTCCATGACCGGAGGCACTTCCCGCGCCTCGGTTCACCTTAGTTGAGGCCTTCCCGGCTTGCCGCGGCCCGGAGCTCGCTCACTGCGTCTTCCAGTCCAGGCACTAGCTCCAGACTTGGCAGCGCAAGGAGGAGGATCTGGGAATTCAGCCGCTTGTCTGCATGCATGGCTAGCAAATGGCCGATCAGATCGAGGCCAAGCTGCCTCAGCTCATCTTTCACGTCTGCATCTGCCACGAGAGCGCGGCATTCTTCCAGACAAGCTCGGGTGCCCGGTGTAAGCATGGGCCGGACTATAGGCGGCGCAACGTCCAGCGCGTCAGTGCGAACCCTGAGCCTTGAGAAATACGCCGGCCGCATCCCTCACCCCTCCGCGCACACCTTGTCCGCTCGGGACCGCGGCCGGCTCCTCTTGCTCCCCCGAGCATCACGGCACCTTGGCGCCGGCCCGCCACGGGCAAATGGCGGGGAGATTTCCGCCGCCAGCTGGTGCGGTGCCATGCGAACAGCGAACGGCAGCACCCAGCCGGGCGAGACCAAGCCCGGTAGGTCCGATGGGTGCACCCCTCAATCCACCACCAGGAGTTACGCCATGCTCGTGCAGACCTCCGCAGGATTGCAGGAACGCCGCACCGACTACGTCGTCGTGGTGGAAGGCGTCGGCCTGTCGCATGCCGTGCCTGAACTGCACGACGGCGAGATCGTCGCGCACACCCTCGACGGGCAGTGCATCGTCATGCAAGCCGGGCCGACCGCAAGCCCATCCCGACAGGACCGCGACTGCATCCATTGCGACGGGGTAGCTGGCCATTGGGGCTGGCGCTGATGCCGTGCACCGCATGCGCTGCTCGCCGTGCCTGGATCGCCAAGTGGACCAAGGTAGCCTATGAACGAGCCCGAACAATTCTTGACCATGGGCATCGCGATGCTGATCCAGGCCATGCACAACCAGACGCAGGCCATCAGCCGCCTGGCAGCCAGCAACGAGGCGCTGGTGCGCGCGATGGCAGAGGCTGATGACGCAGACCAGGGCGACGTGACGCCGCTCCCCGCTCGTGGGCTCAATGGCCGCCCGCTATGACGACCAGGACGGCCGGCTGCGGGGCCGCAGGGCGCAGGCCCGGCGCCTACGCCTGTGGTCCAAGGACCCGCACTGCGCCCACTGCCGCAAGCTGACCAACTGGCCCGACGGCTTCAACGCCGACCACATCGTCCCGCTCTACAAGGATGGCGAGGACGAGGACAAGAACATGCAGGTCCTGTGCCTCGTGTGCCACGACAAGAAGACCAGCGACGACCTGGGCAGGCGGCACACCGTGGCCATCGGCGAGGACGGCTGGCCCGTCGATCCCGCACCGTGATGGTGCAGCAGGGCGACCGAGACAGGGGGGGGATGGTCTGTAGTTTTAAGGCGACACCCTTGGACACCGCGCCTCACCCTTTCTTCACGCATCCACGATTCAGGATATAGGGCAAATGCCACGACCGAGAACACCCACAGCGAAGGCTGCGGTGTCTGGGGCCATCGCGAAGAACGCGGGACGGTTCAAGGACCGCACGATTCAGAAAGGCTCGCGCCCACTCGGCGAGCCGTACGCCACCATGACGCCGGAGCAGAAAGCTGCCTGGGCTGAGATTCAGCACGACATGCCATGGCTGACAAGCTCCGATCGCATCATGGTGCGGCTGGCGTGCTCGTGGGTTGCCCGCATGGACAAGGACGATTTGGGGGTAGCTGCTTCCAGCGCCTTGGCCACCATCATGTCCAAGCTCGGAGCGACGCCGGTGGATGTCAGCAAGGTGAGGCATGCCAGCGACGAAGAAGAAGACCCTACCGACGAGTTCTTCGGCCGACCGCACTAAGGCCTATGCGCTGGCAGTGGTGGCCGGCGAGATCGTCGCAGGCCCGCACGTGCGCAATGCGTGTCGCCGGCACCTGCAGGACCTGGAGAACGGGCACAAGAGGGGTCTGCGGTTCGACCACGAAGCGGCCGAATACGCCTTCAGGTTCTTCGAAGGCATGCTCATGCTTTCCGAGGGCCAGTTCGAGGGAACGCCGTTCCGGCTGCATTCGAGCCAGGCATTCATCATCGGATCGCTGTTCGGCTGGAAGCGTGCGGACGGCACACGCCGATTCCGGCGCGCCTTCATTGAGCAGGGCAAGGGCAACGGCAAGAGCCCCATGGCGGGCGGCATTGGTCTGTATGGCCTGACGGCTGACCGCGAGGCCGGCGCCCAGGTGTACGCCGCCGCCGCCAAGAAGGAGCAGGCCGGCATCCTGTTCGCCGACGCCGTGAAGATGGTGAAGGCGTCGAAAAAGCTAAAGCAGCGGCTTGAGTTCTCGGGTGGCGAAGGGCGCGAGTACAACATCGCCTTCCACCCGAACGGCAGCTTCTTCAGGCCCGTGTCGCGGGACACGGGAAAGACTGGCTCGGGCCCGCGACCGCACTTCGTTCTGGCGGATGAGGTGCACGAGCTGCCCGACCGCAAGAGCATCGAGATGCTGGAGCGCGGGTTCAAGTTCCGACGGCAGCCGCTGCTGTTCATGATCACCAACAGCGGCAGCGACCGCAACAGCGTTTGCTGGGAGGAGCATGAGCACGCAGTGAAGGTCGCGGCGGGGCACACCGAGGCCGTCAACGACCCGACCTATGTCGGTGAGGTGATTGACGACACGACGTTCAGTTTCGTGTGCGCGCTGGATCAGGGCGACGATCCGCTGCGAGACCCGTCGTGCTGGCCGAAAGCCAACCCGCTGCTGGGCGTCACGATCACCGAACAGTACCTGGCCGACGTGGTGGCCCAGGCGAAGGCGATCCCGGGCCAGTTGAACGGCATCCTGCGCCTGCACTTCTGCGTGTGGACCGATGCCGAGACGGCCTGGATGACGCGGGCCACGTTGGAGCCGGCGCTGGCCGACTTCGAGCCCGAGCAGCTGCACGCTGGTGCGAAGGTGTTCATGGGGCTGGACCTTTCGCAGAACCGAGACATCACCGCCAAAGCATCGGTCGTGCAGACCGGCGTGAACAAGGACAACAAACCGCTGTTCGATGCCTGGATTGAGGCGTGGACACCGGGCGACACGATCCAGGCGCGCGAGCTGCGCGACAAGATCCCGTACACGGTCTGGAAGCAGCAGGGCCACATACACGCGCCGCAGGGCGAGAACGTCAGCTTCCGGCACGTGGCGCAGTCGCTGGCCGACGACGCGACGCGTTACAGCGTGCAGATGGTGGCCTATGACCGGTACGCCTTCAAGCGGTTCGAAGAGGACGTGAAGGACATTGGCCTGGCGCTGGAGTTCGTGGAACACCCGCAGGGCGGGACGAAGAAGGGTCAGCCCACCGACGCAATGAAAGAGGCGGCCGAGAAGCGCAAGGAAAAGGCTGAGGGCTTGTGGATGCCCGGCTCGCTCCGGCTGCTGGAGGATGCGCTGCTCGAAGGCCGCATCCGGCTGCGACGCAACCCCGTTTTGGTCTCCGCAATGATGTCCGCGGTGACCGAAGAGGACAAATGGGGCAACCACTGGCTGGCGAAGACCAGGTCGATCAACAAGATCGATGCCGCTGTTGCGTTGTGCATGGCGATCGGTGCTGCTGTCGCGACCGCCGTGCCTAAAAAGAAACTGGTCCTGGCCGTGGCCGGCTGACCGCAACGAGAAAGCGAGGACGCCATGACCGCCCAACACGTCACCTTCTGCGAGATGGTCCTGAAAGGCGTCCGCGAGGACCTGCGCCAGATCACCGGCATCGCGACGACCGGCAGCATGGACCGCCACGGCGAGATCCTGGACATCGCCTCTGCGCGGTTCCGCCCCGAGGTTCCGCTGATCTGGCAGCACCAGCAATCCATGCCGGCCATCGGCCGCGCACAGCTGTTCAAGGACGGCGACGCGATCCGCTTCGTGGCCAACTTCGCCAAGCTGACCGAGCCGGGCCTGCTCAAGGAGCGGGCCGACCTCGCCTGGCAGGCCGTGAAGTCCGGCCTGGTCAAGTTCGTCAGCATCGGCGCCATGGGCGGCCGGAAGTTCGTCCGCAAGAACGGCCCGCCGCTGCTGGTCGACATGGAGGTGGTCGAGCTCTCGCCCGTCACCGTGCCGGCCAATGCCGACGCCACCATCGACACCGTGAAGGCGCTCTATGCGCGCCAGCGCGAGTCAATTCCACTGATCCGTGAGATTGACCTCCGGTTCCTGAAGGGGGCCATCCCTCTGGATCGCTCCTGATCTCGGTCGGCCGCCTGCCGTTGCACGCAGGCCGCTCTGACCGAAAGCCCCAACGCCGTGTCACCACGGCATCCCATCACAGACCGCCCGAGAGGCGGTTTTTTCGTTTCTGAAAGGAACGACATGAAGACGTACGCCCAACAGTTGGCCGACCTCAAGGCCACCCGCACCACGAAATCCGCCGAGCTCGACACCATCGCCCGCAAGCCGGTCGATGAGGGCCGCTCCATGGACACCGGCGAAGCCGAGCAGTTCGACACGCTGACCACGGCCATCAAGTCGCTGGACGCCGATATTTCCCGCTTCTCGCGTATGGCCGAGATCGAGGCCGCCGAGAAGGACAGCGCCAAGCCCGTGGACGCGACCACCAAGGCCGCAGCCATCGCCGTCGGCGGCGCCGCCGAGCGCCTGCCCGTGCAGGTCAAGAACACCGAGAAGGTGGAAGAGGGCATCGGCTTCGCCCGCATCGCACGCATCAAGGCCCTCGCGCGCCTGGACAATGCCGATCCGCTGCAGGTCGCGTCCGCCCTGTACCCGGACGACAAAGAGCTGCGCACCTCGCTGACCAAGGCAGCTGTCCCCGCCGCCAACACCGGCAACGCTGGCTGGGCCGGCAACCTGATCCTGGACGGTGGCGCCTACTTCGCCGACTTCGTGACGCACCTGCGCGCGAAGACCGTCCTGGGTCAGATCGAGGCCCGCCTGCGGCGCCTGCCGTTCGACACGCCCGTGCTGGTGCAAGGCTCGGCGGGTGCGGCGAAGTGGGTTGGCGAGGGCAAGTCCAAGCCCGTCACCCAATGGAGCTACGCCAAGACGAAGCTGGAGCCGCTGAAGGTGGCCACCATCGCCGCGGCGACGAAGGAGACCATCCGCCGCGCTTCCGCCGCCGCCGACGCCCTGATTCGCGACGAGCTGACGCTGTCGATCGGCACCGCCCTGGACGGCACGCTGGTCGGCACGGCAGCCGCGGTCGCGGGTGTGTCTCCGGCTGGCCTGCGCAACGGCGTCACGGCAACCGTGCTGGCCGGCGACGGCTCGCTGGAGGGCATCCGCCTGGACATCGCGACGATGCTCAAGGCACTTGTCGGCAACAACCTGAGCGTGGCAGGTGCCTTCTGGCTCATGGCCGAGACGACGGCCATCGACCTCGGCGGGGTGACCAACCTGGCGGGCGCAGCTGCGTTCCCGGGCATCACGCCGGAGGGCGGTACGCTGGCAGGCCTGCCAGCCTTCACCTCGCAGGCGATTCCCGCCAACGTGGTGATGCTGGTCAAGGGCGACGAGATCTTCCTGGGTGACGAAGGCGGCATCGAGGTGTCGATCTCCGACCAGGCCTCCATCGTCATGGACGACGCCCCGGCCCAGGACGCCACCACCGGCGCCCCCGGAACGACCAGCGTGGTCAGCCTCTGGCAGACCAACAGCGTCGGCTTCCTGGTCGAGCGCATCGTCAACTTCATGAAGCGCCGCCCCGGCGCCGTGGTTTGGGCGACCGTCAACTGGACCGGCCAGCCCACCCCGTAACCAGCCAGCTGGTGCAAGAGGCTTCCGCAAGGAGGCCCCTTGCGCAAGAGGAAGGACACCATGAGCCAAGTCATCTTCACATTCAAGGACGGCCGCACGCGCAAGGTCACGCAGGCCGAGTCGCGCTTGCTGCTGCGCCTGGGCAAAGGGTCCGTGGTCATGGCCGATGCCGCGCCCGACCTGGACGCCATGGACCTCGACGCCCTGCGCGCGCTCGCGCAAGAGCGCGGCCTCAAGGTCCACCACAACGCCGGCGCGGACAAGCTGCGCGCCGCCCTGCGCGTTGACGCCGCGTGAAGGATCGCCTGAAGCGCGCCGCCACGCAGCCGCTGACGGCCGTGCTGGGCCTGGGTGTGGCCGGCGCTGGATGCATCGTGGCCGGTGTTGGCCTGATCGCGGGAACCGGCTGGGCGCTGGCAGTGGGAGGCGCGTTCCTCCTGGCCGCGGCCTCGCTGATCGCCAAGGGGATGAGCACCGATGTCTGAACTGACCGTTCTCGGAGCGCTGAAAAGCGGGCTAACGCGGCAGAAGTCGCTGAGCATGGTCCCCGGCGCCTGGCGCAACTATGGACGCACCATCACCGAGCCTTTCGCGGGCGCGTGGCAGAAGAACATCGAGGAGAAGCAGGCCGACTTGCTGACGTACCCGACGCTGTATGCCTGCATCAACCGCATCTCGTCGGACATCGGCAAGCTTCCGTTCTCGCTGCGCAAGCGCGAGAAGAGTGGCAACTGGGTCGCGGTGGAGAACGCCGCCTATGACCCGGTGCTGCGCAAGCCCAACGACTTCCAGACGCCGGCCCAGTTCCGCGAGTACTGGATGCTGAGTAAGCTGACGGCTGGGAACACGTACGTCCTGAAGCGCCGTGACGCGCGCGGCGTCGTGAATGCGCTGTACATCCTCGACCCCGAGCGCTGCCTGCCGATGATCTCGGAGTCCGGCTTCGTGTTCTACCAGCTGCAGACCGACGCACTGAACTCTTTGCCCGTGGGCTATCCGGCTGCAGACCTCATCGTGCCGGCCAGCGAGATCATCCACGATCGGTGCATGACGCTGTTCCACCCGCTGGTGGGCGTCCCGCCCGTCGCTGCCGCGCACTGGCCGGCGCTGAAGAACATGAAGATCCTTCGCTCGGCAACCGAGTTCTTCACGAACAACGCTCGGCCTGGCGGCCTGCTGACTGGCCCGGCCGGCATGACCGACGACGAGGCCAAGGAGGTCAAGGCCTACTGGGAGACGAACTTCAGCGGCTCCAACGCGGGGAAGCTGGCCATCATCGGCGCGGACATGAAGTTCACGCCCTTCGACATGAAGAGCATCGACGCCCAGATGGTCGAGCAGATGGGCTCCAGCGATGAGCAGATCTGTCAGCCCTTCGGAATTCCGCCGTTCAAGGTCGGCATCGGAACCATCCCTGCGGGCATGGCGGTGGACGACCTCAACCAGCTGTACTACTCCGACGCGCTGCAGACGCACATCGAGCACATGGAGTCGCTGCTAGATCAAGGCCTCGCCATTGCCGCGCCCCTCGGGGTCGAGCTCGACCTCGACCCGTTGCTGCGCATGGATGAGGCCAAGCGGGCAGAGGTGGAGTCCAAGCTGGTGCAGGGCAAGATCAAGACGCCGAACGAAGGCCGCGCGCGCTTCAATCTGCCGCCTACGGGTGGTGGTGGCACGCTGTGGGGCCAGCACCAGGACTACCCGCTGGCGGTGCTGGAGAAGCGCCAGGACCTCGCCGCAGCGGCGGCCCCGGCAGCTGCCCCAACTCCCGCTCCCGCGCCTGCGCCCGCTCCCATGTCAGAAGAAGACCAAGCAACCGTGGATGCGGCGAAAGCCGTCGTGTCGACGCACAAGGCGATCGCAGCCATGCGCAAAGCCGCAAACCGGGAGGCCGTGAATGTTTGACCCCGAACTGTTCGGCCAGGCGATGGGCGAGGAGATCCGCAAGGCCGTCGCGCCGTTGCTGTCCGAGATCTCCGAGCTGAAGACGCAGCTGGCCCAGCGCCCCGACTTCACCGCCTTGGTTGCTCAGGAAGTGGCCAAGGCCGTGGCCGCCGTCCCCGTCCCTGCGGACGGCAAGGACTGCGACATGGAGGTCGTGCAGACCATGGTGACGGCCGCGGTCAAGGCGCTGCCTGTGCCGAAAGATGGAAATGACGGTGAGAACGGTAGGGACGGTCGCAGCGTCACCATTGAAGACCTACAGCCGTTGATCGCCTCCGCAGTGAAGAGCGTCCGGGACGAGTCTGCGGACGCCGTCGCCGCTGCCATCAAGGCGCTGCCCGTGCCGAAGGATGGCGAACCCGGACTGAAGGGCGACCCGGGTGAGAAGGGCGCAGACGGCATCGGCCTGGCCGGTGCCATGATCGACCGCGACGGCGCGCTGCTGGTGACGCTGACCAACGGCACCGTGAAGTCGCTGGGCCCGGTGGTCGGAAAGGACGGCAAGGATGGGACCGATGGCGCCGACGGCATGAGCCTGGACGCCTTCGATCTGACCTACCTCGAGGAGACCCACGAGGTGGCCATCAAGGCCGCCTGTGCTGGGCGCACGAAGGAAGTGCGCTTCCCGGCCGGCGGGCTGCGTCCGGGGAGTTACTGGCGCGAAGGCACGAAGGCCAAGGCCTGCGAGGCCTGGGTGCACGACGGTTCGCTGTGGATCGCCACGAAAGACACCTCGGGCAAGCCCCAGGCGCAGAGCGAAGACTGGATCATCGCAGCGCGCAAGGGCCGCGATGGCGAGTCCATCGTGAAAACCATTCAGGCCGGGCCGCCCGCGCCCATCAAGCTGGGGCGCTGAGGTGGATCTGGTAACCGTTCAGGAAGCCGCGCTGCACGTGCGGAGCGACACCGCCGCCGATGGCCCCTGGATCGCCATCATGATCCCGGCCGTCAGCGAGGCCGTGAGGGACTGGCTCAAGGACGAATGGCGCCTGTACGTGCTGGCGCGAGATGGTGCCGGCTCGGTGGTGCGCGACGCCAACGGAGTCCCCGTGCCGGCTGTGGACAGCGAGGGCAAGCCGGCCGTTCGTCCCACAGTCAAGGCTGCGGTCCTGGTCGAGCTGGCTCAGCAGCACCGGTTCCGCGATGGCGACGGCGCGCCGGCCGTGCCGTCCCACGCCGGCCACGGCTATACCCTGGGCCAGGGCGCTACGGCGTTGCTGGCTAGCTCGCGCCGCTCGACGGTGGCATGACCATGGAAGCCGGCAAGCTGCGTCACCAGGTCCGCATCGAGCGCCTGGACTACCTGCGGGACGAAACGGGCGCCGTGCTGCAGGACCCCTCCACCGGTGAGACCGCGCAGCAGTGGGTCGAGGTCGCCACCGTCTGGGCCTCGATCGAGCCCCTGAGCGCGCGTGAGTTCATCGCCAGCGCCAAGACGCAGGCCGAGATCGTCGCGCGCATCGTCATCCGCTACCGCGATGGCCTGGACGCATCCATGCGCCTGGTGCACGTGCGCAGCGGCCGGCCGGACGTGATCTACAACCCAGCCGACTTCCTGCCGGATAAGGAATCGGGTTTGGACTATCTGACTGCGCCGTGCTCGCGCGGCGTGGGCGAGGGGCAGTGACCATGGCCGACACCTTCGACCTTCAGGGCTTCGACTCCGCGATCGCCAAGCTGCGCGCGCTGCCGGTGCAGTTCCGTGGCAAGGCCGGCCGCTCGGCGCTGGGCAAGGCCGCCCGCCTGGTCACCAATGCCGCGAAGCGCAATGCCGAGGGCATCAACGACCCGGAGACGGGCCGCAAGATCTCCGACAACGTGGTGCAGCGCGTGCGCTCCGGCTACCAGAAGCGCACCGGCGACATCATGATCAGCGTGGGCGTGGCCACCGAACGCGGCGCCATCCCGAAGGGCAACCCGGACACGGGCCCGAAGGGCAACACGCCGCACTGGCACCTGGTGGAGCTCGGCACCGAGCAGATGGCCGCGCAGCCATTCCTACGCCCGGCGCTCGAGGGCAACGTCGACCAGGTGGTAGCCGGCGCGGCCACCAACCTGGAGCGCGAGCTGGACAAGATCGCCAAGAAGGCGGGCGCATGAACAACCCGCCTATCTTCAAAGCCGTCAACGTGCCGGCCGTCCAGGCGCACTTGCGCGCGCTGCGCGGGCCGCTGCGGTTCTATGCCTTCGGCATGGCGCCGCAGGACGTGCAGTACCCCTACGCGGTCTGGCGCACCGCGGCCGGCACGCCTGGCAACACGCTGGCCAGGCGGCCTGACCACGACGCCGGCTTGTTTCAGATCGATGTCTACGCCAAGCCATCGCAGGGCGTGGACACCGTGCGTGCGGTCGCGCACGCCATCCGCGATGCGATCGAGGGCCATGCACACCTGACCGCCTGGCGCGGCGAGAGCATCGACCCGCAGACCAAGAACTTCCACGTCGGGTTCGACGTGTCCTGGATCGTTTTCCGGTAGCCGCAAGGCCGCCACCCACCCGAAGGCCGCATATCGCGGCCTTCTTCGTTTTCCCACCTGTCGGCCGCCTTCGCGGCCTTTTCTTTTGCAAAGGCCCACGCCATGACCGTAAAGACCCAAGGCACCGACTTGTTCGGTCTCGACCCCCGCGACAACAGCATCATCGTCGTCGGCTGCGTCACCACCATCGACGGCATCGATTCGTCGGTCGAGCAGATCGAGACGACCTGCCTGAACTCGGGCAAGGACCGCAAGTACGTGTCCGGCATGGGCTCGCCCGGTGCGGCTTCCTTCGGCATCAACATCGACCCGTCCGACGCCTCTCACCTGAAGCTGTATCAGCTCAAGCAGCTGGGCCTGACGCTCAAGTGGGCGATCGGCTGGGGTGACGGCCCGATGGAGCCGGACGGCACCATCGACCTGCCGCCCACGGTCGTGAACGACGACTTCGATCTGCCGGACGGCCGGTCCTGGCTGCTGTTCGAGGGCTACATGAGCTCGTTCCCGTTCAGCTTCAACTTGAACGACGTGGTGAAGTCCGCCGTCGGCATCCAGATCAGCGGCACGCAGGTGCTGATCCCCAAGGCATCCGGCACCGGCCCGCGGCCGCGCTGGTTCGTCGGCCCGGCCAACGCGCACACCAGCGGCACGCAAGCGTTCCTGGATGCCGCAACGCTGTTCGGCTCGCCTGGCAGCAAGATCGGCACGATCGAGAACCTGCAGACCACGACCGGCAACTACGGCTGGGTGGCCATGCCTGGCGATGTCTCTGCCGTCGGTGTGACCTTCCGCGACGACACCAACACCCCGGGCGACTGGAACGGCGCAGGCGAGGCGGGCCCCAACACCGACGGTGGCCCATCGCCGGCGCAGTCGGCCGTGACATTCGCCGATGGAGACGGCTTCGTGTGGCGCCTGTTCCGCATGGACTACCCCCACTCGCAGCCCACCGCTGGCGACTGGACCACCAGCTGATCGGAGCCTGCCATGCCCAAGTTCACTACTCCCGCAGGCACGACGCAGCGCTACATCTCTGCGCTGGATCGCAACGCGCCCGACAGCATTCCCGGCACAAAGAAAGTCTATGCCGACCGGGCGGCCTTCTTGCAGGGCGTCGCAGACGAGCGCGCCTGCATCGCCATGGGTCTGCCTGTCTGGTACGACGGCATTGACCTGCAGGTGCTCGCGGAACCCGCAGCGGTCAAGCGGCTTTGGACGCTTTCCACCACTGCAGGCTCGGCAGCTGCCAACGCCACTGCCAGCCACGGCCGCACGGCGGTGATCGCCTTCAAGAAGTTCACGCTGGCGAGCGACGACAACCGCGTGCTGGCCACGATCGGTGCTCCTGGCGTTGGGGTAGGGGATAACGGGGACCTGGCACTCGACGAGACGGCCGGTATCGTTTACCGCAAGGCATTGGGCGCCTGGGCGCAGGAGACTACGCTGGGAGGAACGGCGTCCGACCCGGAGCCCAAGGCGATCGAGGCGTCCACGTACACCTTGCTTGCTTTGGACAAGACGCTCGACTTCAAGGTGGCGTGCGCGGTCACTGTCCCACCCGGTCTTCCGCGGTCCTTTGCGATGTCCTATGTCGTCACCGGCTTGGGGGCGGTGTCCTTTGCAGCCGGAAGCGGCGTGGACCTTGCGAATACGGCAGGCAACGCCAATGCTGCAGCGGGTTCCAGCGGCGCCATCGTCGGCACGAGCACGCTCAACGGTCTACGCCTTCTGAACGGCGCGCCGGCCAGTAGCGGCAGCACACGCACCTTCCGTGGGGCGGTCGCTGATCAGGCCGCGATGCTGGCGGCCACTGCGGCGGTAGGCGACTGGGTCACCCGCACCGACCTCAACGCTGCAGCCTACGAGCTGACAGCGAGCCCGGCCACCGCCCTGGCGAACTGGAAGGCCTACGGTACAGGCGGCGCAACGCGCGTCTGGCGCGGCGCCGCTGCCAACGAAGCGGCCATGCTCTCCCTGTCCGGTGCTGCCGTCGGCGACTGGATGAGCCGCACCGACCTGGGCGGCATCGGCTACGAACTCAAGGCGCTGCCGGCCACGACCTTGGCCAACTGGCAGTCCTACGCAACGCTGCCATCCGGCCTGCCTGCGGCCGTGGCCTTCGGCACGTCGATCCAACTGGACGGCAACCGCATGGTCTCGGCGCCGCAACAGGTCGCGGGCCCGATGTCGTTCAGCCTGAACTCTGCCGGCCTGGCCGACGGCGCGCGCTGGACCACCGTGCTGATCGGCGACGGAACCAACACGCCGAGCCTCGGCCCCTTCATCAAGCGCGGCGGCGTCGCCATGGGCAACACCAATGCCCAGGAATACATCGTCACCTTCCAGCGCATCGCCGGCAAGAACTACTACACCGTCGAGCTCGGCGAACTGCGGCTGAACGCCTTGGTGGCGGGTTCCAACTTCAACACCGCCACATCCGGTACGCTGCTGCAGGACGTGATCAACAGCGCCGGTGCCAACTGGGTCAAGCGGCCCACGTCCAGCGGTGCAGGCGTCAGCGGCTACAGCGCGGCAGCTTCTGGCACGTCGCCCAACCCGGTGCGCCTGCGCGGATCGCCGCAGGGCAACACTATCACCCTCTTCTACACCTGCACCAGCATCACCATGCCCGGAACGGGTGGCGTGATGGCTAAGGTCAAGTTCCATCAATTCACGCCGACCACGGGTATCTCGTTCGCCATCTACCTGCGCGGCGATATGAGCGGGGCAGCGTCTGCCGACAAGGGCATTGTGCTTGGCTACAGCACCGCAGGTTGGTCGCTGTCCTACCGCGATGGCAGTGGCACCAGCACTGCTCTGGCGACTGCCGTGGCAACGAACATCCCCGCCGAGGGAACGGATTGCGAAGTCGTCTTCAAGGTCGAGCCAAACAAGCAGACCGTGAGCGTCAACGGCGTGGAGATCTTCAGCACCACGAAGCCCGATTCCGAGATGACCCAGCTTGGAACGGAGTGCGGCCTGCGCTTCACGCACACGGCCACAGTCTGGAGCAACAGCACCGGCCCGCAGGTTGACTCGGCCGAGTTCTTCACCTACCTGCCGGGCTGATCCGATGCGTCCTGCCATCAAAGCCGCGCTCCAGGCCTCGGCCCGTGCCGTCGTCAGCGGCGGTGCCTTGCCCGCCTTCGCGTACGAGGCCGAGTCGTCTGCGGTGTTCGCTGCCATGGACGCCGCCGGCGCGACCCCCAACGCGCGCCGCAAGATCACGCTCAACCGCATGGTGCAGCGTCTCAAGGCGTGCGGCGCCTGGTCCAAGCTGCGCGGCCTGTGGCTGCTGTCGGCCGACAGCCAAGCCCAAGCCCTGGTCAACTTCCGCAATCCGGGCACCAACGATCTGACGGTCGCTGGATCGCCCACGTTCGTGCTGCAGCGCGGCATGACGTTCCCGGCCATCAGCGCCTTCCTGAACACCGGCATCACGCTCGGCACGCTGTCGCAGGACAACGTCTCCATGGGCTGCTACACGTCGGCCACGTTCGAGGTGGATGCTGCCTCGTTCAACATGGGCACCAGCGATGGCTCGGCCAATGCAGGGCTGCAGCTGCTGTCCGCGGCCGACAAGACGCCTTCTTTCGGCGCGATGTCCGCAGTCACGGCCGGCCTGGTCAGCGACGGCGGCGGCATGCATGCGGTCAACCGGCTGAGCGCCGCCGAGGCGCAGGGCTGGCACATGAGCCGCAAGACGGACACGCTGGCCAGCACGTCGGTCCCGGGCGGAAGCATCTCCGCGCCGATCACCATCGGCAAGATCAACGGCCGCACCACCCCATCAGCCCAGCGGATCACCGCCGCCTTCGTGGGTGAGGGCATGACCGACCAGCAGATGCAGATCCTGTATGCCGCGGTCTGGGATTGCTGCGACAAGATCCGCGACGGCGACATCGAGGTCCACGAGCCGGGCTTCGCGCCCGCCGTGGTCACTGCAGATCACATCGTCTACAGCCTGGCGCCTGGTGCGCTGGCCTACGCCATCCAGTGCGCCCGTGACGGCGAATCGGTGGTGCTGGTGGGCGGGTGGCGGGAGACCCAGCCGGGCGGCATGTCCGCGCACGGCCTGGGCCGGACCGACTACATTGCCTTCTCGCAGCTGGGCGGCCTGGCCAAGACGATGACGACGAAGGTGCGCGAGCTCTTCGGCCGGCCCAACAACGCCAGCGACTTCCGCCCCGTGGACTACACCCGCATGCTGCGCATGATGCTGGATGGTGCCCGGGACGGTGGCCTCACGATCCCGATCTATCTCTCCGGCGGCGTGGTGTCGGCCACCAAGTCCGGCGACAAGGTCACCAGCATCACCACGCGCGACGGGCGCACCTTCGTGGGCAAGTACTTCCACGACGGTGGCTACGAGGGCGATCTGCTGGCGGTGGCCGGCGTCTCGACCGTCACGGGGCGCGAAGCCGCAGGCACGGGCCTGGAAGCCTTGAGCGGCTACCGTGGCGCGCAAGGCAATGGCAAGTGGAGCGCCAGTCCCTACGTCACCCCTGACGTGCCCGGCTCCGGTCTGCTGCCCGGCATCTACCCGGCCAATCTCAAAACTCTGGGGCAGGCGGACGAGGACATCCAGAGCTACAACTTTCGTCTCACCACGACGATCACCAACACGCGCCGCTTGCCGCTGACAACAACGCCTCCGGCGAACTACGACGCGTCTCAGTACGAGATCCATGCGCGATGGCTCGCCTCCGGCCAGCCCACCACGTTCAACGACGTGATCCTTGAGTTCAACCTGGGCAGCTCCAGCGGCCAGCCGGCCAACATCTTCGACCTGAACAACCAGGGCGTCGGGACGACCGATTGGGTGGGCGGCGCGAAGGCGAACGCGTACGTCTACGCCACGACCCTGGCCGGGCGCGAGGCATCCTGGAAAGCGCACGAGGACTACCTGCGCGGGTTCCTGTACTGGCTGGGCTACAGCGGCGACAGCCGCATCCCAACCGCGTTCTCCAGCCGAATGCGCACGCACGGCTGGGACATGTACCACTACCTGGACCCGCACCCGAACGACCAACTGCACTGGCCCAGCCAACTGTACGTGCGTGAGATGCGCCGCATGGTCGGCGACTTCGTGTTCGACGCCAACGACACGGCCATGACCGACGGCACGGCGCCGCGCTCGCTCAAGACCATCGGCGTCTTCAGCTACCCGCTCGACTCGCACGCGGTGCGCCGGGTGGTGGACACCAGCCAGACGCCGCACGGCATCAGCACGGAGGGCGGCTTCGGCACGGCCACGGGCGGCACGGACCAGGCGTACCCCTTCCCCTATGAGGCTGCGGTGCCAAAGGCTGCAGACGCGGCCAACGTGTCGGCCAGCTTCTGCGTCTCTGCAACCCACGCGGCCTTCGGCTCGACCCGCATGGAGCTGCATTCCGTGATGATTGGCCAGGCCATGGCGGTGGCTTCACGGCTGGCCCGCACCTCTGGCGAGGCGGCGCTGCAGAGCGTGGACTACGCAGCGCTTCGTACCGCATTGCTGGCCGTGCAGGACGCGACGCCGCCGAACCTCAAGCAGGTCAACTGACCATTCAAAGGACCCCATGAAAAAACTCAAAGGCCTGGCCGGCATGAAGTCGGCCGGGGCGATCCGCGACCTCGAACCGGTCTTGCAGACCATCGACTGGAAGGGCGACGACGGCGAGGACTACGCGATCGATGTCTTCGTCAAGCCCATGGCCTTCGGCATGGCCATGGATCTGCAGCTGGACGACTCGCCAGATAAGCGGGCGGCGGCCATCGGCCAGATGGTCTTGGTCGAGGAGGGTGGCAAGCTGGTGCCGCTCGGCGCCGAGAACGCCCGCGCGCTGAACTCGCAACTGGGCTTCAAGCTGCTGGTGGCCATCAACCAGGCCATGGGTGGTGACGCAAAAAACTCACGGCCGCCGACGAGCTCCTCTGCGAGCTCGTCCTCAACGGAATCGGCGGCCGAACCCTCGCAGAAGCCCGCGAGCGCCTGAGCGCTGAAGAAGTGATGGTGTGGGCCGAGTACCGCAGCCGCTTCGGCACCTTGAACGTGGGGCACCGGCTTGAGTTCCTGTTCGGGCGATCGGACTGGCAGCGCCATGCCAGCAACGGCGGCAAGGAGACGCTGGACAAGTTCCTGCGCTACCACGACGCGCCGCCTGAAGAGAAGCCGGCCGAAGCGTCACCCGCATCCCTGGAAATGATCGCGCGCATGTTCGGAGCACCCGTCGATGTGCGCACCCGGCACCAACCAAATTGAAAAGCAAGATGCCTAAATTCACCACTCCCACCGGATCGACGCAGCGGTACATCTCCGCGTTGGATCGGGCCCAGGGCGACAGCGTGCCTGGCACAAAAAAGGTCTACGCAGACCGCGCGGCCTTCCTGCAAGGCCTTGCCGACGAGCGCGCCTGCATCGCAATGGGCCTGCCGGTCTGGTACGACGGCATCGACCTGCAGGTGCTGGCCGAGCCCGCTGCGGTCAAGCGGCTGTGGACGCTCTCCACCACCGCAGGATCGGCTGCAGCCAACGCTGCCGCCAGCCACGGCCGCACCGCGGTGATCGCGTTCAAGAAGTTCACGCTGGCGAGCGACGACAACCGCGTGCACGCCAGCACCGGCGCTCCCGCGTCCGGTATGGGCGACAACGGCGATCTGTGCCTCGACGAGACCGCCGGCGTCGTCTATCTCAAGACGGGCGGCGCTTGGGGCCAGGTCGCTTCCCTGGGCGGCGGGGCGGCCACTCCCATCGTCGATGACCTAACCACGGGCGGCTCCACGGCTGCGTTGTCGGCAGAGCAGGGCAAGACGCTCAAGACGTTGGCGGACGGCAAGG
Source organism: Pseudorhodoferax soli (assembly GCF_003337555.1). GTDB lineage: Bacteria > Pseudomonadota > Gammaproteobacteria > Burkholderiales > Burkholderiaceae_C > Pseudorhodoferax > Pseudorhodoferax soli. Next base: position 126,403 of record NZ_QPJK01000002.1, on the reverse strand, counting down.
CCGACGCTTTTGGGGCGCCCATGGTCGTGGGATTCGTTGGCGACTCTCTGACGTCATTCACGGAAGTAAACACGCCGCCGCTTGTCGCTCGCGACATTCGCGGCTATGGGTCGCACCTGATCGCCGTTGCTGGGGGCGCCATTCTTCCGGGCAAGGTGCTCGGTATGTCCGGGGACATCACGGCCAACATCGTCGCAGCGATGGATGCGTGGCTGCCCACGCTGACCACTGAACGCACCATCGTGCTGTACACCGGCACAAACGACCTGGTGGCCGGAGCGCTGACCGCACAGCAGCTGTTTGACCAGATCATGTCTGGCGTCGGCAAGATCAAGGCGACGGGCCGCGCGGCCATTGTCGGGCTTCTGATGCCGAATACCAGTGCGGTCACGGCGCCGAAAATCGCACTGCGCCTGGCGGTCAACAAGCTGTTGCGCGACGCGCGCGACCAGGGGCTGGTGACGCTGGTCGAATGGGACGACGTGCCGCAGCAGGCGAGCGGCACGATCCCGGTGTCGATCCTCTATGACGGTGTGCACCCAGCACCCAACGGCGCCGAGCGGATGGGGCTGCGGCTGTATGACGTGATGCGCCCAGCGCTAGTCCCGGTGTCGCCGGCTTCATGGGCGCCGGTGGGCGCGGCCAGCCCGCGCATCGTGAATGGCGTCATGGCTGGCACCGCGGGATCGGTCGCGGGCGGCGCGTCCGGGGTGGTTGCGGATGGATGGCTTGCGTCAAACGGCGGGACGGGCTCGACGGCGGTCTGCTCCAAAGTCGCATCTACCGACAGCGACCCGACCGACTGGCAGCAAGTCGTGTGCACCGCCGGGTCGGCGACGCAGTATTTCGAGTTCCAGCGACAGATCGCTGGCGGCGCTGGTTCATTCGCGGTGTGCGCCATCATCGAGGTGGAGGTGCCGGACGACGCATCGGTGCTGTCCTTCCATCTGCGCACGAAGTCCTGGGCCGGCACGCAGCCTGGCCGCAACCACCTGCAGGAGAACGATGCCACCAAGCTGTACACGGCCGGCACGCGTCGCCGGTTCCTGCGCATCCCTGCGATGACAGTGGATGCGACCGAGGCCGCGAACATGACGGTCTATATCAGCATCGAAGTCGCGGCCGGCAAGACTGCCGCTTTGCGCGTTCGCCGCGTCGGCTCGGTCGAGGTCTGATCTCCCATCCCTTGCCGGTAGAGGGCAAACCATGAATGATGAAATGAAGGTGGCAGCGTGAGCAGGAGCCTTGGCACGTTGACGCTCGACTTGATCATGAAGATCGGCGGCTTCACGCAGGGCGCCACGCAGGCTGAGCGCCAGGCGGCGCGCACCGCGCGCGAGCTGTCCAAGCGCAAGAAGGAGATCGAGCGCGAGTGGTCCACGCTGGGCAGCGCGATCGCTGCGGGCTTCGCCGGAATCACGATCGGCTCGACCTTCGGTAAGTTCATCCAGGAATCCAAAGATGCCCAGGCCGAGCAGGCCCAGTTGGTCGCGGTGCTCAAGAGCACGAAGGAGGCGGCCGGCTACTCCGCCGACGAGCTCAACGAGATGGCCTCGGCCATGGCCGGCGTCTTCAGCGACGGCGACATCAACCGCGCGCAGACGCGCCTGCTGGCCTACACCAACGTCGTCGGGAACGAGTTTCCCGAAGCGCTGCAGGCCGCGGTCGACATGGCCGCGCGCCTGGGCATGACGGTGGAGCAGGCGGCCGAGACCGTTGGCAAGGCGCTGGACGTTCCTTCCGAGGGCCTGACCGCTCTGTCCAAGCAGGGTTTCCGCTTCAGCGAGGACCAGAAGAAGCTGGTCGAGCGCCTGCAGGACACCGGCCGCACAGCCGAGGCGCAGAAGATCATCCTGGACGCGCTCAAGTCGTCGTACGGCGGCGCGGCAGAGGCCGCGCGCAACACCTTCGGCGGCGCAGTCACCGAGCTGCAGCACAGCCTGAACAGCCTGATGACGGGCGACGACGGAAGTTTGCAGGGTGCGACCGAGGGCGTGCGTAGCCTCTCGGAGACGCTCAATTCGCAGGAGGCGAAGCAAGGATTCAACACCTTCGTTTCCGGCCTGGCACTCATCCTGGAGTACACCACCAAGGCAGGCGCCGGCATCGTCAATTTCCTTGGCAAGGTTGGAACGGGACTGGGCATCAGCATTGCCCGCGCGCTGCATGGTGCGGACGACCCGATCGAGCGGTTGGGCGAGAAGATCGACGAGGTCGGTGGAAAGCTCGCGAAGGCCCAGGAACGGCTTGGTGGGTCTTACCCCGGTACGGGCGGATTCAAAAAAGCGACCGAGGAGGTCAACAGCCTGTCCGCAGAGCTGGAAACGCTGCGCAAGACCCAGGCCGGCATGATCCGGGACGCGAACAACGCACCGGCCCCGGCAGCCGACCCCGCGAAGCCGCGACCGAAGCCGGGGCGCATCGCCGTCAAGGGCGACGATGCCACCAAGAACCTGCTGAGCAACGAGCTGAAGGAATTCGAGCGCCTGGTGCAAGAGCAGACCGGCCTCATGGCCGACCGCAACCGCATGCTGGATCTGTACAACGGCCAAGGGCTGCTGTCTGTTCAGGGCTTCTACGATGCGCAGCGCGCCATCCTGGAGGAGGCCACGGCCGGCCAGGTCAAGGCCTACGACGCCCAGATCGCCGCCCTGCAGAAGTACCGGGCCAGCGCGGACAAGAAGACCGACCGGGCCGACGCCGAGGGCAAGATCGCCGACCTGGTCGCCAAGCGCGCCAAGGTGCAGCAGGACGCCGGCTTGGCCGCCATCGAGCTGGACGAGAAGCAGAAGCAGGCCGCCAAGGACCTGGCCGACTCGCTGCAGGACGTGAACACCCGGCTGATGGAGCTGCGCGGCCAGACCGCGGAGGCGGCGGCGCTGAACTTCGACAAGGCCAATGAGGGGCTGAAGAAGCTGTTCACGGCGAACGGTAACCAGCAGGGCCTCGACACGCTCGCCAAGCTCAAGGAATCGACTGTTGCACAGGCGCAGCTGAATCAGCTCACGCAGCAGTTCTCGCTGATCCAGGGCGACCTGAGCGACGCCGAAAGGCGCATCGCCATCGACCGTGAGGCCGGCACGATCAGCGAGATGGAGGCCCTGCAGCGCACTGGCGCCGCGCGGCGCGAGCGCATCGGGCTGCTGCAGCAGGAGATCGACAAGTTCGTGCAGCTGCAGGCTCTCGGTCTCCTCACACCTGAGCAGCAGCAGGCCTTTGGCCGCGTCAAGCTGCAGATGGAGGAGTTGAACGCCAGCCTGGATCCACTCGGCGACAAGCTGCGCTCAACCTTCGAGGGCTCGTTCTCCAACCTCTTCTCCGACCTGGCGGGCGGCGCCAAGAGCGCCAAGGACTCGCTCAAGGACTTCGGCAAGTCCGTGTTCAACGAGTTCAACAATCTGATCAGCAAGCAGCTCGGGCAGCAGCTCGTGAACTCGCTGTTCGGGGCCAAGGGGGCGTCGGGTGGGTCGGGCGGCAGCGGAGCCTTCGGCAGCCTGCTGTCGGGGGTCATGAGCTGGTTCGGTGGCGGCTGGGCCGAGGGCGGATACACCGGCCCTGGTGGCAAGTACCAGCCGGCCGGCATCGTCCACAAGGGCGAGGGCATCCTGAACCAGGGCGACATGGCGCGCATCGGCGGGCCGCAGGGCTTCGCGCAGCTGGTGTCAACGATCCGCAGCGGGCGCAGCCATGCCGCTGGCGGGGTGGGCGGATCCAGCAGCGCCCCATTTGTTCCAGCGGTTCGCGGCGGCTTTGGCGACGTGAACATCTACAACCAAGCGGGCGCCGCGGTGACCGCCGAAAAGCGGCCCAACGCCAACGGCGGCATGGACCTGATCGTGACGATCAAGAAGGCGATCAAGGATGAGATCGCCGGCGAACTTGCAACCGACAGCGGCAGCATCGGCCAAGCCATGCGTGCGCGCGGAAAGATGGGGATGTGATGGCAGCACTACCGGACTACGTCTGCATCCTGCTGGAGGGGGCAGGCGAGGAGTTCGACCCGGGCGTGGTCGTCTCCGAAATGGAGCGCGGCCTGGCCAAGATGCGGGTCGGGCAGAGCAGGGTGATCGTGGACATTCCCGCATCGCTGATGTTCTATGCCCAGCAGGACACGATCAGCTTTGAGACCTGGTATTTCCAGACGATCAAGCGCATCGGCTTTTTCGACTGGCTCAACCCGCGCACGAACCAGCTGCTGAGCGTGCGCTTTAAGGGCGGCGACATCGGCAAGCTGGTGCCCGTCACGTCGGGCTACGCGCTGGCCAAGCGCGATGTCACCCTGCAGTACCTGCGATGACCCAGTTCCGCGAACGCAACCAGCGGCTGACCAACACGGTCGGCCACGTCGAGCTGCTGGAGGTCACCAACCCCAGCTTCACTGGGCCCATGCACATCTGCAACGACGTGCAGGACTTCACCAGCCAGGGCATCACCTACATCGCGTTGCCGTTCGGGTTCTCGCTGCCGGACGACGTGAGCGGCCAAGCCCCGCGCATGCAGCTGGTGATGGACAACGTCGGGCGCGACATCAGCACCGAGCTGGAGCGGCTGCTGCCCGGCACCACCACGATGGCGCGCCTGATCATCGTCGCGCGCGACACGCCTGATGTGCACGAGCACGTGTTCTGGATGCCGCTCACCGGCGTCGTGATCAACGGCAGCAGTGCGCGCGCCACCGCCAGCGTCGATGAGCTGATGCGCCAGGCCGCCTGCAAGCAGATCGCCAATCCCTTCACCCTGCCAGGCATCTTCTAGCGTGCACACCGACCGGTTCGTTGGCATCCCGTATTGCCCTCGGAGGATGGACTGCGCCGACCTCGTGATGCTCGTGCAGCGCGAGCTGTTCGGTCGCGAGGTGGTCTTCGCTGGCAAGAGGCCGCGCCCGCTGGCCCACGTCGAGCAGGACGCGGCCATTGCCGCGTACTGCGCCGAGCTGGCCCACCAGGTGGACGCGCCGCTTGACGGCGATGTCCTGCTGATGCGCGAGGGCGGCAAGACCATGGCCGGCCACGTCGGCACCTACTTCTTTCTGAACCACACGCCCTACGTGCTGCACACCGCGGCATGGATGCAGGGCGGTAGTTCGCTCCACAAGATCAAAGACCTCGCGGGCATTGGCCTGACGGTCATGGGGTACTTTCGATGGAACTGAATCGCGCCGAGTTGGCCGCAGTCGATGGCGTGGCCGCCGAGCTGCTGGACGCCAACGGCCGCCTGGTCATCACGCCGAACTTTGCCACCCTGGACGGGCAGCGCAACGTTCCGGCCAACCTGCTGCCCGGGGAGACGCTGGAGGTCTTCCTCGAGCGCCATGTGCCCGGCATCCGATCCGGCGCCTGGACGGTGAGCATCGCCGGGGCGACCGTGCCGCAGGCCATGTGGGCCAGGACCTTCCCCAAGCACGGCATGCTCATCGCCTGCCGCGCCACGGCCGGCAAGCAAGTCGTGGCCATCATCGCCATCGCGGTGCTGTCGTACTTCTCGCTCGGCATCGCCACAGGCATCTACGGTGCAGCCGGTGGCACTTTCGTCGCGGCTGGCGCGGCCACGTCGATCGCTGCCATTCAGGCGGGCGTGATGATCGCTGGCTCCATGCTCATCAACAAGGTGCTGGCACCCAAGGTGCCCAGTGCGTCGAGCCCGGCCGCAGCCCGCGCCATCTACAGCTTGAACGGGCAGCGCAACAGTCCGCGCCCTTACCAGCCGCCGCCGACTCTTTGGGGCGAGATGCGCGTCACCCCTGATGTTGCAAGCAATGCCTACACCTGGTTCGAAGGGGATGAGCAGTACCTGAGCCTGATCCTGCTGGGCGGGGTCAACGTGCACAGCGCGTCGGAACTCGCCGTCGGCGACACGCCGATCAGCGGATACACCGATGTGAACGTGTTCTACAGCGGGTTCCCTGGCATGGCCAACCAGGACATCCCGCTGTACAGCAACGCCGACACGATCACCGGCGCCGAGCTGGAGAACGACGGTGCCTGGGTCGTGCGTACAAGTTCGCCGGGCGCGATCGCGCTGCAGTTCGACTTCGAGGGCCAGCTGTACGACATCGGCGGCAAGGGCCAGACGCAGACCAACAGCGTGCCGCTCTTCATCGAGACCCGCCCCGTCGGCGTGTCCGACTGGACGCCGGCGCCGGCGCAGACGCTGACCAACGCGTCAGCGGATGCGCTGCGCCGGACCATCACGTTGCAGGTCGCGCAGGGCCAGTACGAAGTCCGCGTGCGGCTGGGTGCCCCGACGTGGAACCAGGGAGAGGGAAAGGACCAGTGCAAGATCGGCTGGAACGTCCTGCGGACCATCCAGACCGACACCACCGACTACAGCGACTGGGGCCGGATCGGCATCAAGATCAAGGCCACGGGCCAGATCTCCGGCAGCCTGGACACGGTGCGCGCGACCTACCGCGCCCGGCCGATGCCCATCTGGAACGGCTCGGCCTGGGCCACGGCGACGACGCGCGAGAACGGTCTGTCGAACCCCGGTGCCATCCTGCTGCAGACCATGCGCGGCGTCTACGCCAACGGCGAGCTGCAGTTCGGCTTCGGTCTGCCCGACGCGCAGATCGACATCGAGGGCTTGAAGGCCTTCATGCTCCACTGCACGGCCAACGGCTACACCTACGACCGGTGGGTGACCGATGCCATGTCGCTGGGGCAGTTCTGCCAGGAGGTCGCGCTGGCCGGCATGGGCGAGTTCAGCTGGACGGACGGCAGCCGGCCCACGGCGGTGTTCGTCTCCAGCGGGCAGCCGCTGTCCGGCGTGGCGAACATGGCCAACATGCTCAAGGCGTCCTTCGAGGTCTCCTACAGCCTGAGCAACGCCGCCGACGGCATCGAATACCAGTACCTGGATCGCGACCGCAACTGGGAAACGCAGACGCTGCGCGTGGCCGCCCCTGGCGTGACCACGATGCTCAACCCGGCCCGCATCACGGGCGAGGGTGTCACCAGCGAGGCGCACGCGGCCATCATGGCGCGCTACCACCTCGCGCAGAGCCTGTACCAGTTCAAGACGATCGGCTACACGGCCGACATCGAGCACCTCGACTACCGGCGGCTGTCGCTGCTGTCCATCAGCCACGACCTGACGCAGTGGGGCTACGGCGGTCGCCTGGTGTCGGCACAGACCGTCGCCGGCAAGGTGGTGCTGCAGCTCGACGAGACGGTGCCGCCGATGGCGCAGGCCTTCATCGGCGTTCGCCTGCCCGGCTACCGCGACTATCGGGTGTTCCAGGTCGAGACGCTGGCTACTGCTTCCGACCAAGTGACGCTGGCGGACCCGTGGCCGGCTGGGCTGCCGCTGCCCGGCGCGACCGAGGGCGACCCGGCGCACGACACGCTGTGGTGCTACGACTTCAAGCCCACGCCAGGCTACCGCGTGCGCGTGGTCAGCATGGAGCCGGAGGCGGATCTGAAGGGCGCGCGCATCTCCTGCGTGCCCGAAGGCCCCGAGTTCTGGGACTACGTCATCAACGGCAACTACGTGCCCGCGCCGAACGGATCGTCGCTCATGGCGAACCTGCCGGTCGCGAGCGCGCTCCGGATCACGCGGGCCCGGGTGAAGGTCGGTGCGGGCTGGGAGCACGAGCTGTCGGCCACCTGGGACGTGACCGGCAACTACGACCATGCCCAGGTCTGGGCGGCTCCGGCTGGCCAACCCCTGGTGCTGATCGACAGCAACGTCTACGGCACGCGCTTGAACTGGCGCGTTCCATCCGACCAGACGTGGTCGGTCGAGGTCCGGCCCTTCGATGGGTTGGGGCGCATGGGCACGATCGCCTCGGCGATCTTCACCGACCCGAGCGTGGTGGTGGGGGCCGTGGTCGGACTGGTCGCGTCGGTCGAGACGAATGGGGTGGTGCTGCGCTGGAACACGCCGCAGGATGTCGACTCCATCGACTACGCGTCCACGCAAATCCGCATGGGGCTGGCTGGCGGGTCGTGGGCGACTGCGTCGCCCGTCTTCGAAGGCAAGGCCAACACCTGCAACCTGGCTTGGCTGCAAGCTGGCACGCTGATGTTCTACGCCGTGCACGTCAACTCGGCGGGCGACACGTCGGAGCCTGCGAGCACCGGGCTGGTCATCCTGCCACCGGCGCAGCCGATCGTCACCGGCGACGTGTGGATCGACCAGGTGGAACTGCGCTGGACGCCGTCGCGCACCACGCAGCCGCTGCAGGGCTATGAAGTGCGGGTTGGGCCCCTCTTGGCGGACGCTCCCGTGCTGACCCTGACCGACGCCATCGGCTACGTGCACACGCCGGCCACGGCTGGCACCTACCTGTTCTGGGTCACGGCCATTGACCGCGGCGGCAACCGTGGCGCCCCGGGCTACGTGGAACTGACCACCTTGCCGCACATCAGCGAGGCCATCGCGCAGCTGCAAGAGGGACTGGACGACGTGCTGGAGCAGCTTGACGAACTGCCGGCCTACGAGGACCGGTGGGGCGTGCGGGTGGTCAGTGCGAACGGCCCGAAGGTCGGCGGCCTGATCTTCGGCAACGACGGTCAGCAAACCGATTTCATCGTGCTTTCCGACCGCTTCGCCTGGGCGCTGCCGACTGGCGCTGGTGTGAAGTATCCGTTGGTGGTTGGCACCATCGACGGCTCGCCGTCGTTCGGCTTCGCCGGCAATATGTACATCGACGGCACGATTCAGGCGCGCATGGTCGGTGTGGACCAGCTACGCGCGGAGCACATTCGCTCCACCGAAATCGAGTTCCGCCACCTCAAGGGCGAGACCGTCGATGCCTTGTCGGTTCGGGTGGCGGTCAGCGCCAACCTGTTGCCAAACTCCACGCTCGTGACGACCTTGGGGTGGCTGTTCAGCCAGGGCAACCTCGGAGCCGACACCAGTGGGCACCTGAACTACCCGAGCAACGATTGGAAGCCTGCCGGCGGAGATGCGTTCTGCATCTACCAGCCGAACGACTGGTTCCAGGGCCAGAACCTGGTGGCGCAGTGGGTCACTGAGGTTATCCCGTGCGAGGCCGGCAAGCGCTACCAGTTCTCGGCACCCGTCGCGTCGCACCGTTGCGCGTGCATGCTGTTGCTGGGGTTCTACGATGCAGCCGGCGCGACTATCGCCGAGGTGGCTTCAAACATCTCGACTGGTATGGGCGGCGGGGCAGCGCTGTCAGGCTATCAGCGCGTGTTCGGCTTCGGCACCGCGCCGGCCAACGCGGTCTCGATGCGGCTGTTCTTCCGCAAGTTCCCTACGCTGCCAGGCTCGACGCCGGCCAACAGCTACGCCTGGTTGGCCCGCCCGATGCTGGCGGTGGCCAGCCCCTACCAGACGGTGCCGACGGACTACTCGGCATCGGGGCAGGGGACCATCATCGACGAGCGGGGCATTCGCACAACCGCGCTCTCGGCGATCAACCCGAACCTGGGCCTGATCGTCAATGGCCGGCTGGTGTCCAGCGACGGCAAGATGACGATCGATCTGGACACGCGCCAGATCTACATGACGAACAACGGCTACAGCATGCACATGCACACTGGTGGCCTGGCGATGTCCGGTCCAAGCGGGCGCTACTTCGTGTTCGACATGGCCACGGGCGTGATGGAGACGAACTGCAAGCTGAACGGGTCGGACGGCACCTTCAGCGGCACGCTGACGGCCAACGCCATCAATGCCGTCGACACGATCAACCTGCGGGGCGGATCGATCACCTCCGGTTTGTACGCTCGTGGCGGCTCCTTCAACAACCCGCAGGCCGGCACGGTGCTCGTGACCCGGGCGATCCCCATGGCGGCAGGCAGCTCGGGCGTGAACATCACCGCCACGGTGAACGTCTCGTTCTTCATCTCGGAGGCGGCGGGTGCGTTCCTGACCCTGGGCATCTACCGGGACCGCGATGGTGCGCAGATCGGCTCGTCTTCCGCTGGCCAGTCCAACGGCGGCAGTTCCAACAGCAGCCAGGCCATCCCGATCACGGCGTTCGACGACGCGCCCGTGTCCGGCTCGAACGGCTACTCGGTGCGCGTCATCTCCAGCACCGGCACCACGCAGGGCGTACAGGCCTCGATCACTTTGTCGGGAGGGCAGCGATGAGCTACTGGGTTGAGCACGATGGCGGCTTGGTGCTGCTGGCCATGTCGGGCGGCGGTGAGCCGCATGCGCAGATGGGCGGCACGGTCGCCGAGGTCGAGGCGCTGTGCGATCCCGCGCAGTGCCTGTACCTGGACGGCGAGGTGCTGGATCTGGGGCCTGCACCCAGCTTCCGGCACGTGCGAGATGCCGAGATGCGCGCTTGGGTGGTGCCCGGCGTGTCGGCTCTGGCGCTGGCGCAGGACGCGAAGTGGGCCGAGATCAAGGCCGAGCGCAACCGGCTGGAGACTGCCGGGTTCCCGTACATGGGCAAGGTGGTCGACAGCGACGCCGAGAGTGCGCTGCGCATCACTGGTGCCACGTCGGCCGCTCAGGCCGCGCTGGCCATCGGCGCACCGTTCAGCATCGACTGGACTTGCCAGGACAACACCGTCCTGGCGCTGGATGCCTCGCAAATGGTGGGCATGCTCGTGGCGCTCGCGCAGCACGCCGACCATCTGCACCAGGTGTCGCGCACCCTGCGCGCTGCCATCTACGCCGAAGACGCGACCGAGGCCAGCGTGGCCGCCGTGGCCTGGCCTTCCGAGTAGATCACGCAGGTTCCCTTCCAGCCGCCCAACGAGGCGGCTTTCTTTTGCCCGAAAGGCTCCCATGAAGAAGTTGTTGGCCGCCATCGCTGCGGCACTGGCGTTTCTTTTGCCGCGCACCGTGGAGGCAGAAGCGGCCGCGGCCACGGTCGCATCGAAGGCCACATACACCGGCGCCGGCGTGTCGCTTGGTGGCATGGCGATGTCCAGCGACTTGGTGGCATGGGCCGGCCTGGTCGTCGCGGTCGGTGGCTTCCTGGTCAACTGGCACTACCGGCGCAAGGCAGACCGGATGGAGGCCCAGGCAAGGGCCGAGGACGCCATTGCGCGGGCGAAGGCCGATGCGCGTGCGGAGCAGCTGCACCAGCTGCGCATGGAGTACCTGCGCAACGGCAGCAACCCGGTCACGAACTTCGGCGGGCTGGGAGAAGACGATTGAACGCCGGCCTGCGCAACAGGCTGCTGGCCCTGGCCGCCAGCGTGGCGTTGGCCAGCGGCACCGCCTACGTGGCCAGCCAGCAGCCCAGCCCCGAGGTGCTGCTGGCCATGGAGCTGGGCTCGCACTTCGAGAGCAGCGGCCGGCGCATCGGCACGCCGTACGTGGACCGACTCGGGAAAGGTCAGCCGCTCACGGTCTGCAACGGCATCACCGGCCCCGACGTGGTGGCTGGCCGCGTCTACACGCGCGAGGACTGCCACCGCCTCGAGTTTCCGCGCTACCGCGATGCCGAGAAGCAGGCCAAGGCCAGGCTGCGGCACTGGGACGCCTACAACCCGTGGGTGCGTGCGTCGTTCATCGACATGGTGTTCAACCTGGGGCCGTCGGCCCTGGACGGCACAACCATTCAGCGGCTGGCCAATGCCGGCGACCTGACCGGTGCCTGCGCGCAGATGCCGCGATGGGTCTACGGCACGGTCGCCGGCCAGCGCGCGAAGTTGCCAGGCCTGGTCGATCGCCGCGACACCACACGCGAGCTGTGCGCGGAGTGGGGCAGGGACGGCCATTTCTCGGCCGGCCTGCTGGCGCCATGAAGACGCCGCCCTGGCTCGTGGCGCTCGGCCGCCGCGCGCGCGCGCCACTGTGGATCTGGTGGAACCTGGCCACGGCCGCGCTCGGTCAGCGGGTCGGCCACTTCGCCGACCGCCGCGCCACCACGCCGGCGCGCCGGCTGGCATGGCGTGTCCTGCTCACCCTGGTGCTGCTGGTCAAGGCTCCCGCTATGTTCGCCCTGGCCCTCCTGGTGGCCGCACTGCTGGCGATCGGCGTGCCGACCGGCCTGCTGGGCACCTACCTGTACGGCTCACTCCGCGAGATCTGGAGGGATTGATGGCCGACATCCGAAACCCGGCGATCGCCGCGCTCGGCATCGCCGCCCTGGTGCTGGCCGGCCTGCTGCTGCACCAGCGCACGCAGACCGCGCAGGCCCGCCAAGCCCTGGCCGAGTACCAACTGGCCGGCGAGCGGGCGACCGAGCTGCAGCGCGAGTCCAACCGGGGCAGGGCCGCCACAGTGGAAGAGCGCGTCGTCGTTCAGACGGTCTACAGGGACCGCTTCATCACCAAGACCGTCAAGGAGATCGAACGTGTCACCCAACCGATGGCTGCCTGTCCTGTGCCTGCTGATGCTGTCCGCCTGCTCAACGACGCCGCGCGCTGTGCCCGCGAAGATCGACCCGCCGCCTGTGGTGCTGACGATGCCGTGCCCGACGCCGGCTGACCTGGCCGAGGGTGCCACCGCACAGCAGCTGGCGGTCTGGTCGGTCGAGTGGATCAAGGCGTACGGATGCGAGCGCGCCAAGCGCGCCGGCCTGGTGGAGGCATGGCCGCGATGACGTGGCACCTTGAGATCACGTCCATGACGGCCCGGCGCTACCTGCCCGGAGACAGCTTTGAAGCCCGCAGCGACTTCGCCAGCGTGGCCCAGGTTCAAGTGCTCGGCGGGAACAAGGCATTTATCAGCGGCTTCCTGAACGACAGCGGCAAAGGGGAGATCCCGCGCCGCGAGTGGCTGGCGCTGCGCGATGCGTTGCGCGCGCGTGGCATCGAGCTGATCCGCAGTGAGCGCAAGGGCGAGGCGCGGGACTTCGAAACCGGTCCGGCGCCGTTGTCATGAAGAGCGACCGCTTCCGCCGCCGCCTGCGGGTGGCACTGGGCCGCGTGGTATCCGTGGTGTTGCTGGTGCTGCTGCCGGCGGCCTCGTGCGTCATCTCTCAGGCGTAGCCGCACTTGTACCTGCATGCTCACATCGTAATTTTTCGGTCAAATGTAATCATTAGCCTACGTACATAAACCAAACATCTGATCAGCGGCTTTCGCTCATTTGCGGAGTATGTAGGCTGAAACCGTGCGCTGTCGTAGGACATTAGGTTTGTTTAAATGTCGAATCATTTAACAAATTCAGGGATCTGCTCGTTTAAATGAAACAAAGGCGATTGATCCGATTTGCTTTTTGACGATAGGCATTGACTGTGCTTGCGCTAAAAGGCCGCCAGTTCGGGGGCGTCCACACAAGGAGCACTCAATGTCTTTCTCGTTTGCAAAGCTCGGCGTCGCAGCAGCGGCGTTCGCAGCTGTCTCCGCTGCTTCGGCGGCTCAAGTTACGCAGTGGGACTTCCAGGTGGACAGCGCCTTCGATGTCGGCGCGACGACCTATGCGCCCGGCCGCGCCACGAGCGATGGCATGGCCGGCCCTCAGGAAATCAGCTGGGGCGTGACGGGTGGCTCGGTGGGCGTGAACCGTAGCGCGCTGCGGATCTCGAACACTCCAAACAGTGGCGTCTTGACCACCGACGGTGCGTCGATGATGGCCAACACCTACACGCACATCAACAACGGCAATATTGGGGGAAACAGCGTTTCTCTGCGGTCAACTCAGATCGACGCCCAACTGCAGCTGCGACCGACCGGTTCCGGCCTGCCGTTCCAAGGCTTCACCGCTCCCTACACCATCAACTTCTCCGAGACGCCAAACGAGGCAGGCACTTGTGCGGCCGTGAGTGCGGTCCCTTGTGATGACATCTTCGTGATCTCCGGCTCGCTGAACGCAGAGTTCGTCTACGACGGCTTTCAGTATTTCGTGAGCTTCTTCGCCGCTCCGGATCTGGCGACGCTTGATCCCGAAGTTTGCGCTGCAGCGGGCGCCGGCACGGGTTGCATGGGCTTTACCACGCAAGAGTTCCAGACCACTAACGTCAACTTCAACCTGGTCATCACCAGTGAAGCCATTCAAGTGCCTGAGCCCGGCTCGCTCGCGCTGTTGGGCCTGGGTCTAGTGGGCGTTGCCGTGCTGCGCCGCCGCAAGCAAGCCTGAACGACCAGCTCACAGCCAAGACCCGGCGAGGCCGGGTTTTTTCATTTCTCGGTGGTCAACTTGCCGCGCGACAGCATGGAACACTGAGAATCCATCCATGCCCATCGACCAGATCGCGATCCCCATCCTCGGCGCTCTGGCGGCGTGGTGCTCACAGGAGCGGCGCGACCGCGTGCGCCGGTGGGCATGCATCTTCGGGCTCATCGGGCAGCCGTTTTGGTTCTGGGCCAGTTGGAAGGCCGAGCAGTGGGGGATCTTCGCGGTGTCGGTGCTGTACGCCTTTGCGTGGATGCGGGGCCTCTGGGTGCACTGGTTGCGGCCCGCTGCGGACTAGGCTCTGGGCCTCTTGGCCATGGGATTGAAGGGCCAGGACGGCGCATGGACAGGCGCCTAGGAATTGAGCAGTTATTCCCATGTACCATGCGCGCAGTTAGTAGGCATGCGGGTTGTGTCTCCAGATTGTGATTCTGGTTGTCGTGGGTTCGAGCCCCATCAGTCACCCCACCGAATTGCCGTGAAGCTTGCGTGATGCAGGCTGACCGGCCAGATGCCTGACCTTCCGAGGTCAGGCATTTTTTTTTCCGCGCGCAATCGGCGTCGCACAGCTGCGCATTTTTTGCAACAGTACGGGGTCGACTTGGCCTGCGGCTCGCGCGGATGTGCTAGTGTGCGCCGTTGCGTCGCCTGTCCTGCGGTCAACCGGCCGCGGCCGAGCCGGCACATGGGAGAACAAGCTTGAGCAGCAGCGGGAGTCCGTCGGACGAACATGCCATCGAAGGCGCGTTGGCGGCGGACCACTTTTACCTCGACGAGGGCGCCGAAGCGCCAGGCGTGCAAGGCATGCCGGCCGAGCTCGTGGCGGTGTTCGACCACCTGCCCGTCATGGTGTGCTGCGTGGACTTCGGCGCCGAGCTGCCCGTTCTGTACTGGAACCGCGAGTGCGAGCGCTGCTCGGGCTACAGCGCTGCCGAGATCGTGGGCAATCCCGGTGCCTTGCAGCTGCTCTACCCCGAGCCCCTGTACCTGGCCCGCAAGACGGCCGACATCCTGACGCAGGGCCCGCATTTCCGCGCGCTCGAATGGACGCTGACCAGCAAGGCCAACGGCAAGCGGCGCATCGCCTGGTCCTCGGTCGAGGGCGTGGCCGCGCAGGGCGGCCAGCGCTGGTGCCTGGGCTTGGACATCACGGCCCATTCGGAGTCGCACAGGCTGCTGCGAGACCGTGACAAGCTGTTGACCTCGGTGTTCCGCCACTTGCCGGACATGGTCTACCTCAAGGATGGCGACGGTCGCTGGTTGCTTGCCAACCCGACTGCGCGCGCCGTGCTGGGCCTGGCCGAGCAGGAGGGCCGCAGTTCGAGCAGCCTGGAGGTGGTCGAACCGAGCCGCCCGGCGGCCATCGACCTGAACCACAGTGCGCTCACGGAAGAGGCGACCTGGCAGTCCGGTCGCCTCTCGCATGTGCAGGAAGCCAACGACGACGGCCACGGCAACCTGCGCTATTACGACGTGATCCGCGTGCCGACCTTCGGCCGGCGCGGGCAGCGCCTGCATCTGCTCGTGGTGCGGCGCGACGTGACCGACCAGCGCATCGCGGCCACCAAGCTGGAGCTGGCCGGCCGCGTGCTGGAGCAGAGCACCGACGGCATCATCATCACCGACGCGGACAACCGGATCATCATGGTCAACGCGGCCTTCTCCGAGATCACGGGCTACCAGGCCGAGGAGGTGTTGGGCCGCGACCCCAGGGTTCTGGCCTCCGGCCAGCACGACAAGGCCTTCTACGCGCAGATGTGGGCCGTGCTGGCCGAGCAGGGCCGCTGGAGCGGCGAGATCTGGAACCGGCGCCGCAATGGCGAGGTGTACCCGCAATGGCTGAGCCTGTCGGCGCTGCGCCAGCGCAGCACGGACGAGATCACGCACTACGTGGCGGCCTTCTCCGACCTCAGTTCGCGCAAGGCGGCCGAGGAGAAGATCGCCTACCTCGCCAGCAAGGACGTGATCACCGGGCTGCCCAACCGCGCCCAGGCCACGTTGCAGGCCAGCCTGGCGCTCAAGCATGCCGAGCTCAGCAACGACCGCGTGGCCTTGATCGTCATCGACGTCGACAACTTCAAGACGCTCAACGACTCGTTGGGACACAGCGTGGGCGACCAACTGCTGCGCGAGATCGGCGCGCGCCTGCTGGGCCAGGCGCGCGAGCGCACCATGGTCGGCCGCTTGAGCGGCGACGAGTTCATGGTGCTGCTGTCCGGCGTGCACAGCACGACCGAGGCTGCCCATGCGGTGCGCGCGCTGATGGACCTGCTGGGCCAGCCCGTGGTGTTGAGCGACCTGCCGGTGAGCGTCTCGGTCTCTGCCGGCATCGCCATGTTCCCCAGCGACGGGACCGACTTCGACACGCTGTTCGGCCGGGCCGACGCCGCCATGTTCGCAGCCAAGCGCAAGGGCCGGGCGGCCTACCAGTTCGCCAGTGCGCTCATGAACGAAGCGGCCATCGACCGGCTGCAGATCGAGGCCTCGCTGCGCCGCGCGATCGAGAACCAGGCGCTGCGCTTGGAGTACCAGCCGCTGGTGCACCTGGCCAGCGGCCGCATCGTCGGCGCCGAGGCGCTGTGCCGCTGGGACGATCCCGAGCGCGGCGCCGTGCCGCCCGGCCTGTTCATCCCGATCGCCGAGGACTGCGGCTTGATCGAGGCGCTGGGCGGCTGGGTGCTCAAAACTGCGGCGCTGCAGCTGCGGCAATGGCACGACGCAGGCCACACTGAACTGATGATGGCCGTGAACCTCTCCGCGCGGCAGTTCCAGCGCGGTGTCGTGCTGCAGCAGGTGGAGGATGCGCTCGTGGCGTCCGGCATCCCGCCCGACCGGCTCGAACTGGAGCTGACCGAAACGGTGCTGCTGCACGACGGCGACGCGGTCATGGCCACGCTGCGTCGCCTCAAGGCACTCGGCACCAAGCTCTCGATGGACGATTTCGGCACCGGCTATTCCAGCCTGGCCTACCTGCGCCGCTTCAAGTTCGACAAGATCAAGATCGACCGCTCCTTCGTCTGCGACTTGATCGACGAACCGGACAACGCCGCCATCGTGCGCGGCATCATCTCGCTGGCGCAGAGCCTGGGCCTGTCGGTGCTCGCCGAGGGCGTGGAGACCGAGGCGATCGCCCAGCGCCTGAAGCACCTGCAGTGCACTTTCGCGCAGGGCTATCTGTTCGACCGGCCGTTGCGGCCGGAGGCCTTCGGCGCCCGGCTGGGCCCGTCCTGAGCGCCCACCGGATCACGCCGCAGCTGCGGTGCTGGCAGCTTCGCACAGCCGGACGGTGATCAGGCTCCCGGGTTCACGAGCACCAGCTTGCCCTTGACGCCGCGCGAGCCCATGTGGGCATAGGCGGCCTTCAGTTCGGACATCGGCATGGTGCTGTCGATGACGGGCTTGATCTTGCCCTCGGCGTACCACTGCGCCAGCTCGGCCAGTGCTGCCGCGCTGGCCTTGGGCTCCTGGCGCGAGAAGCCGCCCCAGAACACCCCCACGATGGACGCGCCCTTGAGCAGTGCCAGGTTCAGCGGCAGCGAGGGGATCGGGCCCGCGGCGAAGCCGATCACCAGGTAGCGGCCGCGCCAGGCGATCGAGCGGAAGGCCGGCTCGGCGAACTCGCCGCCCACCGGGTCGTAGATCACGTCGGGGCCCTTGCCGTCGGTGAGCTTCTTGATCTCGTCACGCAAGCTGCCCGAAGGCTTGTGTTCGCTGTAGTTGATGGTCGCATCCGCGCCGAGGGAGCGGCACAGCGCGCACTTCTCTTCGCTGGATGCGGCGGCGATGACGCGCGCGCCCATGGCCTTGGCGATCTGGATCGCCGAGGTGCCCACGCCGCCGGCCGCACCGAGCACCAGGACGGTCTCGCCGGCCTTCAGTTGCGCGCGGTCCACCAGCGCATGGTGCGAGGTGGCGTAGATCATGATGAAGGCCGCCGCGTCCACGTGCGGAAAGCCAGCCGGTAGCGGCATGCAGGTGGCGGCCTGCGCCAGCGCATGGGTGCCGAAGCCGCCGGTGCCGGCCAGGCAGGCGACGTTCTGGCCCACCGCCACATTGCGCACGCCTTCGCCCACGGCCTCGACCACGCCGGCGAACTCGGAGCCCGGCACAAAGGGCAGGTCGGGCTTCATCTGGTACTTGTTCTGCACGATCAGCAGATCGGGGAAGTTCAGGCTGGCCGCGTGGATGCGCACCAGCACCTGGCCGGGGCCGGGCTGCGGCGTCGGCAATTCCTTCCAGACCAATGCGTCCACGCCCACTGGGTTCTCACACAACCATGCCTGCATCTCGTGTCTCCTTGGGTACAGCCTTGACGGATGAGGCGCATGATAGGTGGCTGCCCGGGCGGGCTGGGCGGTGCTTTGTCCCGCCGGCGACGCCCGCGCCGCCGGGCATCGCGCCCCTACAATGCCGGCACTTCGAACCATGCCCATGAAGATCCTGATCTGCAACGACGATGGTTACCAGGCGCCCGGTGTCGCCGCGCTGTACGAGGCGTTGAAGGACGTCGCCGAGGTCGAGGTGATCGCCCCAGAACAGAACAACAGCGCCAAGTCCAATGCCTTGACGCTGAACGCGCCGCTCTACGTGCACCAGGGGGCCAACGGCTTCCGCTATGTCAATGGCACGCCGGCCGACTGCATGCACATCGCGCTGACCGGACTGCTCGGCTACCGGCCTGATCTCGTGGTCTCGGGCATCAACAACGGCGCCAACATGGGCGACGACACCATCTATTCCGGCACGGTCGGCGCGGCCATGGAGGCCTACCTGTTCGGCGTGCCGGCGGTGGCGTTCTCGCAGACAGAGAAGGGTTGGCAGCACCTGGACGCCGCCGGCGCCACGGCCCGCGCGCTGGTGTTGCAACTGATGCAGCGGCATGCCGTGGGCGATGCGCCCTGGCTGCTCAACGTGAACATTCCCAACCTGCCGCTGGAACAGCTCAAGCCGGCGAAGGTCTGCCGTCTCGGCCGGCGTCATGCGGCTGAGCGCGTGATCACCATGGACAGCCCGCGCGGCGAAACCATGTACTGGATCGGTGGCGCCGGCGCGGCCAAGGACGGCGCCGATGGCACGGATTTCCACGCCACGGCCCAGGGCCATGTGTCGATCACACCCTTGCAGGTGGATCTGACGGACCACCCGCGCCTGGCGCACTGGACGGATCTGCTTGCGGGCGTGTCGGGCGGATCGCGTCCTGCGGCGTGATGGGTACGCGCCCGAGCTTTCCCGCACGTCTGAACAACGGCCCGGCACCTGCCGCGGCTGCGCCCGCACGGCCACGGGCAGCCTTGCCGCCAGTGGCGGCTTCCGTGTCGGCCCGCGCCGATTTCAGCGCCATGCGCCAGCGCATGGTGCGGCGGCTCGCGGCGAGCGGCGTGCAGTCGGCCGCGGTGTTGGCCGCCATGGGCACGGTCGAGCGCGACCGCTTCATCGACAGCGCGCTCGTGGCCCAGGCGTACGAAGACACCAGCCTGCCGATCGGCCTGAACCAGACCATCTCCAAGCCCAACGTGGTGGCGCGCATGTGCGAACTGCTGCTGGGTGCAGAGCTCGCGCGCGACGGCAAACTTGCGCGCGTGCTGGAGATCGGCACGGGCTGCGGCTACCAGGCGGCCGTGCTCTCGCTGCTGGCGCGCGAGGTCTACAGCATCGAGCGCCTGCGCGGGCTGCACGAGAAGGCGCGTGAGAACCTGCGCCCGTTCCGGCTGCCCAATGTGCACCTGCTGTTCGGCGACGGCATGGCCGGTTACGCCAAGGGCGCACCTTACGCAGCCATCATCGCCGCGGCCGGCGGCGAGGCCGTGCCCCAGGCCTGGCTGGACCAGTTGGCCGTCGGCGCGCGCCTGGTCGCGCCGGTGGCGGGGCAGGGTGGGCAGCAGGCATTGGTGGTGATCGACCGCACGGCCCAGGGGCTGCGCCAGCAGCTGCTCGAGGCGGTGCATTTCGTGCCTTTAAAATCCGGCGTTGCTTAAACGGAGTGCGTACATGGTGTTGGGCGAAGGGCGGCGATGGCACGGGGTGGTAGCGCTGATGGTGGCGTTGGCCCTGGGTGCGTGCGCGAGCCGCAATGTGCCCGTGCGGGGTGCACCGGTGGAAAACCGTGGAACCAGCTCGGGTGAGCAGATCGCGGCGGTGCCGGCAGAGACGCCGGCCAAGCCGGTGGACCCGAATGCGGGCAAGCCGGGCTACTACACGGTCAAGCCTGGCGACACGCTGATCCGCATTGGCCTGGACACGGGCCAGAACTGGCGCGACATCGTGCGCTGGAACAGCATCGAGAACCCGAACCTGATCGAGGTGGGCCAGGTCTTCCGCGTGGTGCCGCCAGGCGCGCATGTGGCGGAGAGCGGCGTGGTCACGCGGCCCGTGGCACCGTCCAGCAGCGCGCAGGCCACACCCCTGGCTCCGGCCGGGTCGGCCAGCGCACCGCGGCCTGCTGCGAGTGCGGCTGCCGCACCGGCCGCCGAGCCCACGCCGCCACCAGCTGCAGCTCCGCCGGCGGTGGCCGCCATGGGCGGTAGTGAAGACATGGCCTTCATCTGGCCGGCGTCGGGCGGTCTGATCGGCGGCTTCGACGAGGCCAAGAACAAGGGCGTGGACTTGGCCGGCAAGGCTGGCGATGCCGTGCTGGCCGCGGCCGACGGCAAGGTGGTCTACGCCGGTGCGGGCCTGCGTGGCTACGGCAACCTCATCATCCTCAAGCACAACAACACTTACCTGACGGCCTACGCCCACAACCAGTCGCTGCTCGTCAAGGAAGACCAGACCGTGCGCAAGGGCCAGAAGGTGGCCGAGATGGGCAACAGCGACGCCGACCGCGTCAAGCTGCACTTCGAGATCCGGCGCCAGGGGCGGCCGGTCGATCCGCTCAAGTACCTGCCACCGCGCCCGGCCCCGTGACATGAAGAAGCGCAACGCATCCAGCCCAGTCCCCGAGCCGGATGCGTTGAAGGCGCCTTCTTCCGAGCCGCAGGCGCCGCCCTCCAGCGAGCGGGCGGCCTTGCTGGACGATGTGCCGCTCGACGGCGAATCCAGCGACATCCTGACCATGTACCTGCGTGACGTGCGGCGCACGGCGCTGTTCACACCGCAGGAGGAGTTCGACACCGCGACACGCGCGCGGGCCGGCGACTTCGAAGCCCGCCAGGCCATGATCGAGCACAACCTGCGCCTGGTCGTCAGCATCGCCAAGAACTACCTGGGCCGCGGTGTGCCCATGAGCGACCTGATCGAAGAGGGCAATCTCGGGCTCATGCACGCCATCGACAAGTTCGAGCCCGAGCGCGGCTTTCGCTTCTCGACGTACGCCACCTGGTGGATCCGCCAGTCGGTCGAACGCGCCGTGATGAACCAGGGCCGCGTGATCCGCCTGCCGGTGCACGTGGTGCGCGAACTGCAGCAGGTGCTGCGGGCGCGGCGCTCGCTCGAGAACGATCCGGCCTTCCAGGCGCTGCGCCCCGACGGCGTGCGCGTGGACGACGTGGCCTCGCTGCTGGGCCGCGACGTGCAGGAGGTCGCCGACCTGCTGGCGCTGGCCGAGACGCCGCGCTCGCTCGATGCCTCGCTGGACCGCACGGAGGAGAGCGGCACCCTGGCCGACACCTTGACCGACGACCAGGCGCCCGACCCCTCCAGCCTCACCCATTCTCATGAGGTCGAAGAATTGCTGGAGACCTGGATCGGCGCCCTCTCGGCGCGTGAGCGCGAGGTGTTGGATGGCCGCTTTGGCCTGCACGACCGCGAACCGGAAACCCTGGACACGCTGAGCGAACGCCTGAGCCTCACGCGCGAGCGCGTGCGCCAGATCCAGAACGAGGCGCTGCGCAAGCTCAAGCAGCACCTGGGGCGCAACGGCGTGGACCGCGACGCGCTGCTGTAGCGGCGTGCGGGCCGCGCGGGGTGGCCTGAGACAATCGGGCCATGTCCGATGTTTCTCTCCCTGATTTGGCCGCCTCCCACGACACCGCAAGCGATGCGAGCCCGCCGCCGCCCTGGCTGGAAGTGCACGCGGTCGACCTCGAAGCGCAGGGCGTGGCACGGCGTCCGGACGGCAAGGTCGTGTTCATCGAAGGGGCCTTGCCGACCGAGCGCGTGTTGGCCAACGTGCACCGCAAGAAGAGCCATTTCGAGCATGCCAGCCTGACGGCGGTGCTGCGCGAGTCTGCCCAGCGCGTGCAACCTGCCTGCCCGCATTTCGGTCTGCACGCGGGTGCCTGCGGCGGCTGCAAGATGCAGCACCTGCATGTGGCGGCGCAGGTGGCCGTCAAGCAGCGCGTGCTGGAAGACAACCTGTGGCATCTGGGCCGGCTGCGGCCCGAGCGTGTGCTGCGCCCGATCGAAGGCCCGGCCTGGGGCTACCGCGACCGCGGCCGCCTGTCGGTGCGCTATGTGCGCAAGAAGGGCGAGGTGCTCGTCGGCTTCCACGAGCGCAAGAGCCGCTACGTGGCCGACATGCGCGAATGCCGCGTGCTGCCGCCCCATGTCAGCGCCTTGCTGCTGCCCTTGCGGGCCCTGATCGGCGCCATGGACGCGCGCGAGACGCTGCCGCAGATCGAACTGGCGGTGGGTGCGGATGTGACCGCACTGGTCCTGCGCCACATGGAGCCCCTCAGCGCGGGCGACCTCGCGCAGCTGCGGGCGTTCGCCAGCACCCACGGCGTGCAATGGTGGCTCCAGCCCAAGGGGCCGGACACCGTGCACCTGCTGGACGAAGGCGGGCCGCAGCTCAGCTACCGCCTGCCCGAATACGGCATCGAGATGCCCTACCGCCCCACCGACTTCACGCAGGTCAACGCGCACATCAACCGCGTGCTCGTCCACCGTGCCTTGAGCCTGCTCGATGTGCAGGCAACCGAACGCGTGATCGACTGGTTTTGCGGCCTCGGCAACTTCAGCCTGCCCTTGGCGACACGGGCCCACGAGGTGCTCGGCATCGAGGGCAGCGAGGCGCTCGTGGCCCGCTCGCGCGACAACTACCAGCGCAACGCGGCCACGCGCGGCATCCATGGTCCCTTGGCGCCGACGCGCTTTGCCGCGCGCAACCTGTTCGAGATGACGCCAGAGCAACTGGTCGCCGATGGCACGGCGCAGAAGTGGCTGGTCGATCCGCCGCGCGAAGGCGCGCATGCGCTGGTCCAGGCCCTGGCACAGCTGCGCCTGAGCCCTGAACGCGCCGACTGGCAGCCGCCCCAGCGCATCGTGTATGTGAGCTGCAATCCCGCCACGCTGGCACGCGATGCGGGCATCCTGGTCAACAAGGCGGGCTACCGCTGCGTGGCAGCTGGCGCGGTGAACATGTTCCCGCACACCGCGCACGTGGAGAGCATCGCGCAGTTCGAACTGGTGCCGCGCTAGGGCGGTGCGTCAGGAGCCGCGCGCGCTGCGGCGCTCGGCCTTGCCCTCGGGCGGGCTGCTGGCCACCGATTCCTCGGTGGTTTCCGCCTTGGGCGAGGGGATCACGGCCGGCACGCCCTCGACCTTGTTCTCGCGCATGTACTGGTCCATCTCCCGCCAGCCGGCGAAGACGGCCGAGCGCGGCGCCTTGGGATTGAGCGTGTAGCAGTCTTCCAGAGCGCGCTTGGCATGGCGGCAGCCGCCGCCCGTGGCCTTGGCGTCGGCCTCGCGTGCGAGCACCTTGGGGTCAGGGTAGATACCCGGGATTTCACAGCCCGCCAGCAGCGAGGCGACGCTCAGGATGGCGAGAAGACGTGCAGACATGGGCGGCCTCGGACAGGGGATGCGTTCATTATCGGCACGGGTGCGTCTGACGTTGAGTGTTCATTTCGCACAAATGGAAAAGGCCCCGAAGGGCCTTTCCAAGAGGGGTGCCAGGATCAGTCGCGCTCGCCGCCCATGATGCCCAGCAGGGCCAGCAGGCTTTGGAACACGTTGAACAGGTCCAGGTACAGGGCCAGCGTGGCGCTGATGTAGTTGGTCTCGCCGCCGTCCATGATGCGCTTCAGGTCATAGAGCATGAACGCGCTGAAGATGCCGATGGCGGCAACCGACAAGGCCATCATGCCGGCCGTGGAGCCCACGAACACGTTCACGATGCCACCGACCAGCAGCACGATGGCGCCGACGAACAGCCACTTGCCCATGGAGGACAGGTCGCGCTTGATGACCGTGGCCAGGCTGGCCATGGCCAGGAACACGCCAGCCGTGCCGCCGAAGGCCGTCATGACCAGCTCGGCGCCGTTCGAGAAGCCCAGCACCATGGCAATCATGCGCGACAGCATCAGGCCCATGAAGAAGGTGAAGCCCAGCAGGACCGGCACGCCGGCGGCCGAGTTCTTGGTCTTCTCGATCGCGAACATGAAACCGAAGGCGCCGCCCAGGAACACGATCAGCCCCAGGCCACCGCTCAGTGCGGCCGTGATGCCGGTGGACACGCCGACCCATGCGCCCAGCACCGTGGGCAGCAGGCTCAGTGCCAGCAGCCAGTAGGTGTTGCGCAGCACCTTGTTGCGCTGCTCCTGGGAAACTTCAAAACCGCCGTAACCGGCGTCGTAAGTGCGTACTTGATTGGTCATCGATAGCTCCTCATTGCCTTGATCGGCAGTTGCGGGAATTCTAGGGAGAATCAAGTGGCAGGCTGCAATACCACTCCAGGGTCCACCCTTATTGTGCAAAGGGATTTGTACGCGCCGGCCGGGCCAGAAGCGGGACGGGTTTTGTTTATGCTCGCCGTCTTTCCTTTGCAAAGAGCACCATGAAAACCAAGTCCTTTCTCGAACTGTCCGACCTGAAGGCGATCGCCGCCGCCGCGGAAGCCGAGGCGCTCAAGAACAACTGGGCCGTGACCATCGCCATCGTCGACGACGGCGGCCACCTGCTGTGGCTGCAGCGCTTGGACGGCGCGCCCGCCGTGTCGGCCCACATCGCCCCGGCCAAGGCGAACACGGCCGCGCTCGGCCGCCGCGAAAGCAAGGTCTACGAGGACATCGTCAACGGCGGCCGCACGGCTTTCCTGAGCGCACCCGACCTCAAGGGCCTGCTGGAAGGCGGCGTGCCGATCCTTAAGGACGGCAACTGCATTGGCGCCGTCGGCGTGAGCGGGGTCAAGTCGACCGAAGACGCGCAGATCGCCCGCGCCGGCATTGCCGCCATCGGCCTGTAATCGTCTTGGCCCAAAGCAAAAGCCGGCCTGTGGGCCGGCTTTTTCATGGGTGTGGAGAAAAAATGCGTGGCTGACGGGGCAATCCCGCTGGCTGGCAAAAACGACCCTTGGAGACTGAGGATCAGTCTTGGAGTCGCCCCACGATGAAACTCATTTGGTCAGGATCAGCTTGCCGAGCTTGGTGGTCTGCAGCCGGTAGATGGCGCCGTTGTGCTTGATCTCCACGGCCTTCTGGCCGCGCAACAGTTCATAACTGTCGACCGAGAGGGCGTCTGCCGCGCTGAGCGGCGACATGCCCGCAGCAGCGAAGCGTTGGAGTGCGGCGGCGTTGCCGGACATCAGGGGTTGGGTGGCTGCGTGCATGGTGTCGGTCCCTTGATCAACTTGCGATGTAGTTAATGATAACGATTCGCAGTTGTGAGTCAAGAAAAGGGGCGAAGTTTTTTTCGCCCCTTGTGCCCTCAGGGTTGCAGCTCAGGGCTTTGGCTCGGTGATGAAACCGATCTTGCGCACGCCGGCCTGGCGTGCGAACGACATGGCTTGAGCCACACGCTCGTAGCGCACCTCGCGGTCACCGCGGATGTGCAGTTCCGGTTGCGGCTCCTTGGCGCCTTCGGCCTGCAGGCGGGGCAGCAGGTCTTCGTCGGTGATGCGGTTCTCGTTCCAGTAGTAGCCGCCATCGGCGGCCACGGACAAGCGGATGGTTTCCGGCTTGGCGTCCTCCTGCTCGCTGCTGGCGCGGGGCAGGTCGATGTTCACCGCGTGCTTCATCACCGGGATGGTGATGATGAAGATGATGAGCAGCACCAGCATGACGTCGACCAGCGGCGTCATGTTGATCTCGTTCATCACCTCATCGGCGTCGTCCTGGGTGCCGAAGGCCATCTCATGCTCCCTTCTTCATGGCCACCACGTTGGCCGTGCCGCCGCTGGCCACGCGGGCACCGGTGACGAAGTAGGCGTGCAAATCGTGCGCGAAGCTGTTGAGCTTGGTCAGCACCGACTTGTTGCCGCGCACCAGGGCGTTGTAGCCCAGCACGGCGGGAATGGCGACCGCCAGGCCCAGTGCCGTCATGATCAGCGCCTCGCCGATGGGGCCTGCCACCTTGTCGATGGTGGACTGGCCCGACAGGCCGATCGCCAGCAGCGCGTGGTAGATGCCCCAGACCGTGCCGAACAGGCCCACGAACGGGGCCGTGGAGCCGACCGAGGCCAGGATCGCGAGGCCGGACTGCATGCGGGCGGTGGTGGAGTCGATGCTGTTGCGCAGTGTGCGCGTGACCCAGTCGCTCACGTCCAGCGTGTCGTGCAGATGGGCCTTGGTGTTGCGGTGGTGGGCGGTGGCTTCTCGGCCTTCCTCGGCCAGGCTGCGGAAGGGGTTGCCCGGGTCGTTGCCCAGCTTGGCCATGCCGGTGGCGAAATCTTCGCTGTGCCAGAAGCCGTCGGATGCATTGGCCATCTTCTTGTAGCGGATGATGTCCAGCGTCTTGATCAGGATCACGATCCACGAGGCCAGCGACATGACGAGCAGCATGATGGCCACACCCTTGGTGACGATGTCGCCTTGCTGCCAGACGTTGGCCAGGCCGAAATGGGATTCCATGCGTTACTCCAGAAAGAAAGAAGAAGAAAAAGTTATTCGAGGACGTAGTTGACTGGCGCTTCGTACCACATGGCCTGCACCACGCCATTGACCTTGCCCGGCACATAGCGGCACTTCAGGACGTACTCCATCGCCGAACGGTCCAGCCGCTCGAAGCCGCTGGAGCGCTTGATCTCGGCGCGTTCCGGCTGGCCGTTGGTACCGATCAGCACGCGCACCAGCACCTTGCCCTGTTCGCCCAGGCGCCGGCTGATGGCCGGATAGACCGGGCTCGGGTTCTGCAGGTAACTGGCGTCGCTGGACGGGAGCTGGATCTTGGGCGGTGCCGGCGGTGCGGGCGGCGGTGGTTCGGGCGCCGGGGCGACGGGTTGCTCGATGGGCGGCAGCGGCGCCGGCGGCGCGACCACGCCGGTGGGGGCGGCCGGTGCGGGCGTCGGGTCCTGGATCGCCTGGGGCTGCGGCGGGGGCGGCAGCGTCGGTGCCTTGGGCTTGACCACGGGCTTTTGCACCTTGGGCGGCGTCGGCGGGGCCGGCGGTGGCGGGGACGGCGGCGTGGGTTTGGGCGGCTCGATGAACTGCGACAGGATCTCGACCGGCACGATCACCTCGACTGCGCGGACCAGCAGGCCGCTTTGCAAAGCCCACAGGGCTGCAGCGTGGAAGGCGATCACGCTGCCGACGATGACCGTGTTGCGGCTCAGGCCACTGCGTTCGGGGTAGGTGCTGGAAGCCATGGTGGAAAAGACAAATGCCGAAGCAGGCGCCGGAGCGGTGCCTGGTGGAAGAGCGCGCGAAGCGGAGTGTGGCGGACCGGGCCTATCTGCGGAAGATCCACCAGGCCGAACCAACGACCAGGATCAGGCTGCCGCCGAGAGAGAACAGTTCCATGCAACGCCTTCCGTGATGCTGCTGGCGAGCTTGGGAACCGGGGCATCGAGACCGCGGTCATCGGGCCCGACGGCGCTGTGCAAGGCCGCGACGGGGTGCATGCGGCTGCACTGGTCGACGACTTCGCGGGCGCACCCTTCACAACGGCCGCATTGCGTGGCCACGCCAAGTTCGAGCTGGATGTCGTCGAAGCTCAGACCGGCCCGCACATGGCGGACGATTTCGCGGTCGGAGATCCGGTTGCACACACAGACGATCATGGCGGTGAAGGCGGGTTGGTGGCTGGCTGGTGAGTTGCCCGCGATTATAAATACGAATTCATCGCATTCGTGCAACTTATTGGCGCGAAGGCGGGTGCGGTGTGGGGATTTGAGGAGCTCAGGGGGCCGCACGCCAGAGCATTTGCGGGCTGCAATCGGCCAGGTTGGCGCAGCCGCACAAGGCCATGGCGATCTCCAGTTCGTCGCGCAACAGGCGCAGCACATGGGCCACGCCGACGGCGCCGGCGTTGGCCAGGCCCCACACCACGGGGCGTCCGACCAGCACCGCGCGCGCGCCCAGCGCCATGGCCTTCAGGATGTCGGTGCCGCGGCGGATGCCGCCGTCCACCAGCACGGGCAGGGTGCTGCCGACGGCGTCCACGATGGGCGGCAGCAGCACGGCCGTCGGCGGCACCGTGTCCAGCGTGCGGCCGCCGTGGTTGGAGACGATGAGCCCGGCCACCTGCAGCGCAGCGGCCTGGCGCGCATCCTGGGCATGGGTGACGCCCTTGAGCAGCACGGGCAGCCGGCTGATGGACTGCAGCCAATGCACGTCGTCCCAGGTGGGGGCGTGTTGCAGCAGCGCGTCGAACAACGCGCTCTGGCCCGGTGCCAGCATGACCGGCGGCGGGGGCGATAAAGCCGCCAAGTGCACGGCCGCGGCATGGGGCGGCACCTGGAAGCCGGCCCGGCGCTCGCGGTCGCGCGCGCCGCTGGTGGGCGCGTCCACCGTCAGCACCAGCGCCTCGTAGCCGGCCTGCTCCGCCCGTTGCACCAGCGCGCGCGTGAAGCCGCGGTCGTGCTGCAGGTAGAGCTGGAACCACAGCGGGCCGCGGCCTGGCTCGTGCGCAATGGCTGCGGCAATGGCTTCGAGCGGCGTGCTGGCCTGGGTGCTCAGCACCAGCCCGGCACCCAGCGCAGACGCCGCGTGGGCCGTGGCCAGTTCGCCGTCGGCGTGCGCCATGCGCTGGAATGCCACCGGGGCCACGAGGATGGGGTGGGCCAACTGGCGGCCCAGCAATTCCACCCGCGTGTTCCCGCCTTGCAGCGGACGCAGCACGCGGGGGTGCAGCTGCAGCGCATCCCAGGCCGCCCGGTTGGCGCGCAACGTGATCTCGTCGCCCGCGCCGCCACTGAAGTAGGCCCAGGCATTGTCGTCCAGCCGCGTGCGGGCATGGGCCTCATGGTCGGCCAGTGTGGCCAGGCCGGCGGGCAGCCGGTCGACGGCGGGGACGGGCGGTGGAGCTGCTGGCATGCCGCCAGTATCGCAACCGTCGTACAGCATCCCCGGCAACGTGCGGCCACACCGCCTGCTTCGGCCTTTCAGAACTTCAGCGTGGCCGTCATGACCGCCGAACGCGGCGTGCCGACGCTGGCGCGGTTGCCGGCGTTGTTGATGCGCGCGATGTAGAATTTGTCGGTCAGGTTGAACACGTTGAGTTGCAGCGAGAAGTTCTTGTTGACCTCGTAGCCCAGCATGGCGTCCAGCACGGTATAGCTTGGGATCTCCGGCACGAAGGCCACGGCGGCCGTGTTGGTCGAACGGGCCTGCGTGTCCACATAGCGCACGCCGCCGCCCACCGTCAGGCCGATGGGCAGCTTGTAGGTGCTCCACAGCGTGGCGGTCAGCTTGGGCGAGTAGCGCACGGCGGCGCCCGTCGTCGTGGCCGCGCGCGAGCCCTCGATCACCTTGGCGCTGGTGTTGGCCAGCCCGGCGATCAATTGCCAGGCCGGTGTGATCTGGCCGATGGCGCTGAGCTCCACGCCCTGCACACGGGTCTTGCCGTACTGGTCGACCGCGCCGGTCACGGGGTCGGGCGTGCCGACTTCGTTGGTGTTGTCGGTGCGGAACAGGGCCGCGGTCAGTGCGAGGCGCTTGTCCAGCACGTCCCACTTGGTGCCGAGTTCGGCGGTGCGGGCCTTCTGCGGGTCCATGTTCGGGCTGTTGCTGTTGCCCGCCGTGCTGTTCAGCGCGAAGTCGCTGCCCGGCGGCCGCGCCGACGTGGCATAGGCCGCGTAGATGCTGCCGTTGGGGGCCGGCTTGTAGACCACGCCGAGCTTGCCGGTGAACAAGCTGTCGGAATCCGACAGGTTGGTGGCTGCCGTGCTCGTGCCCGTGGCGGGCAGGCTCAGGAACTCGGTGCGGTAGTGTTCCCAGCGCACGCCGGCGCTGACTTGCCAGGCCGGGTTGAGCTTGATGGTGTCGAACAGGTAGGCGGCGGTGGTCGTCACTTCGCCGCTGGTGCTGGCGCCGTTCGGTGTCACCGGGACCAAGGGCCGGCCCATGTTCGGCGTGTACAGGTTGGCGAAGGCCTGGTAGCTGGCTGGCGTGACGACACCCGTGGTCGGGTTGGTGCTGGCGGGAATCAGCACACCGTTGCTGGCGTTGATGTTGGCCGCCAGGGTGCCGTTGTTCTGCTTCTCGCGTGCCAGTTCCACGCCGCCGCTGAAGCTGTGGTCCAGCCCGCCGAGCTGGAGGTCTGCCGTGATGTTGGTCTGGTTGGCCAGGATTTCGTTGCGCTGCAGCTTGCCCTGCGGCAGCACGCGAATCATCCAGGACGCGGGGTCCGCTGCGTTCGTGCCCGGTGCAAAGCCATTGGAGAAGGGCGCAGTCAGCACCAGGTCCTGTTTGGTCCGGCCCCAACGCGTGATGTTGCGCACCGTCACGCCCGGCGCGAGGTCGTGCTCGATGCGCGCTGTGAACATGTCGGAATCGACGTCGTCGTGGTCGGAGGACCAGCCGTAGAAGTTGCTCTCGTCCACCATGGGGAAGCTGGTGGCCCCACGTGGCGCCGATGCCGACCAGCCGGGCAGCCGCGTCGTCACGAAACCACCGTCCGGCCGGTTGCGCCGGTTCATGTGCAGGTAGGAGAAGTAGGTCCGCGTCGGCGTGCCCAGGCCCAGGGCCAGCGAGGGCGCGAAGCCCCAGCCCTTGTTCTTGACCTCGTCGCGGTCGACCACGCCGCTGTCCTGCGCCATCAGGTTCAGGCGGAACGCGGCCGTGCCGGCTTCGTTGAGCTTGCGGTTCAAATCCAGCGTGCTGCGCTTGTGGTTGCCGCTGCCCAGGCTCACGGTGGCATTGGCATCGTTCTCGGCGAACGGCAGCTTGCTCTGCAGGTTGATGTAGCCGTTGGGCGAGCCGCGGCCGATGTCGGTGCCGGCCGGGCCCTTGACGACCTCGACCTGCTCGATGTTGAACATGTCGCGCGTGATGGTGCCCACGTCGCGGATGCCGTCCACGAAGATGCTGCCCTGTGCATCGAAGCCGCGCAGGTAGACCGCGTCGCCGGTGGCGGTGTTGCCGTTCTCGCCCATCTGCATGGTGATGCCGGGCGTGTTGCGCAGCGCATCGGTCAGCGTGGTGGCGGCCTGGTCGCGCAGCACTTCCTTCTTGATGACGGTGATGGTCTGCGGCGTGTCCACCAGTGGCTGTGTGAGCTTCGGCGAAGAGGCGCGCTCGGCCTTGTATTCGCTTTCGGCGGTGGACTGGACCTGGACTTCGCGCAAGGTGCCGGAGGTGGTCTGGGCGGCGACCGGCAGTGCGGCAATGGCGACCAGGGTCGCGGCCGCGGCGCTGCCCGCACGCGGGTGCTTGCGGCTGATGATGTAGGACATGGATGCTCCGTTGGATCTGCAGGGATGGCCTGGCTGGCTGGCGCAGATCGGCCCCGGAGGGGCGCAAAGGAGCGGATGGCGGGCTAGGAAACGGGCCGCCGGTCACCGGCGGCACAAGGCGCGCGGATGATAATTATTCTCATTGTGTTTGAAAAGCATGACGTTGTGTGACCACAACGTCACGCCTCACAGTTCTGGCCGAACCCAGCCGCCGCCCAGTGCCTTGTAGAGGTCCACCGCGGAGGTCAGCCGCGCCAGCCGCTGCTGGGCCAGGCTGTCCTGGGCCGAGAACAGCGTGCGCTGTGCATCCAGCGTGCTGAGCAGGTCTTCCACGCCTTCGCGGTAGCGCAGTTCGGCCAGCCGCAGCGAGCGCTGGGCCTCGTCGCGGATCGCCAGTTGCGACTGCTCCTGGCTGCGGTTGCGCGCGATGTTGGAGAGGCTGTCCTCCACCTCCTTGAGCGCGCTGTGGATGGATGCGCGGTAGTTCTCCACCAGCACGCGGCGTTGCGATTCGTTCAGCAGCACCTGGTTGCGCAGGCGGCCGCCGTCGAACAGCGTCTGCGCAATCGAGCCTGTGAGGCCCAGGCTGAAGCTCGGGTTCGCCAGCGACAGCAGGGCGCTGCTGGCCAGGCCGGTCGAGCCCGACAGCTGGATGCTGGGCAGCAGCGCCGCGCGGGCCGCGGCCACATCGGCGTCGGCCGATTGCAGGGCGGCCTCGGCGCTGGCCAGGTCAGGGCGGCGCAGCAGCAGGTCGGACGGCAGACCCGGCGCCACGGCCGGCACGGCCAGCGCGTCCAGCGGCATGCCGGCCACCGCGAAGCCCTGCGGCGCACGGCCCACCAGCACGGCCAGCGCGGTGAGTGCCTGGCGCTGCTGCACCTGCAGCGGCTCGATGGTGGCGCGCTGGCTCAGCACCGTGGTGCGCTGGCGCGACAGGTCCAGCGCCGAGGCCGCGCCGTTCTCGTAGCGTGCCTGCACGATGCGGAACACACGCTCGGCGATGGCCAGGTTCTCTTGCGCGATCGCCTGCCGAACGCGCAGCGCCAGCACCTGGAAGTAGGCATTGGCCACGGCGCTGCTGACCGACAGGCGCGCTGTCTGCAGGTCGTAGCGGCTGCCGCTCAGCGCGGCCTGCGCGCTGTCCACGTTGGCGGCGAGCCTCCCCCACAGGTCGATCTCGTAGCTGGCCGAGAGCGACACCCCCGAGGATCGTGCACTGCTGCCACTGGCGCCCGAAGGGTCGGTGTAGCGGTCGGCCGTGCTGGCCCCGCCCGAGAGCGAGGGGAACAGCGAGGCGCCGGCGTTGCGCGCCGCCAGCTCGGCCTGGCGTACGCGTTCGGCCGCGATCGCCAGATCGGTGCTGCCGGCCAGCGCCTGCTCGACCAGCGCCGCGAGTTCGGGCGCGGCAAAGCTGTTCCACCAATCGGGCTGCAGCGCCTGCAGGCCAGCCGGCGCTTCGGAAAACTGGGGCGGCGCGGCCGGTGCCACGCGCGGCGGCTCGACCGGCGGCACGGCGCAGCCGGCTGCCATGAGGGCGAGCAGGGCAGCGAAGGCGATGCGTCGAAAGGGCGGAGAAAGCATAAAGAGACAACTCATTCGGAAGACAGGGCCACGACCGGGTCCAGCCGCGCGGCCTTGCGCGCAGGCAGCCAGCCGAACACCAGGCCGGTGGCGAATGCGCAGCCGAAGGCCAGCAGCACCGGCGCGAGCGAGTACTGGATCGGCGTGTCGAAGGCCGCGATGATGGACGCGGTAACGAGCCCGCCGGCCACGCCGATGGCGCCGCCCAGCGCGGAGACCACCACCGCCTCGATCAGGAACTGTTGCAGGATGTTGCGCTCGCGCGCGCCCGTGGCCATGCGGATGCCGATCTCCCGCGTGCGCTCGGTCACCGACACCAGCATGATGTTCATGACGCCGATGCCGCCCACCAGCAGCGAGATGGCGGCGATCGAGCCGAGCAGCATGGTCATGGTGTTCTGCGTCTGCGCGCTGGCCTCCAGGATCGAAGCCATGTTGCGGATCTGGAAGTCCACCACGCCGTGGCGCTCGAGCAGCAGCTTCTCCACATCGGCCTGGGTGTCGTCGATGCGTGCCACATCGTCCACCGCCACCGTCACGTTGCGCAGGAAGCGCTGGCCCGACAGCCGCAGGCTGCTCGTGGCATAGGGCAGGAACACCACGTCGTCCTGGTCAGCGCCCGTGGGCGAGGCGCCGCGCTCGGACATCACGCCCACCACCTGCAGGATCAGGTTGTTGATCAGCACGTACTGGCCCACCGGGTCGATGCCGTCGGCGAACAGGGCATTGGCCACGGTCTGCCCCAGCACCGCCACCTTGGCGTAGGTCCGGTCGTCCTCCTCGCTGAAAAAGGTGCCCTGCGCCACCGGCCATTGCCGCGCCAGTGGGAACTTGGCCGAGGTGCCGTTCACGGTGGTGCTGTAGTCCGCGCCAGAGCGCCGCAGCGTGGCCGTGCTGGTCTGCTCCGGCACGGCCGCCAGCACATTGGGCAGCGTGTCGATGGCATAGACATCGGACAGCACCAGCGTGGCCGTGTTGTTGAATCCGCGCTGGTTGGGCGCGCCCGGCCGCACCAGCAGCAGGTTCGAGCCCATGGCACTGATGCGGTCGATGACGGCCTGCTTGGCGCCGTCGCCGATGGCCAGCATGGCGATCACCGAACCCACCCCGATCACGATGCCCAGCAGCGTCAGCACCGAGCGGAAGACGTTGGCGCGCAGCGAGCGCAGCGCCATCTTGGCGGCCTCGACCACATCGCCCAGGAAGGAGCCGCCGCCGCGGTGGGGCTGCGGCGTGAAGGCGGTGGTCTCGGGCGGTCGGTGGGCCGTGCCGCTGTCCGACAGGATGTGGCCGTCCTTGATCTCGATGAGCCGGTGCGCGTGTTCGGCCACCTCGCGCGCATGGGTGATCAGGATCACCGTGTGGCCCTGGGCCGACAGCTGGGCCAGCAGGACCATCACGTCGGCGCCGCTCTTGCTGTCCAGCGCCCCCGTAGGCTCGTCGGCCAGGATGATGCGCCCGCCGTTCATGAGGGCGCGCGCGATCGACACGCGCTGCTGCTGCCCGCCCGACAGCTGGTTCGGCCGGTGGTGGTGGCGCGCGCCCAGCCCCAGGCCGTCCAGCAGTTCCAGCGCGTGCGCATGGCGCTGTGTTGCCGGCATGCCGGAGTACATGGCCGGCACCTCGACATTCTCGGCCGCGCTGGCCGTTGCGATCAGGTTATAGCTTTGAAACACGAAGCCGAAGTCGTCGCGGCGCAGCAGTGCGAGTTCGTCGCGCGAGAGCTGCGAGACATCGCGGCCCAGGAAGTGGTAGCTGCCCGTGGTCGGCCGGTCCAGGCAACCCAGGATGTTCATGAGCGTGGACTTGCCCGAACCGGAGGCCCCCATGATGGCGACGAATTCGCCTTCACGGATCGTCAGGTCGATGCCGTGCAGCACCTGCACCGCGAGATCGCCGCTGGCGTAGGTCTTGGTGACACCCCTGAGCTCGATCAGCGGCGCGCCCGGCGGGAAGGCCGCCGGCGCCAGCGCCGGGTCTTCCGCCGGCTTCATCAGCGCGGGCCTCCGGGCGGCATGATGGGCATGCCGCCACCGCCCTGCAGGCCGGAGCGTTGCTGGCCGGCGCCCTGGCCGCCACGCGCGCCAGAGGCCGCGCCGGCGGGCTGGCGCTGGCCGGCGATTACTTCGTCGCCCTCGGCCAGGCCCGACAGGACCTGCACCTGCACGCGGTTGCCGATGCCGATCTCCACCCGGCGCTCCTCGATGCGGCCTTCGGCGTCGATCACCCGCACCGTGGCCTGGCGCGGTCCGCGTTGCGGCATGCCGGTCGGGCCCGTGAACAGGCCGCGGTTGACGGCTTCGGCGGCCTGGTCCGGCGCACGCACGGCGGCCACGCGCTCGGCCGGCGGTGCATCGGCCTTGGGGGGCGGGCGGGGGCTGGGGTCGCCACTCTCGCGTGCGCGCCGGCGCTGTTCGTCGCTCATGTGGGCCATGTCGGCGCGCCGCCGCTCACGCTCGGCCTGCCAGGGCTCGGCCGGCACGCTCGTGGCCGGCTGCGGCGCGCCCGAGGCCGCAGCTGCGGCGCCCGATGCCGCGCCAGCCGGCCCGCCCTGGCGGCGCGGGCCGCGCGGCTGGGTCTGCACGGCGCCGGCCGGCACCAGCAGCGTGCCCTGCGCCTGGGCCGCGATGAAGAACACCTGGGCCGTCATCGAGGTCATGAGCCGCTGGTCGGCGTTGGGCACGTCGAACAGCGCGTTGTAGAGCACCACGTTGTTGGTCACGGTGGGCGTGGGCTCCACCTTGCGCAGCTGGCCATACCAGCGCTGGCCCTGGCTGCCCAGCGTCGTGAAGTACACCGGCATCGTCACGCGCAGCCGGCCCACGTCGGCCTCGGAGACCTGGGTCTGCACCGTCATGGTCGACAAATCGGCCACGCGCAGGAGGATGGGCGCGGATTGGTTGGCGTTGAGCGTCTGGCCCTGGCGCGCCGTGACGGAGACCACGGCGCCCGAGATCGGCGCGTAGATGCGCGCGTAGTTGAGATTGGCCTCGCTGGCGCGCAGGGTGGACTGGGTCTGCTCGATCGAGGCCTTCTGCGCCGCCAGCTGGGCTTCGGCCGAGCGCAGGTTGTTCTCGGCCGTGCGCAGCGCCTCGACGGTGGTGGCGTCGGCCGCCATCAGGTTCTTCTGGCGCAGGTGCTGGTCACGTGCCAGCACCAGGGCGGCCTCGCGCACCAGCAGGTTGGCCTGCAGGTTGCGCAGGCCGGCGCGGCTGGCGTCCACGTTGGCCAGCAGCACCGTGGGGTCGATCTCGGCCAGCAGGTCGCCCTGCTGCACGATGGAGCCCACCTCCACATGGATCTTCTTGAGCTGACCGCTCACCTGGGCGCCCACGTCCACGTAGTCCCGCGGCTGCAGCGTGCCCGTGGCGGTGACCAGGTCCTCGATGTCCCCGCGCTGCACGCTGACGATCTGGTATTGGTCGCGCGGGTCGGCGGCCTGGAACCAGGTCTTCCAGCTGAGGTAGCTGCCGCCTGCGAGCAGGGCGACGGCTGCCACAAGGCCGGTCAGGCGCGGCCAGAGAGATTTTCGGGTGGAGGGCAAGGTGCGACTGAAATTGTTACAGACAGTAGCGCGCGAGTATGCCGGCTTGGAACCCGCATCCGATGTGGATTGTGTTGCCGGCATGTGGCGCTGCGGTAAAGCCCTGGCGCCAATGAAAAACGGCGGGGAGAACCCCGCCGTTGCAACCGAGAGCGCCAGGCGCGTGTTACTCGAGCTCGCCCATCTGGCTTTGCAGGTAGTTCTGCAAGCCGACCCGTGTGACCAGGTCGATCTGGGTCTCCAGAAAGTCGATGTGTTCCTCGGTGTCGTCCAGGATGCCTTGCAGCAGATCGCGCGAGACGTAGTCGCGAACGGTCTCGCAGTGGGCGATGCCGTCCTTGATGGTGGCCTGGGCGCCGTACTCCATCTTCAGGTCGCAATTCAGCAGTTCGGGCACGTCCTCGCCGACCATCAGCTTGCCCAGGTCCTGCAGGTTGGGCAGGCCGTCCAGCATGAAGATGCGGTCCATGAGCTTGTCGGCGTGCTTCATCTCGCCGATGGACTCCTCATATTCCTTCTTGGCAAGCCGGGTCAGGCCCCAGTGCTTGAGCATGCGGTAGTGCAGGAAATACTGGTTGATGGCGGTCAGCTCGTTCTTGAGTTGCGCCTGCAAATGTGCGATGACTTGGGGGTCGCCTTGCATGGGGGTTCCTTTCTTATGCTGCCGTGATGGGGATCAAGCCGCGCATTGTCCTGTTTCGCCAAAAGCAGCACCAGGCAATGGCCCCGTGTTTGCGGTGTGGCTGCGGCTGACATTGATAGGCGTTCTTGCTCAGGCGGTGGCACAACAGTGCGCGGGCATTGGCTTTTTCAATGCAGGCCATATCGCCAAACGATTGGTCTTGGCCCGGGGGCGAGGGTTAAAGTTCGGGCTTCGCGATTTCTCAACCGCCTTCCATAGGAACAACATGTCTTTGATCAACACGCAAGTCCAACCCTTCAAGACCACCGCCTTCGTGAACCGCGCCGGCAAGGGCGAGTTCATCGAAGTGACCGAAGCGACGCTGAAGGGCAAGTGGTCCGTCCTGATCTTCATGCCGGCAGCCTTCACGTTCAACTGCCCGACCGAGATCGAAGACGCTGCCGAGAACTACGCCGAATTCCAGAAGGCCGGCGCCGAGGTCTACATCGTGACCACCGACACGCACTTCTCGCACAAGGTCTGGCACGAAACCTCCGACGCCGTCGGCAAGGCCAAGTTCCCGCTCGTCGGCGACCCGACGCACCAGCTGACCAACGCCTTCGGCGTGCACATCCCCGAAGAAGGCCTGGCGCTGCGCGGCACCTTTGTGATCAACCCCGATGGCGTGATCAAGACGATGGAAATCCACTCCAACGAAATCGCCCGTGACGTGTCGGAAACCCTGCGCAAGCTGAAGGCCGCCCAGTTCACCGCCGCGAACCCTGGCCAGGTGTGCCCGGCCAAGTGGAAGGAAGGCGCCAAGACGCTGACGCCTTCGCTCGACCTGGTCGGCAAGATCTAAACAACCGGCAACGGCAGGGCGCATGCTGCGCCCACCAGCCGGACAGCGTCATGGCGGCCATCCGCCATGCCGTCCGGCTTTTTTTTGCCCGTTCGATCCCCAAATAACTCCATATTGAAAGGAATCCACCATGCTCGACGACCAACTCAAGACCCAGCTCGGCGCCTACCTGGAGCGCGTCACGCAGCCGTTCGAACTGGTGGCTTCCCTGGACGACAGCGAGACCTCGCGCGA
This sequence comes from Pseudorhodoferax soli, assembly GCF_003337555.1. Classification (GTDB taxonomy): domain Bacteria; phylum Pseudomonadota; class Gammaproteobacteria; order Burkholderiales; family Burkholderiaceae_C; genus Pseudorhodoferax; species Pseudorhodoferax soli. Next base: position 88,080 of record NZ_QPJK01000002.1, on the reverse strand, counting down.
CATGCGCAGCCTGCTGGAAACGGTCCAGAGCCTGCGCAGCGACAAGATCACGCTGCGCCTGGACGGCGCGGATGCGCGCAAGCCCTCGTTCAGCGTGCAGCGCACCGGCACGGACAGCCAACTGCGGTTTGCAGGCCTGCCGCTGGGGCACGAGTTCACCTCGCTGGTGCTGGCGCTGCTGTGGACCGGCGGCCACCCGCCCAAGGTCGAGCAGGATGTGATCGATCAGGTCAAGGCGCTTGATGGCGACTACCAGTTCGAGGTCTACATGAGCCTGACCTGCCACAACTGCCCGGACGTGGTGCAGGCCCTGTCGCTGATGGCGGTGCTGAACCCGCGCGTGAAGACGACCGTCATCGAAGGCGGCGCTTTCCAGCAGGAGGTCAACGACCGCGAGATCATGGCCGTGCCCATGGTGTTCCTGAACGGTGAGATGTTCCACTCCGGCCACACGACGCTGGAAGAGATCGTCGCCAAGCTCGACACCGGCGCGGCCGCGCGCGATGCGGCCAAGCTGTCGGCCAAGGACCCCTACGAGGTGCTGATCGTGGGCGGTGGCCCGGCCGGCGCCGCCGCTGCCGTGTACGCGGCCCGCAAGGGCATCCGCACCGGCGTGGCGGCCGAGCGCTTCGGCGGCCAGGTCAACGACACGCTGGGCATCGAGAACTACATCTCCATCGTCGAGACCGACGGCCCCAAGTTCGCGGCCAACCTGGAGGCCCACGTGCGTGCCTACGACGTGGACATCATGAACCTGCAGCGCGCCGACAAGCTGGTGCCGGCCACCGAGCCCGGCGGCCTGGTCGAGGTGCATCTGGCCAACGGCGGGGTGTTGAAGTCAAGGACCGTGATCCTGTCCACGGGCGCGCGCTGGCGCAACGTGAACGTGCCGGGCGAGGCCGAGTACCGCAACAAGGGCGTGGCCTACTGCCCGCACTGCGACGGCCCGCTGTTCAAGGGCAAGCGCGTGTCGGTCATCGGCGGTGGCAACTCGGGTGTCGAGGCGGCGATCGACCTGGCCGGCATCGTGAGCCACGTGACGCTGGTCGAGTTCGCCGACCAGCTCAAGGCCGACGCGGTGCTGGTGCGCAAGCTGCTGAGCCTGCCGAACGTGACCGTGCACACCAACGCCCAGACGACGGAGATCACCGGGGCCGAGGGCAAGGTCAACGGCTTGCGCTACAAGGACCGTGCGACCGGTGCCGAGCACCTGGTGGCGCTGGAAGGGGTGTTCGTGCAGATCGGCCTGGTGCCCAACACCGAGTGGCTCAAGGGCACGGTGGAGCTGTCCAAGTACGGCGAGATCATCGTCGACGCGCGCGGCCAGACCTCGGTGCCGGGCGTGTTCGCGGCCGGTGACGCGACAACCACGCCTTACAAGCAGATCGTCATCGCCGCGGGCGAGGGGGCCAAGGCGGCACTCAGCGCCTTCGATCACCTGATCCGCAGCCCGGCCCCGGTCGCGGCCTGAGCGGGCAGCGCGCCGGGTGGCTCAATAGGTGAGCCGCTCCGGCCGCACCTCCTGCAGGATGGTGGTGGCGATCTCCTCGATCGACTTGGTCGTGGTGCTGAGCCAGCGGATGCCGCTGCGCCGCATCATGGATTCGGCCGCGGCCACCTCCATGCGGCAGTTCTCCAGGGACGCATAGCGCGAGTTGGGGCGGCGCTCGTTGCGGATCTCCGAAAGCCGCTCGGGGTTGATGGTCAAGCCGAACAGCTTGGCGCGGTGGGGCACCAGCGCCGGCGGCAGGTGGTTGCGGTCGAAGTCTTCGGGGATCAGCGGGTAGTTGGAGGCCTTGAGCCCGTACTGCATGGCCAGGTAGAGGGACGTCGGCGTCTTGCCGCTGCGGCTCACGCCGACCAGGATCACGTCGGACTGCTGCAGGTCGCGGTCGCTCTGGCCGTCGTCGTGCTCCAGCGAGAAGTTGATCGCGGCGATGCGGTCGTTGTAGGCCTGGCTCTTGCTGATGTCGCTGAAGCGGCCCACGCGGTGGTGCGACTTGATGCCCAGCTCCACCTCCAGCGGCCGCACGAAGGTGCCGAACATGTCCAGCAGCATGCCGTTGCAGTGCTGCTCGAAGAACTGCAGCACCTCCACGTTGACGATGGTCGTGAACACCAGCGGCTTGCGGTTCTCGACCTCGGCCGTGTGGTTGATCTGGCGCACTGCCTGGTGGGCCTTGTCGATGGTGTCGATGAAGGGCAAACGCACGTGGCGCGAGGTCATGTCGAACTGCGCCAGGATGGCGTTGCCGAAGGTTTCGGCGGTGATGCCCGTGCCGTCGGAAATGAAGAATACGGTGCGGGTCGTCATAGGTGCTCCTGGTACTGCGTGGCCATTTTGCAGGAACTGGGCCTACACACCGGCCGTGGCCTCGCCCCTACAATGCCGGCCCAATGTCCCAGATTTTCACCATGTGGTGCGCGCACACACAGCAACGACAACGACGTTGCGCCGCCGGCATGGACGACGTTGCTGACGGCGGGGTGTCCTGCGGGCGGCGTGCAGACGGTTTTTCAACCTTTGGAGCTTTCCCATGTCTGCACTCTTTGAGCCGACCGCCCTGGTCGTACCGTTTGAGAACCTGAGAATGGACGACGTCGAGTCGGTTGGCGGCAAGAACGCCTCGCTCGGCGAAATGATCTCGCAACTGCCCCAGGGCGTGCGCGTGCCCACGGGCTTCGCGACCACCGCCCATGCCTTCCGCGAATTCCTCGCGCACGAAGGCCTGACCCAGCGCATCGCCCAGCGTCTGGCCACGCTGGACATCGAGGACGTGCGCGCGCTCGCGGTGGCCGGCGCCGAGATCCGCGGCTGGATCGAAGCCCAACCCTTCCCCGCCGACCTGGAAAAGGGTGTACGTGACGCCTTCGCCAAGCTCTCGGCCGGCAACGACCAGGCCAGCTTCGCCGTGCGTTCGTCCGCCACCGCCGAAGATTTGCCCGACGCCTCGTTCGCCGGCCAGCAGGAAACCTTCCTGAACGTTGTCGGCATCGAAGACGTGCTGCACAAGATGAAGGAGGTCTTCGCCTCCCTCTACAACGACCGCGCCATCAGCTACCGGGTGCACAAGGGCTTCGCCCACGACGTGGTGGCCCTGTCGGCCGGGGTCCAGCGCATGGTGCGTTCCGACCTGGGCGCGGCTGGCGTCATGTTCACGATCGACACCGAATCCGGCTTCGACCAGGTGGTGTTCATCACCTCCAGCTACGGCCTGGGCGAGACGGTGGTGCAGGGCGCCGTGAACCCCGACGAGTTCTATGCCCACAAGCCCATGCTCAAGGCCGGCAAGAAGGCCGTGATCCGCCGCAACCTGGGCAGCAAGCTGATCCAGATGGTCTTCGCCACACCCGAAGAGAAGAAGGCCAGTGGCAAGCTGGTCAAGACCGTGGACGTGCCGACCGAGTTGCGCAACCGCTATTCGCTGACCGATGCCGAGGTCGAGGAACTGGCCCGCTACGCCCTCGTGATCGAGGAGCACTACGGCCGCCCGATGGACATCGAGTGGGGCAAGGACGGCACCGACGGCCACCTCTACATCCTGCAGGCCCGTCCGGAGACGGTGAAGAGCCAGCAGGCCGGCAAGGCCGAGCAGCGCTACAAGCTCAAGGGCCGCAGCGCCGTGCTGGCCGAGGGCCGTGCCATCGGCCAGAAGATCGGAACCGGCCCGGTCCGCCTGGTCCACAACATCAGCCAGATGGACGAGGTGCAGCCCGGCGACGTGCTGGTGACCGACATGACCGACCCGAACTGGGAGCCGGTGATGAAGCGCGCCAGCGCCATCGTGACCAACCGCGGTGGCCGCACCTGCCACGCGGCGATCATCGCGCGCGAACTCGGCATCCCGGCCGTGGTCGGCTGCGGTGACGCGACCGAGCGCCTGAAGACCGACACGCTGGTGACGGTCAGCTGCGCCGAGGGCGACACCGGCCGCATCTACGACGGCCTGCTCGAGACCGAGATCACCGAGGTCGAGCGCGGCACCATGCCCGAGATCAAGACCAAGATCATGATGAACGTGGGCAACCCGCAACTGGCCTTCGACTTCTGCCAGTTGCCCAACGCCGGTGTCGGCCTTGCGCGCCTGGAGTTCATCATCAACAACAACATCGGCGTGCACCCCAAGGCCATCCTGGACTATCCGAACGTCGATGCCGACCTCAAGAAGGCCGTCGAGTCGGTGGCCCGCGGCCATGCCTCGCCGCGCGCCTTCTACGTCGACAAGGTGGCCGAGGGCGTGGCCACCATCGCCGCGGCGTTCTGGCCCAAGCCGGTGATCGTGCGCCTGTCGGACTTCAAGTCCAACGAATACCGCAAGCTGATCGGCGGCAGCCGCTACGAGCCCGAGGAAGAGAATCCCATGCTGGGCTTCCGCGGCGCGGCGCGTTACATCAGCGCCGAGTTCGGCGAGGCCTTCGCGATGGAATGCCAGGCCTTGAAGCGCGTGCGCAACGACATGGGCCTGTCCAACGTGCAGGTCATGGTGCCCTTCGTGCGCACGCTGAAGCAGGCCGCCCGCGTGACCGAGCTGCTGGCCGTGCACGGCCTGAAGCGCGGGCAGGACGATCTCAAGGTCATCATGATGTGCGAGGTGCCCAGCAACGCCATCCTGGCCGACGAGTTCCTGGAGTACTTCGACGGCTTCTCGATCGGCTCCAACGACCTGACCCAGCTCACGCTGGGCCTGGACCGCGATTCCGGCCTGGAACTCCTGGCCGCCGACTTCGACGAGCGTGACCCGGCCGTGCAGGCCATGCTCAAGCGCGCCATCGAGGCCTGCAAGTCCAAGGGCAAGTACGTGGGCATCTGTGGCCAAGGCCCCAGCGACCATCCGGACTTCGCGCAGTGGCTGGCCGATCAGGGCATCGAGTCGATCTCGCTGAACCCGGACACGGTGGTGGCGACCTGGCAGCAATTGGCGCGCTGAGACGCCAGGCCATCGCGCTGCACCATCGGGGCGCCTTCGGGCGCCCCTTTTCGATGAGGACGGCCGCGGCGCGACGCGGTGACGAGGAGGAGACGGATTGCTGCGAGGTCTGCTGTTGTTGCTGTGGGCGCTGCTGGCTTTCGGGCCGGCCTGGTTCGCCCGCGACCTCGACACCACCGTCGCCGGCTGGCCGCTGAACTACTGGCTCTGCGCGCAGGGCGCCGTGTTCGGCTTCATCGCCATCGTGGCGATCCACGCGCGGGCCGGGCGCGGCAGAGAAGACGCTGCGCCCGGCGCGCATGGCCGGCTGCACCGCATCTTCGGCCTCTACGTGCTGTGCCTGCTGGCCTTTCTGGCCGCGATGGCGCTGGCCGAACGCGGCGGGCTGCCGCGTCCCTGGATCGGCGCGATCTTCCTGTTCTCCAGCCTGGCGCTGTACGCGGGCATCGGCATCTTCTGCCGCACCTCGGACGCACGCGAGTACTACGTCGCGGGCCGCAGCGTGCCGCCCATCTACAACGGCATGGCAACGGCGGCGGACTGGATGAGTGCGGCCTCCTTCATCAGCCTGGCCGGCGGGCTTTACCTACAGGGCTTCTCTGGGATGCCCGGCCAGGCCGGCGGCCTGGCCTACATCCTCGGCTGGACCGGTGGCTTCTGCCTGGTGGCGCTGCTGATCGCGCCGGCCCTGCGCCGCGCCGAGATCTACACCGTGCCCGACTACTTCGCCCAGCGCTTTGGCGGTCGCTGGCCGCGCGTGCTGGCGGCGCTGGCGGCGGTGCTGTGCTCCTTCACCTATGTCGTGGCGCAGATCTACGGCGTGGGCCTGATCGCCTCGCGCCTGACCGGCGTGCAGTTCGAGATCGGCATCCTGCTCGGACTGGGTGGTGTGCTGGTGTGCAGCTTCCTGGGCGGCATGCGGGCCGTGACATGGACCCAGGTGGCGCAGTACGTGATCCTGATCCTGGCCTTCCTGATCCCGGTGTCCTGGCTGGCCTACAAGCAGCTGGGCAATCCGGCGGCGCCCTTCGTCTATGGGCCACAGCTGGGCCAGATCGCCGTGCGCGAGGCCGAGCTGGCCGCCGCGCCGGCCGAGCGGGCCGTGCTGGCCGAATTCGCGCGCCGCGCTGCCGCCTACGAGGCCCTGTTGCGCGACGTGCCGGCCGCGCTCACCCGCGAGCGCCTGCACGCGCAGCAGCGCCTGCAACAGCTGCGCGCGGCCAGCGCGTCCGATGCCGAGTTGCGCGAAGCGAGCCGCGCGCTGAATGCGCTGCCCCCGACCGAGCAAGCCGCGCGCGAACGCTGGACACGCGCCATGGCGGAAATGCACGAGCGCGCGCGTGCGCTGGGCGGCGTGGCGCCGATGGCCACACCCTTCGGTGGCCGCCCCGACGGCACGCCGGCCGAGCGCGCCGCCTTCTCGACGGCGCGGCTCAACTTCCTCGCGCTGATGCTGTGCCTGATGCTGGGCACGGCGGGCCTCCCGCACCTGCTCACGCGCTTCTTCACCACGCCCTCGGTCGCGGGCGCGCGCAGTTCGGTGGCCTGGTCGCTGCTGTTCATCTCGCTGCTCTACATCGCGGCGCCGGCGCTGGCGGTGCTGGTCAAGCACGAGGTGCTCAGCGAACTGGTGGGCAAGAGCTTCGACGACCTGCCGGCCTGGATCGCGCAGTGGGCGCGCGTCGACCCTGCACTGGTCTCGGTCGCGGACGTGAATGGCGACCGCATCCTGCAGTTCGCCGAGATCCGCCTGGGCGCAGACATCATCATGCTGGCCACGCCGGAGATCGGCGGGCTGCCCTATGTCATCGCCGGCCTGGTGGCGGCCGGCGGCCTGGCGGCGGCGCTGTCCACGGCCGACGGCCTGCTGCTGACCATGGGCAATGCCTTCGCGCACGACCTGTACCTGCAGAGCGGCCGTCGGCGCGTGGGGGCGATCTACAGCGTGGTGTTCTCCAAGTTCGCGCTGCTGATGGTGGCGCTGGCGGCCGCCTATGTGGCGGCCTGGCGCTCGGCTGACATCCTCTACCTCGTCACGGCCTCGTTTTCGCTGGCGGCCTCGACCTTCTTTCCGGCGCTGGTGGCTGGCATCCTCTGGCGCCGCACTTCGCGCGCGGGCGTGGTGGCCGGCATGCTGGCCGGTGCCGGCGTGACGCTTGGCTACATGCTGGCCCACCATCCCGTGGTGCGCGGCTGGACGGGTTTTGTGGGGCCAGGCTGGTGGTTCGGCATCCAGCCGGCGGCAGCCGGCGTGTTCGGCCTGGCGGCAGCGACAGTCGCGATCACCTCGGCAAGCTTCCTCTCCCGAAGATCCGGGCTATAATGCTCGGCTTTGCCTTGCCACACTGCAGTTGACGCCGCAGGTGGCTCTGGCCCTGAGACTTGGGGAAATGTTTCCCAAGGCGAGGGGTTTTACTCTTAAGGAGAGTCCATGCGTCACTATGAAATCATCCTCATGATCCACCCGGATCAGAGCGAACAGGTTCCGGCCATGCTGGAACGCTACAAGTCCATGATCACCAACGGTGGCGGCAAGATCCACCGCGTGGAAGACTGGGGCCGCCGTCAACTGGCCTACATGATCAACAAGCTGGCCAAGGCGCACTACCTGTGCGTCAACATCGAGGCCGATCAGGCCGTGATGAGCGAGCTCGAGCACGCCTTCAAGTTCAACGACGCCGTGCTGCGCCACCTGACCGTTCAGCTGAAGAAGGCCGAGACCGGCCCGTCTTCGATGATGAAGACGGTCGAGCGCGAAGAAGCCCGCAAGACCCAGCAGGCCGAGACCGCCGGCCAGCATTGAGGACTGCACCGCAGCAGAACGCAACGCACCGCCGCGTGCAGGCTTGGCAGGCATGAACCACCTGCTGCTGACCGCGTCGATCGCCGAACTCAAGGCTCTGCGCTACACCCCGGCCGGCTTGCCCGCCCAGGATATGGTGCTGGAACACGAGTCGCAGGTCGAGGAAGCGGGCCAGACCCGGCAGATCAAGGCAAGCATCAGGGCTGTGGCCTTTGGTGCCGTGGCCGAGCGGATGCGCAAGCAGGTGGTTGGCAGCAGCTGGCGTTTCGCCGGCTTCGTCGCCAACCCCCGCCTTGGCAAGGGTCTCGTTCTGCACGTGCAAGAGTTTCAACCAGTTTCAACAGATTCATCAGGAGCCCACCATGGCCGGACCTAGGCGTTTCAACAACAAGGACAAGCGTCCCAAGCGCAACACGCAATCGCTGCTGTTCAAGCGCAAGCGCTTTTGCCGCTTCACCGTGACCGGTGTCGAGCACATCGACTACAAGGACATCGACACGCTGCGCGATTTCATTGCCGAGAACGGCAAGATCATCCCGGCGCGTCTGACCGGCACCCGCGCTTTCTTCCAGCGTCAGCTGAACACGGCCATCAAGCGTGCGCGTTTCCTCGCCATGCTGCCGTACAGCGACCAGCACCGCATCTAAGGAGCTACGAGTATGCAAATCATTCTGCTCGACAAGGTCGTGAACCTTGGCAACCTGGGCGAGATCGTCAAGGTCAAGGACGGCTACGCCCGCAACTTCCTGATCCCGTCCGGCCGCGCCCGCCGCGCCACCGATTCGGCCAAGGCCGAATTCGAAGCACGCCGTGCCGAACTCGAGAAGGCTGCCGCTGCCAAGCTGGCCGAATCGCAAGCACAGGGCGAGAAGCTGGCTGGCACCACCGTCAAGCTGACCCAGAAGGCCGGCGTCGACGGTCGCCTGTTCGGCTCCGTGACGAATGCCGACATCGCCGAAGAGCTCGAGAAGCTGGGCTACAAGGTCGCCAAGTCGCAAGTGCGCATGCCCAATGGTCCGATCAAGACCGTCAGCGAAAGCACTGTCAGCGTGGCACTGCACACCGACGTGGTCGTCGAGATCAACGTCTCGGTGTACGGCGAAACCGCCTGATCCCCGCGATCCGTTGAAAAGCCGCCTGGCGCGAGCCCGGCGGCTTTTTCTTTTGGTGACCACAGCTTGCCCACAGGCTGTGCCACCAGAATCACCGCTGCTCCACCGTTTATGCACAGGGTTGTTCCATGACGCCCGGGCATGCGGCGCGTAGCATCCCGCGCTTGCTTCCAAGGTCTCCGATGTCCGCCATGTACTCCATCGACGACGATCCGCAGGATCGCCAGCTCGCGCAGTTGCGCGTGCCGCCGCATTCCATCGAGGCCGAATCCAGCGTGCTGGGCGGGCTGCTGCTGGACAACGCGGCCTGGGACCGCGTGGGCGACGTGCTCAAGGAAGGCGACTTCTACCGCTATGAGCACCGGCTGATCTTCGCGGCCATCCGCGACCTCGTGAACGCCAACAAGCCGGCCGACGTGATCACCGTCTACGAGGTGCTGCAATCGGTCGGCAAGGCCGACGACGTGGGCGGGCTGTCTTACCTCAACTCGCTGGCGCAGTTCGTGCCGAGCGCGAGCAACATCCGCCGCTATGGCGAGATCGTGCGCGAGCGCGCCATCCTGCGCAAACTGGTCACGGCCAGCGACGAGATCGCCACCAGCGCCTTCAACACCAAGGGCCGCGCAGTCGACAAGATCTTGGACGAAGCCGAGCAAAAGATCTTCAACATCGGCGAAGAGGGCGCGCGGAACAAGCAGGGCTTCCAGGCCATGGAATCGCTGGTCGTCGACCTGCTGGACCGTGTGCAGGAGATGGCCGACCAGCAGAACGAGATCACGGGCGTGCCCACGGGCTTCTACGACCTGGACCGCATGACCTCGGGCCTGCAGCCCGGGGACATGGTGGTGCTGGCCGCGCGCCCGTCCATGGGCAAGACCGCCTTCGCCGTGAACATCGCCGAGCACGTGGCGCTCAACGAAGGCCTGCCCGTCGCGATCTTCTCGATGGAAATGGGCGCATCCCAGCTGGCCGTGCGTATCGTCGGCTCCATCGGCCGCGTGGACCAGAGCCACCTGCGCAACGGCCGATTGACCGACGACGAATGGCCGCGGCTGACCGAGGCGATCGAGAAGCTGCGCAACATCTCCCTGCACATCGATGAAACGCCTGGCCTGACACCCAGCGAGTTGCGCGCCAACGCACGCCGGCTCGCGCGCCAGTGCGGCAAGCTGGGCTTGATCGTGGTCGACTACCTGCAGCTGATGAGCGGCTCGGGCGGCGGCAGCGACGAGAACCGCGCCACCGAGCTCGGCGAGATCTCTCGCGGCCTCAAGATGCTCGCGCGCGAACTGCAATGCCCGGTGATCGCGCTGTCGCAGCTCAACCGCAGCGTGGAGCAGCGCCCCGACAAGCGCCCGATGATGTCGGACCTGCGCGAATCCGGCGCCATCGAGCAGGACGCCGACATCATCATGTTCATCTACCGCGACGAGTACTACACCAAGGACGCCTGCAAGGAGCCCGGCGTGGCCGAGGTGATCATCGCCAAGCAGCGCAACGGCCCGACCGGCACCGTCAAGCTCGCCTTCCTGCGCAACATCACCAAGTTCGAGAGCCTCGCGGCCGGCTCGGACAGCGGCTACTGATGCCGGCGGCCGTCACCCGGGCGGACATCGAGGCCGCGCACGCGCGCCTGCGCCAAGGCCCGGCGAATTTCCTGCGCACCACGCCGCTGTGGCGCCTGCCAGGTGCGGCGCTGGGCCTGGCCTGCGCCGAGGTCTGGCTCAAGCTCGAGCAGTTGCAGGTCTCGGGCAGCTTCAAGGCGCGCGGCATGCTGCACCGGCTGCTCGCGCAGCCCATTCCCACGGCAGGCGTGATCATGGCCTCGGGCGGCAACGCCGGCATCGCCACGGCAGCGGCCGCCCAGGCCCTGGGCGTGCGCTGCGAGGTCTTCGTGCCGACCATCTCCTCGCCGGCCAAACAGGCGCGCCTGCGCGCGCTGGGTGCGCAGGTGCAGGTCGTCGGCGCAGCCTATTCCGAGGCCCTGGCCGCCTGCATGGCGCGCCAGCAGGAGACCGGTGCGCTGCTCACCCATGCCTATGACCAGCCCGAGGTCGTGGCCGGTGCCGGCACGCTGGCCCGCGAACTCGAAGAGCAGGCTGGTGGTCTGCCCGACAGCCTGCTCGTCAGCGTGGGCGGCGGTGGCCTGATCGGCGGCATCGCCGCCTGGTGTGCAGGCCGCTGCCGCGTCGTCGCACTGGAGCCGGCGCTGGCGCCCACCTTGTTCCTCGCGCGCGAAGCGGGTGCGCCCGTCGATGTGGAGGTCGGCGGCGTGGCCGCCGATTCGCTGGGTGCCAAGCGCATCGGCGAGATCAGCTGGCGCGTCACGCAGCAGCATGTGCAGGCCGCCCTGCTGCTCGACGACGGGGCCATCCGGCAGGCCCAGCAATGGCTGTGGCGCGAACTGCGCCTGGCCGTCGAACCCGCGGCCGCACTGGGCCTGGCGGCGCTCCAAAGCGGCGCCTATGTGCCGCGTGCAGACGAGCGCGTGGGCCTCGTCCTGTGTGGTGCCAATGTGGACCTGGCCGCCCTGGCCTGAAAACTAGAATCCGACGATGCTGGACATCACCCTTCTCCGTAAAGACCTGGACGCCGTGGTCGCGCGGCTCGCGCAGCGCAAGAACCCGCAGCCCTATCTCGATGTGGCGGCCTTCAAGGCGCTGGAAGCCGAACGCAAGGCATTGCAGACCCGCACCGAGGAACTGCAGGCCAAGCGCAACACGCTGTCCAAGCAGATCGGCCAGCTCAAGGCCAAGGGCGAGAGCGCCGACGCCGTCATGGCCGAGGTCAACGCGCTCAAGGCGGAACTCGAAACCTCCGCTGCGCGCCTGGACCAGCTGCAGCCCGAGTTGCAGCAACTGCTGCTGGCCGTGCCCAACCTGCCGCACGAGAGCGTGCCCGTTGGTGCCGACGAGCAGGGCAACGTGGAACTGCGCCGCTGGAGCCCGGACGGCCAGGACCCCAAGCCGTTGGCCTTCACGCCGCGTGACCATGTCGACATCGGCACGCCGCTGGGGCTGGATTTCGAGATGGGCGTCAAGCTCTCGGGCTCGCGCTTCACGGTCATGAAGGGTCCCATCGCGCGCCTGCACCGCGCGCTTGCGCAGTTCATGCTGGACACGCAGACGCAGGACCATGGCTACACCGAGTGCTATGTGCCCTACGTCGTCAACGCCGACAGCATGCAGGGCACGGGCCAGTTGCCCAAGTTCGAGGGCGACTTGTTCGCGGCCAAGAAGGGCGGCCAGGAGTCAGAGCCCGTGCCCGACCACCAGGCGCTGTACCTGATCCCCACGAGCGAGGTGCCGTTGACCAACTTCGTGCGCGACAGCATCGTGGCCGAGTCCGAGCTACCGATCCGCCTGGCGGCGCACACGCCGTGCTTCCGTTCCGAAGCCGGCAGTGCCGGGCGCGATACGCGCGGCCTGATCCGCCAGCACCAGTTCGACAAGGTCGAGATGGTGCAGATCGTGCACCCCGAGAAGAGCTACGCTGCGCTGGACGAGATGACGGGCCACGCCGAGACCGTGCTCAAGAAGCTTGGCCTGCCGTACCGCGTGCTGTGCCTGTGCACGGGCGACATGGGCTTCGGCGCGGCGCGCACGCACGATCTGGAGGTCTGGCTGCCGGCGCAGAACACCTACCGCGAGATCAGCTCGGTGTCCAATTGCGAGGCCTTCCAGGCGCGCCGCCTGCAGGCGCGCTTCAAGAACGCACAGGGCAAGAACGAGTTGCTGCACACACTCAATGGCTCGGGGCTGGCCGTGGGCCGCACGCTGGTCGCGGTGCTCGAGAACTACCAGAACGAAGATGGCTCCGTGACGGTCCCCGAAGTTTTGCGCCCCTATCTGGGCGGGATCGCGCGTTTGTCCTGCTAGAATAGCGGGCTTCGCAACCCGGGTCGACCGCCGGGGCAGCCACAGGGATTCAGGAGAGGTGGCAGAGTGGTCGAATGTACCTGACTCGAAATCAGGCGTACCGCAAGGTACCGTGGGTTCGAATCCCACCCTCTCCGCCAAGACAGCTTTCAGGCCGTTTTACAACGCACCAGAAGCAGACCAAAAAAGCCCCGTAGAACATTGTTCTGCGGGGCTTTTTTCTTTCACGGGCCAGGACGCTTTGTCTGTCCGCAGGCCGCCCGCGGCAGCGCGGCCCCCGCGCTTGGGCCACTGTCCAACCTGCACTGGAGACGAAAAAAAACCGGCTCGCGAGAGCCGGTCTTTCAGCAAGAGCGCGTGGACTCAGTAGCGGCCGCCGCCGTAGCCACCGGTGCCGTAGCCGACGTCCGAGCGCTTGCTGGCGGTGTAGCCGCCCGCACCATAGCCGCCCGCGCCACCGCCCGCTTCGCGGGGGCGGGCCAGGTTCACGACGATCGCACGTCCATCGACGGACACGCCGTTCAGGCCGGTGATGGCGGCCTGGGCCAGCTCGGCAGAGGCCATTTCCACAAAGCCGAAGCCCTTGGAGCGGCCGGTTTCACGGTCCATCATGACCTTGGCCGAAGAAACGCTGCCGAACTCGGCAAAGTTGCTTTCGAGACTGGAATCGGTCACGGAATAGGGCAGGTTGCCCACATAGATTTTCACGCTCATGAGGAGAGCCTTTCTGGAGGAAGGTGCGCAACGGATGCCGCGCCACTGGGAGACAGGGCTGTGGGTTGGGTGTCCACAACAACTGACAGGGGAGGATGGAAGCTGCGGGAGCAGACCATCAGCATGCAGGGGGTTGCGACATGGAGGTTTGCAGCCAGCCCTGGGTGACTGCAAACAGCCGGGCGCCTTCGCGCGAGGCAAAGCATCTGTCGAACCGGAAGACGCGGCAGTAGCTGCCATTGCCCTGGGAGCGATGAACCGAGAAGGAGGCGCGGTAGCGGCCACAGTCGGTCCGGTGTGTCGCGGGCGAAACGACGTACTTGCCCATGGAAATGCCGATTTTTGGAATCTAGTTCATTCGGGATCGCAAGCTTGAACCAAGCTGCGTGAGCCATCAGAAAACGCGGTTGGCTGCAGCTCTACAGACCAACAGGGCGACAAAGGTCGCGAGAGAAGCCTGCATGTGCTGTTCAAGGCCTGCAGGCGTTGTGGCAGCTGGACGAATCACACGCGTGTCGCTAGCAGCGGCCGGAGTATATCACCGCCGCGCATTTCAAACCAGTTTAATATTTTATTTGGTTTTAAAGAGGCGACGCGCAAAGCGTTGGATGCGGCAGTGACGCTGCACTCCGACGCCGCGCCGCGGCACCTGCGCTGCGCGTCAGGCGAAGTGGCAGGCCGCCCAGTGCCGCTCGCCGACCGCGCGCGCCACCGGCGCCTCGCTGCGGCAGCGTGCCTGCGCCTGCGGGCAGCGCGTGTGGAAGCGGCAGCCGGCTGGCGGGTTCGACGGGCTCGGTGGGTCGCCCTGCAACAGGATGCGCTGGGTACGCGTTGCACCCGGCCGGACCTTGGGGGCCGCAGAAACCAGGGCCTGGGTGTACGGATGACGTGGGGACTTCCATACGGCGTCGCGTGCGCCATGCTCCACGACCTGGCCCAGGTACATGACGGCGATGCGGTCCGACATGTGCCGCACCACCGACAGGTCGTGCGAGATGAACAGGTAGGACACGCCGAACTCGGCTCGCAGCTCCAGCAGCAGGTTCAGCACCTGCGCGCGCACCGAGACATCCAGCGCCGAGACGGCCTCGTCGCAGACGATGAGTTCGGGCCGCAGCATCAGCGCGCGGGCGATGCCGATGCGCTGGCGCTGGCCGCCAGAAAACTCGTGCGGGTAGCGCTGCGCCATCTCGGGCCGCAGGCCCACCCGCGCGAGCGCCCAGGCCACGCGTTCGCGCTGATCTGCCTCGCTGCCGCGCTGCTGCACGACCAGCGGCTCGCGCAGCGCGCGTTCCACGGTCTGGCGCGGGTTCAGCGAGGCGTATGGGTCCTGGAACACCATCTGCAGCCGCGCGCGCTGCCTGCGCAGGGCCTCGCCCTCCAGTGCGGCCAGGTCCTGGCCGTCGAACCACAGGCGGCCAGCGGTCAACGGCGTGAGGCGCATCGCCACGCGCGCCACGGTGGACTTGCCGCAGCCGCTTTCGCCGACCAGGCCCAGTGTCTCGCCGCGCGCAACGTGCAGGTCCACGCCGTTCAGCGCCTGCACGGCGCCACCGGACGATGGGTAGTGCTTGACGGCGTTCTGCAAGCGCAGCAGCGGGGGCGCCGCATGCGGCAGTTCGGCGACGGCGTTCATGCGGCGATCTCTTGCAGGTGCCGGCGCGCAGCAACTGCACGCTCCAGCGGGTGGTGGCACGCCACGCGATGCGCATCCAGCGGCACGGCGGCCGGCCGCTGTTCGCGGCACTGCGCGCTCGCGTATGCACAGCGCGGCGCGAAGGCGCAGCCCGGCGGCATCTCCAGCAGCGAGGGCACGGTGCCGGCGATCTCGGGCAGGCGCGTGCCGGGCGGCAGCTCGTCGATGGCCAGCGAGGCCAGCAGGCCCTGCGTGTAGGGGTGGGCTGGGGCTTCGAACAGCGCTTGTACCGGCACCTGCTCGACCACGCGGCCCGCGTACATCACGGCGGCGCGGTCGGCCACCTCGGCCACCACGCCCAGGTCGTGCGTGATGAGCAAGAGGCCCATGCCGCGCTCGGCCTGCAGGCGCTTGAGCAGCTCCAGGATCTGCGCCTGCGTCGTCACGTCGAGGGCGGTGGTGGGCTCGTCGGCGATCAGCAGGTCGGGCTCGCAGGCCAGCGCGATGGCGATCACGGCGCGCTGGCGCATGCCGCCCGACAGCTGGTGCGGATGGTCGTGGGCCCGCTGGGCGGGCGAGGGAATGCCCACGTGCGCGAGCAGCTCCACGGCCTGCTCCCAGGCTGCGCGGCGGCCCACGCGGCGGTGCAGCCGGATCGCCTCGACGATCTGCCAGCCGACGGACAGGACCGGGTTGAGCGCCGACAGCGGCTCCTGGAAGATCATCGAGATGCGGTTGCCGCGCAACGCGCGCAGGCCGGCCTCGGGCAATGTGGTCAGCTCGGTGCCGTCGAAGCGAATGCTGCCGCCCGTGATGCGGCCCTGGCCCTTGGGCAGCAGCTGCAGGATGGAGTACGCCGTGACCGATTTGCCGCTGCCGCTTTCGCCGACCAGCGCCACCGTCTCGCCGCGCTCCACGCGCAGGTCCACGCCGTCGATGGCGCGCACCACGCCGGCGCGGGTCTGGAACGAGGTCTGCAACCCCTGGATGTCGAGCAGGCTCATCGTTTGCGCAAGTGGGGGTTGAGGGCGTCGTTGAGCCCTTCGCCGAGCAGGCTGAAGCCCAGCACAGTGACGACGATGGCCAGGCCCGGGAGGCCGCAGATGTACCAGGCGTCGACCACCTGTTCGCGGCCGATGCCGATGATGGTGCCCCAGCTCATCACGTTCGGATCGCCCAGGCCCAGGAAGGCCAGCGCGGCTTCGGTCTGGATCGCATGCGCGATCGACAGCGTGGACACCACCACCACCGGCGGCAGCGCGTTCGGCAGGATCTGCGTGAGGATCAGCCGCGCATGGCCGGTGCCCAGCGTGCGGCTGGCCAGCACGAACTCGCGCTCGCGCAGCTGCAGAAATTCCGAGCGCACCAGCCGCGCCGTGGGCGGCCACGACACGATGCCGATGGCGAACACCGCTGTCGCCACCGAGGGCTTGAAGATGGCCACCAGCACCACGGCCAGCACGAAGTTCGGCACGGTCTGGAACAGCTCGATCACGCGCATCAGCACCGCATCGACCGCGCCACGGAAGTAGCCCGCCAGCGCCCCCACGGTGATGCCCACGACGGTCGAGATCAGCGTGCTGACCAGGCCGATCAGCAGCGAGACGCCGGCGCCTGATACCAATCCAGTGGCCAGGTCGCGGCCCATGAAGTCGGTGCCCAGCGGGTTCTGCGCGTCTTCCCCTGGCCAGAGCATGGGCGCACCGCTCATCTCCCACGGGTCGCCCGGGAACCACAGCCGGCCCAGCGTGGCCACGGCCACCACGCTCAGCAGCAGCACCAGCCCCAGCACAGCGGAGCGGCTGGCCGCCACTCTTTGCGCGAAGTCCAGCGTGCGCTGCCAGGCTGTCGCCGGGCGCGCTTGCATGTGCAAGATGGCGCTCATGCCGACGCCCCCCCGGCCAGCTGCACCCGCGGATCGAGCCAGGCATACAGCAGGTCCACCACGACGTTGATCAGCGTCACGAGCACGGAGCTCAGCAGCAGGATGCCCAGCAGCAGGTTGAAGTCGCGCGACATGATGGCCTCGAACGCGAGCCGGCCGATGCCAGGCCAGTTGAACACCGACTCCACGAGCACCGCGCCGCTCAGCAGCGAGGCCACCTGGTAGCCCACCATGGTCAGCAGCGGCAGCAGCGCGTTGCGCAGCGCATGGCGCACAGTGATGCGCAGCTCGCCCGCACCCTTGGCGCGCGCGGTGCGGATGAAGTCCGCGCCGTACAGCTCCAGCATGGAGGTGCGCACCAGCTTGGTGTAGACGGCCAGGTAGAAGGTCGACAGCGTCAGCGCCGGCAGCAGCGCGTGGCGCGCCACGTCGAGCGCCCAGGCCAGGCCGGTGTGGTTGGCGCCGAGATCGACCATGCCGCCCGAAGGCAGCCAGCCCAGCCTTGCGGAGAACAGCACCATCGCCATCAGGCCGAGCCAGAAGGTGGGCAGCGCATAGGTCAGCAGCACGAAGACCGAGACCACGTCGTCCAGCCAGCCATGCACGCGGATAGCCGACAGCACGCCCAGCAGCACGCCCAGCGCCAACGCGACGGCGATGGCCGAACTCATCAGCAACAGCGTGGCCGGGATGCGCTCGAGGATCAGGTCCAGCACCGGCATGTTCTGGCGGAACGACCAGCCCAGGTCCAGCGTGGCCACGCTGGTCATGTAGTTCCAGAACTGCACGCCCAGCGGCTGGTCCAGCCCGAAGCTGGCGCGCAGCTGTGCCATGTACTCGGGCGTGGCGGCACCGGCCTCGCCGGCCAGCACGTCGACCACGTCGCCGGGCGCCAGCTGCAGGATCAGGAAGTTGAGCAGCGCAATGCCGAACACCACCGGCAGCACCTGCAGCAGGCGCCGGCGCAAGAAGCCGAGCAGGGGCGGGGCCGCGGATGCCATGCCGTGCTCAATGCCCCGCTTCGAGCCAGGTGTCGGCGTAGGAGGCGAACAGGCCGTCGCCCTGCAGGTTCTGCTTCTTCAGCCGCGCGTTCGACACCGTGACCCAGGTCTGCTCGATGAGTTCGATCAGCGGGACGTCTTCCTGCACGATCTGCTGCCACTGGGTGATGAGGGCCTTGCGCTTGGCTTCGTCCGGTTCGGCCGCGGCGGCTTCCATGACCTTGTCGAGCGCCGGGTTGGAGTAGCCCGAGCCATTGGTCCAGGGCGCGCCCTTGACGATGTTCTTGCTCCAGTACAGCCGCTGCACGCCCAGCGTGGGGTCGGGCAGCCGGTGCAGGCTGGAGGTCATGAGGTCGTAGTCCTGGTCGGTGAAGATGCGGCGGAGGTAGTTGGCGGTGTCCGCGCTGCGCAGCTCCACGTCCACGCCGATGCGCGCCAGCGACTGCTTGAGGAACTCGGCAGAGCGCGCGCCGATGGGTCCGCCGAAGCCGTCGAAGTCCAGCCCGATCTTCAGCCGCTTGCCGTCCTTGCCCTTCTTGAAACCGGCCTCGTCCAGCAGCGCTTCGGCGCGCTTGGGGTCGAAGGCGTAGTGCTTCACATCCTTGCTGTAGTAGTTGACGACGGAGGAGGGCACGGGCCCCGTGGCCACCTTGCCGTAGTTCAGGAACACCATCTTGAGCAGCGCGTTCTTGTCGATGGCGTGGGCGAAGGCCTGGCGCACGCGCTTGTCCTGGAAGTGGGGCCGGCGCACGTTGAACTGCAGCAGGAAGATGGTCGACAGGTAGCGGCCATCGTCCAGGTTGATGGTGAACTTCTTCTTGTCGGCAAAGCGGTTCAGGTTGGTCAGCGGGATGATGGAGCCGAGCGCCACGTCGACCTCGCCGGCCTCCAGTGCCACCGTGCGCGCGGCCGCGTCGGGGATGAACTTGACCAACAGGCCATCCAGGTAGGGCTGCTGCTCGCCCTGCGGGCCGCGGCCCCAGTAGTTGGCGTTGCGCTCCAGCCGCACATGGCTGCCGCGCACCCATTCCTTGAACACGAAGGGGCCGGTGCCGATGGGCGCGTTGTTGGCCGGGTTTTTGAGCACGTCCGTGCCCTCGTACACGTGCCTGGGCAGGATCTGCGCGCCGTACGTGTTGATGTAGTTGAGGATGTACGGGGCGGGCGACGACAGGCGGATCACCACCGTCAGCGCGTCGGGCGTCTCCACCTTCTCCACGTTGGCGAATGCGGCGCGGCCGAACGGGTGCAGCTTCTTCCACACTTCCTCCAGCGTCCAGGCCACGTCGGCCGAGGTGAAGGGCTTGCCGTCGTGCCAGAGCACCTTCGGCCGCAGCTTGAAGGTCAGCGTGCGGCCGTCCGCGGCCTGCTGCCACGACTCGGCCAGCGCCGGCACGGGCTTGAGGTCCAGGTCGTAGCTGACCAGGCCTTCTAGGATCTTGCTGGAGACCATGCCCACGTTCATGGTCGTGAGGTTGGCCGAGGTCAGCTGCGTGGGCTCGGGCGCCACGGCCACGGTCAGCATCCCGCCGCGCACCGGCGTCTTGCCGACGGTCTGCGCATAGGCGGCGGGCGCCAGCGGAATGCCGAGCGAGAACAGCGCGCCCAGCGCGGAGGTGGTGGTCAAGAGGTCACGGCGTTGCATGGGGAAGTCTTTCTTCATTTCGGGGAGAGCCAGGCGTCGGCGAGGGAGGCGTAGAGGCCGTCGCCCTGGGCGGTGGTCTTGTGCACGCGGGTGCTCGAGACGGTGATCCAGTCGATCTCGACCAGGTCGAGGATCGGCACCTCTTCCTGCACGAAGGCCTGCCATTGGTCGATCAGCGCACGGCGCCTGGCCGGATCGCCCTCGACGGCGGC
Source organism: Pseudorhodoferax soli (assembly GCF_003337555.1). GTDB lineage: Bacteria > Pseudomonadota > Gammaproteobacteria > Burkholderiales > Burkholderiaceae_C > Pseudorhodoferax > Pseudorhodoferax soli. The sequence continues at coordinate 68,266 of NZ_QPJK01000002.1, read as the reverse complement.
GGCCTCCATGAGCTGGTCGAGCTCGGGATTGGCGTAGCCCGAGCCATTGCTCCAGGGCACGCCCTTCACGATGTTCTTGCTCCAGTACCAGCGCTGCACGCCCAGCGTGGGATCGGGCAGGTTGTGCAAGCTGGTCAGGAACAGGTCGAAGTCGGCATCACCGAACACGCGCTTCAGGTACACGCCGGCGTCGGACACGCGCAGCTCCACCTCGATGCCCACGCGCGCGAGGTTCTGCTTGATGAATTCGGCCGTGCGCGTGGCCTCCAGCGAGCCGGTGCCGTAGTCCAGCGTGAGCTTGAAGCGCGGCTCCTTGCCCTGGCGCTTGAAGCCGGCAGCGTCGAGCAAAGCCTCGGCCTGCTTGGGGTCGTGCTGGTACTGCCGGCCCTTGGCGCTGAAGAAGGCCGGCACGGTGGACGGAATCGGGCTCTGCGCCACGCGGCCGTAGCCGCGGAACACCACGCGCAGCAGCGCATCGCGGTCCAGCGCGTACATGAGCGCCTGGCGCACGCGCTTGTCGGCCAGCTGCGGCTTGCGCGTGTTCACCTGCACCAGCTGGATCGACGCCAGGTAGTTGCCGTCCGTGGTATTGATGCGGAACTTCTTCTTGTCGGCGAACTGCGGCAGGTTGGAGACCGGGATGTTGGAGGCCAGCGCCACCTGCACCTCGTCGCCCGCCAGCGCCACCGCGCGGGCCGCGGCCTCGGGGATGAACCTGAAGACCACGCCGTCCAGGTAGGGCTGGTTCGGGCGCCAGTAGTTCGGGTTGCGCTCCAGCGCGATGTGGCTGCCGCGCACCCATTCCTTGAAGCGGAACGGGCCGGTGCCGATCGGGGCGTTGTTGGCAGGGTTCTTGAGCAGGTCCGTGCCCTCGTACACGTGCTTGGGCACGACCTGCGCGCCATACACGTTCAGGAAGGCCAGCAGGTAAGGCGTGGGCCGCGAGAAGCGCAGCACCGCGGTATGCGCGTCGAGCGTGTCCACGGCAGTGACCGAGGCATAGGCCAGCCGCCCGCCCGGGTGGAACTTCTGCCAGACGCTCTGCAGCGAGAACGCCACGTCTGCCGACGTGAAGTCGCGCCCGTCGTGCCACTTCACGCCGCGCCGCAGGTTGAGCGTGAGCGACAGGCCATCGGGCGCGAAGGCCCAGGACTGCGCCAGCTCGGGCTGGGGCTGCAGCTTGTCGTCGAACCACACCAAGCCCTCACTGATCTTGCCCGCGACCATGGTGGTCTGCATCGTCGTGAGGAAGGCGGCCGAGATGGTCTGGGGCTCGGGCGCCAGCGAGATCACCAGCGTGCCGCCGCGCTGCGGTGTGGCATCGGTCTGGGCGAACACAGCCTGGCTGCCGAACGGCCAGGCGGCGAGGGCGATGCCGCCTTGCAACAGGCGGCGGCGGGTGGGAGGAAGGCGCATGGAAGGAAGGTGCAGGGTGCGGTCCGGTCGGCCGGCGACTGTGCCAGCCGATCCGCCGGATCCGAAGGAAGGAAAGCGCATGTCGATATGCGCGGCGGCATCGCGTCCAGCCGGCCGCGGCTTGCGCGGCAGGCCGATGCTGCCGTCACGGCACCGATGGCGACCTTGTCGAACAGGGATGCTGGTACCCGCCACGGCCATGCACCAGGCCACCGATCCGGCGCATGCGCCCGAGGTGCGGCACCACTCGAAGCGCTTGTACGGCGCGCCGACCGACATCCCCGGGATGGCAAGCCCGAAAAGCGCATAAGCAAGCGCCGATCCGTTCGCAACGAAAAGCTCGGGCTCTTCTAGATTCGCCGATCTCTATGTGTTGAACAGGACCTATCCATGCCGCTCGCCCAAGCGCCCCAGATTTCCCCAGCCCAGCCGAATCCGCCCAGCCGCCTGCGCCGTTGGCTGGGCGCCGTCGGTGCCATCGTGCTGATGGGCCTGGCGGCCGCACCCGTGGTCGCCCAGGACAAGCCGCTCAAGGTGGCCACCGCCACCAGCCCGGCCACGCGCGGCCTGGAGATCGCGGCCCAGCTGGCCAAGGCCCAGGGCCTGGACGTGGAGATCATCGAGTTCAGCGATTGGCGCACGCCGAACTCGGCGGTCGCCACCGGCGAGGTCGACGTCAACCACTTCCAGCACCGGCCCTTCCTCGAACAATCCAACAAGGCTGGCGGCTACAAGCTGGTGCCGGTTGGCAAGGGGTACACCACCACGGTCGGCCTGTACTCCAAGAAGATCACGGCGCTGGCCGACCTGCGCAACGGCGCCAAGGTGGCGATCGCGCAGGACCCGATCAACACGGCGCGCTCGCTGCTGACCTTGCAGGAGGCCGGGCTGATCAAGCTGCGCAACGGTGGTTCGTCGACCTCGGACATCGGCGACGTGGTGGAGAACGCGCGCAAGCTGCAGATCGTGCAGATCGACGGCCCGGCCATCGCCCGCTCCTTCGACGACCTGGACGCCGCCGTGACCTACGCCACCTTCGTGAAGATCGCCAAGCTCGACGTCAACAAACCGGTCTACCGCGAGAAGGACAACTCGGCCTACGACTTCGTCTGGGCCGCCAAGCCGGAGCGCGCCAACGATGCCCGCATCCAGAAGTTCATCGCCATCTACCAGAACAGCGCGGAGGTCAAGGCGGCCGTCAGGCAGGCCTTCGACGGCCTGGTGGAGTTTCCCTGGGAGCAGGGGTACGCACGCACCGCCTCGGCAAAGTGACGCGATGACGGATCTTTCCGAACAGCGGCGTCTGCAGGCCGCCGACGTGGCGCCGCCGACAGCCCAGCGCGTGGTCTTCGAGCGGCTGGGCAAGGCTTACCGGAGTGGCGCGGCCACCTTGCAGGCGTTGCAGGACGTGGACTTCGGCATCGCCCCGGGCGAGGTGTTCGGCATCATCGGGCGCAGCGGCGCGGGCAAGTCCACGCTGCTGCGCGTGATCAACCGGCTGGAGGCGCCGAGCAGCGGGCGCGTGCTGGTCAATGGCACGGATGTCGCCACGCTGGACGAACCCGCGCTGCGGCACCTGCGTCGGCGCATCGGCATGATCTTCCAGCACTTCAACCTGCTGTCGGCCAAGACGGTCTGGGAGAACGTGGCGCTGCCGCTGCGCGTGGCCGGTGTGCCCGCCGCGGCCATCGAACGGCGCGTCGGCTTCCTGCTCGACCTGGTGGGCCTCTCGGCCAAGCGCGACGTGTACCCGGCCAAGCTTTCGGGCGGGCAGAAGCAACGCGTGGGCATCGCGCGCGCGCTCGTGCACGAGCCCGACATCCTGCTGTGCGACGAGGCCACCTCGGCGCTGGACCCCGAGACCACGCAGTCGATCCTCGCACTGCTGCAGGACATCAACCGGCGGCTGGGCCTCACGGTGGTGCTGATCACACACGAGATGGCCGTGGTCCGGGAGATCTGCGACCGCGTGGCCGTGCTCGAGAAGGGCCGCGTGGTCGAGCTCGGTGCGGTGTGGAGCGTGTTCGGCGCGCCACAGGTGGAGGCCACGCGCGCGCTGCTGCGTCCGCTGGTGCACGAGCTGCCGGCCGAGCTGGCGCAGGGCCTGCTGCCGCTGGCGTCCGGTGCCCGGCTCGACCCGGGCTGGACGCTGCTGCTGGAGCTGCGGCTGACCGGCGCGCAGGCGCGCGAGTGCGAGCTCGGCACGCTGGCCCGGGTGCTGGGCGGCAAGGTGGAACTGCTGCACGGCGGCATCGACCGCATCCAGGGCCGGCCACAGGGTCGGCTGGTGGTCTCGGCGCGCACCGCGCTGGCCGATGCCGATGCGCTGTTGGCGGCGCTGCAGGCCAGTGCCGACGGCGTGGCCATCCTCGGCCGCCGCACAGGAGAGTCCCATGCTGCTTGACATGTTCATCAACGCCTTCTGGCAGACCATCGTGATGGTGGGCGTGTCGGCGGGAATCGCCTTCGCCGTGGGCGTGCCGATGGCCGTGGTGCTGACCACCACGGCGCCGGGCGGCATCTGCGAGAAGACGGGGCTCAACCGCGTGCTGGGCACCACGGTGAACGTCCTGCGCTCGGCGCCCTTCATCATCTTGCTGGTGGCGCTGATCCCCTTCACGCGCTTCGTGGTCGGCACCTCCATCGGCCTGTGGGCGGCCGTGGTGCCCTTGACCATCGCATCGATCCCGTTCTTCGCGCGCGTGGCCGAGGTCAGCCTGCGCGAGGTCGACCGCGGCCTCGTGGAGGCTGCGCAGGCCATGGGCTGCAGCCGCTGGGACATCGTGCGCCACGTGCTGGTGCCCGAGGCGCTGCCCGGCATCGTCGCGGGCTTCACGCTCACGCTGGTGACGATGATCGGTTCGTCGGCCATGGCCGGGGCCGTGGGCGCGGGCGGGCTGGGCGACCTGGCGATCCGCTACGGTTACCAGCGTTTCGACACCACCGTGATGCTGCAGGTGATCGTGGTGCTGATCGCGCTCGTGGGCACGGTGCAGTGGACGGGCGACCGGCTCGCGCGCCGCTTCAACAAAAGACGCTGAGGTGCTTGCTGGCGCCAAAAGCAAGAAGCCTTGCAAGTCATGACGTGCAAGGCTTCTGGCTGGCGGCGTCGATCGGCGCACCGCCGGAGAAGAGGGGGCGCTGTCGTCCGGCTCTCGCGGCACGCACGCCACGCAGGGTGCGGTGCCTGCGCGACCGGATCTGCGCGCGAAGCAGGAACGGGCTCAGGTCGTAGCCAGATGCTTGCCGACGAGGCCCGTCATTTCGAACATCGTCACCTCGTCCTTGCCCATCACCGCCTTCAGCGCGTCATCGCACAGGATGTTGCGTTTGTTTGCGGGATTTTGCAGGTTGTGGGCCTTGATGTAGTCCCACAGCTTCTTGGTGGCCTCTGTGCGGGCGAGCGGCTCGGCACCCACGACGCGGGCCAGTGCAGCGCTGGGGCGCAGGGGCTTGTTGAAGGCGGTCTGTTTCTTGGGGGTGGTGGCTTCGGTCATCATTGATTCCTTCGAAAAAGGGCGCGAGCATAGCCGGAAAGGGCGCCGCACCTGCCCGGCAGGCGTTCGCCGCGGTCGGCGAGTCCGCTGCGCACGGCCAGCACGCGGAGCCGGGGGCCGGCGGCTTGCGCCGCGTTCAGTGCGCGTGGGGCCGCAGCATGAAACCCGCTTCGGGCTGGTCGCGGTAGCGCTCCTTGAGCACGCGGCGCAGCAGCTTGCCATTGTCCATGCGCGGCAACGCGGCATCGAACACCACGGAGCGCGGCAGCTTGGTGCGCGCCAGCCGGCCCTGCAGGTAGTCGAGCAGGGCCTCGGCGCGGGCGGCGTCGGCGCTGAGGCCGGGGCGCAGGCGCACGACGGCCTTGGGCACTTCGCCGAAGTCGGGATCGGGCACGCCGACCACGCCCACATCGTCCACATCCGGATGCGGCGCCAGCGCGTCCTCGATCTCCTTGGGATAGACGTTGACACCGCCCGAGAGGATGAGGTCGGCACGCCGGTCGCTCAGGAACAGGTAGCCGTCGGCGTCCAGGTGGCCGATGTCGCCGTAGGTGGCCCAGCCCTGCGCGTTGTACAGGCCGCGCGTCTTGTCCGCGTCGTTGAGGTAGCTGGCGCCCGCCATGCCCGAGAAGTAGATCGCGCCGATCTCGCCGGCGGGCAGCTCGGCGCCGTCATCGCCGACGATGTGCACGCCGCAGCCGAGCGCCTTGCCGACCGTGCCCGGCCGCGCCCGCCATTCCTGCGGCCCCGCGACGGTGATGCCCACGCCCTCGGAGCCGGCGTAGTACTCGTGGATCACATCGCCCCACCAGTCCAGCATGGCGCGCTTGATCTCCACGGGGCAGGGCGCGGCCGCGTGGATGGCCACGCGCAGCGACGACAGGTCATGGCGCGCGCGCACCTCCTCCGGCAGCCGCAGCAGGCGGCCGAACATGGTCGGCACCCATTGGCTGTGGCTCACGCGGTGGCGTTCGATCAGCGCCAGCGCCTGTGCCGCGTCGAACCTGGGCATGACGACGGCCGTGCCGCCCAGGCCGATCACGCGCAGCGTGTAGCGCAGCGGTGCCGCGTGGTACAGCGGCGCGGGCGAGAGGTAGACCGTGTCGGCACCGAAGCCGTAGAGCTGGCGCCAGCTGTCGATGTCGGGCGGCACCTGGCCCATCGGCAGGCGTGGCGCCAGCGCGCGCTTGACGCCCTTGGGCCTGCCCGTGGTGCCCGAGGAGTACAGCAGATCGCGGCCCTGCGGGCGCTGCGAAAGTTCCTCCCAGATGGCCGCCAGCCGCTGCGCGGGAACGCTGGCCAGTGCCTCCTCGTAGCCCGACCAGCCCGCGCGCTGTCCGTCCAGCAGCACCAGCGTCAGACCGGGCGGCAGCTGCAGGCCGGCGCCCGGCCCCTCCAGCATCTTCTGCGACGCCACGAACACGCGGGCACCGCAGTCGCGCAGCAGGTAGTCGATCTCGCTCGGCGACAGCTGCGTTCCGATGGGCGTGTGGTACAGGCCTGCGCGTTCGGCACCCAGCGCCAGCTCGACGAGTTCGGCGCGGTTCTCCAGCAGCATCGCGATGCCGTCGCCGGGCGCGAGGCCCAGATCGGCGAGCCAGCCGGCGACGCGCGCGGCGCGCAGCGCGAGCGTTCCGTGCGTCACGGTGTGGCCGCTGCCTCCGTCGATGAAGGCCGGCTTGTCGGCCGCGACGCCGCCCGGCAATGGGGGCAGCCATCCGGGAAGCGGAGGTGTCATTGGGATGTGGTGGAAGGCTTGGGAAATTTCATGATCCCGTGCCGTCCCGGCGCCACGGACCCGTGATTACCCCGAGCCTGTCGCACAGGCAACAGGCCGGCGGCGCAAAGCTTCCAACACTCGCGCATCGCGACGTCGCGGACCCTCTTCGAAAGGACGACCCCATGGCAGACAGCCTGCAAACCGAAGTACACGGCAACGTGCTCGTGATGACCATGCACCGGCCCGAGGCGCGCAACGCCATGGACCGTGCCACCTCCGAGGCGCTGGCCGCCGCGCTCGACGAACTCGATGCGCGTGACGACCTGCGGCTGGGCATCGTCACGGGCGCCGGCGGCACCTTCTGCTCCGGCATGGACCTCAAGGGCTTCCTGCGCGGCGAGCGGCCCAGTGTGGAAGGTCGCGGCTTTGCCGGCCTCACCGAGCGGCCGCCGCGCAAGGTGTTGATCGCCGCGGTGGAAGGCTATGCGCTGGCCGGCGGCTTCGAGATGGTGCTGGCCTGCGACCTCGTCGTGGCCTCGCGGGCCGCCAAGTTCGGCCTGCCCGAAGCCAAGCGCGGCCTCGTGGCGTCCGCCGGCGGACTCATCCGCCTGCCGCGGCGCATTCCGTACCACGTGGCCATGGAGTTCGCGCTGACGGGCGACATGCTGGATGCCGAACGCGCCCACGCGCTGGGCCTGGTGAACCGCCTGGCCGAGCCGGGCCAGGCGTTGGCTGGCGCGCTGCAACTGGCCGAGAGCGTGGCCGCCAACGGCCCCCTGGCCGTGGCAACGAGCAAGCGCATCGTCAGCGAGTCGGCTGACTGGAGCCAGGCCGAGATGTTCGAGCGCCAGAAGCCCATCGCGGCCCCGGTGTTCACCTCGTCCGATGCCCGCGAAGGCTCGGCCGCATTCGCGGAGAAGCGCAAGCCGAACTGGACCGGCCGCTGATCAGCTGATCAGCTGAGCGGCTTGAGGTGCTGGTGCCGCGCCAGCCCCTGGCCATGCGTGTGGCCATGGTCCGGCGCCGCCAGCGGCACCAGATGCATGGCGCCGTGCCGCACGCCACGCAGTGCCACCAGCCGCTCGGCACAGGCCTGCACTGCGCCGAGCGGGCCGCGCAACACCGCCGTCTCCAGGCAGTCTTCATGGTCCAGGTGCGTGTGCAGGCTGCTGACCACGAGGTCGTGGTGCGCGTGCTGCAGGTCCAGCACGCGCCGGGCCACCGTCTGGTCATGGTGGTCGTAGACATAGCTGACCGTGGCCACGCACCATGGGTGCACGGGCGTGAAGGCCGCGCTGGGCGGAGCCGCGAGCGAGGCATCGCCCAGCCGTGAACGGATCAGGTCGCGCACGGCCTCCGAGCGGTTCTCGTAGCCCTTGGCCGCGATCAATTCATCGAACTGACGGGCGAGCGCATCGTCCAGCGAGATGGTGAAGCGTTGCATGCGCGAGAGTGTGCCGCATCGGCGTGGCAAGGCTTCGGCCACCCGCCGCTCGTCCGCTGTCCTTGTGCACCGCGGCAGTGCATGCACAGGCGTGACAGTCATCAAAGCAAGTGACAAACGCATACCACCTTCAGTGTTTTCCTGGGGCGGGGCGGTTTTCATCTTGGGTACAGTTCTTGATAGGTTGTTTGAACCTACTACGGAGATTTTTGACATGACACAGAAGATCGCTTACGTCACCGGCGGCATGGGCGGCATCGGTACCGCCATCTGCCGGCGCCTGCACAAGGAAGGCTTCAAAGTGATCGCTGGCTGTGGCCCCACGCGCGACCACGCCAAGTGGATCGCCGAGCAGGCGGCCGAGGGCTACACCTTCTACGCTTCGGCAGGCAACGTAGGCAATTGGGAGTCCACGGTCGAAGCCTTCACCAAGTCCAAGGCCGAGCATGGAACCATCGACGTGCTGGTCAATAACGCGGGCATCACCAAGGACCGCATGTTCCTCAAGATGACGCGCGACGACTGGGACGCCGTGATCGAGACCAACCTGAACTCCATGTTCAACGTCACCAAGCAGGTGGTGGGCGACATGGTCGAGAAGGGCTGGGGCCGCATCGTCAACATCTCCTCCGTCAACGGCGAGAAGGGCCAGGCCGGCCAGACCAACTACTCGGCTGCCAAGGCCGGCATGCACGGCTTCACGATGGCGCTGGCCCAGGAGCTGGCCAACAAGGGCGTGACCGTCAACACCGTGAGCCCGGGCTACATCGGCACCGACATGGTCAAGGCCATCCGCCAGGACGTGCTCGACAAGATCGTCGCCACCATCCCCGTCAAGCGCCTGGGCCAGCCCGAAGAGATCGCCTCCATCATCGCGTGGCTGGCGTCCGACGAAGGCGGCTACTCCACCGGGGCCGATTTCTCCGTCAACGGCGGCCTGCACATGGGCTGACGCGCCGCATCTGCCTTTCCACGATGAACCCGCTTCGGCGGGTTTTTTCGTTTCAGGGACGGGCGCCTGGCAGGCCTACGGTAAATTGCCCGCAGAACGCCAAGCCACGCACCCACCCCGAAAGACCCACCCCCATGCCGCACAGCGTCTCCCTGATCAGCACGATCGCCGTCGGTCTGGGCCTGGCACTGGTGTTCGGCTTCCTGGCGGCCAGCGTGCGGCTGCCGGCGCTGGTGGGCTACTTGCTGGCCGGCGTGGTGATCGGGCCGTTCACGCCCGGCTTCGTGGCCGATGCCGAGATCGCCGCACAGCTGGCCGAGATCGGCGTGATGCTGCTGATGTTCGGCGTGGGCCTGCACTTCTCGCTCGACGACCTGCTGGCCGTGCGCAAGATCGCGTTGCCGGGCGCCGTGGTGCAGATGGCCGTGGCCACGGCGCTGGGCATGGCCCTGGCCACGCTGTGGGGCTGGAACCTGGGCGGCGCGCTGGTGTTCGGCCTGTCCCTGTCGGTGGCGAGCACGGTGGTGCTGCTGCGGGCGCTGGAGAGCCGCGGTGTGCTCGATTCGTTCAACGGCCGCATCGCGGTGGGTTGGCTGGTCGTCGAAGACCTGGCCATGGTGCTCGTGCTGGTGCTGCTGCCGCCGCTGGGCAGCTGGCTGGCCGGTGGCCAGGTGGCCGACGCCAATGCGCTGTGGAAGACGCTGGGCCTCACGCTGCTGCAGGTCGGCGGCTTCGTCGCGCTGATGCTGATCGTCGGCCGCCGCCTGTTCCCCTGGCTGCTCTGGCAGGTGCAGCGCACGGGCTCGCGCGAACTGTTCACGCTGTGCGTGGTGGCCGCGGCCGTCAGCATCGCGTTCGGCTCCACCGCGCTGTTCGGCGTGTCCTTCGCTCTGGGCGCCTTCTTCGCGGGCATGGTCATGCGCGAGTCCGAGTTCAGCCACCGCGCGGCCGAGGAATCGCTGCCGCTGCGCGACGCCTTCGCCGTCCTGTTCTTCGTGTCGGTCGGCATGCTGTTCGACCCCATGGTGCTGGTGCAGCGGCCGCTGCAGGTGATCGCCGTGGTCGGCATCGTCGTGGTCGGCAAGTCGATCGCCGCGGCGGCGCTGGTGCTGGCGTTCCGCTACCCCCTCAACACCGCGCTGACGGTCTCTGCCAGCCTCGCGCAGATCGGCGAGTTCTCGTTCATCCTGGTGGGGCTGGGCGCCTCGCTGGGGTTGCTGCCGCCCGAGGGTCAGAGCCTGGTGCTGGCCGGCGCGCTGATCTCCATCGCGCTGAACCCGGCGGCCTTCTATTTCGCCGAGCCCATGCAGCGCTGGATCCTCGCGCGCTCGGCCGTGGCCCGGCGCATGGAGGCGCGCGACGACCCCATGGCCGAACTGCCCACGCACACCGAGCAGAAGTACCTGGCCCAGCAGGTCGTGCTGGTCGGCTACGGCCGCGTGGGCCGGCGCATCGCGGCCACCATGCAGGCCCACCACATCCCCTTCGTCGTGGCCGAGCAGAACCGCGAGACGGTGGAGCGGCTGCGCGGCGAGGGCATGGCCGCGGTGTTCGGCGATGCCTCCGAGCCGGCCACGCTGATCCAGGCCCACATCGCACGCGCGCGCATGCTGGTCATCGCCACGCCCGATTCGCTCAACGTGCGCCAAATGATCGCCGTGGCGCGCGCACTGAACCCAGAGATCGAGATCGCCGTGCGCACGCACAACGAGACCGAGGCGCGGCTGCTCAACGAGGAGCAGGCCGGCCGCGTGTTCCTGGGCGAGCAGGAGCTGGCGCAGTCGATGGCGCGCCATGTGGTGGAGCGCACCACGGTCGGCGCGTCCGCCCACTGAAGCGGTTCAGCGCTGCGTGCTAGCGCGCAGCCGGCTCACATCGAACTCGCTGACGGATGCGGCCTGGTTGCCCCAGGCGCCGCGCACATAGGTCAGCACAGCCGCGATCTCGCGGTCGTTCAGGCTCAGGACGAAGGGCGGCATGCCGTAGGGCCGCGGGTTGCCTGCCGTGGCCGGTGTGAAGCCGCCATGCAGCACCACCTGCACGAGGTTGGCCGTGGAGGCCATGGTCACGGCCCGGTTGCCGGCCAGGGGCGGATAGGCCAGGCCCGCGCCTTCGCCGCGCTCGCCGTGGCATTGGGCGCAATGCTGCTCGTAGCGCTGGCGGCCCAGCGTGGCGGTTTCCGCGCTCGGTGCCGCGCGCGCGGGCGGTGGCGGGGCCGGCTGCTGCGGCAGCGCCTGCAGGTAGACCGCCATGGCCGTGAGATCCTCGGTCGTCAGATGCTGGGTGCTGCGCAGCACCACCTCGGCCATGGGGCCGGCGGCCCAGCCGCGTGGCGCCACGCCGTTCTGCAGCAGCGCCACGACCTCGTCCACGGGCCAGTCGGCCACGCTGGCCTCGCTCGCGGCGGTCAGCGCGGGCGCATACCAGTTCTGCATCGGGATCAGGCCGCCCGACAGCGGCAGCCGCTCGTCGCTGGCGCCCCAGGCGTTGCGCGTCGTGTGGCAGGCCGCGCAATGGCCCAGGCCGCGCACGAGGTAGGCGCCGCGGTTCCATTCGGCCGTCTGCGCGGGCTCGGGCTGGTAAACGCCCGGCCGGAAGTACAGCGCACGCCAGACCGCCAGCGCGGCCTGCTGGTTGTAGGGGAAGCGCAGCTCGTGGGCGATGTTGGGCTGCGCCACGGCCGGCTGGCTGCGCAGGAAGGCGAACAGCGCGTCCGCGTCGGCGCGCGTGACCTCGGTGAAGCTCGTGTACGGGAAGGCCGGCACCAGCAGGCGCCCGTCGCGCGAGCGGCCATGGTGCATGGCGCGCCAGAAGGCGGCGGCGCTCCACTGGCCCAGGCCGTGGGTGGGGTCCGGCGTGAGGTTGCTGCCGTAGACCGTGCCGAAGGGCGTGGGGATGGGCGTGCCGCCCGCGAACGGCTCGCCGCCGCGCGCCGTGTGGCAGGCCGCGCAGTTGCCGGCCTTGGCGAGGTAGGCGCCGCGTGCGATCAGCTCGGGCGTGGCCGGCACCGCAGGCTCGGCGATGGAGAGGTCCGGCTCGCCGCGCACGTTGAGCCACCAGACCAGCGCGCTGGCGGCGGCCAACAGCAGCGCCAGCGCGGCGAGCAGCTGCGACAGGCGCTTCATCGTGCACCCCCGAGTTCCGGCGCGCTGCCGCAGGCAAGGGTGTTGCCGGCGGGCGGCTGGGCCACGGCCTTGGCCTCGGCCGGCACGGGCTGGGCCGCGAGCCAGCCGGAGACGGCGGCCACGTCGGCATCGGGCAGGCGTTGCGCCACGTGGGCCATGCAGTCGGGCGCATGCGCGCGGCGCTGGCCCGTCTTCCAGGCGCCGAGCTGGCCGTTGAGGTAGTCGCGCGGCAGGCCCAGCAGGCCCGGCACGTTGGGCGCCACGCCGGTCATGGCCGCGCCATGGCACTGCACGCAGGCCGGCAGGCCGCGCGCGGCATCGCCGTGCTGCACGAGCTGGCGGCCACGTTCGATCAGCGCGGGCGGGGCTGTGGCGGGAGCGGGCGCGGGGTAGGGCAGCTCCAGCGCCGCGAAGTAGCCAGCGATCTCGCGCAGGTAGTCGTCGCTGAGCCGGTCCACCATCTGCGTCATGAGGCCGTAGTGGCGCCGGCCGTCGCGGAAATTGAGCAGCTGGTGGTAGAGGTAGCCGGCCGGCTTGCCGGCGATGCGCGGGTAGTAGCCGTCGGGCCCGGCGCGGCCGGCGGGGCCGTGGCAGACCGCGCAGGCCACCATGCGCTGGGCCATGGTGTCCTGCACGGTGGGCGGCGCGGCCTCGGCCGCAGTGGCCAGCAGCGTGAAGGCGAGGAGCAGGGCTGGGCGCAAGGCGCGCGTGGCGGGTCTGGAGTTCACGGCGGTCGATGATGCACCAAGCCGAAGGCGCAAGACAGCATCAGTTCGCCCGGGCCGGACCGGATCAGATGTCCCCCGGGTGACGCCGTCGTCCGTTCCGACGATTCGCCTGTGGCCACGCGCGCGCACAGTGCGGGCCTTGCAACCGAAGGGAGATTTACCGTGTCCGGGGCACTGAACGACGAAGAACTGCGTTTTCGCGACGAGGTGCGCGACTTCCTCGCGCGCGAGCTGACACCCGAGCTGCGGCAGGCCGGCAGGCGCTGCAGCGGCATCTTCACCGAATACCACGACGGCAACCGCTGGCACCGCATCCTCGCCCGGCGCGGCTGGAGCGTGCCGCACTGGCCCGTCGAGCATGGCGGCACCGGCTGGACGCCGGTGCAGCACCACATCTTCGCCAGCGAACTGGCCGCGGCCGACGCGCCGCCGCGTGCACCCATGGGGCCAGGCATGGTGGCGCCCGTCATCATCGCGTTCGGCACCCCCGAGCAGCAGCAGCGCTGGCTGCCCGCCATCCGCAACGGCGACGATTACTGGTGCCAGGGCTACTCGGAGCCCGGCGCCGGCTCGGACCTGGCCGCGCTGCAGTGCCGTGCCGTGCGCGAGGGCGACGACTACGTGATCAACGGCACCAAGATCTGGACCACGCACGCGCAGTACGCCGACCGCATGTTCTGCCTCGTGCGCACGGCCACCGGCGGCAAGCCGCAGGCCGGCATCAGCTTCCTGTGCTTCGACATGGACACGCCCGGCATCACGGTGCGGCCCATCATCAGCATCTCGGGCGACCACGAACTGAACCAGGTGTTCTTCGACAACGTGCGCGTGCCTGTGGCCGGCCGCATCGGCGAGGAGAACCAGGGCTGGACCATCGCCAAGTACCTGCTGCAGCACGAGCGCGGGGGCAGCTATGCGCCGCAGCTGCGCGCGCGCCTGCGGCGCCAGCGCCGCGCCTTGGCGCAGGCGAACCTGCGGGGCGCCGAAGCCGGCGACCTGGCGCTCAAGCTGGCCGACCTGGAATGCGCGGTCGACGCGATGGAGGCCATGGACATGGCGGCCCTGCGCGCGCAGGTGCGCGGCGAGCCGCGTGGCATCCGGCCGTCCATGGGCAAGACCCTGGGCACCGAACTGCGCCAGCGCCTGGACGAGCTGGCCGTGGAGATCGCCGGCCAGTACGCCGCCGTGGGCCTGCCGCTGGACGACCGCCTGGACGGCCCGCTGCCACTTCCCGAGGACGCCGTCTACGCGATGTCGGCCTACCTCAACGACCGTGCCGCGACCATCTACGCCGGCACCAACGAAGTCCAGCGCAACCTGATCGCAGCCCATCTCCTGGCGAATTGATATGGCACACGAAGACACCCTGGCCATGCTGCAGGACAGCCTGGCCCGCTACCTGGAGGACCGCCACGGCTTCGAAGCGCGCCTGGCCGCGCTGCGCGCGGCCGACACCGCGCCGCCGCCGTTCTGGCCCGGCCTTGCGCGAGAACTCGACCTGCTGCGCGCCGCGCTGCCGGAAGACCAGGGCGGGCTCGGCCTGGGCCTGGCCGCGCACCTGGCCATCATGGAAACGCTGGGCGCTTCGCTCGCGGCCCAGCCCTACCTTTCGACCATGGTGCTCGGCGCCGGCCTGCTGCAGCGCCGCCCCGGCGCCGCCGCCGACGCGCTGCTGGAGCAGGTGGTCGGGGGCCGCGCCGTGCTGGCGTTCGCGCACGGCGAGCCAGAGGGCCGCCACAGCCGCAGCTGGGTACAGACGCGGCTCGCGCGCGCCGGTGAAGGCTGGCGCCTGGACGGTCGCAAGGCCGTCGTCCACGCTGCGCCCTGGGCCAGCCACTTCATCGTGAGCGCGCGCAGCGAAGGCGCGCCGGACGCGGCGCAGGGCCTGTCGCTGCTGCTGGTGCCGCGCGATACGCCGGGCCTCGCCCTGCGCGCCTACCCGCTGCGCGATGGCGACCGTGCGGCCGAACTGGCTTTCGACGATGTGCGCCTGCCGCCCTCGGCGCTGCTGGGCGAAGCCGGGGCGGCGCTGCCGCAGATCGAACAGGCGCTGGACGAGGCCACGCTTGCCGTCTGCGCCGAATCGCTGGGCGTGCTGCGCCGGCTGCTGCGCGACACGCTGGACTACGTGCGCCAGCGCAAGCAGTTCGGTGCCACGCTCTCCAGCTTCCAGGTGGTGCAGCACCGGCTGGCCGACATGCACATGGCGCTCGAGCAGGCCATCGCGCTCACGCACCAGGTCGGCGAACGGCTGGCGGCCGGCGGTGTCACGCCGGCCGAGCGCGCGCGCGCCGTGTCCTCCGCCAAGGTGGCCGCGTCCAAGGCCTGCAAGGCCGTGGGCCAGGGGGCGGTGCAGCTGCACGGCGGCATGGGCATGACCGAAGAGCTGGCCGTGGGCCACTACATGCGGCGTGCCACGCTGATCGAGGGCCTGTTCGGCCCCGTGTCCTGGCACCTGCGCCGTGTCGCCGATCTTGCCGACCTGGCCGAGGACGCTGCATGACGGTGGTGCCCGGCGACCGTACCCCCATCCTGGTCGGCATCGGCGAGGCCGTCCACCGCAGCAAGGAGCCGCCCGGCCTGGAGCCGCTGGCCCTCATGGAGCAATCGCTGCGCGCAGCCGAGCAGGACGCCGGCGCGCCGCTGCTGGCGGGGCTGGACGCGCTCGACGTCGTCTGCGAGTACTCCTGGCCCTACAGCGACGCGCCCGGCCTGCTGGCCGCGCGGCTGGGCTGCCGCCCGGCCCACCTGGTCTACGGCGAGACCGGCGGCGAGTCGCCCGTGCGCTTCATCCACGAGGCCGCACTGCGCATCGCGCGCGGCGAGAGCGAGGTGGCGGCCATCGTCGGCGCCGAGGCGCGTTACACCGTGGACGCCGCGGCCAAGGCGGGCCTGGCCCTGCCCTGGACGCCGCGCGACGACAGCGTCAAGCTCGTGCGCGGCACCGTGCTGTGCCATCCCGTGGCGGTGCAGCTGGGCGCCTTCATGCCCACCACGATCTACCCGTTCTACGAGAACGCCACGCTCGCGCACTGGGGACTCACGCCACGCGAGGCGCACGCAGAGTCCGCCCGGCTGTGGGCGCGTTACTCCGAGGTGGCTGCCGACAACCCGTACGCCTGGCTGCACCGGCGCTTCACGCCCGAAGAAGTGGCCACGCCCAGCCCCACCAACCGGCTGATCGCCTGGCCCTACACCAAGCACATGGTGGCCAACCCGGTCGTCAACATGGGCGCGGGCGTGATCCTGACGAGCGTGGGCCGGGCGCGGGCGCTCGGCATCCCGCCGGCGCGCTGGGTCCACATCTGGGGCGGCGCGGCCGCACGCGAGCCGCGCGACTACCTGCAGCGCGACCACTATGTCGGCTCGCACGCGCAAGACCTGGTCATGGAGACCGTGCTGGCGCAGGCCGGTGGCGACGCCGCGGCCTTCGACATGCTGGAGCTGTACAGCTGCTTTCCGGTCGTGCCCAAGATGGCGCGGCGCACATTGGGCCTGGCCGGCGATGCGCGCATGACATCCACGGGCGGCCTGAGCTTCTTCGGCGCGCCGCTCAACAACTACATGACCCATGCGGCCTGCGGCCTGGTGCGCGCGCTGCGGGCCGCGCCCGGCAAGGCCGCACTGCTGTACGGCCAGGGCGAATACGTGACCAAGCACCATGCGCTGGTGCTGGGCGCCGACCCCGCACCGCCCGGCGCGCTGGCCGAGGACTACAGCGTGCAGGCCCGGGCCGACGCGCGGCGTGGCCCGGTGCCAGCGCTGGTGCTGGACCATGCCGGCGCGGCGCAGCTGGAAACCTTCACGGTGATCTATGGCCGCGACGGCCAGCCCACGCACGGCGTGGTGATCGCGCGCACACCGGCCGGCGCGCGCCTGATGGCACGCGTGCCGGCAGACGACGCTGCCGCACTGGCGCTGCTGACCGATGCCGACCGCAGCCCCGTCGGCCGCGCCGGGCGCACCGCCGTGGGTGAGGACGGGCTGCTGGTATGGGCGTTCGCGTGATGGCCCGGCCAGCTTTTGCCGGCCGCGGATCGACGGCTCAGCGAACGCCCCCGGCGAGCCTGGCGCCCAACGCGATCAGCGCCACGCCCGCGAGTCGGGTCGCGGTCCTTCTGGCACCGGCAAAGGCAGCCAGGCGCACGGCGAGCAGGTTGCCCACCAGCACCAGCGCCGCCTGGTAGGCCAGGCTGAGCACGGTGACGTGCAACATCATCACGGGCAGCGTCGCCGCGGATGCCCCCGGTTGGATGAACAGCGGAAAGAACGCGACGAAGAACAGCAGCACCTTGGGGTTGGTCAGGCTGACCAGCAGCGCCTTGCGGAAATGGGCTGCCACGGGTTGCGCGGGTGCGGGCCGGGCCTGCGCGCCACCGGCCGGGCTGCGCAGGAGCTGCACGCCCAGCCAGCACAGGTAGGCCGCGCCGAACCACTGCAAGCCCTGGAACACGGCTGGCTGCGCCTGCATGAGGGCTGCCAGGCCCAAGGCCGCGCCCACCATGAAGACCAGGTCGCCCAGCAGCGTGCCGAGGACCGCGGCCATGCCCGCAGCACGCCCCTGGCGCGCCGTGGCGTCGAGGATGGCGATGGTGCCCGCGCCAGGCACCGCCTGGAACACGAGGATGGCAGTGACAAAGCTGGTGTAGTTCTGGATGTCGAGCATGGGGCAGGTGCGCTGGGGTCGGGTCGGTCCGGCAATCATCCAGCGCAGGCCCGCGCCCGCACAGTGCTTTCTTCTGGCCGCGCCACGGTTTGGCAATGCATTCTTCTGGTGAAATCCCGAAATGGCATCGATCGACAAGACGGCATTGGATGAAGTGGCCTGGCGCCTGTTGCGTGCATTGCAGGCCGACGCGCGCGCGCCGCTGAAGGCGCTGGCCGAGGCCGCGGGGCTCTCGGTGGCCGCCACGGCGGAGCGCCTCAAGCGCTTGCAGGACGCGGGCATCGCCCAGCGCTTCGTGGCCGAGGTGGATGCGGCGAAGGTGGGCTACCCGGTCAAGGCGATCGTGGGCATCACCACCGCCCAGCCCGGCAAGAAGGCGCTGCTGGAGCGGCTGGGCCGTGCGCCCGAGGTGATCGAATGCCACCACGTCGCCGGCGCGGACTCCTACCTGATGACGGTCGTGGCCACCGGCCTGGCCGACCTGGAGCGCTTCATCGGCACCATCAACGGCTACGGTGAGACGCGCACGTCCATCGTGTTCTCAACGCCCATCGAGCGCCGTGGCCTGGTGCCACCCGGCGCGGCCCGGCGCTCCTGAGCGCAGCCGAGTCTCTGCGCAGCTCACCATTTGGGGATGCGCAAGGTCTTGCTGACCATCAGCGTGCCCGACAGCGCGAACAACAAGGCCATGGGATGCAGCTCCCATGGGCCCAACACCCAGGCGCCGCCGTAAAGCGCCTCGCCGATGCGGCCCTGCCAGGCTGCGAAGGCCAGCACGCCCGTCAAGACTACGCTGGTGGGAATCGGCGTGCCTTCGAAGAACTTGACCTTGCCACCCTCGTCGCCTTCGGCCAGCGCCTCGGCGGTCACGTTGAAGCGGGCCAGCCGGCTCACGCCGCAGCAGACGAAGTAGACCAGCATGGCGATGTCCCAACCCCCCGTGAGGCCCGCCGCGAAACCGAGCGTGGCCGGTCCCACACCGAACGAGATGACGTCAGCCAGCGAGTCGAGCTCGCGCCCCAGGGCGGAATGCTGCTGGCGCCAGCGCGCGATGCGGCCGTCGAGCACGTCGAACACGAACGCGATCGGCGTCATGAGCGCCGCCAGCAGAAAGTGCGTGGTGTCGCGCGTCACGAGGAACTGCATGGCCAGGAACACCGAGGCCATGCCGAAGGCCGCGTTGCCCAGCGTGAAGAAGTCCGCGAGGTGAAAGCCGCGCAGCATCGAGAAGTGGCGTGGGGGTCGGGGCAGGGCACTCATGAGGGGATTCTCCTGGACGCTTGAGCTTGCGCGCCATTGTGCGTGCCGGCTGTGGGGCAAGCGTGCCATCGCCTGTAGGCGAACGGCGGTGGCTGACAGGGCTTGGCGCTGCGCGATGACAGCCGCCCGCCACGCTCTGGCGGCAAGCTGGACCGACCATGGCCCATCCATCTGCCCTCGCCACCTACCAGGCCAAGCGCGACTTCGGCCGCACCTCCGAGCCGCGCAGCGGCGGCAAGCGCTCGCCTGCGGGCCAGCCCAGCTTCGTCGTGCAAAAGCACTGGGCCAGCAGCCTGCACTATGACTTCCGGCTCGAGATCGACGGCACGATGAAGAGCTGGGCCGTGCCCAAGGGCCCCAGTTTCGATCCGCACGACAAGCGGCTCGCCGTGCAGGTGGAGGACCACCCGATCTCCTATTCCAGCTTCGAGGGCGAGATCCCCGAAGGGCAGTACGGCGCCGGCAAGGTCATCGTCTGGGACAAGGGCCACTGGGCGCCCGTCGGCGACCCGGCAGCCGGATGGCGCAAGGGCAACCTCAAGTTCGAACTGCACGGCCACAAGCTCCAGGGGCGCTGGGCGCTCGTGCGCATGCACGGCAAGGGCAAGGACCGCCAGCCGCCCTGGCTGCTCGTCAAGGAGAAGGATGCCTTCGAGCGGCCGGCCGCGGAGTTCAGTGTGGTCGACGAGATGCCCGACAGCGTCATGGGCCTGCAGGCGCCCGCGGTCCAGGAGACGGCGCAGCCGCCACAGGCCACGCTGCCGGCCACGCTGGCACCCCAACTCGCCACGCTGGCCAGCCAGCCCCCTGCCGATCCGGCCGACTGGGTCTACGAGATCAAGTTCGACGGCTACCGCCTGCTCGCACGCGTCGAAGGGCGTGGAAAGAAGCAGCAGGTGCAGCTGTTCACGCGCAACGGCAACGACTGGACACACAAGCTCAAGGCCTTGCATGCCGAGTTGCTGCGCCTGGACCTGCCCGAAGGCTGGTACGACGGCGAAATCGTCGTGATGGACCACAACGGCCTGCCGGACTTCGGCGCGCTGCAGCAGGCCTTCGATGCCTCCAAGACCCAGACCATCGTCTATTACCTGTTCGATGTGCCCTACTGCGGCGGCCACGACCTGCGCGAGCAGCCCCTGCAGGCGCGCCGCGCGCTGCTGGCCTCGCTGCTGGAGGGCAAGGACTCGGACCTGGTGTTCTATTCCGCCACCTTCGATGCGCCGCCCGGCCAGGTGGTCGGCACCGCCTGCAAGCTGGGCCTGGAAGGCGTGATCGCCAAGCGCAAGGATGCGCCCTATGTCTCTCGCCGCAGCGACAGCTGGCTCAAGCTCAAGTGCAGCCAGCGCCAGGAGTTCGTGGTCGTGGGCACGACCGACCCGCAAGGCACGCGCGCGGGCTTCGGCGCGCTGCTGCTGGGCGTGCACGACAAGGCGGGGCGCCTGGTCTACGCCGGCAAGGTCGGCACGGGCTTCGACCAGGCCACGCTCAAGAAGCTCGCGGGCCAGCTGGCCGCGCTGGCCACGCCGCGCAGCCCGCTGGCCGACACGGCGGGCGTGGAGGGCAAGCCGCATTGGGTGAAACCGCAACTGGTGGCCGAGGTCACGTTCGGCGAATGGACGCGCGGCGGCCGCATCCGCCATGCGGTGTTCCACGGCCTGCGCGCCGACAAGCCGGCCAAGACCATCGTGCGCGAGCGCGCCGCACCGCCACCGAAGGCCAAGCCGGCAGCCAAGGCGGCGGACGAGAGCACGGCGCACGCGCTGTCCACGCGCCTCAAGGTCACACACCCCGAGCGTGTGATCGACCCCTCCAGCGGCATCACCAAACTGGACCTGGTGCGCTACTACGCGCTGGTCGGCGATCTGATGCTGGACCAGCTGAAGGGCAACCGGCCGGTGGCGCTGGTGCGTGCGCCGGCCGGCATGGGCAAGCAACTGTTCTTCCAGAAGCATGCCGAGACCGAAAAGCTGCCGGGCATCCGCCAGCTCGACCCTGGCCTCGACCCCGGGCACGCGTCGCTGCTGGCCCTGGCCAGCCCGCGCGGGCTGCTGTCGGCGGCGCAGTGGAACGTGGTGGAGTTCCATTCGATGAACGCACTGGCGGCGTCGTTCGACAAGCCGGACCGCCTGGTGTTCGACCTCGACCCCGGCGAGGGCGTGCGCTGGCGCCAGATGCAGGAGGCGGCCGAACTCGTGCACGCCTTTCTGGAGCAGCTGGGCCTGCCGGCCTTCCTCAAGACCAGCGGCGGCAAGGGCCTGCACGTGGTCGTGCCGATCAAGCGCCTGCACAGCTGGGCCAGCGCCAAGGGCTTTGCGCAGGCCATCGTGCAGCACCTCGCGCGCACCATCCCCGACCGCTTCGTGGCCAAGAGCGGGCCGCGCAACCGCGTCGGCCGGATCTTCGTGGACTACCTGCGCAACAGCCAGGGCGCCACCACGGTCTGCGCCTGGTCGGCGCGCGCACGGCCCGGCATGGGCATCTCGGTGCCGCTGGCCTGGGACGAGCTGTCCACGCTGAAGAGCAGCGACCAGTGGAACGTGCGCAACGTGCACGGGCGGCTGGACATCGGCAACGCGCCCTGGCAGGGCTATGCGCGCGCCGCCCGGTCGCTCAAGACGGCCATGAAGACCATCGGCTTCGAGGAGGGCTAGACATGCTGCGGGCCATCTGGAAAGGCGCCATCAGCTTCGGTCTGGTGCACGTGCCCGTGGGCCTGTACCCGGCCTCGCGCGAGACCGGCATCGACTTCGACTGGCTGGACAGGCGCTCGATGGACCCCGTGGGCTACAAGCGCGTGAACAAGCGCACCGGCCGCGAGATCGCCAAGGAGCACATCGTCAAAGGCATCCGGCAGGAAGACGGTGACTACGTGGTGCTGTCCGACGAGCAGATCAAGGACGCCTACCCCCAGTCCACGCAGACGATCGCCATCGAAGCCTTCGTCACGGCCGCCGAGATCCCCTTCGTGCTGCTCGAGCGGCCCTACTACCTGGAGCCCCTGGGCAGGGGCGACAAGGTCTACGCGCTGCTGCGCGAGGCCATGGTGGGTGCCGGTGTGATCGGCATCGCGCGTGTGGTCCTGCACAGCAAGGAGCACCTCGCGGTGCTCGTGCCCACGGGGCCGGCGCTCATGCTCAACACCATCCGCTGGGCCGACGAAATCCGGCCGCAGGACGAGCTCAAGCTGCCCGCCGCGGGCAAGGGCGTGCTCAAGCCGGCCGAACTCAAGATGGCGTCGCAGCTGATCGCCGAGATGACCGTGCCGTGGCAACCCGCCGACTACACCGACCATTTCTCCGAGGCGATCCACGCGCTGGTGCAGCGCAAGGTGGCGGCGGGCGAAACGCAGCAGGTCACGCCGCTGGAGTCGGCACCGCAAAGCACGCGCGACTCCAATGTGGTGGACCTCACCGAACTGCTGGCCCAGAGCCTGGCGGGGCGCAGGCCGCCCGGCGGCAAGGGCCGGCCAGGGGGTGGCAAGAGCGGCCGGCCGGCGGCCCGCAATCGGGCCTGATTTCCTACAAGCGGCGGCTTTGCCGTCCGACGAACCCCCTTCAGGGCGCTGCGAACAATGGCGCGGTCGCAACAACAGGAGAACCCGGTGGCAGCTTCCCTTCCCTTGGCATCGGCCCGGCTCGAGACCGCCGTCGATGCGCCGGCCAGCGCCGTCTCCTGGGGCGCCATCGTCGCTGGCGGCGCCGCCGCGGCGGCGCTCTCCCTGATCCTGCTGATCCTTGGCGCAGGCCTGGGCCTGACCTCGCTGTCGCCCTATGGCGGCAAAGGCGCAAGCGCCATGGCACTGGGCTTCTCGGCCGTCGTCTGGGTCATGGTCACGCAGGCCCTGGCCTCGGGCATGGGCGGTTATCTGGCCGGCCGTCTGCGCACGCGCTGGGCCGGTGTGCAGGGCGACGAGGTCTTCTTCCGCGACACGGCCCACGGCTTCCTGGCCTGGGCCGTGGCCACGCTGGCCACGGCCGCCTTGCTCACCACAGCCATCGGTAGCGTGGTGGGTGGCGCCGTGAAGGTGGGCGCCACGGTCGCCGGTGGGGCTGCCACGGCTGCCGTGGCCGGGGCCACGCAGGGCGAGGGCGCGAGCGAAGGCCCGGCCGCCTACTTCATCGACAGCATGTTCCGCCGCCCGGCCAGCCCGGCGCAGGCCGGCCAGGTCGCGCCGGCCGAGGCCGTGCCCGCGGCCGAGGTGGCCCGCATCCTGGGCCAGGCGGGCCAGGACAAGCCGCTTGCGCCCGAGGACCAGCGCTACCTGGGCCAGCTCGTGGCCGAGCGCACGGGGATCCCACAGCCGGAGGCCGAGCAGCGCGTGGCCGACACCGTGGCCCGCATGCAGGCCAAGGCCCGGGAAGCCGAGGCCGCAGCGCGCGAGGCCGCCGAGAAGGCGCGCAAGGCCGGCATCACGGCCACGCTGTGGCTGTTCGTGTCCATGCTGCTGGGCGCCTTCTGCGCAAGCCTGGCAGCCACCTGGGGCGGCCGCGAACGCGACGCCTGATCCGCCAGATTCTTCGATCACCCTTCCTTCCTCTGGAGACCTCCCATGCGCTCTTTGCTGCTGTTCTTCCTCGGTGTGCCGATCCCCATCATCATCCTGATCGCATTGATCTTCCGTTGATCCCTTTGGGCCACCGGCCCTCGACCGTCCCGCGCCGCGGCCCGGCGCTTGCTTGCGACAAGAAACCATGACAGACACTTGCGATCCGGGCCGGCCCTGGCCCATGGGCATGCACCTGCGCGATGGTGGTGCGAATTTCGCGCTCTATTCGAGTGCGGCCGAATCGGTCGAGCTGTGCCTGTTCGATGCCGAAGGGCGCGAAGAGCAGCGGCGCATCCGGCTGCCGGCGCGCACCGAGGACATCTGGCACGGCTTCGTGCCCGGTGTCGAGCCGGGCACGCGCTACGGCGTGCGCGTGCACGGCCCCTTCGATCCCGGCAACGGCCAGCGCTGCAATCCGGCCAAGCTGCTGCTGGACCCCTACACCCGCGCCATCGACCGGCCGCTGCGCGGCGATGCCGTGACCTTCGGCTATCCGCTGGGCCACGAGGAGCAGGATCTCGCGCGCGACGACACCGACAGCGCGGCCGTGGCGGCCAGGTCGGTCGTGATCGCGCCCGATTTCGACTGGCAAGGCGACCAGCCCCCGGCCATCCCCATGGCCGACTCGGTCTTCTACGAAGTCAACGTGCGGGGCTTTACCAAGAACATGCCCGGCGTGCCCGAGGAGTTGCGCGGCACCTTTGCGGGCCTGGCCAACCAGGCTGCCATCGACTACCTGAAGCGCCTGGGCGTCACGGCCGTGCAGTTGCTGCCCGTGCAGGCCTTCAACGACGAAGGCCGGCTCGTGGATGCCGGGCTGGCCAACTACTGGGGCTACAACACCATCGGTTTCTTCGCCCCCGAACCGCGCTACTGCTTCAAGGGCACGGACGGCGGCGTGGCCGAGTTCCGCGGCATGGTGAAGGCGCTGCACCAGGCCGGCATCGAGGTGATCCTGGATGTGGTCTACAACCACACCTGCGAGGGCAACCACCTGGGCCCGACCATGTGCTTCAAGGGCATCGACAACGCCGCCTACTACCGGCTGACCGAAGACCGCCGCTACTACAACGACTTCAGCGGCACCGGCAACACGCTGGACGTGAGCAACCCGCCGGTGCTGCGCATGGTGATGGACAGCCTGCGCTACTGGGTCGAAGAGATGCATGTGGACGGCTTTCGCTTCGACCTGGCCCCGGCCATCTCGCGCGATGAGGCTGGCGCCTTCGACCACCGCACGCCGTTCCTATCGGCGGTGGCGCAGGACCCGGTGCTGCGCCGCGTGAAGATGATCGCCGAGCCCTGGGACCTGGGCGACTACGGCTACCAGGTTGGCGGCTTTCCGGTCGGCTGGTCGGAATGGAACGGCAGCTACCGCGACGAGGTGCGCGACTTCTGGCGCAACGCCGACGACAGCCTGCCCACCTTCGCTTCGCGCCTGTGCGGCACGCCCGAGATCTTCGCGCCATCGCGCCGGCCGCCCTCGGCCAGCGTCAACATCGTGACGGTGCATGACGGCTTCACGCTGCGCGACCTGGTCAGCTACAACGAGAAGCACAACGAGGCCAACGGCGAGGACAACCGCGACGGCGAGAGCCACAACCGCAGCTGGAACTGCGGCGCCGAAGGCCCGACCGACAACCCCGAGGTGCTGGCGCTGCGCGCGCGCCAGCAGCGCAACCTGCTGGCCACACTGTTCATGTCGCGCGGCGTGCCGCTGCTGCTGGGCGGCGACGAGATCGGCCGGACGCAGCAGGGCAACAACAACGCCTACTGCCAGGACAGCCCGATCTCCTGGTTCGACTGGAGCGATGGCGTGCGCGACGACGCGTTGTTCGCCTTCACGGCCAAGCTGATCCGGCTGCGCAAGGAGCTGGCCGTGCTGCGCAGCCCGCACTGGCCCGTGGGCGACGGTGAGCATCCCGACGCCACCTGGTACAGCGTCTGGGGCCTGCCGATGACGGAGGACGAGTGGCAGCATCCGCGTGCGCGCTGCCTGCAGCTGGTGTTCGACGGCGCGGCCGACCATGCCAAGGGCCGTGCCGATGCGCCGGGCCCCTCGGTGCTGCTGCTGTTCAACGGCGCGCCCGAGTCGCACCTGTTCACGGTGCCCCCCGAGACGCGCTTCGGCCAGGCCTGGCAGCTGCGCATCGCGACCGACCGCGCGCAGCTGCCGGCACGGCGTGCGCGGCGTGTCGCGCCGGGCGCCAAGCTGCGGCTGAAGGCGCACGCGATGATGGTGTTGACGCAGGGTCCGGCGGCGTAGGCGCTTTTCCTACCGTGGCTTGCGCCACGCACCGATCCGTGGCGTGCGGGGCGGACTTTAGGCTGGAGCCAACCCGTCATCGTGACGGTTGTTCCGTGTCCCCATCGTCCGATCCGGAGAATGGTCCATGACGCATGCGAAACGCAGCGTGCTTGCGCTGCTGAACCAACGCACCACCGAAGGCTTCTACGCCGCACTCGTGCTGGCCTGCCTGGCGTTCGCCGGGATGCTGCTGGCGCCGGGCGACCACATGGAGCAGTTGCTGGCCCTCGCCTGGCTGTTCATGCTGTCTGCCATCGCGTTCCTGGTCGGCAAACTCGGCCTGGAGCTGGTGCTCGAAACCGGCCAGTGAACGGCCTGGCAGGGCCGCATGGCGGATTGGCGTGGCGGCGCGTTGGACGCCGCCGCCGACGGGCCTCTCGAAACTTGTGTGACAAGCGCTGCTTTCCTACGCGCGCGTCGCGGCTGCGGTGCTAGATTGGCCGCGCCGAACGAGGAGACCTGCATGAACAAGCCCGCACGCACCCACTTGCTGATCCTGCTGGCCGCGGCCGCCGTGCTGGCCGGCGGCGCCCAGGGCGCTGGCAACCCCGCCAGTCCGGCGGCCGTGCCGACACCGCGCGCCGGATCGAGCGCGCTGGTCAAGCTCATGGGCGAAGACGGCCAGCCGCGCGGCCAGGCCGTCCTGACCTCCGTGGCCGAGGGGGTGGAGATCGTCGTGAATGCCGAAGGGCTGACGCCTGGCCTGCACGGGCTCCACATCCACGTCAACGGCCAGTGCGCGCCGGGGCCCGATCCCAGCGGCAAGACCATCGCCTTCGGCGCCGCAGGCGGGCACTTCGACCCCGAGGCCACGGGCCGCCATGGCCATCCCGAGCACGACGCGCAGCGCCATGCCGGCGATGCGCCCAACCTGCTCGTCGATGGCCAGGGCAAGGGCGTGCTGCGCTTCACCAACCCCAAGATCACCTTGCTGCGGAGCGCCAAGAACTCTGTGCTGGGCCGCACGCTCGTCGTGCACGCCGATGCCGACGACTACAGGACCAACCCGGCCGGCAATTCGGGCGGCCGCGTGCTGTGCGGCGTGATTGAGCCGGCGCGGCTGGACGCCGTGGTGGGCAGCGTGCCCACCTCGCGCCACCTGCGCTGAGCGGACCCCAACCCTTTCGAAAGGACGACACCATGAGCGAGAAGAAGGCCAACGTGCACTGGGAGGGGGCCGGCAAGACCGGCAAGGGCGCGATCAGCACCGAGACCGGCGCGCTGAAGGACTATCCGTACGGCTTTGCCAGCCGCTTCGAGGACGACCGGCGCGGCACCAATCCCGAGGAGATCGTCGGCGCCGCGCACGCGGCCTGCTTCACGATGGCGTTCGCGTTCGCCTGCGAGAAGGCTGGCGTCGCGCTGCAGCAGGCCGATACCCAGGCCAGCGTGCGGCTGGTGAAGGATGGCGAGGGCTTCAAGATCGACCGCATCGCGCTCACGCTCACGGCCAAGGCGGCCGGGCTGGACGAGGCGAAATTCCAGGAACTGGCCCAGGGCGCCAAGGCCGGCTGCCCGCTGTCCAAGGCGCTGGCGGCGGTGCCCGAGATCACCCTGTCGGCGACGCTGCAGGCCTAGGCTCAGGCCCTGGGCTCGATGGCCGCGCCGGGGTCTTCCTCGCCGGCCACCGAGCGTGGATCGGCCTTGGGCGCGGCCAGCTGCGCCAGCGCTGCGGCGGCACCTGGCTCGGTACTGGCCAGCTGCGCCGACAACGCCGAGAGCGCGGCTGCGCCGTCCCGGTTCAGCTGGGCGATGGCCTGGCCAGCCTCCTTGGGGGAGGCAAAGCCGTGGCTTTGCAGCAGCAATGCGCCGCCGGCATCGACGAGCTTGAAATAGAACAGGCCATCGGCCTCGCGGTACTGCTTGAACGTGGGCTGGGCGACCTTGGCCGCCTTGGTGGCCTTGGCCGCGCCTGCCTGGCTTCCCAGTGGGCGCAGGCCCACGGCATGGCGCAGCGTGGCGATGAAGGGGCTGGCCGTGCGGCGCGCCTTCTGGGCGCCGGCCAGCAGCACGCGTTCGACGCTGGCGGGATCGTCGATGTAGCGCTGGTAGGTGGCGCGCATGGGGCCGACCTCGCGGTCGATGCGCTCGAAGAGGGCCTGCTTGGCATCGGCCCAGGAGATGCCGGCTTCGAACGCGCGGCGGAAGTCGGCAGTTTCGGCCGGCTCGGCGAAGGCCTGGTAGATCTGGAACAGGGCCGAGCCCTCGGTGTCCTTGGGCTCGCCGGGGCCGCGCGAGTCGGTCACGATGCCGGCAATGAGCTTGCGCATTTGTTCGCGCGGTGCGAACAGCGGGATGGTGTTGTCGTAGCTCTTGCTCATCTTGCGGCCGTCCAGGCCAGGCAGCAGGGCCACGTCTTCTTCCACGGCCGCCTCGGGCAGCACGAAGTGCTCGCCATAGGCGTGGTTGAAGCGCTGCGCCATGTCGCGTGCCATCTCGATGTGCTGCACCTGGTCGCGGCCCACTGGCACCTTATGGGCGTTGAACATCAGGATGTCCGCGCCCATCAGCACCGGGTACATGAACAGGCCGGCCGTCACGTCGTTGTCGGGCTCGGCACCGGCTGCGGCGTTGCGGTCCATCGCGGCCTTGTAGGCATGGGCGCGGTTCAGGATGCCCTTGCCCGTCACGCAGGTGAGGAACCAGGTGAGCTCGGGGATTTCGGGGATGTCGGACTGGCGGTAGAAGGTCACGCGCTCGGCGTCCAACCCGCCGGCCAGCCAGGTCGCGGCGATCTCCAGCGTGGAGCGCTGGATGCGCTGCGGATCGTCGGTCTTGATCAGCGCGTGGTAGTCGGCGAGGAAGTAGAAGCTGTCGGTGCCGGCGGCGCGGCTGGCGCGGATGGCCGGGCGGATGGCGCCCACGTAGTTGCCCAGGTGGGGGGTGCCGGTGGTGGTGATGCCGGTCAGGACGCGCAGCGTGCTCATAGGGTCAACGGATCAGAAGGGAAAAGGGCGTCAGCAGGAGGTCGAGGAATGCGAAGGTCAGGCCCATGATGGGGCGCAGCCACAGCGCGCCGACCACACCGGCCAGCACCAGGCCCATGACGATGAAGAAGCCCCAGGGTTCCACGCGCGAGACCAGCACGGCCTGCTTGTAGGGCAGCAGCCCCACCAGCACGCGCCCGCCGTCCAGCGGTGGCAGCGGGAACAGGTTGAACGCGAACATCACCACGTTCACCAGCATGCCGGCCTGGCACATCTTGACGAAGAAGGGCTCGCGCACGCCCATGCCGACGAGCAGGTAGAACGCGATGCCCCACAGCAGGGCCTGCACCAGGTTGGCGAGGGGGCCGGCCAGCGCCACCCACACCATGTCGCGCTTGGGGTTGCGCAGCCGGCCGAACTGCACCGGGACCGGCTTGGCATAGCCGAACACGAAGGCGCCCGAGGTTGCCAGGTACAGCATGATGGGCATCAGGATGGTGCCCAGCGGGTCGATGTGCTTGACGGGGTTCAGCGTCACGCGGCCGAGCAGGTAGGCGGTGTTGTCGCCGTAGTGCCGGGCCACGTAGCCATGGGCTGCTTCGTGCACCGTGATCGCGAAGAGCACTGGGAGCGCAAAGATCAGCAGGTTCTGGAGGATGGCGTCGAAGTTCACCGGCGGATTGTCGCAGTGCGCCCTACAGGCCCAGCGCGCTCAGCGAACCGCGGCCTCGGCGCACGATCTCGGGCTCGCCACCCGTGCCCATGGGCACCAGGTCGATCACCGTCGTCGGTTCGGACGGGCAGGCACCGGCGTCGACCACGGCGGCCAGCTGGTGCTCGAAGCGTTCGCGGATCTCGGCGCCATCGTGCAGCGGCTCGGTCTCGCCGGGCGGGATCAGCGTGGTGGCCAGCAGCGGCGCGCCGTGCAGGGCCAGCAGTTCCTGCAGCGCCTTGTGCTCGGGCACGCGCAGCCCGATGGTCTTGCGCGAAGGATGGCTCACGCGCCGCGGCACCTCTTTGCTGGCTTCCAGGATGAAGGTGTAGGCGCCGGGCGTGGCCGACTTGAGCAGCCGGTACTGCTTGTTGTCCACGCGCGCGTAGTTGGCCAGTTCCGACAGGTCGCGGCACAGCAGCGTGAGGTGGTGGCGGTCGTCCACGCCGCGCAGGCGGCGCATGCGGTCCACCGCGGCCTTGTCGTCCAGGTGGCAGACGAGGGCGTAGCTGGAATCGGTCGGCACGGCGATCACGTCGCCCTTGGCCAGCAGCGCGACGGCCTGCTTGAGCAGGCGCGGCTGGGGGTTGTCGGGATGGAGTTCGAAGTATTGGGCCATGGTTCAATGTCTCGGACGGGATTCGCGCAGCGTCATCCAGGCGCCCAGCGCGCCGCAGACGGCCACCAGGCCCATGCCCAGCAGCGACCAGCCGTCCGGCACGTGCGAGAAGACCAGCCAGCCGCCGAGCATGGCGAAGCCGATCTGGCCATAGAGGTAGGGCGTCAGCGTGGCGGCGGGCGCGCGTGAATAGCCCAGGATCAGCAGGAAGTGGCCGACGGTGGCCATCACGCCCATCAGCGCCAGGCCGGCCCACAGCCGCCAGTCCGGCAGGTTCACCCAGACGAAGGGCAATGGGATGGACGCGGCCAGCGTGCCGATCCAGCCCGTGTAGAGGTGGGTGGTCAGGGGTGCATCGGTGCGCGCCAGCTTGCTGGTGAGCACCTGGAACCAGGCGTTGGTGGCCACCAGTGCCAGCGGCAGCAGCAGCCGCCAGTCGAAGGCCTCGCCGCCGGGCCGGATGATCACCATGGTGCCGACGAAGCCGCCGACGACGAGCGCCCAGCGCTGGGGCGAGACGCGCTCGCCCAGCGTGCGTGCGGCCAGCATCGTGATAACCAGGGGCGTGATCATGACGATGGCGGTGAACTCGCCGACCGGCATGGTCCGAAGGCTCAGGAAGGCCAGCAGGCTGCTGGTGAGCAGCAGCACGCCGCGCAGCAGCTGAAAGCGCGGATGCGCCGTGCGCAGCAGGCGCAGGCCCTGGCGCGGCAGCACGATGGCCGTGGTGGCCACGGCCTGGAAGGCATAGCGGAACCACAGGCCCATCAGCAAGGGCACGGTCACGGTGACCGCCTTGGTGGTGGTGTCCAGCACGGCGAAGCAGGCGACGGCGCACAGCACCAGTGCAATGCCGCCCAACGGCGAGGCGGGCAGTGCGGCCGGACTCACTGGATGCGGTCCGCCAGCAGCTCCCAGACGGGGGTCAGGTCGCCCGGCAGGTAGGGCAGCGCGCCCAGGTCGCAGTGGCTTTCGTCGGGGCTGTGGAAGTCGCTGCCGCGCGAGGCCGCGAGGCCGAATTCGCGCGCCATGCCGGCATATTCCACGTACTCGGCCGGCGTGTGGCTGCCGGTCACGACCTCCACGCCGCGGCCGCCATGGGCCTTGAACTCGCTGAACAGCGCGTACTCTTCGGTGGCGTTGAACTTGTACCGGCCGGGGTGGGCGATGACGGCGATGCCGCCACCCTGGGTGATCCAGGTCACGGCGTCCTTCAGGTTGGCCCAGCGGTGCGGCACGTAGCCGGGCTTGCCCTCGGTCAGGTACTTGCGAAAGACCTCGGGGGTGTCCTTGCAGTAGCCGGCCTCGACCAGGAAGCGCGCGAAGTGCGTGCGCGAGATCAGCGCCGGGTTGCCGACGAACCTGAGCGCCCCCTCGTAGGCGCCATGGATGCCCACTTTGGCCAGGCCCTCGGCCATCTCGCGCGCACGCGGGCCGCGGCCATCGCGCGTGTCGGCCAGGCCTTGGGCCATGCGCGGATCTTCGGCGTCGAAGCCCAGACCCACGATGTGCACGGTCTCGCCCGCGAAGGTGACGGAGACCTCGGCGCCGGTGAGGTAGCGCAGGCCGTTGGCCTTGGCTGCGGCCGCGGCGCGCTGTTGGCCGCCGATTTCGTCGTGGTCGGTCAGCGCCCAAAGCTCGACGCCGTTGGCCCGCGCGCGCTGCGCGAGTTCCTCGGGAGTCAGCGTGCCATCGGAGACGATGGAGTGGCAGTGCAGGTCGGCGTTGAGGATGGAAGGCACGGCGGGCATTCTAGGTTGGCAGGCCATTTTCCAAGGTCGCCGGCGCGGCAGCGGCCGCGCAAAAAACAAAACCCGCTCGGGTGAGCGGGTTCGTTGAGGAGTGCTGCGGGCCGGAGCCCCGGCATCACTTCAGCTTGATTTCCTTGTACTCGACATGCTTGCGAGCCTTGGGATCGAACTTGGTGATCAGCATCTTCTCGGGCATGAGCTTCTTGTTCTTGGTCGTGGTGTAGAAGTGACCGGTGCCGGCAGTGGATTCCAGCTTGATCTTCTCGCGTCCGCCTTTGGTAGCCATGGTGATTCCCCTTCGCTTATGCTGCTTGGCCGCGTGCGCGCAGGTCTGCGAGCACAGCGTCGATGCCGTTCTTGTCGATCAGGCGCAGGCCGGCGTTGGAGATGCGCAGGCGCACCCAACGGTTCTCGGTCTCCACCCAGAAGCGGCGGTATTGCAGGTTCGGCAGGAACCGGCGCTTGGTCTTGTTGTTGGCGTGGGAAACATTGTTCCCGACCATCGGGCCTTTGCCCGTGACTTCACATACGCGTGACATGGTCACTTCCTCGTGATAACAGCTGGCACTTTGCCGCGCGTTGTGCGGCTCGGTGTTTTGCAGCTTGACCTCGCCATAAGCAGGTGGCGGTTTCCTGTCTGCCGTGTTGGATTTCCGGCAAAGCCCGCGATTATAGCCGCTTCATTCCTGTTCCAGGAAACGCTGGGCGTCCAGGGCCGCCATGCAGCCGGTGCCGGCGCTGGTGATGGCCTGGCGGTAGATGTGGTCCTGCACGTCGCCGGCGGCGAACACGCCAGGCACGCTTGTCATCGTGGCCATGCCCTTGAGGCCCGACTGCGTCACGATGTAGCCGTCCTTCATCTCCAGCTGGCCCTGGAAGATCTCGGTGTTCGGGCGGTGGCCGATGGCGATGAAGCAGCCCTTGAGGTCGATGTCCTTGGTGGAGCCGTCGCGCTGGTCCTTCAGGCGGATGCCGGTGACGCCGCTGGCGTCGCCCTTGACCTCGTCCAGCGTCTGGAACAGCTGCAGCTCGATCTTGCCTTCCTTGACCTTCTCGGCGACCTTGTCGACGAGGATGGGCTCGGCGCGGAACTTGTCGCGGCGGTGCACCAGCGTGACCTTGCGCGCGATGTTGGACAGGTACAGCGCTTCCTCGACGGCGGTGTTGCCGCCGCCGACCACGCAGACCTCCTGGTCGCGGTAGAAAAAGCCGTCGCAGGTGGCGCAGGCCGAGACGCCCTTGCCCATGAAGGCCTCTTCCGACGGCAGTCCCAGGTATTGGGCCGAGGCGCCGGTCGCGATGATCAGCGCATCGCAGGTGTAGGTGCCGCTGTCGCCCGTGAGCCGGAACGGCCGCTGGCTGAAATCGACCTTGTTGATGTGGTCGAACACGATCTCGGTGTTGAAGCGCTCGGCGTGCTCCAGGAACCGCTGCATCAATTCAGGACCTTGTACACCATGCACATCGGCAGGCCAATTGTCGACTTCGGTCGTCGTCATCAGCTGCCCGCCCTGCGCAATGCCAGTGACCAGCAGCGGTTTGAGGTTGGCGCGCGCAGCGTAGACAGCGGCGGTATATCCCGCAGGACCCGAGCCCAGGATCAGGACTTTGGCGTGTTTTTCAGTCGACATCAGCGGTTCTTTCGAGCGGAATTTGCACACATTGTGTGTACAGGTGGGGTCTTTTCCCACAGAATCAAGCGAGGGCGACTGCCCACGCCGCAAGGTGTGGATTTTGCCCTTGATCGCCATTTGCTCTGTTGAGCGGGGGTCAACCAACAACAAGGAGTCATGGTCGTGTCGATGCTGTCGAATCTGGAGTTGCTGCTGCGCGTGCCCCTCTTCTCCATGCTGACCGGGGAGCAGGCCAACCTGGTGGCGCAGGCCGTCAGCAAGCGCCGCGTCAAGCGCGGCGAGACCATCGTCGAGCAGGGCCGCAAGACCAACGCCCTGTTCATCCTGCTGAGCGGCCGCTGCCGCGTGGTGACGACCGACACGCGCGGGCGCGAGGTCATCATCGCCACGCTGCGGCCGGCCGACTGCATCGGGGAGATGAGCCTGATCGACAGCGAGCCCCACTCGGCCACCGTGCTGGCCGAAGTGCAGACCGACGTGCTGATGCTGGGCCGCGCGGAGTTCGACCGCTGCGTGGCCGACAACCCGCAGATGGCGCGCGCCGTGATGACCGGCCTGGTCAAGCGCCTGCGCCGCGCCGACCAGAAGATCGAGTCGCTCGCCCTGATGGACGTGTATGGCCGCGTGGCCCATGCGCTGCTGGAGCAGGCCAGCACCGACGCGGCCGGCGTGCTGCAGATCCGCGACAAGATCTCGCGCCAGGACATCGCCAAGATGGTGGGCGCCTCGCGCGAGATGGTCAGCCGCGTGATGAAGGACCTGGAGGAGCGCGGCTACATCGAGACGCAGGAAAGCGGCGCCATCCACATCAAGGAACGGCTGACCAGCCTCGCCTGAGCACGGGCCGAACCCATGCAAGGCATGGGGTAAGCTTGCGCGCTGCCCCCATGACCTATTCGCTCAATACCCTCAATTCATCGCAGGGCGCGGAGCCGCCGCGCTCGGGCATCGTCCGTTTCGCGCGTGAGTTCAGCCTGCTGCTGGGCCTGTTGGCCCTGTCCTTCTGGTTCATCGCCCTGATCAGCTACTCGCCGCAGGACGCGGCCTGGTCCACCTCCGGAGGACCGGGTGCCACGCGCAACTGGGGCGGCCGGCTCGGTGCCCTGGTCGCAGACCTCAGTTACTTCGCGCTGGGCTACTCGGTCTGGTGGTGCGTGGCTGCCGGCGTGCGGTCGTGGCTGACCCACCTGGCGCGCTGGATGCGCGGGGCCCAGCCGCCGCGCAGGCCCGTCGGCGGTGGCCTGCCGGGCTTTGCCATCGGGCTGGCGGTGCTGCTGCTGGCCAGCTGCGCGCTGGAATGGACACGGCTGTACCGGCTCGAGCCCGGTCTGCCCGGCGATGCCGGTGGCGTGCTGGGTTACCTGGCCGGTCCGCTGGCCACCAAGTGGCTGGGCTTCGCCGGCTCCGGCCTGGTCGCCATCGTGGCCGGCATCATCGGCGTGGCGGCGGTCTTCCGCTTCTCCTGGGCCCAGGTGGCCGAGCGCGTCGGTGCGCGCGTGCATGCGCTGGTCGAGCTGCGCCGCGAGAAGCGCGAAGCCGCCGAAGACCGCGCCCTGGGCAAGCAGGCCGTGCGCGAACGCGCCGAGGGCACGCTGGACCCGGTCGATGCGCTGGAAGACCGCATCGAACTGGGCGAGGAGCCACCGCGTGCGCTGCGCATGCCCAAGCCGGCCAAGCCCTCCGTGGTCATCGAGCCGCAGACACTGGCCGAGCCGCAGCCCAGCGCGCGCGTGGTCAAGGAACGCCAGAAGCCCTTGTTCATCGAGATGCCCGATTCGCGCCTGCCGCAGGTCGATCTGCTGGACGCGGCGCAGCTGCGCCAGGAGACCGTCTCGAACGACACGCTGGAGATGACCAGCCGCATGATCGAGAAGAAGCTCAAGGACTTCGGCGTCGACGTGACGGTGGTGCTGGCCTCGCCTGGGCCTGTCATCACGCGCTACGAGATCGAGCCGGCCACGGGCGTCAAGGGTTCGCAGATCGTGGGCCTGGCCAAGGACCTGGCGCGCAGCCTGAGCCTGGTGTCGATCCGCGTGGTGGAGACCATCCCGGGCAAGAACTACATGGCGCTGGAACTGCCCAACGCCAAGCGCCAGTCGATCAAGCTGTCCGAGATCTTGGGCTCGCAGGTCTACCACGAGGCCAAGTCCATGCTGACCATGGGCCTGGGCAAGGACATCGTGGGCAACCCCATCGTGGCCGACCTGGCCAAGATGCCGCACGTGCTGGTGGCCGGTACCACGGGCTCGGGCAAGTCGGTCGGTATCAACGCGATGATCCTGTCGCTGCTCTACAAAGCCGAGGCGCGCGATGTGCGCCTGTTGATGATCGACCCCAAGATGCTGGAAATGTCGGTCTACGAAGGCATCCCGCACCTGCTGGCGCCGGTGGTCACCGACATGAAGCAGGCGGCCCACGGCCTGAACTGGTGCGTGGCCGAGATGGAGCGCCGCTACAAGCTCATGAGCAAGCTGGGCGTGCGCAACCTGGCCGGCTACAACACCAAGATCGACGAGGCCAAGGCGCGCGAGGAGTTCATCTACAACCCCTTCAGCCTGACGCCCGACGACCCCGAGCCGCTCAAGCGCGAGCCGCACATCGTGGTCATCATCGACGAGCTGGCCGACCTCATGATGGTGGTCGGCAAGAAGATCGAAGAACTCATCGCGCGGCTGGCGCAGAAGGCGCGCGCGGCCGGCATCCACCTGATCCTGGCGACGCAACGCCCCAGCGTGGACGTGATCACCGGCCTGATCAAGGCCAACATCCCGACCCGGATCGCGTTCTCGGTGGGCTCCAAGATCGACAGCCGCACCATCCTCGACCAGATGGGCGCCGAGGCGCTGCTCGGCATGGGCGACATGCTCTACATGGCCAGCGGCTCGGGCCTGCCGATCCGCGTGCACGGCGCCTTCGTCAGCGACGAGGAAGTGCACCGCGTGGTGGCCTACCTCAAGAGCCAGGGCGAGCCCGACTACATCGAGGGCGTGCTGGAAGGCGGCACCATCGACGGCGAGAGCACCGACTATGGCGGTGAGGGCGATGGCGGCGGCGAGAAGGACCCGATGTACGACCAGGCCGTGGAGGTTGTGCTCAAGCACCGCAAACCCAGCATCTCGCTGGTGCAGCGGCACCTCAAGATCGGCTACAACCGCGCCGCGCGGCTGGTCGAGGACATGGAGAAGGCTGGCCTGGTCAGCTCCATGAGCGGCAGCGGCCAGCGCGAGATCCTCGTGCCCGAGCGCGCCGAATGAACCAAGTGCGCACTGGCCGACTCCGAGAGCCCATGCAATCCAAAACACTGCGGACCCTGGCCACCGGCGGTCTGCTCGCGCTGTGCCTGGGCGCCGCGCATGCCGACGCGCTCGACAGCCTCGAGGCCTTCGTCAAGACCGTCAAGAGCGGCCGCGCCGCGTTCACGCAGACCGTCACCTCGCCGCCGCGCGAGGGCCAGGCCGCGCGCAGCAAGACCTCCAGCGGCAGCTTTGCGTTCCAGCGCCCGAGCCGCTTTCGCTTCGAGTACACCAAGCCCTTCGAGCAGACCATCGTGGCCGACGGCCAGACGCTGTGGATGCACGACGTGGACCTGAACCAGGTCACGGCGCGCAAGCAGGCCGATGTGCTGGGCTCCACGCCGGCAGCGCTCGTGGCCGCGGCGCCCGACCTGGCCGCGCTGCGCGCCGATTTCGACCTCAAGGCCGCGCCCGACAAGGACGGTCTGCAGTGGGTGGATGCGACGCCCAAGGCCAAGGACGGCCAGCTCGCGGCCGTGCGCGTGGGCCTCAAGCTCGGCGACAAAGGCCCGGAACTGGCCGCACTGGAGATCGCGGACAGCTTCGGCCAGCGCTCGGTGCTGCGCTTTACGCAGGTCGAGGTCAACCCGGCGCTGCCGGCCAGCAGCTTCCAGTTCAAGCCGCCGGCCGGTGCCGACGTGCTACGCCAATAGGCCGATGCAGCGGCGCCTGGCGTTGCCCTTGCTGCTGGCCACCGTGCTGGCCGCCTGCGGCACGGCGCCGCCGCGCGTGCGCGAGCCGGTCGAGAGCCGGCTCAGCCCAGACGCGGCCAGTGACGTGGCCGTGCATGCGCTGGGCCTGGTCGGCACCCCGTACCGCTACGGCGGCAACACACCCGATGGCGGCTTCGACTGCAGCGGCCTCATCGGCTACGTCTACCGCCATGGCATGACACCCGTGCTGGCGCCGCGCACCGTGGCGCAGCTGGCCGGTTGGGGCGCGGGGGTGGACCGCGACGCCTTGCGCACGGGTGACCTCGTGGTGTTCGGGTCGCGTGCCACGCACGCCGGCATCTATGTGGGCGAGGGGCGTTTCGTGCATGCGCCGTCCACCGGCGGAACGGTGCGGCTGGACCGGCTAGATGGCGTGTATTGGGCGCGCCAGCCCGTGGCGTTCCGGCGGCCCTAGACGACTGCGGCGGTGCGCAGCTGCGGCTGGCGCGCCAGCACCGCGTCGCGCGGCCCGGCATCGCGCACGCGGCCAGCCTCCATGACCACGATCTGGTCGAAGTGCGACAGCAGGCTCATGCGGTGGATGGAGGCGACCACGCAAGCATCGGGGAAGGCCGCGGCGATGCGGTCCAGCACCCGCGCCTCGGTCGCCGGATCGAGCGCGCTGGTCGGCTCGTCCAGCAGCAGCAGCGAACTGCCGCGCGCGGCCATCACGCCGCGCGCCAGGCACAGCCGCTGGCGCTGGCCGCCCGAGAGATTGGCGCCGCGTTCGGTCAGAAGCGTGCCCAGGTCGCCGTGCAGGCCGGCCAGCACCTCGTCGAAGGCGCTGGTGTGGATGGCGGCGAGCAGGTCGGCATCCTGCTGCGGCAGGCCGAACGCCAGGTTCTCGCGCACGCTGGCCTCGAACACCTCGGTCTCCTGCGGGATCAGCGTGGCGATGTTGCGCAGCCGCGGCCAGTCCTGCGCCTGTCCGTCCAGCAGCAATTGCCCGGACGTTGGCGGGTACAGGCCCGCCAGTACGCGCAGCAGCGTGCTCTTGCCGCCGCCGCTGGCGCCGACCAGCGCCACGCGCTGGCCGCGCTGCAGTTGCAGATCGACCTCGCGCAGGCCACCGCCGCGCGCGCTGTCCGCATAGACCCAGTGCAGGCCGCGCAGTGCGAGCTGCTGCCAGCGGGCGCCTGCGTCGAGCGCTTCGGCGGCCTCGTCGGCGCGCTGCGGCGCGGCCAGCAGCGGTTCGGCGCTGCGGTAGTCGGTGTGCATGCGCGCGAAGCTCTGGAAGTTGCCGGCCATGGAGCCGATGACGACGGCGGTCTGCTGCGCATACTGGTAGACCATGAACACTCCACCCAGCAGCACGGCTTCGCCCGGCGTGCGCGTCTGCCAGACGTAGAGCACGACCAGGCCCCAGGTCAGGCCCAGGCCCAGGATGTCGACCGCGAACCACTTGCCTTCGCCCACGATGGTGGCGCGCTTGAGTGGCGCCGACACCGCGCGCATGCGCAGCCGCATCAGCGCGCGCGAGGCCGCGGCCAGGCGCAGGCCGATCACGGTGGCGGTGTTGCCGATGAAGTCGACCAGCGCGGCCACGTAGCGC
The DNA here is from genome assembly GCF_003337555.1 of Pseudorhodoferax soli. GTDB lineage: Bacteria > Pseudomonadota > Gammaproteobacteria > Burkholderiales > Burkholderiaceae_C > Pseudorhodoferax > Pseudorhodoferax soli. Next base: position 29,400 of record NZ_QPJK01000002.1, on the reverse strand, counting down.
CGGTCGGCATCGTTCTCCAGCCGGGCCAGCAGCATCATGGCGCGGTCGAAGCGCAGCACCACCACGGTGATCAGCAGGTAGCCGCCCAAGGCCAGGGCCCCGCTGCTGCGCGACAACAGGGTCAGCGCGATCAGCGGGCCGAAGAAGTTGACGATGTTCTGCAGGTAGACGAACTGGTTCTGTGCAAAGTCCGCCAGCGCACGGCTGGCTTGGTGCACGCGGTGCTGCAGCTCGCCCGAGTGCTGCGCGCCGTGCCAGGCCAGCGGCGCGCCTGCGATGCGCGCGTAGAGCCGGTCGCCCAGTTGCTCGCGCACGTGCACGGCCACGTTGCGTTCGAGCACGCGGCCCGGCCCGTGCAGCAGCCACGACACCAGGTACACCGCCATCAGCGCGGCGATCCACTGCGCCGAGGTCTGCAGCTGCGTGCGCTGCAGCGCGTTGATGGCCTGGGCCGCCAGCCATGGCATGGCCAGGCGGACCAACTGGGCGCCGCCCAGCAGACTCAGCGCGCCGACGAGCTGGCCACGCGCGCCTTCGGCATGGCGCCAGAGTGCGCCGTAGAGTTCGCGCGCGGCGTGGGCGGGTGATGCGGGCGAGAGAGTCTGTGCGGGTGTGGAAGTCGGCATGCGCTGCGGCCTGGGCGGTCGGTGGCGCATGCCGAGGAGGCCGCGCCAGCGTACCCCATGGTACGTCCGGCCGCGGTGCGCCCTCAGCGCGGCGTCGAGACCGGCGCTGCCGGCAACACCTGGCCGCCCGGGCCCGCGGCGAAGCTGGTCACGCCGCGCGCTGGCTCGAAGCCCACACCACGCTTGCTGTAGTCGCACACCCCGTCGGCGAACACGGCGCGCATGCGGGCCAACTGCTCGGCGCTCAGCACGGCGGGCAGGTACTCGGCCACGTCGAGCGGCTTGAGCTGGCACTTGAGCAGGTCGTTGGCGCGCGGGCTGCCAGCAGCCTCGCGCGGCGACGTGCCGCCCTTGAGCAGGGGGTCGGCATCGCAAACCGCCGGATCGGTCACGCGCGTGGTCTGCGCCGCATCGGTGCTGAGCAGGCAGAAGTCCGCCGCCGCGGCAGGCCTGGCCGCCAGCACCCGCGCTGCAGCCGTGCCGGCACCGCTGGCCTTCACCGCCGTGATCCACTGGTCCATCACGAAAAAGCCCTCGTCGGCCAGTGGCTGGCTGGGGCTGAAGCCGTTCGGGCTCAGGCCGTAGCGCCACATCGCATAGTTGGCCGAGGTTCCGTTGGCCTGGTCGAAACGGGCGCGGTTCGCGAAGCTCTTCCAGATCTGGTGCAGGCCCGTGCGGCCGGTGTTGGTGATGGGCTGGATCAGGCTGTCGTCGTAGCCCCGGAAGTCCAGGATCGGGATCCGGGCCAGCAGCTGGTAGTCGGGCATCAGGCCGGCACGGTAGACGGTCTGCAGGGCCGGCAGGTCGGCCACGGCGCGCGCACTGGAGTACAGCCCGTTGCGGTCGAAGCTGCCGATCGTCTCGTTGAGCGTGACGAACTCCTCTGCCGTGATGGTGCCGGCGACGAGTGCCTTCAGCCCGTACTGCACGCCCGTGTTGTCGCGCGTGGAGTTGGGCTCGCCGTCGGCGCGCTTGCCGAAGGTGGCGACCGCGTGGTCCCACTGCGAGCAGCGCAGGCCGCTCGGGTTGCCGACCGGGTCGAACACCTGGCTGGCCGGCAACTGGCAGCCGTTGGTGGCCTGGCCCAGGCTGCGCGCGGTGATCACGCCGGTGGCACGGTTCGCGGCGGTGACCTCGCGCGCCGTGTCGTAGTTGCCCGCGAGCTTCTGCACGCCGAAGCTGTTGTACCAGCCGATACAGGCGGTGTAGTCCTCGTGCCCGTTGATCCTGGCCTTCTTCAGGTTGATCTCGTCCAGGCTGTAGCCCCCGGCGGCCATCAGCTCGCGCCAGCGTGGCCTGTCGTAGGCCTCGACCAGAAGGCCGCAGTCCACGCTTTCCTGGTTGGACGACTCGGCGTCGTTGAGCGAGCAGGACACCAGCAGGCCGTCGAGCAGGCCCGGGTAGGACGAGGCGATGCCGTAGGCCGACATCGAGCCGGCCGAGCAGCCGCTGGCCACCGTGTGCACGAGCGGCCCGTAGCGCTCGGTGATGTCCTCCTTCATCATGATCACGGTGTCGACCATGGCCGTGCGGTTGGTGTTGCGCGAGCCGTCGACGAGCGCGTTGGTGGCCACCATCCAGCCCTTGGCCAGCGCGGCGTCGTGGTTCCACAGGCTGGCCGGGCGCAGCTGGCGGCGCAGCTGGCCGCTCGATCCGCCGAAGATGAACTCGAGCTTGCCGGTCCAGGTCGCCTGCGGGGCCAGGCCGTTGGCCCAGGGCTTGGCCGGGTCGATCAGCACGGCCATTTCGTAGATGCCGCGGTTGATCACGCCGCGCTCCAGCCGCACGACGTAGGGCACGGTCAGGCCGGCCTCGGTCGTGGTGGTGGCGAGGTCGCCGGGCGCAGCCTGGCCCACGGTGTAGGGCTTGAAGCAGGCGTTGGCCGGCGCCGTGGCCGGCGGGCTGGGGTAGGGGTTGGCCATCGAGCAGCCGGCCGTGGTCGTGCGGTAGAAGTACAGCGTCTGCGTGGCGGTGTTGCACTGCGCGTCCGTGGCGGCGGTCGTGAAGCCGCTTGCGTCGACCGCGGCCGTGGTCGCCGTGGCGGCCACCGCGGTCGGTGCCGCGCAGATGTAGGGAGCGGGCTGCGTGCCGGCCAGCAGCGGGCCGCCGCGCGGCGCATTGGTCACGACCAATTCGGCCGCCTTTGCGCCTGCGGCCTCGGCGACCAGCACGTTGCGGCCGTTGGCCAGGCCTTGCACCAGGCCTTTGCGACCGTTGTCCGTGGCGGTGGTGAAGGCCGCCGTCACGTCGCTGCCGTTGAGCAGCACCTTGAGCGTGTCCTTGTTGCTGCCGGTGGGCAGCTGGACTTCCACCAGCGCGTTGCCGTCGCTGATGAGGTCGGCACGGTTGCCCAGGGTCGAGATCTGCACGGGCTCGTTGCCGCCGTCGCCGCCGCATGCGGCCAGGGCCGCGGCGGTGCTCACGGCGAGCGCCAGTTGCCAGGATGGCAGGGATGTCATCGCGATTGTCTCCATGTCATGTGTCGTCGCCATCGTTCCGGGCGACGGTCGGCCGGAAGGCCGGCCGGGACAGTAGAAACCGCGTTCGTTCTGCGAACAATGGCCGAAAAGGTCGGCCGGCATTGGCAGAACGTTCCAGCGTGTCAGCCCGCGGTCATTACCAGCTGGGTCTGCGTGACCACGGCGCAGAGCTTGCCGTCGGCGTTGCGGATGCTGGTCTGCCAGACCTGGGTGCTGCGGCCGCGGTGCAGGGCCACGCACTCGCCCGTGACCACGCTGCCGACCTTGGCGCCGGCGATGAACTTGGTGCTGGAATCGGTGGTCGTGGTGCGCTGGCCGGCCCCTAGCTGGATGAAGGTGCCGACCGCGCCCAGCGTGTCGGCGAAGGCCATGTGCGCGCCACCGTGCAGGATGCCGCCGGCCGTGCAGAGGTCGGGCCGCACGGTCATCTCGGCCAGCACGCGCTCGGGCGACAGCGCGGTCAGGCGCACGCCCATGAGGCCGGGGAAGAGGGGATCGAGACGGGCCTGGACGGCGGCGAGGTCGGACATGGCGGGTCTCCCTGGGCTATTGTGGAAGCGGCTTGCGGGCTTCGGCGAGTTCGCTGCGCGCCTCGGCGAGCTTCTCCGCGCGCTTGGCGGTCCTGCGCCGGTCGCCCTTGCTTTCGGCTTCGCGCAGATCGCTCTCGCGCTCGGCGACTTCGCGTTCGGCCTTGGCGATGCGGTCCTCCCGCTCGCGCGCGAGCAAGGCATCGGAGCAGTTGGTTTGGTTGGCCTGCAAGGCGCGCTGCAGGCCGCGCAATTCCTGTGTGCGGCCGCGTGCCTGCGCCTCCGAGATCTGGCTCTCGATGTTGGAGCGCTTGGCCGCGCAGGCCGGCGACTCGGCAGCGGTGGCGGGGAGGGTGCAGAACAGCAGGACGGATGCGCAGAACGCCAAGCGCTTCATGGAGTTTCCTTGGATGGATAGCCTGGCCACGGTACGGGCGCGCATGCCTCAGTGTTCTGGCGCCTGCTGGCTGTGCCTAGCGTGCAGCTTCTGCATGCCCCCGAGCCAGCGCTCGTAGTCCTGGCCCTTGGCGCGCAGGTACTGCAGCACCTCGGGATGCGGCAGCACGAGGAAGCGGCCGTCCTGCATGGCCTGCACCACGTCGCCCGCCACCTGCTCGGGCGGCAGCACGCCGTCCTGCGAGGCCGAGCTGTCCGAGCCCTTGACCATGGGCGTGCGCACCGACTGCGGGCACAGGCAGGCCACGCCCAGGCCGCGCCGGCCGTAGGCGATGCGCAGCCACTCGGCGAAGGCCACGGCCGCGTGCTTGGTCACGGCATAGGGCGCCGTCTCCACGATGCTGAGCAGGCCCGCGGCCGAGGCCGTGACCAGGAAGAAGCCCTCGCCGCGTTCGACCATCTCGGGCACGACGGCGCGCGCGGCCCAGACGTGGGCCATGCCGTGCACCTGCCACATCGCATTCCAGAGTTCGTCGTCGAGCTCGATGCCGCCGGCCTGGCCGAGGATGCCGGCGTTCGACAGGTAGGCATCGACCTGGCCGAAGCGTTCGCGCGCGGCCGCGACCAGGGCCTGGATCTCCGCTTCCTGGCGCACGTCGCAGCGCACCGCCAGGCCCACGCCGGCGGGCAGGCTGTCAGCCACCTGCTGCGCCGCGTCCTGCTGGATGTCGGCCACGACCACGCCGCGGGCGCCCTCTGCGGCGTAGCGTTGCGCCAGGCTGCGGCCGATGCCGCTGGCCCCGCCCGTGACGATGACGACCTTGTTCCGGATGTCCATGCCCCACCTCGTTGATGCGCAAGCGCGCGACGGGCGCCAGTGTGTCAGCTCGGTGCCGCGCCCTGTGTCGCGGTGTAGACGGCATAGACCGACTGGCTCGCGATCATGAACAGCCGGTTGCGCTTGGGTCCGCCGAAGGTCAGGTTGCCGCAGACCTCGGGCAGGCGGATGCGGCCGATGAGCTTGCCCTCGGGGTTCCAGACCGTGACGCCGTTGTAGCCCACGGCGCGGCCCGCGTTGCTGGCCGACCAGATGTTGCCGAACACGTCGGCACGGATGCCGTCCGGCCCGCACTTGACCCCGTCGACCATGCAGTCGCTGAACACGCGCTGGTTCGACAGCTTGTTGTCCGCGCCCACATCCAGCACATGGATGTCGCCCTTTCCGGCCGGGCCGGTGCTGGCCACGTAGAGCTTCTTGAAGTCGGGCGAGAAGCACAGTCCGTTGGGGTTGGGCACCTTGTCGTCGGCAACCACGGCGTCGAGCCGGCCACTCGGGTCCCAGCGGTAGACCTGGGTCGGCAGCTCCTGCCGCGCATCGCTCACGCCGGGCGGCTGGCCGATGCGGTTGTTGAGCCGGCCCGCGCGGTTGCTCTTGCCGCCCGCCGGGTCGGGCGTGCCCTCGTACAGCTGCGCGCCATAGGGCGGGTCGGTGAACCAGATGCTGCCGTCGGTGTGGGGCACGGCGTCGTTGGGCGAGTTCAGGCGCTTGCCGTTCCAGCGGTCCGCCAGGATGGTGATGGAGCCATCGAGCTCGTAGCGCACCACGCGGCGCGTCAGGTGCTCGCAGCTGATCTGGCGGCCCTGGTAGTCGAAGCAGTTGCCGTTGCTGTTGTTCGATGGCGAGCGGAACACCGAGACGTGGCCGTCGTCCTCGATCCAGCGGTGCTGTCGGTCGGCCGGGATGTCGCTCCACAGCAGGAACTTGCCGACCGCATTCCAGGCCGGCCCCTCGGCCCAGCCGGCCCCGGTCCACAGGCGCTGGATCGATGCGTTGGGCTGGGCCAGGTCGTTGAAGGACGGATCGACCGCAATGACGTCCGGGTCCCAGAAGTAGGTGGTGGGCGATGCGCCCGGACCGAAGTCGCGCGGCGGTGTCGTCACCGTGCTGGGCGGCCCCGGTGGCGGTTTGCCCTGGGCCCAGGCGCTGGCGCCAGCCAGTGCCGCGGCGCCTGCGCCGGCGCGGGCCAGGAAGCGCCGCCGGTCCGGTGTGGCCGCATGGCTGTCGCCCAACCCCTGCTTGTCCGCTGTCGCCATGGTTGTCTCCTTTTGTTGGCGGGTCGCATCCGAAAGCGCCGCCACGATACGGGCGTCGGCCGCGTCGCACAAGGCGGCGGGCCCATGCGTTACATCTGGTTGGAACTTCCGCGGCGCCAGGGCCTGGCAGAGGCACCGGACAATGGGCCCATGGCTACCGCTTCCCGTCCTTCCGCCGCGCCGCACCAGCCCCTGCCCGAACGCCTGCGTCCCAAGACCTTGGGCGAGGTCGTCGGCCAGCAGCAACTGCTGGGAGAGGGGATGCCACTGCGCATCGCCTTCGAGTCCGGCCGGCCCCACTCCTGCATCCTCTGGGGGCCGCCCGGAACCGGCAAGACCACCATCGCGCGGCTCATGGCCGATGCCTTCGAAGCACAGTTCATTGCCATCAGTGCGGTGCTGGGCGGCGTCAAGGAGATCCGTGAGGCCGTCGAGCGCGCCACCATCGCGCGCGACGGCCTGGAGCAGCGCGGCACCATCGTCTTTGTCGACGAGGTGCACCGCTTCAACAAGAGCCAGCAGGACGCCTTCCTGCCGCACGTGGAAAGCGGGCTGTTCACCTTCATCGGCGCGACCACCGAGAACCCCTCGTTCGAGGTCAACTCGGCGCTGCTGTCGCGCGCCGCGGTCTACGTGCTGCAACCGCTGGGTGAAGAGGACCTGCGCCAGATTGTGGAGCGGGCGCAGGCCATCGACGCCGTGCCCGCCATCGAGGACAAGGCACTGGACCGGCTGATCTCCTATGCCGACGGCGACGCGCGCCGCCTGCTCAACACCCTGGAGACGCTGGCGGTGGCGGCCCAGCAGGAGAAGCTTGCACGCATCGACGACGCCTGGCTGGTGCGCGTGCTGGGCGAGCGCATGCGCCGCTACGACAAGGGCGGCGACCAGTTCTACGACAGCATCAGTGCGCTGCACAAGTCGGTGCGCGGCTCCGATCCCGATGCGGCGCTGTACTGGCTGGTGCGCATGCTCGATGGCGGTGCGGAACCGCGCTACATGGCGCGCCGTCTCGTGCGCATGGCCAGCGAGGACATCGGCCTGGCCGATCCACGCGCGCTGCGCCTGGCTCTCGATGCTGCCGAGGTCTACGAGCGCCTGGGCTCGCCCGAAGGCGAACTGGCATTGGCCGAGTGCGTGGTCTACCTGGCGGTGGCGCCCAAGTCCAACGCCGTCTACACCGCCTACAACCAGGCGCGCGCCTTCGTGAAGCAGGACGGCACGCGGCCCGTGCCCATGCACCTGCGCAACGCGCCGACCAAGCTCATGAAGAGCCTGGACTACGGCAAGAACTACCGCTACGCACACGACGAGGACGAAGGCTTCGCGGCCGGCGAGCGCTACTTTCCCGACGGCATGGACGAGCCCCATTTCTACCGTCCGGTGGCGCGCGGCCTGGAGCTCAAGATCGGCGAGAAGCTGGCCGCGCTGCGCGAGAAGAACCGCCAGCAGCGCGGCTGAAACGGCGCGATTTACAGAGGGAAAACCCCGTCTGAATACACCCCGGACTGGTGCATGCCCGTGACTACAATCCCGCCCCAACCCGCTGCTGACACAGGCTTGGCGGGCTTTTTGCTAGTCCCCACAAAGGGCTACGCGCAGGGCGTACCGCAACGGAGAAGAAGATGGATATCTTGCTACAGCAGATCATCAACGGTCTGGTCATGGGCAGCATGTACGCATTGGTGGCCCTCGGCTACACCATGGTGTACGGCATCATCAACCTGATCAACTTCGCGCATGGCGAAGTGCTCATGGTGGGTGCACTGACAAGCTGGTCGGTCATCGGCCTCATGCAACAGAACATGGCGGGCACACCGGGCTGGGTCATCCTGTTCATCGCCATGGTCATCGCCTGCGTGGTGGCCGCCGCACTCAACTTCGTGATCGAGAAGGTGGCCTACCGCCCGTTGCGCAACAGCCCCAAGCTGGCCCCGCTGATCACCGCCATCGGCGTCTCCATCCTGCTGCAGACGCTGGCCATGATCATCTGGAAGCCCAACTACAAGGCCTATCCCACATTGCTGCCGAGCGACCCGATCCACATCGGCGGCGCCGTGATCTCGCCCACGCAGGTGCTGATCCTGGGCCTCACGGCCGTCTCGCTGGCACTGCTGATGTGGCTCGTCAACTTCACCAAACTCGGCCGCGCGATGCGCGCCACGGCAGAGAACCCGCGCGTCGCCGCGCTGATGGGTGTCAAGCCCGACGTGGTGATCTCGGCCACCTTCATCATCGGTGCCGTGCTGGCCGCGATCGCCGGCGTGATGTACGCCTCCAACTACGGCACGGCGCAGCACGCGATGGGCTTCCTGCCCGGCCTCAAGGCCTTCACGGCCGCGGTGTTCGGCGGCATCGGCAACCTCGGTGGCGCGGTGGTCGGCGGCATCCTGCTGGGGCTGATCGAAGCCATCGGCTCAGGCTACATCGGCCAGCTGACGGGCGGGGTGCTGGGCAGCCACTACTCGGACATCTTCGCCTTCATCGTGCTCATCATCATCCTCACGCTGCGGCCCTCGGGCCTGCTCGGCGAGCGGGTGGCGGACCGGGCCTGAGGAGCACGCGATGAGCTTCCTGCAAAAGAACAAGCCGCTGACCCTGGTGGTCTGCGCCATCGTGCTGATCGCCTTTCCGCTGGTGCTGCAGAACTTCGGCAACGCCTGGGTGCGCATCGCCGACATGTCGCTGCTGTACATCATGCTGGCGCTGGGCCTGAACATCGTCGTCGGGTACGCCGGACTGCTGGACCTGGGCTTCGTCGCGTTCTTCGCTGTCGGCGCTTACATGTTCGCGCTGCTGGCTTCGCCGCACCTGACCGACACCTTCGAGGCCTTCAAGGCCATGTTTCCCAACGGCCTGCACTCCTCGCTGTGGCTCGTGATACCGCTCGGGGCCGGCATCGCGGGGCTGTTCGGCATGCTGCTGGGCGCGCCCACCCTGAAGCTGCGCGGCGACTACCTCGCCATCGTGACGCTGGGCTTCGGCGAGATCATCCGCGTGTTCCTGAACAACCTGGACCACCCGGTCAACCTGACCAACGGCCCCAAGGGCATCAACCAGATCGACTCGGTCAAGCTGTTCGGCCTGGACCTGGGCCGCTCGCTGAAGATCGGCGACTTCACGCTGCCATCGGTCACGCTGTATTACTACCTGTTCCTGGCGCTGGTCCTCATCAGCATCGTCATCTGCCATCGGCTGCAGGTCTCGCGCATCGGCCGGGCCTGGATGGCCATCCGCGAAGACGAGATCGCAGCCAAGGCCATGGGCATCAACACCCGCAACATGAAGCTGCTGGCCTTCGGCATGGGCGCGGCCTTCGGCGGTGTCGCCGGTTCCATGTTCGGCGCCTTCCAGGGCTTCGTCTCGCCCGAGTCGTTCAGCCTCATGGAGTCGGTCATGATCGTCGCCATGGTGGTGCTGGGCGGCATCGGCCACCTGCCCGGCGTGATCCTGGGCGCGGTGCTGCTGTCGGCGCTGCCCGAGGTGCTGCGCTACGTCGCCGGCCCGCTGCAGGCCATGACCGATGGCCGGCTCGATGCGCCCATCCTGCGCCAGCTGCTGATCGCGCTGGCCATGATCATCGTGATGCTGCTGCGCCCCCGCGGCCTGTGGCCGGCGCCCGAGCACGGCAAGTCGCTCAACAAGAAGATGGCGCCCGATCCGGTGCCCGGTTCGGCCCAGGCCGTCACGCCCGGCGTGGACACGCCGGCCGATGCGGTGCCCGGCGCGGCCAACCGCCCCATGTCCATCAACCCCTGAAGCGAGACGGACATGGCAGACACGGTTCTCAACGTCAGCGGCATTTCCAAGCGCTTCGGCGGCCTGCAGGCCTTAAGCGATGTGGCCATGAAGATCGAGCGCGGCCAGGTGTATGGCCTCATCGGTCCCAACGGCGCCGGCAAGACCACCTTCTTCAACGTGATCACGGGGCTGTACACGCCGGACAGCGGCAGTTTCGAGCTGGCCGGCAAGCCCTACAAGCCCACAGCCGTGCACGAGGTCGCACAGGCCGGCATCGCGCGCACCTTCCAGAACATCCGGCTGTTCGCCGAGATGACGGCGCTGGAGAACGTCATGGTGGGCCGCCATGTGCGCACGCGCTCCGGGCTGCTCGGCGCGATCTTCCGCACCGGCGGCTTCAAGGCCGAGGAAGAGGCCATCGCCAAGCGCGCCCAGGAACTGCTGGACTACGTCGGCATCGGCAAGCTGGCCGACTACAAGGCGCGCACGCTGAGCTACGGCGACCAGCGCCGGCTGGAGATCGCACGCGCGCTGGCCACCGATCCGCAGCTGATCGCGCTGGACGAACCGGCTGCCGGCATGAACGCCACCGAGAAGGTGCAGCTGCGCGAGCTGATCGACCGGATCCGCAAGGACAACCGCACCATCCTGCTCATCGAGCACGACGTGAAGCTGGTCATGGGCCTGTGCGACCGCGTGACGGTGCTCGACTACGGCAAGCTGATCGCACAGGGCTCGCCCGCCGACGTGCAGAAGAACGAAAAGGTGATCGAGGCTTACCTCGGCACGGGAGCGCATTGAGATGACTGTCTTGTTGAAAGTCCAGGGCCTGCAGGTGGCCTATGGCGGTATCCAGGCCGTCAAGGGCATCGATTTCGAAGTGCGCCAGGGCGAACTGGTCTCGCTGATCGGCTCCAACGGTGCGGGCAAGACCACGACGATGAAGGCCATCACGGGCACCTTGCCCGCGAGCGGCGGCCAGATCGAGTACCTGGGCAAGCCGGTGCGCGGGCAGGGCGCCTGGGACCTCGTCAAGCAGGGCCTGGCGATGGTGCCCGAGGGCCGCGGTGTGTTCGCGCGCATGACCATCACCGAGAACCTGCAGATGGGCGCCTACACGCGCAACGACAACGCCGAGATCGCCAAGGACATCGAGAAGATGTTCAGCATCTTCCCGCGCCTGCGCGAACGCAAGGACCAGCTGGCCGGCACCATGTCGGGCGGTGAGCAGCAGATGCTGGCCATGGGCCGCGCGCTCATGAGCCGGCCCAAGGTGCTGCTGCTGGACGAGCCTTCCATGGGTCTGTCGCCCATCATGGTGGACAAGATCTTCGAGGTGGTGCGCGACGTGCATGCCCAGGGCGTCACCATCCTGCTGGTCGAGCAGAACGCCAGCCGTGCGCTGGCCATCGCCGACCGCGCCTACGTGATGGAGTCCGGCATCATCACCATGAACGGGGATGCCAAGGCGATGCTGAGCGACCCCAAGGTGCGGGCGGCTTACCTGGGCGAGTGAGCCTGGCGCGCGTGGCGGCAGGCGCCGCTACGCGATGTCCAGCTGGTGCATGCCGAACTGGCCGGCCTTGCGGTCGGCAAAGAACCACTGCAGCGTTTCGCGCACGGTCTTGAAGGCGATCTCGTCCCACGGGATCTCGTGTTCGTGGAACAGCCGTGCCTCGATGGTTTCGTGGCCGGGGTCGAAGCGGTCGTGCAGCAGCTGGGCCCGGTAGAACATGTGGACCTGGCCGACGCGCACCACGTTGATGAGGCTGAACAGCTCGCCCATTTCGTAGGCGGCACCGGCCTCTTCGTCGGTCTCGCGCGCGGCGCCCTGGGCGGTGGTCTCACCCAGTTCCATGAAGCCGGCCGGCAGCGTCCACTTGCCCCAACGCGGCTCGATGTTGCGCTTGCACAGCAGCACGCGCTCGTCCAGCACCGGCACCGTGCCGACCACGATCAGCGGGTTCTCGTAGTGGATGGTTGCGCAGGCCGGGCAGACCGCCCGCTCCTTGGTGTCGCCGTCGTCGGGCACGCGGTAGACCACGGCAGTACCGCAGTTGCGGCAGTGCTTGAGGGGGGGGCGAAAGCTCATGGCGGGGCAGTGTAATGAGGACCGGCAGCGTGTGGGCGGGCTGCCGGTCCGAAGGGCGTCAGCCGGTGATCCGGACCGTCAGGCTTTCCAGCCCGGCCACGCCACCCGACAGTACATCGCCCGCCACCACGGCGGCCACGCCTTCGGGCGTGCCGCTGTAGATGAGGTCGCCGGGCTGCAGCGTCCACGCGGCCGAGAGGTGTTCGATGGTTTCCGCGATGTTCCAGATCAGTTTGGAGACGTCGCTGCGTTGGCGTTCCTTGCCGTTGACCGTCAGGTGGATCTCGGCCTTCTCGACATCGCCGGCCTGCGCGACGGGCGTGATCGGACCGATGGGCGCGGATTGCTCGAAGCCCTTGCCGATGCACCAGGGCCGGCCCTGCTTCTTCATCTCGCCCTGCAGATCCCGACGCGTCATGTCCAGGCCCACGGCGTAGCCGAAGATGTGCTTGTGCGCGTCGGCCGCCTTGATGTTGGAACCGCCCGTGCCGATGGCCACCACGAGTTCGATCTCATGGTGCAGGTCTTTCGTGAGGCTGGGGTAGGCGATGGTGCCGGTCTGGCCGGCAGGCACGGGCACCACGGCGTCAAACGGCTTCATGAAGAAAAAGGGCGGCTCGCGGCCGGTGAAGCCCATCTCCTTGGCGTGCTCTGCGTAGTTGCGTCCCACGCAGTAAACGCGGTGCACCGGGAAGGCGGCCGTCTGGCCGACGACAGGCACGGCGACGGGTGGGGCGGGAGGAAAAACGAAGCTCATCGCGACCTTTCTGCTGGCAAATGCGGCCCGCACCCTGCGGGCCCTGGTGATGCGCGGGGCAGTGTGCCACGGCGAGGCCTGGATCGGTGCGGCCATGTCCGACAGCCGATCGGCGCTGCAACCCCTCGCAGTCACCGGCGCGGCATTGGTACAACTCGTAGCACATCGTCATTGGGTGGCGGATGCGGCTGGTGTGCAATGCCGCTGTGAGCCACGACAACAGGAGTCTTTCATGACCGCACAACATCCCTCTTCCTCCGCATCGTTCCGCCGGCCTGCGCCGCGCGCCGGCATCGCCGCCGCCGTGGTGCTTGCCCTGGCGCTTGGCGGCTGCGCCAACATGAGCGAAACCCAGAAGGGCACGGCCGTCGGTGCCGGTGTCGGCGCCGGCGTGGGCGCGCTGGTCGGCCAGGGCCGGGGTGCGGCCATCGGTGCCGGCGTCGGTGCGCTGGGCGGCTACATCTGGTCTTCGCACATGCAGAAGAAGAAGGCCGAGATGGAGCAAGCCACGGCCGGCACCGGCGTGGCCGTCACGCAGACGGCCGATAACCAGCTCAAGCTGGACATCCCGAGCGACATTTCGTTCGATACCGGCCGCGCCGATATCCGTCCTGCGCTGCGGCCCATCCTCGACCAGTTCGCCAGCGGCCTGCGCGACCAGCCCAACACCGAGGTGCGCATCATCGGCCACACCGACTCCACGGGCTCGGATGCCGTCAACGACCCGCTCTCGTTGCAGCGTGCCAACAGCGCGCGCGACTACCTTTCGGCGCGCGGCGTCGATGCGCGGCGCATCCTGACCGCCGGCCGCGGCTCGCACGAGCCCGTGGCCGAGAACAACAGCGATGCCGGCCGCGCCAAGAACCGGCGCGTGGAGATCTTCCTGGCCGAACGCCAGGGCTGAGCCTGCATTCACCCCGTCCGCACGCGGGCGGGGCGGGATGCCTAACATCGGAGGATGCTTTCTTCTTCCGATACCGAGGCACCGCGCGGCTTGCCGCCCGGTGCCTTGCTTGCTTTGGGCCTCGCTGCATTCGGCAGTGCCTTTGCCATGCGCCTGACCGATCCGCTGCTGCCACGCCTGGCGCAGGAGTTCTCGGTCTCGCTGGCACAGGCCGCCCAGGTCGTCACCGTGTTCTCCATGGCCTATGGCCTGGCGCAGCTGCTGTTCGGCCCGCTGGGCGACCGCTTCGGCAAGTTCCGCGTGATCGGCTGGGCCGCCATGGCCTGTGCGCTGGCATCGGTGGCCTGCGCACTGGCGCCAGGCCACGCGGAGCTCGTCGGCGCGCGGCTGGTGGCCGGCATCGCGGCCGCAGCGATCATCCCGCTGTCCATGGCCTTCATCGGCGACATGGTGGCTTATGCCGATCGCCAGCCCGTGCTTGCGCGCTTCCTGGTGGGGCAGATCCTGGGCATGTCCAGCGGCGTGGTGGTCGGCGGGCTGGCCGCAGACCACCTGGGCTGGCGCTTGCCGTTCTGGGGGCTGGCGGCCTGGTTCGTCGCCATCGCGTTGACCATGCAGCGCGTCGGCCGCCGCGTGCCACGGCCGAGCGGAACGCCCGCCGCCGGCAATCCCGTGCGCCGCATGGCCGGCGAGTTCGCCAAAGTGCTTTCAGTGCCCTGGGCGCGTGTGGTGCTGGCCACCGTGTTCCTCGAGGGCGCGTGCATCTTCGGTGCCTTCGCCTTCATCGCCGTGCACCTGCATGCGGTGTTCCATCTGCCGCTGGCCGCCGCGGGCGCAACGCTGATGGCCTTCGGCGCGGGCGGCATCCTGTTCGCGTTCGGCGCGCGGCCGCTGGTGGCGCGCATGGGCGAGACGCGGCTGGCGGCCTGGGGCGGCGCCATCGTTGCGCTGGCGCTGCTGGGCATCGCCTGGGCGCCTGCCTGGTGGTTGGCCGTGCCGGGCTGCCTGGCGGCCGGGCTGGGCTTCTACATGCTGCACAACACCTTGCAGACCAATGCCACGCAGATGGCGCCCGAGCGCCGCGGCGCCGCCGTGTCCTCGTTCGCCTGCTGTTTCTTCCTGGGCCAGGCCATCGGCGTGTGGCTGGCGGGCCTGTCGGTGGCCGAGCACGGCACGCGGCCGCTCATGGTGGCCGGCGCGCTGGGCACGCTGGCGGTGGGTGCGGCGTTCGGCCGACTGCGTGCGCGCCAGTCGGCGCGGGCCGTGGCCGCTGCGGCCTGAGCGCCGCACGGCCGCCAACAGGGCAAGCCGAAGGCCTTGCGGCGCGCGCTGCGGATAATCGCCGCTCCCGATCCCAGCCCGCCCTGCCGCCATGAAGCTCTACAGCTACTTCCGTTCCTCGGCCTCCTACCGCGTGCGCATCGCGCTGGCGCTCAAGGGCATCGCGTACGAGTATGTGCCGATCCACCTGGTCAAGGGCGAGCAGCGCGGCGAGGCTTTCGCCGCCGTGTCGGCCGACCGTCTGGTGCCGGTGCTCGAGGTTGGTGGCGTGGCACTGTCGCAGTCCCTGGCCATCATCGACTACCTCGAAGAGACGCACCCAGAGCCAAGGCTGCTGCCACGCGAGCCGCTCGCGCGTGCCCAGGTGCGTGCGCTCGCGCAGACGATCGCCTGCGAGGTCCATCCCATCAACAACCTGCGCGTGCTCAAGTACCTGTCGCAGGAGCTCAAGGTCGACGACGGCGCCAAGAACGCCTGGTACCGGCATTGGTGCCGCAGTGGGCTGGAGGCGGTGGAGCGCCAGTTGTCGCAGCTGCGCGCGGCCCATGGTCCGGCGGCCCTGTGCTTCGGCGACAGTCCCACGCTGGCCGACTGCTGCCTGGTGCCGCAGATCTTCAATGCGCAGCGCTTCGCGGTCGACGTGTCCGGCCTGCCGCTGACCATGGCCGCCTACGAGGCCGGCATGGCCTTGCCGGCTGTGCAACAGGCCCAACCATCGGCTTGCCCGGACGCCGAGGGCTGATGGACGCCTTGCTGCCCGACTGGCCGGCGCCGCCCCGCGTGCGGGCGCTGATGAGCCTGCGCGCAGGCGGTGTTTCGGCGCCGCCCTACGCCAGCCTCAACCTGGGCGACCATGTGGGCGACGAGGCCGCAGCCGTCCAGGGCAACCGCGCTTTGCTGGCCGAACGATTGGGCGCCACGCCAGTGTTCATGCAACAGGTCCACGGCACGGCGGTGGAGCGCCTGCCCAGTCCGCAGGCTGTGCCGGTGGCCGATGCCTGCATGAGCCTGCAGCCGGGCCCCGCCTGCACCATCATGGTTGCGGACTGCCTGCCCGTCCTGTTCTGCGACACCGAAGGGCGCGCCGTCGCGGCAGCCCATGCCGGCTGGCGCGGCCTGGCCGCGGGCGTGCTCGAGAACACCGTGGCGAGCCTGCGCCGCGCCGTGCCGCGGGCGCAGTGGCTGGCTTGGCTGGGGCCGTGCATCGGCCCGACGGCCTTCGAGGTCGGTGACGAGGTGCGGGCCGCATTCCTGGCGCAGTCCGCGGCCGCGGCAGACTGTTTCCGCGCGCACACCGCAGGCAAATGGCTGGCCGATCTGCCCGCGCTCGCGCGGCTGCGGCTGGCGGCACTGGATCTGCATGGCATCCACGGCAACGACAGCAGTGCGCCATGGTGCACGGTCAGCGATGCCTCACGTTTCTTTTCGCACCGGCGCGACCGCGTCAGCGGGCGCATGGCCGCCTGCATCTGGCTGGCCGGCTGAAGCCTTGCGCAGGGCTTCCTGCTGGGCCGCGAACTCGGCCGCTTCGCGGGCCCGCAGCATCTTGCGCCGCGCCGGCGCCAGCATCAGGTAAACCACCAGTGCCACCGGCACGAGGCCGTAGAGTACAAAGGTCACCAGGGCACCCAATAGCGTGCCCTGTGTACTGGTGGCCTCGGCCACTGCCATCATCACGGCCACATACATCCACGCGATCACGACCAGATACATAACGTAAATAAAGTTGCCGCACCTCACAGGGTGCTGCTGTAATCAGGGTTTACCCCAGGATTTCTGGGGATTTGAGGGTCGAGGAGACGCAATGCATTCTCAAGCAGACTGGGCGCAGGCCGCCCAGCAGTTCCAGAGCCTGATGGGCGACATGCTCGCCAAGGCCATGCAGCAGTCCGGGGGCACGACCATGGGCGCACCCGCTGCGGCTGGCTTGCCGGCGCTGTCGTTCGCACCCGACAAGCTGCAGGAGTTGCAGAAGCAATACCTGAGCGAGGTCGGCGCCCTGTGGGGCCAGAACATGCAGCATTCCTTGCAGCGCGACAGGCGCTTCGCGGGCGAGGCCTGGTCCGGCAATCCCGTGGCCGCCTTCTCGGCCGCCAGCTACCTGCTCAATGCACGCACGCTGATGGCCCTGGCCGATGCGGTGCAGGGCGACGAAAAAACGCGCGCACGCGTGCGCTTCGCGGTCGAGCAGTGGATGGCCGCCTCCGCGCCCAGCAACTTCATGGCGTTCAACGCCGAAGCGCAGGCGCTGGCCTTGAAGACCAAGGGCGAGAGCATCGCCAAGGGCATGCAGAACCTGCTGCACGACATGCAGCAAGGCCATGTGTCGATGACCGACGAGAGCCTGTTCGAGGTCGGCCGCAACGTCGCCACGACCGAGGGCGCCGTGGTCTACGAGAACGAGCTGTTCCAGCTGCTCGAGTACAAGCCCCTCACGGCCAAGGTCTACGAGCGCCCCTTCCTGCTGGTGCCGCCCTGTATCAACAAGTTCTACATCCTCGACCTGCAGCCCGAGAACTCGCTGATCCGCTACGCGGTGGAGCAGGGCCACCGCACCTTCGTCGTGAGCTGGCGCAACCCCGACCAGTCGCTCGCCGACAAGAGCTGGGACGACTACATCGAGGACGCCGCCATCCGGGCCATCGGCGTGGTGCAGGACATCACCGGCGCCAAGCAGATCAATGCGCTGGGCTTCTGCGTGGGCGGCACCATCCTGACCACGGCCGCCGCCGTGCTGGCCGCGCGTGGCGAAAAGCCGATCGCCGCGCTCACGCTGCTGACCACGCTGCTGGACTTCACGGACACCGGCATCCTGGACGTGTTCATCGACGAGAACATGGTCAAGTACCGCGAGATGCAGATGGGCAAGGGCGGCCTCCTGCCCGGTGGCGACCTGGCGTCCACCTTCAGTTTCCTGCGCCCGAACGACCTGGTCTGGAACTACGTGGTGGGCAACTACCTCAAGGGCGAGACGCCGCCGCCGTTCGACCTGCTCTACTGGAACAGCGATTCCACGAACCTGCCTGGCCCCTTCTACGCCTGGTACCTGCGCAACACCTACCTGGAGAACCTGCTGGTGCAGCCCGGCCGGGCCACGGTCTGCGGCGAGCAGATCGATTTCTCCAAGCTGCAGATGCCGGTCTACGTCTACGGTTCGCGCGAAGACCACATCGTGCCCATCGGCGGCTCCTACGCGTCCACCCAGCACCTGCCGGGCAAGAAGCGCTTCGTGATGGGCGCCTCCGGCCACATCGCCGGCGTGATCAACCCGCCGGCCAAGAAGAAGCGCAGCCACTGGATCGGCAGCGACACCCGCTTCCCTGCCGACGTGCAGGACTGGCTGGCCGACGCCACCGAGCACCCGGGCAGCTGGTGGACCGATTGGTCCAGCTGGCTGGCTGGCCATGCGGGCCGCCAGGTTGCCGCCCCGCGCGGCTACGGACGCGCACAATACAAGGCCATCGAGCCGGCGCCCGGCCGCTACGTCAAGGCCAAGGCCTGATCCGTTTTCGATTTCCCGCAACCCCAGCATCGTTAGGAAGAGACACCATGGAAGACATCGTCATCGTCGCAGCCGCCCGCACAGCCGTCGGCAAATTCGGCGGCAGCCTGGCCAAGATCCCGGCACCCGAGCTGGGCGCAGCGGTGCTCAAGGAACTGCTGGTGCGCGCCAAGCTCAGCCCCGAGCAGATCAACGAGGTGATCCTGGGCCAGGTGCTGGCCGCCGGCTCGGGCCAGAACCCGGCCCGCCAGGCTGTCATCAAGGGCGGCCTGGCGCAGGCCACGCCCGGCCTGACGATCAACGCGGTCTGCGGCTCCGGTCTCAAGGCCGTGATGCTGGCCGCCCAGGCCGTGGCCTATGGCGACAGCGAGATCGTCATCGCCGGCGGGCAAGAAAACATGAGCGCCGCCCCGCACGTGCTGCTGGGCTCGCGCGACGGCCAGCGCATGGGCGACTGGAAGATGACCGATTCCATGATCACCGACGGTCTGTGGGACGTCTACAACCAGTATCACATGGGCATCACGGCCGAGAACGTGGCCAAGAAGTACAGCATCAGCCGCGAGGCGCAGGACGCGCTCGCGCTGGGCAGCCAGCAAAAGGCTGCCGCCGCCCAGGAAGCCGGCCGGTTCAAGGACGAGATCGTCCCCTTCACGATCCCCCAGAAGAAGGGCGACCCCGTCGTCTTCGCCAACGACGAGTTCATCAACAAGAAGACCAGCGCCGAAGCCCTGGCCGGCCTGCGCCCCGCCTTCGACAAGGCCGGCGGCGTGACGGCTGGCAATGCCTCCGGCATCAACGACGGCGCCGCCGGCGTGGTCGTCATGACGGCCAAGAAAGCCGCCGCGCTGGGCCTGACCCCGCTGGGCCGCATCGCCAGCTTCGCCACCGTGGGCCTGGATCCGGCCATCATGGGCATGGGCCCGGTGCCAGCGGCGCGCAAGGCGCTGGAGCGCGCCGGCTGGAAGCCGGGCGACCTCGACCTGCTGGAGATCAACGAAGCCTTCGCGGCCCAGGCCTGCGCCGTCAACAACGAGATGGGCTGGGACACCAGCAAGGTCAACGTGAACGGCGGCGCCATCGCCATCGGCCACCCGATCGGTGCGTCCGGCTGCCGCATCCTGGTCACGCTGCTGCACGAGATGGCACGGCGCGATGCCAAGAAGGGCATCGCCTCGCTGTGCATCGGCGGCGGCATGGGCGTGGCGCTGACGATCGAACGCTGATCCCCGCCGCCATCCGGCGCCACCCAGCGCGAAGACCACGGCCCGGTGGTCTGGACGCTGGGTTTTTTCATGCCTGGCCGGTGCTGCGGCATCGGCCATCCCGCACAAGGGATCGCGCCGCTGGCGTGCAGGCGGCCACGGCGGCGCATGCCATGCTGCATCGCTCCAGAACGCGACAAGGAGCACAGGCATGGCAGGCCAGGGCAGGGCATGGATCGGCATTTCGGGTTGGCGCTATGCGCCCTGGCGCGGCCGCTTCTACCCGCGCGGCTTGCCGCAGCGCGAGGAACTGGCCTTTGCGGCGCGCGCCCTGCCCAGCATCGAGCTCAACGGCTCCCACTACGCACTGCAGCGGCCGGCCGCGTTCGCGGCCTGGCACGACGCCACGCCCGCGGACTTCCTGTTCGCGGTGAAGGGCCCGCGCTACATCACGCACATGCTGCGGCTGCAGGAGGTGAAGACGCCGCTGGCCAACTTCTTCGCCTCCGGCCTGTTCGCGTTGCGCGCCAAGCTCGGCCCGCTGCTCTGGCAACTGCCGCCTTCCCTGCGCTTCGATGCAGACCGGCTCGAGGCCTTTCTCGCGCTCCTGCCGCGCGACACCGACCAGGCCAGTGCCCTCGCGCGCCGGCACGACGGCCGCCTGCCCGCACGCGCGCTGCTGCGTGTGCCGCACCCGCAGCGCCTGCGCCATGCGCTGGAGGTGCGGCACGCGAGCTTCGAAGATCCGGCCTTCGTCGCGCTGTTGCGGCGCCATGGCATCGCGCTGGTGGTGGCCGACACCGCTGGGCGCTGGCCGCTGCTGGAAGACCTCACGGCCGACTTCGTCTACATGCGCCTGCATGGCGACAAGGAACTTTATGCGAGCGGTTACGGCGATGCCGCGCTCGACCACTGGGCCGCGCGCATCGCGGCCTGGCGCGCCGGCCGCCAGGTCGATGGCGCACGGCGCGCTTCACCGCGCGCCGCGCCACGGCGCGCGCGGCGCGACGTGTTCTGCTACTTCGACAACGACGTGAAGGTGCACGCGCCGTACGACGCCGCGCGGCTGGCAGCCCGGCTCGGCGTGCCGACCGGCATGGC
Source organism: Pseudorhodoferax soli (assembly GCF_003337555.1). Classification (GTDB taxonomy): domain Bacteria; phylum Pseudomonadota; class Gammaproteobacteria; order Burkholderiales; family Burkholderiaceae_C; genus Pseudorhodoferax; species Pseudorhodoferax soli. The sequence goes on along the minus strand of NZ_QPJK01000002.1, from coordinate 8,694 downwards.
GGGCTAGGGCTGCTGCGGCAGCCCGCGCAGCTTGTCGGGGTTGCGGATGGCGTAGATCGTATGGATCTTCTCGCCATCGGTGACGAAGGCCTGGGCCGATTCGAGCCGACCTTCGACATAGCGCAGCAGGCCGGGCTCGCCATTGACCGTGGCGATGCGGTAGAGCACCGCGTCCGGCGCACGCCGGAAGGTGGCGAAGAACAGGTTGGCGATGCGGAACGCGCCCTGCAGCACCTTGCCGAAGGAGGGCACCTTGCCGCCGCCGTCGCCGATCAGCTCGGCGTTGTCGGCCAGCAGGGCCTGCAGCGCATCGCGTGCGCCGCTGCGTGCCGCCGTGACGAAGCGCTGCAGCACACGCAGGTGCGCCTCGCGCGGCACGTCAAAGCGCGGCTGCTCGCGCTGCACGCGCTCGCTGGCGCGGTGCACGAGCTGGCGGCAGGCGGCCTCGCTCTTGTCCAGCAGCTTGGCGATGTCGGCGTAGTCCTGGTCGAACATCTCGCGCAGCAGGTAGGCCGCGCGCTCCTCGGGCGCCAGGCGCTCCAGCACCCACAGCATGGCCACCGAGAGTTCGCCGGCCTGCTCCGCAAAGGCCTCAGGCGTGCGCTCGTCCAGTTCCACCAGCGGTTCGGGCAGCCAGAAGCCCACATAGGCCTCGCGCTCGGTCTTGGCCGCACGCAGCCGGTCGAGCGCGAGCCGCGTGACCGTCGTCACCAGCCAGGCCTCGGCCGACTGCACGGCTGCCTGGTCGCTGCCGTGCCAGCGCAGCCAGGCGTCCTGCACCACGTCCTCGGCGTCGGCGCGCGTGCCCAGCATGCGGTAAGCGATGGAGAACAGCCTGGGGCGCGCTGCGGTGAAGGGGTCGCTCGATGACGCCTGCATCAGTCCTCGTCGCCGTGGGTTTCCGCAATGGTGCGGAAGTCTTCCGCCACGACCAGGAAGGCATCGACCACGTCGGGGTCGAAGTGCTTGCCGCGGCCTTCCTGCAGGATGCGCACCGCCTCCGCATGCGGCAGCGCTGGCTTGTAGACCCGCTTGCTGATCAACGCGTCGTACACGTCGGCCAGCGCCATGAGCCGTGCCGACAGCGGGATCGCTTCGCCCGCCAGCGCCTGCGGGTAGCCCGAGCCGTCCCACTTCTCCTGGTGCGACAGCGCGATCTCCTTGGCCAGCGAGAGGAAGTCCACCTTCATGCCCAGGCGCTGCTCGGCCTCGGCGATGGCGGTGTGGCCCAGCGTGGTGTGGCTCTTCATGATCTCGAACTCTTCCGGGGTGAGCCGTCCCGGCTTGAGCAAGATGTTGTCCGGAATGCCGACCTTGCCGATGTCGTGCAGCGGCGCGGACTTGTACAGCAGCTCGATGGTGCGCTCGGTCAGGTAGCCCGAGAAGCGCGGGTGGTCCTTCAACTGCTCGGCCAGCCGGCGCACGTACAGCTGGGTGCGCCGGATGTGTGCGCCGGTCTCGTTGTCGCGCGTTTCCGCCAGCGAGGCCATGGCCATGATGGTCACGTCCTGGATGGCCTGCACCTCGGCCGTGCGCTTGGCCACCTCCTGCTCCAGGTAGGCGCTCTTGTCGCGCAGGAAGTCCGCATGCGCCTTCAGCGTCAGGTGGGCTTGCACGCGCGCCAGCACGATGGGCGGACTGATGGGCTTGGTGATGTAGTCGGCCGCGCCGAGCTCCAGCCCGCGGGTCTCGTCCTCCACCTCGGAGCGCGCGGTCAGGAAGATCACCGGGATGTCGCGCGTGCGCGGCTCGGCCTTGAGCCGCGCGCAGACCTCGTAGCCGTCGATGTCCGGCATCATGATGTCCAACAGGATCAGGTCGGGCGGCGGGTCGGAGTTGGCGATGCGCAGGCCGCGCTCGCCATGGTTGGCCACCTTGACCTTGTACAGATCCTTGAGCAGCGCGCTCATGAGCGACAGGTTGTCCGGCGTGTCGTCCACCACCAGCACGGTGGGCCGGGTTGGGGAGTTCGCGGTGTCCGTCATGCAACTGCTCCTGCCGTCTTGGTGTCCTCGGTGCGCCACGCGGTCACGCGGTTGCGGCCGTTTTTCTTGGAGTGGTACAGCGCCTGGTCCGCCAGGTCGATGAGTGCAGCGGGGTCGGCCATGCCGGCCTCGAGTTCGCTGACGCCGAAGCTCATGGTCACGCGCACGCCGGGGTGGTCGCGCAGCGCCGCGCCGAGGGTGGCAGCGATGTCCTCGCGCAGCCGCTCGGCCACCTCGCGCGCCTGCGCCAGCGTGCTGCCCGGCAGCACCACGCAGAACTCCTCGCCGCCGTAGCGGCCGACGAAATCCTCCATGCGCAGCCCGCGGCTCAGCGCGCGCGCTGCGCCCTGGATCACCTGGTCGCCACCACCATGGCCGTACTTGTCGTTGACGGACTTGAAGTGGTCGATGTCGCACATGATGCAGGTCAGCGGCGTGCCGTTGGCGCGCGCTTCGGTGAAGCGCTGCTCGGCCTGCTGCATCAGCGAGCGGCGGTTGAAGATGCCGGTCAGCGCGTCGCGCGTGGCCAGCAGCGTCAGCTCCTCGTTCTTGCGCTCGATCTCCTTCTGCGAGGCGCCGAGGTCTTCCAAGGCCACGCGCAGCTTCTCCGTGCGCTCCTGCAGCTGCGTGACGTCGGCAAAGCTCGCCAGGCAGCCGCGCACGCGGCCGTTGTCGGTGATGGGCGAGCAGTTCAACACCAGCCGCAGCGCCGGCAGCCGCGGCCGCACCACATGCAGTGGAACGCCCAGCACCGGCGCCTTGTCCTGGACGGCCTGGCGCCACGGTGGCGGGTTGCGCTGCTCCGGCGGCAGGCTGTCCACGAGCCAGCGCAGGTCCGTGGCATCGCGGCCGGTCAAGGCCTTGGCGTCCTCGCCATCGACCAGCGTGAAGGCCTTGTTGGCCAGCATCACGCGGCCCACGGTGTCCAGCACCAGCACGCCTTCGGTCAGCGTGTCGAAGGCCGTGCGCACGCGTTCCGGCACGGCGGCGTTCGGGTCCAGGTGGCGCAGCACCCGGCGCAGGTAGAGCGAATAGACCAGCAGGCCGACCACCGAGATGAAGGCCAGCCAGTGCACCAGCGGCTCGTGCAGCCAGCCGCCCAGCGTGCGCGGGTACAGCGGCTGCATGACGAACTGGACCTCTCCCCAGCGCTGGTTGGCCACCGTCAGCGGGATGCGGATGTTGTCCAGCGTGGAACTGCTGCCGGTCTCCAGGTGCCAGCCGCTCTGGTGGTTGCCCACCTGGCCCAGCACCTGGCCCTGGTTGTCGAGCACGCGGGCCGACAGCAGCCGCGGCTCCTGCGCGCGTGCATCGGCCAGCAATCGCGGCAACTGCGCAGCGCCGCTGGCGTCGGAACTCAGCACCCTGGCCACATCCTGGGCCACGGTGCGGGTCACCAGGGCGTGGTGCTTGCGCACCAGTTCGCCACGGTCGCTCGGGTAGCCGGTGAACATCTCGGCGATCAGCACCAGCGTGACCATGAGCGACACCAGCCCGAGCGCGACCCGCACGGCAGGCGTGAACAACTGGCGCCACCATCCCATCAGATTCACGTGTTGTCCTCCGCCACGGCTTCGTCATTCCTGCGCCGGGCATCTTCGGGTTCGGTCCGGGCTGCATTGTCGTCCTGCGCATCGCCGAAGGGTTGCTGCGCGCGTGCGTCGCGTGGCCCGCGCCGACGCCGGTTCAGCACGGGCAGCGGGTCCATGCTCGTCCAGGCCGGCGACATGGCGAGCAGGCTGGCCAGCAGGGCACTGCCGCGGCTGGCCCAGAAGGCCGCGCCCAGGCCGATGGCGATGCCGCCGGCCAGGGCCTGGTCCAGAGCCGCGCTGGTCTGCAGCGCATCGCCGCGGGCCTCCTCGGTGGTGTCGGCGAGGACCGGCAAAGCGTCGGGCCGCAGGCCGCGGCCGGTCTCCGCACGGGCATCGGCAGGCTGGCTGCGCAGCATCTCAGGCAATAGGAGTTCAGCCAGGCCCACCTCGCCCCACGCGGCGTGGTAGTCGGACTGGCGCCAGTGCACCCGCAGCAGCAGATCGGCCGGCAGCGGCTGCTGCGTGGTCGGGGCCAGCAGAACGCCGGGAGCGGGCCTGGTGCCGGGCACATGGTCGGCGTGCACCGCATCGGCACCGCCCGCGAACTGCTGCGGGCTTTCTTCCGTTGCGTCTGTGCCGGTGCCTGCGGAATCGCCGCCGATGCCAGGGCTGGCGCCGGTGGCGGGCAGGCCGGGCAGCAAGGGCAGCGCCACCGGCGGCGTGGGGCCCGCAGCGGGCGCGGTCGGCACCGGGTTCGGCTGCACGACCGGATTGCCCGTGACCGTCACCAGCACCCGGTAGTCGCCCGTGCGTTCACCGTCGCTGACGCGGACCAGCACTTCGTAGAGGTTGTCACCGTTGGCATCGCGCGGCGACATGAACAGCGGCGGTGCGCGGAACGACAGCCGGCCGGTGGATGCGTCGATGGCGAACAGCGCCGCATCGGCGCCGCCGGCCAGCGCGTACTGCAGCGGCTGCCCATCCGTGCCCGTGGCCTGCACCGTCGTGACGGCGGTCTGCTGCTCCGGCACGCGGACCTGCACGGTGCCGCCGGGCAATCCTCCCGCCTCGGCCACGTCGCGCACCCGCACCGTCAGGGCCAGCGAGGCGCTGTGCAGGCCGTCGCTGATGCCGATCACCACGGCGTAGTCGTTGTCGCCGTCGGCATCGACGGGGGCCTCGCGGTCCGGTGCGTTGACGAAGCGCAGCGCGCCGGTCTGCGCGTCGATGGCGAAGCGCGCCGCGTCGGCACCGCCCACGATGCTGTAGCGCAGCGTCTCGGCCGGCAGGTCGGCGTCGACGGCCTGCACGCGCACGACCTCGGTGGTGTTCTCGGGCACCTCGACCACCCCGCCCGGGGTGGTCCAGCGCGGCAGGTTGTCGTTGACGGGCGTCACCTGCACTGCCAGCTGCTGCTCGCTGGCCTGGCGGCCATCGCTCACGCGCACGCGCAGCTCGTAGAGGTTGTCGCCGTTGGCATCGGCCGGGATCTCGAAATCGGGCGTGGCGATGAAGCGCAGCGCGCCGGTCTGCGCGTCGATGGCGAAGCGCGCCGCGTCCGCGCCGCCGACGATGCTGTAGACCAGCGCACCGGCCGGCGAGTCGGCATCGCTGGCGGTCACCTGCAGCACGCCGGCGGTGTTCTCCGGCACGGCCACGCTGGCCGGGCTGGTGATCACCGGCGCCTGGATGTCGGTGTTGCGCACCGCCACGCTGAACGCCGTCTCGCTGCTGCTGCCGTCGGACGAAGTCGCCAGCACCTTGATGGTGAAGCCATCGGCGTCCTGCAGCCGCGTGCCATCGGCCACCGTCACCACGCCGGTCACGGCGTCGATGGCGAAACGGCCGCCGGCGTCGTCGCTGAGGCTGTAGCGCACCGTGTTGTTGCTGCCGTCCGCGTCCACCGCCTGCACGGTGACGCCCACGGTGGCGCCGGTGCCGGCGTTGTCGTCGACACGGTTGGGCGCGGGGTCGGTGTCCACCGGCTGCCCCACGGCGAACTCGTTCACGTCGGCCAGCGCGATGGCGAAGGCCGTGTCGGTCGTGGAGCCGTCGGAACTCGTGGCCCGCACCACGATGCCGTGCGCGGTGGCGGCCTCGTAGTCGAGCAGGCTGCCGTCGGCCACGGTGACCACGCCCGTGTTGGCGTCGATGGCGAAGCGGCCCCCGTCGTTGTCGAGCAGCGTGTAGCTGACCGTGGCGCCGGCATCAGGGTCGCGTGCGAAGGCGGTGATGCCCACGGGCGAGCCGGTGGCGGCGTTTTCGGGCACGCGGTTGGGCGCCGCATCGGTGTCGACCACGGGCGAGATCACGGCCTCGTTCACGTCGGTCAGCGCGATGGTGAAGCTGGCGCTGGAGGTGGAGCCGTCCGACGAAGTGGCCAGCACGGTGATCTGGTGGCTGGTGGCGCTCTCGTAGTCGAGCAGGCTGCCATTGGCCACGGTGACGACGCCGGTGGCAGCGTCGATGGCGAAGCGGCCGCCGGCGCTGTTGCTCAAGCTGTAGCTCACCGTGGCGGTGCCGTCGGCGTCCGTGGCCTGGGCCGTGATGCCGACGGGCGTGCCGGTGGCGGTGTTCTCGGGAACGGTGTTGGCGGCCGGATCCACGTCGCTCACCGGGCCAACCGGGACTTCGTTCGCATCCGTCAGGTCGATCGTGAACTGGAGGCTGGCAGTGCTGCCGTCCGACGAGGTGGCCAGCACGGTGATCTGGTACTGCGCGGTGCCCTCGTAGTCCAGCAGGCTGCCGTCGGCCACCGTGACGACGCCCGTGGCCGGGTCGATGGTGAAGCGGCCACCGGCATCGTTGCTGAGCGTGTAGCTGACAGTGGCCGTGCCGTCCGGGTCCGTGGCATGGGCCGTGATGCCGACGGGCGTGCCCGTGGCAGCGTTCTCGGGTACCTGGTTGGCGGCCGCATTCACATCGGAGAGCCCACCGATGGGTGCTTCGTTCACATCCATGAGTTGGACCGTGAAGTGCGTGCTGGAGGTCGACCCATCGGAGGAGGTCGCCAGCACGGTGAGCTGGTGGCTGGATGCGTTCTCGTAGTCGAGCAGGCTGCCGTTGGCCACGGTGACCACGCCGGTGTTGGCGTCGATGGCGAATCGGCCCCCTGCGTTGTCCGAGAGGCTGTAGCTCACCGTGGCCGTCGCGTCGGGGTCGGTGGCCTGGGCGGTGATGCCGACCACCGTGCCGTTGGCGGCGTTCTCCGCCACGCTGTTGGCGGCCGCATTCGTGTCGATCACTGCGCCAACCGGGGCCTCGTTCACATCCGTCAGGTCGATGGTGAAACTGGCGCTGGAAGTGCTGCCGTCGCTGGAGGTGGCCAGCACGGTGATGCCGTGGCTGGTGGCGGCTTCGTAGTTCAAAAGGGTGCTGTCGGCCACGGTCACCACGCCGGTGGTGGCGTTGATGGCGAAGCGTCCTCCTGCGTTGTCCGAGAGGCTGTAGCTCACCGCAGCCGAGCCGTCGGGGTCTGTCGCCTGGGCCGTGATGCCCATGGTGGTGCCGTTGGCGGCGTTCTCGGCCACCTGGTTGGCGGCCGCATTCACATCGGAGACTGCGCCGATGGGCGCCTCGTTCACATCCGTCAGCGCAACCGTGAAGTTGGCGCTGGAGGTGCTGCCGTCGCTGGAGGTGGCCAGCACCGTGATGCCATGGGCGGTGGCGGCTTCGTAGTTCAAAAGCGTGCCGTCGGCCACCGTCACCACGCCGGTGGTGGCGTCGATGGTGAAGCGTCCCCCGGCGTTGTTGCTGAGGCTGTAGCTCACCGTCGCGGTGGCGTCCGGGTCCGTCGCCTGGGCGGTGATGCCGACCACCGTGCCATTGGCGGCGTTCTCTGCCACGCTGTTGGCGGCCGCATTCGTGTCGATCACTGCGCCAACCGGGGCCTCGTTCACATCCGTCAGGTCGATGGTGAAGCTGGCGCTGGAGGTGGTGCCGTCGCTGGAGGTGGCCAGCACGGTGATGCCATGGCTGGTGGCGGCTTCGTAGTTCAAGAGCGTGCCGTCGGCCACGGTCACCACGCCGGTGGTGGCGTTGATGGCGAAGCGCCCACCGGCGTTGTCGCTGAGGCTGTAACTCACCGTGGCCGTGCCGTCGGGGTCGAGCGCCTGCGCGGTGATGCCCACGGTGGTGCCGTTGGCGGCGTTCTCGGCCACCTGGTTGGCCGCCGCATTCACGTCGGAGACCGCACCGACAGGCGCCTCGTTCACATCGGTCAGGTTGATCGTGAAGTTGGCACTGGAAGTGCTGCCGTCGCTCGACGTGGCCAGCACGGTGATGCCATGGCTGGTGGCGGACTCGTAGTTCAAGAGCGTGCCGTCGGCCACGGTGACCACGCCGGTGGTGGCGTCGATGGCGAAGCGGCCGCCGGCGTCGTTGCTGAGGCTGTAACTCACTGTGGCCGTGCCGTCGGGGTCGGTGGCCTGGGCTGTGACGCCCACGGCAGTGCCGTTGGCGGCGTTTTCGGCCACCTGGTTCGCCGCGGCGTTCACATCCGTGACCGCACCGACAGGCGCCTCGTTCACATCGGTCAGGTTGATGGTGAAGTTGGCGCTGGAGGTAGAGCCGTCGCTGGAGGTGGCCAGCACGGTGATGGTGTGGCTGGTGGCGGCTTCGTAGTTCAGGAGCGTCCCGTCCAGCACCGTCACCACGCCGGTGGCGGCGTCGATGGTGAAACGGCCGCCTGCGCTGTTGCTGATGCTGTAGCTCACCGTGGCGCTGGCGTCCGGGTCGGTGGCCTGGGCGGTGATGCCGACCACCGTGCCGTTGGCCGCGTTCTCTGCCACGCTGTTGGCGGCAGCGTTCGTGTCGCTCACGGCACCGATGGGTGCCTCGTTCGCATCCGTCAGCGCGATGGTGAAGTTGGCGCTGGAGGTTGTGCCGTCGCTGGAACTGGCCAGCACGGTGATCTGATGGCTGTTCGCCGTCTCATAGTCCAACAGCGTGCCGTCCAGCACCGTCACCACGCCGGTGCTGGCGTCGATGGCGAAGCGTCCGCCCGCGTCGTTGCTGAGGCTGTAGCTCACCGTGGCCGTGCCGTCCGGGTCGAGCGCCTGCGCGGTGATCCCCACTGCCGTTCCGTTGGCCGCGTTCTCCGTCACGCTGTTGGCTGCAGCGTTCACGTCCGTGACGGCGCCCAGCGGTGCTTCGTTCACGTCGGTGAGCGTGATCGT
>NZ_QPJK01000001.1 GCF_003337555.1 Pseudorhodoferax soli | reverse complement strand
GCAGCAACAAGTTATGCCTGATGACCATAGCAAGTTGGTACCACTCCTTCCCATCCCGAACAGGACAGTGAAACGACTTTGCGCCGATGATAGTGTGGGTTCCCGTGTGAAAGTAGGTCATCGTCAGGCTCCTACAGCCGAAAACGCCCCAACCTCCAAGAGGTTGGGGCGTTTTTACTTGGACCTTCGATTCGTGAGTGTTGTCAGGCATTCTTGAATTGACGCGCCACCAGACTGCAGGTGGTCACCAATTGCTGGGCGCATGAGAGCACGCTGTCCTGCATGCGGTGTTTGGGGCCTGCCAAGCCAATGGCGAGGGTTTCTCGGCCAGCGGTGAAGAATGCGGCGACGGCCCAGACATCCTCTACGTTCTCGCCGCGTGTTTGAAAAAACCCGGCTTGCCGGCTTTGCAGCACGTCGGCCACCAGGCGGTCGGGATCGCAGATCGTGGCGGCCGTCACGCGATGCAGGCTCTGGTCTGCAGCCCACCTGCGCAGGGCCGCTTCCTTTTGTGCGCCCAGCAAGGCTTTGCCGATCGCACTGGAATGCAGCGGCTTGAGGTCGCCTGGGTTGGCCGAGTAGCGGATGGGGTGCAGTCCCTCCAGCACCTGCAAATACACCACGCGTCCACCTTGGCGTTTGCCGAGGATGACCGTCTCCGTCGAAGCATCCCGCAGCTCCTCCAGCCGTGGCAGCACATGCTCGAGGAACGGGTCACCGGCCACGATGTCGTGTGCCACGTCCAGCAAGCGCTGCGTCGGATAGAGCGCACGCGGATGTTCCAGCGTGTAGAGATAACCGCGGGCGATCAGTGTGCCGACGATGGCGTGGCAACTGCTCTTGGGCATGCGTGCGGCGGCAGCGAGTTCGGTCAGCGATAGTGGCCGTTGGCCCTGCCGGAATACCTCGAAGATGTCGATGACGCGATCGACCGCACCCCTGCCTTCTGCCATGCACGCTCCTGGGAAGATCGAAAAATGATCGCACGATCTTCCATGCTGGATGCTCTCAGACAGGCTTGTCGCCCTGCAGCGTGATGCGGTGCATTACGCGGCGGTGCCCGTGGTAGTCGTTGACGGGGTTGTGCTGCACGCAGCGGTTGTCCCAGAACGCAATGGCGTTGGCCTCCCAGTTGAAGCGACAGGTGAATTCGGGTCGGATCTGGTGCTCGAACAAAAAGCGGAGTAGCGGTGCACTCTCCTCCTCCGTCATGCCCACGATGCCCGCCGTGTGCGCGACGTTCACGAACAAGGCCTTGCGCCCGGTTTCCGGGTGCGTGCGCACGACGGGATGCTCGGCGCGGTATTCCTTGGGCGCTTCTTGCCTGCCGTCGGTCTTGATCCGGTCTTCGCGCGTCTTGCTCACGTCAGCCTTGGCTGAGCTGCTGATGCCCACCAGCGGCGCCAGCAGTTTCTGCATGGTCGGCGACAGTGCCTCGTAGGCCGCGTACTGGCTTGCAAACAAGGTGTCGCCGCCGTAGGGCGGCACCTGGCGCGACAGCAACATGGAGCCCATCGGCGGCTCTTCGAGATAGGTGGTGTCCGAATGCCAGACGCCGCCGAAGTTGTGCTTCTCGTGCTCGAGCTTCTTGACCTCGATGATGGTCGGGAAGCCCTCCAGGCCCTTGACGAACGGGTACTCCACGGGCTGGCCCATGGCTTGCGCAAACCTCAAGAACTGGGCCGGCGTCAGCTCCTGGTTCTTGATGAAGATGACCTGGTGTGCCAGCAGCGCCTGGCGGACTTCGGACGCCACTGCCGGCGTGAGGTCGGCGGCCAGGTTCAGGCCCTGGAGTTCTGCGCCCAGGGCGCCGGCGGTTCTCTTGATCTGCATGGTGGTCTCGGGCGGTTTGCGGTGCCTCCGCACTCTAGCGGCAGCGGCGGCCCGGATGTTCGACCGGCGGAACACTGGCGCCTGCGTGGCACCGCGGTTCACGCGATATCTGCGGGTTGTTCGGCCGGCTGAACAGGGCGGGCCAGGATTTCCCGCTTGAAGGGCCACCGGCGCCCTGTTGTACTGCGTCGCTTGTCGACTGCGGAGTGCGCATGCACAAGAAGATGTTCCTGAAATCGCTGGCCGCCGTTGCGCTGCTGGCCCTGTTCACCCAGCCCGCGCCCACGCTGGCCCAGACCTACCCCGCGCGGCCCGTGAAGATCGTGGTACCGCAAACGCCCGGCGGTGCGTCGGATGCGCTGGCGCGCATCGTGGGCCAGAAGCTGTCGGAGAAGTGGGGCCAGCCCGTGGTGGTCGAGAACCGGGCCGGCGCTGGCGGCAATGTGGGCATGGAAGCCGTACTGGCCGCGCCCGCCGACGGCTACACGCTGCTCATGACCTATGTGGGCACACAGGCCATCAACGGCGCGCTGTACAAAAACCTGCCGTTCGATCCCGGGCGCGACTTCGTGCCGGTGGCCACGCTGGCCACGGTGCCCTTCGTGGTCGTGGCCAAGGCGGGCACGCCCTTCAAGACGGCCGGTGCGCTGGCCGACGCCGCCCGCGCCGGCCGCGTGACCTACGGTTCAGCCGGCAATGGCTCGGTCAACCACCTGTTGGGTGAGATGTTCGCGCGCGCCGCCAAGGTCGAACTTGTCCACGTGCCCTACCGCGGCGCGGCGCCGGCGCTGCAGGACCTGCTGGGCGGCCAGATCGACGTGGTCTTCACGAGCCTGCCCTCGGTGGCGGGCCAGATCAAGACCGCGGCCCTGCAACCCATTGCGGTCACCAGCGCCAAGCGCGCCCCGGCGTTCGCCAGCATTCCCACGGTGGCCGAGAGCGGCCTGCCGGGCTTCGACGTGAACCCCTGGTTTGGCCTGATGGCTCACAGGAACATGCCGCGCGAGCTCGTGGAGCGCATCAACAGCGACGTCAATGCGCTGCTGCGCCAGCCCGAGATGGCGGAGCGCTTTGCAGCCCAGGGTGCCGAGCCCTACGCGACCTCGCAGGCCGAGTTCACTGCCATCCTCGCGGCCGATATCGAGAAGTGGGGTGCCGTGGTGCGCGCCTCTGGTGCCAAGGTCGATTGACACTGCCCAAAGAACAGGCAGCGCAGCGCGGGCCCGCATGGGCGCTCGCGATGGCGCAGCCGTTCAGCGGCTGTCCCCAGGGATGTCCACAGATGGCAGGGACAAGCCGGGCCGCCTCAGGCCGCCGCGAGCCAGGCGTCGACCGGCTGGGCGTTCTGGATCGCCAGACGCCAGGTCTTGCCGTCCTGCGGCGCGGGCAGCTCCAGCCGCAGGCGCAGCAGGCGCCTGTCGCGTGCCACCAGCGCCGTGACGTTGCGCGTGCGGCCTGTGTAGAGCGCCAGGTCGTCCAGGCGGCTCAGGCGCCAGCCTTCGTTCTCGGTCTCCACGCCCAGCCACTCGTCGTCGGCCGCCAGGCCCGCCTGTTCGGCAGCGCCACCGCGCAGCACCACCTTGACCTGCACGCCGTTCTGCTCGCTCACGCGCAGGCCCAGGCGCTGGGCCAGCTGCGCCGGGTCGTCGTGCACGGCCACGCCGTGGCGTTCCAGCAGCTCGCGCAAAGGAAGGTCGTCGCGACCATGGACCCAGGCCGCAATCTCCGCGTCGAAAGGGCGGCCCCCGACTTCGGCCAGCGCCGCGGCGAAGTCCGCCTCCGACATGGGGCCGGCCGCGCAGTGCGTCCACAGGCGTTGCATCACATCGTCCAGCGTGCCGTGGCCCTCGGCGCGCAGTGTGAGGTCGAAGCACAGTGCCACCAGGGCGCCCTTGGCGTAGTAGCTCACGGTGGCGTTGGGCGTGTTGGCGTCGGTGCGGTAGTACTTGACCCAGGCGTCCATGCTGGCCTCGGCCACCGATTGCACCAGCCGGCCCGGCGTCTGCATGACCTGGTTGATGGTCTTGTTGAGCAGCTTCACGTAGCCGGCGTTGTCCAGCAGGCCGCAGCGGCGCAGCATCAGGTCGTCGTAGTAGCTCGTGAAGCCCTCGAAGAACCACAGCAGCTGCGTGTACTGCTCGGCGTCATAGTGGTACTGCGCAAACTCCGCGGGGCGCAGCCGCTTGACGTTCCAGGTGTGGAAGTACTCGTGGCTGATCAGCCCCAGGAGCGTGGTGTAGCCCTCGGCCTGGCGTGCGGACTCGCCACCCGCCTCGTCGCGGCGCGGCAGGTCGCGGCGGCTGCAGACCAGCGCTGTGGAATTGCGGTGCTCCAGCCCGCCATAGCTGTCGTCCATGGCATTGAGCAGGAACACATAGCGCTTGTGCGGTGGCTTGCTGGCGCCTTGCGCATGCCAGAAGCGGATCTGCTCCTCGCAGATCTTCTGTGCGTCCTGCAGCAAGCGGTTGCCATCGAAGGAGGGCGGGGCGCCGGCCACGACGAAGCGGTGGGCGATGCCGCCGGCCTTGAAGTCGCCATGCCAGAAGGCGCCGAGCTCGAACGGGCAGTCGGCCAGTTCGTCGTAGTCCGCCGCCAGGTAGTGGCCGAAGCCGGCCGCGTCGACCTGGCTGGGCGTGAGGCCCGTGGCCACGGACCAGCCTGCGGCCTGGCGCGAAGCCACCAGTTCCAGGCCGTGCGGCTGGGCCTCCTGGCTATGCACGCGCAGGCACAGGCTGGTGGCATTGAAGAAGCCCCGCGCGGCGTCCAGGAAGGCCGTGCGCACCGAGGTGTCGTGCGCGTGCACCAGGTAGCGCAGCACCAGCGGCTTGCCCGGCTCGGCCGTGAGGTCCCAGCTGTTCTTGTCGAGCTGCCGGCAATCCACCACGCGGCGGCCCTGGTGGGCCTCGAGCTGCTGCAAGTGCTTGGAGAACTCGCGCACCATGTAGCTGCCCGGAATCCACACCGGCAGCGAGACGCGCTGCTGCGCCAGTGGCGCCTGCACCGTCAGCGTGACGCGGTACAGGTGGGCATGCAGGTCGGCCAGTTCGACCCGGTAGGCGATCGCCGGCGTGTCGTGGTGGAGGTCTGCGGAGGCGGCTTTGCGCGCCGGCGCAGGAGAGGGGGAAGTCGTCGGCATAAGCCGAGAATACAGGACGCCCGAGGCGCCCTGCGGCTTCAGGACTTGCGCGAAGACGCCGCGGCCAGCAGCTTCTCGACTTCGTCCAGCGGCATCGCGCCCGGCACGCGCGTGCCATCGGTGAACAACAGCGTGGGCGTGCCCGTGATCTTGTGCTTGCGGCCCAGCGCCACGTTGCGCGCCACCGGCGCGGCATCGCACTCGGCCGACGGAATCGCCTGGTTGCGCACCATCCAGTCCGACCAGGTCTTGGCCTGGTCCTTGGCGCACCAGATGTGCTGCGCCTTGGCGACCGAGTCCGCGCCCAGGATGGGGTAGAGATACAGGTAGATCGTCACGTTGTCGATCTTTTCCATGTCCCGCTCGAAGCGCTTGCAGTAGCCGCAGTTCGGGTCCACGAACACCGCCATCTTGCGCTTGCCGTCGCCGCGCACCAGCTTGAACGCGTCCTTGAGCGGCAGCTCCTTGAAGTCCAGCGCCGTGAGCTTGTTGATGCGGTCTTCGGTCAGGTTGCGGCGCTGCTGCGTGTCGAAAATCTGGCCTTGCAGCAGGAAGTTGCCCTGCGCATCGGCATAGACGATCTCGGCACCGGCCAGCCGCACTTCGTACAGGCCAGGCAGCGGGCTGGCCGTGACTTCCTCGATGGCAGGCAGCTGCGGCAGCCGTTGCGCCAGCACCTGGCGGATGTTGGCCTCCGCGTTGGCCGGCGCTGCGGGGGCGGCCGCCGCCGCCACGACCGGTGCAGCTTGCGTCGCGGCAGCGGCCGGGGCGTCGCTCTTGCCGCAAGCCGGCAGCAGCACGGCCATGGCCAGGGCGGCGAGGGCGGCCTGGGGCCGCAGGAATCGGTTTGTCACGTGGAAGTCCTTCTGCAATGTCGGCGTGTTCAGCCGTTCACACCCATAGCCTGGCGCGCGATCCAGCGCTTGAGCGGGCCGCTGCGTTCGAAGCCGTTCATGCCCCAGTTGCGCAGGCCCTGCCAGGCCGGTGCATTGTGCGCGAACAGCTGCTGCAGCCCGTCGGTGGCCAGGCGCATGCTGGCCAGCGCCGTCTTGCGCGCGCGCTCGTAGCGGCGCAGCACGCGCAGATCGCCCACGCTGCGCCAGCCCTCGCGTGCGCGCAGCTGGGCCACCAGTTCGGCTGCGTCGCCCAGGCCCAGGTTCAGGCCCTGGCCGGCCAAGGGGTGCACGGTGTGCGCGGCGTCGCCGGCCAGCACCCAGGCGCCGGCCAGGCCCTCGGCCGCGCCCTGCGTACCGACGAAATGCCGGGCCTGCGCCAACTGCAGCGGCCACGCTGCGCGCTCGCCGGCCACCTGCAGTGCGCCCAGCGCGCCGTTGCTGATCTGTTCCAAGGCCTGCGCGAAGGCCGCGTCGTCCAGCGCCAGCGTGGCGGCGGCGCGTTCCTGCGGCACCGACCAGACCACGGCCACTTGGTGGCCCTCGGCGCCGGCCATGGGCAGCAGGGCCATCACCTCGCCCTGCAGCAGCCACTGCCGCGCCACCTGGCCGTGCGGGCGCTCGCACTGCAGCCGCGTGGCGATGGCGGTCTGGCCGTAGACATGGGTGTCGTAGGCCACGCCGAGCTCGGCGCGCGTGCTGCTCGCCCGGCCTTCGCAGACCACGGTCAGCGCGGCCGATGCCGGCGGGTGCTCCAGCACCTCGATCTGCGGCTGGTAGCGCACCGCCTCGGCCAGCCTCGTCTCCAGCGCGGCCACGTCGACGATCCAGGCCAGCGGCATGCCGCGGCCCTGGCGTGCGGCGTCGAAGTTCACCTCACCGCCGTCGTCGCCGAAGACCTGCATGGCCTGCACGGCCGTGGCCTGCGCCGGATCGGGCCAGCAGCGCAGGCCTTCGAGCAGCTGGCGCGAAGCCGCGTTGAGCGCATAGGCCCGCACGTCGGACGATTCGCCCTGGCGGGGCGTGGCCGGCTGCACCAGCGCCACGTGCAGCCGCTCGCGGGCCAGCAGCAGGGCCAGCGTGCGGCCGACGATGCCGCCGCCGCGCACGCAGATGTCGAAAGCTTGAGGGGAGGGCATCGCGGGATTGTAGGAGTCGCCCTTGGGCACAATGCGCGCTCCACCGCTCAGCCCTCTCCCTGCCATGTCTTCCGCCATGTCTTCCGATTTCGCTGCCGACCTGTCTGCCCGCGACGTGCAAGCCCGCGTCGCGCGGCTGTTCGTCTACCCGGTGAAATCCTGCGCCGGCGTCGAAGTGGACGAGGTGCTGCTGACCGAGACCGGCCTCGAATTCGACCGCGCCTGGATGGTCGTCGACGCCGAGGGCCGCTTCCTCACGCAGCGCGAGCTGCCGCGCATGGCGCTGATCCAGCCTAGGCTCAAGCACTCGGAGATGGTGCTGCGCGCCCCGGGCATGCTGGCCCTGCACATTGCGCTCGGTGCCGTGGAGGAGCCCTGCGAGGTCACCGTCTGGAAAGACCGCGTGAAGGCCTACGACATGGGCGATGTGGCGGCCCAGTGGTTCAGCGATTTCCTGAACAGCGAGCGTCCGGCCGGCGCGCCCGCCCAAAAGCTGCGCCTGGTGCGGTTCGACCCCGAGCACCAGCGCCTGTCCAACAAGCGCTGGACCGGCGAGGTCGATGCGCAGAACCAGTTCTCCGACGGATTTCCCGTGCTGGTGCTGAGCCAGTCCGCGCTGGACGGCCTCAACGCACGCCTGGGGGCTGCTGGCCACGCGGCCGTGGGCATCGAGCGCTTCCGCCCCAACATCGTGCTGGACGGCGTGGACGCGCACGACGAGGACAACTTCGGCGAGCTGCTGATCGCCACGAGCGAAGGCGCGGCGCGGCTGCGCCTGGTCAAGCCCTGCCCGCGCTGCCCGATCCCCAACATCGACCCGGCCACGGCCCTTTCCAGCCCCGAGGTCGGCGACACCATGCAGGCCTACCGCGCCCACCCCGCCGTGGACGGTGCCATCGCCTTCGGCATGAACGCCATCCTGCTGGACGGCATCGACTTCGCGCTGCGCCCGGGCCAGCCGGCCGCGGCCGACTACCGCTTCGACTGAGCCCACCAGGCTGCGGCCCATGCAGCTGCGCACCAAGATCGTCACGCTGGCCGCCTTGCCGCTGCTGGTGGCCCTGGTGCTGGTCACGCTCGCGGTGCGCTACCAGGAGCGCGACCTCGCGCTGCGCGAGCGCACGCTGATCGAGCAAAGCCACATGGCGCAGCGCCGCAGCGAGTTGCGCAGCTACGTGGCGCTGGCGCTCAGCACCGTGCAGCCGCTCTACGACAGCAGCCGCCAGGACGAGGCCACCCGCGCCGAAGCGCTGCGCCGCCTGGCGGCGCTGGACTACGGCAGCGACGGCTACTTCTTCGTCTACGACCTGGAGGGGCGCTCGCTCATGCATTCGCGCCAGCCCGAACTGGTCGGCCGCTCGCTCTGGGATCTGCGCGACTCCGCGGGCCGCTACACCATCCAGGATCTGCTGCGTGGCGCGCAGCAGCCCGGCGGCGGCCTAGTCGAGTACGAATGGCGCAAGCCTTCCAGCGAGCAGCTCGCGCCCAAGCTCGGCTACGTGACGCTGCTGCCGCGCTGGGGCTGGATGGTCGGCACCGGCCTGTACCTGGACGACATCCAGGCCACCCTGTCGGCCATGGACCGGCAGATGAACGCCAACGTGGCCGCTACGCTGCTGTGGATCGCGGGCATCGCCGCGCTGTGCCTGGCTGCCGTCAGCGCAGCCGGCCTGCTGCTCAACCTCAGCGAGCACCGCACGGCCGAGGCCAAGCTGCGCCTGCTCGCGCGCCGCGTCGTGCAGTCGCAGGAGGACGAGCGCGGCCACCTCGCGCGCGAACTGCACGACGGCACCGGCCAGGCGCTCGTCGCCGTCAAGCTGCAGATCGAGTCCTATGTCGACGCGCTCGCTGCGCCCGTGCCGCCGCCCGCCCTGGCCAAGGCCTTGCAGCGCCTGAACGCCGCACTGCACGAGGTGCGCGGCCTGTCGCACCGGCTGCGGCCTGCGTTGCTGGACCAACTGGGCCTGCCGGCCGCACTGGAGCGGCTGGCGCAGGAGTTCGACGACCAGGGCGGCATCCAGGCCGAGGCGCTGGTCGAAGGCACGCCGCGCGAGCTGCCGGCCGAGGCCAAGACGGCCCTGTTCCGCGTCGCGCAGGAGGCGCTGACCAATGTGCACAAGCATGCGGCCGGCGCGCACCGTGTGACGCTGGCGCTGCGCTTCGACGCCGCCAGCGTGCGCCTGCAAGTGCACGACGACGGGCAGGGCTTCGATGTGCTGGCCGTGCAGGACGACGCGCGCCGCGGCATCGGCCTGCGCAACATGCGCGAGCGCATGGCCGCCGTGGGCGGCCGGCTGCACCTGCATTCCGAACCCGGCGCGACCACCATCGACGCCGAACTGCCAACGTCCGTATGAGCGCAGCGCCGGGCCGCCCCAAGCAAGCGCGCTCCCGCTCGGCGGGACAGGCCGCAGGCCGAAGGGTGTCGTAGTGCACCAGCCTGTGCGCCTGTTCCTCGTCGACGACCACCCTTTGGTGCGCGACGGCCTGCGTGCGCGGCTCGCGTCCGTGCCCTGGATCACGGTGGTCGGAGAGGCCGGCAGCGCGGCCGAGGCGCTGGCGCAGCTCGACGCCGCCGCGCCCGACCTCTTGCTCATGGACGTGGGCATGAAGGACATGAACGGCCTGGAGCTGGCCGCGCGCGTGCTGCAGCGCGCACAGCCGCCCCACATCGTCATGCTGAGCATGTACGACAACCCCGAGTACGTGCAGCAGGCGCTGCAACTGGGCGCACGCGGCTATGTGCTCAAGGACGCGCCGGCGGCCGAGATCGTGGCCGCCATCGAGGCCGCGGCCGCCGGCGGCACCTTCCTCTCGCCGGCCGTCTCGCGCAAGCTGTTCCGGCGTGCCGAGCCGCGCCCGCTGCTGACGCCGCGCGAGTCCGAGATCCTGGCCGCGCTGGGCCGTGGCGAGCCGAGCAAGCAGATCGCCCGCACGCTGGGCCTCAGCGTGCGCACGGTCGAGGCGCACCGCCAGAGCATCAAGCGGCGCCTGGGCATCGACAGCCTGGCCGAGCTGATCCGCTACGCCGTGGAGCACACTGGCCCGAAATAAGGGTTTGTGCTTAGGTGGCCGCGCGTAGGCCACCTCCGCGCTGCGACGGATGCGGCGTACGTGTCCCTGCGGAACACTGCGGGCCTTCATCTTCGAGGAGACATCCGCATGGACACCATCCGTCGCCACCTGGTGTGGCTGGCCGTGGCCGTGGTCGGCGCATTCGCGCTTGGCACCGTGGCCCTTTCGCGCGGCGAGAGCATCAACGCACTGTGGATCGTCACTGCGGCGATCTGCACCTACCTGATCGCCTACCGCTACTACAGCCTGTTCATCGCCGACAAGGTGCTGGGCCTGGACGGCAACCGCAAGACCCCCGCGCACCGCCACAACGACGGCCTGGACTACGTGCCGACCGACAAGAACGTGCTATTCGGCCACCACTTCGCCGCCATCGCCGGCGCCGGCCCGCTGGTCGGCCCCGTGCTGGCCGCGCAGATGGGCTACCTGCCTGGGATGCTGTGGATCCTGGCCGGCGTGGTCTTCGCCGGCGCCGTGCAGGACTTCATCATCCTGTTCATCTCCACGCGCCGCGACGGCCGCTCGCTGGGCGATCTGGTCAAGCAGGAGATGGGCACGGTGCCCGGCATGATCGCGCTGTTCGGCACCTTCATGATCATGGTCATCATCCTCGCGGTGCTGGCGCTGATCGTGGTCAAGGCACTGGCCGAATCGCCGTGGGGCACCTTCACGGTGGCGGCCACGATTCCGGTGGCGCTGTTCATGGGCGTGTACCTGCGCTACATCCGGCCCGGCCGCATCGGCGAGGTCTCCGTCATCGGCTTCGTGCTGCTGATGGCCGCCATCTTCGGCGGCCAGGCCGTCAGCGCCGACCCGGTCTGGGGCCCGCTGTTCACCTTCGACGGCAAGGCGCTCACCTGGATGCTGATCGGCTACGGCTTCGTCGCCGCCAGCCTGCCCGTGTGGCTGCTGCTGGCGCCGCGCGACTACCTCTCCACCTTCCTCAAGATCGGCACCATCATCGCGCTGGCCATCGGCATCGTGTGGGTCAGCCCGCAGCTGCAGATGCCCGCGCTCACGCAGTTCGCGCAGGGCAACGGCCCGGTCTGGTCGGGCAACATGTTCCCGTTCCTGTTCATCACCATCGCCTGCGGCGCGGTGTCGGGCTTCCACGCGCTGATCTCCTCGGGCACCACGCCCAAGATGCTGGACAACGAACGCCATGCGCGCTACATCGGCTATGGCGGCATGCTGGCCGAATCCTTCGTCGCCATCATGGCGCTGGTGGCGGCCTCGTGCATCGAGCCCGGCATCTACTTCGCGATGAACAGCCCGGCCGCGCTGGTCGGCAGCACGCCCGAGGCCGTGGCCCAGGTGATCTCCAGCTGGGGCTTCGCCGTCACGCCCGAGATGCTGGTGCAGACCGCCAAGGACGTGGGCGAGACCACCATCCTCGGCCGTGCCGGCGGCGCGCCCACGCTGGCCGTGGGCATGGCGCACATCCTGCACCAGGTCATCGGCGGCCAGGCCATGATGGCCTTCTGGTACCACTTCGCCATCCTGTTCGAGGCGCTGTTCATCCTGACGGCCGTGGACGCCGGCACCCGCGCCGGCCGCTTCATGCTGCAAGACCTCCTGGGCAGCTTCGTGCCTGCTCTCAAGCGCACCGATTCATTGCCGGCCAACCTCTTGGCCACGGCGCTGTGCGTGGCGGCCTGGGGCTACTTCCTCTACCAGGGCGTGGTCGATCCGCTGGGCGGCATCAACACGCTGTGGCCGCTGTTCGGCATCTCCAACCAGATGCTCGCGGCGGTGGCGCTGATGCTGGGCGTGGTCGTGCTGTTCCGCATGAAGCGCGAGCGCTACGCCTGGGTCGCCATCGCGCCGGCCGCCTGGCTGCTGGCCTGCACGCTGACCGCCGGCTGGCAGAAGATCTTCTCGGCCGACCCCAAGATCGGCTTCCTGGCGCACGCGGCCAAGTACTCCGAAGGCCTGGCCAACGGCGTGCTGGTGGCACCCGCCAAGACGCCCGAGGCCATGGCCCGCATCGTCTTCAACGACCGGCTGGACGCCGCGCTCTGCGCGCTGTTCATCTTCGTGGTGCTGAGCGTGCTGGTCTACAGCGTGAAGGCCTGCCTGGCGGCGCGCGCGAACAACCGGCCGACGACACACGAGACGCCGTACGAAGCGCTGGCGGCGCGATGAGCGCCGCGCCGGGCCGCCCCAAGCAAGCTCGCTCCCCCACGGGGGGACGGGCCGCAGGCCGAAGGGGGAACCAATGAACCTGCAAGAGACGCTGCCGCAGGCCGGGCGCTACCTCGCGCGCTCGGCCCGCGCGGTGGGGCAATCGCTGCGGCTCATGGTCGGCCTGCCCGACTACGACACCTATCTCACGCACATGGCAGCGACCCACCCGGACCGGGCGCCCATGGACTACGAGGCCTTCTTCCGGGAGCGCCTGGAGGCGCGCTACGGCGCGGGTAAGGGCCGTTGCTGCTGACCGCCTAAAATCGCGGGTTCTCCCGAATCCAGCTGAAAGCCCTGCCATGAGCCTCCAATGCGGCATCGTGGGCCTGCCCAACGTGGGCAAGTCCACCCTCTTCAACGCGCTGACCAAGGCCGGCATCGCGGCTGAGAACTACCCGTTCTGCACCATCGAGCCCAACACCGGCGTGGTCGAGGTGCCCGATCCGCGCCTGGCGCAGCTGGCCGAGATCGTCCAGCCCGAGCGCATCGTGCCGGCCATCGTCGAGTTCGTCGACATCGCCGGCCTGGTGGCCGGTGCCAGCACGGGCGAAGGCCTGGGCAACAAGTTCCTGGCCCACATCCGCGAGACGGACGCCACCGTCAACGTGGTGCGCTGCTTCGAAGACCCGAACGTGATCCACGTGGCCGGCAAGGTCGACCCGATCTCCGACATCGAGGTCATCCAGACCGAGCTGTGCCTGGCCGACCTCGCCACGGTCGAGAAGGCACTGCACCGCCACACCAAGGTGGCCCGCTCGGGCGACAAGGACGCGCAGAAGCTGGTGGCCCTGCTGGAACGCTGCCAGGCCGCGCTGAACGAGAACACGCCCGTGCGCGCACTCGACTTCAGCAAGGAAGAGCGCCCGCTGGTCAAGACCTTCAGCCTGATCACGGCCAAGCCCGCCATGTTCGTGGCCAACGTGGCCGAGGACGGTTTCGAGAACAACCCCTTCCTCGACCGCCTGACCGAGTACGCCAACAAGCAGGGCGCGCCGGTCGTCGCCATCTGCGCCAAGATCGAGGCCGAGTTGTCCGAGATGGACGACGAGGACAAGAAGATGTTCCTGGCCGAGATCGGCCAGGACGAGCCCGGCCTGAACCGCCTCATCCGCGCCGCCTACAAGCTCCTGGGCCTGCAGACCTACTTCACGGCCGGCGTGAAGGAAGTGCGCGCCTGGACCATCCACATCGGCGACACCGGCCCGCAGGCTGCCGGCGTGATCCACGGCGATTTCGAGAAGGGCTACATCCGCGCCCAGACCATCGCCTTCGACGACTACATCGCCTTCAAGGGCGAGCAGGGCGCGAAGGACGCGGGCAAGATGCGCGCCGAAGGCAAGGAGTACGTCGTGAAGGATGGCGACGTGATGAACTTCCTGTTCAGCAGCTGAGCCCTGGGTGGCAGTCGCCACCGGGACTGCGCACCTGCCTGGACCGTGGACGGCCGTTGTACGCTCTTGAACGCAAGGGATTCTCAACACCGACGTCCACACCAGGAGCTGGAGACATGCGCGACTATCTGAAGTTCTACATCGGCGGTCAGTGGGTCGACCCCGCGACGCCCAAGAGCATCGACGTGATCGACCCGGCCACGGAGCGCCCGGCGGGCCGCATCTCCATGGGCAGCGCGGCCGACGTGGACCGCGCCGTCCAGGCCGCGCGCACGGCCTTCGCCAGCTATTCCCGCAGCAGCGTCGACGAGCGCGTCGCGCTGCTCGAGCGTGTGGTCGGCGAGTACAAGAAGCGCTATGACGACGTCGCCGCAGCCATCACCGAGGAGATGGGCGCCCCCGTGGCACTGGCGCGCGATGCCCAGGCCGCCATGGGCCTCGCGCACCTGAAGACCGCACTGCAGGTGCTCAAGGGCTACGCGTTCAAGGAGCAGCGTGGCAGCACGCTGCTGGTCAAGGAGCCCATCGGCGTGTGCGGCTTCATCACGCCCTGGAACTGGCCCGTCAACCAGATCGCCTGCAAGGTCGCGCCCGCGCTGGCCGTGGGCTGCACCATGGTGCTCAAGCCCTCGGAGATCGCACCGTTCTCGGGGCAGATCTGGACCGAGGTCATGGACGCTGCCGGCGTACCGGCCGGGGTGTTCAACCTCGTCAACGGCGACGGGCCCACGGTGGGCGCGGCGCTGTCCTCGCACCCGGAGGTGGACATGGTCTCGTTCACGGGCTCCACGCGCGCCGGTGTCGAGGTGGCCCGCAATGCGGCGCCCACCGTCAAGCGCGTGCACCAGGAGCTTGGCGGCAAGTCGCCCAACGTGATCCTGCCGGATGCAGACTTCAAGCGCGCCATCACGTCTGGCGTGCGCAGCGTGATGAACAACTCCGGCCAGTCCTGCAACGCGCCCACCCGCATGCTGGTGCCGAACGCGCGCATGGCCGAGGCGCTGGCCATCGCCAGGCAGGTCGCCGAGGCCACCACGGTGGGCGCGCCCGACAGCGGCGCACACCTCGGCCCGGTGATCTCGGCCACGCAATGGGACAAGATCCAGACGCTGATCCACCAGGGCATCGCCGAAGGCGCGACCGTGGTCGCCGGCGGCCCGGGCAAGCCGGCGGGACTGGAGGTGGGGTACTACGTCAAGCCCACGGTACTGGCTGGCGTCAACAACCAGATGACGGTGGCGCGCGAGGAGATCTTCGGCCCGGTGCTGACCATCCTGGGCTACGACACGGTGGACGAGGCCGTGGAGATCGGCAACGACACGCCCTATGGCCTGGCGGCCTACGTGTCGGGAACCGATCCCGAGGCCACGCGCGATGTCGCATCGCGCCTGCGCGCCGGCCAGGTCAACATCAACAGCGCCGCGATCGACCTGACGGCGCCGTTCGGCGGCTTCAAGCAGTCCGGCAACGGGCGCGAGTGGGGCGACCACGCCCTCGGCGAGTTCCTGGAGGTCAAGGCCATGCTGGGGTTCGCGCCCAAGGCGCCCGCTTGAACAAGGATGGAGAAGCCATGCTGAGTTACCAGATCGACACCTTCGGCAAGCCGCTGGCCCAGGTCATCCGCGAGACGCCGCAGCCCCAGGGCAGCGAGGTGCTGCTGCGGGTCGGTAGCTGCGGCGTGTGCCACAGCGACGTGCACCTGCAGGACGGCTACTTCGACATGGGCGGCGGCAATCGGCTGGACATGGCGCGTGCCATGCAACCGCCGCGCACGCTGGGCCACGAGATCGCCGGCACCGTGGTGGCCGTGGGCCCCGAAGCCCGTGGCGTGGCCGTGGGCGACCGGCGCGTGGTCTACCCCTGGATCGGCTGCGGCCGCTGCACGCTGTGCACCACGGGCGACGAGCAGCTGTGCAATGCCCCGCAGGCGCTGGGCGTGCACCGCGACGGCGGCTTCGCCGACCACGTCATGGTGCCGCACCCGCGCGTGCTGCTCGACTACGACCCGCTGCCCGAGGACCAGGCCGCCACGCTGGCCTGCTCGGGCCTCACGGCCTACGGCGCTTTGAAGAAGATCGACGCACCGGGCGCCGGCGACGCCGTGATGATCATCGGCGCGGGCGGCGTCGGCCTGTCCGGCATCCGGCTCGCGCGCGAAATGTTCCAGCGCCCGCCCATCGTGGTCGAGCTCGACCGCAGCAAATGGGATGTTGCGCGCGAGGCGGGGGCCGGCGAACTGATCGACCCGAGCGCCGATGGCGCGCTCAAGGCACTCGTCAAGGCCACGGGTGGCGGTGTCGCGGCCGCGGTGGACTTCGTCGGCGCGCCGGCCTCGTTCGATTTCGGCTTCGGCGCGCTGCGCAAGGGCGGCAAGCTGGTCTGCGTGGGCCTGTTCGGCGGCGCCACCAGCATCGTGCCGGCCATGGTCACGATGAAGGCCGTCAGCGTGGTCGGCTCCTACGTCGGCAGCCTGGCCGAGATGCAGGAGCTGCTGGCCATCGCGCGCGCCGGGCGCCTGCCGGCCATGCCGCTCACGGCCCAGCCGCTGGCGCAGGCCTCCCAGGCGCTGGACGACCTGCGCGCGGGCCGCATCCGCGGCCGGACCATCCTGCATCCCTAGGCACGGCCGCGCCGAGAGCAGCGGCATGGCCGCTGCCGCTTCTGCCGTGGCGCGAAGTTGCGAGCGCCACGGGGGCCGGCTTCACCTCTTGAGGCTGAAGACCCAGTCGCGTGCGGCGGCATCGGCATAGCCTGCGATCCACACGAAGTGGGCGGTCGGCGAGAAGAAGGTGCCGGTGGGGTACAGCTTGTTCTGGAAGCCGATGCCGTGGTCCGTGAGCTGCTTCACCAGGTTCAGATAGGCAGGATGCCTGACATCGGGATCGTCCTCGGCAGCGACGATGCGAATGCGTCCGTCAAGGTGCTGCTTGATGCCCGCCCAGTCGTAGTCTGCGCCGGTCACGGTGGCGCTGTTGGGTTGTCCTGCCCACGCGGCATGGAGAAACACCGCGGCGAAGGTGGCGGGGTAGCTCTCGGCCATCAGGAGCGCCCCGTTGCCGCCCATCGACAGTCCGGTGAGGTAGATGCGCGATGCATCGGCTTTTTCCGTCGCGATGACGCTCTGCAGCAGCTCGTAGGCAGCCTGCCCATCGGCCGACAAGCCCCCCGCGGGATCGCTCGAGGCCCAGGCGGTATTCGCCTGCGGGGCGATGACGATCGCCTCCTTGGCCGGGTTGGCCTCGGAGTCCTGCGCCCAGATGGTGGCCTGCTTGGTGCGCTTGAGCACCATGTCGGCGGGCTGGCCGCCGGCGGCCCGTTGGCCGACACCGTGCATCGCAAGCACCACTGGGTAGGTCTTGCTGCTGGCGGCGTAGTTCGGCGGGTAGTAGATGTGGTACTTGATGGCGGTGCCGTCTGCGCCGGTGAACACCTTCTCGGCCCCGAACCTGGCGCGGACGGCCGTGTCGTTGTCGCGCACGATCCTGACCGTGTAGTTGACGGCTTCCCCCGACGCCGGGTCGGCCACCGTCACCGTCGCGGTCTGCACATACTCCACGTCGAAGGCCGCGTAGCTCTGCGACAGCTTGACCATGTAGCCGGTGTTGCCCAGGGTCTGCGCCAGGGGAACGGCCTCGGGTGCGGCGACATCGGTGTTGGCGTTGGTGGTGCTGTATGCGCCGGCGGTGGTGGCTGCGGTCACCGAAGTCTGCACCGCCGCTCCATTGGCCACAGGCTGCAGCAGCACGCCGAAGATGTCGCTTTGCACCCGCAGCGTGTAGTTCCGCACCGACGGGTCGAATGCCGGTTCCAGCTGTTCACCGCTGTGCGCGCTGGTTGTCACTGCGAGGTCGGTCAGGCGCGGACCACCGTCGTCGTCGTCACCACCGCCACACGCAGTCAGCGCCGCCAGGGCCAGCATGCACAAGGCATGAGAAGGTTTCATCGTTGTCTCCCATCGGCTCGGTGTTGAAGGCGTCGCCGGTGAGCCACGCCAGCAACACGCTTGCCCTTCGCGAGGGCGCGTCGATCCCGGACCATGCGCGGCACGGCCCAGGTGTCTGCACGACGGAAAGGGGTGCGCGCCTGGCGCGCGCACCGGGTCCGCGTCCTCAGCCGAGCCAGGAGCGCACGCGCGCTCCCAGCACTTCACGGCTGATGCCGTAGCGGTCGTGCAGCGTCGGCAAGGCGCCGGCATCCAGGAAGGCGTCTGGCAAGCCTGCCAGCTGGAAGCCGGCCGGGTGTGCCCCATGCCGCAGCAGCGCGCTGGCCACCGCCTCGCCCAGGCCGCCGATGACCGAATGGTTCTCGGCCACCACCACCAGGCGCGGCCTGGCACGCACGGCCGCCACGATGGTGGCCTCGTCCAGCGGCTTGATCGTGGGGCAGTGCAGCACGGCCACGCCCACGTTGTCCGCCTGCAGGTCCTGCGCGACTTCCAGCGCGCGCATGGTCAAGAGGCCGCTGGAGATGACCAGCACATCGTTGCCTTCGCGCAGCATCTTGGCCTTGCCGAGCTCGAAGCGGTAGCCGTAGTCGTCCAGCACCAGCGGCACGTTGCCGCGCAGCAGCCGCATGTAGACCGGGCCGGGGTGCGCGGCGATCTGCGGCACGGCCTGCTCGATGTCCAGCGCGTCGCAGGGGTCGACGATGGTGAGGTTGGGGATGCCGCGCATCATCGCGACGTCCTCGGTCGCCTGGTGGCTGGGGCCGTAGCCGGTCGTGAGGCCTGGCAGCGCACAGCAGATCTTCACGTTCAGGTTCTCTTCGGCGATCACCTGGTGGATGAAGTCGTAGGCCCGGCGCGTGCCGAACACGGCGTAGGTGGTGGCGAAGGGCACCAGGCCCTCCTTGGCCATGCCACCGGCCGCACCCATCAGGAGTTGCTCGGCCATGCCCATCTGGTGGAAGCGCTCGGGGTAGGCCTGGGCGAACAGGTGCAGGTCGGTGTACTTGGCCAGGTCCGCCGTGAGGCCCACGACCTCGGGCCGCGTGGCGGCGTATTCCACCAGCGCCTTGCCGAAGGGCGCGGCCTTCACGCGCTGCCCCTCGCTGGCGATCGAGGCGATCATGGCCGAGGTGGTGAGCCTGGGTTTCTTCTCTGCAACGGCGGTGTTCATGCGGCGGCTCCTTCGGGCTGCGATTGGTCGAGGACGGCGAGGGCCTGCTGCCACTCCGGTGGGTCGACGCGGATGAAGTGGTTCTTCTCGCGCTGCTCCAGGAAGGGCACGCCCTTGCCCATCAGCGTGTCGAACAGGATCACGCGCGGCTTGGCCTCCTGCAGTGCGCGGGCAGCGTCGAACGCGGCCAGCACGGCCGGCAGGTCGTTGCCGTTCACGCGCTGCACATGCCAGCCGAAGGCGGCCCACTTGTCGGCCAGCGGCTCGAAGCCCAGCACCTTGCCCGAGGGGCCGTCCGCCTGCTGGTTGTTGATGTCGATGAGGCAGACCAGGTTGTCCAGCCGGTGGTGCGCGGCGGACATGGCGGCTTCCCAGGTGGAGCCTTCGTCCAGTTCGCCGTCGCTCATGGAGTTGTAGACGAAGGCCGGGTTCTTCTTGTGCTTGAGCCCCAGCGCCATGCCCACGCCGATGACCAGGCCCTGGCCCAGAGAGCCGCCGGAGATCTCCATGCCGGGCGTGTAGCTGGCCATGCCCGACATGGGCAGGCGGCTGTCGTCGCTGCCGTAGCTGTCCAGCTCGGCCTCGGCGATGACGCCGGCCTCGATCAGCGCCGCGTAGTGCGCGATGGCGTAGTGGCCGTGCGACAGCAGGAAGCGGTCGCGGCCTTCCCAGTGCGGGTCCTCGGGTTTCAGGTTCAGCGCATGGCCGTAGGCCACGGCCAGCACGTCGGCCCAGCCCAGGGCCTGGCCGATGTAGCCCTGGCCCTGGACTTGGCCCATGCGCAGCGCATAGCGGCGGATGCGCCAGGCTGCCTGCGCCAGGCGGGCGCGGGTGTCGGTGGATGCGTTCACGAAGGCATTCCTTGGAAAAAGTGGAGAGGGGGATTCAGCGCAGGATGAAGGCCGGCGTGTAGGAGACGAGGCCCAGCACACCGAATGCGACGACATAGAAGGGCGCCAGT
This sequence comes from Pseudorhodoferax soli, assembly GCF_003337555.1. Classification (GTDB taxonomy): domain Bacteria; phylum Pseudomonadota; class Gammaproteobacteria; order Burkholderiales; family Burkholderiaceae_C; genus Pseudorhodoferax; species Pseudorhodoferax soli. Next base: position 1,430,008 of record NZ_QPJK01000001.1, on the reverse strand, counting down.
TCGCGCACGGTCTGGCCCACCTTGACCTTGGCCAGCGCACTGGTGATGAACAGCGTGGTGCCCACCGGCGGCGTGTACAGGCCGATGGCCAGGTTCACGACCATCATGATGCCCAGCTGGGTCATGTCCATGCCGATGCTGTCGGCCAGCGGCACGAACACCGGCGTCAGCAGCAGCACGGCGGCCGGCAGGTCGATGAACATGCCGATGAACAGCATCAGCAGGTTCATCAGCAGGATGACCATCCACTTCGCCTCGACGTTGCCCTTGACCCAGTCGACGACGCCGTTGGGCATCTGGTCGAAGGTCAGCAGCCAGCCGATGGCGGCCGACGCCATGATCACCAGCAGCACCACGCCCGTCGCCAGCCCGGAGTGCACGACGGCCGCGTGCAGTCGCCGCCAGCCCAGGTCGCGGTACACCAGGGCCGACACGGCGCCCGCGTACAGCGTGGACAGCACCGCCACCTCGGTCGGGGTCGCGATGCCGAAGCGCAGGAACACGATGATCAGCACCGGCAGCACCAGCGCCGGCGAAGCGTAGAACAGGTGGCGGCGGAAGGCGCGCCCGTCGAAGCGGCCGGTCTCGCGCGGGAAGTTGCGCCGTTTGCCCACCCACCAGCACACGGCCATGAAGCCGCCGCACATGAGCAGGCCGGGCAGCACACCGGCCACGAACAGCGAGGCGATCGACGCGTTGGCACTCAGCGCGAACAGGATCATCGGGATCGACGGCGGGATCAGGATGTCGATGGTTGCGGCCGATGCCAGCGTGGCCGCGGAGAACGCCGCCGGATAGCCCAGCCGCTTGTGCCAGGGAATCATCAGCGAGCCGATGGCCGAGGCGTCGGCCACCGCCGAGCCGGACACCCCGCCGAACAGCGTGGACGACAGCACGCCCACCTGGGCCGGGCCGCCGTGGAAGCGGCCGATCAGCGCCGAGAGCACGCCCACCAGCGCTTCGCCCAGCTTGCCGCCCATCATGAGCGAGCCCGTCAGCATGAAGAACGGAATGGCGATCAGCGGGAAGCTCTGCACCTGCGCCACCATCTGCTGCACCAGCAGGTCCAGCGGGATGCGATCGGAGGTGGCGGCCGCGGCCATGGCGCCGACCAGCAGCGCGTGCGCGATCGGCATGGCGATCACCGCGCTGCCCAGGAACGTGAGAAGGATCAATGCGGACATGGAGGTTCTCCTGCCTTCACCAGTGCGCCGCGGGAACGCGCGGCTCGGCCGCGGCGGCATCGCTCGCCGGCGATGGGTCGGTGGGGCGGCACGCCTGCTGCAGCGCGTTCCACATCGACTGCAGCGCCAGGGCCGCCAGCATCGCCATGCCCGCCATCACGCAGGCGTAGGTGATCGAGCCCGGCACCTGCAGGATCTGGCTGCGCTCGTCGTGCACGATCTCCAGCATCTGCAGCGTGGACCAGGCCAGCATGGCGTACAGCGCCGTCACCGTGGCCCAGCTGAACACGGCCAGCCAGCGCTGCCAGCGTGGCGGCAGGGCCTCGACCAGGAAGGTGGTGGCGATGTGGGCGCCCTGCGCGGCGGCCAGCACCACCCCCGACATCACGAGCCAGGGGAACAGCAGCTCGGGCACCTCGTTGGCCCACTGCAGGCTCTTGCCGCTGGCGTAGCGCAGCACCGTGTTGCCGACGAGGATCAGGAAGATGATGGTGGTGCTGACCCACAGCATCAGCTTGCAGGTGCTCACCACGGCGCGTTCGACGATGTTCATCGCGTGGCTTCCACGACCTTCTTGACGTACGGGCCGATCGGGCCCGCCAGCCACTTCTCCTGCACCTTCACGGTGGCCCGGGCGAACTCGACCTTGTCGACATTGCTGACCTGCACGCCCTTGGCCTTCAGGTCGTCGAGCAGGCGCGCATCGGCCTCGCTGGAGAGCTTGCGCTGCAGCGCCGTGGCCTCGGCCGCGGCCTCGGTCAGGGCCTTGCGGTCGGCCTCGCCCAGCCGGTCCCAGCTGCGCTTGCTGATGAGCAGCGGCGTCATCTGGAACATGTGGCTGGTCAGCGTCAGGTGCTTCTGCACCTCGTACAGCTTGCTCGCGTGGAAGTTGACCAGCGGGTTCTCCTGGCCGTCCACCACTCCTTGCTGCAGGGCGACGTAGAGCTCGGCGAACTTGATCTGCTGGGCCTCGGCACCCAGCGCCTGCATGATGTCGACCAGCACCGCGTCGGGCGGCGTGCGCATCTTCAGGCCCTTCATGTCGGCCACCTTGGCGATCGCGTGCTTGCTGTTGGTCATGTGGCGGATGCCGTTGTCCCAGTAGCCCAGCACCACCATGCCCTTGGCCGCCGATTTGTCGGCCAGCTCCTTGCCCAGCGGGCCGTCGAGCAGCTGGAAGGCCTGCTCGGGCGTGGAGAACAGGAAGGGCATGCCGTAGGCCGCGTACTCCGGCACGGCCGAGGACACCGCGCCCTGCGAGTTGGCCGACATGTCCAGTGCGCCGGTGCGCAGTGCCGTGACCATGGCCGCGTCGTCGCCCAGCTGGGCCGATGGCGCCACCTGCACGTCGATGCGCCCGCCGCTCCTGGCCTTGGCCACTTCGGCGAACTTCAGCGCTGCCACGTGCCGTGGGTTGTCGGGTGCCGAGCCGTGGCCCAGCGTCAGCTTGACGGCCTGGGCCTGCACGAGCAGGGGCGCCATCAGCGTGGCGGCGACGAGGGCCAGGGTGCTCCGGATGAAGGTCTTGCGTTGCATGGTGTGGGTGTCTCCTGATGTGAAAAGGGGGGGGCGGTCGGCGCGGGTGCCTCAATGGATCAACATGCCGCCGTTCACGTCCAGCGTGATGCCGGTGCAGTAGCCCGAGAGGTCGCTGGCCAGGAACACGCAGGCGCCCGCCACGTCCTGGGCGCGGCCCAGGCGCGCCAGCGGGATCGTGTCTTCGATCTCCTTCTTGCGCTCCGGGCTCAGCTTGCCCTGCGTGATGTCGGTCTCGATCAGGCCCGGCGTGATGCAGTTGACGCGGATGCCCTGGCCGCCGAACTCGCGTGCCATGGCACGGGCCAGGCCCAGCACGCCGGCCTTGGCCGCCGAGTAGTGCGGCCCGCCGAAGATGCCGCCGCCACGCTGGGCGGACACCGAGGAGATGCAGACGATGGAGCCCGACTGCTGCGACTGCATGCCGGGCAGCACGGCCTGCGACATGTACAGCGTGCCGCGCAGGCTGACGTCCAGGACGCGGTCGTAGTCGGCGCCCGTGATCTCCAGTGTCTTGACCGGCTGGGTGATGCCTGCGTTGTTGACCAGCGTGTCGATGCGCCCGAAGCGTTCCAGCACGGCCCGGGCTGCGGCCTCGCAGGAGGACTTGTCGGTCACATCGGCAACGAGGCCGAGGTGCCCGCTGCCCAGTTGCGCGGCGGCGGCCGCGGGGCTGGCCCGCTCCAGGTCGAGCAGCGCGACGCGCGCCCCCAGGCTGGCCATCAGCCTGGCCGTTGCGAATCCCAGGCCGTTGAGGCCGGCGCCGCCGGTGATGACGGCGACCTTGTCTTTGAGCAGCATGTGCTTCGTTCCTTGTCGTGGTGCGGAGTGGATGGGCCGTATGTTCGGAAAATGGTCGGGTGACGACAAGCGATGAATCGTCAGCCTATGATGACGATCCATCATCTGAAGGCAGGGTTCACCCGATGTCTCTTCCACCCACTGCGCAGCTGCTGGCCTTCGATGCCGTGGCCCGGCGCAGCAGCTTTGCGCTGGCCGCCACGGAGCTGCACCTCACGCCCTCGGCCGTCAGCCACCAGGTGGCCAAGCTGGAGACGCATCTGGGCATGCGGCTGTTCGAGCGCAACGCGCACGGGGTGTGGCTCAGCGCGGCCGGCGAGAACTACCTGGCGCGTGTCTCTGGCGCGCTGGCGGCCATCGTCGCGGCGACGCAGGACCTGCGGCATGGCGTGGGCAACAGCCTGTACGTGCACTCGGCGCCGAGCATTGCGAGCCTGTGGCTGATGCCGCGGTTGCGGGGATTCGCCCAGGCCCATCCGGAGATCGCGCTGAACCTCTCCGCCGCGCACACGCCCAGCGATTTCGCGCTGGGCCAGGCCGACATCGACATCCGCTACGGCATCCCGCAGTGGCCGTCCGACCTGGAGGTGGAACCCTTGTTCGAAGAGCGGATCGTGCCGCTGGCCAGCCCCGGTTTCGTGCAGGAGCATGGCCTCAAGCGCATCGCGCAGTTGCTGGAGTTGCCGCTCATCCAGAGCAATGTCAGCGTGATCCAGTGGGCCGACTGGTTCCGCGAGTTCTCCAGAACGCGCGCGCCGGACCGCTTCGCGGTGCGCTTCGACCGCGCGCAGATGTCACTGGACGCGGCCACGCAAGGCCTGGGTGTGGCCCTGGAAAGCGCGGTCAACGCCGGCGGGCACCTGGCCGAAGGCAGGCTGGTGGCGCCCTTCGGCATGGCCAAGGCCGTGAAGGTGAAGGCGCATTTCGCGGTCTACCCGTCGCGCAATGCGCGCCGCGCGCCGCTGCAGGCGTTCCTGACCTGGCTGCACCGCGAGGCGGCGCGCACCAAGCAGTAGGTGCCGGGCAGCTGGGGCGCGGGCGACCGCGCCGTCACGGCACCAGTGCGTCCCGGATCGTCTGGGACGTGGCCGGTTCCACGCGCGCGGCAAAGCCGCGCGGCAGACCGTCGCCGGCCGGCACCCAGCGCACGCTGTAGCGGCCCAGTTCGAGTACGCCCAGCACCACGCCGCCCTCGTGCAGCAGCGCGATCCGCGCCAGCACCGGATCGTCCGCCGGCACGGCGGTGGCGCCCGAGCGCAGCAGGCCGTCGATGGCCTGCTGCACGTCGGCGGGCAGGCTGCTGCGCGCGCGGGCCGCGGCGCCGGCGGGCTGCAAGCGCAGCGCGCTCCAGGCGTGGGCATCGGGGGGCGCGGCGGGCGCTGCCATCGGCGCCGGGGCCGCTGCGGCGCCGGGCCGCGGCGCCTCGGCGGCGAGCGGCCGGGCAGCCCTGTGCACGGTGAGGCCTGCGGGGTCGTGCGCGGGCGGCGCGGCCGGTGCCGGCGCGGGCTGTGCGGCGTCGGACTCGGCGCGGAGCGGGGGCACTTGCGACGGGGTCTGCGACTGCGACTGCGACTGCGACTGCGACTGCGACTGCGACTGTGCCCGCTCCTGCCCCTCCGACCGCGCCCGCGACGGGGCAGAGAGCTTTGCCGACGGTGCGGGGCTCGGCGGCGCGGCGCCGGCATCGGCACCAGGTTCCCGCGCTGGCGCCGTGCTGTCCGTCCGTTCCGGCGCTTCCCGCAGGACAGGCGCAGGCGCCGGCATGGCCGGGGCGGGGCTGGGTGCGTCCGGCGCGGGCCCCGGCACATCGCGCTCCCACCACAGTCCGGCGACCGCGCAGGCCAGCAGCACGGTGGCGAAGCCGGCGTTCCAGGGCCGGCCTGCGCCGGCCAGCGCCCGTGCGAGCCGCACCCACCAGGGCACGCCTGCGGCAGCGGCGGGCGGTGCCGCCACTGCCACCGCCGCGTGGGCATGGCGCAGGATGGCCGCGCGGGTGGCCTCGGCGGGCGCTGCCTGCGCATCGGGCGCATGCTCCAGCGCATGGCGCAGGCGCGCATCGCGCAGGTGGGTGGGTGGGGGCCGGTTCACCGGGCCGCTCCGTTCGGCGTCAGGTAGTGCTGCATGCAGCCACGCAGCTTGGCAAGGGCGTAGCGCAGGCGGCTCTTGGCGGTCTCGAAGCCCAGGCCCAGGCGCGCGGCCAGGTCTTCCACGCTGGCGCCGTCTTCGTGGTGGAGCAGGAAGGCGGCGCGCTGGGCATCCGGCAGCGCGTCCAGGCAATGCAGCAACTGGCGGCCGGCGGCGCGCCAGTGGGCCAGGTCGTCGGCTGGCGGATGGGCCAGGTCGAGCGCCTCCTGCAGCCAGTCCAGGGGATCGTCGCCCTCGGGCGCTGCCTGGTCCAGGCTTTGCTCGCGCCCGCTCGTGCGCAGCCTGTCCATGGCCAGGTTGTGGGCGATCGTGAAGGCCCAGGTGCGCCAGCCGGCGCGCCCGGCGTCGAAGCTGGCGCGGGCCCCGATGATGCGCATCCAGGTGTCCTGGAACACCTCGTCCGCCTGCGCGGCGAGCCGCGTGCCGAGCAGGCGGCGGACGAAGCGCAGCAAGGCGGCCTCGTGGCGCGCGTAGAGCAGGTCGAAGGCGGCGCTGTCGCCCGCTGCGTAGGCCTGCATCAGCGCCTCGTCGGGCATGTCGTGGTGGCTGCGCTGAAGCATCGGTGGATTCTCACACCACGTTCTACGGCGCAGCCGCGCGCATGGGGTTAGCGCGGGGGCGCCAACGCAACCCCGCCGCGCCCGGCCGGCCGTACACAGGGCATCGCAACCACCGGAGCCACCGATGCCCGCACCATTCGTCCCCCGCCCGCAACGCCTGCTCGCGGCACTGCTGAGCGTCCACCTGGCCCTGTCGGCCTGCGCTGCCCAGGCGCCCGGCAGCGCGCTGTGGCCGCAGCCGGCGGAGTTGCCGCCCGACCGCGCCGCAGGCACCGCGCCGGTCCCGCCGCAAGACTTCGCGCCCCTGCAGGTGCGCCCGAACTTCCGCGCGCCGAGCGCCGCCCATTGCGCGCGGCCGCCGCAGATGCGCGAGGTGCTGGGCCGCGGCGACGGCCAGGAAGTGGCCGCGCACCGCGCACCGTCGCGGCCCAGGCTGGCGGCGGCCCCGGCGCCTGCTGCGGCGCTGTCCAAGACCGCGCCGGCCGCTGCAGCCGAGTCCGCTCTGGCCGACGCGGTGGAGGCCGCGCCCGCCGCGCCGCCGCAAGGCGCGGGTGCCACGGAAGCGGCGGCGCTGCCAGCCCGGCGCGCTGCGGGCCCGGTGACAGCCGGCGTCGTCGACGACAACGCCGACTTCGCCGAGTACCTGGCCTTTCGCGCGCGCACCCAGGTGGCGCACCGCGCCCTGGACATCCGCGAGCGCTACCTGCTACAGGTGCGCGACGGACAGGGCCGCGCGGTGGCCGATGCCGAGGTGCTGGTGCGCTCGCCGCAAGGCCAGGCGGCCTGGGCGCGCACCGACACCGCCGGCAAGCTCTGGCTGCACCCGGACGCCTTCGACGCCCGGCACGCGCACGTCTACGAGGTGACGGCCCGCCGCAGCGGCGTCGAGAGCCGGGGCTACCTGCAGCGCGGCCAGAAGAGCGCGCTGGAGTTGCGGCTGGACGCCGGCGCGCCGCAAGCCCGTGCGCGGCTGGACCTGGTCTTCCTCGTCGATGCCACGGGCTCCATGGACGACGAGATCGGCAAGCTCAAGGCCAGCCTGCGCAGCATCGCCGACGAGGTGGCGGGCCTGCCGAGCCGGCCCGACCTGTGCTTCGCGCTGGTGGCCTACCGCGACAAGGGCGACGCCTTCGTGCTGCGCAGCCACGACTTCACGAACGACCTGGGCGCGTTCCAACGCGTGCTCGACCAGTTGCGGGCCGCCGGTGGCGGCGACTACCCCGAGGCCATGAACGAGGCGCTGCACGAGACCGTGCACAGCCTCGCCTGGCGCGGCGACGGCGCCACGCGCATGGTGCTGCTGCTGGCCGACGCGCCGCCGCACCTGGACCAGGGCGGCCCGCAGTACGACGAAGACCTGAAGGCGGCCCTGGGCAAGGGCATCAAGATCTTCAGCGTGGGCGCCAGCGGCCTGGACCGGCAGGGCGAGTACATCCAGCGCCAGATCGCGCAGTACACCGGCGGCCGCTTCGTGTTCCTGACCTATGCCGATGCGCAGCGGCCCGCCAGCGGCCCGGGCCGCGAGACCGTGCACGACGTGCGCAACTACTCGGTGCAGACACTGGACCGCCTGATCGTGCGGCTGGTGCGCGAGGAGCTGGGGGCGCTGTAGGCGGCCGCGCGTGCACCAGGGTCTGCGCGCTCAGTCCGTGGAAGGCCGGGCCAGGATCCATTCGGCCAGCGCCCTGGCCTCGGCCGCGCTGACCTGTGGCTGGCGGGGCATGATGACATTGCCCCAGGTCCCCACGCTGCCCTGCACGATCTTCGCGCTGAGCCGCGCGGCGGCCGTGGCATCGCCGCGGTAGCGGTCGGCCACCTGCTGGAAGCCCGGCCCGACGAACTTCGTCACCATGCCATGGCAGCGCATGCAGCCGCGGTCCTGGGCCAGTTGCGCCGCGCCGCCGGCCTCGTTGCCGCAACCGCCCAGCACGAGCGCGGCGGCGCCAAGGAAAAGCGCCGAAGCGCGGCGGAGGGTCGGCATCTGGAGGCCTCAACGGGGTGGCGGACGGTGTGCGGCGCCCGTCGCGGCGCGCGCGACCGGATTCTCGCCCGGGGCCAGGTGGCGCGTGCCAGGCGCGCCACCACGGGCCGTGCGCGCCGCACGGCCGCGGTTCAGCCCGGGGCTGCGGCGCCCTGGCCTGCTGCGGGTGCGATGCCGAACTCCGCCAGCACCGCCTGTGTGTGCTGGCCCAGCAGCGGCGCATCGCCATGCGGCGCACGCCCGGCCTGGCCCGGCATGTTGGGCCAGTCCAGCGTGCCCAGCCCCGGCACCTCGAGCGGCGCGAACACGCCGGCATGGCGCGCCTGCGGGCTCTGCGGCAGGTCTTGCGGGCGCGCGGCGCGTGCGTGCAGCACGTCGTGGCGGCGCAGCAGGGCCTCCCAATCGGCCACCGTCTGCGTGGCGAGCTGGTTGGCCAGTGCCCCGTTGAGCTCCAACGCGCGCGGGATGCGGCCCGCGCTCGTGGCCAGGGCCGGATCGGCCAGCCAGTCGTGGCGGTCCAGCGCCTCGGCCAGGCGGCGGAACATGGCGTCGTCGAGCATGCTCACGTAGAGGTGGCCGTCGCTGGCGCGGAACAGCCCGGTCGGCACGTTGAAGGCCGCGGCCTCGGCCTGCGGGAACATCGCGGCGTCCAGCACCACGTAGCTCTGCAGCGCGGCGGCCGTCTCCAGCATCGAGACCTGCACATGGCGGCCCTGGCCGGTGCGCGCAGCGCGCACGAGCGCGGCCATGGCGTTCTGCGCGGCCTGCAGCCCGGTCGCGATGTCGACCAGGAACAGGCCGATGCGGCGCGGCGTGCCCGTGGCGTCGCGGTTCAGGTGCATGAGGCCGGTGGCGGCCTGCATGGTGGTGTCCAGGGCCGGCAGCTGCGCGTCGGGGCCGGTCGCGCCATGGCCGGAGATCGACACGTAGACCAGGCCCGGCCGCAGCGCCGCCAATTCGGCATGGCCCACGCCCATGCGCTCGACCACGCCGGGGCGGTAGTTCTGCACCACCACGTCGGCCTGCGTGGCGAGGCGGCGCAACGCGGCGCGGCCGGGCTCGGTGCGCGTGTCCAGCACCACGCTTTCCTTGCCGAGGTTGTAGGCGACCGAGATGGCCGTGTGGCCGGCGCGCGCGCGGCCCATCTGGCGGCTCCAGTCGCCGTGCGGCGGCTCCACCTTGATCACGCGCGCGCCCTGCTGGCGCAGCAGCAGGCCGCAGTGCGGGCCGGCGATGCCCTGGGAGAGATCGAGCACGGTCAGGCCGTGCAGCGGCAGGTCTTCGTCGTTGTGGTGCATCAGATGTCGAGGATGACCTTGCCGATGGCGCGGCGCGACAGCGTGGTGTCCAGCGCCGCATGCCAGTCGGCCAGTGGGAAATGCTGGGTCTGCGGCAGCGCCATGCGGCCCTCGGCCACGGCCGCCAGCAGGTCTGCGACCAGCGGCTGCACCTTGGGCGCGTAGCGGCGGCGCTCGTCGGTCAGGCCCCAGCCGATGTAGTAGCCGTAGTTGAAGCCGATCACGCTCAAGTTCTTGACCAGCAGCAGGTTGGCCGGTGCGCTCGGAATGGTGCCGCTGGCGTAGCCGATGCTGAGGATGCGCGCCTCGGGCGCGGTGCAGCGCAGCGAGGCGTCGAACAGCGCGCCGCCCACGGGGTCGAACACCACGTCGGCGCCACGCGGGCAGACCGCCTTGACGGCGGCCGCCAGGGTCTCGGCATCGCCGGCCAGCGCATGGTGCGCGCCCAGCGCCAGCGCGGCCGCGCGCTTGGCGGGCGTGCTGGCCGTCGCGATGACCTGCGCACCCATCAGGCGGCCGATCTGCACGGCCGCCATGCCCAGCGCGCCGGCGGCGCCGTGCACGAGCAGGGTCTCGCCCGGTTGCAGCGCGGCGCGCCATTGCAGTGCTGCCCAGGTCGTGCCGTAGGTGATCGGCAGCGCCGCGGCTTTGGCCAGCGGCACGGCGTCGGGCAACGGGTAGACCGTGTCGGCCGCGATCACCACCTCTTCGGCGAACGCGCCCCAGTCCAGCGCCGCGATCACGCGCTGGCCGGGCTGCAGCCGGGCCACGTCGGGCGCCACCTCCAGCACCTCGCCCGCGGCCTCGGTGCCGGGCGTGAACGGCAGCGGCGGCTTGCGCTGGTACTTGCCCGCCACGAACAGGCTGACGGCAAAGCCCACGCCAGCATGGCGCACGCGCAGCCGCACCTGGCCCGCGGCCAACGGCGGGCGCGGCAGCTGGGTGAGGGCGAGTTCGCTCCATTGGCCGAAGCGCGTGCAGAGCAGGCCCGTGTAGGTCGAGGAGGTCGAGGAGGTCGAGGAGGTCATTCGATCTTGATGTCGAGCTCGCGCACGAAGCGCGACCATTTGTCCAAGTCGCCGCGCAGCACGGCGTCGAACTCCTGCGGCGTGTTGCCGATGGGCACCAGGTTCAGCTCGCGCATGCGCTTGTCGATCTCGGGCAGCCGCACGATGCGCGCCACCTCCTTCGACAGCGCGGCCGCGCGCTCCGGCGGCACACCGGCCGGCATCAAGAGGCCCATCCAGGCGTCGGGTTCGAAGCCCTTGTAGCCGCTTTCCAGGAAGGTCGGCACGTCCGGCAGCAGTGCCGAGCGCTGCGCCCCGGCCATGGCCACCGGGATCAGCTTGCCGCTTTGCAGCAGCGGCTTGGCCGTGCCCACGGCGATCAGGCCGATCTTCACATGGCCGGCGGCCAGGTCGGTGGCCAGCGGCGCGCCGCCCTTGTAGGGCACGTGCTGCATCTCCAGCCCGGCCTCGCGCTTGAAGAGTTCGCCCAGGATGTGGCCGGTCGTGCCCATGCCGTAGGAGCCGTACGGGTACTTGCCCGGGTTGGCCTTCACGAGTTTGACGAGTTCGGGCAGCGTGCGCGCCGGGAAGTCGGGCGACACCGCCAGGATGGTCGACGAGGCCGCCACTTCGCTGACGGCCGTGAAGTCCTTCACCGGGTCGTAGCCGATGTTGGGGAACAGCGGCGGGTTCTGCACATGGGCCGTGAAGGTCAGCAGCGCGGTGTAGCCGTCCTTGGGCGCCTGGGCCACGAAGCGGGTGCCCGTGGTGGTGCCGGCACCGGGTTTGTTGTCGACGATGACGGGCTGGCCCCAGGCGCGGGTCAGCTCCTGCCCCAGCAGCCGGGCCACGGCGTCGTTGACGTTGCCGGCCACCGAGGGCACGACGATGGTCAGCGGCTTGCTGGGGTAGCGCTCGGCTTCCTGCGCGTGCGCGGCCGGCAGCGCCAGCAGCACGGTGGCGTGCATCGCGCAAAGCAAGAAACAGGTGCGGCGGCGCCGCAGGGCGATGGTTGGCATGTCGTTGTCTCCTTGGTGTCTGTGCGGCGGCCGTTGCCCGGGCTGCGCGCTTGCGGGGCAGTTTAGGATCGCGCCCCGGTCCGGCGGGATTCCTGCCGGGCCCATTCCGATGCCCGCCGGGAATCTGCGGCTGGCCCCACGCGCGAAGGATGCGGATGCGGCTGGAAGACCTGCAGGCGTTCCTGACGCTGGCCGCGCACGGCAACCTGCACCGTGCGGCGGATGCCTGCGGTGTCACGCAGTCGGCGCTGTCCAAGACGCTGGCGCGGCTCGAAGCCGCATCCGGCCTGCGCCTGGTGGAGCGCAGCGGCCACGGCGTGGCGCTGACGCAGGCCGGCATCAGTTTGCAGTCGCATGCGCAGCGCGTGCTGCTGGCCATGGGCGATTTGCAAGGCGACCTGGCCGAGCAGCGCCAGGCGCGTGCCGGCGCGGTGCGCGTGGGCGTGCTGCCCTACCTGATGTCCACGCTGCTGTCGCCGCTGCTGGCGCGCTTCGTCGCGCAGCGGCCGCTGGCGCACTTCAGCATCGAGACGCACCTGAGCGCGCGGCTGCTGGCGCTGCTGCAGCGCGCCGAGGTCGACCTGGTGCTGGCCGCGCGGCCCGACCGCGTGCCGCGCGACCTGGCGTGGCACCCGCTCGGCCCGCTGGACCTGCGCGTCACGCTGCGTGCCAAGCACCCGCGCCGCGCCAGCCTGCACACGCTGGAAGACCTGACCGCCGAACGCTGGGCGCTGCCGGCCAGTTCGCTCTACCTGCGCCAGTGGCTGGACGAGCGCTTCACCGAGGCCGGCCTGCCGCCACCGCGCGTGGCCGTGGAGAGCACGGCCTCGCCTTCGGCCTTCGCCGATCTACTGCGCCAGTCGGATCTGCTGGGCATCATGCCGGCGCAGCTGCTGCTGCAGCCCGAAGGCCACGGCCTGGTGGCGCTGCCGGGCGACGCGCTGCTGTGGCGGCGTGAACTGGGCGTGTTCTGGCGCGCGGCAGGCTACCTGTCGCCGGTGTGCACCGACTTCCGCGACGCGGTGGTGCAGGGCAGCTGAGCCCGCCTCGGGCCCGCGCGATGGCAGGGCCGCGGCCTGGCCGTCGCGCGCAGCCGCGGGGCGGCCTCAGCCGCGGGGCGGCCTCAGCCACGCAGGCTGGCGACGAGGGCGCGCGTGGCGTCCAGCCCCTGCGGCGTCCAGTGCGCGCCCGGCGCCAACAGGGTTGGCGCTGCGTCCTGCGGCTGCGGAACGTCCGCACCGGCCTTGGCGCGCAGGCGTTGCGCCGCGCGGAAGCTCGGTGCGCGTGCCGGGCCGTGCGCCGGCGTGTCATAGCGCCGGCCGTCCGCGGCGGCGGGCCCGCGCATCCAGTCGAACAGGGCCTGCAATTCATAGTCGCTGAACACGCCGAACATCTCGGCACGTTCGCCCACCAGCAGCTGCCAGAAGCGGCTTTGCGCCGGGTCTGCACCCGGCACGATCCAGCCCTTGCGCACCAGGGCCTGCAGGAACTCGCCGACCTGCTCTGGATCGCTGAGCCAGGCGTTGACGGTGCGGCCCTCGATCCGGCAGTAGTCCGAATGCGCGCCGGCCCCCGCCACGCTCTTGGCCATGAAGATGCGCAGCACCTCGGCATCGAGGTCGAAGCCGGAGATGACGCTGGCCGTGCCCAGGCCCAGGTCGTTGAGCCGGTAGCCCTGGCGCACGCGTTCCCAGTAGCGCGGGGCGTCCGCGAAGCGCGCGGCGTTCAGCGCCACCGCGTCGATGGCCTTGCGCGCGTGGCCGCTGTCGGCGTTGTCCACCGTGACATGCAGCGTGAAATAGTAAGGGTCCAGCCCGAGTTCGTTGAGCTCATAGGCGGTGACCAGCAGATGCAACGGCAGCTGCTCGTAGCCCAGGTTGAAGCCGATCACCTCGGGCAGCAGCTGCTCGGTCGTGTGTCCCAGTGCCAGCTGGATGGTGCCTTGCTCGAAGTGCTCGTCGCCAAGGTGCGTGCCTTCGTTCAGCCCGTGCGCGCGCAGCAGTTCGCGGTACAGCAGCACGTGGTTTTTGCCCGGGTCCCCGTTGCCGAGCTCTTCGAGGTAGGTCTGCGCGAGGCCCGCCATGCGCGGGTCCCGCGCATGGCGCATGCAGCCGAACAGCCAGGAGCCGTCGACCAGCTTGGTCGGGGCCACGGCCTGCAGGAAGTACAGCGCGTGCGTGCGGCTGGAGAAAAAGCGGCGCGGTGCGCCGGCGCGCCGTTGGTCCAGGTAGTCCTGGTAGGCATCGGTGGCCTTCCTGGCCGAAGCCGTCATCCAGTCGACCAGGCCCTCGGGCGAGGCCGGCAGGTCGTCCGCCTGGCTTGCCACGGCGTCCAGCGCGTCGCGCAGCAGCGCCAGAGAGCGACGCTGTGCCACCAGCCGCTCGGTGGCCGGGTTGACGAGCTCCTCGTAGAGCGCCCGGTACGAGCTGGCACGCGGCGGTGCCATGGCAAGGCCGATGCTGGCGGGGTAGCGGTCGTCCGAGCACGGGTAGGCCTGGCGTGGCGTTGCGGCTGGAGTGGTTGCAGTGGCTGCGCTGGCGCTGGTCGGCGCGGGCAGGGCGGATGTAGGGGTGGAATGCATGGCTCCACCTTGCCCAATGCCGCAAGCGATAGACCGCAGGCGTTGCCACGTGTGGACGTGGGACGGCATCCGGTGCGCCGGCGTCTCGTGTCCGACGCAGGCTTGATGGCGGTTGCCGCGTGCCGGCCATGCACGCAGGCCGGGACGGCATGTTCTCCGACGGCTCGACGGCCGCCTGGCGGCCTGTTGGCGCGCGTGCGGGCGCCCACAGTGGTGGCCAACCGGGAGACCACCACATGCCAGACACGTTCGACCACGCCACCGGCTCGGCCACGGGCTTGAAGCAGCACGTCCGCGACATCATCGATTACGACGACGCACGCGAGAGCGCGCCGCAGGAGCACGCGGCCACGCTGCTCGGCGCAGGCGCCTTCGCGCTGTGCGCCTTGCGCGCGCAGACGCGGGTGGGTGCCGTGCTGCACGCCATGGTGGCCGGTGCCTTGCTGTTCCGTGCTGCATCGGGCCGCGATGGCCTGCGCCGCTGGGCGGGGGCGCCGTCGGCCCGCCCGGCAGAGCCGGCCCACCGGGACGCCGCGGCGCAGGCAAGCGACTGGCGCACATCCGCACCCTTGTCGTCCGACCCAGACCCCGCGGGCATCGGCGCGCCTTGATGCAGCGCCTGCGGCCTGCCGGGCGCAGAACCGCGTTGACGCGGCTGTACGGCTGCGGCTGACGCGCATGCCGGCCGGCCGTGCTTAGCATGCCTGCATGGTTGCTCCTGCCGCTCTCGATTTCCAGGGCTCGTCCGTCGATCTGGCCCGCGCCTTGATCGGTGCGGTGCTGCTCGTCGACGGTGTCGGCGGCCGCATCGTGGAGACCGAGGCCTACGACGCAGAGGATCCGGCCTCGCACAGCCACCGCGGGCCCGATGCACGCAACGCCAGCATGTTCGGCCCGCCCGGCCATGCCTATGTGTACCGCTCCTACGGCATCCACTGGTGCCTGAACCTGGTCTGCCGCGAGGCGGGCCACGGCGCCGGCGTGCTGATCCGCGCGCTGGAACCCACCGAAGGCCTGGACCGCATGCGCACGCGCCGCGGGCCGGTCGTCGACCTGCTGCTGTGCGCCGGTCCGGGCCGCGTGGGCCAGGCACTGGGCATCACGCCGGCGCACGACGGCCTGCCGCTGGACCGGGCGCCGTTCGAACTGCGGCCGGCGGCCCTGCGCGCGGACGTGGTGGTGGGCCCGCGCATCGGCATCTCCAAGGCGCAGGAGATGCCCTGGCGCTTCGGGCTGCGGGGTTCGCGCTTCGTCAGCCGGCGGTTTCCATGAGCCGCCCGGCGCTGCGCGTCGGCACGGCGGGCTGGAGCATCCCGCGCGCGGTGGCCGAACGCTTTGCCGGGGAGGGCAGCCACCTGGCGCGCTATGCCCGGGTGCTGCACTGTGCGGAGATCAACACCTCGTTCTACCGCAGCCACCGGCCCGAGGTCTACGCGCGCTGGGCCGCGCAGACGCCGCCGGGCTTTCGCTTCGCGGTGAAGCTGCCGCGCAGCATCACGCACGAACTGCGCCTGCGCGCCGCACGGGCGCCGCTGGAACGCTTCATCGACGAGGTGGCGGGTTTGGGGGACCGCCTCGGCGTGCTGCTGGTCCAGCTGCCGCCCTCGCTGGCCTTCGAAGCCCGGCCGGTGGGCACGTTCTTTCGGCTGCTGGCGGGGCTGTTCGACGGTGCGGTCGTCTGCGAGCCGCGCCATGCGAGCTGGTTCGAGGCCGCGGCCGACCGCTCGCTGGTGCGCTGGCGCGTCGGCCGTGTCGCGGCCGATCCGGCACGCTGGCCGGCGGCGGCGGTCCCTGGCGGCTGGCTGGGGCCGGCCGGGGATGGTGCCGGTGCCGTGGTCTACCACCGCTGGCACGGCTCGCCGCGCACCTACTGGTCAGCCTATGGCGACGACTGGCTGCAGGCGCGGGCGGCCGAACTCGCGCGCTGGCCGGCCGGTGCCGAGCCCTGGTGCATCTTCGACAACACCGCATCGGGCGCCGCGGCACCCGATGCACTGCGGCTGCAGGCGCTGGCAGGCGGGGCATGACAGACGCCGCCATCGAAGGCTGCATCGCCGCGCTGCTGGGCGCGCGCCGGCCCGGCGCCACCGTCTGCCCGTCCGAAGTGGCACGCACGCTGCTGCCCGAAGGCGGGCGCTGGCGCAGCCTGATGCCGCAGGTGCGCCAGGTGGCGCAGCACCTGGCCCAGGCCGGGCGGCTGCGGGTGACGCGCGGCGGTGTGCCGGTGGACGCCACGGCGCCGGGCGGGCCGATCCGCCTGGGCCTGCCATCTGGACTCGGCATGGCCGCTGACGGCAAGCGGCGGTGATGCCCCGCTGCCGCCAGCCCGGCCCCGGCCTCCAATGGGCCGGGTGCGGTGGCGGCCCGCCGGGCCGGACTGCACCACCACGGAGAACCCCATGGATCCCCATGCCGATACCCACACCGCAGCGCCTGCCGGTGCGCCGCCACAACCGGAAAAGATGGTGGCCGTGCGGCTGGAACTCTCGCAGGCCGAAGCGGAACAGTTGCGTGCGCTGGGCGGCAGCGCCTGGGTGCGTGCGCGGCTGGCGCAGGCCGACGGGAAGCCGGCCGATGCCAGCGAACAGTCGGACCGGGATTACCTGGTCGGCCTGGCCAGGGCGCTGTTTCCCTTGCCGGTGTCCGGCAGCGCCGTGCGCCTCGTCGATGTGCTGCGCAGGCAGGGCATGGTGGAGGCGGCGGTGACCTACGACGACCGGGAGGACGGCGATGGCGACCGCGCCATCGTCATCGACATCACCTCGCTGGGCCGCGCCGAGATCGAGCGGCTGCGCCGCATCGCGCTGGGCGCGTGAGCCGCGGGCTCAGCTGCCTGCGATGCCCTTGTCCTTGATGAGCTTGCCCCACTGCTGGTCGTCGCTGCGGATGCGGGCGGCCGTGTCGGCTGGCGACTGCCAGGCGGCGAAGGTGCCGGCGTTCTTCAGCTTGTCCTGTACCGTGGCATCGGCCAGGGCTTGCTTGAGTGCGTCGTTGAGTGTCTTGACCACCGCTGCCGGCGTGCCGGCCGGTGCCAGCAGGCCGCCCCAGGAGACGGCCGAGAAGCCCGGGAAGCCCTGCTCGGCCACCGTCTTCACGTCGGGCAGGAAGGGCAGGCGCTGCGGCGAGCCGACCGCGATGGCGCGCAGCTTGCCGGCCTGGATGTGCGGCAGCGCGGCGACCATGTCGGCGTACATCACGGGCACCTGGCCGCCCAGCAGGTCGGTGATGGCCGGCACGCCGCCCTTGTAGGGCACGTGCGTCATGTCGAAGCCGCCCTGGATCTTGAGCAGCTCCATGGTGAGGTGGCCGAAGCTGCCCTGGCCCGAGCTGGTGTAGTTCAGCGGCGTCTTGCTGGCCTTGGCCTTGGCGATCAGTTCGGGCAGCGTGCGCACGTCGGGCAGCTGCGTGGGGTTGACCACCACCACGATGGGCAGGTCGTAGGTCGTGCCCACGGCCGTGAAGTCCTTGTTGATGTCGAACTTGACGGCCGGGTACAGGTGCGGCGCCAGCAGCGTGGGCGTGGCCAGCATCATGAGGCTGTGGCCGTCGGCCGGCATGCGCGCCAGGGCGGCGGCCGCGATGGAGCCCGAGGCGCCGGGCCGGTTTTCCACGATGACGGTCTGCTTCAGGATCTCGCCCATCTTCTGGCCCACGATGCGCGAGGCCGTGTCGGTCGGCCCGCCGGGCGGGAAGGGCACGTAGAGCGTGATGAGCTTGCTCGGAAAGCCCTGGGCCCAGCCGGCCAGCGGCGCCAGTGCGGTGCCGAGGGCCAGCGCCGTGAGGCTGCGGCGGGTGAGGGTGGAAGCGGGACGGTGCAAATCGGTCATGCGGAAAAACGGGTCGTGAAAAGAAGGGTGGCTCAGCCGAGCCAGTCGCGCAGCACGGTGTCGCGGTCGGCGCCGAGTTGCGGCGGCGGCAGGCGCACCGGCAGGCGCTCGCCGTCCATGCGGTAGGGGGGCGCCAGCACCTGGGTGGTGCCGGCCACGGGATGGGGCTGCTCGGTGACCAGGCCGCCTTCCACCGTGCGCTGCGAGGTCAGCGCCTCGTGCAGGCCCAGCACTTCGCCGCAGGGAATGCCGGCCTTGGTCATGGCGGCGATGAGCTGGTCGCGTGGGCGGCTGCCGATCTCCTTGTAGAGCTCGGGCAGCAGCGCGGCGCGGTTCTGGCCGCGCCCCAGGTTGGTCTTGAAGCGCTCGTCGGCGGCCAGGTCGGGGCGCTGCAGCGCGTCGATGCACAGGCGCTCGAACTGCGCGTTGTTGCCCACGCTGATGATGACCGGGCCGTCGGCCGCGTCGAACACGCCGTAGGGCACGATGGACGGGTGCGCGTTGCCGTACTTGGGCGGGTCTTCGCCCAGGTGCAGCGCCTCCAGGCCGCTGTAGGCGGTGATCATGAGCCCGCAGTCGTACAGCGCCATTTCCACATGGCGGCCGGTGCCGGTCTTCTCGCGCTGGTAGAGCGCGGCCAGGACGGCCTGGGCACTGGCCATGCCGGTCATGAGGTCGACCGCGGCGATGCCGAACTTGAGCGGGCCCTGGCCCTCCTCGCCGTTCATGGCCATGATGCCGGCCTGGCCCTGGATCACCAGGTCGTAGCCCGGGCGCTTGGCCTCGGGGCCACCGCGGTTGTAGCCCGTCACCGAGACATAGACCAGGCGCGGGTTGATGGCGCGCAACTGCTCGTAGCCCAGGCCCATCTTCTCCATGCCGCCGGTCTTGAAGTTCTGCACCAGCACGTCGGCCTTGGCCACCAGCTGGCGGGCCAGCTGCTGGCCTTCTTCGGTCGCCAGGTCGAGCGCGATGGACCGCTTGTTGCGGTTCATGCTGTTGAAGTAGGTGGTCTCGGTCTTGCCGACGCGGATGCCCCAGTCGCGCGTGTCGTCGCCGCGCTGGGGGTGCTCGATCTTGACGACATCGGCGCCGAAATCGCCGAGCACCTGGGCGCACAGCGGCCCGGCCAGCACGCGCGAAAAATCGAGCACGCGCACGCCGGCCAGCGGCAGTCCAGGGGAAGTTGCGGTCATGGAAACGGTCTCCGTTCGTTGTGAATGCGCGATTGTCAACGCCGGCGCAGTGCCGCGAAGTCCGCTTTGCGCTTGCCAAGGAAGGCGCCGATGCCCTCTTGCGCCTCGTCGTCACCCTGGCTTTCGACCATGGACGCGGCTTCCAGTTCCAGCTGCTCGTCCAGCGAGCGTGCGTGCGCGCCGCGGCACAATGCCTTGATGCGCGCGCTGGCGCGGGCCGGGCCCTCGGCCAATTGCGCTCCGAGCGCGATGGCCGCGGCCTCGGCCTGGCCGGCATCGACCAGGCGGTTGACCGCGCCCAGCGCATGCAGGCGCTCGGCCGTGACGCGCTCGCCCGTCAGGCACAGCTCGGTCAGCAGCTGGCGCGAGACGAACTCCGCGAGGAAGGAGGTCAGCCCGCCGTCGGGCGTGAGGCCGACCTTGATGTAGGTGGCACTGAAGAAGGCTTCGCGCGAGGACACCAACAGGTCGCAGGCCAGCGCCACCGACAGGCCGGCACCAGCGGCGCCGCCCTCCACGGCTGCGATCACAGGCTTGCTGCTGTCGCGCAGCCGGCGCACGAAGCCGTGCAGCAGCTCCAGCCGCTCGCGGCGGTCGGCCGGGGCCATGGCGCGCCGCGTGATCAGCTGGTTCAGGTTGCCGCCGGCGCAGAAGAAGTTGCCCGCGCCGGTCAGCACCACGGCGCCGATGGTGGGGTCGGCTTCCGCATCCGCCAGGGCCTGGGTGGCGGCCGTGTAGAACTCGGCCGACAGCGCGTTGCGCGCGGCGGGGTTGTTGTTGACGAGGACCAGCACGGCGCCCTCGCGGCGCGTGAGCAGGGCGTCGGTCGTCATGCGGCCTCCCTGCCCAGATCGATGTAGCGCTGCAAGTGGAAGTCCTCGTCCCCCAGCTGGTGGTCGACCATCACGAGCCGCTTGGCGTAGTGCGCCAGCGGCAGTTCCCAGGTCATGCCGATGCCGCCGTGCAGCTGGATGGCTTCCTCGGCCACGCGGGCGCCGATCTTGCCCACGCTGAACTTGGCGGCCGACAGCGCACGCTCGCGCGCGATGCGGTCGTCGCCGTCGATGGCCGCGGCCGCGTTGATCACGGCCGAGCGTGCCTGCTCGACCTCGATCAGCAGGTCGGCCATGCGGTGCTGCAGCGCCTGGAAGCTGCCGATCGGCACGCCGAACTGCTTGCGCGTGCGCAGGTACTCCAGCGTGTCGCGCTTGGCCACTTCCATCGCGCCGAGCGACTCGGCCGCCAGCGCCAAGAGGCCCCAGCCGGTGGCGTGTTCCAGCACGTCGGCGCCGGCGCCCTCGCTGCCCAGCAGCGCGTCGGCGCCGACCTGCACACCTTCCAGCGTGAGTTCGGCCGCGCGGCCACCGTCGATCTTGGAATAGCCGCGCCAGCCGATGCCCTTGGCATCGCCGGGCACCAGGAACAGCGAGATGCCTTGCGCGTCCCCCACCGCACCCGCGGTGCGCGCGGAGACCAGCAGCAGCCCGGCGCGCTGGCCCTGCTGCACCACGGCTTTGGCGCCGTTCAGCACCCAGCCGCTGCCATGCTTCTCGGCGCGCGTGGCGACCTGCGTAGGCTCGTAGTGGCTGCCGGGTTCGTCGTGCGCCAGCGCTGCCACGGTGCTGCCGTCCACGAGGCCGGCGATGCGTTCCTGCTGTGCGGCGTTGCCGGCCTGCGCGATGGCCCGGCCCACCACCAGCGCGCCCAGGAAGGGCTCGACCACGAGGGCCTTGCCCAGGCTTTCGAAGACCACGGCCACGTCGAAGCCGGCGCCGCCGAAGCCGCCCACGGATTCGGGGAACAGCGCGCCCAGCGCGCCGATCTCGGCCAGCTGGTTCCAGTGCTTGTCGCTCGTGCCTTGCTCGCTCCAGGCGATGTGGTCGCGCTCGACGAAGCCGTACTGCTCGGCCAGGTAGCGGTCCAGCGAGTCCGCCAGCATGCGGCGGTCTTCGGTGTGTGTGAAGTTCATGGTGTCGCTCTCCTGCTCACAGGCCCAGGATCATCTTGGAGATGATGTTCTTCTGGATCTCGTTGGAGCCGCCGAAGATCGACAGCTTGCGGTAATTGAAGTAGCTGGCCGCGGCCGTGGCGGCGGCGTCCGGGCCGAGCGGTTCGCCGTTGTAGCCCTCGTACTGCGCGGCCTCGATGTAGGGCGCGGCATACGGGCCCATGGCGCGGCGGATCAGCGAGAGCATCTCCTGGCGCAGCTCGGTGCCGCGGATCTTGAGCATGGAGCTTTCCGCGCCCGGCACGCCGCCGTGGGCCACCGATGACAGCACGCGCAGGTTGGTGGTCTTCATGTTCTCCAGGTCGATCTCGACCCGGGCCATGCGCGCGGCGAACAGCGGGTCCTGGTCCAGCGGCTTGCCGTTCTTGAGCACCTTGGCGGCGATGACCTTGAGCTTCTCCATCGTGGCCACGCAATAGCCCACGCCGGCGATGCCGGTGCGCTCGTAGGTCAGCAGGTACTTGGCGTAGGTCCAGCCCTTGTTCTCTTCGCCGACCAGGTTCTCCACGGGCACCTTCACGTCGGTGAAGAACACCTCGTTGACCTCGCGGTCGCCGTCCAGCGTGCGGATGGGGCGCAGCTCCACGCCGGGCGCCTTCATGTCCATGAGCAGGAAGCTGATGCCCGACTGGGCCTTGGCCTCGCGGTCGGTGCGCACCAGGCTGAAGATCATGTCGGCGTGCTGGCCCTGGGTCGTCCAGGTCTTCTGGCCGTTCACGATGTAGTGGTCACCCTGGCGCACAGCCGTGGTCTTGACCGAGGCCAGGTCCGAACCCGCGCCGGGCTCGCTGTAGCCCTGGCACCACCAGTCCTCACCGGAGAGGATGCGCGGCAGGTAGTGGTCCTTGTGCGCCTGGCTGCCGTACTTGATGAGCACGGGGCCCAGCATGCTCACGCCGAAGGGCACGATGCGCGGGCCGCCGGCCAGGCAGCACTCGGTGTCGAAGATGAACTTCTCGACGGCAGTGAAGCCCGGGCCGCCATACTGCTTGGGCCAGTGGTAGGCCAGCCAGCCGCGCGATTGCAGGATGGCGTGCCACTCCTCCTGGTCCTGCTTGGTCAGGCGCTGGCCGGCCTTGACCTTGTCGGCGATGCGCTCGGGCAGCTTGTCTTTCAGGAAGCTGCGCACATCGTCGCGGAACGCGAGTTCCTCGGGCGTGAAGTTCAGGTCCATCGCGGACTCCTCAATAGATTTCGAACAGACCGGCGGCGCCCATGCCACCGGCGATGCACATGGAGACCACGGCGTACTTGGCCTTGCGGCGGCGGCCTTCCAGCAGCACATGGCCGGCCAGGCGCGCGCCCGTCATGCCGAAGGGGTGGCCGATGGAGATCGCGCCGCCGTTCACGTTGAGCTTCTCGTGCGGGATGCCGAGCTGCTGCTGGCAGTACAGGGCCTGCGAGGCGAAGGCTTCGTTGAGTTCCCACAGGTCGATGTCGTTGACCGTGAGGCCATGGCGCTTCAGGAGCTTGGGGATGGCGTAGACCGGGCCGATGCCCATCTCGTCGGGCTCGCAGCCGGCCACCGCGAAGCCGCGGAAGGCGCCCAGGGGCTTCAAGCCCAGGCGCTCGGCTTCCTTGGCCTCGACCATCACGCAGGCCGATGCGCCGTCGGACAGCTGCGACGCGTTGCCGGCGGTGACAAACTGGTCGGGCGCGCGCACGGGCTGCAGCTTGGCCAGGGCCTCGTAGGTGGTGCCGGGGCGGTTGCAGTTGTCCACGGTGGCCGTCACCTCGCGGTGCGTCACGGCCTTGGTTTCCTTGTCGGTCACTGCCATGGTGGTGGTGCAGGGCACGATCTCGTCGGCGTAGACGCCGGTCTTCTGCGCCACCTCGGTGCGGCGCTGGCTTTCGGCCGAGAAGCGGTCTTGCGCCTCGCGGCTGATGTTGTAGCGCGCAGCCACGATGTCGGCGGTCTCGATCATGGCCATGTACAGCGCGGGCTTGTGTTCCACCAGCCACGGGTCCATGCCCGAATCGCCGGCATCGGTGGCGCTGCGCGTGCGGATCTGCGAGATGCTTTCCACGCCGCCCGCCACCATGGCCGGGGCGCCGGCCACGATGGCGCCGGCTGCGCTGGCGATGGCCTGCAGGCCCGAGGCGCAAAAGCGGCTGACCGTGAGGCCGGCCACTTCGAGCGGCAGGCCGGCGCGCAGCGCGACCTGGCGGCCGATGTTGCGGCCGGTGGTGCCCTCGGGGTAGCCCGTGCCCATGATCAGGTCCTCGATCAGCGCCGGGTCGAGCCCGGAGCGCTCGACGGCGGCCTTGACGGCGAAGGCCGCCAGCGTGGGGCCGGGCGTGATGTTGAATTCGCCGCGGTGCGACTTGGTCAGTGGCGTGCGGGCGGTAGAAACGATGACGGCTTCGCGCATGGGAGAGTCTCCGGTTGTGGTGTCGGTTGTCGGTACGGGATCAGGACTTGTTGAGGCTGGCGAAATTCTTGCCTTCTTCGACTAGCTGCACCAGCAGCGGCGCGGGCTGCCAGAAAAGCGGGTCTTCCTTGGCGAATGCCCGGATGTCGTCCAGGATCTTCGGCAGGCCCACGGTGTCGGCATAGTGCATCGGGCCACCGCGGAAGCGCGGGAAGCCGTAGCCGTAGAGGAAGGTCACGTCCACGTCGAGCGGGCGCAGCGCGATGCCCTCGGCCACGACCTTGGCGCCCTCGTTGACCATGGCGGCCATGTAGCGGCGCATGATGTCTTCTTCGGTGAAGGCGCGCGGCGTGATGCCGGCGCGCTGGCGTTCGGCATCCACGATGGCCAGCACTTCCGGGTCTTCCACGCCGGTGCGTGCGCCCTGAGGGTACTGGTACCAGCCGCGGCTGGTCTTCTGGCCGAACCAGCCGCGTTCGCAGATGCGGTCGGCCACCTGCACGTAGCGGGCCTGGGGGTCGCGCGTGGCCGATTTGCGCTTGCGCGTGGCCCAGCCGATGTCGCCGCCGGCCAGGTCGGACACCTGGAACGGGCCCATCGGGTAGCCGAAGTTGCGCACCGCCGCGTCGATGGCGTAGGGGCTGGCGCCGTCTTCCATCATGTGGTCGGCGGCCTGGCGGTACACGGCCAGGATGCGGTTGCCGATGAAGCCGTCGCACACGCCGGCGCGCACCGGCACCTTCTTGAGCTTCTTGGCCAGCGCGAAGGCCGTGGCCACCACGTCGGCGCTGACCTTGGCCGGCACCACGATCTCCAGCAGCTTCATGATGTTGGCCGGCGAGAAGAAGTGCAGGCCGATCACGTCCTGCGGCCGGGCGATGCTGGCGGCGATGGCGTCGATGTCCAGGTACGAGGTGTTGGTGGCCAGCACGGCACCGGCCTTGCAGACGCGGTCGAGTTCCTTGAACACGGCCTTCTTGACCTCGATGTCTTCGAACACGGCCTCGATCACCATGTCCACCTCGGCGAAGGCCGCGTAGTCGGTCGAGCCCGTGAAGCGCGCCATGACCTTGGCCTTGGCTTCGGCGGTCATGCGGCCCTTGGCGACGAGCCCGTCGTAGACCTTCTCGACATTGGCGCGGCCACGGGCGATGGAGGCCTCGTCGCGCTCCACCATGGTCACGGGCAGGCCGGCATCGAGCGCGGACACGGCGATGCCGGCGCCCATCGTGCCGCCGCCGACCACGCCGATGCTCTTCAGCACACGCGGCTCGGCGGCTGCGGCCTCGGGCACCTTGGCCACGTCGCGTTCGGAGAAGAAGGCGTGGATCAGGCCGGCGCGCTGCGGGCTTTCCAGGCACTGCATGAACAGCGTGCGCTCGAACTTGAGGGCCTCGTCGAAGGGCTTGTCGAGCGCGGCTTCCACCGCGTCGACGATGCGGTGGGGCGAGAACAGGTTCTTCGCCTTCTTGCCTTGTTCTGCGCGCGCGGCGGCGATGGCGGCACGGCTGGCCTCCACGTCGGCCAGGCCCGTGGCATCGCGCGAGCGGCGCGGGCCGGCGTTGGCGGCCAGCAATTCCTGCGCGTAGGCCAGGCCCTCGGCCAGCGTGTCGTCGCTCTGGGCCAGCCGGTCGATGAGGCCGAGCTTGAGCGCCTCGGCGGCGCCGACGTGGCGGCCGCTCAGCATGATGTCGAGCGCGGCGGCAGCGCCCACCAGGCGCGGCGCGCGCTGCGTGCCGCCGGCGCCGGGCAGCAGGCCCAGCAGCACTTCGGGCAGGCCGAGCTTGGCGTTGGCGACGGCGATGCGGTAGTGCGCGGCGATGGCCACTTCCAGCCCGCCGCCCAGCGCGGCGCCGTGGATGGCGGCGACCACGGGCTTCTTCGAGGCCTCGATGCGCTTGCAGACATCGGTCAGCAGCGGTGGCTGCGGCGGCAGGCCGAATTCGCGGATGTCGGCCCCGGCGATGAAACTCTTGCCGGCGCCCACGATCAGCACGGCGGCGACGGCCGCGTCGGTCTCGGCGCGCTCCATGGCGTCGGCCAGGCCGCGGCGCACGGCAGCGCCCAGGGCGTTCACGGGAGGGTTGTCCACGGTGACCAGCAGCACCTTGCCGTGCAGTTGGGTGCGCACCACTTGTTCGTCCGGCGTGTTTGCCATGGCGTTGTCTCTTCGTGTTGGGGAGCGGGCATTGTTCGTTCGCGATTCCGGTTTGACAATGGCATAGACTTCAAACACACCGTCAAGCCGATTTGAACAATGAGCCTGGATGTCCAATCTCTGACGCTGCTCGTCCAGATCCTGGATGCCGGCAACCTGGCCGAAGCCGCGCGCCGCATGAAGATGAGCCGCGCCAACGTGAGCTACCACCTGAACCAGGTGGAGCGCGCCATCGGCCAGCAGCTGATCCGCCGCACCACGCGCCGGCTGGAGGCCACCGAGATCGGGCTCAAGCTCTACGAACACGGCCGCGTGATCCAGAACGAGCTGCTGGCTGCGCGCGAGTCCATCGCCACGCTGGGGCAGGAGCTGAGCGGCCGCGTGCGCCTGTCGGTGCCCAGCGGTTATGGGCAGTTGGCCATGTCGCCCTGGCTGCTGGAGTTCAAGCGCCTGCACCCGGCCATCGTGCTCGACGTGCTGTTCGAGAACCGCGTGGAAGACCTGATGCGCGACGAGGTCGACGTGGCCGTGCGCGTGCTCTCCGAACCGCCGCAGAACCTCGTGGCGCGCGACCTGGGGCCGGTGCGCTTCGTGGCCTGCGCCTCACGCGCCTATGCCGAGCAGGCCGGCCTGCCGCAGCGGCTGGAAGACCTGCAGCACACACCGCTGCTGACGGCCGCCGTGATCGGCAAGCAGCTGCGCTTGGCCGCCTACCAGGACGAGGAGCGGCACGAGGTGCTGATCGAGCCCACGCTGATCTCGGAGAACTTCATGTTCCTGCGCGAGGCCGTGCTCGCCGGCCTGGGCGTGGGCCTGGTGCCCGACTACACGGTGCGCGACCTGCTGGAGGCCGGCACGGTGGTGACCGCGCTGGACGCCTGGCGGCTGTCGATCTTCGGCACGCGCATGCACCTGCTGTACATGCCGAACCGCCACCACACGCGGGCGATGGCGACGTTCATCGAGTACGTGCTGCGGCGCGCGCAGGCGCGCGCCTGAGCGATCAGAACGAGACCGTGGCCGACAACCTCGCCGTGCGCGGTGCGCCGGCCATCACGAAGCCGTCGCCGAACATCCCGATCCAGTAGTTCTTGTCGGTCACGTTCTCCACGCTGGCGTTGAAGCGCACGGGCGTGCTGCCGAAGCGGGTGGCGTAGCTGGCGTTGAGGTCGAGCCGGTTCCAGGAGGGCACCTTCAGCCGGTTGCCTGAGTCGGCCCATTGCGAGCCGGTGTAGACGATGCGGCCGCCGACCTTGAGGTCGGCGACCGGGGTCTGCCAGTCCGCGCCGATGCGGGCACGCCATTCGGGCACGCCGTAGGTGTCGCGGCCGGTGTTGCGCTGCTCGGACTTGATGTGGGTGACGCCGCCCAGCAGCGAGACGGTTTGCAGCACCTGGCCGTACATGCTCCATTCGAGACCGCGCAGGCGCTGCTCGCCGCCTTCGACCAGGGCGGCAGGCGCGGTGCCGGTGAAGGACGGGCGCTTGATCTGGAAGGCACTGACGGTGTGGGTCATGGCGCCGGCCTGCAGCTTGGCGCCCAGTTCCATCTGTTTGGTCTGCTTGGGAGGCAGGGACGCGCCCACGTTGGCATAGCCCACACCCACGACCTGGCCAGGCTCCAGCCCTTCGGTGTAGTTGCCGAACAGCGAGAGCCAATCGCCCCACGGACGCACCACGGCCGCGACCATGGGCGAGAAGCGGCTTTCGCTGTAGTCGGTGCGCGGTGCGTTTGCAGTGGCGGCGTTGGTCTGCTTCACGGTCTGGTAGCGCCCGCCCACGGTGAGCAGCAGCTTCTCGCCGGCGAAGCCCATGGTGTCTGCGATGGCCAGCGAGCGGAAATCGTTCTCGACGGTGTAGCCGCCCCAGACCGGTGCCGCCGGGAAGGCGGGAGCCACCGGGTCGTACATGTTGGTCGTGTAGCAGTAGGCGCAGGCGGTGTTGACCGTGCCCTCCTTGTGCTTGAGCACATTGGCCGACAGCTGCAGCCGGTGCTGCACGCTGCCCGTGGCGAACTTGCCGATCACGCCGGTCTCGGCCGTGCGGCGCTCGGACTCGGTGTGCACGTTGTAGATGGCGCCGCGCGTGGTGCCGTCCGCTCCCGTGACGATGGCACGGGTGCCGAACAGCAGGCCCGTGCCCTTGGCTTCGGAGCCGCCCAGCGCGAGGTAACCCTGCCAGTCGGCGTTGAAGTCGACCTCGGCGCGCGCCAGCAGGCCGCTGTTGTCGTAGCGGCCGTGCGTGCCGCGGAACATGTTGGTGTCGCCATCGGGCGGAGACAGCAGGTAGCCCACGCCGGGGATCACCGTCGCGGAGTTCACCCTGACGCTCTGAAAGTTGAACATGCCCGGGCTGCCGTTCTCGATCTTGTTCACGCTGTCGTACAGGTCCAGCGAGAAGCGCGCGCGGTCGCCCTGGTAGTCCAGCGCCAGCGCGCCGACGCGGCGGGTCTGGCTTTCGTCCTTGGCGCCCATCTCGCCGTCGCCGTAGACGCCGTTGAAGCGCAGGCCCAGCCGCTTCTCGTCGCCAAAGCGCTTGCCCACGTCGGCATGGGCCTGGAAGTACGCATGCGTGCCGTAGGTCAGCGTGAGGTCGGCGATGGGCTGCGCCAGCGCGCGCTTGGTGACCATGTTCACGGTGCCGGCCACGCTGGAGCCCGGGGGCATGCCGGAGAGCAGCACGTTGGGGCCGCGCAGCACCTCGATGCGCTCGAACATCTCGATCGGCACGGCGTTGGCCGGCGCGATGCCGTACAGGCCGTTGGTGGCGATGTCCATGGCGCCCATGTCCAGGCCGCGCAGGTTGAAGTTCTGCAGCAGATGGTTCTTGTTGGTGGTGAAGACGACGGCGGGGTCGTTCTCCAGCACGTCCTGCAGCGTCAGCGCCGACCAGTCTTCGGCCAGTTCGCGCGTGTAGGCGTTGACGTGGACGGGCGCGTCCATGATGGACGTGGCGCCCAGGATGCCCAGGCGCGCGCCCGAGGCAGCCTTGTTGCCCGCGGCGCGGACGGGCAGGTCCTCGCGCTCATACTTGCTGCGCACGTTGACCTGGTCCAGCGTGCCTGCCGCGGTGGCCGCAGTGGCGGCCGTCTGCGCTGCCGCACAGGTGCTGAAGGCGAGCAGTGCGAGGGCGATGGGGGTTGGTCGGAGAAGGTGGCGTGCGTGCATCGGTCTGGCCTCGGGTGGCGTTATCAAATGAAAAGCGTTCTCATTTGAATGGTAGCAAACCGAGGCTGCCCAGCGCGTGCGCGGCTACCATGCGCCGCAAAGGAGACCCCCGCATGCCCATGTTCGTCGACCACTCGCCGCCCGGCCAGTGCATCTTCTGCCGCCTCGTGGCCGGCGAGATCCCGTCCGCCAAGGTCTACGAGGATGCGCTGACCATCGCCTTCATGGACATCGGCCAGGTCAACCCCGGCCATGTGCTGGTGGCGACCAAGCGCCATGCCGTCACGCTGCTGGACATCACGCCCGAAGAGGCGGGCGCCGTGCTGCAGACCGCGCAGCGCATGGCGCGCGCTGTGCAGGCCGCGTTCGATCCGCCCGGCATGACGCTGTTCCAGGCGAATGGCCCGGTCGGCGGGCAGACGGTGTTCCACTTCCACCTGCACGTGCTGCCGCGCCACGAGGACGACGGCATGGCGCTGGCCTGGCCGCGCAAGGAGCCTGGCGCGGCGGTGTTGCAGGACCACGCGGCGCGGCTGCGGGCTGCGCTGCCGGCGGATTGAGCCGTGCCCACGTTTGCACGCCTGGCCCTCGCCTTGCTGGCCTGCATGGCCATCGGCCGGCAACTGGTGTTGCACGTGCAGGGCGCGTACAGCGTGTTGAACTTCTTCAGTTACTTCACGAACCTGTCCAACATCGCCGCCGTCCTCGTGCTGCTGTTGAGCGTGCTGGCGCGTGGGGGCGGCTGGCTCGACCGGGCGCGCTACCTTTCCGCCGTCAACATGGCGGTCGTCGGCCTGGTCTTCGCCGTGCTGCTGCGCAACACCGACCTGGGCGGGCTGCTGCCCTGGGTCAATGTCGTCCTGCACTACGTGATGCCGGTGGCGATCGTGCTCGACTGGGTGTTGCGTCCGCCGTCAACTCCGTTGGGGCCGAGGCTGGTGGGGGTGGCCCTGGTGTTTCCCACGGTCTACCTCGTCTACTGTGTCGTGCGCGGTGCCAGCATCGGTTGGTACCCGTATCCGTTTCTCGATCCCGCCAGGGCCGGTGGCCAGGGCGCGGTGGCGGCGTATGCCGTGGGCATTGCAGCGACGTTCCTGGCCGTGGGCTGGGCGTTGCACAGGGCGGGCCAGCGCGTTGCGAGGCCGGGTGCGTGACGGCCCAACTGCGCAACCGCGCTGCCGACCACCTGCGTGGCCGGGCGCGGGGGAACGGTCCTGGACGAAGCTGCTTGTGCAAAGGCACTCAGCGGTGTGTGAGGCGCTGCGCGTGGCGGTGCGCAGCACCTGCGCGCAGGCGGAGCCGACGCCGCTGAGCGGCGCGCACCATCCGTTAGACTTTCCGCCGCATTGGCGAACTGGCCGCCACGCACCGGCGTGTTGCCGGCGCAGCGCAGGGCGTCTGGCAACGTGTTTCCCATGATTGGTTGGCCTGCCGGGCTTGGCACGGTGGGCTGGAAGGCAAACAGACCGAAAGCTGAAGATGGCCAAGGAAGACCTGATCGAAATGAGCGGCGTGGTCGAGGAAGTGCTGCCCGACTCGCGCTACCGCGTCGTACTCGAAAACGGCCACAGCCTGGTGGCGTACAGCGCCGGCAAGATGCGCAAACACCACATCCGCATCCTGGCAGGCGACCGCGTGACGCTGGAACTCTCGCCCTACGACCTGAGCAAGGGCCGCATCAAGTTCCGCCACCTGGAGACGCGCGGCCCGCGCTGAGCTTCAGGCCGGCCTGCTGCGCAGCGTGCGGCTCAGCAGCACCACGGGCAGCAGGCCCACCACCACCAGCGCCAGCGAGGGCAGGGCGGCTTCGCCCAGGCGCTCGTCGCGCGCCAGCTGGTAGGCCACCACGGCCAGCGTGTCGGTGTTGAACGGCCGCAGCACCATGGTGGCGGGCAACTCCTTCATCACGTCCACGAACACCAGCAGCGCGGCCGCAGCTGCCGAGCGGTGCAACAGCGGCCAGTGCACGCGCGCCATCAGGCCGAAGCTGCCCGTGCCCATGGTGCGTGCCGAATCGTCGAAGCTCTGCGGAATGCGCGCATAGCCGCTCTGCATAGACTGCAGCGCCACGGCACAGAAGCGCACCAGGTAGGCCCACACGATGCCCAGCGCGGTGGCCGTGACCCAGTAGGCCGCGCCCAGCTGCGGCATGGTCTGCTGCAGCCAGCCCACCGGCAGCAGCAGCCCCACCACGATGACCGCGCCCGGCACCGCATAGCCCAGCCCCACGAGCTGCACGGCAGCGCGCTGCAGCGTGCGTGGCGTGTGCCGCACGCAGAACGCTAGGAAGAGCGCCAGCGCCACGGCGATGGCCGAGGTCAGCGCGCCCAGCCAGATGCTGTTGGTGGCCCACTGCACGAAACGGTCCCAGGGCAGCACCGACCAGTCGGCCGCCAGCGGCCGCAGCATGAAGGCCACGGGCAGCACGAAGCCCATCAGCACGGGGAACACGCACAGCGCCTGCGCCAGCAGCTGGCGCCAGCCGCGCAGCGCCAGGGGCCGGCCGTCGTGGCTGCCGGCGCGCCCGCGCGTGCTGGCAAAGCGCATGCGCGCCTGTGCGCGTTGCTCGAGCGCGAGCAGCACGACCACGAACACCAGCAGCATGGTTGCCAGCTGGGCCGCGGCGATGCGGTTGTCCATCGCCAGCCAGGCCTTGTAGATGCCGGCCGTGAAGGTCTGGATGCCGAAGTAGCTGGACACGCCGAAGTCCGCCAGCGTCTCCATCAATGCCAGCGCCGTGCCGGCCGCGATGGCCGGCCGCGCCATCGGCAGCGCAACCTGGCGGATGCGCCGGGCCAGCGGCGCGCCGAGCAGGCGGGCGGCTTCCATCAGGTGGGCAGCGCGCTCGGCCAGCGCGGTGCGGGCCAGCAGGTAGACATAGGGGTACAGCGCGAACGTGAACACGATGGCCGCGCCGCCCAGGCTGCGCACCTCGGGCAGCACGCGCCCGCGCAGCCCGAAGCTCTCGCGCAGCCAGGTCTGGGCCGGGCCGCCGAACTGCAGGAAGTCGGTGTAGGCGTAGGCCACCACATAGGCGGGCATGGCCAGTGGCAGCAGCAGCGCCCATTCGAGCGTGCGCCGGCCGCGGAAGTCGAACAGCGTCACGCAGGCCGCCGCGCCCGTGCCGATCAGCACCACACCCACGCCAACCATGGCGGCCAGGCCCAAGGTGGTGGCGATGTAGCCCGGCAGCACGGTCTGGCCCAGCTCCCGCAGGATCTGCGCTGTCTGCGCATCCCACTGCGCCCAGGACGCCAGCACCGCTAGCACGGGCAGCGTGAGCAAGGTCGCGACCAGCAGCATGCAGGGCAGAGACAGCCAGCGACGGGGCATCCGGGAGGGGGTGGAGAGAGACGGAGAGAGGGGCGGCAGGCGCCCCGGAGAGATGAGAATTGTACGCATCGCGCTGCCTACAATCGCGGCCATGTTCCTGGATGTCTCCCACCTGGTCGTGCAATACGCCGGCCGCGCGCGCCCGGCCGTGGCCGATGTGAGCTTCGGCCTTGCCGCAGGCGAGATCGGCGTGCTCATCGGCCCTTCGGGTTGCGGCAAGACCACCTTGCTGCGCACCGTGGCCGGGCTGGAGCCGGCCCAGGGCGGCGAGATCCGGCTGTCGGGCCAGCCGGTCAGCGCGCCGGGCCTGCAGTTGCCGGCCGAGCAGCGCCGCATCGGCATGGTGTTCCAGGACTACGCGCTGTTTCCCCACCTGGACGTGGGCCGCAACGTGGGCTTTGGCCTGTCGGCCCTGCCCAAGGCCGAACGCGCCGCGCGCGTGGCCGAGGTGCTGGAGCTCGTGGGCCTGGGCGGCGCCGAGCGGCGTGCACCGCACGAGCTCTCGGGCGGGCAGCAGCAGCGCGTGGCGCTGGCCCGTGCGCTGGCGCCGCGGCCGCAGCTCATGCTGCTGGACGAACCCTTCTCCAACCTCGATGTGGAGCTGCGCGAGCGGCTGGCGCACGAGGTGCGCGCCATCCTCAAGGCGGCCAAGACCACGGCCCTGTTCGTCACCCACGACCAGCTGGAGGCCTTCGCCATCGGCGACGCCATCGGCGTCATGCACGAAGGCCAGTTGCACCAGTGGGCCGATGCGTACACGCTGTACCACCGGCCGGCCACGCGCTTCGTGGCCGACTTCATCGGCCATGGCGTGTTTGCGCCGGCCACCGTCTCCACGGTGGATGGCCATGTGGTGCTGCAGACGCCGCTGGGCCCGGTCAACGGCGCGGCCGCGGCGCAGGCCGCTGCCAGCCTCGCCCAAGGCGGCCCGCAAGACCTGCTGCTGCGCGCCGACGACGTGGTGCACGACGACGAGGCGCCCGTCAAGGCCGAGGTGATGCGCAAGGCCTTCCGCGGCTCGGAGTTTCTCTACACGCTCAGGCTGGCCTCGGGCGAGACCGTCCTGGCCCATGTGCCCAGCCACCACGACCACCGCATCGGCGAGTGGATCGGGGTGCGGGCGGATTTGGACCATGTGGTGATGTTTCCGCGGGGTGGGTAGGCCTGCGCCAGGTGGTGGGCGTTCCCTACGATGTGCGGACGGTCTCGATTGCCAGCATGACCCTGCGCACCGTTGGACTCAAACAGGAGCGCAGTACTTGCCCGACCGGGCCTCGCGCGCACATGCCGGCGAGCCCAGCCTGTGGACGCGCTACGGCAAACCTTACCCCGCCATCGTGCCGCCCGAGATGCTGGCGCAGGCGCGGCCGCGTGCGCGCTTCCTCGCGCTGCGCGGCACGGGGCGGGGTTTGTGGGGCGCTTCGCCGGCGGAGGCTGTGGCGGAACTGTGCCACTAGGGGACCTGATGACGGTTGCGCGCACGCCAGTCCACAAAAAACACTTGTGGCAGCGGCGGGACATCTGGGGCGGCTTCCCGCAGGAGACCTCGTCACGGTGGATGCGCCGCATCCGCCCTACCTGCGGGCGGTCATCCGGCATTCGCCCCTCGAAAGTTCGTTCGAGGCTCAGGAGCGTGGTGCCGCACGGCTCGCTCTGTCCATCTCTGACGTGGCCGAGGTACTGGCCTGCCTTTTCAAGCACTGATGGGAAGCGCTGGCCAAGTACTCCGATAGGTGCTCGCGGACTGCTTGCTCGTGCCACTGTCGCAGGACATCGCAGTGATCCCACACGCCTGCGTGCCGCACACATATTGGTCCGTGCCTCACGTCCTGCTGGCGTCCACCGCGCCTGAGATCGGTTCGGTTGCCTCGGTCAAACACGACGTGATTTCCCGGCTCACGGGACTGCCCGTGACCGTTAGGACCGTCGCTTAGTTGTGGTATTCAGCCACGCGCGCTGCGCCCGCATTGCGCTCGCCATAGTCGTGAGCATCTCCAGATTTGCTGGCGACCCAGCTCGATCAGCCATGGAGCGTTAAGGAAGGTCTGCACAAAGCGCGCCGCGATGTGCTGAGCCGCAGCCGAGTTGCGCAGAAAATCTGAGTCATGAAGCAAGCCGACCTGGGCCTGAACCTGACGACCAAGCGCACGCGCAAGCGCGAGTTCCTCGCGGAGGTGGAACGCGTGGTGCCTTGGGCGGCGCTCGTTGCCTTCACGCCGTACGCCCCTGAAGGCAAACGCGGTCGGCCGCCCTTTGCCGTTGAGACGATGATGCGCATCGACTTCATGCAGCAATGGTTCACGCTGAGCGATCCGGCCATGGAAGAGGCGCTGCACGACGTGCCGCTGTTCCGCGAATTCGCTGGCCTGAACTAGGACACAGCGCTGCCCGACGAGACGACGATCCTGCGCTTTCGCCGGCTGCTGGAAGAACACAAGCTGGCCCCGCAGATCCTGCGCTCATCAACGAACTGCTCAGCGCCAAGGGGTTGCTGCTGCGCGCCGGCACGGTGGTGGATGCCACGCTGATCGCCGCCCCGAGTTCGACCAAGAACGCCTCGGGCGAGCGCGACCCACAGATGAAGCAGAGTAAGAAGGGCAACCAGTGGTACTTCGGCATGAAGGCCCACATCGGCGTGGATGCCGACTTCGGTCTGGTGCACACCGTGCGCGGCACCGCCGCCAGCGTGGGCGATGTGGTCGAAGCCAATACCTTGCTGCACGGCGAGGAAACCGAAGCCTGGGGAGATGCCGGCTACCAGGGCGCCAACAAGCGCCCCGACGCCAAGGAAGGCGTGCGCTGGAACATCGCGATGCGGTCAGGCAAACGCAAGCTGCTGGACAAGAACAAGCCGGTCGAGGATCTGAGCGACCGCCTCGAACGCATCAAGGCCAGCATTCGGGCCAAGGTCGAGCATCCGTTCCGGGTGATCAAGCGCCAGTTCGGCCACGTCAAGGTGCGCTACCGCGGGCTGAAGAAGAACACCGCGCAGTTGCACACGCTGTTTGCGCTGTCCAACCTGTGGAGGGCGCGGCGAACTTTGATGGGAGCGCAGGCATGAGTGCGCCTGTGATTGGCCAAAAGGCCTGTCAGGGCGCCGAAAGCGGCCTAGAGGCGGCCGCGGAGCAGTGCGAAATTCCGAATCGACGTGAGTGGGTGCCATCAGCACATCGCAAAGCAGTTAAAGCAGAGCTTCCTTAACGCCGGCCATCGTGGCGCGGGTAGGCGGGCGCACCTACTTAGGATCGGCCCGCATTTCGATTGATCAACCTTTTGGCGTGGGGCGCCCCGTGGAAATGTTTCCTTGTCGATCTACAAACAACGGCCAATTTCCGATGAGCGATTTCGAAAAATCACCGGATTTTAGGAAGTCGAGAGACTGGTATGGAAAATACCATCCATTTGGTGTTTCTCGAATTTTCTCTTCAATGAGAACATATGGGACTCCGTTTGCATTGGATTCCATGGTTTTGAGGTGCTCGATAGCCTTACTCTTTGCTTCTGAAAAATCAATTGTCATGGCAAGATTCCAAACCGGAAGTAATTAAAGTCTGTGAAATTTACGAGCCCGCTTCCTTGTAGTTGTCCATCAATATAGTTTACTCTTCCTTTTTGAACAACTGCGTTCCATACATGGCCTGTTACTCCGTCGGTTCCATAAACCACGGCGCGAGAACCTTCTCCTTTTGCTAGCAAGCTGCTTTCGATTGCACGGCGAGTTGCCCAGCCGCTCATCCGTATATTGTAAATTGATTCTAGTGCCTCATACGGTAGCGGGTTCTCAAGGGGCAGCGCACTTGCGGGATTGCCAGTTCTAAGGAGGTTGTCCACGACTGCAACACAGTTTGTACAATTTTGGGTCGAGCCTGTGGGATTTATTTGCTTCACTGAACCGGCATCAGCTATATCGACGAGTTGCGGTGTCTGCCCTAGTCTGCTTTGTGTGCCTAATTTCTCAAGGATTTGTGCTTCTGAAATGTTCGGATACAGGCGTGGTGCGAATGCGGTGATTAGCGGTTTAACCGCCCCGATCGCCTTGGTCAGACCTATTAAATCTGCCGCTATAAGCGCTAGCTCTGCTGCATCAGCGAGAACTGGCGACTTTTCAATGGAGGAGACTATAGTGTTTAGTTCACGAATGCTTGTCTGCGTTTGCTGGCGAGTTTCACTATCAACAGATGCACTTTCAAGCGACCGTTCAAGCGCTGTGCGAATAACTTCAAGCGAGGACTTGGTGAGAACAGAATTTCGGTCAATCAAGGCGGAGTTAACGGCGCTCTTAAGTTCGTACTCACGCAGCGCCTGCACCTCACACATGGAGTCACCGGCATCCTGACAAGCTTTGAGGCGCTGATGGCGGTTGCGCAGGTCGGCTGAAGTCAAATAGTTATTCGCCGTTTCGTTCATTCCCGCCGTTGCGCCCACGGTACCGCCAGCGAGTGCGCCAACGGCAGTGCCAACCGCGAGGACTACCACCTCCTTGAGCGGCGCCGGAAGCTCCAGGTTGGCAATGTTCTCTCCGAGGCGAGGCACTAAGGACGCACTGGCTGCTGCTCCAATCGCGCCCCCTGTACCCGTGGCCAACCCAGCAACCGCCGCATGCGCAGCCACGCGATAGACGCCACCCTCGGCCCACTTCGCCGCTTCGGCGGGATCGGAGTTCACAAGTTCGGTGTGCTTCTGCTGTGCATAGTCACCCACAGCTCTGCTGGCGTGCTGCCCAAATTCTTGCGTGATCCGAGCCTGGGCTTGCACATCCTGGAGCAGCGCCTGTGCATTCCAGTCCTTGACCAGTGCGCCGGTGCTGCTGGCGTCCCCGGTCCGCACCTTGGTGTCCCCAGCAATGCCACTGATGCCTGATGCGGTCGTGCTGGCTTCGCTGACGTTGATCCGACCAGCCCCAGCGCTGCCACCCGGTGTTGTCTTGGCTGCACTTGCGGCCGCACGCTGCTGCTCCTCCGTCTTGGCTGACTCCTTCTTGCCCATTCCCGCCGAGAGGCTGGCGCTCACCGCATAGCTGCTGGCCTTGTAGACGTTGTGGTTCTGGATGTCGCTGCTGGTCAGGCTCGCTGTGTTGAACTCGTTCAACTTCGCATCGATCGCCGCCTGCGTGCTGCTGACCACGCCGCCCTTCAGATCGGTGCTGCCTTGTACTTGCACCTGGAACCCACCATCACCGGCCTTGATGCCGCTTTTCTCCACCACGCTGGCATAGCTGCCATTCGCTTTGGCGGCCGCGGCGCTGCCGCTCACGGTCGAGGTGCCATAGCAGATCGGCGGGATACACAAGCTCAGGTTCAGGCCCGAACTGCTTTGCCGCGCGATCTGCTCGCTTGTGTCCTGCAGGCTCTCGATGCGCAGGTCGCCACCGACATCGGCCCTGATTTGTGGAGCGTCGACCACCGCGCCTTTGAGCGTCAGGTTGCTGCCGCTGACGATGTGAACGGCCTCGCCGCCTGTGACGTGCGTGTTGGTGTGCAGCACTTCGCTGCCGTTCTGGATTCCCTTGCCTTTGCTGACGCCCAACTCGATGGTGAAGCCGTTCTGCGCGCCGGCGCCAAAGCTGACACCTACGCTGGCACCACTGCTGCGGTTGCTGCCTTGTTGCTCCGAGCTGCTCTGGCTGGCTTCCAAGCCAATGGTGTTGTCGGCCTGCAGATGGGCTGTGCTGCCCGCGCCGATGGTGGAGCCGACCACCCGGATGTTGGAGTCGGCTGCGCCGCCGGTGGCTACGATGCTGACCCGGTCGGCCCCCACGATGCTGGAACCGACTGCTGCGCGGCTGCTTGCGGTGCTTTGACTTTCGCTCTTGCTGTGACTGATGCTGGCGCTGACCTTGTAGCCCACCGCGCCCTTGGCAATCGACATGGCCGCGTCGTAGGCCTGCTTTCCCTGCAGAGCCAGGTTGACCGCGCCCAACGCCTGCATGCGGCCATCGCTGGTGTTGCTCATGGCCTCCAAGGTGCCGCCCGCGTTTCGCAGCGTGTCGATGCTGATGCCGGCCACGCTGGCACTGCCGCCCAACACCGTGCTGCTGGACCGGCTATGGCTGCTGGACTCGCTGGTGTTGAAGGCTTCGCCGATGACCACGTCTCGGGCCTGGATGTGCACGTCGCCACCCACAAGGGTGCCACCCTGGCCGGCCGCCAGCACGCTGCTCGCGGTTTGCGCATAGCGCCCCCCCGCAATCAGAGTCACATCGCCCTGCAGGCTGGCGACGCTGCTGGCAGACTGGGTGACACCGCTGCCTTGGCTGCTCTGGCTTTGTTTGATGTTTCCCAAAGCCGGATTGGTGAACGTGCCGACCGAGCCGCTCCGGCTGGTCGCGACACGGCTGCCGGTGCGATAGCTGTTCTGTGCGCTTTCGATGGTGAGGTTGCGCCCCGCCACGGCAGTGATGTCGTGATCAGCCACCATGGTGGCGCCTTGCACGGTGATGTCACGGCCGCTCGCCATCTGCAGGCTGCCGGCCGAGACGGTGGTGCCGATGGCAGCTGTGCGCGTCTCGGTGGCGTCGTTCAGCGCCGCGTTGCTGCTGATGAATTTGCCGCCGACGATGGCCGTCTGCCCCAGCGAGCCGCCGCCCAAAGCCAGGCCGGTGATCTTGCCCAGGGCGGTAGCGCTCTTGCGCACGTCCTTGAAGTGGGTTTCGGTGACCGTCTGGTCCGCTGTGGTCAGGGCAATGTCGCGTGTGGCAGCCAGGTGCATGGCGCCTTCGGACTGCAAGAGCGCTGCTTGCGCCACGATGTCGCGGCTTGCGTTGATTGCCACAGTGTTGCCGCTGACGCTGCTGCCCTTCACGCCCGAGACGCTGACGACATCCCGTTCCGTGGTGGAGCTCTTGGAGAACAGGCCGCTGCTTTTGCTGTGCGTGTAGTGGTCCGTGAGGCTGCTGGTCTGTGCGGAGGCCAACACCACGTCAC
Source organism: Pseudorhodoferax soli (assembly GCF_003337555.1). Taxonomy (GTDB): domain Bacteria; phylum Pseudomonadota; class Gammaproteobacteria; order Burkholderiales; family Burkholderiaceae_C; genus Pseudorhodoferax; species Pseudorhodoferax soli. The sequence goes on along the minus strand of NZ_QPJK01000001.1, from coordinate 1,390,913 downwards.
GGCTGGCACCCAGTTGCACGTCGCCTTTGGCGCTCACCGTGCTGCCGGTGACCTTGAGGTCACCCGACTCCAAGGCGCCCGCACGCATGGACAGATCATGGCCGGCCTGCACGCTGGCGCCTTGCACCGTGGTCTGGCTGTGGGTCTGGCGGTAGCGCGAGCCGGCAGGATCGTTGCGCAGGTCGCTGCTGGAGGTGCTGGCGACGGCCTGCAGGTTCAGCTCCCGTCCGGCGATGACCAGCGCGTCGCCGCCGGCGCGGGCCTGGGTGCCGTTCAGTTGCAGGTCGCGCCCGGCGGACAACACCAGGTCGTCGCCGGCTCCGATCTGGGCCGCATGGGCTTGGCGGCTGTTGCTGGCGGCGCTGGCGAGCCCCATCTGCATGCGGTAGTCGTGTCCGATGTCCACCGTGCCGAACGCAATGTCGCGGCCGGCTTGCACGTTGGCCGTGCCACCGGCAGCGATGTGCCCGGCGGTGTCCTGCACGTCCTGTCCCGCCTGGATCTGCAATGTGCGGCCGGCCTCGATGCGCGCGGTGTTCGACAAGCTGGTGTGGCTGCCGGTGACGCTGGCCCGCGCGTTCGACGCGCTCCAGTCCTGCGTGATCGCCAGGCTCTCGTTGCGCACGTCCCGCGCGGCCACCAGGGCCACGTCGCGCCCTTGCACGGTGCCGCCCTGGTTGATGATGTCGCGGCTGGCCACGAGCACCGTACGGCCCGTGGACGCCTGCCCGATGACGCCGCCGCGGTTCAGGATGTCCTGGCCTTGCAATCGCACGTCGTCGCCGGTCACCAGTGCGCCATGCGGGCGCACCGTGGCTTCTCCCAGATGGGCGAGGTACAGACGCGGGGCCAACACCTCCTGCGTACTGCCGTCCGGCAGGGTGACGCGTTGGCGCTCGAGCCACACGATGTCGCTGGTGAGCTGGGCCATCTGCGCGGCGGTCAGCGCCACGCCCACACGCAGATCCAGGGCTTGCGCCGACGATGCGCCTGCGTTCAGCAGGGCGGCGTATTGGGCGTCGTCGTCGCTGTAGCCGGCCAGATGGTGCCGGCCGGTCTGCGCGGTGATCTGCTCGCGGATGCGCTGTTGCTCCATGAAGCCGTCGCCCAGGCGCTTCAGCACCAGTGCCGGGTCCAGTCCAAGGGTCTGCAGCATGCTGTCGCTGGAGACCCAGGGCTTGGCATTGGCAAAGCGCGGGTGCGTGGCGTAAAGGGTCCGGCCTTCCGCCGCGGGCTGCTGCTGAAACAGGCCGCTGCCGCCCGTGCTGGCCTGCGCACGTATGGCGATGTCGGTGCCGTTTGTCGCGGTGGCGCTGGCGCCCTGTGCAGCCCCTCCGTGCCCCGCGCCTTCCGCGCTGCCCAGCGCAATGTCTGCTGCGGGTCGGTCTGCCGCCTGTGCATGTACGCTGACGCCGCCGCCGGCCTGCGCGGCCAACATGCCGTTCTGAATGCGCCGCGTGGTGCCGGCCTGCGGCGTGACACCGGAACTCAAGCGCAGATCCGCGGTGAGGTTGGCATGGCTGCCGGCGGAGGTGTCGACGTTGCGGATGCTGCCGGCCTGGATGTCGACCTGCTGGCCCGACACAGCTGCGCCGATGCTGCCGATGATCTCCGTCTTGTCCGGCTGACGGTAGGCAGCCGACGTGCCGTTGGCATAGTGGCGCGTGCCGTCGAAGCGCCAGGTGCGCAGCAGCGTCGTGGCCCGGTTCTCGAAGGCCGCGCCGTCGGCGCCGTGCAGGGCGAGTGCACCACCCGCCACGATGTCACTGTGGTCGTTGAGCATCCAGTCGGAGAAGTTGACGCGGATGTCGCCGCCGGCGGCGATGCGTCCAGCGGTGCCGGCACCGGGAGCGAGGCGATCCTCGGTGGCGATGACATGGGCATCGCGTTGCAACTCAGACAGGGAGGTGTTGGGCCCCAGCACGCTCTGTGTGTCGCGGATGATGGTCGTGTTCGGGTCCGTGTAGTCCAGCGGCGCGACGAAGCGCACGCAGTTGGTGGTGCAACTGCCATAGGCGGGACTGAACGCCACGCGTGAGGAGTCCATCGTGTGCACCTGTGCGTTTTCCCAGACGCCGCTGGTCACGCCGGGAACCTGGTCCGGGTTGGGCACGCCGTCCTGGCGCGCCGTGTAGTACAGCACGCGCGTTCCGTCCGCGCCGGTCATGCGTTCGGCCTGGCCCCAGTGCTTGCCGTCGGCCGATGCGCGACCGGCGCGCCCGCTGAAAAACACGCTGTCGTTGGCATGGGTGCGGACCACCACGCGGCCGATCGCATAGCCGTCGGGGGTGTAGACGGTGCTTTGCTCCAGGATGTCCGCAGGGTTGATGTAGGACACCTGGTAGGCGGAGTAGTTGGTTCCTTCCGGTGTGTAGCCATTGCCGTTCCGGTCGCGGTTCTGCCACCATGACGGCATGCGCATCGTGTGGTTCTCTTCCAGCGTGACGACACGCGCCACGGCGACGCCAGGCCGTTCGTTCAACACCGTGGCCGCGTCGATGGCGATGTGGCGCCCGGCCTCGATGGTGGCGCTGCGGTTCAGCAGCGCGCCTGTGGTGATGCGGATGTCGCGGCCCGCATAGACGCTGGCGCCATCCGTGTTCGACAGGGCCTGTGTGGCCTGCAGCTCCAGGTCGTCGGTGGCACCGAGCAGGGCCTGCGGCCCGATGTTGTCAAGCGTGCGCGCCGTGATGGACAGTGCACCCGCTGTGATTGCGCCGTGGTTGGTCAGCGCGTCGGCATGCAGCGCTGCGCTGCTCCCTCCAATCTCGCCGCCGTTGTGCAATGCGCCAGCGGCGCGCAGGACCACGTGCCCCGCCTCGATGCTGGCGCCCGCCATGTTGTTCATGTCCTGTGCGTCGGCGGTGAGGGTGCCGCTGGCGCGCAAGACGCCGTCGTTGCGCAGCGCGCCGCCAGCTTTCAATGCGAGGTCGCGCGCTGCATGGGCCAGGCCGGCATGGGTGTGATCGCCCTCGACCTGGACGCTCAGATCGCGGTCGCTGGACAAGATGCCCTCCCCGTTGGACAGGCTGCCCGCCACCAGCACCAGGTCGGCCTGGGATCCTGTCGCCGTGGCAATGCGGCCGCCATCGTTCTGCAGCTGCGCGACAGCGATGCGGCTCGATCCCGCCGCAACGATGCTGCCGCCGCTGTTGTCCAACCGGGCGCTCGCCTGTTCCAGGTTGACGCCGCCACCGCTGGCGATGCTGCTGCGGTTGCGCACCTGTTCCGTGACGGCCAGATCCAGCGTCTGGCCGGACGAGAGCTCTGCACCGGCCAGGTTGTCCAATGTGGCGGCTGACAGTTGCAGCGCACCGTTGGTGCCAATCAGGCCGGCAGCGCCGGCATTGACAATGCTGGCGGCCGCGATGCGGCTGGCGCCGGTGCCGGTGTTGACGATGCGCCCGTCCTGGTTGTCGATGGCAGCAGCCTGCAGTGCCAGGGACGCACCGGGGCCGGTCGCCTCCAGCGCGCCGCCGGCATTGCGCAGTTGTCCACCCAACTCGACGTCCAGCGCGTTGCCGCCGCGCAGCAGACCACCGGTGTTGTGCAGGTCGATGCCAGCGCGCAGGGCGAGCGTCCCGTCGGCCTGCAGCCGCCCGTTCTGGTTCAGCACCTGCCCGGCGGACAGTGCCAGGTCGGCGTTGCTGCCGGCCGCCGTGCCAATCAGCCCTGCGCGGTTGTCCAGCGTCGCGCCAACCGACACGCGCGCCTGGCCTGCTCCTGTCTGCAGGATCTCTCCGCTGTTGGCGAGGTCGGTGGCGTCGATGGCGATGCGGGCCGCGTGCAGGCGACCTGCGTTGCGCACCTCCACGGCCTGCAATGCCAACGTGCCGTTGCCGATGACCTCGCCGTCGCCGCCGTCGAACCGTACGGCCGTCAGCGAGAGCTGGCCGCTGCCCGCGTGCGCGATGTGGCCACCAGCGTTGGCCACCTGCTCGGCCTGTAGCGCCATGTCATGGCCGTTGCCGGCGATGCGCCCACCGCGGTTGTCCAGCATGCCGCTTGTGCGCACCTGCATGGCGGTCTCGCCGGTCTGGGCGATCAGTCCCGTATTGGCAAGGGTGCCTGCGTCGATCACGATGCGGTCGGCCTGCATGGTGCCGCTGTGGGACAGGCTATGTGCCTGCACGCGCAGTTCGCCGTTGCCCAGGATGCGGCCATTGCCAGCGTCGAGCTGCTCCGCGGCGATGGCGAGGCGACCGGTGCCGGCATGCGCGATCTCGCCGCCGGCGTTGGCCAGCGTGGCCGCGGTGATGTCCATGTCGCGTGCGTTGCCGGCAAGGCGGCCGCCGCGGTTGTCGAGCTGTGCCGCGACGGCGATGCGCATGTCCGCCGTCCCGGTCTGCACGATGTGGCCGCCGCGGTTGTCCAGCGCGGCCGCCTGGATGTCGATCCGGTCCGCCTGCATGCGGCCTGCGTGCGTGATCTGCCCGGCGTGCAGCACGAGAGCGGCGTTGCTGACGAGGCTGCCATCGCCGCCGTGCAGTGTTTCGGCGTGGATCGCAAGCTGGCCGTTGCCGGCGTGTTCGATGTGGCCTGCGCCGTTCGTGATCGACGCAGACCGCAGTTCCATGTCCTGGGCATTGCTGGCGATGCTGCCGCCCGTGTTGTTCAGCGCTTCGGTGGCGACCAGCCGCATGGCCTGGTTGCCCGTCTGCGTGATCTGGCCGCCGCGGTTGTCGAGGACCCGGGTGGCCATGCCGATCTGCGCCGCCTGCAGGCCGCCATGGTTGGCGACGGTGTCGGCCAGCACCGCCAGCATGCCGTTGCTGGTGATGTGGCCATCGCCGCCCTCCATCCGGCCCGCATCGATGGCCAGCCTGCCGATGCCGGCGTGGACCATCTGGCCACCGTCGTTGGCGATGGTTGCGGACTGCAGTGCCATGTCGATCGCATTGCTGGCGATGCGGCCGCCGCGGTTGTCCAAGGCCTCGCTGGCTGTGATGGCCATGGCCTGCGTGCCGCGTTGAACGATCTCGCCGGCCTGGTTGTCCAGACGCGCGGCGACCACGGCAATTTGTTCTGCGGCCATGCGGGCGCCACGACCATGGGCGATCTGTTCCGCCTCGATCTGCAGCAGGCCGTTGCCGACGATGCTGCCGCCGTTGCCGTCCAGGCGGCCGGCCTGGATCTGCAACCGGCCTGCGCCAGCATGCTCGATCGTGCCGTCGGTGTTGTCCAAGGTGCCGGCGTGGATCCGGAGTTCCTGTGCATTGGCAGCGATCCGGCCACCCTGGTTGCTGAGCCTGCCACTGGCGGACAGCCGCATGCTGGCGTCGCCTGTCTGTACGATCTCGCCGCGGTTGTCTAACGTGGCGGCGGAAATGGCGATCTGCTGGGCTTGCACGCTGCCTGCCAGCGTCAGTTGCATGCCTTGCAGCAGCAAGCTGCCGCCGCCAAGGATGCGGCCGTCGCCGCCATCGAGCTGGCCCGATGTGATGCTCAGCGCGCCGCGACCGGCGTGTGCGATGCTGCCGCCGGCGTTGGCGAGACGGCCTGCTTGGAGCTCCATGTCATTGGCATTGCCCGCGACGCGGCCGCCTCTGTTGTCGAGGTCTTCGCGCACCATGATGCGCATGCTCTGGCTGCCGCTACCGCGCTGAACGATCTCGCCCGCGGCGTTGACCAGGCGGGTCGCCTCCAGTGTGATCTGCTCGGCCGACATCGTGGCGCCACCGCCATGCGCGATCTCGGTGGCCTGCAGATGCAGGGCGCCATTGCTGACAACCCGTCCGCCATCGCCTTCGACACGGTCCGCGCGAAGCTCCAGGAGTCCGGCGCCAGCGTGCTCGATGCTGCCCGCGCGGTTGTCCAGTGTTGCGCTCTCGATGCGCAGATCGGCGGCGTTTGTGGCGATGCGCCCGCCGCTGTTGTCCAGCGCCTTGGCCGCGATCCGCATGGCGGCTTCGCCGGTCTGTACGATGTCGCCGCCGCGGTTGTCCAGGCGCGTGGCCGCGATTTCGATCCCGGCCGCCTGCATGTGCCCGCCTTGCTGCAGCTCGCCCGCTTGCACGGAAAGGCGGCCACTGCTTGCGATGGTGCCGTTGCCGCCGTCCAGCCGCTCCGTCTGGATGCTCAGCTGCCCGGCGCCTGTGTGCGCGATCTGGCCGCCGTGGTTGGACAGATGGGCCGTCTGCACGGCCATGTCGACGCCATGGCTCGTGATGCTGCCGCCTCGGTTGTCGAGCCCCTCATCTGCCACGAGGCGCATCGGGCCTGCGCCGGTCTGGACGATCTGGCCGCTGTTGTGCAGGCGCGTGGTCTCGATCGCCACCTGTCCGGCCTGCAAGTGGCCGGCGTGCGTCGCTTCACGGGCGCGCAACGCCAGCGCACCACCGGTCTGCAGGGTACCGTTGCCGCCGTCGAGTTGTTCGGTATTGATCGACAGGCGGCCGTCGCCAGCAACCTCGACACGGCCACCGGCGTTGGCCAGCATGCTGGCCTGCAGCACCAGATCGCCCCCCGTGGTGGTGATCTGGCCGCCACGGTTGTCCAGGTCGCTGCGGCTCACGATGGCGATGCGGCCGGCTTGCAACTGGCCGCCGGCGTTGTCGAAGCGCTCTGCGCTGGCGCTGAAGTCGCCACGCACGCTGAGCTGGCCAGCCGCATTGCCGAAGTGGCGCCCGTCGAACGACAGGCGCTCGATGTGCATAGCCCCGCCTGTGTTGTCGATGTCGTGCGCCTGCAGCGTGAGGGTGCCGGCGGCATCGATGCGTCCGCCTTCGTTGTGCAGCGTACCCTGCGCAGTGACGCTGCCGGGCGTGCCAGCGGGAGAAGGCGCCTGCGGCGTTGGATCGGCAACGGCGGACACACCCGGTGCCGTGGTGGGCGCGCTTGCCGCGAGGGTTGCGGCTTCGGTGTTCGCTGTGTTGGCTGCCGCTCGCGTTGGCATGCCGATCTGGCCGCCCGCGCTGTTGCGCACCGTGCTGCCGGCCAGTTGCAGGACCATGCTGCCGGCCTGGTGGATGCGGCCGCCGCGGTTGTGGATGTCCTCACCGCTGGCAAGCTCGACGCGCCCGCCTTCCAGCGTGCCGGCATTCTCCAGCCGGCCGGAAGCAGTGACGACCAGCCCGCCGACGCCGGCGCCGATGTGGCCCGCATTGCGCACGCCGACGCCGGCCCCAGTGCCGACCAGCGTGATCTTGCCGGCGTACATGCCGCCAAGTGCCGACACGTCCAGCGCGAACACCGGTGTGGCACCACTGACCGGTTTCGGTGCCACGCCGGTGGCGCCATCCGTGCCGACCACTGCCGTCAGGTCGCTGGCCCAGATGCCGGCGTTGACCCGCAATGCCCGCGACAGGATGGCCACGTAGTCGGTGCTGGCTGCATCCAGCCCCGCGCCGTCGATGACGATGGTGCCGCCGCGCACCAGGAAGCCATCCAGTGCACCGGCCGCGCCGAACTGGGGCGATCCGGTGGTGAGCGTGGCGCGGTTGGTGTTGATGAAGCCAGCGCCATCGACCTGGATGCCGGATGGATTGGCGATCACGACCTCCGCGCGTTGGCCCGCCACCTCGACATAGCCGCGCAAGCGGCTGGGGTCTGCGCTGTTGACCTCATTCAGGATGATGCGCGCGGGCCCCCGTGCCAGCCATGGGTTGCCTGCCACCTGCCCAGCCAAGCGCGTCTGCGCGGCGGTGCGGCTGTTGTTGAGTACCGCGCCCTGCGGGCCGACGTCGAACTGGCGGTACACGTTGCGCGAGACGCCGGCTGCGCTGGGCGTCTGGATGTTGACCAGCGCCGCACCGCCAGGGGCGGCCAGCACGGTGGGGCGCAGGGAACCGGAGGCATTCGGATCGGCGGCGATCTGGCCCATGGCTGGCACTGCAGCAAGCGTGATCAGAGAAGCAGCCACGAGCACCGTTGTGCCACTCGCCGCCTTGCCGGCGCTGCGCGCCGTTTCCTGGACGGCCATGCGCTGGCCGCGCGCAGCGTTGAAGACGATGCGATGCAAATTCTTGTTCATGGTGGACTCTCTTTCTCGAACCGTATGAATGTCAGAAGCTCAGCTGCAGGCTGAAGCCGAGGCTTGGGGAACTGCTGTGCATGGCTTGCGGCTTGCGCAAGGGAGTGCCGGCGAACACGTCCCAGCTGAACGCACCGTGCTGGCCACGCAGCCCCAGCACCGCGCCTGCCAGGCTGCGGCCGGGCAACTGGCGCGCGGAGGGCCCACCGACACGGCCGAAGTCCAGACCGGCGTACAGCGCGGTGCCGCTGGTGCCGAGCGTCCAGGCGAGTTCGTTGCGCAGCAGCCAGCCGCGGTCGGCCAGCAGGCTGCTTTCACCGTCGAAACCACGCACGGTGTAGCGGCTGCCGATGCCGAAGCGCTCAGGTGCTGCCAGGGGTGTGCGGTTCCATTGCGCGCGGGCCTGGCCGGTGTAGGCCAGGCGCTGCGTGCCCCACTGCAGCGGCCATTGCAGCGAGGCCTCTGCGGTGGCGAGCGCGAAGCGGGCGGTGCCTTCGCCGAATGCCTGCTCGGGCGCCGGCTGTGCGCCGAAGGCCCCGGTGCCCCGACGCCAGCCCAGGCTGGCGTCCAGCGTTGCCGTGTTGCCATCTTCGAGCGCGATGAATGCACGGTGCGCCAGTTCGAGCGACCAGCCGCCGACCACACGGCGCTGAACCTCGATTTCCGTGTCGTCGATGAAGCTGCTGTTGCTGCGGCGAAACGCACCCAGGGTCAGGCTGGTTTTGTGGCGTTGGCCGCGGTGCAACAGCCGGGTGACCTGCACCTGGAAATTGCGCGATGCGCCCGCGTAGACATAGTCCTGTTGCAGGCCGGCGACGCGCTGGTGGTAGCGGCTGCGGCTGGCCGTGGCACCGAGCAACCAGTCGCCGAACGGAACGGAATAGTGGACCGTGGCGCCGCCGGTGCCGCGCCCCTGTGGATTGAACATGCCGTGCTGCAGGTTCAGGTAGGCCAGATCGTTGAGGCCCAGCGGCCCGTCCCACGCCAGCGTGGCGTTGGCCTGCAGCCGGCCGGTCGCGCGCGTGCCGCTGTCGTCCAGGCCCATGGACAGGCGCAGCGGCCCCAGGGCGCGGGGGGCGCGGCGGACATCGATCACCAGGTCGCTGTCGCCAGGCTCCGCGCCCTCGCCCTGGGCCGGCTCGATGCGGATATCGGCCTCTACCGTAGGCAGTCGCTTGTAGTTCTCCAGCCCCTGCTCGATGTCGCGCAGGTTCAGCAGGTCGCCAGGGGCGGCCGGTACGGCGCTGCGCAGGCCGAGCGAGGTCGCGCCGGCGGCGCTGCGGATGGCGGCGATGCGACCCGGAACGACGTTCAGCCGCAGCTCTCCCGTGGCCAGATCCTGTGGTGCGGCCAGCACGAGCGAGGTGATCCAGCCGCGCGCCACGAGGGCTTGCTGCAGGCGTGCCAGTACCGCGTTGATGCCCCGCGTCCCCAGGCAGCGGCCGACCGGGCTGTCGTCGCCATCAGGTCCGGCGGCAGCGGCGGCGAGCCAGGGGAAGGGCTCAGCACCCTGCAGCGCCAGCGCGTCGATGCGAAAGCACGGTTGCTCGTCGCTGGGCAGGCGGCTGGTGGCCGGGACTTCCGGCACCGGCACCCGCACATCGGCGCCGCGTTCGAACTGCTCGCGCAGCAGGCGTTGGCGTTCCTGCCTGCGCAGTTCTTCCACCGCTGCATCAGCTGGCGGAGGCACCTGGGCCAGGCTGGCACTGCTGGCGGTGAGCAGCCAGCAAACTAGGGCGGTGCAGCGGCCAGAACGGCGCGATGCGGAGATGGTGGACGGCATGGAAGGCGCTCCTGTACGGCAGGGGTGCCGTGCCTTCGTATCGTCTTGTTACTTTTGTATTCAGCGCGTGACGAAATTCTCCCTGGAAAAACTCCGAACGAAGTGCATACGAAAACCGTGAAATTGTCTTCGTGCACCGTGGCTTGCTTGCGGCCGAGTGCACGCAGACCGCACGCGCCGTCCACCGTCGTCAGTACCTGCAGGGTCCTGGCCTGTGCAGACGGCCTGCGCCCGCGCCGTGCTGAAGTGCGCCAGGGCGATGTGCGTGCACCCTCGCGCTGCCAGGGCCTTCGCTTTTGGCGACGAGGCGAGCTCGGGGCCATTGACCATGGCCGGCAGAGTGGTGCCGGTGGTCGTCCCCACGCTCTTGCCCTGTAGATCGGCGATGCTGCGCAGGCGTGCTCGGCCTTGAACAGCGTGCGCACGTTGTGGCGGATGAAATCCGGCGGGCTGAGCCGGCTCTACGCTGTGTTCAGAAGGTTTGGCGGTGCAGCCACTCGACCTCGGCGTGCAGTGCCTGCGCCCAAGCACGCCGGTCGCGGCCTTCGTGGTATTGCGGCACCCCATACCGCACCTGCGCCACCAGCCCCTCGGCCGCTAGCGTGCGCCACACCGACCCCACCAGCGTCTCATCGCCCACGAAGCTCGGCGCGAAACTGGTCGCGCCCGTCTTGGCGTCCGCAAAGCGCAGCGCCAGCGGCTGCACCGGCACGTCGGCGCTGATCGCGGCCTGCACCAGATTGGCATGAAAGGGCAGCAGCGCACGCCCGTCGCCGGTCGTGCCCTCGGGGAAGATGGCCACCACGTCGCCCGCCGCGAGCCGGTCGCGCATGTGGTGCACCACGCGCATGGCGTCGCGGCGCGAGGCACGCTCGATGTACAGCGTGCCCGCCCCCGTGGCCAGGCTGCCGATCAACGGCCAGTGCGCCACGTCGGCCTTGGAGACGAAGCGGCAGTAGCCCGCTGCGTGCATCACCACGATGTCCAGCCAGGAGATGTGGTTGGCCACCAGCAGCACGGGGCCGGCGGCCATGGGCTCGCCGCTGACCTGCAGGCCGATGCCGGAGAGTTCCAGCACGCGCGCGGCCCAGGCCTGCACGGCCTGCTCGCGCTGGCGTGGCGCCCAGCCTGCAAAGCGCGTGCGGATGGTCCACAGGCCGGCGGCGCCATGGCCGATCAGGCGCAGCAGGCGCCACAGCGCGCGCGCGTGGCGCATTGGGCTCAGCTGGCGTCGTGGGCCAGGTGGCCGCCGACCAGGGTGAAGCGCACGCGGCCCGGCAGCTCGTAGCCCGTGAAGGCCGTGTGCTTGCCCTGGCTCTGCAGGGCTTCGTCGGTCACCGTCCAGCGCGCGGCCGGATCGAACACGCAGATGTCGGCCACGCCGCCTTCGACGAGCTGGCCCAGGCTGGCCTGCAGCGTGCCGAGCGCGCTGCCCAGCAGGGCGGCCGGCTGGTTCGTGACGGTGGCCAGCGCCTGCGGCAGCGGCACGCCTTGTTCCTCGGCCCATTTCAAGGCCAGGCTCAGCAGCAGCTCCACGCCGGTGGCACCGGGCTCGGCCTCGGCGAAGGGCAGGGTCTTGGCGTCGGCGTCCACCGGGGTGTGGTCGGACACCAGGGCCTGCACCGTGCCGTCGGCCAGCGCGGCGCGCAGTGCATCGCGGTCGCGCTGCTGGCGCAGCGGCGGGCTCACGCGGGCGCGGCTGTCGAAGTAGCCGATGTCCTGGTCGGTCAGGTGCAGCGAGTTGATGCTCACGTCGCAGCTGATCGGCAGGCCGTCGGCAAGCGCCTGGCGCACGAGTTCGATGCCGGCGGCGCTCGAGATGCGCGACAGGTGCACGCGCGCGCCGGTCACCTTCACGAGTTCGAAGATGGTCAGCAGCGCGATGGTCTCGGCGATCACGGGCACGCCCGACAGGCCCATGCGCGTGGCCAGCGGGCCGCTGGCGGCCACGCCCTTGCCCAGGTCGCGGTCCTGCGGCCGCAGGAACACGGTGAGGCCGAAGGTCGCCGCGTACTGCAGCGCGCGCTGCAGCACCTGGGTGTTGGCCAGCGGCACTTCGGCCTGGCCGAAGCCGATGCAGCCGGCTTCCGTCAGCTCGACCATCTCGGTCAGCACCTCGCCAGCCAGGCCGCGCGTGAGCGCGCCCTGCGGGAACACGCGCGACTGGTGCAGCTTCTCGGCGCGGAACTTGAGCATCTCCACCAGGCCGGGCTCGTCGAGCACGGGGTCGGTGTCGGGCGGGCAGACCAGGCTGGTCACACCGCCGGCCACGGCAGCGGCCATCTCGCTTTCCAGCATGCCTTCGTGTTCGTGGCCGGGTTCGCGCAGGCGCATGGACAGGTCCACCAGGCCGGGCATGACCACGAGGCCGCTGGCGTCGATGGTGCGGTCGGGCTTGAACTCGGCCGAGACGTTGCCGATGGACACGATGCGGCCCGAGGCAATGGCGATGTCGGCGGCGGTGTCGCGGCCCGATGCCGGGTCGATCACGCGGCCGTTTTGAATCAGCGTCTTCATGCTCATGCCTCGTTGCCTGCGACGATGCCCATCACCGCCATGCGCACGGCGATGCCGAAGGTGACCTGCGGCAGGATCACGGCCTGCTTGCCGTCGACCACCGCCGAATCGATCTCCACGCCGCGGTTGATCGGGCCAGGGTGCATGACGATGGCGTCGGGCTTGGCCAGGGCGAGCTTCTCGGGCGTGAGGCCGAAGCTCTTGAAGTACTCCTGGCTCGACGGCAGCAGCGCGCCGCTCATGCGTTCGTTCTGCAGCCGCAGCATGATGACCACGTCGCAGTCCTTGATGCCTTCTTCCAGCGTGTGGCACACCCGCACGCCCATCTGCGCCATGTCGCCGGGCACCAGCGTCTTGGGGCCGACCACGCGCACCTCGGCGCAGCCCAGCGTGGTCAGGCCGTGGATGTCCGAGCGCGCCACGCGCGAGTGCAGCACGTCGCCGACGATGGCCACCGTGAGGTTGCTGAAATCCTTCTTGTAGTGGCGGATGGTGTACATGTCGAGCAGCCCCTGCGTGGGGTGCGCGTGCCGGCCGTCGCCAGCGTTGATGACATGCACATGCGGCGCCACATGCTGGGCGATCAGGTAGGGCGCGCCCGATTCGCTGTGCCGCACCACGAACAGGTCGGCCGCCATGGCCGACAGGTTGGCGATGGTGTCCAGCAGCGATTCGCCCTTGGCGGCCGAGGAGCGCGCGATGTCCAGGTTGATCACGTCGGCCGAGAGCCGCTTGGCCGCGATCTCGAAGGTGGTGCGCGTGCGCGTGCTGTTCTCGAAGAACAGGTTGAACACGCTCTTGCCGCGCAGCAGCGGCACCTTCTTGACCTCGCGGTCGCCCACGCTGACGAAGTTGGCGGCGGTGTCCAGGATCTGCGTGAGGATGTCCCTGGGCAGGCCCTCGATGGACAGCAGGTGGATCAGTTCGCCGTTCTTGTTGAGTTGGGGGTTGCCTCTGGCCAGCATGCTCACCCCTTGATCTCGAAACTGAAGGCGCCGGCATCGCTGCGGGCCAGGGCCAGCGACTGGCCGGCCGGCAGCGCCACGCGCGCGGCGGCAAAGTCGGCCTGGATCGGCAGTTCGCGCCCGCCGCGGTCCACCAGCACCGCCAGGCGCACACTGGCCGGGCGGCCGTAGTCGAACAGTTCGTTGAGGGCGGCGCGGATGGTGCGGCCGGTGTAGAGCACATCGTCCAGCAGCACGATGTGCGCGCCGGTCACATCGAAGTCCAGCGCCGTGGCGCTGGCGCCGGCCACCATGCCGCGCTGGCCGTAGTCGTCGCGGTGCATGGCCGACGAGATCACACCTGGCTTGCCGGCGCGCTGCAGGTCGGCCTGCAGGCGCTCGGCCAGCCAGGCACCGCCGGAAGCGATGCCCACCAGTTGGATGTCTTGCGTGCACAGCGGCCGCACGCCGCGCAGCAGCTCGGCGTACAAGGCCTCGGCGTCGAGGGTCAGGGTACTCATGGCAGGTTTCTCAGGAACTGTTCGAGGATGATGCAGGCCGCGGCCGCATCGGCGTCGCGCGCGCCCAGGCTGTGGGCTTCGGTGGTGGTGTAGCGCTCGTCCACCTCGTAGACGGGCAGCTTGCAGCGCCCGCGCAGCTGGCGCGCAAAGCGCAGTGCGCGCGCCGTGTTCTCGTGCGAAGCGCCGTCCGGGTGGAAGGGCACGCCGACGACCAGCGCGTCGGGCTGCCATTCGCGCACGCGGGCGTCGATCTGGGTGAAGCGCGCATCGCCCTCGGCGCGGATCGTGCTCTGAGGGGTGGCCGTGCGCGTGAAGCGGTTGCCGACGGCGACTCCGGTGCGCTTGGTACCGTAGTCGAAGGCCAGAAAGGATTGGAAGTGCGCGGGAACGGCGTCGGACGTGGCTGGCGCTGAACTCACGCGTGCCCCGCATCCGGCGACAACATCCAGGACTGCAGGCCCAGCAGCAGCAGGGCCCGGTCGTAGCGCTGTTCGATCGGCGTGTCGAAGATCACCGCCGCGTCGGCTTCCACGGTCAGCCAGCTGTTCTCGGCCAGTTCGGATTCGAGCTGCCCTTCGCCCCAGGCCGAGTAGCCCAGCGAGACCAGCACCTTCTTCGGGCCGGCGCCGGTGGACAGCGCTTCCAGCACGTCCTTGGAGGTGGTCATCTCCAGCCCGCCCGGGATCGTCATGGTGGAGGCGTAGATGCTTTCGCTGTCGTGCGGGGGCGCCGCCATCACGGCCTCGTGCAGCACGAAGCCGCGTTCGGTCTGCACCGGGCCGCCCTGGAACACCGGGCTGTCGGTCAGGTCGTCGCGCCGCAGGGGCAGGTCGACCTTGTCGAACAGCTTCTTCAGGTTGATGTCGCTGGGCTTGTTGATGACCAGGCCCAGCGCGCCGCGTTCGCTGTGCTCGCACAGGTACACCACACTGCGCGCGAAGTTTTCGTCTTCCAAACCCGGCATCGCGATCAGGAAATGATGCGTGAGGTTCATCGGCGCAGAATCTGAACTCATAAACCGTGATTTTAGCGACGCCCCCGTTCCGGATTTGCCGCATGGAAAAGAAGTTCGCCACTGGATTGATGTGGTTTCGGCGCGATTTGCGCGCTTTTGACAACGCTGCGCTCTACCACGCACTGCGCGCATGCCGGCAATTGCACTGCGTCTTCATCCTGGACACCGACATCCTGGACGCCCTGCCGCGGGCCGACCGCCGCGTGGAGTTCATCCTGGCGGCGCTGGACGAACTCGATGCCGCGCTGCGCCGGCTGGCACCGCAGGCGGGGCTGATCTGGCGCCTGGGTTCGGCACGCCAGCAGATTCCCGAGCTGGCCCACGCGCTGCACGCCCAGGCCGTGTTCGCCAACCACGACGACGAGCCGCCCGCCATGGCGCGCGATGCCCAGGTGCGCGGTGCGCTGGCCGGCATGGGCGCGGCGCTGCTCACCAGCAAGGACCAGGCGATCTTCGAGCGCGGCGAGGTCATGACCCAGGCCGGCACGCCCTACAGCGTGTTCACGCCCTACAAGGCCGCCTGGCTCAAGAAGGTGGATGCGTTCTACCTGTCGTCCTACCCCGTGGCGCGCCATGCCGAGGCGCTGGCGCCGCGGCCCGAGGGCGAGCGCCGGCCGGTGCCCAGCCTGGCGGACATCGGCTTCGAGCCGACCAACCTTGCGGAACTCAAGATCCCGCTGGGCGCCAGCGGCGGCCAACAGCTGTTCGAGGAGTTCTTCGACCGCATGGACCAGTACCACCTGGCGCGCGACTACCCGGCCGTGAAGGGGCCGAGCTACCTGGGCGTGCACCTGCGCTTCGGCACGGTGTCGATCCGCCAGCTGGCCTCGAGTGCGCAGCAACTGACGGTGCAGGGCATGCAGGGGCCGGCGGTGTGGCTGTCCGAGCTGATCTGGCGCGACTTCTACATGCAGATCCTGGCGCACTTTCCGCACGCGGCGGAGTCGGCCTTCAAGCCCGAATACGACGCCATCAAGTGGGAGCGCGGCAAGCATGCGGAGGCGCTGTTCGCGGCCTGGTGCGAGGGCCGCACGGGCTATCCGCTGGTGGATGCCGCCATGGCGCAAATCAACCAGAGCGGCTACATGCACAACCGGCTGCGCATGGTGGCGGCCAGCTTTTTGACCAAGCACCTGGGGCTGGACTGGCGCTGGGGGGAGGCCTACTTCGCCGAGAAGCTCAACGATTTCGACCTGTCGGCCAACAACGGCGGCTGGCAGTGGGCTGCTTCCACAGGCTGCGATGCGCAACCCTACTTCCGCATCTTCAACCCGGTCACGCAAAGCGAGCGCTTCGACGCCGAGGGCAAGTTCATCCGGCGCTACCTGCCGCAGCTGGAGAACCTGCCGCCCCCGCTGGTGCACGCGCCCTGGCGTGCCAGCGCCATCGAGTTGGCCGCGGCGGGCGTGGAACTGGGGCGCGACTATCCGCGCCCGGTGGTCGACCACGCCGAGGCGCGCGAGCGCACGCTGGCGCGCTATGCCGTGGTCAAGAAGCCGCTGGCCGGCAAGAAGCCGGCCAAGCGGCGCTGATCACCAGGTGACGCCGTAGTGCTCGTACACGCGGCGGCCGTAGTCGTCGCTGTAGTCGGGTTGCTCTTCGCGCGTGTAGCGCGGCGCGTTGTCCAGCGTGTTGGCGTCCAGCGGCACCACGTAGCCGTCCAGCGCGGTGTCGTACTTCAGCATGGGCCAGGGGATCGGATAGCGGTCGGTGCCGATGCCCAGGAAGCCGCCGAACTCCAGTGCGGCGTAGCGCACCAGGCCCGAGCGCTTGTCGATGACGAGGTTGTCGATGCTGCCGAGCTTGCCGCCCTTGGCGTCGTAGACGGTCGTGCCTTCGACCTTGTCGGAGGTGATGGTGGGACTGGACATGGAGTTCTCCTTGCAGGTTGCGAGGCCGGCGGCCCCGATGTCCATGGTTGTCGCACGCGCAGGCCGGGGCGGCTGTCGGTGCTGGCCCACGTCCTGCGTAGGCTGGGCGATGGAGGCGGGCACGGGCCAAGGGCCGCCGCTTTTCGCTGCATTGCCCGCCAGACTCCACCGGGCGGCCGGATGTGTTGCCGTCGCCCTGGCGCTGGGGGCGGCGCCGCCCCGCACTGGCGTTCAGGGCGGTGCGTCAGCGGCATGGTGCCGCACCAGGGCCAGCAGCTCCTCTTCGGCATACGGCTTGCCCAGGTAGTGGTCCACGCCGAGCGCCAGCGCATGCTCGCGGTGCCTGTCGGCTGTGCGTGAGCTGATCACCACGATGGGCAGGTCGGCCAGCTGTTCGTCGGCGCGGATGGCCTGGGTCAGCGCATAGCCGTCCATCTGCGGCATCTCGATGTCGGTCACCACCAGCACCGGCCGCTCGGCCCGCAGCTGTTCGAGCGCCTGCACGCCGTCGGCGGCCAGTGCCACGCGCCAGCCGGCGCGCTGCAGCAGGCGTTGTGTCACGTGCCGCACCGTCACGGAATCGTCCACCACCAGCACCAGCGGGGCCGGCGCGACCGTCGGGTCCGGCGCCGGGCTGCCATCGCCGTTGCGCAACGCGTGTTCGTGCTGGGCCTGGCGTGCCATCACGCCATAGACGGCGGCCAGCGCGACGGGGTTGTACAGCAGCAGCACGGCGCCGGAAGCCAGCACCGACATGCCGGCCAGGCCGGGCAGGCGCGCCAGCTGCGGCCCCAGGTTCTTGACCACCACCTCCTGGTGGCCCAAAACCTCGTCCACGTGCAGGGCCAGGCGCTGCTGCGCGCTGTGCAGCAGCAGCACGCTGGCATGGCGTTCGCGCGCGGCGGGCCGGGCGATGGCGCATTGCAGCAGCGCGCCGGCCCAGTAGAAGGCCAGCGGCTCGCCGTCCTCGACCCACTGCTCGCGCGCATAGCACTGCGCCAGTTCTGCCGGCGCCAGGCGGCGCACGGCCTCGACCAGGTGCGTCGGAATGCCGAAGGTCTGCTGGCCCACGCGCACCAGCACCACCTGGGTGGCGGCCGTGGTCAGCGGCAGCACGAGCTTGAACTGCGTGCCCGCGCCGGGTGTGCTCGTCGTTTCGATGCGGCCGCCCAGCGCGTGGACCTCGGTGCGCACCACATCCATGCCGATGCCGCGGCCGGCCATGGCCGTCACCGCGGTCGCGGTCGTGAAGCCGGGCAGGAACACCAGTGCGGCGGCCTGGTCGGGCGTCAGCGGCGCATCGCCCGTCAGCAGGCCCAGCGTGGCGGCGCGCGCCTGGATGCGCGGCACGTCCAGGCCGCGGCCGTCGTCGGTGATGGTGAAGGCGATGTCGTTGCCCCCGTGCGCCACGCTGATGGCGATGGCGCCGCTGGCCGGCTTGCCGGCCGCGCTGCGCGCGGCTTCGTCCTCGATGCCGTGCGTGACGGCGTTGCGCAGCAGGTGCTCGAACACCGGCGCCAGGCGGTCGAGCACGCCGCGGTCCAGTTCGATGCCGCCACCGGCGAGGTCCAGCCGCACCGTGCGGCCGGTCTCCTTGGCGCTCTGGCGCACGGCGCCGTACAGCCGCTCGGCGATGGCCTCGAACGGAACCGTGCGCGTGCGCAGCAGTTCACGCTGCAGCGCGCGGGCCTGCCGGCCCTGGGCGGCGAGGTCGTCCTGCGTGCCCTGCAGACCGCGATGCAGCTGGCGCTGCGCGGCGGCCAGCTCGGCCACGGCCTCGGCCATGCCGCGCGCCAGTTCCTGCGTGCGCGTAAAGCGGTCGAACTCCAGCGGATCGAAGGCGTCCAGGCCGTCGCCGGCCTGCGCCAGCCTGGCCTGGATCTGCGATTCGGTCTGCGTCTCCAGTTCGCGCAGTTGCTGGCGCAGCTGCTCGAGCCCGCTGTCCATCGCGCCGAGCGCACCGCCGAGTTCGCCGAGGCGTGCCTCCATGCGCGCACGCGTGATCAGCACCTCGCCGGCACCGCTGACGAGCTGGTCCAGCAGCTGCGCGCGCACCCGCACCGACTGCCCGGACACGGGGCGGGGGGCGTGCACCACCGCGGCCTCGTCCAGCGGCGCGGCCAGGCCCCGCACCTGGCTGCGCAGCTGGTCGAACGCCTGCTGCAACCGGTCGGCATGGGCCAGCAGCGGATCGAGCTGGCGCGGCGGCGCGTCGTCGGGCACCTGCTCTGCGGCGCTCTCGAGCCGGTGCGCAAGCGCGCCCAACCGCAATGCACCGGCCAGCCGCGCACTGCCCTTGAGCGTGTGCAGCGCGCGCAGCACGGCCTGGCGCGCCGATGCGTCGGCCGGCGTGGGCTGCGCGGCCTGCCAGCGGCGCAGCGCGGCCGACAGCTGTGGCAGCAGTTCGGCGGCCTCGTCCTCGAAGACAGGGAAGAGGTCGGCGTCAAGGGCGTCCTGGTTGTCGATCTCTTCCTCGAATGCGGCGCCCTCCGGCGCGGTTTCCTGCAAGGCCTTGAGTGCCTGCACGACACCGTCGCGCGCGGGCTTGAGAAAGCCGGCTGCGAACTGGTGCAGCAGGCGCCGGATCTCTTCGGCGGCGTCCAGCACGGGCTGGGTGGCGCGGGGTGGGGCGCCGCCCAGCACCCGGGCGAGCAGGTCGGCGAGCTGGGCCAGGCCGTCGAAGCCCACCCCAGCGGCACTGTCGGCCAGCGCACGGGCCAGCGCGGGGCTGCTGGCTGCGGGCGGCAGCGGTTGCTGCAGTGCCCATTCGCCGAGTTCGGTCTGCAACTGGCGCGACCACTCGTCGGCGTCGTTGAGGAAGGCGTTGTAGAGCGGCAGCGCGATGCGCAGCGGGCCGACCTGGCGGAAATGGTCGTCGTCGTCGTCGCCTGCATCGGGGCGCGGCGCTTGCAGTGCTTCGGCGGACGGGGCGGACTCCGCGGCGAGCGGTGGCGCGCGCAAGGCGGCGGCCGCCGCCTGCAAGGCCGCCAGACGGTGCGCGCCGTCGCGTCCGGCGGCGATGTCGGCAATCCAGCCGGCCAGATCCTGCAGCGCCTGCTGGGTGGCCTGCAGCAGCGCGGCATCGGCCGCGTGGCCCTGGTCCAGCCGGGCGTTCAGCAGTTCCTCGAAGGACCAGGCGGCGGCACCGAAACCCTCCTGCTGGACCATGCGGGCACTGCCCTTGAGCGTGTGGAAGGCGCGGCGCAGCTGCTCCAGCGGCGCGCGCGCGTCGGGCGCGGCCTGCAGCGCCTGCACCGCGGCCTGGCCGCTCTGCACGACGGACTGGGCCTCGTCGGTGAAGATCTGCAGCAGGTCGGCATGCGTGTCGGCATGGGCCTCGGTTTCGACGTCGGTGGCGCTCTCGACTTCAGTGTCGGTGTCGAATTCGGTGCCGGTGTCGAGCTCAGCGTCGGTATCGGTATCGGTGTCGGTGTCGGACGGTGGCTCGGCTGCCGGCGCCGCGCCGTCCGCCGCGCTGCCCCCGCGCAGGCGGAACAGGCCTTGCGCCTCGTCGTAGACGAACAGCTGCTGCGCCAGGTGGCGCTGGTAGCCCAGCATGCCGACCAGGAAACCGAGTGCGCCCAGGCTGCTGCCCAGGCGCTCGAAGCTGGTGTTGCGCGCGGCTGTGTCGTCCACCTGGTCGGCCATGTAGCCGTCCACGGTCTCGCGCATGCGCAGCACGGCATGGGCGGCCTGCTCCAGGTCCAGCACCGAGAGCACGCCGCGCAGCTGCGTGAGCTGGGCGACCACCTTGCCGAGCACGCCCTTCTCGCGCGGCGCGCGGAAGAACTGGTCCAGTGCCTGCTCGATCTCGGCCAGCGTGCGGCCCAGTTCGGCCACCACGCTGCCCATGGTCTGGCGCTCGCTGACGCCGTGGTAGAGCGCCTCCATCCAGCCTTCCATGGGCTCGGGCGCCTGGCCCTGGCGCACCAGCGCGAGCCGTTCGGCCAGCTGGGCCGCACGCGCACGCAGGTCGGCGCCGCTGCGGTCCAGGTCGGCATAGGCGGTGTCCAGATACAGCAGCGCCGTGGCCACTTCGAGCGCCAGCGCAGGCGAGGGCGGCACGGGCGGCGTGCCGCCCACGCGCCAGGCGGCTTCGACGGCCTGCAGCAGGGCCTGTGCGAGCGGGGCGCTGTCGTCGTGCAGCCGGGCCAGCGCATCGGCAAGTGGCAGCAGCTGCTCGTGTGCGGTGCGCAGCTGGTGGGCGTCGCCGCCGGCCACGGCCGCCCAGGTTTCGCTGGCCGCGGCGATGCGTTTGCGCGCCTGTGCCAGCAGGGCCGGGGGGAACCGGCCGAAACGGCGCTGCGCGTAGTCGGCCGTGCCGCTGGCGCCCAGGCCATGGGCGGCGCGCACGGCGGCCAGCGTGCCGGCCTGGCCGGTGTCCGCCGGCGGCACGGCGCCGGCGCAGTAGAACAGCAGTTCCTGCAGCAGCGCGGCGGCCGGCTCGGCCTCGCCGCGCGCCAGGGCGGCGTACTGCGTCAGCACGCCCGAGGCGATGCGCTTGGTGTACAGGTCGGCCGGCACCAGGCCCAGCGCCAGCGCCTGGAAGTAGCCAGCCGCCAGTTGCCAGAAGCTGCGCCGTGCCGGCGCGTCGCTGCCAGCGGCCAGGCCCAGGGCCAGGTCGTGCAGCGCCAGCGCAGCGGCGGGGTCGGCGGTCTTCACGACCTTGAGCACGGCCTGGTCCAGGCGGCTGCGCAGGGCGGGCCCGGGCTGCAGCGCTTCGATCCCGGCCGGCAACTGCACTGGCGGCGCGGGCGGCGCGGCATCGGCAGGCGGCGGCGTCCACAGGTCGACAGGGCGACTGCGCTCGGCACCGGCCAGCGCCTGCACCTCGCGGTACTGCGGGAACAGTTCGACCGGTGCCACGGGCTTGCCCGACAGCAGGGCCTGCAGGTATTCGACGATGGCCAGGCCCGCCTGCTCGACCTGTGCGACGGCTTCGTCGGTGCAGGGCGTGCGCTGCTCAGCGAAACGCTGCACGGCGGCTTCCATGGCGTCGGCCAGCGCGGCGCAGGCCGGCTGCTCGACCAGATGCAGCGCGCCTGCGCACTGGTGCAGCAGCTGTCCGGCCTGGAGCAGGTGCTGCAGGCCGGGCACGTGGAAGGCGGTGCCCGCGGCATCGGCCTCGCGCCGGTAGCGGTGCAGGCATTTGGCGGCAGCGTCCAGCGTGCGGCGCAGTTCTTCGAGCACCCAGGCCACGGGGCCGAGGTCGTGGGGCGAAAGCGGCGGGGCGGTGGTCTCGTTCACGTCGGTTCTGTCGGGCTGGGCACGGGGGAAGGCACGGCCATGCCGTCGAGCAGCCGCGCACCGGCCACCACGCCTTGCGTGGCGCGCTCCATGGCCGCCGCGGCATCGTGCGTGTCGGACTGCAGGGCCTGCACGAGCCCGGCGACCAGCCTGGCGGCGTCGGCCGAGCGCGCCGCCAGGCGCTGTGCCTCGCCCGCCACGGTTGCCAGGCCCTGGCCGGACGCGTTGGCCGGCGCGGCCTGGATGGCGGCGTTCAGCGCCAGCACCTGGGCCTGCTCGGCGAGATCGGCGGCCAGTGCCGCGATCTCGCCCATCTGCTGGGACGATTCGCCCAGGCGCTTGATGCGCTTGGCCGCGTCCTGGATCTGCACGCGCAGCGTGTTCATGGCGCCGATGGCGCCGTGCAGGCCGGCGGCAGCGCGCTCAGGCATCGATGGCCAGGAAGGCGGGCGCCTGCGCCAGCGCCTGCAGGTCCAGGGTCTGCCAGGAATGGCCCTCGGCATCTGTGAGCAGCGGGCCGAGCCAGGCCTGTGCTGGCGGCACACCGGCCGCCGAGGGGGCGAAGGCCTCGGCCGCGCGCAGGCCCAGCAGCCGGTCGATGCGCAGCGCGCAGTTCAGGCCGATGGCGGGATGAAAGCCCAGCAGCTTGGGGTCGGCCGCCGCGGCCTCCTGATCGCGGTGCAGGAAGCGCCCCAGATCGACCACGCCGCAGAGTTCGCCGCGCAGGTTGGCCACGCCCAGGAACCAGGTGCGCGTGTAGGGCGTGGGCTGCACGGCGGTCCACGGAAAGATCTCGCCGGCCTGGGCCAGCGGCACGAGGCAGCGCTGGTCGCCGGCCTGCACGGCGAGCCAGTGCGCGGGCGGCAGGGGGAGGGAGGCGTCGGGCTCAGCCATCGCGCTGCCGGTGGCGGGCGGGCTCACGCGTCAGCGCGCCCGTACTGCAGCACGGCCTGCAGCAGCTGGTCCTTGGTGAAGGGCTTGGTCAGGTGGTCGAGCGAACCGACCATGCGGCCGCGCGCCTTGTCGAACACGCTGTCCTTGGACGACAGCATGACCACCGGGATGTCGGCGAAGCGCGCGTTGCGCTTGATGATTGCGCAGGTCTGGTAGCCATCGAGCTTGGGCATCAGGATGTCGCAGAAGATCAGCTGCGGCGCGTGGTCGTTGACCTTGGCCAGCGCGTCGAAGCCGTCTTCGGCCAGCAATACCTCGTGGCCGCCCTGCTTGAGGAAGATCTCGGCGCTGCGGCGGATGGTGTTGCTGTCGTCGACCACCATCACGCGCAGGCTGGGGGTGGCGGTCGTCATGGTGCTGCGGTTCCTGGGCTGGCGCTCAGATCTGGACCATCTCGAAGTCTTCCTTGCGCGCGCCGCACTCGGGGCAGGTCCAGTTCATCGGGACATCGGCCCACAGGGTGCCGGGCGCAATGCCGTCGTCCGGCGCGCCTGCCGCTTCGTCGTAAATCCAGCCGCAGATCAGGCACATCCAGGTTTTAGGGTCGGTCACAGTGTTCGGGGGCGTTCCAATAGAATGCCGGCGATTGTATAGAGGCGTCCCGGGCGCAATGCCCGGTGGCAAGGCTCCAGCGCCCGCCGCTCCAACCCCCCCTTTCCAAGGCCCGCCGCCCGCATGAACGACTCCGCCGCATCCCCTGGTTCCGAACCCGACGCGGCCGACACGGACGAGGACGCCGGCCCGGCCTGCGTGCTGGTCTTCAACGCCAATGACCCCAGCGGCGCAGGCGGCCTGTCGGCCGATGCGGTGGCCATCGCATCGGTGGGCGCGCATGCGCTGCCCGTGGTGACGGGCAGCTATGCGCGCGACAGCGCCGAGATCTTCGAGCATTTCCCCTTCGACGAGGAAGCCGTGACCGAGCAGGCCCGTGCCGTGCTCGAGGACATGGCGGTGCAGGTCATCAAGGTCGGCTTCGTCGGCAGCCCCGAGAACCTCTCGGCCATCGCCGAACTGACCGCCGACTACGCCGACGTGCCCGTGGTGGCCTACATGCCCAACCTGTCCTGGTGGGAAGAGGATCAGATCGACGCCTACCTGGACGCCTTCCAGGAACTGATGCTGCCCCAGACCACCGTGCTGGTGGGCAACCACAGCACGCTGTGGCGCTGGTTGTTGCCGGACTGGAGCAGCCAGCGCAGCCCCTCGCCGCGCGACATCGCCAAGGCCGCTGCCGACAAGGGCGCGCCCTACACGCTGGTGACGGGCATCCTGCTGCCGGACCAGCATGTGGACAACGTGCTGGCCACGCCGCAGACCGTGCTCGCGAATGCGCGCTTCGAACTCTTCGAGGCGCAGTTCACGGGGGCCGGCGACACGCTGTCGGCGGCACTTGCCGCGCTGCTGGCCAGCGGCGCCGAACTCAACGAGGCCGTGGGCGAGGCGCTGACCTACCTGGACCAGAGCCTGGACGGGGGCTTTCGCCCCGGCATGGGCCATGTGCTGCCCGATCGCATGTTCTGGGCCCAGCCCGAAGAGGACGAGGACGAGGACAAGGACAAGGACGGTGCCGAAGGCGAGGAGCCACCCGAGGCCGACAACGACGAAGGCGCCGTGCGCCACTGACCACCATGAGCACCAACGAAGAACTGTTCGCACGCGCGCAGCGCGTGATCCCCGGCGGCGTCAACTCGCCCGTGCGCGCCTTCCGCGCCGTGGGCGGTGTGCCACGCTTCGTGCAGCGCGCCCAGGGCGCTTACTTCTGGGATGCCGAAGACAAGCGCTACATCGACTACATCGGCTCCTGGGGGCCGATGATCCTGGGCCATGGCCATCCCGCCGTGCTGTCGGCCGTGCAGGAGGCTGCCGTGCAGGGCTTCTCGTTCGGCGCGCCGACCGAGCGCGAGATCGAACTCGCCGAGGCCATCCTCGCGCACCTGCCGTCCATGGACATGGTGCGCCTGGTCAGCTCGGGCACCGAGGCCGCGATGAGCGCGATCCGGCTGGCGCGCGGCGCCACCGGCCGCAAGAAGATCATCAAGTTCGAGGGCTGCTACCACGGCCACGCCGACGCGCTGCTGGTCAAGGCCGGCTCGGGCCTGGCGACCTTCGGCAACCCGACCAGCGCCGGCGTGCCGCCCGAGGTGGTGCAGGACACGCTGGTGCTCGAGTACAACGACCTCGCCGGCCTGGAGCAGGCCTTCGCCGAGCATGGGGCGGCGCTGGCCTGCCTCATGATCGAGCCGATCGCCGGCAACATGAACTTCGTGCGCGCCAGCGTGCCCTTCATCCGGCGCTGCCGCGAACTGTGCACGCAGCACGGCGCGCTGTTCGTCTTCGACGAGGTGATGACGGGCTTCCGCGTGGCGCTGGGCGGTGCCCAGAGCGTCTATGCCCGCGAGATCCCGGGTTTCGTGCCCGACATCACGGTGCTGGGCAAGGTCATTGGCGGCGGCATGCCGCTGGCCGCCTTCGGCGGGCGCCGCGCCGTCATGGAACAGCTGGCGCCGCTGGGCCCGGTCTACCAGGCGGGCACCCTGTCGGGCAACCCGGTGGCCACGGCCTGCGGCCTGGCCACGCTGCACGAGATCGGCAAGCCGGGCTTCTACGAGGCGCTGGCCCGGCGCACGCAGGCCCTGGTGGCCGGTTTGCGCCAGGCCGCCGCCGATGAAGGCGTGCCTTTCAGTGGCGACAGCGAAGGCGGCATGTTCGGTTTCTTCCTGCTGGACGCGCTGCCGCAGAATTACCGCACCGTCATGACCACCGACGGCGCGCGCTTCAACCAGCTGTTCCACGGCCTGCTGGAGCGCGGTGTGTACATCGCGCCGGCGCTGTACGAGGCCGGCTTCGTCAGCGCGGCCCACAGCGACGAGGACATCGCGCAGACGGTGGATGCGGCCCGCGCCGTGTTCCGCCTGCTGGCCCGCGGCTGACCCCTGCCGTCAACGCCGGGCGCCGCCCGGGCGTTGAAAAGCCTGTGTAAAGGCCTAAACTTTCAGCAGGCTCACAGGTCGTAAGGATCACCATGAAAAAGCTTTTGCTTCTTGCTGGCGCCAGCCTGCTGAGCGCCTCGGTACTGGCCCAGGAATACGGCACGGTGATCTCGGCCACGCCTGTCATGCAGCAGGTGGCCGTGCCGCGCCTGGTCTGCAACAACCAGCAGGTCGTCACGGCGTCGCAGCCCTCGGGAGCCGGAGCCGTTGTCGGCGCCATCGCCGGTGGCCTGCTCGGCAGCGCCTTCGGTGGCGGCAGCGGCCAGGTCGCCGCAACGGCTTTCGGCGCACTGGGCGGTGCGGTGCTCGGCAACCAGGTGGAGGGCCAGCAGCCCGACCAGGTCCGCAACGTGCAGAACTGCAGCACGCAGACCTTCTACCAGAACCAGACGTCGTACTACGACGTGGTCTACGAGTACGCCGGCCGCCGCTACCAGGTGCAGATGGCCAACGACCCCGGCCCGACGGTTCCGCTGCAGGTGACGCCGGTGGGCAGCATGCCGCCGCAGCAGGCTCCGGTGCGGGCGCCGGCCCGCATCATTTCCAGCACGACCTACGTGCAGCCGGCCACGGTCTACCAGACCGAGCCCGTGACCACGGTCTACGAATCGGCGCCGGTCTACAGCACGGCGCCTTCGTCCTACGTGGCCCCGCTGGCCATCGGCATCGGCCTGGGCGTGATCGGTGCCAACCTGTCGCACCGCCACTACGGCCCGCCACCGCGCTACTACGGTCCGCCGCCACGCTACTACGGCCCGCGCCCGCACTGGCGCTGAATGGCCGCCCACAAAAAAGCCCGCTGCCAGAGCGGGCTTTTTGTTGGGCGGAATGCCCGGGTTCAGTGGCGGAGTCAGTGGCGGAAGTGCCGGACGCCCGAGAACACCATGGCCACGCCGCGCTCGTCGGCGGCATCGATGACCTCCTGGTCGCGCATGGAGCCCCCGGGCTGGATCACGCAGGTCGCGCCCGCGTCGACCACCACGTCCAGGCCGTCGCGGAACGGGAAGAAGGCGTCGCTTGCCACGGCCGTGCCGGCCAACGAAAGCTTGGCGTGCTCTGCCTTGATGCTGGCGATGCGGGCCGAATCCAGGCGGCTCATCTGGCCCGCGCCCACGCCCATGGTCATGCCGTCCTTGCAGAACACGATGGCATTGCTCTTGACGTACTTGGCCACCTTCCAGGCGAACAGCAGGTCTTGCAGCTCCGCCGGCGTGGGCTGCTTCTTCGTGACGACCTTGAGGTCGGACAGCTGCAGCTCGTGGTTGTCGGCCGTCTGGATCAAGAGGCCCGAGCCGACGCGCTTGACGTCCATGGCGTTGCGGCCGTTGTCCCAGTCGGTCGCGCCACCGGCGGGCAAGGCGATCTGCAGCACGCGCACGTTCTGCTTGGCCTTGGTGGACTGGAACAGCGCCAGCGCCTCGTCGCTGTAGCCCGGGGCCATCAGCACCTCGACGAACTGCTTGTGCACCTGCTGCGCCGTCGCTAGGTCGACCGGTCGGTTGAAGGCGATGATGCCGCCGAAGGCCGAGGTCGGGTCGGTCTGGAAAGCCTTGCTGTAGGCCTCCAGCGCGTCAGCGCCGACGGCCACGCCGCAGGGGTTGGCGTGCTTGACGATCACGCACGCGGGCACGTCGAAGCTCTTGACGCATTCCCAGGCCGCATCGGCGTCGGCGATGTTGTTGTAGGAGAGTTCCTTGCCTTGCAATTGGTTGGCCGACACCAGCGAGCCCGGCGCCGGGTACAGGTCGCGGTAGAACGCGGCCTGCTGGTGCGGGTTCTCGCCGTAGCGCAGGTCCTGCAGCTTGACGAAGCGGCCGTTGCTCTGTGCCGGGAACAGGGCACGCACGGGCGCGGGCTGGCCGGCGCTGGCCTCGAAGTCCACGGCGGAGAGGAAGTCGCTGATGGCGCCGTCGTAGTCGGCGATGCGGTTGAACGCGGCCACCGACAGCGCGAAGCGCGTCTTGTCCGAGAGCTTGCCGTTGCCGGCCTGGAGTTCGGCCAGCACGGCGTCGTACTGGGATGCGTCGGTCAGCACGGCCACGTCCTGCCAGTTCTTGGCGGCACTGCGCACCATGGCGGGGCCACCGATGTCGATGTTCTCGATCGCGTCTTCCAGCGTGCAGCCGGCCTTGGCCACGGTGGCCTCGAACGGGTACAGGTTGACCACCAGCAGGTCGATGGTCTCGATGCCGTGCTCGGCCAGCGCGGCCACGTGGGCCGGCAGTGCGCGGCGCGCCAGCAGGCCTCCGTGGATCTTGGGGTGCAGCGTCTTGACGCGGCCGTCCAGCATCTCGGGGAAGCCGGTGTGGTCGGCGACCTCGGTCACCGGCAGGCCGGCATCGGCCAGCAGCTTGGCGGTGCCGCCGGTGGACAGCAGCTTGACGCCCAGCGCGTGCAGGCCCTGGGCCAGCGCCAGCACGCCGGTCTTGTCGGAAACGGAGATCAGTGCATTCATCGGATGAAGGGGAAAAGACGGGACAAAGGGGGCAGGCTCACTTGATGAGCTTGTGGTCGACCAGCTTCTTGCGCAGCGTGTTGCGGTTCAGGCCCAGCCACTCGGCCGCGCGCGACTGGTTGTGCTCGGCATGCTGCATGACGACCTCGAGCATGGGTTTCTCGACGGCGCGGATCATCATGTCGTAGACCCCGCCCGGCTCGATGCCGTGCAGGTCCTTCAGGTAGGTTTCCAGGCTGCTGCGCACGCACTCTTCGATACTCTTCTTGCTCACGCTGCGCTCTCCTCCAGAAGTTCGTCGCTGCTCACGGTGGCGGGCATGCGCTCGTGGCAGCTGCCCATCTCATCCATGAATTCGGCCACGGCGGCCAGTTGTTCGGTCGGCTGTTCGAGCCGGTTCATGCGCTGGCGGAACGCCTCGCCCCCGGGCAGCTGGCGCACGTACCAGCCGATGTGCTTGCGCGCCGAGCGCACGCCGGTGTATTCGCCGTACAGCGCGTAGTGCTCGGCCAGGTGGTCCAGCAGCAGGCGCCGGACCTCGGCGACCAGCGGCGGCGCCAGGTGCTCGCCCGTCGCCAGGAAATGCACGACCTCGCGGAAGATCCAGGGCCGGCCCTGGGCCGCGCGGCCGATCATGACGGCGTCCGCGCCGGTTGCGGCCAGCACCTCGCGCGCGCGCTCGGGCGTGGCGATGTCGCCATTGGCCACCACCGGCACGCGCACGGCGGCCTTCACGGCGGCGATGGTGTCGTACTCGGCGTGGCCGCTGTAGCCTTGCTCGCGCGTGCGGCCGTGCACGGTCAGCATCTGGATGCCCACGCCTTCGAAGGCGCGCGCCAGCACCACGGCGTTGCGCTGCTCGGCGCACCAGCCGGTGCGCATCTTGAGCGTGACCGGCACGTTCATCGGTGCGCAAACGGCCACCACGGCCTCCGCGATGGACACGGCCAGCGCCTCGTTCTGCATCAATGCAGAACCGGCCCACTTGTTGCAGACCTTCTTGGCCGGGCAGCCCATGTTGATGTCGATGATCTGGGCGCCGCGGTCCAGGTTGTAGGCGGCCGCCTCGGCCATCATCTCGGGATCGGTGCCGGCGATCTGCACAGCGATCGGTGCGGCTTCGCCGGTGTGGTCGGCGCGGCGCGAGGTCTTCAGCGAAGTCCACAGGTCGCGCCGCGAGGTCACCATCTCGCTGACCGCGTAGCCCGCCCCCAGCTGCTTGCACAGCTGGCGGAACGGGCGGTCCGTCACCCCGGCCATGGGGGCGGCAAACACGTTGTTCGCCAAAGTGAACTGGCCGATCTGCATGCTGGGATGAGGGGGAGGGCGGAGGCGGGGGACGGATTCTAGCTGCCTCATATTTCAGCAATTGAAACGGTTGGTTGCCTACATGACGGGCCAGGGCCGACCCCTATACTGATTCGCTCATGGAAGCCTGGCTGAACCAATTGCTGAGCGCGCTGGCACTGCCCGAGTTCGGCCTGAGCACGGTGTTCGTCGTGTCCTTCATCTCGGCGACGCTGCTGCCGCTGGGCTCCGAACCCGTGGTGTTCGGCTTGGTCAAGCTCAACCCCGAGATGTTCTGGCCGGCCATCGCGGTGGCTACGGTGGGCAACACGCTGGGCGGGGCGCTCGATTGGTGGCTGGGCTACGGGGCGCACAAGGTGGCCGACCGTTACAGCCATTCGTCCCACCATGTGCGCGTGCTGGGCTGGCTGCAGCGGCTCGGGCCCAAGGCCTGCCTGCTGGCCTGGTTGCCCGCGGTGGGCGACCCGCTCTGCGCGGTGGCGGGCTGGCTGCGGTTGCCGTTCTGGCCCTGCCTGTTCTACATGGCCATCGGCAAGTTCCTGCGCTATTTGGTCATGACGGGGTCGCTGGTCTGGGCGTTCCCCGGGGTCTGGCACTGAGCTGCGTCAGACCAGCGACTTGGCGTTGTCCAGCACGTAGCCGCAGGCCTTGTCCTTGAGCTGGTCCTGGATCTTGCCCATGTCGAAGGACTTGCCGTCGCTGCCATTCAGGATGCCGGACAGGCCGCTCTGGTAGCCCTTGTCCTGCGTTTCCATGCCGCCGCCCAGGCCGATCTTGCCGAGCAGCTTGTCCTTGATGCCGGCAGCGCCGCCGGCCAGGTACTTGCGTTCGATGCAGTACTGCAGCACGCCGGCCGCGTTGCTGGCCGTGCCGCTGCCGATGCTGGGGAGCCCCAGGCCGCCCAGCATGCCGGCTGCACCGCTGCTGCTGCCACCGCCCAGTTGTTCGCTGGCGGCGCTCTTGAGCTGGTCCAGCGGGCTGGCCGCCTGCGCCGACAGGGCGGTCAGCACGACGAAGGCAACAGTGCAAGTGCGGTGGAGGTGGCGGGCCATGGTGACATCCTGGTTGGTTCGGGCGCGGAGCTGCGCCGAATTCTAGGCCGCGCATTCTTCCCTTGCGTCATCTGCGATCCCTACGCCGCCCGCCAGAAAAAACCCCGCCGAGGCGGGGTTTGCTGGCACAGCCGAGCGCTCAGCGCTTGTTCTGTTGGCGACGGCGCAGGCCCGCCATGCCCAGCAGGCCGGCGCCGAGCAGCGCGAGGGTGGCGGGCTCGGGGACTTCCGTTGCGACCAGGCGGAACGCGAAGTCCACGGTGTAGTCCTGGCCTTCAGGCGTTGCGAAGCCGAAGCAGCCAGCCTGGTAGCCGGCGGCGACGCACTGGGCTTCGCTCAGCTCGGTGAATGCCGGGTCGGAGATGAACTGGAAGCTGTACTCGTAGCCGTCGTAGGTGAACGATTCGCCGAAGCCGCCCACCAGCACGAAGATGTCGCTGCAGGGGTTGGCTTCCGGTGCGGACGGGCAGCCGGTGTTGCGGTTCGGCGTCTCCGTGAAGTACACGCTGTAGGACGTTTCGAACAGCTTGTCCACGCCCGGGGCAGACAGGCTCAGCGTCGAGTCGATCTTGGTCGTGCTCAGTGTCCAGCTGTTGGCGCCCAGCGCGGCGTTGTTGTAGTGGGTGTAGCTGTTGGCCGGGACGAAAGCGCCATTGGTGGCGACTCCGCCATTGGAAGGCGAGTTCGTGATTTCCAGGCCGCTGCGGGTGCCGCCAGCGATGCTGCCATCGTTCTGGCCCCACTGCAGCAGGTTCGAGCTGGTCCAGTAGCCGGTGGACGGATTGATGGGGCCCGGATTCGTGCCCGAGTTCACGAAGGTCGTGGCAGCGGGGTCCGTGTCGAACGCGCTCGTCACCTCGTAGGTCCAGTTGGCGACGGGGGCGGCACTTGCTGCCGAGGTTGCCAGGGCAACAGCGGCTGCCAGGGCGACATGGCTTGGTTTCAAAGAACGCATTGCATTTCCTTTGCGGAGGGGGAAGAACAGGTCTGCGACCCAGCGAGTACGGAAAAGCGCAAATGCCGTGCCTGTCCGCTTTTTGCGCCTAGTGGCAGGCACTTAGCGCACCAATACGTGACAGATGAGGGCTGGATGTCAAAAAAATCGACGCTTTGTAACGTTTGCTCTCTTGTAACGATTGCAAACTCGATGTAGGAAACTTCCGACAATGGAGAACAGTATTCCTACACAAACAGACGCGAAGGCTGACCTCCGTCGGTGCCGGACCCAGTTTTTCGCTGCCGAGCCGCATGCAGCGGAGCAGGATCGGCGAGATGGCGAGGCCAGAGCCCATGGTGACGGGCTTGGCATGGTGTCAGGCAGGCCGTCATCGGACATGTCCTACAGCGCGTGACGACTTCGGGAACGCACCGTGCGAGCCAATGCTCCCTTGGTTGCCGACGCGGCAACGCGGTGCACGGCGAGCGGCTCTGCGGTCGTGAGCTGCATGGCGCGCCCTGGCGGGCAGCCCCGCCTGCGCTTCTTGCGGCTCGCATGGTTCAGTGCAAACAGCGACGCCTACCGCGGAACGCCCGTCACGGTCGATGGCAGCGGCGCGCGCACGGCCCGCCGGAAGATCGAGGGCGACACGCCGGTGTGCTCCTTGAAAAAGCGCGAGAAGTTGCCGGGTGCCGAGAAACCGAGATCGAGCGCGACGTCGGTGAGCGGCGCACCGTCTCCGACACGCCGCATCGCCTCTTCCACCCGCACCGCGCTCCAAAACACCTGGGGCGTCGTGTTCAGTTGCTCGCGGAACAGTGCGAACAGGTGCCCGCGCGACAGGCCGACGCGGCCGGCGATCTCATCGATCGTGGCCTTGTCGGAGACGTGTTCGCGCATGTGCGCGATGGCCGCGCGCAGACGCTGGTCCAGCGATGCGCCCAGCGCGATGTGCGGCCGCGGCACCACCTCGTTGGCGGCATCGGTGGCGGCCTCCAGCAGGCGCTCCACCTGGTCGTCGACCGCGGCGCGTGGCGATTGCGCCGAAAGGATCAGGTCCAGCACCTGCCAGCAGGCACGGCGCAGCGCTGCGTCGATGTGGACCCTGGGGGTCGCGAAGCGGAACCCGCGCCGCGCGGCGTCGGCCCGCTCCTTGAGCCACTCGTGCCGCACCATGAAGACGAGGAACACCGCGACCCCGCCGTCCTCGCGCAAGGCGAAGTCGTGCGACTCAAAGGCGTTGACACCGAGCGCCAGGTCTTCGCTGTAGTCGACGCGTTCATCGCCGACACGGGCGGTGCCGCGCGCCCCGCCCAGCCAGAAGGCGATTTGCGCTTCCGAGTGCGCGTGCGGTACGAGGTTGCCCCGCAACTCCAGCACGATGGCCGTGCCGAAGGCTCCTTCGTGAAGTGCGTACGCCTCTGCCATGCCCAAGCTCCCACAACGTGGCGCGGATTCTGGTGCCCTGGTTGGCGTCGACGTCAGGCCACTCGGGTAAGCCCTGAGGAATGCACCTGACTCTTTGATACGCCGGGCGACTCGGCGATAAGCGCGCCGGGCGGGCGGCCCCTAAAGTTTTGCCAACGTTCTGTGCTGTCCCGCAAGGCAGGCAGGCCGTCCCGCAACCTTCTGGAGCACCCATGCGTCTTGCTGCATTCACTGCCGACGGGCATTCCCATGTCGGCCTGGTCGACCCTACCGGACACACCATCACCGCGCTCGACGTGCCGGGCGCGCAGGCCGCATATGGCGTGCTGCCCATCATCCAGGCACTGGCCGAGGGCAAGCCGCTGCCCGCTGCAACAGAGCGCCGCTTCCATGTCGAGGATGTGCAGCTGAACGCGCCGCTGCCCAGACCACGCCGCAACATCTGGTGCGTGGGGCGCAACTACCACGCACATGCGAAGGAGCTCTCGGCATCGGTCTTCAAGGACAACGACGCCAACCCCGAAGCCTGGCCGATCGTGTTCACCAAGGTGCCAGAGTGCGTGGTGGGGCCGCACGATGCGGTCCATGTGCCGAGCGAAGTCTCCGAACAGATCGACTACGAGGCCGAACTGGCCGTCGTCATCGGCAAGGGCGGCAAGAACATCGCCAAGACGGCAGCGCTGGCGCATGTGTTCGGCTACACGATCGTCAACGACGTGACCGCGCGCGATGTGCAGATGCGGCACCAGCAGTGGGACATGGGCAAGTCGTTCGACACCTTCTGCCCCATGGGCCCGTGGATCGTCACGGCCGACGAGTTGGACGGCACCAGGACGCGCGTGCGCTGCTGGGTCAACGGCGAGCTGCGCCAGGACGGCCCGACCGAGAACATGATCTTCGACATCCCGACGCTCATCGAAACCATCTCGCGCGGCATCACGTTGTACCCGGGCGACGTCATCGCCACCGGCACGCCGGCCGGCGTGGGCATGGGCCTGAAGCCCCCGCGCTACCTGCGCGCTGGCGACACCGTGCGCATCGAGGTCGACCGCCTCGGCGCCATCGAGAACAAATTCATCTGAGCGCCATGGCCACCCAGTTCATCCACGGCATGGCCGTCGACATCGCAGGGGAGGGCGACGCCGTCTTGTGCATCCACGGCCTCGGCGGCTCGTCCAACGTGTGGACGCCCATCGCGGGCGCGCTGCAGTCCTTCCAGCGCATCGCCCCCGATCTGCCCGGCAGCGCGCGCTCGGCACTGCCCGCCGGCGCGCTGTCCGTCGAGGGCCTTGCCGACTCCATGGCCGCCCTGGCGCGCGCGCTGGGCCTGAAGTCCGTGCACATCGTTGCGCATTCGCTGGGCACCATCGTGGCCCAGCATCTTGCTGTTGCCCAGCCGGAGCTGGTGCGCTCGCTGGCGCTGTTCGGCCCGCTGGTCGCGCCCCCAGACGCGGCGCGCCCCAACATCCGGGCGCGCGCTGCGCTGGCCCGCCAGGGTGCGGCCGCCATGCAGGACATCGCCGACGCCATCGTGCAGGGTGCCACGGGCAAGGAGACCCGGGCCGAGCGCCCGGTCGTCCTCGCCGCGGTGCGTGAACTAATCATGCGGCAGCCGCCCGAGGGCTATGCCCAGAGCTGCGGGGCCTTGGCCGCGGCGCAGTCCGCCGCCCTGGAGGCGATCGATGTGCCGGTGCTGCTGGTGACCGGCGACCAGGATGGCGTGGCACCGGCACCGAGCGTCCAGGCGATGGCGCAGCGGCTCGCCCGTGCCAGCGTGGTCGTGCTGCCCGGCTGCGGCCACTGGACCACGCTGGAGCAGCCCGAGCGGTGTGCCCACGAACTGCAAGCTTTCCACGCGCGCCTGCGCTGAGTCGCCCCTCGTTCGCAAACCCTCCCGGGCCCCCGCCGGGAACCCCACGTGACCACAGGTCAAGGAGACAGACATGACGCGGTATGCATTCACGAACGTTCGCATCTTCGACGGCACCGGCGAAGACCCGTACCTGGGCGACGTGCTGGTCGAGGACAAGAAGATCGTCCAGGTCGCCCGGGCACCGGAGAAAGTCGGCACCGAAGGGGCGCGCGTGTTCGAAGGCCGTGGCCGCTTCCTGATGCCCGGCATGACGGAAGCCCACACCCATTTCTCCTGGAACGACCAGCCCTCGCTGGCGGCCATCCAGTTCATGCCGCCGGAGGAGCACATGCTCTGGTGCGTGCGCGTGGCCAGGCGCTACCTGGACATGGGCTGGACGTCGGCCATCGGCGCGGCCGCCGCCAAGCCCCGGCTGGACGTGGTGCTGCGCAATGCCATCGACGCTGGCGAGTTCCCGGGCCCGCGCTACCTGGCCGGCTCGCAGGAGATCACGACCATCGGCGCGCTGGGTGACAACACGCTGCCGCACATGCCCTTCGAGGAGCTGAGCTTCGGCAGCGTCTGCAGCGGCCCCGAGGAAATCCGCCGCTCGGCGCGCACCTTCATCAAGTACGGCGTCGACCATCTGAAGATCAACCTGTCGGGCGAGTACATCGCCGGCCTGCCGGCCGAGATGTCGCCGTTCTCCGAAGAGGAAGTGGCCATGCTGTCGCGCGAGGCCAAGCGCTACGGCAAGCGCGTCGCGGCGCACGCCCGCTCCAGCGAGTCGGTCAAGCTGTGCGTGCGCCATGGCATCGAGATGGTCTACCACGCCAGCTTCGCCGACGAGGAAGCGCTGGACATGCTCGAGGCCGCCAAGGACAGGCATTTCGTCGCGCCCGGCATCGGCTGGCTGGTGCGCACCACCTACAACGCGGCGGAGTACGGCATCACCGAAGCCGTGGCAACGCAGATGGGCTACAAGCGCGAGTTGGAGGTGGCGGCGCAGAGCCTGCGCAAGATGCACAAGCGCGGCATCCGCATCCTGCCCGGCGGCGACTACGGTTTCGCGTGGATGCCGCACGGCACCAATGCCAACGACCTGCAGTACTTTGTCGACTACATCGGCATGACGCCCAAGGAAGCGCTGCTGTCGGCGACCGCGCTGGGCGGCGAGATCATGATGCAGCCCGATGCGCTGGGCAAGCTGAAGGCCGGCTACACCGCCGACATCGTGCTGGTCGACGGCGACCCGCTGCAGGACCTGTCCCTCCTCACCGATCCGGCGAAGATCCAGCTGGTCATGAAGGACGGGGTCATCTACAAGGAGTGCTCGACGCCGACGCCCGGGGATGCGGCGCTGCATCTGGAGGGCGCGGACTTTCCGCTGCGCGAAGAGGGCGTCAAGGAGGCGCTGGCGGAAATGAGCTGAGCCCGCTGCACGGTTCAGGCATGCACGGCGGCCGTGGCACTGGGGCTTCGCGTCCAGCAAACCCTCGCGCGTCAGTGGCCGTTGTCCGCCATGGCACGGGTGGCCCAGGCCACCCACCCCTGCGCGAGGACCAGTGCCAGGTAACCCACGAGTTCAACCAGCTCCTCCATCACCTGCGCCTGGGCGCCCAGGAAGTCGGCGTCAAGACCCAGGTGCCCTTCCGCAAGCGAGGAGGCCAGGGCGACCAGCAGAACCACCAGCGTCTCCGCCCACGGAAACGTGCCGGCGCGGAGCATGCGGCCGATGACCCGGTCGAGCCGAGCGACGGCAAGCAACAAGGCACATGCCGCGAGGACAACCCCGGCGATGCCGTACACGTAGTGCTTGAACCAAAGCGTGTTGGATGAGAACTGCGGGCCGTCGGCCGTGAAGGCGATCGGGTCTGCGAACACCGCGCCCCAGCTGAGCTCCCGGGCGGCGATCAACAACCAGATCGGCGCGATGCCGAGCCACAGGGCACGGTCCGATCTTCCGCTTGCGCGGCGCATGGAAGCAACGCAGGCGGCGAACCCACCGACCAGCACGAACACCTGCGCGTTCTCGATCCAGCTGTTCTCCCAGCCCCAACGGGCCGGCATCGCGAAGGCGACCGGGAGGCTGGCGACCAGCGCAACCAAGAGCGCCATGCGAGCCCGGCCGAGGCGCCGTGCCTGCATGCCCATGGCCTCTTCGGGCTGCAGGCAGGTGGGAGCGGACTTGTGCATCCAGGCGATGCTGCACGCCAGGCGCATGCAAGAAATGCGGCGAAAGCATGACAGTGCTGTAGGAGCAGATGTCGCCCGGTGGACGGATGCTTCTCGCCCGCAGGTGGGCTTGCGGCAGGCAAAGAAAAAAGGCCGGGGGCAAGGTGCTGCCGCGGCCTTCGATCTGGTCCCCTCGACAGGAATCGAACCTGTATCTAGCGCTTAGGAGGCACTCGTTCTATCCATTGAACTACGAGGAGGCGCGGGCGCGCATTGTAGGGGGCCGCACCGGGCCGGCTGGTCAGTCGTAGCTGAGCGTGTAGATCAGGTCCACACCGCTCTTGAGACCGGCCTGGCCGCGCAGCGCGAGGTTGCGTGTGAGGTCGTAGAAGATGTACAGCGTTCCCAGGCTGCCGGCCAGGCTGGCCTCGTAGGTCACGTAGATCTGGTCGGTCAGGCGCTTGCCCAGCGTCAGGGCCGAGCCGCTGGCGTCTTCACCTGTTGACGGGCCTTTGAAGCCGATCTCGTCCAGCCCGAAGCGGCTGGCGAAGTTGCCGCCGCCTCCCTTGGGGCCGAAGCCACCGAGCAAGGCCAGCGCGGCCTGCTGCATCACGGCTGCCTCGGCGCCGCCGCCGGCCGTGGAACGGCCCAGTAGCATCCAGGACAGGGTTTCGGCATCGGTCAGCTGCGGCGACGAGTACAGCGCCACGCGCGGGGCTTGGGCCGTGCCGGTGATGCGCACGCCGGCTTTCTGCTCCAGGTTCGGCCGCACGGCCAGGATCTCCAGCGAGGGGTTGTCGTAGGGGCCGTTGAAGCGCGCCAGGCCCGATTCCACGTCCAGCTGCTGGCCATAGGCCCGGTAGCGGCCCTGCACGGTCTGGATCTCGCCCGTCACGCGCGGCTGGCCACCGCTGTTGGCGTTGGCGGTGATGTCGATCCTGCCGCCCAGGCGCGTGGTCAGGCCGTGGCCCTGGACCGCGAAGTCGCGGCCCATGTCCAGGCTCACGGCGATGTCGGGCGGCTTGGCGGGCTGGGCCTTGGCCTGCTTGGCGGCGGCGGCGTCGGCGCTGGCCTTCTCGCGCGCCTGGCGGGCGCGGGCCTCGGCGTCGATGGCGGCCGAGCGGATGCTGACGTCGCTGCCCAGCGTGGGTGCGGTCTCGTCGGGCAGGATGATCACGCCGCGGTCGGTCGTCAGTGCGCCGCGCACGCGGATCTGGCCCTGCGCCATGCCGGCCTGCAGCTGGCCCGAGACCGTGACCTGGCGATCGCTGCGCACCAGCACGCGCAGGCTGCGCAGCTGGGCGTTCAGGTCCATGGCGATGCCGGACTGGTCGGCGGCCGCGGCGTCCCATTGCACGTTGCCCGACAGGCGCAACTCGCCGCCGTCGCGGGCGGCCTCGCTGCTGACGGTGCTGAGGTTGCCGGCCGGGCCTGCGATGCGCACGCGGCTGGCGCTGCCGCCCTTCAGCGTCAACTCGTCCAGTGTCAGGCGGTTGCCCTGCAGCCGCGCGCGCATGCGGCCGTCCTGGAGTTCCACACCCTCGACGGCCGCGCGCACGGCCAGGCCATCGGCCGACAGGGTGCCGTTCCACTGCGGCGCGCTGCGCGTGCCGGTCAGTGCTGCGTCGGCTGCCAGCGTGCCGTCGATGCGCCAGGCCGGCGGGGCGAACATGGACCACACGCCCACGTTGGGCACGCGTGCCGTGAGCCGGCCCGTCAGCGGCGCGTTCTCGGGCCACGCGAAGCTGCCGCCGGCCGTGGCGATGCGCGTGCGCACGTCGGCCTGCGCCTCGCCGGCGCGCGTGCTGTTCCAGAACAGCTGGGCGCGCACGTCGTCACCCTGTGCATTGAGCACGAGTTCGGCGCGCTGGATGCCGGCCGGCGTGGCCGGCGCATCGGCCGGGCGGCCGTTGTCGATGGTGGTTTCGCGTGCCGTGCCCGTGCCCTCGGTGTGGATGCGCCGGACGAGCGCGCCTTCGCCTGCGCGCACGAGCAGGTCGCCGCTGCGCCGGGCCAGCCTGGCCGAAGCGCGTAGCGGGCCGGTGGTGTCGATGTTCCAGTCGCCATCGAACACCAGGTCGCCGCTGATGCCGCTCTGCGCCATCTGGGGCGCGAGCGCCTCGGCCCAGGCCATGGACAGGCCCAGCACGCGGCCGCTGCCGCGCACCTGCCAGGCCGGTGTGGGGCCGCCGGCCGTCTGCGCCAGCAGCAGCGGCTGCCATTGCAGCTGCAGCGCATCCGGGCCAGGGCCTTGCAGCGTGGCGCTGCTGGCCGAGGCATCGAGCTGCCACAGCGGGGAAGTGCCCCGGCGCAACATGGCCGACAGCGGCTGCTGCAGCGCCAACTGCCAGGGCTGCTTCTCGGTGCCCCCTGCCACGCCGCTGGCCGAGGCCTGCAGTTCGCTGATGGCCAGGCGCCATTGGTCGCGGCCTGCGATGCCGCCGCTGGCGCGCGTGCGCAGGCGGAACTGCTGGGGGCCCATGGCGGCGCGGCCGTCCACCGCGAGCTGCGCATCGGCGGGGCTGCCCGACAGCCGCGCGGCGATGCCGCGCAGCGCGATGGACTGGGGCGTGGCCGGGTCGGAGCCGGGCAGTTGCAGATCCAGCCGCGGGGCATCCAGCGCCAGTTCGACGGCCAGGCCGCGCTGCACGGTGGAAGGCTGGGCCAGCTGCTGCTGCAGCTGGGCCCAGCCGCCCTGCCAGCGCAGATCCATTTGCGCATTGCCGGCGACCGAAGTGCCGGCGAAGGCCTTCTCCAGGCCGGGCAGGCTCGACAGCCAGCGCTGCAGGCTCGCGGCGTCGCGGAGGTTCACGCGGGCCTGGGCCTGGCCGCGCGTGGCGGCGATGTCGCCTTCCAGCTGGGCCTGCAAGCCGGGGGCCTGCACCTCGAGCTTGCCGGCGCCGGCCCGCGTGTCGAGTTGCGCGCGCAGTTGGCCTGCAACGCGCGCCGGTCCGGCGTCGATGCGCAAGGCGTCGAGTTCCAGCTGCTGGGTGGCGGTGCGGTACAGGCCGCGGGCCTGCAACAGGTCCAGTCGCGGCGCGGCCGGCGCCCCGGTGCGTGCGGCGGCGGCGGCCTGCAGGCCCGCATCGAAGCGGACCACGGCGTCTTGCTGGTCGGCCTTGGCGGTGCCGGACACGGGCGTGCCATCCAGCGTGGAGTACAGCAGCGCAGGCTGGACGCGTTCGATGCGCGCCTCGGCCTGCCAGCGCATGGGCTGGGGGGTGTAGCTGGCCTGCAACGCGATGCGACCCTTGCCTAGTTCGAGTTCGGCCTGCGGCACGGTCCAGTCCTGGCCGTCCAGGCGGGCGGTGGCCTGCACGCCGGCCAGCGGCAGGCGTTTCTGGTCCCAGGGGCCGGGCAGGGCGTTGCGCGCCTGCAGTTCGGCCTGCCAGGCCGTGGCGGCACCCGGCGTGGCGGACGGCACGGGACCGGCGCGCAGCGTGCCGGACAGGTCGGTGCGCGGTGCACCGGGGACGAAGCGCGCGGCATCGATGCGCTGGAAATCTGCCAGCGCGCGCAGCACGGGCTGCGTCTGCCAGGGCGCGATGTCGGCGTCCAGCGTGGCGCGCATGCCATCGTCGCCGCCGACCGGGGCCACCTGGCCGGTGACCTTGAGTTGCCCGTCCGGCTGCGCCAGCTGCCCGCGCACCGCGGCCTCGGCCAGCACCGTGAGCGGCGCACTGCCTTCCACCATGGGCGCGCGCACCTCGCCGCGCAGCTGCGCATCGATGGCCATGGGCGCGGCCCCCTGCAGTTCGACTTGGCCCTGGTAGCGGCCGTCGGCCACCTGCACGCCGTCGAGCCGCAGCTGGTGGCTGCCGGCGTCGTAGCGGTAGTGGCCGGCCAGCGCCTGCACCGTGAGCGTGGGCGCGGCCGGGTCGGCGCCGTAGACGATCTCGCGCACGTCGAACGGCAGTTCGATCTCGACTGGCAGCGTCAGCTGCCGCAGCGGCTCGGCGGGCGCGGTCTCGGGCTGCGGCGTGCCGGGCACCAGCTGCAGCTTGCCGATCTGGAACTGGTCGATCTGCACACGCCGCGACAGCAGTGGCCGCAGCTGCCAGCGCAGTTGCAGGTCGTTGACCTCCACGGCCATGGCCGGGCTCTCCCAGCGCAGCCAGGCGATGCTGGCGCCATGGCGCAGCGCGCCCTGCACATCGCGGGTCTGCAGCGTCTGACCGGCCGGCAGGTAGCGGCTGGCGAACGACAGCACGGTCGGCAGCGACTGGGGCTGGCCGCTCCACCACCAGCCATAGGCGCCCAGCGCCACGATGGCGGTGCCCAGGCCCGCCGCGCTCCAGCCCAAGGCGCGCAGCAGG
This sequence comes from Pseudorhodoferax soli, assembly GCF_003337555.1. Lineage (GTDB taxonomy): Bacteria > Pseudomonadota > Gammaproteobacteria > Burkholderiales > Burkholderiaceae_C > Pseudorhodoferax > Pseudorhodoferax soli. The sequence continues at coordinate 1,349,576 of NZ_QPJK01000001.1, read as the reverse complement.
CGCCGGCGCGGCTGGGGCGGCGTGGCGGAGGCCGGCGGCGTGGCGGACGCCATCAGAACGTGAACCCCAGGCGCAGGTGGATGCTGATGCCCCCCTCGCCGAAGCCATGGGCGATGTCGGCCTGCACCAGCCCGACCGGGCTGTACCAGCGCATGCCGCCGCCGGCGCCGACCTTGTACTGGAAGTCTGCGGGGCGGTCGGCCACCGAGCCGGTGTCGACGAAGGCCACGGCCTCGAATTCCGTCAGCGCGCCGTTCCAGACGATGGGGTGCTGCAGCTCCACGCTGCCGACCGCCATGTAGCGGCCGGCCACCGTGGTGTCGTTGACATAGCTCGCGCCGATCTTGCGGTAGCCAAAGCCGCGCACCGTGGTGTCGCCCCCGGTCAGGAACAGCTGGGTGGAGGGGATCTGCGCCGCATCGGCCGCGACCACCGCGCCGGCTTCGGCGCGCAGCTGCAGGCGGGCGCGGCGTGCGCGCGTCTCGGTTTCCGTGGCGCCGCCCGCGCGCACCTGGTACAGCGGCACGTAGCCCAGCCAGCGCGCCACCGTGCGCGTGTAGGGGTACTGGCCGCCCAGCAGCGTGGTGCCGACACCGGCCTCCACCTGCAGGCCCTGGCCGCGGCGTGGCCTGCTGTTGTTGTCGAAGTAGCGGCCGGTCCAGCCCCAGTTCAGGCTCACCGTGGAGGCAGGCGGCGGTGCGTCCGCGCCCGAACTGCGCGCGTAGTCGTACTGCGCGAAGTAGCTGCGGTCGATGTGGTCGGTGGACTTGCTGCGGCCATAGCGCAGGCTGCCCGAGAGCACGTCGAAGCTGCCCGAGCGCTCGCGCTGCACGAGGCCGCTGCCGAACCAGCGCCACAGCCGCGCGTCGAGCAGGCCGAAGAGCGAGGTGCCCAGCGACTTGTTCTCGTTGTCCAGCGACAGGCGCGACACGGCACGCCAATCCAGGAGCGGGATCTTGTTGTGGATGTGGTCCACCGACAGGCGCGGCCCGCTGTCGGTGGTGTAGCCCACGCCGAACACGAGCTTTTGCAACGGTGCCTCGCGCACCTGGGCGATCACGGGCACGTTCTGGGGATCGGTGCCATCGGTGTCCAGTGTCAGGAACACCGATTCGTAGAAGCCGCTGGAGGCCAGGCGCGACTGCGTGTCCAGCAGCTTTTGCTGGTCGTACTCCTGGCCCGTGGGCAGCTGTGCGATGCGCACCGCATTGAGCGGGCTGTAGCGTTCGCTGCCGCGGATCTGCAGGTCGCCGAAGCGGTAGGCCGGACCCGAGTCGAACTGCACGCCGAGGTCGGCCAGTTGCCGGTCGGCATCGACCTGGGCACGGCTGTCGGCAATGCGGCCCAGCGGGTAGCGCCGGGCCGTGAGCTGGCGTTGCGCCGCGCTCTTGGCGCCGTCCCAGCCGGACTGGGTGAACGCCGCGCCACTGCGCAGCGACCAGCTGCGTTCGATGGCGTTGCGCCGGCGTTCGGCCTGCTGGTTCTCTGCGGCGATGGCGCCGCTGAAGTCCAGCTTGACCTCGCCCACCTGGGTGATGGGACCGGGGTCGACGGTGATGCGCACGGCATGGTCCGCGCGCTCGCCGCCGGGGGTGTCCTGCAGCTCCAGCGTGAGCGTTGGCGTGAAGTAGCCCAGGGTGCCCAGCAGCTGGCGCGCGTTGGGCTCGGCCGCGGCCATCAGGCGCGAGATCTCGGCCACGGAAAGCGCGTCCAGCCGGCGGTAGCGCTGCAGATCCAGGTGGGTGTCGAGCAGCTCGCGCGCCGGATCGGGGCCGCGCACTTCGACCGTGAAGTTGTCGCGCTTGCCGTCGGGCTGGTCCGATTGCTTGGCGGCCGCCTCGCTGGGCATGACCTGGGTGCCGTCGGCCCCGCTGGCGTTGGCCGGCGCCGGTTCCGGGGCAGGGCGCAGCAGGCCGCATCCCGGAAGCACGAGAACCACCACCAACAAAAACGCCGGCCACAAGGCCGGCGCACGCTTCACAACCACCGGGGACATCAAATCATTTTGACAGCAGGCGCATGGCTTCCTCGAGCCCTTTGAGAGTCAGGGGAAACATCCTGTTGCCCATGAGCTGCTGCACCACGCTGATGCTTTGGCGGTATTGCCACACGCCTTGCGGCTCCGGATTGATCCACGCGAACTTGGGAAACGCGTGCGTGAGGCGCTGCAGCCACTCGGCACCGGGCTCCTCGTTGTTGTATTCCACGCTGCCGCCAGGTTGTAGGATTTCGTAAGGACTCATGGTCGCGTCGCCGACGAAGATGAGTTTGTAGTCCTTGTTGTACTTGCGGATGATGTCCCAGGTCGGGAACTTCTCGGAGAAGCGCCGGCGGTTGTTCTTCCACATGAAGTCGTAGACGCAGTTGTGGAAGTAGTAGAACTCCAGGTGCTTGAACTCGGTCTTGGTGGCCGAAAACAGCTCTTCCACGCGTGCGATGTGCTCGTCCATGGTGCCGCCCACGTCCATGAGCAGCAGCACCTTCACGTTGTTGTGGCGCTCGGGCACCATCTTGATGTCCAGCCAGCCGGCGTTGGCGGCCGTGGAGCGGATGGTGTCGTCCAGGTCGAGTTCTTCTTGCAGGCCTTCGCGCGCGAACTTGCGCAGCCGGCGCAGCGCCACCTTGATGTTGCGCGTGCCCAGTTCCTGGCTGTCGTCGTAATCCTTGTAGGCGCGCTGGTCCCAGACCTTCACGGCGCTCTTGTTGCGGCCCTTCTCCTGGCCGATCCGGATGCCTTGCGGGTTGAAGCCGTTGGCGCCGAAGGGCGATGTGCCGCCCGTGCCGATCCACTTGCTGCCGCCCTCGTGGCGCTCTTTCTGTTCCTCGAAGCGCTTCTTGAGCGTCTCCATGAGCTCGTCCCAGCCCATCTTCTCGATCTTGGCCTTCTCCTCGGGGCTCAGTTCGAGTTCGAGGTTCTTGCGCAGCCACTCGAGCGGGATGTCCTTGGTGAAGTCGGCCACCATCTCCACGCCCTTGAAGTAGGCGGCGAAGGCGCGGTCGAACTTGTCGTAGTGCTTCTCGTCCTTCACCAGCGCGGTGCGCGACAGGTAATAGAAGTCGTCGATCGCGTAGGCGCCGTCGGGGCTGGCCGGCCCGACCACGCCCTGCTTGACCGCGTCGAGCAGCATCAGGTATTCCTTGACCGAGACCGGCAGCTTGGCCGAGCGCAGGGTGTAGAAGAAGTCGATCAGCACGGCAGGTCTCCTCGCGCGGTGTCGGTGGCGTTCAGCGGTTGTTCCGCTGCATGAACACCAGCTTCTCGAACAGCGTCACGTCCTGCTCGTTCTTGAGCAGCGCGCCCACCAGCGGCGGCACCGCGACCTTGTCGTCCTTGCTCTGCAGTGCCTCGGCCGGGATGTCCTCGGCCACCAGCAGCTTGAGCCAGTCCAGCAGCTCGGAGGTGGAGGGCTTCTTCTTCAGGCCGGGCAGGTTGCGCACGTCGTAGAAGGTCTTCATGGCCGCGGTGAGCAGCTCCTTCTTGAGGCCCGGGAAATGCACGTCCACGATCTGCTGCATGGTCGCCGCGTCGGGGAACTTGATGTAGTGGAAAAAGCAGCGGCGCAAAAACGCGTCGGGCAATTCCTTTTCATTGTTGGAGGTGATGAATACCAGCGGACGGTGCTTGGCGCGGATCAGTTCGCGGGTTTCATAGCAATAGAACTCCATGCGGTCAATTTCGCGCAGCAGGTCGTTCGGGAATTCGATGTCGGCCTTGTCGATTTCATCGATCAGCAATGCCACCGGCTGCTCGGCCGTGAAGGCCTGCCACAGCACGCCCTTGACGATGTAGTTGTGGATGTCCTTCACGCGCTCGTCGCCAAGTTGCGAATCGCGCAGACGGCTCACCGCGTCGTACTCGTAGAGCCCCTGTTGCGCCTTGGTGGTGGACTTGATGTGCCACTGCAGCAGCGGCAGGTTCAGGGCGCTGGCCACTTCCTCGGCCAGCATGGTCTTGCCCGTGCCGGGCTCGCCCTTGACCAGCAGCGGGCGCTTGAGCGTGGCAGCCGCATTCACCGCCAGCATCAGATCTTGCGTGGCGACGTAGTTGTTCGAGCCTTGGAATTTCATGGAGTCTGGAGGAGGGAGATTGGGAGACGTGCCGGCTATACTCAAACGCTGCTTCCGGCCTGATTTCAATAGAGATTGTGCGCGCAAAATGAATAAATTGAAGACCACGGTGTTTGCATTGGCTGTCGCATCGGTGACGGCATTGGGCCTCCCTGCGATGGCCCAGCAAATCAAAGGAGACCCCAAAGCTGGCTTGGGCAAAGCCGACATGTGCATCGGTTGCCACGGCATCGTCGGGTACCAGACGGCCTTTCCCGAGGTCTACAAGGTGCCCAAGATTTCGGGCCAGGGCGCGCCCTACATCGCTGCTGCGCTGAATGCCTACAAGACCGGCGACCGTCGCCACCCGACGATGCGCGGCATCGCCGAGTCGCTGAACGACCAGGACATCGCCGATCTCGCGGCGTTCTACAGCACGCATGTCGAAGACGCGCCCACCCCGCCCGAGCAGGCCAAGGAGCCCAATGCCCAGGTTGCGGCGCTGCTGCAAAAGGGCGCCTGCGTGTCCTGCCACGGCGCCAACTTCGCCAAGCCCATCGACGGCAGCTATCCCAAGATCGCAGGCCAGCACGCCGACTACCTGTTCGTCGCGCTGAAGGCCTACAAGACCGGCGCCAGCCCTGGCCTGGTTGGCCGTTCCAATGGCGTGATGGCGCCGCTGGCCAAGCAGTTCTCCAACGCCGAACTCAAGGCCATCTCGAACTACCTGGCCGGCCTGGAAGGTGGCCTGCAGGTCGTGCCCGAGTCGCGCTTCCGTACCTCGCAGAAGTAAGCGCGCGCGCCAGGCCGCGGCCTGCTACACCAAGCCCGCCCCGTGCGGGCTTTTTCATGCGTGCTCAGTCCTGCGTCGCGCGGCGCTGCACGCAGTCGATGTAGGCTTGGCCATCGGGCGGTCGCCCGGCGCGCTGGGCCTCCCACATCATGCGGCCCAGGCATTCCATGACCTCGTGGTGGGCGTCGTGGAGCGACTGGCGCCGGCGCTCCAGCAGCTCCACGGCCTGGCGGATGCCGCGCGGCTGGTCGATCGAGCACTGCTCGCTGATCGACAGGTGCATCGAGAGGTGCAGGAAGGGGTTCTGCTGCCCGTCGGCACCGTCGTAGATGCGGGCCACGGCCGCGTCGGCGTCCAGCAGGTCGGCGTGGTACTCGGGGTGCTCTGCGATCCACTGGCTGGCCAAGGTTTCGATGGCCTCCATGGGCTGGCCGGCGAGCGCCTTGGCATGCGCGCCGCAGAAGAAGCGGCGCACGTCCGCTTGCGAAGGATTGAACATGCGGGCAAGCCTAGCATGCGGGTCTTCCCGCAGGAGGAGCGTGCCTAGAATGACCCGCAACCCCCCTTTGCCGAGGAGACCACTGTGAGCACCCAGGCCTTCATCTGCGATGCCATCCGCACCCCCTTCGGCCGCTACGGCGGTGCCCTGTCCAGCGTGCGCGCCGACGACCTCGGCGCGGTGCCGATCAAGGCGCTCATGGTGCGCAACCGCAAGGTCGACTGGCAGGCGCTGGCCGACGTGCTGTATGGCTGTGCGAACCAGGCCGGCGAGGACAACCGCAACGTGGCCCGGATGTCCGCACTGCTGGCCGGCCTGCCCATCGACGTGCCGGGCGCCACCATCAACCGGCTCTGCGGGTCCGGCCTGGATGCGGTGGGCAGTGCAGCCCGCGCGATCCGCGCCGGCGAGGCCGGCCTCATGCTCGCGGGCGGTGTCGAAAGCATGAGCCGCGCCCCCTTCGTGATGCCCAAGGCCGAAAGCGCCTTCTCGCGCAGCAACGCGGTTTACGACACCACCATAGGCTGGCGCTTCGTCAACAAGCGCATGAAGGAACTCTACGGCGTGGATTCCATGCCCGAGACCGCCGAGAACGTGGCTGTTGAGCACAAGATCGGCCGCGAGGCCCAGGACCGCATGGCGCTGGCCAGCCAGCAGAAGGCCGTGGCGGCGCAGAAATCCGGCTTCTTCGACGCCGAACTCACGCCCGTGCTGATCCCGCAGAAGAAGGGCGACGCGATCGCCGTCACCCGGGACGAGCACCCGCGCGAGACCAGCCTCGAATCGCTGGCCAAGCTCAAGGGCGTGGTGCGGCCCGACGGCTCGGTGACGGCCGGCAATGCCAGCGGCGTCAACGATGGCGCCTGCGCGCTGCTGCTGGCCGACGAGAAGAGCGCCGCCTTTCACGGTCTCACGCCCAAGGCCCGCGTGGTCGGCATGGCCACGGCCGGCGTGGCGCCGCGCGTGATGGGCATCGGTCCGGCGCCGGCCACGCAGAAGGTGCTGGCGCTGACCGGCATCTCGCTCGCGCAGCTGGACGTGATCGAACTCAACGAGGCCTTCGCGGCCCAGGGCCTGGCGGTGCTGCGCGCGCTGGGCATCGCCGACGACGACCCGCGCGTGAACCCCAACGGCGGCGCCATCGCGCTGGGCCATCCGCTGGGCGCCAGCGGCGCGCGCCTGGCCACCACGGCCGTGAACCAGTTGCACCGCAGCGGTGGCCGCTACGCCTTGTGCACCATGTGCATCGGCGTGGGCCAGGGCATCGCAATCGTGCTTGAACGTGTCTGACCACCGAAGAAGGAAAAAACAGATGTCCCAACCCTCCCTCCGTTTGAGCGTGCTGGCCGGCCTTCTGGGCCTGGCTGCCACCTGCGCGTCGGCGCAGACGCAGCAGCAGGTCGCGCCGCTCGTGAACGGCATGTATGGCGCGTTGGAGGCGCTCTACAAGGACCTGCATGCGCATCCCGAGCTCGCTTTCCAGGAGGTGCGCACGGCCGCGAAGATGGCCGAGGAGATGCGCAAGCTCGGCTTCGAGGTGACCGAGAAGGTCGGCGGCACCGGCGTGGTGGCGCTGCTGCGCAACGGCGCCGGCCCCACGGTGCTGGTGCGCACCGAGCTGGACGCCCTTCCCATGGAGGAGAAGACCGGCCTGCCCTATGCCAGCAAGGTCAAGGCCCAGTACGCGGGCCGCGAGACCTTCGTCGCGCACAGCTGCGCGCACGACCTGCACATGGCCAGCTGGGTGGGCGCGGCGCGCACGCTGGTCGCGCTCAAGAGCCAGTGGAAGGGCACGCTGATGTTCGTCGCCCAGCCGGCCGAGGAGACCGTCTCGGGCGCCAAGGCCATGCTGGCCGACGGCTTGTTCACGCGCTTTCCAAAGCCTGACTTCGCGTTCGCGCTGCACAGCTCGCCTTCGCCCTACGGCTTCGTGGGCTACCGGGCCGGGCCGACCAGCTCGAACTCCGATGGGCTGGAGATCACCTTCAAGGGCCGCGGCGGCCATGGCTCGGCGCCCGACAAGACCATCGACCCGATCACCATTGCGGCGCGCTTCATCACGGACGTGCAGACCGTGGTCAGCCGCGAGAAAGACCCGGCCGAGTTCGGCGTGGTGACCATCGGCGCCATCCAGGGCGGCACGGTGGGCAACATCATTCCCGACACCGTGGTGCTGCGCGGCACCATCCGCTCCTACCAGCCGGAGGTGCGCGAGAAGCTGCTGGCCGGCATCCGCCGCACGGCGCTGGCGGCCGCGGCCATGGGTGGCGCGGCCGAGCCGCAGGTGGACCTGGTGCCAGGCGGCGCCGCCATCGTCAACAACGCGGCGGTGGTCGACCGCACCACGGCCGCGCTGAAGGCTGCGCTGCCGGGCGTGCAGATCGCGCAGGTGCCGCCCATCACCGCGAGCGAGGACTTCTCGGAGTTCCTCAACGCAGGCGTGCCCGGCATGATGTTCTTCGTCGGCGTGTCGGCGCCCGACGACGTGGCGGCCGCCATGAAGCCGGGCGGCAAGCCGCTGCCGTTCAACCACTCACCCTTCTTCGCGCCCGTGCCCGAGCCGTCCATCAAGACCAGTGTGCAGGCCATGAGCGTGGCCGTGCTGACGGCCCTGGGGGCGCCTTAGGGCTCAGCGCGCGGGGCCGGCTCCAGCGGCGTGTAGACGGGCTGGGGCTGCGCCTGCGGTGCGGGCGCCGTGACCGTCGGCTCTGCCGGCGGCGCTGGCGCCGGCACTGCTGCCGGCGCCGCGGCCAGCTGCTCTTCCTTGCGGAGGTAGGCGCAGGCCGCGCGCTGCATGGCCTCTTCCGGCTCGCCCGGGACGATGGCCACGAAGTGGCGCGCTTCGCGCTCGCTGACCAGAACGCGGCCCTGGCCCATGGGGCCTTCGTAGTACAGCCGCGCCAGCACCCGCATGCTGGAGTCCTTGCAGTCGAACTCCAGCCACTGCTTGAACGAGCGCACCTCGTAGAGCCCCCAGCGGTGTGGCACCGCATAGTCGACCAGGAACCAGGACTGCCGCGGATTGCCCAGCAAGCTGCCGACGAACTTGCCGTGGCGCGAGCGCTCGGTCCCGGGCTCCTGGTAGACCGCCATGCCGGCACTGGCCGGCAGCGGCAACTCGGTCCATTCCGCCGCGGCCAGGGGCACGCAGGCACAGGCAAGGAGCAGGGGAATCGGCAGAAAGCGCATGGTCCCCGGGCTTATCGGCGCGCGCGGCGCAGTCTTGAGTCAGGCAGCGTCGCCTAGTTCCTTGAGCAGCGCCGCCGCGCGGTCCACGCGCACATCGCCCTCGGCCACCATGCGCGCGGCCACCGCGTCGACCTGCGTGCGCGTGGCACCGGCCACGAGCGCGATGTTGCGCGCGTGCAGCGCCATGTGGCCGCGCTGGATACCCTCGGTGGCCAGCGCGCGCAGCGCCCCCAGGTTCTGCGCCAGGCCCACGGCCACGGTGATCTCGGCCAGTTCCTGGGCCGATTGCACGCCCATGATCTTGAGCGCGAGCCGGGCCAGCGGGTGCGTTTTGGTGGCGCCGCCCACCAGGCCCAGCGGCATCGGCATCTCGATGCTGCCGACCAGGCGGCCGGCCGCATCCTTCTCCCAGCAGGTCAGCGAGGTGTAGCGGCCGCTGCGGGCGGCATAGGCATGGGCACCGGCTTCCACCGCGCGCCAGTCGTTGCCGGTGGCCACGACCACCGGGTCGATGCCGTTCATGATGCCCTTGTTGTGCGTGGCCGCGCGGTAGGGGTCGACGGCCGCGAACACGTAGGCGTCGAGCACGCCTTCGATGATGTCCTCGCCGCGTCGCTCGGGCGTGGCCAGCGTCTCGGGCGTCAGCACCACGCGGGCGCGCGCCAGCCGCAGGTCGGCCAGGTTGGACAGAATGCGCAGCCGCACCCGCCCGCTCGTGACCTGCTCGACCAGCGGGGCCACGGCCTCCGCCATGGTGTTGACGGTGTTGGCGCCCATGGCGTCGCGCACGTCCACGATGAGGTGCAGCACCAGCATGGGGCCGCGCGGTGTGTCGGGGAAGACCTGGACCTCGATGTCGCGGCAGCCGCCGCCCAGGCCGATCAGCACCTTGTCGCGTGCGTTGGCCGTGGCCAGGATCTCGTCGCGCCGGCGCAGCAAGGCCTGGCGCGCGCCCTGCGGGTCGCCGATGCCCAGCACCTGCACCTGGGCGCGCATGAGCGGCAGGCTGCTCGAGGTCTCGAAGCCCCCGCCCTCGCGCGCCAGCTTGGCCATGTACGAGGCGGCTGCCACGACCGAAGGCTCTTCCACGACCATGGGCACCAGCACATCGCGCCCGTTGACCTGGAAGTTGCCTGCCACGGCCAGCGGCAGCTCGAAGCGGCCGATCACGTTCTCGATCATGCCGTCGGCCAGCTCCAGCCGCAGCGCACCGGGCTGCTCCAGCAGCGCACGCTCCTCGGCACTGAGGCCCGCGGCCTGGGCGATGTGGTCCAGCCGCTGCGCCGGGCTCAGCGCGCGGAAGTTCGGAAGGCGCGAATCGCTGCCCATGGTGTCGTCTCCGTCGGTGTTGGTGTGGCGGCATTCTGGGTCGGCTGTACCCGCGCGCACAGGTACAGTTCGGCGGAACAGCTGACGCCCATGCCATCCACCGAATCCATCTTCGTCCAGCTGGCCGACACGCTGGAGCACCAGATCCTGCAAGGTGCTTTCCGCGCCGGCGACAAGCTGCCTTCACTGCGCGCACTGGCGGGCCAGCGCGGGCTCGGCAAGAACACCGTGGTGGCCGCCTTCGAGCTGCTGGTCGCGCGCGGACTGGTCGAGCCGCGCCGCGGTGCGGGCTTCTTCGTCAAGGCGCCGGCGCGCGCAGCGGCCGCGGCGGCCGAGGACGATGCCGGCTCGCTGGGCCGGGCCATGGGCATCGTCTGGCTCATGCGCAACCAGCTGCGCGAGGAGCCGGGCCAGCTCAACGTGGGCGATGGCTTTCCGCCCGTCGAATGGCTGGCCGGCGCGCGGCTGGACCGGCACCACCACAAGGTGGCGCGCGGCGGGCTGGGCACCTTGTTCCGCTATGGCAACCGCTTCGGCTACGAGCCGCTGCGCCAGCGCCTGGTGCGCCGGCTGGCGGATTTCGGCATCGCCGCCGGCACGCGCCAGATGGTGCTCACGCATGGCGCCAACGAGGCGATGGACATCATCGTGCGTTACTTCGTGCCGCCCGGTGCCGTGGTGCTGGCGGACGACCCGGGCTACTACCCGCTGTTCGGCAAGCTGCACCTGGCCGGCGCGCGCACAGTGGGTGTGCCGCGCACGCCGCAGGGGCCCGATACGCGGGCGCTCGAGCAACTGCTGCTGCGCCACCGGCCGCGCGTGTTCTTCACGCAGTCGCTGGCGCACAACCCCACGGGCTCGGACCTGGCACCCGCCGTGGCCCAGCGCGTGCTCGCGCTCGCACGCCAGCACAACCTGCTGATCGTCGAGAACGATCCGCTGGCGGACTTCAAGCCGCCGCAGTCCACGCGGCTCGCGGCGCTGGACGCGCTGGAGCGCACCCTCTATGTGGGCAGTTTTTCCAAGTCGCTGTCGGCCGCGCTGCGCGTGGGCTTCATCGCGTGCAGCGTGGACCTGGCCAGCGACCTGGCGGACCTCAAGGCGCTGGTGCACGTCAGCAGCTCGGAGTACTGCGAGCGCACGGTCGAGACGCTGCTGGGCGAGCGCCAGTACCTCGCCCATCTGGCGCACCTGCGCCGGCGTGTTGCCGAGGCCACGCTGCGCGCGCAGGAACTGCTCCATGGCCTGGGCGCCGAGCTGTTCACGCAGACCCCGGCCTCCTTGTTCCTGTGGGCGCGGCTGCCCGGCGCACCGGATGCGTTGACGCTGGCTCAGGCGATGCTCGAACGCCAGGTGATGATGGCCCCGGGCCGCATCTTCAGCGTCGATCCCGAGGCCGTGTCGCCCTGGTCGCGCTTCAACGTGGGGACGGTGCTCGACCCGCGCTTCGCATCCGCCCTGCAGGCCGTCCTGCGCCAGGGCGCGCGCCCGGTCAGCGCCGCTTCTTGAGCCCGCGCAGATCCAGAATGCCCGGCAGCGTGCGCGGGTCGGTGCCGGCCGGGAACAGGCTGTGCTTCTGGATCTTCTGCGTGGCCGTGGTCGGGATCGCGTCGGCGAACCAGACCCAGCCGGGCGCCTTGTAGTAGGCCAGCTGCGCATTGCAGTGCGCGAACAGCGCGCGCGCCGTGGCTTCGGAGCGTTCCTCGCCGGGCTTGAGCACCACGCAGGCCAGCACCTCCTCTTCGCGCACCTCGTCGGGCAGGGCCATCACGGCGGCCTGTTCGACCCAGGGGTGGGTCAGCAGCATGGCCTCGACCTCGGCCGCGGCGATGTTCTCGCCCGAGCGGCGCACGATGTTCTTGCGCCGGTCGACGAAGTGCAGCATGCCCGTGGCGTCGCGCCACACGATGTCGCCGGTGTGGAACCAGCCGCCGCGCCAGGCGGCCTCAGTCGCCGCAGGGTCGTCGAGGTAGCCCGAGAAGAAGTCCTGCCGCGGCGTGGCCGCGCTGTGGCGGATCACCATCTCGCCGGGCGTCTCGCCGTCCACATCGCGGTCGGCATCGTCGACCACCCGCACCTCGATGTCGGGCTGCGCACGGCCGAAGGCACGCGTGCCGACCTGGCGCGGCGCGTGGTTGTCGGTCAGGATGCGCACCATCTCGGTCATGCCCCAGAGCTCGATCAGCGGGAAGCCGAAGCGCTCTTCGAAGGCCGCGTGCAAGGGTGGCTCCACGCCGGCGCCGTAGGCGAAGCGCACGGCGTGGTCGCGGTCCTGCGGGCCGGGCGGCTGGCCCCACAGCATCTGCACGATGACGCCCAGGTAGTGCACGACGGTGGCGCGGCTCTCGCGCACCTCGGTCCACCAGCGCGATGGCTGGAAGCGGTCGGTCTGCACCTGGCAGTTGCCGGTCAGCAGTGCGCCGGGGAATGAGACGACCGAGGCGTTGACGTGGAACAGCGGCAAGGGGTTGTAGATGCGGTCCGTGCCCTCGCCGAAGGTGGCCAGGCCACCGCGCGTGGCATAGGCGTGGCCGGACGCCAGCTCGTAGCGGTGCGACAGGATGCAGCCCTTGGGCCGGCCCGTCGTGCCCGAGGTGTAGAGGATGCTGGCCGGTGTGTCGCCGTGCACGCTGCCAGGCAGCGGGTCGCGCGGGGCCGGCGGCAGCGTGGCGGCGAAGCCTTCGAGCGTGGCGAACGCGGGCTGGTGGCCAGACTCGGCGAGCGCCGCGCGCAACGCGTCGACGCGGCTGTCCAGCACCACGACCAGGTCCACGCGCGCGTGCTCGACCAGGTAGGCCAGTTCACGCGGCCGGTAGTCGGGGTTCACGGGCACGCAGCAGGCGCCCAGGCTGTTGAGCGCGAGCTTGTGCAGCAGGTGCTCGGGCCGGTTCTCCAGGAACAGCGCCACGCGGTGGCCGTGGCCGTAGCCGGCGGCGGCGTAGCGCATGGCCAGTGCGCTCACGCCCTGGTGCATCTGGGCGAAGCTCAGTTCCTGGCCGTCCGGCAGGTAGCTGCGTTGCGGATTGGCGGGAATGGCCAGCAGCGGGTTGGCGCCGTAGGCCTGGGCGGCGGCCGCCAGGGCCTGGTGCAGCGTGGGGTGCTGGGCGATGTCGATCATGGTCGTGCAGGTTGGGCGCGCACGAGATCTGCGGCCTTCTCGCCGATCATCATGGACGCAGCGCAGGTGTTGGCCGAAGGAATGTCGGGCATGACGGACGCGTCGGCCACGCGCAGGCCAGCGATGCCGTGCACGCGCAGCTGCGCATCGACCACGGCCGTCGCGTCGCTGGCCGGCCCCATGCGCGCCGTCCCGTTCAGGTGGTAGGACGAGACACCGTAGCGCCGCACGTAGTCCAGCAGTTCGTCGTCGGCCTGCACGTCCGGGCCGGGCATGGTTTCGGCTGCCACGTAGGGTGCCAGCGCGCGCGTCTGCAACAGCTTGCGGGCCAGCCGCACGCCGTACAGCAGCACGCGGCGGTCGTCCTCGTGGGCCAGGTAGTTGGGCTGCACCAGCGGGTCGGCGAACGGGTCGCCGGAGGCCAGCCGCACCCAGCCGCTGCTCTGCGGCCGGTGCTGCCAGACGCCGCAGGTCATGCCGGGGTAGTCGTCCAGCATGCCCACGTAGCCCGCGCGGTAGCTGGCCGGCGCGAACACGCCCTGCAGGTCGGGCCGCGCGAGCCCGGGCCGCGACTGCCAGAAGAAGTGGGCGAGCGAGGGGCTCAGCGCCAGGACGCTGGGCTGGCCGGCGAGCCAGCGCGCGGCCTGGTTCCACAGCCGCGGCGCGCGCGCGAGTTCGTTGATGGTCACCGCGTTCTTGGCGCGGGCCACCAACCGCACCGAGAAGTGGTCCTTGAGGTGCTGGCCCACGCCGGGCAGCGCATGCCGCACGGGGATGCCGGCGCGCTGCAGCCATTCGGCCGGGCCGATGCCCGACAGCTGCAGCAGCTTGGGCGTGTTGACGGCGCCGGCGCAGACGATGACCTCGCACCGCGCACGCACGACCTCGGTTTGGCCGTTGGCGCCGCCGCGCCGATACCGCACGCCGGTGGCGCGCAGCCCGTCGAACACGATGCCGGTGGCGTGCGCGTTGCTGCGCAGCGCCACGTTGCCGCGCTTCAGGGCTGGCGTCAGGAAGGTCGGCGCCGTGCCCTGGCGCAGCCCGTGGTGGATGGTGCGCTGGAAGTAGCCCACGCCGGCCTGCGTCGCGCCGTTGTAGTCAGGATTGCGTGGCAGGCCCAGTTCCCCGGCGCCTTCGAGGAAGGCTTCGCACACCGGGTGCTGCCAGTCGATGTCGGTCACGGGCACGGGGCCGCTGCGCCCGCGCAGCGCATCGTCACCGGGGCCGATGCGGCGTTCGCTGCGCTTGAAGCAGGGCAGCAGTTCTTCGTAACTCCAGCCGGGGTTGCCCTGGGCGGCCCAGCCGTCGTAGTCCTCGGCCTGGCCGCGGTTGTAGACCAGGCCGTTGATGGCGGTGGAGCCACCGGCCGTGCGGCCCTGCGGCAGCGGCACGCGGCGCCCGCCGGTCCACTCTGTCGGCTCGGAGCTGAACTGCCAGGTGAAGTCGGGGTTGAACAGCACCTTGATGAAGCCGGCCGGCAGGTGCAGGTACGGATGCCAGTCGCGCGGGCCGGCTTCCAGTACGCAGATGCTGAGTGTGGAGTCTTCGCCCAGGCGGGCCGCGAGGATGGCGCCGGCTGCGCCGCTGCCGACGATCACGTAGTCGAAGGTGTCGGTGGTCATGTCAGTGGCGCCTGGGTGTCGACGGGCACGGGTGTGGCGCGTCGGCCGAGGCCACCGGGTGGCCCCTTCCGCGAATGTCCCCCGCCTGGGCCGCAGGCGGCCCAGGCTCCTCCTTTATTTCGCTGCAGGGGCCACCCAGTACCCCCGACCTTGGAAACGTCGCGCCGTGCTGGACCGTGCGACGCGACGCTGGTAGACCGCGTCGATGGTGTGTTCTGTGCAGCGAAGTAAAGGAGGAGGCGAAGCCGGGGGACATGAGCGGAACAAAGCACACCGTCGGCGTGGTCCCGCCCCCACGGTGGTTGAACCTCGAAAGAGGAGACAGCCGCGCAGGGCGCCATCTCAATGCTTCCCCAGGTAAGCCGCCCGCACCTGCGGGTCGCGCCGCAACGCCCGTCCTTCACCTTGCAAGGTGATGCGCCCCGTCTCCAGCACGTA
The DNA here is from genome assembly GCF_003337555.1 of Pseudorhodoferax soli. GTDB lineage: Bacteria > Pseudomonadota > Gammaproteobacteria > Burkholderiales > Burkholderiaceae_C > Pseudorhodoferax > Pseudorhodoferax soli. The sequence continues at coordinate 1,334,541 of NZ_QPJK01000001.1, read as the reverse complement.
CCCGCGCTCGGCCACGGCCAGCGCCTGGTTGGCCATCTGCTCGACCAGCAGAATGGTCACGCCCTTCGTCTTGAGGCCGCGGATGATGCCGAAGATCTCTTTCACGATCAGCGGCGCCAGGCCCAGCGAAGGCTCGTCCAACAGCAGCAGTTGGGGCTTGGCCATCAGCGCGCGGGCGATGGCCAGCATCTGCTGCTCGCCGCCCGACATGGTGCCGGCCATCTGGTCCTGCCGTTCGCGCAGCCGTGGGAAGGCGACGAACTGGGCGTCGATGTCGGCTTCGATCTCGGCCTTGGACGCCTTGCGGTGGTAGGCGCCCAGCATGAGGTTGTCGCGCACGCTCTGGTCGGAGAACACCTGCCGGCCCTCGGGCGACTGCGCGATGCCCAGTGCCACGCGCTGGTGGCCCGGCACGCGCGTGATGTCCTGGCCGGCGAAGCGGATGGTTCCGGCATGTGCGGGTTCCAGTCCCGAGACGGCCTTCATCAGCGTGCTCTTGCCGGCGCCGTTGCCGCCGATGATGGTGACCACCTCACCGGCATGCACTTGCAGCGAAATGCCTTTCAAAGCCTCGATGGCGCCGTAGCGCACTTCGAGCGCGTCGATCTGCAGCAGCGGCTCAGCCATGGCTGGCCTCCAGTTCCAGGTCGTCCTCGTCCGGCTCGTCCGTGCCCAGGTAGGCCGCGATCACACGCGGGTTGTTCTGCACTTGCCCGGGCTTGCCCTCGGCGATTTTCTCGCCGTAGTCGAGCACGATCACGTGGTCCGAGATGGCCATGACCAGGTCCATGTGGTGTTCGATCAGCAGCACGGTGATGCCCAGGTCGCGGATCTTGGCGATCACGCCGATGAGGTCCTGCGTCTCCTGCGGGTTCAGGCCGGCGGCGGGCTCGTCGAGAAGCAGCAGGCGTGGGTGCGTGGCCAGCGCGCGGGCCAGTTCCAGCCGGCGCTGCAGTCCGTAGGGCAGGCTGCCGGCGACTTCATCGGCCTTGTCCAGCAGGCCCAGGAAATCGAGGATCTGCAGCGCCTCGTCGCGTGCCGCCCGCTCTTCGCGCTGTGCGTTGGGCAGGCCCAGCAGGCAGGACCAGAAGCCGGCACGCATGTGGCGATGCAGCCCGACCTTGACGTTGTCCAGCACCGACATGTCGCTGAACAGCTTCAGGTTCTGGAAGGTGCGGCCCAGGCCGATGGCACAGATGCGGTTGGGCACCATGTGCACGATGCTCTGCCCGGCGAACTCGATGCTGCCGCGGTCGGGCGGCACGATCCCGGACAGGATGTTGAGCAGCGTGGTCTTGCCCGCGCCGTTCGGCCCGATCAGCGAATGGATGTGGCCGGTCGTGAGCTCCATGTCGATGTTGTTCGTGGGCACCACACCGCCGTAAGCCTTGTAGACGGCGCGGGTCTGCAACAGCGGTTTGTCCGCGGCCAGCCGCTCGGCGGCGCGCAGCTTCCAGCCCGTGGTGGGCGCGGGCAGCACGGGCTTGCGCGCCAGTGCCGGCACCAGCTTCTTGGCCAGCCGGCCGAGCGCGCCCGACAACCCGTCGGGCATGGCGTACAGCGCGAACAGCAGCAGCGCGCCGTAGGTGAAGTGCTGGGCCGTGGGCCAGCGCGCGAGGAAGGCGTCCAGCAGCGTCAGCACCACCGCGCCCACCAGCGGGCCGTAGACCGAGCTGCCGCCGAACAGCACGATCAAGAGGAAGAAGATCGACAGGCTGAAGTTGATGAAGTCGGAGTTGATGTACTGGTTCTGCTGCGCGATGAGCGCGCCGGCCAGCCCGCAGGTGACGGCGCTGATCACGAAGGCCAGCACCTTGAACGTGTAGACCGACACGCCCACGCTCTCGGCCGCCACCTCGGCGGTGTTGACGGCCATGAAGGCGCGGCCGTACTTGCCGCGCAGCAGGGCGCGGATCGTCAGGTGCGCCACGATGGCCAGCGCGCCGACGAACCAGACCCACTGGCTGTCGTTGAGCGCGCTGCCGCCGATGGAGGGCGGCACCACGCCATAGATGCCGGCCTGGCCGCCGAACACGTCCTGCCATTCCGACACCACCTTCTCGACCACGATGCCGAAGCCGATCGTGACCATGGCCAGCGCCGGCCCGCGCACGCGCAGCGCCGGCAGCGCGATCAGCACGCCGAACAACCCGGCCATGGCGCCGGCCGCGACGAAGGCCAGCCAGGGGTTCCAGCCCAGGCGCGCCGTCAGCAACGCGGCGGTGTAGGCGCCCACCGCGAACAGCCCGGCGTGGCCGAGCGATTTCTGGCCGGTGTGGCCGACCAGCACGTTGAGACCCGCTGCGGCCAGGTAGTTGACCCCGATCAGGAACAGCACCTTGAGGTAGAAGCCGTTGGTGACGAGCACCGGTGCCAACGCGATGGCGGCGATGGCCAGCGCCACGCCGATGGCATGTCCTTTGCCGAACTGCATCAGACCTTCTCCACCAGGCGGCGGCCCAGCAGGCCTTCGGGTTTGAGCACCAGCACCAGGATGATCAGCAGGAAGATGCTGATCTCGCGCAGTTCGGCCTGCCACAGCCCGACCAGGGCCTCGATCAGCCCGAGCAGGAAGCCGCCCAGCATGCAGCCGCGTGCGTTGTTGAGGCCGCCCACGATGGCGGCGGAGAAAGCCTTGAGCGCCAGCGTGAGGCCCATGAAGACCGAGGCCGTGGTGATCGGCGCGATCAGCAGCCCCGCCAGCCCGGCCAGCGCCGAGCTGATGACGAAGGCCAGCACCACGATGGCCGAGACGTTGATGCCCATCAGCGTGGCGGCGGGGCCGCTGTGTGCGACGGCGCGCACGGCCTTGCCGATCTTGGTCTTGCGCATCACGAAGTCCAGGCAGACCATGACCAGGATGCTGCACACCAGCACCAGGATCTCCTGCGGCAGCACGCCGGCGCCGCCGATGCGGATCACCTCGTTGCCCAGCGGGGAGGGCATCACCAGCGGTGCCGGGCCCCAGATCGCCAGCGCGGTGTTCTGGATGATGATGCCGAAGCCGATGGTGCTCATCACCCAGGCCAGCCCGCCCTGGCCCACGAAGGGCTTGACGGCCGCGTGGTACAGCAGCACGCCCAGGGCGCCCAGCACCACGATGGAGATGGCCAGCGCCGCGAGGTAGCGGCCGGGCGTGACCTCGATGGCGGAGAGCGAGCCGCTGATCGGCTTGCCGGCCAGCAGCAGCACGGCAGAGACCGCCACGTAGGCGCCGGCCACCAGGAACTCGCCCTGGCCGAAGTTGAAGGTCTTGGTCGTGTTGTGGGTGATGTTGAAGCCCAGCGCGACCAGCGCATAGATGCTGCCCAGCGCCAGGCCGCTGAAAACCGCCTGCAGGAGTGACGCGCCCATGTCTTCCCTTTGAGAACCACGCGAGAAAGAAGGCCCACGCCGCGTGGCGTGGGCGCTGCCGCCCAGACGGGCTTACTTCTTGAGGTCGGCCGGCGTCAACGCCTTGGTGAACTGGTCTTCATAGCGCACCGGGGCGCCGTTCTTCCAGCGGGCCAGGTAGAAGTCGGCCACCGAGAGGCCTTCGTGCGCGGTCTTGGTGAAGGGCTTGTTGTAGGTCTTGATCACGCCCTCCACGCCGGTCACGTTCTCCAACGCGGCGGCGACCTTCTCGCCGTCGGTGCTGTTGGCCAGCTTCATCGCCGCGGCCAGCAGCATGACCGAGTCGTACGCCTGGGCCGAGCACGGGAAGGTGGTCAGCGTGGGGAAGTTCTTGCGCACGCGCTCGCCGAGCGCCTTGGTCTTGGCGTTGGTGTCCTCCGTGGTTGAGGCGGCCAGGATCAGGTGCTCGGAGAGCTTTTCGCCGGCCATCTTGGGCAGCAGCGAGGACAGGTTGCCCCAGGTGCCCAGCGTCACCGGCATGTAGTTGATCTTCTCCATGCTGCGCAGCACCTGGGCCGTGCCGTCGGCGATGCCGTAGATGATCACGGTGTCGGCGCCGGCGGCCTTGATCTTGGACAGCTGCGAGGTGATGTCGGTGTCCTTGGGGCCGTACTTCTCGGTCGCCACGGGTGTAACGCCGTGCAGCGCCAGGATGTCGGTCGCGTCCTTGATGCCGCCCTGGCCGTAGCCGGTGGAGTCGGCCAGGATGGCGATCTTCTTGTCCTTGGACGCCTTGACGGCGTAGGCGCCCAGCAGCGCCACCTGCTCGCGGTCGACCATGGACACGCGGAACAGGTAGTTCTGCGGTTCCTTGGCGTAGCGGTTGGTGATCTCGGTGGCGGTGCCGATGGGCACGACGACGGGGATCTTCTTTTGCTGCGGCAGGTGCAGCCAGGCCAGCGCGTTGCCCGAGTTGGCCGGGCCGACGACGGCGTGCACCTTCTCGGCGTCGATCAGCTCGGTCATGTTCTGGATCGCCTTGGGCGGCGTGCCCTGGTCGTCACGGACCACACCGACCACCTTGCGGCCCATGATGCCGCCGGCCTTGTTGATGTCCTCGATGGCGGCCTCGAAGCCCCAGCGGCCCGCGATGCCGAGTTCGGCCACGCCGCTGGCGGACTGGTCGGCGGTGTAGCCGATCTTGATGTCCTGGGCGTAGGCGGCGGCGCCGGCCCACAGGGACCCGGCGATGGCGCCGGCGACGGCGAGCTTGGCGAAACGGTGGACCGATGGCATGGGTTTGTCTCCTTGGGAATGGACTCGGGGATGGGCGGCACGCCGCTTCTGTTGGCGGCGGTGCTGCAGCCCGACTGTAGGGCAGCTGTATCCCTCGAAGCAGGTACAGTTTGCCGGGACAGCGCTCAGGCGGCCGGCCGCAGGGGGAACCCCGATGCCGCAGCCGTTGGCGCGGGCCGCTTCCGCCGGTTGCCCGGGCCATGCGAGCACGGGGCCCGCCTACACTGCGCCGGCTTTTTTTTCACACGATCGCACACCACCGCGCATGGACCTGCCTCTGATCACCGGCTGGGCGTTCTACGCCACGGCCATCCCGGCCGTGCTGTTGCTGGGCCTGTCCAAGAGCGGTTTCGGCGCCGGCCTCGGCTCGCTGGCCGTGCCGCTGATGGCGCTGGCCATCCCGGTGCCGCAGGCCGCGGCCTTGCTGATGCCCGTGCTGCTGCTGTGCGATGTGTTGAGCGTGGCCGCGTTCCGGCGCGACCTCGACAAAGGTCTGCTGTGGCTGCTGATCCCGTTCGGGCTGCTTGGCACCGTGGTCGGCACGGCACTGTTCCGCGTGCTCGACGGGCACACCGTTTCCACGCTGGTGGGCGTGTTCACGCTGCTGTTCCTGGCGCAGCGCTGGCTCTTTCCGCCGCACGCCGGCAGCGCGCCGCCGCCGCGCTGGGCCGGCCGCGTGCTGGCCACGGTGTCGGGCTTCACGAGCTTTGTCTCGCACACGGGCGGGCCGCCGATCAACGCCTACGTGATTCCGCTCAAGCTGGCGCCCGTGCAGTTCGCGGCCACGATGGCCGTGTTCTTCTTCTGCATCAACCTGTCCAAGTGGATTCCGTACACCTGGCTCGGCCTGTTCGATGCGCAGAACATCGCCACGTCGCTGGTGCTGCTGCCGTTCGCGCCGCTCGGCGTGTGGGCGGGGGTGCGCTTCGCGCGGCGCGTGTCGCCCGCGCTGTTCTACCGGCTCATCAACATCGGCATGCTGCTGACGGGGCTCAAGCTGCTGTGGGATGGGCTGCGCTGATCAGGCGCCAGCGCCGCGCCGCAAGGCGCTCTCTGCGTTGCGCTGCGTGCTGCGGATGTGTTCGGCCAGCAGTGCGCAGGCCGTGTCGGCATCGCGCTTGAGCGTGGCATCCATGAGGCGCCGGTGCTCGGCCGACTTGCGCTTGGCCACCTGGCGGTGGCGCGCGGAGAAGCGCCGGTAGCGCTCGGCCTGGTCGAACAGGCTGGCGCTGAAGCGCAACTGGCGCTCGGACGGGCAGGCCGCCAGCAGCGCCAGGTGGAAGGTACGGTGCACGTCGCTCCACTCGTCGTCGAGCACCTGCGGCCCATCCGTCAGCCGTGACTCCACCTTGTCCAGCCGGTGGAAGGCCGAGACGATGGCCGCCTCCCAGGCGTCGTCACCGGCCGCGATGGCGCCCCGCAGCGCCTGCACATCCAGCATCAGCCGCATGTGGGTGATGTCGTCCAGGTCTTCCTCGGACAGCGCCGCCACGCGGAAGCCGCGGCGTTCGTCCGCACGCACCAGTCCCTCCTGCGCGAGCCGGCTCAGCGCCTCGCGCAGCGGGCTGCTGGAGTAGCCGTAGTGGCGTTGCAGTTCGTCGAGCTTGAGCTTGCCGCCAGGCACGAAGGTGCCGACCAGCACGTCGTGGCGCAGGCTGCGAAAGGCCTGCTCGGTCAAGGGGGCGCCAGCTTCGGTCGCGGGGGCGGCGGTGTTCACGGCCTGGATTCTATGCATGCAGCCTCGTTTTCGTGCCGGACATGCAGACCGCGCACGCTCAGGGTAAACGAGCACAAAACAATTACTATGCCCAAAACATGTTTTATGCATAAAATTTGCCGCATGCCACGGAGCCTCGGACCTGCGGCATCTCCCTCCATCCACGTCGAAGGTTCCCTCTCATGAAACTCCTGTCCTACCACCTCGCCGGCCGCGACACCTGGGGCGTCGTGCTCGGCGACGGCGTCGCCGAACTGGCACAGCGCACCGGCCACGCCACCCTGGCCGACTTCATCGCCAGTGCCGACTTCGCGCGCCGCGATGCGCTGGTCGTGGGCCTGAAGGCCGATGCGCAACTGGGCGACATCCGCTTCCTGCCGGTGATCCCGCAGCCCGAGAAGATCGTCTGCGCAGTACGCAACTACATGGACCACCACCAGGAGGTGCTGGCCGCCGGCATGCAGCGCGAGCTGTCGGAGGAGCCGCCGATCTTCCTGCGCGTGTGGCGCTCGCAGACGCCGCACAACGGCCCCATCGTGCGCCCGCGCGTGTCCGAGACGCTGGACTGGGAGGGCGAACTGGCCGTCGTCATCGGCCAGGGCGGGCGCGACATCGCCGAAGCCGACGCGTTCAACCACGTGGCCGGCTACAGCGTCTACAACGACGCCAGCGTGCGCGAATGGCAGTTCCACGCCAAGCAGATCGCCTCGGGCAAGAACTTCGAATCCACCGGCGGCTTTGGCCCCTGGATGGTCACGGCCGACGAGATCGAGCCGGGCCGCCAACTGAAGCTGGTGACGCGCCTGAACGGCGAGACCGTGCAGTCCAGCCACACCGGCCACATGATCTTCAGCATCCCCAAGCTGATCGCCTACGCCTCGACCATCTTCACGCTGGTGCCGGGCGACGTGATCGCCACCGGCACGCCGGCCGGCGTGGGCTGGAGCCGCAAGCCGCAGTGGTTCATGAAGCCGGGCGACGTGGTCGAGGTGGAGATCGAGGCCATCGGCACGCTGCGCAACCCAGTCGTCGCGCAGGACTGAATTCGACCTTCCACCACAGGACGGCCCGCACGACGGGCCGCCGCGGAGACACGCATGCAACGACGCGACCTTCTCGCCCTGGGCGCCGCCTGGGGTGCCAGCACAGCCCTGCCGGCCCTGGCGCAGGCCTGGCCCGAACGGGCGCTCAAGATCTACCAGGGCTTCGCGCCTGGCGGCAACGCCGATGCCATCGCCCGCGCCGTTGGCGTGGAACTCGGCAAGACGCTGGGCCAGCCCGTCGTGGTGGAGTCGCAGACGGGCGCCGGCGGAACCATCGCCGCCGGCAGCGTGGCCCGCGCCAAGCCGGATGGCTACACGCTGCTGCTGGCCACGGGTGGCCACGCAGTGGCCGGCGCGCTGTACCAGCACCTGCCCTACAGGACGGTGGCCGATTTCGAGGCCATCTCCACCGTTACCTTCTTTCCGTTCCTGGTGGTGGTGCGCGCCGACGCCCGCCTGCGCGGCTTCGGCGACGTGCTGGACGCTGCGCGGGCCAAGGCCGACGCGGTGTCGTACGGCTCGGCCGGCATCGGCTCCACCCACCACCTGGCCGGCGAACTGCTGGCCAAGATGGCCAAGGTGCCGATGCTGCACGTGCCTTACCGTGGTGACGCCGCGGCCGTCACCGCGCTGCTGTCGGGCGACGTGCCCTTCATCATCGCGCCGCCCACGGCCGTGATGTCCAACATCCAGGCCGGCAAGCTGCGCGCGCTGGCCACCACCGGCCCGCAGCGCTGGCCCGGCCTGCCGAACGTGCCCACCGTGGCCGAGCAGGGTGTGCCGGGTTATGACGTGCGCTCCTGGGCCGGCCTGCTGGCGCCCGCCGGCACACCGCGCCCCATCGTCGACCGGCTGAACGCCGACACGCACAAGGCGCTGCAGGCGCCAGCGGTGCGCCAGCGGCTGGAAGACATGGGCGGCGAGGCGCGCGGCAGCACGCCCGACGAGATGAAGGCCATGGTCACCCGCGAGCTCGAAAAATGGACCATGGTGGTGGCCGAATCGCAGATTCCACGCCAATGACGCAGTTGCCACGCCAGTGATCCGAATCCCCAAGCAATGACGCCGACGAAAGCCCGTTCATGTCCCTGATCGCCATCCGCAAACGCAGCCTGACCGTCGAGACGGTCTTCCACGAGGGCGGCCCGCCGCCTGCCGTGCCCCTGAAGCTGGCGGCCGCCTGCGCCGTCATCCGCAACCCATATGCGGGCCGCTACGAGCCGGACCTGCTGCCTTTCATGGCCGCGCTGCGCAGCCTGGGCACGCTGCTGGCGCAAGAGCTGGTCGACACCTTGGGCCGCGAGCAGGTCGAGGTCTACAGCAAGGCCGCCATCGTCGGCGTGAACGGCGAGATGGAGCATGGCGCCGTCTGGCACGAGGCCGGCGGTTGGGCCATGCGCGCGGTGCTGGGCGAGCCCAAGGCCATCGTGCCGGCCGCCAAGGCCGTGGCCGCCACGGGCTACCGGCTCATGGTGCCGCTGCATCACATCCACGCCTCGTATGTGCGCAGCCACTACAACAGCATGGAGATCGGCATCCAGGACGCGCCGCGTCCCGACGAGATCCTGTTCGCGCTGGTGATGGGCACGGGCGGGCGCGTGCATGCGCGCCTGGGCGGCCTGGCGAAAGACCAGGTCGCCGTGCACGACGGGCAACGCTGATGCGCGCGGTCCAACTGCAGGCCCCGGGTGGCCCGGAGGTGCTGGAACTGGTCACGCTGGCCCTGCCGGAGCCGAGCCCGGGCCAGGTGCGCGTGCGCGCCGTGGCCATCGGCGCGGGCGGCCCCGACGTGCTGATCCGCAACGGCAGCTACAAGTGGATGCCGCCGATGCCGGCCATTCCTGGCAACGAGATGGCAGGCACGGTCGATGCCGTCGGCGCCGGTGTGGACGCAGCACGCGTCGGCCAGCGCGTTCTGGTCAGCGCGCGGGAACTGCCACAGCGCGGCGGCTGCTATGCCGAGGCGATCTGCGTGCCGGCCGAGGCGCCGTTCGTGCTGCCCGATGCGATCGCTTTCGACGACGCCGTGAGCCTTGGAAACTTCCAGCTCGCCATCGCGCTGTTGGCCAGCAACGGCAATGCGCCGGCGCAGGCGATCCTGGTTCCGGGCGCGGCCGGCGGCGTGGCCACGGCCCTGGCCCAGGTGGCGCGTGAGCGTGGCTTGCGGGTGATCGGCACGGCTTCGACGCCGGAGAAGCAGGCGTTCGCGCTGGCCCACGGCGTGGATGTGCTGGTGGACGGCGATCCCGCGCGCATTGCCGAGCAGGTGATGGCGCAGACCGGTGGCCGCGGCGTGGACCTGGCCTTCGACCACCTGGGCGGCGCGCTGTTCACGGCCTGCCTGCATGCGCTGGCGCCCTCGGGCATGCTCGTCTCCTACAACATCGTGCAGGGCCCGCCCAGTGCCGACGTGTTCGACACCCTGCGCCAGCTGCTGGGCCGCAGCCTCGCGGTGCGCACCTTCTCGATCCACGCGGTGGACGCGGACCGCACGCTGCGCCGCGGCCTCATGGAGCAGGCCATCGCGCTGATGGCCGCAGGCCGTGTGCGCGCGCCCCGCGCGAGCCGCTTTCCGCTGGCCGAGGCGCGCCAGGTGCACCAGCTGCTGGACCAAGGCGGCACGCTCGGCAAGATCGTGCTGCACCCCTGAACGCCGGAGACACCATGGACACCTCCTACCAACCCAACCTGTCGCACTGCGGCATCTTCTGCCGTGACGTCGAGACCATGCAGCGCTTTTACTGCGGCGTGTTCGACATGCAGGAGACCGACCGCGGCGTGGGCTTCACCTTCCCGTTCACCATCGTGTTCCTGAGTGGGCGCAACGACCAGCACCACCAGCTGGCGCTGGCGTCGAGCCGCGGGCCGGACAGCCCCAGCACCGTGATGCAGCTGTCGTTCAAGGTGCAGACCATTGCGCACCTGCGCGAAGCGCGCCAACGGGCTTTGGCCCTCGGCGCCACGAAGATGCGCGGCCTCAACCATGGCAACGCGCTGTCCATCTATTGCCTGGACCCGGAAGACAACACGGTGGAGGTGTACCTGGACACGCCCTGGTACGTGAGCCAGCCGCATGGCGACCCGCTGGACATCGACCTGGACGACGCGGCCATCTGGGCCGACACCGAGCGCATCGTGCGCAGCGACCCGAGCTTCATGCCCGTGGCGGAATGGGGCCTGCGCTTTGCTGCGCGCAATGCCGCGGCCCAGGCGGCACTGCGCGGCTGAATCCTTGGAAACCATGACGCACACACCGATGTCGCCCGAGCAGATCTTCCGCGAGGCCCGCACCGCCAACGGTTTCACCGACCGGCCCGTGCCGCTGCCACTGTTGCAACAGGTCTACGAACTGGCCCGCATGGGGCCCACCTCGATGAACACGCAGCCCGCACGCTATGTGTTTCTGACGACGCCGCACGCGCGCGAGCGGCTGCGCCCGGCGTTGTCTGCGGGCAATCTGGACAAGACCATGTCGGCCCCGGTCACCGTGATCGTGGCCACCGACACGCGCTTCTTCGAGTTCATGCCCGAGGTCTGGCACCGCGAGGGTGCGCGCGAGAGCTTCGAAGGCAACCCGGCGTTGGCTGAAGCCACGGCAACGCGCAACGGCACGCTGGGCGGCGCGTATTTCATGCTCGCTGCGCGCGCACTGGGCCTGGACTGCGGCCCTATGAGCGGCTTCGACATCGCCAAGGTCAACGCCGCGTTCTTTCCGGACGGACGCTGGCAGGCGAACTTTCTGGTGAACCTGGGCTACGGCGACGACCGCCTGCTGTTCCCGCGCAACGCGCGGCTGGCGTTCGCGCAGGCCTGCACGCTGCTGTAGCTCAGTCCCGCCAACCGGGCGGGCGGCGCTGAGAACGCTCCTCGCGTTCGCGCGCCAGCTGGTCTTCGAGCTCGCGCCGGCCTTCGCGTGCCACCGCGATGCTGCGGGCGCGGTCCTGGTGGTGCGGGTGCATGCGCTCGAACAGCGCCAGGTTGTGCTCGCGGAAGCGCATCACGCCATGGCGCGCCTCGTGCGGCGGCGCGCCCAGCACCTCGAGCACATTGCGCGCGCTGCGCAGGCTGGACTCGAACAGCTCGCGCTCCACGCGCTGCACGCCAAGGTCGCGCAGTGCGTTCCAGTGCGGCACATCGCGCGCCCGCGCGACGATCTCCAGGTGCGGGAAATGTTCGCGCACGAGGGCCGCGACGCGCAGGCTCTGCGCCACATCGTCCACGGCCAGCACCAGCACGCGGGCCTGTTCTGCGCCGGCCACGCGCAGCACGTCGAGCCGCGTGGCGTCGCCATAGAAGACGCGGAAGCCGAACGGGCGGATGGCCTCGATCATGTCGGCGTCGTGCTCGAGCACCGTGCATTGCAGGCCCTGGGCGAACAATGCGCGGCCGACGATCTGGCCGTAGCGGCCGAAGCCCGCGATGATGACGGGCGCCTGCTGCGGCTCTGCCATGGCCTCGGCCGGCGCGGCGCTTGTGCGATTGAAGCGCGGCAGCCAATAGCGGTCGGCCAGCACCAGCAGCAGCGGGCTCAGCAGCATGGACAGTGCCACAGCGCCGGTCAGCAGCGAGGCGATGTCAGGCGCCAGCACGCGGGCCCCCACGGCGGCCTGGAACACCACGAACGCGAATTCCCCGCCCTGGGCCAGCAGCAGCGTGAACACCGGCCGCTCGGGCGCGGGCAAACGCATGACGGCGCCCAGTGCATGGATCACGGCGAGCTTGATGCCGAGGAAGCCCAGCACGATCAGCGCCATGGTGCCCGGTGCGCGCCAGAGCACGCCGAAGTCGATGCTCATGCCCACGGCGATGAAGAACAGGCCGAGCAGCAGGCCCTTGAAGGGCTCGATGTCGGCCTCGAGCTCGCGCCGGTATTCGCTCTCGGCCAGCAGCACGCCGGCGAGAAAGGCACCCAGCGCCATCGACAGGCCGACGCTGTGCATGAGGTAGGCGATGCCCACGACGAGCAGCAGCGCGGCGGCGGTGAAGATTTCGGCCGTGCGGCTGCGCGCGATCCAGCGCAGCACGGGGCGCAGCAGCAGCCGGCCGCCCAGCACGATGCCGGCGATGACGGCCACGGTGCGCAGCGCCTGGAGTGCGGCCGAGCCGTCGTCGGCGCCCTGGTCGGCCACGCCCAGCAGCGGCAGCAGCGCAAGGATGGGGATCGCGGCCACGTCCTGGAACAGCAGGATCGAGAAGCCGGCCTGGCCGCTGCGCGTGCCGAGCAGGTTGCGCTCTCCCAGCACCTGCAGCGCGATGGCCGTGGACGACAGCGCCAGGCCCAGCGCGGCCACGAGCGCGGTCTTCCAGGCGATGCCGCAGGCCAGCGCCACCGCGTAGATGGCCAGCGCACAGACGGCGACCTGTGCCGTGCCGCCACCGAAGATGGGCCGGCGCAGGCTCCAGAGCCGGCGCGGTTCCAGTTCCAGGCCGACCAGGAACAGCATGAGCACCACGCCGAATTCGGCGAAGTGCAGCACGTCCTGCACATTGGGCACGAGCGCCAGGCCCCAGGGGCCGATGGCCATGCCAGCGGCCAGGTAGCCGAGGATGGCGCCCAGGCCCAGCGCGCGCGAGATCGGCACGGCCAGGACAGCCGCGGCCAGGTAGATGAAGCTGTTGGACAGCCAGGCGGGTGCGTGTTCCATGGCGGTCTCAGCGGCCGGCGCCGGCCCATTGCGGGTAGCTGCGCAAGCGTTCGGCGAAGGCCTCGGCGTGCGCGGCGATGTCCTGCCCGCTCGCGCCGTGGGCGCCGTGCAGCACCAGCGGCGGCAGGAAGCGCATGCCGCACAGCGCGGCGGTCTGGCGGTAAGGCGGCAGGTAGGCCTCGAACGGGTGGCCGTTGTAGCTCTCGGCGCTGTACGACTCGGCCGGGCCGCCGGTGGTGGCGACAAGCCAGCAGTCCTTGCCGCGCAGCGCGGTGCCGGGCGTGCCGCTGGGCGCCTGCTCGTGCGAGCCGGGCTCGGCCGTGGCCGCGCCGAAGGCCCAGCCATAGGTCAGCACCTCGTCGAACCACAGCTTCTGCAGGGCCGGCATGCTGTACCACTGGATCGGGTGCAGCAGCACCAGCAGCCGGGCGCGGTCCACGCGGGCCTGCTCGGCCGCGACGTCGATGTGGTAGTCGGGGTAGCTGCCGTAGAGGTCCTGGATGTCCAGTGGCAGGTCGCCAGCCAGGGCTTGCGCGGCCTGGAGCAGGCGGCGGTTCACGCGGGACTCGCGCCAGGCCGGGTGGGCGGCGATCAGGTAGATGCCTTGCATGTTGTCGAAGGAATGCGCAAGTAGGGGTGGGTAACATACCCGAGCGGAGCCGAGTCCGCGGACACACAGAGGAGAGCGCATGCCGGTCGTGGTCGTTGCCAACCCCAAGGGCGGTGTCGGAAAGTCGACGCTGGCCACCAACATCGCCGGCTATTTCGCATCGCAGGGCCATGCCGTGATGCTGGGCGATGCGGACCGCCAGCAGTCCTCGCGCCTGTGGCTGTGCCTGCGGCCACAGGAGGCGCGGCCCATCAGCACCTGGGAGATGACATCGGACATGATCGTGCGCCCGCCCAAGGGCACGACGCATGTGGTGCTGGACACACCGGGCGGGCTGCACGGCTGGCGTTTCAACGATGTGATGAAGATGGCCGACAAGCTGGTCGTGCCCTTGCAACCCAGTGTGTTCGACATCTTTGCCACGCGCGATTTCCTGGACAAGGTGGCCGAGAACCGCCACGCCGACAAGCTGGCCATCGGCCTCGTGGGCATGCGCGTGGACGCGCGCACCCTGGCGGCCGACAAGTTGCGCACCTACATCGCCAGCCTGAACCTGCCGGTGCTGGGCGAGTTGCGCAACACGCAGAATTACGTGCACCTGGCGGCACGCGGGCTCACGTTGTTCGACGTGGCGCCGCAGCGTGTCGAGAAGGACCTGGAGCAGTGGCAGGACCTGTGCCGCTGGCTGGACACCCCCTGAATTTCAACAACGAGGAAGACGAGACAGCATGAAGACCTTCAGCACCCTGGACGAACTGACGGCCCTGGTGGGCCAGGACATCGCCACCAGCGAATGGACCACGGTCACGCAGAAGCAGATCGACCTGTTCGCCGAGGCCACCGGCGACCGCCAGTGGATCCACGTCGATCCAGAGCGCGCGAAGTCCGGCCCGTTCGGCGCGCCGATCGCGCATGGCTACCTGACGCTGTCGCTGCTGCCGCTGCTGTTCGCGAGTGCCGTGAAGGTCGAGGGCACGCGCATGGGCGTGAACTACGGGCTCAACAAGGTGCGCTTCATCACGCCCGTGCCCGCCGGCAGCCGCGTGCGCGGGCATCTGAAGCTGCTGAGCAGCGAGCCGGTGTCGGGCGGCGGCGTACAGCAGGTCTGGGAAGTGACGGTGGAACTCGAGGGCGCCGCCAAGCCGGCCTGCGTGGCCGAGTCCATCGTGCGCCGCTATATCTGATCGGCGGCGCCTGGGAAGCCGCACTGGCGCCAGGCCTCGAACACCGTGACCGCCACGGCGTTCGACAGGTTCAGGCTGCGCTGACCGGCCCGCATCGGCAGGCGCAGGCGCTGGTCCAGGGGAAAGCTGTCGCGCAGTGCCGGCGGCAGCCCGCTGGTCTCCGAACCGAAGACGAACCAATCGCCGGCCTGGAACGCGAGGCCGTGGGCGCTGCGCGAGCCGCGCGTGGTCATTGCGAACATGCGCGCAAGGGGCGGCTGCTCGCGGGCAAGCAGGGCGGCCCAGTCCGCGTGCACGCGCAGTTCGGCGTACTCGTGGTAGTCCAGCCCGGCGCGGCGCATGTGCTTGTCGTCCATCGAGAAACCCAGCGGCTCCACCAGGTGCAGCGTGCAGCCGGTGTTGGCCGCGAGCCGGATGACGTTGCCCGTGTTGGGTGGGATTTCGGGGGCGACCAGGACGATGTGGAACATGGGGCGATTGTCCGCGGTGTCACTGCTCCACAGGCGCGGGCGTGCGTGCCAGCACCAGCGCGGTGAGACGCCCCGCGCCGGCCTCGCGCAACACCTCTGCCGCCGCGAACAGCGAGGCGCCGCTGGTCATCACATCGTCCACGAGCACGGCATCGGCGCCGCGCACGTGGCCTGCGC
The DNA here is from genome assembly GCF_003337555.1 of Pseudorhodoferax soli. Taxonomy (GTDB): domain Bacteria; phylum Pseudomonadota; class Gammaproteobacteria; order Burkholderiales; family Burkholderiaceae_C; genus Pseudorhodoferax; species Pseudorhodoferax soli. The sequence continues at coordinate 1,319,066 of NZ_QPJK01000001.1, read as the reverse complement.
GCAGCGGTTCCAGGGCGAAGGCGCCGCGCACGTTGCGCCGGCGTTCTGCTGCGCTCAGGTCCAGCTGCGGCGCCGTGTCGCGGATGCGCAGCAGCAGGCGGGCGTCGGTCTTGTCGGGCGCGAGGCGGCGGGCCAGTTCCAGGGCCTGGTTGAAGCCGCGCTGGCGCAATCGCCCGGCCGACAGCGGCATGGGCAGCACGAGGGTGCAGCGTTCCAGCGCCGGCTCGACCCAGGGCGTGTGGCGCAGCAACTCGGCCAGGGTGCCGGCCCAGCCCGGCTGCGCGCGGAACTTGAACCGGGCAATGCAATCGACCCATGGGTAGGCGTAGTCCACAGCGCAGATGCAGGCATCCAGCGGTGGTGGATGGCGCACGCAGGCGCCGCATTGTGTGGCGCCGCCAGTGAGCGGCAGGGCGCAGGTGCGGCAGCGCGGCTGTGGCTGGGCGAAGCGCTGGATGCAGGCTTCGCACAGCGGCTGGTCTTGCCAGCTGCGGCACACCGCGCACTGACTCGGCAGGCGCGACAGCAGGGAGGCGAGCCCGCGGCGCAGCATGGTGCGGCTCAATATACTCGTCGCGCACCGCCATGAGCCAGCACCGTCCCCCCACCATCGCCCCAGTGGCTGCCGCCCGTTGGGCGCAGCAGCCGGTCCAGACCGCGCCCTGGTTGCACGACGAGGTGGCGCGCCGCATGGCCGAGCGCCTGCAATGGATCAAGCGCAGCCCGACGTCGTGGGCGAACTGGCATGCGCTGCGCGGCGGCATGGGCGTCCATGCCGAGCTGCGCAAGCGCTACCCCGGCGCCGAGACCTGGGTGGTCGAGTCCTCGCCCGCCCTGGCACAGCAGGTGCTCGATGCGGGCACCGAGGCCTGGTGGAAGCCAGGCCGCTGGAGTGCCGCAGCCCAGCACGCGGGCATGCCCCCGGCCGGCGGCGTGCAGATGGTCTGGTCCAACATGCTGTTGCACCAGGTGGCCGATCCGCAGGCGCTGATCGCCGACTGGCACCGTGCGCTGGCGGTCGACGGCTTTTTGATGTTCTCCTGCCTCGGGCCCGATTCGCTGCTGGAGCTGCGCCGTGTCTACGCCGCGCTGGGCTGGCCGCCGCCTGGCCACGCCTTCACCGACATGCACGACTGGGGCGACATGCTGGTGCAGGCCGGCTTTGCCGAGCCGATCATGGACATGGAGCGCATCCGCCTGACCTACGCCACGCCCGACAAGCTGCTCGAAGACCTGCGTGCGCTGGGCCGCAACCTGCATCCCGAGCGCTTCGGCGCGTTGCGGGGCCGGCACTGGCATGCGCAGCTGCGCGCCGAACTCACGCGCCAGCTGGCGGATCCGGCCGAGCAAGGGCGCCTGACGCTGACCTTCGAGATCGTCTACGGACATGCATTCCGGCCCGCGGCGCGCGTGCCGGTGGCGGCGCAGAGCGCGGTTTCGCTGGAGGACATGCGCGGGCTGTTGCGCCATGGCAAAGGCGAGGGCCAGTGAAGGTCTTTCGGGTGTCCGGCAGCGGACATTCGTGCAATATTCACGGGCTACAATGAAGGGTTTTTAAACGCATTTCGGGCTTCCCCACGAATGAACCAGGCGTTGTTCCGGCGGGTGCAATCACCCGCGGGGTGCGCCGCATTGATGTTTGAACGTTGTCTGTGTCGAAACTGGTCTATCGCTTCGCCACCGTCTCGGGCCAAGGCATCCATTGGCTGCTGAAGCGCAACTGTTCCATCACGCCGGGCCAGTTGGGCGGCCTGTATGCGTCGATCTGTGTGGTGTCGCTCGGGATCGGGACATTCTTCTGGTTGCAGGGTGCCAAGCTGATCCTGCCGTTCGCATGGCTGGAAGTGGTTCTGGTGGGCGTGGCCTTTCTGGCCTATTCCCGGCACGCGACCGATGGCGAGCGCATCTCGTTGCAGGACGGCCATCTGGTCGTCGAACTCGAGAACGCAGGGCGCCTGGAGCGGGCCGAGTTCCGCAGGGAATGGGTCCGTGTCGAACCCAAGACCAGCGACCATTCGCTGATCGAGGTGTCGGGGCAGGGGCGATGCGTCGAAGTGGGGCGTTACGTGCGCCCGGATCTGCGGCCGGTGCTGGCGCGCGAGATCCGGATGGCGTTGCGCGGGGCCTGAGCAGGGTGGTTCATAAAAGGTTGAAGAAGTAGAGACGACGATGAAAATGATCTGGAACAAGCTGACTTCCCTGCTATCTCGCACCGCGCTCGTATCGGGGGCCTGGCTCGCGACAGCGGCCCACGCGGTCAACGACCTTCCAGGCGGCCCGGCTGTGCGCCAGCTCAACCTGCATCCTCCCGTCACCAAGATCGCCGAAGAGCAGCAGTGGCTGCACTGGTTCATGCTGATCCTGTGCACGGTGATCTTCCTCGCCGTGTTCGCGGTGATGTTCTATTCCATCTGGAAGCACCGCAAGTCGGTCGGCCACAAGGCTGCCAACTTCCACGAGTCGGTGGTGGTCGAGGTGATCTGGACCATCGTGCCGTTCGTCATCGTGATCCTGATGGCGCTGCCGGCCACCAAGGTGGTGGTCGCACTCAAGGACACCAGCAATGCCGACCTGACCATCAAGGCCACCGGCATGCAATGGAAGTGGGGCTACGACTACATCAAGGGCGAGGGTGAAGGCATCTCCTTCGTCTCCACGCTGGACAGCTCGCACCGTGCGATGTCCAACGCCGGCGGCCCGCCCAAGGGCCAGTCCGTCGACGACTACCTGCTCAAGGTGGACAACGCGCTGGTGGTGCCGGTCAACAAGAAGGTCCGCATCATCACCACGGCCAACGACGTGATCCATGCCTTCATGGTCCCGGCCTTCGGCATCAAGCAGGATGCGATTCCCGGCTTCGTGCGCGACACCTGGTTCCGTGCCGAGAAGACCGGTGACTTCTACGGCCAGTGTGCCGAGCTGTGTGGCAAGGAACACGCCTACATGCCCATCCACGTGAAGGTGGTGACGGCAGAGCAGTACGCGGTCTGGGTCGATGGCGAGCGCAAGAAGGCTGCGGCCAAGCTCGACGATCCCACCAAGGTCTGGACGCTGGAAGACATCGTCAAGCGCGGTGAGCGGGTCTACGCCGCCAACTGCGCCGCGTGCCACCAGGCCAACGGCAAGGGCGCCGGCCCGATCAAGCCGCTGGACGGTTCGCCCATCGTGCTCGACACCGACCACGCCAAGCAGCTGACCATCCTGCTCAACGGTGCGGGCAACGGTGCCATGCCGTCGTGGAAGCAGCTGAGCGACACCGACCTTGCGGCGGTGGCCAGCTACACCAAGAACAACTGGTCCAACAAGACCGGCCAGTTGGTGCAGCCCTCCGAAGTCGTCGCGCTGCGCGCGAAGTAAACCGAACACCGGCGCATTCCCGCACAGAAGGAAACAGAGATGAGCGCAGTCCTCCATCCCCACGACGACCACGGCCACGCCCACGACGAACACCACCATGCGCCGCATGGCTGGCGCCGCTGGCTGTTCGCCACCAACCACAAGGACATCGGCACGCTGTACCTGCTGTTCAGCTTCACGATGCTGATGGTGGGCGGCGTGCTCGCGCTGTTGATCCGCGCCGAGCTGTTCCAGCCCGGCCTGCAGCTGGTCAACCCCGAGCTGTTCAACTCGCTGACCACCATGCACGGGCTGATCATGGTGTTCGGCGCCATCATGCCGGGCTTCGTGGGCTTCGCGAACTGGATGATCCCGCTGCAGATCGGTGCGTCCGACATGGCATTCGCGCGCATGAACAACTTCAGCTTCTGGCTGATGATCCCTGCGGCAGGCATGCTGGTCGGTTCGTTCTTCATGCCGGGCGGCGCACCCGCTGCCGGCTGGACGCTCTACGCGCCGCTGACGCTGCAGATGGGCCCCTCCATGGACGCCGGCATCTTCGCGATGCACATCCTGGGCGCCTCGTCCATCATGGGCTCGATCAACATCATCGTGACCATCCTGAACATGCGCGCCCCCGGCATGACGCTCATGAAGATGCCGATGTTCTGCTGGACCTGGCTGATCACGGCCTACCTGCTGATCGCCGTGATGCCTGTGCTGGCCGGCGCCATCACCATGACGCTGACCGACCGCCACTTCGGCACCAGCTTCTTCAACCCCGCTGGCGGCGGTGACCCGGTGATGTACCAGCACATCTTCTGGTTCTTCGGCCACCCCGAGGTCTACATCATGATCTTGCCGGCCTTCGGCATCGTGAGCCAGATCGTGCCGGCCTTCGCGCGCAAGAAGCTGTTCGGCTACGCCTCCATGGTGTACGCCACCTCGTCGATCGCGATCCTGTCGTTCATCGTCTGGGCGCACCACATGTTCACGACCGGCATGCCGGTCACGGGCCAGCTGTTCTTCATGTACGCGACCATGCTGATCGCCGTGCCCACGGCCGTGAAGATCTTCAACTGGATCGCCACGATGTGGCAGGGCTCGATGACCTTCGAGACGCCCATGCTGTTCGCCGTCGGCTTCATCTTCGTGTTCACGATGGGCGGCTTCACGGGCCTGATTCTGGCCATGGCGCCGATCGACATCCAGCTGCAGGACACCTACTACGTCGTGGCCCACTTCCACTACGTGCTGGTGGCTGGCTCGCTGTACGCCATGTTCGCCGGCGTCTACTACTGGCTGCCCAAGTGGACGGGCGTCATGTACAACGAAACGCGCGGCAAGGTGCACTTCTGGTGGTCGCTGATCGCCTTCAACGTGACCTTCTTCCCGATGCACTTCCTGGGCCTGGCCGGCATGCCGCGCCGCTACGCCGACTACCCGATGCAGTTCGCCGACTTCAACGCGATCGCCACCGTGGGCGCGTTCTTCTTCGGCATCGCCCAGGTGTACTTCTTCCTGTTCGTCGTGCTGCCCTGCATGCTGGGCAAGGGCCAGAAGGCTCCGCAAAAGCCCTGGGAAGCGGCCGAAGGCCTGGAGTGGGAAGTTCCGTCGCCGGCCCCGTTCCACACCTTCGAGAACCCGCCCAAGCTGGATGCCACGGCTACCCGCGTGGTTGGCTGAGGACACAGGCCGATGACGCCCGACAAGAAGAAGCAGAACCTGCGGACCGGCCTGATCCTGCTGTCCGTGGCACTGGCGTTCTTCATCGGCTTCATGGTCAAGATGGTCTACCTGGGCCGCTCATGAGCATCCGGCGCGCCAACATCCGCATGGTGGGCAAGCTGGCCGTGGTGACGGCCGGCATGTTCGCCTTCGGCTATGCGCTGGTGCCGCTGTACAACGCCATCTGCGAGATGACGGGCATCAACATCCTGTCGCTGTCCGAGCGCCAGGTGCCCGGCGTGGTGTCCAAGGTCACGCCCGAGAACACCCAGGTCGACCTCACCCGCACGATCACGGTGGAGTTCGACGCAAATTCGCGCGGTCCCTGGGAGTTCAAGCCGGCGGTGCGTTCGATGCAAGTGCATCCGGGCGAACTGGCCACCGTGATGTACGAGTTCCAGAACGTGCAGAACCGGCGCATGGCGGCGCAGGCCATCCCGAGCTATGCGCCGCGACAGGCTGCAGCGCACTTCAACAAGCTGGAGTGCTTCTGCTTCACGCAGTACACGCTGGACGCGGGCGAGAAGAAGGAATGGCCGGTGGCCTTCATCATCGACCCCAAGCTGTCCAAGGACGTGACCACGATCACGCTGTCGTACACCTTCTTCGAGGTGGGCGGCAAGACGCCGCCGGCACCCGCCAGTGCCGACGCGGCGGCGCAAACCAATAAAGAAACCAGGAGCTGAGATGAGTGCCACGACCCACGGATCCACGCCGTACTACTTCGTTCCAGGGCCTTCGCGGCATCCGATCATGGCCGCCATCGGCCTGTTCTTCGTGATCCTCGGCGCGGCGCAATGGATCAACGGGCACGACTGGGGCAAGTGGTCGCTGGCCTTCGGCCTGTTGTTCTGGTGGGTGGTGCTGTACCAGTGGTTCCGCGACGCCGTGACGGAGAGCGAGGGCGGCCTGTATGGGCGCAAGATCGACCTGTCCTTCCGCTGGAGCATGAGCTGGTTCATCTTCTCGGAGGTGATGTTCTTCGGCGCGTTCTTCACGGCCCTGTGGTGGATGCGCGTGCATTCGATGCCGGTGCTCGGCAGCCTGGACAACGCATTGCTGTGGCCTGATTTCAAGGCCGTGTGGCCCAGCATGGCCGCCGGTGTCACCGGCTCGCCCGCCAACATCGTCGAGCCGTTCCAGGCCATGACACCGTTCTGGCTGCCCACCATCAACACCGCGCTGTTGCTGACCTCGGGCGTGACGCTGACCATCGCCCACCATGCCCTGCAGCACGGCGAGCGCAGCAAGACCATCAAGTGGATGTGGGCCACCGTGCTGCTGGGCATCGTGTTCCTGTTCGTGCAGGGCTACGAGTACGTGCATGCCTACCGCGACTTGAACCTCAAGCTGAACTCCGGCCCCTATGGCTCCACCTTCTTCATGCTGACGGGCTTCCACGGCTTCCACGTGCTGGTGGGCATGCTGATGCTGTTGTTCATCACGCTGCGCTTGATGAAGGGCCACTTCACCAAGGAGCGCCATTTCGGTTTCGAAGGCGCGGCCTGGTATTGGCACTTCGTGGACGTGGTCTGGCTCGGCCTGTACATCCTGGTGTACTGGCTTTGAGGCTGCAAGGCCTCGCATCGAAAGGGCCGCGCAGCGGCCCTTTTTATTTTTCTTGTTCTCTTACTTGCCGGCGGGGATGCCGGTCGGGTGCAGATAGCCCAATTTCCAGCCGATGAGGATGCACAAGAACAGCAGGATGGACAGCCCTACGCGCACTGCGAGCGCGCGCGCCATGTGGTTGGGTCGGGTCTTGCCCTCGGCATCCTGGCCACCGCGCAGCATGAAGTACAGGGCGGCACCCAGGCTTGCGATGATGGCGATGAAGGCAACCAGTGCGAAGTAGCTCATGGGTGGATTATCCGGCGCGGCGCTTCGGCCTGCGCTTCTGGCTGGTGACCCTGGCGGCGCTGGTGGGCATCGCCGTCACGGCGTCGCTGGGGCGCTGGCAGCTGTCGCGCGCGGCCGAGAAGGAGGCCCTGCAGGCGGCCATCGACTCGCAAGGCCAACTGCCCGCGCTCGATGCGCCGGCCATGTTGGGCGCGGCCGACCCACAGGCGCTGCTGCACCGGCCGGTGCGGCTGCGTGGTCTGTGGCTCGCCGAGCGCACCGTCTTCCTGGACAACCGGCAGATGCGTGGCCAGCCGGGCTTCTACGTGCTCACCCCACTGGCACTCGAGAACAGCTCTACCGTGGTGATGGTGCAGCGCGGCTGGGTGCAGCGCAATTTCGTCGACCGCACGGCGCTGCCCAAGATCCCGACGCCGGCGGGGCTGGTCGACATCGCCGGCCTCGTCGTCCCTGCGCCGTCCAGGCTTTACGAGTTCGCGGGCGAGGACAAGGGCACGATCCGGCAGAATCTGGACCTCGGCGCATTCGCCCAGGAGACCGGCCTGCCCCTGTGGCAGCAGTCGGTGCAGCAGACGGGCGAGGATGGAGCAGGGCTGTTGCGTGAATGGCCAGTGCCCAAGACCGGCGTCGAGAAGCACTACGGTTACGCCTTCCAGTGGTTCGGGCTCTGCGCCTTGCTGACGGGTCTTTATGTCTGGTTCCAATTTGTCCGACGTCCCGCCGTTCGGCGCTTCGCGCGCCATGGCTGAGGTCGACCAGCCGCTGGGCCTGACGGTCCATTCGTTGCCGTCGCCGGCCGAAGCCGAGGCTGCTGGCGTGCAAGCGCAGCGCACGCGCAGTGGGCGGCTGAAGATGCTGCTGGTGGTGCTGATCTGCGCCGCGCCCGTGGTCGCTTCGTACTTCACGTATTACGTGGTCCGGCCCGAGGGGCGCAGCGTGTTCGGCGAACTCATCGATCCGCAACGGCCGCTGCCGGATCTCGAAGCCGTGGGCCTGGATGGCCAGACGCTGCGGCTTCCCAGCCTCAAGGGCCAGTGGCTGCTGGTCAGCGTGGCTGGTGGCGATTGCGACGCGTCCTGTGAACGCAACCTGTACCTGCAACGCCAGCTGCGCGAGAGCCTGGGCAAGGAAAAGGAACGCGTGGATTGGGTCTGGCTCGTCAACGACGAGGCGCCCGTGCGCGAGAGCCTGCGCCCGGCGCTGCAGAGCGCCACGGTGTTGCGCGTCGACCGCGCGGCCCTGGCGCAGTGGCTGGCCCCGGCCGCGGGCCAGGCCTTGCCCGCCCATCTGTACATCGTCGACCCCATGGGCAACTGGATGATGCGGCTACCCCCCGCGCTGGACGCCGCGAGCGCCGCCAAGGCCAAGCGCGACATCGAGCGCCTGCTGCGCGCCTCGGGCTCCTGGGACAACGCGGGCCGATGACGATGGACGTGGCGTCTTACGACTGGAGCCCGATCGCCCGCATGATGCTGATGGGTGTCGTGCTCGCGCTGGGCCCGCTGGCATGGGTGGCCTTGCGCAACCGTGGTGCCTCGCCCGCCAGGCGGCGGCGCGCGCTGACGCTGCTGACCTTGTTCCTCACCTTCGACCTGGTGCTGTTCGGCGCCTTCACGCGGCTGACGGATTCCGGCCTCGGCTGCCCGGACTGGCCGGGCTGCTATGGCAAGGCCAGCCCGATCGGCGCGCATGCGGAGATCTCCGCTGCCCAGACGGCCATGCCCACGGGCCCGGTGACCCACACCAAGGCCTGGATCGAGATGGTGCACCGCTACCTCGCCACCGCGGTCGGCGTGCTGATCCTGGCCCTGGCCGCCGTGAGCTGGGCGGCCTGGCGCCAGCGCCCGCGCGACCCGCACGCCATCCACCCGGGCTGGCCGACGTTGACGCTGCTCTGGGTCTGCCTCCAGGGCGCCTTCGGCGCCTGGACCGTCACGCTCAAGCTGTTCCCGGCGATCGTCGTGTTGCACCTGTTGGGCGGCCTCGCATTGCTGGCCCTGCTGTGCGCCCAGGTCGTGCGCGATGCGCGCCGCACCGGAGCGCTGCAGGCCGTGGGGCTGTCGCCAGGCCTGCGCGGCCTGCTGTGGGGCACGGCCGCGCTGGTGCTGCTGCAGATCGCGCTGGGCGGCTGGGTCAGCACCAACTATGCGGTGCTGGCCTGCAGCGATTTCCCGACCTGCCAGGGCAGCTGGTGGCCGGCCATGGACTTCGAGCAGGCCTTCCAGGTCTGGCGCCCGCTGGGCCGCCTGGCCGATGGCAGCCATATCGCGTTCCCGGCGTTGACGGCCATCCACTATGTCCACCGCCTCGCGGCCTACGCGGTGCTTGCGGCCATGGCCTTGCTGGCCTGGCGGCTGTGGCGCGTGCCCGGACTGCAGCGCCCGGTGCGCTGGCTGGCCGCACTGGCGGCCTGGCAGTTCGGCACCGGCCTGTCGAACGTGGTGCTGGACTGGCCGCTGGTGGCCGCCGTCTCGCACACGGGCGGTGCGGCTGGCCTGGTCGTGGTCCTCACCTGGTTGCTGTGCGCGACGGACGCGGTGCGTTCGCCGGCGCCGTCCCGGTTGCAGTCCCGACTGGAGGCCGCCCGATGAGCACAGGCTTTCCACAAGCTCCCACCGCACCGCCCAGCATGTCGCGCTTCCAGCAGTTCTATGTCTTGACCAAGCCGCGCGTGGTGCAGCTCATCGTGTTCTGCGCCCTGATCGGCATGGTGCTGGCCGTGCCGGGGCTGCCGTCCTGGATGGAGTTGCGGCAGATGGTCTTGGCCTGCCTGGGCATCTGGCTCGTGGCCGGCGCGGCCGCGGCCTTCAACTGCCTGGTCGAGAAGGGCATCGACGCGCGCATGAAGCGCACCGCCTGGCGCCCGACCGCCAAGAACGAACTCGGCGATGGCCAGACGCTGCTGTTTTCCGCGGTGCTGTGCATCGGCGGCTCGGTGCTGCTGTATTTCAGCGTCAACGCGTTGACCATGTGGCTGACCCTGGCGACCTTCATCGGCTACGCCGTGGTCTACACCGTCATCCTCAAGCCGCTGACGCCCCAGAACATCGTGATCGGCGGCGCCTCGGGTGCCATGCCGCCGGTTCTGGGCTGGGCCGCGATGACGGGCGATGTGGGCCCTGAGGCCATGATCCTGTTCCTGATCATCTTTCTCTGGACCCCGCCGCATTTCTGGGCGCTGGCGCTGTACCGGGTGGAGGACTACCGCAAGTCCGGCCTGCCGATGCTGCCCGTGACGCATGGCAACGAATTCACGCGGCTGCAGGTGTGGCTCTACACACTGATCCTGTTCGCGGCCTGCCTGTTGCCCTTCATCTACGGCATGAGCTCGTGGCTCTACCTGGCCACGGCCGTGGCGCTCAGCATCGGTTTTTGCGCCTATGGCTTTCGGCTGTGGCGCAACTACTCCGACGCGCTGGCGCGCAAGACCTTCCGCTTCTCGCTGGTCCACCTGGCCGCCTTGTTCGCGGCACTGCTGCTGGACCACTACCTGCTGTGAACATGCTCGACCGACGCACCCTGATCGCGCTGGCCGCCGCCACTTGCCTGGCCGCCTGCACCGACACCAAGCCCAGCTTCACGGCGGTGGACATCACCGGGGCGGACTACGCCCGGGACTTCCACCTGACCGACCACAACGGCAAGGAACGCAGCCTGCAGGACTTCCGCGGCAAGGTGGTCGTGGTGTTCTTCGGCTTCGCGCAGTGTCCTGACGTCTGCCCGACCTCCATGGCCGAGCTGGCCCAGGTCAAGCAGTCGCTGGGCGCGGACGGCGACAAGCTGCAGGGTCTCTTCGTGACGGTGGACCCGGAGCGCGACACGCCCTACGTGCTGAAGGCCTACATGGCCAACTTCGACCCGAGCTTCCTTGCCCTGCGCACGTCGCCCGAAGGCCTGGCGGCACTGGCCAAGGACTTCAAGGTGTACTACAAGAAGGTCGAAGGCAAGACACCCACCAGCTACACGATGGACCACTCTGCCGGCAGCTACGTGTACGACCCGCAGGGCCGCCTGCGCCTGTACGTGCGTTACGGCTCGGGGGCCGATGCGCTGCTGGCCGATGTGCGGCAGCTGTTGAAGCAGGCCGGTTGAGCGGCCGGCCATGCGCGCACCGTCTCGCCGCAAGGGAAAGTCGAAAGGGCTTTGGCTGCGTTGGCTCGCCGCGCTGGTCCTCTGCGCCGGCCTCGTCGCGCTGGCCATGGGCTGGTGGGCGTACCAGCGCATTGGCCGCACGCCCGGCGAATTGATGGACTACGCAGAGCGCCGGTTGCAGGGCCACACCAAGCTTGAGACCGTGGCGCTGCCCGCCATGGGCCTGTTGCGCGACTGGCTGGATGCACCATCCCCCGCCGAGCGGCGACGCACCGTGTTCGTCGTTCCACCGGTACCGGAGCTGGCCGCGCCCCCGGTCGCGGAGCCACCGGTGCTGGAAGGCAAGGTCTGGCGCGTCGGGCCGCAAGAGGCACTGCTGTCGATCGCCGCCGCGGCGAAGCTGGCGCGCAGCGGAGACACTGTGGAGGTGCAGGCAGGCACCTACCGGGGCGACGTGGCGGTCTGGGGCCAGAAACAATTGACGATCCGGGCGGTCGGAGGACGGGTCCGGCTGGTCGCCGACGGCCGCAGCGCGCAGGGCAAGGCGATCTGGGTCATCCGCAACGGCGACTTCGACATCTCGGGCTTCGATTTCGTCGGTGCGAAAGTCGCGGACAAGAACGGCGCCGGCATCCGCTTCGAAGGCGGGCGCCTGCGGGTTGCGCACTGCCTGTTCTGGGGCAACCAGAACGGCATCCTGACCATCGGCAACCAGCCCGACAGCCAGCTGGAGGTGGTCTCCAGCGAGTTCGGCTACAACGGCGACGGCGACGGCCAGAGCCACAACATCTACGTCGGTCGCATCGGCCGCTTCAGCATCACGGGCAGCTACCTGCACCACGCCGACACGGGCCACCTGCTCAAGAGCCGGGCGGCGGTGAACGAGGTGTTCTACAACCGGCTGTCCGACGAAGACCGTGGCCGGGCCAGCTACGAGATGGATTTTCCCAATGGAGGGGTGGTCCATCTGGTGGGCAATGTGGTGCAGCAGGGGCGCAGGACGGAGAACTCCGTCATGGTGAGTTTCGGCGCCGAGGGCCTAGCCCACCGGCGCAACACGCTGCAACTCGCCAACAACACCCTCGTCAACGACCAACCGTATGGCGGCACCTTCGTGCGTGCGGCGCCTGGAACCGAACGGGTGCAGCTGACCAACAACCTCCTGGTAGGGCCAGGCGGTTTGCAGCTTCCGATGGAACACACCGACTTCAACACCCGCAAGGTCGATTGGAGCGCCTTCGTGCAGCCTGCGCGCTACGACTACCGGCTCAATGACAGCGGCATGTCCCTGGCATACCAAGGCGGACAAGCCGAGGCCGCCGTGCCTTCGGCCCAGTATGTCCACCCCTTGCAGGTTCAGCGCCTGAACGGTCCGCCCGTGGTCGTGGGTGCGCTCCAGCCGGAGTCACTGCTCACTCGGCCTTGATCCCCTGCGACTGGATCACCCCGCCCAGCAGGGCGGTATCCGAGCGCATGCGGTTGGCCAGGCCCTCGGGCGCGGTGCCTGCCACCTGCCAGCCTTGCTGGAACAGGCGCTCGCGCATCTCCGGCGCGCGCACGATGTCGCTCAGCAGTGCCGACAGCCGCGCGACGATGGGCTGCGGCATCGAGGCCGGGGCCGCCACGGCATTCCAGATCTCCAGCTGAAAGCCGGGCACGCCGGCTTCGGCAAGGCTGGGCAGTTCCGGCACCAGCGGACTGCGGCCGGTGGAAGTGACGCCGACGGCCTGCAGTTTGCCCGCGCGCACCTGGGCCATGGCCAGCGCGGGCGGCAGCAATGCCATCTGCAACTGGCCACTGACCATGGCCGTGATGACCTGCGGGTTGCCTGGGTAGGGCACATGCACGGGCGCGATGCCGCTCCTGGCCTTCAGTAATTCCGTGCCGATGTGCGCCACCGTGCCCACACCCGGCGTGCCGTAATTCCATTGGCCGCCAGCTGCCCGTGCCGCCGCGAAAAACTCCTGCGCGGAGCGGGCTGGGACGCCCGGTGCGGCGGCCAGCACCAGCGGTGCCGTGCCGAGCAAGCTGACCGGCGCCAGGTCGCGTGCGGGGTCGTAGGGCGTCTTCGGGTTCAGCAGCCTGGCGATCGTCAGGTTGCCGTTGATCATGAGGCCGATGGTGTGCGCGTCCGTGGCCTTGGCCACCAGGTCGGCAGCAATGTTGCCGCCCGCCCCGGCGCGGTTGTCCACGATGACGGGTTGACCCAAGGCGCGCGAGAGCGGTTCGGCCAGTGCCCGGGCGGTGAGGTCCGGCGAAGAGCCGCCCGGAAAGCCCACCAGGATGCGCACGGGCTTGGTGGGCCAGTTGCCGCCGCCCTGGGCGCCGGCCCAGGTCGGCATCAGGCCGGTGACCGCGCTGGCGAGCACGGCGCGGCGGGGCAGGTGATGGGACATGTCTTCCTCTTCCCTTCTCGGTGGGGTGGCTGGGCCCCACACAGCAAAACGCCAGCGCGGGCGCTGGCGTTCTGCGGAGAAGGGCGGGGTCAGGCGTAGTATGCCAGCGCCTTTTTCATCTTCTTCATGGCCGCCGATTCGATCTGGCGAATGCGCTCGGCACTCACACCGTAGTCGGCTGCCAGTTCGTGCAGCGTCATGCCGCCCGAGCCGTCGTCGTTGACCTTGAGCCAACGCTCCTCCACGATGCGCCGGCTGCGCGGGTCCAGTTCGGCCAGGGCCGTGCTGATGCCATCGCTGGCCAGCCGGTCGCGCTGACGCGACTCGATCAATGCCGTCGGCTCCTGCTTGGCGTCGGCCAGGTAGGCGATGGGGCCGTAGCTGTCCTCGCCGTCGTCGGACGGGCCAGGATCAAGCATCACGTCACCGCCTGAGAGCCGGGCTTCCATCTCGACCACGTCCTCGCGCTTCACGTTGAGCTGCTCGGCCATGGACGCGATCTCGCCTTCGCTGAGCGTGTCGCGGTGCGTCTCGCCTTCTGCGGCATCGGCCTTGAAGCCCTGCTTCATCGAGCGCAGGTTGAAGAACAGCTTGCGCTGGGCCTTGGTGGTCGCCACCTTGACCATGCGCCAGTTCTTCAGGATGTACTCGTGCATCTCGGCCTTGATCCAGTGCAGCGCGTAGCTCACCAAGCGCACGCCCTGGTCCGGGTCGAAACGCTTGACGGCCTTCATGAGGCCCACATTGCCTTCCTGGATCAGGTCGCCGTGGGGCAGGCCGTAGCCCAGGTATTGGCGCGCCACGGAGACCACCAAGCGCAGGTGCGACAGCACCAGCTTACCGGCGGCTTCCAGATCGTTCTCGTTCTTGAGCTTGCGCGCGTACTCCTGCTCCTGCTCGACGGTGAGCATGGGCATGCGGTTGACCGCAGAGATGTACGCATCCAGGTTGCCGAGCGGCGGGACCAGCGACCAGGGGTTCGCCGTGGCAAGCGCAACGGACGTGGTTCCAGTTTGAAAACTCATACCAGATTCCTTTCCTTCAGGGGAAATACTAGCACTCTCCGGTTGTGAGTGCTAAAGGCGCTGGCTGCACCCTTGATGGGGGTGTGGGCAAGCTTTTCCCGACCGAGGTTGGATGCTGGCGGACGCCTTTGGGTTCCGCAGGCTTAAGCCAGGCCTAAGTGATGGCAAACCGGTAGATCCCATCTTCGCCCCGCTGGCGCCGCAAGTGGCCATCGAACCAGAGCTTGTGCAGGTGGGCCACGGCCTCGCCCATGGCGAAGGTGGTCTGGTGCAGGTCCAGCTTGCGTGTGAACAGCACCGGCAGCAGGTCGGCCCCCGTACGTGGACCGCGTTCGCGGCAGGCCTCCATGACGCGCTCCAGGTGCTGCCGATGGTGGTCATGCAACTGGTCGATGCGGGTGTGCAGGCCCCGAAAGGGCTTGCCGTGGGCCGGCAGCGTCAAGGTTTCGGGCGGCAGCGGCCGGAACTTGTCGATGGAGTCCAGGAACAGTTGCAGCGCGTTGGCCTCGGGCTCGTTGTCGTAGACGCTGACGTTGGTCGAGATGCGCGGCAGCATCATGTCGCCGCCGACCAGCACGGCCGCCTCTTCGCAGTACAGCGCAATGTGTTCGGGCGCATGGCCGTAGCCGCTGATGCAGCGCCAGTCGCGCCCGCCGATGCGCAGGTGCATGCCGTCCAGCAGGCGGATGTACTGGCGCGGCAGGTCCGGCACCATGTCGGCGTAGTAATTCGTGCGGCCGCGGACTTGCTCCAGCGCGGCGGGGTCCGCCATCCCATGGCTGCGGAAGAAGTCAGCGGCCGCTTCGCCGCCGTTGCCGCTGGTGCCCTGGGTGTTGAGCCGGGCCACGTGGTAGTCGGTGGCGCTGATCCACAGCGGCGCATTCCAGCGGGTGCAAAGCCAGTGGGCCAGGCCGATGTGGTCCGGATGCATGTGCGTGACGATCACGCGCAGGATGGGCAGGCCCTGCAGCTGGGTGGCGAACACCTCTTCCCATTGCGCCTTGGCCTCCTTGCGCGAGATGCAGCAGTCCACCACGGTCCAGCCGGCGCGGCCCTCGATCTCGTCCTGCAGGAGCCAGAGGTTGATGTGGTCCAGCGCGAACGGCAGCGCCATGCGGATCCAGCGCATGCCGGGCGCCACCTCCAGCGTCTTGCCCGGTTCCGGCATCTGATCACCGAATGGGTAGTTCAGCTGGCTTTCGAGTGCATTCATGGGGTGTTTGCCGGTTGGGTTGACGTTGACGTAAACGTCATCTGTAATCCGGCGTCATTCTAGGAATGCGCCCATCCTTTCACCTGTCACCTCCGTATGGCCTGCCGATGACCAACGCTGCCTCCTGCCCCCAGCCATCCGACGAGACCGCCGCCGACGACGGCACCTACAGCATCGGCGACCTGGCCCGCGAATTCGACCTGACCACCCGCGCCATCCGCTTTTACGAGGACATGGGCCTGCTGCAGCCGCAACGCAGCGGCCCGGGCGGCCGCGTCCGCGTCTATGCCGCGCGCGACCGCACGCGGCTCAAGCTCACGCTGCGCGCCAAGCGCCTGGGCCTGTCGCTGAACGAGGCGCGCGAGATCCTGGACATGTACGACAGCCCGCGCGACACCGGGCCCCAGCTGCGCAAGTTCCTGGATGTGCTGGGCGCGCACCGCCAGGCGCTGGAGGCGCAGCTGACTGAGCTGCATGCCAACCTCGAGGAGGTCAAGGCGCACGAGCGCGAGGCGCGCGCCCTGCTGGCGCGTTCCAGCTGAGCTGGCTATGATTGACGTTTACGTAAACGTCAATTGAAAACTGTCTGGAGCGCCGTGATGAGCACCCCCGTCTTCCAACCCCAGGTGGCCGACTGGTCCGCGCGCGTGCACGACAGCTTCGGCCGGCAGGGCGCGATGCAGACGCTGGGAGCGCGACTGGCACAGGTCGATCCCGGCCTGGTGGCGATCGAGCTGGACTGGGCTCCCGGGCTCACGCAACAACACGGCTTCCTGCACGCCGGCATGGTCGCCACGGCGCTCGATTCGGCCTGCGGCTATGCCGGTTTCACGCTGATGGCGGCCGATGCGGCGGTACTGACGATCGAGTTCAAGATCAATCTGCTGGCGCCGGCCAAGGGCCAGCGCTTTCGGATGCTCGGGCAGGTGCTCAAGCCTGGGCGCACCATCACCGTGGTCGAGGGCCGGGCGTTGGCCTTGGACGACGGGTGCGAGAAGCTGGTGGCCACGATGAACTGCACGCTGATGGCGGTGGTCGGCCGCGAGGGCATTCGGCACTGAGTTGCAGCGCGCGTCCGCTGAGCGCGGAAAATGCGGGGTTTGCTGCGGCGCAGCGATCCATTCCAGATTCCACAGCTTTGCAAAGGGAACGACCAGATGAGCACCTCTCTCGAACACCTCCTCGCCAACAACCGCGCCTGGGCTGCGCGGGTCGAGCAGGAGCGTCCCGGCTTCTTCACCGGCCTCATGGCGCAGCAAAAGCCGCGCTACATGTGGATCGGCTGCGCCGACAGCCGCGTGCCGGCCAACGAAATCACCGGTTTGGACCCCGGCGAGGTGTTCGTGCACCGCAATGTCGCCAACGTGGTCGTGCATTCGGACCTCAACGCGCTCTCGACCATCCAGTTCGCCGTGGACCACCTGCGCGTGGAGCACATCATGGTCACGGGCCACTACGGATGTGCCGGCGTGCGCGCCGCGCTGCTGGGCCAGCGCGTGGGTCTGGCCGACAACTGGCTGGCCCACATTGCGGACCTGCGGTTGCGCCACCGCAAGCGCATCGACCACCTGCCGACCGAGCAGGACCGGCACGACACGCTGTGCGAGATCAACGTGATCGAGCAGGTCGGCAACGTGGCCTTGTCCACCGTCGTGCAGGACGCCTGGGCGCGCGGCCAGCAGCTGACCATCCACGGCTGGTGCTATGGCCTGAAGGATGGCCTGGTCAACGACCTCAAGGTCAGCATCAGCCATCCCGACACCGTGCTCGACATCTTCCGCGCCGCCATCAAGCGCTATCCCCGGCATGACGGCGGCCAGCCGCTGCAGCCCGAGGAAGACGACGAGTAAATCGCCCGCTTTCCAACCCCCATCCACCTTCGAAGGAGACCTCCATGAGCAACGCACAACAAGATTCCATCGTCATCCTCGGCGCCGCGCGCACGCCCATGGGCGGCTTCCAGGGCGACTTCGTGTCGCTGGCGGCGCACGACCTCGGCGGCGTGGCGATCAAGGCCGCCGTCGAGCGCGCCGGCATCTCGCCCGATGTCGTCGGCGAAGTGCTGTTCGGCAACTGCCTCATGGCCGGGCAGGGCCAGGCGCCCGCACGCCAGGCCGCCTTCAAGGGTGGCCTGCCCAAGGGCGCGGGCGCCGTCACGCTGTCCAAGATGTGCGGCTCGGGCATGAAGGCCGCGATGATGGCGCACGACATGCTGCTGGCCGGAACGCACGAGGTGATGGTCGCGGGCGGCATGGAGAGCATGACCAACGCGCCGCATCTGCTGCTGAAGGGCCGCAGCGGCATCCGCATCGGCCACGACCGGGTGATGGACCACATGATGCTGGACGGCCTGGAAGACGCCTACGAGGCCGGCCGCTCCATGGGCACCTTCGGCGAGGACTGTGCTGCCAAGTACGGCTTCACGCGCGAGGAGCAAGACCAGTTCGCCGTCGCCAGCGTGCGCCGCGCCCAGGAGGCCACGGCCTCTGGCGCTTTCCAAACCGAGATCGCACCCGTCACCGTCAAGACCCGCGCCGGCGAGACGGTGGTCAGCGTGGACGAAGGCCCGGGCAAGATCAAGCTCGACAAGATCCCCACGCTCAAGCCCGCGTTCAAGAAGGACGGCACCATCACCGCCGCCTCCAGCTCCTCGATCAACGACGGCGCCGCCGCGTTGGTGCTGGCGCGTGAATCCACGGCCAAGCGCCTGGGCAGCAAGCCCATCGCCCGCATCGTGGCCCACACCACGCACGCGCAGGAACCCAACTGGTTCGCCACCGCGCCGGTCGGTGCCGTGCAGAAGCTGCTGGCCAAGACCGGCTGGAGCGTGGCCGATGTCGGCCTCTGGGAGATCAACGAGGCCTTCGCCGTCGTGCCGATGGCGCTGATGACCGAGCTCGGCCTGTCGCACGACATCGTCAACGTCAACGGCGGCGCCTGCGCACTGGGCCACCCGATCGGCGCCAGCGGCGCGCGCATCATGGTCACGCTGATCCATGCGTTGCAGGCGCGCGGCAAGAAGCGCGGCATCGCCACGCTGTGCATCGGCGGCGGCGAGGCCACGGCCCTGGCGCTCGAACTGGCCTGATGGCCACGGTCCTCGTCATCGGTGCCTCGCGCGGCATCGGCCTGGAATTCGTGCGCCAGTACCGCGAAGCCGGCGCCCGCGTGATCGCCACGGCGCGCGACGATGAGGGCCTGGCCCGCCTGAAGGCCCTGGGCGCCACGCCGCTGCGCATCGACGTGGCGAATCCGGCCAGCGTGAGCGGCCTGGCCTGGCAATTGGATGGCGAGAAGATCGACATCGCGCTCTACGTGGCCGGCGCCTGGGCCACGGCCGATGCGCGCACGCCGCCCACGCGCGAGGACTTCGATCGGCTCATGCACACCAATGTGCTGGGCGCCATGCAGGCGATTCCGCAGGTGGCGCCACTGGTCGAGGCGCAGCCGCGCGGGCGCTTCGCCTTCATCACGAGCGAGATGGGCCGCATCGCGGGCGTGGACTCCAGCTACGCCTGGATCTACCGCGCCAGCAAGGCCGCGCTGAACATGGCAGTTGCCTCGGCCCAGCACGACCATCCGCAGGCCATCCTCGTCGCGCTGTCGCCCGGCTGGGTGCAGACCGACATGGGTGGCGCCGCCGCCCCGCTGACGGTAGACCAGAGCGTAGCCGGCATGCGCGCGGCGTTCGAGAGCCTCGGCCCGCAGCACAAGGGCGCATTCCTGGATTACGACGGCAGACCTTTCGAAGGGTGGTGATGATTCAGAACCTGGAACAACTGCGCGGCCTGTACGCCGCCCCCGGCGAGCGCGCGCTGCGCAAGCAGCTCGACCACATCGATGTGCACGCGGAGCGCTTCATCGCGCTGTCGCCGTTCTGCGTGGTTGCCACGGGCGGCGTGCATGGCGGCCTGCTCGACGCCTCGCCACGCGGTGGCGCCCCCGGCTTCGTCAAGTCGGCCGGCGCGCGCACACTGTTGCTGCCCGACTCGGGTGGCAACAACCGGCTCGACACGCTGGAGAACCTGCTCGTCGATTCGCGCCTGGCGCTGCTGTTCCTGATCCCCCATGTCGACGAGACGCTGCGCGTGAACGGCCGCGCGCGCCTGCGCGACGAGGCCGAGTTCATCGACCGCTTCGCCGAAGAGCGCCAGCGCCCCAAGCTCGTCATCGAGTTGCAGGTCGAGGAGGTCTACCTGCACTGCGCCAAGGCCTTCATGCGCTCGCAGCTCTGGAAGCCGGAGACCTGGCCCGAGCGCGCCGCGCTGCCCAGCATGAACCAGATGATCCACGACCAGATCGGCGCTGGCGCGCCCACCGAGACGCAAGAGCAGATGCTGGCGCGCTACCGCACCCAGCTGGACGAGGAGCGCGCCCCGTCCACCTGAGGCCGCCGCTCAGCCGCGCGCCGGGAAGATGCTCTTCTTCACCACGGCGTGCACGCCCCAGTTGCCGTCCACCACCTGGGTGATGCCGAAGTCCACCGCGATCGACATCAGCGAGATGGCCTCGTCCTCGCCCAGTCCTTGGGTGGTCATCAGGAAGTGGCGCATCTTGTGGTACGCGTCGCGCAGCGCCTTGTCCACCGACGACTTGGTGTAGATGTCGTCCTGCGCCTTGGGGCCCAGCTCGGCCAGGTAGTTGGCGTAGCTGAAGCCGTGCAGCAGCCATTCGTCCTGCGTCTCCAGCAGCGGGTAGCGCAGTTCGGCCAGCGGCGTGCCGGGCAGGTCGGCCTTCTTGTGCAGGATCAGCTGGAAGGTGCCGGTCAGCGAGCACTCGATGGCCGTGCCGCACAGTTCCGAGTCGCCCTGCGAGGCATGCGGGTCGCCGACCGAGAACATCGCGCCGTCCACCGCCACCGGGTAGTACACGGTGGCGCCCTTGCCGATGCGCCAGTTGTCGATGTTGCCGCCCGTGTGGTTGGGCGGGATCGAGGTGACCATCTCGGCCTCGGCCGGCGCCACGCCCATGGTGCCGAAGTGCGGGCGCACCGGCACGCGGATGTTGGTCAGGATCTTCTCGTTCTTGCTGACGGTGGCGTGGTTCACCGGCACGCCGGGGTAGTCGATGGTGGCGTGCACGATGCCGAAGGGGTCGGTCTGCGGCGTCCAGCGGTAGTTGTAGACCGCGCGTGCCCAGTTGCGCTCGCCGGTGGCGTCCATCTCGTAGATCGTCACCACCTCGCGCTTCTTCGGCTCGGTCAGCGTGTCGCCGTAGTGGAAGCCCCAGTTCGCCGCCGCATTGCTGCCGAAGGCGCGGCCCTTGAAGGCTGGGTTGGCGCTGGGGCGCAGCGCCACGTCGACGATGCGCACCTCCAGGATGTCGCCCGGCTCGGCGCCCTGCACGCGGACCGGGCCAGTGCAGATGTGCACACCCTGGCCGCCGCCTGCGCCAACCTTGGCGTCCATCGGGCCTGCGCCGCGCCGGTCCACGCCCTTGCGCTGCTTGTCCCAGAAGAACACGCTCTCGGCGCCCTTGTCGCCCTTGACCATGCGCTCGGCATCGTCGTTGGCGTGGTGGGTCAGCGTCTCGATGGTCAGGAAGTCGCCCGACTGCACCTCCACCACCGGCTTGGCCGACTTGCTGAAGTAGCCCCACAGCACGGTGTTGGCCGCCGCCGGGATGTAGTAGTGGCTGGCCATGCCGTTGCCGGCGCGCGCACTCTGCGCGAAGGCACTCGGCGCCATCGTGCTGGTCAGCGCGCCGACCGACACGGCGCTGCTGCCGGCGACCATGGCATCGCGCAGGAACGAGCGGCGCGCGACCTGGAACTCCTCCTTGACGAGTGCCTCCTCGGCCGGCGTCTTGCTGTGGGTGCAGCTGGCGTTGCAGATGTGTTGCATGGGAACTCCCTGTGCTTGTGGTTGGTGCGAACCAGTGTCCGGCGCGCCCCGGCTCGGACAGTTGTCGCAGCGCGCACGAAAACTTGTCGCCGCGCCGTCGGTGGCCCGGTTGGCCGTGCGGCGGGCAAGGTGCGCCGTATGCTCGGCCCGCCATGCACGACGACCTGCGCCGCTTCTCCATCGACGCCTTTCCCGAGGCGCTGCGCCAGGCCGCCTGGGATGAGGCGCTGGCGCCCCTGCTGCTGCGCAGCCGGCCGGCGCGGCCGGCGCTGGCCGGCTACGTGTCCTCGCGCGCGTCGCCGCTGGGCTCGGTGTTCGCCAGCCTCTCGGGCTCGCCGCAGCAGCTGTCCACCGGCATGGCCGGCGCTGGCACGCCGGTGCTGCTGTTCGCGCTGTTGGCCGGTGCCGGCCACACGCAAGAGCTGGCGGGTCGCCACGCGCTGAAGGCCGGCACGCTGCTGGTGCTGGACCCGGCCCGCGCGGCGCAGATCGTGCTGGACACCGATTTCCGCGCGCTCGTGGTGCGGCTGGAGTCGGCCAGCTTCCTGTTGCGGCTGCTGCGCACGGGCGGGCAGGACATGGGCCGCGTCGACGGCCAGGGCGTCGGCGCGGTCTGCATGGGCGTGGTGCAGGGCATCGCCGGGCAGCTCGACCAGCTGGCGCCGCACGACCTGCTGCCGATCGAAGCCACGCTGGCCGATGTGCTGCTGACCTGCCTGCCGCACGCCGCCGCCGCACCGCAGGAAGACACGACCTCGGTCCAGCTGGGCCACCTGCGCCGGGTCTGCCGCACGCTGGAGGCGCGGCTCGGCGACGCCGAACTCTCGCTGGAGGAACTCGGCCGCCTCGAAGGCCTGTCCACGCGCTACCTGCAAAAGCTGTTCAAGGTCGGCGGCACCAGCTTCGGCGAATACCTGCGCGAACGCCGGCTCGAGCGCTGCCGGCTCGACCTGGCCAACCGCGCGCTCGACCACTTCACCATCGCCGAGCTGTGCTTCCGCTGGGGCTTCGGCGATGCGGCCAACTTCAGCCGCGCCTTCGCGGCGCGCTTCGGCCTGTCGCCACGCGCCTACCGTGCGCAGCCCGAGGCGCAGTCCCAGGCGCCGCACGACCAGCGCGGCCGGCCGCGCCACGGCAGTGGCTTCCAGGCCGCCGGCGCGCCGGCCGGGGCGGCCGCGCACAGCCCGTTCCAGGCCCTGCTGCGCGACCACGCGCGCTACGCCACCGCCCTGGCCCTGATCCCGAAGCGCGCCGCGCCCGTGGCCACGGCCCAGCCGGTCGGCGACCACTACTACCTGCCGGTCTCCGACAAGACCGTGCACTGGGGCTACCTGAACCGCGCGCTGACGCCGGTCATGTATGTGAAGTCTGGCGACGTCGTGACCATCGAGACGCTGACGCAGCATGCCAGCGACGACCGCGAGCGCATGGTCGATGGCGACCCGGGTGCCGAGAGCGTGTTCCTGTGGACACCCACGCACAAGGCCGTGGACCGGCGCGGCGCCGGCCCCATGGACGCGTCGGTCTTCGGCCGCGGGGCCGGCGAAGGCTTCGGCGTGCACATCTGCACCGGCCCCGTCCATGTGCGCGAGGCCGAGCCCGGCGACGTGCTGGAGGTGCGCATCCTGGACATCCAGCCGCGCCGCAGCTGTTCGCCTGCCCACCATGGCCGCGTGTTCGGCAGCAACGCCGCGGCCTGGTGGGGCTTCCACTACCGCGACCAGCTGACCGAGCCGCGCACGCGCGAGGTCGTGACGATCTACGAGATCGACGCCGACGCACCCGAGCCCGTGGCCCAGGCCGTCTACAACTTCCGCTGGACGCCGCAGACCGACCCCTTCGGCGTGCTGCACCCGACCATCGACTACCCCGGCGTGCCGGTGGACCCGGCCACGGTCACGCGGCGCTATGGCGTGCTGGCCAAGGCGCGCGTGCCGGTGCGGCCGCACTTCGGCCTGCTGGCCGTGGCGCCGCGCGAGAGCGGCTACGTCGACTCGATCCCGCCGGGCTACTTCGGCGGCAACCTGGACAACTGGCGTGCCGGCAAGGGCGCCAGCCTGTTCCTGCCGGTGTCGGTGCCGGGCGCGCTGTTCTCGGCCGGCGACCCGCATGCCTCGCAGGGCGACTCCGAACTGTGCGGCACGGCCATCGAGTGCTCGCTGACCGGCGTGTTCCAACTCGTCGTGCACAAGCGTGCCGACATCGCTGGCAGCTTCCTCGGCGAACTCGACCACCCGTTCCTGGAGACGCCCGGCGAGTGGGTGCTGCAGGGCTTCAGCCTGCCCAACCACCTGGCCGAACTCGGGCAGGACGCGCAAGCCGAGATCTACAAGAAGTCCTCGCTCGAAGGCGCGATGCGCGACGCCTTCCACAAGGTGCGCCGCTACCTGATGCTGGCCCATGGCCTGGACGAGGACGAGGCCGTCTCGCTGATCTCGGTGGCCGTGGACTTCGGCGTGACCCAGGTGGTGGACGGCAACTGGGGCGTGCACGCTGTCATTCGCAAGACCGTGTTCCCGGAGCACGGCAGATAACATCGAATGCTTGGCGCCAACCAGGCCGCCTCCGTTTGGAGACACCGCATGCTGCTGACACCCGACCAGGAAGCGATCCGCGACGCCGTGCGCGATTTCGCCCAGGCCGAACTCTGGCCCTACGCCGCGCAATGGGACCGCGAGCACCTCTTTCCCAAGGCCGCCCACCAGGGCCTGGCCGCGCTCGGCGCCTACGGCATCTGCGTGCCCGAGGAGCACGGCGGTGCCGGCCTCGACTACCTGACGCTGGCGCTGGTGCTGGAAGAGATTGCCGCTGGCGACGGCGGCACCAGCACCGCCATCAGCGTGACCAACTGCCCCGTCAACGCCATCCTCATGCGCTACGGCAACGCGGCGCAGAAGAAGCGCTGGCTCGAACCCCTGGCGCAGGGCCAGATGCTGGGCGCCTTCTGCCTGACCGAGCCGCATGTGGGCAGCGATGCCTCGGCCCTGCGCACCACGGCGCGCAAGGATGGCGACGGCTACGTGATCGACGGCGTCAAGCAGTTCATCACCAGCGGCAAGAACGGCCATGTGGCCATCGTCATCGCGGTGACCGACAAGGGCGCCGGCAAGAAGGGCATGAGCGCCTTCATCGTGCCGACCGACGCGCCCGGCTACCAGGTCGCGCGGCTGGAGGACAAGCTGGGCCAGCACAGCAGCGACACGGCGCAGATCAACTTCGAGGGCTGCCGCATCCCGGCCGACCACCTGATCGGCGCCGAAGGCGAGGGCTACAAGATCGCGCTGGGCGCGCTCGAAGGTGGACGCATCGGCATCGCCGCACAGAGCGTGGGCATGGCGCGCAGCGCGTTCGAAGCCGCGCTGGCCTATGCCAAGGAGCGCGAGAGCTTTGGCCAGCCGATCTTCCAGCACCAGGCCGTGGGCTTCCGGCTGGCCGACTGCGCCACGCAGATCGAAGCGGCGCGCCAGCTGATCTGGCATGCCGCCAGCCTGCGCGATGCCGGCCGGCCCTGCCTCAAGGAGGCCGCCATGGCCAAGCTGTTCGCCAGCGAGATGGCCGAGCGCGTCTGCAGCGCGGCGATCCAGACGCTGGGCGGCTACGGCATCGTGAGCGACTTCCCGGTGGAACGCATCTACCGCGATGTGCGCGTGTGCCAGATCTACGAGGGCACGAGCGACGTGCAGAAGATTTTGATCACGCGCGCGCTGGCGTGACGGCCTGCCCCTGCGGCCGGCTCGACGTGCGCAAGCGCGCGCTGGACTACTCCGCTTGCTGCGGCCGCTACCTCGACGACTTCGGCGCCACGCCCGCGCCCGATGCCGAGTCGCTCATGCGCTCGCGCTACACCGCCTTCGTGCGTGAGCGCGCCGACTACCTGCTGGCGACCTGGCATGCCAGCCACCGGCCCGCGCAGCTGAACTTCGACGCCGGCACGCGCTGGCTGGGCCTCGAGGTCAAGGAGCACCGGCCCGTCGACGCCGACCATGCCGAGGTCGAGTTCGTTGCACGCCAGCGCGACGCCGCCGGCCGCGCCCACCGCCTGCACGAGCGCAGCCGCTTCGTGCGCGAAGGCGGCCGCTGGCACTACCTCGACGGCAGGCTGCGCTGAACGGTTGCGCCTGCGTGGTCCAATGGCGGCCATGCGATTCGAAGCCATCCTTTTCGACTGCGACGGCGTGCTCGTCGATTCAGAGCCCATCACCCACCGTGTGCTGGTCCAGGTCCTGGGCGAGCGCGGCTGGCAGCTGACCCAGCAGGAATGCATGCGCATCTTCATCGGCAAGGCCGTCAAGGACGAGGCCGCGTTGATCGAGCAGCGCACCGGCCAGCCCGTCACGCAAGAATGGCTGCAGGCCTTCTGGGCCCGGCGCAACGAGGCGCTGGAGCGCGACCTGGTGCCCATCGCCGGTGCCCTGGAGGCCGTGCCCGCGCTGCATGCAGCCCTGGGCGGCCGCATCGCCTGCGCCTCGGGCGCCGACCGCGGCAAGGTGGAGATGCAGCTGCGCAAGGTGGGCCTGTATCCGCTGTTCGAGGGCCGCATCTTCAGCGGCCACGAGATGCCCCGCTCCAAGCCCTTCCCCGATGTGTACCTCGCGGCGGCCGAGGCGCTGGGCGTGGACCCGCGCCATTGCGCGGTAGTGGAAGACACGGTCACCGGTGTCACGGCGGGTGCCGCGGCCGGTGCCACGGTGTTCGGCTACAGCCCGGGTGGCCCTGGCCACAGCCCGGCCGAGGCCCTGCGCGCCGCCGGTGCCGTGCACGTGTTCGAGGACATGGCCGCGCTGCCGGCCCTGCTGTCCTTCTGGGAGTGAAAGGGCAGCCTGGCCCGGGGTTTGCATCGCATTGCCCGCCATGCGCCGTTTCCTCGTCCTGACCAGCCGGCACCGCGCGCCATCGACCAACCTGGCCCTGGGCATGCTCCTGGCCTTCAATGCCGGCGCCATCAATGCCGGCGGCTTCCTGGTGCTGCACCAGTACACCTCGCACATGACGGGCTTCACATCGCAGCTGGCGGACGGGCTGGCGTTGGGCCAGGGCCGGCTGGTGCTCACGGCGCTGGGTGCGCTGCTGGCCTTCGTCGCCGGGGCCGCAGCCACGGCCATGCTGGTCAACTGGGGGCGCCAGCGCCGGCTGGACAGCATCTACGCGCTACCGCTGCTGTGCGAGGCGCTGCTGATGTTCCCGTTCGGTCTTATGGGGGCGATCACGCTGGGCTGGCAGACGCCGTTCACGGTGCCGCTCACCGTGCTCCTGCTGTCCTTCATCATGGGCCTGCAGAACGCCGTGAGTTCCAAGACCTCGGGTGGCCGCGTGCGGACCACGCACATGACGGGCAACGTGACCGACCTGGGCATGGAACTGGGCAAGCTGCTGTACTTCAACCGGGCGGCCTCCCAGCAGGGCCCGGTGCGCCACGACCGCGCCAAGCTGCGGCTCACGGGCGGGCTGCTAACGGCCTTCGTGCTAGGCGGCATTGCCGGCGCGCTGGGCTTCACGCACCTGGGCTTCGTCTGTGTGGTGCCGCTGGCCGCCTTGCTGCTGGCCATCTCGCTGCCACCGCTGTGGCGCGACCTGCACAAGCTGCGGCCGCTGCTGGCGCGGCCGCGCAGGCTCTAAGGGCTCAGAAGAGCACGCGGGTGCGGATGGTGCCCGCCACCTGGGCCAGCTTCTCGAGCGCGCGTTCGGAGGAGCCGGCGTCCAGGTCGATCACCACGTAGCCGATCTTCTCGTTGGTCTGCAGGTACTGGGCCGAGATGTTGATCTGGTTGTCCGAGAAGATGCGGTTGATCTCCGACAGCACGCCCGGCACGTTGTGGTGCACGTGCAGCAGGCGGTGCTTGCCCGGGTGTGAGGGCAGCGAGACCTCGGGAAAATTCACCGACGAGGTGGTCGCACCCGTATCGCTGTAGCGCACCAGCTTCTCGGCCACTTCCAGGCCGATGTTGGCCTGGGCCTCCATGGTCGAGCCGCCGATGTGTGGCGTCAGGATGACGTTGTCCAGGCCCCGCAGCGGCGACTGGAATTCGTCCTTGTTGCCGCGTGGCTCCACGGGGAACACGTCGATGGCCGCACCCAGCAGCCTGCCGGCCTTGACCGCTTCGGCCAGCGGGTCGATCTCGACCACGGTGCCGCGCGAGGCGTTGATCAGGATGGCGCCCGGCTTCATGGCCGCGATCTGCTCGGCGCCCACCATCCACTGCGTGGAGGGGGTCTCGGGCACGTGCAGCGTGACGATGTCGCTGGTGGCCAGCAGCTCGGCCAGGCCCACCTGGCGCGCATTGCCCAGCGGCAGCTTGGAGACGATGTCATGGAACTGCACATGCATGCCCAGGGCCTCGGCCAGCACCGACAGCTGCGTGCCGATGGCACCGTAACCCACCACGCCCAGCGTCTTGCCGCGGATCTCGTAGGCGTTTTCGGCCGTTTTCAGCCAGCCACCGCGGTGCGCGGCAGCGTTCTTGGCCGGGATGCCGCGCAGCAGCAGGATGGCCTCGGCGATCACGAGTTCGGCCACCGAGCGCGTGTTGGAGTAAGGCGCGTTGAACACCGCGATGCCGCGTTCGCGTGCGGCAGCCAGGTCGACCTGGTTGGTGCCGATGCAAAAGCACCCTGCGGCCACCAGCTTGTGCGCGTGCGCGAACACCTCGGCGGTGAGCTGCGTGCGCGAGCGGATGCCGATGAAGTGCACGTCGGCGATCTTGCGCTTGAGCTCTTCGTCGGGCAAAGCCGAGGGCAGGGACTCGATCTGGCTGTAGCCGGCGGCGCGCAGCACCTCCACGGCAGAGGGGTGGATGCCCTCGAGCAACAGGAACTTGATCTTGGCCTTGTCCAGGGAGGTCGTCGGAAGGGTCATGGATGCAGATGTGCCGTGTGGAGATGTGCCGTGTGGCTGGGACCGAAAAAGGGGAAAGGGATGCTACCCCGTGGCCCGATGGCAACGTCGCGAACGGGGGCAAACCCAGCCCCGCGGCGCTGGCTCCTAGAGCCGCTTCTGGATCTTGACGCGGATGGCCGTCACCGCCAGGCCGCGGTTGCCCAGCGCCTGCTGCAGCAGCGGCGCCAGGTGCCGCAGCTTGGCGGCCACGGCACTGTTGTCCACCAGCAGGCACCAGCCGTTCTCGTCGATCGGGCCGGGCCGGATGGCGGTCCGCATGGTGGGGGGGATCAGCTGCTGCACCGCGGCCAGGCGCTCGGCCGACTCGCGCACCAGGGCCGACAGCCGCGCCAGCGGCTGGGAATCGGCAAAGGCCTGTTGCAGGGTGAACGAGCGGCGGGGGGCATGCATGGGCTGGGGATTATCGGGCGCACCAGCGCCGCAGGGCGCCCGGCATAAAATCGCCGGTTTGGCACGCGCCGGGCCTTGGCCATTTGCGCACTTGCCGCCATTTCCGGATTCCACCGACACCAAGGGATTTCGGTCGCCATGCCACCGCGCCATGCCGGGCGGAGGCGGGCGATCTCGTATTCATGAACATCAATTTCCTGACCAAGATTTTCGGCAGCCGCAACGAACGGCTGCTGAAGCAATACCGCAAGTCGGTGCAGGCGATCAATGCGCTGGAATCCCAGTTGGAGACGCTCTCCGACGACGAACTCCGCGCCAAGACCCAGGAGTTCAAGGCCCGCGTGGCCGCCGGCACGGAGCTGGACGACCTGCTGGTGGAGGCGTTCGCCGTGGTGCGCGAAGGCTCCAAGCGCGTCATGAAGATGCGCCACTTCGACGTGCAGTTGCTGGGCGGCATGGCCCTGCACTTCGGCAAGATTTCCGAAATGCGCACGGGCGAGGGCAAGACGCTGACGGCCACGCTGCCGGTCTACCTGAACGCGCTGTCGGGCAAGGGCGTGCACGTGGTCACCGTCAACGACTACCTGGCCAACCGCGACGCGCAGTGGATGGGCCGCCTGTACAACTTCCTGGGCCTGACCGTCGGCATCAACCTGCCGCAGATGTCGCGCGAGGAAAAGCAGGCCGCCTACGCCGCCGACATCACCTACGGCACCAACAACGAGTACGGTTTCGACTACCTGCGCGACAACATGGTCTACGAGGTGCGCGACCGCGTGCAGCGTGGCCTGAACTACGCCATCGTCGACGAGGTGGACTCCATCCTGATCGACGAGGCGCGCACGCCGCTGATCATCAGCGGCCAGGCCGAGGACCACACCCAGCTGTACCTGGCGATCCACAAGGCGGTGCCGACGCTGACGCGCCAGGAGGGCGAGGCCGACCCGCGCACCGGCGAGGGCGTGACCAAGCCGGGCGACTTCACGGTGGACGAGAAGTCGCACCAGGTGTTCCTGACCGAGCAGGGCCACGAGAATGCCGAGCGCATCCTGTCCGCGCTGGGCCTGATCCCGGAGGGTGCGTCGCTGTACGACCCGGCCAACATCACGCTGATGCACCACCTGAATGCGGCGCTCCGGGCGCAGCACATCTACCACCGCGACCAGCATTACGTGGTGCAGGACGGTGAAGTGGTGATCGTGGACGAGTTCACCGGCCGCCTGATGAGCGGACGGCGCTGGAGCGACGGCCTGCACCAAGCCGTGGAGGCCAAGGAAGGTGTGGCGATCCAGCCCGAGAACCAGACCATGGCCTCGATCACCTTCCAGAACTACTTCCGGCTGTACGCCAAGCTGGCCGGCATGACTGGTACGGCCGACACGGAAGCCTTCGAGTTCCAGTCGATCTACGGCCTGGAGACCACGCTGATCCCGCCCAACCGCGTGAACCGGCGCGAGGACCAGCTCGACCGCGTCTACAAGACCACCAAGGAAAAGTACGACGCGGCGATCGCCGACATCCGCGAGTGCTACGAGCGGGGCCAGCCGGTGCTGGTGGGCACGACCTCGATCGAGAACTCCGAGATCATCGACCAGCTGCTGATCAAGGCCAACCTGCCGCACCAGGTGCTGAACGCCAAGCAGCACGCACGCGAGGCCGACATCGTGGCCCAGGCCGGCCGGGCCAAGATGATCACGATCGCCACCAACATGGCGGGCCGCGGCACCGACATCGTGCTGGGCGGCAACCTGGAGAAGGCCATCGAGGCGGTGCACGCCGCCAACCCGGACATGGACGCCGCGGCTCTGCAGGCCGAGGAAGCCAAGGTGCGCGCGCAGTGGGAGAAGGACCACGAGCACGTCAAGTCCCTTGGCGGGCTGCGCATCATCGCCACCGAGCGCCACGAGTCGCGCCGCATCGACAACCAGCTGCGCGGCCGTTCGGGCCGCCAGGGCGACCCGGGCTCCTCGCGCTTCTACCTGAGCCTGGACGACCCCCTGATGCGCATCTTCGCGGGCGACCGCGTCAAGGCCATCATGGACCGGCTCAAGATGCCGGAGGGCGAGGCCATCGAGGCCGGCATCGTCACCCGCAGCATCGAGAGCGCGCAGCGCAAGGTCGAGGCGCGCAACTTCGACATGCGCAAGCAGCTGCTGGAGTACGACGATGTCTCCAACGACCAGCGCAAGGTGATCTACACCCAGCGCAACGAGATCCTGGACGCGGCCGACCTGACCGAGCAGATCAAGGGCCTGCGCCATGGCTGCTTCACCGACCTGGTGCGCCAGTTCGTGCCGGCCGAGTCGGTCGAGGAGCAGTGGGACCTGCCGGCGCTGGAGAAGACGCTGGCGGACGACTGGCAGCTGCAGGTGCCGCTGCAGGCGGCTGTCGAGGCGGCCAGCGACATCACCGACGAAGACATCGTCGAGAAGGTCATCGCCGCGGCCGACGAAGCCTTCGCCGCGAAGGTGGCGCTGGTCGGCGGCGAGCAGTTCACGCAGTTCGAACGCATGGTGCTGCTGCAGAGCATGGACCAGCACTGGCGCGAGCATCTGTCGGCGCTGGACTACCTGCGCCAGGGCATCCACCTGCGCGGCTATGCGCAGAAGCAGCCCAAGCAGGAGTACAAGCGCGAAGCCTTCGAGCTGTTCGGCCAGATGCTGGACGCGGTCAAGAACAATGTCACCAAGCTGCTCATGACGGTGCGCATCCAGTCCAGCGAGGAGGCCGGCCAGGCCGCCCAGGACCTGGAACAACGCAGCGAGAACCTGGCGAACGTGACCTACACGGCACCCACCGAGACCGGCGAGGTCGAGACGCGCACCGAAGCCCAGCCTGCTGGCGGCAATGCGCTCGCCTTCGATGGCCAGCGCGTGGGCCGCAACGATCCCTGCCCCTGCGGCAGCGGCAAGAAGTTCAAGCAGTGTCACGGGAAGCTGGCATAAGACGCCGACAGAAGGAATCCCATGCCCGTTCATCTTTCCCCTCCGAATCCCGCTGACCTGCACGCCGTCGCCGGCGTGCGCATCGGTGTCGCCGAAGCCGGCGTGCGCAAGGCCAACCGCAAGGACCTGACGGTCGTGCTGCTCGACGACGGCGCGGCCGTGGCCGGCGTGTTCACGCAGAACCGCTTCTGTGCCGCACCCGTGCAGATCTGCCGCAAGCACCTGCAAGCCGGCCATGGCATCCGCGCGATCCTGGTGAACACGGGCAACGCCAACGCCGGCACCGGCGACGACGGCCTGGCGCGTGCGCAGGCCACCTGCGTGGCGCTGGCCCAGCACCTGGACATCGCCCCCGAGCAGATCCTGCCGTTCTCGACCGGCGTGATCATGGAGCCACTGCCCAGCGACCGCATCATCGCGGGCCTGCCGGCCGCGCTGGCCGACGCCAAGGCCGACCATTGGGCGCGCGCGGCCGAAGGCATCATGACCACGGACACGGTGCCCAAGGCGTTCAGCACGCAGGTCACCCTGTCCGGCGTGCCGGTGGCCATCACGGGCATCAGCAAGGGCGCAGGCATGATCCGGCCGAACATGGCGACCATGCTGGGCTACCTGGCGACCGACGCGAAGATCGCGCCGGCGCTCATGCAGCAGCTGGCCCGTGACCTCGCCGATGCGTCGTTCAACCGCGTGACCATCGACGGCGACACCTCCACCAACGACTCGTTTGTCGTGATCGCGACGCAGAAGGCGGCGCATCCGGTCGTCGAATCCTGGGACACGGCCGACGGCCGTGCACTCAAGGCGGGCCTGCTGGAGGTGGCGCAGAAGCTGGCCCAGGCCATCGTGCGCGACGGCGAGGGTGCGACCAAGTTCATCACCATCCGCGTCGAAGGCGGCAGATCAGCCGAGGAATGCCGGCTGGCGGCCTACGCCATTGCCCATTCGCCGCTGGTCAAGACGGCCTTTTTCGCGAGCGACCCGAATCTGGGCCGCATCCTGGCGGCCGTGGGCTATGCCGGCATCCATGACCTTGACCAGACGCTGATCGAACTGCATCTGGACGACGTGCACGTGGTCACGCGCGGCGGCCGCCGGCCCGAGTACCGCGAGGAAGACGGCCAGCGCGTCATGAAGCAAAGCGAGATCACGATCCGCGTGGGCCTGGGCCGCGGCGACGCCGTCGACACGGTCTGGACTTGCGACCTCAGCCACGACTACGTGAGCATCAACGCCGACTACCGTTCCTGATCCGATGAACGAGCACTTCGAACGCATGCTCGCGCGGGCCGAGCAGCTCATGGCGCGCATCGAGCGTGTGCTGCCGGCGCCGCTCTCCGAACCGGACTGGTCGGCCTCCATCGCCTACCGCTACCGCAAGCGCAGCTCCGGCCACGCGCTGCTGGAGCCGGTGCGCCACGTGGGCGTGATGCGCCTGGCCGACTTGCAGGAGATCGACGGCCAGAAGGAGAAGATCCAGCGCAACACGCTGCAATTCGTCGAAGGCAAACCGGCCAACAACGTGCTGTTGACGGGCGCGCGCGGCACGGGCAAGTCCTCGCTGATCCGCGCCTGCCTCAACGAGTACGCACCACGCGGCCTGCGCCTGATCGAGGTCGACAAGGCCGATCTGGTGGATCTGCCCGACATCGTCGAGGTGGTGGCCCAGCGGCCCGAGAAGTTCATCATCTTCTGCGACGACCTCAGCTTCGAGGACGGCGAGCCCGGCTACAAGGCGCTGAAGTCCATCCTGGACGGTTCGGTGGCGGCGTCCACGCCCAACGTGCTGATCTATTCGACCAGCAACCGCCGCCACCTGCTGCCCGAGTACATGAAGGAAAACCTCACGTACAAGCACACGGACGACGGCGAACTGCACCCGGGCGAGGTGGTGGAGGAGAAGATTTCCCTGTCCGAACGTTTCGGGCTGTGGGTCAGCTTCTACCCGTTCACCCAGGACGAGTACCTCGTCATCGTGGCCCAGTGGCTGCGTTCCTTCGGCGTGCCGGATGCGGCCATCGAGGCGGCTCGGCCGGAGGCTCTGGTCTGGGCGCTCGAGCGTGCATCGCGCAGCGGCCGCGTGGCCTACCAGTTCGCGCGCGACTACGCGGGCCGGCACGCCGCGCAATGAGCGGCGCGACGCTGGTGGCCGACGGAGACCGGCCGCGCGAAGGGGGGCCCGACCGCAAGGCCATCGACGTGGCCGTCGGCGTGCTGCTCGCCACCAACGGCGACTTCCTGCTGACCTCGCGCCCCGAGGGCAAGGTCTACGCCGGCTACTGGGAATTCCCGGGCGGCAAGCTCGAAGCGGGCGAGACCGTGGAGCAGGCGCTGCGCCGCGAACTGCACGAGGAGATCGGCATCGTGATCGCCGCCGCAGAGCCCTGGCGCGTGGAGCTCGTGGACTACCCGCACGCACTGGTGCGGCTCAGCTTCTGCAAGGTCCGTGCATGGACCGGCCAGCTGGAGATGCGCGAAGGCCAGCGCTTCGCCTGGGCCACATTGCCGGTGGCACAGTCGCCCGTGCTGCCTGGCGCTCTGCCGGTGCTCGATTGGCTGGCCGCGGAGCGCGGCTTCCCGGGCGCCACCTGCGCCTGAGGCGCTACTGAAGCCGGGGATCGCCGAAGGGCTGGTCGTCCGGCGGCGTGGGGTCTGGCACGGCGAAGCTCTCGCTGGCCCAGGCGCCGAAGTCCAGGTTCTTGCAGCGCTCGCTGCAGAACGGGCGGAACGCATTGCCGGGCCCGTACAGGCTCTTCCCCTTGCAGGTCGGGCACGTCACCCAGCGTGCCGAGGGATCGCTGGCCATGTCAGGCGCAGAGTGCCACTTCGAAAGCGGCATCGTCGCTGGCCTGGTGCAGCTTGGCATCCTCGCCCAGGCGCATGAGCCGCACCGAGACCATGAGCCGGTTGCCGCTGATCTCGGGCACCAGGCCGAGCGTTGGGTCGATGCGCAGGCGCATGAGGTTGTAGGTCCGGCCTTGCGGCAGGTTCTGCTGGAACTGGCCCGCCAGCGCCATCACCTTCTGCGGTGCGCCGGAGTCGCGCAGCATCTTGAGCAGGTGCTGGATGGATTCGGCCAGCGGCGCCAGCGTGGTGCTCCACCCGGCGATGGCCTGGCGGCGCACGTCCGCAGGCTCGTGCTGCCAGGCGTAGTAGGCCGGCAGGTCGAAGCCGCAGGTGCCGCCCGGAATGCTCACACGGCTGCGCAGGCTCATGAGCCAGTCGTTCTCGGTCAACGGTTGGCCGGCCTTGCCAGGCTGCTCGTGCAGCGCCGTGAAGCACTGCTCCAGCTGCCCGATCACGTCTTCGAGCACGCGCTGGTCGATGGCTGGGTTCTCGCGGTAGCCGGCGAGCTGGCTCTTGTGGCGCTCCAGGTCCTTGAGGACGTCGGACTTGAGGTCGGCGCGGGCCGCCACGTCCATGATCTCGAACAGCGTGACGAGTGCGAAGTGGTGGTCGACCGCATGCTCGCGCGGCATCAGTTCGACCAGGCGGCGAAACAAGTGCTCCAGGCGCAGGTACGTGCGGACGCGTTCGTTGAAGGGGTACTCGTAAAGGATCACGCTCTGGACTTCCGTTCGCGGCCGATCATAGCCCGAAGGCATGGGCGAACCGATGGACGGCATTCCGTAGCGCGTCCAAGGAAATGCCGTCGTTGTAAATCACTGTGTCGGCCGCGGCAAGCCGCTGCGCGCGCGAAGCCTGCGCCGCCATGATGGCGCGCACGGCCTCCTCGGTGAGGCCGCTGCGGGCCATCACGCGCGCGACCTGCGTCTCGGGCCGGCAATCGACCACGAGCACGGCATCGAGCAGCGCGCGCCAGCGGCCCGATTCGACCAGCAGTGGGATGTCGTAGACGACGCAGCCATGGCCAGCGGCGCGCGCCGCCTCCAGTTGCTGGCGGCCCAATTCGCCCACGAGCGGGTGGACGATGGCTTCGAGTCGGCGCTTGGCAGCAGGGTGGCGGAACGCGAGCTCGCGCATGCGGGCACGGTCGAGCGCGCCGTCGGCCGCGATCAGTGCGTCGCCGAACTGCGCGCGGAGGGGGGCGATGGCGGCACCGCCCGGCGCCGTGACGCTGCGTGCGTTGGCGTCGGCATCGATCAAGGCCGCGCCAAGTTCGACCAGCATGCCCGAGACCGTGCTCTTGCCGCTGCCGATCCCGCCTGTCAATCCGAGGGTCTTCATGTCAGCCCCAGGGAAAGGCGAACGGCGCGAGGTGCCGGACCCGGTCCGGCCCCAGCACCAGGCACAGCAGGCCGGCGCCGGCCAGGAAGGGGCCGAACGCGATGGGCACGTCTTTGTGCGCGAGCCGGCCACGTAGCAGCAGGACGCCGCCGAGCAGCGCGCCGACGATGGACGACAGCAGCAGGATGGCCAGCAGATGGTCGGCGCCGAGCCAGGCGCCCAGGGCCGCGAGCAGCTTGAAATCCCCGTAGCCCATGCCTTCCTTGCCGGTGAGCAAGCGGTAGGCGTGGAAGAAGCCCCACAACACGAGGTAGCCGGATGCGGCTCCCCAGACAGAGGCCGCCAGCGGCACGGTCCAGCCCAGCGCACTGGCCAGCAGGCCCGCCCACAGCAACAGGTAGTTCAACTGGTCGGGCAGCAGCTGCGTGTCCAGGTCGATCAGGAACTGGCACAGCAGCAGGGCGGCGAACAGGGCCCAGGCCGCCGCCACCGGGCCCAGGCCCCAGCGCCAGGCGCACAGCGCGAAGAGGGCGCCGGTCGCCAGTTCGACCAGCGGGTAGCGCCAGCCGATGCGCACGCCGCACGCCGAGCAGGCGCCGCGCAGAGCCAGCCAGCTCAGCACGGGAAGGTTCCCGTACCAGCGGACAGAGTGGCCGCAGGCGCGGCAGCGCGAGCGCGGGCGCATGAGGTCCAGCGGCGCCAATGCGTCGAGTGCCTTGCCGGTTGCCTCTGCGCTGGCGTACAGATGAGGGGGTGGCGTTGCCCTGCCGCCGAAGACCAGGTCCCACAGCGAGGTGGCCACGCCCATCTGCGGGTCGGCGGCCATCAGGTTGTCGGAAGACTCGCGCAGCCAACCCCGGTACATCATGGCCGGAATGCGGTAGACCACCACGTTCAGGAAACTCCCGATGAGCAATCCCAGGACGCCGCCGAGTGCGGCGTCCAGCCAGGCGGTACTGGGCATCAGACGACTTGGCCGAGCTTGAAGATCGGCAGGTACATCGCGATCACGATGCCGCCGATCAAGCCGCCCAGGAACACGATGATGATGGGCTCCATGAGGCTGGACAGGCCGGCCACCATGTCGTCCACCTCTTCCTCGTAGAAGTCGGCGGCCTTGCCGAGCATGTGGTCGATGGAACCCGATTCCTCACCGATGGCGCACATCTGCAGCACCATGCTGGGGAAGACCTTGGCGTTGGTCATGGCCGCGGTCAGGCTGGTGCCGACGGAGACTTCCTGTTGGATCTTCTCGGTGGCCAAGGCATAGACCGAGTTGCCGGATGCGCCGCCGACGGAATCCAGCGCTTCCACCAGCGGCACGCCGGCCGCGAACATGGTGGCCAGCGTGCGCGTCCAGCGCGCGATGCAGGACTTCTCGATCAGCACGCCGAACACGGGGGCCTTGAGCAGCAGGCGGTCCATCACCTGCTGCACGCGCTCGTTGCGCCTCCAGGCCTGCATGAAGAAATACAGGCCGCCGCCGATCCCGCCGAAGATCAGCCACCAGTACGAGACGAAGAACTCGCTGATCGCGATCACGAGCAGCGTGGGCGCCGGCAGGTCGGCACCGAAGGAGGAAAACACTTCCTTGAACGCCGGGATCACGAAGATCATGATGACGGAGACCACGATGAAGGCCACCACGACCACCGAGATCGGGTACATCAGCGCCGACTTGAT
This sequence comes from Pseudorhodoferax soli, assembly GCF_003337555.1. Classification (GTDB taxonomy): domain Bacteria; phylum Pseudomonadota; class Gammaproteobacteria; order Burkholderiales; family Burkholderiaceae_C; genus Pseudorhodoferax; species Pseudorhodoferax soli. The sequence continues at coordinate 1,281,475 of NZ_QPJK01000001.1, read as the reverse complement.
CTTGGACTTGATCGCCTCGGTCTTCTCCATGTAGGTGGCAAGCCGGTCCAGCAGCGCCTCCAGGATGCCGGCGGCTTCGCCGGCTTCGACGAGGTTGCAGTACAGGCTGTCGAAGTACAACGGGAACTTGCGGAAGGCCGCGCTCAGCGAGCTGCCGGTCTCCACGTCCAGGCGCACGTCGTTGAGCAGCCTGGTCACGCTGGCGTTGGCGTTGCCGCGGCCGACGATGTCGAAGGCCTGCAACAGAGGCACGCCGGCCTTCATCATGGTGGCCAGCTGGCGCGTGAAGATCGCGATGTCCTTTGGCTTGATGGACTTGCCGCCGCGCATGCGGCGCTTCTTGATCTTGGTGGGAAAGACGCCCTGGCGGCGCAGCGAGGCCTGGACCTGGTTCTCGCCGGCCGCGCGGGTCTCGCCGCGCACCTGCTTGCCATTGCGGTCCTTGCCTTCCCACTCGAAGACGAACTCCTTGACGTCCCTGGAAACTGCGGTGGCCATAGATCCTCTCGGCGGTGGGCGTGCTTATTCGTTGCTCACGGCGAGCACTTCCTCGAGCGAGGTGATGCCCTGCCGGACTTTCTGCAGCCCCGATTGCCGCAAGGAGCGCACGCCCTCGCGCTTGGCTTGCCGGTCGATGTCCAGCGCGCTGCCGTCGGCCAGGATGATCTGCTGGATTTCCTCGCTGATGGGCATGACCTGGTAGATGCCGACGCGGCCTTTGTAGCCGTTGTTGCACTGGTTGCAGCCCACCGGGTGGTAGGGCGTCCAGCTGCCGTCCAGGTCGCTTTCGGCGTAGCCCGACTGCAGCAGCGTCTCGCGCGGGATGTCGAGGGGCTGCTTGCAGTTGTTGCACAGCCGGCGCGCCAGCCGCTGCGCCGTGATCAAAATCACGCTGGAGGCGATGTTGAACGGCGCAATGCCCATGTTGCGCATCCGCGTGAGCGTGGTGGGCGCGTCGTTGGTGTGCAACGTGGACAGGACCAGGTGACCGGTTTGCGCAGCCTTGATGGCGATGTCGGCGGTTTCCAGATCGCGGATTTCACCGACCATGATGATGTCCGGGTCCTGCCGCAGGAAAGATTTCAGCGCAGCGGCGAAGGTCAGGCCCGCCTTTTCATTGACGTTGACCTGGTTGACGCCCGGCAGGTTGATTTCCGAGGGGTCTTCGGCCGTGGCGATGTTGACGCCAGGCTTGTTGAGCAGGTTCAGGCAGGTGTACAGCGAGACGGTCTTGCCCGAACCGGTCGGACCGGTGACCAGGATCATCCCGTAGGGACGACCGATGGCGTGCATCAGCCGCGCCTTCTCCACGGGGTCGTAGCCCAGGGCATCGATGCCCAGCTTGGCGCTACTCGGGTCCAGGATCCGGATCACGATCTTCTCGCCGAACAGCGTGGGCAGCGTGCTGACGCGGAAGTCGATCACACGGTCCGGGCCGATCTTGAGCTTCATGCGGCCGTCCTGCGGCACGCGCTTCTCCGAGATGTCCAGCCGCGAGATGACCTTGATGCGCGAGGCCAGCTTGTCCTTGATGGCCACCGGCGGCGCGGCGATCTCCCGCAACTCGCCGTCGATGCGAAAACGCACGCGGTAATTGTGTTCGTACGGCTCGAAGTGCAGGTCGGACGCGCGCATGCCAAAGGCATCGAGCAGCATCTTGTGCAGGAACTTGACGACCGGGGCGTCCTCCACCTCGGACTGCGCCGCTGTGTCGGTGGTCTCGGTTGCCGCGGCCACGCTCGCTTCGTCGAACTCGAAGTCCCCGCCGACCAGGTTCTGCATCGTCGTGTCGACGCGGCCGACGCCGGACTCCAGCATGCGCGAGAGCTTGTCGTACTCGGCGATGACCCAGTCCACCACCAGTTGGGTGGCGAACTTGATCTTCTCGGCCGCTTCCTGGTCGGAGGGGTCGGCCGTCGCCACGGCCAGGCGGTTGCCGCGCTTGGACAGCGGCACCACGCGGTATGCGTGGCAGATCTTCGCGTCCAGCAGATCCTTGGGCAGGCGCTGCGGATCCAGCGCATCCAGGTCGAGCACGGGAGCACCGAAGGCCGACGACATGGTGTGGGCCAGGTCGAACGGCGACACGGCACCTGAGCCGGTCAACTCGGCGATGAAGCTGGTGCGGCCGCTTTGCGACTTGCGATACAGGTCTTCGGCCGCCTTCTGGCCCAATTTCCCTGCGGCGATCAAGGCCCTGCCAAGTCCGGGCAGGGCCACACCGGGAGGGTTCTTTGCCGTGTCGACTGCAGCCATATCCTCAAAATGTAGCAAAGCCCGGGGTTCAGACGCATCTTCGCCGTTAGGATTTGTGCTGTAAACGAGCACTGTTGTCAGCGAACCTCACCATTTTTGCGAGCGAGTCCACAGTTTTGGCGGTGGTCACGGCGCTTGTGTACCGGGTGGTCGCTATGCTCGGCATCTGCCGACGCCAGCACCCGGAGCCTCCGATGTCCAGACTCAACCTTGCCGAAAACTTCAACCGCTTCTTTTCCGTCGCACCGGCGCTGACGGAAAAAGAGCAGAACGACGTCTTTTTCATTCGCCATGACGTCTATGCGCGCGAACTGGGTTTCGAGCCGGTGCGGCCGGACCAGCGCGAGACGGACGCCTACGACGTGCGTTCCTTGCATTGCCTGATGCGAACGGCAGAGACCGCGCCGCGGCTGGTGGGTTCCGCACGCGTGATCCTGACCGACCCGGCGGCGCCGGACTCCCTGCTGCCTTTCGAGAAATCGTGCCGCGATTCCCTGTTCCGGGACCAGATCGATCCGTCGCGCCTGCCACGCGACCGGATCGCCGAGGTGTCCCGGCTGGCCGTGCTGTCGGATTTTCGGCGCCGTCGTGGCGAAGACCACAAAGAGGTGGCGCTGGACGTGAGCGACTTCGGCGATGCGCAGCAGCCCCGCTTCCCATACATCCCGGTCGGTCTGTACATGGCGTCGGTGCTCATCGCCCGCCGCCACAACATTGAATATCTCTTCACATTGACGGAGCCGCGACTGGCGGAGCACTTCGCCAAGCTGGGCGTGGAAATCGTGCCGATCGGGTCGCCGGTGGAGCACCGTGGGACGCGTGTGCCTTCCTTGATCCGTGCGGCGACCGTGGAAGCGGGGCTGCGCCTGATGATCCGGCCGCTGTGGAAGGCGATCGAGGCACAACTGGACAGTGCCTATGCGCAAGGAAGCAAGGCGTGAAGGTTCTGGTGACGGGAGCGGCAGGCTTCATTGGCATGCATGTGGCACAGCGTCTGCTGGCGCGCGGTGACGAGGTCGTGGGCCTGGACAACCTGAACGACTACTACGACGTGTCGCTCAAGGAAGGCCGCCTCGGGTTGCTGGAGGGGCAACCCGGTTTCAGCTTCGTGCGTTTGGATGTGGCCGACCGCGACGGCATGGCGTTGTTGTTTGCGCAGCATGCGTTCGATGGCGTGGTCCATCTCGCGGCGCAGGCCGGCGTGCGCTATTCGCTGCGCAATCCGCATGCGTATGTAGACAGCAACCTGGTCGGCTTCGTGAACGTGCTGGAGGGCTGCCGCCACCATAAGGTGCGCCATCTGGTCTATGCATCCAGCTCCAGCGTCTATGGCGGCAACACGAAGATGCCGTTCGCCGAAGCCGATACGGTGGACCATCCGGTCAGCCTGTATGCCGCCACCAAGAAAGCCAACGAGTTGATGGCCCACACCTACAGCCATCTCTATGGGCTGCCGACGACGGGTTTGCGCTTCTTCACCGTGTACGGGCCGTGGGGGCGCCCCGACATGGCGCTCTTCCTGTTCACCAAGGCCATCCTGGAGCAGCGGCCCATCGAGGTTTACAACTTCGGGCAAATGCAGCGCGACTTCACCTATGTGGACGACGTGGCGGACGGCGTGGTCCGGGTACTCGACCGGCCTGCTAGCCCGGACGCCGCGTTCGATGCCGCCCACCCGAATCCAGCCACCAGCGCAGCGCCCTACCGCGTGTTCAACATTGGCAACCGCAATCCCGTGCCCTTGCTGGATTTCATCAGCTCCATCGAGCAGGCGCTGGGGCGGACGGCGGAGAAGCGCCTGCTGCCATTGCAAGATGGCGATGTTCTAGCCACCTATGCCGATGTGCAGGCCCTGGGCGACTGGGTGGGGACGGTGCCAGCGACGCCGCTGGAGCAGGGCATCGCTCGCTTCGTTGCCTGGTACCGAAGCTACTACCGCGTGTGAACCGGTGCGCGGCGCACCGTGCAACCGCGCAACATACCGGGCACTTATGTGCATTTGTCGCGCGAATCACACGCGCAGCGCGTAGAGAATCGAAGGCTTCGCCGCTGGTCACAGCCCTTGGGCCGCTGGCCGGAACGTCGCAATCGTGCGGGGGAAGTGCGCTATAGTGCCCCGCTCGAAGAACTGTTGCCGAATACTGTAGGGGATTTGCCTTGAAAATTCATCACGCTGCGATTCGAGGCTTGATCAGCAAGCTTGGACTTTTCCTCACGGTTATCTTTCTCGTGGGATGTGCTTCGAGCAAATACCCGGCCGCGCCAGCGCTGGCGGCATCGGGCGACTATAACTACATTATCGGACCGGGCGATTCGCTCAATATCATCGTCTGGCGTAATCCCGAATTGTCGATGACCGTTCCGGTGCGACCAGATGGCAAGATTTCCACGCCGTTGGTCGATGAGCTGATTGCCCAGGGCAAGAACTCCACCGAGATTGCACGCGAAATCGAGCAATTGCTGGGGAAATTCGTGCGCGATCCGGTTGTCACGGTGATCGTTACTACATTTGTGGGCCCTTACAGCGAGCAGATTCGCGTGGTTGGCGAGGCGGCCCGGCCTCAGTTCCTGCCGTACAAGCAGAAGATGACGCTCCTGGACGTCATGATCGCCGTGGGAGGGCTGACGGATTTTGCTGACGGCAACGCCGCTTCGATTCTGCGCACTGCGGAAGGTGGAAAGCAGTATTCCGTGCGTTTGCGTGATCTGGTCAAGCGCGGAGATATTTCGAACAACGTCGAGATGAAGCCCGGCGATATTTTGGTGATCCCGCAAAGCTGGTTTTGATCGATGGACGAATTAGTCAACCAGATTTCCACGTTCGCCAAGGGCGCGTGGAAGCATCGGTGGTGGGGGTTGCTGGCGGCGTGGATTGTTGCCATTGTCGGTTCTGCTGTCGTGCTGCGAATTCCCGATAAATATGAGGCCTCGGCGCGGATATTCGTCGATACCCAGTCGATTCTGAAACCGCTCATGTCGGGTTTGGCTGTGCAGCCCAATGTGAACCAGCAGGTCGTCATGTTGAGCCGCACGTTGATCAACCGACCCAACGTCGAGAAGTTGGTGCGCATGGCCGACCTGGACCTCAACGTCGAATCGCCGGCTGCGCGAGAGCGCCTGATCGATACCTTGATGGGTACCTTGGAGATCAAGGGCGCGGGACGCGACAACCTGTACACCATCACCTATCGGGACTCCGTGCCGCCGCGCGCGCAGAAGGTCGTCCAGTCGCTGGTGTCGATCTTCGTCGAGTCCAGTCTGGGCGATTCCCGCAAGGACACGGCCGCTGCACAGAAGTTCATCTCCGAGCAGATCCGCATGTATGAGACGCGGCTGGAAGAGGCCGAAACGCGCCTGAAGGACTTCCGGCTGCGCAATATCGAGTTGCAGTCCACTGCGGGCCCGGATGTCGCCTCCCGCATCGGTGAGTTGGGCTCCCAATACAACAGCGCCAAGCTTGAATTGCTGGAAGCCGAACGCGCACGCGATTCCGCCAAGCGCCAACTGGACGCGGAGCGCGCCCAACTGTCTAAAGCGGCGAAGAGCGGGGATGCCGAACGTCTCTTCCCGACGCCGGAAATCGATACCCGGCTGACCGAGCAGAAGCGCAATCTCGACAACCTGTTGCAGCGCTACACGGAGCAACATCCTGACGTCGCGGCCACGCGTCGCTCGATCAAAGAGATCGAAGAGCAGAAAAGCAAGGAAGTCGAGGCGCTGCGCAAGGCCGCGGTGTCCGGCCCGATCACCGGAGCGAGCAGCAGCCTGGCGGTTCAAGAGCTCGGGCGCTTGCTTGCCACGGCAGAGGTGCGGGTCGCGTCGCTGAGTGCGCGGGTGGCCGAGTTCGGTGCACGCTACGCGAGGGCGCAGGAACAGGCGAAGACGGCGCCACAGATCGAGGCGGAGTACGCACAGCTGAACCGCGATTACGCGGTCAACAAGAAGAACTACGAAGATCTGGTGTCACGGCGCGAGTCCGCCTCCATGACGGGAAATCTGGATTCCGTGGCCGGCGTGGCGGATTTCCGCTTGATCGATCCACCGCGCGTGTCGCAGCGCCCGGTCGCACCCAACCGTTCCTTGTTGCTGGTCGGGGCGCTGGTCGCCTCCTTGGCAGTTGGTGTGGCAACGGCCCTGGGCCTGAGCCAGCTGCGTCCCGTGTTCCATAACGCACATGCGCTGCGCAATGCGGTCGCCTTGCCGCTCCTTGGGGTTGTGACCCTGGTCATCAGCGACGAAGCCAAACGCGGTGAACGCAGGAACCTGTGGAAGTTTGCGGCGGCTTCGGGCAGCTTGGTTGTCTGTTTCGCCCTGGGCATCGGCCTGATGGCCTTCATGGCCAGCAGGGCCGCTTGAGGATGGCATGAGTAGTCTGATCGAACAAGCATCGCGGCGCCTGGAGCAGTTGCGGCAGGCGGGCGTGGCTGTGCCAGACATCGTCGCCGCCGCTGTTGCCCCTGTGGTGCCCGAACCCGTGGCGCCTGCCCCTCCGCCCGCTCGTCCCTCCGTGGTTTCACGCCAGGTCGATCTGGATCTGGATGCGCTGACGGCCGCCGGCTTCGTGAGCCCCAATGCGCCGCGGTCCCAGATCGCTGACCAGTACCGCGTGATCAAGCGGCCGCTCATTGCCAACGCGATGGGCAAAGGCGCAACGCCGATCGTGAACGGCAACTTGATCATGGTCACGAGCGCAGTGGCGGGGGAAGGCAAGAGCTTCAACGCGCTGAATCTGGCACTGAGCATTGCAACCGAGTTGAACAACACGGTGATGCTGGTGGACGCGGACGTGGCACGTCCGTCGATCCTGCGCATGCTGGGGTTGCCCGCCAGCCGCGGCCTGCTCGACCTGCTGGTCGACGACAAGGCTGACCTGTCCCAGGTGCTTCTGCGGACCAACATCGACAAGCTGACCCTGCTGCCCAGTGGCACGCCGCATCCGCGCGCCACCGAGTTGTTGGCCAGCGATGCCATGAACACGCTGATCGCCGACATCGCGCGGCGTTACTCGGACCGCATCGTCATCTTCGACTCGCCGCCGCTGCTATTGACGACGGAGTCACGCGTGCTGGCCACACACATGGGGCAGATCGTGGTGGTGGTCCATGCAGAGAAGACCTTGCGCAACGACGTGCAGCATGCCTTGGCGACCATCGAGTCCTGCCCGGTCAAGATGATGGTGTTGAATCAAGCCAAGGCGGGTGCTGGCGAGGGCTACGGCTACGGCGGTTACGGCCAGGGCTACGGCTATGGCTATGGCAGCTGAGGTTAGTCGTCTATGCTGCAAGGCCCTCCCCTGATGCAGTTTTTTTGTCCGTCTTTCGCACGGGAAACTGGGCTGGTGAAGGCCTTGGTCGTGGCGGGGCTGTTTGGTGCCGCTTCGGTCGCGCACGGCCAGACCGCCTCCAATGGACTTTCATCGGCAGCACCGGAGCCTTTGTCGGCGCGGGAGACTCCAGCGGCCGAAGGCACTGGCCAAAACGATCGCAGGCAGATGTCCCTGGTTCCCCGTGTTGCGGTGGAGAGCACCTGGACCGACAACGTGCACGCGCGTGGGGGCGTGGAAAAGGTCGCTGACTTTGTGACCTCGGTGAGCCCCGGCCTGCGTTTCACGGCCGAGGGTGATCGCTTGAAAGCCAATGTCGACTACTCGCTCACCCGGCTGTTGCACGCGCGGGAGCGCTCGCTGGACCGCAACCAGAATGCGCTGCGGGCGCTCGGTAGCCTCGAGGTAGCGGACAACTTCGCCTTCGTCGATTTCACGGGCAACATCTCGCAGCAGACGGTTTCGGCCTTCGGTACACGCTCGGGCAGCGATGTCACCGACAACCAGAACCGGACGGAAGCGGCGCTGTACCGCGTGTCGCCTTACGTGCGGGGCCGGTTCGGCGACTGGTCGCAGTATGAGATGCGCTACGGGCGCACTGCGTCGCGGACCAAGTCAAACCTGGTGAACGCCGACTACGACCTCGACGACCTGTCCTTGCGCCTGGCGAGCACCAACCAGCAACGCGTGATCGGCTGGTCGCTCGATGCCAGCCACCAGCAGCAGGACTATGCCTCGGGCCGCTCGTATGAATCCGACCGGGTGCGCGCGTTCCTGACCCATCCGTTCTCGCCGCAGCTTTCGGTGTCGGTGATCCCGGGTTGGGAATCGAACAACTACGCTTCGCAAGAGAAGGAAAGCCATGCCACATTCGGCGGGCAGGTCCAATGGGCATTGTCAGAGCGCACGCGCTTTTCGGCGTTGCTGGAGAAGCGCTTCTTTGGCCGCGCCTACAACGTCAACTTCGAGCACCGCACGCCGCGCTCGGCCTGGCGCTTCTCCGATTCACGCGATGCGAGTTCGACACCGAGCCAGGCCGGCTCCTTCAGTGTCGGCACGCTGTACGACCTGTATTTCTTCCAGTTCACCTCGATCGAGCCCGATCCTGCGCGCCGTGCGCAGCTTGTCAATTCCTTCTTGCTGGCCAATGGTCTGGATGGCAACACCAGCGTGGACCTGGGCTTCCTGAGTTCTTCCGTGACGCTGACGCGGCGTCAGGATGCTTCCTTCACATTGATCGGCTTGCGCGACACCTTGAGTTTCTCGGTGTCGCAGTCCGAAACCAGCCGCCTCCAACAGGTGACAGCGGACACCGGTGAAGACTTGGGCAACTCGAACTACGTGCGCCAGCATGGCTTGAGCATCGTCTATTCGCGCCGCCTGAGCCCGCAATCCTCGCTCAGCGTCCTCGGATCGATGAGCCGGGCTGCCGGTCAGCAGAGCGGCGCGCAGAGCAGCGATCTGCGCTCGCTCAACTTCAGCCTTTCGACCAAGCTCGGGCCGCACACCACCGGAACGCTGGGGCTGCGCCGCACGCTCTCTAGCGGCAGCCTCTCCTCCTACTCCGAAACCGCGCTGCGTGGCGGGCTCAGCTTGCAGTTCTGACTGATGTATGAAGCCTATTACGGCTTGAGCGGCAAACCGTTCCAGCTCAACCCCGACCCCACCTTCTACTTCGCCAGCAAGCAGCACCGGCGGGCCAAGGCCTACCTGGACTACGGCGTGCTGCGCAACGAGGGCTTCATCGTCATCACCGGCGAGATCGGTGCCGGCAAGACCACCATCGTGCGTGGCCTGCTGGACAGCCTCGACCCGAGCAAGGTCGTCGCCGGCAACGTGGTCAGCACCCAGCTGGAGGCCGAAGACACCTTGCGCATGGTGGCCGCGGCGTTCGGCGTGCGCACCAAGGATGCGAGCAAGGCCGACCTGCTGATGGCTCTGGAGGCCTTCCTGGTGGGCCAGACCGTGCAGGGCAAGCGCTGCCTGCTGATCGTGGACGAGGCGCAGAACCTGACGCAGTCCGCGGTGGAGGAGTTGCGCATGCTGTCCAACTTCCAGTTCGGCAACCAGGCGCTGCTACAGAGTTTCCTGGTCGGCCAGCCGGAGTTCCGCGACATCCTGCAGCATCCGCAGATGCAGCAGCTGCGCCAGCGCGTGATTGCTGCTTGCCACATCGGCCCGCTCGACCAGGAAGAGACGCAGGGCTACGTCGAGCACCGGCTCAAATGCGCCGGCGGCACGGGGCGGCCGCAGTTCGAGCCAGAGGCCTTCGTCGAAATCTTCGGCGCCAGCGGCGGCATTCCCCGGCGCATCAATGCGATCTGTGACCGGCTGCTCCTGCTGGGCTTCCTGAACGAAAAAGACACATTGACCGCCGAAGATGTGACTTCTGTTGCGCAAGAGATTCGCGAGGAGTCGGGGCTGACCCAGTTGGGCGTCGCACCAGCGCAGCGGAGTTGGTCGACCGCCCCGGCCGGCGATGAGATCGTTGGTGGCCTGCAGTTCGATCCGGAGGCCCTGGACGGCATGGAGGCGCATATTTCCGGCCTGGACAAGGAGCAGCAGGGCGATCGCCTGCAGCGCCTGGAACGCAGCTTGCTCCGCCTGGAGCGGATCAACCTGGAGGTGCTTGCGATGCTGAAAAAACTCGTCGTTGCTGCGCGCCGCGGGGCAGAGGACAAGACACCATGACCGCCGCAACATCGATCACCAATGCACTGACCATCGACGTGGAGGACTATTTCCAGGTCTCCGCGTTCGCTCCCTACATCCGCCGCGACGAGTGGGAGACGCGCGAGTGCCGCGTCGAGCGCAACGTCAACCGCATCCTGGACATGCTGTCCGGCCATGGCGCCAAGGCGACCTTCTTCACGCTGGGCTGGATCGCGGAGCGCTATCCACAGCTGGTGCGCCGCATCGTCGCCGAAGGCCATGAGTTGGCAAGCCACGGTTACGGCCATGAGCGCGCCAGCGACCAGAGCGAGCCGGACTTCCTGGCCGACATCCAGCGCGCCAAGCAGATCCTGGAAGACCTGGGCGGTGTGGCGGTGCAGGGCTACCGTGCGCCGAGCTTCTCGATCGGTACGCGCAACCTGTGGGCCTTCGATTGCTTGCAGGCCGCCGGGTACCAGTACAGCTCCAGCATCTACCCGATCCAGCACGACCACTACGGCATGCCCGACGCTCCGCGCTTTGCCCATCCCGTGCGTGATGGCCTGCTGGAGATCCCGGTCACCACGCTGCGCATGCTGCAACGCAACCTGCCATCCAGCGGCGGCGGCTATTTCCGCCTGCTGCCCTACGGGCTGTCGCGCTGGATGTTGCGCCGCGTGAACGCGCAGGACCGCGAGGCCGCGATCTTTTACTTCCACCCTTGGGAGATCGACCCGGAGCAGCCGCGCGTGGCCGGCATCGATGCCAAAGCGCGCTTTCGCCACTATGTGAACATCGACCGCATGGAAGCGCGGCTGGACCGGCTGATGGGTGACTTCAAGTGGGGCCGCATGGACGAGATATTCCTGCGTCCTGCGGCCACGCCAGCCTGACCGTTCCCATGCTGACCATCAAACGATTGCAGCCCGGCGATGCCGAGGCGTCTCGCCGCTGGGATGCCTTCGTGCACCAGTGCCCCGAAGCCAGCTTTTTCCACCGTGCCGGCTGGCAGACGCTGCTGCGCGAGGTCTTTCGGCACGACAGCCATTTCCTGTACGCCGAAGACGGCGGCGCGATCCTGGGCGTGCTACCGCTCGGCCACGTCAAAAGCCGCCTGTTTGGCAACGCGTTGGTCAGTCTGCCTTTTGGCGTCTACGGCGGCGTGGCGACCAGCGATCCTGCCGCCGCGCAGTTGCTGGAGCAAGAGGCGCAGGGCCTGGCGCGCCGGCTCGATGTCGACCATCTGGAGATGCGCAACGTGCAGCGCCGGCATGCCGACTGGCCGCTGCAGGACCTGTACGTCACATTCCGCAAGAGCATCGTCGCCGACGACGAGGCCAACATGCTGGCCATCCCCCGCAAGCAGCGCGCCATGGTGCGCAAGGGCATCAAGAACGGCCTGCAGAGCAGCATCGATCCCACTGTGGACCGCTTCTTTGCGCTCTACGCCGACAACGTGCACCGCCATGGCACGCCGGCCATGTCCAAGCGCTACTTCCAGGCGCTGCTGACGACCTTTGGCAAGGACTGCGAGGTGCTGACCGTCACCTCGCCCGAAGGCCGGCCACTGAGCAGCGTGCTGAGCTTCTACTTCCGCGACGAGGTGCTGCCTTATTACGCCGGCGACGACGAGGCCGCGCGCGACCTGGCTGGCAACGACTTCAAGTACTGGGAGCTGATGCGCCATGCCGCGGCACGCGGTGCGCGCGTGTTCGACTACGGCCGCAGCAAGCAAGGCACGGGCTCCTTTGCGTTCAAGAAAAACTGGGGCTTCGAACCGCTGCCGCTGCACTACGAATACCAGCTCTACAAGCGCGATGCGGTGCCGCAAAACAACCCGTCCAACGCCAAATACCAGTTCGTGATCCGCACCTGGCGCCGCCTGCCGCGCGCGCTGGTCAACTTCGTCGGCCCGCACATCGTGCGCAACCTGGGCTGAGACCCCCGATGGCCACGCTGCTGTACCTGGTGCACCGCATGCCCTACCCGCCCAACAAGGGCGACAAGGTGCGTTCGTACCATTTGCTGCGGCATCTGCAGCGCACGCACCGTGTGCTGCTGGGCACCTTCATCGACGATCCGCAGGACGAAGTCCACCTGCCCGCGCTGCGCGCGATCTGTCCCGAGCTGCATGTGGTGCCGCTGCGGCCCAGGCGGGCCAAGCTCCGCAGCCTGTCCGGGCTGCTGCGCGGCGAGGCGCTCACGCTGGCCTACTACCGCGATGCGGCCCTGGCGCGCTGGGTGCGCGAAACGCTGGCGACCGAGACTGTCGACGCCACCGTGGTGTTCTCCTCCGCGATGGCGCAGTACGCTCCGGCCGATCTGCCGATGCTGGTGGATTTCGTCGACCTGGATTCAGCCAAGTGGACCCAGTACGCCGCGGCACGCCCCTGGCCGCTGTCCTGGCTGTACAGGCGCGAGGGCGAACGCCTGCTGGCATTCGAGCGTGCCGTGGCGCAGCGCGCGCGGCGCTCCTTCTTCGTCACCCCGCAGGAGACCGAGCTGTTCCGCAGCCAGGCGCAGGGCAGCGGCGAGAACGTCGAGCCGCTGTGCAACGGTGTGGACGCGCAGTTTTTCTCCCCCGACCCGCAGCGCGCCTCGCCCTATGCGGTCGATGAACTGCCGCTGGTGTTCACCGGTGCCATGGACTACTGGCCCAACATCGACGCGGTCAACTGGTTCTGCGCCGACATGCTGCCCGCACTGCGCCAGCGCTGGCCGCGCCTGCGCTTCTACATCGTCGGCCGCAATCCCGCGCCGGCGGTGACCGCGCTGGCCTCCGAGGCCGTGACCGTGACCGGCACCGTGGACGACGTGCGCCCCTACCTGCAGCACGCAGCGCTGGTGGTGGCGCCGCTGCGCGTGGCGCGCGGCATCCAGAACAAGATCCTCGAGGCCATGGCGATGGCCAAGGCCGTGGTGGCGAGCGCTGAGTGCGCCCAGGCCATCGGCGCGCGCGATGGCGTCGAGATGTTCCCGGTCGCCGACGCCGACGCCTTCGTTGCGCAGGTCGAGACCCTGTTGGCCGACGCGCAGCAGGCCGCTTCGGCAGGCGTGGCGGCACGCGCCAAAGTGTTGGCCAGCTTCAGCTGGGACGCGCACCTTTCCGGCATCGACCGGCACCTTCCCATCGCATCGGCCCCGACGGCCGCACCGGCACTGATACCGACATGAGCGCCAGCATGGCCCCTTCTTCTTCCGCGCCGGGTCTGCCTGCGCATTGGCGCCGGCCCCTGGCGCTGCTGGTCTTGACGCTGGTGGCCTTGTTGCTGCTGTACCGCGAGACGGCCACTGCCATGGTCGCCATCTGGCTGCGATCGGACACCTATGCCCACGGCCTGCTCGTGCCCCCGATCGTGCTGTGGCTGGTGTGGCGGCAACGGCACCGACTGGCCGGCCTCGTGCCCGAGCCCAGTCCCATGGCCGTCGTGTTGATGCTGGGCGCGGCATTGCTGTGGTTGCTGGGCGACCTGGTGGCCGTCAATGCTGCGACACAGCTGGCACTGACCATGCTCGTGGTGCTGGCCGTGCCCGCGGTGCTGGGTTGGCAAGTGGCCCTGGCCTTGCTGTTCCCCCTGGGCTTCATGTTCTTCGCCGTGCCCATCGGCGACTTCATGATGCCGCGGCTGATGGAGTGGACGGCCGATTTCACCGTGCTGGCTCTGCGCGTGAGCGGCATCCCGGTGTACCGCGAAGGCCAGCAGTTCGTCATCCCCTCGGGCCACTGGTCCGTGGTCGAGGCCTGCAGCGGCATCCGCTACCTGATCGCGTCGGTCACCGTCGGCGCGCTGTTCGCCTACCTGAACTACCGCTCGGCGCGCCGGCGTGCGCTGTTCGTGCTGGTGTCCATCCTGGTGCCCATCGTGGCGAACTGGCTGCGCGCCTACATCATCGTGATGCTTGGCCACTACTCGGGCAACACCATCGCCACGGGCGTCGATCACCTGATCTACGGCTGGATGTTCTTCGGCATCGTCATCATGCTGATGTTCGCGATCGGCGCACGCTGGTCCGAACCGTCGCCCGACATGACGCTGCCGCTGACAGCCACCGGCGGCGCGTCCGGCCGTTTCCGTCCGGCCGTGCTGCTGGCATTGGCGCTGGTGGTCTTGGCGCCCCACGGTGTCGTCTGGGGGCTGGCGCACGCGCAGAACCAAACGCCGCCGCAGTTGGCCCTGCAGGGCAGCCTGCAAGACGGTTGGCAGATGGCCGAGCGGCCGTCGCCCGACTGGAAGCCCGCCTTCCAGAATCCTTCGGCCGAGCTGTTCCAGGGGGCTGTGAAGGGCGACCAGCCGGTCGGCTTGTACATCGGCTACTACCGCAGCCAGAATGCCGAGCGCAAGCTGGTGTCGTCCTCGAACCAACTGGTCACCTACTCGGACAAGGACTGGGCGGAGGTCGGCGCTGGCACCGCCAGTGCGCCCTGGCCCGGTGGCGCCGTGCCGGTGCGGCAGGCCGAGCTGCGGGCCTCGCTCGTCGGCAGCGCGGGCGCGGTGCGCCTGCTGGCCTGGCAGGTCTATTGGGTCAACGGCCGCCTGGTCACCAGCGATGTGTTGGCCAAGGTCCATGGCGCACTCTCGCGGCTGCTCGGGCGCGGCGACGATTCCGCCGTGGTCGTGGTGTACACGCCGATCGGGGAGTCTGCCGCCCGGGCGCAGCAAACCCTGGCGGCATTCGTCCAGGCCAACGGGCAGGCCATCGAAGCCAGCCTGCAGCAGACGCGGCAGCGCTGAGGCAAGGAGCAGCAGCATGTGCGGAATCTCGGGCCTGTTCGACCTGCGCGGCAAACGTGCGTTTTCCCCCGCATTGATGTCGGCCATCAACGACATCCAGGCCCACCGGGGCCCGGACGAGGCTGACCTGCATTTGGAGCCGGGGCTGGCCATGGGCCACCGCCGGCTCTCGGTGATCGATCTGGCGACCGGCATCCAGCCGCAGTTCAACGAAGACGGTTCGGTCGTCATCGTCTTCAATGGCGAGATCTACAACTACCGCGAGCTGACCACCGAGCTCAAGGCGCTGGGCCATGTCTTCAAGACACGCAGCGACACCGAGGTCATCGTGCACGCTTGGGAGGCCTGGGGCGAGGACTGCCTGCACCGGCTGCGCGGCATGTTCGCTTTCGGACTGTGGGACCGCAACCAGCAGGTGCTATTCCTCGCGCGCGACCGCATGGGCGTCAAGCCCATGCACTACGCGCTGCTGCCCGACGGCAGCTTCGTGTTCGGCTCCGAACTGAAGGTGATCACCGCCCATCCAGCGTTCGCCCGCAAAATCGATCCGCTCGCCGTCGAAGAGTACTTTGCGGTGGGCTACGTGGCCGATCCGCGCTGCATCTACGAGGGGGCGTTCAAGCTGCCGCCCGGCCACAAGCTGCTGCTGCGCCGCGGCATGGAGCGCATTCCCGCGCCGCAGGCCTACTGGGACGTGCGCTTCACGCTGGACAACCCGATCAGCCTGCAGGACGCACAGGCCGAGCTGCTGCAGCGCATCGACGAGTCGGTTCGGCTGCGCCTGGTGTCGGACGTGCCCCTGGGCGCCTTCCTGTCCGGCGGCGTGGATTCCAGCGCCGTGGTGGCGTCCATGGCCCAGGTGGACGGCAGCCGAATCAAGACCTGCGCCATCGGGTTCGACGATCCGCGCTTCAACGAATCGCAGTTCGCCCAGATGGTGGCCGACCGCTACCGGACGGACCACAGCCTGGACATCGTCGGCAGCGACGACTTCGACCTGATCGACACGTTGGCCTGGCTTTACGACGAGCCTTTCGCAGACAGTTCTGCCGTGCCAACCTACCGGGTGTGCCAGATGGCGCGCAAGCACGTCACGGTGGCGCTGTCCGGCGATGGCGGTGACGAAAGCTTCGGTGGCTACCGGCGTTACCGCCTGCACCTGGCCGAAGAAAAGGCCCGGCGCGCACTGCCGCTGGGCCTGCGCCGGCCCGTGTTCGGCGCGTTGGGGAAGATCTATCCCAAGGCCGACTGGGCCCCGCGCGTGCTGCGTGCCAAGACCACCTTCCAGGCGCTGGCCTTCGATTCGGCCCAGGCCTACCTGCACAGCGTGTCGGTGCTGCGTGCGGACGAGCGCGAGCGCCTGTACTCGGCCGGCTTCAAGCGCCAGCTGGGCGGTTACAGCGCGCTGGACATGTTCCGCACGCACGCCGAACGTGCCGGCACCGACGACCCGCTGGCCCTGGTCCAGTACCTGGACTACAAGACCTGGCTGGTCGGTGACATCAACACCAAGGTCGACCGCGCCGGCATGGCACATTCGCTGGAGGTGCGCGAGCCGCTCATGGACCACCAGCTGATCGAGTGGCTGGCGACGCTGCCCAGCGCGCTGAAGATCCAGGGGCAGGAAGGCAAGTACCTGCTCAAGAAGGCGTTCGAGCCGCGCCTGCCGGCCGATGTGCTCTACCGGCCCAAGATGGGCTTCTCGGTGCCGCTGGCGAGCTGGCTGCGCGGCCCATTGGCCGAGCGCACGCGCGAGGCGCTGCTGGGTCCGCGCATGGCGGACGCGGGCTATTTCGACCCCGACCAGCTGCGCAGCATGGTGCGCCAGCACCAGAGCGGCCAGCGCGACTTCTCGGCACCGCTGTGGACGCTGCTGATGTTCGAGGCCTTTCTGCGGCAACAAGAGCGGCCTCCTATGGCCGAGCAGGCCGCTGCGATCGGGGTGGCAGCTTGAGCACTCCCCCGTCCGCGGTCGCCGAGCAGGCGCCGCTGCGCATCCTGCTGTTTTCCAGCCTATTTCCCAGCACGGCACGCCCGATCCATGGAATCTTCGTCGAGACGCGCCTGCGCGAACTGCTCAAGACCGGTGCGGTAGAGGCCCGTGTGGTCGCGCCCGTTCCCTGGTTTCCGTTGCAGGGCCAGCGCTTCGGCGAGTACGCGAAGTTCGCGGCGACGCCACGCATTGAGCAGCGCAACGGGCTGGAAGTACACCACCCGCGCTATGTGCTGCTTCCCAAGGTCGGCATGAGCACTGCGCCGTTCGCCATGGCGCTGGGCGCGTTGAAGACCATCCGCCGCCTGCAGCGCGAAGGCTTCGGCTTCGACCTGATCGACGCGCACTACTACTACCCCGACGGCGTCGCGGCCAGCCTGCTGGCGCGCTGGCTGGGCAAGCCCTTCGTCGTCACGGCCCGCGGAACCGACCTGAACCTCATCCCTGACTACGCCGTGCCGCGCCGCCTGATCCAGTCGACGGAGCGGGCAGCCAGCGCGTCTATCGGCGTTTGCCAGGCCTTGATGGACCGTCTGCAGGAACTCGGCGGTGATGCACGCAAGTTGCACACCCTGCGCAACGGCGTGGACCTGCAGCGTTTCGTACCCGAGCCGCGCGCCGCCGCGCGCGCGCGCCTGCAACTGCCGGCCGAGGGGCGCATGCTGCTGTGCGTCGGCCACCTGATCGAACGCAAGGGGCAGTACCTGGCCATCGACGCCCTGCCGGCGCTGCCGGCCGATGTGCGTCTGGTGCTGGCCGGCGAGGGCCCGGACCGGGCGGCGCTGCTGCGGCAGGCCGAGCGCCTGGGCGTGCGTGAGCGCGTGCACTTTGCCGGTGTGGTGCCGCAGACCGAACTCAAGTGGTGGTACAGCGCCGCGGACGCCTTGGCCCTGTGCTCCAGCCGCGAAGGCTGGGCCAACGTGCTGCTGGAGGCCATGGCCTGCGGCACGCCCGTGATTGCCACCGACATCTGGGGCACGCCCGAGGTCGTCAGCCAACCAGCCGCTGGCGTGTTGATGCCCGAGCGCAGTGGCGCTGGCCTGGTCGCAGCCTGGAACCGCCTGTTCACCCAGCTGCCGGACCGTGCCGACACGCGCCGCCATGCGGAGACCTTCTCCTGGGACGCGACCACCCAGGGACAACTGCAGTTGTTTCGGCAAATTCTGGCCGCGCAAAGGGTGGAGGCCCATGCCGGCTGAACGCGCACCGCTGCACATCGTGCATTTCGTCTACCGCTTCGGTATCGGGGGGCTGGAGAACGTGATCGTGCAGTTGATCAACCGCCTGCCCGCAGAGCGCTACCGCCATACCGTGGTGTCGCTGACCACCATCGATGACTTCCGCCAGCGCGTGGAGCGGCCGGACGTGGAGTTCATCGCGCTGGATAAGCCGGTCGGTCATGCGATCCCGCTCTACCGGCGCATCCACTCGCTGCTGCGCCAACTGCGGCCGCAGGTGCTGCACACATGCAATCTGGCGGCGCTGGAGATCGTGCCGCTGGGCTGGCTGGCGCGCGTGCCCTTGCGTGTGCATGCCGAGCATGGCTGGGACGCATACGACCCCAACGGCCGGAGCGTTCGCTACCAGCGGCTGCGGCGTGGTTACCGCCCGTTCGTGTCCCACTACGTCAGCGTGTCGCGGGACCTGGACGATTACTTGGCGCTCGCCATTGGCGTGCCGGAAAGGCGCCGCTCACTGATCGCCAACGGCGTGGACACGGAGCGTTTCGCGCCGGCGGGGGCCCCGGCGCCGGCTGTAGCAGGCTGTCCGTTCGAACCTGGGAGGCATTGGCTGATCGGCACTGTCGGCCGGCTCCAAACCGTCAAGAATCAGCCGGCCCTGGCCCGTGCTTTCGTGGCATTGCTGCAGGCGCGTCCGGACCTTGCCGACCGTGCCCGCCTGGTGTTTGTCGGTGACGGGCCGCTGGCTGCCGAGATCAATGCGATCCTGTCCCGTGCCGGCCTGAGTGAACTGGCTTGGCTGGCCGGCGCCCGCAGCGACGTGCCCGACGTCCTGCGCATGCTGGATTGCTTCGTGCTGCCTTCGCTCATCGAAGGCACGTCGTGCACGCTTCAGGAAGCCATGGCGTGTGGCCTGCCCATCGTCGCCACCGCAGTCGGTGGCAACCCCGATGTCGTGGCGGATGGTCAAACCGGCACCCTGGTGCCCTCCGAGGACGATGCGGCCATGGCCGAGGCCCTGGCCGCCTATGCCGACGATGCCGAACGGGCGCAGCGCCACGGGCAGGCGGCGCGCAACCAGGCGCGGGCGTGCTACGGCCTGTTGGCCATGGTGCAGCGTTACGACACCTTGTTCTCGGGCGCTGCTGCCTGAGTTTTCTCCATGCGCATCCTGCACATCTTCGACCACTCACTGCCGCTGCACAGCGGCTACACCTTCCGCTCGGCAGCGCTGCTGCGCGAGCAACGCGCGCTGGGCTGGGACACTTTCCACCTGACGTCGCCCAAGCAGGAGGGTGATGTGCACGCCGTGGAGGAGTCCGAGGGCTTTTCGTTCTTTCGCACGCCGCCGCAGCCTTCGGTCCTGGACCGCTTCCCGGTGGCCCGCGAATGGGCGCTGATGCACCAACTCGAGACGCGCATCGACGAGGTGGCCCAGGAAGTCCGGCCCGACCTGATCCATGCCCATTCGCCCGTGCTCAACGTGCTGCCGGCGCTCAGGGTGGGGCGGCGGCGCGGCATACCGGTCACCTACGAGATCCGCGCCTTCTGGGAAGATGCTTCCGTCGACCACGGCACCACGCGCGAGGGCAGCCTGCGCTACCGGCTCACGCGTGCGCTGGAAACCCGCGCCGTGCGCCAGGCCGACCATGTTTTCACGATTTGCGAAGGGCTGCGCGCCGACATCGTGGCGCGTGGCATTCCCAGCGCCAAGGTCGGCGTGGTACCCAATGCCGTGGACGTGGAGTCGTTCCAGCTCTCCAGCCCGCCGGACGCGGCGCTGCAGCAACGCCTGGGCCTTGTGCCGGGGGCGCCGGTGGTCGGCTTCATCGGATCGTTCTATGCCTACGAGGGGCTGGACCTGCTGGTCGCTGCCATGCCGCGGCTGCTCGACAAGGAGCCCGCGCTGCGCATGCTGCTCGTGGGAGGCGGACCGCAAGACGATAATTTGCGCGCCCAGGCCGCGCAGCTGGGTCTGGCAGACCGCATCCTGTTCACGGGGCGGGTTCCGCACAAGGACGTCAGCCGCTACTACGACCTCATCGATGTGCTGGCGTATCCGCGGCATTCCATGCGCTTGACCGAACTCGTGACGCCGCTCAAGCCGCTAGAGGCCATGGCGCAGGGGCGACTGTTCGTCGCCTCCGACGTCGGCGGGCACAAGGAGTTGGTGGAGCATGGCCGCACCGGCATGCTGTTCAAGGCCGATGATGCGCAGGCGCTGGCGGCGGCCGTGTTGGGCCTGCTGCAACAGCGCGAGCGCTGGCCCGCGTTCAGGGCGGAGGGGCGCCGCCATGTCGAACAGGTGCGCAACTGGCGCAACAGCGTTGCCAACTACAGAGAGCCGTTCGAGCGGCTCACACGGAAGGGTGGTCGATGAAGGTCTTGATCGTGTTCGGAACCCGCCCGGAGGCCATCAAGATGGCACCCGTGGTCAAGGGCTTCCAAGCTGCTGCCGACCGGCTGGAGACCGTCGTCTGCGTGACCGCCCAGCACCGAGAGATGCTCGATCAGGTGCTGCGGCTGTTCGAAATCGTGCCGCAGCACGACCTGAACGTCATGAAGCCCAACCAGGACCTATACGACGTGACAGGCAACATCCTGGCCGGTCTGAAGAGCGTGCTGGCGGCCGAGAAGCCCGACCTCGTGCTCGTGCACGGGGACACCACCACCACGCTGGCGACGAGCCTGGCCGCCTACTACGCCCGTGCTGCGGTCGGCCATGTGGAGGCGGGCTTGCGCACAGGCAACAAGTACGCGCCCTTCCCGGAGGAGGTCAACCGCAAGGTGACGGGGGCGGTGGCCGACCTGCACTTCGCCCCGACCGCCATGTCGCGCGACAACCTGCTGCGCGAGGGCGTGGCGCCCGCGAACATCGTCGTGACAGGCAACACGGTCGTGGACGCATTGCTGACCGTGGTGGACAAGCTGCGCACCGACGCGCCTCTCAAGCAGCAGATGCATGAACGCTTCAGCTTCCTCGACCCCTCGCGCCGGCTGATCCTGGTGACCGGCCACCGCCGCGAGAACTTTGGCGAAGGCTTCGAGAACATCTGCCACGCGCTGGCCGACATCGCGGCCGGCCAACCAGACGTGGAAGTCCTCTACCCGGTGCACATGAACCCCAATGTGCGCAAGCCGGTCCAGGAGATCCTGGCCACGCGTGGCCTGTCCAACGTGCACCTGATCGAGCCGGTCGACTACCTGCCCTTCGTGCACCTGATGGACCGTGCCTACCTCATCATCACCGACTCCGGTGGGGTGCAGGAGGAAGCGCCTTCGCTGGGCAAGCCGGTCCTCGTCATGCGCGACATCACCGAGCGACCGGAAGCCGTGCAGGCCGGAACTGTGCGACTGGTGGGCACCTCGCGCGAGGCCATCGTGCGCGAGACCCTGCACCTTTTGAACGATGCCGAGGCCTACACACGCATGTCGCGGGCCCACAATCCCTACGGCGACGGCCAGGCCGTCGGCCGCATCCTTGAAGCTGTCCTGTCCTGGAAAGAGAGCCGCTGATGGCCCACGTACTGCAAAAGATCATCGTCATGGGCCTGGGTTACATCGGCCTGCCCACCGCCTCCATGCTGGCCACCAAGGGCCACAGCGTACTGGGCGTGGACGTCAACAAGGGCGCCGTAGATACCATCAACTCCGGCCGCATCCACATCATCGAACCCGACCTGGACGTGCTGGTGCGTTCGGCCGTCAACAGCGGCAACCTCAAGGCCTCGCTGACGCCGGAAGAGGGCGACACCTTCATCATCGCCGTCCCCACGCCGTTCAAGGAGGAAGGCGGCAATCCCAAGGCGCCGGACCTCTCGTACGTGGAAGCCGCGACCAAGGCCATCACGCCCTTCCTGCGCGAAGGCAACCTCGTGATCCTCGAGTCCACCTCGCCGGTGGGCACGACCGAGTTCATCGAGAAGACCATTGTCGAGGCGCGTCCCGAACTGCAGGGCAAGGTGCACGCCGCGCACTGCCCCGAGCGCGTGCTGCCGGGCCACATCCTGCGCGAGCTGGTCGACAACGACCGCATCATCGGTGGCACCAGCAAGGCGGCCGTGGCCAAGGCCCGCGAGCTCTACAAGACGTTCTGCAACGGTGCCATTCTAGAAACCGACAGCCGCACGGCCGAGTTGTCCAAGCTCGTCGAGAACTCGTTCCGTGACGTGAACATCGCTTTCGCCAATGAACTCTCGCTGGTGTGCGATCACCTGGGCGTGAACGTCTGGGAGACCATCGCGCTGGCCAATCGCCACCCGCGCGTGAACATCCTGCAGCCGGGCCCCGGTGTAGGCGGCCATTGCATCGCAGTCGACCCCTGGTTCATCGTGTCCAGCGCGCCTGTGCAGTCGCGCCTGATCAAGACCGCGCGCGAGGTCAACGACGCCAAGCCGCAGTGGGTCATCGAACGCGTGAAGGCCAAGGCCGAGCGTTTCAAGTCGCCCGTGATCGGCTGCCTGGGATTGACCTTCAAGGCCAACATCGACGACCTGCGCGAGTCGCCCTCGCTGGACATCGTGCGCGACCTGATCGCAGAGAACGTGGGCCAGGTGCTGGCGTGCGACCCGAATGTCGCGGCCGACAAGATCGACATTCCGCTGCACGACCTCAAGCACGTGATGAAGAACGCTGACATCCTGCTGCTGCTGGTCGATCACGAGGAGTTCAAGGCCATCGACAGGGAGGCGATCAAGGACAAGATCGTGATCGATACACGCGGGATCTGGCGCTGAGGGACGGAGAGTACCCACATGGAAGCCGCGCTGTTCACCCTGGATGTGACCTTCCTGGTGCTCCTGATATTGGCCATTCGCCGCGCGGACCGAAGGCCCGCAGAAGCGCGTGATCTGGGTGTGCTGTCCTACTTGAACGCCAAGACGGACGACGTTCAGCGCGGTCTGCGAGCGCGCGGGGGCGCCAGCGATGCGTGACCTCATGATGTTGGGGATGATGATGGTCATCGTCCCCATCGCGTTGTCCAATGCCTTCGCGGCTTACCTCGTTTGGGGCTGGACCTCTGTGATTGCCGTTCCCTACTACATGTGGGGTTTCATGGGGTCGCTCCGATACAACCTGTTTTTTGCGCTGGTCACTCTGCTGTTGCTCGTGGTGGGCAAGAGCGTCGACAAGAGCCCGTTTCGGCTCAACAGGACTTCCGCGCTGATCCTGTTGTTCGTCGCCCATGTCACGGTCAGCGCCGTGTTGGCGGACGCCAGCGCCCGCAACAATTTCTCGATTTACACAGATCTGCTGAAGTCGATCACATATTGCCTTGTGATGTTCTTCTTTGTGAACTCGCGTCTGCGCTTGCACGCGATGCTCATTGCCATCGCGCTGGGGCTGGGTTTCCACGGCTTGGCGGAGGGCCTGAAAACACTGGTCACCGCGGGCGGTCACAAAATCATCGGCTTGCCGGGTACCAAGATGAGCGACAACAACCATTTTGGTGTTGCCCTCGTGATGGCCTTGCCCATTCTGCTTTATCTGTACCAGTACTCGAAAGTCCGGTTGGTACGGCTGGGATTCCTCGGGGTTCTGCTGGCCACCGTGCTTGCGGTCATTGGCTCGAGGTCTCGCGGGGCTTTTCTGGCCATGGCAATGCTGGCATTCATGCTGATGCTGACCTCGCGGCGTAAAGGCATGGCCGCCTTGTTTGTGATGCTGGGCGTGGCCCTGGTGCTCGTACTCAGTCCAGAGTCGTGGTTCCAGCGCATCGAGACCATCGGTAGCGCGGACCAGGATGCGTCATTCATGGGGCGTGTCGAAGCCTGGAACGTCGCGACAGCGCTTGCATTGCAGAATCCAGTTTTTGGCACGGGCTTCCATGCCATGCAGTCTGCCGAACTGTGGTTCGGCGTGCGCCCGTCCGATGGCTTGCTGGGGGGACTGCTTGGATCAGCCATGCCGTCGACGCACGCGCGCGCTGCGCATAGCATCTATTTCGAGATACTGGGAGATCACGGATTCGTGGGGCTGTTGCTGTTTCTGGCCATCATGGGCAATGCCTTTGTCACGGCCTTGCAGATTCGGCGGATCACAGCCCACAGGAGAGATCTTCTGTGGGCCCGGGACATGTCCGACGCCCTGGCCCTGTCCTGCTTTGCGTTCACCATAGGCGGCGCTGGAGTGAGCTTGGCCTATTTTGAGACGTACTACGTTGTTGTTTGCCTGCTCGAGGCGCTGCGCCAGTACGTGCTCGGGCAATTGCGTCCGGTGCCAGGGCATCTGCTCCAGCAGGGGGGCGCTAGACCAGGGACACCTGAGGCAGGCAAGCGCCTTCAGGCGCCGTAGCGCCATCGAGGGCGCCACTCACCGGGCGTCGAGAAGATGCTGGTGGACCCATGAGGTGCTTCGCGCGCAGCGTGCCCCCGAGAACTGGCGATCGATCAGATCACGTCCATCTTGCTGCGCCCCCGCACGCGGTGAGGCTGCCCGTTCGATGGCCAGTTCCAGTTTGGCTGCAAGAGAAGCGGCCGACCCGGGCTTGAACAGAAAACCGGTCGTCCCGTCTTCGGTCACTTCGCAGGCGGCACCGAACGCCGGTCCGACGAACAGGCAGCCGTGCGCGAGTGCTTCCAGCATCACCAGGCCAAGCGGTTCGGGCGAGGTTGACGCCGAGACAGAGATGTTGATCTGCGGCAACAGGGACTGCAAGTCGTTGCGACGCCCCAGAAACCGGACCCGATCGCTCAGTCCCAACTCTTCTGCTCGCGCGTGCAGCCCGCGTGCATAGCTGGCGTCGCCGCGCTCCGGCGTGTCTCCCACGACCAGTGCGATGACCCGGGCCTTGGCGGAGGGCTGGAGGGCAGCCAGAGCGTCGAGGAACAGGTCCTGTCCCTTCCACGCCACCAGCATGCCCACCATTGCAATGAGGATGGTGTCTTCGGGAAGGTCGAGTTCGGTGCGCAGATCCGGCGTTGTCTCCGATGCTTGCGCCGCGAGATCGATCCCATCGTAGATCTGCCGTATCCGTTCGGCTGGAACTCCGCTGCGCAGCAACTCTCCAGTCAGCCACCTCGACACCGGAATGAAGGTGGCCGGCCCGTTGCGCATCATCGGCAATGCGAGGCTGTCGCTCACCGATCCGCGCACATGCTGGATGTAGGGAATGCCAAGCAGCCGTGCGGCCATCATGGCCTCTCGATTGGCACTGGGATCGTTGTTGCCGTGAACGATCGCAGGTCGCACCTTCAGCAGGTGCGCCACCAGCCGCAGGAAGTACGGAAGTCGGTTGGTGAGGTCGTCGGCCCGTCCGAGCGCGAACAACACGCCTCTGGCAAGCAAGCCTGCGCCCAGACGAGCGCGGACCCGGCGTGCCATGGCACGGTAATCGACCGCACGGTCCGGGATCACCACCGATTCCTCGGCTGTCTGCGTGAAATCGCCGACCGGCATGTTGGTCACGACGTGGTAGCGGTACCCGGTTGCATGGGAGTTGCTCAGCAGCGTCTGGAGTGCAACCACGGCGCCGCCGAATCCCGCCCCGTTTTCCACGAAGGCAACCAGCGGCCGCTGGTCGCGGCCGTCCGTCGCTTTTTTGTCCGGAGCGGGTGTGCCGCTCGACGCCACCATCACGCGGCGAGACTTCGCCATCAGATTGCGCGCCATCTGGACGCCCATCTGCACGTCCGAAGGGCCCCAGGGTGTGAACCTGGGAATCTCGAACACGGAAGTTTGCCGGTTGGCCGCACCGCCTTCGGTGGTCACCGCGTGGGTATAACCGGCTGCCTGAACCATGCGCACATGTTCGGACCGGAAATCCACGCCGGGACGGCCGTTGGGATAGGCGAACGCCTTGACCGGCGCGCGCAGGAGATGCTCTAGCACTTCGCGCGCCCCGCCGATCTCGTGCATCGCGTCGTCGTCGTCGCAAAGGGAAAGAATGGGGTGTCGCACCGTGTGGGCACCCACGCCAAAGCCCTGGGCATGCAGATCACGCAACTGCTCGACGGTCATGCGGCAAAGCTGGTCCTGCCGTGTTCCGGCGGAGGCCTCCAGCGCATGCAGAAGCTTGTCGCGCACATGGAGCGGCTGGTATTTGAGCAACTGCTCAACCATGCTCAATGCACGACGCCTTTCCTGAAGTTGTCCCAGTGGCACCTGCGGCAGGCCGAAGCCAGGCAGATCGAGCACGGGCCCTGCGTGGTTGGCCAAGGCGTGGGCGACGCGCTCATGCCACATGCGCTCATTGTCGAATTGGCCAGTCGTGATGAAGAACGTCGCGTGGAGGTTGCGCTGGCGCAGCAGCGGCACGGCACCGCTCAGCCAACTGTCATAGCCGTCGTCGAACGTGATGCAGGCGGCTCTGCGAGGCAGGCGCCCCGTCTTCAAGGCCGCGGCGGCCTCGTCCAACGGCACCACGGTAAAGTGCTCGCTGACGTAGTCGATCACCCGTTCGAAAGACGCAAGCGTCAGGTCATTGACCAGCTCCGTGGTCGTGCTCGGTACCGCGTGAAACAGCAGGACCGACAGTTTTTCCTGTGCAAGAATCTTGAGCGCCAAGTCACCGAAATGCATTTTCTTCCCTTTGCGCGGGCGAGGATAGCATGCGCAGCTGAGGCTGCATGTCGATGTTCGTTATGACCATTTGCGAGGAATAATTGCTGAAGCTGTTTTACTATCGGGATGGGCGAGGTAATTTTGGAGACGATCTAAATCCCTGGATCTGGTACTCCTTGTATCCCGAGATATTCGCTGATCAAGCACCGGACCATTTGCTTGGCATCGGAACGCTGATCAATGACCGAGCACCCCGCAACGGCAGGATTTGGGTGTGCGGCTCGGGGGCTGGATACCACGGTGCTGCGCCCCTTAACGATAGTTGGAATTTCGTGTTCGTGCGCGGCCCCAGAACGGCGGCCCGAATGAATCTGCCCATCGACAAGGCCATCACAGATCCGGCGATTTTGGTTGCCGATTTGCTTGACCGGCGGCCTCAGCAGGCATCGTCCATTTGCTACATGCCTCACCATGACAGCATTTGGCGAGCCGACTGGCGTGGGATATGCAAAAAGCTCGGGTTGGTTTATCTCGATCCGGCAGATGATATCCATGAGACCATGTTCAAGATGTGCCGCAGCAAGTTTGTCATTGCGGAGGCTATGCATGGCGCCATCGTTGCCGATGCGCTGCGGATACCTTGGGTTCCCGTCAAGGCATATTCTCACATTCTGGATTTCAAGTGGCAGGATTGGGCGGAATCTCTGGCTTTGAATTACCAACCAGAAATATTGCCGGAAGTCTGGGACGTCGAGCAGTTTCGAAGTCGCAATGAGGTTTTCAAGAGTGACTTGAAGAAGAAACTCATTCGGATGGGCATGAACGCGTCGAACTGGACACCGCCGCTGCCCGACAACAATGCGAACAGTTCAATGGGCCCTTTGCTCGAGCGTTTGGCGGATTGTCGCGACAGGGCTGCGGTCGTACTGAGTCCGGACCACGCCCATCACGAAGCCAGACGGCGCATTCTTGCGACGATGGATGAGTTTGCGGCGAGCAGATATGTCGCCTGACAGTTGCTGTCGGTGCGGACGGCGGTGATACGGCCTTCGGCCGAACCTGCGCGGACCGGGCCGCCGACAGATGGGCCGCGGATGGAGATCCTGGCCGATTTCGCCCAGATGCGCGAATTCCTGCTGCCTTTTGCCACTGAGCAAGCCTCGACTGCAGAGGTTTTCCAGACTGTCGAGTGGCTACAGCATCTGGCGCAGCACGGTTTCGAGGCGGAGCCTCGCTGCTGGCTTGTCGGAATGGCGTCCGGCTCGCAGGGACCCCCCTTCGCGCTGGCGCTGTCCGTGTCGAAAGGCGGGGTTCGCGGCCTGAGCAACTACTACAGCAGCTTGTTCGGGCCAGTCGGCGAGGTCACTGCTTCTGCGGCTTGGCTATCGCTGGGCCAGGCACTGCGCCGTCATTCCTCTGGTGCCGTCATCGATCTTCAGCCGCTCGATGCCGAAGCGCCTTGGGTGGCATTCATGGCGGAAGCCCTGTGCGCTGCGGGTTACCGGGTGGATCGCTACTTCTGCTTTGGGAACTGGTACCTGCCGGTGGCGCATGCCTGTTTCTCCGACTATCTGCGAGAGCGGCCGTCCCCGCTGCGCCACAGCATCGAGCGTGGCCGTCGACGGCTTCAGCGGGCGGGCCATGTGCTCCGCATACAGGCCGATGCTGGCCCGGGGCTGGAGGGCGAGATCGCGGCCTTCGAGAGCGTCTACCAGCGCAGTTGGAAGGCCCCGGAGCCGCGCCCCACGTTCATGCCAGGATTGATTCGGATGGCGGCAGCACAGGGCTGGCTGCGCCTGGGTGTGCTGCGTGTGCAGGGTGAGCCTGTCGCCGCCCAGGCCTGGCTGGTCCATGGTGGAAAGGCCAACATCTACAAGCTGGCCTACGTCGGAGGATTCGAGCGCTTCTCGCCAGGGTCAGTGTTGACGGCAGCGTTGATGGCACATGTCATGGACGTGGACGGCGTGCGCGAAGTGGATTATTTGACCGGCGACGACGCATACAAGAAGGACTGGATGAGCCATCGGCGCGAGCGCATCGGTCTGATCGCCTTCCATCCAACGCGCCTGCCCGGATTGCTGGCAGCGGCGCGCCATTTCGGTGGCAAGGCATTGCGTCGTTTGCGGTTCCCGCCGCGGCGTTAGCGGGTACCCATCAGACCAGGTGGCGCAGCCACGCGAGCGTCGCTTCCTCGGCCGCCATGCGGGCCGGTGCCTGCGACAAGGTGTGGTCAGCGTCGGTGATGTGGCGCCAGACCGCGCCGTGTCGCCCGCGCGCCTTGGCCCATGCCTCATCGTTGCGGTATTGCTCTTCGAATTCGCGGGCAGTCCAGTCGGTGTCGCTCAGAAGGACCAGCATGCCGCCGCCAAAGCCTTGCCACCCACAGGCCATGCGCTGTTGGAAACTGCGCTGCGTCGCCTGTGGCTGTCGGCGCTGGCGGCTCAGGTTGCGCATGAGATCCCGCATGGCCCGCAGGCCGACCCCCCCGCGCAGCAGCTTGCTCCAGAAGCCGCGCTGGAACAGGCGCTGACGGTAGTAGTGCTTGACGCGCGTTTGCGCCAAGCTCTGCTCCGAACGGACCCAGGGGTTCAACAGCGCCAACCCTGCGACGCGGGCGTCGGGTGCCGCATCGACATACAGCAGGCAGGCCGACGCGCCGTCGCAAAGGCCCCATAGGACAACACGATCGACGCCAGGCGTCGCCAGCAGGGCCTCGATGCCCGCGCCGATGTCGTCGTGCAGGTCCTCAAAGCTGCGTGGCATGCCCGTGCTGTCGCCCATGCCACGTACGTCGAAGCGCAGCGTGGCATGGCCCTGCGTTGCCAGCCGACGCCCCAGCGCCACGAATTGCCGGTGGCTGCCGGCGCGCACCTGCGGCCCCCCGACCACGATGAGCACCCCCAGACCGTGGACAGGCGCATCGGCGGGCGTGGCAAGGACGCCTTGCAGCGTCTCGCCAGCACAGCTGAACGACAGGGCCGATTCCCGAAACGGGAGCGCGGGGATCATGGGATGGGCACTGCCGACAACGCAGTGGTCGTCGCGCTCAACAACAAGGGCGCTTCCTCCATCTCTGCGGACTGCCAGAACGCAGGACCATGCACCGCCTCGCCATACGTTTGCCAGCCGGCTTGCCTCCAGAGTTCGAGCGTCCTGGTGCCCAAAGGGCTCAGCGATGGCGGGGTCGCTGTCGTCGTCTCCAGCCAGACCAGCCGGCGATCGTTCTCACGCAGCGGGGGCGGGAAGAGCCGGCTTGCCTTGAGGCCTGCAGCCAGTGCCGGGTGGAGCGCGTAGCCTGCAATCTGCAGTGTCTTTCCCTGCGCCAACTGCTGACGCAATGCCTCCATTGCGCCGTTGCTTCGGCCCGCAGCGTCCGGCGCCGCCAGCATGTCGGCTGCCAGCCGCAACCGCAGGAATTGCTGCAACTGCGCTGCGCCGTCGGCAAAGGCCGGTTGCCACAGCAGCAGATGGCAGGGGCGGTCCAGCGCACGGACGGCATCTGCAGCAAGCAAGCTGCCAGCGCGCACGCCCCAAAGCCACAAGGGGAGCGCAGCATGCCTCGGGTCGGCGTCGGTGAGCCAGCCACAGGCTTGCAGCAGGTCCTGGATCCACGTGTCCCAGCGGGCATCGCAGAAGTCGCCCGCACTGTCGCCACAGCCCAGCAAGTCGATCTGCAGCACTGCAAACCCAGCGCCTGCAATGGCGCGCGCCTGCAGCGCCGCCATGCGCCGCGTCTTGTTCAGCTCCTCTGCGAAGGGATGCACATGCAGGACAAGCCCGCGAGGCACGCCGTGCGCAGGGTGGAAGAGGCAATAGCGTGGGCCGTGGAGGCCCGGCAGAAAGAAGGCCTCGGGACCGCGCAGCGTCATGCGTCGCGCTGCAGCACGTCGTCGACGAACGCAGCCAGCGAGCCGACCGACGCAAACACGCTGCCGTCGAGTTCGTCGTCGGGCAGCATCACGCCGAAATGCTGCTCCAGTGCGGCAATCAGCGACACGACCGCCATCGAGTCGAGTTCGGGCAGGGCGCCGAGCAAAGGCGTAGTGGCATCGAAGTCCGCGCTGCGGCCTGCAAGGCCCAGGGCTTCGTCCAGCACATGCAGCACGTCGGGCAATACAGACATCGTGACAGCGGGAAGAAGAGGGAGGGCCATTCTAGGTGGGGGCATGCGATACTTTTTCGATGCCCACCCCCACGCTGCTGCCGGACCTGTTGGCGCAGTCCGCCGAGCGCTGGCCCCATGCCGATGCGCTGCGCAGCGATGGCTGCGCCATCGCCTATGAGGCCTTGCAGGCAGCCGTGACGGCCCACCGGGACGGACTGCTGGGGCTGGGCGTCGACCGCGCCGACCGCGTCGCTGTCTGGCTCGAGAAGTCGCCCGAAATGGTCGTCACGTGCTTTGGGGCCGCCGCAGCGGGCGGGGTGTTTGTCCCGCTGAACCCTGTGCTCAAGCCGAGGCAGGTTGTGCATGTCCTGGCCGACAGTGGCGCGAAGGTGCTTGTGACGTCATGCCAGCGCCTGGCGCTGATCGCCCCGTTGCTGCATGGCTGTGGAACATTGAAGCACGTGGTATTGACGGACCCCTCAGATGCCATACCGGATCTGCGCCACGAGGGTGTGGCGCTGCACACCTGGCGTGCCCTTGCGGGGGCTCCGGCGGGGCGAGCGCACCGTGTGATCGACACCGACATGGCCGCCATCCTGTACACATCCGGCAGCACCGGCTTGCCCAAGGGTGTGGTGCTGTCGCACCGCAATCTCGTGGCCGGTGCGACCAGCGTGTCGTCCTATCTCGAGAACCATCCCGGCGATACCCTGCTGGCTGCGCTGCCGCTGTCCTTCGACGCAGGCTTCAGCCAACTGACGACGGGCTTCCATAGCGGTGCCTGCGTGGTGTTGCTCAACTACCTGCTGCCCCGCGATGTGCTGCGCAGCATGGAGCGAGAGCGCGTGACCGGCCTCACGGCGGTTCCTCCGCTGTACATCCAGTTGGCGTCGCTCGAGTGGCCGCCGGCCATCGGTCAGCACTTGCGCTACTTCGCCAACACCGGCGGCCATCTGCCACGCGAGACCCTCGCCGCGCTGCGCAGGCGGGTACCGCAAGCCCGCCCATTTCTGATGTATGGATTGACGGAGGCTTTTCGATCGACCTATCTGCCACCGCACGAGGTGGACCGGCGGCCCGATTCCATCGGCAAGGCCATCCCGAATGCGGAGGTCCTGGTGCTGCGAGAGGACGGGACACGCTGCGCTCCGGACGAACCCGGCGAACTGGTGCACCGCGGCGCACTCGTCAGCATGGGTTACTGGAACGATCCGGAGCGAACGGCCGAGCGTTTCCGGATGCTGCCTGCCATGGCATCGGGCCTGCCGCTGCCCGAAACCGCTGTGTTCTCCGGCGACACCGTGCGCATGGACAGTGAAGGCTTCTTGTACTTCATCGGTCGGCGCGACGAGATGATCAAGTCGTCGGGTTACCGCATCAGTCCGACGGAAGTCGAGGAACTGCTGTACGAGACCGGGCTCGTGGGCGAATGCGCTGCGTTCGGCATCGCGCACCCTGCGCTGGGACAGGTGGTCCATGTCGTTGTCACGCCCGCCTCCGACGGCGTGCTCGACGCGGAGAAGCTATTGGCCATCTGCCGCGCGCGCATGCCAGCCTACATGGTGCCTGCGCACCTCAACGTCAGGGAGGGGCCATTGCCGCGGAATCCCAATGGGAAGATCGACCGCAAGCTGCTTGCGGCCTCGTCGGAGCAGCACCATGACCGCTGAACGCCATGCGCCGGTGCGGCCGCTGCTCCAGCATGCGGAGATGTCGCAGTTTGCAGTCCGCTCAGGCGAACTGGTCGTGGGTGGCATGCCACTCACGCGCTTGGCCGCCAGGGTGGGGCAGACGCCGTTCTATGCATACGACCGCGGGCTCCTTCGCTCTCGCGTGGCCGAGCTGCGGTCGGCCCTGCCTGCGGCGGTGAAGTTGCACTACGCGATGAAGGCCAACCCCATGCCGGCGCTGGTCTGCTTCATGGCGACCCTTGTCGATGGGATCGACGTTGCCTCTGCAGGCGAGTTGCAGGTGGCGCTTGATGCGGGCGCTAACCCCCAGGAGATCAGCTTTGCGGGACCCGGCAAGCGCGACGCGGAACTTCGGCAGGCCGTGGCGGCTGGCATCTTGGTGAACCTGGAATCGGCACGCGAACTCCGGCCATTGGCTGCGGCCTCGGAAGAACTCGGTCTTCCCGCGCGGGTGGCAGTGCGCGTGAATCCCGACTTCGAGCTCAAGGGCTCCGGCATGAAGATGGGGGGCGGCCCGAAGCCCTTCGGCGTCGACGCCGAGGCCGTTCCCGCGCTGATGCGCGACATCGCTGCGGCAGGCCTGCGGTTCGAAGGCTTCCATCTGTTCGCGGGCTCGCAGAACCTCAGGGCCGAAGCGATCTGTGAGGCGCAACGGCTGTCGTACGCGCTGGCCGTGCGCTTGGCCGCCGAGGCACCGACGCCCATCCTGACGGTGAACCTGGGGGGGGGATTCGGAATACCTTATTTTCCAGGCGAGAGGCGATTGGATCTGGCACCGATTGGCGACAACTTGGCCGCGCTGGTAGAGCGAGCGGCGCGAGAGTTGCCTGAGGCAGCACTGGTCTTGGAGCTTGGACGTTTTCTGGTGGGGGAAGCGGGTATTTATGTCTGTCGTGTCATTGACAGCAAGACCTCGCGAGGTGAAAGGTTCGTTGTCACTGACGGCGGTATGCACCACCATCTGGCGGCTAGCGGCAACTTTGGCCAAGTTGTGCGAAGAAATTATCCAGTGGGGCTCGGGTGTCAGATGACCGCGGCCCCAAATGGTCTGACCACTGTGACCGGCCCTTTATGCACGCCCCTTGATAAATTGGCGGAGCAAGCGCCTCTTGCTGACGTGTCTGTAGGCGAGCTGGTCGTCGTCTTCCAGTCCGGAGCATATGGGATTACGGCGAGTCCCCAGCAATTTCTGAGCCATCCACCTTCCGCCGAAGTGCTGGTCTAGATCCGCTTCGGCAACGCGGCCTCGATAATGTCGAGCCGATATCAATCGTGCTCCGATCATCCTCATCAAATTTATGGGTAGCTTCCGCAAAGCGCTGTTGATTAACTTTGCCTCGTCGTCTGGTGCGACCGTGGTCCAGTTCGCCGTTTCCATCGTTCTCGCGCGATTACTGACGCCTGAGGAAGTAGGCGTTTACTCAATCACGATCGTACTCGTCAACATCGCCCATGTATTTCGAGAGTTCGGAGTCAGCGCATATTTGCAGCGAGAAAAGGACCTGACGCGTGAAAAAATCAGATCTGCAATGGGGGTGGCATACACCACAACATGGTTCATCGCGGCACTGATTTTCTGTTCGAGTGGATACGTAGCAGACTACTACGGCTATCCAACTGTTCAACCAGTCATGCAGGTCCTTGCACTAAGTTTTCTTTTTATTCCTTTCAGTTCGATCGTGCTCGCGTTGCTGGTTCGAAACTACGATGCTACCAAGATTGCATGGGCTACGGGCTGTGGAACATTGGCCTATGCCACGACATGTCTCGGACTTGCATACTCCGGCTTTGGGACAATGAGCTTGGCGTGGGCGAATCTGGCCAATATTTTGGCAACAGGACTGGCGTATCTGCCGATGCGTCCGCGCGATCTGCCTTGGAGGCCTAGCCTAAAAAACTCGCGCGAAGTCGCAAAATTCGGCGGCGGCGCCTTGCTGGCAAATTTGATTAAGAATTTCAATTTGGCCTTACCTGATCTGTTGCTCGGAAAGCTGGGCGGCGCTCAGCAAGTGGGATTGGTCAGTCGGGCAAACTCCACGGTGAACATATTCCTGTATGTTGCTGGCTCCGCAATAAACTTCGGATCTCAAGCGTATCTGGCTAAAGCGTATCACGAGAAGCAACCGTTGGCTCCAATGCTAAATCGTTCCGCATCTTTAATTACAGGAATCGGTTGGCCCATTCTTACGGCAACAGCTATTTTGGGTTCGGAAATTGTGACGACTTTGTATGGGTCCGCGTGGATTGATGCGGTTCCTGCAATTGCGCCTTTGTCTATTGCCGCAGCAATTGGTCTCATATTTCACTACAATTCTGCCGCGTTCAATGCGATCGGTCGTCCCTACTTGTCCGCGGTTCCTTTGCTTATAACCGCTGCGGCACGTATTGGGTTGGCCTTGGTTTTCTACACGGGTGATCTTGTATCGTTTGCGTGGGTGCTTATGTGGGCGAGCGTTGTCACTTTGCCCGTGTGGGTTCTTATGCAGAAGCGATATTTTGGTTGCGGGCTTGTAGACTACGTACGCACATTGATGCCTAGTGCTGTGGCTGCAGTGGTCTGCGGGGTGTCTTGCATATTGATGTTGTACGTGGCTGATCGGATGGCGGTAACTCAACCATTGTTAAGAATATTGATGGCTGGGCCACTGTGTCTGATTGTTTGGTTGGTCTGTTTGAAAATTCTTTCGCATCCGCTGGCTGGCGAGATTGGACTGATCCTCAAGCGGATCGTGCCGTGGAAATAATAAGGACGCTTAACGGAATGGCTGATTCATCAAGCCCAGCAATATTGTTTTGTATGCGATACCCTGACGATCAAGGGTTTGTTTGGAAAACAATAGCGCTGACGCGTGACCTTGTCGCATCCCATCTTAAGCAGTTCAACTGTTTTATCGCATTTCCGGTGCTTACGGGTCGCTCTGCACATGTCTTTAGGAACATGACACCTGTTGAGCTTGACTGCTATGGCTCGGGAGATCTGCACAAACAGAAGCTAGCGCGCTTCATCAAGGAAAGGGGCGTCGTTGCTATCGTTTATATGAGTGCGTTGCCAAGTACGCTCGATATGGCGTTTCTCCGGGCCGTTGGGGTCATGACAGTCAATACGGAGAACGACAGTTTTGATCGCTCCAAGACGGATTCGCTTCTGGTGCAGGGCGTAAAATTTCTGGTGCGTACTGTCGCAAAGCGCGGAATACATGACCTCCATATCGCAAATGCGGAGTCTCAGGGGGAATGGCTGCGACGACATGCGAAGATTCCGTCAAGCCACCTAGCTGTCGTACCCAACGGTGTTGATTGCAACTATTACAAGCCATCTCTGCAAAATATCAGCAAAGCTCCGGGCCGCCAGATCATTTGTGTTGGGCAGGCACGCGCGGAGAAGCGTATCGAGTGGGTCATTCGTGCCGCAGCGGCTGTTTTCTTGCAGCCTGAGTTCGCCGACGTTTCGTTTGTTTATGTCGGTGATGGCCCTATGCTGGCTACGTGGGTTGGGCTAGCAAACGATTTGCAACTCAAAGAGAGGTTTGTCTTCGCCGGTCGGAAGTCTGACCTTCTTGAGTATTACCAGTCCGCGTTCCTCATGGTGCACGCTGCTGAACGCGAGAGCTTTGGGTTGGCGGTTGTCGAGGCGATGGCATGCGCACTTCCGGTAGTTGCTTGTCGCGCGGCTGGACCGAGCGAGACAATCTGTGATGGAGAAACCGGGGCGCTTGTCGGCATCGAGGATGAAGAAGGTTTTCGCTTGGCCATCGCAGCATATTTGCGAAATCCCGAAATGGCAAGGCGGCATGGAGACGCGGGCAGACAGCGAGCCAATGAGAGGTTCTCGATTTCTCGGCAGGCGGAAGATATTGCAAAGGTGATTGAAGACAGGCTGCGGCAGAGTCGCTATATGCGGGGGAGGTCTTTCCTTTGAACTACCGTCCTGAAATAGACGGTTTGCGCGCTGTCGCCGTTTTGCCAGTCATACTGTTTCACGCGGGCTTCGATTTTATGGCCGGCGGGTTCGTGGGTGTCGACATTTTCTTTGTCATTAGCGGCTACCTCATCACGAGCATAATCATGACGGAGCTGGCGGAAGGGCGCTTCAATCTGATCGCCTTCTATGAGCGACGTGCACGCCGTATATTGCCAGCCCTTTTTCTTGTCCTTGCGGCATCGGCGCCGCTCGCTTGGTGGCTACTTTCTCCGCGAGATCTAAAAGACTTTTCCCAAGGATTGGTGGCAATCGTCTTTTCGGTGTCCAATGTGCTTTTCTGGCTTAAGAGTGACTATTTTTCGAGGGCGGCGGAGTACAACGCATTGCTCCATACGTGGAGCTTGGGAGTGGAGGAGCAGTTTTATATTTTTTTTCCGTTGATTCTGGCGTTCTTCTGGTCGGTAAGCCGTCGGTCTCTTGTTTATTGTCTTGCAGCAGCGGCATTGGGGAGCCTTTTGTTGGCGCAGTACTGGCTTCTTCGTGATCCGATGGGGGCTTTTTTCTTATTGCCGTTTCGCGCATGGGAGCTTTTGGGCGGGGCGCTTGCCGCACTGACTGCGCATAAATGGCGCGAAGCCTTCTCGTCTCGTTGGGGCCGGGAGGTGCTGACGATGGTCGGAATGTTATTACTACTTGGGGCGGTTACGCTATTTCGACGAACCACGCCGTTTCCGGGGGGGTGGGCGCTAGTGCCCGTGTGCGGGACTCTTCTGATTATTTTATTTGCCGACCGCCACACGCTGGTTGGTTCAGTGTTGTGTGCTAAGCCAGTTGTCTGGGTAGGGCTCGTTAGCTACAGTGCGTATCTTTGGCATGTGCCGATTTTTTCGCTCACCCGCTATGCCGGTACTGGAGAACCACATGTCACTGTGATGCTTTTTCTGTGCTTTGCGACGATTTTGCTGGCTTGGGCAACCTGGCGATTTGTTGAAGTGCCGTTCCGAAGCAAAAGCTTTGTACAGAGTTCTGGCATCTTCAAGTTTGCTGGGGCGGGGTTCGTCCTGTTTTTCGTTTTCGGTTTTGCCGGGCATTTGTCGGGAGGGTTTGAGCGTCTCAAGCTCACTGATGAGCACCGGAAAGTATTGGCAACGGCGGCGTCAAGCCCGATGCGTAAGAAATGCCATGCGGAGGGCGCGGACTTCGGCCCGGTGGGAGATGCATGCAAGTACCACGGGGGCTTGGCTCAGACGGCGGTTTTTGGAGACAGCCACGCTGTTGAGCTAGCGTATGCACTGGCGGACGCGTTGAGAGCGAAGGACTTGGCGATTGCCCATTTCTCATTTAGCGGCTGCGTCCCTGCGCTCGGACGTTCACTGACTGGCGAATTGGTGCACTGCAGCGTCTGGACAAAACAGGCTGTTGACTACATTGCATCTCAGCAGGAGATAACGAATGTGGTTGTGAGTTATCGGATTCACGCCGCACTATTTGGGGATCACGAGGGCATCTATCCTGCGATTCCTGATGCCGTGGGTGAGTCGGAGCGCGCACTCCGGTGGAAGTCGTATGTCGCGGCTCTTCAGGTGTTCCTGGACCACGGGAAGAATGTGGTGCTGGTGTTACAGGCGCCTGAACTTCCCAAGAGAATCGATGAAATGATTATGCGGTCGAGGGAGCCGTTGGCTGTTGTTTCAGGTATCTCTCGTGAATGGTGGGATTTGCGAACCCGCTATGTTCGGGAGCATCTCTCTGATATACCTGCGGCTGTCAAAATAGTTGATCCGACTGCGCTATTTTGCGACGCTCTGAGGTGCGTTGCCGCAGATGACGGACAAGCTTTTTATTTCGACGATGACCATCCATCCGTTGCCGGGGCGCGAGTGATAGCGACGGAAGTAGTGCGGTTTGATTTGCCGGGTTTTTGAAAAGCTCACGAGATTCGAGAATCTTTTGTCAGATATTTGGGGCGATTGAAGAATTTCACGTGCTGCTCGCGAACGATCTTGTGAAGGCTTTGGTAGGCGATTTCAACGTCGTCTCCACATGCCTTGTGATATGCAACTGCGCCTCGTAGATTGGCTGAATAGCCTGATGGGCTATTCGGTGCATCAAACGCAAGGTTTGGGGCGAAGCTTCGAAGTCGAGCAAAGAAGTCGGTTACCGTTAGGTCCTTGGGAAATGCAAGAGGTTTTCCCGATGGCGTGGTTGCGAGTTGAAAGGTTTGTTGTTGGCAATTGACGGCATAGAAACGCCCTTCCGATCGGCCGTTCAGAAGAGGGGCGATTTCCGGGCTCCTCTTTTCTGTAAAGCCGAACACGTCGCCATTTTGAGCTCTCCAGTCGCCATTGGTTTTTTGTTTGCCTTCTGAAATCGATACGCGGGATGTCTTTGCATCGAACGTGAGCTGACATCTAAGGCTGCCGAGTAGCTGGGAAGAACTCTGTATCAGCATGTCGTCAGCGTCTTTGTATGTGCATACGTAAGCCGCCAAGCAAGCCATATCGGCGATCTTGGAAAAGGAAGACCAAAAGCGGCTCAGATGCTCGCGAACATGCTTTGAGTTCGCTGTGGGGAGAATGTCTGCTTGGTGGCAGACAGACCAGGACATGTAGGCAATCTGCCACGGAGCCCCGTTGCCTTTCCCTTGAATGAAGAGCCCGGAGTCGCGATAGCTTGCAGGAACTTTGGACATGTAGTCCCGGAATGCTGCATAGGAGGAATCCATGACGTCGCGCAGATACAAACGTACTGCCGCACCATCAGGCGGGCTGTCTGGAGCCAGCGCTGCCGCCTGCGCTACGTCTCGCGACCGCCAAGCAGCCATGCGCGTGCCCCCAATGCCGTAAAGCAGCACGCCGCTCCCCTTGTGCAGAGTTCCATTCACGCCAACGCGTATGCCACGCTCTCCGCCCCATTTGCCTTCAAGTACCTCGGGGCGAGGAAAGGTCGTCCCCCACACAGTCTCATTGCCTTGGTTGAGTTCCAAGATGTGTGCGAATGCGTGCTCCGTCAACAAATCAAGGTACTGCGGTTCGCCGGTGAACAGATATGGCCAATAGGTGCAACCTGGGCGGTGAGCGGTGTCTTCGCGCCACAGGGATTCATTGGGCGACGGAACAGTCATGCCGCTCATGTAGATGTAGCCGCGCCAACTGGGCTCGATTCGTCCCAGGCCTTCGTACCTGGTCCGGATGTCAACACAGGGCACGGGTTGCAACGTTTCGCGTTTGCGGAAGGTCAGGCGCAGACCGGCCACTGTCAAGCCGTTTACGCGGGCGATACGTTCGTGAGCATCCGATTGGGTAATGAGGTGGCGCACATTCCACTCGGGCAATAGTCCAATGTCGGCGCGTTCGCCTGTAGTTCCCATAGCACGGGTGACAGTACCCCGCCCCATTGGCACGTAGTCGGTGACCTCCCCCTCGGCAATTTCGGCTGAGAGATCGTATGGCGGCACCAGTCCGCTCGCAATGTAGTAGGCGGCATCGAGCGAAGTGCGAAGCCGTTGTTCCGTCTCCGGATTGCCGTTAGCGTGTAACGTATCCCAACGTGCGTCAGGTCCGGCCGTAAAGAATGAGGCGTAGTGCGGCAGTCGGATTGCATCGCCCGGCATTTCTACCGCAACATGCCCGCGCAAGCGGCGTAATACCCGCGTGCCGGTGCGTAGCTCAGCGCTGAACTCACGATGCTGCGCCTTGGGTTGTGCAACGTCGGTCCAAGGCTGGGCGACGCGGCCCAGGTAGCGTAGTCCCAACAATTCGTTCTCCGCTCCATTCAGCGCAGCCACGTAGTGCCAACAGTAAAGTTGGCCGTGGGGGCTACCGGCTTGGTTGCGAAACTCCGAGCCGACCCGCCAGATAGCGCCTGCCGGTCCATTGGCAATCGGAACCACGTCCCGGCGCGCGCGCGCTCCGTCGTTCAGTGATGCACGCCATGTTCCGTCCAGTGCGGTGATGCCGTCCAGCACGACCGACAGGTCGGCCGGCGCGAAGTCCTCCAGCGTGCGGGGGCTCGGCTTAGCGACAGAGCCGCCAGCGCGGACGTCAATCTCCAGCACGCTGCCCGCCGGTATGGAGTGGGGAATCCGCACCATGACTGCGCAAAACTTCATAGAGCCGTCGGGCCAACTGGTGATACCCCAAAGCGTGGCCGGGCACTCCGTACCATCAGCCAGTGTGAAATGTGGGCGCTCGCCTGCGGGCATGTCGCCCTGTCTGAAGGCCTGTCCGAACATGGGTGTCACGAAGTGCGCGCCCTGCCGTCGGTCGGTATGCTTGTTGTGGACCCGCACCACGCACAGACGCTTGCCGATTGGCGTCGCGGCCTTCGTCGAGTCGGAGGCGGCTACGGCGCGGCCGAGCCAGCCTGGC
Organism: Pseudorhodoferax soli; assembly: GCF_003337555.1. Taxonomy (GTDB): domain Bacteria; phylum Pseudomonadota; class Gammaproteobacteria; order Burkholderiales; family Burkholderiaceae_C; genus Pseudorhodoferax; species Pseudorhodoferax soli. Next base: position 1,240,747 of record NZ_QPJK01000001.1, on the reverse strand, counting down.
ACGAGCAGCCACAGCATCAAACCGCGCCGGCCGCCCGCCGGCCTTGAGGGGGGCGGACGGCGCGACCTTGCAATAGCCAGCAGGAGGCCAATGCCGACGGCCGCGCAGCAAACCAGTGCCAGAACCAGGGAATCGATCACCATTTCACACCTCCAGAAAGGGCAGAGCGCCCGCGGACCGCTGGGAGCGCTCCAGCTGGGAAACACGATGCTTGGTGTGCGGCACGCTGCCGCGGTTCACCCCCGCTAGTTTCAGCCTATCGCTACGCTGCGCAGGAATGCGGCGGTCTCACGCTCGTAGCGGCGGTTGCGAAAGCGCACTGAGCCGATGAAGTGGAAGAACACGGAATCGGCATCTGTCTGATGGGCCGAAGCGTATTTCGGAAACGGCAGCACGCGCGCATCCGCTTGGTTCGCCACCACGAAGTTGGAGGTGACTTGCTCCGTGCCCCAGTCACGCCAGCGGTCACCCAGCTTGCTGCGCATTCTTTCGGAAAAGTCGAGAAGGCAGCCGCGCATGTCTGCACCGGTACGGAACCCGGTGAAACCGGAGCAACCTCGGACATACAGCGTCTCAGGCGGCAGGCCGATGCCGTCCAGCGACGCCTCTGCCAAGGCTTGCACGTGGCCGCTGGTCCAGGTGCGCGCCGTGGCCGCAAACCCTGCCAACGGATCGATGCGTTGTGCCAGCACCTCGCCGATCACGAAAGGGCGATTGGCCAAAATGCTGTCGCAGACTTCCGGCAGCGGCCCGGTGGCCAGTGTGTCGGCGTCCAGTTGTACGGTGAACTGCTGCGTGGCGTACTCGGAGATGGCGAACAAGCGTTCCCAGGTGCCGCCCCGCGGAATGGATTGGTGTGTGAACTCCGCGGCGTCGCGCAGTTCCAGGTGGGGGATGTGCGCAAGCAGTGTGGCCCGATCGGACGCCGTGATGCTGGGGTCGCACACCACGACGGCGCGCTGCCCGGCGGCCTGACGGTGGAACGACTTGAACGCGACAAGGTAAGGGAGGACGTCACGCGTATGGACCATCGACAGCGTTGTCAGCGGTAAGCTGCCAGGCAGCACTGGCGCTGTGCGCAACACGGCCTTGGCCTGCTGCATGTAGAGCGCTTTGTAGTAGGTTCTGGCACAGCGCTCGCGAATGGCTTTGAGTGTCGGCATGCGTATCTTGGTTGATGTGTGCGTGGCGCAGTGTTCAAGGCATCGGCTTGCACGCCAAAGCTGCATCGTAACGGCTCGCCAAGGCTGCCATCAGCGCGCCAGAGACTGCGCAGCGGCTGCCATAGCCAAGTGCAGTCCCATGGGGTTGAGGTGGCCGTCGTATGGGCCAACCGAGAGGGAACGCTGCGACCTGGCCGCGTGCGCTGCATAGAGCGGCTCTAGGTCATGCACGGTCGCGCCCTGTTCGCGCAGGCGCAGGATCAGATGCGCGCGCTCGAGCTCTGCCAGTGGCCGGGGTGCTGCTTGACTCGTGCGGCGGCCGTCGACAAGAAAGACGAGCTGGCGGATCTGCGCCCGCGGTACGGCGGCAAAGAATTGCTGGACGACGGCATCGACCATGGCTTGCGTCTGTGCAAGCTGCTCTGGGTCAGGTGAGGGCGGGGTGGCCTTGCCGGCCGCGGCGTTGGATTCTTCCGGCGGTTTGCGGGTAAACATCGCCTTGACCACCGCCGCTGGCTTGAAACGCAACTGGCTCATGAGGTACTGCGCAAGCGCCGAATGCCGGGCCAGGTCGGTCCAGGCGGAAGAGCTCGGGTGCCGCGCTATCCGCGGCTCGAGCGTCGACGGGTCGAGGCATCGGCTCACGACGTTGCCGCTACCGCACAGCGACTGGCGGGCGTCCGCACCTTCCATCAGCACGACGAAATCACGGATCTGGAAGCGTTCGCTGGCAAAGCGGATGCGCTGTGCGTAGTCGAGCATCGCGGTTCCGGGCGTCCCCATGGCGTAGACCTTGCGGTGCCCCTCGAGCAAGGCTTCCAACTGAGTGGCCGGGCGGTCACGCGGCGCAAGCATGGAGGCCTCGACATAGCTGTCGCCGATCAGTGCGACTGCATGGGGATCGGGAGAAAACTCATGCCCTGCCGCGAAGCCCCAGTTGTTTGCCCGCAGCGTGTGCGGGTTGCGCAGATCCCAGCCCGTGGCCATGGTCCACGTGTGGTATGCCGGATAGGCCAGGATGTCGGGATCGTGGTAGTAGCCCGTCATCGTGGCCGTGGACACGGGCAGCCCGCGCAGCACGATCTCCGCGCAGACTGCGGCGGCGGCAATGCCACCGAGGAACATGAGCGGTGCGCGGCGCATCAGAAATTGAAATAGATAAATGCGCTGGACGAACTGCGCGTGGTGTTCACGACGATGAGGGCCACGGCGCTGGCCAGTGCAGCACCCGCCAAGGGCGCACGCCAGGTCGGCCGCGCTTGCATGCTGACGAGCAGTCGTTCCCCGATCTGGTTGCTGTTGCTCAGGAAAACGGCTGCCGCACCCAGTACCGCGCACCAGCCGATGGCCACCCATGGCTGGAGACCCGCGTTCCACCACAGCAGGCCGGGATCGGTGCCCTGGGGAATCCATCCTGCCATGGACTGCAGCATGCGCGACGCGCCTTGCAGCGTCTCGGCCCGGAACAGTACCCAGGCCGCCACCACGGACAGGAAGGTGAGCAACCACGCCAACAACCGGAACGCCACGCTGGCGTCCAATGCGGCTCGCCATCCGAGCTTCTCGGTCAGCGCGCGGAACGCGTGGTTGAGCATGAGGTAGACGCCATGCATGGCTCCCCACAGCACGAAGGACCAACTGGCCCCGTGCCAGAGGCCGCCCAGCACCATGGTGACACCCAGGTTCAGGTAACGCCGCACACGGCCCTTACGGTTGCCGCCCAACGGAACGTAAAGGTAATCCCGGAGAAAGGTTGAAAGCGAAATGTGCCAGCGGCGCCAAAAGTCGCTGATGTTCAGTGCCTTGTAGGGCGAATCGAAATTGAAGGGCAGTCGGATGTTGAACATCCAAGACAGGCCGATGGCCATATCGGAATAACCAGAGAAGTCGAAGTACAGCTGGAACGTGTACGCGAGGGCGCCGATCCAAGCTTCAACCATGTCCGGGTGCGCACCGGCGTCGACCGGAGCGAAGACTGCATCGGCATAAGGAGCAATGCCGTCCGCCAGCACGATCTTCTTGAATAGGCCAATACAGAAGATCGCTAGGCCAGCAGTACAGTGGGCGGCGTTGAAGCGGTAGACGGCTGGATTGGTGAATTGCGGCATCATCTGCGCGTGGTGCAGCACCGGGCCCGCGATCAGGTGGGGGAAGAAGGTGACGAAGAGGCCATAGTGCACGGGCCGCGCTTCCCGGACCTTGCCTTGCCATGTATCCACTAGGTAGGCGATTTGGGTAAAGGTATAGAACGAGATGCCGATCGGCAGGATGATGCGCGCTACCTGAAAGTCCGCGCCCAGCAGTGCTTCAAGGTTGTCGATGAAGAAGTTGGCGTATTTGAAGTACGCCAGGGTAGCCAGGTTCAGAACGATGCCCACGACCAGCCAGGTGCTCCGCGCAGGCCCTTGGCGGGTCGCGATGCGCTGGCCAGTGAAGAAATTGACGCCGATCGAACCCAGCAACAGCAGCGTGAACTCCGGCATCCAGTAGCCGTAGAAGAACACGGACGCAATGAACAGCCAGAGCGCCGCGAGCGCGGGCGTGTGCCTGCCCAACGCAAAAAAGCCGATCAGAACGATCGGCAGGTACAGGAAACTGAACGTCGCGGTGGTGAATAGCATGGCAGGCCAGGCAGCACGCGGAGTACTGCCTGCTGATTGTCGCGATGCCCTTCAGCGCCCGATCGGCAGATACGTGAGCCCGGCCGCGCGCACGAACTTGGGGTCGTACAGGTTGCGCCCGTCGAAGATCACCGGAGCCCTGAGCTTGGCCTTGATGACGTCGAAGTCGGGGCTGCGGAATTCCTTCCACTCCGTCACGATCACCAGCGCATCGGCGCCCTCCAGGCAGGCCGCGGGGCTGTCGCCATAGCGCAGGCCATCCTTGTCGCCAAAGATGCGCTTGGCCTCGTGGATGGCCACCGGGTCGTAAGCCGTCACGGTGGCGCCGGCGGCCAGCAGATCGGCGATCAGCGTGCGGCTGGGGGCATCGCGCATGTCGTCGGTGTTGGGCTTGAAGGCCAGGCCCCAGACCCCGAAGTGCTTGCCGCTCAGGTCGCCGAAGTACGTCTTGATCTTGCCGGTCAGCACGTGCTTCTGCAGGTCGTTGGCCTCCTCCACGGCGCTGAGCACCTTGAGGTCGATGCCCGCCTTGTCCGCGGCGGTCTTGATCAGCGCCTTGACGTCCTTGGGGAAACAGGAGCCGCCATAGCCACACCCCGGATACAGGAAGTGGTAGCCGATGCGCGGGTCCGAACCGATGCCCTGGCGCACCATCTCGATGTCGGCACCCAGCTTCTCTGCCAGGTTCGCCAACTCGTTCATGAAGCTGATGCGCGTGGCCAGCATGGCGTTGGCGGCGTACTTGGTCAGCTCGGCGCTCTTCACGTCGGTGACGATCAGGCGCTCGTGGTTGCGCTGGAACGGGGCGTACAAGGCCTTCATGAGCAGGATGGCCTGCTCGTCCTCGGCGCCCACGACGATGCGGTCCGGCCGCATGAAGTCCTCGACCGCCGCGCCTTCCTTGAGGAACTCGGGGTTGGAGACCACGCTGAAGGGCACCTGGGCACCGCGCTTTTGCAGTTCCTCCTGCACGGTGGCGCGCACCAGGTCGGCCGTGCCCACCGGCACGGTGCTCTTGTCGACGACGATCTTGTAGTCTGTCATCAGCCGTCCGATGTTGCGTGCGGCAGCCAGCACGTACTTCATGTCGGCCGAGCCATCCTCATCGGGCGGCGTGCCGACGGCGATGAACTGGATGGTGCCGTGGTCCACGGCCTTCTCGATGCTGGTGGTGAAGTGCAGGCGGCCGGCCGCCACATTGCGGCGCACCATCTCTTGCAGGCCCGGCTCGTAGATTGGAATGCCGCCTTCTTCCAGGATGCGGATTTTCTCCGGGTCCACGTCCAGGCAGAGCACGTCGTTGCCGACTTCGGCCAGGCAGGTTCCACTCACGAGGCCGACATAGCCAGTTCCAACGACGGTGATTTTCATGGTGTGCAGAGATTGGGCGAGGACAATGCCGCCCCCATGGCGGCAAAGTCGCGATCTTAACGAGCAGACGCTGCAATGTTGCGGCGCAGCAACCACTCTTTCCATTCCGGGCCCAATTTGTCCGCAAAGTTTGATGCAGTTCCTGCTGCGGCCGCGGACCGGCGTGGCGATGTGCGGTGGATGGCCCGGCGCGGGGCGAATGCCCTGGCGGCGCTGGCCTGTGGTGCGCTGGCCCTGTGGCTGGCCGGTCGGCATCCGCTGGCGCCGGTCCTGGCGTGCGCCTTGTGCCTGCTCTGGCTCGGCGCGGCCTGGCAGTGGCCGCGGCTGTGGCTCGTCGTCGTGCCCGCAGGCATGCCGTGGCTGAGCCTGGCCCCCTGGACGGGTTGGATCGCCGCCGACGAGACCGATCTGCTGATCCTCGCGGCGCTCGCCGCCGGCCACGCACGCCTGGCCATGCAGGGTCCGCCGGCGTCAGCGCCAGCCCGCTGGCCCTGGCACGATGCGCTCCTGCTCGCGCTCGGCTTGTCGCTGCTGGCCGGGCTGTGGGTGGCGTGGGCCGATCTGCAGCGGTTGCCGCCGCACGCGTCCGGCCCCTACACATCCTTTGAGAACAGCCTGCGCGTCGGCAAGTCGCTGGCCTATGCATTGCTGGCCGTGCCTTTGCTGCGCGATGCCTTGCAGCGCTCGGCCGTGTCGGTACAGCGCGGGCTGGCCACCGGCCTGGTCTGCGGGCTGGGCGCGTTCGCGCTGGGGGTGCTCTGGGAACGTGCGGCGCTGCCGGGCCTGCTCAATTTCGCCTCGGATTACCGGACCGCGGGCCTGTTCTGGGAGATGCACGTGGGCGGCGCCGCCATCGACGGCTACCTGGCACTGGCGGTCCCGTTCGCGGTCTGGGCCGTGGTCTCCGCGCGGCGCCCCCTGGCGTGGGCCGCCGCTGCGTTGCTGGCGCTGGTGCTGGCCTATGTCTGCCTGACCACGTTTGCGCGCGGCGTCTACGGTGCGGTCGCTGGCGGCCTGGCAGTCGTGGGCCTGCTGTTGCACAGGCAGCCGCGCGGCGCTCTGGCCGATGCGGGGCCGCCATGGCGCCGGCGTGCCAATGCCCTGCTGCGGGTTCTTCTGGTCGCCCAGGTGTTGCTGATGGCGCTGGCCAGCAGTTTCCTGTTCGACCGCCTGGGCGATACCAAGGAGGATTTCGGCAGCCGCTTGTCGCACTGGATGCGGGGGGTGTCGGTTCTGCAGACGCCGTCTGCCTGGTTGGCCGGAATCGGCCTGGGCCGCTTGCCAGAGCACTACGCCGACATCGACCGAGCGGGCGAGTTCCCCGGCGCTGCCGTGGCACTGGCCGACCCGGAGCGTCCGGGCGGACAGTTCCTGCGCCTGTACGGCCCGCCAACACGCCAGCAACTTGCCGGCCGCTATGCGCTCACGCAGCAGGTCACGCTGGTGCCCGGCGCGCGCTACCGCGTCGGGTTGGACGTGCGGGTGGCGCAGCCGACGCGGCTGCGCATCCTGGTGTGCGTGCGGCACCTGATCTACGAAGGCGACTGCCAGACCCGCCATCTGACCGTGCGCAGTGGTGCCAGCGGCGCCTGGCAGCATGTGGAATTGGGCTTGGTCGGGCCGCCGTTCGAGGCCGGCGCAGCCTGGGCGCTGCGGCGCGTGAGCCTGGAGCTGGCAGTGACACGGCCGGGCGGCGCGGTGGATGTGGACAACCTGTCCCTCGTGGCCGGTGCGCAGCCGGTCGCGCTGCGCAACGCCGGCTTCGAACAAGGGCTGGCGCAGTGGTTCCCGGCGGTCGACGGCTACTTCCTGCCGTGGCACATCGACAACCTCTACCTGGAGTGGCTGATCGAACGTGGTGCCCTGGCCTTGCTGGTGTTCGCCGCGCTCGTGGCCTGGGCACTGTGGCGGCTGTCGTTCGGCGCGGCGCGTGGCCAGCCGCTGGCGCCCTACCTAGCGGCGGGGCTGGCAGGGGCCTGCGCGCTGGGCCTGGTGAGCAGCATCATGGACATGCCGCGGGTGGCATTCCTGTTCCTGCTGCTGCTGTTCGTCTCCCTGCATCTGCCGCCGGCGGCTGCGGCGACCGGCCCGCCTGCCCACGTATAGTGGCGGCCCAGCCCGCTGGCCGCGCCCTGCACAGGGCCGCGGCGATGGCTGCGCAGCTGCACTGTCCGTGAGGTATTCCGTGCCCTTTGACGACGACACCGCCCGCCGCCTGCACGCGCCCGCCTTCCAGGCCTACGCGGCCGGCGCACCGTTGATCGATGCGATGCCTGCGCGCCGCAGTGCGGCCATGCGCCGGCGCGTGCTGGTGTTTTTCAGCGTGTTCCTGCTGTCGGCCATCGCCGGCCTGGCCTACACCTACATGCGGCCGGCGGTCTACCTGGCCAATGCGCGCGTGCAGTTGACACCTTCGGCGCTGGGCGCGTCGATCGCGGCTTCGGCTCCGCGCGACGCGTCGCAGGATTTCCTGACCGAACTGCAGAACCTGGGCAGCCGGCCGGTCCTTGAGAAGGTGGCCCAGCGCCTGGCCGGGGGCCAGCTGCAGGGCGCCGCACTGGACGAGCGCGTGCAGCAATTGCAGGACATGCTGAGCCTGCGCGCCGTGGACGGCACGAACATCGTGCGCATCGAAGCGCGCGGGCCCGACCGGCAGGGCGTCGCGCGTCTGGTCAACACCCTGGTCGAGGTCTACCGCGACGAGCAGGCCGCCCAGGGCGACAGCGCGGTCCAGCAGCAACTGGCGCAGGCCCGCGAGACAGCGCGCGAGATGGACGAGCGCGTGCGGGCGCGCCAGCGCGAGGTGGAAACGTTCCGCGTCAATTCGGCCATCGTGTCGGCCGAACGCAGCGAGAACCAGACGCTGGCGCGGCTCAAGGGCCTGGGCGATGCCGTCGCCAAGAACGACGAGCGCGCCGCGGCGGCCGAAGGCCGTGTGCGTGCGCTGGAAGAGGCGGTGGCCCAGGGGCGGCGCGCGCCCTCGGCTAAGGACAACCCCACCGTCGCCACCATCGAGGCGCGGCTGTCCCAACTGCGCGAGGACTACAAGGCGATGGAGCGCCAGTTCACGCCGCAGTACCTGGACATGGACCCCAGCGCCCGGTCTGCCCGCAACCGCATTGCCGACCTGCAGCAGCAGCTCGAGGGCGAGCGGCGCAAGGGCGTGCAGAGCGCGTTGGCCGAGGCGCGGGAGGAACTGGCCGGCGCCAAGGCCACGGCGCAGCGCCTGCAGCAGCAGTTCGGTGAAGACCGGCAGAAGGCGCAGAGCTTCACACGCCGCTTTTCCGAGTTCGAGGCCATGAAGGACGACCTCAAAGGCCTGGAGCAGGTGCGCCAGGGCGCGCGCCAGCGCCTGCTGGCACTGGAGGCCACGGCCCGGGAGCGCAAGCCGCGCCTGCTGGTCGTGGAGCCGGCCGCAGTGCCAGAGACGGCCTGGCGTCCGCTCTACACGCGCGATGCCGCGATCTCGGTGGGCACTGCATTGCTGCTGGGCTTCCTCGCCGTGTGGTTCGTCGAGTTCTTCAACCGCACCGAGCCCGTGGCGCCAGGGCCGTCCACGGTCATCGTGCCGCAACCCTGGATGCAGACCCATCCCGTCGGGCCCGCGCTCGGCGCAGCGCCGGCGATGCCGGCCGTGGAGCACCAGCAGAGCGTGCCGCCCCGTGCCATGGCCACCCCGCTGCTGGCACAGGCCCTGCCGCGCGAACTGGAGCAGTACGAGGTCGGGCAACTGCTGGCCGCCACGGCGCCCGAGCACCTTCCCTTGCTGGCGTGCCTGCTCTGCGGGCTGTCGGCCGAGGAGGCGGGCGCCTTGCGCGTGGGCGACCTGGACGCCGCCGCGGGCCGGCTGGCGGTGCCAGGCGATGTACCCCGGGTCCTGGCCCTGTCGGCGCCACTGCAGGCCCTGCTGGTCGCCAGTGCGGGCGCCGGTGCGGCACCGCAACAGCCCTTGCTGTCCGCATCCGGCCAGGCGCTGGCGGCGGCGGATGTCGCGAGCATCGTGACATCCAGCGCTTTCGACGCGGGCCTGGAGCAGCCCCAGTCGGTGACGCCCGAAAGCTTGCGCCACACCTATGTGGCCTTCCTGGTGCGCCAGGGCCTGCGGTTCGGCGACCTCGGCCGCCTGGTCGGCCGGCTGTCGTCCGAGCAACTCAATGCCCTGGGGCCATTGGCGCCGCCCGGTGAACGCCGGCCGCTGGCCGAGATCGAACCCTTGATGCCGGCCGTGGCGGCGCTGGGCTGAAATCAGCGTGCGGTGCGCAGGGCGGCCGTCCGGCTGGCCAAGTCCTGCCAAGCCGGCTTGTCCGGTGCATACCGCTGCCGCAGGTAGCCCGAAAGCAGGGCGATCTGTGCGTCCGACAGGTTGTCGGCGAACCCCGGCATGAAGCCGACCTGCGGCCCCGCCGCTTCGCGCACGCCTTCCAGCATCACGCGCAGCAGGTTGTCGGGTCGGTCGCTGTGCAGCTTGGTCGACAGCGCGAACGGCAGGTTCAGGCCCAGCAGCCGGGGGCCATCACCGTCGTGGTGGCAGGCGCCGCAGGCGTTCTCGAACAGGCGTTGCGCCGGGCCGGGCAGCATGTCCGTTCGCGTGGCGACGGGGCGCACCGGCGCGTCCGGCGCCTGGAACGAGGCCAGGTAGAGCGCCATCGCGCGGATGTCAGCATCGGGCAGCGCAGCCAGTTCCTGCACCACGGGCGCCATCGGCCCCGTGGCCGCGCCGTGTTCGCGGCTGTGGCCATGGCGCAGGTAGGCGTAGAGGCTGTCTGCGGTCCAGGGCACAGGGGCCTTGGACAGGGCGGTCAGCGCCGGTGCTTCCCAGCCGTCGATGAGCGCCCCTGACAGGAAGGCCGTGCCGCTGCGCTCCGCGCCCAGCGCGTCGCGCGGCGTGTGGCAGGCGCCGCAATGGCCGACACCGTTGACAAGGTAGGCGCCGCGGTTCCATTGCGGCGTCTGGGCGATGTCGGGTTTCCAGGCGCCTGCCTCCAGGTTCAGCGCGTTCCAGCCGGCCAGCAGCGGGCGCAGGCCGAACGGGAAGGGCAGTTGCGTGGCGGGCGGCTGGTGCGCCACGGCCGGCTGCGCCATCAGGTAGGCGTACAAGGCCGTCAAGTCGTCGTCCGTCATCTTCGTGAAGGCGGTGTACGGGAAGGCCGGGTACAGGTGGCGACCGTCGCGCGAGATGCCTTCGCGCATGGCGCGCTGGAAGGCGGCCAGCGACCAGGCGCCGATGCCGGTGGTCGGGTCGGGTGTGAGGTTGGTGGTGTAGACCGTGCCGAAGGGCGTGTCCATGGCGCGGCCGCCCGTGTTGGGCTGGCCGCTCGGCGCGGTGTGGCAGACCACGCAGTCCCCGGCGGCCGCGAGCAGGCGGCCGCGTTCGATGGTGGCGGCGCTGTAGGTGTCCAGGGCAGGGCGGGCGACCGGCGCGATGGCGCTGCGCCAGCCGGCCAGCCCGGCGACGGTGGCGGCGCCACCCACGACCAAGGCCAACGCCACAGCCCACAGCGGCTTGCGGCGCGGGAGGCGGGCGTCGGCTGGCAGGCCGGTTGCAGGGGCGGGCACCACCGCTTCAGCCTCGGGCCTGGGTTCGGGTGGTGGCGGCGGCAACTGGCCTTGGTGCAGCGCCGCCCGCACGACCTCGGGCGTGAACGGCGGTGCGCGCAGGCGCACGCCGGTCGCGTCGAAGATGGCATTGGCAATCGCCGCCGTGCCCGGCACCGAGGCCGATTCGCCGGCGCCCAGTGGTGCCTCGCCGGGCCGTGGCATCAGCATCACCTCGACCACCGGCACCTCGCGGAAGGACAGCAGCGGGTAGCTGCCCCATTCGCGGTTCAGCGTGACGCCGGTGGCGGGTTCGACCTCTACGCGCTCCTTGAGCGCCCGGCTGGTGGTTTGCAGCACGTTGCCGTGCACCTGGTGCTGCACGCCGGCCGGGTTGACCATGAGGCCGGCATCCTGGCCCACCACGACGCGGCGCACATGCACCTCGCCCGTGCGCTGGTTGACTTCGACGTCCGCCACCCAGGCGGCCCAGGCGGCGCCAAAGCCAGGGAACTTGCTGTGGATGTAGCGCGCGTAGGCGAAGCCCTGGCCCTTGAGGATGTCGCCATCCGCGGCTTGCGACTGCGGCGCCGTGTGCGGCTTCCAGCCCGCCTTGGCGGCCGTGGCACGCACGAGCTCGGCCGCGCGCGCATCGGGCAGGTGGCGCAGCCGGTAGTCCACCGGGTCGATGCCTGCGGCGCTGGCCAGCTCGTCGATGTAGGACTCGTGCGCGAAGGAGTTGGGCAGGGCCGACACACCGCGCAGCCAGGACGCGCGCAGCAGGGGCGCCATGTCGTTGGCGGCCACGCGCAGATGGGCGTAGGCGTAGGGCGGCACGGCCGTGCGGTCGCCCATCTCGAAGGCCTTGGCCACGGGCTCGACCGTGCGCGTGAGCAGCAGTGCCAGCGTGGGCGCCCCGTTGCTCGGGTAGGAGGTCTGGAAGTCGTAGGCGGCCGGCGTGCCGTCGGCGTTGAGGCCGCCGTCGACCTGCATGAGCTGTGCCGCGCCCTTGGGCTCCCAGGCCGTCTCCTGCGCGCGTGTGAGCTGCACGCGCACAGGCCGGCCGACCGCGCGCGACAGCAGCAACGCATCTGCCGCCACATCGTCGGCGCCGTTGCGGCCGTAGCAGCCGGCTGCCTCCATGCGCACCAGGTCGATGCGCGCATCGGCCACGCCGGCCAGCAGGGCCAGGTCGGCGCGCAGCACGTGAGGGTTCTGCGTGCCGGCCCAGACCGTGGCCACCGTGGCGGCCGCCTCGCCGTGCCAGTGCGCGAGCGCGCAGGACGGACCGATGGACGCGTGCAGCTGGTAGGGCCAGACGTAGGTGCGCGGCATGTGGGCGGCGGCGCCCGCGATGGCCTGGTCCACCTGGCCTTCTTCGAGCAGCAAGCGGCGCGTGGACGGATGGGCGCGCAGCGCCTGCTCGGTCTGGTCCACGCCGGGCATGCCGGGCCAGGGCTTCCAGCGCACGGCGAGCGCCGCCATGGCCGCCTCGGCCATTTCCTCGCGTTCGGCGACGACGCCGACGAAGTCGCGCTGCACCACGACCGCCACCACGCCAGGGATGTGCGCGATCGAGCCTTCGTCCACACCCTCCAGCGTGTTGCCGACGAACTCGCCCGCGTCCAGTCCGGCATAGGGCGGACGCACGACGCGGCCGTGCAGCATGCCGGGCACGCGCATGTCGTGCACGAACGCGACTTCGCCATGCACCTTGGCCGGGATGTCCACGCGCGGCACGGACTGGCCGACGAGGCGGTAGTCCTCCACCGGCTTGGTGGACGCCTGGAGGTCGAGCTGCAATTCGACGTGCCGGCCCGCGAGCGCCGCAGCACCGCCATGCGCCTGCAGCCAGGCCCGGGCCTGGGCCGCGGCCAAGCGCAGCGGCACCGCGTGGATCTGGATCGAGGCGCTCGCGATGGTTGCGCCCTGGTTGGGCACGCTGGCGGTGTTGCCCATCTGCATGTGCACCTGCGCGGGCGCCAGGTCGAGCTCTTCGGCAACGATCTGTGTGAGGGCTGTGCGCAGGCCCGTGCCCAGGTCCACATGGCCAACGAAGCCGGTTGCGCTGCCGTCGTCCCAGCAGGCCAGCAGCACCTCGGGGCCTTCGGCCGGGTTGCCGGCCACGGCCGGCGGCTGGCCGGGGGAGGGGGCTGGCGGAGGCGGCACCTCGCGCAGCACCAGCAGCACACCGTCGGCCGCGCGCACGGCCGCGCGCGACAGGCCGGCCTCTTCGGCACGCATCAAGGGCGGTCCTCCGCGCAGAGCCGTGCCGCGCGCTGCACGGCGTCCAGGATCTCCAGGTGCGTGCCGCAGCGGCACAGGTTGTGCGAGAGCTCGGCGCGCACCTGCTTGGGCGTGGGGTCCGGCACGCGCGCCAGCAGCGCCACAGTGGCCATGACCATGCCGTTCAGGCAGTAGCCGCATTGCGCGGCCTGCGCATCGATGAAGGCCTGCTGCACCGGGTGCGGTGCCGCGCGCGTGCCCAGGCCTTCCAGCGTGGTGATGTGGCGGCCAGCCACGCCGTGCGCAGGCACCACGCAGCTGCGCGCGGCCACGCCATCGACCAGCACCGTGCAGCTGCCGCACTGGCCCAGGCCGCAGCCGTACTTGGGGCCGTTCAGGCCGCAGTCGTTGCGCAGCAGGTGCAGCAGCGAAGTCTCGCGCGGCGTGTCGAACTGCCGCGCGCTGCCGTTGATCTGCAGCGCGAAAGTCATGACGCCCCCACGCTCCCCGCTGCGCGAGGTTCGCTGCCCGCCGAGGGGGCGCGAGCTTGCTTGGGGCGGCCGGGCGCTGCGCTCACGCGCCTTCCACGTCGGCCGACTGGATGCGCTTGACGCCCTTGGCCGCCATCTGCTTCCAGGCCGCGGCCAGCGAGCCGTTGAGGTCGATGGCGCGCGTGGCGTCTTCGACCACATAGGCCTCGAAGCCCGCGGCGCGCGCGTCCAGCGCCGTCCAGGCCACGCAGAAGTCGGTCGCCAGGCCCGTGATGTAGACGGTCTTGATGCCGCGCGCCTTCAGGTAGCCGGCCAGTCCGGTGACGGTCTTGCGGTCGGCTTCCTGGAAGGCGGAGTAGCTGTCCACGCCCTTGTTGAAGCCCTTGCGGATGATCAGCTGCGTGGTGGGCAGCTTGAGGTCCTTGTGCAGCGCGGCGTCGTCCGTGCCCTGCACGCAGTGGTCTGGCCACAGCACCTGGTCGCCGTAGTTGAGCTTGACGCTGTCGAAGGGCTTCTTGCCGCCGTGTGCGCTCGCGAACGAGGCATGGCCCTGGGTGTGCCAGTCCTGCGTGACGACGATGTTCTGGAACGCCAGCGAGAGCTTGTTGATGACGGGCACGACCTCGGCCCCGCCCTTGACGGGCAGCGTACCGCCATCGATGAAGCAGTTCTGCACGTCCACGACGATCAGCGCGGCGTTGGCGCCGGGCTTGCGTTTTGCGGCCGCGAACAGCGGTGGTGCCAGGGCCACCAGGCCCAGGGCCGCGGCGGAGTGGAGAAGCGTTCGGCGTTGCAGGCTCATGGCAGGCTCCCGTGGTTGAACGAAATCAGACGCTGAGGTAGGCGCGGCGCACCTCTTCGTTGGCGGCCAGTTCGGCCATGCTGCCGTCGAAGCGGATCTGGCCCTTCTCCAGCACGTAGGCGCGGTCGCTCACGAGCTCGGCGAAATGCATGTTCTGCTCCGACAGCAGGATGGACACGCCCCGGCTCTTGAGCTCGAGAATCATGTGCGCCATCTGCTCGACGATGACGGGCGCCACGCCCTCCGAGGGCTCGTCCAGCAGCACCAGGTAGGGGTTGCCCATCAGCGTGCGCGCCACGGTCAGCATCTGCTGCTCGCCGCCGCTCATGCGGCCACCCGGGCGGTTGGGCATCTCGCCGAGATTGGGGAAGAGCTTGAACAACTTCTCGGGCGTCCACAGCGGCGCGTCCGTGCCATCGTCCCAGCGGCGCGCGGGTTGCTTGCCGACTTCCAGGTTCTCCATGACCGTGAGATCGGTGAAGACGCGCCGGTCTTCCGGCACGAAGCCCAGGCCCAGGCGCGATGCGTGGTGCGGCTCGGTGCGCGAGATGTCGTGGTCCAGGAAGCGGATGCTGCCGGCGCGCTTGGCCAGCATGCCCATGATGGCCTTGAGCGTGGTGGACTTGCCGGCGCCGTTGCGGCCCATCAGCGCCACGACCTCGCCGCGGCGCACCGACAGGTCGACGTCGTAGAGGATCTGGGCGGCGCCATACCAGGCGCGCAGGGCCTTGGTCTCGAGGAGGCTCGTCGTCATGCGGGGGCCTTGTCTTTCTCGAAGGTCTTGCCGGTGCCGAAGTAGACCTCCTGCACCTTGGGGTGGTCGCGGATCTCCAGCGGCTTGCCCTGGGCGATCAGCCGGCCGCGGGCCAGCACGATCATGCGGTCGGCATAGGCGAACACCACGTCCATGCTGTGCTCGGTGAACAGCACGGCCATGCCCCGGTCGATCACGAGCTGCTTGGTCAGCGCCATCAGGTCGTTGCGCTCCTTGGGCGCCATGCCGGCGGTGGGCTCGTCCATCAGCAGCAGCTTGGGGTCGTTGGCCATGGCGATGGCCAGTTCCACGCGCTTGACATCGCCGTAGGCCAGTTCGCTGCACGGCCGGTCGGCCTGGGCGCGCATGCCGACCTGTTCCAGCAGCGCCAGCGCGGCCTCGCGCCGGTGGTCGGCGGCGCGGCGCCACATCGAGAACAGCTTGCCGTCGTGCGAGAGCAGCGCCATCTGCACGTTCTCCACCACGGTCAGCGAGGCGAAGGTCTCGGCGATCTGGAAGGTGCGGCCCACGCCCAGGCGCCAGATGTCGCGCGGCTTCATGCCGACGAGTTCGTGGCCGGCCAGCCGGATCGAGCCCTGGTCGGCGCGCAACTGGCCGTTGACCATGTTGAAGGTGGTGGTCTTGCCCGCCCCATTGGGGCCGATCAGCGCCAGCAGCTCGCCGGCGTGGAGCGTGAAGTCGATGCCGTCCACCGCCTTCACACCACCGAAGGATTTGCCCAAGCCCTGGACCTGGAGAAGTGGGGTGCTCATGGCTTGGCCTTGCGGTCGAACAGCTGCTTGGCGAAGCCGGCGATGCCCTGCGGGAACAGCAGCACCAGCAGCAAGATGGTGCCGCCCAGCACCGCGCGCCAGTAGTCGGTATTGCGCGCCACGGTGTCGTGCAGCCAGGTGAAGGTGACGGCGCCCACCACGGGGCCGGCGAGCGTCTGGATGCCGCCCAGCAGCACCATGACCAGACCGTCGATGGACTTTGTCACGTTGAGCGATTCCGGCGAGATGCTGCCCTTGGAGAACGCGAACAGCGCACCGGCCAGGCCGCCCACGGCGCCGGCCACGATGAAGGCCACCCACTGCATGCGCTTGACGTCGATGCCGATGGCGTCGGCCCGCAGCACCGAGTCGCGCCCGGCGCGCAGCGCATAGCCGAAGGGCGAGAACAGCACGCGGCGCAGCCACCAGATGCCCAGCGCGACCAGCGCCAGCGTGAGCCAGTAGTACATCCGCTTGTCGGCGAACAGGGCAGAGGGCCACACGCCGGTCAACCCGTTGCTGCCGCCCGTGAACGTGTCCCACTGGTAGGTGATGGCCCAGGTGATCTGCGCGAAGGCCAGCGTCAGCATGGCCAGGTAGACACCCGACAGCCGCACCGCGAACCAGCCGTAGACGAAGGCGCCGATGGCTGCCACCAGCGGCGCCACCACCAACGCGAGCTCCATCGGCATGCCGACGCTGCGCACCAGCAGCGCCGCCCCGTAGGCACCCAGGCCGAAGTAGGCCGCGTGGCCGAACGAGTGCATGCCGGCCGGCCCCATGATGAAGTGCAGGCTGGTGGCGAACAGCGCGGCGATCAACAGGTCGATCAGCAGCACCGTGGTGTAGGAGGAGGCTTCGGTCAGCAGCGGTACGGCAGCCAGCGCCAGGGCCAGCACCGCAGCGCAGGCCAGGTAGGCGCGGCTGGGCTGGCGCAGCGGGGCTTCGGGCATGCCCACGTAGCGGCTGGGTGCCTGCGGCTTGCCCAGCAGCCCCCAGGGGCGCCAGACCAGCACGGCCGCCATGACGAGGAAGTCGACCATCAACGTGAGCTTGGAGAACGAGACGCTGATGCCGAACACATCCACCACGCCCAGCCAGATGCAGATGGCCTTGAGCTCGGCCACCAGCAGCGCCGCCAGGTAGGCGCCCGGCAGCGAGCCCATGCCGCCCACCACCACGATCACGAAGGCCGCGCCGATGGTGTGCAGGTCCAGCTCCAGCGTGGCGGGCTCGCGTGGCAGTTGCAGCGCACCACCCAGGCCGGCCAGCAGCGCACCCAGCGCGAAAACCGCCGTGAACAGCCAGGCCTGGTTCACGCCCAGCGCGCTGACCATCTCGCGGTCTTGGGTGGCGGCGCGCACCAGCGTGCCGAAGCGCGTGCGCGTGAGCAGCAGCCAGACCAGCCCCAGCACCACCGGCCCCACGGCGATCAGGAACAGGTCGTAGGACGGAAACTGCCGCCCCAGGATCTCGACCGCCCCGCGCAGGCCGGGCGCGCGCGGGCCCAGCAGTTCGTCGGGGCCCCAAAGCCAGAGCACGGCGTCCTTGATCACCAGCACCAGCGCGAAGGTGGCCAGCAGCTGGAACAGCTCGGGCGCCTTGTAGATGCGGCGCAGCAGCAGCACCTCGACGATGGCGCCGAGCACGCCCACCGCCACCGCCGCCAGCAGCAGCGCCGGCCAGAAGCCTAGCGCGCCGCCCAGCCGGTCGACCAGCGTGTAGGCGACGTAGATGCCCACCATGAAGAACGAGCCGTGCGCGAAATTGACGATGCGCGTCACGCCGAAGATCAGCGACAGCCCGGCCGCGACCAGGAACAACGAAGACGCCGCGGCGAGCCCGTTGAGGAGTTGGACGATCAGTCCCGAGAAGCTCATGGGGAATTCTCTGGAAGCGGCCACCGCGCGCAGGCGGCGGCATCAAGCATGGGCGCCTTGCACGGGCGCCCGCCTCGGGTGTTGGCGATCAGTCGGGTGCGCGCGACTTCTTCACGTCGGCGGCCGAGGGCTGGAAGCGCGCATCGGCGCCGTCCAGGTAGACGTAGTCCACCATCACGCCCTTGCCGCCCTCGTTCTTCGTCTTGCCGACGAAGGCGCCCATGGTGGACTGGTGGTCTTCGGCGCGGTAGGTGATCTTGCCGAAGGGGCTGTCCACCTGCAGGCCCTTGAACGCGGCGACCAGCTTGTCGGCGTCGGTGCTGCCAGCCTTGGCGATGCCGGCGGCGGCCGACATGATCATGCTGTAGCCCACCACCGAGCCCAGGCGCGGGTAGTCCTTGAACTTGGCCTGGTAGGCCTTCTCGAACGCCGCGTGCTCGGGCGTCTTGATCGAGTACCAGGGGTAGCCCGTGACGATCCAGCCGTCGGGCGCCTCGTCCTTGAGCGGGTCCAGGTACTCGGGTTCGCCGGTCAGCACGCTGACCACGGTGCGGTCCTTGAACAGGCCGCGGGTGTTGCCCTCCCGCACGAACTTGGTCAGGTCGGCACCGAACAGCACGTTGAAGATCGCGTCGGGCTTGGCATCGGCCAGCGCCTGCGCCACGCTGCCGGCATCGACCTTGCCCAACGGCGTGGCCTGCTCGGCGACGAACTCCACGTCGGGCTGCGCGGCCTTGAGCAACTGCTTGAACGCAGCCGTGGCCGACTGGCCGTACTCGTAGTTGGGGTAGACGATGGCCCAGCGCTTCTTCTTGAGCTTGGCGGCCTCGGGCACCAGCATGGCGGCCTGCATGTAGGTGCCGGGGCGCAGCCGGAAGGTGTAATGGTTGCCGCCTTGCCAGGTCATCTTGTCGGTGAGGGGCTCGCCGGCCAGGTAGAAGAACTTCTTCTGCTTGGCGAAGTCGGCCAGCGCCAAGCCGGTGTTCGACAGGAAGGCCCCGGCCAGCATGTCGACCTTCTCGCGCGAGACCAGTTCCTCGGCCATGCGCACGGTGTCGCCCGGGCTGCCGTTGTCGTCGCGCGTGATGAGCTCGACCTTCTTGCCGTTGACGCCGCCCTTGGCGTTGATCTCGTCCACGGCCAGGTCCATGCCCTTCTTGTAGGGCTCCAGGAAGGCGGGCTGCGCCTTGTAGCTGTTGATCTCGCCGATCTTGACCACGCCCTGGGCGTGGGCGGGGATGAGCGAGGCGAGCGCGAGAACCGATGCGGCGCTGAACACATGACGCAGGGATTTCATCGAGAGACTCCTAGGGGACGATGGACAGATTCTGGTGGCAGGAGCTTGCACTTCAGCGCAGCCCATCCTTGCCTTCGGCCTCGCTGGCCTGCAGCCCGCCGACACGTGGCAGCGGCCGGCCGCCGGCGGTGACCGACACCGCCACGACGATCTCGTTGGCGCGTGGTGCATCGGGCACGCGGGCCTCGATCGCGTCGAAATGGCTGCGCACGAAGGCGGCGTCCTTGTGGCCCAGCGGCACGTCGATGGCGCAGCCCATGCCGCCGACCTTCTTGGCCGAAGGCACGAGGGCCGCACCCTTCTCGACGGCGCGGCGCAGCGGCGCGCCGAGCTTGGGATGCAGGATGGCCGCAGCGTGCTCGAGCTCGCCGGCCTCGCCGACGATGGCGGCCTTGCCGTAGCCCTCGGCCTGGGCGGGCGTGATGCCCAGCGCTGCCACGCACTTGTCGCCGAGCAGCCCGCCGAGTTCCTCGCCGATGGCGATCAGCGCGTCGAGGTTCTCTTCGTATCGGCCGGCGAACGGGTTGGTGATGACGGCCATCGCGAGTGCGCGGCGCACCGGCGGCGTGACGGCGCGCCCCATTTCGAGGCGGGTTTCGTCGACTTGAACGATCAGTTTGCGGATCTCTGCGGGCATGGCAGCGGTTCAGGTTGCGAAGAGGTGGGCATTGTGCGATCTGCGGCAGTGCTTCCGGTTAGGTACTTTCATTAAGCAATTACTGCACCAACAGCCGATCTCCGGCATCCCCGGTGCTGCGCCAGCGGTCCTGGCAAACCAGCGCAGCATGCCAGATCAAGCCCTGCGCCCGCAAAGCCTCGGCGCGGGCCAGTCCGGCCTGCAGCGCCTGTGCGACCAGGGGCGCGGGCAGCGGCGGCACGCCGACCGTGACGAGGCGCCCGCCGAGGTCGCTGTCGTCCTTGATTTCGTTGGCAGGGCGGCGTGCGATGCGCGCGTCGGTCACGTCCACAGCATTGGCGATCACGGTGGCGGCGGCATCGGCGGTGGCCGCGTCGCGCGCCAGCACGGTCACGCTGTCGGCAATGCCCAGCGACTGGCTGCGGCCGCGCCAGCCGCTGGTGGCCACGCCGCGCACGGGCAGGTCGGCCGTGAGCGCGAACTGCGCGTCGGTGTGCAGCTGGCCGTTCTGCGCGGGCCGCCAGCGGGCGAGGTCGGCCCACAGGCCCACGCGCACCTGCTCGCCCGGCACCAGGTGGATGGCGATGTCGCCGCCGTTGTTGACCCAGGCCCGCGTGATGCCTGCGCCCGTGTAGTGCCCAAGGATCTCCTGGGCCACAGCGCCGGCCACGGCGGCCATGGATGTGATGAAGCTCCTGCGGTGGGGCGCGCAGGCCTGCCACATGCGGCGCGCGACAACGCCTTGCAGGGCGCAGTCGGCACTGACCGGTGCGCGCAGCAGCGGCAGTTCGGCCACGAGCTCGGCCAGCACCGTGGTGAAGCGCTGCCAGGCCGCGTCGTGCGCAGCTTGCACCGCATGGACATCGCCGTGCGCGGCGATGACGAGGTCGATGGGGCCGTGCTGGAAGTGTTCGCGGCCGTTGGCCAGCCGGCTGCGGCTCGGGCCCATGGTGCTGCGGCCTTCAGCCCAGCAGTGGCGCCTGTCCGAGGGGCCAGCCGTTGCCGGCGGCGGGCGGCAGCATGCGTCGCGCGCGCGGCGCGCCGTCGTTGTGCCAGGCGCCGTGTTGCAGCGTGTCCGACAGAGAACGCACCTGCTCCATGTGGCCGCCCAGGCGTTCGTAGTCGGACAGCCGCATCGTGAATTCCAGCGGTGCGACGATGGCCGGCGTGGGCACCGTGCCGAAGGCGTTGTCCGGCATGCGCATCACGTCGACCATCACGGTGATGCCGCCGCCAGGCCAGACGTAGCCCGGTGCACCGCCCAGCGTGACGTTCACGATGGACTGCTTGATGGCCTGCGTCAGCAGCACCGGGTTCTCGCTGACGCCTGCGCGCAGGCTGCCACCGGCGCCGCCCAGGAACAGCACCGTGGTCAGCGACGGCTCGCAGTTCTCGCCGATGCGTGCGACCACGTGCGCGACCTCGTCGGGCATGGGCCGGGGCTGCGGCACCAGTTGTTCGTCCAGCACGTACCAGGCGGCGTGCTCGCCGGTGGTGGAGACCATCAGCAGGCGCAGGCCGGGCCAGGCCGTGTCCGCCTCGCATTCCTCGATGATGGAGAGCGGGTCGGCGATGTCGGTGCCCCCCCAGCCCGTGCCGGGATTGGCCACCTGGAAGTAGCGGCCCGGCGTGGACTTGCGGCCGCGCACCTTGACGCCCGCCGCGCGCATGCCCAGGCAGCGGCCCGCCTGGTGTTCGGTCAGCACGCCCGTGATGTGGTCGTCGACGACGATGACCTCGTCGGCCACGCCATGGAACTGCCGCGCGAAGATGCCCACCGTGGCCGAGCCGCAGCCCACGCGCATGCGCTGCTCCAGCACACCGTTGACGATGGGCGCCCGACCGGCCTGCACCGTGAGTTGTGCGCCGCCATCGATCGTGAGGTCCACCGCCTGCTTGTTGCCCAGCAACTGCATCGCGTCCAGCGTGACGCGGCCTTCCTTCTTGCTGCCGCCCGTGAGGTGGTGCACGCCACCCAGCGACAGCATCTGCGAGCCGTACTCGGCGGTGGTCACATGGCCGATCACTTCGCCCTTGCAGCGCACATTGGCCTGCTCGGGGCCGAGCCAGCGGTCGGTGTCGATCTTGAGCTTGAGGCTGCAGTAGCTGAAGATGCCTTCGGTCACCACGGTGACCATGTCCACCCCGTCGGCCTCGGAGGCGACGATGAAGGGCGCAGGCTTGTAGTCGGGGTAGGTGGTGGAGGCGCCGATCCCGGTGACGAAAACCTGGGTGGCGGGCGCCAACGGCGCGGCTTCGTTCGCCTCGCGTGCCGTGAAGGGAACCAGCGGCTGCTCTGCGTCCAGCGTCCTTTGCAGCAGCACCACGGGGTCCACACGCACCAGCACGCCGTCCTCGTTGGCATAGCGGTCGCAGGCGCCGGTGCGGCCGCGGCCGATCTGGCACAGCACGGGGCAGGCATTGCACTCGACCTTGTCGCCGGCCATGCGCTCGTTGCGCGGCTTGGCGCGCTCCAGGCCCTGGGGCAGCAAGACCTCCGGCATGTCGGGAAGGCCGTCGGTCTTGGTGTGCTCGTTCAACATCGTGGGGCTCCGTTTCCGCTGGCGCGCCTTGCCGCATTTCAGCGTTTCATGTAGCATTCACTTAACGTGATTGCGGCCGATGCTACAGAGATTCATCCAGGGTCGCAAGCAGGCTGGCAAGGCAATAGCCATGCCGTCCGCATGCCGCAGGCAGCAGTGGCCGCGGTGGCATGTGAAAAAATCAGCCGTTTCACCTTTGCATCCAACAGTCCGAACGTCATGAGCGCATTCAACGAAGAGAAGGTCCTCTCCGTCCACCACTGGACCGACCGCTTGTTCAGCTTCACCACGACGCGTGATCCGTCGCTGCGCTTCTCGAACGGCCACTTCACGATGATCGGACTGCGCGGCGACAACGGCAAACCGCTGCTGCGCGCGTACAGCATCGCCAGCGCCAACTACGAAGACCATCTGGAGTTCCTGTCGATCAAGGTGCCGGACGGCCCGCTGACCTCCAAGCTCCAGCACATCCAGGTCGGCGATTCGGTCATCGTGGGCCGCAAGCCCACTGGCACGCTGGTGACCGACTACCTGCTGCCCGGCAAGCGGCTGTACCTGTTCGGCACGGGCACCGGCCTTGCACCGTTCCTGAGCATCGTGCGCGATCCGGACACCTACGACCGCTATGAACAAGTCATCGTGGTGCACGGCGTGCGCCAGGTCGACGAACTGGCCTACCACGACATGCTGACCGAGCACCTGCCCGCGCACGAGGTGCTGGGCGAGCTGGTCAGCAGCAAGCTGCGCTATTACCCGACCGTCACGCGCGAGTCGTACCGCAACATGGGCCGCATCACCGACCTGATCGAGAACGGGAAGATGTGCGCCGACCTGGGCCTGCCCCCGATCAACGCAGCGGAGGACCGCGTGATGCTGTGCGGCAGCCCGGCCATGCTGCGCGACCTCAAGGTCATGCTGGAGCACCGCGGCTTCAAGGAAGGCAACACCACGACGCCGGGCGACTTCGTCGTCGAACGCGCCTTCGTCGAGCAATAAGGCCGGCACCCCGCACATGCCCCGGCCCGCGAAGACTGTCGACGGCCAGCGCAAGCCGGGGGTGCGGGAACAGGCGGTCATCACCTCGCGCGCCAATCTGCTGCGCGCGGCCACACGGATCTTCGCCAAGCACGGCTTCGCCGGCGGGCGCGTGGGCCAGATCTCCAAGGCGGCCAAGTCCTACGACCGCATGATCTACTACTACTTCGGTAGCAAGGAAGGTCTGTACATCGCGGTCATCGAGGACATCTACCGGCGCATGAACGAGGCCGAGGAGGCGCTGCTGCTGGACGAGCACCAGCCCGTGGAATCGCTCAAGACGGTGGTGCGCTTCGTCTGCGGCTACTACCGCCGGCACCCCGAATTCGTCACGCTGCTCAACAACGAGAACCTGCTGCAGGGGCGCCACATCGCCAAGATGCAATCGGCCCGGCAGTACTCGTCGCCTGCGATCTCGGTGCTGCAGCTGCTGCTGGCGGCCGGCGTGGCGCAAGGCGTGTTCCGCGACGATGTGGCGGTGCACGACGTCTACATGATGATTGCTGCGCTGGGCTATTTTCCGCAGTCCAACCGCTTCACGCTGTCCGAATTCCTGGGCCAGCCCATCGATGACCCGGTGGCGTCCGCGCGCTGGGAAGCCTTCGTCGTCGATGCCGTGTTGCGCACCGTGATGCGCGAGCCCGTGCCGCACAACGAATCCCAGAGCCCCCACGGAGAAACCCCCTCATGGCAGAAGCCGCCGCCACCGCCACCTCCGGCAAAGTCGTCATCCGCAACATCGGACTGATGCTGTCGGGCGACATCGACCAGCCCATCCTCGAAGCCGACACCATCGTTGTGCACGATGGCCTGATCGCCGCCATCGGCAAGTACAAGGACTGCGATGTGGAGGGCGCCGCCACGGTTGTCGACGCCCGGCAGACCTGCGTCGCGCCCGGCCTCATCGACAGCCATGTGCACCCGGTGTTCGGCGACTGGACGCCGCGCCAGAACCAGTTGGGCTGGATCGAGTCCACGCTCCACGGCGGCGTGACCACCATGATTTCGGCTGGCGAGGTGCACCTGCCGGGCCGGCCCAAGGACATCGTCGGCTTGAAGGCTCTGGCCATCACGGCGCAGCGCGCGTTCGACAACTTCCGCCCCGGCGGCGTGAAGGTGCTGGCCGGCGCGCCGGTGATCGAGAAGGGCATGGTCGAGAGCGACTTCAAGGAACTGGCCGCCGCCGGCGTGGGTCTGCTCGGTGAAATCGGCCTGGGCTCGGTCAAGGGCGGCACCGAGGCAGCCACCATGGTCAAGTGGGCGCGCGCGGCCGGCATCCAGAGCACGATCCACACGGGCGGGCCGTCGATCCCGGGCTCGGGCCTGATCGACAAGGATGTGGTGCTCGAGGCCGATGCCGACGTGATCGGCCACATCAACGGCGGCCACACTTCCCTGTCCGAAGCCCATGTGTGCGAGCTCTGCGAGAAGTCCAGCCGCGCCATCGAGATCGTGCACAACGGCAATGAGCGCGTGGCCATCGCGGCCGCGCAGGCCGCGCTGCAACTCAAGTGCCCGCACCGCGTGATCCTGGGCACGGACGGGCCGGCCGGCTCGGGCGTGCAACCGCTGGGCATCCTGCGCATGGTGGCCATGCTGTCCAGCCTAGCGAACATCCCGGCGGAACTGGTGTTCTGCTTTGCGACCGGCAACACGGCCAAGATCCGCAAGCTCAACTGCGGGCTCATCGAGGTCGGCCGCGCAGCCGACTTCGTGTTCATGGACCGCGCGCAGCACACGGCCGGCCGCACGCTGCTTGAAAGCGTGCAACTGGGCGACATCCCGGGCGTCGGCATGGTCATGATCGACGGCATCGTGCGCTGTGGCCGCAGCCGCAATACGCCGCCGGCAACCGAAATTCCTGCCATCGTCTCGGGTGCGCACTGAAAATTGCGCTATAATTTATGGCTTCGCGGCTGTAGCTCAGTTGGATAGAGTACTTGGCTACGAACCAAGGGGTCGTGGGTTCAATTCCTGCCAGCCGCACCATATCGATGGGTCAGTCCTCACAAGGGACTGACCCATTTTCTTTTTCGGGATCGGTTTTTCCAGGGTGATCGAAAAAATCGGTATATAATTTTTGGCTTCGCGGCTGTAGCTCAGTTGGATAGAGTACTTGGCTACGAACCAAGGGGTCGTGGGTTCAATTCCTGCCAGCCGCACCAAATGGATGGGCCGGTCCTTGCAAAAGGACCGGCCCATTTTCTTTTGGCGGCCTTGTCAGCCATCGACTACAGCGGCACGCGCCATCCGACGATGCTGGCGCCCTGTCGCCCCTACGAAGATGCGGGGTCCATTGATGGGACACGCATGCTCGACACCCTTTCCCCACCGTTGCGACGGCGCCGCCTGGCCTCCGTGCCCACGCCGCATCCGGTGCCGCCCGTGCCGCCGCCGGTCGGCCCGTTCGACGACGAAGACCCCGTGAACCCGGAGCCCGGCACGCCCGTGCAGGAACCGCCGGACGAGGGCGATGTGCCCACGCGCCTGCCCGGCCACCCGGGCCGGCCCGTCCACGTGCAACGCCGCCACAGTGCCCGACATGAACACCCTGGTGCCTGACGGCCCGGCCCACGTGGTGACCGGCGTCGAGCTGGATGCGCGCGGCGAGGTGCGGCGGGTGCGCTGGTATTTGGCGGATGGCGGCGAGGTTGGCATGGCGGCGGGCGCGGCGCCGCGCCCGCTGTCGGGCGAGAGCGTGGTCGACACGCTCGAGGTGGTGGACAAGCTGCTGGAGGCCGAGCCCGTCGTCCCCCTCTTCCCGGGCCACGGCGGCGGCGTGGCGCACCAGGTGATCAAGGTCCACGTGCAGCCGGATGGCACGGAGCGGATCGAGGTCGACCCCTCACTGCCCGGGCGCAGGCTGCGCGATCTGCCGCGGCTGTAGCACAGGCGCGCGCCGGCCGTTTTGCCGGACACTCAGACCCATGAGCAAAGCCTTCACGAAGGAAAGCGACAGCGACGACGAGGACGAGCTGGCCCTGCCCGCGCTGCCGGCCGGCGGCAAGAACTACATCACGCCGCTGGGCTACGCGCGCTTGCGCGATGAACTGCTGGACCTGATCGACAGCGAGCGTCCCAAGGTCGTCGAGGTCGTGCACTGGGCCGCCAGCAATGGCGATCGTTCCGAGAATGGCGACTATCTGTATGGCAAGAAGCGGTTGCGCGAGATCGACCGCCGTATCCGCTTCCTGACGCGCCGGCTCGAGATCGCCGAGGTGACAGACCCCAGCGTGCACCATGGCAGCGACCAGGTGTTCTTCGGCGCCACCGTGACCTACACCGATGCGCAGGGCGAGGAGCAAACCATCACGATCCGCGGCATCGACGAGGCGAACAGCGCAGACGGCGAGGTCAGCTGGATCGCACCGATCGCGCGGGCGCTGCTGCGCGCGCGCGTGGGTGACGAGGTGCGCCTGCCGACGCCCGCGGGTGTGCGCGAGCTGGAGGTGCTGGAGGTGCGCTACCCGGCGCCGGCCGCAGGCTGATAGGGCGCAGGCGCGGCGCGCACGGCACGCAGCACCGCTGGCATGCGCTTGAGGTTGCGCAGCGCCGTTTCCAGGTGCGAACGATCGCGCACCGCCACCACGAAGCGCAGGTCCGATGCGTCCTGCGCCTCTTCCTGGCCCATGTCCATGTGCGTGATGTCGACCTCGGAAGAGGCCAGCGTCGCCGCCACACGGGCCAGCACGCCCTTGCCGTTGTTGACCGTGACGACGATGCCGGTCTCGAAGGTGCGCACTGGCTCGTCGGACCAGGCCACGGCGATGAAGCGCTCGCTGTCCTTGTACTGCAGGCGCTTGGCAGTGGCGCAGTCGGCGGTGTGCACGAACAGGCCCTCGCCGCGCCCCAGGTAGCCGACGATCTCGTCACCCGGCACGGGCCGGCAGCACCGCGCGAACTGCACCGATGCGTTCTCGCTGCCGTCGATCAGCACACCGCCTTGCGACACGGTTTCGTGCGCCGTGTAGCGCTCGCGCGTCATGAGCAGCGGGTCGGTCTTCACACCACCGCCCTCGGTCATGAGCACCTTGAGGCGCTTGGCGACGATGCTGGCAATGCGTTTGCCCAGGCCGATGTCGGTCATGAGCTCGGCGCGCGTGCGGTTGCCCGAGAAGCGCAGCAGCTTGTCCCAGATCGGCTGCCCGTCGGTGTCGTGGTCGGGCAGGGCCTCGATGCCTTCGGCGCGCACGGCCTGGGTCAACAGCTTCTCGCCCAGATCCTCCGACTCGGTGATGGCCCGGCTCTTGAGGTGGTGGCGGATTTTGGAGCGCGCCCGGCCGGTGCGCACGAAGCCGAGCCACGCCGGGTTGGGTGCCGAGATCGGCGCGGTGATGACCTCGACCACGTCGCCGTTGTGCAATTCGGTGCGCAGCGGCGCCTGGTCGCCATTGATGCGCGCCGCCACCGTGCGGTCGCCCACGTTGCTGTGGATCGCGTAGGCGAAGTCGACAACGGTCGCGCCGCGCGGCAACGCCATGATCTGGCCCTTGGGCGTGAACACGTAGACGGCGTCCGGGAACAGGTCGACCTTGACGTGGTCCCAGAACTCGGACGCATCGCGCGTTTCCTGCTGGATGTCCAGCAGCGACTGCAGCCACTGCGTGCCCATGCGGTCGGTGGTGGCGCTGCCCGGATGGTTGGCCTTGTAGAGCCAGTGCGCCGCGACGCCCGATTCGGCCACCACGTGCATGGCGTCCGTGCGCATCTGGAACTCGATGTTGATGTTGGACGGCCCCACCAGCGTGGTGTGCAGCGACTGGTAGCCGTTGGCCTTGGCGATCGCGATGTGGTCCTTGAAGCGGCCCGGCACGGGCTTGTACAGCTGGTGCAGCACGCCGAGCGCGGTGTAGCAGTCGGTCACCCCGGGCACGATCACGCGAAAGCCGTAGATGTCGTTGACCTGGGCGAACGACAGGTGCTTGTCGTCCATCTTGCGGAAGATGGAATAGAGCGTCTTTTCCCGCCCGGCGATGCGCACCTTCATGCCGGCGTTGGCGAAGGCAGCCTCCACCTCCTGCTGTACCTTCTGCACCAGGTCTCGGCGCCGGCTGCGTGCCTTGGCCACGGCCTTGGCCAGCACGCCGTGCCGCCAGGGCATCAGGTGCTGGAACGCCAGCTCCTGCAGCTCGCGGTAGGTCACGTTCAGGCCCAGCCGGTGGGCGATGGGCGCGTAGATGTCCAGCGTTTCCTTGGAGATGCGGCCCCACTTGCTGCGCGGCATGTCGCCCATGGTGCGCATGTTGTGGGTGCGGTCGGCCAGCTTGATCAGGATCACGCGCACGTCGCGCGCCATGGCCAACAGCATCTTGCGGAAGGACTCGGCCTGGTTCTCCTCGCGCGTGTTGAACTGCAGCTTGTCCAGCTTGGTCAGCCCGTCCACCAGCTCGGCCACCGGCGCGCCAAAGCGCTCGATGAGCTCGGGCTTGGTCACGCCGCAATCCTCCATCGCGTCGTGCAGCAGCGCGGCCATCAGCGCCTGGGCGTCGAGCTTCCAGGCCGCGCATTGCGTGGCCACGGCGATCGGATGCGTGATGTAGGGCTCGCCGCTGGAACGCAGCTGGCCCAGGTGGGCTTCATCGGCGAAGCGGTAGGCCTGGCGCACCTGCTCGACGCCCTGGGCATCGAGGTAGTCCAGGCTGGCGGTGAGGGCGGCAAAGCTGGCTGCGGCAGCATTGGCCGCGGCAGGGTTGGCGGGCGCAAGAGCCGGCGGCGGTGTCCTGTCTGCAGTGGTGGGCAACGCGGCATTCATGCGCTTACTGTAGCTTGCGGGCCCAGGACAGCAGGCCGCCAAACAAAAAGGCACCGCGATGCGGTGCCTTTTGGTGCTTCGTCAGCCGAAGCGGATGCCGCTCAGCTCGGCACCTTCTTAAGCATTTCCAGGCCGACCTTGCCGGCTGCGATCTCGCGCAGTGCCGTCACGCCAGGCTTGTTCTTGCTCTCGATCTTGGGGGCATGGCCCTGGCTCAGCATGCGGGCGCGGTAGGTCGCGGCCAGCACCAGCTGGAAGCGGTTGGGAATCTGCTCGAGGCAGTCTTCGACGGTGATGCGGGCCATGGTGGACTCCAGTCCTCTTCAGAGGATGTGCAGGGATTTGAAGGTGTCGGCCCTGGCGCGCACCTGCGCCAGGTATTTGAGTCGCTGGGCGTGCACGATGGTTTTCAAGTCGAAAACGGCCCGGTCGAACAACTCGTTGATTATAACGAAGTCGAAGTTT
Organism: Pseudorhodoferax soli; assembly: GCF_003337555.1. GTDB lineage: Bacteria > Pseudomonadota > Gammaproteobacteria > Burkholderiales > Burkholderiaceae_C > Pseudorhodoferax > Pseudorhodoferax soli. Next base: position 1,211,402 of record NZ_QPJK01000001.1, on the reverse strand, counting down.
TCGGCCTGGGCCATCTCCACGGCGGCGTTTTTGAGCCGCAGTTCGATCACCTCAGGGGCGTCCTCGCCGCGGCGCTCCAGGCGCGAGCGCAGTTCCTCCCAGCTCGGCGGCAGGATGAAGACCAGCACCGCGTTGGCGAAGGTTTTCTTGATCTGCATCGCGCCCTGGAAGTCGATCTCCAGGATCACGTCGGCGCCCTGGGCGATGCGGTCTTCGATGGCCTTCTTGGAGGTGCCGTAGCGCCGTCCATGGACATGCGCCCACTCGACGAAGCCGTCGGTGGCGACCATGGCGTCGAAATCGGCGTCGGGCACGAAGAAGTACTCGCGGCCGTGCTTTTCCTGGCCGCGCGGCGGGCGCGTCGTGTGCGAAACCGAGGGCTGGATGCGCGCGTCGATCTCCAGGAGCGCCTTGACCAGGCTGGACTTGCCGGCCCCACTCGGGGCTGCGACGACGATCAGGTTGCCGGGATAGTCCATGGCGAACGGGAGGCTGAAAAGGCGGCCGAGTTTAGCAGTGCGTCCTACAGCGGCAGTGCCAGCGCGAGGTCGGCCGTAGGGTAGGCCACGCAGGGCAGGATCCAGCCCTCGCGCTTTTCGTCCAGCGACAGCCCCGGCCAGGCGATGTGGTAGGCCACGCTGCCGGCCTCCATCAGGCAGATGCAGCTGCGGCAGGTGCCGTTGCGGCAGGAACTCTCCATCGCCAGGCCCGCACGCTCGGCCGCCAGCAGCACGGGCAGGCCTGTGGGCGCCTCGAATTGCACAGGGTCCGCGCCGGGCCGCTGCAGCCGCACGGTGAAGGTGGCAGACATGGGCGGCGAGTGTAGGGCGCGGCTTGCGGCGACAATCGAGGGCTTTTTCAGCCTCTTCCGCACCCACATGTCGTTCTACGAAGTCCGTCCCGCCGAGAAGCGCGACGCCCAAGCCATCGTCGATGTCCACGCCGCCGCCACGTTGGCGGCCTATGCCGGCATCGTGCCGGAGGAATTGCTGAACGCCCAGCCCGTGGCCAAACGCCTGCAGCAATGGCGCGAGGCAATCGAGTTCGGCGATCCGCAGGTCTACCTGGCCCGGGCCGACGGCAAGGTGGTGGGCTTCGTCGCCTTCGACCGTTCCCGCGACAAGGGCACCAAGCCCACCGTGGGCGAGGTCTGGGCCATCCACGTGCTGCCCGAGCACTGGGGCAAGGGTGCGGGCCTGGCCCTGTGGGACGCCGCGCGCGAAGGCCTGGACGTCGAGGGCTGCACCAGCGTGACGGTCTGGATTCCGCTGCGCAACGAGCGCGCGCTGCGCTTCTTCGACCTCGCGGGCTTCAAGCGCGAACTCAACACGGCACGCACCACGCCGTTCGGCGACATCCGCATCGAAGAGATGCGGCTCAAGCGCGCCGTCGACTGAGCGCCTAGGTTCCGACCGGCCCGCCGTCTTCGCGGCGGATGGCCAAGGTCGCCGAGCGCGGGCGGCCACCATCCGGCCAGGTCGAATACCTGGTGACTTCGTCCGGCGCGCTGCGGTCCGAGGGCGGCTCGCCCGGGTGCTGGATGTTCACGAACAGCGTGCGGCCGTCCGGCGCCATCGTGGCGCCCGTGATCTCGCAGTTCACCGGCCCTGTGAGAAAGCGCCGCACCTCGCCCGTGGCCGGGTCGCAGGCCAGCATCTGGTTGTTGCCCATGGCCTGCATCTCGCCGCGGCGCATTTCGCCGGCCGACGCGTCGGTCTGGATCCAGAGCAGGCCACGTGCGTCCAGCAGCAGGCCATCGGGGCAGGCAAACAGATCGCCGCGGATGGTGCCCTGCGCCTCGGGCCGCGGGTTGGCCGGGTCGCCGGCCAACAGCAGGTGGTCCCAACGCATGCGCGTGGCGTCGAAATCGCCGTCCTCGTGCCAGCGGATGACCTGGCCCATCACGTTGTTGGCGCGCGGGTTGGCCGCGTCCACGCCGGGCTGGCCCGGCGCGCCACGCGCACTGTTGTTGGTCAGCGTGCAATAGACCGTCTTGCGGGCCTGGTCGATGGCCAGCCACTCGGGCCGGTCCATGCGCGTGGCGCCCAGCAGGTCCGCGGCCTGCCGCGTCCGCACCAGCACCGCGCCCTGGTCGGCGAAGCCGGCCGCGGCCGTGAGGAGGCCTTCGCCATGCACCAGCGGCAGCCAGCGGCCCGTGCCGTCGGCGTCGAAGCGGGCCACGTACAGCGTGCCGTCGTCCAGCAGATGGCGGTTGGCCTGGGCGGCGCTCTGGCCGGCGGAAGCAGGCGCGATCCGATCGCGGCTCACGAACTTGTAGATGTATTCGAAGCGCGCGTCCTCGCCCGAATAGACCACGGCGCGGCCGTCCGCAGTGGTCGCCACCCAGGCGCCCTCGTGCGCGCCGCGGCCCAGGGCCGTGCGCTTGATGGGCGCGGCGCCCGGCTCCATGGGATCGACTTCGACGATCCAGCCGAAGCGGTGGAACTCGTGGGGATGCTGGCGCGCATCGAAGCGCGCGTCGTGCTCGGGCCAGCGGAAGAAGGCCTGCTCCGTCATGCCCCAGCGCCGCTGGTCTGCATCGCGGTCGCGGCCACCCGCGAAGTAGAAGCGGAAGTTCTCTTCGCCCGCGAGATAGGTGCCCCAGGGCGTGGTGCTGCCCGCGCAGTTGTTGAGCGTGCCGCGCACCGTGCGGCCGGACGGGTCGTCTGCCGTGCGCAACAGGGCATGCCCGGCCGCCGGGCCCGCCACCATGCAAGGCGTGTCGGCCGTGATGCGCCGGGCGAAACGGCTGGGCCGCTGCAGCTGCCAGCGGCCGTCGGCCAGCGCCACCTCGACCACCGACAGCCCGTGCGCCGCCTGCGACTTGCGCACCTTCTGCGCCGTCCACGGCGCCATGCCGCCCGGGTGCAGCATGCCGTCGTCCGTGTACTCGTGGTTGATGACCAACAGGCCGCGCTGGCCGCCGTCCAACGCGAAGAAGCCCATGCCGTCGTGGTGCATGCCCAGTTGCAGCGCCTGCTCCTCGGCGCTGTTCGAGAGGTCGTCACGGAAAGCCGGCATGGCGCCCGCCACGCCCACGGGCTCGCCCCAGGGCGCCAGCACCTGGGCGACGTAGCCGCGCGGCACCACCACGCGGTCGGCGACCGAGGCCGGGATGCCTTCGAAGCCGATGCGCCCGCCCGTGCCGCTGGACGCGGTGGCGCAACCCGCCATGGGCCCCAGCAGCGCCGCCGCCGCCGCGCCGAGGCCGCCCTGCAGCCACAGCCGGCGCGCCGGATCGGACACCGCCGCCAGGGCCGGGTTGCCCGAGCGGTTGCTGTGTTCCATGCGGCTGAAGTCCTTGGCCATCGCGTTCCTGGTGGTTCCTGCCCCTGTGGCATGCTGCGCGTCCATTGTCACGCGCCCCGTTGTCCCGCTCGATGTCCTCGCCCCCTTCCGCCCCTGGACGCAGCCCGCTGGCCCAGGCCGCCATCGTGCGCGCCGTACAGCTGATCGAGGAGGAGGGCAGGCTGGAGGACGGCCAGGCCATGCGCCAGGCCTTTGGCACCCGGCCCGACGGCGCCGGCCGCGTGCTGGAGCGCGCCTGGCTGCTCGGCGAGCGCCTGGGCCTGCAGCGCGAATGGCGGCGCTGGCGCCAACTGGGCGGCGCCGTGCTCCTGTTGCTGGTGCTCGGCGTGGCCGGCAGCGCCTGGGCGCTGGCGCGTGGGGTGCTGGGCGATGCGCGCGAGATCAATGTCGTGGCTGCCTTCGTCTCCATGCTGGGCTTGCACACGGTGACGCTGCTGCTGTGGCTGACCAGCCTGCTGCTGCCCTGGCGTTTGGCGGCCGGCGGCGCGCTGGGCCGCTGGGCACTGCAGCTCACGGCCCGGCTGCCACTGGACCGCGGGCCGCACGCCGTGCAGCTGGCGCGCGCCACCACCGATGTGCTGGCCCGCGCCCGGCTGGCGCCCTGGGCCTTCGGTGGCATCAGCCATGCCATCTGGACATTGGCCTTCGTGCTGCTGCTGGCGGCGCTGGCGCTGGGGCTGTCGCTGCGCGCCTACCGGCTGACCTGGGAAACCACGCTGCTGACACCCGGGTTCTTCGTGCACTTCGTCCAGGCCACGGGGTGGCTGCCCCAACAGCTCGGCTTTGCCATGCCCGACGCCGCCACGCTGCTGCAGCCTGCCCAGGCTGGCGCCGACGCGCAACGCGCCTGGGCCTGGTGGCTGTTGGGCTGCGTGGCCGTCTACGGCCTGTGCGTGCGCCTGCTCTGCGCGCTGCTGTGCTGGGCCGCATGGCGGCGCGGCCGCGGGCGGCTGGCGCTGGACCTGGTCGACCCCGGCGTGCGCGCGTTGCTGTCGCGCTTCGAGGCCATGGAGCCGGTGCTGGTGGTGGACGCCGAGCAGCCCGGCGCCATGCGGGCCGCTGCGCCTGCTGCACTGGTGTCCGATGCCGGTACGCGGCTGCTGCTGGGCTTCGAGCTGCCACCCGAGTCGCTGTGGCCGCCCTTCAGCCCATCCGCCGCCGTGCAGGTGCAGCGCATGGACGGCAGCCAGCGCGAGCGCGCCGACCTGCTCCAGCGCCTGGCCGCGGCGCCGGCGCACCGCCTGCTCGTGGCCTGCCACGCGGCTTCCAGCCCCGACCGCGGCACCGAGCGTTTCCTGCGCGAGGCCTGCGGGCTCAGCGCCGCCTGCGGGGTGCTGCTGGGCGGCGCGCGGCAAGAGGCAGACACGGCGCGCTGGCGCGACTGGCTGCAGCGCAGCGCGCTGCAGCAACTCACGGTGCTCACCGAACCCGAGGCCGCGCAGGCCTGGCTGGAGGCGCCATGACGCTGCCCATCCCCGGCGCCCAGGCCGCCGACGACGCCCTCGCCATCGCCGTGGTCGGCCACACCAACGCCGGCAAGACCTCGCTGCTGCGCACGCTGACGCGCAAGCGCCGCTTCGGTGAGGTGTCCGACCGCCCGGGCACCACGCGCCATGTGGAGGTGGTGGAACTGCGCATCGACGGCCGGCCCGCGCTGCGCTTCTTCGACACACCGGGCCTGGAAGATTCCGTCGCGCTGTGGGACTTCCTGCAGGGCGCCGATGCCGACGCCGGCATGGACCGCCCCGCACGCGTGCGCGCCTTCCTGCAAGGCCCGGAGGCGCGCGGCAGCTTCGAGCAGGAGGCCAAGGTGCTGCGCAAGATGCTGGAGGTGGATGCGGCCTTCTACGTCATCGACAGCCGCGAGCCCGTGCTGCCCAAGCACCGCGCCGAGATCGAGATCCTGAACTCCTGCGCGCGCCCGGTCATGCCGGTGCTCAACTTCGTGCGCGATCCGGCGAGCCGGCTGGCCGACTGGCAGGCTGTTTTGGCCGGTGCCGGCCTGCACGCCCAGGTACGCTTCGACGCCGTGGCACCCTTCGTCGGCGCGGAGCAGCACCTCTACCAGGATCTGGCCACCCTGCTGCCGGGCCAGCGTGCACGCCTGCAGCACGTGGGCCAGCATCTGCAGCAAGAGGCCGGTGGCCGCCGCGACGCGGCCAGCCGCGCCATCGCCGACCTGCTGCTGCGCCTGGCGGCGCTGCGCCGCGGCATCGGCGAGGTGGTCTATGCCGAGCCGGCCGCGCGCGCGCGGGCCGAACAGGATTTCCAGCAGCTGGCAGTGGGGCTGGTGCGCGGATGCGCCGAGCGGCTGCTGGAGATCCACGGCTTTTCCGAAGACGACGCGCGGCTCGCCGCGCTGCCCTGGCAGGACGGCCGCTGGGACAGCGACCTGTTCCACCCCGAGGCCTTGCGCCAGGCCGGCCGCCGGCTGGGCATGGGCGCGGCGGTTGGCGCCTCGGTCGGCGTGATCGCCGACCTGGCCGTGGGCGGCCTCTCCCTGGGTGCCGGTGCCGCGCTGGGCGGCGCACTGGGCAGCATCGTCTCGCAGGGCTGGCGCCAGATCGGCGGCAAGCTGCTGAACCAGCTCAGCGGCGTGCGCGAACTCACGCTGGACAACGCCTTGCTGTTCCTGGTGGCGCTGCAGCTCGTGGGCCTGGCGCGCCAGCTCGACCGGCGCGGCCATGCGGCGCTCGCCCAACTGGAGCAGGGCGCCGCGCCCGACGCGGCGCTGGACCCCCCGCTGCGCCGCGTGGTGCAGGCCGTGCAGCCGGCCCGCAGCCGGCCCGATTGGGAGAAGCCAGGCAGCACCTCGGACCGGCGCCGGCGCGTGCAGGACGAAGCCGCGGCCCTGTTGCGCCCGCTGCTGGAACCGACGGACTGACGGGGTCTGCGCTGTCGTGCGCCCGCCACCGGCTCACGCACAATGGCCCGGTCACCCACTCTGCCACGACCCCATGGCCACCAGCCTGCTCGCACTGCTCGACGACATCGCCTCCATCCTCGACGACGTCTCGGTCCTGAGCAAGGTCGCGGCCAAGAAGACGGCCGGTGTCCTGGGCGACGACCTGGCGCTCAACGCCCAGCAGGTGACGGGCGTCAAGGCCGACCGCGAACTGCCCGTCGTCTGGGCCGTGGCCAAGGGCTCCATGCTCAACAAGGCCATCCTGGTGCCGGCCGCGCTGGCCATCAGCGCGTTCGCGCCCTGGGCCGTCACGCCACTCCTGATGCTGGGCGGCGCCTTCCTGTGCTATGAGGGCTTCGAGAAGCTGGCCCACAGGTTCCTGCACGGCCAGCAAGACGACGCGCATGCGGCCCAGCGCAAGCAGGCCGCGGCCGACCCCGCAGTCGACCTTGTGGCGTTGGAGAAGGACAAGATCAAGGGCGCGGTGCGCACCGACTTCATCCTGTCGGCCGAGATCATCGCGATCACGCTGGGCACCGTGCAGCAAAGCCCGTTCCTGACCCAGTTGGTGGTGCTGGCCGGCATCGCCGTGGTCATGACCATCGGGGTCTACGGCCTGGTCGCCGGCATCGTCCGGCTCGACGACGCGGGGCTGCACCTGAGCCGCCTCGGCGGCGCGCGTGCCGCGCTGGGGCGCGGCATCCTGGCCGCGGCGCCCTGGCTCATGAAGGGCCTGTCGGTGGTCGGCACGGCCGCCATGTTCCTCGTCGGCGGCGGCATCCTCACGCATGGCGTGACGGTGCTGCACCACGGCATCGAGGAGATGGCACATGCCACGGCGATCTGGCCGGGCGGGCCCTTCTGGGAGGCCATCACCCCGGCACTTGCGAACGCCGGCATCGGCGTCGTGGCCGGCGCCGTGGTGCTGGCGGCGGTCACCGCCGTGAAGAAGCTGCGCGGCTAGGCCGCGTCCTCGTAGAGCTCCAGCGGCAGCCCGTCCGGGTCGGCGAAGAAGGTGAAGCGCCGGCCTGTGTACTCGTCGGTGCGAATGTCTTCCACGGCCACGCCCTGCGCCTCGAGTTCGGCCTTGCAGCGCGCCACGTCGGCGACCGCGAAGGACAGGTGGCGCAACCCCTGGGCTTCGGGCCGCGAGGGGCGCGGCGGCGGCGCGGGAAAGCTGAACAGTTCGATCTGGCTGCCGTCGGGGAGCGCCAGGTCGAGCTTGGTGGACTGGCGCGCCGCGCGGTGGTGCTCGGCCACGACGCGCAGGCCCAGCACCTCGGTGTAGAAGCGTCTGGAGCGCGCGTAGTCGGCGCAGATGATGGCGGCGTGGTGGATGCGCAGCAGTTCCATGGTGTTCACATTGCCTCGTGGACCAGCCGCCCCAGCGTGGCCAGGGCGGCCTCGCTGCGTGTGTTCCAGGCATGGCCGTAGTTGAGCCGGATGCAGTGCGCGAACGCGCGGCTCGGCGAGAAGATCGGCCCCGGCGCGATGCTGATGCCCTGGGCCAGCACCTGGCGGTGCAGCGCCAGCGCGTCGACCTGCAGCGGCAGCTCCACCCACAGGAAATAGCCGCCTGCCGGCCGCGTCGCGCGCGTGCCGGGCGGGAAATGCCGGCCCAGCGCCTGCATGAATTGCGTCTGCTGCTGCGCCAAGGCCTGGCGCAGCTTGCGCAGGTGCTTGTCGAAGCCCCCGCGCTCCAGATAGCGCGCCAGCGCCATCTGCGTGGGCACGGCCGTGGCCAGCGTGGACATCAGCTTGGCCCGCGCCACGGCCTGGGCATAGCGCCCCGGCGCGGCCCAGCCGATGCGCCAGCCCGGCGCGAGGGATTTGGAGAACGAGGAACAGTGCAGCACCAGGCCCTGGCTGTCGAAGGCCTTGGCCGGCGGCGGGCGCTTGTCGCCGAAGTAGAGCTCGGCGTACACATCGTCCTCGATCAGCGGCAGCTGGTGGCGCGCCAGCAGTTCGACGAGCGCGCGCTTGCGCTCCTCCGGCATCAGGCTGCCGAGCGGATTCTGGAAGTTGCTCATGAGCCAGCAGGCCTTGGGTCGGTGGCGCGCGATGGCCTGCTCCAGCGCGGCCAGATCCATGCCCTCGCGCGGATGCGTGGGCACTTCCACGGCCGACAGGCCCTGGCGCTCGAGCGCCTGCAGCGCGCCGTAGAAGGCCGGCGCCTCCACGAGCACCGTGTCGCCCGGCCGCGTGACGACCGACAGGCACAGGTTCAGCGCCTCCAGCGCGCCGTTGGTGACGACGATGTCGTCCACCGACATGGGCATGCCGGCCGCCAGGTAGCGCAGCGCGATCTGGCGGCGCAGGGCCGCATTGCCAGGCGTCAGGTCGTCCACCGTGCTCCAGGGGTCCAGCGCCTGCGCGCTGGCCGCCAGCGACTGGCCCAGCCGCGCCAGCGGGAACAGCAGCGGGCTCGGGAAGGCCGAGCCGAAGGGCACGACCTCGCGCGTCATGCTGGCATCCAGGATCTCGAACACCAGCGCGCTGACGTCCACCGGCACCGAGCCCTCCTGCGGCTGCGAGGCGGCCTCCGGTTCCGGCGGCACCTGTTGAGCGTGCGGCGCCACGTAGTAGCCAGAGCGCTCGCGCGCCTGCACCAGGCCGCGCGCTTCCAGCAGGTAGTAGGCCTGGAACACCGTGGACGGGCTCACGCCCCGGCTGGCGCTGGTGTGGCGCACCGAGGCCAGCCGGTCGCCTGGGCGCAGCACGCCGGCGCGGATGGATTCCGCGATGTCGTGGGCCAGGGCTTCGTAGCGCTTCATGGGTGGGGCGGCGGCATTGTCATGCATCTGATCCGGTGTTCTGCGTTGCAACTGGTGGTGTCCGGCCGCTGCTGCATGCACTAGCATCGCCGCCCCATGCTCTACGCCATCGCCGCCCTGTTCCTGTTGCAAGCGCTGGGCGATGCCCTGGTGCGCCTGGCCGGCTGGCCGCTGCCGGGCTCGGTGGTCGGCATGGTGGCGCTGTTCGCGGGCCTGCTGGTGCTGCGGCGTGTGCCGGCCGGGCTGGAGCAGGGCGCCAAGGCCCTGCTGCCGCACATGATGCTGCTGTTCATTCCCTCGGTGACCGGCGTGATGCTGCATTTCGAGCGCGTCGCCCGCGAGTGGCGCCCGTTCCTGCTGGCCAGCGTGTTCGGGGCGGCGATCACGCTGGTCGTCACCGCGCTGGCGCTCAAGTGGCTGCTGCGCCGGCAGGCAGCGGCATGACGGCGGCCTGGAACGCGCTGGCCGCCTCGCCGGTCTGGTGGCTGGCGCTGACCGTGCTGGTCTACGCGGGCACGCTGGCGCTGTACCGGCGCAGCGGTGCGCACCCCGCGCTGATCCCGGTGCTGACCTCGGTGCTGGTGCTGCTCGGCCTGCTGCTGGCCAGCGGCACGCCCTATGCCGACTACGCGCGTGGCACCCAGCCGCTCACGCTGCTGATCGGTCCGGCCACGGTGCTGCTGGCCGTGCCGCTGTTCCACCAGTGGCCGCGCGTGCGCGCGATCTGGCGGCCGCTGGCCATCGCGCTGCTGCTCGGTTCGGCCACGGCCATCGTCTCGGCCGTGGGCATCGCCTGGGCGCTGGGCGGATCCTGGGAGACGCTGGCATCGCTGGCGCCCAAATCCGCCACCATGCCCATCGCCATGCCGGTGGCCGAACGCATGGGCGGGCTGACGTCGCTGGCCGCCGTGGCCGTGGCCATCACGGGCATCGCCGGCACCATGGTGTCGCAGCCGCTGCTGCGCTGGCTGGGCGCCGACCAGGACCCGGTCGTGCGCGGCGTGGCGCTCGGCCTCACGGCGCATGCCATCGGCATGGCGCGCGAGCTGCAGCTGAACCCGGTGGCGGGCGCGTTCGCGGCCCTGGCCATGGGCCTGAACGGCATCCTGACCAGCCTGCTCGTGCCGCTGTTGCTGGCGTTCCTGTGATGCCTGCTACGGTTGCCGCATGCACAACTGCTGCTTTTCTCTGAGGCCGGTCTGCGGCACATTCGGGCCATGAACAAGTTGCTGCGCACCGTGCGCGCCGTGCTTTGGAGCTTCATCGGCCTGGGCGGGCGCCGATCCGAGGCCGAGAAACGCACCGACCAGGTGGGCTTCCTGCCGCTCGTCCTCGTGGCCTTCGTGATCGTGCTGCTGCTGGTGGTGGGCCTGGTCGCACTGGCCCGCTACGCCGCAGGTTCGTAGCGCGCTCGGCCGTGCCGCACGCACAGCCACGGCCCCGGGGCGCTCCGGCGGCGCCAGTCGGCGAGCAGGGCCACGGAATCCCATTTCGCAATATCTAGAAGTGCATAACGTGGGCGATGTCCGGATGCAGGTGGCCGGCAGCACATACCCTTGCGGGACGCGGCGATCCAATTGAAATAAGGCATCGGACCGGAGCGGTCGAGTGTCGTTGCGCGCGCCGAATGCTGCCTGGAGGGGAGTTGTACTGTTATATTTGAAAAAGCACAGCGGTCTGCACCCGGGTCGCCGTCCCTCCAAGGAATTTCTCCATGCGTTCCTTCTCCGCCGCTTCACTGGTTCTGGCCCTGGCCTTGCCGGTCGCATCCTGGGCGCAGCAGATCACTGTGTCTGCTGCTGCCAGCCTGACCGACGCGTTCAAGGAACTGGCGCCCCGGTTCGAGGCCGGCACGCCCGGCGTCACCGTGCGCTTCAACTTCGCCGCTTCCGGTGTGCTGCTGCAGCAGATCAGCCAGGGCGCACCGGTCGATGTGTTCGCGAGTGCCGACCAGGAAACCATGAACCGGGCCGCCACGCAGCAGCTCATCGATGGGGCCACCCGCAAGAACTTCGTGACCAACAGCCTGGTCCTGGTGGAGCCGGCGCACGGCGGCGTGGGCATCAAGGGCCTGGCCGACCTCGGCGGCGCCGCGGTGAAAAGGATCGCGATCGGCAAGACGGCGACCGTGCCAGTGGGCCGCTACACCAAGGAGGTGCTCGATGCCGCCAAGCTGTGGACCGTGCTGGAGCCCAAGTTCGTGCAGGCCGACAGCGTGCGCCAGGTGCTGGATTACGTGGGCCGCAGCGAGGTCGATGCGGGCTTCGTCTACCGCACGGACGCTGCCATCGCCGGCGACAAGGTGAAGATCGTCGCCTCGCCACAGGGCGCGACGCCGGTGTCCTACCCGATCGCCGTGGTGGCCGACAGCAGGAACAAGGCCGCCGCCGCTGATTTCATCGCGTTCGTGAACTCGGAGCCCGGCCAGCGGGTGCTGGCTCGCCACGGCTTCGGCATGCCCTGAAGATCAGCGCCCGCGACGCAGCCGGTCACACCGCGCCGTGCGCCTCGACGTACAGCGCGTACAGCGAGTGGCTGCTGGTCATGTAGAGCCGGTTGCGCTTGGGGCCGCCGAATTCCAGGTTGGCGCAGCGTTCGGGCAGGCGGATGAAGCCGATCGGCTTGCCGTCCTTGTTGAACACCTTCACGCCGTCCATCTCGTCGGACTTCGCCAGCGGCAGATGCGCCTTCATGCCGCCGCCGATGTCGGTGGCCTCGGGCGCGAAGGCACCGGAAAAGCCCCAGCCGCACCACAGGTTGCCGTCGCGGTCGACGCGGAAGCCGTCGAAGGCACCGGGGCCGCCGGCGTCGATGAGCTTGGTCTTGTTCGAGAGCGTGGCGCCGTCGGCGGAGACATCGAAGCTCCACATGCTGCGGTTGGGCGTGCCCTTCCACTCGACCACGTAGAGCTTCTTCTCGTCCGGCGAGAAGGCCAGGCCGTTGGGGTTCACCAGGTCGGTGATCACCGCCGTGATCTTGCCGTCCTTGCCGATGCGGTAGACGTTGGTGGTGGCCTGCTCGGGCTTGGCGCGCGAGCCTTCCCATTCGCCATTGATGCCGAAGGTCGGGTCGGTGAACCAGATGCTGTCGTCGGACTTCACCACGATGTCGTTCGGCGCGTTGAGTTTCTTGCCTTCGAAGTTGTCGGCCAGCACGGTCATGCTGCCGTCCTTCTCGGTGCGCACCACGCGGCGCGTGACCGAGTGCTCGCAGCTCACCAGCCGGCCCTGGCGGTCGCGGGTGTTGCCATTGGCGTAGTTCACGCCTTCCTTGTGCACCGAGAACTTGCCGGTCTTCTCCTCGAACTTCATGAGCCGGTTGTTCGGGATGTCCGACACGATCAGCGTGCCGGTCTCCGGGAAGTAGGCCGGCCCTTCGGCCCAGCGCATGCCGCTGCCGACCTGCTCGATGGTGCTGCTGTAGATGCGGTACTTGGCGAAGCTCGGGTCGAGGATGAAGACGTTCGGATCCGGGTAGCGCTGGGCCGGCTTGAAGTCGAACGACTGCGCGCCCGCCAGGCCCGCGGCCGTGGTGAGGGCGCCGCTGGCGGCGGTTTTCAGAAAGCGTCTGCGGCCGTCTTGGTGCATGGGAATGGTCTCCTCCTTGGTTGTGAAAATCAGTAGCCTGTGCCGGGCTTGGCCGGTGCCTGCGCACGCATGGCCGCAACGACTTGCTGCGCCCCAGCCGCCATCAGCCGCGCGTCCGAGCTGACGGTCAGGAACTGGAAGCCCTGGGCGATGCGCGCGAGCGCGCCCTGCGGGTTGCCGTTGTGGATGCCGGCCACGATGCCGTGCGCCTTGGCGCGCGCCAGGATGTGGTCGATGGCCTGCTGCGCCTTGGGGTCGACGTCGTCGAACACCGGCCGGCAGCCCAGCGAGAGCGACAGGTCGGACGGGCCGATGTAGACCGCATCCAGGCCTTCGACAGAGAGGATGTCGTCCAGGTTGTCCAGCGCCTGTGCGGTCTCGATCATCGCGAAGCGCACGATGTGGTCGTTGGCCTGCTCCGGGTAGTCGGCGCCGTGGATCAGCAGCGCGCGGATCGGGCCGAAGCTGCGCGTGCCGCGCGGTGCGTAGCTGGTCCACGCCACGAGCTTTTGCGCGTCCTCGCGCGTGTTGACCATGGGGCAGATCACGGCCGAGGCGCCGGCGTCCAGCGTCTTCATGAGGATGCCGGGCTCCAGCCAGGGCACGCGCACCACGGGCACGGTCTCGGTGGTGCTGATGGCCTGCAGCATGGGCAGCATGGCCTGGTAGTCCACCACGCCGTGCTGCAGGTCGATGGTCAGCGAGTCCCAGCCCTGGTGGGCCATGGTCTCGGCCGAGAAACTGTTCGGAATGGCGAGCCAGCCGTTGACGGCTGCACCCCCCGATTTCCACAGCGTGCGCAATCGGTTGTCTCGCATGGGGTGCTCCTTGTGGTGGTTCGTGGCGGCGGTGCCTGCCTCAGTCGGGCGCCACCTGGTGGTTGGCCATCAACTCCAGCGACTTGACCAGTGCGGAATGGTCGAGCTGGTCCCAGCCCTGTGCAGCGCAGGTCTGCATCAGCTGCGCCGCGCTGGCCGTCTGCGGCAGCGCCACGCCCATGGACTTGGCGCCGGCCAGTGCCAGGCCCAGGTCTTTCTGGTGCAGGCCGATGCGGAAGCCCGGGTTGAAGGTGCGCTTGATCATGCGTTCGCCGTGCACCTCCAGGATGCGGCTGGCCGCGAAGCCGCCCATCAGCGCCTGGCGCACCTTGGCCGGGTCGGCGCCGGCCTTGCTGGCGAACAGCAGGGCCTCGCCCACGGCGGCGATGTTCAGCGCCACGATGATCTGGTTGGCCACCTTGGTGGTCTGGCCGTCGCCCACGCCGCCCACGTGCGTGATGTTCTTGCCCATCTTCTCGAACAGGGGCTTGGCCTTGGCGAAGGCTTCCTCGGTGCCGCCGACCATGATGGTCAGGCTGGCGGCCTTGGCGCCGACTTCGCCGCCGCTGACGGGCGCGTCCAGGTAGTCGCAGCCCAGGGCCGCGATCTTCTCGGCGAAGGCCTTGGTCTCGATGGGCGAGATCGAGCTCATGTCGATCACGGTCTTGCCCTTGGTCAGGCCCTCGGCCACGCCGTTCTCGCCGAACAGCACCGCCTGCACGTCGGGTGTGTCGGGCAGCATCAGGATGATGGTGTCGGCCGCCTGCGCGACCTCCTTGGCGGTGGCGACGCCCTTCGCGCTGCTGGCCGCGATCTCCGCGTTGACCTTGCTGCGCTTCACATACGTGACGTCGTGGCCGGCGTTGACGAGGTGCAGGGCCATGGGCGCGCCCATGATGCCGAGGCCGATGAATCCGATCTTCATGTGTTGCTCCTTGGGGTGTGTGGGGGAGGGGTTCAGGTCACGGGTGCGGGGTTGAACAGCACCAGCGCGTTGTGCAGCTTCCACTGTTCGGCCCAGGTCTTCTTGCGGCCGCTGGCGACGTCGAGCATGAGCTGGAACATCTCCCAGCCGACATCGGCGATCGTCTTCTCGCCGGTGGCGATGGTGCCGGCGTTGATGTCCATCAGGTCGTGCCAGCGGCGCGCCAGGTCGTCGCGCGTGGCCACCTTGATCACAGGCACTTCGGCCAGGCCGTAGGGCGTGCCGCGGCCGGTGGTGAAGACGTGCAGGTTCATGCCGGCGGCCAGTTGCAGCGTGCCGCAGATGAAGTCGCTGGCGGGCGTGGCGGCGTAGATCAGGCCCTTTTGCTTCAACTTCTCGCCGGGCGAGATCACGCCCGAGATTGCCGACGAGCCGCTCTTGACGATGGAGCCCATGGCCTTCTCGACGATGTTCGAGAGGCCGCCCTTCTTGTTGCCGGGCGTGGTGTTGGCGCTGCGGTCCACACGGCCCTTGTCGAGGTAGGCGTCGTACCAGGCCATCTCGCGGATCATGGCCTCGGCCACCTCGGGCGTGCTGGCGCGGGACGTGAGCTGGTCGATGCCGTCGCGCACCTCGGTCACCTCGCTGAACATCACGCTGGCGCCGGCCCGCACCAAGAGGTCGGTGCAGTAGCCCACGGCCGGGTTGGCGGTGACGCCGCTGAAGGCATCGCTGCCGCCGCACTGCACGCCCACCACCAGTTCGCTGGCCGGCACGGTCTCGCGGCGGCGGGCGTTCAGGCGCTCCAGGTGTTCCTCGGCCTGCCGCATGATGGAGTCGACCATGGACATGAAGCCCACGTGCGCGTCGTCCTGCAGGCAGACCACGTCGAGCTTGGCCTCTTCGTTGGTGCCCACATCCGCCACGTTGCGCTCGTCGACGATGGGGATGGAGCCCGGCGGCAGCAGCCGCTCGGGCTGCAGCTTCTCGCAGCCCAGGCTCACCACCATCACCTCGCCGCCGAAGTTCGGGTTCAGGCTGATGTTGCGCAGCGTGCGGATCGGGATCTCGGCGCCTGGCGCATCGATGGCCACGCCGCAGCCGTAGGTGTGCTCCAGCGCCACCACGTCGTCCACGTTGGGGTACTTGGGCAGCAGCTCGGACTTGATGCGCTGCACGGCGAAGTCGGTGACGCCGGCCACGCACTGCACGGTCTGCGTGATGGCCAGGATGTTGCGCGTGCCGACCGAGCCGTCCAGGTTGCGGTAGCCCTCGAAGGTGTAGCCTTCCAGCGGCGCCTGCACGGGCGGCTTGATGGTGGCGATCGGCAGGCCGACCAGCTCGCGCGCCTCGGGCATTTGCAACAGGCGCTCGTGCACCCAGGTGCCGCGCGGCAGGTCTTTCAGCGCGTAGCCGATGGTGACGTTGTAGCGGCGCACGGCACCGCCTGCGGGGATGTCGACCAGCGCCACCTTGTGCGCCTGCGGCACCTTGTCGACCAGGGTCAGGCCATCAGGGAACACGGTGCCGGCCGGCAGGCCGCCGTCGTTGGCCACGATGGCCACGTTGTCGGCCTCGTGCATGGTGATGTAGAGGGGCTTGCTCATCGTGGTTGCTTCGTTGTTTCAGGCGCGCTGGCCGATCTCTGCGGTCTCGCGTGTCCAGGCGCGGGCCTGCTCGCTCAAGGACAGGCCCAGGCCGGGGCGCGTGGGCACCAGCATACGGCCGTCCTTGGTTTCCAGCCGCTCGTTGAACAGCGGCTCCAGCCAGTCGAAATGCTCGACCCAGGGCTCGGTGGCGTAGCAGGCGCCCAGGTGCACGTGCAGCTCCATCGCGAAGTGCGGGCCCAGGCTCAGGCCGGCGTGCTCGGCCAGCGCCGCGATCTTCAGGAAGGGCGTGATGCCGCCCACGCGCGGTGCGTCGGGCATCAGGTAGTCGGCCGCGCGGTGGCGGATCAGGTCGTAGTGCTCGGCCAGGCTGGTCAGCATCTCGCCGGTGGCGATCGGCGTGTCGAAGGTGGCGGCCAGGGCCGCGTGGCCCTCGTGGTCGTAGGCGTCCAGCGGCTCCTCGATCCAGACCAGGTTGTACTGCTCGAAAATCCGGCACATGCGCTGCGCCGTGGGCCGGTCCCATTGCTGGTTGGCGTCCACCATCAGCGGCACGTGGTCGCCCAGGTGCTTGCGCACGGCCTCCACGCGCTGGATGTCGATCTTGCCGTCGGGCTGGCCCACCTTGAGCTTGATGCCGCCGATGCCGCGCTCGATCGATGCTGCGGCGTTGACGGAGAGCTGGTCGATCGGCGTGTGCAGGAAGCCGCCCGAGGTGTTGTAGCAGCGCACGGAATCGCGCTGTGAGCCCAGCAGCTTGGACAGCGACAGCCCGGCGCGGCGCGCCTTGAGGTCGTACAGCGCCACGTCGAAGGCTCCGTAGGCCTGCACCGCCAGGCCGCTGCGGCCGACCGAGGCGCCGGCCCAGCACAGCTTGGTCCAGAGCTTGGCGATGTCGCTGGGGTCTTCGCCGATCAGCGCCGGTGCCACTTCCCTGGCATGCGCGAACTGGCCGGGGCCGCCCGCGCGCTTGGAATACGAGAAACCCAGGCCCTTGTGCCCGTCCTTGGTCTCGATCTCCGCGAACAGCATCGCGATCTCGGTCATGGGCTTCTGCCGCCCTGTCAGCACCTTGGCGTCGCTGATCGGGTTGGCCAGCGGCAGGTAGCAGGAGGAAAGGCGGATGTGGGCGATGCTGTCTTGCGTCATGGCGGTCAGTCGTCGATCACTCGATCGTGATTTTTCCGGTTTCGATCACTTGCTTCCACTTCGCGTATTCCTTCTGTTGGAAGGCCGCGAACTCTGCCGGCGTGTTGGCCACCATCTCGAAGCCGATGCTGGTGAACTGCTCCTTGACCTTGGGGCTGTTCAGCGCCTCGACGAAGGCGTCGTGGGCCTTTTGCCGCACATCGGCCGGCAGGCCCTTGGGCGCCACGATGGCTTGCCAGGAGGTGACTTCCACGTTGGCCACGCCGGCCTCGGCCATGGTGGGCACGTCGGGCAGCACCGGCGAGCGCTTGGCGCTGGTCACGGCCAGTGCGCGCATCTTGCCGCCCTTGATGTACTGCAGGACCGAATTGACGTTCTGGAACGAGGCGTCGACCTGACCGCCCATGATGTCGGTGTGGGCCGGCGCGCCGCCCTTGTACGGCACGTGGATCCCCTTGGTGCCCACCTGTTGCCAGAACAGCTCGGCCGTCAGGTGGTCGCTGGAGCCATTGCCGGCCGAGGCGAAGGTCATCTTGCCGGGGTTGGCCTTATTGAAGGCCACCACGTCGGCCAGGCTCTTGTGCGGCGAGTTCACGGGCACCACCAGCACGTTGGGCGATTGCACGGCCACGGTGATGGTGTCGAAATCCTTGAGCGGGTCGAACTGCATGCCCTTGAGCAGGTGCGGCACGATGACCAGCGGCCCCAGCGACGTGACGAGGAAGGTGTAGCCGTCCGGTGCGGCACGCTTCACGAAGGTGGCGCCGATGGTGCCGGTGGCTCCGGCCTTGTTGTCGACCAGAAACGATTGCTTGAACTTGTCGGTCAGCAGCGGGCCGACCGCGCGGGCCACCTGGTCGGTGGAACCGCCGGGTGGGAAGGGGACGACCATGGTGACGGCTTTGCTGGGCCAGGTGTCCGCAGCGGCGGCGAAGGCGAGTGTGGCCAGGGCAGCGGCAAGAAGTTGCTTCATGGAGTCTCCAAATGGGTCGTAGAGGGAATGACAACGCTGTCATTCCCGATGATGTCGGACGTCTACCCGCGATCTTGGTGCTTTTTGCAGCGGTTGTACGACGACCTGGACGAGGGCCGATGATATCGTTGTCATTTGAACCGTCAAGCGGGTTGTTTTCCCACTTGTGCCTGCCGCATGCCCCGTCCGCCGTCCGCCTCCAAGCCTGCCACGCTGCACGATGTCGCCCGCGCGGCCGGGGTGTCGCTGATCACGGCCTCGCGCGCCCTGGGCAACCCCGCTGTGGTTTCGGCCAAGACCATCGCGCGTGTCCAGGATGCCGTGCAGGCCACCGGCTACATCCCCAACCTGCTGGCGGGCGGTCTCAAGTCCAAGCGCAGCCGGATGGTGGCCGGCATCGTGCCGGCCCTGGCGGTGGCCCAGTTCCTCCCGTCGGTGCAGACGCTCACCGAGACGCTGGCGGCCGAGGGCTACCAGGTGCTGCTGGGCCAGACCGGCTATGACCTGGCACGCGAGGAGGTGGTGCTCAACACCATGATCAGCCGCCAGCCCGACGGCATCGTGTTCACGGGTCTCGTGCAGGACCCGGCCGTGCGCGAGCGGCTGCGCCGCACCGGCATCCCGGTGGTCGAGACCTGGGACCTGTCGGATGCGCCGGTGGACATGCTGGTCGGCTTCTCGCAGGACAGCGTGGGCCGGGCCGTGGGCACGTACTTCCGCGCCAAGGGCTGGCAGCGCGTGGGCATCGCCACGGCCGGCGATCCGCGCGCGCTGCTGCGCAAGGCCGGCTTCGAAGCCGCCTACGGCTGCGCCGTGCCCACCGCCAGCGTGGCTGCCCCCAGCAATCTGGAGCGGGGCCGCCAGGCCCTGGCCGAATTGCTCGCGCGGCAGCCCGGCCTGCAGGCCGTGTGCTGCAGCTCCGACCAACTGGCCCAGGGCGTGCTGGTGGAGGCCCAGGCGCGCGGCCTGCGCGTGCCGCAGGATCTGGCGGTCTGTGGCTTCGGCAACGCCGATTTCGCAGCGCACCTGTGGCCGTCCCTCAGCACCGTGCTCATCGACGGCCCGGCGATCGGCCGGCTGGCCGCGCAGCTCGTGCTGGCGCGCTGCCGCGGCGAGGCCGTGGCGCAGCCCATCGTCGACGTGGGCTTTCGCATCGTCGAACGCGGCTCCACCGCCTGAAGAGGGCGGGCCGTCCTACCCGCAACGTCGCGGCACGCCGCTATGCTCTGCATGGCCCCTGGGGGGCCAGCACAGCCCAGAAGGACACCATGAGCGCCCATTTGCACCCTCTTGCCGGCAAGCCGGCTCCTGCCGAAGCCCTGATCGACCTGGCCGCCCTGCGCGCCGCCTACGCGGACGACAAGCCGGATCCGGGCGTGCCGGCCCAGCGCGTGGCCTTCGGCACCTCGGGCCACCGTGGCTCGGCGCTGGACCGCTCCTTCAACGACTGGCATGTGCTGGCCATCACGCAGGCCATCTGCGACCACCGCAAGGCCCAGGGCATCACCGGCCCGCTGTTCCTGGGCGCGGACACGCATGCGCTGTCGGAGCCCGCGGTGGCCAGCGCCGTGCAGGTACTGGCGGCCAACGGCGTGCCCGTGCTGCTGTCTGCGGGCGACGAGCCCACGCCCACGCCGGCCGTCTCCCACGCCATCCTGGTCTACAACAAGGGGCGAACCGATGGGCTGGCCGATGGCATCCTGGTCACGCCCTCGCACAACCCGCCGCGCGACGGCGGCTTCAAGTACAACCCGCCCAACGGCGGCCCGGCCGGCGGCGAGATCACGGGCCCGATCGAGGCCGCGGCCAACAAGTACCTGGAAGGCCGCCTGGCCGGCGTGCGCACCATGCCGCTGCGCGCCGCGCTGGACGCGCCGACCACGCAGCGCCACGACTTCCTCCACACCTATGTGGCCGACCTGGCCAGCGTGCTCGACCTCGACCTGGTCCGTGGCTCCGGCCTGCGCCTGGGCGTGGACCCGCTGGGCGGCGCCGGCGTGCACTACTGGCGCGCCATCGCCGAGCGCTACCGCATCGACCTGACGGTGGTCAGCGAGACGGTGGACCCGCGCTTCGCCTTCATGACGCTGGACTGGGACGGGCAGATCCGCATGGACCCTTCCTCGCCGCACGCCATGCAGTCGCTGCTGGCCATGAAGGACCGGTTCGACGTGGCCTTCGCCTGCGACACCGACCACGACCGCCACGGCATCGTGACCCCCAGCACCGGCCTCTTGCCGCCCAACCATTACCTGGCGGTCTGCATCGACTACCTGTTCCGCAACCGCCCGCAGTGGAGCGCGCAGGCCGCTGTCGGCAAGACGGTGGTCAGCACCAGCGTGATCGACGGCGTGGCCACGCGCCTGGGCCGGCGGCTGCACGAGGTGCCGGTCGGCTTCAAGTGGTTCGCCGACGGGCTGTTCGACGGCTCGCTGGGCTTCGGCGGCGAGGAGAGCGCCGGCGCCAGCTTCCTGCGGCGCGATGGCACGGTCTGGACCACCGACAAGGACGGCATCACCGCGGCGCTGCTGGCGGCCGAGATCACGGCGCGCAGCGGCCGCGACCCGGGCCAGCTCTATGCCGCACTGGCGGCCGACTTCGGCAACCCGGTCTTCAGCCGCAAGGACGCCCCGGCCACGCCCGCGCAGAAGAAGCTGCTGGGCAAGCTCACGCCCGCGCAGATCAGCTCGTCCGAACTGGCCGGCGAGGCCATCACCAGCGTGCTGAGCCAGGCCCCGGGCAACGGCGCGGCCATCGGCGGCATCAAGGTCAACACGGCCGGCGGCTGGTTCGCGGCGCGGCCCTCGGGCACCGAGAACGTCTACAAGATCTATGCCGAAAGCCTGCGCGGCGAGGCGCATCTGGAGCGCATCTTTGCCGAGGCGCAGGCGGTGGTGGACGGGGCCATCGCTGACGCATAGCTGCTCCCTGCGCCGATCGTTGGGCACGGGGCGCGGCCCTCCAATGGATGCATGCCGCGTCGCCCGACGCGGCAACACACCATCCAAGGAGATCGCATGAGCACCCCCGAAGACCGCCAACAGCTGTGGGAGCTGATCAAGGACATCAAGTTCGCGATGTTCACCACCCGCCACCCGACCAACGGGCACCTGCATTCGCGGCCGATGACCACGCAGAACAAGCAGCTGGACGAGGACGACCGGCTGTGGTTCTTCATGTCGCGCACAAGCGATTCGGTCGAAGACCTGGCGAGCGAGGCCAACGTCAACGTCAGCTACGCCGACACCGGCGCCGACAGCTACGTCTCGGTGAGTGGCACGGCGACGGTCAGCGAAGACAAGGCCAAGGCGCGCGCGCTGTGGAACAAGATGACCGAGGCCTGGTTCCCCGGTGGCGTGGACGATCCCGACGTGGCACTGGTCGAGGTGCGCATCACCCATGCGCACTTCTGGGACGTCAAGGCCAACAAGCTCACGCAGCTGTACAAGATGGCCAAGGCCGCGGCGACGGGCAAGCCCCCCACCGACATGGGCGAAAGCCGCGAAGTGCGCATGCGCGCGGACTGACGGGCTCGATCAGGGCCGCAGCGCGTCGGCCAGCCGCAGGCCGTAGCGCGCTTCGGCGCTTGCGAGTGCTGGCGCGATGCCCGGGTGCAGCCGCACGCCGTTGTGCGTCGCATCTGCCCGGCGGCGCAGTCCGCCTTCGCCGGGCAGGCGGACCGGCTGCTGGGGGTCCACCGGCACATTGCCCCGGCACTGCGCCGCGACATGGTCCATCTGGCGCAGGAAATCCTCCTTGCCGCCGAAGGCCGCCAGGTCGTGCAGCGTGATGTAGACGGTTGCACCCCAGCCCTCGGGCGCATCGGCGCGGCCGTGGCCGGCCAGGCCCGCCGTCAGCGATTCCACCAGCAACGCCAGCCCGTAGCCCTTGTGTCCGTGCGTGGTGCCGCCCACGGGCAGCAGCGTGCCGGGCGGCTTGGCGAACAGCACGGCCGGGTCGTCGGTCGGCCGGCCCTGCGCGTCGATCAGCACGGGCTGGGCGAAGCGCTCGCCGGCTGCATGCTTTCGGTTGCTCATGCCGTTGGTGGTGATGGAGGCGGAGATGTCCACCATGACACCGCCTGCGCTGAGCGGAAAGCCCAGCGCCAGCGGGTTGGGCGTGAACACGGCCTGCGTGCCACCGAAGGGCGCCACGCTGGCCGCGTTCGGGTCGGAGCAGGCCAGCAGCATGAGCATGCCCTCGTCGAGCGCGCGCAGCATGTAGACGGCCAGGCAGGCGATGTGGTGGCTGCGCCGGATCGCCAGGGTGGCCGTGCCGAGCGCACGGGCGCGCGGCAGCAGCAGGTCCAGGCCCTGGTGCACGAGCCAGGGGCCGGGCAGGCGCTGGCCGTCCCACAGGACGGCGGCCGGGCGGTCGGACAGCGTCTGCGGTGCGCCCGCCTTCGCCATCTTGCCGGTCTCGATTTCCTGGAGGTAGCCGGCCAGCAGCGCCAGGCCGTGCGTGTCGTGGCCCAGCAGGTCGCCATCGACCAGCGTCTGCGCCACGCTGGCCGCCATGGCCGGGTCCAGGCCAGCACGCTGCAGCAGGCCGTCGGCGAAGGCGACCAGCGCCGCGGCGTCGTAGAGCGCAGAGGTGTTCGTCATGCGGGCCTCGGGATGTGGCGCCGCCGCCAGGCCAGCCAGCTGGAGCCGGTCCACAGCAGCAGGGTGAACAAGGCGAGCGCGCCGGCGATCGGCCGCTCGACGAAGGCCAGCCAGCTGCCATCGGACTTGATCATGGAGGTGATGAAGTTCTCCTCCAGCATCTTGCCCAGCAGCATGCCCAGGATGGCCGGCGCGATCGGAAAGCCGTTCTCTTCCAGCAGCCAGGCGGCGGCGCCGAAGGCCAGCAGGATCCACAGGTCGAACACCGCGTTGTTGATCGCGAAGGCGCCGACCAGGCAGAACAGCAGGATGATGGGCATCAGGATGTTGCGCGGCATGCGCAGCATGCGCGTCGATGCCTTGATGCAGGCCCAGCCCAGCGGCAGCATCAGCAGGTTGGCGGCGATGAAGACCAGGAACACCGCGTACACGCTGGGCGCGTTGTTCATGAAGATCATCGGCCCGGGGTTCATGTTCTTCATGTAGAGCACGCCGATCACGATGGCCGTGATCGAGTCGCCAGGGATGCCGAACACCAGCGCCGGCACCCAGGCGCCGGCCAGCGCGCTGTTGTTGGCGGCGCCGGCTTCCACCAGGCCCTCGGGGTGGCCGGTGCCGAACTTCTCGGGTTCCTTGGAGAGCTTCTTGCTCATCGCGAACGACATCCAGGCCGCGATGTCGGCGCCCGCGCCGGGGAGGATGCCCACGGCCGTGCCGAGCACGCTGCCGCGCAGTGTCTGCAGCGGGTACTTGCGCATCAGGCCGCCCATGCCCTTGAAGACCGAGCCGAGCTGCCGGTTGAAGCTGCCGATCTGCTCGGTCGTCACCGTGAAGCGCAGGATCTCGGAGATCGCGAACATGCCGATCATGGCCGGGATCAGGCTCACGCCGCCCAGCAGGTCGGTACTGCCGAAGGTGAAGCGCGGATGCGCGGCCGGATTCTCCAGGCCCACGCAGCCGATCAGCAGGCCCAGGAACAGCGTGATGACGCCCTTGAGCGGCGCGTCGCTGGTGATGAACACGGCGCAGCTCAGCCCCAGCGCCACGAGCCAGAAGTACTCGAAGGAGCTGAACTTGATCGCGAACTCTGCCAGCGAGGGCGCGGCCAGGATCAGCACGGCCGTGCCGAACAGCCCGCCGATGCACGAGAACACCAGGCCGATGCCCAGGGCCGTCTCGCCCTGGCCCTTGCGCGTCATCGCGTAGGACTCGTCGGTGTACGCCGCCGAGGCCGGCGTGCCCGGGATGCGGAGCAGCGCGCCCGGGATGTCGCCGGCGAAGATCGCCATGGCCGTGGCCGTGACGATGGCTGCGATGGCGGGCACCGGCGGCAGGAAGAAGGTGATGGGCACCAGCAGCGCCGTGGCCATGGTGGCCGTCAGCCCCGGCACCGCGCCCACGAACATGCCGAACATGCCAGACAGCAGCATCACCACCAGCACCTGCGGCGTGGCCACGATGTGGAAGGCTTGCAGGACTGCGTCCATCAGAAGCTCCTCACCAGGCGATGGGCTGCAGCCAGCCCCAGGGCAGGGGCACGCGCAGCAGCTTGTAGAAGCAGGTGTGGATCACCAGCGTGGCAAGCAGCGCCACGCCCAGTGCCAGCAGCGGCCGCACGCCCAGCGCCCACTGCAGTGCCAGCAGCACCAGCACGCTGCAGACGATGAAGCCCACCGTGTCGGCGCACAGGATGTAGAACACCGTGCCGGCCAGCGCCACCAGCAGGGAAGCGACATGGCGCGGCGAGCGCAATCCCTCGCCGAGCGCCACCAGCGGTTGGCCCGATCGCAGGCCCTGCCAGGCCAGCGCGGCCGAAGCGATCGCCAGCCCGCCGGCGATGAGGCCGGGGAACAGGGCGGGGCCGTACTGCTGTCCGGCGGCTGGCGGAAAGCCCTGGATGTGCCAGAGCACGGCCAGCGACAGGAACAGCAGCACCGCCCCTGTCAGGCTGTCGTGGATGCGCATGCGTCAACCCCCCAGGCCGCCGCCGGGCCGCGCCAAGGCGGCCTGCTTCCCTCGGGGGTCGGGCCGCCGGGCGTGCCACGGAGCGGGAGGCCTCATCACTTGGCGATGCCCACGGCCTTCATTGCCGTGGCCGACTCGGCGTCCTTGTCGGCCATGAACTTGCCGAACTCCGCCGGGCCGGCATAGAGCGCGCCGAAGCCGCGCGACTTCAGGAAGTCCTGGTAGCCCGGGCCTTCGAAGATCTTCTTGAGCGCGGCCGAGAGCCGGTCGCTCACGTCCTTGGGCAGGCCCTTGGGGCCGGCGATGCCGCGCCAGGCGCCGGCGTTCCACATCTTGCCGCTGGCATCCGTGAACAGCGGCACCTGCGGGAAGATGCCATCGGCCTTGGAGCCCAGCAGGATCAGCGGGCGGACCTTGCCGCCTTCGATCAGCGCGCGGCCCTCGGGCAGCGAGCACGAGACCACATCCACGCCGCCGGCCAGCAGGTCCTGCAGGCCCGGCGCGGCGCCCTGGCTCGGCACCCAGGCGATTGCGTTGCCCGGCAGCTTGTTGTCGACCAGCCACTGCGCCAGGCCCAGGTGCCAGATGCCGCCTTGGCCCGTGCCGCTGGCCTTGAGCTTGCCGGGGTTGGCCTTGGCCGCGGCGAGCAGGTCGGCCGCGGTCTTGATCGGCGAATCGGCGCGCACGAGCACGGTGTTGGCGTCGAAGTTCATGAGTGCCAGCGGTGTGTAGTCCGCCCCCGAGAGCTGCGTGAGCCCGGCGTGCCGCATCATGCCGATCTCCACCGTCAGGATGCCGATGGTGTAGCCGTCCGGCGCCGCCGAGGCGATGGCCTGGTGGCCCACCACGCCGCTGCCGCCGGTGCGGTTGACCACGTTGATGGGCTGCTTCAGTTCCTTCTCGAGCTCGGCGCCGATGATGCGGGCCACCGCATCGGTGCCTCCTCCAGCGCCCCAGGGCACGATCAGCGTGATGGGCCGGTCAGGCCAGGCGGCAATGGCCGGCAGGCCGAAGGCTAGGCTTGCGAGGGCGGCGATCGTGCCGGCCGAGCGGGCCAGATAGTGGCGTCGTTGCATGCGGTGTCTCCTCGTGGGTCTGAAGTGGGCGCGATTGCAACATTGGTCGGGTGGTCTGACCACTCTGGATGACCCTAATCCGGCAACTTCGTCCGTTCCGACGATGCCTCGGCCCAGTGCGGACGCCAAGATGCCCCCATCGAAAATGGCTGGCTCGGCTGGCCCAGGAGGCGCACGAGATGGCAGGACCTTTGCAGGGACTTCGGGTGGTGGAGATGGCGGGCATCGGCCCGGGGCCGTTTTGCGCGATGCTGTTCGCGGACATGGGCGCCGAGGTGTTGCGCGTGGAGCGGCCGGGCAGCAAGCGCAACCCGCACGACATCCTTGCGCGTGGCCGCACGGTGCTGCCGCTGGACCTGCGCGCCGAGGGCGCGGCCGAGCAGCTGCTGCAGACCATCGCGCGGGCCGACGTGCTGATCGAGGGCTTTCGCCCCGGCGTGATGGAGCGGCTGGGCCTGGGTCCGGACGTCTGCCTCGCGCGCAACCCGCGCCTGGTCTACGGCCGCATGACGGGCTGGGGCCAGCATGGCCCGCTGGCCCAGGCGGCCGGCCACGACATCAACTACATCGCCATCAGCGGTGCGCTGCACGCCATCGGCCGATCCGGCGAGACGCCGGTGCCGCCGCTCAACTATGTGGGCGACTTCGGTGGCGGCGCCATGCTGCTGGCCTTTGGCATCCTGGCGGCGCTGCACGAGAGCAAGGGCTCGGGCCAGGGCCAGGTGATCGACGCCGCGATGACCGATGGCGCAGCGCTGCTGTCGGCCATGATGTACGGCATGAAGTCGGCCGGCCAGTGGAACAACCAGCGCGGTGAGAACCTGCTGGACGGCGCCGCGCATTTCTACGACACCTACGCCTGTGCCGACGGCAAGTACGTGGCCATCGGCGCCATCGAGCCGCAGTTCTACGCGCTGCTGCGCGAACGCTGCGGCATCGCCGACGACCCGGCCTTCGACGCGCAGCTGGACCACGCACGCTGGCCGCTGCTCAAGCTGCGCATGGCCGACCTGTTCCGCACCCGCACACGCGACGAGTGGTGCACCCTGCTCGAGGGCACGGACGCCTGCTTCGCGCCCGTGCTCGACTGGGACGAGGCGCCGGCCCATGCCCACAACCGCGCGCGTGGCACCTTCGCCGAAGCCGGCGGCCTGGTGCAGCCCGCGCCCGCGCCGCGCTTCAGCCGCACCCCGGCCGCGCTGCCGCCGGCCGTGTCACCGCACGATGCCACCGCGCTGCTGGCACGCTGGTCCGCGCGCTGAAGCATCCGAACACGAACAACGAGAGGAGACGACCATGCAACTGACCCAGGCCCTGCACAAGGCGCTGCGCGAGAAGCCGCAGGCCACGGCCGTGGTGTTCGGCGAACGCCGCAGCAGCTTTGCACGCCTGCACAACCGCGTGGCACGCGTGGCTGCCGTGCTGCGCGGGCTGGGCATGGCGCCGGGCGACCGCGTCGCCATGCTGGCCATGAACTCCGACCACTACGTCGAGTACCTGTTCGGCACCTGGTGGGGCGGCGGCGCGATCAACCCCGTCAACGTGCGCTGGAGCCCGCAGGAGATCGCCTACTCGCTGGACGACTGCGACACCCACATCCTGCTGGTCGACAAGTTCTTTGCCAAGCAGGTCGCCTCGCTGCGCGACCTGTCCAGGTCGCTCCAGACCCTGGTCTACGTCGGCGAGGAGCCCGCGCCCGAAGGCATGCTCTCCTTCGAGGACCTGCTGGCCGCGGCCGAGCCGGTGGAAGACCTGCGCCGCCAGCGCGACGACCTGGCCGCCGTGATGTACACGGGTGGCACCACGGGCCGGCCCAAGGGCGTGATGCTGTCGCACAGCAACCTGTACCTGAACGGCCTGGCCTCGGCCGCCGCCGTGCCGCGCGCCTGGCAGGTGCAGGCCCTGGTCACGGCACCGTTCTTCCATGTCGCGGGCTGCGGGCTGTCGCTGCAGATGGTGCTGCGCATGGCGACCCAGGTCGTCATTCCGTACTACGAGGAGGTGGCCGTGCTGCAGGCCATTGCGCACGAGAAGGTGACCGAGACCTTCCTCGTGCCGACCATGGTCAAGCGGCTCATCGAGCACCCGCGCTTCGCCGAGTTCGACCTGCAGAGCCTGCGCATGGTGCTGTACGGTGCCGCGCCCATCGACGCCACGCTGCTGGGCCAGGCCATGCAGGCCCTGCCGGGCGTGCAGTTCTGCCAGGCCTACGGCATGACCGAGCTGGCGCCCACCATCGCCGTGCTGCTGCCCGAAGATCACCTGCCGGGGCCCGACCAGGCCAAGCGCCTGCGCTCTGCCGGCAAGTCGGTGCCGATCGCCGAGATCAGCATCCGCGACCCCGAGAACAACGAGCTGCCGCCCGGCCAGGTCGGCGAGATCTGCGCACGCGGGCCGATGGTCATGCAGGGCTACTGGAACAAGCCGGCCGAGACCGAGGCCGCGCTGCGCGGCGGCTGGATGCACACGGGCGACGGCGGCATGATGGACGAGGAGGGCTACCTCTACGTGGTCGACCGCATCAAGGACATGATCGTCAGCGGCGGCGAGAACGTGTATTCGGCCGAGGTCGAGAACGCGCTGGCCCAGTTCGAAGGCGTGTCCATGTCGGCCGTCATCGGCGTGCCCGACGACCAATGGGGCGAGCGCGTGCATGCCGTGATCGTGCCGCGCCCCGGCGCGGACATCGACGAGGCCGCCGTGATCGCCCATTGCAAGACGCTGATCGCCGGCTACAAGTGCCCGCGCAGCGTGGAGTTCCGCACCGAGTTGCCGGTGTCGCCCGCCGGCAAGCTGCAGAAGTTCGTGCTGCGCGAACCGTACTGGAAAGACCGCGCACGCAAGGTGAACTGAAAAGAAAGAGACCAGCATGACGATCGATTTCCGCCGCTCCTGGATGGACGAAGACCTGGAGCTGTTCCGCGACAACGTGGTGCGCTTCATCGAGACCGAGGTGCAGCCGCACGACGAGGCCGCGCGCAAGGCCGGTCATGTGGGCCATGCGCTGTGGCGCAAGGCTGGCGAACTGGGCCTGCTGTGCGTCGACATCCCCGAGGAACATGGCGGTGGTGGCGGCGACTTCCGCCACGAAGCCATCATCCACGAGGAGATGGCGCGCCGCGCGCTCTCGGGCATGAGCGTGGGCGTGCACTCCATCGTGGCGCACTACTTCCTGAACCACGGCACCGACGAACAGAAGCGCCACTACCTGCCGCTGCTCGCGCGCGGCGAGATCGTCGGCGCCATCGCCATGACCGAGCCCGGCGCGGGCTCCGACCTGCAGGGCGTGCGCACGCGTGCCGACAAGGTCGAAGGCGGCTACAGCCTGAACGGTTCCAAGACCTTCATCTCCAACGGCTACCTGGCCGGCGTGGTGCTGGTGGTGGCCAAGACCGACCCGAACCAGGGCGCGAAGGGCACGTCCATCCTGGTGGTCGACACGCAGGACCGCCCGGGCTTTCGCGTCGGCCGCGTGCTCGACAAGATGGGCATGAAGGCGCAGGACACCTCGGAACTGTTCTTCGACGACGTGCGCGTGCCCGCCAGCGCGCTGCTGGGCGGCAAGGAAGGCCAGGGCTTCTTCCAGCTGATGGGCGACCTGCCCTACGAGCGCCTGATCATCGGCGTCGCGGCGCTGGCCGCGATGGAGGGCGCCTACCTGGCCACGCTGGACTACGTGCGCGAGCGCAAGGCCTTCGGCAAGCCCGTGGCCGAGTTCCAGAACACCAAGTTCAAGCTGGCCGAGATCGCCACCCAGATCAAGGTCGGCCGCGCCTTCATCGACCGCTGCGTGGAAGACCTGGTGGCCGGCCGGCTCGACACCGCCACGGCCTCCATGGCCAAGCTCTGGGGCTCGGAGACGCAGGGCCGCGTCATCGACGAATGCGTGCAGCTGTTCGGCGGCTACGGCTACATGAACGAGTACCTGGTGGCACGCATGTACACCGACGCCCGCATCCAGCGGATCTTTGGCGGCACCAGCGAGATCATGAAAGAAGTGATCTCGCGCGCGCTGTGACCGCGGACGTGCTGCAGGTCGAAGAGCGGGGCGCTGTCACCTGGCTCACGATGAACCGGCCCGAGCGCCTGAACGCGCTCGACCCGGCGCTGACCGACGCATTGCGCCACTACTTCGAAGGGCTCAACGCCCGCAGCACCGCGCGCGTGGTGGTGCTGCAGGGCGCCGGGCGCGCCTTCTGCGCCGGGCTGGACATCAAGGACACCACTGCGCAGGACGGCGGCGCGCGGGGCGTGGAGGAAATGCTCGAGAAGCAGAAGAGCATCCGCGACATCATGCTGGCCATGCGGCGCTGCCCGCAGCCCATCATCAGCGTGGTGCAGGGCGCGGCCAGCGGCGGCGGCTTCGCGCTCGCGCTGGCCTCGGACATCCGCCTGGCCACGCCCGACGCGCGCATGAACGCGGCCTTCATCCGCATCGGCCTGTCGGCCTGCGATGTGGGCGTGAGCTACTTCCTGCCGCGCATGGTCGGCAGTTCCGTGGCGGCGGAATACCTGCTCACGGGACGCTTCATGGAGGCGCAGCGCGCGTACGGCCTGGGGCTGGTCAGCCGCGTCGCGCCACTGGCCGACCTGCAGGCCGATGCGCAGTCCCTGGCCGAGGACATGCTCAACGCCACGCCGGTGGCGCTGCGCCTGACCAAGGACGCACTGGGCCTGGCGATCGACGCGCCCAGCATGGAGGCCGTGATCGCGCTGGAAGACCGCAACCAGGTGCTGTGCACGCAGACCGGTGACTTCCGCGAAGGCATGCAGGCCTTTCTTGAAAAACGCGCGCCCCGCTACACCGGGCGCTAAGGAGACACACCGATGACGCTGGACGACCTCATGTACAAGCCCGGCCTGCTGGCCGGCAAGCGCTACCTCGTGACGGGTGGGGGCAGCGGCCTGGGCCGCGTGATGAGCGAGGCGCTGGTGCTGCTGGGCGCCACGGTCTACATCTGCGGCCGGCGCGAGAGCGTGCTGGAAGAGACCGCACGCGCGCTGACGGCCGCGGCCGGCCCCCAGGGTGGCCGTGCCGTGGGCGTGGCCTGCGACATCCGCAAGGAAGAGCAGATCACCGCCATGCTGGACCGCGTCTGGGCCGACGGCGGCGCCATCGACGGTCTGGTCAACAACGCGGCCGGCAACTTCGTCAGCCGCACCGAAGACCTGTCGCCGCGCGGCTTCGACGCGATCGCCAACATCGTCTTCCGCGGCAGCTTCATGATGACGCTGGACTGCGGCAAGCGCTGGCTGGCCGAGGGCCGGAGCGCGGCGGTGGTTTCCATCCTCACCACCTGGGTCTGGAACGGCTCGGCCTTCACCGTGCCGTCCGCCATGTCCAAGGCCGGCCTGCACGCGATGACGCAGTCGCTGGCCGTGGAGTGGGCCGGCCGCGGCATCCGCTTCAATGCCATCGCGCCGGGCCTGTTCCCGACCGAGGGCATGAGCGCGCGCCTGAACCCCGGCGGCGGCGAGCACAAGACCGAGGGCAACCCCATGGACCGCAACGGCCGCATGCCCGAACTCGCCAACCTGGCCGTGCTGCTGCTCGGCCCTGGCGCCGACTACATCAACGGCCAGACCATCGCCATCGACGGCGGCCAGTACCAGGCCACGGGCGGCAACTTCTCGCGCATGCGCTCGTGGAGCGGCGAGGACTGGCAGCGCGCCCGCGAGAACATCGCCGGCCAGGACGCCAAGGACCGGAGGGCGCGTCTTGCTTGAAGAACAACTGCTGCACGGCCGCGTGGCCGTGCGCGTGGACGCCGATGGCGTCGCGCAGGTCCGGCTCGCTCGGCCGGACAAGATGAACGCGCTGGACATGGACATGTTCGACGGCCTGGTCGCCGCCACCGAGCTGCTGCAGTCCGCGCCCGGCGTGCGCGCCGTGGTGCTGCACGGCGAGGGCCGGTCCTTCTGCGCCGGACTCGACATGTCGCGCTTCGGCAAGATGCGCGAAGGCGCGCAGCTGGACGGCCTGTCGGCGCTGCAGGCACGCACACACGGCCCGGCCAACCGGCCGCAGCAGGTGGCCTGGGGCTGGCGCGCGCTGGCCGTGCCGGTGATCGCGGCCGTGCAGGGCGTGGCCTTCGGCGGCGGCCTGCAGGTGGCGCTGGGCGCCGATGTGCGCCTGCTCGCAGCCGATGCGCGCATGTCGGTCATGGAGATGCGCTGGGGCCTGGTGCCCGACATGGCCGGCATTGCGCTGATGCGCGAGCTGGTGCGGGCCGACATTGCGCGCGACCTGGTGTTCAGCGCGCGCATCGTCGAGGCCGAGGAGGCCTGCCGCATCGGGCTGGGCACGCGCCTGGCGGCCGACCCTCTCGCAGAGGCGCTGGCCATGGCGCGCGAGATCGCCGGCCGCAACCCCGATGCCGTGCGCGCAGCCAAGCGGCTGTTGAACCAGACCGCCGACGGCGACGACGCCCAGTTGCTGCTGGCCGAGTCGGTCGAGCAGCAGCGCTTGATCGGAAGCCCGAACCAGCGCGAAGCGGTGGCCGCGGCGATGGAGAAGCGGCCGGGCCGCTTCAGCGATCCACAGCGCTGATCAGCGGATCACACCCAGCTTGCGTGCAATCGCCACGGCCTGCGTGCGGCTCTTGGCGTCCAGTTTCATGTTGATGTTGCGCAGGTGCGTGCGCACCGTGCTGTCCGAGACGAACAGCTTCTCGGCCATGGCGCTGTTGGAGTAGCCCTCTGCCAGCAGCTGCAGCACGCGGATCTCCTTGCGCGTGAGCGGCTCCTCGCTGCCGCCTCCGGCCGCGGCGGGGGCTTCCGGCTCGGGCGCGGCCAGCGGGCCGATGGCGTGCAGCAGGCGCTGCAGGTACTCCGCCTGGATCGGGTCGCCCGCATCCGGCATGGCCATGGCATAACGCTGCAGCAGTCGGCCCACGGCCGGGCCTTCGTCCAGGATCAACCGCATGAAGCCTTCCTGGCTGGCGGTCTGCAGGACGGTGCCGATCTCGGCCACGGCGGCGGCGTGGTCGCCGGCACGCTGCTGCGCCAACGCGCGCAGCACCTGCAGCTTGAGCACGCGCCGCGTGCGCGCGGCCGCGGTGGCGGCGTGGATCTCTGCGTCCAGCAGCTGCAGCGCGGCGCGCGCGTCGCCGAAGGCGACCTCCCAGCGGGCCTTGGCCAGGGCGAGGTAGTCCAGGTCGTGGGCGGGCAAGCGCATGCGGCGCTCGCGCTCCCAGATCGCAGGGTCGTCCGCGCGCTGCAGTTCGTCGCGCGCGGCCGGGCCGTTGCCCTGCAGCAGCAGCATGCGCGAGCGTTCCAGCTTGGCGCCGGCCACCACGCGGGGCAGTTGGCGCGCATGGCCCAGGTACTCCAGTTCGGTCAGGGCCTGCAGCGCGGCCTCCACGTCGCCGCTGTGGAAGGCGATGCGCGAGCGCATCACGTGCGACAGGATCATGTGGTCGGGCAGGCCCACGTCGCGTGCCAGCGGCAGGTAGACGTTGAGCAGGTGCTCGGCCTGGGGCAGCTGGTTGGCCTCGTACACCACGCCGGCGTACAGCACGCCGGCCCAGGCGTTGCCGTGGCTGTGGTTGTAGGTCACGGCATGGGTGGAGTCGACCGCGATGCGAAAGCGGGCCGTGGCCTGGCGCAGGCGGCCGGCCTGCAGGTCCAGCATGCCCTCGGACGCCTCGGTGTACATGCGGTGGAAGGTGCCGTCGCGCTTGGCATGGCCTTGCTGGCTGCGCGCCGCATCCAGCAGGCGCTGCGAGGCGTGCTGGTCGCCCATCACCGACAGGATGTGGGCCATGGCGTTGAGCAGCGCGCTGTCGGCGAAGGCCAGGCCCGTGGGCAGGCGGTTCAGGCAGGCGCGGCCGGCCTCGTAGGCCTCGTCGTAGCGGTCCTGCATGGCCCACAGCAGCGGGTACAGCGTATGCGCGCAGGCGCGCACCTCGGGCAGCGGGCTCTGCACGCAGTCCGAGGCTTCCAGCCTGGCCATCGCGTCCCAGGGGCCGTGCGTGAAGCACTCGGCCCACAGCGCGATGAGCTGCAGGAAGGGGTACTGGCGCAGCTGGTGCTCCGGGATCGCCGCGAACCAGCGCGCCAGCAGCCGCATGCGGCCCTGCTCGAGGAATTGCTCGGCCCAGATGTCGAGCAGCGTCAGCGCGTGCGGGTGGTCGCCGCCTTCGATGGCGTGGTCGATGGCCGGCACCGGCCGGCCCTGCGATTCGTACCAGCCCGAGGCCGCCAGGTGCAGGCGCGCCAGTTCGTCCGGCTGCTCACGCACCAGCTGCGCGCGCAGGAAGTCGGAGAACAGGCTGTGGTAGCGCCAGGCCCGGGGTTCGTCGCCGGCCTCGCTGCTGATGGGCGTCAGGAACAGGTCGGCCGCGGCCAGCTGCTCGAGGATGGCGGCGCTGTTGCCGCGCGGGATCAGGGCCTGGCAGACCGAGGGGTCGAGTTGGCGCAGGATGCTGGTGCGCAAGAGGAAATCGCGGATGGCGCCGGGCTGGTGGGCCAGCACGTCCTCGGCCAGGTACTCGGCCACGGCCCGGTTGGAGCCCGAGAAACGCTCGACGAAGTCGGGTGCCACGCCAGGGCGCTCCAGCGCCATCGAGGCCAGCCAGATCGCCGCCACCCAGCCCTCGGTCTTGCGGTGCAGCTGGTCCAGCCGCTCGGCCGACAGCGCCGGCATGGCGCGCTGGCCCAGGAAGGCACCGGTTTCCTCCAGGCTGAAGCGCAGCCGGTCGGTGTCGATCTCCAGCAGCTGGCCGCGCGCGCGCAGCCGGCCCAGGCCCAGGTCGGGCAGGCTGCGCGAGCCGATCACGATGCGGCCGCCGCGCGGCATGTGCTCGACGATCTCGCGCACCAGGCCGAGCACGGCGGGCTCGTGCACCACCTCGAATTCATCCAGGAACAGCGCGAACGGCGCGTCGTGCGCGGCCAGCACGGCCACGGCGTCGAAGGGCGCGTTGCCGCGCGGCCCCTCCATGCCCAGGCGCAGCACCACCTCGCCCAGGCAGCTGACGAAGCGCGACATGTCGTTGTCGGCCCGGTCCAGCGTGAGCCAGGCCGTGGCGATGCCCTGGTCGTCCATGCGCTGGCGTGCCTGCGCCATGGTCGTGGTCTTGCCGAAGCCGGCCGGCGCGCGCACCAGCACCAGGCGGGCCGCGGTGTTGGCGATCTCGTCGCTGATGGCGGCGCGCAGCACCTGGGTCGGCGCGGCCGAGGGCGGGTTGAGCTTGGCTTCGAGGATGCGGGTGGCGGAGGGCGGCATCGCGGACGGAGGAGGGCGGATGTGCGGCGGGCGGGCGGGAAGTGTCGGCGCCAACGGGTGCCGGGCTTGTCTCCTAGGGCGCAGGGGGTGGCGGCGTTCCGTCGCTTCCGACGATGCCGAGGCCGGATTCTGCTGCCTAAACTGCCCGGCCAACCGCCCCCGCACCCGCGTGCCGCCCAGGTGACAGGCCTGCGCGCTGCGCCCCGGCGCGTGCGGCGATCATCAACCCCATCTGCCTGAAGGAATTTCCATGGACCGCATGCACACCCGCGTCACCGAACAACTGGGCATCCGCTACCCCATCATCCAGGGCGGCATGCAATGGGTCGGCCTGGCCGAACTGGCCTCGGCCGTCTCCAACGCCGGCGGCCTGGGCCTGCTGACCGCGCTGACCCAGCCTACGCCCGAGGCACTGCGCGAGGAGATCGCGCGCTGCCGCGGCATGACCGACCAGCCCTTCGGCGTGAACCTGACCATCCTGCCGGCGATCAAGCCGCCGCCGTATGCGGAGTTCGTGCGGGTCATCATCGACAGCGGCATCAAGATCGTCGAGACGGCCGGCAACAGCCCCAAGGAGTTCATCGCGCAGTTCAAGGCGGCCGGCGTGACCATCGTGCACAAGTGCACCACGGTGCGGCATGCGCTCTCGGCGGAGCGCAACGGCGTGGACATCGTGTCCATCGACGGCCTGGAATGCGCGGGCCACCCGGGCGAGGACGATGTCGGCGGCCTGGTGCTGATCCCGGCCGCCGTGCGCGCGCTCAAGATCCCGGTGGTCGCCTCGGGCGGCATCGCCGACGGCCGTGGCATGGCGGCGGCACTGGCGCTGGGCGCCGAGGGCATCAACATGGGCACGCGCTTCTGCGTCACGCAGGAAGCGCCGATCCACGCCAACATCAAACAGGCCCTGGTGCAGGCCAGCGAGCGCGACACCGCGCTGCTGTACCGCACGCTCAAGAACACGGCGCGCGTGTTCCGCAACGCCATCGCCGAGGAGGTCGTGGGCATGGAGCGGCGCCCGGGCGGTGTTGCCTTCGAGGAGATCCGCCCGCTGGTGGCCGGCGTGCGCGGCCGCGCGGCGCTGCAGTCCGGCGAGGTCAATGGCGGCATCGTCTCGGCCGGCCAGTGCATCGGGCTCATCGACGACGTGCCCAGCTGTGCCGAACTGCTGGCCCGCATGGTGGCCGAGTGCCGCCGCGAACTCGAGCGCGCGCGAGGCTTCTTTGGCTGAAGTCGATCTGACGAGGCGCGAGGCGCTGCGTGCGCTGGTCGAGCAGCTCAGCCTGGAGCAGCTCGAAAAGAACCTGTTCCGCGGCACCAGCAGCGACCTGGGCGCGCCGGCGGTGTTCGGTGGCCAGGTGCTGGGCCAGGCGCTCATGGCGGCGGCCCGCACCGTCGACAACGGCCATGCCGCGCATTCGCTGCACGGCTACTTCCTGCGGCCCGGCGACAAGGCCGCACCGATCGTCTACGACGTGGACCGCATCCGCGACGGCGGCAGCTTCACCACCCGGCGCGTGGTCGCCATCCAGCACGGCGAGGCCATCTTCCACATGTCGGCCTCGTTCCACCGGCGCGAGAGCGGCGTAGAGCACCAGCGCGCTATGGTGCCGGTGCCGGCGCCGGAGTCGCTGCCGGAGCAGCAACGGCTGGCGCTGGCGCTGCCCATCGAGTTCCGTTTCGCTGACGGCCGCCCGCCGCTGGGCGAAGGCACCTGGGGCCCGAGCGGCCAGACCTGGCTGCGCACGGTGGACGCATTGCCCGACGACCCGCTGCTGCACCAGGCCATGCTGGCCTATGCCTCCGACTACAGCCTGTTGGGTGTATCGATGCAGCCCCACGGCCTGGATTTCCGCAAGCCCGGCGTGCAGGGGGTGAGCCTGGACCATGCCATGTGGTTCCACCGCGACTTCCGCTGCGACGACTGGCTGCTGTACGAAGCCGATTCGCCCTCGGCCCATGGCGCCCGCGGCTTCTGCCGCGGCAGTTTGTACAGCCGCGACGGCCGGCTGGTGGCCTCGGTCGCCCAGGAAGGCCTCGTGCGTGTCCGGGCCTGAGCCAAGGCGGGATCCTGTAAGGGATTAAGGGTATTCAGGTACTCCTCAGCTTACAGTGCCCGCCGCCGTGGGAGCGGCGTATGCAGTACAACGAGGAATCATGGACTTTCTGACATCCCCCGCTTTTTGGGTCGCCCTCGGGCAGATCATCATCATCGACATCCTGCTGGGTGGCGACAACGCCGTCGTGATCGCGCTGGCCTGCCGCAAGCTGGCACCTGCGCAGCGCACCAAAGGCATCATCTGGGGCACGGCCGGTGCCATCGTCCTGCGCGTGATCCTGATCGCGTTCGCCATGACGCTGCTGAACGTGCCGTTCCTCAAGCTGATCGGTGCCATCCTGCTGGTGTGGATCGGTGTCAAGCTGCTCGCGCCGGACGAAGAAGGGCATGGCGACGTGGCGGGCAGCGACAAGCTGTTTGCCGCCATCAAGACCATCATCGTGGCCGACCTGGTCATGAGCGTGGACAACGTGATCGCCATCGCCGGTGCCGCGCAAAACGCTGGCGAGCACTCCATGCTGCTGGTCGTGCTGGGCCTCCTGATCTCCATCCCCATCATCGTCTGGGGCAGCCAGCTGGTCATCAAGCTCATGGAACGCTACCCGCTCATCATCACGGCCGGCGGCATGCTGCTGGGCTGGATCGCGGGCGGCATGCTGGTGACCGACCCGGCCCTGGCCAACCCCGACAAGTGGCAGTGGATGTTCAAGCTGCCGCAGACCGATGTCGTCAAGTACGGCGCGTCCGTCGCGGGTGCACTGCTGGTGCTCGTGATCGGCAAGGCCATCGCCGGCCGCAAGCCGGCCGAAGGCGGCCACGCCTGAGCCCTGGGCGCCGCCTCTGCGCGGCGCCTCTTGCACCTCCCGGGCGCCAGCCCGGGCCACCAAAGCCCTGCGGCCGCTGGCCGGCAGGGCTTTTTGCTGCGCTGCAGATCTGCGCAGACGGCGGCATGGCGGGGAGGGGACGGCCGGCTGGCGTTGCGCCGCTGCCGGCAGCGGGGCGTTGAAGCAGCCCCGCATCGCTGAAGACGCGCCCTGGTGGCGCGTCAGGCGGCAAGGCAGGCTGCCCTGCCGCCCAGTGCCGGCTTACTTGCCGGCCGGCGGAGGTGCCTTGCTCTGGCCGACTTCGCCGATCGGATCCTGCTTGACGGCTTCGGTGCCCTCGGCCTTGCGCTTGGCGCGGGCGGCAGCACGGTCTTCGGCAGAGGCGCGCTTCGCGCTCGGTGGTGCCTTGGACTGCCCGGCTTCGCCGATCGGCTGCTGCCTGATGGCTTCCGCGCCTTCGGCCCTGCGCTTGGCACGCGCGGCCGCGCGCTCTTCGGGAGACGCTTTGGCGGCCGGCGGCGGTGCCTTGGACGTGCCGGCTTCACCCTGGGCGAAGGCGCTGGCGGCAAACACTTGTGCCAGGGCGATGCCAATGGAGAGGATCGGATGCTTCATGGATGACTTTCAGTTGTGGTCTGGGAGAACACGCAGGCCAGACACACCACCTGCGCGTCGGAGCCATTGGTCCGACCGAAAATTGTATGAAGTTGGCGTCCGCACAACAAGGATGCGATCGTGTATGTCTTTCTTCGCCGACATGGCTGGCGAATGAATTGTGTCCAACTTGCATGTTGAGCAAGCGGGGCGGCTGGTTTCGCTGTCCGAACTCGTCCGATCGGACGATGGCCCGGTGCGGGATAGCGCTCCTAGGATGGCCGGAACACCACCGGAGACCCACCCATGCCCCTGTCACGACGCCGATTCGCCGCACTGCCCCTGGCTGCCTGCCTGCCGCTGGCAGGCCGCGCCAGCGGCTATCCCGACAAGGCCGTGCGGCTGGTCATGCCGTTCCCGGCCGGCGGCATGGGCGACATCCTGGCGCGCCACCTGGCCACCGACCTGGCGAGGCTCTGGGGCCAGCCCGTGGTGGTGGACAACCGCGCCGGCGCCTCCGGCATGATCGGCAACGAGTACGTGGCGCGCGCGGCGCCCGACGGTACGACGCTGCTGCTGGGCATCAGCCAACTGGCGCTGGCGCCCTGGCTCTATCCGAAGATGGCCTACGACGTGGAGAAGGACTTCGTGCCGTTGGCGCGCGTGGCCGACGCGGTCTCCGTCTTCGTGACCAACGACGCCCGCATCGCCTCCGTCAAGGACTACGTGGCGCTGGCCAAGGCCAACCCGGACAAGCTCAGCTATGGCACCTATGGCGCGGGCACCTCGGCCCACATCTTTGCGGAGATCTTCAACCGGGCCAACGGCATCCGCACCGTGCACGTGCCCTACAAGGGCGCGGCCCCCCTCATCAACGACCTGCTGGCAGGCCATGTGACGCTGTCGTTCACCGACCTGGCCTCGCCGCTGCCGCACATCCTGTCCGGGCGGCTCAAGGCCTATGCGGTCACCGGCACGCGCCGCGCGCCGCTGCTGCCCGACGTGCCGACCTTCTCGGAGCTCGGCCACGCGGGCCTGGACGTGCCGGGCTGGTACGCGCTGTTCGCTCCCGCGAAGACGCCCCCGGAGGTGGTGCGCCGCATCCGCGAAGGCGTGGCGCAAGTGCTGCAGGCGCCCGAGATGCAGGCGCGGCTCACACAGCTGGGCTTGCTGCCCGTGGTGGAGCCGCCAGCGGCCTTCGAGCAGCGCCTGCGCGACGACATGGGCTACTGGAAGAAGGCCATCGCCGAGAACAACATCCGGCTCGATTGACCGATTCGTCCGTTCGGACGATGGCCCGGCCCAGGCCCGCTCCCTAGACTTTCCCGGCACGCGGGCAGGGGCCCGCAGGGAGAGTGTTTCTTGTTCCAAGGCCAAAGCATCCAGGTCCTGCCGCTCGCCGAGCCCGGCGCTGAAGGGCTCGTCGAGCTCCGCTTCGACCGCCAGGGCGATGCCATCAACAAGCTCGACGCGCGCACCATCGACGAATTCCGGCAAGCCATCGACGTGATCGCCGCCGCGCCGGCCGTGCGCGGCGTGCTGGTGACGAGTGCGAAGGACGTGTTCATCGTCGGCGCGGACATCACCGAGTTCGGCACCAAGTTCCAGCAGACTCCGCAGGAGATTGCGGCCGGCGTGCGCGAGAGCAACGCCATGATCAACCGTTTCGAGGACCTGCCCATCCCCAGCGTCGTGGCCATCAACGGCTTTGCCCTGGGCGGCGGCCTGGAGCTGGCCATGCTGGGCGCCTTGCGCGTCATGTCCGAGACCGCCCAGGTCGGCGTACCCGAGGTCAAGCTGGGGCTGTTTCCGGGCTTCGGCGGCACCGTGCGCCTGGTGCGCCTGGCCGGCCTGGCCACGGCCTTCGACTGGGTGGCCGGCGGCAAGCCGGCCAAGGCTGCGCGGGCGCTCGCCGCCGGCGTGGTCGACGAGGTGGCGGCACCCGAGGCCTTGCGCACACGGGCGCTGGCGCTGCTGCAGTCTGCCGTGCGCGGCGAGATCGACTGGGCCGCGCGCCAGCAGCGCAAGCGCACGGCGCTGCCACTGGCGGCCGATGCCGTGGCCGCCGAGCTGGCCAAGGCCCTGGACACCGCGCGCCGCGGCGCGCCGCACCAGCCGGCCGCGCAAACCGCGCTCGAGATGATGGCCGAGGGCGCGAGCCTGCCGCGCGACCGCGCGATCGACCTCGAATCGGCCGCCTTCGGCCGGGTCGCGAGGACCCAGGCTGCGGCTTCGCTGGTGCGTGCCTTCCTGAACGACCAGGCCGTGAAGAAGCTGCACAAGCGCCATGCGCGCGAGGGCCGGCCCGTGGCGCGCGCCGCCGTGCTCGGGGCCGGGACCATGGGTGGCGGCATTGCGTTCACGAGCGCGCTGCGCGGCGTGCCCGTGCGCATGAAGGACATCGCCCAGCCCGCGCTGGACCTGGGCCTGGCCGAGGCCGACAAGCAGCTGGCCCGCCAGGTGAAGAGCGGCCGGCTCCAGCCCGAGAAGGCGCAGGCCGTGCGTGCGTCCATCACCGCGCAACTCGACGAGGCCGGTTTCGGGGAGCTCGATTGCGTGATCGAGGCCATCGTCGAGAACCTGGAGGTCAAGCGCCGCGTGCTCGCCGCACTCGAAGGCAGCACGCGGGCGGATACCGTCATCGCCTCCAACACCTCCAGCCTGCGCATCGACGACATCGCCCAGCCGCTCGCGCGGCCTGAGAATTTCGTCGGCATGCACTTCTTCAACCCGGTGCCCGTGATGCCGCTGGTCGAGGTGATCCGCGGTTCGCGCACCAGTCCGCAGGCCGTGTCCACCGCGGTGGCCTATGCCGCCGCCATGGGCAAGGTGCCCATCGTGGTGCAGGACGGCCCGGGCTTTCTCGTCAACCGCATTCTCACGCCCTACGTGAACGCCTTCGTGCAGCTGGTGGCCGACGGCGCGGACTTCGAGCAGGTCGACCGCGCCATGGAGGCCTTCGGCTGGCCCATGGGCCCGGCCTACCTGCAGGACGTGGTCGGCATGGACGTGGGCGCGCACGTGTTCGACGTGATCGCGGCCGGCTACCCCGAGCGCATCCGCCCGGTCGAGCGCAATGCCATCCGCGCGCTGGTGGCCACGGGCCGTTTCGGCCAGAAGACCGGCGGCGGCTTCTACGACTACCAGGCCGACCCGGCCGGCAAGCCGCGCAAGACCTCCTCGCCCGCAGCGAAAGCGCTGGTCGCCGCGCTGCAGACCGGTGGCGCGCGCGACTTCACCGACGCCCAGATCGTCGAACGCATGATGCTGCCCATGGTGGTGGAAGCCGCGCACGCGCTCGAGGAAGGCGTGGTCGCCACGCCGGCCGAGCTCGACACCGCCATGCTGCTTGGCATCGGCTTTCCGGCTTATGCGGGCGGCCCGCTGCAATACGCCGACTGGCTGGGCCTGCCCCAGGTGGTCGCGCTGTGCGAGAAGTACGCGGCCTTCGGCCCTCAGTACCAGCCCACGGCGCGCATGCGTGCCATGGCGGCCCAGGGCGCCCGCTACCACAGCCTCTGATTTTTTCCACACACACACACAACCCCAACAGGAGAGATCCCATGCAACTCGATTCCAGCATCGCCGCCGTCGTCACCGGAGGCGCGTCCGGCCTGGGCGCCGCCACCGCACGCCGCCTGGCCAAGTCCGGCGTCAAGGTCGCGCTGTTCGACTTCAACGCCGACAAGGGCGAGGCCCTGGCCAAGGAACTCGGCGGCGTGTTCTGCAAGGTCGACATCACCAACGAAGAGCAGGTCGACGCCGCCTTCGCCAAGGCCCGCGCCGCGCATGGCCAGGAACGCATCCTCGTGAACTGCGCCGGCATCGGCGGCGCCGTCAAGACCGCCAGCCGCGACAAGACCACGGGCGACATCAAGCACTTCCCGCTGGCCAACTTCGACCGCGTGATCCAGGTCAACCTGGTCGGCACCTTCCGCTGCATCGCCAAGAGCGCTGCCGGCATGCTGACACTGGAACCCCTGCAGGATGCCGACAACTCGGCCGAGCGCGGCGCCATCGTCAACACCGCCTCGGTCGCCGCCGTGGACGGCC
Organism: Pseudorhodoferax soli; assembly: GCF_003337555.1. GTDB lineage: Bacteria > Pseudomonadota > Gammaproteobacteria > Burkholderiales > Burkholderiaceae_C > Pseudorhodoferax > Pseudorhodoferax soli. The sequence continues at coordinate 1,168,951 of NZ_QPJK01000001.1, read as the reverse complement.
AGATGGGCCAGGCCAGCTACTCGGCCAGCAAGGGCGGCATCGTGGGCATGACGCTGCCGATCGCGCGCGACCTCATGGCCGAAGGCATACGCGTCAACACCATCCTGCCGGGCATCTTCAACACGCCGCTGCTGCAGGGCGCGCCCGACAACGTGAAGGCCGCGCTGGCTGCCTCCGTGCCCTTCCCCAAGCGCCTCGGCAACCCCGATGAATACGCCCAGCTGGCCGAGACCATGATCACCAACGGCTACTTCAACGGCGAATGCGTGCGCCTGGACGGCGCCATCCGCATGGCGCCGCGCTGAAGCACGCAGTGGCCGCACTCGCCGCAGTGACCCGGGGCCATGCGCTGCGGCGCGGCGGCAATGTCGCGCAGCTCCCGCGTGCCGCGCTGCCGCTGCGCGTTGCGGATGGGTGCAGGGAGATGCCGGTCTCGTTCAGAGTGCCGCGCTCTGCGCCGCCGGCGGAACGGCGTTGTCCGCCGCGGCCGTGCCACGCGGCACCTCGTGCAGCAGGAAGGGCGGCTCGCCGGGCCGGCTGCGTTCGAGCAGCGGCTTGGCGCAGTTGTAGACCGGCACGCCGTTGATGGTGCGGCCCTGCAGCGTGCCGCGGTGCGCATGGCCGTGGAACACGGCGTCGACGGGGTAGCGCAGCAGCGGCTCCTCGAGCCGGCTCGAACCCAGGAAGGGAAAGATCTCCACGGGCTCGCCCTGCACAGTGCCGGCAATCGGCGCGTAGTGCAGCAGCGCGAGCCGGTGCGGCGTGCGCAGCTTGGCCAGTGCCGATTCGAGCTTCATGGCCTCGTTGAGCGCCTCCTGCACGAACAGCTTGATCGCGGTCTCGCCCCAGGCCCCCAGCGAGCCGCGGCCGAAGCCGCCCGCGAAGCCCTTGACGCCCGCGATGCCCACGCCCTCGATCTCGCAGGCCTCGCCATCGAGCACGCGCACGCCGGCATCCTTGAGCGCCTGCGCCACGACTTCGGGTGTGCCCGATTCGTGGTCGTGGTTGCCCAGCACGGCGACCACGGGCAGCGAGAGCGCGCTGAGCTCGCCCACCAGCACCTTGGCCTCCTCGGCGGTGCCGTAGTCCGTGAGATCGCCGCACAGCAGCAGCGCGTCGGCCGCATCGGCGGCCTGGGCGAAGAACCCGCGCAGCCGGCCGGCCGAGTCCTTGTCGACATGGATGTCTCCGACCACGGCGAAGCGGACATGGGTCGATGATTTGGGCGCGGTCATGGTGAACGGGTGGAGCGGGAAGATGGGCACCAGCTTGCGCCTGTGCTGCCGGTTCCGGCCATCGGTGCGCTCCGGCAGCGGCCGTAGGTGTGCGCCGACGGCCGATGGCGCGCTTGGCGCGGCCCACGCCCTGCACGGCAGGCTTAGGGTGCAGCCATGCCGCAACACGCCACCCCTCCACCATCCGACCTCTCGCTGGAAGAGGGGCTCGAACCGGCCGCCGCCGATTTCTACCGGGCGGTGCTCCAGGTCCTGGTGGCCGAACGCATCCCGTTCCTGGTCGGCGGGGCTGTCGCCCACGCTTGCCACACCGGCATCCGCCGGCCCACCAAGGACCTGGACCTGTTCATCCAGCGGGCCGATTGCGCACGCACCGCGCAGCTGCTGCAGGCGCAGGGCTGGCGCACCGAGTTGCCCTACCCGCACTGGCTGGCCAAGGTCTACCGCGGCCCGGCCTTCGTGGACCTGATCTTCGGCACGGGCAACGGCCTCACGCCCGTGGACGCGGCCTGGTTCCGGCGCAACCGCCGTGCCACGCTGCTGGGCGTGCCGGTGCGCATCGTCAACGTCGAGGACAGCCTGCTGACCAAGGCCTTCATCATGGAGCGCGAACGCTACGACGGCGGTGACATCGCCCACCTGCTGCAGGCCCATGCCGAGCGCTTCGACTGGCCGGCCTTGCTCGAACGCTTCGGCCCGCACTGGCGTGTGCTGCTCGCACACCTGAGCCTGTTCGGCTTCATCTATCCCGGCGAGCGCCACCGGATTCCGGGCTGGGTGCTGGCCACGCTCGTCGAGCGCCTGGCCCGCGAGGGGCAGGCGCCCAGCGCAGAGCGCGCGCTGGTCTGCGACGGCACGCTGCTGTCACGCGCCCAGTACCTGCACGACGTGGAGCATCTGGGCTACCGCGACGGCCGGCTGGCCGGTACGGGCAGCATGACGGCCGAGGACGTGGCGATCTGGACGGCGGCCATCGCCACCGAGCCGCGCGCCTGAAGGCTCAGCCGCCGCGCAGCCGCTCGCCGAAGCGCCGGATGCCCTGCTGCACGAGGGCTTGCGCGCCCGGCGACCAGCGCCCCATGTCGTAGAAGCCGTGCACCATGCCGGGCCCTGGCAGGTCGTCGACCTGGTTGCCCGCGGCCCGCAGCGCCTCGGCATAGGCCAGGCCGCTGTCGCGCAGCGGGTCGAACTCGGCCGTGACGACCACGGCCGGCGGCAGCCGCGTGAGGTCGGCGTGGCGCAAGGGCGCCAGGCGCGCGTCCAGGGGGTCGGCGATGGCGCCGGCATAGTGCCCGTAGAACCAGGCCATGGTCGCGGTCTCCAGGAAGTAGCCCTTGGCGTTCTGCGCCAGGCTGGGGTAATCGGCCTGGGCGTGGTCCACCGCCGGGTAGATCAGGAACTGCGCGGGCAGCACCGTGCCGGCGTCGCGCAGCTGCTGCGCCACCACCGCCGCGAAATTGCCGCCCGCGCTGTCGCCGGCCACGCCCACCGTGCCGTTGCCACCGAGTTCGTGCGCGTGGGCCACGGTCCAGCGCGTTGCTGCGATGGCGTCCTCGATGCCCGCGGGGAACGGATGTTCGGGCGCGAGCCGGTAGTCCACCGCCACCACCACGGCCTTGGCGCCGCGGCAGATGTCGCGGCACATGTTGTCGTGCGTGTCCAGGTCGCCGATGACCCAGCCGCCGCCATGGAAGTAAGCCACCGTGGGGAAGGGGCCGGTGCCCTCGGGCCGGTAGATGCGGGCCTTCAACGGGCCGGCGGCGCCATCGACCATGGTGTCCAGCACGCTGGCGACGGGCACCACATCCTCGGGCTTGCGGGTGCCGACCGTCAGCGCCAGGTAGCCGGCGCGGCCTTCGGCTGGCGTGCCTTCCGAGGTGGGCTTCTTGCCCGAGGCGGCCATCATCTGCAGCACGCCGGCGAGGTGGGGATCGAGGGGCATGGTCAGGTGTCCTGGTAATCAGCGGTAGGCGAGGGCGTCTTCATCGGGGCGCACGGCTGGCAGTGCCGAGCGCTCTTCCTGGTACTCCAGGTTGTGCCGCCAGGGGTCGCGGTCGCCCTGGCGGAACATGCGGTGCTGGGCGCGCAGGATGTAGCCCGCGTTGAAATTCTGCGGGTCCATCCAGGGCTGGCGCGCCATGCCGGCGTCCTCGCTGCGCAGCGTGGGCACGACCACGGCATGGCCCCGCTCCTGCATGTGCCCGAGAACGCGGCACACCAGGTCGCAGACCAGGTCCAGCCGCAGCGTCCAGCTCGAGCGGAAGTAGCCCATCACATAGGCCAGGTTGGGCAGGCCTTCGAGCATCACGCCGCGCCAGGTCACGCGCTGCGTGAAGTCCACGGGCGCACCGTCGACGCTGAACGGCACGCCGCCCAGCACCTGCAGGTCGAAGCCCGTGGCGGTGACGACCACGTCGGCCGGCAGGTGCTGGCCGCTGGCCAGCCGGATGCCGGTGGCGTCGAAGCACTCGATGGCGTCGGTCACCACGGAGGCCTTGCCGCTGCGGATGGCGGCGAACAGGTCGCCATCGGGCACCACGGCCACGCGCTGCTGCCAGGGGCGGTAGCGCGGGTTGAAGTGCCGGTCCACGTCGAAGCCCTCGGGCAGCTGGCTGCGCGCCTGCTCGATCAGGTTGGCGCGCAGGTCCTCCGGCCGTTCGAAGGACATGCGCACCACCTCGCTGTTGCGCGCGATGTGGGCCCGCCGCAGGATCTCGTGCGTCCACTCGGCCGGCAGGTCCAGCGCGCGCAGCGGCGCCTCCAGCGGATGGGCGCGCGGCAGGGCCGAGAAGAAGGTCGGCGAGCGCTGCAGCATGGTCACGTGCGCCACCTGTTCGGCCAGCGCCGGGATCAGCGTGGCAGCCGTGGCGCCCGAGCCGACCACCACCACGCGCTGGCCGGTGCAGTCCAGGTCGGCCGGCCAGTGCTGCGGGTGCACCACGCGGCCCTGGAAACTGTCCATCCCCGGCCAGGTGGGCGTGTAGGCCTGGCCATGGTCGTAGTAGCCGGCGCACATCCACAGGAAGCCGGCGGTCAGCGTCAGCACCTCGTCGTGGCCCTGGCGCGCGATGCGCAGCGTCCAGCGCTGCTGCTGCGACGACCAGTCGGCCGACAGCACGCGGTGGCCGTAGCGGATGTGCGGCGCCAGGCCGTTCTCGGCGATGGTCTCGGCCAGGTAGCGGCGGATCTCGTCGGCCGTGGCGATGGCGCTGCCCATCCAGGGCTTGAACGCATAGCCGTAGGTGTGGAGATCGCTGTCGGAGCGGGCGCCGGGGTAGCGGTGTGTCCACCAGGTGCCGCCGAAGCCGTCCATGGCCTCCAGCACGGCGAAGCGGCGGCCGGGCCAGCGCTCGCGCAGGTGGTGCGCGGCGCCGATGCCGGAGATGCCGGCGCCGATGACCAGGAAGTCGAAGTGCGTGCCGTTCTCGGTCTGGCTCTGGTCAGTGGCCATGGGCTTGTCTCCTTCACAGTGCACGGGGTGCCTGCGCGGCCATCTTAGGCCGCCGGCTGGGTGCGCCGCGTCGTCCCTGGGACAGCCGGCCTCAGCCCACCTTGCGCTGCTGTCCGTCCCAGAATGGCGCGCGCAGCGCCTTCTTGTCGATCTTGCCCAGCGCCGTGAGCGGCAGCGCGTCGACGAAATCCACACGCTTGGGCGCCTGCTGCGCGCCCTTGTGCTGCTTGACCAGCGCCATCAGCGCCTGCGCATCCACCTGCATGCCGGGCCGGCACACGACCATGGCCGCCACGGCCTCGCCCCAGGTCGCATCGGGCACGCCGATGACGGCCGCCATGGCCACGGCCGGGTGCGCGGTCAGCACGTCTTCCACCTCGCGCGGGTAGACGTTGAAGCCGCCGGAGACCACCATGTCCTTCTTGCGGTCGACGATGTACAGGTAGCCCTCGTCGTCCTGCCGTGCGATGTCGCTGGTGTGCAGCCAGTCGCCGGCCAGCGTCTCGGCCGTGAGATCGGGCTGGTTCCAGTACAGCGCCATGGCGCTGTCGGCGCGCACGCAGATCTCGCCGGGCTCGCCCGGCGCGACCTCCTCGCCGGCCTCATCGAGCAGGCGCACATCGCAGCCGGCGAGCTGCATCCCGCAGGACGCGAAGCGCTCGGGCCGGCGCGGGTCGTGGTCGGCCTTGCGCAGCAGGCTGATCGGGTAGCACTCGGTCTGGCCGTAGAGCTGCGAGAACACCGGGCCGATGCGCTCCATGCCTTCCAGCAGCCGCGTGGGCGACATCGGCGAGGCGCCGTACAGCAGCAGTTCCAGCGCGCTGGTGTCGGTGCGCTCCAGCCCCGGGTGGTCCAGCAGCTTGTAGACCATGGTGGGCACGAGCAGCGTCATGTTGATGCGCTCGGCCTGCAGCGTGGCCAGCAGCCTGTCGGGATCGAAGCCCCGCTGCAGGTGCACGGTGCCGCCGCGCAGCAGCGTGGGCAGCACCTTGGTGCCGGCGACGTGGCTGATCGGCGCTGCCGCCAGGTAGCGCGGCGTGGCCGGCAGCTCGAAGTCCGCGAGGATGGCGCGCGTGATCGCGGCCTGCTGGTGCTGGTGGCGCAGCGCGGCCTTGGAGCGGCCCGTGGTGCCGCCCGTGTAGCCCAGGCTGGCGACCGTCAGCGCGTGCGACACGTCGCGCGGGCTGTGCTCGCCGGCCGCCGCCATGGCCGCGAGCAGGTCTTGCCCGTAGCTGGCCGGGCCCAATGTCCAGACCTGGCGCAGCTGCGGGCAGCCGGCAGCCAGCGCACCGCCGCGCTCGGCGTAGGTGTCGGCATCCACCACCAGCAAGTCGGCCTGTGCATCCTCGATCTGGAACTGCTGCTCGGGCAGCGCCGCGAGCGGGTGCAGCCAGGTGGTGCTGCCGCCCAGGCCCTGCACGGCGATCTCTGCGGCCCAGGCCTCGGCACGGTTGGCACTCAGCAGGGCCACGCGCGGCGCGGTCGTGCCACTGGCCACCAGCGCGGCCTGGATGCGGCCGATCAGCGCCAGCGTGCCGGCGTAGGAGAGCTGGCGCCCGTCCTCAGCGAAGGCGATGCGGTCCGGGTAGCGGCGCAGCGCGCGCAACGCCAGGGCGGGGGCGGTGGGGCCGTGCATGGGCGTGCCGCTCAGAACAGGCTGCCCACGGGCTCGTAGCGCGTGCCGTTGAAGCGGATCAGCTGCATCTTCTCGATCGGGAAGAAGTCGCCCGGGCCGGTCTTCACGTCGATGCCGGGGTACAGCATGGGCGGCGTCATCGACAGGTTCAGCGCCTGCTTCATGACGTTCTCGCGCGTCAGGTTGTCGCCGGCCTGCTTGAGCGTCTGCACCAGCGTCTGCGCGGCCGAGTAGCCGATCAGGTTCAGCGAGTCGTACGGGTCGCCCTGCGGGTAGTGCTGTTGCATGAAGGCCAGGTACTGCTTGACCTCGGGCGTGTCCTTCTGGCCCGGGTCGGACGGGTCGCGGAAGTAGGTGGCGCTGATCACACCCTCGGCGTTCTGCAGGCCGGCGGGCTTCAGCACCGCGCCGACCGACTGCGCCACGCTGGCGACGTAGCGCTGCGCGTTCCAGCCCATCTCGGCCGTCTTGCGGATCGCCATGGCGGCGAACTTGGGCGTGGCCAGGATGACCAGCACGTCGGCGCCGGCCGCGCGGGCCGAGACGATCTGGCTGTCCACCGTCGGGTCGGTCACCTCGAAGGTCTGGGTCGAGACGATGTGCGACTTGGCCTTGTCGCCCAGGCCGTCGAGCAGGCCCTTCTGGAAGTCCTTGCCGAAGTCGTCGTTCTGCATCAGTACGGCGATCTTGGCGTTGGGGTTGCTGGCCAGCGCATGCGTGCCGAACACGCGGCCCTCGGTGTGGTAGGTCGGCTGCCAGCCCAAGGTCCACGGGAACTTGGTGATGTCGCCCCAGCGCGTGGCGCCCGAGCCCACGAACAGCTGCGGCACCTTCTTGGCGTTCATGTAGCGCTGGATGGCCTGGTTGTGCGCCGTGCCCACGGGCAGGAACAGCGCCAGCACTTCCTCCTGCTCCACCAGCTTGCGTGCCTGCTCCACGGTCTTGGAGGGCGTGTAGGCGTCGTCCAGCGACAGGTAGTCGATCTTGCGGCCGTTGATGCCGCCTTCGGCATTGACCTTGGCGAAGTAGGCACCGGCCGATTTGCCGATGGTGCCGTAGGCCGAGACCGGGCCGGAGTAGGCCACCAGGTTGCCGATCCTGATCGTGGTGTCGCTGGCGCCGGGGTCGTATTTCTTCTGGGCCAGCACGGAGCCGGTGGCGAGCGCCGCAGCGAGTGCGATCAGGGTGGTTCTGCGGGAGGCGGAGGTGGTCATGGGCAAGGGAGAGACGAAGGCAGGCCCAGCCCATGGCACGCGGCCATGGGCTGGAAGGACGGGGAGGGCGAGCGCTTAGACCCGCTCGATGATGATGGCCGGGGCCATGCCGCCGGCCGCGCACATCGTGACCAGGCCGCGCTTGAGGTCGCGCCGTTCCAGTTCGTCCAGCAGCGTGCCGATCAGCAGCGAACCCGTCGCGCCGATGGGGTGGCCCAGCGCCATGGCGCCGCCGTTCACGTTGACCTTGGCGCGGTCGAGCTTCAGGTCGCGGATGAACTTCTCCGCCACCACGGCGAAGGCCTCGTTGATTTCCCAGAGGTCGATGTCGTCCACCGTGAGGCCGGCCTTGGCCAGCACCTTGCGCGCGGCCGGCACCGGGGCGTTCAGCATCAGCGTGGCGCTGTCGCCCACGTTGGCCATGGCGACGATGCGCGCACGTGGCTTGAGGCCACGCTTCTTGGCGTAGGCGCCCGAGGCCAGCAGCAGCGCGCCGGCACCATCGACCACGCCCGAGCTGTTGCCGGCGTGGTGCACGTAGTTGATCTTGAGCTCTGGAAACACCTGGCGGATCAGGCCCGCATAGGTGTTGCCATGGTCGTCGATCACGCGTTCGGCCATCACCTCGAAGGCGGGCTTGAGCGAGGCCAGGCCCTCCAGCGTGGTCTGCGGGCGCGGGAACTCCTCGCGGTCCAGCGCCAGGCTGCCGTCTTCGCGGTAGACCGGCACCAGGCTGCGCTTGAAGTGGCCGCCCTCGATGGCGGCGGCGGCGCGCTGCTGGCTCAAGAGCGCCAGTTCGTCCAGCGCGCTGCGGGGAATGCCCTCCAGCGTGGCGATGGCGTCGGCGCACACGCCCTGGTGCGATTGCGGCACGTTGCGGCGCAGCCGCAGGTTGCCGGCGTCCATCATGCTGGGGTTGGCGGGGTCGGCCAGCGATGCGGTGTAGCTCATCATCTCGCAGCCGCCCGCGATCACCAGGTCTTCGAAGCCTGCCGCCACGGTGGCGGCGGCCAGGTTCACCGAGGTGATGCCCGAGCCGCAGAAGCGGTCCAGCGTCACGCCGCTGGCCAGGTGGCTGTAGCCGGCGTCCAGCAGGGCCATGCGGGCCATGTCGTTGCCCTGCTTGCCGCGCTGGGTCGAGGTGCCCCAGATCACGTCGTCCACCTCGGCGGTGTCGAGCTGGTTGCGCTCGGCCAGCGCCTTGAGCACGGTGGCGGCCAGGTGCTGGGGATGCTGGTCGGCAAGGGCGCCCTTGCCGATCTTGCCGATGCCGCGGGGGGTGCGGCAGGTGTCGATGATGTATGCGTCGGACATGGTGGTGGTCTGTGCGTTGTGAGACCACAAGCCTAGCGGCGCTGGGCGCCGCCGTCATCGTCCGAAGCGACGAACTGGGGTTTACCCAGCCTGCGTGCGGCCGCGGGCCTGTACCTCTTCGCGCCGGGCGCGCAGCTCGGCGGTGTCCAGCGATTCGGCCCAGCGGCGCGAGGCGGCTTTCTCCTCGACCATGCCGTCGGCCAGCGTGCCGGCATAGCCTCCGTCGATCAGCTGCTTGTAGATCTGCACCACCTCGGGCAGCGCGCTGGCCATGTCGGCGGCCAGCGCGAAGGCCTGCGGCAGCAGTTCCTCGGGCGCCACCACGCGGTTGACCAGGCCCCAGCGCTCGGCCTGCTCGGCGCCGACGAAGTTGCCGCTGAACGACATCTCCTTGGCCCGCCCGATGCCGATCAGCCGCGGCAGCTTCTGCGACAGGCCCCATCCCGGCACCACGCCCACGCGCGCATGGGTGTCGGCAAAGCGCGCCTGGGTCGACGCGATCAGCACATCGCAGGCCAGCGCGAGTTCCAGGCCGCCCGTGACGGCCGCGCCGTTGACGGCGCCGATGATGGGCCGGGGAAAGCGCCGCAGCGCCAGCACCGGGTCGGCCTTGGCGTTGCCCAGCGCGTTGCCGTCGATTTCGCGCAGGTCCAGCCCGGCGCAGAAGGCGCGCCCGGCGCCGGTCAGCACCAGCACGCGCACCTCGGGGTCGGCGGCGAGCCGGTCGACGGTGTCGGCGATGGCCTGGCGCAGCGCGAGCGACAGCGCGTTCATGGCCTGCGGCCGGTTGAGCGTGAGGCAGGCCACGCCCGGTGAGGGCGTGGACAGCTGCAGCAGGTCGTCGGTGGTGCTCATCGTGCGCGCTCCAGTGCGGCCCGCACGAGCGGAAGGTGGTCGTTGCCGAAGTACATGTCGTCTCCCAGAAAGATGGTGGGGGTGCCGAAGCCACCGCGCGCGATGAGTTCCTCGGTGTTGGCGCGCAGGGCGTCCTTGATCTCCTGCGCGCCGATGGCGGCCAGCAGTGCATCGGCATCGACGCCGGCACGCGTGCAGACCTCGCGCACCACGCTGTCCTGCGAGATGTCGAGGTCGTCCGTCCAGTAGGCTTCGAAGCCCGCCTTGGCAAAGGCCGGCAATTGGCCGGTGGCGCCCAGCACCAGGCAGCCGCGCATGAGCTTCACGCTGTTGACCGGGAACGCACTGGGCGGGAACTTGATCTGCACGCCGGTCCAGCGCGCCCAGTCCGCCAGGCTCTTGCCCAGGTAAGCCTGCTTGGCCAGCACCGGCGTGCGGCGCGATTCGTAGACCGTGGGGTTCACGGTGTTGAACACGCCGCCGACCATGAAGGGCTTCCACCGGATCGTGGCACCCAGCTCCGCCGCCAGCGGCTGGACGTTGGTGAAGGCCAGGTAGGTCCAGGGGCTGGAGATGTCGAAGAAGAACTCGATGTCGGGCATGTCAATCCTTGGTGGCGGCTGTGGTGGCGGCTGCGCTCGTGCCGCGGAACAGGTTGCGTCGCGCTTCGTCGCTGACCGACGTGCTCGGCCGGCCGAGTTCCCGGCCCACCGCCAGGCCGGCCTGCACCTGCGGCCGCGCGCGCACTTCGGCGTACCAGCGCTTCACGTGCGGAAAGTCGGCAAGCGTGAGCTGCTGGGCCTTGTGCGTCATGGCCCAGGGAAAGGTGGCGATGTCGGCGATGGAGTAGTCGCCCGCGATGTACGCGCCCGTCGACGCGAGCTGGCGGTCGAGCACGCCGTAGAGCCGGCGCACCTCGGCGCCATAGCGGTCGATGGCGTAGGGGATCTTCTCGGCCGCGTACAGCAGGAAATGGCCGTTCTGCCCGGCCATGGGGCCGAGGCCGCCGACCTGCCAGTACACCCACTGCAGCACGCGGTAGCGCTCGGCCGTGGCGGTGGGCAGCAAGCGGCCCGTTTTCTCGGCCAGGTACTGCAGGATGGCGCCGCTCTCGAACAGCGCCAGCGGCGCGCCGCCGCCCACCGGCTCGTGGTCGACGATGGCCGGGATGCGGTTGTTCGGGCTGATGGCCAGGAACTCCGGCGTGAACTGCGCGCCCGCGGCGATATCCACCGGCAGCACGCGGTACGGCAGGCCGCACTCCTCCAGCAGGATGCTGATCTTCCAGCCGTTGGGTGTCGGCCAGTAATGCAGGTCGATCATGGCGCGCTTGTCTCCTTGCGCGCCTTTGTAAAGCGGATGCAGTGGCATGTCTGTCCCGCAGGTGGCTGTGGTTGCAGAAATCGTCGTTCCGGACGAGGGGACCGGCGGACCCCCGGCCTAGGATTTCGCGCCGGCCGGCCCTCCCTCGGGCACGCGCCGGTCACGACAACCACCAGGAGACAAGAGCATGAAGAAAGACGGAGACCGCACCGGTCTGTCGCGGCGGGCGACGCTGGCCTTGGGCCTGGCCACCGCACTGCCGGTGCGCGCGCAGAAATCCTACGGCCCCGGCGTCAGCGACACCGAGATCAAGATCGGCAACATCCTGCCGTATTCGGGGCCGGCCTCGTCCTACGGCACCATGGGCAAGGCCCTGCAGGGCTACTTCAACAAGGTGAACGAGCAGGGCGGCGTCAACGGCCGCAAGCTCAAGCTGTTCTCTCTGGACGATGGCTACAACCCCTCCAAGACGGTGGAGCAGGCGCGCAAGCTCGTCGAGCAGGAAGAGGTGCTGTTCATCGGTGCCGTGCTCGGCACGGCGACCAACCTCGCGATCCAGAAGTACATGAATGCGCGCAAGGTGCCGCAGCTGTTCGTGCAGAGCGGCGCGAGCCGCTGGAACGACCCGAAGGCCTTTCCGTGGACCATGGGCTTCCAGACCTCCTACCAGGTCGAGGCAGCCATCCATGCCCGGCACATCCTGCAGCACCAGCCGAACGCGCGCATAGGCGTCCTCTACCAGAACGACGACCTCGGCAAGGACTACCTCAAGGGCTTCGTGGACGCCCTGGGCGACAAGGCCAAGGCCATGGTCGTGGCCCAGCTCAGCTACGAGTTCAGCGACCCCACCATCGACAGCCAGCTGGTACAGCTGCGGGCCGCAGGGGTCGACACCTTCTTCAACGTCAGCACGCCCAAGTTCGCGGCCATGGCGATCCGGCGCAGCGCCGAGATGGGCTGGAAGCCCGCGCACTACCTGGCCAGCGTGTCGGCCTCGCTGCAATCGGTGATCAAGCCGGCGGGCATCGACAACGCGCAGGGCGTGATCACCGCCACCTTCATGCGCGACCCGTCGGAGACGGCCGAACGCGACACGCCCGAAGTGCGCGAGTTCACGGCCTTCATGGCCAGGTACTACCCCGAGGGCAACCCCTATGAAACGCTCAACGCCCTGGCCTACAGCATGGGCCAGCTCATGGAGAAGGTGCTGCAGCAGGCCGGCGAGCAGCTCACGCGCGAGAACGTGATGCGGCAGGCGGCCGCGCTCGATCTGACACTGCCCATGGTGCGTGCCGGCATGCGCGTGAAGACCGGCGCCAACGACTACGCACCGCTCGAGCAGTTGCAGATGCTGCGCCTCAAGGGCGACACCTACGAACGCTTCGGCCCCGTGCTGCCGTCCTGAAAGGAGATTCCATGCGCTTGCGCCAAACCCAATCCCTGCACCGTGCCGTGCAGCAATTCCCGGACCGCGTGGCCACCGTCTACAACGGACGCCGCCAGACCTTCCGCCAGCTGCACGACCGCGTCGCCAGGCTGGCCGGCGCGCTGCAGGCGCAGGGCATGCGCGCGGGCGACCGCGTGGGCATGCTCGCGCTGAACTCCGACCGCACGCTGGAGTTCTACCTTGCCGTCTGGTGGGGCGGCGGTGTCGTCAACCCGGTCAACACACGCTGGAGCGCCGCCGAGATTGCCTTCTCGCTGCAGGACTGCGCCACCGCCATGCTGTTCGTGGACGACAGCTTCGTGGCCATGGTGCCTGAGCTGCAGGCCCAGGCGCCGTGCCTTGAGAAGCTGCTGTACGTGGGCGAGAAGACCGCGCCGGCCGGCTTCCTGGACACCGAGCAGCTGCTCGCCGCGGCCAGGCCCGTGGAAGACGCGCTGCGCAGCGGCGACGACCTGGCCGGCGTGTTCTACACCGGCGGCACCACCGGCCGGCCCAAGGGCGTGATGCTGAGCCAGGAGGCGCTGGCCGCCAATTCGGTGCTCTCGCTGATCGCCTCGCCGCTGGACCGCGACGCCGTGCTGCTGCACAGCGCGCCGCTCTTCCACCTCGGCGGCCTGTCCGCGCTGATGCGCAGCCTGGTCGTCGGCACGACGAACGTGTTCCTGCCGGCCTTCACGCCGGGCGGTGTGCTCAAGGCCATCGCCGAGCACCGCATCACCAGCCTCATGCTGATTCCGGTGATGCTGCAGTTCCTGCTCGACGACCCGGCCGCGCGCGACGCAGATCTGTCGAGCGTGCGGGTCGTGGGTTACGGCGCCTCGCCGATCTCCGAAGCCTTGCTCGAGCGGGCCTTCGCTTTGCTGCCGCAGGCCGATTTCGTGCAGGGCTACGGCATGACCGAACTGGCCGCGGGCGTGACCTACCTGACGGCCGAGTACCACTCGGCAGAGGGCCGCAAGCTCGGCAAGCTCAACTCGGCCGGCTGCGCGTTGAACGGCATCGACCTGCGCATCGTGGATGTGGAAGGCAAGGAGGTGCCGCGCGGCCAGGTCGGCGAGATCGCGGTGCGCAGCCCCTGCGCGATGTCGGGCTACTGGAACCTGCCCCAGGTCACGGCCCAGGCGCTGCGCGACGGCTGGATGTTCACGGGCGATGCCGCGCGCATGGACGAGGACGGCTTCGTCTTCATCGTCGACCGCTTCAAGGACATGGTGGTGTCGGGCGGCGAGAACGTCTACTGCGGCGAGGTCGAGGCCGCGCTCACGCGCCATCCGGCCGTGGCGGCTGCGGCCGTGATCGGCGTGCCGCATGCCCAGTGGGGCGAGGCGGTGCACGCCGTGCTGGTGCTGCGGCCCGGTGTGCAGGCCACGACCGAGGAGATCCAGGCCCATTGCAAGACGCTGATCGCAGGCTACAAGTGCCCGCGCAGCGTGGAGTTCGTGGCGGCGCTGCCGATCAGCGGCGCGGGCAAGGTGATGAAGTACAAGCTGCGCGAGGCGCACTGGAAGGACCACCGGCGCGCCGTGGCCTAACGCACGCGCGTGCCTGAAGCAATCGCCCGCAGCCATCAGCAAAACACCGAACCGCAGGCTCCGTCGAGCCGATTCGTGGCCTGTTCTGCAACACCCTTAAAAGTTCTGAAGCCGATGTTGCGGCAGGGTGGAAATTTCTGTGTTCCATGCCACCATGCGCTTCCAGCCAAGCCGCCTGTGTGCGGTCTGGTGATCAACAGACCGCTAGGAGGCGACGATGTCGGTGCATGGCGCAGTTGCGAGCAGATCGCGCAGGGGGCGCGACCACCTGCGCACGCTGGCGTACGAGATCACCATCGCCGAAGCACGCGAGCGCGAGCGCATCGCGCTGGGCCTGCACGACGACATCGGCCAATTCCTGACCCTGGCGCGGCTCAAGCTCGGTGAGCTGCGCCAGCACGCGCCAGCGGATGCAGCCGCACCCTTGCTCGACGACATCGGCGCGCTGCTGGCGCAGGCCGCGCGCGCCACGCGCTCGGCCACCTTCGACCTGAGCAGCCCGGTGTTGCGCCTGGGTCTGGAGCAGGCCTTGCACAGCCTGGCCGACCGGCTGGCGCGCGACAGCCGGCTCAGCGTCTCCTTTCTGTGTGCGGTGGCGCCGCCGGAGCTGCCCGAGGCCGTGCTGGCGGTGGTTTTCCGCAGCGTGCGCGAGCTGTGTCTGAACGTGCAGAAGCACGCTGGTGCGCAGCACGTGGACATCGCCGTGCATTCCAAAGGCGGCCAGTTGGCCGTCGATGTCGCGGACGATGGCGTCGGCTTCGTGCCGGCACTGGCGCCGCGCCAGCAGTTCAGCCGGGCGGGCGGCTTCGGCCTGGCCAGCGCGCAGATCCAGATGCTGGCCATCGGTGGCCGGTTGGACATCCGCTCGGTGCCGGGCTTCGGTACGCAGGCCAGCATCGCCGTGCCGCTGGCAGCCTGACCGCGTGAAGACCGGCATGGCAATCCGCGTCGTCCTGGCCGACGACCACCGCATCGTGCGCGACGGCCTGTGTGCGCTGCTGGCGCGCGAGACCGACATCGAGGTCGTCGGCCAGGCCGACGACGGCCTGGCCGCCGTGCGGCTGGCGCGCCAGCTGCAGCCCGACGTCGTCGTCACCGATGTGTCGATGCCGGGCCTCAACGGCGTCGAGGCGATCCGCCGCATCCGCGCCGACGCACCGGCCGTGCGCGTGCTGTGCCTGTCGGTGCATGCCGAGAGCCGCATGGTGCTGGCCGTGCTGGAGGCCGGCGCCTCCGGCTATGTGCTCAAGGACGATTCCTACGACGACCTCGCGCTGGCGATCCGCAAGGCCATGTCCGACCAGGTGCACCTGAGTGCCGAGCTGGTCGGGCTGGTGGTCAACGCAGTGCGCGGCCGCGGCCAGCCGCACCAGGATGGCCATGCCTCGGTGCTGACCCCGCGCGAGCGCGAGATGGTGCAACTGCTGTCCGAGGGGCTGTCGACCCAGCAGATCGCCGATCGGCTGCACGTGAGCCCCAAGACCGTGGCCACCCACCGCGAGCATGTGATGCAGAAGCTGGAGATCTGCAGCCTGGCCGAGCTCACGCGCTTCGCGCTGCGCGAAGGACTGAGTTCGCTCGAGCTGCCCTGGCGCACCTCGGCGCGCATGCCGATCTGATCAGCAATCGTCGCCGCGCGATTGCGGTGCTGGCCGATGGCGTGCCAGGCCACCCGCGGTCAGGCTCGCCCCATGGCCGTTCCCGTGTCCTCCCTGGCCTTGGTGCTGTGCGACGACCATGCCGCTTACCGCACCTACCTGGCCCAACTGCTGCGCCGCGCAGGCCTGGCCATCGTCGGCCAGGCGAGCGACGTGGTCGGGCTGCGCGCCTGGCTGGCGCGGCACGCCGCGGTGCCCGACCTCGTGCTGATGGACGTGCAGATGCCCGGCGGCGGCCCGGCCGGCCTGGCCGCGCTGCTGCGCGACCATCCCGGCCTGCGGGTGCTGGCGCTGTCGGCACACGACGATCCGGCCATCGTCGCCGCCATGCTGGCAGCCGGTGCCGGCGGCTACCTGTTGAAGGACGACCCGCTGCAGGAGCTCGTCGACGCGATCCGTGGCGTCGCCGCCGGCCAGTGCCGCGTCAGCCAGGCGCTTCCACCTGCTCAGCAATGAGGATGCGCAAGTTCAGGAATCGACCGATGCGCCCGGCGCGTCCGCGCCGCTAACGTTGGCGCCATCGCTTCCACGGACTCTCCAGCATGATCGACGCGGCCATCGGCCAGGTTGCCAACGCACTGAACAACGCCCTGCAGCGTGCGTTCGGCCTGTCCGAGGAACTCGTCGTCGTCTCCAGCCTGTACGAGCCGGACGGCAGCGTCGCCGCCGGTGTCAACAACAAGCTGGCGGTGTTCCTCGTCAACATCGAGCGCGACACCATGCCCGTCCAGCGGCCCCGCCAGGCCGACCATTCGCTGTTGCCGCCGCCGGTGTCGCTGAACCTGCAGTTGATGTTCGCGGCCAGCTTCGGTGCCGCCAACTACACCGAGGCGCTCAAGTTCGTCGCCAGCACGGTCGCGTTCTTCCAGTCGGTGCCGCTGCTCGACCACCACAACACCCCCGGGCTGGACCCGCGCATCGACCGCCTGGTGCTGGACATCGAGAACCAGGCCATCGGCGAGCTCGGCAACCTGTGGGGCATTTTCGGTGGCCGGTATGTGCCCTCGGTGCTGTACCGCATGCGCATGGTCACCTTCGATGCAGGCCGGCGCGACGGTCCACTGCCGGTGGTGCGCGAGCCCATCGTCGGCGCCCACGCCTGAACAACGCCATGGGCCGCTACTTCCCTCTGCTGCGCGTCGATGTGGGCCACGCCTTCTTCGCCGACGCACGCTGCCGCGGCCTGCGCTTCGTGCCCGTGGGGGCGACGCCGGAGTGGCTGCACCGACACGATGCGGTGGTGCGCGAGGACGGCAGCGCGCTGGCGCTGTACTGCACGGGCGAGGCCTTGGCCGGCGCGGCCGGGACCGTGCTGGCCTGGCACGTGCACTGCAGCGATGAAGACTTCCTGCACTGCACCGAGCAGCCTGCGCTGTGGCCGCGGGAGCTGCTGTGCTTCGACACCGGCGATGCGCGGCAGGATGGCGCTGGTGCCTGGTGCCTGCACGCGGGCGAGAGCGCGGCCTGGACCGAGGTGCGCCCGCTCACCTGGCCTGTGGTGGCGCAGACCCTGGATGGCGCCGCGCGCCGCATGCCGCCGCTGGCGCTGCTGCGCGTGCCGCTGGCCGGGCTGCCGCCGGCGCCCGCGTACTACCGCATCCGGTTGGCGGCCCGCGCCACCTGGTGGAAGTACTGCCTGCATGGCGATTGGCCCGAACCGCAGCTGCAGGTCATCGACCTGGCGAGCCAGGCCGCGTTCGGCCCGCCCGAGCCCGAGCGGCTGGACGGCGGCGCGCCGATGCTGGCCATCCGCTCGCAGGCGCCGATCGCGCTGGCGCAGCGCAGCGCATGCTGCTTCCAGCTGCGAAGCCGCCAGCGCGGTGGCGACAAGGTGTTGGTCAAGCGCCTGCCCGTGGCGGCAGCGCGCTGGCTGTCCCGAGAGCGGATCGACGGCGCAAGCCGCCTGGTCTCCGAGATCCATGTGCATCGTTAAGAGGAGGCCGCAATGGCTATGAAGACTCCCGGCGTCTACATCGTTGAGAAGAACGCATTCCCGAACTCGGTGGTCGAGGTGGCCACCGCGGTCCCCGCGTTCATCGGCTACACCGAGCGGGCCGACAACGGCGGCAAGCCGCTGGCCAACAAGCCCTGGCGCATCAGCTCGATGGCCGAGTACCACCAGTACTTCGGCTTCGGGCCCACGCCGAAGCTCAGCATCGTGGCCACCACCGTGGACAAGGCCAGCTTCCAGGCCGAGGACAAGTACTACGCGCTCCAGCAGCAGGACGGCAGCGTCGGTGGCCGCTTCCTGCTGTACTACGGGATGCTGCACTTCTTCCAGAACGGCGGCGGCCCCTGCTATGTGGTGTCGGTGGGCGGCTACGACGGCGAGGTCGAGGCCGACAAGCTCATCGCCGGCATCGAGCCGCTGGTGAAGGAGCAGGAGCCCACCATGGTGGTCATCCCCGACGCGGTGCTGCTGGCGAAGAAGAACTGCATCCTGGTGCAGCAGGAGATGTTGCAGCACTGCGGCGGGCGCATGCGCAGCCGCATCGCCATCCTGGACGTGTGGGCCGGCTTCCGCGACCGCAAGGACCCCGCGGGCGATCCGGTCAACGACTTCCGCAACGACCTGGGCATCAACAACCTGGACTTCGCGGCGGCCTACTACCCCTGGGTGAACACCACCGTCCTGCAGGACAAGGACGTGGACTACACCGCCATCGTCAACGGCGACACGTTGATCGGCCTGCTGATGGCCGAACTGGCGTTGCCCGCCGACTACGCCGAGTCCCTGCCCGAGCGCACCAAGCAGCAGTGGAAGACGGTGCAGGCCATCAAGATGAGCGACGACGAGTGGCGGGCGCAGATCACCGCGGACATCGACCAGTCCGAGAAGACCGACGAGCAGAAGGCCAAGCTGCGCGAGGAGCGCGCGCTCAGGCAAGCGGTCGAGACGCACAAGGCGCTGCTGAACAAGAACCTGGTCGTCTCCAGCCCGCTGTTCAAGACCCTGATGGGCGAGGCCGTCAACCTGCTCAACCTGCTGCCGCCCTCGATGGCCATGGCCGGCGTCTACACCATGGTCGACAACACCCGCGGCGTCTGGAAGGCGCCGGCCAACGTGAGCCTGAACGGCGTGGTGTCGCCGGCCGTGACGATCTCGCACGAGGACCAGGAAGACCTCAACGTCACGACGCAGGGCAAGTCCATCAATGCGATCCGCTCGTTCATCGGCGAAGGGGTGCTGGTGTGGGGCGCCCGCACGCTGGACGGCAACAGCCTGGACTGGCGCTACATCAACGTGCGCCGCACCATGATCATGCTGGAGGAGTCGTGCCGGCTGGCGGCCAAGGCCATGGTGTTCGAGCCCAATGTGGCCAACACCTGGGTGACCATCAAAAGCATGATCGCCAACTTCCTGACCGGCATCTGGAAGCGCGGTGGCCTGGCCGGGGCGGTGCCGGACGACGCCTTCAGCGTGCACGTCGGCCTGGGCGAGACCATGACGCCGGAAGACATCCTCGAAGGCATCCTGCGCGTGACCGTGCTGGTGGCCATCAGCCGCCCGGCCGAGTTCATCGAGATCACCTTCCAGCAGCAGCTGCAGAAGTCCTGATCGTCCCAACCCTTGACATCAATCACCCTTTTGGAGGCCGCCCATGGCTGACGATGGTTCCGCTCAATCGACCACGGTGTGGCCGCTCCCCAAGTTCCGCTTCGAGGTGAAGTGGGATTCGGCCGTCATGTCGTTCCAGGAGGTCTCGGGCCTGGACGTGGAGGCCCAGCCGCTGGAGTACCGCCACGGCGACAGCCCCGCCTTCTCGGTCATCAAGATGCCCGGCATGAAGAAGTACAGCGACGTGACGATGAAGAAGGGTGTCTTCAAGTCCGACAACAAGCTGTGGGACTGGTTCAACGAGATCAAGATGAACGTGATCAAGCGCAAGCCCGTCACGATCAGCCTGCTCGACGAGGCCGGCAAGCCCACCATGGTCTGGACGCTGGCCAATGCCTGGCCCACCAAGATCACCGGCACCGACTTGAAGGCCCAGGGCAACGAGGTGGCAGTGGAGACCATCGTGATCGCGCACGAGGGCCTCACCATCGCCAACGCCTGATGCCGATGCTGCCGATTCCGCCCGCACCGCCGCTGCCGGCAGCGCGGGCTGCATCGGGGGCTGTGCCAGCGTCGGTGCCGCGGGCGCCACCGCTGCCGCCGCGCACGGCGTCGCCGCCGCCGGCCGCACGCGCACCGGTGGGCGGTCTGGGCGGCATCTCGCCGCTGGCGCTGCAGGCCGCCAAGGCCAACCTGCGGCCGATCGCAGGGCCGACCTATCCGCCGACCGCGTTCCACTTCGTGCTGACCTTTGGCACGCAGTCGCGCGACGCCGACGGCGCCTTCCACGAGGTCAGCGGCATCGGCCCCGAGGTCGAGACCGAGACCGTGCTGGAGGGGGGGCTGAACGGCTTCTCGCACGTGCTGCCCAAGTCCATCAGGCACCCGCGGCTGGTGCTCAAGCGCGGCATCGCGGGCAAGGCTTCGCGGCTGGTGCGCTGGTGCCAGGACGTGCTGGACGGCGGCTTCGTCAAGCCCATCGTGCCGCAGCTGGTGCACATCTACCTGCTCGACCACGAGGCCAACCCGCTGCGCGGCTGGTCGGTCGAGAACGCCTGGCCCGTCAAGTGGGAGACGGAGGGCTTCCACGCCATGCGCAACCAGGTGGCGATGGAGAAGATCGAGCTGGCCTATGCGCGCTCGAACCGGATTTGCTGAGGCAACCATGGGCATCGAAGTACGCCAATTGCTGATCCGCTCGCAGGTCAACGCGAGCCCCGCGCCGGCACCGCGCGCCGCGGTGGCGGCGGCCGACCTGCAGCGCCTGCGCGAGCAGCTGCTGGCCGAGTGCAAGGCCTGGGTCGCCGGCCAGTTGCAGGCACAACGGGAGCGTTGAGATGGACACCGGCCAGCTCACCCATCTGCTGATGACGCGCTACAGCGTGGCGCAGGACGGCACCATCAAGCTCGACAACGCGGTCACGTTCACCGCGCAGATCAACCCGTCCGAGTTCCGGCACAGCTACGGCGTGCGCTACGACGGGCAGACGACACAGGGCGGCCTGGGCACCGACCCCAAGTTCAGCACCATGGAGCTGGAGAAGGTCGGCTTCACCATCGTTCTGGACGGCACCGGCGTGGTGCCTTCGCCGAACAACAAGCCGGTCGACCTCAAGCTGCAGATCGCCAGGCTCAACCGCGTCGTGTACGAGTACGTGCCGCAGGAGAACGAGCCGCCGCACGTGCGGCTGCTGTGGGGCACGCTGATCTTCTTCGGCCGGCTCGAATCGATGACGACGCAGTACACGCTGTTCAAGCCAAGCGGCGAGCCGCTGCGCGCGCGCATCGAGCTCGGCTTCAAGGGCGCGATGAGCAAGAAGGAAGGCAAGCTCGTGAGCAACCAGCAGTCCGGCGTCGGCCGCATCGCCGTGCGCGAGGGCGACACGCTGGCGTCGGTCTGCGCGCGCCACTACCGGGACTCCAGCGACCGGCTGGCCACCGTCGCGCGCGCCAACAACCTGGACAGCCTGCTGCAGGTCAGGCCCGGCACGGAACTGACGATGCCGACGGAGAAGGTCTAGCCCCATGCCAGCTGTCTCGCCCATGGAGAACGCCGAAGGCGTGGTGCGCGTGCAGTTGTACGCCGACGGCGTGGCGCTGGATGAGAGCGTGCAGATGATGTCGGTCAGCGTGCGCCGTGCCGTCAACAGCGTTCCGTCGGCGCGCATCGAACTGCTCGACGGCGACATGCCCGAGCGCAGCTTTCCGGTGAGCGACGGCGAGCACTTCAAGCCAGGCGTGGTGCTGGCCATCCATGCCGGCTATGGCGACGACCTGAAGCCGCTGTTCGAGGGCATCGTCGTGCGGCACGGTGTGCAGATCCGTGGCGACAACGAGGCGCGCCTGGTCATCGAATGCCGCGACCGGGCGGTGCGCATGACGGTGGGCCGGCGCAACGCGAACTTCATCGACCAGAGCGACAGCGACATCATCACCACGCTGGCGCAGGGCCATGCCATGGACATCGACGTGGACGCCACCGGGGCCAGCCACCGCGAGATCGCCCAGCATTACTGCAGCGACTGGGATTTCATGCTGTCGCGTGCCGATGCCAACGGGCTGCTGGTCGTCGCCACCGACGGCAAGCTGGCGGTCAAGGCGCCGGTAGACCGGGCGGCCGCACTGGCGGTCACCTATGGCCAGGACCTGATCGACTTCCACGCGGACATCGATGCGCGCGGCCAGTACGCCAGCGCCCAGGCGTTCTCGTGGGACATGAAGACCCAGGCCGCGGTGGAGGGCACCGAGAGCCGGCCGGCCACGCTGCCGTTGCAGGGCGACCTGGATTCGGCCACGCTGGCCCAGGTGGTCGGGCTGGCCACGTACCGGCTGCAGTCCGGCGCGCCGCAGGCGGCCGAGACGCTGCAGCAATGGGCCAAGGCGCTGCAGCTCAAGGCCGGGCTGGCGCGGTTGCGCGGGCGCATGCGCTTCCAGGGTTCTGCGCTGGCGCTGGTGGGCGGGCTGATCGAACTGGTGGGCGTGGGCAAGCGCTTCTCGGGCAAGGTCTTCGTCACCGGACTGCACCACGAGATCGGCGACGGCGCCTGGACGACCGAGGCCGAGTTCGGCCTGTCCCCGGACTGGTTCGTCGAGCGCACCGACGTGGCCGCGCCGCCCGGCGCCGGCCTGCTGCCTGGCGTGCATGGCATGCAGGTGGGCGTGGTGATGAAGCTCGATGCCGATCCCGCCGGCGAGGTGCGCGTGCAGGTCGGCGTGCCGGTGCTGCAGGCCCGCACGGCGGGCATCTGGGCGCGGCTCATGCAGTTCCACGGCAGCAGCAGCTTCGGCGCCTTCTTCCTGCCGGAGGTGGGCGACGAGGTGGTGCTGGGCTACTTCGCCGACGACCCCTCGCACCCGGTGGTGCTGGGCAGCCTGTACAGCAGCAAGCGCCCGCCGCCGTACCCGCTGGAGGCCAGGAACGACATCAAGGCCATCGTCACGCGCTGCAAGTCCAAGATCGAGTTCCAGGAGACCGACCACATCATCACGGTCACCACGCCGCAGAACAACAAGATCGTGATCAACGACAAGCTCAAGTCCATCGTGCTGCAGGACGAGACCGGCAACATGGTGGAGATGGCGCCCGGCGGCATCACGCTGGACAGCCCCAAGGACATCCTCATCAACGCCAAGGGCAACATCACGCTGAAGGCGCTGCGCAACATCGCCGCCAGCGCCACGGCCGATGTGACGGTGGACGGCATGAACGTGAACTGCGCCGCGCAGGTGGGCCTGAAGGCCACGGGCAACGCCAGCGCCGAACTCTCGGCCGCCGGGCAGACCGTGGTCAAGGGCGCCATCGTGATGATCAATTGAGGCCCTGCCATGCCCCCAGCCGCCCGCCTCACCGACATGCATGCCTGCCCGATGGTCACGCCGGGGCTGCCGCCGATCCCGCACGTGGGCGGGCCGGTGATCGGGCCGGGCGTGCCGACGGTGCTGATCGGCAACCTCGTGGCCGCGGTGCTGGGCGACACCTGCACCTGCGTGGGGCCGCCGGACGCCATCATCAAGGGCTCGTTGACGGTGCTGATCGGCGGGCGCCCGGCCGCCCGCGTCGGCGACACCACGGCGCACGGCGGCTCTGTCGTCCTGGGCTGGCCCACCGTGATCATCGGCGGCTGAGATGAACCCACCCCGTTTGGCTGGCTCACTGCGTGTAGCCATCCCATCCCCCTCCAGGGGCGCCGCCAGCGCCCTGGCAGAGCCAGTTCCGCGGCGTCTGCTGGCATGGCCTGCTCCGCGGCCTTCGGAGGCTTTGCTTGCCAGCCGGGCCGTGTCCGCAATGGCCTGCCCGCAGTGTGCTGGAGCCCGGCGATGACGCAAGCAGGACGCGACTTCCTGGGCACCGGCTGGGCGTTTCCGCCGGCCTTCGACGGTGGCACGCTGCATGCCCTCATGGTCTCGCAGGAACAGGACGTGCGCGAGAGCCTGCGCATCCTGCTGTCCACCGTGCCTGGCGAGCGCGTGATGCACCCGACCTACGGTTGCGGGCTGCAGCGCATGGTGTTTGAGAACATCACCGAGAGCACGCTGACCGAGATCCGCAGCCTGGTCGAGAAGGCGGTGCTGTTCTTCGAGGTGCGCATCACGCTGGACGGCATCGACATCGACACCGAGCAGATGTACGACGGCGTCCTGCGCCTGAAGTTGAACTACACCATCCGCAGCAGCAACACCAGCGACAACATGGTGTTCCCGCTGTACCTGCGCGACGGCGGCTGGCGAGAGGCGAGCGCATGACCGCCGGCACGTCGCAGGACGAGCGCTTCCCGGACGCGTTGGCGCCCGACCGGTTCGGCGTGGACGAGCTGTCGTTCGCGCAGCGCGTGGCCATGAGCGCCACGCTGGCGCAGCACCTGCGCTTCGTCGGCCTGGACCTGCGCGACAGCGGCAACTGGAGCCGCATGTTCGCAAGCGATGTCACGCTGGTGCTGGCGCGCATCGCCAGCATCGACGTGCGCGCGCTGCGGCGCGCGTTCCTGCAAGAGGCCGACACCGCGCCGCTGGAGCACCTGGCCTGGCAGGTCGCCGAACTGGCCCAGTGGCTCGACCTCTGGTTCAAGTCGCTCGACGGGCACGCGGACATGGCCTCGCGGGCGTTCCGCGCGCGCATCCACCAGCTGGCCGACCAGCAGCTCGGCGACGACCTGCGCTGGGTCTACCAGCGCTTCGGGGCGTCGGCCTGGGACGGCGCGCGCATCGACCGCAAGCGCGCGCGGCTGGCCGACATCTGGAAGCCCGATGCGCCGGTGCGCGCCGCGCCCCCTGGCCGTGCCGAGCGCGAACTGCTGCGCGAGCGCTATGTCGCGTTCGTCAGCGCCATCGGCGCCCTGCAGGTGCTGGCCCGCGAGCTGCTGCCCGCCACGCTGCAGACCGGCACGCACGAGCCGGCCGCCGGCCTGCTGATCGCGTTCCTCAAGCTGTGGGAGACGGTGCAGCGCGACCTGAACCGCTTCAGCGCGCGGCATGCCGACTTCTACTACCGCGAATGCCTCGGCCTGGGCCAGGCCGGCGCGGTGGCCGACGAGGTGCACCTGGCCTGCACGCGCGACGCCGCGGGCGACGGCGTGTTGCAGGTGCCGCAGGGCACCGTGTTCGAGGCCGGCAAGGATGCACAGGGGCAGCCGATGCACTTCCACAGCGCGGCGCCGCTGGTCGTGACCGATGCCGCCGTCGCCGCGCTGTGCACGCTGCGGCTGGAGCGCGATGCGCTGATCTCGCCCGAGCATGCCTTCGGCTTCGTCACGCGGGCCAAGGCCACGCGTCTGCAACGGCCGTCGGAGCCGGCGGCGCCGTTGTTCGGCGGCGGCCGTGGGCACGGCGCCGAGGACGCGCGGCTGGGCCTGGCCATCGCCTCGCCGCTGCTGTTGCTGCGCGAGGGCGCACGCCAGATCCGCATCGACCTGCCGATGGCCGGCTCGCCAGGCGGCCTGGAAGACTGCGTGCACGCGGTGGAAGCCGCCAGCGGCGACACGGCCCGGCACAACGCCTTCGGCCGTTTGCTGGGCCACTGGCTGCTGGTCAGCCAGGCCGACCTCACGCCACAGCAGCTGCAGCGCCTGCGCAGGGCGGCTGACGGCGTGCTGCGCCCCGGCCAGCGGCCGCCCACCAGCGCTGGCGATCCGCTGTGCCTGCTGGTGGGCCCGCTGGTGCCGGAGCGCCGGCTGGTGTTCGAGCGGCTGGTCCGCGGCCTGCTCAAGCTGCACCTGAGCGCCAGCACCGGCTGGCTGGAAGCCAGCGACGTGCACCTGTCGCGCAGCGCGGGCTGCGGCTTGTCGATCGCGCTGCGGCTGCGTCCCGACGCGCCGCCGATCGTCGGCTGCGACCCGGCGCTGCACGGGGCCGACTGGAACACCCGGCTGCCGCTGCTGCGCATCGAGCTCAGCACGCAGGGGCGGCTGTATCCGTATTCGCTGCTGGCCGACCTGCCGCTGGCCGAGGCGCGGCTGCAGGTCAGCGCCGACGGCGTGCGCGACGTGGTGTTGCACAACAACCTCGGCCGGCTCGACCCGACCAAGGCCTTCGCGCCGTTCGGGCCGCTGCCCACGCTGTCGTCCTACCTGGTGGTCGGCGCGGCCGAGGTGGCCTGCAAGAACATCGAGCGGTTGTGCCTGCATGTCGAATGGGGCGGCCTGCCGACGGAGGCGGGCGGCTTCGACGCCTATTACCGCGGCTACCCGGACGAGCAGCGCATTGGCGACTTCCGCGTGGCGCTGGCGATCCTGAGCGACGGGCACTGGCAACCCTGCCTGGGTGCGTCGGCCCACCAGCCGCTGTTCGGCCGGGCCGGTGCCGGCGAGCTGCCGCTGGCCATGGACATCGAGGTCGACCCGGGCTCGGTGCGCAAGCACAGCCGCGCCAGCCACCCGGACGAATGGGGCCTGGCCTGGCCGCGCAACGGCCTGTACCGGCTGCAGTTGACCGGGCCGCGTGGCGCCTTCGGGCATGCGGCCTACCCGAACGTGCTGGCCGACACCGTCACCGCCAATGCCCGCACGCGCCCCCTGCGCCGCCAGCAGCCGCTGCCCAACCCGCCCTATGCGCCACTGGTCGAGCGGCTGACGCTGTCGTACACGGCCAGCGGCGTGGTCCGGCTGACCGACGCCCACCACCACGACCGGCCCGACGCACCGGGCCGGGTGGCGCCTGCCGAGGACGTCGAGCGCCTGATGCACCTGCACCCGTTCGGCATCGAGGCGCTGCATTCGGCCGCCACCGGCGTGGCCCATGGCCTGATGCCGCGGCTCGATGACGACGGCAACCTGTACATCGGCCTGTCCGCCGGCCAGCCGGGCGGCGTGCTGACGCTGCTGTTCCAGCTCTGCGAATCGGCTGCCGACGCGATGCTGCCCGGTGCGCAGCGCGGCGGCCTGCGCTGGGCCACGCTGGCTGGCGCGCATTGGCGCCCGCTGCCGCCCGAGCGGGTGCTGTCGGACAGCACCGAGGGCTTCCTGACCTCGGGCATCGTGACGCTGGACCTGCCGGGCGACCTGACGCGGGAGAACACGGTGATGCCGAAGGGCCTGTACTGGCTGCGCGTGTCGACCGACCGCGGCTTCGACGGCTTCGCCTCGCTGCAGGCGGTGCAGGCCCATGCGCTGCGCGCGCGCCGCGCGCTGGCGCCGGGCGTGGCGGCGCTGGCCATCGTGCCGCACGGGCGCATCACCAAGCCCAGCGCCTCGCTGCCTGGCCTGGCCGGCGTGCAGCAGGTCGGCGCCTCGTTCGGACTGCGCGCGCCCGAGGACGGCCGTGCGCTGTACGCGCGCGCCGGCGAGCGGCTGCAGCACAAGCAGCGCGCGAGCAACGCCTGGGATGCCGAACGCCTGTTGCTGGAGCAGTTTCCCGGCATCTGCAAGGTGCGCTGCCTGTCCGGCGACGAGATCGCCGCGCACGGCCAGCCACGCCCGCCGGCCGGCCAGGTGGTGGCCGTGGTGGTGCCGCAGGTGCCGCGCAACGCTGCGGCATCCGCCACCGCGCTGCCGCGC
Source organism: Pseudorhodoferax soli (assembly GCF_003337555.1). Classification (GTDB taxonomy): domain Bacteria; phylum Pseudomonadota; class Gammaproteobacteria; order Burkholderiales; family Burkholderiaceae_C; genus Pseudorhodoferax; species Pseudorhodoferax soli. The sequence continues at coordinate 1,141,739 of NZ_QPJK01000001.1, read as the reverse complement.
TTCAACGCGGTTGAACTGCAGCGCATGGCCGAACACCTGCAGGCGCGCGCCTCGCCGTTCGCGAAGATCGTGGTACGCAACCCGGCCTACGACCGGCTGCAGCTGCGCTGCAACGTCGGCCTGGCGAGCGGCGTGCACGTGGGCGAGGCCCTGCAGCGCATCAACACCCGGGTGGTGGAGCTGCTGTCGCCATGGTTCGACGGCGGCTACGGCGTGGACTTCGACTGGGTCGTGCGCAGCGAGGAGATGGAGGCGCAGCTGCGCCGCATCGAGGGCGTGCGCGACATCGCGCAGCTGTCGTTGCTGCATGTGGCCTGCAGCGACGACGCCCTCTACACCTTGGGCGACACGGCCCGGCGGGGCGCGGGGGAGGAGCGGGAGCAGGCCGGCGCCGACGCGCGACGCGGCCACGCGAAGGCCCGCACGCCCTGGAGCATCGCCGTGCCGATGCCGCAGCACATCCTGGCCGCCGGCGAGGGCGATGCCGACCCCGCGCCGCAGCCGACCGGCATCGCGCTGCTGGCCATCGGCAGCACCTTCGTGCTCGGCACGGCGTCCGGAGGTGGCGCATGACGATCCGCAACCGCGACACCTTGCGCCGCTTCTTCGACAAGGGCAGCCTGCCCACGCCCGACCATTTCGGCGACCTGGTCGACTCGATGCTCAACATGAGCGACGAGGGCTTTCGCAAATCGGCCGAGAACGGCATCGAAATCTCCACGCCCGCCGGCTACGACGCGCTGGCCAGCTTCTACCGCGAGCAGAGCGCCCATACGCCGCTGTGGTCGATGGGCTACGGCGGCGACCGCGACCAGCTGCTGTTCCACCACGGCGGGGTCGGCGCCTCGCGCGCAAGCGCGCCGGTGCTGGCGCTGGATGCGCAGGACCGCGTGGGCATCGGCACGGCCGCGCCGCGCGAGACGCTGGACGTGGCCGGCACCGTGGCATCGGAAGGCCGCACCGGCAGCTGCAGCTGGCCCGGCGTGGCGCCGCCCGTGGCCGATGGCGAATGGCACGACCTGACCGGCCCGCTCGCCGGCTGCCAGGGCTTCGAGGTGATGGCCGGTGTGGGCAGCCCGGGCGCCGGGCGCTACGCCATGCTGCACGCCGTCGCGCTGAACACCTACAACCCGACCACCAGCTGGCTGGACCTGTTCTCGCGCAAGAAGCACATCCGCAGCAGCGACACCTGGTACGGCAAGCGCTGCGACCGGCTGGAACTGCGCTGGGAGGGCAGCAGCGGGCGCAACGCGAGCTACCGCCTGCAGGTGCGCACCAAGTGCGATTACGGCAGCGGCGTGCGCATCCAGGCGGCGCTCACGCGGCTGTGGTTCGACGCGACGATGGAGGGCTGCGCTTCATGAACCCGTCGGCCAGCGCGGACCCGCCGGATCTGGCGCACGTGGCCAGCGCCAGCGACTTCGCGCAGTTGCGCGCGCAGGGCATTGCCTGGCTGCAGGCGGCCAGCGGCACGACCTGGACCGACCACAACCTGCACGACCCCGGCATCACCTTGCTGGAGCAGCTGTGCTTCTCGATGACCGACGTGGCCTACCGCGCCGGCTTCCCGGTGGCCGACCACCTGACCAGCAAGGACGGCGAGATCCATTTCGAGGCGCTGTCGTTGCACCCGCCGGCGATGGCCTTCCCTTGCCGGGCGACCACGCTGGCCGACTACCGGCGCGTGCTGCTCGATGCAGTGCCGGGGCTGGACGACGCGACCGTGCTGCCGCTCGGCGACGGCGTCGTGCGGCTGGTGCTCAAGCTGTCGCAGGGCGCGGACGCCAGCCAGGCGCAGCGCATCGCCGCTGCGCGCGACGCCTTCCTGCACCAGCGCAACCTGGGCGAGGACCTGGACCTGCGCGTGGATTGCACCGAGGACGTGGCTTGCGCGCTGCACGCCCAGATCGAGATCGGCGGCCCGCGCGATGCGCTCGACGTGCTGGCCGAGGTCTACGACCGTTGCGACCGCTTCGTCGCCCGGGCGCCCATCGCCCGGGGGCTGGACGAGCGGCTGCGGGCCGGCGAGTCGCTGGAGGGGATCTACACCGGGCCGGTGCAGCGGCACGGCTTCATCGACGACCTGCCGCCGGTGCATGGCGGCGTGGAGCGGCTGTTCCTGTCCGACCTGGCCGACGTGGTCCGGCAGGTCGATGGCGTCGTGCTGGTGCGGCTGTCAGAGCTGCGGCTGACCGATCCTGCCGCCGCGGGCGCCATGTCGGGCGGCGGCGGCTCGGTGTTCTGGCGTGACGCGACGCGGGCGCTGCGGCTGGCGCTGCCGGCCGAAGGTGCGCCGGCCACCATCGCCGTCACGCGGCGGGGCAACCCCGTCGGCGTGTCCACCGTGGAGCTGTGCCGCAAGCTGGACGACCTGCGCGCCGCACGCCGCGCCAACCGCGCGCGCGGCCAGGCCGACCAGGCCCGCCGCGCCACGGCCGTGCTGCCGCGCGGCCAGCACCGCGCGCTCGACCGCTACCACTCGGTGCAGCAGCTGCTGCCCGCGGTCTACGGCGTGGGCCGCAACGGGGTGCCGGCCTCGGCGCCGCCACAGGCACAGGCGAGCGCACAGCAGCTCAAGGCCTACCTGCTGCTGATGGAGCAGGTCATCGCGCAGGGGCTGGCGCAGCTGCAGCATGTGCGCGAGCTGTTCTCGGTCAACTGCGGATCGCCGCAGACGCTGTGGACGCAGATGGTCGGCCCGGACAGCGTGCCCGGCGTGGAGCGGCTGCTGCTGAAGCCGGCCGCGCAGATCGCCCAGGAGATGGCCGAGCCGTTCGACCGCTACGCACAGCGCAAGAGCCGGGCGCTGGACCACCTGCTGGCGCTCTACGGCGAGACCTACACGCAGAACTCGATGCGCCAGTTCGGCAGCTACCACACGCCGCGGGAGCTGGAGACGCTGTTGCTGCAGAACAAGGCGGAGTACCTGCGCCAGATCGTCGGCCTGACGCGCGACCGCGCCAGCGGCTTCCACCCCGGCCAGCCGCTGGCCGACGCGCTGTCGGAGAGCGACCAGCGCGTGCCTTTGGACGGCGACGAGCCCGTCAACTGCAGCGGCCTGCAGCGCCGCGCCGGGCTGCTGCTGGGCCTGCGCTTTCGCCACCCGCGCGCGCTGGTGCAGGCGCTGCAACGCCAGCGGCTGGCGCTGGTGGCCGAGCCCGGGGCGCGCCACGCCGCGCTGCAGGTGCCGGCCGATGTGGCGCAGGCCGGCCATCCGGCTGGCCACGCCGTGGAGCCGGAGACCCTGGTCGAGGTGCAGGAGGACCTGCAGCGCATGCCGGTGTTGCGCGGGCCGTTGCCGCAGGCGCTGTTCCGCGTTGGCGTGTGGCGCAGCCACTACCGCGTGCTGGCGCCGGCCGGCACGCAGGGCGGCGCTGCAGCGCAGGCCACGCAGCGCCTGGTGCTGGGCCCGGACGAGGAGGGCCGCTGGTGGCACCTGGGCGATTACGCAGATGCCGCTGGCGCCCAGCGCGCGGCGGCCAGCCTGCGCTGGTTCCTGCTGTGCCTGCACCAGGAGAGCGAGGGCATGCACGTGGTCGAGCATGTGCTGTTGCGGCCGCTGGCCGGCGGACCAACGCAGCCGCACGGGCGTCCGCATGCCCGGCTGAGGCTGCCGGCGGACTTCCACGCGCTGCGGATCACCGTGGTGCTGCCGGGCTGGACGGCGCGCACCTGGCAACCGGCGTTCCGCCATTTCGCCGAGGAAACACTGCGCATCAGCTGCCCGTCGCACCTGTCGCTGCAATGCCGCTGGCTGGATTTCGACGCGATGCAGAAGTTCGAGGCCTGTTGGGAGCCCTGGCTTGCGGCGCGGCGCAAGCTGCACGCAGCGCCCGGTGACCAACTGCTGGCAGACGAGGCCGACGCAGCGGCCTGCGCGGTGATCGCGTGCCTGGTACCGCCCGGCGCGCCGGACCCCGAGGCTGGCGAGGGCGAAGAGCCCTCCCTGCAAGGCCTTGCGTAGATTGGCCACCCCTGTCTGGACGGGCGCACCGCGTGTTGCCGACCGATGCCCGCTCCAGGCCTCGGCTGTCGCTGCGGCCATCCCCGTAGGGGAGCTGCCATGCACCTGATCGAGCACCTGCAGGTCGACGCTGCCTTCGACGGCGGCCTGGCTGCGCCCGAGGCAGAGGCTCGGCTGGCGGCGTTCGCCCAGGGCGAGGCGCTGCGCATCATCGACGACCTGTTCGACGCGGCCTGCGGGCCCGACGAGGTCTGGCACATCGACGAACTGGCGCTCGACCTGGGCGAGGTGCCGGCCGACCGCATGGAGGAGACCTGGGCGCAGCGCCTGCGCGAGCGGCTGCAGGAACGCCTGTCCGATCTGCGCGGGCCGGCCGGCATGGCCGCGGCGCAACGCCGGGCCGGGGCGGTGCAGCGCACGCGCCCGCAGGCCCGGCTGGAGGCGCTGCTGCACTACCTGCGCCACGGCCACATGCCCTGGCAGGCGCACGGCGAAGACCCGCAGCGCCTGGGGGCCGAGGTGCTGCAGCACAGCGCCACGGCACTGGCTGCTGCGCTGCGCGCGCTGGACGACCGGCCCCGGCTGCTGCGGCGGCTGGCGGCCCAGTTCGACGCGGGCTGGCTGGCCGCACTGGTGCAGGCGCTGATGCCCGGCGAGCCCGCCGCCGCGGCGCGTCTCCTGCAGGCCGGCGCGCTGGCCAGCGGCACCGGCCGCGGCAGCGAGAACGGTGCGCTGCTGTGGCAGGCCGTGCTGGAACAGGCGCTGGCGCACGCCGGCTCGCCGCACGCCGTCAGCGTGGCGCTGCTGCGCGCACAGCTGCGCGTGGCGCTGGACGCAGGCGATGTCACGCCGCACGCCAGCGATCCGCTGCTGGCACTGGCATCGGCCTGGGCGCCATTGCTGCGCAGCGACCGCACCTGGCTGCAGGGCACGCTGCAGCGTCTGGGCGACAGCGCCGCCGTGCGCCGGCGCATCGCGCGGGCCGTGCCCGAGGCGCTGCTGGCACAGCTCAAGGCGCTGTGGCTCGGCACCGACCAGGCCGCGACCGCGCAAGACCTGGGCGGCGCGGCCGAGGCCGGTGCAGCGGCGGCGGCCGACGAAGGGGCCGCGCCGCACGATGAAGGCGCGCCGGACCGGCTCGACACGCTGCTGCACTACCTGCTGCATGGCCACATGCCCTGGGACGCGCGCGGCGCAGACGCCCAGCGCCTGGCGGCCGAGGTGCTGGAGCAGGACGCCCCCGCCCTGGCCGCTGCGTTGCGCACCATGGGCGACCGGCCGCGCCTGCTGCGCCGGCTGGTGGCACAGTTCGACGCCGCGTCGCTGGCTGCGCTGGTGCAGGCGCTCCTGCCCGGCGAGCCGGCCGCGGCCCGGCGGCTGCTGGAGGCCGCGGCGCCAGCCACGCGGGCCGGGCGCGGCAACGCAGGCGCTGCGCTGCTGTGGGAGGCTGTGCTCGGCGAGGCGCTCGACCATGCCGGCACGCCGCAGCGCTTCGGCCAGGCGCTGTTGCGCGCGCAGTTGCGCCTGGCACTGGACGCGGGCGATGTCACTCCGCACGCCAGCGATCCGCTGCTGGCGCTGGCAGCGGTCTGGGCGCCGCTGCTGCAGGACGACCGCGCCTGGCTGCGCACCACGTTGCAGCGCCTGGGCGATGGCGTGGCCGTGCGGCAACGCCTCCTGCGGGCATTGCCCGGTGCGGTCGCGGCGCAGGCCATGGCGCTGTGGCGCGGCGATGGCCCGGCCGACACCGCTCCGACGCATGCTGCCGGGCGCGCTGGCGGGCAGGGGCCGGCCGGCTTGCCGGCCTTGCTGCACTACCTGCGGCACGGCCACCTGCCGGTGCCTGCCAGCGAGGACGCGCAACAGCTGGCCACCGCACTGCTGCGCGACGACGGCCCCGCGCTGGCGGCCGCCCTGCGCGCGCTGGACGCGCGGCCCAGGCTGCTGGACCGACTGGCCACGCAGTTCCACGCCGACTGGCTGGCCGGTCTGGTGCATGCGTTGATGCCGGGCGAGCCCGCCGCCGCCGCACGCCTGCTGCAGGCCACCGCACACACTGCCACCGTGCCGGCCGGCAGTGCGGTGCTGGCGTGGCAGGCCGTGCTCGGCCAGGCCATGGCACATCCCGCGCTGCCGGCCCGCGGCGGGCCCGCACTGCCGGCGGCAGGGCCGGCCGCGGCAAGCCTGGTGCTGCCCGATGCCGCTGCGTCGCGGCACGGCTCCGACACAGCCGACACAGCCGAAACAGCCGACACGGCCGACGCGCTCGCGCCGCTGCTGCACTACCTGCGCCATGGCCACCTCTCGGACCGCGCCGGCCCGGACGCGCAGCAACTCGCCGCCACGGCGCTGCGCCGCAGCCCCATCGCGCTGGCCGCCGCACTGCGCGCCATGGACGACCGGCCCCGTCTCGTGCGCCGGCTGGCCACGCAGTTCGATGCGGCCTGGCTGGGCGCGCTGGTGCAGGCGCTGATGCCCGGCCAGCCCACGGCCGTCGCACGGCTGCTGCAGGTGGCGACACCGGCCGCTGGCGCCAGCCCGGGCACGGCCCGTGCCGCCCTGCTGTGGGAGGCGGTGCTGGCCCACGCACTGGCATCCTCCGCGGCGCAGCCCGGCACCGGGGTGGCGTTGCTGCGCCTGCAGCTGCAGGCCGCGCTGGAGGCAGGCGTGGCCACAGCGCAAGCCAACGATCCGCTGCTGGCACTGGCACCGGCCTGGGCGCCACTGCTGCAGGCCGACGGCGCCTGGCTCAAGGCCACGCTGCAGCGCCAGGCCGAGCCTGCGGCGGTGCGCCAGCGCCTGGTACGGGCAATGCCCGAGGCGCTGCTGCCGCAGGTGCTGGCGCTGTGGTGGGGCCACGCGCTGACGGGTGCCGTGCAGAACTGGATCGCCAGCGTGGCCGCGGGCACGCAGGCTGCCGCTGCCGAGCTGGCCGGCCGGCGCCAGCTGCTGTGGCAGGCCACGCTGCAGCATGCACAGCAAAGCAGTGCCGCGCTGTTCGATGCCGCTGCTTATGCCGAGGATGTGCGCACGCAGATCGTGGCCGTACCGGCGCAGAGCACGCCCCGCTGGTTCGACCGCGCCGTGCAGGCTGCCACGGCAGTGCTGGCGGCAGCTGCCGCAGCGCTGGGCTGGACCGCACGCGCGCGCCGCGCGCCCGCTGCCCCGTCGGCACCGCTGGTCCCTGCCGCGACGCTTTCGCCGCCCGGGCTGCCCGCACCGGCCTTCGAATTCCCGCCGCCCGAGCTGCCCGAGACGCTGCCGGTCGGCAACGCCGGCCTGGTGCTGGTGGCGTCGTACATGCCGCGGCTGTTCGCCATGCTGGGGCTGGCCGACGAGCGTGCGTTCGTCGATGCCGCGGCCGCCCTGCGCGGCGTGCAGTTGCTGCAGTTGCTGGTGACCGGCGAGGCCGACGCGCCCGAGCCGGCGCTGGTGCTCAACAAGCTGCTCTGCGGCGTGGAGCAGGCCACGCCCGTGGCGCGCGTGTTCGAGGCCAGCGCGGCCGAGCGTGACGCCATCGACGGCCTGCTCGGCGCGGTGGTGCAGCACTGGAAGGTGCTGGGCACGACCTCGGTGGCCGGCCTGCGCGAGACCTTCCTGCGGCGCGAGGGCCGGCTCCAGCACCAGGACGACGCGTGGCAGCTGCAGGTGGTGCCCGGCCCCTTCGACATGCTGATCGACCAGCTGCCCTGGGGCTACGCGACGATCCGCCATCCGTGGATGAAACAGGTGCTGCATGTGGAATGGCGCTGACACCCGCTTGGAGCCGGCGACCACGGCGGCCAGCGCCGACGCGCTGGAGCGCGAGCTCGCCTGGCTGGAGCAGGTGCTGCAGGCGCGCATCGGCCTGCATTTCGGGCAGCAGGCCGATGCCGGCGCGCTGGCGCGCATCCCCGTGCCGCTGCTGGACGATGGCAGCGGCTACGCCGGCCTGGTGCGCGAGGCCGGCCTGGACGCCGACGAGCGCCTCGTGCTGGCGCTTGCCCTGGCGCCGCACCTGCGCCCGCAACTGCTGGACATTCTGTGCGTGCGCAACAGCACGCTGGACCGTGGCTTCACCGAGTTCGGCGGCTGCAAGGGCCGCGCCCACACCGGCTTTTTGCCGACTGCCGAGACCGCGGCGTTCATGCTGGCCGGCGAGGCGCTGGCGCCGCGCTTCGCCGCGCAGCAGCTGCTGGACGAGGACCGCCCGCTGCGCCGCCATCGCCTGCTGCAACTGCAGCACGAGGCGCCAGGCGAGCCCTGGCTCCATGCCGCGCTGCAGGTGGGCCGCGACGTGCTGCAGCGCCTCGTCACCGGCGAGGTCCGCAAGCCCGACTACGGCAGCGGCTTTCCGGCGCGGCGCATCGGCACGCGGCTGGGCTGGGACGACCTGGTGCTCGACGCCGATGTGATGGAGGAAGTGCAGAGCATCGTCGCGTGGTACCGCCACGGCAGCCGGCTGCTCGGCGAGTGGCAGCTCGACAAGGCGCTCAAGCCTGGCTACCGGGCCCTGTTCTTCGGCCCGCCCGGCACCGGCAAGACGCTGACCGCCACCTTGATCGGCCAGGCCGTGGGGGCCGACGTCTACCGCATCGACCTGTCGATGGTGGTGTCCAAGTACATCGGCGAGACCGAGAAGAACCTGGCCCAGGTGTTCGACCAGGCGCAGAGCCGCCGATGGATCCTGTTCTTCGACGAGGCCGACGCGCTGTTCGGCAAGCGCACTGCCACGTCGAGCTCGAACGACCGCTACGCCAACCAGGAAGTCTCGTACCTGCTGCAGCGCGTGGAGGATTTCCCCGGCACGGTGATCCTGGCGACCAACCTCAAGGCCAACATCGACGAGGCGTTCGCACGGCGCTTCCAGTCGCTGGTGCAGTTCCCGATGCCCGACGCCGAGCAGCGCCTGCGGCTGTGGCACGGCATGCTGGGCCACACCGGCCGGCTGCACGCCGATGTCGACCTCGCCGCGCTGGCCGACCGGCATGTGCTGTCGGGCGGTGCGATCGCCAACGTGGTGCGCTCCGGCGCGCTGGCGGCGCTGCAGGGCGCGCGCGAGCGCATCGGGGCCGACGACCTGCGCAAGGGCATCGCCAAGGAATTGCGCAAGGAGGGGCGCACGGCATGAACCGCACCGATGCCCGCCGGGAACCGACGACGCGCTGCGCGCAGTGCGCCCGGCTGCGCCTGATGCTGGCGGGGGCACTGCTGGCGACGGTGCTGTGCCTGGGGCTGCGCGCGGCCTCGTCGTCGGCGGCGGCGCCGCCTGCCGCTGCGGCGCCCGCCGCTTCTGCTGCTTCGGCTGCTTCTACTGCTTCGGCCACGTCGGTGCCGCCGGCATGGCCTGCGGCACCGCCGACGCCGGCCCCGGCGGCTGCGGCGCCGCCTGCCCCGAGCCTGTCGCTGCAAGGCACGAGCCCGGCCGACCTGCGGCTGGTCTACCAGACCGTGACGCTGCCCTCCGGCCGCCGCGGCGTGGCCTACGGGCCCCACCAGGTCGCCAAAGGTGGCATGCCGCCCTACCGCTTCAAGGTCGATGGCCAGCTGCCGCCGGGTTTGCGGCTGGGTGAGGACGGCCGCCTCAGCGGCCAGCCCACCACCACCGGCAGCTTCCGCTTTGTGCTGAGCGTGCAGGACGCCGCGCAGCCGGCCGTCGAGGAACAGCAGGCCTATGTGCTGTACGTGGGCCTGCCGCCGTCGCCGCGTCCGGCCGCTTCGGCACCGGCGGTCCGCGCGGCGCCGGCACCTGCGCCGGCATTGACGTCGCTGACGCCGGCAGAGGCCGACGCCACCGCCAACCAGCATGTCGGCCTGCCGGCGAGCTACAAGCTGACGCCGGCCGACCTCGCGCGGCTGATGCCCGAGCAACTGCCCGCCACCGCGCCGGGCGCGCAGTCGGAGGCGGCCGAGGGCACGCCGATCCCGCTGGCCGCCACCGCCGAGCCGCTGATGCAGGCACCGACGGAAGAGCAGCTCAAGGCCTTGCTGCAGCCGCTGGTCGACATCGAATACCCCACGCGCGCGCTGTTCGTCAACGCGCTGGAGCAGGCCCGCTGCGTCTATTACCGGGCCCATGTGCGCGAGATGGCGCTCAAGCGCGGCATGGCGGTGGACGAGCGCTGCCCGCCGGAGCCGCCAGCGGCGGCGCGCCGGCCGGCGCCGGCGCGGGGCGGCGTGCCGCTGCGCAGCTTCTACGACGGGTTGCTGCCGGCCGCCACCCGCGACGAGATCGTCACCCTGGCCGAAAAGCGCCACCCCTTCGGCGACGCCAAGCCGCTGCGCCTGTCCGGCGACGGCTGCGGTTGCTCGACCCCGCGCAACGAGAACGAAGTGCTGGGCTTCGTGCCCTACTGGATCGCCGGCGAGGCGCCGCTGTCGGTGGACTTCAGCGTCTACACGCGGCTGTCGTACATGGGCGCGGTGCTCAGCAACTCCGGCAACTGGGCGCGTCCGCCAGGCTGGGATGGCCAGGCCAGCGGCTTCGCACGCGAGGCGCAGCGCCACGGCACGCGCATGGACCTGGTGCTGTACCGGCGCGATTGGTCCTCGCTCTTGAACCGGCCCGCGGCGCAGATCGACGAGGTGGCGCACGTGGCGGCGCGCAACGCCGTGATCGTGGCCGACACCCGCCACGAGGACCTGGCCGCGCGCGTGAACGGCTTCCTGCTGCCCAGCTGGCGCGAGTCGCCGCACGTGTACGACGGCGTCACCGTGTTCTTCGAGGACTCGCCGACCGAGGGGCCGCAGCAGCAGGCCTTCGGGCGCTTCCTCAAGCTGTTCCTGCAGCGCCTGGTGGTCGAGATGCAGGCCACCGGCCGGCCCTACTACGTCAACGTGGTGGTGCCGGGGCAGCAGCTGGGCGACACGGGCGCCTACAACTTCCAGGACCTCATGGACTTTATGGAGGCGGCCGAGCCGCCGCGCAGCAGCAAGAGCGTGGAGGAGAGCGACAAGAAGGCCTACCGCGGCAAGACCGACCTGACCGTCACCTTCCTCGTGCTGCTGGACGGGCCGACCGAGGACACCACCACGGCGCTGCGCGCGCGCATCGACGCCGCCGCCGCGCTGGTCGCGCACCGCCGCATCGCGTTCCTGGAGAGCGTGATGCCGGTGCTGTTCCACGAGCGCGGCGACAAGATGCAGCCCTTGCCGCCGGTCGCCAGCGACCGGCTCGACCGTGACCTGGCCTACATCAAGTGGACTTACGGCGGTGTCGGCCTGTGGCCGGCGACCACCGCGGGCGTGGGCGAGGCCGATGCCGTGCGCGCGCTGGTGCAGCGCAACTACGGCCCGACCCGCGGCACGCTGACCTGGGTCTGCGACCTGACCTGCCCGAACCGTGTGCCGCTGCGCCTGCTGCTGGAGGCGCTGCTGCTGGCCGAGACGGTGGGCATCGCGCTGTACGCCTGGAACTGCCGCGTGCGCCGCATCGGCCGGCGCTACCAGCTGGCGCTGTGGGTCGGGGGCTTCCTGATCCTGCTGGTGGCGCCGCTGCTGCTGAACTGCGACCCGGCGCTGGCGCAACTGCGCAGCGGCAATTTCCTGCTGTATGTGCTGATCCTGGTGTTGTTCTGGGGCAGTGTGTTTGCGACGTTCAAACCGAGAGTGGGGGTGCCATGAAAGAAGCTGTTCATGCGGAGCGCGACAGCGCGCAGGTGTTGCAGGAGCGAGCGCGGCGGTCGGCTGGTGCGGCGGACCCGTTGCGTGACAGCCCGCGCCTGGTGGCACAGCGGGCGCGGATCGATGCGGCGTTCGGTGCGGTGGCGCAGAAGGCGGGAGGGCTGGAGGACGAGGAGCCGCTGCAGGCGCGCATGGAGACCGCGGCGCCGCAGAACGAGACGGGCATGCCGAACCAGCTGAAAGCGGGCATCGAGTCGCTGTCGGGCATGGACATGTCGGACGTGCGCGTGCACCGCAATTCCGACAGGCCGGCGCAGCTCAACGCGCTGGCCTATGCGCAGGGGAACGACATCCATCTGGGGCCGGGGCAGGAGCAGCATCTGCCGCACGAGGCCTGGCATGTGGCGCAGCAGGCGCAGGGGCGGGTGCGGCCGACGGTGCAGCTGCAAGGCGGCGTGGGCGTGAACGACGAAGCGGCCCTGGAGGCCGAGGCCGACGCGATGGGCGAGCGTGCCCGCGGCGGTTTCGCGCAGCGTGCTGTGCCGGATGCGTCCGAGTCAGCCAGCATGGGGGGCGCCGCACCGGTACAGCGCGAAGTCAAGCAGAACACCGCGCCCTGGGGCATACACAAGGACAAGTGGTACACGACTCTGGCGCCGCACAGCTACTTCGCGACCAAGGGCGAGGCCGAAGCGCATGAAGCAGGCTTGCAGCAGCAGCAGGCCCAGCAGGTTCTACTGGCGCAGCAGCAGGCCCAACAGGCCTGGCAGGCGGTTGCGGACGTGCAAGCGTGGAACATCCTCCCGTCGGCCAGGGGCCACTATGCCGACGGCTGGGGGCAGGCCTACGGCATCACCAACGACGGCACGCTGTGCCAATACATCGAGGACTATGTGGCCGACGGGGGTGAGGCGAACGGTGTGAACACGATCGAGATGGGCACATTCCAGAACAGCTGGGAGCACATCTCCAAGACGTGCACCGTGGCTTACGAGGTGACCAATCGCACCGTCACCGTCGGCAACATCACGGATGTGATCTGGAGGCGCAGGGTGTTTCACTGCGGCCCGTCGAACCAGGGGAGCTGAAGCTCGCACCAGCCTCGCTGGTGTGCTGTCGCGACCTTCCAACGAGAGCGGGTATGCCATGAATGAGACGAAGCAAAGACAGAGCGACGGCGCACGCGTGGGGGCGCCGCAGCTGCGGTGGTCGGCTGGCGCGCCCGATCCGTTGCGCGACAGCCCGCGCATGGTGGCGCAACGGGCACGGATCGAGGCGGCGTTCGGGGAGGTGGCGCAGACGGCCAGCTTGAGGGACGGGCAGCCGTTACAGGCGCGCATGGAGGCGCCAACGCCGCACGAGGCCTGGCATGTGGTGCAGCAGGCGCAGGGGCGGGCGCAGCCGACGATGCAGATGGCGGGAGCGGCGGTCAGTAACGGTGCGGTGCTGGAGAGGGAGGCGGATGCGATGGGCTTGAGAGTGGCGTCGTGGGAAGCGCAAGCGGCGATGGCCTCGGTCTCGCCCAGTGACACGCATCCTTTGCCCATGGGCGCTCTCCATGGCGCTGTCGCCCAGAGAGAGAAGCTGGCATCCGGAAAATTGAATGTGGCAGGCGAACACCACAGCGAGGTCGGCCAGACCAATGGGCGTCAGAACGAGAAGACCTATGTCCGGGCCATGGGCTTCAACGGCTACTTCGAGGAGCAGGAATACCGGCATTCATCGGATTCGAGCACCGGTGCCGCCGCGACGGTGTTTTCCGACCCAGTGCACCTGCGGATCGCCATGAACTTGGCGGTCATCCATGACACAAAGGCGAAGAATGAGGGTCTGCCGCAAGAAGACGCTAGAGGTGACGGCGCCTGGGATGAGCTCTTGGCGGTGATCAAGAAGCGCTTTGTGCAGATCGGTGAAGAGTTCAAGCGCATCGACGAGGAGGACGCGGCCGCTGTCGCCATGCGTGAAGAGATTCGGCCGTTGATGCTGGGTTTTCTGCAGAAGGTGAGGGATGGCCAGCATGTGCAAGAAAAGATGCTGGCGACGGACAGCTTCCTGGAAGCTGCCAAACGCATCGTTTCCGAGCAAATCGGCAAGCCATGGGCCACCGTGAGGGAATTCGGGGCCAGACGGTCTGACGCGATGCACGTCAATGCCAATCAGGCGGCGGCCGACAACTCTGTCTGGAAGGTGGGAAACGCACATGTGACCGACATGCTCGTGCTGGGCCCCAAAAACTACAACCTGGTGACCAGGGAGGAATTCAACGAAGGGTTCAACGCGTGGAGGACCACACGAGGGTCGGTTGCATCGGCCGATGCAGGGGCAGACGCGGCGACTTCGCGAGCCGACGCACGCCATGAGGGCAAAGGATAGGGCGGCTGCGCAGGTCCAACTGTGCCCGGAACTGTCCAGTGCGAGCCGCAATCTCAGCATTGCACCGATGGCGCACTGCGCCTCGTCGCCGCACCATGGCCAGAGTTCAGCCACTGCCTCCCATGCCCGACGACGACCCCTTCCGCCCCTCCGAATACACCGCCGCACTGCTGCGCCAGCTGCGTCTGGACGGCCCCTGCACCGGCCGCGTGCTCGACATGGGCACTGGCAGCGGCGTGCTGCTGGCGGCCCTGGCAACAGCCGGGGCGGACGCACTGGTCGGCGTAGACATCGAACCCGCCGCAGTGCGTTGCACGCGCGCGCTGCTGCAGGCGCAGGATGTCCAGCACGGCATCGTGCACTGCGGCGACCTTTGGGAGCCGCTGGCCAGCGACCGGTTCGACCTCGTGCTGTTCAACCCGCCGCAGCTGCCGGTGCAGCAGGCCGGCGACGGCCACCGCCTGCTCAGTTGGAGCGACGGCGGCGAAGACGGCCGCGCTGTGCTCGACCGCTTCCTGGCCGGTCTGCCCCGACACCTCGCGCCCGGCGGCCGCACGCTGATCACGCATAGCGGCTTCGTCGGGCTCGCGCAGACCGTCCGCCTGCTGGCCGGCTGGGGCCTGCACGCCGAGGTGCTGCAGACCTGCGCCACGCTGCTGCCGCAGGCCAAGCTGGACGTGCTGCCGCCGGGCTGGCTCGAGCGCCACGACGAGGGCCTGCACCGCATCGGTCCCTTCGTGTTCAGCGACTTCCATGTGGTGGAGATCCGGCATGGGGATGCGGCGGCGCTGGGCTGACCTATGGCGCGTGGCGGCTGCCCTAACGCTGGCCGCCGCAGCCTGGCCCGCCCTGGCCGTGGCGCCGGCCGACTGCGCCGCCATGCCCGATCTGCTGACCCGCGTGCGCTGCACGGGCGAGCTGCGCGTGGGCGCGCGCGCCGACTACCCGCCGTTCGGCCAGGCCACGCCGGACGGCCCGCGTGGCTTCGAGCCGGCGCTGGCGCGGCTGCTGGCGGCGCAGCTGGGCGTGGGCCTGCGCTTCGTCGAGGTCAGCGCGGCCGACCGCATGGTGGCGCTGGGCGAAGGCCGGGTCGATGTGCTGGTCGCCACCACCGGCCACACCGTGCAGCGCGACGGGCAGGCGCTGTTCGTGCGGCCGCACTACTACCAATCGCACACGCTGGTGGTCGGCCAGCGCAGCGCGGCGCTGCAGGGCGTGGACAGCCTGGCCGATCTGTACGGCCGTACGGTCTGCGTGACGGTGGGCAACTCGACCAATGCCGACCTGGCCGTGGCCGGCGCCCGGCTGATGCTCTTCAACAGCGCGCGGCGGCTGGTGGAGCAGGTGCAGAACGGCACCTGCGCGCTGGCCGCGCACGACGACAGCCTGCTGCTGCCGGTGCTGCCGCCGGCCTACGAGGCCAAGCTGTCGTTCGCGCCGCTGCCCTGGGGCATCGTGGTGGGCCGGGGCGGCGCCACGCTGGCGCAGCGCCTCGGCGAGGAATTGCGCCGCCTGCATGCCGACGGCCAGCTGCTGGCGCTGGCGCAGGAATACGGCGTGGCCACGCCCTGGCTGCAGGCGCGGCACGCGCGCTGGTCGTCGCCGCCGTGCGCTGCGGCGGCGCTGGACGATCCGCGCTGCGTGGACCCGCCGCGCGACAACCGGCTCGCGCCCACGGCCATGGCCGATGCGGTCGAGCGGCTGGAGCGCTGGCTGCAGGAGCGCTGGGGCCTGCAGGTGACGCTGGCCATGCTCAAGACGCAGGTGGCGCTGCAGCTGTTCCTGGACGGCATGGCGTACTCGGTCGCGCTGGTGGCCGGCGCCGTGCTGGCCACCGTGCTGCTGGCGCTGGGCTTCGGTGCGGGCCTGGCAGCACGCAGCCGCTGGCTGCGCTGGCCGTTGGGCTGCCTGCTGCTGGCGATGCAGTCCACCCCGATGGTGCTGTTCATGGCGGCGGCGGGCATGCTGCTCGCTAGCGCCGGGCTGGGCACGCCGGCCATGGCCTGGTGCGTGGCGGTGCTGGTGCTGGGCCTGTTCAACGGCAGCAACGCGGGCCAGGCCGTGGCCGAGGCCCGTGCCGCGCTGCTGGCCGAGGGCCGGCCGGCCGGCCTGCGCGCGGCGGCCTTGCGCGCGCGGGCGCAGATTGCGGCCTTCGCGGCCAACGCCACGCGCGGCAGCCCGGTGGCCGCGCTGATCGGCGTGCCCGAGCTGCTGGCCGCGCTGACCGACATCACCTCGTTCTCCAGCGAATCGGCCACCACCTTCGGGCTGCTGCTGGTGTTCTACATGGCGCTGGTCTCGCTGGTGGTGGCGCTGCTGCAGCGGCTGCAGCAGCGGTTGCAAGTGGTGGAGACGGGCCGATGACACAGGCGCTGCTGCAGGCGTTGCCGGTGTTCGTGCCGACGTTCGGCCGCGCGCTGCTCGTCAACCTCGAGATCGCCGCCCATGCGCTGGCCATCGGCCTGCCGGCCGGGCTTGCGCTGGGCTGGCTGTGCTGCCCACCGGCGGCGCCAGCTGCGTGGCCAGGATGGCGCCGGCTGAACGGACGCGTGGCCGCTGGCGTGGTGGCGCTGCTGCGCGCGGCGCCGGCCTTCGTCGTGATGTATGTGCTGCTGCATGCGCTGTCCGCGCGCTGGGCGGTCTCGGCGCAGGCCGCGGTGGCGCTGGCGCTGGCGGCCTATTGCGCGGCCTTTCTGGCCGACCACCTGCTGGCGACGCTGGTGGACCACCGTGCAGGCGCGCGCGGCGGGGTGCTCCTGTTCGCCCTGGGCGTGGTGCGGGTCTACTTCGTGATGGTGCTCTCCAGCGGCTTCGGCGCCGCCATTGGCGTGACCGAGGCCACGGCCGTCACGCTGCGCGCGCTGGAGCGCCTGCCCACGTTCGGCGACCGGCTGTGGCTGCTGGCCGGCGTGGTGCTGGTCTTCATCGCACTGCGCCAGGCGGTGCAGGCGGCCATCCACGCGGTGCGCTGGCTCGTGGAACGGCGCGCCGGCTGGCTAGCGAATCCCTGAGCCGCTGCCACCGCTACATGTGCGGGCGCAGCCGCTCCAGCCGGTCGCGCGCGCTTTCGCCCGGCGGCTGCTGCACGATCAGCGGCTCCACCAACCGGAACAGCGTGCGGGTGGCCCAGCCCGGCTGGCCGCCGCGCGCGATGCGCCGGTAGACCCAGCCCAGCCAGCCCACCGCGGCGGCGAGCACGGCGTTGTCGATGGCGCCGTTCAGCGACTGGAAGCTGCCGAACGCGGACACCAGCGCGGCCAGCGCGAGCAGCGGGGCCCAGTAGGCGTCGATCACCCCGGCGACGGCGGGCGGCAGCTTGGCGAACAGCCAGGGCGTGCCGGTCTTGGCCCACTCCAGCGCATGCGGATGCACGGGCAGTGCGGCACCGGCCTGGCGCGGGAATTCACCAGCGTCGGACACCAGCGTCTGGCCCTTGTGCACATCGGCCATGGCCTGGAGCAGCGCGTAGAGCACGGCGGGGTGGATGTCCTCGCGCACCACCACGTTCACGGTGGCACTCACCAGGGCCACGTCGCGCGGCGGCAGCGGCGCCTTGAGGTCGAACGCACCGCGCACCAGCACCGAGGGCTTGAGGTAGTCGAGGTGGCGCGCGATGCCGGTGCTGTCGTCGACCGGGTAGGTCTCGATCTGGGGATCGCTGACGAGTTCCTGCACGAAGGCGTTGTCGGGGGCCAGCACGAAGAAGCCGGCATCGTGCTCGCCGCGTTGCAATGCACGCACGCCCGCTTCCAGCGGCACGAACGCGAAGGCGGCGTTGCCGGGCGTGACGCCGTACAGCCCGAGCACCTCCTGCGCGACCTTGGCCGTGATGCTGTTCTGCGGTGGCATCACGAGCTTGCGGCCGGCCAGTCCGGCGAGCGTGGCGGGCCCCGTGGCGGCCTTGCGTACGAACAGGAACAGGGGCTGCAGTTCGACCACGCCTGCCGAATTCACGTGGCTGTGCTCCCGCGGGACCACGCGCTGTGCCGTGAAGCCGATCTGCACGCCGGTGGAGGCGTCGTCGAGCCGGTCGATGATCTTCAGGCTGTCGTCCTGGTTGCGCACCTCGGCGCGCAGTCCCTTGCGGATCAGGTACTCGGCGTAGCGGCGGGCATGCTTGTCGAAGGAGCCGCCGGCCGGACCGGCCTGGATGACGACGCGCTCAGGGGGCAGGGCCCGCTCCAGGTTGCCCACCACCCACCACACGGCGGCCAGCACCGCCAGCACCACCAAACTCATGCGCGACATCTCGTGCCCTCCGGAGAACGACTCTGCGCCCTGGATGATGGCGTGGAGAGCGCCGCGCAGGAGGGCTCAGCGCGAGGTCGAGGGATGGCGGATGCGCAAAATCAGCTGCAAGCCGAGGGTGGTGGGTGCCCCCGTCGTGCCACGGCCGGCGCGTTCAAGCCGGCGCTTGCAGGGTCTCGATCCGGTTCCGGCCGTTGCTCTTGGCCGCATAGAGTTGCCGGTCCACGGCTTCGATGAAGTCGCATGGCTTCAACTGCCCGCTTGGCGTGATGGTGCCCACGCCGATGCTGACGGTGACGCGCTGCTCGTGCGGCGACTGCGCGTGGACGATCGCCTGCTTGCGGATGAGCCGTTGGCAGCGTTCGGCGACCTTCACCGCCACCGAGAGATCGGTCTGCGGCAACAGGACGACGAATTCTTCGCCGCCGAAGCGCGCGACGAGGTCGCGCGGGCTGTCCAGCGCCAGGCTCAGCGTGCGTGCGATGTCCGCGATGCACCGGTCGCCCTGGACATGCCCGTAGAGATCGTTGTATTGCTTGAAGAAGTCGATGTCGAGCAGCAGCACGGACAGGGACAGCCCATGGTTGCGCGCACTTTCCCATTCCAGCGCGAAGCTGGCATCGAACTGGCGCCGGTTGGCGATGTTGGTCAGCCCGTCCTTGAACGACAGTGCTTCGAGCTCCTTCTGCAGCGCAAGCAGTTTCTCCTCGGTCTTCTTGCGCTCGGTGATGTCGAACATGAAGCCGACCAGGGCCTCGACCTCGCCCTGGCCGTTGCGCACCACGTGGACGACGTCGCGGATCCACACATAGCCGTTGTCCTTGGTGAGGGCCCGGTAGTCGGCCTCGTGGTCGACGCCGGCCTGGGACTGCGCAACGCAGAAATTCACGACATGGTCGCGGTCATCCGGGTGCATGCGCATGGCCCAGTCTTCGACGCCGACCCAGCTGTCGGCGCGCCAGCCGAGCAGCCCTTCGATCTGCGGGCCGATGTAGGCGAAGCGCTTGCTCGCCCAGTCGATCTTCCAGGGGATGGCCCGCGTGGATTCCAGCAAGGTCCGGTAGACCGCGCTGTCGCTGGTCAGGCCGCTGGCGTCGGGGGTGCTCGCGCTCTCTGTGGTCACGGTCGGTGCAATGCCGGTGGGATGGATGGCGGTCGCGTGGGCTGTCGGGCTTCCGTTGAAGTCCGGAAGGCCACTGACCCTGCGTTGCGAACGGCTGGTTACAAAAAGTATAGCCAGCAGTGGTGACCGCGCCGGTGCCGCCAGGCCGCGCTGTGGTGGCTCACCTGCGGAGCCGAGGGGGGAATGAGGCCGAGGCGTGGGCGCAGCTGCGCGTGCAGCCTGCCGGGCGAGGCCTGGAGCGAGCCTCAAGCCCGCTCACCCGCGGCACTGGGCCGCGGAGTGCTTTTCGTCAGAGCTTGCGCGCGATCAGATCCCGCTGCACCTCACTCGTCCCCCCATAGATCCGGTTCACCCGCATGTCCACGAAGGCCCGTGCCACGGGGTACTCCAGCATGTAGCCGTAGCCGCCGTGCAGCTGCACCATGGTGTCCAGCGCGCTGCCGAGCGTCTCGGTGGCGAACAGCTTGGCGACGGCCGCTTCCTCCAACGTGATGCGCCGGCGCATGTGCTCGCCCAGGTAGTGGTCGATCAGCGTGCGCACCGCCAGCGACTGGGCCTTGATGTCGGCCAGCTTGAAGCGCGTGTTCTGGAAATCCCAGACGCTGTGGCCGAAGGCCTGGCGGTCTTTCACGTAGGCGATGGTGTGGGCCAGGCAGGTCTCGAGCGCCGTGGCGGCGGCCAGCGCGATCAGGAAGCGCTCTTGCGGCAGCTCCTGCATCAGCGCGTACATGCCCTTGCCTTCTTCGCCGAGCAGGTTGCTGGCGGGCACGCGCACGTCGTCGAAGAACAGTTCGGCCGTGTCGGCGGCGTGCTGGCCGACCTTGTCGAGCTTGCGGCCGCGGCGGAAGCCCGGGCGGTCGGTCTCCACCAGGATCAGGCCCATGGCCTTGGAACCCGAGCCCTGCGGATCGGTCTTGGCCACCACCACCACCAGATCCGCCAGCAGGCCGCTGCTGATGAAGGTCTTGGCGCCGTTGATGACGTATTCGTCGCCCTCACGCCGCGCCGTGGTGCGGATGTTCTTCAGGTCGCTGCCGGTGCCCGGCTCGGTCATCGCGATGGCGGTGATGACCTCGCCAGCGGCGCAGCGCGGCAGCCATTTGTCCTTCTGCGCGTCGGTGCCCAGGCGGTGCAGGTAGGGCACGATGATGTCGGAGTGCAGGCCGAAGTTGATGCCGTTCAGGCCGCGTGCGGCCATCTCCTCGGCGAGCACGGCCGAGTGGCCGAAATCGCCGCCGCCGCCGCCGTACTCGGTGGGCAGCGTGGGGCACAGCAGGCCCTCGCGGCCGGCCTTGGTCCAGACCGCGCGGTCGATGGCGCCTGCCGCATTCCAGGCGGCCATGTGGGGCACGCATTCGCGGTCCAGGAAACGCTGGACGGTGGTGCGGAACTGTTCGTGGTCTTCGCGGTAGACCGTGCGTTGGATGTCCATGGTCACCTCACTGCGGTTTGAGCATCACGCGGCCGACCACCTTGCCGGCCTCCAAATCTTGCAGGGCCGCTTCGGCCTGGTCCAGCGGACGCGCATCGATGGGCAACGGCGCGAGCTTGCCGGTCTTGGCCAATGCGATCAATGCCTGCAGCTGCCCCAGGTTGCCCACGTACGAGCCCTCGTAGCTCACCGCGCGCATCGGCATCGACGGCGTGGAGATCTCCACCTTGCCGCCGAACAGGCCCACCTGCACGAACTGGCCGCCCTTGGTCAGCATGGCGATGCCGGTGCCCACGGTCTGCTCGGTGCCCACGCAGTCCAGCGCGGCCCAGACGGCACCGCCGGCAGCCGCCTTGGCCTGCTCCGCCGCGTCGGGCGCGGCGCTGTCGATCGCATGCGCCGCGCCGGCTTTCAGCGCAGCGGCACGCTTGGCCGCGTCGGGCTCGATCACGATGGCGCCCGGGTTGCCCAGTGCCTTGAGCAGGCCGACGGCCATGAGGCCCAGGCCGCCAGCGCCGAACACCACCACGTGCTCGTCCTTCAGCACGGCGGGGTCGATCTTGCCGATGGCGCTGTACATGGTCAGGCCCGAGCAGGCGCAGGGCGCGGCCTGTTCGGGTGCCATGTCGCCGATGTCGACCAGGTAGCGCGCGTGCGGCACCAGCATGTGGTCGGCGTAGCCGCCCGGTGCGAACACGCCGAGCGAGCGGCCCTTGAGGCACAGGTTTTCTTGCCCGCGCGCGCAGACCTTGCACTGGCCGCAGCCCAGCCAGGGGTAGACCACCACGCGCTGGCCGATCTTGGCGTCCTTGGCGTCGGGGCCGGCGGCGACGATCTCGCCGGCGGTCTCGTGGCCCATGGTGAGCGGCAACGCGGCGCCACGGTCGCCCATGTTCAGGCGCTTGCCGTTGCCCATGTCGTAGTAGCCGTGGCGGATGTGGATGTCGCTGTGGCACACGCCGGCGGCCAGCACGCGCACCAGCACCTCGCTGCCCTGGGGTGTCGGCGTGGGTTGCTCGTTTCGCGCAAGCGGCGCGCCGAACGCGGTGAGGTCGTAGCTGATCATGTCAGGTTCCTTTTGCCAGGCGGCATTCGCTTTGGGAGAGAGGGCGGAAGGCAGTGGCGCCCGGGGTCGTGCCGACCACCTTGTACAGGTCCCACTCGCCCTTGGATTCGGCCGGTGTCTTGACCTGGTAGAGGTGCATGTCGCGCACCACGCGGCCGTCCACGCGCAGCTGGCCGTTCACGGTCATGAAGTCGTTGATCGGCGTGGCGCGCATCTGCGCCATCACCTTGTCGGAATCGCGCGTGCCGACCGCCTTCACGGCGTTCAGGTAGTGCGTCACGGCGCCGTAGGTGCCGGCCTGGGTCATGGTGGGCATCACGCCATTGCGCTTGTAGAAGCGCTGCGACCAGGCGCGCGTCTTGTCGTCCTGGTCCCAGTAGAAGGCTTCGGTCAGCAGCAGGCCCTGCGCCTGCTTCAGGCCGATGGCCTTCACGTCGGTCAGGAAGGCCAGCAGCGCCGCCATCTTCTGGCCACCCTGCACGATGCCGAACTGGCTCGCGGCCTTGATGGAGTTGATGGTGTCGCCGCCACCATTGGCCAAGCCGATGATCTTGGCCTTGGAGCTCTGCGCCTGCAGCAGGAAGGAGGCGAAATCCGACGCGCCCAGCGGGTGCTTGGCGCTGCCCAGCACCTTGCCGCCCATCTCCTTGATCACGTCGGTGGTGTCCTTCTCCATGGCCTGGCCGAAGGCGTAGTCGGCCGACAGGAAGAACCAGCTGTCGCCGCCCGCCTTGACCGCCGCCGCGCCGGTGCTGCGCGCCAGCGCGTAGGTGTCGTAGGTCCAGTGCACGGTGTAGGGCGTGCAGCTCTTGCCGGTCAGCTCGGAGGTGGCGGCGCTGGTCACGATGACGATCTTCTTCTTCTCCTCGCCCAGCTTGCTGACGGCCAGCGCCAGGCCCGAGGAGGGCAGGTCGGTGACCATGTCCACGCCCTGGGTGTCGAACCATTCGCGCGCCTTGGAGGCGGCCACGTCGGCCTTGTTCTGGGTGTCGGCGAAGACCATCTCGATGGGCGCGCCCAGCACGCTGCCGCCGAAGTCCTCGATGGCCATGCGCGTGGCGTCGACCAGGCCCTTGCCACCGATGGCCGAGTAGAGCGAGGTCAGGTCGGTCAGCACGCCGATCTTGACGGGCGCCGGCTTGGGCTGGGCCTGGGCGGCGCTGGTCCACACGGCCAGCGCGCTGCACAGCGCCATGGCCAGGACCGAAACCTTGTTGTGCATTCTTGTCTCCGCGTACGTGGTGAAAACCGGCATGGTGCCCCGGCGCCGCCGCAGCGCCATCGTCCGATCCGACGAGCCGGGCTGCCTGCGCGACACCGGGTTTCCCCTGATCTGCGCTGGTCGTTCCGGCCAATGGCTTTGGACGAATCGGCCATGGCCGCTGCATGTCGCCAGCGCGATAGTGCGCGACACCGCCGGCGCAGACCGGCATTTCTGCAGAGACTGGAGACAAGCCCATGACGTTCACCCGCCGCGCCGCCTTGCTGGCCGCCGCCACCACCCCCTGGCTGCCGCTGCCAGCCCTCGCCAAGAAGTACGACACCGGCGCCAGCGACACCGAGATCCGCATCGGCAACACCGTGCCCTACAGCGGCCCTGCCTCGGCCTTCGGCGTGTTCGGCAAGACCGCCTCGGCCTACTTCCGCAAGGTCAACGAGGAGCAGGGCGGCGTGGGCGGTCGCAAGATCAACTTCATGAGCCTGGACGATGCCTACTCGCCGCCCAAGACGGTGGAGATGACACGCAAGCTGGTGGAGTCCGAAGGCGTGCTGCTGATGTTCAACCAGCTCGGCACGGCGCCGAACGCGGCGATCCAGAAGTACATGAACGCCAAGAAGGTGCCGCACCTGTTCCTGTCGACCGGGGCCAGCCGCTTCATCGACCCCAAGGGCGCGCCCTGGAGCATGGCTTTCCTCGCCGGCTACGAGATCGAGGGCGCGGTCTACGCCACCCACATCGTCAAGACCAACCCGAACGCGAAGATCGCCGTGCTGTCGCAGGCCGACGACTACGGCCGCGACTTCGTGCGCGGCTTCAAGGCCGGCCTGGGCAACAAGGTCGGCAACATCGTGGCCGAGGCCACCTACGAGCCGACCGACCCGACGGTGGATTCGCAGATCGTCGGCTTCAAGGCCTCGGGCGCCGACGTGTTCATGAACATCAGCCTGCCCAAGCAGGCGCTGCAGGCGATCCGCAAGTCGGCCGAGCTGGGGTGGAAGCCCGCCTACTACCTGATCGGCTCAGCCTCGGGCGTCAACACCACCATGGTGCCGGCCGGCCGCGAGCGTTCCACGGGCATCTTCTCGGCCACCTACTGGAAGGACCCGAGCGACCCGGGCTGGGAGGACGACCAGGGCGTGAAGGACTACCACGCCTTCATGAAGCAGTACTACCCCGAGGGCGACCCGACCGACCGGGTTTGCTACAACGGCTACAGCGCCTCGCAGCTCATGGTGCACGTGCTCAAGCAGTGCGGCGACGAGCTCACGCGCGAGAACGTGATGAAGCAGGCCACCAGCCTCAAGAACGTGGAGCTGCCGCTGTTGATCCCCGGCATCCGCGTGAACACCAGTGCCGACGACTACCGCGTGATCCGCGCCATGCAGCTCACGCGCTTCGACGGCGACAAGTTCGTCAACGTGGGCGACGTGATCGGCTTCTGATGGCTGCCACGCCCGCGCCGATCGACTTCTGGTTCGACTTCCTCTCGCCCTACGGCTACTTCGCGTCCACGCGCATCGACGCGCTCGCGGCCCAGCACGGCCGCAGCGTGCGCTGGCGGGCGTTCTACATGCGCGGGATCATGCAGGACAAGCTGGGCCAGACCCGGCCTTTCCTGGAGGTGCCGCTCAAGGGCGATTACTACAAGCGCGATGTGCCGCGCATGGCGCGCTGGTTCGGCCTGCCGTTCAAGTCGGGCGGCCTTTCCAACTTCATCAGCGCCAACGCCTGCCGCGCGTTCTGGCTGATCGACGACCTCGACCCGCTGCTGGCCAAGCGCTTCGCGCGCGAGATCTTCGAGTGGCACCATGTGCGCGCCACGCCGCCCAACACGCCCGAGCAGATCGCGCAGGCCGCAGCCAACGTGGGGCTGGACCCCGAGCGGCTGGACATTGCCGCCGCCGTGCAGCAGGCTTCGGCCAAGGAGCGGCTGCGCAGCGAGACCGATGTGGCCGTCGCCGCCGGCGTCTGGGGCACGCCCACCTTCGTGGTCGATGGTGAAATGTTCTGGGGGGCCGACCGGCTCCACCTGGTCGACGACTGGCTGCGGCGCGGCGGCTGGTAGACAACGAACAAGGAGATACAGATGGCAGGACCCCTGGAGGGCATTCGCGTGCTGGATCTGTCGGCTGTGCTGTCGGGCCCCATCGCGGCCGGCATGCTGGCCGACCAGGGCGCCGACGTGGTCAAGATCGAATCGCCGGACGGCGACACCTCGCGCCGCATCGGCCCGCGCAAGGCCGACATCTCGGCGATGTTCCTCGCCGCCAACCGCGGCAAGCGCTCGCTGGTCCTCGACTTGAAGCAGGCGGCTGCGCAGCAGATCGTGCGCGAGCTGGCGCAGCGGGCCGACGTGCTCATCGAGAACTTCCGCCCCGGCGCCATGGACCGCCTGGGCCTGGGCCACGCCGCGCTGCTGGCGCTGAACCCGCGGCTGGTCTACCTGTCGATCAGCGGCTTCGGCCAGACCGGCCCCAACGCCGGCGAGCGCGCCTACGACGCGGTGATCCAGGCCGTCTCGGGCATCAGCGCCTCGCACCGCAACCAGGTCAGCGGCGACCCGCAGGTGCTGGCTGCGGCGCTGTGCGACAAGCTCACCGCGCTGACGGCGGCGCAGGCCATCTGCGCCGCGCTGCTGGCGCGCGCACGCACGGGCGTGGGGCAGTGGGTGGAGCTGGCCATGCTGGACGCGGCGGTGTCGTTCCAGTGGCCCGACGCCATGTACAACCACGTCTGGCTCGACGATGCGCCGCCGGCCTCGCCCGAGTTCGGCGTGAGCCAGAAGCCGTGGAAGACCTCCGATGGCTATGCCGTGGCCTCCGGCCCGCAGCCGGTGGAATTCGCCGCCGTGTGCGCCGGCTTCGGCCGGCCCGAACTGGCCAATGACCCGCGCTTCGCCAGCGTGGACGCGCGCTTTCGCAACGCGGCCGCGCTGCGCGAAGAACTCGACCCCAGCGCCGCCGCCATCGACACCGCCACCATGCTGCAGCGCATGCGCGCACACAACGCGCCCGTGGGCCGCGTGAACGAGCGCCACGAGGTGCTGGCCGATCCGCAGGTGCTGCACAACGGCACGCTGGTCGAGGTGGACCACGGCGCACTCGGCCGTGCGCGGCTGCCGCGCTCGCCCGCACGCTTCAACGGCACGCCGGCCGGCGGCCCTGGCCCCGCGCCACACCTGGGCCAGCATGCGGCCGATGTGCTGGGCGAATTGGGCCATGGCGCAGCGCAGCAAAATGCCTGGCGCGAGGCCGGCGTTCTCGGCCCCGCACCCGTGTTTCCAAAATCGTCCGTTCCGACGACGCCCCGCTGAGGCACCGCCGCGAACATCCCGCCAGACCCCTGATCGCTAAGGAGACATTCGCATGGCAGAAGCATTCATCGTCGCCGCCACCCGGACCGCAGGCGGCCGCCGCAACGGCCGGCTGGCCGGCTGGCACCCAGCCGACCTGGCCGCCCAGGTGCTCGACGCGCTGGTGGCCCGCACCGGCGCCGACCCGGCCCTGGTGGAAGACGTGATCCTGGGCTGCGTGGGCCAGGCGGGCGAGCAGTCCACCAACATCGCGCGCAACGCCGTGCTGGCCTCGCGCCTGCCCGAATCCGTGCCCGGCACCTCCATCGACCGCCAGTGCGGCTCCTCGCAGCAGGCGCTGCACTTCGCGGCCCAGGCCGTGATGTCGGGCAGCATGGACGTGGTGATCGCCGCGGGCGTCGAAAGCATGACGCGCGTGCCCATGGGCACGCCCGGCATCCTGGCGGCCAAGGCCGGCCTGGGCACCTACATGAGCCCGGCGATGCAGCAGCGCTACCCCGGCATCCAGTTCAGCCAGTTCACGGGCGCCGAGCAGATCGCGAAGAACTACAACCTCTCCAAGGAGCAGCTCGACGCCTTCGCGCTGCTGAGCCACCAGCGCGCCATCGCGGCCACCCAGGGCGGCCATTTCAAGGACGAGATCCTCCCTGTGGCCGTGCGCATGGCCGATGGCACCGAGCCCGGCGAGCAGCACCTGGCCGACGAAGGCATCCGCTACGAGGCCACGCTGGCGAGCATCGCCGCCGTCAAGCTGATCGCCGAGGGCGGCCGTTGCACGGCCGCCAGTGCCAGCCAGATCTGCGACGGTGCCAGCGGCGTGATGGTCGTGAACGAGCGCGGCCTGAAGGCCCTGGGCGTCAAGCCCCTGGCCCGCATCCACCACATGAGCGTGCTGGGCCACGACCCGGTGATCATGCTGGAGGCGCCCATCCCCGCCACCCAGCGCGCACTGAAGAAGGCCGGCATGTCGATCAGCGACATCGACCTGTTCGAAGTGAACGAGGCCTTCGCCCCGATCCCGCTGGCCTGGCTGCAGGCCACCGGCGCCGACCCCGCGCGCCTGAACGTGCACGGCGGCGCCATCGCGCTGGGCCATCCTCTCGGCGCCTCGGGCACCAAGCTCATGACCACGCTGGTCCACGCACTGGGCACGCACGGCAAGCGCTACGGCCTGCAGACCATGTGCGAAGGCGGCGGCATGGCCAACGTGACCATCATCGAACGGCTCTGAGCCCACCCCACGCTTCCCGGCGGGCGTCTGCAGCAGTCCCGCCGTCCACAACCAAGAACGAAGGACCGACGCATGGCACAAGACCGTGATCGCGGAGACAAACCCCTGCTGCACATCGAGGGCGTGACGGTGCGCTTCGGCGGCATCGTGGCGCTGGACGGCGTGTCGTTCGACGTCGCGCGCGGCCAGATCTGCGGGCTGATCGGCCCCAACGGCGCCGGCAAGAGCACGCTGTTCAACTGCCTGTCGCGGCTCTACACCTTCAGCAGCGGGCGCATCGAGTTCGAAGGCCAGCCGCTGGCCAGCCTGCCGCGCCACAAGATGGCCGGCCTCGGCATCGGCCGCACCTTCCAGAACCTGGCGCTGTTCCGCACCATGACCGTGCTGGAGAACGTGCTGATCGGCTGCCACAGCAAGCACCACGCGGGCTTCTTGCGCAACGCATTCCGGTTGCCCGGTGTGGCCCGTGTCGAGGCCGATGCGCTGGCGCGTGCGCACGAGCTCATCGCCTTCCTCGAACTCGGCCCGGTGGCCGACCGCACCGTGGCCGACCTGCCGTTCGGCACGCAGAAGCGCGTGGAACTCGCGCGTGCGCTGGCGTCCGAGCCGCAACTGCTGCTGCTCGACGAGCCAGCCTGCGGCCTGAACCACGAGGAACTGGAAAGCCTGGGCACGCTGATCCTGGACATCCGCAACCGCCGCAAGGTGACCGTGCTGCTGGTGGAGCACCACATGAGCCTGGTGATGGGCGTCTCCGACAAGGTGGTCGCGCTGAACTTCGGCAAGAAGATCGCCGAAGGCACGCCGGCCGAGGTGCGCCGGCATCCCGAAGTGATCCGGGCGTACCTGGGTGAAGACGAGACGGAGACCGCATGACGAAGCTTCTGGAAGTCCGCGGCCTGCATGCCGCCTATGGCCCCACGCGCGTGCTGCAGGGCATCGACATCGACGTCTCCGAAGGCGAAGTGGTGGCGCTGCTGGGTGCCAACGGCGCCGGCAAGACCACCACCTTGCGCGCGCTGTGCCAGATGATGGTCAGCACGCAGGGCACGATCACCCTGGCGGGCCAGCGCATCGACGGCCGCGCCACCGAGCAGATCGCCAAGTCCGGCGTGGGCCATGTGCCCGACGGCCGCGGCACCTTCCTGGGCCTGACGACCGAGGAGAACCTGCGCCTGGGCGCCTACGCCCGCGCGAGCCGGGCCGGTGTCGAGGACGACCTGGCCAAGGTCTACGGCTACTTTCCGCGCCTGAAGGAGCGGCACGCCCAGCAGGCCGGCACGCTGTCGGGCGGCGAGCAGCAGATGCTGGCCATCGGCCGCGCGCTGATGGGCAAGCCGCGCCTGCTGCTGATGGACGAGCCCTCGTTCGGCCTGGCGCCGCTGATCGTGAAGGACATCTTCTCCATCATGCGGCGCATCAACCAGGAGGAGCGTGTCTCCATCCTGCTGGTGGAGCAGAACGCCAAGCTGGCCCTGGAGCTGGCCGGCACCGCCTACCTGATCGAGACCGGGCGCATCGTGCTGTCCGGGCCCTCGGCCGAGATCCGCAACAACGACGCCGTGCGCCGCGCGTACTTGGGGGAATAGACAAGATGGACGCTTTTGTTCACCAGCTGCTGGCGGGCCTGGCCACCGGCGGCATCTACGCCAGCGTGGCGCTGGCCCTGGTCATGATCTACCAGGCCACGCACCACATCAATTTCGCCCAGGGCGAGATGGCGATGTTCTCCACCTTCATCGCCTGGAGCCTGATCCAGGCCGGGCTGCCGTACTGGGTGGCCTTCGTGGCCACGGTGATGATCTCCTTTGTGCTCGCCGCGGTGGTCGAGTTCACCGTGATCCGGCCCATGCACGACAAGCCCGTGCTGTCGGTCGTGGTGGTGTTCATCGGCCTGCTGGTGATCTTCCACAGCGTGGCGGGCTGGCTGTTCGGCTACACCATCAAGCAGTTCCCGAGCCCCTTCGCGTCCGACGCCTGGTTCGCCACGTCCATGATGTCGGCGCACGAGGTCGGCGCGATCTTCGTCACGCTGTGCGTGGTGGCGCTGCTGTTCAGCTTTTTCCGCTTCACGCCGCTGGGCCTGGCCATGCGCGCCGCGGCGCAGAACCCGGTGTCCTCGCGGCTGGTGGGCATCAACGTGGGCCGCATGCTGATGCTGGGCTGGGGCCTGGCGGGTGCCATCGGTGCGGTGGCCGGCATGATGGTCGCGCCGGTGGTGTTCCTCGATCCGCACATGATGAGCGGCGTGCTGCTCTACGCCTTCGCGGGCGCGCTGATCGGCGGCATCGACAACCCGGTGGGCGCGGTTCTCGGCGGCTTCATCGTGGGCGTGCTGGAGAACCTGATCGGCACCTACGTGGTGGGCACCGAACTGAAGCTGTCGGTGGCCCTGGTGCTGATCGTCGGCGTGCTCATCGTCAAGCCTTCTGGCCTCATGGGCCGCACCATCGTCACGCGGGTCTGAACGCCATGAACACGCAAGTCTCTTCCGCATTGCCGGTGGCATCGGCCGCCGTTCCCCACGCTGCCGCGGCCCGGCCACCGGCGTCGCGCACCACGCTGGCCTGGGTCAGCCTGCTGGTGCTGCTGGCCATCGCGCTGACCTTCTTCCTGAAGGGCTACCAGCTGTTCCAGGCCACCATGGTGCTGTCGTACGCGATCGCGCTGCTGGGCCTGAACATCCTGACCGGCTACAACGGCCAGATCTCGCTGGGCCACGGTGCCTTCTATGCCATCGGCGCCTACACCACCGGCATCCTGATGGAGCACGCCAGCATGCCGTACTGGCTCACGGTGCCGTCGGCCGCCGTGGTCTGCCTGTGCGTCGGCTACCTGTTCGGCCGGCCTGCGCTCAAGCTCGAAGGCCTGTACCTCGCGCTGGCCACCTTCGCGCTGGGCGTCGCCATGCCGCAGCTGCTCAAGTACAAGCACCTGGAGCAGTGGACGGGCGGCGTGCAGGGCATCGTGCTGATGAAGCCGGGCGCACCGTTCGGTCTGCCGTTGACGGAAGACCAGTGGGTCTACCTGTTCTCGCTGTTGGTCACGGTGATCATGTTCGTCATCGCCCACAACCTGCTGCAAAGCGGCAGCGGCCGGGCCATGCGCGCCATCCGCGACCACGCCATGGCGGCCGAAGCCATGGGTGTGGACAACAGCCACTACAAGGCCATGACCTTCGGCGTGTCGGCCGCGTTCACGGGTGTGGGCGGTGCGCTGTCGGCCATCGCGGTGCAGTTCGTCGCGCCTGATTCGTTCACGCTGTTCCTGTCGATCTCGCTGCTGGTGGGCATCGTGGTGGGCGGCGTGGGCACGCTGTACGGCGCGATCTTCGGCGCCATCTTCATCATGTTCGTGCCGACCTTCGCCGAGAAGGTGTCCAAGGCCGCGCCCTGGGCCGTCTACGGCGTGGTGCTGATCATCTTCATGTTCGTCATGCCGGGCGGCGTGGTGGGCCTGTTGCGCAAGATCCAGGCGCGTTTCGGCCGTGCAGGATGAGCGGCAACAGCTGCTGGACGCCCTGCAGGCACTGGCCCCGCGGCTGGTGCCGGGCGGCGGCCCGGTGGCCGAACTGCGCCGGCTCTCGGGCGGCGCGAGCCAGCAGACCTGGGCTTTCACGGTCGGCGGTACACCGCTGATCCTGCGCCGCGCGGCCACCGCCGAGCATGGGCGCAACCATGGATCTGCGGGGCTGGAGAACGAAGCGGTCTTGATCACAGCCGCCCGCGCAGCCGGCGTGCCGGCCCCCGCGGTGCGCCATGTGCTGCGGCCTGAGGATGGTGCGGGCCAGGGCTTCGTGATGGACCGGCTGGAAGGCGAGACGCTGGGCCGGCGCATCGTGCGCGACCC
Source organism: Pseudorhodoferax soli (assembly GCF_003337555.1). Lineage (GTDB taxonomy): Bacteria > Pseudomonadota > Gammaproteobacteria > Burkholderiales > Burkholderiaceae_C > Pseudorhodoferax > Pseudorhodoferax soli. The sequence continues at coordinate 1,110,316 of NZ_QPJK01000001.1, read as the reverse complement.
GGCACTGGCCGATGCCCGCCGCGTGCTGGCGCAGCAGTGCGGCGCCGCCATGGCGCGCATCCACGGCCTGGCAACCGAGCACCTGCCGCGTCTGCGCACCGCCTGCGCGCGTGCCGAGCTGGACTTCCAGGCCAAGCTGCACAAGAGCCACGCCACCGTGCGCCCCGTGTTCGCGCTGGCGCTGCAATGGCTGGCGCGCAACGCCCCGGCCGATGTGGCGCAGCCCGTGCTGGTGCACGGCGACTTCCGCAACGGCAACCTGATGGTCGACGCCCAGGGCCTGCGCGGCGTGCTCGACTGGGAGCTGGCCCACCTGGGCGACCCGATGGAAGACCTCGGCTGGATCTGCGTGCGCTCGTGGCGCTTCGGCGGCGGCAAGGCGCTGCCGGTGGGCGGCTTCGGCACGCGCGAGGCGCTCTGCGCGGGCTACGTGGAAGCCGGCGGCCGGCTCGACGCGGCGCGGCTGCGCTGGTGGGAGATGCTGGGCACGCTGAAGTGGGGCATCGTCTGCGAATCCATGGTGCAGTCGTGGATCGACGGTACCGAACCCGAACTCGAGAAGGCGGCCATCGGCCGGCGCGCCTCGGAAACCGAGTCCGACCTGCTGGCCCTGCTGGCCGAGGAGGCTGCCTGATGCAGGACCGACCGCACGCGCCCGAGCTGCTGCAGGCCGTGGCCCAGTTCCTGCGCGAACGCGTATTGCCCGCCACCGAGGGTGCACTGGCCTACCAGGTGCGCGTGGCCGCCAATGCGCTGGCCATCGCCCAGCGCGAGGTGGAGCAGGGCGCGGCCGCGCAGGCGCGCGAGGCCGAGGGACTGCGCGCGCTGCTCGGGGCGGATGTTCCGGCCGAACTGGAGGCGGCCAACCGTCTCTTGTGCGAGCGCATCGCCACGGGCGCGATGGACCTGGCCACGCCGGGCCTGCTCGCACATCTGCAGGCCACGACCGCCGCCAAGCTCGCCATCGACCAACCAGGGTACTCGGAAGAACCATGAACTTCGACCTTCCAGCCGATCTTGTCGCCTACCTGGCCGAACTCGACGCGTTCATCGAACGCGAGATCGTGCCGCTGCAGCAGCAGGACGACAACCAGCGCTTCTTCGACCACCGGCGCGAGTGGGCGCGCACCGATTTCGAGAACGGCGGCCTGCCGCGCCACGAGTGGGAGGCGCTGCTGGGCGAGGCGCGCCGGCGTGCCGACCGTGCCGGCCATTTGCGCTTCGCGCTGCCCAAGGAGTTCGGCGGCCAGGACGGCAGCAACCTGTGGATGGCGGTGATCCGCGAGCACTTCGCGGCCAAGGGCCTGGGCCTGCACAACGACCTGCAGAACGAGCACTCCATCGTCGCCAACAACCCCTTCGTGCTGATCCTGCGCGACTTCGGCACGCCGGCGCAGCAGCAGGAGCTCACGCAGGGCATGCTGGACGAGCGCTTCAAGCTGGCCTTCGGCCTGACCGAGCCCAACCACGGCTCGGACGCCACGCACATGGAGACACGCGCGGTGCGTGAGACGCGCGGCGGCCGGGCCGGCTTTCGCATCGACGGCGAGAAGATGTGGACCACGGGCATGCACATCGCCACGCACTGCCTGGTGTTCGCGCGCACGAGCGGCGCGGACGGCGCAGCCAAGGGCATCAGCGCACTGCTGGTGCCGTCCAAGACCGAAGGCGTGAAGGTGGAGGAATACCTCTGGACCTTCAACATGCCGACCGACCACCCGCGCGTGAGCTTCACCAACGTCTGGGTGCCGGAGGACGCATTGCTCGGCCCGCTGGACGGCGGCCTGGCCATCGCCCAGCACTTCGTGCACGAGAACCGCATCCGCCAGGCGGCATCGAGCCTGGGCGCGGCCGACTACTGCGTGCGCGAGAGCGTGCGCTATGCGCGCGAACGCAAGCCCTTCGGCGAGGAACTGGCGCGCAACCAGGGCATCCAGTTCCCGCTGGTGGAGCTGGCCACGCAGGTGGAGATGCTGCGTTTGTTGATCCGCAAAACCGCCTGGCAGATGGACCAGATGCCCAAGCCCGAGGTCGAGAAGCAGCTGTCGGACAAGGTGTCGATGTGCAACTACTGGGCGAACCGGCTGGTGTGCGAGGCCGCCGACCGCGCCATGCAGGTGCACGGCGGCCTGGGCTATTCGCGCCACAAGCCCTTCGAGCACATCTACCGCCACCACCGCCGCTACCGCATCACCGAGGGATCGGAGGAGATCCAGATGCGCAAGGTGGCGGGCCACCTGTTCGGCTACATGGGGGCCGGCAAGCACTGAATCCGTTTCACCGAAGAGCGAGAAGAGGAGACAAGCATGCAGATGAACAGACGACAGATCGCCCTGGCCGCCGCGGCCCTGCTGGCCGGCACCGCGCCGGGCCTGGCCCTGGCCCAGAAGAAATACGACCCCGGCGCCAGCGATACCGAAATCGTGCTGGGCATGCCGATGCCGCTGTCGGGCCCGGTCTCGGGCTACGCCATCGTCGGCAAGGTGGCCGAGGCTTACTTCAAGCAGGTCAACGAGCAGGGCGGCATCAACGGGCGCAAGGTCAAGCTGCTGATCTACGACGACCAGTACTCGCCGCCCAAGACGGTGGAGGTGGCGCGCCGGCTGGTGGAGCAGGACGAGATCCTCGCCATGTTCGGCAACCTGGGCACGGCGCCCAACCTGGCGATCCAGCGCTACATGAACGCCAAGAAGGTGCCGCAGCTGTTCGTGCAGAGCGGTGCCAGCCAGTTCAACGATGGCGAGAAATTCCCGTGGACCTCGCCGTTCCTGGGCAGCTACCAGGGCGAGGGGCGTGTGTTCGCCGCCCACATCCTGGCCAACAAGCCCGGTGCCAAGGTCGGCATCCTGATGCAGAACGACGACCTGGGCCGCGAGATCTACAAGGGCCTGCAGCAGGGCCTGGCCGGCAAGAGCGCCAAGATCGTGGCGCAGGCCAGCTTCGAGGTCACCGACCCGACGGTCGATTCGCAGGTCGTGCAGCTCAAGACCGCGGGCGCCGACGTGCTGGTGCTGGCCGCCACGGCGCGCACGGTGGCACAGGCGCTGCGCAAGGCCTCCGAACTCGGCTGGGAGCCCGACCGCTACGTCAACCTTGCGGGCTCGTCCGTCAAGATGGCGTTCGAACCTGCCGGGCCCGAGCGGGCCAAGGGCGCCATCACGCTGTCGGCGTGGAAAGAGCCCGCTGCCAAGCGCTGGGCCGCCGACCCCGAGATGCAGGCCTACCTGGCCCTGATCAAGAACTACGCGCCCGGCGTGGACCCGAACAACTCCTCGGGCGTCTCGGGCTATGTGGTGGGCCAGCTCATGGCCCACATCCTGCGCGAGTGCGGCGACGAGCTCACGCGCGACAACGTGCGGCGCATCGCCAGCAGCCTCAAGCAGCCCAAGATCGCGATGCTGCTGCCCGGCGTGAGCATCAGCACCAGCACGCAGGACCTGCACGTGTTCGCCGCGCTGCAGCCTGTGCGCTACAACGGGGTCGACCTCGACCCCATCGGTTCCGTCCTCAGCTTGAAGTGAGCCAAACCATGACCATCGAAAACCCCTTGCTCGAAGAGCGCCACGGCGACGTGCTCGTCATCAGCCTGAACATTCCCGAGCGCCTGAACCCGATCGCGCGCGAGCTGCAGCACGCACTGCGCGCGCGCCTGGCTGCGCTGCGCGAAGACCGCAGCGTGGCCGCGCTGGTGCTGACCGGCTCGGGCCGCGCCTTCTGCGTGGGTGCCGACCTGTCCAGCAACATGGCCGGCAACGGCACCTCCGTCGGCCAGGCCAGCTACGAGACCATGGAGTCGCTGTCCAACCGCATCATCGAGGACCTGCGCACGCTGCCCATGCCCGTGGTCAGCGCCGTCAACGGCCCGGCGGCCGGTGCCGGCGTGGGCATCGCGCTGGCGGCCGACGTGGTGATGGCCGCGCGCTCGGCCTACTTCTACCTGCCCTTCATGCCCAAGCTGGGCATCGTGCCCGACCTGGGCACGACCTGGTTCCTCGAGCGCTTCGTCGGCCGTGCGCGCGCGGTCGGCATGACCATGCTGAACGAGAAGCTGTCGGCCGAGCAGGCCGCGCAGTGGGGGCTGATCTGGTCCGTCGTGGACGACGCCGACCTGCGCACCCAGGCGCTGGCGCTGGCCGAACGCCTCGCCAAGCTGCCGGCGCATGCGGCGCGGGAGGTGCGGGCGGCCTACGACTCGGCGGGCCGCGTGTCGCTCGTGGAGCAGATGCGCTATGAGGCCGAGCGCCAGCGCGAGCTGCTCGATGCACCATCCTTTGCCGAAGGCGTGAAGGCGTTTCGCGAGAAAAGAGATCCAATCTTTCCAAGAAATTGATCAGTTTCCGGACATGTAATCCGGATGGGCGAGAATGCGCAGCGTCATGCTCAAGCGCGTTCCCGTCGCCGATCTGACCCTGGGGATGTTTCTGCATCGTTTCGACGGTGCGTGGATGGACCATCCGTTCTGGCGTCAGAACTTCCTGCTCGAATCTCCCGAGGAGTTGGGGCGCATCCGCGCTTCCGGGGTGCAGGCCGCCTGGGTCGACATCGCGCGCAGCGTGCTGCCTGAGCTTGCGGCCGGGCCCCAGCCGCCGGAGCCCGAGCCGGAGCCCGAACCAGAGCCCGAGCCCGAGCCCGAGCCCGAGCCCGAGCCAGCCACGCTGGCGCCGCCGCGGCGCGCGCCGATCGGCATGGAAGAAGAGCTGCGCACCGCCGTCAAGCTCTGCGGCCAGGCGCGCGAGTGCATCACCACCGTGTTCGAGGAGGCGCGCATGGGCCGCCTGACCGATTCGTCGGCCGCGCGCGGGCTGGTGGAAGACGTCTGCGATTCGGTCCTGCGCAACCCCGGTGCCCTGATCAGCCTGGCGCGCCTGAAGACGGCCGACAGCTACACCTACATGCATTCGGTCGCCGTCTGCGCGCTGATGGTGTCGCTGGCCACCCAACTGGGCCTGGGCGTGAACGAGACCCGCGACGCCGGCCTGGCAGGGCTGCTGCACGACATCGGCAAGGCTAAGGTGCCGCTGTCCATCCTCAACAAGCCCGGCAAGCTGACCGATGCAGAGTTCGACATCGTGCGTGGCCATTCCGTCCACGGCCACGCGATGCTGCTGGCCTGCGGGGACGTGGGCGAGGAGGTGCTCGACGCCTGCCTGCACCACCACGAGAAGATGGACGGGACCGGCTACCCGCACCGGCTGAAGGACGGGCGCATCAGCCGCATCGCCCGGATGGCGGCGATCTGCGACGTCTACGACGCCGTCACCTCCGACCGCCCGTACAAGAAGGCCTGGGACCCGGCCGAGGCGGTGCGCCGCATGGCCGAGTGGAGCGGCGGGCATTTCGACAAATCGCTGTTCCAGGCCTTCGTCAAGAGCGTCGGCATCTACCCCGTGGGCTCGCTCGTGAAGCTCAGTTCGGGCCGGCTCGCGGTGGTGGTGGAGCAGTCGCCCGCGCTGACCACGCCCAAGGTCAAGATCTTCTTCTCCACCAAGGCACAGCTGCGCCTCGTGCCCGAGGTGCTGGACCTGTCGCGCACCGTGAACGAGAAGATCGTCGCGCGCGAAGATCCCCGGCAATGGCATTTCACCGACCTCGACGAACTGTGGGCGGGCTTTCCCGTGCAGCCATGGTGAGCACGGCCCGTCCTGCGTTGCGCACCGTGGCGCTGTTCGAAGCCGCCAAGGGCCTGCTGGCCATCGTTGGCGCATCCGGCCTGCTGGCTTTCGCGCACCGCGACCTGCAGGCCATGGCGCTGCGGCTGCTGGAACACCTGCACCTGAACCCGGCCGCACGCTACCCGCACATCTTCGTGCAGGCCGTCGAACACCTGCAGGACCAGCGGCTCGGGCTGCTGGCCCTGGGCGCCGCGGCCTATGCGCTGCTGCGCCTGGCCGAGGCCTACGGCCTGTGGCAGGGCCGGGCCTGGGCCGAGTGGCTGGCGGCGGCCAGCGGCGCCGTCTACCTGCCGCTCGAAGTGGCGGAACTGCTGCACCGGCCGGGTTGGCTCAGCGCCTCGCTGCTGCTGCTCAACGCCGGCATCGTGGTGCTGATGCTGCGCGCGCTGCGCCAGCGCGGCGCGCGGCCCCGCTGGCGCTCCTGAACCGACGGGACACCCGGGCGGCCGCCGCCGCGTCGCCGGGCGGCATACTTGCCGCGATGCAAGCCCTGTCCGTTCCCATCGAAACCCTGCAGCGCCGCTTCGTTGCGCACACGCCCCAGATGGCCGACATCGGCCTGCAGATCACGTCCGCCAGCGTCGGCCGGGCCGCCATGCGCCTGCCGGACCGGCCGGACTGGCTCGGCGATCCGGCGCGCGGCCTGCTGCATCCCGGCCCGCTGATCGTGCTGGCCGACTCGTGCTGCGGACTGGCCGTGGGCACGTCGCTGAGCGAACGCCAGCCCATCGCCACGCTGGACCTGCGCATGGACTACCTGCGCCGCGCCGGCCCGGGCCAGGACCTGCACTGCGAGACGCACTGCTACCGGATGACGCCCAACGTGGCCTTCGTGCGTGGCGCGGTCTGGCAGGCCGACCCGGAGCAGCCCGTGGCCAACGTGCAGGCCGCGTTCATGCTGGCCACGCCGGCGCGGCGCCAGGCCATGCCTGCCGGCCCCGCCGCCCCCGCTGCTGCGCCCTGGACGCCGCCCACCGGCGACGCGCCCGTGCTGGCCGGGGTGGAGATCCCCTATGCCGACTACCTGGGCATCCGCCTGGCCGAGGCCGGCGGCGCACCGGTCTACCGGCTGCCGTTCCAGTCCAAGCTGATCGGCAACCCGCAGCTGCCCGCGCTGCACGGCGGCGTGGTGGCCGGCTTCGCGGAGAGCGCCGCCACGCTGCACCTGATCGAGGCCATCGGCGGCGCCAAGTTTCCCAAGTGCATCGACTTCTCGATCGACTACCTGCGCAGCGGCCGGCCCGAGGACACCTATGCCTCGTGCGAGATCGTGCGCCTGGGCGCCCGCGTGGCCCTGGTGCAGGTGCGCTGCTGGCAGAGCAAGGGGCCGGAGCAGCCGATCACCGTGGCGCGGGGCAATTTCCTGCTGACGGAGACCAACCCATGAAAGCCGAGGACAAGGCGCAGCTGCTGCGCACACTGCGAACGCGGTTCGAAGCCCACATGCAGCGGCATGCGGGCCTGGCCTGGGCCGATGTGCAGACACGGCTCGATGCCAACGCGGCCGCGCTCGACGCGCTGCACGCGATGGAAGCCACGGGCGGCGAACCCGATGTCATCGGCCTGGATGCGGAGAGCGGCCGCTACAGCTTCTGCGACTGCGCCGCCGAGAGCCCTGCCGGGCGCCGCAGCCTGTGCTTCGACCGCACCGCACTCGATGCGCGCAAGGAGAACAAGCCGCAGGGCTGCGCCGAGGATGTGGCCGAGGCCATGGGCATCGCCCTGCTGACCGAGGCCCAGTACCGCGCGCTGCAGCAGCTCGGGGAGTTCGACCTCAAGACCTCCAGCTGGATCCAGACGCCCGCCGCGATCCGCGCGCTCGGCGGCGCGCTGTTCTGCGACCGGCGCTACGGCCAGGTCTTCGTCTACCACAACGGCGCGCAGTCGTACTACGCGGCGCGGGGCTTTCGCGGCCTGCTCCAGGTGTAGAGGCGCGCGCGGCGCCTCAGGGCAGGGCCAGGGGCGACAGCGTGGCGCGCAGCCGGTCGGCCTGTGAGACATCGGCCTGCTCGGTCTGCAGGGCCTCTTCGACGTTGCCGATGTGCGCCAGCATGCGCTGGCGCGCCTCGCCCATGTCGCCGCGTTCCATGGCCGCCACGATGGCGGCGTGCTCGGCGCAGGACTGGCCGGCGTCGTGGCGCGACTGGTAGAGCGTGGCGGCCAGCGTGGTGCGCGCCGTCAGGTCGCGCAGCACGTCCGACAGCAGCCGGTGGCCCATCTCCTGCGCCAGGCAGACGTGGAAGTCGGCCAGCAGGAAGGCACGCGTGGCGGCGTCCGCCCCCTCGATGGCCTGCTGTTCCTGGGCGATGTGCTGGCGCAGCGCGCGGATGGTCTGGGCCAGCGGCCGGCCTTCGGTGTTGAGGATGCCGGACTCGACGATGCGCCGCGCCGCGAAGGCGTCGCGCGCCTCCTCGGCCGAGGGCTGCACCACATACCAGCCGCGCTTGGGCTGCACCTCGACGAAGCCGCGCGCCTGCAGCTGCATGAGCGCCTCGCGCACCATGGTGCGGCTCACCCCGAACAGGTCGGCCAGCTGTTGCTCGCCGAGCCGCTCGCCCGGGGCGAGCTTTTGCGCGAGGATGGACTGGACCACGCGCCCGGCGATCACGGTCGGGCTGACTTCGGCCTGCGCCATGTCGTGGGGACTGCGCAGGGCGCGGGGAGCAGGGCGGGTCGGGCGGGCGGCAGGCATCGCGCTAGTGTGCAGCAGCGCGTCCTGGGTAGGCCGGCGCCGTGTCGGGCTGTGCCACCACGTCGTCCTCGACCGGCTCGCCGTTCAGCACCGCATGCGCTCGGGCCCGGTCGATGTCGCCCTCCCAGGCCGCCACGGCCACGGTGGCCACGCAGTTGCCGACCAGGTTGCCCAGTGCGCGTGCGATGCCCATGAACCAGTCCACCGACAGCACCAGCACCAGGCCGATGGCCGGGATCGCCGGGATCGCGTGCAGCGTGGCGGCCAGCACCACGATGGCCGAGCCCGGCACGCCGTGCGCGCCCTTGGAGGTGACCAGCGCCACGGCCAGGATGGCCAGCAGGTCGGTCAGGCTGACCGGCGTGTTGGTGGCCTGGGCGATGAAGACCGCGGCCAGCGTGATGTAGATCGAGAACGCATCGAGGTTGAACGAGTAGCCCGTGGGGATCACCAGGCCCACCGTGGAGTCGCGGATGCCCATGCGGCGCAGCTTGGCCATGATCTGCGGCAACACGCTGTCCGAGGAGGTGGTGGCGAACACCACGGCCAGTTCCTCGCGCAGGTAGCGCAGCAGCTTCCACAGGCTGAAGCCCGAGATGCGCATCACCAGGCCCAGCACGCCGAACACGAAGATGAGCACAGCCACGTAGAAGAGTCCCACCAGCATGCCGAGCTGCTTGAGCGAGCCCACGCCGTACTTGCCGACCGTGAATGCGATGGCACCCAGCACGCCGAGCGGCGCCAGCCTGATCAGGATGCCCATGATCTTGAACAGCACCAGCGACAGCGTGTCGACCAACTGCGCCACCGGCTTGCCCACGTCGCCCAGCAGCGCCAGGGCGCAGCCGAACAGCACCGCGAACAGCAGCACCTGCAGCACGTCGCCGGTGGCGAAGGCGTTGACCACGGTGGTGGGAATGAGCTTCATGAGGAAGTCCACCGTGCCGCCGCTGGTCAGCTTGTCGGCGTTGCTCGCATAGGCGGCCATGGCGGCCGGGTCCAGCGCCTTGGGGTCCACGTTCATGCCCACACCGGGCTCGAACCAGTAACCCAGCACCAGCCCGAGCACCAGGGCCAGCGTGGTCAGCACCTCGAAATAGATCAGCGCCTTGACGCCGACACGCCCCACGCGCTTCAAGTCGCCCGCGCCGGCGATGCCGTGCACCACGACGCAGAACACCAGCACCGGGATGATCATCTTGATCAGCTTGATGAACGCATCGCCCAGCGGCTTGAGCTGGACGGCGAACTCGGGATGGGCCAGGCCGAGCGTGGTGCCGACCACGAGCGCGATCACGACCTGGCCGAAGAGGGAACGGAAAAAGCGCATGGCAGCTCCTGTTGGATGCAAGACAGGGTTAATCTTGCATGCAAGAAATATAGACAAGATGCGCAGGCAAGCGACACCGGGTTATCCATGAGAGCGGGTGCCAGTCCAGGCGGTTGCGGCGCGGCGCGAGAATGCGCCGATGCCCGAGACGCTTGCCGACTACCGCTCCCTGTTTCTGAACGCCGTGCCCATGATGGATGTGCGGGCCCCCGTCGAATTCGCGCAGGGCGCCTTCCCCGGGGTGGTCAACCGCCCGCTGATGGACGATGGCGAGCGCCAGCAGGTCGGCACCTGCTACAAGCAGCAAGGCCAGCAGGCCGCCATCGCGCTGGGCCACACGCTGGTGTCGGGCGCCACCAAGCGCGCGCGCATCGCGGCCTGGGCCGCGTTCGCCCAGGCCCATCCCGACGGGGTGCTGTACTGCTTTCGCGGCGGCCTGCGCTCGCAGATCGTGCAGCAGTGGCTGCAGGGCGAAGCCGGCATCGCCTACCCGCGCGTGGAAGGCGGCTACAAGGCCATGCGCGGTTTCCTGCTGCAGACCACGCAGGAGGCCGCGGCGCAGTGCGCGTTCCATGTGCTGAGCGGCCTGACCGGCACAGGCAAGACCGAGGTGCTGGCGGCGCTGGCCGGCGGCCTCGACCTGGAAGGCCATGCCAACCACCGCGGCTCCAGCTTCGGCGCGCGCGCCACGGCACAGCCGGCACAGATCGACTTCGAGAACCGTCTCGCCGTCGACATCCTGCGCCAGCGGGCCGGCGGGCAGCACCGCTTCGTGGTGGAGGACGAGGGCCGGCATGTGGGCACCTGCTCGGTGCCGCTGGAACTGCGGCTGCGCCTGGAGCAGGTGCCGCTGGTGTGCCTCACCGACAGCTTCGAGGCCCGCGTGGACCGCATCCTGCAGGACTACGTGGTCCAGCAGGCGGCCGATTTCGTGGCCGTGCACGGCGCGGAGCAGGGCGCCGAGCGCTTCGAGGCCCGGCTGCTGGAGAGCCTGGCCAGGCTGGCCAAGCGGCTCGGCGGCGCGCAGTACCAGCTGCTGCAGGGCGTCATGCGGGAGGCCCTGGCCGCGCAGCGCGACACCGGCCGCGTGGACGGCCACCGCGACTGGATCGCGGTGCTGATGCGTGAGTACTACGACCCCATGTACGCCTACCAGCGCCAGAGCCGGGCCGCCCGCGTGGTCTTCGAGGGCGACCGCGCGGCGGTGCTGGATTACCTGCGCGAGCGGCTCGCCGCCCGTTGAGCATCAGGTCTGCCGCACGCCCCGGCGCAGCAGCGCCACCAAGGTGTCGGCCACGGCGTCCAGGTCCACGCCCTCGGGGTCGAGCAGGTACTGCGAGACTGCGCCGCGCAGCGTCAGAACCGACGACCAGCCGCACCGGGCGATGCGTCGGCGGTGCGGACCAGGATTTTCCCGGGCACGCCTCGGCCTTCCAGCGCACGCAGCGCGTGCACGGCCTCGCCAAGCGCGTAGGTGCGGCCGATCAGCGGCCGCAGCACGCCCTGGTTGGCCAAGGCCTCCACGCGCGCGAACACCTGCGCGCGCTGCGCCGGATGGCGGCGCAGGTACTCTCCGGCGCGCACACCGAAGATGGCCAGACCCTTGATCAGGGCCCGGTTGGTGGCCAGCGTCGCGATGCGGCCGCTGGCGAAGCCCAGCACCAGCAGCCGGCCGCCCCAGGCCACTGCCCGCATGGATTCGTCGAAGACATCGCCACCGACCGGATCGACGACGACGTCGGCTCCGCGACCGTCGGTGTGCTGCAGAACGGCGTCCCGAAAGCCGGGCCCGGCGCTCACCGTGTGGATGCCCAGGGCCGCCAGCGCCGCGATCTGCTGCGGATCGGTGGCCGTGGCGACCACGTCAGCCCCCAGATGCTGGCCGAGCCTCGCGCAGGCGTGGCCGACACCGCCCCGGGCCCCGTGCACCAGCAGGCGTTCGGACGGCTGCAGCTTGCCGATCACCTCCAGTGCGACCACGGCCGTCAGGCCGGTGACGTGGTGGCAGGCAGCCTCGTCGAGGTTCAGCCGTTCCGGCCGTTGCCGCAGCGCCGTGGCGGGCAACACGATCTCCTGCGCCAGGGCACCCGTCTTCTCGTTGAAGCAGACCTCGTCGCCTGGCCGCCAACCCGATACCTGCGAACCGCACTCGAGCACCGTGCCGCTGCCCTCCATGCCGGGCACGAACGGCAGTTCCGGCTTGAACTGGTAGCCGCCACGTGTCATCAGCAGATCGGGGAAGTTCAGGCCTGCGCCGTGAATGCGCACCCGCACCTCGGACGGTGCCAGTGCACGGCGCGTCAACGCGCGCAACTGCAGGCCCGACAGGTCGTCGGAGAGCCTGTCGCAAACGAGGGCGAGATAGGTCGACATGGACTGCAGCTTAGTGCCCGGTGGCGCGGCAGTGCTTCGTCCATTGCGACGAAAGCGCAACGCGGAGCCCGGCCCATCGGGGAACAGGCGCTCGGGCTGCTGTGAATCCAACGCAGCCGCTGGATCAGAAAGAAAAACGGCCACTGATCCAGGCCAAAAACCAGGCAACCCCGGCCTGCCGCCTCCGCGACAACCAGCGCGCCCGCGCGCGCCATACTGGTGCATGCCCCCAGCCCCCGCTCCATCCGCCCACCTCCTGCTCCGGGCTCCGGTGCTGCCCACGCTGTGGCGCCTGGCGGTGCCCAACATGGTGGCCATGATGGGCAGTGCGGTGGCCGCGATCGGCGAGACGGCGTACGTGGGCCAGCTGGGGGTGGCCGCGCTGGCCGGCATGGCGCTGGTGTTCCCGCTGCTGATGCTGCAGCAGATGTTTTCCGGCGGCGCGATGGGCGGTGCCGTCGCGTCGCTGGTGTCGCGGGCCCTGGGCGCCGGCGAGACGGCGCGGGCCGAGGCCTTGGTGGTGCATGCCCTGGGCATCGCGGTGGTGGCAGGGCTGGCCACCACGGTGCTGATGCTGGTGCTGTCGGACGCGGTGTTCGGCCTGCTGGGTGGCCGCGACGCGCCGCTGGCGCAGGCTGTGGCTTACGCCCACGTGGCGTTTCTCGGCTCCGTCGGCGTGTGGCTGCTCAACACCATGTCGGCGGTGCTGCGGGCCACCGGCAACATGCTGGTGCCGTCGGCCGTCCTCATCGCCGTGGGCCTGGCGCAGGTCGCGCTGGCCGGCGTGTTCGGCCTGGGCGCCGGCCCGGTCCCGCGGATGGGCATGCAGGGCATCGCGCTGGGCCAGGTGCTGGCCTATGCCGGCGGCACGGTGGTGCTGGGCTGGTACCTGCACAGCGGCAAGGCGCGCATTCGCCTGCGGTTGCGCGGTGCCACCTGGCAGCCGGCGCTGGCGCGCGACCTGCTGCAGCTGGGTGCGAAGGCCTGCGCCTCGCCAGTGCAGACCATCGGCACGATGATGGTCCTCACCTGGCTGGTGGCGCGCAGCGGCCCGCAGGCGCTGGCCGGCTACGGCATCGGCATGCGGCTGGAATTCCTGCTGGTGCCGCTGGCCTTCAGCTTCGGTGCCGCTTCCGTGCCGCTGATCGGCATGGCCATCGGTGCCGGCCAGGTGGCCCGGGCCCGGCGTGTGGGCTGGACGGCCGCGGCGATGGCCGGCCTGCTGCTGGGCGCGGCCGGCCTGGTGCTGGCGGTGGCGCCCGACCTGTGGACCGACCGTTTCACGCACGATCCGGCCGTGCTGGCCGCGGCTGACACCTACTTCCATTGGGCCGGGCCGTTCTACGCGCTGTACGGCGCCGGCCTCAGCCTGTATTCGTCGGCGATCGCGGCCAACCGGGTCGGCGGCCAGGTGCTGGCCGGCACGCTGCGGCTGCTGCTGGTGGGGGCGGGCGGCGCGGCGCTGGTGGCCGCGCAGGCGCCGGTCTGGGCCATCTTCGCGCTGGTGGCGGTGGGCATGGCAGCTTATGGCACCGCGTCGATCCTGCTGGTGCGCTACACGCCTTGGGAGCCGCCGCTGCGGATGGCGCCGGCTTGAGCGTGGGCCGTCAGCCGTGCCGGTGAGGCGGCGACACGCCGAGGGCGCGCCCCTCTCACGCCACCTTGCGGTCGCGCCCCGCCCAGTGCTGCTCACGCAGCTTGTACTTGAGCAGCTTGCCGGCGGGCGACATCGGAATCGCATCGACGAATTCCACGCTGCGCGGGCACTTGTAGCCTGCGATCAGCGTCTTGCAGTGCGCGATCAGGGCCTCGGCATCGAGCGCCTGGCCTGCGCGCAGCACCACCACCGCGTGCACGCGCTCGCCCCACTTCTCATCGGGCACGCCGATCACGGCGCACATCGAGACCTGCGGCAGCTGGGCGATGGCGTTCTCCACTTCCGCCGAATAGACGTTCTCGCCGCCCGTGACCACCATGTCCTTGAGCCGGTCGACCACGTAGACGAAGCCGTCGGCGTCCATCACGCCGCCATCGCCCGTGTGCATCCAGCCATCGCGCAGCACCTCGGCTGTCTGCTCGGGCTTGTTCCAGTAGCCCTGCATGACCATGGGGCCGCGCGCGGCGATCTCGCCCACGGTGCCGTTGGGCACGGCCCGGCCGGTGCGGTCGACGATGCGCACCTCGGCGATCGGCACGGGCCGGCCGGCCGAACGGCGGCGTGCGGCTGGCTGGTCGGGCGCATGGCACCAGGCCGGCAGCGCCGTGATGACGGGCGAGAGTTCGGTCATGCCGTAAAGCTGGCAGAACTGCGCGCGCGGCAACTTGTCGAGCGCCTGCAGCAGCAGCGCATCGTCGATGGGCGCGGCGCCGTAGAGCACCAAACGCAGGCTGCTGGTGTCGAACTCGGCGAAGCGCGGGTGCTCGATGAGCCGCTTGAGCATGGTCGGCACCATGAAGGTCTCGCTGCAGCGCTCGGCCTGCAGCGCCTGCAGCACGGCCAGCTCGTCGAAGGCCGGGATGATCACCTGCTTGGCCAGCCGCATCATGAGCTGCAGCGTGAGGCCGGCGCCGCCGACGTGGAACATCGGCGCCATGTTCAGGCCCACGGCCTCGTCCGGTCGGGCCGCAGCCATGTTGGCTGACAGCTGGCCCGCATAGAGGTTGGTGTGCGACAGCATCACGCCCTTGGGCAGGCCGGTGGTGCCGCCGGTGTACATCACGGCGGCCAGGTCGGCGCCACCGCGGCGCGCGTCGGCGATGGGCGTGGCGGCGGCCATCAGTGCCTCGGCGTCCAGGAAGCCCTCGGGCGCGGGGCCGTCGCCGAAATGCACCAGCGTCTTGAGGCTGCGCGAGAGCTGGCGCTGCTCGGCCGCCACCGCGCTGAAGTGCCCGTCGGCGATCAGGATGCGGGTGTCGCAGTCGTCCAGGGAGTAGGCGACCTCGCGCGGGCTCCAGCGGATGTTGACGGGGTTGATGACGCCGCCGGCCCACCAGGTGGCGTAGAGGTATTCGACGTAGCGGTCGGAGTTGAGGGCGAGCAGGCCCACGCGGTCGCCGGGTGCCAGGCCCAGCGTGCGCAGCACGGCGGCCAACCGCGCGACGCGGTCCGCGAATTGCGCGAAGCTGCTGCGGCGGCTGCCACAGACGAGCACTTCGGCGTGGGGGCGTTCCTGCAGGGCTTTGTGCAGGGACTGGGTCAGTTCCATGGCGCGGTCTCCGTTGTGTCTTCGCGGCCCTGCCGCTGTGGCGCGAAGTATGCGAAGGCGTCAGCGGCCCGGCATCGTCGAAACCGACGTAATCGAGCCGCTTCCCCACCGGTCTGACGCCATGTAATTGATTACATAATCGGCCTCGATTCATCAACCGCCGCGGGAGAAACTGTCTTGGAGAGCAAACCGCGCCGTCCGCGCGTCATGGACGTGGCCAGGGCGGCCGGTGTGTCGGTCGCCACCGTGTCGCGTGCCTTCAACCTGCCGCACACGGTGCGCGACGAGGCCCGCGACCATGTGCTCGATGTGGCCCGCCGGCTGGGCTACACACCGAACCCCGCGGCCAAGGCGCTGCGGTTGCAGCGCAGCGGCATGGTGGGGGCGGTGTTCCCGACCATGGACTACGGCCTGTACGCGCGCATGGTGTCGAGCTTCCAGCGGCGCATGAGCGGCCACGGCTACCTGTCGGTGCTGCTGACGGTGGGCTTCGACAACTCGCGCGTGTTCGAGCCGGTGCGCCAGCTGGTGGACCGGGGGGTCGAGGGCCTGGTGGTGGTCGGCCGCATCGACGATGCCAAGCTGATGTCCTACCTGATCGACAAGCACGTGCCCACCGTGTGCACCTACTCGGCGCTCACGCACACGCCGTTTCCGTCGATCGGCTACGACAACTACGTGGCCACCGAGAAGGTGATGCAGCACCTGCTGGGGCTCGGGCACCGCGCGTTCGCGATGTTCTCGGGGCCGGTGAAGGGCAACGACCGCCAGCAGGCGCGCCAGCGTGCGTTCCGCGATGCGCTGGAGCGCGCCGGCGTTCCCGGCGAGCCGCGCATCTACGAAGACACGCAGGGCTACTCGCTCGACTACGCGATCCGCAGTTTTCGCGCGATGCGCGAGAGCCATCCCGAGGTCACGGCCGTGGTCTGCAACAGCGACGCCTATGGCCTGGCCGTGATGGGCGAGGCGCGTCGCATGGGCCTGCGGGTGCCGCAGGACATCTCGATCACGGGCTTTGACAACGACGACTTCGCGCCGCTGTCCGATCCGCCGCTGACCACCATCAGCACGGCGGCCGACCGCATGGGCGAGCTGGCGGCCGAGGCGCTGTTCGGCGTGCTCGACAGCGGCAAGCCGGTCGAGGACGTGGTGTTGCCCTCCGAACTGGTGGTGCGGGGCTCGACCGGTCCAGTGCGCAGCGCCGCCTGAACCGCGGCGCCGCGCAGGCGCTCACTTCGTCGCGGCGACGATCTTCTCGTACCAGGGCTTGGCCATCGGGAACTCGCCCAGCAGATCGCCGTGCACCGAGCGGCCCACTTCCATGAAGGGCTTGAGGTCGGGCTCGACGATCTTCACGCCGGTCTTCTTCATCGCGGCGAACGCGTCGGCGTAATCCTTCTTGTACTGCGCCGTGGCGAACGCGATGGCCTCGGCCGTGGCTTCCTGCACCACCTTCTGCATCTCGGGCGAGAGCGCGTCGTACTTGGCCTTGGACATCACGATGACGGCCGGCATGTACATGATCTTGAGGTTGGCGTAGGTCTTGGAAACCTCGATGAAGCGGTCCTGCAGGAACACGTCGGGCGAGTTCTCGGCCGCATCCACCGCGCCGTTCTGCAGCGCTGTGTACAGCTCGGTGTAGGCCATCGGCGTGGGCTGCGCGCCCAGCGCCTGGTAGGCCTTGACGTAGCCGGGGCCCTGGATCACGCGGATCTTCAGGCCCTTCATGTCGGCCACGGTGTTGACCACCTTGCCGTTGGTAAAGATGTTGCGCTCCAGCGCCGAGATGAAGCCCAGGCCGACGAGGTTGTACTTGGGCAGCAAGTCCAGCATGCCGCGGCCGATGGGGCCCTGCAGCACGCCGTTGATCTGGTCCACGCTGCTGAACAGGTAGGGGAACGAGAACACCGCGAACTCCTTGGCGAAGCCCTCCAGCGGGGCTTCGCCCGTGACCACCACGTCGAGCGTGCCGGTGCGTGCGGACTGCAGCATCTTGACCTCGCCTCCGAGCTGGCCGCCCGGGAACACGGTGGCCTTGATCGCGCCCTTGGACTTCTGGTTCACCACCTCGGAGAACTTGGCGGCGGCGGCGTGGTAGTGGCTGGCGGTGGCCAGCACGTGGCCGACCGACATCTCGGCGGTCTGCGCGGTGGCCAAGCCAGAGAGGCCGGTCAGGCCGAACGCGCAGGCCAGCGTGCCTACGAGGCGTGCAAAACGGAAGGTCATGGATCGTTCCTTGTGAAGGGGGAGGGAGGGGCGGATGGAAGAGTGGGCGCCGGGGCTCAGAGCAGGCCCAGCGAGAGCGCCGGCACGAAGCTGATGACCAGCGCGTCCAGCGTCAGCACGGTGAGGAAGACCAGCAAGGGCCGCGTCATCGCGTCCATGGAGACGCCGGAGATCTGACTGGCGATGGTCAGGTTGACGGCCACCGGCGGCGTGACCATGCCGGTGGCCACGTTGATGATCATGACGATGCCGAAGTGCACCGGGTCGATGCCGTAGGTCTGCGCGATCGGCGCCAGGATGGGGCCCAGGATCAGGATGGTGGCCAGCGCCTCCATGAAGGTGCCGATGACGAACAGCGTCACGTTCACGAGCAGCAGGAACACGATGGGGCCGCTGGCGATGTGGCCGATCAGCTCGCCCAGGTAGTGCGGCACACGGTTCACGGTCAGCGCGTAGCCGAACAGCGCGGCGAAGCCTACGATCAGCATGACCATGCCGGTCATGACGGCCGATTCGTTGAAGATGGCGACCAGGTCCTTGGGCCGGATCTCCTTGTAGACGAACGCGCCGATCACCAGACCGTAGACCACCGCGACCACCGAGGCCTCGGTCGCGGTGAAGACGCCCGAGTAGATGCCGCCCAGGATGATGACGGGCATCAGCAGCGCCAGCGCCGCCTCGCCGCCGGCCTTGCCCAAGCCGTGCAGCCATTCGCGCGGCGACACGCGCTTGACCTCGTCGAAGTTTTTGAGCTTGGCCATCGCGCAGACGGCCAGCATCAGCGTGAGGCCGACGAAGATGCCCGGCAGGATGCCGGCGATGAACAGGCTGCCGATCGACACGTTGGCCACCAGGCCGTAGATGACCATGGGCAGCGAGGGCGGGATGATGGCGCCGAGTTCGCCGCCCACCGCGACCAGCGCGGCGGCGAAGGGCTTGGGATAGCCCTTGTCTTCCATCGCCGGGATCATGGTGCCGCCCACTGCTGCGGTGGTGGCCGACGAGGAGCCCGACATGGTCGAGAAGAACATGCAGGTCAGCACCGAGGCCGCGCCCACGCCACCACGGATCCAGCCGACCAGCGCGATGGCCAGCGCGATGAGCCGGCGCGAGATGCCGCCGGACTTCATGAGGTTGCCGGCCAGCACGTAGAACGGCACGGCCAGCAGCGCGAACGAATCCAGCGCCTCGAACACGTTCTGCGGCACCGTGATCAGGTCCATCTTGACGTTGTGCAGCGCGAGGATGGCGCAGATGCCCATCACCGCGAAGATCGGGATCGACAGTGCGAGCGTGATCGCCATGGAGCCGAATATCAGCATGGGGTTCTCCTGGAAAGCATGGGGTGGGTTCAGACCAGCGACGGCTCGCCGGCCGGCGGCGCGACCGGCTCGGCCTGCGGCGCATCGCCCAGCGCGCGCTGGCGCACCACGCCTTCGAGCAGGCGGGTCAGGATGTTCACGATGGTCAGCGCCGCGCCCACCGGCAGCGCCAGGTAGACCCAGGACATCGGCAGGTTCATGACGGTTGAGCTTTCGCCTTCGCCGAACTCGACCCAGCGCCAGCCCAGCCAGACCAACGTGGCGAGGAAGGCGATGGTGGCGACGTACGAGACCATCTTCAGGCGCCAGCCGATGCGCGCGGGCAGCGCATCGACGAGTGACTCCACCGCGATCAGGTCGCCGGCGCGCGAGGCCACCGCGGCCCCCAGGAAGATGCACCACACCATGAGGTAGCGCGCCAGCTCTTCCGACCAGGGCACCGACACGGTGATGCCCAGGCGCGGCAGCAGGAAGCGCACGAGGATCTGCACGAACACCACCAGCACCATGGTGCAGAGCATGGCGCCCACCAGGTGGCGCAGGCCAGCGTTCATCCAGCGGCTGGCGCGGAACAGCACGCGCAGCGCCAGGCCCATGGGCAACTGCTGGAGCGGCACTGGCGGGGCGGCTGTGTTGGCGGTGGCATTCATCGCAGACCTTTCAAGGCGAGTCGCGTCGAGACGCTGTAATCGATTACAAAACTGCTGCAAAAAGCAGGCCAGAACTTTGTCGGTCGCGGCATGGCGCACAAAAAAGTCGGCGCCGGGGCCACCATGCGTCGAGGTGCCGGAAGCTGGCGCTGTAAAGGATTACAAGCTTAGGAAGCTCGAAGCAGATTTGGTGCCAGTGCTTGCCATCTTGCGTGCCGGAAGATTTTGCGGCAGGCACGTGCGCCATCGACTGCCATTCTCCAATGGTGTTGCGCTTCTTTTGGTGCTCCGGCACCAAGGCCGGGCGGGCTGCGCACCGTAACGGAACATCGCCGAAAAAGCTTGCGTCACTTTGCTGTAATCGATTACATTGAACTGCCGAACCAACCAGGCTTTGCGTCGCCATGCATCCTGCCGATCCCGCTCTGTCCGCATCCGCCACGCCGCCGCTGGCCTTCGAGTCCGTCGGCGCCGGGCCCACGCTGGTGCTCGTCGCCGGCCTGGGCGGGCTGGGCCGCTTCTGGCGCCCTGTGGCGCAGATCCTGGCGCGCGACTGGCATGTGCTGAGCTTCGACCACCCGGGCGTGGGTGGCTCGGCTCCGCGCGGCGCGCAGGCCATCGGCAGCATCGCGGCCGCGGTGTTGGAACTGCTGGACGCGCAGGGCATCCGGCAGTTCAGCTGTGTCGGCCATTCCACGGGCGGGCTGGTGGCGCAGGCGCTGGCGCTCGATGCGCCAGCGCGCCTGCAGTCGGTGGTGCTCAGCAGCACCTGGGCCCGGCCCGACCGCCATTTCCGCGACCTGTTCGCGCTGCGCCGCGTGGTGCTCGAGCGTGCGGGCGAGGGCGCCTACGCCGTGCTGGGCCAATTGCTGGGCTACCCGCCCACCTGGTACGACCGCGAACTGGCCGGGGCCGACGTGCCGCCGTGGCCCCAGGGCGACGCCAGCCGCAATGCGCTGACCGCCGAGCGCATCGACATGCTGCTCGGCTACGAGCGCGCCGACGAGTTGCCCCGCATCGCACAGCCGACGCTGGTCGTCGGTGCGGCGGACGACCAGATCGTGCCCTTCCACCATGCGCACGACCTGGCGCAACGCATACCGCACGCGCAGCTGCTGCAGCTCGACGGCGGGCATTTCGTGCCGGCCACGCGGCCTGCCGACTATGCCGAGGCGCTCGCCCGCTTCCTGCGCGGCCATGGCTGAACGCAAGCCCCAGCGCATCGCTCTGCTGGGTCGTGGCGCCATCGGCCAGCGCGTAGAGGCCGCGCTGCGGGAGCGGCTGGCGCCGGATGCCACCCTCGCGGCGCTGGTGCGGCCAGGCAAGACCGTGCCCGACGACGGCGCGGCGTTGGCCGTCTTCTCCGAGCTGGAGGCGCTGCTCGCCTGGCGGCCTGAACTCGCCATCGAATGTGCCGGCCATGCGGTCGTCGCGCAGGCCGTGCCGGCACTGCTGCGCGCTGGCTGCGATGTGGTGATCGCGTCCGTCGGCGCGCTCGGCGATGCCGGCGTGCGCAGCGCCATCGAAGAGGCCGCAGGTGCGGGCCAGGCGCGGCCCATCGTGGTGTCGGGCGCCATCGGCGGGCTCGACGCGCTGCGCGCCGCGCGCCGGGCCGGCTTGCACAGCGTGCGCTACACCGGCCGCAAGCCGCCGCTGGCCTGGGCCGGCACGCCGGCCGAGGCGCGCTGCATGCTGGCCGAGGTGCGCATGCCCACCGTGGTCTTCGAAGGCCATGCCGCCGAGGCCTCCCGCGCCTACCCGAAGAACGCCAACGTGACAGCCGCCGTGGCGCTGGCCGGCGCCGGCTTCGAACGCACCGCCGTCACGCTGATCGCCGACCCGCGGGTGGACGCCAACGTGCACGAGCTGCACGCGGAAGGCGTCTTCGGCACGTTGTCGCTGCGGCTGGCCAATGCGCCGCTGCCCGACAACCCCAAGACCTCGTGGCTCGCCGCGCTGAGCATCGAAGCGGCGCTGCACGCGCACTTCAACCCCTTTTCCATCCATCCCTCCGACTGGAGCTGACTTATGCGACTTCACAACAAGGTGGCGCTGATCACGGGTGCCGGCGCCGGCATCGGCGAGGCCACGGCCGAGCTCTTCGTCAAGGAGGGCGCCAAGGTGCTGGTGGCCGACCGCGACGGCGCGCTGGCCGAGCGCGTCGCCGCGCGCCTGGGTGACAGCGCGCTGGCCTGCACGGCCGACGTGTCCAAGGCGGCCGAGGTGCAGGCCATGGTCGAGCTGTGCGTGGCGCGCTTCGGCGGGCTCGACGTGCTGGTCAACAACGCCGGCTTCGGCTGCCTGGGCACCGTGGAGACACTGGAAGAAGACGCATGGGACGCGCTGATGGCGGTGGACCTTAAGGGCGTGTTCCTGTGCTCCAAGTACGCCGTGCCGCACCTGCGCCGGCGCGGCAGCAGTTCAATCATCAACATGGCTTCGACCATCTCGGTCGTCGGCATCAAGGACCGCGCCGCCTACGTGGCGGCCAAGGGCGGCGTCGCCGCGCTGACGCGGGCGATGGCGTTGGACCATGCGGTCGACGGCATCCGCGTGAACAGCGTCGCGCCCGGCGTGATCGCATCGAGCTACTACGACCGCATGTTCGAGCAGGTGCCCGATCCGGTGGCCTTCAAGAAGGGGCTGGAGGCGCGCTCGCCGATCAACCGCATGGGCCAGCCCGTCGAGATCGCCACCATGATGCTGTGGCTGGCCTCGGACGAAGCCTCGTTCGCCACCGGCGCCATGTTCACGGTGGATGGCGGCTTCACCGCCTGGTGAGCCGCGCCATTTCAGGGAGACCACGATGACCCAGACCCCACGCATTTCCTTCGACGAGCCGCATGGCGATGCGCTGGCCGTGCCGGCCGGTGCCGCCCCGACCTTCTGGCAGCCGGTGCCGGCCAACGGCCATGCCGAGTGCATCCTGTCGGAGAAGAACATCCGCAGCGTCCACCGCTTCTCGATGGGAACGCAGACGCTGCCGCCCGGTGGCCGCGTGCGCCTGCACGCACACGACACCAGCGAAGAGGTGTTCTACGTGCTGCGCGGCCAGGGCCGCGCCGAGATCGGCGGCGAGACGCACCGCATGGCGCCCGGCGCCACGCTGTACATGGGCCACAACGTGCCCCACACCTTCATCAACGACGGCGACACCGAGCTGCAGTGGGTCTGGTTCTTCATGCCCGGCGGACTGGAGGATTTCTTCGCCGCCATCGGGCGTGCGCGGCAGGCCGGCGAAGCCGCGCCCGAGCCCTTCGCGCGTCCGTCGGACGTGCTGCAGATCGAGGCCAATACCGTCTTCGCGCCGCCGCCCCACGCCTGATTTCTCCACCCAATAGGACCGATACATGACCAAGATCCAATGGAAAGGCGTTTTCCCCGCCGTCACGACCAAGCTCAAGCCCGACTTCTCGCTCGACGAGGCCGCCATCCGCGACGGCCTGGAGCGCCTGATCGCCAACGGCGTCGCCGGCGTGGTGCTGATGGGCATGGTGGGCGAGAACGCCTCGCTCTCGCCCGAGGAGAAGCTCGAGGTGCTGCGCATCGGCAAGGAGACCGTGGCCGGCCGCGTGCCCGTGATCTCCGGTCTGGCCGAGACCAGCAGCGAGCGCGCCATCGCCTTCGCGAAGAAGGCCGAGCAGATCGGCGTGGATGGCCTGATGGTCTTCCCCGGTCTCACCTACAAGTCGGACGCGCGCGAGACCGTGGCCTTCTACCGCAGCGTGGCCCAGGCCAGCGGGCTGCAGATCCTGCTGTACAACAACCCGCGCGGCTATGGCGTGGACCTCACGCCCGACCTGCTGGTGGAGATGCTGGAAGAGCCCAACATCGTGGCCATCAAGGAGGAGAGCTACGACACCACGCGCGTGACCGACCTGCTGGCACGCTTCGGCACGCGGCTCAACGTGGTCTGCGGCGTGGACGACCTGATCGTCGAGAGCGCCGCGTTGGGCGCCCAGGCCTGGGTCTCGGGCATGGCCAACGCGCTGCCCAAGGAATCGGTGCGGCTGCTGGAATTGGCCAACTCCGGGGATTTCGCCAGTGCGCGCAAGCTCTACCAGGCGCTGATCGCGCTGTTCCACCTCGACACGCACGTCAAGCTGGTGCAGTACATCAAGCTGGCCGAGAACGTGATCGCCGGCTACCCCGAGACCGTCAAGCCGCCGCGCCTGCCGCTGGTGGGCGAGGAGCGCGAACGCACGCTGGCCATCGTGCGCAAGACGCTGGCTGATCTCAAGGCGCTGGGCTGAGCCTCACTCCAACCGGATGTTCTTGTCCTTGATCACCCGGCCCCACACCGCCTGGTCGGCGCGCATGGTCTGCGTCAGCTGCTCTGGCGTGCTGCCCACCGGGATCACGCCCAGGGCCTCGATGCGCTGCTTCTGCGCGGGGTCCTTGACGACCTCGGCCACGGCATCGGAGATGCGCTGCACGATGGGCGCGGGCGTGCCGGCCGGCACCAACATGCCGAACCAGCCGACCAGGTCCATGGCCTGGTAGCCCTGCTCGCGGAAGGTGGGCACATCGGCGGCCAGCGGCGCGCGCGCGGTGCCGACCACGGCGATGGACCTGGCCTTGCCGGCCGCCACGTGTGGCGACACGCCGCGCGCGGAGACGAACACCGCGTCCACACTCCCGCCGAGCAACTCGGTGATGGCTGGCGCCTCGCCCTTGTAGGGCACGTGCAGCAGCTGGATGCCGGCGGCGTCCTGCAGCAGCTCCATGTACAGGTGGGCGCTGGAGCCGGCGCCGAACGAGCCGTACGACAGCTTACCGGGCGCGGCGCGCGCCTTGTCGACGAAGCCGGCCAGCGAATCCACGCCCAGCTTGGTGCTCACGGTGAACACGATGGGCAGGCGGCCGGCCTCGGACACGGGGGCAAAGTCCTTGAACGGGTCGTAGCCCACGTTGGCGTAGAGCAGCGGGTTCTGCACGATGGAGGTCAGCGTGAACAGCACGGTGTAGCCGTCGGCGGGCGCGCGCTGCACGGCGGTGAGGCCCAGCCCGCCATTGGCCCCGGGCCGGTTGTCCACCACCACGCTCTGGCCCAGGCGCTTGCCCACGCCCTCGGCCACGATGCGCGCGAAGCCGTCGGTGGCACCACCGGCGGCGTAGGGCACGACGAGACGGATGGGCTTGTCGGGCCAGGCGCCCTGGGCCAGGGCGCCAGTGCAGGCCAGGCCGGTGGCCAGCGCCAGCAGGGCGCGGCGGGTGGTGTGCATGGGGTCTCCTCGTTGTCGTTGTTGTTGTTGTCGTGGTCGGCCGCTCAGATGCCGTGGAAGCTCGCCACCTCGGCCAGCGGTGCGCGCGCGGTCTCCAGCGCATCCACCGCGTGGCTGCGGTCCGCATAGCCGATCGCCATGCCGCAGAACAGCATGCGGCCCTCGGGCAGCTCCAGGAAGTCGCCGATCGTCTTGGGGTACAGCGCCCAGCACTCCTGCGCGCAGCTGTCCAGGCCCTCTTCGCGCAGCAGCAGCATCACGCTTTGCAGCAGCATGCCCAGGTCGGACCATTGCGGCGGGCCCATCAGCCGGTCGACCGTGCAGAACAGCGCCAGCGGCGCCTCGAAGAACTGGAAGTTGCGCGCGAACCAGCGCAGCCGCGCGGGCTTGTCGTCGCGCGGGATGCCCAGGCTGGCGTACATGGCCTCGCCCACGGCGAAGCGCCGGTCGCGGTAGGGCGAGGGCAGGTTCTCGGGGTAGACGCTGTATTCCCTGGCCTCGCCGCCGGGGGCCTGCTGCACGCGCTCGCGCATGATGGCCTTGAGCGCATCGAGCCGCTCGCCGCCCACGGCGTGCAGGTGCCAGGGCTGCAGGTTGCCGCCCGAGGGCGCGCGCAGGGCGCGCTCGAGCACGCGGCGGATCACCTCGCCCGGCACCGGCGTGGGCTGGAAGGCGCGCACCGAACGGCGACTGGCGATGGCTTCATTCACATTCATTTCTTTTCTCCACGGGCGGGCACGGCCACACCCAGTTCGCGCGCCAGTTCGGCGCTGTGCTCGCCGGCATGCGGCGCGTGTGCGCGCTGGGCGCAGTCGTAGGCGGAGAAGCGCACCGGCGGGCCCACCTCCAGGTAGTCGCCCTCGGTCGGATGGGTCCGCGTCTTGAACAGGCCGCTGGCAATCAGTTGCGGATCGTTGGGCAGGTCCTGCACCTCGTTCACGCGCATGGCCGGCACGTTGGCCCCGCGCAGGATTTCCAGCCACTCGTCGGTGCTGCGCTCGGGCAGGATGCGCGCGGCGGCCTGGTACATCAGGTTCATGTTCTTGCGCCGCAGGTCCTTGTCGGCCAGCTCGGGCCGGTCCAGTGCCTCGGGATGGCCGGCCGCGGCGAAGAAGCGCAGCCAGCGCTCGTCCATGTAGGGCGCGATGGCGATCCAGCCGTCCCGGGTCGCCATGGGCTGGCGGCTCGGGTCGATCTGGCGCGGGTACAGCGCCGGGCCGGTGGGCGGCACGAAGGTGGCGTCGCACAGGTGCTCCAGCAGGTTGAAGCTGGCGACGGACTCGAACATCGGCACCTCGATGCGCTGGCCTTCGCCGGTGCGCAGCCGGTGGATCACCCCGGCCATCACGGCATAGGCCGCGTGCAGGCCCGACACTTTGTCGGCCATCGTCATCGGCACGAAGCGCGGCGCCGGGTTGCCGTCGACCTTGGGCGGCAGCGAGGCCACGCCGGTGGCGGCCTGGATGATGTCGTCGTACGCCTGCAGCCCCGCGTAGGGGCCGCGCTGGTCGAAGCCGGTGCAGTGCACGTACAGGATGTCGGGCTTGATCGCCAACACGTCCTCGTACGACAGGCCGGCGCGGGCGATGGCCTCGCTGCGCACGTTGTGCACGAAGATGTCGGCGGTGGCCAGCAGCGCGCGCATGGCGGCCTGGCCGTCGGCGCTCTTCAAGTTCCAGTCGACCGAGCGCTTGCCTCGGTTCAGGCGCAGGTGCACCGGGCTCATGCCGGGCGTCTTGGCCGGCGTGCCGATGATGCGGGTGTGGTCGCCCTCGGGCGGCTCGACCTTGATCACCTCGGCGCCCAGGTCGGCCAGGATCTGGGTGCAGTAGGGGCCGAAGATGACGGTGGTCAGGTCGACGACGCGCAGGCCTTCGAGCATGCGGGGGGAAGCGGACATGGATCTCCTCGAATCACGGGTGGTGCGCTGATGATCGCAGCGGCCTGCCGCATCCTTGTCACCGCCGCGCGCATCCTAGGGTCAACCCGCTGGCGCGCTCAATCGTCCGTTCCGACGATGTGCCCCCCTGAGGGGCCTGCCTACGATGCGGCCGATTCCCTGGGCAGCCCGCCCGGAACACCCTCAGATCAGCGGGAGACTTCGAATATGAACCATGGTGTTTCGCGGCCGCTGCGCCGTTTCCTCAAGGCCGGTGTGGCCTTGGCGGTCGGCGTGGCAATGGCCGGTGCGGTGCAGGCGCAGAAGAAGTACGACACAGGCGCCACCGACACCGAGATCAAGATCGGCCACCTGGTGCCCTACAGCGGCCCGGTGTCGGCCTACGGCACCATCGGCAAGGCCGTCAACGCCTACTTCTCCAAACTGAACGCCGAGGGCGGCATCAACGGACGCAAGATCAACTTCCTCTCGCTGGACGACGCCTACACGCCCTCGCGCACCGTGGAGCAGGCGCGCAAGCTGGTCGAGCAGGACGAGGTGCTGCTGCTGTTCGGCACCCTGGGCACGGCGCACAACATGGCGATCCAGCGCTACATGAACGCCAAGAAGGTGCCGCAGCTGTTCGTGGCCACGGGCGCGACGCGCTTCGGCGACCCCAAGGCCTTCCCCTGGACCATGGGCTGGCAGCCGACCTACCAGGCCGAGGGCACGATCTACGCCCAGCACATCCTGTCGACCAAGCCGAACGCCAAGATCGGCATCCTGATGCAGAACGACGACTTCGGGAAAGACTACCTCAAGGGCTTCATGGACGGCCTGGGCGACAAGGCCAAGACCATGGTCGTCTCCCAGCAGACCTACGAGGTGACCGACCCGACCGTGGACAGCCAGCTGGTGGCGCTCAAGTCCTCCGGTGCCGACGTGTTCTTCTCGATCACCACGCCCAAGTTCGCGGCCCAGGCCATCCGCAAGGTGGCCGAGATCGGCTGGAAGCCCACCCACTACCTGGCCAGCGTGTCGCAGTCGGTCACCTCGGTGTTCAAGCCGGCCGGCTTCGAAAACGCCAAGGGGGTGATCTCGGCGGCCTACCTGCGCGACCCGGCCGACTACAAGGACACGAAAGAGGTGCAGGAGTATCTGGCCGTGATGGCCAAGTACTACCCGGGCGGCGATCCGAACGACTCGCTCAACGTGCTCGGCTACTCCTCGGCCCAGACGCTGGAGTTCGTGCTGCGCAAGGCCGGCGACAACCTCACGCGCGAGAACGTCATGAAGATCGCGGCCAACCTGTCGATGACGCTGCCCATGCTGTACCCCGGCATCGACATCAAGACCAGCGCGGACGACTTCCACCCGATCGAGCGCATGCAGCCGCAGCAGTTCGACGGCACGCGCTACGTGCCGATGGGGCCGGTGCTGGGCCGCTGAGGCCCAGAGCGCCGCAATCGTCCGTTCCGACGACGCCTGCGGCGCCACCCCCGCCTAGCATGCCTGCGCGCCGCAACGCAGGACATGCCCGGAACACCGCCGGGCGGCCCGGGCGGCATTCGACAAAAAAGAGGAACACACCATGGCATCCCCCCTGTTCGGCCTGATGCAGGACCGCCCACTGCTGATCTCGTCGCTGATCGAGCATGCGGCCCGCTTCCACCCCAAGGCCGAGATCGTCTCGCGCCTGCCCGAGGGTGGCATCCACCGCACCGACTGGGCCGGCATCCGCAGCGAGGCGTGCAAGGTGGCCAATGCCCTGCACAAGCTGGGCGTGCAGCCCGGCGAGCGCGTGGGCACCCTGGCCTGGAACAGCTACCGCCACCTGGCGCTGTACTTCGGCGTCTCGGGCACTGGCAGCGTGCTGCACACGGTCAACCCGCGGCTGTTCCCCGAGCAGATCGACTACATCGTCAACCATGCCGAAGACCAGGTGATGTTCTTCGACACCAGCTTCGCGCCGCTGGTCGAGAAGCTGGCGCCCAAGTTCAAGACCGTCAAGGCCTACGTGTGCATGTGCACGCGGGACGCCATGCCCAAGATCGACGTGCCCAATCTGCACTGCTGGGACGACCTGATCGGCGGCGAGAGCGACGCCTACACCTGGCCCGAATTCGACGAGCGCACGGCCTCGTCGCTGTGCTACACGTCGGGCACCACGGGCAACCCCAAGGGCGTGCTGTACTCGCACCGCTCGACCATGCTGCACACGCTGATGGAGTTGGCGCCCGACACCTTCGGCGTGAGCTCGCGCGAGACCGTGATGCTGATCGTCCCCATGTTCCATGCCAACGCCTGGGGCACGCCGTACGCCGCCGCGATGGTGGGCTGCCGCCTCGTGCTGCCCGGCCCGCACCTGGATGGCCAGAGCGTCTACACGCTCATGCGCGACGAGAAGGTCACCTTCTCGCAGGGCGTGCCCACGGTCTGGCTCATGCTGTTCCAGTACCTGGATGCCAACCCCGACATCGACCCGAAGAAGCTGGGCATCACCCGCGTGGGCATCGGCGGGGCGGCGGTGCCGCGGGCGATGCTGGAGCGCTTTGAGAACCAGTTCGGCGCCGAGGTGGTGCAGGGCTGGGGCATGACCGAGACCAGCCCGATCGGCGTGATCAGCAAGCTGCTGCCCAAGCACGATGGCATGGCTGGCGAGGAGCTCGTGAAGGTCAAGCTCAAGCAGGGGCGTGGCGTCTGGGGCGTGGACCTCAAGATCGTCGACGACGAAGGCAAGGTCCAGCCGTGGGACGGTGAGGCCTTCGGCCACCTGCGCGTGCGCGGCCCGTGGATCGCCAGCGGCTACTTCAAGGGCGAGGGCGGCTCGCCCATCGACGAGGAAGGCTACTTCAGCACCGGCGACGTGGCCACCATCGACACCGACGGCTTCCTGCAGCTCGTGGACCGCGCCAAGGACGTGATCAAGTCGGGCGGCGAATGGATCTCGTCGATCGACGTGGAGAACGCCACCATGAGCCACCCCGGTGTGGCCGAGGCGGCCGTGATCGGCCTGCCGCATCCCAAGTGGCAGGAGCGCCCGTTGCTGGTGGTGGTCAAGCGCCCGGGTGCCGAGGTCGACCGCCAGAGCGTGCTGGAGCACCTGGGCCAGCGCATCGTCAAGTGGTGGCTGCCGGACGACGTGGTCTTCGTCGACAGCCTGCCGCACACGGCCACCGGCAAGCTGCTCAAGACGCAGCTGCGGCAGCAGTTCAAGGACTACAAGCTGGCCGACTGAGCCTCAGCGCACGCTGAACGGCGACTGGTACGGCCGCCCGAACGCCACGCCGGCCACCACGGTGCCGGCCGGCTTCAGGTGCATCTTGCCGCTGCGCTTGTTGCCCATGGTGTCGACGAATTCGACGGGGCCCTCCACCACATCCAGGAACGACAGGTCGGCCGGCGCGCCGACCTGCAGCGTGCCGTGCTTGGGGATGCGGCCGATCACGCGCGCCGGCGCGGCCGTGGACATGGCCACCACCTCGGGCAGCGACAGCCCCAGGCCGATCAGCTTGCTCATGACCCAGGGCATGTAGGGCATGCCCGGCGTGTTGCCGGAGAAGGCGTGGATGTCCGAGGAGATGGTGTCGGGCAGGGCGCCCTGGGCCATCGCGGCCTCGGCGATGGTGTAGTCGAAGCTGCCGCCGCCGTGGCCGATGTCGAACAGCACGCCACGGCGCTTGGCCTCCAGGGCGGCCGGCAGCAGCTTGCCGTCCTGCACGATGTTCGTGCCCTCGCCGGCGTTGTTGCGCGCGCCCGAGTAGCAATGCGTGAGCACGTCGCCGGGGCGCAGCGCGTCCAGGATCTGCGACATCAGCGCCTTCTCGGACACGCCGCCGATGTGCGCCATCACACGCGCCGGCACGCCGGCCATCTCGCAGGCCGCGATCGCGCGCTTGAGCGGCTCCAGGCCATGGCGCGCGACCACGTTCTCGCTCATGCGCACCTTCACGCCGAGCACCATGTCGGCGTTCTCCGCCACCACGCGGGCCGCCGCGTCGGGCCGCGCGTAGTCGATGTTGAACAGCTCGGGCACCGGAAAGCCGGCCAGCCCCACGATGCCGATGTGCACAAACGCGAACTGCCGCGTGCGCGAGCCCGGCGCGATGAAGCGGCGGAATGCGGCGAAATTGTTGGCGCCGGCATCACCCGCCGAGACCACCGTGGTGGTGGCCTGCAGCGCCACCAGTTCGTCGGCCGGGATGCCGATGGCCGAGCCGTAGGGGTAGCTGTGCGCGTGCAGGTCGATCAGGCCCGGCGTGACGAGCTTGCCGCCGGCGTCCAGCACGCGCTGCGCGCGCTCCGGGGGGATGGACGCCTCCACCGCGGCGACGAGCCCGTGGCGGATGCCGACATCGCGCCGGCCCGACAGGTTCTGCGATGGGTCCAGCACATTGGCGTTGCGGATCAGCAGGTCGAACTTGTCGTTCGGGCCCATAGCGGCCAGGGAGAGGCCGGGAAGGGCGATGGCGGGGCAGGCCAGCAGGTGGCGGCGTGTCAGCATGCGTGTCTCCTTGTGGTTGGAATGCCGTGGCCGGGCGCGCGCATGCCCCTGGCCGCAGCAGCGCGAGTCTAGGGGGCGAGGG
The DNA here is from genome assembly GCF_003337555.1 of Pseudorhodoferax soli. Lineage (GTDB taxonomy): Bacteria > Pseudomonadota > Gammaproteobacteria > Burkholderiales > Burkholderiaceae_C > Pseudorhodoferax > Pseudorhodoferax soli. The sequence continues at coordinate 1,079,155 of NZ_QPJK01000001.1, read as the reverse complement.
TGCGTGTGGGTAGCATCGTGCCGCGGCGCCGCGCCTGTGGCGTGGCCCGCCGGCAACTCTCCGATTGAACCCAAGGAACAACCATGGTCCTGCTCGAATTTCAGATGTCGCCACGCGCCGAGGGCGACAGCGTGAGCGCCTACGTGGCCCAGATCATCGACCTCATCGACAAAAGCGGCGTCCCCTACCAGCTCACGCCGATGGGCACCATCCTCGAAGGCGAATGGGACGAGACCTTCGCCGTCGTGAAGGCCTGCTTCGACCACCTGCGCGCCGTGGGCTGCACGCGCATCGGCCTGCACCTCAAGGTGGACTGGCGCGAAGGCCCGGCAGGCCGGCTGCAGGCCAAGACGGCCAAGGTGGAACAGCTGCTGGGCCGCAAGCTGCACACCTGAATCCCGATTCCGGGGCACGACTGCCTGTTGTGCGGGCACCGCGTCGCAGCCCGCGCCGGGCAAGGATTTCGGGAGATTCCACGGTGCTTGTCCACAGCCTTGCCCACGGCGTGCGGGGACAAGTCAGCCACCCGGAAAAGCAAAAACCGCCCGAAGGCGGTTGGTTCCGTGGCGCGTGAGTGGCAGGGTTCAGACGTCGGAGCCCAGTTGCTGGCCATGGTGAACGGCGTGCTCGGCTTCGGTGCGCTCGGCGTCGCGGCTCAGGAACGCCCTTTGGGCATGCCCATCTGATCCGTCGTTTTTCCGGAGAACTGAATCTGGTACCGAACCAGATGGTGGCGCAAAGTTCTGCACCAGCAGAAGCAGCGCGCCGCCCGCCGCATTGCGCGTTGACTGAGACGCGCCAAGCCACGAAGCCCCCGCTGCTTGCGCGCACGCCGTTCGCGTTCGCTGTCTCTTCTCACGTGCCTCAAGTCAAAGCCTGGAACTACGCGAAATCATGGATTGGGTCCCTGTCGTCTTCATTGTGTTCAAGGTTCTCGTGTTCGGAACCTGCATGTTCCGCGCCATCAAGTGGCACCACGACGAAGGAAAAAAGAAGAAGAACAAGGACGCCACCTGACCGTAGCACCAGCAAGGCCGGGCTCGCCACCGGAGCCTCGGGCGAGGGACTTGTGGGGATGCCTCACGGCGCCTCGGGTCGCGCGAGACCCCCACGAACTTCACTCGATGTTCTGCACCTGAAGCGCGGGATGCGCTGCAAGTGCTTGATCTCTGTGGGCTATCGGCCTGGGGGACTGCATTTCCCCCACGATTTGCCCCACAGGAGGCCTGAGCTGCGGTGAGACTGCATGGAGCGGCAATCGATGTTCAGCGCGCGCACGGGGGAAGTCTAGCAGTCGGGTTTGTGTTTGGGCGGAGTATGGCGGCGCGGCGCGTGGGGCAAGGAGGCGGCATCAATCGCCACCTGCAAACGACCGCCTACGCCGACGATGGCCGTGGCATCCGCTGGCAGGTCGTTGACTTCGCCGTGCTGCGTTGCATAGTGGAGATTCCCATGAGGCCGCTGTCCTCACCAACAGCCGTCGCAGTCGTTACCTGCCCTTGGAGATTCGCCGTGCCTTCGTGCCGGCCTGAGATGCCGAGTTCGCCTTGCGCGGGCCTCGGCTTGCCACGCAGACTTGATCTGCGCAGAGCCACCTGCGGCATGTGCCGCCGTTCGCGTCGTTGCGCCATGCGCGACGGCATCCTGTGCGCCACCCGATGGCGCCCGTGTTCTGCGATGTCTGGGCATCTGCCCTTTGCATTGCAGCGCCCTCCGCGTCGTCACTGGAAGCTTGCTGACAGTGACGACGCGGTAAGTCCGCGTTGCGCCTGATCAAAAGGCGGACTGCGCGAAGTGACGGCCCGAAGTGACGGGCTCTGACGCTGCTGGACGGCGTCCGTCAATGGGGCCTGGAGCCCCCTCGATGCCCTCGCGGCATCCGATGCGCATGCGTTCGGCTCGACCGGCGCTGCGCCGCCTGATCCCCGTCAACGGATCTCCCCTCGTGTGACGTGCACACCCCATGGACCTTGGGTGACCAGTCCCCGCGCATCGACGTGCCAACAGGTACCACCGCGCGGCGCCACAGCGCGTGCAACGCCGGCGACCAGTTGATTCGTTTGCACAACCGGGAGTGGTGTCCCGTGTCCCTCGTAGTTCCCTTGCGCTGCGGCGTCAGGGACGGACAGAAACACTGACCTGACCGTCATGCACCCCGGCGGCTTCGGCCTTCGGTCTCGTAGGTACCGCACTTCGTGCGGAGATGACTGGATGAGGATTGAAAAGGAGCAAATCTTGCGCGACCTGAACCACGACTTCAAACTGCTGTGCCAACGTAACCGGGACGGCTTGATGGTCACGCGGCGCAGGCAGGTTTTTGGGGAGTAGCTTTGTGAACTGGGTCGACTGTTTCTGGCCAAGGCAATGTATGTCTACTCTCTCTATAGACCAAAATCTGTCGTTCTATCCTCAAAGTTGAGGAGGACGGGGGGCGTGGAAGCGAGCAAAGTCCGTTTTAAGATTGCAGCCGTTCTTTAGTTTCATTATCAGTTTGAGGGGCGAGTAATGACGATTAAGAGAGTGCTTGCGTTATTTATTGGCGTTCTCGGCGCTGCCGCCGGAAATTCCCAAGTATGGCAACATAGGCTAACGGTAGCTGCCAACCCTGTACTGTTAATTGACAACCGGGACGTAGATGTAATAGTGCGCGGCATGAATGATGCAATCCGAGCTTCGGTTTATGGCAATCCGTGGGATTTTCCGTGTGAAGATGTTCAATTTGTTCGCGCAGGCGATGTAATAGTTGATGAACGGCTTCCTATCACCGGTTCATTTGAATCGATAACTGCAAAGATGAAATCCATTGCGCCTAGGGCCAATGTACTGATAGTTAGTGGGATTGATTGTGCTGGTATTCAGGCGGCCGGCTGTGGTCGAATAGGTGGCGAGCCATTGGTGGTAGGGCCGGCACCTGGCTTCGATATTCAGCTTTGGTTGCATGAGCGTGGACATAATATGGGACTGCAGCACTCTGCTGAGGCGCCAGCGATGTCCGCGACGGAAAAGCCAGAGATTGGAAAAAGGTTTATGTTCTGGATGTTAGGACGCGACCATGTTGGGAAGACTAACGTCGAATGCAATCACTTCAAGCTGAGCAGTGTTTCTTCTGTTTCAAAGCTCGGTAACACGAATGCAGCTACTTTGGTGGCCGTTGCGGATAAATCTGGAGAAGTTCCTCAGGCAAAAGGTGCTCAAGCAGAATCGACGCCTTCTGCGCTTGCGGCGGCTGTGGATTCTGCAGGAATGACGCCAAGAGCGTATGAGGTTGTGGCGCCACCTTGGGTTCACGGTCTTCCACTTGATGTAATCAAAACGCTTTCTGAGGACGATCTCGAATCAATTAGGCGAATGTTGGAGGGGCCTGTAAATAGATACTGGCCGCAAGCGCTTAATGTTATCGCCGCTGTGGGGAGAGAGTCTGACTCGAGGCTGGTTCGAAATGCCATGGAGTTGCCGATGGCGGCAGTTCTGCCGGGAGGGGATCTAGCCGAAAAGGAGAAATTTCGGACGCTTCTTCAAGTCAAACTTTCTGCGCCTTTGGCTCTTGGAGTTATTGCCAATCGATTTCAATCCAATAGCGCGGTTGATGCGCTAGTAAGGGCCGCAAGCGTTGCGGAAGCCAAGGCCATCGTCGGGACAAATAATCCTGAGGCACTAAGTAAACAGGCGCTAAGAGGTCTTTCTTTGGCAAACACTCCAGAGTCAAATGCTTTTATAGGTTCAGTTACAAAATCGAATGGTGTCGGCAGTAGTTTTGCGATCCCTTCGCTGACATCTAATGAGCGAGCTGCACTCATAAAAAATTCTTCACAGGTTAATAGCCAAGGAATCGAGGCCTACTTACGTAAGCCGGGCGCTTTCTGATGCTGACCTTTGATTCTCAACTGTGTTCTGGCCCGGGGTGAGCCCCCCGGAACTCGTATCAGAGGCGAATCGTCGGGGCGATTTTTGAAAATCAGATATTCGATGGGAGGTGATTGTGAGAAGTAGTTTAGTCGGGCTGCTGGTGGTTGGTGGTATGGCTACAGGCTGCGCCACAGTTAGCGGCCCTCAGCCCGCAGTGGGGGCTAATGGCCCTGAGAAAACCAGCTCTAATCCTGGGTTGGTCAATGGTTTTTATGCGTCGCATGCAGCCTCATTTGCCGCGCCGGGTGATTCGTCGTTGGCACGTAAAATGCTCGAAGATGGATTTGCGCTAGTGGATGCAAACTGCCGAACTTTCTTCAGGTCTGCTGGCAAGTCCCAGCAGAATGTGAGTGTTATTCGTGATGTTGTCGGTGCTGTGGGTACTTTTGGAAGCGCAATACTTGCATTGCATGAGGGAAGTCGGCATGCAGCGGGTTATCTTGCACTGACAACTGGAGTGGCGTTTTCTGGCATCGATATTTATACTAAAAATTATTTATTCTCTGCTGAGAATATCGATTCCGTTAGGACCTTGGTTGTGAATGCACTAACTAAGCACAGTTCGGCAGCCTTGGGCATAGGTGTGCAAACTTACTCGTCTGCGGCTCTTCTTGTCTTGGGGAATCAAGACATTTGTGAGCCGTCTTCTATCGCCGCTCTTTCTCGTGATGCGATAAGGAAAGGCGATGTGGTTGCAGTTCAAACCTCAGTGGAGCCTAATTCGGTAGGGCTAATTTCTGATCAACTCGCGCTTCAGGAGCTCGGAAATATTTTGAATCCACCCGGTCGCTTAACTTTAGATCAAGCGGGGGCTTTATGGTGGCTGCTTCGAGATTTCTCCTCATCGTCCGAAAAATCCGTAATCGCCTCAAAACTCTCGGATTTGCAAGCGGCCGTTCGACCGATCGATGCAGCGGGCAACTATTCGGCTTCCTGGCCTCATGAGGCGTCGGTGAGGCGAGCATTAGACAAGTTTTCTAGCCAAACCAAGAATGGCTTCACCACTGCTATCGTGGCAGCTCGCTCAGCGGCTGTCGCTGCTAATGCAGCCGCAGTGGCAAGAGCTGCTCTTTTGCCGGCGGCGCCAGCGGTCGTGCCGGTTCTGCCTACGCCGAGTTTTGGTTCCGCCCGTCCAGCCAATTTGGCTCCGGCTCAAATTAATGTGATGATTCGATAACATGCTGAAAAGTGTGAGTCAGATTCAGTAGTTTTCCACTATTTTAAGTTGACGGTATTTTCGAGAGGTGAATGTATCGGGCGGTGTCAAGGCTGCGGCGGATGCGTGCGCAGCTATCTATATATGGGGCGAGCAGGAGCGCTGGCGGCTGGTATTGCACTACGCGTCATCGCCGCGGTCGGCATGTAGGCGGCGGTTGATGTACGTGGCCGCTTTGGGTCACGAAATCATCGCTCGGAAGGGAGTCAATCATCTGCATGCAACTTCTTGGGTGAGCACGAGATTCCCGCCAGAAGTCTTGCCCATAGGTGCAGCGCAGCTTTGCGCTCTTCGAAGTAGTCGTACCGGTTGTAGACCCCTTCGATATCGCGCACCTTGTGGTTGAGCGCCCGTTCGGCGACGAACCGATCCACGCCCAGCGCGGCCATGTGTGTGCGGGCCGTCCGCCGCATGTCGTGCACGGTGAAATGATCCATGTCGTCCAGCGGCAGGCGGTGCAGCGCCGCGTTCAACGTATCCGGGCTTATGTGGCCGAAGCGGTTCTTCCGGGGTACGCCGGCCTTCATGTGGATCAGCCGGCGAGCAGGGAACAGGTACTCGCTGTTGCCCGAAAACACCTTCACCTCCTCCAACCAATGCAGGACCGATGCTGCGAGCGGGATTTCAATCGCATGGCTCGTCTTCGTACGCGATGGGCGAAGCGACCAGATGCCGCGCTCCAGATCGAACGACGACCACTGAGCCGACAGCAGCTCCATCTTGCGCACGCACAGTGCGAGCAACAGCCAGGCTGCCAGTTCGTTTTGGCGACCGAAGTTCCGCGTGTCTCGCATGGCCTTGGCGAGGGCTGCGAGTTCATCGCGGTTCAGCCAGCGCTGCCGGGACTTCTCGGCACCGCCTGCGTCGGAGAGGTCGAAGCCTGAAGCAGGGTTGGTGTCGATCCACCGGCGCTTCACGGCGAAGTGGAACATACGGAACAGGTAGCGCAGCGCATCGTTGGCCACGGTCGGCGTACCGGCGTCCACGATGCGCGTGAGCACCTTGTCGATGTGCAGCGGCCGACTTCCGCCACCCCCAGTTTGCCGATCACCGGATCGATGTGGCGGCGGATGACGCGCGACACGACCTCGGGGTGCTTATGCACCTTGGCGATGTTCCGTTCGTACCAGGCTTCGGCAAGGGCTGTGACGGTGGTCTGTTCATGGGCCTTGAGCCGCTCAGCACGCTTTTCCGCGGCGACGTCCACACCCTGCTGGATGCGTGCCCGGTTCATGCGCGCCGCCTCGCGTGCGTCCTTGAGCGACAGGTCCGGGTAGCGGCCCAGCACCTTTTCTCGGGCGGTGCCGCCGAAGCGGAAGCGAAGGATCCAGGAGGCCTGGCCTTTCAGCGCGCTGGCGCTGGTGCCCACGAAGGTCAGGCCGCCGCCGATGCCGCGGTCCACGGGGCCGGCGTTGAGCCAGGCGCGCAGCGTCTTGTCGGTGATGCGTTCTCTCTCAGTCATAGCGATCTCCACAGCGGTTCAAGAAGAAGCTGTGGGGTAAATGTTCGGGCTCGGAGCCCGGACCTGTGGGGGAACCCATTTCCCCCACAAATTACCCCACAGCAATCGTGTGCTGCGCTGACATCACTTGCTACTGCATGAGACCACTTTCCCCGGCCTTCACCTCTGTAGAAGGGCGTTTTCCGGTGGCGTTTGCAACTCTGGCACCCTACTCAACGTTCTGCACCTGCTCGCGCATCTGCTCGATCAGCACCTTCATGTCCACCGAGATGCGCGTCAATTCCAGCGCGGCGGACTTGGAGCCCAGCGTGTTGGCCTCGCGGTGCAGTTCCTGGATCAGGAAATCGAGCCGCTTGCCGAGTTCACCGCCCTTCTTGAGCAGGCGCTCGATCTCGTCCAGGTGCGAATCCAGCCGCGTGATCTCCTCGGCCACGTCGATGCGGATGGCGAAGGCCGTGGCTTCGGTCAGAGCGCGGTCCTGCGCGGCTTCGGGCAGGGTGGCGCCGTCGGCCAGGGCCATGGCTTCCTTCCAGCGGTCCAGGAAGCGCTGGCGCTGCTGCTCCACGAGTTGCGGGACGAGCGGCAGGGCCTGCGCAGCCAGTGCGCGCAGCTGGCCCAGGCGCTCGTTGAGCATCGCCGCGAGGCGGGTTCCTTCGCGCTGGCGTGCCGCCAGCAGTTCCTTCACGACCTTTTCTGCCAGCGGCAGCAGTTGGTCGTCGAGTTCGCCTGCGCCATGTTGTTCGGCGGAAGACAGCCGGATCACCTCGGCCACGGACAGCGGCGTGGCGTTGGGCAGCCACGAACGCACCTGGTCCTGCACCCCATTCAGGCGCTGCAGCAGGCGCGGCGTGGGTTCAGGCACGCTGCCGGTGTCGATGCTGTCGATGGACGCGCGCAGCTCCACCTTGCCGCGCTTGAGCTTGGCTGTGAGCAGTTCGCGCAGCGCGGGTTCCTGCTGGCGCAATTCGTCGGGCAGGCGGAAGGCGAGGTCGAGGAAGCGGCTGTTGACGGCGCGGATCTCCATGCCCAGGCGGCGCGACGGCTGGCTCCTGGCGTCGGTTTCCGCGGGGTTACTGGCGCCACTTTGCTGGGCGCTTGCGTAACCGGTCATGCTGTAGACTGGCATGAGAACGTTTCTGGTCGTTGCAAAGGCCAGAGAATAACGGCTTCCACCCTTCGCGACGATTGCAGCCTTTTCCATGACCAAGAGCAAGCCGGCGCCGTTGCGGCCCGAGACCGTCATCGGTGGCTACCGCGTCGTGCGCAGACTCTCTTCCGGCGGCTTCGGCATGGTCTACCTCGCCATCGACGGCGAAGGCAACTATGTCGCGGTCAAGGAATACCTGCCGTCCTCGCTCGCCTCACGCGAACCGGGCCAGACGCTGCCCGTGGTGCCGGCCGAGAAGCTCTCGCTGTACCGCCTGGGGCTCAAGAGTTTCTTCGAGGAAGGTCGCTCGCTCGCGCAGATCGCCCACCCCTCGGTGGTCAGCGTGCTGAACTTCTTCCGCGAGAACGAGACCGTCTACATGGTCATGAACTACCTGGAGGGCGCGACCCTGCAGGACTTCATCATCACCTCGCGCGAACTCAAGCGGCCCAAGGTGTTCCGCGAGTCGACGATCCGCTCGCTGTTCGACGAGGTGCTGCGCGGGCTGCGCATCGTGCACCAGCACAAGATGCTGCACCTGGACATCAAGCCGGCCAACATCTTCATCACCGACGACGACAAGGCTGTGCTGATCGACTTCGGCGCCGCGCGCGAGGTGCTGAACAAAGAAGGCAACTTCATCCGGCCGATGTACACGCCCGGCTTTGCCGCGCCCGAGATGTACCGGCGCGATGCCACCATGGGGCCGTGGACCGACATCTACGCCATCGGTGCCTGCATCTACGCCTGCATGCTGGGTTTCCCGCCGGCCGAGGCGCCACAGCGGCTCGAGAAGGACCGCATCACCCCCTCGCTCGCCCGCCTGCGCGGCGTGTATTCCGACAACCTGATCGAGGTGGTCGAGTGGTGCATGGCACTGGATCCGCTGTCGCGGCCGCAGTCGGTGTTCGCGTTGCAGAAGGAGCTCAGCCGCGAGGGCGAGCGCCGCTACACCAAGCTGTCCATGGGCGAGAAGATCCGCATGCAGTTCGACACCCTGGTGTCGGACGGCAAGAAGAGCGGGGTCGCGCCCGCCAGGTCGGCCGACAAGACCTCGCGATGAGGTTCTCGGTCTTCCAGGTCAGCCGGCGCGGTGGCCGGGCCAAGAACGAAGACCGCATGGGCTATTGCTACACGCGGGAGTCGGGCCTCTTCGTGCTGGCCGACGGCATGGGCGGCCACCCCGAGGGCGAGGCCGCTGCCCAGCTGGCGGTGCAGACGCTGTCGTCGCTGCACCAGCAGCACGCCACGCCGCAGCTGCCCCAGGCCGGTGATTTCCTCGTGCATGCGCTGCTGGCCTCGCACCGGCGCATCCTGCGCTATGGCGAGGAGCGCGGCCTGGCCGACAAGCCGCGCACCACACTGGTGGCCGCCGTGGTGCAGGGCGAGAGCGTGACCTGGGCGCATTGCGGTGATTCGCGGCTGTACCTGGTGCGCGGTGGTGCGTTGCTGGCGCGCACGCGCGACCATTCCTACCTTGAGCAGATGCCGGCCGACATGGCGCGCGCGGGCCGGGTCAGCCGCAATGTGCTCTACACCTGCCTGGGCTCGCCGGTCGCGCCCGAATACCAGCTGACCGGGCCGGTGGCGCTGCAGCGCGGCGACAAGATCCTGCTGTGCTCCGACGGCCTGTGGTCCAGCCTGAGCGACGAGCGCATCGTCGAACAACTCAGTGCCATGCCCGTGGCGCAGGCCGTGCCGGAACTCGTGGAGCAGGCGCTGCGCGCGGCAGGTGACACCAGCGACAACGTGACCGCCCTGGCGCTGGAGTGGCGCTCGGCGGATGCCTTTGCGTCGACCAGCGGCCAGGCGCCCGATGCATTCGCCGCCACGGTGCAGGGCACCGACCCGAAGGCGGCCGTGCCCGAGCTCGACGAAGCCGCCATCGACCGCTCCATCGCCGAGATCAACGAAGCCATCCGCCGCACGGCCGCCCGCAGAAACTGACCCGCGCCGGGCGCGGTTTTCCGGCTTGGCGACAATCGCTCCATGACTGAATTTGCAAGAACCGGCGGCCGTGCTGCCGACCAGCTGCGTCCCGTGCGCATCACCCGCGGCTTCACCGTCCATGCCGAGGGCTCGGTGCTGATCGAGTTCGGCCAGACGCGCGTGCTGTGCACCGCCTCGGTCGAGGAGAAGGTGCCGCCGCACAAGAAGGGCAGCGGCGAGGGCTGGGTCACGGCCGAGTACGGCATGCTGCCGCGCGCCACCCATACGCGCAGCAGCCGCGAGGCGGCGAAGGGCAAGCAGACCGGCCGCACGCAGGAGATCCAGCGCCTGATCGGCCGCTCCATGCGCGCCGTGTTCGACCTGAAGCGCCTGGGCGAGCGCACCATCCACCTCGATTGCGATGTGCTGCAGGCCGATGGCGGCACGCGCACCGCGGCCATCACGGGCGCCTTCGTGGCCGCGCAGGACGCCGTGGGCAAGCTGCTGGCCGAAGGCAAGCTCGCCACCACGCCGATCGTGCAGCCGGTGGCCGCGGTCTCGGTCGGCATCGTCGAAGGCACGCCGCTGCTCGACCTCGAGTACGTGGAAGACTCCGCCTGCGACACCGACATGAACGTGGTCATGACCGGCGCCGGTCACTTCGTGGAGGTGCAGGGCACGGCAGAGGGCGCGGCCTTCACGCGCGCCGAGATGGACCAGCTGCTGCAGCTGGCCGACAAGGGCATCCAGGAACTCATCGCGCTGCAGCTGGCGGCGCTCGCGGGTTGAGCATGGACCTGGTTCTCGCGTCCAACAACAAGGGCAAGCTGGCCGAGCTGCAGGCCCTGTTCGCGCCGCTGGGCCTGCGCCTCGTGGCCCAGGGCGAACTCGGCGTGCCCGAAGCCGAGGAGCCCTACCGCACCTTCGTCGAGAACGCGCTGACCAAGGCCCGCAATGCCGCCCGCCACACGGGGCTGGCCGCCGTGGCCGACGATGCCGGCCTGTGCGTCGATGCATTCGGTGGCCTGCCCGGCGTGGACACGGCCTACTACGCCACGCAGTTCGGCTACGCCAAGGGCGACGACAACAACGTGCGCGCGCTGCTCGAGCAGATGCGCGGGGTGGCCAACCGCCGCGCCGCGCTGGTCAGCACGCTGGTGGCCGTGCGCAGCCCGGAAGACCCGGAGCCGCTGATCGCGGTCGGCCGTGCGGTCGGCCGCATCACCGAGGCGCCGGTGGGCGAGGGCGGCTTCGGCTTCGATCCCGTGATGTGGATCGAGGCCTTCGGCAAGACCTTCGCCGAGCTGCCGGCCGAGATCAAGAACGCCAACAGCCACCGCGGCCAGGCCGCACGCGAGATGCTGCGCCTGATGCGCGAGCGCTGGTTCTAGAGATGTCCGGCATGCGCGCCCGCGAGCTCCTGGACTACATGCGGCCCAGCGTACTGCAGCTGCAGGCGCTGCCGCCGCTCGCGCTGTACCTGCATTTGCCCTGGTGCATCCGCAAGTGCCCGTACTGCGACTTCAACTCGCATGCCGTGCGTGGTGACGAGGCGGTGGTGCGCTGGGCCGGCGCCGACGCGCCGGCGGTGACCCAGGTGTCGGCGCCGGCCGAGCTGCCCGAGCAGCGCTACATCGATGCGCTGGTCGCCGACCTGGAGGCCGCGCTGCCGCTGGTCTGGGGCCGCACCGTGCACAGCATCTTCATCGGTGGCGGCACGCCCAGCCTGTTCTCGCCGCAGGCCATCGACCGGCTGCTGGGCGATGTGCGCGCACGGCTGCGGCTGGAGGCCGATTGCGAGGTCACGCTGGAAGCCAACCCCGGCACCTTCGAGAAGGACCGCTTCCGCGCCTACCGCGCGGCGGGCGTCACACGCCTGTCGGTGGGTGTGCAGAGTTTCGACGATGGCCTGCTGCAGGCCGTGGGCCGCGTGCACGACCGCCGCCAGGCGATCGCCGCGCTCGAAGAGGCGGCCGAGGCCTTCGACACCTTCAACCTGGACCTGATGTACGCGTTGCCGGGCCAGACGCCCGAGATGCTGGCGCAGGACCTGAACACCGCGCTGGCGCTGGCGCCGCCGCATCTGTCGGTCTACCACCTGACCATCGAGCCCAACACCTTCTTCGCCAAGCACCCGCCGGTGCTGCCCGAGGACGACATCGCCTACGGCATGCTGGACCAGATCACCGAGGCGACGGGCAGTGCGGGGCTGGAGCGTTATGAGATCTCGGCCTATGCGCGCGCCGGCCACCGCTGCGTGCACAACCTCAATTACTGGCAGTTCGGCGACTACTTGGGGCTAGGCGCGGGCGCGCACAGCAAGCTGAGCTTCGCGCACCGCGTGGTGCGCCAGATGCGGCTGCGCGAGCCCGGCCTGTACATGGAGCAGGCGCTGGCCGGCGCCGCGCTGGCGCAGGACGAGGATGTGCGCCGGGCCGACCTGCCTTTCGAGTTCATGCTCAATGCGCTGCGCCTGCGCGAGGGCTTTGCACTGCAGGACTTCACCGAGCGCACCGGCCTGCCGCTGTCGGCCATCGCCGCCGGCCTGGCGGAGGGCGAACGCCGCGGCCTGCTGGTGCGCGACGCCGCGCGCGTGCGTCCCAGCGAGAAGGGGTTCGACTTCCTCAGCGATCTGCAGGAGATCTTCCTGTCCGGCGCCTAGCGCCTTCCACTTCACCGGAGCACATCCATGGATTTGCAGTTGACGGGCCAGCATGTCTTGATCACGGGCGGCAGCAAGGGCATCGGCCTGGCCTGTGCCCAGGCCTTCTTGCGTGAGGGCGCCCGCGTGAGCCTGGTCTCGCGCGATGCGGGCAACCTGGAGCGCGCCGCGATGGCGCTGCGCGCCGATTTCGCAGATGCCACCACGCGTGTGCAGACCCATGCGGCCGACCTGCGCGACGCGGCCTCTGCGCTGGCCGCAGTCGACGCCATCGAACAGCAGGCCGGCGCCGTGCAGGTGCTCGTGAACTCGGCCGGCGCGGCCAAGCGCACGCCGCCCGACGAGCTCACGCCGCAGGCCTGGCACGACGCCATGGACGCCAAGTACTTCAGCTACATCCATGTGCTGGACCCGGTGGTCAAGCGCATGGCCGAGCGCGGTGGCGGCGCGGTCGTCAACGTGATCGGCGCGGGCGGCAAGGTGGCCAGCCCGGTCCACATGCCGGGCGGCGCGGCCAATGCGGCGCTGATGCTGGTCTCGGCCGGCATGGCCGCGGCCTATGCCGCGCGCGGCGTGCGCGTGAACGCCGTGAACCCCGGGCTCACGCTGACCGAGCGGCTGAAGGAAGGCATGGCGGCCGATGCGCGGCTGCAGGGCATCGATGCAGAAGAGGCCTTGCGCCGCGCCACGGCGCGGCTGCCGCTGGGCCGCATCGCCGAGCCGGCCGAGATCGCCGATGCCGTGCTGTTCCTGGCGTCGGCGCGCGCGAGCTACATCACCGGCGCGATCCTGGCCATGGACGGCGCCGTGACGCCGATGATCTGAAGGGCTTCAGTGCCGCGCGCGCCGCAGCGCGGACACGCGGTCTGCGATGACGGCCGTGTCGCGCGCCTCGTCGGCGCAGACCAGGTACTTCTCCAGGTCCAGCACGGCCTCGTCGTTGTGGCCCAGGTCGGCGTGGGTCAGCCCGCGGTCGCGGTACTCGGACCAGGCCTCGGGCAGCAGCACCACGAGCCGGTTCTGCACCGCCAGCAGGCGTTGCGCGTCCGACTGGCTGCGGTGGATCTCCTTCAAGTTGCGCAGCATGCGCGCCAGGATGTCTCGCGGCTTGGCCGACTGCAGGTACAGGCCCAGCGGCACGTCGAAGTCTTCGCCTTGCTCGGCCTGTTGCTGCTGCTTGTAGGGCGCCAGGCGCTCGACCAGTTCCTCGCGGCTCAGCGACTGGCCGACGAAGGGGTCGATCACCACCTGGCCCTTGGGCAGGTTGACCTTCACCAGGAAGTGGCCCGGGAAGTTGATGCCGCGCACCTGCAGGTGCAGGCCCTGGGCCAGCTCCATCCACAGCACCGCCAGCGAGATCGGGATGCCCATGCGCGTGCGCAGCACGGCGTTGAGGTAGCTGTTGTCCGGGTCGTAGTAGTTGTTGACGTTGCCGCCGAAACCGAGCTCGCGGTAGAAGAACTGGTTCAGCATGCGCAGGCGGTGCAGCGGCGGCGCGTCGGCCGCCAGGCGGCGCTGCAGGCGGGCCTGCAGCTGGTCCATGTCGCCCAGCACCTGTTGCACATCGAGCTCGGGGTATTCGTCCTGGGCGAGGCTGGCGCAGGCCTCGAGCAGGGGGAACTGCTCGTCGCTCTGGACCAGGGCGGTGAAGTACTCAAGCGGTGTCGGGATCGAATAGCTGGGCGGCATCGGTTCTTTGTAATGGACGGGCCTGGGCGCGTCAAGCCAGGGCCGGATGGCCTCAGGCGCCGTGGCGCAGCATGCGCTTGAGCTGGATGCCGGCTGCCCAGGCGGCGCCGAAATACACCAGGCCAGACGCCGCCAGGGCAAGTGCCATGCCGCCCATGCGCAGCCAGCCGTGGCCGACCTGCGTCCAGGGGTAGGCGCGCGACACCCAGATCAGGAAGATCGCCAGCAGGGCGCTGGCCGCCACCACCTGCAGCAGGTAGCGCCCCCAGCCTGGCGAAGGCCGGTAGCTGCCGCGGCGCAGCAGGCCGATCAGCAGCAATGCAGCGTTCAGCGTCGCGCCCAGGCCCACCGACAGCGCCAGCCCGGCATGCTGCAGCAGGGGCACCAGGCCGAAGTTCAGCAGCTGGGTGAAGACCAGCACCACGAGCGCGATCTTCACGGGCGTGCGCACGTCCTGGCGCGCGTAGAAGCCCGGTGCCAGCACCTTGATCGCCACCAGACCGAACAGGCCGGCGCCGTAGCCCATCAGCGCCAGGCTGGTCTGGCGCACGTCTTCCTCGCCGAACATGCCGTGGTGGTAGATGGTGGAGACCAGCGGCACGGCGAAGGTCAGCAGCGCCACCGCGCTGGGCACGGCCATCAGCACCACCAGGCGCAGGCCCCAGTCCAGCATGGCCGAGTAGCGCGCCGTGTCGCCGGCCGCGTGCGCGCCGCTCAGCTGCGGCATCAGCACCACGCCCAGCGCCACGCCCAGCAGCGCGGTCGGGAACTCCATGAGCCGGTCGGCATAGCCCAGCCAGCTGACACTGCCCGGCGCCAGGTGCGAGGCGATCTGGGTGTTGATCATGATGGACACATGGGCCACGCCCACGCCCAGCAGGGCCGGGCCCATGAGCTTGGCAATGCGCCGCGTGCCGGGGTCGGCCCAGGCTTCGCGCAGGCCGGCCAGGCCCAGCCGCACGCGCGGCAGCAGGCCCATGCGGGCCAGCACCGGAACCTGCACGCCAAGCTGCAGCACGCCGCCCAGCATCACGCCGCCGGCCATGGCGTAGATCGGCTCGATGCCGCGGGCGGCCAGCCAGGGCGCGCCCAGCCAGGCCGAGCCCATCATGGCCAGGTTCAGCAGCACGGGCGTGACGGCCGGCACGGCAAAGCGCTTCCAGGTGTTCAGGATGCCCGAGGCCAGCGCCACCAGCGACATGCAGCCGATGTAGGGGAACATCCAGCGCGTCATGACCACGGCAGCATGGAAGCCGTCGGCGTCCTGCTGCAGGCCGGCGGCCAGCACCCAGACCATCAGCGGCGCGGCCAGCACGCCGGCCAGGCACACCAACACGAGGATGGCCGTCAGCACGCTGGCCACATGGTCGATCAGCTGCTTGGTGGCGGCCTCGCCGTTCTGCGCCTTGCTGGCCGCCAGCACCGGCACGAACGCCTGGCTGAACGCACCCTCGCCGAACAGGCGCCGGAACAGGTTGGGGATACGGAAGGCGACGTTGAAGGCATCGGTCATGGCGCTGGCGCCGAACAGCGATGCCATCAGCAGT
This sequence comes from Pseudorhodoferax soli, assembly GCF_003337555.1. GTDB lineage: Bacteria > Pseudomonadota > Gammaproteobacteria > Burkholderiales > Burkholderiaceae_C > Pseudorhodoferax > Pseudorhodoferax soli. Next base: position 1,063,597 of record NZ_QPJK01000001.1, on the reverse strand, counting down.
TCGCGGCCCAGGCCGGTGATGCGCGACGCCAGTGTCAGCAGCGAGACCGTGGAGGCGGATTTGAGGAGACTCACCGCAGGGAGTGTAGCCAGCGGCCAGCGCCATTCTGGGCACGCCAGCCCGATTGTGACGGCGCTGTTATACTGGCGGGCTTTGCTGGCAACATCCTCAAGCCTTTAAGGAACACATACCATGGCAACCAAGCCCAAAAAGAAGAACCCGCGCCTGGCGTCGGGCCGCAAGCGCGTCCGCCAGGACGTCAAGATCAACGCTGCGAACACCTCGCTGCGTTCCAAATACCGCACCTTCGTCAAGAACGTCGAGAAGGCAGTTGCCGCCGGCGACAAGGACAAGGCCACCGAACTGTTCGGCAAGATGCAATCCGTGGTCGACACCGTCGCCGACAAGGGCATCTTCCACAAGAACAAGGCCTCGCGCGACAAGAGCCGCCTGGCCGCCAAGGTCAAGGCCCTGGCCACTGCTCCGGCCGCAGCCTAAACCAGCCAACCCGCCCGGGTTGCACCAGCAACCCGCCGTTTGAACGGGTGCGCTGCCAGCAAAGAAAAAGAGAAACCGCCTTCGGGCGGTTTTTTCTTGGGCGCCTGGAAAGTGAAAAGGCTCAGCGCTTGGGTGGCTCAGGCACCAGGCAGGCCTCGGCCACCTGCAACTCGTTGTCGCGCGCGAAGTTCATGGCGAAGTCCCAGGCCATCACGTCGTACTCGCGCAGGTCGCGGTGCACGATCACGCACTTGACGCCGTTCACCGTGGTCGGCACGCACCAGGGCGAATAGCCCAGGTGGCTGCCCGGCTGCGGCCCGCCCGGCCGGAACTGGCTCAGCACGCCGGCCAGCCGCTCGGCCCAGTCGCTGGGGCGAAAGGTCCTGCCGTCGTGGGTGATGCCCTGGATGAAGACTTCCTTGGACGGGGGCGGGGTCATCTGGTGGGATTGATCGGGAAAGAGGCGCTGGGGACGCTGCATTGTGTGCAGCGCTCGCTGCAAGAACGGTGCCGTCCTCATGCTGCGGTGCACCAGAGTTTAGCCGAGCCACCTGTCGTTGCCCTGTCGCCGGGCGCATAGCTGTGATGCGGATTTGTCAAAAAAGCGGGCAATCACTGCCCCTAGAATCACCGTTCAGCGGGCCCCGGTGACCAACCGAGACGGCGCCGGTCTTGCTGAATCCCTCGTGTTTCGCCCCTTCTGGAGAGATCAGCACCATGACCGCTGCCGTAGAGCCCACTTCCCCCCACGTCATGAACACCTACGGCCGCGTGCCGATCGCGCTGTCGCATGGCCAGGGCGTGCGTGTGTGGGACACCAATGGCAAGCAGTACATCGATGCGCTGGGCGGCATCGCAGTCAACACGCTGGGCCACAACCATCCCAAGCTGGTGCCGGCGCTGCAGGAGCAGCTGACCAAGATCATCCACAGCTCCAATTACTACCACGTGCCCGGCCAGGAAAAACTGGCGGCAAAGCTGACCGAGCTGGCCGGCATGACCAACGCCTTCTTCTGCTGCACCGGCCTGGAGGCCAACGAAGCGGCCATCAAGCTGGCGCGCAAGTTCGGCCATGACAAGGGCATCGACAAGCCCGAGATCGTCGTCTACGAGAAGGCCTTCCACGGCCGCAGCATCGCCACCTTGAGCGCCACCGGCAACACCAAGGTGCAGCAGGGCTTCGGTCCGCTGGTCGAAGGCTTCATCCGCGTACCGCTGAACGACATCGAGGCGCTCAAGACCAGGACCGCCGGCAACCCCAACGTGGTGGCGGTGTTCTTCGAGACCATCCAGGGCGAGGGCGGCGTCAACCCCATGCGCGCCGAGTACCTGCAGCAGGTGCGCAAGCTCTGCGACGAGCGCGACTGGCTGCTCATGATCGACGAGGTGCAGTGCGGCATGGGCCGCACCGGCAAGTGGTTCGCGCACCAGTGGGCCGGCATCGTGCCCGACGTGATGCCCCTGGCCAAGGGCCTGGGTTCGGGCGTGCCGATCGGCGCCGTCGTGGCCGGCCCCAAGGCCGCGCACATCTTCGGCCCTGGCAACCACGGCACCACCTTCGGCGGCAATCCGCTGGCCATGCGCGCAGGCATCGAGACCATCCGCATCATGGAGGAGGAAGGCCTGCTGGAGAACGCCGCCAAGGTCGGCGCGCACCTGAAGCAGTCGCTGCTCCAGGCCTTCGAGGGCGTCGAGGGTTTCAAAGAAATCCGCGGCCAGGGCCTCATGCTCGGCGTGGAGCTCACGCGCCCGTGCGGGGTGCTGACGGCCCGCGCGGCCGAGCGCGGGCTCTTGCTGAGCGTGACGGCCGACTCGGTGATCCGCATGGTGCCCTCGCTGATCCTGTCGCAGGCCGAGGCCGACGAGATCGTTGCCATCCTCGTGCCACTGGTGAAGGAATTCCTGGCAGAACCGGTGGCAGCGCCATGAGCCTGAAGCACTACCTGCAGTTCAGCGACTTCTCGGCCGACGAGTACGCCTACCTGTTCGCGCGCGCAGCGCTCATCAAGCACAAGTTCAAGGCCTACGAGAAGCACCACCCGCTGGTGGACCGCACGCTGGCCATGATCTTCGAGAAGGCCAGCACCCGCACGCGCGTGAGCTTCGAGGCCGGCATGTACCAGCTGGGCGGCTCGGTGGTCAACCTCACCACCGGTGACAGCCAGCTCGGCCGCGCAGAGCCCATCGAGGACAGCGCCAAGGTCATCAGCCGCATGGTCGACCTGGTGATGATCCGCACCTTCGGGCAGGACAAGATCGTCGCCTTCGCCGCCAACTCGCGCGTGCCCGTCATCAACGGCCTGACCAACGAGTTCCATCCCTGCCAGATCCTGGCCGACATCTTCACGTTCATCGAACACCGTGGTTCGATCACGGGCAAGACGGTGGCCTGGGTGGGCGACGGCAACAACATGGCCAACACCTGGCTGCAGGCCGCCGAGATCCTGGGCTTCAAGGTCCATGTCAGCACGCCCAGCGGCTATGAGATCGACCAATCCGTGGCCGGGTTGCGCTCGTCCGACAGCTACAAGGTGTTCAAGGACCCGATGGACGCCTGCCGCGGCGCCGACCTCGTGACCACCGACGTCTGGACCAGCATGGGCTACGAGGCCGAGAACGAGGCGCGCCGCAAGGCCTTCGCCGACTGGTGCGTGGACGAAGAGATGATGAAGGTCGCCAGGCCCGACGCCTTGTTCATGCACTGCCTGCCCGCGCACCGCGGCGAGGAGGTGCAGGCCGAGGTCATCGACGGCCCGCAATCCGTGGTCTGGGACGAGGCCGAGAACCGGATGCACGTGCAGAAGGCGCTGATGGAGTATTTGCTGCTGGGGCGCGTCTCCTAGCCCTTTCCGATCTGCAGACGCGGCAAGCCGGGCACCGAAGGCCCGGCTCCATGCCGGTGCCCATGCCCGATTCCCCAGCCCTCACGCCCGCCCTGCGGCGCAGCATCCTGCTGCTGTCGCTCTCCAACTTCTCCAGCATGTCGGTGCAGCGCATCTGCGATGCCATGTTGCCGGCGCTGGCGCAGGAGTTTTCGGTCTCGCTGGCGCAGGCCGCGCAGGTGGTCTCGTTCTTTGCCATCGCCTACGGCGCTGCGCTGCTGTTCTACGGCCCCATCGGCGACCGTGTCGGCAAGTTCGCACTGATTGCGTTCTGCACCCTGGCCTGCAGCATCGGCAGCGTGGTGTCGGCGCTGGCGCCCGACCTGTCCACGCTGGTGCTGGGCCGGGTGCTGGTGGCGATGGCCGCCGCCGCGATGATCCCGATGGGCCTGGCCTGGGTCGGCGATGCCGTCAGCTACGACAAGCGCCAGGAGACGCTGGCGCTGCTGGGCCTCGGCTCCACGCTGGGGCTGGTCAGCGGCCAGCTGCTCGGCGGCTTGTTCACCGACTGGTTCGGCTGGCGCTGGGCGTTCTGGTTTCTGACCGCGCTGTTCGGCGTGGTCGGCGCGCTGCAGTGGCGCGACTGGCGGCAGCAGCGCGTGCAGCCGCACCACATGGCCGGTCTGGCAGGCGCGCCGGCCACGCGGCAGCGCTTCGGCGCGCAGCTGCTCGTCATCCTGCGCCGGCCGCATGCCCGCGCCGTGTTGCTGACCTCGGTGGCCCAGGGCGCGCTGGCCTTCGGCGTGATGGCCATCTGGGCCTCGCATCTGCACGCCAAGCTGGGCATGTCGCTGGCTGCTTCCGGCGCCAGCGTGGCACTGGCCGGGGTGGGCGGCGTGCTGTACATGGTCGGCGCGCGCCGGCTGATCCCCAGGCTGGGCGAGCGCGGCCTGGTGCTGACTGGCGCCGCCGCCCTGTCCATCGGCGCCTGCGGGCTGGCCTTCACGCCCTACGCCCTGCTCGCGCCAGTCGCCAGCCTGGTGGCGGGCTTCGGCCTGTTCATGATGCAGAACACGCTGCAGACCAATGCCACGCAGATGGCGCCTGAGGCGCGTGGCATGGGCGTGGCCATGTTCTCCACTTCGCTGTTCATCGGGCAATCGGTGGGCGTGGTGCTGGCGGCCAGCCTGGTCGGGCGTTGGGGCTCGACGGCGGTGGTGGCGGGCGCGGGCGTCGGGGTGCTGGGGATGGCGCTGTTCTTCGCCCGGGCGCTGCGCCGGCGCGATGCGGCGCTGCAGCGCGGCTGAATCCACGCGGCAACATTTGTAAGGGTAAACACCTGGAGATCCGGGGCCGCCGTGGCTCCGTACAAGCAACCAGGTGCCGCTGGTCGGTGGTGCCATGTCGACCCACACACCGAGGAGAGCGGCATGCCATTTGCCCGCAGTTCGATCGCAGCGTGCGCTTTGCTGGCTTGCGCCGCCAGCGCGCTCGCATCCAGCCACCGCGAAGCCCCGTTCATCACCACCAGCCCGAAGGTGGATGGCACGGACTTCTACATGTTCCGCAGCTACGAGGGCGTGGCCAGCGGCGGTGGTGGCGGCCGGTCGGACTACATCACGCTGATCGCCAACTACCAGCCGCTGCAGTCTCCGTACGGCGGCCCCAACTACTTCTCGCTCGATCCGAACGCGCTGTACGAGATCCACCTGGACAACAACGGCGATGGCCGTGAAGACCTCACCTTCCAGTTCCGCTTCAGCAACAAGCTCAACGGCACGGCGCTGTCCATCGGCAGCGCCAGCGTGGCGGTACCGCTGATCCAGACCGGCCCGGTCGCCAACGTGTCGGACGCCAACCTGAACCTCAACGAGACCTACAGCCTGAGCGTGGTGCGTGGCGACCGGCGCAAGGGCGCAGCGTCCGCCGTGGCCAAGGCCGATGGCAGCCGGGTGTTCGAGAAGCCTGTCGACTACATCGGCAGCAAGACGCTGGGCGAACCTGCCGCCTACGAGGCCTACGCACAAAAGCACATCCACACCATCAAGGTGCCCGGCTGCCCCGCCGGCAAGGACGAAGGCCGCGTGTTCGTCGGCCAGCGCCAGGAGGGCTTCGCCGTCAACCTCGGCCCGGTGTTCGACCTGGTGAACGCGCCGGCCGCGGTGCTGCTCGATCCCGCGAACAAGGACGCCGCCGGCATGGGCGGCAAGCACGTGATCCAGCGCGCCAACGTCACCACGCTGGCGCTGGAGGTGCATAAGGACTGCCTGACGGCCGGCAGCGACCCGGTCATCGGCGGCTGGACCACGGCCAGCATGCGGCAGGCGCGCCTGTTGAACGGCAAGCCCGCTGCCGGCCACCAGACCGCGGAGAAGGCCGGCGGCGCCTGGGTGCAGGTTTCGCGGCTCGGCAATCCCCTGGTCAACGAACTCGTGATCGGCCTGCCGGACAAGGACAAGTTCAACGCATCCAGCCCGCGGGACGACGCCCAGTTCCTGAACTACGTGACCAACCCCACGCTGCCCGCCCTGCTGGGCGTGGTGCTGGCAAACAACCCGGCCGCCGTGGCACCGACCAACCTGCCGCGCACCGACCTGGCCACCGTGTTCCTGACGGGCATCGCGGGCGTGAACAAGCCGACCACGGCCGCGCCGTCGGAGGTGCTGCGGCTCAACACCGCCGTCGCCGCCGTGCCTGCTGCCGAGCAGAACCGCCTGGGCGTGGCGGGCGAGGTGCTGCGCGTGGGCGGCCCGGCCAACCTGGCCCAGGCGCGCGACCTCGCGGGCTTTCCGAACGGGCGCCGGCCGAAGGACGATGTGGTCGACATCGCGCTGGTGGCCATGGTCGGCGGCCTGTGCGTGATCAACGGCGACGGCAACGCGCTGGGGCTCAACGGCGTACCGGGCGTGCCTGCGCTCACCTCGGCCTGCAAGCCCTCCAGCGTGCCGCTGGGCGCTGGCGCCGCCAACATCCACGACGCCGTGGACCAGGCGACCGTGCCGTTCCTCACGCGCTTTCCGTACCTGAACACGCCGAACTCCGGTTCCGCGGCCTACTGAACGCACCACGAGGAGCTTTTCCATGCGAACCACTCCCTGGATCGTTCCCGCTGCGGCGGTGTGCGTCGTGCTTGCCGGCTGCGGGGGCGGCGGTGGCGACGGGCCTGGCGACGGCGGCGGCTCGGCCGGCAACGTGCCCGGAACCGACGTGCCTGCCCCTGTGCAGACCAGCATCGCCGACGTCATCGCCTTCGCCAAATCGCTGATCGCCAGCACCAGCGAAACCAGCGACCCGGTGGCCATCGAAGGCGCCACGCTGGCCACCAGCGACACCGACGAGCCCGCGGAACTCTGACGCGCGCCGCCGCCATGCTGCGCTTGCCCCTTGTGCCGCTGGCCATGTGCCTGCTAGGCGTGGCCCAAGCGGCCACGCCGCTGCGCCCGACCAGCGACCAGGAGGTGGTGGAACGCCTGCCCGCCGTCACGCGCGTGCGCCCCGTCCAGGGCAGCGCTGCCGCCGATCCGGTGCAGGCGGAGCGGCTGGCGCGCGCCGCCATCGCCACCGCACGCGAAACCGGCGATGCGCGCTATTGGGGCCGTGCCCAGGCCGCGCTCGCGCCCTGGTGGAACAAGGCCGACGCGCCGGCCGCACTCGCCGTGCTGCAGGCCACCGTTCAACAGGGCCGCCACGACTTCGGCGAAGCACGCCAGGTGCTGCAGGCCGTGCTGGCGCGCGATCCCGGCCAGGCCCAGGGCTGGCTCGACCTGGCCTCCCTGGAGCGCCTGAGCGGCCGCTACCCGGCGGCCCTGCAGGCCTGCGATGCCGTGGCCCGTGCCGGTGCGCTGCTCTACGCCCAGGCCTGCCAGCTGGAAACACTGTCGCTGCAAGGCCGCCACGACGAGGCGCGCAAGGGCCTGCAGCGTCTGCTGGACCAGGCCACCGAGCCCGCGCAGCGTGGCTGGCTGGCCTCGCTGCTGGCCGAGCACGAAGAACGCGCCGGCCGCGACACCGCGGCCCTGGCCGCCTACCGCCTGAGCCTGCAGGCTGCGCCCGACCTGTACACCCGCATCGCGCTGGCCGACCTGCTGCTGCGCACCGGCCAGCCGGCCGAAGTGCTGGAGGTGCTGCGCGCGCAGCCCGACACCGACGCCGTGCTGCTGCGCCAGGCCCTGGCCCTGCGCCAGCGCGGCGACGCCGGCTGGACGGCGCTGCGCGACAGCCTGCGCACGCGCGCAGACGAGCTGGCACGCCGCGGCGACGCCGCCGACGCCCATGCGCGCGAGCAGGCCCTCGCGGCGCTGTGGCTGCACGACGACGCGCCCGCCGCACTGGCGCTCGCGCGGCGCAACCTGGCCCTGCAGCGTGAGCCCATCGACTGGTGGCTGGCGCTGCAGAGCGCCCAGCGCGCCGGCGACGATGCGGCCCTGCGCGGCCTGCGGCAGGAGCTGCAGGCCAGCGGCCTGGTCGACCGGCGCCTGGTGGAGCGCACGCCATGAGCCCGCTCCGGTGGCGGCGGCTGGCCCTGCTGCTGGCCACCTGGGCGTTGATGGCAGGCCCGGCCTGGGCCCACAAGGGCAGCGACGCCTACCTCGATCTGCAAGACAGCGCCGAAGGCCTGCAGGCCACCCTGTCCGTCGCGCTGAAGGACCTCGACCTGCTGCTGCCGCTGGACGCCGATGCCGATGGCCTCGTCACCTGGGGCGAGGTGCAGGCCGCCACGCCCGCCGTGCTGGCCCTGCTGCAGCAGCACGCGCGGCTGGAGGCCGAACCCGCGCAAGACCCGGCCTGCGCGCTGGCCTGGCGCTTCGACGGCCTGGAGCGCCGCAGCGATGGCGCCTACCTGCGTGCCACTGCGCGCAGCGCCTGCGCCGCCACCGCGCGCATCTGGCGCTACACGCTGCTGCGCGAGCAGGACAGCAACCACCGCCTGCTCGTTTCGGGACAGGTCGGCGGCCAGCCGCTGCTGGCCACGCGCGCGCCGCAGATGGACGAGCCGCTGCGGCTGCAGGCCGATGGCACGGCCCCGCGCGGTGCCGCCGCCACGCTGCGCGACTACTTCATGCTCGGCATGCTGCATCTGCTGGAGGGCTACGACCACCTGGCGTTCCTGCTCGCGCTGGTGTTGCCGCTGGGGCTGCGGCTCGGCCGCCGCACGGCCGCCGGGCCAGCGGAGCCGGCCGGCACGGCCTGGTGGTCCTTGCTGCGCACCGTCACGGCGTTCACCATCGGCCACTCCATCACGCTCGTCGCGGCCACGCTGGGCTGGACGTCCGCATCGCCGGCCTGGGTCGAGCCGGTCATTGCCGCGTCCATCGCCGCCACCGCCGTGCTCAACCTGTGGCCCGTGCCCGGGCTGCGCGCCGAGCGGCTGGCGCTGGTATTCGGGCTGGTGCATGGCTACGGGTTCGCTGGCTTGCTGTCGGAGATGGCGGCGCCGCCCGGGCTGCTGCCCTGGGCGCTGGCCGGCTTCAACCTGGGCGTGGAGGCCGGGCAGCTGCTGGCCGTTTCGGGCTGGGTGCTGTTGGTGCAGGCCGTGGTCGACCGCCGCTGGTACCAGCCGCTGGTGGTGCGCGGTGGCTCCGGCGTGCTGATCCTGCTGTCGTCCTGGTGGTTCGTGGAGCGCATCGCCTGAGCAGGGAAGGCGCGCCGCGGGCGCCGCGACAATCGCGCCCATGTCCACCGCCGTTTCGCCCTGCCAGTCCTGCGGCGCCTGCTGCGCCAACTTCCGCGTCGACTTCTCGGTCTACGAACTGCAGCGCGAAGGCGGCAGCGTGCCCGACGGGCTGGCGGTGGATGTCAACGGCAGCACCGCCCGCATGCGGGGCACCGACCACGTGCCGGTCCGCTGCGCCGCGCTGACGGGCAAGCTGGGGCAGCACGTGGGCTGCGGCATCTACGAGTGGCGGCCCTCGCCCTGCCGCGAGTTCGAGGCCGGCAGCGACGCCTGCGGCCGCGCGCGGGCGCGGCACGGCATGGCGCCGCTGGACGCCTGATCAGCCGCGCGCCAGCAGCCGCGCGATCGCCTCGGGCAAGCCCGCGTTCGGCTTGACCGGCGGCGGCGCGAAGCTGCCGCGCGTGGCCTTGCCCGGCGCCAGGGCCACCAGCGATTCGGCATGCCGCACGGCGCTGGAGACGCCATCGACCACCGGCACCGGCAACTGCCCGTGCAGGCTGCGCGCCAGCCCCGCCAGCGGCGCGCCGGCCAGCACGATCACGTCGGCACCGTCCTCGGCCACGGCGCGTTCGCACAGCGCCTTCAGCGCCGTGCCGTGGTCGGTCTGCACGCTGCCGATGCCGGCCAGCGGCTGGTCCAGCGCGCGGATGCTGGCCAGCCGGCCGATGAGGCCGTTGGCGTCGACCACCTCGCGGTACCAGGCGCTGATGCGCTGGGAGATCGCGACGATGGAAAAGCGCTGCCCCAGCAGGCAGGCGCTGGCCAGCGCCGATTCCGTGAGGCCCAGCACCGGCATGGGTAGCACCTCGCGCAGGCCCGCCAGGCCCGGGTCGCCGAAGGCCGCCACGATCACGGCGTCGTGCCCCGGCGCGTGCTCGGCCGCCACCTGCGCCGTGGCGTAGGCGCCGATCAGCGCCTCGAAGCGCGTCTCGATGTAGGCCACGCCGAAGGGTGCGGTCTGCATGGTCAGCGCGGTGGTGGCGGACGCGCTGCGGCGCGCCTCGGCCTCGATCAGCGCGGTGACGCTGGTGGAGATGTTGGGGTTGATGACGAGCAGCTTCATGGCGTCAATCCGCGCGGCGTTGGGGCAGCAACGAGGGCTTGCCGCATGCGAGCAACTGGCCCTCGCCGGGGCGCGCATGGAACTGGCCGTCCCACACCACCTCGCCGCGGCTGAGCGTGATGCCGGGCCAGGCCTTCAGGCGCATGCCCTCGTAGGGCGTGTAGTCCACTTCGTGGTGCAGCTGTTCGTTGCGCAGCACGAATTCGCGTTCGTCCCAAATGACGAGGTCGGCATCCGCGCCGATGGCGATCGTGCCCTTGCGCGGGTGCAGGCCGTAGGCCTTGGCCGGGCCGGTGGCGGTCAACTCGACGAAGCGGTGCGGCGTCATGCGGCCGGCCAGCACGCCTTCGGACCACAGCAGCGCCATGCGCGTCTCCAGGCCCGGGATGCCGTTGGGAATGTGGCGGAACGACACCTCCTCGCCGTTCGGCTTCTTGCCCTCGGGCGCATCGAACTTGAACGGCGCGTGGTCGGACGAGAACACCGTGAACAGCCCGTCGTTGAGCCCGTCCCAGATCACCTGCTGGTTGGCGCGGTCGCGCGGCGGCGGGCTGCAGACGCACTTGGCGCCCTTGTAGCTGTCGTCGATGCCGAGGTCTTCCGCCGTCAGGAACAGGTACTGCGGGCAGGTCTCGGCAAAGATGTTCAGCCCGTGCGCGCGCGCCCAGCGGATCTGCTCCACCGCCTCGCGGCCCGACACGTGCACGATGAGGATGGGCACGTCCACCAGCTCGGCCAGCGCGATGGCGCGGTGCGTGGCCTCGCGCTCCACCAGCATGGGCCGCGCATGCGCGTGAAAGCGCGGCGCCGTGCGGCCGGCGGCCTCCAGCCGGCGCGTGAGCCACTCGATGCAGTCGGCGTTCTCGGCATGCACCATGGCCAGTGCGCCGTGCTGACGGGCCACGTCCAGCACGTCCAGGATCTGGCCGTCGTCCAGCTTCATGTCGTCGTAGGTCATGTAGATCTTGAACGAGGTGAAGCCCTCCCGGATCAGCGCCGGCAGCTCCTCCTGCAGCACCGTGGGCGTGGGGTCGCTCACGATCAGGTGGAAGGCGTAGTCGATGTGCGCCTTGCCCGCCGCGCGCGCGCGGTAGTCCTCCACCGCGGCGCGCAGCGACTGGCCCTTCTGCTGCGCGGCGAACGGGATCACCGTGGTGGTGCCACCGCAGGCGGCCGAGCGCGTGCCGGTGTCGAAGTCGTCGGCGGTGCGCGTGGGCGGCGGCATCGGCTGGTCCAGGTGGCAGTGCGCGTCGACGCCGCCGGGCGTCACCGTGCGCCCTGCCGCGTCGATCTCCCGCTTGCCGGCCGCCAGGTCCAGGCCCAGCTGGGCGATGCGGCCGGCGCGGATGCCGATGTCGCAGTCGAAGCTGTCGGAGGCGGTCACGGCCCGCGCGTTGCGGATCACAAGGTCGAAGTCGGACATGGGTTCGTGTTGCGTTGGGAATGAGGGGGCATCAGGCGGCCATCCAGCCGCCATCCACCATGAGCTGGGCGCCGGTGGTGAAGGTCGAATCGCGACTGGCCAGGAACAGCACGGCGCGCGCCACGTCGTCCGGCTGGCCCAGGCGCGGCCAGGGCGTGCGGCGCGTGGCGCGGTCCATCACGGCCGGATCCAGCGCGCGGCCACCCTGGCCGGTCTGGATCTTGCCGGGCGCCACCGCATTGCAGACGATCTGCCGGGCCGCGTAGTCGGTCGCCACCTGGCGCGTGAGGTAGGCGATGCCGGCCTTGCTCACGCCGTAGGCCAGGTCCTCGGGCGCGGCGATCATGCCGTGCTGCGAGGCCAGGTTGACAATGCGGCCGCGCACCCCGTCCATCGGCGCCTGCCGCAGCATCTGGCGCACGGCGGCGCGGCAGCAGCGGTAGACGCCCGAGAGGTTCACGTCCAGCACGCGCTGCCAGTCGGCCTCTTCCAGGTCGAGCAGCGGCCGCGCGTGGCGGATGCAGGCGTTGTTGACCAGCACGTCGAGCCGGCCGTAGCGCGCCACGGTCTGCGCCACCAGCGCGTCGACTTGGGCCGTGCTGGCCACGTCGGTTTCGATGAACGCGGCGCGGCCGCCGGTGGCCTGGATGGCGGCCACGGTCGGCGCGCCGCCCTCGATGACCTCGGTCGTGATGTCGGCGACCACCACCGCGGCGCCGTGGGCGGCCAGCAGGCGTGCGATGGCGCGGCCGATGCCGGAGGCCGCTCCGGTGACGATGCAGACCTGGCCGGCCATGCGGGCGGCCGCTGTGGGTTGGAGGGCGTAGGCGTCAGGCATGGGCTGGCAGGGGTGTGGCGGCGCTGTGCGCGCGCCGCCAGGCGAAGAAGTCCTCGGCCGCGGCGTGCAGGTCGTAACGCGGCACGAAGCCGGTGTCGGCGCGCAGGCGGGTGATGTCCATGGGCGCGCGGTCGTAGGGTGCGTAGTAGTCGATGTTGGAGTCGGCCGCAGCAGAGATCCGCCACGACCAGCCCGGGTGCTGCGTGGCCACGACCTCGCACCACTCGGCCATGGTGCCCATGAATCCTGCTGCCACGTTGTAGACGGCGTGCGGCAGGCGTGGCGTGTCCAGCAGCGCCTGCAGGCCCGCTGCGGCGTCGCGCACGTAGAGCCAGTCGCGGTGGCTGTCACGCGGCAGCCGCACGGCCTCGCCGCGTTCGGCCCGCAGCAGCACCTGCAGCGGCGCGCTGAGCGTGTCGCGCACGCCGGTGTCGGCCTCCCAGGGGCCGAAGCAGGTGCCGAGCCGGCCGACCACCAGGTCCAGCCCGTGCAGCGCGGCCAGGCGCAGCGCCGCGGCCTCGGCGGCCTGCTTGGAGATGCCGTACAGCCCCTCGGGCTGCAGCGGCGTGCGGTCTTCCTGCAGCGCGGCGGCGCCCTTGCCGCTGGCGCCATAGACCGAGCCCGAACTCGCGTGCAGCACGCGCTGCACGCCGCAGGCGGCCGCGGCAGACAGCGCCGCCACCACGCCGCCCAGGTTGACCTCGAAGATGGAGGCCGGTGCGGCACGCTCGCGCCGCACATCGGCCGTGATGGCGGCCAGCGTCACCAGGCGCTGCGGCCGGTGCGTGCGCATGGCTGCCTCCAGCGCCGCGCCGTTGCGCACGTCGCCCTGCACCATGGCCAGCCGGCCGGGCAGGGCGGCGAAGGCGCGCGCCGCGGCAGCCGGCAGCGGCGCCTGGTCGAAGCCGACGACGGTCTCGCCCTGCTGCAGCAGGCGTTCCGCCAGCGCCAGGCCGACGAAGCCGCAGGCCCCGGTGATGAAGGTGGCCATCAGGCCGCCACCGCCGCCGGCTCGGGCCGCAGCAGCGAGAGGATGCGCCGCTTCATGTCGTTGAACTGCGGGCTGGTCGAGTCGCGCGGGCGCGGCAGGTCGATGGTCAGCGTCTCGCGGATGCGGCCCGGCCGCGCCGACATCACCGCCACGTGCGTGCCCAGCGCCAGCGATTCGTCGATGCCGTGCGTCACGAACACGATGGTGCTCTGGCTGTCGCGCCAGATGCGGACCAGCTCGGCGTGCATCTCCATCTTGGTCTGCTCGTCGAGCGCGCCGAAGGGCTCGTCCATGAGGATCACCTCGGGGTTCATGAGCAGCGCCCGCGCGATGCCCACGCGCTGGTTCATGCCGCCCGACAGCTCGCTCGGAAAGTGGTTCTCGAAGCCCTTCAGGTTCACCATCTCGATGAAGTGCTGCGCCTTCTTGCGGCGGATCTCCGTGCCCACGCCCTGCATGGTCAGGTGGAAGGCCACGTTCTCCCAGACCGTCAGCCAGGGCATCAGCGTGGGCTGCTGGAAGACCACCCCGCGGTCGGCGCCTGGTGCCGTCACCGCATGGCCACCCACCCGCACCGTGCCGCTGGAGGGCATGTCGAAGCCCGCGATCAGGTTCAGCAGCGTGGACTTGCCGCAGCCGCTGGGCCCCAGCAGGCACAGGAACTCGTTGCGCGCCACGTGCACGTTGACATCGTCCAGCGCCTTCACGGCGCTGCCGCGCTTGGGGTCGTCGAACAAGCGCGTGACGTGGTCGATCTCGATCAGGCTCATCTCATGCCTCCTTGGCTTGCAGGGTGGAGCCGCGCTGCCACCGCAGCACGCGGCCGGCCAGCAGCTTGATCGCCAGGTCGCTCAAGAAACCCAGCAGGCCGATGCTGACCATGGCCGCGATGACGATGTCGTAGCGCAGGAAGTAATACGAATCCCAGAGCACGTAGCCCACGCCGCTCTTGACGGCCACCATCTCGGCCGTGACGGTCAGCATCCAGGCCGAGCCGATGGCGATGCGCAAGCCCGAGAAGATGCTGGGCAGCGCGGCCGGAAACACGATGTGGCGCAGCAGCTTGCCCGGCGTGCCGCCGGCCATGGCGCCGGCGCGCAGCAGGTTGCGGTCGCAGGTCTTCACGCCGTGGATGGTCGACAGCAGCACCGGGAAGAACGAGCCCAGGAACACCAGGAAGATTGCCGGCTTGTCGGCGATGCCGAACCAGATGATGGCCAGCGGGATCCACGAGACCGGCGGCACCGGCCGCAGGATCTGCAGCACAGGCTCGAACAGCCGCTCCACCGTGCGCGACCAGCCGATGGCCATGCCGATGCCCACGCCCAGGATGGTGGAGATGGCGAAGCCGGCGAACACGCGCGTGGCGCTGGCGGCCACGTCGTGGATCCACTTGCCGGTGTAGGTCTGGGTGTTGCCGTCGGTCGCGAAGACCCAGTCCGCCCAGGCCACCAGCACCTGGGAGGGCGCCGGCAGCAGCGCCGGCGGCAGCACGCCGGAGCGCGAGAACAGCTCCCAGCCGATCAGCAGCGCCACCGGAACCAGGGCACGCTCGACGCGCCGGTACAGCCGCAGCAGGACGGAATCTCGGGTCATGCGCACGCCTCTCAGTAGCCCAGCGCCGTCTTGGGCTGGCCGGTCACGGCTTCCAGGAAGCGGTAGTCCATGTTCTTCTCCACGGCCGTGCTCACGTCGGTGTTGATGTACTTCAGCTCGCGCATCATCTGGGCGATGGCCACGGCCGATGCGCGGTGCATGGCGTAGTCCGGGTACAGGTTGGCGGCGGCGCCGGTGGCGATGGCCTTGTCCAGCCCCGTCACCTTCTGGATGGTGTCGATGAACTGCGCCTTGTCGCTCTCCATGAGCTTGTTGACCTTGATGATGGAGCGCACCGTCTCTTCCACACCCTTGGCGCGGCCGGAGATCACGTCCGAGCGCGTCACGATCAGGTTGGTCAGCTTGCCGGCCGCCTGGTCGTACGGGAAGGTGAAGAACTTGGCGGCCTTCACCTCACGGATCTGGGTGGCGAACGGGTCGACCGAGCAGATCAGCTCGACCTCGCCACGGCGCAGCGCCTGCACGTGGTCCGACGGGTTCGGGATGTTGATGAACTGCACATCCTTGTTGATGTCGATGCCCTGCTTGGCGAACGCGCCGCGCATGTGGATGTCCTGCGCATTGCCGCGCGAGGCCGCCACGCGGAAGGGCTTGCCCTGGGCCTTGTAGTCGGCGATCAGTTTCTTGAGGCCGGCCCAGTCGTTCTCGGCCAGCGGCAGGTCGTTGCCCACCAGGATTTGCGAGCCGCCATTGATCTGGCCGGAGATGGCGACCACGTCGAAGCCCTTGTCCAGCGCGGTGGCGTAGTGCAGGTAGGTGACCTGGGCCACGTCGATGCTCTTGGAGAGCAGGGCGGTCAGCACATCGTTGCCGGTGTTGAAGGCGATGGCTTCGAGCTTGACGTTGCTGGCGTTGGCCGGCGTCAGCGCCAGCGGCGTGCAGTGCGCGCACTTGGCGTAGCCGAGCTTGATGGCGTCCTGGGCCTGGCCTGCCAGCGGCAGGACCGCGGCCGCGGCGAGGGCGAGGCGGGCGAGAAGTTTGAACATGGTGCTCCCTGGAGGTTGGCCGGGCCCGCGAGCGCGGGACCTGGTGCAGTTCAGCAAGGGACATGCCAGTTTGTATCCAATCCTATAAGTGTTTGTCGCCAAACGGATTCACTGGTGCGATGGCCCTGGGCGCCAGCCGTGCGGCACGAAAGTGGCGCCACACCATGCGCCACATTGGATACAAATTGCCCGGCCTTGGTGCGCGCCGGGCCGTCAGAGCCAGTAGCGCTTGCCCTCGGCGGCCCACAGCGCGCGTGCGGCCTCTTCCGCCTCGGCGCAGACGGCGTCCATGTCCACGCGCGTGGGCCGGCCGTTCTCCACCAGGATCTCGCCGTCCACCACCACCATCGACACATCGCGGCCCTGGCCCGTGTGAACCAGGTTGCCCAGCGGGTTCACGTGCGGGCGCAGGTGCGGGCGGTTGGCGTCGAAGACCACGAGGTCGGCCGCCTTGCCCAAGGCCAGGCTGCCGATCTCGTCCGCCATGCCCAAGGCCTTGGCGCCGCCCATCGTGGCCATGTGGAACACGTCGCGCGGCTGCCAGCTGTCGTCCACGCGGCCTTCCTGCACGCGCGCGGTGACCAGCGCCCAGCGCATCAGCTCGACCATGTCGCCGTGCTGCGTGTCGGTGGCCAGCGCCATGTTCACACCCGCGCGCTTGAGCATAGGCGTGGGCGCGAGCCGGCCCGAGGTGGCGTTGCACTTGGGGATGTGCACGGCATGCGCGCCGGCCGCGGCCATGCGGGCGGCGTCCTCGGGCGTCACGTAGATGCAGTGGCCGCCCATCAGGCGTTCGTTCAGCAGGCCGGTGTCGGCCAGCACCTCGGTGGAGCTGCGGCCGCAGCGCGCCAGCACGCGGTCGACCTCCACCTGGCTCTGGCCCAGGTGCGTGCTGACCACCAGGCCGTGCTGCTGCGATGCCGCGGCCACCTCGCGCAGGAAGCCCTCGGAGCAGGTGTCGACCGCGTGCGCGGCCAGGTTCACGCGCACGCGGGGGTGAGCAGCCCAGCGCGCATGCAGGTCCAGCCCGGCCTGCAGCGTGGCGTTGCCAATGTCTGCGCTGTGGTGCCAGTCGCCATGCGCCACGCGCGCGAAATCCACGTCGTGGATGCGCCAGCTGGGCGCCAGGCGCATGCCCAGCTCCACCATGGCCTCGGTCGTCACGTCGGCGTGCACGAAGTTGTCGCCCAGCACGGTGGAGCCGAACAGCAGGGCCTCCAGTGCGCCGAGCCGTGCCAGCGCGCGCGCCTGATCGGGGTTCACCTGCGTGCCCTTCGGAATGCCGGGCGTGTACGAGGGCGCAAAGCCCAGGTCGGCCGCCACGCCGCGCACCATGGTCAGGATGGAATGGGCATGCGTGTTGACGAAGCCCGGCGTGACGAAGTGGCCCGGCAGGCGCAGCACGCGTGTGGCTTCGTAGCGCTCGGGCGGCTGCGCGGCCAGCCAGGTGATGCGGCCGTTGGCGATGCCGATGGCGGCGCCGCGGATCTCGGGCTGGGCAGGGTCGGCTGTCAGCGCGATGGCGTCGAGCAGCAGCAGGTCGAAGGTAGGGGTGTCGGTCAGGTCGGTCATGCGGCCGTTGCAAGCAACGGCCGTGCCGGCTTTGTATCCAATCTGCTGGCGGACTGTCGCCGATAGGTCAGCCGGAGATCAGCCGAGCAGCGCCTCGGCCAGGTCGATCTCCGGCGCGGCCTCGGCGTCGAGGTTCAGCGACTTCTCGATGTGGTGCAGGTGCTCGTCCATGAGCGCGACCGCCGCATCGGCATCGCCAGCCTCGATGGCGTCCAGCAGCTCGGTGTGCTCGTCGTTCGGGCAGGCCGCGCCGGTGGGTGCGTCGAAGGTCAGGATGGCCAGGCAGGTCAACGGGGTCAGTTCGCGCAGCATGCGCGTCATGATCGCGCTGCCCGAGAGCTGGGCCAGCAGCACGTGGAACTCGCCGGACAGCCGCACGGCCGCGCGCCGGTCGCCGCTGGCATGGGCCTGCTGCTCGCGTTTGACCAGCGCGCGCAGCTGCTTGACGGCGGTGTTGGCCTTGCCTGCGGCGATGCGCGCGATGAGCCGGCGCACCACGGCCGGCTCCAGCGTGCGGCGCACCTCCAGCACGTCGTGCGCCTCCTCGGCGCTGGGCGTGGTCACGAAGGCGCCGCGGTTGGGGATCAGCGTCACCAGCTGCTCGACCGCCAGGCGCTGCAGCACGCCGCGCACCTGGGTGCGGCTGACCGCGAACAGTTCGGCCACGCGCTCTTCCGACAGCTTGGTGCCGGGCAGCAGCCGGTGCTCGACCACGGCCTCGTAGATGCGTTCGTAGATGTCGTCCTTGGAGGCGGCCTTGCCGCTGGCCTGGGTGGGGGGCAGCCGCAGCGTGCGCCGGGACGGAGGGGTGGCCATGGTGGACCTGATGACGGTGGTGGTGGGTGGATGGCCGGAGGAAGGCGGGCCGATGGTAGCGGCAGGCGGCGCGTTCAGGCGCCCGGCAGTTCGCTGAACAAGCGCCCCCAGCCCTGCACGCGGCGGGTGTCCACGCCGGCCAGGCGCAGCGACTTCCAGACGGCGGTGGCGATGGTGTCGTAGACGGGCATGCCCAGTTCTGCTTCCAGCGCCGGCACCAAGTGCGCGGCGCGCAGGTTGGTGCAGAAGGTGGTGATGCACTGCGGTCCGGCGGCGGCGAGTTCGCGCGCCATGGCCTCGATCTGCGCGGGCGTGACCTCGGAGAACTCGAAGTTGACCTGCTTGCCCAGGTGGCGCTCGGCCACGCAGTCGAAACCGCTCGCACGGTAGTTGGCCACGATGCGCTGCTGCACGTCGGCCAGGTAGGGCGATGCGAGCGCGAAGCGCGTGTGGCCGGACAGCCGCATCGCCTCGTTCAGCGCCAGCACCGAGGTGCAGGCCGGGATGCCGGTCTCCGCGGTGATGCGTGCGCACAGAGCCTCGTCGGTGTCGAAGCCGAGCCAGCCCGACGAGGTGCCATTCCAGGCGATCACGTCGACGCGCGCATCGGCCAGCAGCCGCGCGGCCTGCAGGATGGGTTCGAGGTCGAACTGCCCCAGCGCCTGCGCGCCGAGCGAGATCTCGGTCACGCGGAAGCGCGCGAAATGCGCCGACACCTCCGGCAACCCCGCCAGCATGGCCGCGGTGAGCGGCTCCAGCGCGGTGTTGGACGAGGGCGTCAGCATGCCCAGCAGCACACGCTTCATCGGCTCACACCTTCACTTCGCGGTTGAAGCGGTCGATGTACTCGCCGCGGCGCGGGTTCAGCTTGGCCCAGTCCACGCCGTTCATCGCCTCGATCTCCGCCACGTTCTTGGCGTAGGCCTGCAGCCCGGGGCTGAACTGCGCCTTGCTGCTGACCGGCGCGACGAAGTAGGGCGCGGCCGCCATCTGCGTCTGCACTTCGGGGCTGAGCGCGGCGTTGATGTAGGCGGCGGCGAGGTCGGGGTTCTTGGTGTTCTTGACGATGTGCATCACGCTCTTGATGTGGATCCAGCCCGTCTCCGGGCGGGCCAGCGCCACCGGCACGCCCTTGCCCTGCAGGTCGCCCACGTTGTTGTTGTAGTGCACCGAGATGTCGATCTGACCCTGCTGGAACAGCGTGGCGAGCGAACCCGGGTTGCTGGCCACCGCGCTCACGTTGGGCAGCAGCTTCTTGACGAACTGGAACGCGGGTTCGAGGTTTTCCTCGCTGCCGCCGTTCAGGCGCGCGATCTCCACCATCCAGGCCGACATCAGCGTCGAGCCCATGCCCGCCAGGCCCACGCGGCCCTTGTACTCGGGCTTGAGCAGGTCGTTCCAGTTCTTCGGCGGGTTCTTGATCTTCTCGGTGTTGTAGGCGATGCCGATGATCTGGCCCGACACGAACACGCCGAGCCCGCGCGGGTCGACCAGCTTGGGCGGCACGTCCTTGAGGTTGGGCATCTTGTCGACGGGGATCTTCTCGAAGATGTCCTGCGAGAGTGCGGCCAGGTAGGGGCCTTCGTCGAGGATCACCACGTCGTAGGGCGGGTTGGCCTTGGAGGCGACGATCTTGGACACCGTGTCCACCGCCAGCGAGGAGACCAGGCTGGTCGATGCGCCCGTGGCCTTGGCGAACGCCGGCAGCAGGATGCTGCGGTGCGCCGATTCCCAGGCGCCCGGGTAGGTGGTGGCCGAGATGGTCTTGGACTGCGCGTGCGCCAGGCTGGCGTGCAGCGGCAGTTGGGCGGCACCGAAACCGGCGGCGGCCTGCAGCAGCGTGCGGCGGGACAGGGACATGGGTGGACTCCTAGGTTGCGAGGGCTGCCCGATGGCGGGACTGCGGCTCTCTGCGCAAGCTTTGTGCCATGGCCTGTATCCAGTGGCGCCGCAGGGCGCCTCTCCCAAGCCGGTGCGGCAACTGCGCCAATGTGGCGCATCACGCACCAAATTGTGCTCAATGAAAAACCAGATTGTGTCCAATGTGGAGGACGTTTGTAGCCATGCGGGGCAGCGATCCGTGGCACGGTTCTTGAGTTGCACCGTCATCGCGGCGCCTTCCGGTGCCGCCCCACCACCAGGCCACCGCATGCAAGCTTCCGAACGAACCGCCGGGGTCGGCATCGTCCTCGACCAGATCCACCACCGCTATGCCGGCTCCACGGCGGTGGAGTCCGTGTCGCTGGACATCCCGGCGGGCGAACTCGTCGCACTGCTGGGCCCCAGCGGCTGCGGCAAGACGACGCTGCTGCGCATCGTCGCCGGCCTGCTGCGCCAGAGCGGCGGCCATGTGCGCATCGGCGGCGAGGTCGTCGACGCGCTGCCGACCAACGAGCGCGGTGCCGGCATCGTGTTCCAGAACTACGCGCTGTTCCCGCACATGACGGTGGCCGACAACGTGGCCTACGGCCTGCGCGCGCGTGGCGTGGCGGCCCAGCAGGCGCGCGCCACCGCCGCGCAGATGCTGGCCATGGTGCGCATGGCCGACTACGGCAAGCGCTACCCGCGCGAGCTGTCGGGCGGCCAGCAGCAGCGCGTGGCGCTGGCGCGCACGCTGGCCGTGCGCCCGCGCGTGCTGTTGCTCGACGAGCCCTTCGCCGCGCTCGACAAGAACCTGCGGCTGGACATGCAGATCGAGATCCGGCGCATCCAGCGCGAGCTGGGCATCACCACCATCCTGGTCACGCACGACCAGGACGAGGCGATGTCCATGGCCGACCGCATCGCCGTCATGCATGCGGGCGTCGTGGAGCAGTTCGACACGCCCGAGGCCATCTACGACCGGCCGGCCACGCTGTTCGTTGCCACCTTCATCGGTACGGCCAACCTGCTGCCGGGCCAGCTGCGCAGCGCCGAAGGCGGCTACGCGGTGGACTGCGCCGCCGGCGGCGCGATCGCGCTGGAGCGCGCCGCCCCCTGTTCGCGCGTGGGCAGCGTGGTCGTCGCGGCGCGGCCCGAGAACCTGGTGCTGGCCGCCTCCAGCGTGGGGGCGCTGCCGGCCCGGGTGGAGATGGTGCTGCCGCTGGGGCCGTCGCTGGTCTACGAGCTCGCACTGGCCACGGGCGGCACGATCAAGGTGACGCAGCCGCGCAGCGCAGGCCAGCTGCGCTACGAGGCGGGCGAGCAGGTGGGTGTGCGGCTGCGTCCCGGCGCGCCGGCGGGCGTGTTCGCAGGCTGACGGCATGGCAACCGCACCCCGCTTCGCGCCGCCGCTGGGCCTGGCGCTGCCGCTCGGCATCTTCTTCCTGTTTTTCGTCTTCGCGCCGATGCTGCTGCTGGGCTGGATCAGCCTGCACGACGACCCCGGCATGGCGCAGATGGGCATCGGCCAGTACGCCAAGTTCCTGGGCGACGGCTTCAACCTGGGCGTGCTGGGCAGCACGCTGTGGCTGGGCCTCAAGGTCACGGCGCTGAGCCTGCTGATCGGCTTCCCGCTGGCCTACCTCTACACCCAGGCGCCGGCGCGCTGGCAAGGCATGCTCATGCTGCTGATCGTGCTGCCGTTGCTCACGAGTTCGGTAGTGCGCACCTTCGCCTGGGTCGTGATCCTGGGCCGCCAGGGCATCGTGAACACGGTGCTGCTGGACTGGGGCCTGATCGCCGAGCCGCTCAAGCTGCTCTACACCCCGGGCGGCGTGACGGTGGCGCTGGCGCAGATCGAGCTGCCGCTGATGGTGCTGCCGCTGATCACCTCGCTCATGAACACCGACGCCAACCTGCGCCAGGCCTCGCTGGCGCTGGGTGCCGGCCACTGGCGCACCTTCTGGCAGGTCACGCTGCCGCTCACCATGCCGGGCCTCTTGGCCGGCGCGCTGCTGGTGTTCGCCTCCAGCATCAGCGCCTTCGTCACGCAGACGCTGGTGGGTGGCGGGCAGCAGATGTTCATGCCCTATTACATGTACCAGCAGGCCATCCAGGCCAACAACTATCCGTTCGCCGCCGCGATCGCGATGCTGCTGCTGGCCAGCGTGCTGGCCGTGGTCGTCGCCATCAACGCGCTGGGCCGCCGCAGCCGGGGATTCGTCCATGCCTGATGCCTTCGTTTCCGGCGCCCCCGTGCGCCCCGCCACCGCGCCGCGCGCGGCCGAGTCGCTGGCTGGCGCCTTCGAGCGGCGCTCGTTCTGGGCCGTGTTCGGCCTGCTGGGCCTCTGCGCCGGCGTGCTGCTGCTGGCGCCGACCGTGGTGGTGCTCATCACCTCGTTCACGAGCGGCTTCTCGCTCAAGTTCCCGCCGCCGGGCTACTCGGTGCGCTGGTACCAGGCGCTGTGGGATTCGCCCGAACTCATCGATGCCGGCGTGCTCTCGCTCAAGCTGGCGGCCGTGGGCACCGGCATCTCGGTGGTGTTGGCCGTGGCCGCCGCGCTGGCGCTGGCGCGCCGGCGCGAGGGCTGGGCGCGCGCGGCCGAGGCGGTGCTGCTGTCGCCGCTGATGCTGCCGGCGCTGGCCATCGGCCTGTCGCTGCTGATGCTGTTCAACATCGCGGGCACGGGGTTGTCGTTCGCCACGCTGGTGCTGGGCCACGTGGCCATCACCACGCCCTACATCCTGCGGACCACCTCGGCCAGCCTGCTGCAGATGGACGGCGTGCTGCTGGAAAGCGCCCACTCGCTCGGTGCCTCGCCGCTCTACGTGTTCCGCACCGTCACGCTGCCGCTGATCGCGCGCGGCGTGCTGGCCGGTGCCTTCATCGGCTTCATGTACTCGTTCGACAACGTGGCCGTGTCGCTGTTCCTGTCGGACGCGCGCAGCGAGGTGCTGCCGATCCGCATGTGGCACATCATCGAGTCGAACCTGGATGTGCGGGCCGCGGCGGTTTCCGGTGTGCTGATCGCCGCCACGCTGGTGCTGATGGTCGTCATGGAGCGCGTGGCCGGCATCACGCGCCACATGCGCTGATGCGCGGCCAGGCTTCAGGCAGGGCGCACGCGGTCGCCGCCCCAGCGCAGCCGCAGCGCGAGGTAGTCGGCCTCCAGCACGCCGTCCCGCAGCGCCATGGCGTGTCCGGTCAGCGCGCAGAAGCGCTCGATGCTGTAGTCGCCCAGGTCGCTGCGGCGCAGCGTGGCGTGGCGCAGGGCCAGCACCAGCGTGCCCACGCCGGCCAGCTTGAGCGCGCCCGCGCACATCGGGCAGGGCTCCATCGTGCAGTACAGCGTGGCGCCCTGCGCCGCGGCCGGGCCGTGCGCGGCGAAGGCCTGGCGCAGCGCGTCGGGCTCGGCATGCAGCGTGGGGTCGCCCTGGCTCACCTGCCGGTTCTGGCCGCGGCCCAGCAGTTCACCGTCCTTCACCAGCACCGCGCCGGTCGGCCAGTCGCCGCGGGCGTAGGCGTCCTCGGCTTCGTCCAGCGCCAGGCGCATCCAGTGCGCGTCGGTCATCCAACATCCTTTCAAAAATCCGGAGCCAAGGCATGAGCAAGAAACGCACCCTTTTGCGCAACGCGCGCGTGTTGCTGGGGGACGCACTCGCGCCGTCGGCGCAGCCGCAGGACGTGCTGGTCGAGGGCGACCGCATCGTGGCCATCGCAGCGGCCGGCACGCTGGGGCAGGCCGACACGGTGGTCGACCTCGCGGACCGCCTGCTGGTGCCAGGCCTCGTGAACGGCCACCAGCATTCGCACGAGCACTACCAGCGCGGACGCACCGAGAACCTGCCGCTGGAGCTGTGGATGCATCTGGTGCGCACGCGCATCCCGGTGCCGCTCACGCCGCGCCAGGTCTACCTGCGGACCATGATCGGGGCCATCGAATCGCTGCGCACCGGCTGCACCACGCTGGTCGACGACATGGCGCTGGGTGGCGCGATCGACCGCGAGCGCATCGAGGCGTCGTTGCAGGCGTACGAAGACATCGGCATCCGCTCGTTGACCGGCTTCGCCATGATGGACAAGCCCATCGTCGACAACTTCCCCTTCGTCGCGGAGCACTTTCCTGCCGACCTGGCGGCCGACCTGCGTGCGTCGCCACCGCCCGCCGGTAGCGACCAACTGAGCCTCGTGCGCGAACTGGCACGGACGCGCCACCCGCAGCAGAACCGGGTGGGCGTGCTGGTCTCGGCCTCGGCGCCGCAGCGCTGCAACGAATCCTTCCTGCTGGCCGTGCGCGCATTGGCCGACGAACTGGCGCTGCCGTTGATCACCCATGTGCAGGAAACCCGCATGCAGGTCGTGACGGGCCAGATCCTGTATGGCAGCCCCATCGTCGAGTACCTGGACCGCATCGGCTTCCTGAAGCCGGCGACCAGCCTGATCCATGCGGTCTGGCTCAACCCGCGCGAGATCGATGCGCTGGCTCGCAGCGGTGCCACGGCCCAGCACAACCCGTGGAGCAACCTGACGCTGGGCTCGGGCGTACAGCCCGTGCGCGAGCTGCTGGACGCCGGCGTGAACGTGAGCCTGGGCTCCGACGGCTCCTGCTCCACCGTCACCGTGAACATGCTGAACGTGCTGGGCAGCGCTGCGGCAGTCTCCAAGTTGCGCGGCGACGAGCCGGGCCGCTGGCTGTCGGCGCTCGAGGCGCTGTCGGCGGGAACGCTGGCCGGTGGTCGGGCGCTGGGCTTCGGCGATGCGCTGGGCAGCGTGCGCGTCGGCGCGATCGCCGACCTCGTGGCCTACCGCACCGACACCGTGACCTTCACGCCCTACAACGACCCGGTGCGCCAGCTGGTCTATGCCGAGCGCGGCGCCGGCCTCGATTTCTCGATGGTGGCCGGCGAGGTGGTGCTGAGCGCCGGCGTGTTGAAGCGCATCGACGAGCGCGCGCTGCTGCGCGAGACCGAGGCCGAGTTCCGCCAGCTGGCCGAACGCTTCGCCGAAGCCGAGGCCTCGGTGGAGCCCATCCTGCGGGCCGTCGAAGGAATCTACCGCCAGGCATTGGCCACGCCGGTACCGGCCGACACCTACGCCGCACGCCTGCCGCTGCACTGAGCGCCCTCGGTTTTCCCGTTCCTTCCATCCACATCCGTTCCCTTGGAGCTTTGCCCATGACGTTCATCTCCCGCCGCCATCTGCTCGCCGCCAGCGCGGCCACCGCCTTGCCCCTGCTGTCCCGCGCGGCGCACGCCGCCGGCGGCACGACCTTGGCCCAGATCAAGTCTTCCGGCGAGCTGCGCATCGGCTGCGAGGCCGCGTACGTGCCCTTCACGTACCGCCAGGGCGCCACGATCGTCGGGTACGACGTCGAGCTTGCCGATCTGCTGTGCAAGCCGCTGGGCGTCAAGCCGGTGTTTGTCGACACCGCCTGGGCCGGCGTCATCCCCTCGCTCTACACGAAGAAGTTCGACGTGGTCATGAGTTCCATGAGCTACACCAAGGAGCGTCTGGAACGCGTGAGCTTCACGGTGCCGTATGCCGAGGCATCGCAGGCGCTGCTGGTGCGGGCCGCCGACGCGGACAGGATCAAGGCCGCCAACGACCTGAACGGCCGCACCCTGGCGGTCAAGCTGGGCTCCCCGGGCCAGATCCTGCAGGACAAGATGAACGCATCGCTCAAGAGCGCGGGCGGCGCGGGCTTCAAGGAATTGCGGACCTTCGACGACCATCCGTCCGCCTACGTGGCGCTGGCCCAGGGCCGTGTCGACGGCGTGCTGAACACGCTGGCCACCCTGGCCATGGTGCTCAAGGACGCGCCGGGCAAGTACGCCATCGTCAAGGGGATGGGCGGCGACAACTGGGCTGGCATCGCAGCGCGCAAGGAAGACACCGAAATCGTCGAGTACCTCAACACGCAACTGCAGGCGCTGAAAGCCAGTGGCGCGATCTACCAGCTGCAGGAGAAATGGTTCGGCTTCCGCATGAACCTGGCCGACAGCATCCCGTCCT
This sequence comes from Pseudorhodoferax soli, assembly GCF_003337555.1. GTDB lineage: Bacteria > Pseudomonadota > Gammaproteobacteria > Burkholderiales > Burkholderiaceae_C > Pseudorhodoferax > Pseudorhodoferax soli. The sequence goes on along the minus strand of NZ_QPJK01000001.1, from coordinate 1,037,424 downwards.
TCAGCTGAGATGGCGTTCGACTGGACTCTGGTCGAGAACTCGGTGCCCCTGCTGGGGGCTGGCCTGGTGACGACCCTGAAGATCTCGTCGCTGGCCATGCTGCTGGGCCTGGTGCTGGGCAGCGTGCTGGGACTGGCCTCGATGTCGCGCTCGCGCACGCTACGCTGGTGCGTGCGGGCCTATGTGGACTTCATCCGCGGAACGCCGCTGTTGATCCAGATCTTCCTCGTCTACTTCGCGCTGCCCGAGATCGGCATCAACCTGCCTGAGTTCTGGGCCGGCGTGATTGCGCTGGCACTGAATGCGGCGGGCTTCCTGGCAGAGATCTTCCGCGGGGGGCTGAACTCGGTCGAGAAGGGCCAGGCCGAGGCCGCACGCTCCATTGGCATGCGGCATCACCAGATCCTCTGGCACGTGCTGCTGCCGCAGTCGCTGCGCGCCGTGGTTCCGCCTGCGACCAACGAGATGATCTCGCTGGTCAAGGGGTCGGCGCTGCTGTCCGTGATCTCCGTCTACGAGCTCACGCGCGCGGGCCAGGCCATCATCGCAGTGCACTTCGCACCCTTCGAACTGTTTTTGCTGATCGCGCTGTACTACTACCTCACGGTGTCGGCGCTGGCCTGGCTCTCACGATGGCTGGAAAAGAGGCTGCCCGCATGGTGAAACCCGTATTGCAAGCGACCGACGTGTGCAAGAGCTTCGGCGGCCGGCAGGTGCTGCACGATGCGGCGCTGACCGTGGCGGAGGGCGAAACCGTCGTGTTGATCGGTCCGTCCGGCTCCGGCAAGACCACATTCCTACGCTGCCTGAACTGGCTGGAGACGCCGGACTCCGGCCGCATCCGCCTGCGTGGCGACCTGATCGGCCGCGACGTCGATGGCCGCGAGCACAGCGAGGCCGCACTGTCGCGCCAGCGCAGCCGCATCGGCTTCGTGTTCCAGCGCTTCAACCTGTTCGCCCACCAGTCGGCACTGGACAACGTGGCCATGGGCCCGCGCCGGGTGCTGGGTATCCAGGCCGAGGAGGCGCGCGAGCGTGCCCGCGCCGAACTGGCACGCGTGCACATGTCCCAGCACATCGACAAGCGGCCGTCTCAGCTCTCTGGTGGCCAGCAGCAGCGGGTAGCGATCGCGCGCGCGCTGGCGATGCGGCCCGAGCTGATCCTGTTCGACGAGCCGACGTCCGCGCTCGACCCCGAGCTCGTCACCGAGGTCGTGGATGTGATGCGCGAGCTGGCCGTTGGCGGCATGACCATGGTGGTGGTGACGCACGAGATGCGCTTTGCGCGCCAGACTGCCGACCGTGTGATCTTCATGGACGGTGGCCTGGTCATCGAGCAGGGCCCGCCCGAGCAGATCTTCGACGCGCCGCAGGCCGAGCGCACCCAACGCTTTTTGGGACACCTGCATGCCTGACACCGCAACCGAACCGAACCGGACCATGGACACGACCGATCGACTGCTGACCGACCTCACGGTCGTGACCGTGGACGCGCAGATGCGGGTGCTGGAGAACGCCGGTGTCGCCATCCGCGCGGGCCGCATCGCCTGGGTCGGCCCCATGGCCGAGCTGCCGCCCGAGCAGGCACAGCTGCCGCGGCTGGCCTTGCGCGGCAGGGTGCTGACGCCCGGCTTCGTCAACGTGCACACGCATGCCATCCTGAGCATGGTGCGCGGCGTGGCCGAAGACCTGGGCTTCGCGCCCGCCTACACGCCCGGCATTCCGCATGGCCACGATGTGACGCCCGACGAGGCCGTGGCCCTGGCCCGCCTCGGCGCGGTGGAGGCCCTGCTGTTCGGCTCCACGCTGGTCAACGACACCTATGTGCATGCCGACCTGACGCTGCCGGCCATGGCCGGGATCGGCGGCCGCGTGTACAGCTGCGGCCGCATCCACGACGCCGATTTCTCGCTGATCGGCGACGGCCGCTGGGAGCACCACGACGCCATCGGCGAACGCACGCTGGGCGAGGCGCTGGCGCTGGCCGAACGTTGGCATGGGGCCTTCGACGGCCGCACCGGCGTGCAACTCTCGGCGCACGCGCCCGACACCTGCTCGGACGCGCTGCTGGCCCGCATCGGCGAGGCGTCGCGCCGGCACGGCCTGCGCGTGAACACCCATCTGGCGCAAAGCCGCAAGGAAGTCGCGCAGGTCATGCTGCGTTCCGGCCGCACGCCCGCGCAATTGCTCGACGAGGTGGGGTTGCTGAACGACCACCTGCTGGCGGCGCACTGCCTGTTCCTGGACGAGGCCGACATCGCCCGTTGCGGGCGCGCCGGCATCCACGTCGCCCACATTCCCAAGGGCAACGCGACAGGCGGCACGGCCGCGCCCACCTCGGCCTTGCGGCGTGCGGGCGCGGCGCTGACGCTGGGCACCGACAACATGCATGCCGACATGGTCGAGGTGCTGCGCTGGGCGCTGGCCATCGGCCGCATCCAGGAGGATGGCGTGGACGACTTCTGGCAGCCCGTCGACGTTCTGCGCATGGGAACCATGGGCGGCGCCCAGGCCATGGGGCTGGCCGGGCAGATCGGCAGCGTCGAGGTGGGCAAGCAGGCCGACCTGGTGGCGTTCGATTTCCGCCAGCCGCACCTGGTGCCCTGTGTGAACCCGGTCGGCAACCTGGTGCACACGGCGCAAGGCCGCGATGTCGAACACGTGTGGGTGGCCGGGCGCCAGGTCGTGGCCTCGGGCCGGCCCACGCAGGTGGACCTGGACCAGATCCTGGACGACGCCCAGCGTGCGGCCAACGCGCTGTGGCAACGCGCCAGGGGAGGCTGAGCATGGCAGCCGCACGCGACTTCTCAGGCTACCGCTGGAACTACCCCGCACTGCGCTGGCCCGGCGATGCCGGCCTGGCCGTGTCCTTCGTGCTCAACGTGGAGGAGGGCGCCGAGTTCGCCCTGAGCGCCGGCGACGCACGCAACGAGAGCCAACACGAGGTCAAGCACGAGGTGGTGGGCGCGCCCGACCTGTGCATGGAGAGCCAGTTCGAGTACGGCGCGCGCGTGGGCTACTGGCGCATCACGCGGCACCTGATGGACGCCGGCATCGGCCTGACGCTGAACGCCTGCGCCCGGGCGCTGGAAGCCACGCCCTGGATCGCCACCGACGCGGCCGAGCAGGGCTTCGAGGTCTGCTGCCACGGCTGGCGCTGGGAATCGCATGCGGGCATGGAAGAGGGCCACGAGCGCGCGCTGATCGCGCGCTGCGTGGAGAGCATCCGCCGCCTGCACGGCCGTGCGCCCGTGGGCTGGCACACCAAGTCCTCGGCATCGGTCAACACGCGGCGCCTGCTGGTCGAGCAGGGCGGCTTCCTGTACGACAGCGATGCCTACAGCGACGACCTGCCCTACTACGTGCGCGTGGCGGGCCAGCCGCACCTGGTGCTGCCCTACGCGTTCGACACCAACGACATGCGCTTCTTCGACAGCTATGCCTACGTGCGCGGCAGCGACTTCGCCGACTACGCGATCGATGCTTTCGATGCGCTGCTGGCCGAGTCGCGCACGGCGCCGCGCATGCTCTCCATCGGCCTGCACACCCGCATCATCGGCCGGCCCGGCCGCATCGAGGGCCTGCGCCAGCTGACACGCCACATCGCCCAGCGTGGCGGCGCGTGGTGCGCCACGCGCGAGCAGATCGCGCGCCACTGGCTGGCGAACGTGCCACCACCGGAGGACGCCGCATGAAGATCCTGCTGGTCAACCCGAACCTGACCCAGGCCGTGACCGACGCGGTGCTGGCCGCCGCACGCGTGCGGGCCGCGCCCGGCACGGAGCTGCTGGCAGTGACGGGCAGCTTCGGCCCCGCGGTGATCGGCTCGCGTGCCGAGAACGCGCTCGCCCAGCACGGCGTGCTCGACCTGGTGGCCCGGCATGCACCGGGCTGCGACGCCGTGGTGCTGGGCGTGTCGCTGGACACCGCGCTGTGGGCCTGCCGCGAACTGCTCGACATCCCGGTCGTCGGCATGACCGAGGCCGGCCTGCTGTGCGGCGCGACCGTGGCCACGCGCATCGGCCTCTTGACCAACGGCGCGCGCATGGGGCCGCTGTACCGCGAGCTCGTGCAGTCCTACGGCCTGGGAGAACGCCTGGCCGGCGTCGAGACGCTGGCGCTCACGCCGCAGCAGATGGTCGGCTCACCGCAGGACATACAGGCTGCGCAGGATGCGGTGGTGGCGGCCGCCCACACGCTCATCGAACGCGACGGCGCCGAGGCCGTGTTGCTCGCCGGTGCGGCCATGGCATCGATGGCCGAGGCGCTGCAGCCGCAGCTGCCCGTGCCGCTGCTGGACGGCGTGGGCTGCGCGGTGGCGCTGGCCCAGGCCATGGCCGGCCTGCGCCTGCCGCGCGCACGCGTGGGCAGCGTGAGCCCCACGGGCGGGCGTTCCGTGCAGGGCGTGTCGCCCGCACTCGCACAGTTGTTCGGAAGGACGGCATGACGGAATTGCACGAACGCAGCGCACGCGCGCTGGCAGGTCAGGTCAACGCGGGCGCGCTGAGCGCGGTGGCCGTGGCACGCCACTTCATCGAACGCGTCGAGCGGCTGAACCCGGCGCTCAACGCCATCGTGCAGTTCGACGCGCAAGCCGTGCTGGCCGAGGCTGCGGCGGTCGATGCGCGGCTGGCGGCCGGCGAGCAGCTGCCCATGGCCGGCGTGCCGTTCACCGTCAAGGACAACCTCTGGGTCGCAGGCCGGCACATCGCCCAGGGCTCGCGGCTGTTCGAGGACTTCGTGGCGCCGCGCGACGCCTGGGCCGTGGCCCGCCTGCGCGCGCGCGGCGCGGTGGTGCTGGGCATCACCAACTGCTCGGAATTCGCCTGCAAGGGCGTGACCAGCAACCTGCTGTACGGCGCCACGCGCCACCCGCTCGACCCCATGCTTACGCCGGGGGGCTCCTCGGGCGGCGCCGTGTCGGCGCTGGCCGCGGGCCTGGGCCTGCTGGCGCTGGGCACCGACGCGGGTGGTTCCACGCGCCGGCCTGCGGCGCACTGCGGCCTGGTCGGCTTCAAGCCCAGCAACGGGCTCATTCCGCATCCCTGGGGCTTCGCCGAGCCGAACTTTGGGCTCTCGGTGGTCGGGCAGCTCGCGCGCAACGTGGAAGACTGCGCATGGCTCTACGACCAGCTGCTGGCCTACGACGCAGCCGACCCGGCCGGCGTGCCAATCGCCGTGGGGCTGGAGGCGACGCCCGGTCTGCAAGCGCCGGCCGCGGCGCTGCGCGTGGCCTGGAGCCCGCAGCTGGGCTGCGACTTCGCGGTCGACGCCGACGTGCTGCAGGCATTGCAGCAGCGTGTGGACGCGCTGCGCGCTGCCGGCTGGCAGATCGACGATGCCGATCCGCCCTGGCCGGCCGAGGCGCGCGAGTACCCGCTGCTGGCGCTGCAGCAAGCCGGTCTGCATGCGCTGTACGGCGCCCGGCTGGCCGACGCCCGCGCTCTCATCGACCCGGTGCTGGTGGCGCAGATCGAGGCCGGCGCGGCGGTGACGCCCGAGCAGGTGGCGCGCGCGCTGCGGCTCAAGGAGAAGCTGATCGCCAGCCTGTCGGGCTTCTTCGAACGCTACGACCTGCTGCTGTGCCCGACCACGCCGGTCACGGCCTGGCCACTGGATCAACTCGGCCCGCCCGAGATCGGCGGCAAGCCGGCCGGGCCGCGCGGCCATGCGGCCTTCACCCCGCTGTTCAATTACTGCGGCGTGCCGGCGTGCTCGGTGCCGGCCGGCGCGGTGCGCGGGCTGCCGGTGGGGCTGCAGGTGGTGGGGCCGCGGTTCGAGGACCCGCGGGTGTTGCAGTGCGCGTGGGAGATCGAGGCGCTGGGGGCTTAGAGCTCGCCGCGCAGCTCCACGACGCGGCGGCTAGGGCTGCGACTCGCTTGGAGCCGTGTCTGGCGGGCCGTCCGGTCCCTCCTGCCGTCCGTCGACGCCCAGTGCACGGCCTTGCGGGTCCATCTGCGTGGCGGTGGCGCCAGCTGTCTTGGTCGTGTCGACCTGGGTCATGCTGGGCTGGCTCTCGCCTTGTCCGCCCTGCGCGCTGGCCGGATTGATGGCGCCGGGCTGGGGTTGGCCTGGCTGACCCTGCAGGTCGGGGTGGTCCTGTGGTCTGTCGGTCGGGGTCATCGCTGCCTCCTGTGGTGTGCGCCGTCGCGGTCGCATGGCCAGCGTAGGCACGGCGGGGATGCCCGGCTGTCCGCCGACGGCGAGCAACGCGGGTAGGAGGAAGCCCGGCGCGGCAGACGCGCGGGGCAGGGGCAGGGGCCGCGGCGCACCGGCCAGGGTTGCTGCTGCGGCCGGGCCTTACTTGCCCGCCCGTGCCGCCGTAGCCAGCAACTGCAACTCCCACGCCAGCGCCACGCCGCTGGCGCCACCATGTTCGAGCACCACGTTCGACACGCCTGCTGCGGTCTCCTCGCGCGCCCAGTCGCGCTGCCATTCGGCGAGCACGGCGGTCCAGGTGATCGGCACGGCGCCGGCCTGCACCATGCGCCGCACGGCCATGTCGTGGGCCTCCAGCGAGACGCCGCCGGAGGCGTCCGTCACGATAAACACCTCGTAGCCCTCACCCAGCGCCTGGATGGCCGGCATCGCGAGGCAGATCTCGGTCCACAGCGCGGCCAGCACCAACTGCTTGCGTCCGCTTTTCTTCACGATGTCGGTGACCTTGGGATCTTCCCAGGTGTTGATGAAGGTGCGGTCGATCGGCTTCTGTTCGGGAAAGACGTCCTGCAAACCCTTGATCAGGTAGCCGCCCCGTCCCTCGATCACGGTCGTCAGGATGGTCGGAACGTTGAACACCTTGGCTGTTTTGGCCAGGCCGATGACGTTGTTGACGATCATCGTCGGCTCATGGCTGTGCAGGTTGGCGAACTGGTAGGGCTGGTGGTCGATGAGGACGACGATGCTGTCTTCGGGACGCAACAGTCCGGAAAGGCCGGTCTTGGGCATGGAAACTCCTGTCGGGCAAATGCGGCGGCGAGGCGCCACGGGGGTTGGGAAGAATAGGCAGGTTGTGGCGTGCGTCGCCTACGATGCGCCGCTACGCGCGGCTTCGTCGGGGTCGAACATGGCAATGCCGCCAAGGGCAGCCGTCGCGGGCACCTCGTTCTGCAGCACATCCCAGTGCTCGGCCAGCCTGCCGTGCGCGATGCGAAACAGATCGATCACCACCTGGGGTGCGTCCGCCCAGCCGCGGATGCGGCCGTGGATGGCGACCAGATCGCCTTCGGCAACCATGAGGCCGGGCTCGTAGTGCACGTCCGGCGACAGCTTGGCAACGAGGGCCCGCAAGGCGTCACGGCCCTGCGGGATGCCGGGGTTGTGCTGCACGTAGTCGGCCGCGTACAGGCGGTCCACCGCCGACGCATCGTGACGCTGGAACAGCGACGTCATCGCATCGCGCACCAGGGCCTTGTTCCTCGCGGGACGCGCATCGAGCGCGCGCTCGGCGGGCCGCGTAACCGCCATGGTGCCGGTCATCCGCAGGAACTGGCCGCCTGGCAGGGTCGCGAAGGAGTGGACTTGTCCGCGGTCATAGTCCTGGACATTCGTGACCGTCGCGCCATCCTTCTCCTGCCAGCTCACGGCGAAGAGACCGTTGCCGAGCGCGACGACCTGGATGTCGACGGTCTCCGTCCGCGCGAACGGCCCCTCCTTGATCTCGAACCGCAGCTGGGTGGCGGACAGCAGCGCGAGGTGGACCTGGAACTGCGGGTAGGCAACGTCCACTTCCAACCCGACGGGGAAACGATCAATCGACAAGTCCGTGGTCCTTTCTGTGGGGCCGCCCGAACCGCTGCCGAATGCATGCTGGCGGGCTGCAAGATGGAAAGGATGTTGCCGGCATGCGGCGCGCGCGGCACTGTCCGTTCCTGCGGACAGCAGTTCGAATCGATCACGGCGGCGGCGTCGTGCGTGCGGGGGCAGGGCGAGGCCTGACCGGACGCGTGGCGCGGGTCAATGCTTGCGGTCGGTCCGCCACGCGCCGGGGCTTGCGCCGACGAGCTTGCGGAACGCCTTGCCGAAGTGCACGGCATCGGCGAAGCCGGTGGCCTCGGCCACCGACTCCAGCGGTGCGTCGCTGTCGAGCAGCAGTGCCTTGGCCCGGCGAATGCGCGCATCCAGCTGCCATCGGTACGGCGCCAGCCCCGTCGATGCCTTGAAGGCCTTGCTGAAGTGCGATTGGGACAGCCCGGCCAGCTCGGCCAGTTCGGCGAGTTCGACGCGCGCGGGCAGCCGGTCGTCCAGGCGTTCGATGACGCGCCGCAGCTGCCAGGGCGCCAAGCCCGCGCCGGTGCGGGGGGCGTCGTTCTGCCGCCCGGCAAAGAGCCTGGCGCAGACCGCTGTGACCAGGCCATCGCCGTACAGCTGCGTCGATGGGTCGGGGTCGTCGACCACATCGGCCAGCAGCCGGACCAGGGTCCAGGCATGGTCGTCGGCGATGCCCAGCCGGGGCACGTGCAGACCGTCCGCGTCCACGCGAAGACCGAGCCGGGCCTCGAGTGCGTCGGCATCGAACTGCAGCGTGGCGTCGCGTGCGAAGCGCAGCTGGTCGCCATAGCCCCAGACCTCCATGCCCGGTGGCACGACGGTCAGGTGCCTGGGCCGGTGGGCTAACGGGCTCGGCCGGTTCTTGCGCAGGCGGGGCTCGCAGCGCCCCCCCACCTCCTGCAGCACGGTGCTCATGGAAACCTGGTCGTCGCTGCCCAGGCGATGGACGACGGGGCCGGCGCACTGGAAGTCGGTCACCGTCAGCTGCACGGCGTTCCACCCGCGCTGGGCCTGGGTCAGCCGGGTCACGTTGTCGGGCAGGGGCACGGCGGGGCCCGTCCGGGCAGCCGCCGCGGGCGGCGCGGCGGCGTCGTCGACTGGCCGATGCATGGTGCGCTGCAGTGTCATCGCGGGAACTATGCCGCAGCCGCCCTTTTGCCCATGGAAGGCGGGGAAAGGCCTGGATCGGGTAGAAGGCGCGCTGCATCGGGGCCGTTCGGCGCGGACACGGCGCGCGACCACCGCGCAGCCCCGCAGGCCCGCGGCGTCGCGCACCGCCCTGTTGGAAATAACCGACACCACGCCCCCCTGCATGGCGCTACCTTCACGCCCATGCCTTCCGAACCCCGCCTGTGGGACATCTCGCCGCCCGTGCACGCGGGCACGCCGGTGTTCCCGGGCGACACCCCCTACCAGCAGCGCTGGGCCGCCAGCATCGGCCCCGGCTGCCCCGTCAACGTCGGCGAGCTGACGCTGTCGCCGCACGTGGGCGCGCACGCCGACGCACCGCTGCACTACGACCCTGCCGGCGCCGCCATCGGCGCCGTCGACCTCGCGCCCTACCTGGGGCCGTGCCGCGTGGTGCATGCCATCGGTTGCGGGCCGCTGGTCACGTGGGCGCACCTGGCGCATGCGCTCGATGGCCTGCCGCCGCGCCTGCTGGTGCGCACCTACGCGCGCATGCCCATCGACCGCTGGGACCCGCAGCTCGCGGCCTACGCGCCCGACACGGTGGAGCGGCTCGCCGCGCTGGGCGTGCGGCTGATCGGCATCGACACCGCCAGCATCGACCCGGCCGACAGCAAGACGCTCGATAGCCACCAACTGATCCGCCTGCACGGCATGCGCGTGCTCGAGAACCTCGTGCTCGACGGCGTGGCCGAGGGCGACTACGAACTCATCGCGCTGCCGCTCAAGCTGACGACGGCCGATGCCTCCCCCGTGCGCGCCGTGCTGCGCGAACTCCGACGCTGAACCATGACCACCCTTGAAGACTGCCGCGCGCGCGATGCCGCCGATCCCTTGCGCCCGCTGCGCGACCTGTTCACGATTCCCGCGGACGTGATCTACCTCGACGGCAACTCGCTCGGCGTGATGCCCGCCGCCGCACCCGCGCGCATCGCCGCCGCGGTGACCGAGGAGTGGGGCCAACAGCTGATCCGCGCCTGGAACGAGAGCGGCTGGTTCGACCTGCCACAGCGCCTGGGCGACCGGCTCGCGCGGCTGGTCGGCGCGCAGCCTGGCGAACTGGTCTGCACCGATTCCACCTCGGTCAACCTGTTCAAGGTGCTGTCGGCCGCGCTCAAGATCACCGCCGAGGACGCACCGCAGCGCCGCCTGGTCGTCAGCGAGCGCAGCAACTTCCCGACCGACCTCTACATCGCCGAGGGCCTGTGCCGCGAGCGCGGCTTCACGCTGCAGCTGGTGGACGAGCCGGGCCAGATCGCCGCGCTGCTGCCCGAGACCGCCGTGCTGATGCTCACGCATGTGAACTACCGCACTGGCGCCATGCACGACATGGCGGCCATCAGCGCCGCCGCGCACGCGGCCGGCGCGCTCGCGGTCTGGGACCTTGCCCACAGCGCCGGCGCGGTGCCGGTCGACCTGAACGGCGGCGGTGCCGACTTCGCGGTCGGCTGCGGCTACAAATATCTCAACGGCGGCCCGGGGGCGCCGGCCTTCGTCTGGGTGCATCCGCGCCATGCACAGCGCTTCTGGCAGCCGCTGTCGGGCTGGTGGGGGCATGCGGCGCCGTTCGCGTTCACGAGTGACTATCGGCCGGCGCCCGGCATCGCGCGCTACCTGTGCGGCACGCAGCCCATCCTGAGCCTCACGGGGCTGGAGTGCGGGCTGGACACGGTGCTGGCCGCCGAGCCGCTGGGCGGCATGGCGGCGCTGCGCACGAAGTCGCTCGCGCTGACGGACCTGTTCATCGCACTGGTCGAAGAACGCTGCGCCGGCCATGGCCTGGAACTCGTGACGCCGCGCGCTCATGCGCAACGCGGCTCGCAGGTCTGCCTCTCGCGCAGCGAGGGCGCCTACGCCATCGTGCAGGCCCTGATCGCGCGCGGCGTGATCGGCGACTACCGCGCCGGCGATGCGCAGATGCCCGACATCCTGCGCTTCGGCTTCACGCCGCTGTACCTGGGCTTCGAGGACGTCTGGCATTCCGTCGAACACCTGCGCGGAGTCCTGGCGACCGAAGAGTGGCGCCTGCCCGAGTTCAACCAGAAGAACGCGGTGACCTGATGGGAGCCGAGAAGATCGTCCACGACGAAAAGGCCCAGCTGGACTTCAGCCAGTCCATGAGCTACGGCGACTACCTGCACCTGGACGAAATCCTGAACGCGCAGCACCCGCTGTCGCCAGCGCACGACGAGATGCTGTTCATCGTGCAGCACCAGACCAGCGAGCTGTGGATGAAGCTCATGCTGCACGAGCTGCGCGCCGCCATCGGGGCGATCGCCGGCGACCAGCGCGCCGACGCCTTCAAGATGCTGGCCCGCGTCACGCGCATCATGGAACAGCTGGTCAGCGCCTGGACCGTGCTCTCGACCATGACACCGCCCGAGTACAGCGCCATGCGGCCCTACCTGGCCAACTCCAGCGGGTTCCAGAGCGCGCAGTACCGGTGCATCGAGTTCGCGCTGGGCAACAAGAACGCGGCCATGCTCAAGCCGCACGCGCACCGGCCGGACCTGCTGGCCCAGGTGGAGGCCGCCTACCGCGGGCCTTCGCTGTACGACGAAGCGCTGCGCCTGCTGGCGCGCGCGGGCCTGGACATTCCGGACGACCGGCTCCAGCGTGACTGGACCCAGCCCTATGCGGCCAGTGCCGAAGTCGAGGCCGCCTGGGCCGCCGTCTACCGCGACCCGCACCAGCGCTGGGACCTGTACCAGCTCGGCGAGAAGCTCACCGACATCGAGGACGCGTTCCGGCTTTGGCGCTTCCGCCATGTGACCACGGTGGAGCGCGTGATCGGCTTCAAGCGCGGCACCGGCGGCACGGGCGGCGTGAGCTACCTGCGCAAGATGCTGGACGTGGTGCTGTTCCCCGAGATCTGGTCGGTGCGCACGGCGCTCTGAGCGCGCGTGAAAGCGCGCTCGGTGCGGGCCTTGCGCATCAGTGCCCGGCGATGAAGGCGCCCACGTCCTCGCGCACCGGCGCCAGCCAGCGCAGCGGCCAGGCGAATGCGCCCGCCAGCGTGGCGTGGTTCACGCGCCTGTACAGGCGCAGCGTCACGGGCACGCCGGCGGCTTGCAGCTTGTGCGCCAGTTGCACCGTGCTGCGCTCGGGGCTGACCAGCGCATCCTCTGCGGCGGCGCCCAGAAAGGCCGGCGGCGCATCGGTCGGCGAGAAGTCGATCGGTTGCGCGCGCGGCGGATAGTCGGGGTGAAAGAACACCGGCTGCACGTCGGGGTTGTCGGTCGGGAAAAAGTCGTAGGGGCCGGCCAGGCCGATCCAGCCGGCCAGCTCCTGCGGGCGGTGGCCGGCGGCCTGCAGCCAGCGCGCATCCAATGCCAGCATGGCGGCGTTGTAGCCGCCCGCGCTGTGGCCCATCACGAACACGCGGCGCGGGTCGGCGCCCAGGCGCTGCGCCTGCTCCAGGCCATGCGCCACGGCCCGCGCGCTGTCGCGCAGGAACTCCGGGTAGCGCACCTCGGGGTACAGGCGGTAGTCGGCGATCAGCGCCAGCACGCCTTGCGCGGCCAGGGCTTCGCCGACGAAGCGGTAGTCGCCGCGTGCGCCGGAGTTCCACGAGCCGCCGTAGAAGAACACCACCATCGGCCAGCCTGCGGCGGGCGGCGTGGCGGTGGGCGTGTAGATGTCGAGCTGCTGGCGCGGGCCGTCGCCGTAGGGCACACCAGATTGCAGGGTGTAGCTGCCGCGCGCCGACAGCGCGTTCAGCGTGCCGGTGGCAGAGCACCCGCCCAGCAGGGGCAGCGTGGCGAGTGCGGCGACCAGCAGGGCCAGCGCGCGAAAGAGCGGGGATGTGCGGAGCAAGTGGCCTCGGTCGGTGACGCGTGAGGCTGGTGTACGGCCGCCCGGCGCGTTCGGATCACCGCGTGGGCGTGGCCGGCGCGGCGGGCCGCGCCACCGGCCTGGCGCTCAGTCGTCGAACCCCACGAAGCGCGCCGCCTCGTCCACCGACTTGCGCTGCGACACCACGGCGTTGGCGGGGAAGCTCTCGTCGGGCCAGCCCATGGCGATGCAGGTCTGGATCACCTGGTCGTCGGGGATGCCGGCCTCGGCCCGCACCACGGGCGATTGCATGATGCCCTGGCTGTTGATCACGCAGCCCAGGCCGCGCGACCAGGCTGCGTTGACGATGGCGTTGACCACGCCGCCGCAGTCGAAGGGCGCGATGTCGCTGCCGTGGATGGCGCGGTCGTAGGTCACCACGATGGAAACCGGCGCGCCGAACTGGCGGAAGCCGCGCAGCACCCAGTCCTGGCGCGCGGCCTTGTCCTCGCGCGCGATGCCCATGGCCGCGAACAGCTGCTTGGCGATGCCGATCTGGCGCTCGCGGTGCGGGCCCGCGTAGTCCGGGCCCATGCGGAACTCGCGCGAGTGCGGCACGCCGGCCAGGTTGCGCTCCACGTTGCCGGCGCGGATCCGGTCGAGCACCGCGCCGGTGACCACGTGGAAATTCCACGGCTGGGTGTTGAGCGAGGTCGGGGCGCGGATCGCGAGTTCCAGCACCTCGCGGATCAGCGCCTTCGGAACCGGCTTGTTCTGGTAGCCGCGGATGCTGCGGCGCTGGCGCACCACCTGGTCGAATTCCATGCATGTCTCCCTGTCGTTGCTGTGTGGGGCCGCCGGCCATGGCCGGCCGGTCGATCGCGCGGGCGATCATCCGCAGGCCAGCGGCCGCCTGCGATCACTTGCGCGACATGCGGCGCACGCGATCGCGGGGCACCTCAGCCCCGCACCGCGCTCGGCGGCTGCCCGATCACGCGCTTGAAGGCGCGGCTGAAGGAAGCCTCGGAGTCGTAGCCGAGCCGGCTGGCCGCCACGGCCACGCGCATGCCCTCCTGCGCGATCCAGTGCCGGGCCTGGAACATCTTGACCTTGGCGACATAGCGCGCCGGGCTCTCGCCCACGGTCTTGGTGAAGGCCTCGGCGAAGCGCGAGCGCGAGGCGCCCATGAGTTCGGCCAGCGCGGGCACGCTCCAGTCGCGCTCGGGCTCGCCATGGATGGCGGCCAGCACCTTGCCGATGTTCGGGCAGTGCACGGCCGCCAGCCAGCCGGTGGCGTCGCCGCACGCGCATTCCACCCAGGCGCGGATGATGCTGGCGGCCAGCACGTCGGCCAGCCGCGCGAGGATGCCGCAGCTGCCGATGCGGTCCAGCGCCACCTCGCGCTCCATGGCGTCGAGCAGGGCCGGCACGCCAGGGTCGCGCAGCGCGAGTTCGCCCGCGCGCATGAGGTCGGGCATCAGCGCCATGAGCGGGTGCAGCGGATCCAGGTTGAAGCGCATGCTGCCGCAGAACAGCAGGTCGGCCGGTGCGTCGCCGTCGTCCGGCGTGCCATCGCGCACCAGGTAGACCTGCTCGGACACCGGCACCCGTGCCAGGGCAGCGATGTCGGTGGCCGGCAGGTCGGGCGCGCTGGCCAGTTCGTGCGCGCTGCCGCGCGGCAGCAGCACGGCGTCGCCGGGCTCCAGCCGCACCCAGGCGCTGCCGGGCAGGCGCAGCCAGGCCCCGCCGCTGGCGACGAAGTGGAAGTGCGCGTCGCGCTGGGCCGGAAAGCGCAGCGACCAGGGCGCGCGCACCAGGCAGCGGCCGTACTCCACGCCATCCAGCCGCAGGCCCAGCAGGATGCGCGTGAGCGTGTCCCGGCGGTCGGGGGGGATGGCGGGCAGTTCCGCGGCGGACGGGGCAGGGCTGGAGGATTCGTCAAGCATTTCGGCTTTTCCGGCATTCAAACGCCCAGATCTTAGGCCTAAGCTCCGCGCTCTGCTTGTCCAACCTGGTGTTTACCCTGTGTCTTCCGCTTCCTGCACCACCTGCCCCTCCACCGCTGGCGCCGCGCCGGCACCCACAGAGGCCCACTGGCCGGCCGTCGCCGCACTGGCGCTGGGCGTGTTCGGCCTGGTCACGGCCGAATTCCTGCCGGCGAGCCTGCTCACCGCCATGGCCGCCGACCTGCACGTCAGCGAAGGCACCGCAGGCCAGACCGTGACAGCCACCGCGCTCGTCGCGGCCGTGGCCGCGCCCAGCCTGCCGCTGCTCACGCGCAACCTGGACCGCCGCGCCGTGATGCTGGCGCTGACGGTGCTGCTGGTCCTGTCCAACGGCCTGGCCGTGGCCGCCACCAGCCTGCCCGCGCTGCTGGTGGCGCGCGTGCTGCTGGGCGTGGCGCTGGGCGGCTTCTGGTCGATGTCGGGCGCGCTGGCGCTGCGGCTGGTGCCGCCTGACCGCTTCGCGCGCGCCATGGCGCTGATCCTGACCGGCGTGTCGGTGGCCACCGTCTGCGCCGCGCCCATCGGTGCGTGGATGGGCGAGCAATGGGGCTGGCGCAGCGCCTTCTGGGCGGCCGGCGGCGTGAGCCTGGTGACGCTGGCCTTCCAGCTGGCCACGCTGCCCGCGTTGCCGCCGCGCGACCGGCCCGACCTGCGCGTCCTGGCCGAACTGCTCACGCGGCCGGACGTGCGCGTGGCGCTGCTGGCCGTGCTGCTGGTGATCTCGGGCCACTTCGCGGGCTTCACCTACATCCGCCCGCTGATGGAGAACGTGACGCACCTGTCGGTCGGCGCGATTACCGGCGTGCTGCTGGGCTACGGCGTCGGCGGCTTCTTCGGCAACCTGGTCGGCGGCGCCATCGCCGAGCGCAGCGAGCGCCGCGCCATCGTGGCCGGCGGCAGCCTGGTGGCGCTGCTGGCCGGCGTGCTGCTCGTGGGCGCCTCGTCGGTGGCCGTCACGGCCGTGGCCGTGGTGCTCTGGGGCTTTGCCTTCGGTGCGTTCCCGGTGGGCTTCCAGACCTGGATCGTGCGTGCCGCGCCCGACCAGGCCGAGGGTGCGGGCGGGCTGCTGGTCGCGGCCTTCCAGGTCGCCATCGCGAGCGGCGCCATCGGCGGGGGCCTGCTGGTCGACCATGTGGGCGCGCACGGCGGACCGCTGTTCGCGCTGGGCTCGGTCACGCTGGGCGCGCTGCTGGTCTGGCGCCACGGCCCCCGGCCTGCCCGGCAAGCCTGACGGCGGCGAGCGGGCGGGGGCGCTGCGCCGAGAATGCGGCGCATGCGTCCCCTGCGTTTCCTCGCGCTCACTCGGCGCCATCCCTCCGCCATCCTGCTGCTCGTCCAACTGGCGGGCCTGGTGCTGTACCCGCTGCTCGAGGCCACGCGGGCCGGGCCGCTGGCCCTGGGCACGCTCGGCATCCTCGTGCTGATCGTCACCACGCACATGGTGCGCAGCACGCCGGGGTTGACCTGGCTCAGCGTGTGCATCGCGCTGCCGGCCATCGTGCTGCTGGTGCTGCAGTCGGCCTGGGACATGCACTGGCTGCTGCCCTGGTCTGCGGCGCTGGAGGCGGTGTTCTATTTCTACGCCGTGGGCAGCCTGATCGCCTACATGCTGGGCGACCTGCGCGCCACCACCGACGAGCTGTTCGCCGCGGGCGCCACCTTCACCTTGCTGGCCTGGGCCTTCGCCCATGTGTTCGTGGTGTTGCAGGCGCTGCAGCCCGGCAGCTTCCTCGCGGCCATCGACCCGCAGGCGCCGCGCAGCTGGACGGAATTGGTGTTCCTGAGCTTCGCGCTGCTGTCGTCCACCGGCATCGGCGACGTGATCCCGGTGCGGCCGCTGGCGCGCGCCATGGCCAGCCTGGAGATGTTCGCGGGCGTGATCTACCTGGCGGCCGTGGTGTCGCGGCTGATCGGGCTCACGCTGCAGCGGCGCTGAGACCTGGATCGTCGACGCGGTCTCAGCCCACCCGCGCCAGCTGCGCCTGCGTCCAGCGCACGATGTCGGCCGCACCCATGGCGCCGGCCTGGCGTGCGATCTCGCGGCCGCCGCGGAACAGCGCCAGTGTCGGGATGCTGCGGATGTTGAAGCGCGCGCCCAGCGCCTGTTCGGCCTCGGTGTCGAGCTTGGCGAGCTGCACATGCGGCTGCAGCTGGGCCGCGGCCTGCTCGAAGGCCGGCGCCATCTGGCGGCAGGGGCCGCACCAGGGTGCCCAGAAGTCCACCAGCACCGGGATGTCGCTGCGGCCGATGTGGCGCTCGAAGCTGGCGGCGTCCAGCGCCACCGAATGGCCTGTGAACAGCGCCTGGTGGCACTTGCCGCAGTCCGGCGCCTTGGCCAGGTCGGCCGTGGCGACGCGGTTGGTGGTGTGGCAGTGCGGGCAGACGAGGTGCAGCGGGGTGGTCATGGATTCAGCTGCGGGGCGGCCGGGCGGATTTCAAGCCACGCGTGCCGCCGGGGCGGGCGCGGTCGCCATGGCGCCTTGGCAGGCCTGCCTCGCGCGGGAGGGCGAGACAGGCAGGGAGGTGTCGAAGAGTGGCGCCTCAGACCTGGAATTCCGGGCCGTTGGCGTCGGTCTTGATGGTCCACGTGCCACCCGAACTGAAGGAGCGCGAAGAGGCGAACGTGTCCTCCATGAAGAGGAAGTAGACGATCTTGCCGTTCTTGACCTTCGCATGGACCGAGAACGGCGACGTGAACGACTTTCCCCGTGCGTTGGAGCGGTACGTGAACGAGCCGAATACCGCGACATTGTCGCCAGCGCCGAACAGGTCAAAGATTTTGAAGTCCTCGACCGTCCAGAGCTTGGCCACGCCAGTGAACGTGGTGATGTAGGCCTGACGCCCTTTCTGCGTGCCGGTCCACGGCAGGATCTTCTTCAATTCTGGATTGTCGAAGTTGAGCGAGATATAGGTGGCGTCTTCCGCCACGAGGCGGTTTGTCGCTGCTTCAATCTTCTCCGGCGCCGTGTTCTGTAAAAACTCTGCGACGACCCGCGTGGCAGCGGTGCTGCCGGCAGCGGGTGCAGCCTCGGCGTTCTCACCCAATACCACGGCTGCAGCGCCAGCGGCACCCGCGGCGATAAAGTTGCGGCGGTCGGCCGGATTCGAATCCTTGTGCTTGGAAATAGTCATGGTTCCACCTTTCAAGTAATGGGCATCAGCGAAGTCGGAGCGCGTCCATGGGGCGGGCCGACGCCGGGTTGAAGCCCAAGGTGCGTCCAAAGCCCCGACGGCCAGCGTCGCCCCAAAAATTCTTCCTGGGAACCAGGACCAAGTCACTGTCTGCATTTGCCCAATACAGTCGGTTCTCGCCCATTCCACCGCAGTGCCTGGGCATGTTTCAGAGTATCCGATGCGCGATACGGACGGGTTGGCACAGTGCGTGCGTGGCAGCCTTCTGCGTCACGCCGCGGGCCACGTCACAATGCGCGAGAGAACACGACCAAGGCTGGGTCGACGCATACCGACCTCCGCAGGCGGCAAACCCATGAGAAATCTGGAACATGTCTTTCGCCTGGTTCGGCCAGCCCGACCATTCACCCAGTCCGTCGCCTCGGCTGATTCAAAACTCCTGACCGAACAGTTAATCCACAATGCAGACCTCTGTAGATCTACCGGAAAATGTTCTGAATTTGAGCAGCGCATCGAGAACATGGCATTGCGCGACCGTCATTCACGCAAAATTTACTTGTTCAGGCAGGGTGATGTATGAAGTCCCCCATCACGAGGAGTCCCGGCTAGGGTTGATTCTCGAAGAGGTCGGTGCCCATCGTTCGGAACCTCGATTGGACCGAGGTGTTCCCTGTCCTGTAGACTACAAACCTCTGCAGCTGAACTTCGTTCCTGCAGGAATGAGCATCTGGGGATACAGCGGCGACATTCGATTCGCCAGAGACGTCAGGCTGTGTTTCGACGTCAACAAGCTGCGCGAGCAGTGTCATTTGCCGTCCGACGGAAATCTGACCGATGGTCCCGTGCTCCGGTTCACCGACGAGCGACTTGCGACGGTGATGAAATTGCTGTCCGATGTCGTAGAGGATCCCGACCCGTCTGTGCAGCTTTACGGAGATGCCTTGGTCACGGCCCTGGCGACACGGCTGCTCAGCCGGGCCAGGAACGCACCCAAGCGAGAATCGAAGTTGTCGCCGCTTCAGTTGAGAGACGCCATTTCGTTTCTTGAAGCGAATATGCCGCATCGCGTTGAACTGGCCACCTTGGCCGCGCTTGCGGGTTTATCCCCGTCCTACTACAGTCGCGCCTTCAAGGCGACGACTGGATTGGCGCCATACCAATGGCAACTGCAAACGAGAATTCAGCAAGCCCAAGCGCTATTGCTTTTCAAAACGATGTCGCTCGAGGACATCGCGGAGGCCACGGGTTTTGCCGATGCCGTGCATTTCGCGCGGATGTTCAAGAAGATGACCGGCGTCACGCCGTCATCATGGCGTAAGGACCGCGCCTCGTAAAAATTTCTCCGTTCGGCGTTGCGCGGTAGGGAGGACATCAGGCGCGGCCCCCGGACACCCAAGCAAGGGCCTGGGGCCTTCCATCGGTGGGGCTTCGTCAGACCCCGTTGGCGACGGCTTTCCCGGCCGAGTTGAGGAGCTGAATTTCCCATGCCAATGCGATGCCGCTGCTGCCGCCGTGCTCGAGCAGCACCTGAGACAGCGCTTGCGCAGTGACTTCCCGGGCCCAGTCGCGCTGCCATTCGCACAGCACCGCCAGCCACGTCATGGGCACCGCGCCCGCTTGGACGAGCCGCCGAATGGCCATGTCGTGCGACTCGGGGGACACGCCGCCGGATGCGTCGGTGACGACGAAAACTTCATAACCCTCGCCCAGCGCCTGGATTGCCGGCATGGCAAGGCACACCTCACTCCAGAGAGCAGCAAGGATGAGTTGCTTGCGCCCGGATTTCTGAACAATGTCTGTGACCGCAGGGTCTTCCCAGGTATTGATGAACGTCCGGTTGATGGGCTTTTGCTCGGGGTACACATCTTGGAGCCCTTTCAGCAAATAGCCTCCCCGCTCCTCCAGTACGGTCGTGAGAATCGTCGGGACGTTGAATGCCTTTGCGCCCTTGGCCAGACCGATGACGTTGTTCACGATCATCGTTGGTTCATGGCTGTGCAGATTCGCGAACTGAAATGGTTGGTGGTCGATCAGCACAACGATGCTGTCTTCGGGGCGGAGAAGTGCCGTGAGGCCGGATTTGGTCATTCCATGTTCCTTGGTCAGACGGGCGCGATGCAATTGGCTGGAAAGACCTGGTCGCGCGTCGTCCCAAGCCGATCCTCACACCGGGGAATCCACCGTCGGTGCCCATGGGATGGTGCCCATGCTCGCGCTCAGTTGCACTGTCTGACGTTGCACCAACCAGTCGGATATTGACCACTTCTCCGGTTTCGCGTGCATCGACCATGCATGCGTTGCGTTCGGCGTGCTGTGTCGATGCACACAGCGCGCGCCAAAGGCAATTTCAATCTGGACACGGCAGGATCAGACAGTGCGTTTCGTCAGCCGTCCGAAGATACTGGGGTCGACCTTCGCGCTCACATCGCGAAGGTTTCCATGCGATGTGGATCGTCGTGCCTCCGGCCCGGCTGCATATTCCCGACGAAGTTCATGAAGAATGTGCCCCGTTCGAACGGCGGTATGTCGGGTGCAGTTTGGAAGCTGGAATTCGGTGGTGCCTGGCGCGGATTTTCACATCGAGTACCCGTGATGTACGGGTGCGGGACCGGATTTTATGTGTAGCCGGGGAATCGCTTGAAGCCATTCCCCGAATTACCGAACCTGAGGACGGATATGATCAATCTGAACGGAAAACTGGCTCTCGTCACCGGAGGCTCGCGCGGTATCGGCGCCGCCATCGCGCAGGCGCTGGCACATAATGGCGCAGATGTCGCTTTTACATACCGCAACTCCTCCGACAAGGCCGCATGGGTCGTCAAGGCGATCGAAGGGCTGGGCCGCCGTGCCTTTTCCATTCAGGCCGACAGTACGGATGAGGAAGCCATCGCACGTGCAGTGCGCGAAGCTGCTGGGCATCTGGGAGGTATTGACATTCTCGTCAACAGCGCGGCAATCGGCCACACTGGAATGATTGCCGACCTCGACTTGAACGCGTACCAGGCTTTGATGGATACGAACGTGCGCGCACCTGTACTGTTCGCAAAGGCTGTGATTCCGCACCTCAAGGCAGGCGGCCGCATCGTTTCGATTGGGTCTGGCTTGGCCGAGCGTGTGCCGTTCCCTGGCCTCACGGCCTACGCCATGACCAAGGCCGCGCTGGTGGCATTCACGCGCGGACTGTCACGTGAACTTGGGCCCCAGGGAATTACCGTGAATATCGTTCACCCGGTGCGACGGATACGGATGCGAATCCCGCGAGCGGCCCGGCGGCAGAGTTCCAGAGAGGTATGACTTCACTGGGACGCTTCGGTGAACCAAAGGAAATCGCCGACGCCGTCGCGTTTCTTGCAAGTCCTGCCGCCGGCCTGATCACCGGCGCGTCGTTGCTCGTCGACGCTGGCGCTCTTGCTTGAAAAATACAAGCGGAAGTCGCCAGTTTCCCGGTACGTCCTGGGCCTGATGAGGTTTCTGCGGCGCATCGTGGTACGGGCGCTTACTGCGGCACCAGCCCCGAGGCCTTCACCAGTTCCGCGTGCAGCCGGCTTTCGTCCGAGATGGTCTTGGCGAACTGCTCGGGCGTCGTCGGTGCCACGTCCATGCCGGCCTCGCGCAGCTGCGCCTTGACCTCGTCGCTGGCCAGGATGGCGTGGATCTGCTGGTTCAGCTGGTCGATCAGCGGGCGCGGTGTGCGGGCCGGGGCCAGCATGCCGATCCAGGTCTGGAACACCATGTTGTCGATGCCGGCCTCGCGCATGGTGGGCACGTCGGCGATCAGTGCCGAGCGCTGCTCGCTCATGATCGCCAGCGCCGTGAGCTTGCCGGCCTTGATGTGGGGCAGGGCCTCGGGCAGGGGTGCGAACAGCATGTCCACGTTGCCGCCCAGCAGGTCGTTGATGGCCAGCGCGCCGCCCTTGTAGGGGATGTGCACCATGCGCACCTTCATGCGCGTCTCGAACATCAGCGCGGCCAGGTGCTGCGGGCTGCCATCGCCCGACGAAGCGTAGTTCACCGCCTCGGGCTTGGCCCGCGCCGCGGCCAGCACCGCGCCGGCGTTGGCGAACTTCTGCCGGTCCTTCACCACCAGCACCATGGCCTGGTTGGCCAGCTTGGTGATGGGCGCGAAGTCGGCCTCGGCGTCGTAGGGCATCTCCTTGAAGATGTGCTTGTTGGTCGTGAGGAACGATGCCGGCGAGGCCATCAGCGTGTAGCCATCGGGGGCGGCCTTGGCCACCAGCGGCAGGCCGATGCGGCCCGAGGCGCCCGCCCGGTTGTCGACCACGTAGGGCTGGCCGTTCAACACGGCCAGCTTCTGGCCCACCAGCCGCGCGATCATGTCCACGCCGCCACCGGCCGGCAGCGCCACCATCAGCTTGACGGGATGGTCCGGGTACTTGCCCTGGGCGGCGGCCGGCAGTGCGGCGGCCAAGAGGCCCAGCGCGCAGGCCAGCAGGGAAAGACGGCGTTGGATGGTCATGGCGGCAACTCCAGGGTGGGCAATGGGCGCATCCTAGGATCCGCCTGCATTGCCGTCCATCACAGCATCAGCAACGTTGCATGCGAAAAATTCGCATGGTGGCGGTTTCAGGCCGCCGCCACCTGCAGCACCAGCTTGCCGAAGTTGCCGCCCGCGAACAGCTTGTTCAGCGTCTCGGGGAAGCTGTCGAGGCCCTGCACCACATCTTCCTTGCTCTGCATGCGGCCGTCCTTCAGGTAGCCGGCCAGCTCGGCGATCGCCTGCGGAAAGCGGTCGGCGTAGTCGAACACCACCATGCCCTCCATGCGCGCGCGGTTCACCAGCAGGCTCAGGTAGTTGCGCGGGCCGGCGCCCGGCATGCTGTTGGCGTTGTTGTACTGGCTGATGGCGCCGCAGACGATCACGCGGGCCTTGCGTGCCAGCTTGGCCAGCACGTGGTCGAGGATCTCGCCGCCCACGTTGTCGAAGTACACGTCCACACCCTTCGGGCAGTGCTGCTTGAGCCCTTCGCGCACGGCGCCGGGGCCGGCCTTGTAGTCGATGCAGGCGTCGAAGCCGAGTTCGCGCACCACCCAGTCGCACTTGGCCTGGCCGCCGGCGATGCCGACCGCGCGGCAGCCCTTGATCTTGGCCAGTTGGCCGACCGTCTGGCCGACCGCGCCGGCCGCGGCGGAGACCACCACGGTCTGGCCCGGCTGCGGCTGGCCGATGTCCAGCAAGCCGAAGTAGCCGGTCATGCCCGGCATGCCCAGCACGTTGAGCCATTGGCCCACCGTGCCCATGCCCAGGTCGATCTTCACGAGGCCGGCGCGCTGGATGGCCTCTTGCGGCAGCAGCGCGTATTCCTGCACGCCCAGCGTGCCGTAGACCGTGTCGCCGACGGCGAAGGCCGGGTTCTTCGAGGCGAGCACGCGGCCGACGCCGCCTGCGCGCATGACCTCGCCGATGGCCACGGGCGGGATGTAGCTCTTGGCGTCGTTGAGCCAGCCGCGCATGGCCGGGTCCAGCGAGAGCGAGAGCGTCTGCACCAGCACACCGCCGTCCGACGGATCGGCCACCGGCTCGGTGGTGAAGTTCCAGTGTTCGCGCGTCGCGGTGGTCTCGGGGCGCTTGGCCAGGCGGACCTGGTGGTTGGTGCGGGCGGTGGTCATGCTTGTCTCCCTCTGGTGTATGGCGGGAGCCGATGCTATCCGTCCACCGCGCTGTCAGCGCGTGGCCGCGCGCGCCTTGGCGACTTCGGCGTAGAAGCTGCGCGCGAAGTCGGCGCCGACCGTCTCCATGTTCTTGTCGATCACCGGCTGCACGGCCGCGCGGATCTTGTCGAGCTCGGCGGCCGGCATCTCGTTGACTGCCATGCCCTTGGCCTTGAGCTGGCCCACGACATCGGCCGCGTCCTTGAGTTCCAGGTTGCGCTGCAGGCGGCGCGTGTCCTCGGCCACCTTCTGCACGGCCTGCTGCTGCTCGGGCGTGAGGCTGCTCCACCAGCGCTTGGAGGCCACCAGCGCCACCGGCGTGTAGACGTGGTTGGTGATGGTCAGGTACTTCTGCACCTCGAACATCTTGTTGGCGAACATGTCGACCACCGGGTGCTCGTAGCCGTCCAGTGCCTTGATCTCCAGCGCCGGATACACCTCGCTGAACGCCATGGGCACGGCGTTCATGCCCATGGCGTTGAAGCTGGCCAGGGCCATCGGGCTCTGCATCACGCGCACCTTGAGGCCTTTCATCTCGGCCATGCTGGTCAAGGGGCGTTTGCTGTTGGACATGTTGCGGAACGCGCCGCCGGCCCACACCAGGCCCTGCATGTTCATCTCGCCCAGGCCATCCAGCATCTTGCGGCCGACCGGGCCGTCGAGCACGGCGGCGGCTTCCGCGTCGCTGCCGAAGATGAACGGGAAGTCGAAGATCTGAAGCTCTTTCCTGCGCGCGGAGATCGGCGCCAGCGCGCCCATGTACAGGTCCTGCGTGCCGCTCTGCGTGGCGATCAGCATCTTGTCTTCGGCACCCAGCTGGGCGCTGCCGTAGACGTCGATCTGCACCTTGCCGCCGGTGGCCTTGGCCACGTCGGCCGCGAACTGCTTCATGGCCACCGCGCGCGGGTGGCTGTCGGCGAAGGAATGGCCCAGGCGGGCGCGCTTGGTGTCCTGCGCGCCAACGCCTGCAGAGGCGAGCGCCAGCGTGGCGAGGGCGGCGGTGAACAGGCGTCGGGTCGTGCGGTGCATGGTGTGTCTTCCAATGGGTTGTCAGTCGAAGCTCAGAACCACCTTCATGGACTGGGTGCGGTCGGCGGCCAGCGCGAACGCGCGGCCCGCATCGCGGAACGACAGCGTGGCCGAGACCAGCGGCTTCAAGTCCACCAGGCGCTGGTTGATCAGCTGCACCGCCACGCCGAATTCGGCGTGGAAGCGGAAGGTGCCGCGCAGGTCGAACTCCTTGGCCACCACCACGTTGAACGGCAGCGTGAGCTCGGCGCCCGACAGGCCCAGCTGCACGATTACGCCGCGCGGGCGCACCACGTCGAAGGCCGCACGCAGCGCAGCCGCATTGCCGCTCGACTCGAACAGCACGTCGAACTGGCCCTTGTCGACTGCGTACTTCGCCAGGGCTTCCGGTTGCTCGGCCACGTTGATGACCTCGTCGGCGCCGATCTGCTGGGCCTTGCGCAAGGTCTGCGCCACCACGTCGGTGGCCACGATGCGGGTGGCGCCGGCGCGGCGCGCCGCGATCACGACCATGGCGCCGATCGGGCCGCAGCCCGTCACGAGCACGGTGCGGCCCAGCAGCGGGCCGGCGCGGTTCACGGCATGCAGCGCCACGGCCAGCGGCTCGGCCATCGCGCCTTCAGCGTCGCTCACGCCGTCGGCCAGCGGGAAGGCCTGGCTCTGGTGGATCACGATCTCGCGCCGGAACGCGCCCTGCACATGCGGCATGCGCATCGCGCTGCCGTAATAGCGCATGTCCAGGCAGTGGTTCTGCAGCCCCATCAGGCAGAAGCGGCAGGCGCTGCAGGGCTGGCTGGGGTTGATGGCGATGCGCGTGCCGAGCGGCAACGCTGTCACGCCTGCGCCCAACTCCTCGATCGCGCCGGCCGCCTCGTGGCCCAGCACCATGGGCTGCTGGATGCGGATGGTGCCGAAGCCGCCATGCTGGAAGTAGTGCAGGTCCGAGCCGCAGATGCCGCCGGCGCGCACGCGCACGCGCACCTGGCCAGCCTCCACCGGCGGCGTGGGAACGTCCTCGACGCGCAGGTCGTTGGGGGCGTGGATGACGAGTGCTTCCATGGGGTGTCTCTTGGCTGGGGAAAGGGGGGAATCAGCGTGTCATCCAGGCCAGCGGCCACATGACGATCTGCGGGAACAGCACCAGCAGGAACATCACGATGGTCTGCGCCACCATGAACGGGACCACGCCCTTGATGGCGCCGCTCATCGGGATCTTGGCCACGCCGCAGACCACGTTGAGCACCGTGCCCACCGGCGGTGTGACCAGGCCGATCGCGTTGTTCATGATGAACAGCACGCCGAAGTACACCGGGTCGATGCCGGCCTGCTTCAAGACCGGCATCAGCACCGGCGTCATGATCAGCACCGTGGGCGTGAAGTCCAGCGCCGTGCCGACCAGCAGCACCAGGATCATCAGCGCGAAGGTCAGCAGCATCTTGTTGTCCATCAGCGGCTGCACCAGGTCGGCCAGCTGCTGCGGGATGTTGGCCGTGGTGATGAGCCAGGCCGAGACGCCGGCCGCCGACACCAGGAACATGATGATGGCCGTGGTTTCCGCGGCGCGGTAGATCAGCCTGAACAGCTGCGATGGCTTGATCTCGCGGTAGACGAACATGCCGACCACGAGCGAGTAGACCGCCGCGATCACCGCTGCCTCGGTCGGCGTGAACAGGCCGAACTTGAGGCCGCCGATGATGACGACGGGCAGCACCAGCGCCCACAGCGCCTGGCGCGTGGCGGTGAGCCGTTCGGCCGTGGTCTTGCGCGGCTCGGTCGTCATCTGGTCGCGGCCGATGCACCAGCGCCAGGCCAGCATGATCGCCAGGCCCATCATGATGCCCGGCACGATGCCGGCGATGAACAGCTTGGTGATGGACACGCCGCCCGTCACGCCATACAGGATCATCGCGATCGACGGCGGAATCACCGGCGCGATGATGCCGCCGCAGGCGATCAGCCCGCAGGAGCGGTTGACGTCGTAGCCGGCCTTGCGCATCAGCGGCACCAGCACGGCGGCCAGCGCGGCCGTGTCGGCCACGGCCGAGCCCGAGAGCGAGGCCATGACGACGGCAGCCAGCACGGCCACATAGCCCAGCCCGCCGCGGATGTGGCCCATCCAGGCCATGGCCATGACGATGATGCGCCGCGTCATGCCGCCGGCGTTCATGAACTCGCCGGCCAGCATGAAGAAGGGCACGGCGAGCAGCGGGAAGCTGTTGGCGCCATCCCACATGTTCTGCACCACGATCTGCGGATCGGTGAAGCCCATGGTGTACATGATGGCCAGCCCGCAGCCGATCAGCGCGAAGGCCACCGGCATGCCCAGCGCCATGAGGCCGAGCAGCGAGGCGATGAAGATGAAGATGGTCATGCGCGGCCCCCGGGTGCGGCGCCCTGCGCCTTCATCTCGTGCTCGGCCTCCAGTGCCTCGTCCATGCCTTCTTCGTGCACGTCGATGAGCTCGTCGTCGGCCACCTGGCCGGCGAACAGCCGCACCAGGTTGGACAGGCAGATCAGGCCGATGGCCCCACCCGTGAGGTAGCTCACGCCGTACACCCACAGCATGCTCCACTGCGCCACCGGCGAGGCGTTGCCCGCGATGATGTCGTGCTGCAGCCAGGTGCCGTAGACGATGTAGCCGCAGCACACCAGCATGATGGCCTGGCTGATGCCCCAGCACACGCGTCGCCCGAACGCGGGCAGCAGCTGCACGACCAGGTCCACGCCCAGGTGGGCACGCTTGCGCATGCCCACGATGGCGCCCAGGAAGGTCAACCAGACGAAGGCAAAACGCGGCACCTCCTCCGAGAGGTCGATGCCGGTGTTCAGGAACAGCCGCAGCACCACGTTGCCGAACACCATGACCAGCATGACGACCATGCAGGCCACCATGAGCACTTCGAGCCCGCGCGTCAGCCCATCGGCCGCCGCCTTGAAGACCTTCCCCATGGCGCGCTTACTTGGCGGCGCGGACGGCTTCGATCTCGGCCATGAAGCCCTTCACGAAGTCATCGCCGATCTGCGGTGCGAACTTGGCCACCACGGGTTTGACCTTGTCCTGCACGCGCACGAGCTCGGCTGCGCTCATGGTGTTGACGGTCACGCCGGCGGCCTTGAACTTGGCGATGACCTCGACATCGCCATCGTCCAGCAGCTTGCGCTGGTACAGGCCGGCCTCGGTGGCGGCCTTCTGCACGCCGGCCTTGTCGTCGGCCGACAGGCTGTCCCAGAACTTCTTCGATGCCACCATGGCCACCGGCGTGTAGACGTGGTTGGTCACGGTGATGAACTTCTGCACCTCCTGCATCTTGTTGGCATACATGTGCTGCAGCGGGTTCTCCTGGCCGTCCAGTGCCTTGATCTCCAGGGCCGGGAAGACCTCGGCAAAGGCCATCGGCGTGGCGTTGGCGCCAATGGACTTCCAGGTGTCCAGCGCCACGGGGTTGGTCATCACGCGGATCTTCAGGCCGCTCACGTCCTCCACCGCGTTGACGCTGCGCTTGCTGTTGGACAGGTTGCGAAAGCCCATGCCGGTCCAGGTCAGGCCGACCAGTCCGGCCGGTGCGATCTTCTCGAAGATCTTCTTCGACGAGGCGCCATCGAGCACGGCGTAGACCTCGCGCTGGTCGCGGAACAGGAAGGGCAGGTCCCAGACCTGCACTTCCTTCACGCGGGTGGACAGCGGCGCCAGCGTGCCGATGTACAGGTCCTGCGTGCCGGACTGCACGGCCTGCAGCTGCTTCTCGTCGCTGCCCAGCACGGCGCTGTGGTAGGCCTGGATCTTGACGTTGCCCTTGGTGTAGGTGGAGGCCAGCTCGCAGAACTTGTTCATGGCCACGGCCTGGGGATGGCTCTCCGGCATGGCGTGGCCGATGCGGGCCTTGATCTCGGCCATGGCGGGCATGGCCAGTGCGCAGGCAGTGGCCAGGGCCAGCACGGAGCGGCGGGTGGTGGTGGGCAGGAACGACATGTGGTCTCCGATGTCGGGTTGGAAGAAAACAGCGCGCCGCACGGGCCGGCGCGCCCGGGGGGCTATTGCGTGTTCTCGATGGCCTTGAGCAGGTCGGGGCCGAGCTTCTCGGAGAAGGTCCTGGCGATGGGCTCGGAGACGATCTTCTGGAACGGCGCCATGTCGACCTTGTCGACCACCTGCATGCCGGCCTTGCGCAGTTCGTCGACCCACTTGCCGGCGTTGCTCGCATTGAGTTCGCGCTGGTAGCGCGAGGCCTCCCGCGCGGCTTCGACGACGACGTTCTGGTACTCGGGCGGCAGGCTGTCGAACCTGGCCTTGTTCATGACCAGGATCAGCGGCGAGTAGATGTGGTTGCTGACCGTGAGGTATTTCTGCACCTCGTAGAACTTGTTGGACAGCGTGACGTTGATCGGGTGTTCCTGCGCGTCGAAGGCACCGGTCTCCAGGGCCGAGTACAGCTCGGCGATGGCCAGCGGCGAGGGGTTCATGCCCAGCAGCTTGAAGGCCTGGATGTGGTACGGGTTGGGCGTGGAGCGGATCTTCAGGCCCTTCAGATCTTCGGGCGTGCGGACCGGGCGCTTGCCGTTGGTGAAGGCGCGCCAGCCGTTCTCCCAGTAGGCCAGGCCCTTCAGGCGCTGCGCGCCGAAGTCGTCGAGCACCTTGGTGCCGATGGGGCCGTCCAGCACGGCATAGGCATGCTGCGCGTTGCGGAACACGAAGGGCAGCTCGAAGGCGGCCGTGGCCGGCACGATGCCGTTGTAGTTGGAAGCCCCGCTGGAGACGATGTCGATGGCGCCGCCGCGCGCGCCGCTGATCATGGCGGCGTCCGTGCCCAGCGTGCTCGACGGGAAGACCGTGATCTCCACCTCGCCGTTGCTGCGCTGCTTCACCAGTTCGGCCATCTTCACGGCGGCTGCGTGCTGGCCGTCGGTGGTATTGACCGCATGGCCCAGCTTCAGGTTGTACTTGGCTGCCAGGGCGCCGGCCGGCAGGCAGGCGGCGGCCACGCAGGCCAGGACGAGTCGGACGATCTTCTTCTGCATGCGCTTGTCTCCCAGGGGGTGGTTGGCTTACACGAGTCGGTTCACGAGGTCTTGTCCGGCCGCCAGGCGCGCGATGTTGTCGGCCATGGTCTGCTGGCGCCGGCGCACCGTGCCGTCGGTCCAGCCCGACATGTGCGGCGCCATGCGCAGGTTGTCGAGTTCCGCGAAGGGCAGGCGCGAGGGCTGGCACTGCGGCTGCGTGGCGGTGGGGTACTGGTACCAGGTGTCGATCACGGCGTGGCCCAGGTGGCGGCCCTTGAGTGCGTCGTACAGCGCCTGCTCGTCCACCACCGGACCGCGCGCCACGTTCACGAGCACGCTGCCGGGGCGCATGGCGGCGATGGCGGCGGCGTCGACGATGCCGGTGGTCTCGGGCGTCAGCGGCAGCGTGACGACGGCGATGTCGACGCTGGCCAGGAAGGCATGCAACTCGGGCAGGCCGAAAGCG
Source organism: Pseudorhodoferax soli (assembly GCF_003337555.1). GTDB lineage: Bacteria > Pseudomonadota > Gammaproteobacteria > Burkholderiales > Burkholderiaceae_C > Pseudorhodoferax > Pseudorhodoferax soli. The sequence continues at coordinate 1,007,391 of NZ_QPJK01000001.1, read as the reverse complement.
CGGTCCACGGCATCGGCCGCCAGCGGGCTGCGGTTGGCCGCATGCACGCGCATGCCGAAGGCGCGTGCGCGGTGCGCGATGGCCTGGGCGATGTGGCCGAACCCCAGCAGGCCGATGGTCTGGCTGCCCAGTTCGGTGCGCAGCGCGCCCGGGCGGCCGGCCCAGTAGGTCCACTCGCCGCGGCGCAGGTCGGCATCGGCGCGGGCCAGCGGCACATGGCGCTCCAGCAGCGCGGCGAACACGTACTCGGCGATCGCGTGCTCGTGGCCGTGGCAGTTGCACAGCGCGGTCTGGGCGGGCAGGCGCGTGCGGTCGATCATGTCGGTGCCGGCGGCCGGCGCGTGGTACAGGCGCGCGGCGGCGGGGCTGGGCAGGCTGGCGTCGAGCCTGGTGCCGATCAGCACGTCGGCACTGGCGAAGTGCGCGGCCTCGCCGGGCGCGGCCAGCGTGTCGCTGACGTGGACGATCTCATGGCCGGGGCCGATGAGCGCGTCGAAGCCCTCGCGGAAGCCGCCGGCGTTCTGGCCGTGGAACACGATCTTCATGGGAGTCCTTCGGGGTTCAGGGCAGCGCCAGGCTGCCGTCGAGCAAACGCGTCTGCGTCCAGGTCGTGACGCCGGCGGTGGCCGGGTACTTGGCGGCTTCGGCTTCGTCGAGGTCCACACCCAGGCCGGGTAGGTCGTTCGCGTAGACGAAGCCGTTGCGGCATTCCGGCAGGCCGGGGAACACGCCCTGCAACGCGCTGCCCGAGCCGCTGAGCTCCTGGATCACGAAGTTGGGCGGCTCCGTGCCCGACCACTCCTGGATGCCGAAGTTGCGCGCCGCCAGGTCCAGGTGGATGTTGGCGGCGTGGCCCAGCGGCGACTGGTCACCCGGCCCGTGCCAGGCGGTGCGCACGCCGTACTGCTCGGCGAAGACCTGCAGCTTGCGCGTGGGCGTGATGCCGCCCAGCTGGCTCGGGTGCACGCGGATGAAGTCGATCAGCCGCTCGGCGATCAGCGTGCGCCACTCGAACGGGTGGTTGAACAGCTCGCCCTGGGCCAGCGGCGTGCTGGTCTGTGCGCGCAGCCGGCGCAGCCAGTCGCCTTCCTCGAGCGGGATCGCGTCTTCGAGGAAGAACAGCTGGTGGGGCTCGAGCTGCTGCGCCAACCGCACGGCATCGGCCGGGCGCAGGCGCTCGTGCACGTCGTGGCACAGCTCCACGTCGAAGCCGAGCTTGGCGCGCAGCGCGTCGAACAGCGCCACGGTGTCGCGCATGTAGCGGCGCGGCTCCAGGTAGATGCCCTCGGCCGCGCCTTCGGCGGCCTGCGCCGGCGCTGGGCCGAAGGCGCCGCCGCCGTAGCCGCCGCTCTGGCAGCGGATGTGCCGGATGCCGAGCGCCTGCAGGCGCGCCACGTCGTCGCACAGCGCGGCAAGGTCCCTTCCCTCGGCGTGGCGGTAGACCGGCACGCCCTGGCGCACCTTGCCCCCCAGCAGCTGGTACAGCGGCATGCCGGCGAGCTTGCCCTTCAGGTCCCACAAGGCCATGTCCACGCCCGACATGGCGTTGTTCTCGATCGGGCCGTTGCGCCAGTAGGCGTTCTGGTGCATGAGCTGCCAGATCTCCTCGATCGCCTCGGCGTCGCGGCCGAGCAGCAGGGGCTTCAGGTACTGCTCGACCACGCATTGCACGGCCAGGTGGCGGTAGGCGAAGGTGGCGCAGCCCAGGCCGTACAGGCCGGGCTGGTCGGTGTCGACGCGGACGACCAGCAGGTTGATGCCCTGCGGCGCCGTGGCGATGGCGCGGACGCCGGTGATGCGCGTGGCCATCTTCAGAGCACCCTCACAGCACGGACAGCCAGCCGCCGTCGACGTAGATGATCTGGCCGTTCACATAGTCCGAAGCGCTGGACGCCAGGTACACGGCGGTGCCGGCCAGCTCGTCCGGCCGGCCCCAGCGCTTGGTGGGGTTGCTGGCCTTGACCCAGGCGTCGAAGTCGGGGTTGTCGACCAGCGCCTGGTTCATGTCGGTCAGGATGTAGCCGGGGCCGATGCTGTTGGCCTGGATGTTGTGCTGCGCCCATTCGGCCGCCATCGCCTTGGACAGCAGCTTGATGCCGGCCTTGGCCACGGTGTACGGCGCCACCGTGGCGCGTGCGGCCGCGCTGGTCAGCGAGCCGATGTTGATGATCTTGCCGGCCTTGCGCGGCACCATGCGGCGCGCCGCCTCGCGGCCGACCAGAAAGGCCGCCGTCAGGTTGGTGTCGATCACGCGCTGCCAGTCGGCGAGCGGCAGCTCCAGCATGGGCTGGCGGTGCTGGATGCCCGCGTTGTTGACCACGATGTCGATCTGCCGGCCCTCGGCGTCGAACTGCGCGAAGGCGGCGGCGACGCCGGCTTCATCGGCCACGTCGAACACCGCGCCGCTGGCGGAGATGCCCTCGGCCGAGAGGCCGGCGACGGCTGCATCGACGGCCGGCTGCTGGCGGCCGTTGACGACGATGTGGGCGCCGGCGCGGCCCAGGCCCTGGGCCAGCGCGTAGCCGATGCCGCGCGTGGAACCGGTGATCAGGGCGCTGCGGCCGGACAGGTCGAAGGGGCTGCGGGGGGCGGTGGTGTTCATCCACCGGCAATTTATAGAGGTATGACGTTTGGCGGATCGGGATAAACCCGAAACCGGTTTCACGCTCTTACAGCTTGCCGATGGCGATGTCATACGTATGATCAACGCCCAGACATGACAACCTTGCCCCGCCCCCGCGCCACCACATTCCATGAACTGGTCCTGGCCCAGCTGGGCCAGGACATCTGCAACGGCCGCTACCCGCCGGGCGCGTTACTGCCTTCCGAACCGGAGCTGTGCGAGCGCTTCGGCTACAGCCGCATCGTGATCCGCGAGGCCATCAAGTCGCTGGTGGCCAAAGGCATGCTGGAGGTGAACCGGCGCATCGGCACGCTGGTGCTGGAGCCGCAGCGCTGGAACCTGTTCGACCCCGGCGTGATTGCCTGGCGTGCCGCCTCGGCCGATTTCGACGCCAGCATGGCGCGCGACCTGATGGAACTGCGCCGCATCATCGAGCCGCCGGCCGTGCGCCTGGCGGCGCAGCGCGCCAGCGCCGAGGAGCGCCGGGCGCTGCGCGCGGCCTACATGGCCATGGTGCGGGCCGTGGCCGGCAAGGGCGACTATGTCGAGGCCGATCTCGCCTTCCACACCACCATCCTGGCGGCCTGTGGCAACCAGTACCTGCGCCAGATGCTGGAGGCCATGTCGGCCATGCTCAAGGCGGCATTCGAGATCGTGTCGCAAAAGCCCGGCGGGCCGGCGTCCTCGCTGGCCATGCACGAGGCCGTGTGCCTGGCCATCGAGCGGGGCGACGGCGCGGGCGGCGAGCAGGCCGCCATCACGCTGATCGATTCCGCGCAGCGCGACATGGAGGAGCTGCTGCCGCTGCAACGCGGGCGGCGCGCCACGGCAGCGCGGAGGGCCGCCCGATGAAGATCCGCGCGCTGCACACCTACCATGTCGCGCCGCGCTGGCTGTTCCTCAAGATCGAGACGGACGAGGGCATCGCGGGCTGGGGCGAACCCGTGGTCGAAGGCCGCGCCCGCACCGTCGAGGCGGCCGTGCACGAACTGGGTGCCACGCTCGTCGGCTGCGATCCGATGCGCATCAACGACCACTGGCAGAGCATGGTGCGCACGCATTTCTACCGCGGCGGCGCCATCCTCATGAGCGCCATCGCCGGCATCGACCAGGCGCTGTGGGACATCAAGGGCAAGGCGCTGGGCGCGCCCGTGCATCAGCTGCTGGGCGGGCGTGTCCGCGACCGCATCCAGGTCTACAGCTGGGTCGGTGGCGACCGGCCGGCCGACGTGGTGGAGCAGATCCACCGGCTGCGCGCCGGCGGCTTCGACACCTTCAAGCTGAACGGCTGCGAGGCCATGCGCATGCTCGACTCGGTGCGCGCGATCGACCGCGCGGTCAGCGTGCCGGCGCAGGTGCGCGACGCCTTCGGCACCGAGGTGGACTTCGGCCTGGACTTCCATGGCCGGGTGGCGCTGCCCATGGCCAAACCCTTGTTGCGCGCGCTGGAGCCCTTGCGCCCGCTGTTCGTCGAGGAGCCGGTGCTGGCCGAGCAGGCCGAGCACTACCCGGTGCTCGCGGCCGCCACCAGCATCCCGCTGGCGGCCGGCGAGCGCATGTACACGCGCCAGGAGTTCAAGCAGGTGCTGCAGCGTGGCGGCATCGCCATCCTGCAGCCCGACCTCTCGCATGCCGGCGGCATCACCGAATGCCACAAGATCGCCGCCATGGCCGAGGCCTACGACGTGGCGCTCGCGCCGCATTGCCCGCTGGGCCCGATCGCGCTGGCCGCCTGCCTGCAACTGGACTTCGTCGCCTACAACGCCGTTCTGCAGGAGCAGAGCATGGGCATCCACTACAACCAGGGTGCCGAACTGCTGGACTACGTGGTCAACAAGGCCGACTTCGCGGTCCGCGATGGCCACATCGAGGCCTGGGACAAGCCCGGGCTCGGCGTGGAGATCGACGAGGAGCGCGTGCGGCACGCCGCGCGCCATCCGCCGGACTGGCACAACCCGCAGTGGCGGCACGCCGACGGCAGCGTGGCGGAGTGGTGATGCGCCCCGGCGCCGCCTCAGCGCGCTGAGGCGGCCGACGAGCCGCGCACCACCAGCTGCCCTTGCAGCAGCACGCGCCGCGCCGGGCCCGTGTGGCCCTGCAGCCGCTCGATCAGGCAGTGCGCCGCGCCTTCGCCGATGGCATCGGTCGGCTGGGCGATGCAGGTGAGGCCCGGGCCGATCAGCGAGGCCCAATCGGGATCGTCGAAGCCCGCAAAGCCCAGGTCGCTGCCGAACTCCCAGCCGAGTTCGCGCACGGCATGGGCCACGCGCAGCGTGACCACGGCATTGCCGGCCAGCACGGCAGGGCGGCGCTTCTTGCCGGCGCGCCGGCGCAGCGCGACCAGGGCCGCCACGAGCGCGGCATCGGCGCCCTCGGCGCTTTCGAACACGCTGCCGGCCATGGGCGCCTGCACGCAGCTGGCGAAGGCGGCCGAGCGCTCGCGCCGCGTGCTGACGCCGGCCACGGGTTCGGTCACGTAGAGCAGTTCCTGCCAGCCTCCGTCCTGCAGGTGGCCACAGAGCTGCGCCATGGCGCCGGCGTTGTCCAGCGCCACGAAGTCGGTCTGCATGCCGGCATGGCGCCGGTCGATCAGCACCACGGGCTTGCCCTGGGCCGCCACGGCGTCAGGCACGCTGTGGCCGCGGCCCAGGGTGTTGAGGATGAAGCCATCGACCTGGTAGCCGGCCAAGGCCTCGATGGCCTCGCGCTCGCGGCCCGGCTCGTTGCCCAGGTTGAACAGCATGACCAGGTAGCCGGCCTCGCGGCAGGCGCGCTCGGCGCCGCGCAGCACGGCCACAGAGTAGGGGTTCGCGATGTCGGCCACGACCAGGCCGATCAGGCGCGAGCGGCCCCGGCTCAGCGCCTGGGCCATGGGGCTGGGTGCGTAGCCGAGCTGGTCGATGGCGGCCTGCACCCGCGCGGCGATGTCGGGGCTCAGCAGCCGTTCGCGGTGGTTGAAGAAGCGCGAGACGGTGGCCTTGGAGACCCCGGCCACCGTGGCCACGTCGGAGATCGTGGGCCGTGCGGTGCTCACGCGGCAGCGGTGTCGTAGGCGGCCGTGGCTTGCTCGCCGGCCAGCACCTGCAGCAGGTTGGTCACGGCCAGCGCTGCCATGGCATGGCGCGTTTCGGCCGTGGCGGAGCCGATGTGCGGCAAGGGGGTCACGCGCGGATGCGTGCGCAGCGGGGAGGCTGTGGGCAGCGGCTCCTTGGCGAACACGTCCAGGCCGGCCGCGCGCAGCGGGCCATGGTCGAGCGCGTGCAGCAGCGCGGCCTCGTCGACCGTGGCGCCGCGGCCGCCATTGATGAAGATGCTGCCGGGTTTCATCTGCGCGAACAGCTCGGCGTTCAGCATGCCGCGCGTGGTGTCCGACAGCGGCAGCATGGCCACCACGAAATCGGCGCGCGGCAGCAGTTCGGCCAGCGGCGTGTGCGTGGCCTTGCCCACGAGTTCAGGTGCCTGCGTGGCCAGGTCGACCGGCCGGCGCGCGTGGTAGAGCACCTGCATGCCGAAGCCCAGCGCGGCGCGGCGCGCAATCGCCTGGCCGATGCGGCCGAAGCCCAGCAGGCCGATGGTCTTGTGGTGCACGTCCCAGCCGTACAGGTCTTCGCCCACGCTCTTGGCCCAGCGGCCTTCGCGCACCAGGTTGGCCAGCTCGACCATGCGCCGGCTGGTGGCCATGAGCAGGCCGAACACGGTGTCGGCCACAGTCTCGTCGAGCACGCCGGGCGTGTGGCACAGCACGATGCCGCGCTGCTGCAGTGCGGCCAGCGGGTAGTTGTCCACGCCGACGGAGACGCTGGAGACCACGCGCAGGCGCGGGGCCTTGTCGAGCAGCGCGGGTGTGATCGGGTAGCTCGCGCCGATCAGGCCTTCTGCCTGCGCCAGGGCGGCCTCGAACGCAGCGGGGTCGGCCTTGGGGTTGGTGACGGTGACCTGGTGGGCGGCCTGCAGGCGCGCCAGCTGGTCGGGCGGCAGGGCGCCGAAGACGACGACGTGCTTGGGAGTGCCTACGGCTTCGCCTGCGATGCGAGCGCCTTCGGGCGGCCGGGCGGCGCTCACAGCGCAGCCTCCTCAAGCTGCGCACGCGTGGGCAGGCCCTCGGTGTCGCCGATCACCTGCACGCAGCGGGCGCCGATCCACGATCCGCGGCGCACGGCCTCGGGCACGCTCAGCCCTTCGAGCAGCGCGCTGACCACGCCGGCTGCGAAGCCGTCGCCCGCACCCACGGTGTCGACGACCTTCTCGACGGGGAAGCCCGGCACGCGGCCGGTGCCGGCAACATCGCTGTCGTAGTAGGCGCCATCGGCGCCGAGTTTCACGACGACCAGCTTGGCACCCTGCGCGCGGTAGAACGCGGCCACGCGTTCGGGCGCCGTCTCGCCGGTCAGGATCTCGCCTTCCTCGATGCCGGGCAGCACCCAGTCGGCGCGGGCCGCCAAGCCGTTGATGGACTGCACCATGGCTTCGCGGCTGGGCCACAGCGTGGGCCGCAGGTTGGTGTCGAAGGAAATCGTGCGGCCGGCGGCGCGCGCGATCTCCATGCTGCGCACGGCGGTGGGCAGCGTGGTGGCCGAGATGGCCGGAAACACGCCCGTGGCATGCAGGTGGCGCGCGCCGCGCAGCCAGGCCTCGTCGATGTCGCTGGGCGCCATCTGGCTCGCGGCCGAGCCCTTGCGGTGGTATTCGACCGGCGGGTCGCTGCCGTCCGTCACGCGGCCCTTGAACTGGAAGCCCGTCTTCTGCGCCGCATCGACGACCACGTGGCCGCAATCGATGCCCTCGGCCTGCATGCTGCGCAGCAGGTAGCGGCCCATGCTGTCGGTGCCCAGGCGGCTGGCCCAGCCGACCTTGAACCCGAGGCGCGCCAGGCCGATGGCGAAGTTGGTCTCGGCGCCGGCCGTGCGCTTGAGAAAGCCGGTGCAGTCCTCGAGCGGGCCGGGCTGGTCGGCCACCAGCAGCATCATGGCTTCGCCGAACACGGCGACGTCGAAGGTGGTGGTGTCGTTCATGCGTGGGAACTCAAAATCTGGCCGAGGAACTGGCGTGTCTTCTCGTGCTGCGGATGCTCGAAGAACTGCTGCGGCGGCGCCTGCTCGATGATCCTGCCGTCGGCCATGAAGATCACCCGGTCGGCCACGCTGCGCGCAAAGCCCATCTCGTGCGTGACGCACAGCATGGTCATGCCGTCCTCGGCCAGGCCGATCATGGTGTCCAGCACTTCCTTGACCATCTCGGGGTCGAGTGCCGAGGTCGGCTCGTCGAACAGCATGATCTTGGGCGCCATGCACAGCGCACGTGCAATCGCCACGCGTTGCTGCTGGCCGCCCGACAACTGCGCCGGGTACTTCTTGGCCTGCTCGGGGATGCGCACGCGCGTCAAGTACTGCATGGCCACCTCTTCGGCCTGCGCCTGCGTCATGCCGCGCGAGCGCATCGGCGCCAGCGTGCAGTTCTGAAGGATGGTCAGGTGCGGAAACAGGTTGAACTGCTGGAACACCATGCCGACCTCGGCCCGCACGCGGTCCACGTTCTTGCCGCCCGCAGTCAGCTCGATGCCGTCCACGGTGATCTTGCCCTGCTGCACGGTCTCGAGCCGGTTGATGCAGCGGATCAACGTGGACTTGCCCGAGCCCGAGGGGCCACAGACCACGATGCGCTCGCCGGCGCGCACCGACAGGTCGATGCCGGTCAGCACCTGGAACTGGCCGTACCACTTGTTGACGCCGGCCATCTCGATGATGGGAGCGCCGAGGGTGTGTTGCTGGTTGGTGTTCACGTTGGCTCGTCTGGTTTGTGGCGCGAGAGGCGGATGCGTGGTGCGGGGGCCGAGGCCACCGGGTGGCCCCTTCCGCGAATGTCCCCCGCCAGGGCCGCAGGCGGCCCAGGCTCCTCCTTTATTTCGCTGCAGGGGCCACCCAGTACCCTCGGCCCTGGCAACGTCGCGTCGTGCGGAGCCGTGCGACGCGACGCTGACAGACCACGACGATGGTGTGCTCCACGCAGCGAAATAAAGGAGGAGGCCTTGCCCGCCTTGCCGGCCCCAGGCCGGCAAGGCGGGCAAGGCCGGGGGACATTCGCGGAGTGGAGTACACCGTCGGCGCGGTCCCGCACCACCGTCATGCCCGCGTTTTCACAGTGCCGGGAAATCCGTCCCCAGCCACTTCTGGTAGAGCTTGTTCAACTCGCCGTTCTTCTTGTTGCGGTCCACGAACTCGTCCAGCGTCTTCTTGAGCTCGGCCTGGCCGGGGCGCATGGCCACGCCCATGACCTGCTGGCGCAGGTTGAACTTGTTTTCGTAAGTGCCGGCCGGTGCGCGCTTGGCGATCTGCGCGGCCACGGTGGTGGAGCAGCCGATGGCATCGACCTGGCCCGACATCAGCGCCTGCATGGCCGAGGCGTCGTCGTCGAAGCGGCGGATCTCCGTGCCTTCGGGCGCGATGGCGGTGAGGGCCACGTCCTGCGTGCTGGCGCGGGCCACGCCCACGCGCTTGCCCTTGAGGTCCGCCGGCTCCTTCAACTGCACCTTGGCCGCGCCGTACAGCACGATGGTGGCGGCGGCGTAGGGCGTGGAGAAGTCGACCTGCTTGGCGCGCTCCGGCGTGACGGCCAGCGAGGCCACCAGCACGTCGACCTTGTTGGTCAGCAGGAAGGGGATGCGGTTCGGGCCCGTGACCGGGACGATGTTGGCCTTCACGCCGAGGTCCTTGGCCAGGAGCCTGGCCACGTCGGCGTCGTAGCCGTCAGGCTGGTTCTGCGCGTTGGTCGTGCCGTAGGGCGGGAAGTCGACCAGCATGCCGATGGTGATCTCGCCTTTTTTCTTGATGTCGGCGACGGTCTGCGCGGCAGCGGGCAGGGCAAAGGCTGCGGCCAGGGTCAGCGCCAGAGCGGCGCGGCGGGTGGTGGTCATGCGTGGGTCTCCTTGGGTGAACGAAAGATCAACGGCTCAGTGCGGCGGCGCGGCGCTTTTCCATGCGCGCAGCGAGCAGCGACAGCGGCCAGCAGATGACGAAGTAGATGGCGGCCACGGTGCTGAACACGTGCAGCGGCTGGAAGGTGGCGTTGTTGATGATCTGGCCGGCGCGCGTGATCTCCGCGAAGCCGATGATGGCCGCCAGCGAGGTGCCCTTGATCACCTGCACGAGGTAGCCCACAGTGGGCGGCAGCGCAATCTTGAAGGCCTGCGGCAGGATCACGTCGCGCATGCGGTCCACATACGAGAGGTTGAGTGCCAGCGCCGCCTCGCGCTGGCCGCCCGGCACGGCCTGGATGCAGCCGCGCCAGATCTCGGCCAGGAAGGCGGCCGTGTTCAAGGTCAGCGCGATGCCGGCCGCCACCCAGGGGTTGATGTCCAGCCCCAGCACGGGGAAGCCGAAGAAGATCAGGAACAGCTGCAGCAAGAGCGGCGTGCCCTGGAACACCTGGATGAAGCCGGTGGCCAGGAACTGCGCGCCGCGGTGCTCGCTGGTGCGCGCCAGGGCCACCAGCAGGCCCAGGATGGCGCCGCCGACGAAGGCGATGGCCGAGAGCGCCAGCGTCCACTTCGCCGCCTCGACGATGAACAGGAATTCGGGCCAGCCGAAGGTTCTCATGTCAGTGCCGCCCGGCCGCCCGAAGGCATTGACGCGCCCCCTCGGGGGGCAGCGATACGCGAAGCGATGAGCGTGGGGGCATCGTTACCTCTTGTCCGGGTAGTTGAGGAACTGGCGGTGCACGAGCTTGAACAGCGCTGCGAACGCGAGGGCCAGGCCCAGGTAGATGGCCGTCACCACGATGTAGATCTCGAAGCTGCGGAAGGTCTGCGACTGCAGCGTGGCGGCCACCGATGTCAGGTCGTCCGCGGAGATCACCGAGACCACGGCCGAGGTCAGCATGAGCAGGATGAACTGGCTGGTCAGCGCGGGGTAGATGGCCTTGAGCGCGGGCTTGAGGATCACGAAGCGGAAGATCTCCCAGCCCTTCAGGTTCAGTGCGCGCCCAGCCTCGACCTGGCCCTTGGGGATGGATTCGATGCCGGCGCGGATGATCTCGGTGGCGTAGGCGCCCAGGTTCACGACCATGGCCGTCAGCGCGGCCTGGTAGGGCGACCAGCGCAGCCCGAACACAGGCAGCGCGAAGAAGAAGAAGAACAACTGCACCAGGAACGGCGTGTTGCGGATCAGCTCGATGTAGGCCTGGATCACGAAGCGCAGCCACGTGGGCCCGCCGGTCTTGCCCCAGGCGCACAGCACCGCGACGATGAGGCCCAGCACCGTGGCCGTGAGCGAGAGCTGCACGGTGATCCAGCTGCCCTTGAGCAACAGGGGCCAGGCGGCAAGGACAGCGTCGAACTGGAATTGATAGTTCACGCGCCGAATTGTGAAACCGGTTTCAGTTCGTGGCGATGAGGGTTTATACGGAGATTGCCGAGCCACCCAGCTCCACGCGGTTGCGGCCGTTGGCCTTGGCGGCGTAGAGCGCCGCGTCGGCGCGGGCGATGACCGTGTCCACCGAGGTGTCGGCGCTGGACCATTGCGCCAGGCCGATGCTGATCGTGAACGGGGGCAGGGCCTGGTCGTCGATCTGCACGGCGTTCTTGAGGATGCGCTGGCCGGCCAGCAGTGCCGCGCCCAGAGCGGTCTCGGGCATCACGATCACGAACTCCTCGCCACCGTAGCGGGCCACCACGTCGTTGGGCCGCACCAGGGCCGACATGCGCCGGCACAGGTGGACCAGCACGCGGTCGCCCACGGGGTGGCCGTGGCTGTCGTTGATCTTCTTGAAGTTGTCCACATCGAGCATGGCCACGCTGAAGGGCTGGCCCGTGCGGGCGCTGCGGGCGCGCTCGCGCTCCAGGCTGTCCATGAGGGCCTGGCGGTTGAGCCCGCCGGTCAGCGGGTCATGGATGGCCTGGTCCTCGATGCGCGCGCGCACATGGTCGGAGGCGGTGGTGGCGTAGCCGATCACGAGCATGAGGTTGCAGATCGTGAAGCAGCCGGTGTAGATGATCTGCACGGCGCCCTGCGTCAACAGGCCCGTGTTGCCCTGCGCGAACCAGGCCGCGTGCAAGGCCCGGATGCCGTAGACGGCGCACAGGATCAGCAGCCAGGTGGTGGTCAGGCTGACGCCGATGGACTGGCCGAAGCGCTCGGCCCGCGGATGGCGCAGCAGCACCAGCGCGTGGTGGGCGTTCAGGTAGGCGCACAGCCCGGCCACGACCACCGTGCGCACGCGAAAGCTCGGTTCGACGAAGATGAACCAGCTGACCAGCGCGGTTGCCAGCGTCCAGACGGTGAGCCAGGGCCACCAACGCATGCGCTGGCCCAGGTGCCGGTGCGTGCCGGCCAGCCACAGGATGTAGGCCAGCATCAGCGCGCCGTTGCCCAGCGTGATCGTGGCCAGGTTGGATGTCCAGTCGCGCAGCCCCAGCAGCAGCATGGCGCCGAACACCGACCAGGCGCCAGCCGTCCAGGTCCACAGGCCCGGCACGGGCAGCGGCGTGGCCCGCGTCAGCAGCGACAGCACCAGGGCCATCAGCCCGCTCGTGATGCCGCCGATCAGCACCGTGGTGCGCGGGTCCAGTGCGTAGGTGGCGGTGGTGCCCATGGTTGTCAATCCAGCCGGAAGGCGGCGACCGCCTGGCGCAGCCGCTCCGCTTGGTCGTGCAGGCTTTGCGCGGCGGCGGTGCTTTGCTCGACCAGCGCGGCGTTCTGCTGCGTCATCCGGTCGAGCTCGGTGACCGTGGCATTGACATCGGCGATCTCCTGGCTCTGACTGCGCGCGGCCGTGCTGATCTCGCCCACGATGTCGCTCACGCGCTGCACGCTGGCGACGATGTCCTGCATCGTGGTGCCGGCGGTCTGCACCAGCGCGCTGCCTGCGCCGACCCGCTCCACGCTGCTGCCGATGAGCTCCTTGATCTCGCGGGCGGCCTGGCTGCTGCGCTGCGCCAGGCTGCGCACCTCGCTGGCCACCACGGCGAAGCCGCGGCCCTGCTCGCCCGCGCGGGCCGCTTCCACGGCGGCGTTGAGCGCCAGGATGTTGGTCTGGAACGCGATGCCGTCGATCACGCCGATGATGTCGGCGATGCGGCCGCTGCTGTGCTGGATCTGGTCCATGGTGGCCACCAGTTCGCCGGCCACGCTGCCGCCGCGCTGCGCCACGGTGGCGGCGCTGCCGGCCAGCTGGTTGGCGTGCTGCGCAGCGTCGGCCGACTGGCGCACCGTGGCCGTCAGCGTGTCGATGCTCGATGCCGAGGCCTGCAGCTTGTTTGCGGTCTGCTCGGTGCGGTGGCTCAGGTCCTGGTTGCCGGTGGCGATCTCCGAGCTGGCGGTGCTGATGTGGTCGGCGCTGGCGCGGATCTCGCGCAGCATGTGCTGCAGTTTCTCGACGAAGCCGTTGAAGCCGGCCGCAATGCCGGCCAGTTCGCGTGCGCCGCGCCCGGGCAGGCGCCGCGTGAGGTCGCCTTCGCCTGAACTGACATCGACCATGGCCTGCTGCAGCGCGCGCAGTGGCCGCAGGCTGGCCGCCAGCACGGCGCCGATCACGAGCACGGCGACGATGGCGATGGCCACGCTGCTGATGGAGGACATCCAGACCATGCGCACCATGGCGGCCAGCGCCTCGCCGCGGTCCAGCGCCACGGCCAGGATCCAGGGCGTGCCCGGGATCTGCGCGAACTGCACCAGGCGGCGCTGGCCGGCGATGTCCAGTGCCTCCAGGTTGCCGGCCGCCACCAGGCGCGCCACACGTTCGGCGGTCAGCTGCGGCGCGATGTCTGTTGCCGGCTTGCCGATGAGCTTCAAGTCCTCGTGCACCACCAGCCGGCCCTGGGCATCGAGCACGAAGCCGCGCGTGTTGGGCATGGGCCGGATCGAGGCCACGTTGGCGATCACGCTGTCCATGAACACGTCGCCGGCCACCACGCCGCTGACCTGGCCGCCCGCGCGCACGGCCATGGCCACGGTCAGCACTGCCTTGCCGGTGCCCAGGTCCAGGTAGGGCTGGGTGATGATGGGCGCATCGCTGGCCGCGGCCTGCAGGTACCAGGGGCGCGTGGTCGGGTCGTAGCCCGCAGGCAGCGGCTCATCGCGCGAAAACAGGGCACGTTTGTCGGGAAAGCCGATGTAGGCGATGTCCAGCCGGGCGGCGACGGCGGCCTGCCGCAGTCCCAGCATGGGATCGGCGGTGGCGGGCAAGGGGCTCATCGCGCGCATGACCTGCAGGCGGTTGTCGACCCACTGCGCGATGCCGTCAGCGTGCGCGCGTGCAATGGCCCGCGCGATCGACTCCAGCGTGCGCAAGGCGTTGCTGCGTGCGATCCAGATGTTGGCGGCGGCCTGCACTCCCAGGCCGAGCAACACCAGCGCGCCGGTGTACAGCATCAAGCGCATCCGCAATGTCATTGCCTGCTTCGCCATGTCGCCCCTCCCGCAAGTTCATCGGTTCGAAAGCCTGTGCGTGGAACCCGGTGCCTGCCGATCTCGTGCTGCCGAGGGCTGGCTCCTTACCTGTTCAGCGACCGCAGCCGTGCCCCGACATGCGCCGGTTGGCGACGCCTTGGTACACAACATGGAAGTGATGAAACGGCGGGATTTTTGGGGTCTGGTTCGTTCACACGATCACCAGACTACGGCCGGTTGTGCACCGTGTGCGGTGCGCTGTTCCCGTCTGTCGCCCAGGCGGTGCGGGCTGTCAGCCCGTCGCCATCGGGCTGGTGTTGCCCGCCCCGCACGCCGCGCAGCGCCGCGGGTGCCCTGCGCGCGGTCACCGCGCGCGGGCTGGCCATGCAGGTGGCCGCCGGCCGACGGCGCTACAGCCGCTTGGGCACCTTGTCGGCCTTGTGCTCCACCGGGTTCGCCCTGAGCCAGGCGGCCGGGTACTGGCGCATAAACGCGTGGGCCTTCTCGACGCGCGTAGTCAGCCAGGCGTCGTACGCGCCTTCGTTGAGAACCACCGGCATCCGTTTTTCGCTGCCCTGCGGCTGGTAGCGGCGCAATAGGGCGTGGTTGTCGGCGTTGACGGTGAGCAGCGTGTAGCTGGTGAGGGTGTCGCCGTCGGGTCCGGTCCACACCGCCCACAGGCCGGCGACGCCCATGGGCTGGCCGTCGACGCGGCTGATGCGGGTGGGAACGGCTTTGCCGTTGCGCCAGTCGTCTTCGAAAAACGCCGCCATCGGCACGATGCAGCGCTGGCCCTGCAGCCAGGCGTCGCGGAAGGCCTGGGCGGTGGCAGCCGTCTCTGCACGCGCGTTGACGAGCTTGGTGGCACGCAGCTTGCCGTCGGACGCCGACTTGACCCAGTGCGGCACCAGGCCCCACTGGGCGGGCACCAGCGCGCGCGATGGGGCGGGTGCGGTTGCGCCATCGGCGACCGCAGCCAAGGCGGTGGACTCCGCGCGGATGCACCAGCCCGGCTTGCGCGGCCACATGTCACGCAGGCCGGGCGCATCGGGCGGCGGGACCGCGAAGGCATCCTGGTAGTCCTGCGCCAGCGGCAGGGATTCATAGTGTGTGCTCATGCGCGATGGTATCGGCGCCACCGCCCCACCGCGCCTTCACGGCCTGGCCTGCGGGCCGCTGTGCTGCGTCACTCCGCTTTCACTCGGCTTTCGCGCCCGAGATGCGCACCTGCTCCGCCGCGGCCGGCATCTGCGCGACGACGAACTTCCAGAATTCGTCCACGCCCATGGGTTGGACGGGCAGCGAGCCCTGGTCGAGGAACTGCTTTTGCACCTCGGGGTTGCGCAGGGCCGTGGCCAGCGCGGCGTTGAGCTTGTCCAGCGCCGGGCGCGGCGTGCCGGCAGGCGCGACAAGGCCGTACCACGAGTCGGTATAGAAACCCTTGACGCCCGCTTCCTCGAAGGTCGGCACCTCGGGCAACGCGGGCAGGCGCTGGCGCGCGGCCACGGCCAGCGGGCGCAGCTTGCCGGAGTGGATGAACGACATCGCGCCCGTGGTCAGCACGAAGTCCACGCGGCCGGCCATCAGGTCGGTCATGGCCGGGGCCGTGCCCTTGAACGGGATGTGCGTGATGTCCACGCCGGCGATGCGCTTGAAGCTGGCGCCGGCCAGGTGCTGGCTGGAGCCCACGCCCCCCGAGCCGTAGTTCAGCTTGCCGGGTTCGGCCTTGGCGGCCTTCAGCAGGTCGGCCACCGATCGGAACGGCGAGTTCGTCGGCACCAGCAGCACGCTGGGCGAGGTGGTGATCATGCCGACCGGCGCGAAGTCCTTGATCGGGTCGTGGTTGAGCTTGGCGTACAGCGCGGAGTTCAGGCCGTGCGAGGTGGCGGTCGCCAGCATGATGGTGCTGCCGTCCGGCTTGGCGCGGGCCGCCGCATCGGTGCCGATGTTGCCGCCGGCGCCGCCCTTGTTGTCGACCACGATGGTCTGGCCCAGCGCCTCGGACATGCGCAGCGCCGTGAGCCGCGCCACGTTGTCGGACGGCCCGCCGGCGGGCCAGCCGACGACCATGGTGATGGGGCCGGGCGGCAAGGCGCCCTGGGCGGTGGCGGTCAGGTGCAGGGCAGTGGCGGCCAGCGCGACTGTGAGTCCGAGTGCGGTGAAGCCGCGGCGGGAGAGGGTGTGCATAGGATTCAGTGCGAAGGGGGAGATCAAGGTTTGTCCTGCCAGGGCATCTCGCCCCAGAGCTTGCGGAAGCCCGCTTCGGTGCTTTGCAGCTCCGCCGCGTAGGCGGCGGGCGCCAGGTAGCGCAGCGGCGCGTACATGGCTTCGGCCTGTTGTTTGAAGTCCGGGCTCGCGGCAATGGCGGCCACCGCGTCGACCAGCTTCTTGCGCACTGCCTCGGGCAGGCCCTTGGGCGCGGCCAGGCCACGCAGCGAGGCCAGCTCGATGTCGATGCCCTGTTCCCTGAAGGTCGGCACCTGCGGCGCCAGCGACGAGCGCGCGGCCGACATCTGGCCCAGCAGGCGGATCGGCGTGCCGCCCTTCTGGTAGGCCAGCACCTCGCCGACGTTGAGCGCGCCCACCACGATCTGCTGGCCGGTGGCGGCGGCGCGCACCTCGCCCGCGCCCTTGTAGGGCACGTGGGTCAGCTTGGTCCCGGTGGCCTTCTCGAACAGCAGCATGGCCAGGTGGTCGTCCGAGCCGGTGCCGGTGGTGCCCACGGTCACGGCCCCGGGGTTGGCCTTGGCGAACGCCGCCAGGCCGGCCAGCGTGGTGATGGCGTTGCTGTTGTGCAGGGCGAAGCCGCCCGGGTCGTCCACCAGGTTGCCCAGCAGGTCGTACTGGCTCCAGTGGAAGGCGCTCTTGCGTTCGATCGGGATGGTCAGCACGTTGGGCGTGTTGATGAAGCCGATGGTGTAGCCGTCGGGCTTGGCGCGCGCCAGTTCGCCGAAGCCGATGCCGCCGCCCGCGCCGGGACGGTTGAGCACCACCACGCTGCCGCCGAGCTGCTTCTCCAGGTGGCGGGCCACGAGGCGCGCCACGAGGTCGGTGCCGCCGCCGGGCCCGTAGGCCACGATGAGTTCGATGGGCTTGGCGGGGTAGGGTGCGTCGGTCTGCGCGGCGGCGTTCAGGCAGGGCAGGGCGCAGGCGGCTGCGGCGATGCCGGCGCACAGCGCGCGGCGGGTCCGGTGGTGGTTCATGGTTTGTCTCCGTTGTGTTGCCCGGGATGGGCTGTGCGAATCAGTGGCCATCAGCGGCGGATTGCGGCGGCGATGCGCTCGCTGGCGCGTGGCCAGACATCGGGGTTGACCAGGCGCTCGGGCCGCTGCCCGTCGGCCAGCAGCTTGACGATCTGGGTGGCGGCCAGCGTGGCGTTGTTGCGCCGGGCCTCGTGCGTCACGCCGGCCGTGTGGAAGGTGGCCACCACGTTTGGCAGCTGCAGCAGCGGGTGGTCGGCCGGCGGGGGCTCCTGGTCCCACACGTCGAGCCCGGCGCCGCCCAGGTGGCCGCTGGCCAGCGCGGCATGCAACGCGGCTTCGTCGTGGATGCCGCCGCGCGCGGTGCTCACGAAGATGCTGCCGGGCCGCATCGCCGCAAAGGCAGCGGCGTTCATGAGGCCCAACGTGCCGGCGTCGCGCGGGCAGTGCAGCGAGACGATGTCGGCGCGGCGCAGCATTTCGTCCAGCGACACGGCCTCGGCACCACGCGCCGCCATTTGCGCGGCGTCGAGCGCCGGGTCGACACCGAGCACCTGCATGCCGAAAGCGCGGCCCAGCGCGGCGGCGCGGCGGCCGGCTTCGCCCACGCCCATCAGCCCCAGCGTGCGGCCGCGCAGCTCATGGCCCATCAGGTCTTCACGGCTGAAGCCACGGGCCTGGCCGCGCAGCAGCGCGTTGGATTCGGGGATGCGGCGCAGCACCGCCAGCATCAGGCCCAGCGCCATCTCGGCCACCGAGTCGGCGTTGCCACCGGCCTGGTTCATGACCGCGACGCCGGCGCGCGTGCAGGCGTCGATGTCGATGGTGTCGCAGCCCGAGCCGCTGGACGAGACCGCCAGCAGCTGCGGGCAGCGCGCCAGCAGTTCGGCCGTGACGAACCAGCGGCGCGGCAGCTCGTCCTTGGCGGCAGTGATCTGCAGCACCTGGGCCTGGGCCAGCGCGCTCCAGGCCGCGTCGTCCGCCCCTTCCATGGCGCAGGTCTGGAGCAGCACGCCGGGGGCCTCGCCGACGATGCGGTCGAAGGCCGGGTCGAGCCAGTAGTTGAAGCGGACGACCTGGAAAAGTGAACCTGCGCCCTGCGGGCTGCGGTGCCGAGCACCTTCGGGCGGCCGGGCAGTGCTCACAGCACACCCTTCTCGCGCAGCGTGCGCAGCACCCAGCTGCGGTCCGCGCGGCCTTCGGCAATCGCCTGCAGCGCGTCGGCCTCCACGCGCTGGATCGCCTCCACGCGCGCGGCGATGTCTTCGGCCTCCTCGGGCGGCACGGCCAGCAGGCCATCGCCGTCGCCGATCACGATGTCGCCGGGGCGCACGACCATGCCGTCGATGCTGACGGGCACGTGCAGCTCGCCCGGGCCGTCCTTGTACGGGCCGCGGTGAGAGACGCCACGCGCATAGACCGGCAGGCTGTGCTGGGCGATGGTGTCGCTGTCGCGGATGAGCCCGTCGATGACGATGCCGGCCGCGCCACGCGCGATCAGCAGCGCCAGCATGATCTCGCCAATGATGGCGTTCGGGCCCACGCCGCCGGCGTCCACCACCAGCACGTCGCCAGGGGCGCAGGTGTCGATGGCGTGGTGCACGACGAGGTTGTCGCCGGGCCGGGTGCGCACCGTCAGCGCGCGGCCGGCGAAGGCGCCGTTGCGCTGGTGGAAGGGCCGGAGCGCCGAGGTGCCGGTGGTGCGGCTCATCGCATCGCTCACGTTGGCGACCTGGAAGCCGCGAAAGCGCGCCAGCAGCGCGTCGCTCACGGCCGGCGCAGGCCGCGGATGGATGTGAAAGCCCTGGATCTTGCTCATGGGTGTGTCTCCGGTGGGGGGAAGTAGTCGGCCGCGCTGGCCACGGGCCGGATGCAGGCCGGCGTGATCTGGTCGAGCCGGGTCAGCCCCAGCATGGCCATGTCGCGCGAGATCTCCTCGCGCAGCAAACCGATGGCGTGGGCCACGCCGGCCAGGCCCGCGACCGAGGCGGCGTAGTTGAAGGGCCGGCCCACGAACACGCAGCGCGCGCCGAGCGCCAGTGCCTTGATGGCGTCGGTGCCGCGGCGCACGCCGCTGTCCAGCATCACCGGCAGGCCGGGCACGGCGCGCACGATGGCGGGCAGCACGCGCAGCGGCGCCACCGCGCCGTCGAGCTGGCGCCCGCCGTGGTTGGAGACGATCAGGCCGTCGGCGCCGTGCTCGCGCGCGATGGCGGCGTCCTCCGGCGTCAGGATGCCCTTGACCACCAGCTGGCCCGGCCAGCGCTGGCGGATGGCGGCCAGGTGCGTCCAGTTCAGGTGCGCACGGTCGGAAAAATCGCGCAGCACGCTGGGCGACAGGATGGGCGCGCCGCGCGTGGCGTAGTTGTTCTCGAAGTGCGGCATGCCGTGCCGCGCCAGCGTCTTGAGGAAAGTGCTGAACAGCCAGCGCGGGTGGCTGATGCCCTGCCAGGCCAGCGACAGGCTGGGCTTGAGCGGTGTGGAGAAGCCGGCGCGCACGTTGTTCTCGCGGTTGGCCGCCACGGGCGTGTCCACCGTGATCACCAGGGTCTGCACGCCCGCCGCCTGCACACGGTCGAGCAGGCCGTCGATCTGCGCCATCTCGCCGGGCAGGTAGGCCTGGAACCAGGTCTGCGGCGCGGCGGCCATCACTTCTTCCAGCCGGATCAGCGAGGAGCCGCTCATGATGGCCGGCACATTGGCCTGCTGCGCGGCCTGGGCCAGCACGATGTCGCCGCGGTAGGCCGACAGCGCGGAGATGCCCATGGGCGCCAGGCCGACGGGCGCGGCATAGCGCCGGCCGAACAGCTCGAAGCCCAGGTCGCGCTGCGCCACGCCCGCGAGCACGCGGGGCCGGAAGGCCAGGTCGGCAAAGGCCTGGCGGTTCTCGGCCAGCGCACGGTTGTCTTCCACGGCGCCGCTGATGTAGGCGTGGATCGGCCGCGGCAGGTGGCGCCGGGCCAACGGCTCGAAGTCGTCCAGGGACAGCACGTGGCGGCAGGCCCGGGGCAGTGCAGGGGTGGGAACAGGCATGGGGCGGCCATGGTGCCCAGGGCCTAGTTCAAAGAAAAGCGAAAAAAATCGGCTCTGTTATTTCGCTTTTTGGAAAATGAGCGCATGACGCTCAAGCAACTCGAGGCCTTCTACTGGGCCGCCACCTGCCTCAACTTTTCGGTGGCGTCCGAGCGCGTGCACCTGTCGGTGTCATCCCTGTCCAAGCGCATCGCCGAGCTGGAGGCCTCGCTGGGCACGCAGCTGTTCGACCGCAGCGGCCGCGCGGCCGAACTCACGCCCCAGGGCGAGCAGCTGTTGCCGCGTGTGCGCGCGCTGCTGCACGACGCCGCGCAGCTGCAGCAATCGGCCGGCCGCAGCGTGGGCCTGCAGGGCCGTTGCCGCATCGGCTTCGGTGAACTCAGCGGCCTGACCTGGCTGCCCAGGCTCGTGCAGAAGGTGGCCGAACTGCATCCCGCGCTGCAGCTGGAGCCGCATGCCGACATCGGCCAGGTGCTGGAGCAGCGCATCGTCGATGGCGAGCTGGATTGCGTGGTGATCGCCGGCCCCTCGTCGCGCAGCAGCCTGGCCTTCGAGCAGGTGGCGCAGGTGCGCTTCGTCTGGGCCGCCAGCGAGGCCTTCCTCGCACGCGCCGGCACCGAGCAGCCGCAGCGCCTGGTGCGCGAGCAGCTGTTGATCGCGTTGCCCGTGGGCTCGGGCGCCACGCGCACACTGGACGAGTGGCTTGGCCGCCAGGCCTTGAGCGTCGAGCGCCGGCTCAGCTGCAACAGCTGGGGTGCCGTGGTCGGCATGGTGGCCGAGGGCCTGGGCTTCACCTACATGCCCCAGGGCTGGGCCGAGGCGCTGCAGGCGCGCGGGGTGCTGCGCATCCTGTCGGGCGGCGGCGCGCTGGTGCCTCTCACCTACACCGTGCAGTGGCGGCGCGACGACGCGCGGCCGCTCATCACCGAGATGCGCGAGATCATCCGCAGCGTGATCGACTTCCCGGCGCCGCGCTGCCTTGTCTGACTTTGGTCTGAATTTGTCTGAACTTGGGGCTTGTGAAGCCAAAGCCCTGGCCCTAGCATGCGCCGCATTCCACAAGAACAGCGGAGACAAGCGGCGTGACGCCCTGGCAAGCCACCACTGGAAATGAAATGCGCGTGCTCGACGCGGCCTTCTGGTCGCCGGGCAGTTCGCGCCATGCGCTGGCCGGGCCGCTGGGCTTTTCCGCCAGCAAGGCCAAGGCGCTCGTCGCCGGCCTGATCGACCAGGGCCTGCTCGAAGAGGCGGGCACGCAGCCATCCCAGGGCGGCCGCCCGGCCGAGACGCTGCGGCTGCACCATGGCCTGGGCCTGCTGCTGGGCGTGGACATCGGCGTGACCAGCCTGACCGTGGCCGTGCTGCGCCCGGACCTCACGCTGCTGGCCCAGCACAGCGAAGACATCGACGTGCGGCGCCAGGGGCCTGGCGTGGTGCTGGCGCGCGCGGCCGCGCTGATGCGCGAACTGCTGGCGCGCTGCAAGGGCCGGGCCGAACAGGTGCTCGGCATCGGCGTGGGCGTGCCGGGCCCGGTCAACTTCGAGGCCGGCCAGCTTGTGAGCCCGCCGCTGATGCCCGACTGGGACCGCTTCTCCATCCGCGACTTCCTGCGCGACGACTACCGCGCGCCCGTGTTCGTGGACAACGACGTGAACCTCATGGCGCTGGGCGAGCTCTGGCGGCTGCAGCGTGCGCTGCCCAATTTCATCGTGGTCAAGATCGGCACCGGCATCGGCTGCGGCATCGTCTGCCATGGCAGCGTGTACCGCGGTGCCACCGGATCGGCCGGCGACGTGGGCCACATCAGCGTGGACCACGAAGGCCCACGCTGCCACTGCGGCAACCGCGGCTGCGTGGAAGCCATGGCCGCCGGGCCGGCCATCGTGCGCATGGCGACCGAGGCCGCCGAGGCCGGCGAGAGCCCGGTGCTGGCGGCGGCGCTGGCCGAGCGCGGCAGCCTGGCCGCCGAAGACGTGGGCAGCGCCAGCCGCGCCGGCGACGCCGCGGCCAACCGCATCCTGCAGCACGCCGGCCACCTGGTCGGGCAGATGCTGGCCGCGGTGGTGAACTTCTTCAATCCCTCGCATGTGCTGCTGGGCGGCGGCATCACGCAGGTCGGGCCGCTGTTCCTGGCCGCCGTGCGGCAAAGCGTCTACCAGCGCTCGCTGGCGCTGTCGACGCGGCAGCTGGAGGTGCAGTACGCGCCGCTGGGCGCGCAGGGTGGGGTGGTCGGGGCGGGGGCGCTCGCGATGAGCGAGACCTTGCGTGTACGGGGAGTGGCGCCATGAGCACACGCGGCGAGGGGCCCCGCGAAGCGGGGATCGACGCCAGTGCGTTTGGCGCCGGCCACCGACCAGCGCGACCTGTGGATAGACGCAACAGTACGGAGGTGGCGCCATGAGCACACGCGGCGAGGGGCCCCGCGAAGCGGGGATCGACGTCAGTGCGTTTGGCGCCGGCCACCGACCAGCGCCATCTGTGGGTAGACGCAACAGTACGGAGGTGGCGCCATGAGCACACGCGGCGAGGGGCCCCGCGAAGCGGGGATCGACGTCAGTGCGTTTGGCGCCGGCCACCGACCAGCGCGACCTGTGAATAGACGCAACAGTACGGAGGTGGCGCCATGAGCACACGCGGCGAGGGGCCCCGCGAAGCGTGGATCGACGTCAGTGCGTTTGGCGCCGGCCACCGACCAGCGCGACCTGTGGATAGACGCAACAGTGCGAAGGTGGCTCCATGAGCAACAGCGTCGGCGTCGAGTTCGAGGCGATCCGCAAGTCCTTTGGCCCGGTGGAGGTGCTGCACGGCATTTCCTTCAGCCTGCAACCTGGCCGCGTGGTCGGCCTGCTGGGCGAGAACGGAGCCGGCAAGTCCACGCTCATGAAGATCCTGTCCGGCTACGAGGCGCCCACCTCGGGCACGCTGCGCGTGAACGGCCAGGCGTGTGCGTTCAAGGGCCCGCGCGACGCCGAAGATCTGGGCATCGTGCTGATCCACCAGGAGTTCAACCTCGCGGACGACCTGACGGTGGCGCAGAACATCTTCCTGGGCCATGAAAAAAAACGCGGCCTGTTCCTCGACGACGCCGCCATGAACAGCGCCACCAGCGCCGCGCTGGCCCAGGTCGGCCTGTCGGTGCCGCCGGAGCGGCGCGTGCGCGACCTCATCGTGGCCGAGAAACAACTCGTGGAGATCGCCAAGGCCGTGGCGCGGCGCGCGCGCCTGCTGATCATGGACGAGCCCACCGCCACGCTGACGGCGTCCGAGACCGAACGCCTGTTCGCGCTCATCGCGCAGCTGCGCGCCGACGGCGTGACCGTGGTCTACATCTCGCACAAGCTCGACGAGGTGGAGCGCGTGACCGACGAGGTGGTGGTCATGCGCGACGGCCAGTTCGTGGCGCAGCAGGCCACCGCTGGCCTGGGCCGCCATGTCATGGCCCGGCTGATGGTGGGCCGCGAGATCGCCGACCTGTACCCACCGCGCGACCCGCGTCCGACCGAGGGCGCAGCCGCGCTGCGCGTGGAAGGCTTCGGCGTGCCGGGCTGGGCGCAGGATTGGTCTTTCGCCGTGCGGCCCGGCGAGATCCTGGGCTTCGCCGGCCTGGTCGGCGCCGGCCGCACCGAGATGTTCGAGGGCCTGCTGGGCCTGCGCCCGGCGCGTGGCCGGGTCTGGCTGCATGGCCAGGCGCTGCCGGGCGAGGGCGGCTTCAAGAACCCGCGTGCCGCTGCCGACGCCGGCCTCACCTACCTCAGCGAAGACCGCAAGGGCCGCGGACTGCACGTGCACATGGGCCTGCGCGAGAACCTCACGCTGATGGCGCTGCAGCGCTACGCCAAGCCCTGGCTCGACCCCGCGGCAGAGCGCCGTGCGCTGGAGCAGGCGCAGCGCGAGTTCGGCATCCGCACCGGCTCGCTCGACGTGCCGGCCTCGGCGCTGTCGGGCGGCAACCAGCAGAAGCTGGCGCTGGCCCGCGTGCTGCACCCCGCGCCGCGCGTGGTGGTGCTGGACGAACCCACGCGCGGTGTCGACGTGGGCGCCAAGCGTGAGATCTACGAACTGGTGCAGCGCCTGGCCCGCAGCGGCCTGGCGGTGCTGGTGGTCTCCTCCGAACTCATGGAGCTGATCGGCCTGGCGCACCGCGTGGCCGTGGTGCGCGCCGGCCGGCTGGTGGCCACGCTGGACGCCGACGGCCTGACCGAAGAAACCTTGATCGCGCACGCCACCGGCGTCGCGCCCCCGCAGGAAGCACCGCATGTCCACGCCTGAACCGACGACCCCCGACACCCGCGCCGCCCAGCGCAGCCGCTGGCTGCAGGGCTGGGGCCCGGTACTGGGCCTGGTGCTGCTGTGCATCGCCGGCGCGCTGCTCAACAGCGATTTCGCCACCGTGGACAACGGCCTGAACGTGCTCACGCGCACAGCCTTCATCGGCATCATCGCGGTGGGCATGTGCTTCGTGATCATCTCGGGCGGCATCGATCTGTCGGTCGGCTCGATGGCCGCGCTGATCGCCGGCTGCGTGATCATGTTCATCAACGCCATGGGGCCGATGACGGGATCGCCGCTGCTGGCCGTGGTGCTGGGCGCGGTGCTGTCCATCGTGCTCGGCGCGGCGTTCGGGCTGGCGCACGGGCTGCTGATCACCAAGGGCCGCATCGAGCCCTTCATCGTGACGCTGGGCACATTGGGTATCTTCCGCGCCTACCTGACCTGGGCGGCCGATGGCGGCGCCATCACGCTGGACAACGACCTGTCCGACCTGTACGCGCCGGTCTACTACGGCAGCGTGCTGGGCGTGCCGGTGCCGGTGGTCGTGTTCCTGCTGGTGGCTCTGGCCGGCGGCGTGGTCCTGAACCGCACCGCCTACGGCCGCTACGTGCAAGCCATCGGTTCCAACGAGCAGGTGGCCCGCTACGCCGCCGTGGCGGTGGACCGCGTGAAGATCCAGACCTACATGCTGCTGGGCATCTGCGTGGGCATCGCCACCTTGCTCTACGTGCCGCGCCTGGGCTCGGCCTCGCCGACCACCGGACTCCTGTGGGAGCTCGAAGCGATTGCCGCCGTGATCGTGGGCGGCACGGCGCTCAAGGGCGGCGCGGGCAGCATCACCGGCACCGTGGTCGGCGCCGTGCTGCTCTCGGTCATCAGCAACATCCTGAACCTGACCAGCATCATCAGCGTGTACCTCAACGCGGCGGTGCAGGGTTTCGTGATCATCGTCGTGGCCTTCCTTCAAAGAGGCCGGCGTTGAGGCTTTCCGTTCCAACCACCACAAGGAGACTCCGCATGATTTCCAGACGCCTGACCCTCACGGCCATCGCCGCCGCCAGCTTCGCCTTGCCGGCCCTGGCCGCCGATCCGGTGCACGTGGGCGTGTCCATCCCGGCTGCCACCCACAGCTTCATGGGCGGCATCAACTACTGGGCCAACCAGGCCAAGAAGGACCTGGAGAAGCAGCACAAGGGCCTGAAGATCACCATCCGCACGGCCGCCAACGCGCCGGAGCAGGCCAACCAGCTGCAGGATCTGTCGTCGGTCTCCAAGATCAATGCGCTGGTCGTGTTCCCGTTCGAATCGGCTGCGCTGACCAAGCCCGTGGCCCAGGTCAAGGCCAAGGGCGCCTACGTGACGGTGGTCGACCGCGGCCTGACCGACACCAGCGCGCAGGACGCCTACGTGGCCGGCGACAACACCGCCTTCGGCAAGATCCCCGCCGAGTACATCGCCAAGAAGCTGGGCGGCAAGGGCAATGTGGTCGCGCTGCGCGGCATCGCCACCACGCTGGACAACGAGCGCATGGACGCCTTCAACGCGGTGCTGAAGAACCACCCCGACATCAAGATGTTGGACGCCAAGTACGCCAACTGGAACCGCGACGACGCCTTCAAGGTCACGCAGGACTACCTCACGCGCTTCAAGCAGATCGACGCGATCTGGGCGGCCGACGACGACATGGCGGTCGGCGTGCTCAAGGCCATCGACCAGGCCAAGCGCGACGACATCAAGATCGTGTTCGGCGGCGCCGGTGCCAAGGGCATGGTCAAGACCATCATGGACGGCAAGGACAAGCGCATCGACGCCGACGTGAGCTACTCGCCCAAGTTCATCTACGACGCGATCAAGCTCACGGCCGAGGCGCGCCTGAAGGGCGAGAAGCTGCCGGCAACAACCATCATTCCCTCGGTGCTGATCACGAAGGACAACGCCAAGGACTTCTACCACCCGGACTCTCCTTTCTAAGCACCGAACGATGAAGACGATCAAGGGACCTGCCATCTTCCTCGCCCAGTTCCTGGGCGACGCGCCGCCGTTCGACACGCTGGACCACCTCGGCGCCTGGGCCAGCAGCCTGGGCTACGAGGGCGTGCAGCTGCCGACGGCGCCGCACATCGTCGACCTGGAAAAGGCGGCTGCCAGCCAGACCTACTGCGACGAGGTGAAGGGCACCTTGGCCGCGCACGGGCTGGCGATCACCGAGCTGTCCACGCACCTGCAGGGCCAGCTGGTCGCGGTGCACCCGGCCTACGACAGCCTGTTCGACGGCTTCGCGCCCGAGGCCGTGCGCGGCAAGCCGGCCGCGCGCACCGCGTGGGCCATCGCCCAGATGCAGCTGGCCGCGCAGGCCAGCGAACGCCTGGGCCTCACGGCCACCGCCACCTTCTCAGGTGCGCTGGCCTGGCCTTACCTCTACCCCTGGCCGCAGCGGCCGGCCGGGCTCGTGGAAGAGGCCTTCGCCGAACTCGCGCGGCGCTGGCGGCCCATCCTGGACAAGCTGGACGCCCACGGCGTGGACGCGGCGTTCGAACTGCACCCGGGCGAGGACCTGCACGACGGCGTGACGTTCGAGCGCTTCCTGGAGTCGGTCGGCAACCATGCACGCGCCAACATCCTGTACGACCCCAGCCACTTCGTGCTGCAGCAGCTCGACTACCTGGCCTTCATCGACATCTACCACCCGCGCATCAAGGCCTTCCATGTGAAGGACGCCGAGTTCCGGCCCAACGGCCGGCAGGGCGTCTATGGCGGCTACAGCGGCTGGGTCGACCGGGCCGGGCGCTTCCGCTCGCTGGGCGACGGGCAGGTCGACTTCGGCGCGATCTTCTCCAAGATGGCCCAGTACGATTTCGCCGGCTGGGCCGTGCTGGAGTGGGAGTGCGCGCTGAAACACCCCGAGGACGGCGCGCGCGAGGGCGCGGAGTTCATCCGCCGCCACATCATCCGCGTGGCCGACCGCGCCTTCGACGACTTCGCCGGCAGCGGCGTGGACCGCGCCGCCGTGCGCGGACTGATGGGACTGGATCGATGACACGACGTTTGCGATTGGCCATGCTCGGCGGCGGCGAGGGTGCCTTCATCGGCGCCGTGCACCGCATCGCCGCGCGGCTGGACGACTGCTACGAACTGGTGGCCGCCGCGCTGTCGTCCGACCCCGCCCGCGCCGCCTCCAGCGCCGCCGCCATCCACCTGCCGCCCGAGCGCAGCTACGCCGACTGGCGCGAACTGGTCCGCGCCGAGGCCGCACGGCCCGACGGCGCCGAGGTTGTGGCCATCGTCACCCCCAATCACCTGCACGCGCCCATGGCCACGGCCGCGCTGCAGGCCGGTCTGCATGTCATTTGCGACAAGCCACTCGCCGTGTCGCTGGCCGAGGGCGAAGAACTCGCACGGCTGGCGCGCCAGCACGACCGCGTGTTCGTGCTGACGCACCCCTACGCCGCCTACCCCATGGTGCGCCACGCGCGGCACCTGGTGGCCAGCGGCGCGCTCGGGCACATCCGCCTGGTGCAGGCCGAATACCAGCAGGACTGGCTGAGCCGTCCGCTGGAGCAGGAAGGCAACAAGCAGGCGGCCTGGCGCGCCGATCCGGCCCAGGCCGGCCCGGCCGGCTGCCTGGGCGACATCGGCACCCACGCCTACCAGCTGGCCTGCTTCGTGACCGGCATGGTGCCCAGCCAGCTGGCCGCCGAACTGACCAGCTTCGTGCCCGGCCGCGTGCTGGACGACCATGTCCAGATGATGCTGCGCTATGCCAACGGCGCGCGCGGCCTGCTCTGGGCCAGCCAGGTCGCGGCCGGCTGCGAGAACGCGCTGCGCCTGCGCGTGTTCGGCACCGAGGGCTCGCTCGCTTTCGACCAGGAACAGCCCAACGAACTGTGGTTCACGCCCCTGGGCGGCGCCGCCCAGCGGCTGACGCGCGGCCGTGTGGACAGCGCCGCCGCGCAGCAGGCCACGCGCGTGCCGGCGGGGCACCCGGAGGGCTACCTGGAAGCCTTCGCCCAGGTCTACCGCGATGCTGCCACGCTGATCCTGGCGCGCAACGCATGCCGGCCCGCGGACGCGCAGGCGCTGCAGGTGACCACCGTGGAAGACGGCATCGCCGGCCACCGCTTCATCGACGCGGTGCTGGCCAGCCATGCTGGCGATGGCGCCTGGGTGGCGCTGGCGCCGCATCCGTAGTTGCCCCCGGCTGCGGGCGCCGCTGCCCGCACGGAAGTTCGCCACAATGGCCGGCCGCCCTGCGTCCTGCCATGTCCCAGCCCACGACCATCAGCCCCAGCGAAGAGCGCCTGCGTTTTCTGGACGCACTGGCCGAACTGACCAAGGCCGCCGACACACCGGCGGCCATGATGCTGCTGACGGCCCGCATGCTGGGCCAGCACCTGGGCGCCAACCGCTGCGCCTATGCGCATGTGGATGCCGACCAGGACCACTTCGAGGTCATCGGCGACCACATCGACGGCGTGGACAGCATCGTCGGCCGCTATGCCTTCTCTGACTTCGGTGCGGTCGTGCTGGAACGCATGCGCGCAGACCTCCCCTATGTCAACGACGACGTGGACAGCGACCCGCGCACCGCCGGCACGGACCTGTCGGCCTACCGGGCCACGCAGATCCAGTCGGTGATCTGCCTGCCGCTGCACCGCGGCGGCCGCTTCGTTGCCGCCATGGCCGTGCACCAGAGCCGGCCGCGCCGCTGGCGCTCCGAGGAGGTGGCGCTGGTGCAGACCGTGGTGGCGCGCTGCTGGGAGTCGCTGGAGCGGCTGCGCGCCGAGCTGGCGCTGCGCGACGCGCACCAGCGCCTGAGCCTGGCGCTGGCTGCGGCCGACCTGGGCGACTGGAGCTGGGACGCCGCCACCGACCGCATGACGCTGAGCCCCGTCGCGGCCCAGCTGTACGGCCTGCCGGCCGATGCCGAGGTCACGCGCACCGGCATGCGCCGGCTGCTGCATCCGGCCGACCGCGAGCCGGCCCGCCTCGCGGCCCATGCCGCGTTCGAGCGGCACGGCCTGTACGACATCGAATACCGGGTCGGCCGTGGCGAGGCGGTGCGCTGGGTCGCCGTGCAGGGCAAGCCCACCTACGGCGCCGACGGCCGGCTGGCCGGCATGATCGGCGTGGTGCGCGACATCACCGCGCGCCGCCTGGGCGAGGAACGCGCCCGCACCGAGGCCCAGACGCTGGAATTGCTGAACCAGACCGGCGCTGCGCTCTCCAGCGAGCTGGAGATTGGTGCGCTGCTGCAGCGCGTGACCGATGCCGCCACGCAGCTCACGGGCGCGCGCTTCGGCGCCTTCTTCTACAACGGCACCGACGACCAGGGCGAGGCCTACCTGCTCTATGCACTGTCGGGCGCGCCGCGCGAGGCCTTCGAGAAGCTGGGCCATCCCCGGCCGACCGCCTTGTTCGGTCCCACCTTCCGCGGCGGCCCGCCGATCCGCTCCGACGACATCCTGACCGACCCACGCTACGGCCAATGGCAGCCCCACCACGGCATGCCGGCCGGCCATCTGCCGGTGCGCAGCTACCTGGCCGTGGCCGTGACCTCGCGCACCGGCCAGGTGTTCGGCGGCCTGTTCTTCGGCCATCCGGACCCGGGCCGCTTCGATGCACGCGCGGAGCGGCTGGCCGTGGGCGTCGCCGGTCAGGCCGGCATCGCCATCGACAACGCGCGGCTGTACGCCGACGTGCAGCGTGCCAGCGCGCTGAAGGACGAGTTCCTGGCCACGCTCTCGCACGAGCTGCGCACGCCGCTGTCGGCCATTCTGGGCTGGGTGCACATCCTGCGTCGGCGCCATCCCGATGCAGCCGGCGACCTGGCCAAGGGCATCGCCGTGATCGAGCGCAATGCGCGCGCGCAGAGCCAGCTCGTGGACGACCTGCTGGACATGAGCCGCATCGTCTCGGGCAAGTTGCAGCTGGATTTGCAGCCGGTGGCGCCGCTCGGTTGCATCGAAGCCGCCATCGAGACCGTGCGGCCGGCGGCCGAGGCCGCCGGGGTGCGCATCGAGACCCGGCTCGATCCGGGGCTCGGCATGGTCTCGGCCGACGCGGTGCGGCTGCAGCAGGTGGTCTGGAACCTCGTGGCCAATGCCGTCAAGTTCACGCCGCGCGGCGGCGTGGTCACGGTGCAACTGGCGGCCGAGGGTGAGGCGCTGCGCATCGTGGTGCAGGACACCGGCATCGGCATCGCGCCCGGTTTCCTTCCGCACATCTTCGACCGCTTCCGCCAGGCCGACGGCTCCATCACGCGGCGCTTCGGCGGCCTGGGCCTGGGCCTGGCCATCGTGCGCCAGCTCGTCGAGTTGCATGGCGGCAGCGTGCAGGCCAGCAGCGCCGGCGAGGGGCAGGGCAGCTGCTTTGCCGTGCGGCTGCCGCTGCAGGCGGCCGGCCTGGTGTCCGCGCTGCCGGCCTTCGCGCCGCTGCCGCCGGCCAGCACCGAACTGGCCGGCCTGTGCGTGCTGGTGGTCGACGACGAAGCCGATGCGCGCGAACTGCTGCAGCGCATGCTGGCGGATGCCGGCGCCCAGGTGCTGGTGGTCGACAGTGCCGAGGCCGTGCTGCAGGCCATCGCGCGCGAACGGCCGCAGGTGCTGGTCTCCGACATCGGCATGCCGCTGGTGGACGGCTACGAACTGCTGCGCCGCGTGCGGGCGCTGGGCCCGGCGCAGGGCGGCGACCTGCCAGCCATTGCGCTGACAGCCTTCGCGCGCGCCGAGGACCGCGTGCGTGCGCTGAAGGCGGGCTTTCGCGCCCACGTGGCCAAGCCGGTGGAGCCGGCCGAACTCGTGGCCACCATCGCCAGCGCGGCGGGGCGCTGACAGGCAGGCCGCCGGCCTTCAGGCGCCCAGCGCGGCCTCGATCTGCGCGAAGGTCTGGGCAGTCTCGAAGGTGTCCACCGGCACGCCGAGCTGGCGGCCCAGCTGCGTCGCGGAGAACATGCCGCGCACTGTCATCGGCTGGCCGGCGGGCTCCTCGCCCACCAGCAGGTGCTGGCGGCCCAGGCGCTTGAAGGTGGCCAGCAGATCGCCCACGTTGGCGTGGCGCACGTCCGCCAGGCGCAGCATCGGCAGGCCGGACAGCGGATGCATGAGGTCGGACACGCTGAGGTCGAACACATTGCCCTTGCCCTGGTGGCGCAGCTGCAGCGGCCGTTCGCCCAGCGTGTCCTGCGTGCTGACGATGCCCAGCAGTTGCTCGCTGTCGGCGACGAACAGCAGCCGAACGCGGTGCGCGAGCATGGCCTCGTTGGCGGCGAAGAGGCTGGCATCGGGCGCGATGCAGACCGGGTTCGTGGCGGTGAAGTCCGTCATCACTTCCAGCGCCGGCGACTGTGCCGTCACTGGCTGGCCCGGCGCAGGCCGGGCCAGCAGCGCACGCGCTGCCAGGGGTTGCGTGCCGAGGGGCTTGAAGCTCGTGCCGGTCATCGTGCGTTCCTTTGGAATGCGGGAGCGTGCCAGCGCCCTCTGCTGTGGCGGGCCCGCTCCGTTGGCCCGCTTCGCGATGTGGTGGATGTGGCGCTGCCAGACCAGTATGCGACGCTGTCCCGGGAGCGTCAAACCACAGCAACTTGGGGTTCCTTCCGACATGGATTCGGCCGCGATGGACGTAGCCTGCGTCCGCGCATTCCGCGCCGAAGACGACATGAGGAGACATTCGATGCAATTCACGCGACCGATGGTCCTGAGCCTTTTCGCGGCCGCCGCCCTGGCCGCCTGTGGTGGTGGCGACGACGACGACAACACGCCCGAGGAAACCCGGCTGCAGGACAGCCGCAACAGCTTCGTGCCGGCCGAGCCCTCGGCCACGACATTCGCCGCCTTGCAGGCGGCCCCTGGCGATGCGGTGGACAACGCCACGACGAGCCGCTGGGCGGGTGTGCTGAACGGCGCGGCCTACCGCGTCGAGGTGCCGGCCAACTGGAACGGCAGGCTGGTGATGTACGCGCACGGCTACGCCGGCGAGGGCAACGCGCTGAACGTGTCCAACCCGTCGATCCGCCGCTATCTGGTGCAGAACGGCTACGCCTGGGCAGCGTCGAGCTACAGCAAGAATTTCTACGACGTGCGCGCCGGCGTGGAAGACACCAATGCCCTGGCCTTGGCGTTCAACAACATCGCCACGGCGAACGGCCGCACCTTGCCGGTGCCGACGCGCATGTACATCACCGGCCATTCGATGGGGGGCCACATCACGGCCGCCGCCATCGAGGAAGAAGCGCTGGAAGAGGCCAACCACAAGGTGCGCTACCACGGCGCCGTGCCCATGTGCGGCGTGGTGGGCGACACCGAGCTGTTCGACTACTTCGCCGGTGCGCAGGTGGCTGCCCAGGCGTTGGCGGGTGTGCCCAACAATCCCTTCACGGGCTGGGCCGCCGTTCGGGATCAGGTCACCAACACGCTGTTCACCAGCTTCCCGGGCACCCCCACGGCGACCGGTGCCAAGTTCATGTCGGTGGTGGAGAACCTGACTGGCGGCGACCGTCCGCTGTTCGAGTTGGGCGTGGCCTTCGGCGGTTCGTTCAGCCCGGTCTGGGGCGTGTTCGGCGGCGACGGCACGGTGAACGGCATCCTCAACAAGAGCTCGCTGGACACCACCCGCTTCACCTATACCATCGCGGGCGATCCGACCGGCTCGGCGGCGCTGAATGCCGCGGCCCAGAAGCTCACCGCGACACCGGACGCCAACCGCGAGCGCCGCGATGGCCTGCGCTGGATTCCCAAGGCCAACGGCGAGATCGGCATTCCCGTGGTGTCGCTGCACACGCTGGGCGATCTGTACGTTCCGTTCAGCATGGAGCAGATCTACAAGCGGCGTGTGGTGGCTGAAGGCAACGACCGCTGGCTGGTGCAGCGCGCCATCCGCGGCATCTCGCACTGCGACTTCACGGTGGCCGAGCAGGTCGAGGCGTTCGCCGCGATGGTGCAGTGGGAGCAGGGCGGCGCCAAGCCGGCCGGCGACGATGTGTTGACGGCCGCCACGGTGGCCGCGCCGACGTACGGTTGCACCTTCACGCGCGACACGCTGGGCCCGGACGACAGCAACACCACGCAGCAGCTGCGCGGCGTGATCGCCCAGAGCGGCGCGACCTGCCCGCAGCCGTAAGCGCGCTGGTCAGTCGAGGCCGGCCCTGCTGCGGCCGGCCTTGACCTCCGAGCGGCGGCTCTTGCCTTCCAGCCGCCGCTGCTTGGAGCCGAAGGTGGGCTTCGTCGCCTTGCGCACGCGCGGTGGCCGCGCCACGCTCTGCACCAGTTCGTGCAGGCGCGAGAAGGCGTCGAGCCGGTTCATCTCCTGCGTGCGGTGCTGCTGGGCCTTGAGCACCAGCACGCCGGCCTGCGTGATGCGGCTGTCGCGCAGGGCCAGCAGCCGTTCCTTCACATCGTCGGGCAGCGACGAGGCCGGGATGTCGAAGCGCAGGTGGATCGCGCTGGACACCTTGTTGACGTTCTGGCCGCCCGCGCCCTGCGCACGGATGGCTGTCACCTCCACCTCGGACTCGTCGATGACAAGCGTCGGCGCCGCCCGGCCGCCGGACGGCGCCGAAGCGCCCTCTCGAGGCGCAGCGGCACGCGAAACGACGAGCGTGGAGGCCGGTTCGGTCATTCCAGCAGCTGGCGCAGCACGTAGGGCAGGATGCCGCCGTGCCGGTAGTAGTCGACCTCGATCGGCGTGTCGATGCGCAGCGTCAGGTCCACCTCCTGGCGGCTGCCGTCGGCGCGCGTGATGACGAGCTTGGCATCGCTGCGCGGCGCCAGATCGGCCGCTGGCGTGATGTCGATCTGCTCGTCGCCCCTGAGGCCCAGCGACTCCCAGCTGTCGCCATGCTTGAACTGCAACGGCAACACGCCCATGCCGACCAGGTTGCTGCGGTGGATGCGCTCGAAGCTCTTCGCCACCACGGCCTTGATGCCCAGCAGCTGCGTGCCCTTGGCGGCCCAGTCGCGGCTGGAGCCGGTGCCGTACTCCTCGCCCGCGAAGATCACCGTGGGCGTGCCCTCGGCGATGTAACGCATGGCGGCGTCGTAGATCGGCATCTTCTGGCCATCGGGCTGCAGCAGCGTCACGCCGCCTTCCTCGCGCGAGCCATCGGCGCCGGCCGGGATCATGAGGTTCTTGATGCGCACGTTGGCGAAGGTGCCGCGCATCATCACGTCGTGGTTGCCGCGGCGCGCGCCGTAGCTGTTGAAGTCGGCTTTCTGCACGCCGTTCTCCAGCAGCCATTGCCCGGCCGGCGCACTGGCCTTGATCGAGCCGGCGGGGGAGATGTGGTCGGTGGTAATGGAGTCGCCGAACAAGGCCATCACGCGCGCGCCGCGCACGGCCACGGCCTCGCCCGCCGCCGGCAGTTCGAGCGTGAAATCGGCAAAGAACGGCGGCTCTGCGATGTAGGTGCTGGCCGGCCAGGTGTAAGTGGCGCCGGCCACGCCCTTGATCTTCTCCCAGAGCTTGCCGGGCTCGGTCTTGACCTTGGCGTAGTTCTCGCGGAAGGCCTTGCCGTTCATGGCGTACTTGAGCAGGGCGTGCACCTCGTCGCTGGTGGGCCAGATGTCGCCCAGGTAGACGTCCTTGCCGCCCTTGCCCTTGCCGACCGGCTCGGTCATGAGGTCGCGCATCACCGTGCCGGCGATGGCGTAGGCCACCACCAGCGGCGGGCTGGCCAGGAAGTTGGCCTTGAGGTTGGGATGGATGCGCGCCTCGAAGTTGCGGTTGCCCGACAGCACGGCCGCGCAGACCAGGTCGTTCTTGGTGATGACCTCGTTGAGTTCGGGCGTGAGGTCACCGGCGTTGCCGATGCAGGTGGTGCAGCCGTAGCCGGCCAGCGCGAAGCCGAGCTTGGCCAGGTAGGGCAGGAGGCCGGTTTCCGTCAGGTACTCGGTCACGATGCGCGAGCCCGGCGCCAGCGAGGTCTTGATGTGCGGCTGCACCTTGAGGCCGGCTTCCACGGCCTTCTTGGCCAGCAGGCCCGCGGCCAGCAGCACGCTGGGGTTGGAGGTGTTGGTGCAGCTGGTGATGGCGGCGATCAACACGTCGCCGTTGCCGATGGTGATCTCGGGCGCGCGCGGTGCAGGGGCGGATGCCTCGGCCTTGGCTGCCGCCAGCGTGGGCTTGTTGCCCTCCATCTCCATCACCGGGCGGTCGGCACCGCTGGGGGTGGGCGGGTTCTGGGGCACCTTGTCGAGCTTGGGTTCGTCGTCGGCGCGCACCTGGTGGCGCGTGCCCAGCACGGCCGCCGGCTGGTTGAAGCCGTTCTCGGCGGAGGGCTTGGAGAACAGGCTCTTGAACTGGTTGGCCACCTGGCCCAGTTCGATGCGGTCCTGCGGGCGCTTGGGGCCGGCCAGGCTGGGCGTCACGTCGCCCAGGTCGAGTTTGACGACCTGCGAGTAGTCGATCTCGCCGGCCAGCGGCACGCCGAACAGGCCCTGGGCGCGGAAGTAGGCTTCGAACGCCTCGATCTCCGCCTTGGTGCGGCCCGTGCCCTTGAAGTAGTCGATGGTCTTCTCGTCCACCGGGAAGAAGCCCATGGTGGCGCCGTACTCGGGCGCCATGTTGCCGATGGTGGCGCGGTCGGGCAGGGCCAGCGTGCGCGTTCCCTCACCGAAGAACTCGACGAACTTGCCCACCACCTTGTGGCGGCGCAGGATCTCGGTGACGGTCAGCACCAGGTCGGTGGCGGTGACGCCCTCGCGCAGACGGCCGGTCAGCTCGAAGCCGACCACGTCCGGCGTCAGGAAGTAGACCGGCTGGCCCAGCATGGCGGCCTCGGCCTCGATGCCGCCCACGCCCCAGGCCACCACGCCGATGCCGTTGATCATGGTGGTGTGGCTGTCGGTGCCGACCAGGCTGTCGGGGTAGTAGACGTCTTCCCTGGTCTTGTGCACGCCGCGCGCCAGGTACTCCAGGTTGACCTGGTGCACGATGCCGAAACCGGGTGGCACCACGCCGAAGGTCTTGAAGGCCTGCATGCCCCACTTCATGAACTCGTAGCGCTCGCGGTTGCGCTGGAACTCGAGCTTCATGTTGAGGTCGAGCGCGTTCTTCTGGCCGTAGTAGTCGACCATGATGGAGTGGTCGACCACCAGGTCGACCGGCACCAGCGGTTCGATGCGGCCGACGGGCTTGCCCAGCTTGGCGGCGACGCTGCGCATGGCGGCCAGGTCGGCCAGCAGCGGCACGCCGGTGAAATCCTGCAGCACGACGCGCGAGACCACGAACGGGATCTCGTCGGTGCGCTCGGCATTGGCTGCCCAGTTGGCCAACTGGTGGACATGCTCCTCGGCCACGCGCTTGCCGTCGCAGTTGCGCAACACGGATTCAAGCACGATGCGCAGCGACACCGGCAGCCGCTGGATCTGCGGGAATTCCTTGGCCAGTGCCGGCAGCGAATAGAACTGCCCGGTCTTGCCGGAAGCGGTGGTGAACTTCTTGCGGGTGCGCGCGAAAGCGTGGGCCATGCCGGAATGCTCCGTTTTGTGTGGGTGGTGGGGCGGCGCCGCAGCTGCGGCGGGTGCCGGGGCATCCTACTCCGGGCTTGTAACACCCGCTCCAGTGTGAACTATTTGGCATACCAGGCACGGGGCTGTCGCGCGCGCAACCGCTCATCGCGCGCCGGGGGCCGCCTGACGCGGCTTGCGTGCAACACGCTTGTTTCAGGCTGTCGGGGCATTAGCATCCGCACAGTCATGATCCGCCCATTCCGTGGCCCTTTCTCTGTTCCTGCGGCCCGCGGCTTCACCATGCTCGAGCTGATGGTGGTCGTGGCCATCCTGGCCATCCTGGCGGCGTTGGCCGGGCCCAACATGGTGCCGGTGATCGAACGCTGGCGGGTGCGGCAGGCGGCGGAAGAGATGGTCGCGACGATCGCTTTCGCGCGCTCGGAGGCGGTCAAGCGGGGGGGCAATGTGACGGTGGCGCGCAGCACGCCGGGCGCGTCCGAATGCGCGCTCCCCAACAGCGCGGCCGACTGGCGCTGCGGCTGGACCGTCTCGGACGGGGCCGGCACTGCGCTGCGGGTGACCGCACCGCTCGGTGGCGTCAGCGTCACGAACGCCAACGCTTCCGGCGGCTCCTTCGTGCTCACACGCTGGGGCGAACTGACGGCCGGCGGCACGCTGACCTTCGTGGTCGCGTCCACGCGCAGCGGCTCCTCGGTGCGTTCGGCCGTCTGCATGGGCGGGGGGGGGCATGTACGCTCCAAGGCGGGAGCGACCACATGCGATTGATGCGCGAAGGCCAGCGCGGCGTCACGCTGCTGGAATCGATGATCGCCATCGTGCTGGTGGCGCTGGGCGTGCTGGGCATCCTCGGTGTGCAGCTGCGCACCCTGGCCGACACCCAGACCTCGGTGCGCCGCGCCCAGGCCATCCGTCTGATCGAGGACCTGAGCGAGCGCATGAAGGCCAACCCGAGCGCACTGGCGCCGCAGGTGATCGGCAACTACGCGGTGGACTGGGGGGAAGTGTCCGGCACCGTGCCCAACTGCGCGACCGGTTGTTCGCCTGGCAACATGGCGCGCGCCGACGTCGTGCAGTGGAAGGCCACCGTGGCCTCGATGCTCCCCCTGGGTGACGCGAGCGTGTTCGAAGTCGCCGCCGGCGCCGGCAACAACACGCGCACGCAACTGGGTGTGATGGTGAGCTGGCGCGAGAACGAGCGCGAGCGTGAGGACGACAAGGCCGGCGAGAGAGCGGCGTACAAGGCGCCGTTGACCCAGGATCCCGTAGCCACCGGCGAGGTGGGTGCCAGCGTCAGTTGCCCGGCCAACCGCATCTGCCACCTGCAGTACCTGCAGCCCACGCTGCGCTGCCTGCCGGCCACCGGTGCCGACGCCTCCAATCCGCCCGTGACCTGTCCATGAAACCGGCTGCGCGTTCTTCCCAGGCGGGCGTCACGCTGATCGAGCTGCTGGTCGGGCTGGCCATCGGCCTCATGGCGATCGCGGTGGCGCTCGGCGCGCTGCTGGTGTCGCGCAGCGTGTCCGGCACGGTCAGCGATGCCACCCAGCTGCAACAGCAGGGCGCGCACGCCATGCGCATGATCGGGCTGCAGTTGCGCCAGGCGGGATCGATCCGTTTGAACCTCGCGTTCGCGCAGACGGGCGCATCCGCGCCCACCGTCATCGATCCCGGCGAGCCGGTGGCCTTCGAGGCGGTGTTCGACCGCGCCGCGGCCACCTTGGCCACCGACAGCACCACACCGCTGCAGGTCGGCTACCAGAACTACACCGAGGCGGTCGCATCGGGCAACGGCACGGTCCAGCGCTCGCTGCTCGGCGACTGCCTGGGCAACACGCCGAGCGCAACGGCGGTGCAGAGCAACTTCCGGCTCGTGCGGGCGCAGGGTGCGGCCACCGGGGAGCTGCAGTGCGCCGGCGCCGATGGCGCGGCGCAGACCATCATCGGCAACGTGACCGACTTCCAGGTGAACTACCTCGTGCAGACGCTGACGGCCACCGGCGCCGACATGCGGCGTGTGGCAGCGGCCGGCGTGGGCGGCAATTGGCCCTCCGTGGTGGCGGTGGAGGTGTGCCTGGAACTCGTGGGCACGGAGAACATCGACACGGCCGGCGCGACCTACCGCAATTGCAGCTGGACGACGGGGCAGGCCGAGACGGCCATGGGCAACCGCATGCGCCTGGTGCTGCGCAACACCTTCCAGCTGCGCACGCAAGGAGCGGCCCGGT
Organism: Pseudorhodoferax soli; assembly: GCF_003337555.1. Taxonomy (GTDB): domain Bacteria; phylum Pseudomonadota; class Gammaproteobacteria; order Burkholderiales; family Burkholderiaceae_C; genus Pseudorhodoferax; species Pseudorhodoferax soli. The sequence continues at coordinate 968,193 of NZ_QPJK01000001.1, read as the reverse complement.
GAGCGCGCGCCCGGCACGCCCCATCGGCGGGCGCCAGCGCGGCATCTCGCTGCTGGTCGTGATGATCGTGGTGCTGCTTTCCTCGCTGCTGGCGCTGTGGGCCTTCCGCTCGGCACTCGTCAACGAGGCCATCGTCGGCAACGATGCTGACTACCAGCGCGCCTTCGAGGCGGCCCAGGCCATGGTGCAGGATGCCGAGTCGGACATCCGTGGCGAGCGCGGCGACGGCACGAGCTGCACCGGTGTGGCGGCCGCCGATCCGAACAATCCCGCGGATGTGAACGCCGCCCGCAGGATTTGCCGCATCGGGCCGGGCGTGCTGCAGTTCATCGAGGAGAACAAGCAACTGGTCGGCCTGCTCTCGGATCTGGACACGGCCGCGACGCGATGCATCAATGCGATCTGCCAGAAGCGCACGGGTGCGCAGGACTTCTGGAGCAACAGGACGACGCTCGAGACCATGACCGCCGCAGCCGCGCGCTACGGCGAATACACGGGCGCGCGCCCACCGGCCGGCAGCACCGCCAACGTCAATCCTCTGCTGGTGCCGTCGCAGCGATGGGATGCCGGCGCCTGGTACTGGGTCGAGGTCATGCCCTACGACACGGGCATGGGCCTGCTGCCGGGGCGGGCCAAACTCGAACTCAACCTGAACCCCAACGTGATCTACCGCATCACGGCGATTGCCTTCGGCAACAAACCGAACACCATGGTGGTGCTGCAGTCGACGTTTGTGCGGCAGAAGATCTCGAACTGAAGGAGGCCACGATGCGCCCACATCCCCAGGCCAGGCGCACGCTCTTGAGCGTGCTGATCGCCAGCATGGGCCTGCCGCCCGTGGCATTCGCCGAGCAACTGCCGCTGGCGCAGTATCCAGCGGGCTCGTCCAGCCGCCAGCCTGCGCCGAACGTGATCCTCACGCTCGACGATTCCGGGAGCATGGGCTACTACACAAACGGCGGCACGACGCAGAACGAGACCAGGATCACCTCGCGCATGTACGCGCTCAAGAGTGCCCTGCGCCAGCTGTTCGACCCCGGGGCGCAGAACATCCCGGACGGCTCGATCCGCCTGGCCTGGAACACGATGAACACCTGCCGGAGCATTCCGTCTGCCACCGGCGGCTGCAACAACCTGAACCGCATGCGCGTGCTCGATGCGACACACCGGGCCAACTTCCTGAACTGGGTGGGGCAGCCCGGCGCAGCCTCGTCGCCAAACACCCGGCTCAGCGCCTCGGGATCGACGCCCACGCACCACGCGTACATTGCGGCCGGCGACTACCTGCGCAACGGCTCGGTGACCGATGCAGAGAGTCCCTGGGCCAATGTGCCGGGCTCGGTCGCCTTCACGGCCCCCGCCACCACCCCGCTTTCCTGCCGCAAGTCCTACAACGTCATGATGACCGACGGGGGCTGGAACTTCACGTTCGCAGGCTTCGGCACCGACGTTGCGCGGCCGACGACCAACGCCGACCTGGACCGCACGCGCTTGACGCTGCCCGATGACGCCGGGACCGTGTATGACGTTAACAGCCGCCAGACTGCGGTGTACCGTGGGGCGGGAGGACGTTCGTTCACCTACTCCGGCAAGTCTGTGCCCGTCAGCACGTTGGCAGACCTCGCCTTCTACTATTGGTCGACCGACCTGGCGCCGGGACTGGCGAACAACGTGTTGCCGCGCATCAAGCAAAGCACCGGCCAGACTTTCCGCTCTGGCTTGATCGAACTCGAGGTAGAGCCTTTCTGGAATCCGCGCAACGACCCGGCCACCTGGCAGCACATGACCACCTACACCATCGGCTTCGGCGATGCCGCACGGTGGAAGACAACAGGCACTTTCGCGCTGTATCCGGTGTGGGACCTGGCCACCAACGACACCTATGGCGGTTCCTTGCCTGACCTTGTCACGGGTGTTCGGGCCTGGCCCGACCCCATGGTCAACAATTCCGTGAGCCTCACGGAAAGCAGCAACCTGCTGGACGCGCTGACGACCAACGGCGAGGCGCGCAAGACCGAGCTGTGGCACATGGCCATCAACAGCCGGGGCAAGTTCATCGCCAGCACCGACGCCGCCAGCCTGGTGGCGGCGTTCCGCGAGATCTTCAGCGAAATCATCGCGGACAGCAGCACGCCGGTCGCCAGTTATGCCAATGCCTCGGCCTCGATCGCCCGCAACCCCACCACGCAGTACACGGCGAGCTACATCGCCTCTGCCGTGCGGGAGGGCGAAACGCTGACCTGGATGGGCTCGTTGCGCGCCGACACGGTGGCGCAGAACATCAACACCGGCGCCGTGACCACGACGGCCACCGAAGGTTGGGGCACCGCCAACCGCACGACGGCAGACAAGCTCGACCTGCTGAGCGCGTCGGACATCACGAACCGGCTGATCCTGACCTGGGCCGACGGCTCGCCCGCGGGCGGCACCTCGTTCCAGTGGACGCAGGATGCCACCCCGACGCTGCCTGCCCTGAGCGCGGGGCAGAAGACCTTGCTCAAGGCCGAAGGCGTGGGCGAGGTTGCCGAGGCCGTGGCCGTGCAACGCTTGAACTTCCTGCGCGGCGACCGCAGCCTGGAAGGCACGACATTCCGCAAGCGCGGCTCGCGCCAGGGCGACACCGTCAACTCGGCCCTGTGGTACGTGGCCGACCCGGTCGGCAACTACACGTTCGACAGCTACCGGGCCTTCGCCAACCGGCACGCCAAGCGCCTGCCGATGCTGTATGTCGGCGCGAACGACGGCATGCTGCATGGTTTCTCGGGTGCAGACGGCAGCGAGAAGATCGCCTATGTGCCACGCGGCGTCTACGCCAACCTGCCCGACCTCACCCGCAGCGCCTATGGCCACCGCTATTACGTGGACGGCTCGCCGTTCAGCGGCGATGTGAACCTGGGCAACACATCGACACCGGACTGGCGCACGCTGCTCGTCGGCACGCTGGGTGCCGGCGGCAAGGGCTACTTCGTGCTGGACGTGACCAACCCGGGCAGCATCGCCACCGACAACACGGCTCAGGCCTCCAACTTCTCCAAGGCCAACGCGGCCACGCTGGTGGTGATGGACAAGACCGCGGCCGCGGCCGAAACCTATGCCGACGCGAACGACGCGCGGCGGGACATCGGCCACATCACGACAGCGCCGGTCGTGGAGGACGGCAACGCCCAGAAGACCACGCAGATCGTGCGCATGAACAACGGCCGCTGGGCCGTGGTCATGGGCAACGGCTACAACAGCACCAGCGAACGGCCGGTGCTGCTGGTCCAGTACCTGGACGGCGACAAGGCGCTGGTGCGCATTGCGGCCGCCACCACGGGCCCCAACGCGTCCGGCAACGGCCTGTCGGCCCCTGGCCTGGTCGACATCGATGGCAACGGCACGCCCGATGTCATCTATGCCGGTGACCTGCGCGGCAACATGTGGAAGTTCGATGTGGGCTCTGCGACGGCGTCGGAATGGAACGTGGCCTTCTCCGGCGCGCCGCTGTACAGCACGGTGGGCAATCTCAATACGCCGCAGCCCATCGTCGCACCACCCATCGTGCGCGCCAACCAGCGGGGCGCCAAGGGCCTGATGGTGGCCTTCGGCACCGGTCGTAACCTGACGGAAGCGGACCGCACGGATGTGTCCGTGCAAAGCATCTATTCGGTGCTGGACGGCACCCAGTACAAGCTGCAGTCGGGCAAGGTGGTGGTGGACGGCACGGCGACGCCCGTGGGCAGCGGGGTGACCAACCTGGTGCAGCAGTCGGTCGATGCCACCGCCATCGCGGGGTCGGGCCTCAGCAGCGCGCGTACGTTCTTCACCGTCACGCAGAACGAGGTGCCCTACAGCGGCGACAACCAGAAGAAGGGCTGGTACCTCCACCTGCCGGCTGCCGGTGAACGCGTGGTGGCGCAGATGAGCTTCTTCGACGACAGCAACATCATCGAGTTGATCTCCGAGATCCCGGCGGCCGGCGGCAACACCGCCGACGAGTCCTGCCTGCCGCCCTCCACCGAATTGAAGAAGTACCGCACGCTGCTCAACATCATGGACGGCAAGCGCCCTTCCATCCAGGTGATGGACACCAACGGCGACGGCGAATACCTGTCCAGCGGCGTCAAGAGCGACTTGAACACCTCGCGCATGACAGCTTCGGGCGCCGAGAACGGTGTGACGACCAAAGCCGAACAGGTGCGCATGGGCTCGGACAACCGGACGGACAAGCTCAAGCGCATGCCCGAAATTCCGCTGCGCCCGAACTGGCGCCAACTGCAATGAGATTCACACCTTTGCGCCGCGTGCGTGGCTTCACGCTGATCGAAATGATGATCACGGTGGCCATTGCGGCCATCCTCGTGGCCATCGCGCTGCCGAACTACACCGAGTATGTGCGCCGCGGGGCGCGCTCGGAAGCGCGGGCTGGATTGCTTCAGGCGGCTCAGTGGATGGAGCGCGCTGCGACGGCCAACGGTGTTTATCCGCTGACGGCGGCGTTTCCTGCCAACCTGCAGAGGCTGCAGTCCGGGCGCTACACGATCGCCCTGGAGTCCCCGACCGGTGGAACCGAGGCGGACAGGGGCCGCACGTTCACGCTCACGGCCACACCGCAAGGTGCCCAGGTCGGCGACAAGTGCGGCAACCTGACCTTGACCCACACCGGCGCTCGCGATCGATCTGGCACCGAAACCGTCCAGAACTGCTGGAACCGCTGACCATCCCGGCCCCTCCCCCGACGCTGCTCGGCTGCGACTTCAGCAGCAGCCCCACGCGCCGCAAACCCATCGTGCTGGCGCTCGGCCAGCTGCACGGCCGCACCGTCCGGCTGGACCACTTCGAACACTTCACCACGCTGGCGGACTTCGGCACCTGGCTCGCCCAGCCCGCCGACTGGATTGGCGGCTTCGACCTGCCGTTCGGCCTTCCGCGCGAACTGGTGCTGGCGCTGGACTGGCCGACCGACTGGGCCGCCTGCATGGCGCACTACGCCAGCCTCACGCGGCCGGAGTTGCGCGCCCTGTTCCAGGCCTTCTGCGCCGCCCGCCCGGTGGGTGGCAAGTTCGCCCACCGCGCGACCGACGGCCCAGCAGGGGCGAGTCCGTCGATGAAGTGGGTCAACCCGCCTGTCGCCTGGATGCTGCATGCCGGCGTTCCGCTGCTGCGCGCGGCCGGGGTGCACCTTCCCGGGCTGGCCGATGGCGACCGGCGGCGCGTGGCCCTGGAGGCCTACCCGGGCCTGCTTGCGCGCGAGACCTTGGGCGGCCGGCGCAGCTACAAGAGCGACGACCCGCTGCGCCAGACGCCGGCCCGGCGCCAGGCGCGCGCCGACCTGCTGGCCGTGTTGTGCGAAGGCGCGGGCGCGCCCCGCCTGGGCTTGCGCCTGGTGCTGCCGCCGCCAGCGCGGGCGGCCATGCTGGACGACGGCAGCGGCGACCTGCTCGACGCCACGCTGTGCCTGGTGCAGGCCGCATGGGCGCAGGCCAGGCATGCAGCCGGCGACACCCGCTTCGGCATGCCGGCCGGCTGCGATCCGCTGGAGGGCTGGATCCTGACCGCGCAACCTCCATCATCTGGCTGAAGAGCGCGCGTTTCCTGTTGCCGATTCGCTGGCGTCTTGCAAAAATGTAGTTTCTTGCGAGGAATGTCTGAATGACCGATACCGATCCGAACCGGGGCTTGCGTGGTTTTGCGCGCAAATGCATTGCCGTGGCGCGGGCTGTCGGTATCGTTCCGCAGACACGCCCGCCAGCGTGCCTGGCGCCATGCCCGCATTGCGGCGAGCAGGCCGACCATGCCGGCAGGCGCTGCGAACATTGCGGCGAGGTGATGACGCCGCAGTCCAAGTGGGACACTTCGCACGCGCCGCTGGAGCCGCGCGGCTGGCGCAAGTAAGGCCGGCGTCGCCGGCACTGCTTCAGTTGGCGGCGCCGTCGGCGCGGGAGATCACCGTCTCGTCGAGCTTGCGCGCCAGTTCGGTCACGGCCATGGCCGCCGGGCTGCCCGGCGCGCTGACCATCAGCAACTGGCGCCGCATCACGGCCTCGCGGACGGCGGGGTCGCCCGGGATGTCGCCCAGGTGGATCAGGCGCACGGAGCGGCCGGTGGCGCTGGTCACGAAGCGGTCGAGCACCTGCTGCAGCTGCGAGGTGATGGCCCGGCCATCGCCGGGGCGGGCGGTCTGGTTGATGACCATGCGCACATGCTGGCGCTTGTGCTGGGTGGCCAGCACCTTGATGGCCGCGTAGGCATCGGTCAGCGAGGTCGGCTCGGGCGTGGCCACGACCACGACCTCCGAGGCCAGGGACACCGCGAACAGCACCACGTCGGAGATGCCGGCGCCGGTGTCCAGCAGCAGCACGTCGTAGTTGGGCATCACGCTGCGGATCACGCCCAGGAACTCGTCGCGTACTTCGGGTGTGAGCCGCGAGTACTCGACCATGCCAGAGCCGGCCAGCAGCACCGAGAAGCCGCCCGGCGCCTTGACGATGGCCTCGGCGATGGTGGCCTTGCCCGTGAACACGTCGTGCAGCGTGATCTTGGGGTGCAGGTTGAGCACCACGTCGAGATTGGCCAGGCCGAGGTCGGCGTCCAGCACCAGCACGCGCTGGCCGCGCCGCGCGAGGGCCGCCGCCAGGTTGGCGGAAAGAAATGTCTTGCCCACGCCGCCCTTGCCGCTGGTGACGGCCAGGACCCTGGCGCCGAGTGCCGGCGGTACGGACTTGGGGGTGGAGGGATCGCTCATCGTGTTCCTCTTACACAGCGCCGCCGGGGGCGGCGCCAGAACTCATGTCGATCCAGGCGGGATCTGCGGCGGCCAGATGGCCGAACAGCAAGTGTTTTTCCTCCGCGCTGACGGTGCTGTCGGGTTGCTCTTCCAGGCACAGCCGGTTGCGCCCGCCGGTCTTGGCAACGTAGAGCTGCTGGTCCGCGCGGTCGACCCACAGCTCGGTGGTGGAGCGGATCCACTGCAGCGCGAACGCGCCGCCGATGCTGACCGTCACGCGCAGGTCCACGCTGGGCGACACCCGGATGGGCGTGGCCTCGATGGTGCGGCAGATGCGCTCGGCCACCACCTGGCCAAAAGCCGGCTGGCAGCTGGGCAGCACCACGGCGAACTCTTCCCCGCCATAGCGCGCGGCGGTGTCCATGGGGCGGATGCAGCCGGCCAGGGCCTGTGCCACGGCCTGCAGCACCTGGTCGCCGGCCAGGTGGCCGTAGTTGTCGTTGACCGATTTGAAATGGTCGATGTCCAGCATCAGCAGCAGCGCCGCTTCGCCCGAGCGGGCGACGCGGTCGATCTCGGCCTCCAGCACCCGCTCGAGCTGGCGCCGGTTGGACAGGCCGGTCAGCGCGTCCTTCAGCGAGAGCTCGTTGAGGCCGTCGATCACAGCCTGTATGTACGTCGTGGCATCGCCATCGATGGGTGGCAACTCGGCGGTGCCGGTGCGCGCCAGCAGTGCATGCGCCGCATCCAGGCGCAACTTGTGCAGGTCGACCAGGTTGGACGGGGCCGGATGGATCACAGATGGGTGGGGGGTTGAACCGCCGCAGTTTACCAGCGCGGTTCGGCTCCGGCGCTGGCGTGGGGCGCCGCCGAAAGCCGGAAAAAGAGGCGGATCGCCCGGTGTTTCAGCCCGGCATTTGGATGCTCGGGTGCTGCAGGGCGGCCAGCGCCTCGGCGTCGGTGCGGTACAGGCGCAGCAGGGGGTCGGGCGCGGCGCCGGGCCCGGGCAGCTCGCCGGCACGCAACAGCACGCGCTCGACCGGCAGCTTCATGCCGGCGATGTGCAGGCAGATGCCGCGCTCGCGCAGCCCCTTGCGCAGCTGGCCGAACATCTCGACCCCGGTGGCGTCGATGTGGTTGATGGACAACGCGAACACGCAAACGTGGCGCGCGTCCGGGTGGGCGGCCAGGTGTTCCAGCACGGCGCGCTCGAAGGCATTGGCGGAGGCGAAATCCAGGCCGCCGTCCATGCGCAGCGCGCACAGCCGGGGTGCCAGCGGGGGCAAGTGCCAGAGATGGCGGTCGCGCAGGCTGCCGTCCGGGTGCAGGCCGATCTCGATGATGCGCGGATGCAGCCGCTGGTACAGGAAGTGCGACAGGCTCATCAGCAGGCCGGCGATGACGCCCCAGTACAGCGCTGGCGCCGACAGCACGGTCACGCCGAAAGTCACGCCGGAAGTGACGGCCTCCACGCGGGACACGCGCCACAGGTGCACGAACGATGCCGGCTTGACCAGGCCCATCACGGCCGCGACGACGATGGCCGCCAGCACCGCCTGTGGCACCGGGTGCAGCAGCGGCGTGAACCACACCAGGGCCGCCAGCACCACCACGACCGAGGCGACGGTGGCCCAGCCGGTGCGGGCACCGGCATACAGGTTGAGTGCTGAGCGCGAGAACGATGAGCTGGTGGGGAAGGCCCCGGACAGGCCGGACGCCAGCTTGGCCAGGCCCTGGCCGATCAGGTCCTGGTCCTGGTCCCAGCGCTGGCCGCCCTTCTGGCTGTCGACCTTGGCGCTGGAGGCGGTCTCCAGGAAGCTGATCAGCGTGATCACCAGGGCCGGCACCAGCAGCCGGCTGAAGTCCTGCCAGCCCGGCCATTGCGGCAGGTACAGCTGCGGCATGCCGGCCGGCAACGTGCCGACCACCGCGCCGCCCGTGGCCTCGAAGCCGATGGCCCAGCTGATGGCAGCGGCGGCCAGCACCACCAGCACCACAGCCGGCAGCTTGGGCGACAGCCGGCGCGACAGCACCAGCAGCACCAGCGAACCGATGCCGAACAAGGCCGCGCCCGGGTTGACCTGCTGCGCCAGCTGCGCGGCATGCCAGTCGGCCGGCAGGCCCAGCAGGTCGCGCAGCTGCGACAGGAGGATCAGCACGGCCGCGGCCTGGGTGAAGCCCATCAGCACCGGCGCGCTGACCACGTTGAGCAGCCAGCCGAAGCGCGCCAGGCCCAGCACCACCTGCAGCAGGCCGGACAGCAGCGCCAGCCAGACCGCCAGGTTCACCCATTGCGGGCTGCCAGGCGCGGCCATGCCGGACAAGGAGGCGGCGATCAACAGGCAGCTCAGCGCCGTGGGGCCGACCGACAGCCGGGTGGAGGCCGAGAACAGCACCGCGATCAGCGCCGGCAGCAGCGAGGCGTAGATGCCCGTCACCAGGGGCATGCCGGCCAACGCGGCATAGGCCACGCCTTGGGGAATCACCATCATGCCCACCGTCAGGCCGGCCATGGCCTCGCCCTGCAGCGTGGCGCGGCTCGACCTGGGCCAGGCGAGGAACGGGAAGAAGCGGCGCCAGGGCCGGCGGGCGGGAGGGTGCGGGGCTTCGGGCATCATGCAGGGGTGCCCGGCGTGCTGCGGGCGGCGCATTCTCCCATCGTCTGTTCTCCCCGCCTGTCGTGTTCCGTTCTCTCGTCGCCCTGTGCTGGACTCTCGCAAGCCTGTCGTGCGCGCCGGCGCGTGCCGCCGATGCATGGTGGGGCGTGGTCAGTTACGTCAGCGATGGCGACACGCTGTGGGTGCGGCCGGCCGATGGCGGCGCGCCGCGCAAGATCCGCGTGCATGGCATCGACGCCCCGGAGCTGTGCCAGGCCCACGGTGCCGAGGCGCGGTCTGCGCTGCAGCGGGAGCTGCTCGGCCTTGCCGTGCACGTGCAGCCGCTGCGACACGACGACTACGGGCGGCTGCTGGCGCGCCTGTGGCATGCCGACGTCGCCGTGGCGGCCCGCATGGTGCGCACGGGCCATGCCTGGTCGTACCGCTACCGCAACAGCCCCGGACCCTACGCCGAGGAAGAGCGCGAGGCGCGTGCAGCCCGTCGCGGCCTGTTTGCCGATGCGGGGGCACAGCGTCCCTACGCGTTCCGCCGCGAGCACGGCCCGTGCGGTCGACCCTTCAGCGGTTGGCGCACACCGGGCAATGCGCTTGCCGGGGCACGCGCAGCGTGGTCCATTCCAGCTGGCGTGCATCGAGCATGAGCAGGCGCCCGGCCAGCGAGGGGCCGGCACCGCTGAGCAGCTTGAGCGCCTCCACCGCCTGCAGGCTGCCGATCACGCCAACGAGTGGCGCCAGCACGCCCATGGTGGCGCAACGCACTTCCTCGGGCGTGCTGTCGGGTGGAAAGACGCAGGCATAGCAGGGCGACGCGGCGTCGCGCGGGTCGAACACCGCCAGTTGCGCGTCGAAGCGGATCGCCGCGCCCGAGACCAGCGGCCGGCCATGCCGCACGCAGGCCGCGTTGACGGCCTGGCGGGTGGCGAAGTTGTCGCAGCAGTCCAGCACCACGTCGGCCGCGCGCACCAGGCGGTCCAGCAGCGCCGCGTCTGCGCGCTGGGCCACGGTCTCGACCACCACCTCGGGGTTCAGTGCCGCGACGGCCGCACGCGCCGAGTCGGCCTTGGGCTGGCCCAGCCGCGCCATGTTGTGGGCGATCTGGCGCTGCAGGTTGGTCAGGTCGACCTGGTCGTCGTCGACCAGCGTGATGCGGCCGACCCCGGCGCTGCCCATGTACAGCGCCACCGGCGAGCCCAGCCCGCCGGCGCCCACCACCAGCGCATGGGCATCGAGCAGCCGCTGCTGGCCTTCGATGCCGATCTCGTCGAGCAGGATGTGGCGCGAGTAGCGCAGGAGCTGGTCGTCGGTCATGCCGGGATTGTGGCGGCACCCAAGAAAAAGCCCCGCGGTGCGGGGCTTGGGCCGCGCGCGGCGGAGATCAGTTTTCCTTCTTCTCCGCCGGCCGCTCGACCAGGGTCTTGCTGACCAGCACCGGGCCACCCTTGAGCTGGTTCACGGCCTGGGCCAGCTGGAAGTCCTTGTCCGAGCCGAACTCGGGCGGGCGGCGTTCGGACACCGGCTTCTTGGCTTCCTCTTCCAGCCGCTTGCGGGCTTCCTCGCGGGCCTTCTCGCGGCCCGGGTCCTTGACCTCGGGGCCCTGGCCGCTGTTCAGGTGCTTCTCCAGGTCGGCCTCGCGCGTGCGCAGGGCGGCGAAGGGGCTGCCTTCCTCGGTCTCGTCGACCATCACGTCGGGCACGATGCCCTTGGCCTGGATCGAGTTGCCGCTCGGGGTGTAGTAGCGCGCCGTGGTGAGCTTCAGGCCGGTGTCCGGGCCCAGCGGGCGCACGGTCTGCACCGAGCCCTTGCCGAAGGTCTGGCTGCCCATGATGGTGGCGCGCTTGTGGTCCTGCAGCGCGCCGGCCACGATCTCGCTGGCCGAGGCCGAGCCTTCGTTGACCAGCACCACGATGGGCACGGTCTTGAGCGCTGCCGGCAGCCGCTTGAGCGGATCGGAGCCGCCGCGGCGCAGGTAGTACTCGGGCGCGGCCTTGTAGGTGAACTTGCTGTCGGCCAGTTGGCCGTTGGTGGACACCACGGTCACGCCATCGGGCAGGAAGGCCGCGGAGACGGCCACGGCCGCGTCGAGCAGGCCGCCCGGGTCGTTGCGCAGGTCCAGCACCAGGCCCTTGAGGTTGGGCTCCTGCTTGTAGATCTCCTCGAGCTTGCGCGCGAAGTCGTCCACCGTGCGGTCCTGGAACTGGCTCAGGCGCAGCCAGGCGTAGCCCGGCTCCACGACCTTGCCCTTGACCGACTGCGTGCGGATCTCCTCGCGCGTGATCGAGACCGGGAAGGTGCGGCTCTCGTCCTTGCGGAAGATGGTCAGGTCGACCTTGGTGTTGGGCTCGCCACGCATGCGCTTGACGGCATCGTTCAGCGACAGGCCCTTGACGGCCGTGTCGTCGATCTTGGTGATCAGGTCACCGGGTTTGAGGCCCGCGCGGAAGGCCGGCGAGCCTTCGATCGGCGAAACCACCTTGACCAGGCCGTCTTCCTGCGTGATCTCGATGCCCACGCCGACGAAGCGGCCCGTCGTGCCCTCGCGGAATTCCTTGAAGGACTTCTTGTCGAAGTACTGCGAGTGCGGATCCAGGCTGGCGACCATGCCGGAGATGGCGTCGCTGATCAGCTTCTTCTCGTCGACCGGCTCGACATAGTCGCTCTTGACCATGCCGAACACGGCGGCCAGCTGCTGGAGTTCCTCCAGCGGCAGCGGTGCCATGGCGCCGCGCGCCACGGTCTGCAGCGACACGGTGGTCATGGCCCCTGCCAGGGCACCGGCTGCCACCCAGCCTGCGATCTTCAGTTTCTGACCCATAGCGAGCAATCCCCAGACAGGTTCCGACAAATATGCGATTGGAATGCCGGATCGCGGCCCGGTTCCGCTGAAACAGCGGAGAATTTTCGGCCTTTACAGGCCGTTCACTGAAATCAGGCCTTCTTGCCCTGCGCAGCCACCGCCGCGGCGGCGCGTGCAGCCGCTTCGGCGTCGCCCAGATAGTAGTGGCGGATCGGCTTGAGGCCGGCATCCAGCTCGTAAACCAGCGGAATTCCGTTGGGAATGTTCAGGCCCACGATGTCGGCATCGGAGATGCCGTCCAGGTACTTGACCAGGGCCCGGATGGAGTTGCCGTGGGCGGCCACGACCACGCGGCGGCCCGATTGGATGGCCGGTGCCATGGCTTCGTTCCAGAACGGCAGCACGCGGTCCACGGTGTCCTTCAGGCACTCCGTGAGCGGAATCTGCTCGGGCGCCAGCTTGGCGTAGCGCAGGTCGCCGCGCTCGCTGCGCGGGTCGGTGGCCTCCAGTGCCGGCGGCGGCGTGTCGTAGCTGCGGCGCCAGACCAGCACCTGCTCGTCGCCGTACTGCTTGGCGGTCTCGGCCTTGTTCAGGCCCTGCAGTGCGCCGTAGTGCCGCTCGTTCAGGCGCCAGCTGTGCACCACGGGCAGCCAGGTGCGGTCCATCTCGTCCAGCGTGTGCCACAGCGTGCGCGTGGCGCGCTTGAGCACGCTGGTGTAGGCCACGTCGAATTCGTAGCCCTCGGCGCGCAGCAGGCGGCCGGCGTTCTTGGCCTGTTCGATGCCGGTTTCCGTGAGGTCCACGTCGGTCCAGCCGGTGAATCGGTTCTCGAGGTTCCAGGTCGATTCGCCGTGGCGGATCAGGACGAGTTTGTGCATGGTGGTCAAGGTTCGGAGAGCGAGAGGGATTTGGGGCGGCGCGCTCAGCGGGCCGAAACCGGGCATTTTAGAATCGCCGACCCGCAGGCCAGATCGGCCGCGGTCCCAACGAGAGAGCCTCTGCATGAATTTCGTGATCGACAACTGGATGCTGTTCACCGTGGCGCTGGTTTCCGCCAGCCTGCTGCTGTGGCCCATGGTCTCCGGTGCCGCCGGCGCTTCCGCACTGACGCCGGCCGGTGCCGTGCAACTGATCAACCGCGAAAAGGCGGTGGTGGTGGATGTCAGCGAGGAGGCGGAGTTCGCCGCCGGCCATGTCGTCGGTGCCAAGAATGTGCCCTTCGGCCAGCTTGATACCAAGCTGCCCGCCGTCGTCAAGAACAAGGGCGTGCCGCTGCTGCTGGTGTGCCCGACCGGCGCGCGCGCCAACCGTGCCGTAGCGGCCGCCAAAAAGCTGGGCTACGAGAACGCCCAGGCCGTGGGCGGCGGCATGAAGGGCTGGCGCGACGCCGGCCTGCCGGTGGAGAAAGCCTGATGCAGACCGTGCGCATGTACACGACCGCGGTGTGCCCTTACTGCATCCGCGCCAAGCAGGTGCTCAAGGCCAAGGGTGTGGCGCACATCGAGGAGATCCGCGTGGACACCGACCCCGCCGAGCGCGCCAAGATGATGGAGTTGACGGGCCGGCGGACCGTGCCGCAGATCTTCATCGGCGACACCCATGTGGGCGGATGCGACGACCTCATCGCGCTGGACAGCCGCGGCGGCCTGGTGCCGCTGCTGCAGGCAAGCTGACACAGCGCTCGGCCATAATCGCCGGCTGACTGCCGCCCGCCGCGGATGCGTTCCCGGCGGGTTTTTTTGACACCCGAAAGACCTCCATGGCCGAGACCCAAGACCAAGCTCCCGTGTTCCAGATCCAGCGCATCTACCTGAAGGAAGCTTCGCTGGAGCAGCCCAATTCGCCGGCCATCCTGTTGCAGCAGGAACAGCCCCAGGTCGATATCCAGCTGGGCGTGGACGGCAACAACGTGGCCGAAGGCATCTACGAGGTGACGGTCACCGCCACGGTGCACACGCGCGTGGGCGGCGACAAGACGGTGTTCCTGGTCGAAGCCAAGCAGGCCGGCATCTTCGAGATCCGCAACCTGCCGCAGGACCAGATGGGCGCCATCATGGGCATCGCCTGCCCGCAGATCGTCTACCCCTACCTGCGCGGCAATGTGGCCGACCTGGTGCAGCGCGCCGGCTTCCCGCCCGTGCACCTGGCCGAGATCAACTTCCAGGCCATGTACGAGCAGCAGCAGGCCCAACAGGCCACCGCTGCCAACGGCGCGGTTCCGGCCATCCAATAAGCCGATGAAGATCGCCGTGCTGGGCGCGGGCGCCTGGGGCACGGCACTGGCCGTGCATGCCAGCCGGCTGCCAGGGCGCAGCGTGACGCTGTGGGCGCGCGACACCGCGCAGGTGGCCCAGATGCGCGCGCAGCGCAGCAATGCCCGCTACCTGCCCGGCACGCCGTTGCCTGCGCTGCTGCAACTGGCCGACGGGCCGCTGTCACCGCTGTGCGCGGACCAGGACATGCTCGTCATCGCGACGCCCATGGCGGCGCTGCGCCCCATGCTGGCCGAACTCGCGCCGCTGGGCCGGCCGCTCGCCTGGCTGTGCAAGGGCTTCGAGGCCGGCGGTGCCGGCCTGCTCGGCCATGAGATCCACCATGCCGTGGTCGGCGAGGCGCCTTTCGGCGTGCTGAGCGGCCCCAGCTTTGCGCAGGAAGTCGCGGCCGGCCAGCCGACCGCGCTGGTCGCCGCCAGTGCCGATGCGGCGTTGCGCGAGGCACTGGTCCAGGCCTTCCACGGGCCGACGCTGCGCGTGTACAGCAGCGACGACGTGCCCGGCGTGGAAGTGGGCGGTGCCGTCAAGAACCTGCTGGCGATCGCCACGGGCCTGTGCGATGGCCTGTCGCTGGGCCTCAACGCCCGGGCGGCGCTGGTCACGCGCGGCCTGGCCGAGATGACGCGCCTGGGCCTGGCCCTGGGGGCGCGCGCGGAGACCTTCATGGGCCTGTCCGGCCTGGGCGACCTGGTGCTGACGGCCACCGGCGATCTCAGCCGCAACCGCAAGGTCGGCCTGCTGCTGGCCAGCGGCCTGCGGCTGGACGAAGCCGTGGCCTCGCTGGGCCATGTGGCCGAGGGCGTCTACAGCGCCCGCACCGTGGTGCAGCGCGCGCGTGCCCTGCGTGTGGAGATGCCGATCGCCGAGAGTGTGCTGGCCCTGCTGGACGGCCAGCTGCAGCCGCAGCAGGCGGTGGCCGCGCTGATGGGCCGCGAGCCGGCAGCCGACGGCGTGTAGTCAGTTGGTGGCGGTGTAGGCCAGGCGCACGTAGATGGGTGCGAAGGCCTCGGCCTGCACGATCTCGACCAGCGTTTCCTTGCCCAGTTCCAAGAGCGCGATGAAGGTCACGACCAGCACGGTCGAGCCCTTCTCGGGGTTGAACAGTTCCTCGAACTCGACGAACTTGCGGCCCTGCAGCGTGCGCAGCACCTGGGTCATGTAGTCGCGCACGGACAGCTCCTCGCGCGTGATCCTGTGGTGCTGCACGAGCTTGGCCCGCTTCAGGATGTCGCGCCAGGCCTCCTGCAGGTCCGCCAGGTGCACGTCGGGAAAGCGCGGTTGCAGCGACTGCTCGATGGTGACCTGGGCCTTGAGGAAGTCGCGGCCGAACTGCGGCAGCGCATTCAGGCGCGCGCCCGCCAGCTTCATCTGCTCGTACTCCAGCAGCCGGCGCACGAGTTCGGCGCGCGGATCCTCGGGCTCCTGGCCCTCGGGCGCGGGCTTGGGCGGCAGCAGCATGCGCGACTTGATCTCGATCAGCATGGCCGCCATGAGCAGGTACTCGGCCGCCAGTTCGAGGTTGCGCGTGCGGATCTCGTCGACATACGTCAGGTACTGCCGTGTCACGGCAGCCATGGGAATGTCGAGGATGTTGAAGTTTTGCTTGCGGATCAGGTAGAGCAGCAGGTCCAGCGGGCCTTCGAAGGCCTCGAGGAAGATCTCCAGCGCATCGGGCGGGATGTACAGATCCTGCGGGATGGCGAAGAGCGGCTCGCCGTACAGGCGCGCCAGCGCCACCTGGTCCACCACCTCCGGCATGGGGGCGGCCTCGCCGTGGGCGGGTGGCAGCAGCTTGGACTCCACGCGACGTGGTGCCTGCCGCGATCAGTTGTTGTCGGTCTGGTAGACGTAGGGCTTCTGGGCCACCTGGCCCTCGCGGAACTCGGCCCAGACCTTGCGGTCCACCGCCTTGTCCCACAGCAGGGCGCGGCCGGCGCGCTGGCGCGCTTCCAAGTCGGGCTGCTGGGCCTTGAGCTGGTCGATGAACTGGGTGGCCTCGGACTTGTAGTCGGGGCGGCGGAAGATGGACATACACTGAACCTTTCGAAGGCGCGGATTTTAAGGGGGCGGCATGGCGGCGCGATGGAATCTGGTGGCGCAGTGGGCTGCTGCAGCGTTTGCGGGCCTTGTGCTGCTGGGGTGCGACCCGCAGCGCATCGACGCGCTGGAGGAGGGCGTGGCCACCGAGGCCGACGTGCGCAAGCAGTTCGGCGAGCCCGAGAAGATCTGGGATGCGCCGGGCGGCGGCCGCACCTTCGAATACAACCGCCAGCCCGCCGGCCACCGCAACTACATGATCACCATCGGCCCGGACGGCAAGATGAGTGCGCTGCGCCAGGTGCTCACGCCCGAGAACTTCGCCAAGGTGCAGCCCGGCATGATGATGGAAGACGTGCGCAAGATGCTGGGCAAGCCGATGAAGATCACGCCCTACGACCTGCAGCGCGAAGTGGTCTACGACTGGCGCTACCTGCAGGCCCCCAACACATCGATGGTGTTCAGCGTGGTCTTCAACACCGACTACCGTGTGCTGCGGACCGGCTCCGTGCTCGATCCGCAGGCACCGGAGAACAAGGTCCAGTAGTGCGCCGCGCGGCCGCTACGCCCGGCCGCTGACCGGTATCGCAGCCCCGTGCACGGCGCGGGCTGCGTCGGACGCGAGGAAGCCGATCACCTCGGCCAGCGCCGCGGGCGCGACCCAGCGCGACGCGTCCGCGTCCGGCATGGCGGCGCGGTTGTCGGGCGTGTCGATCACCGAGGGCAGCACGCAGTTGACGTTGATGCCCTGGTCGCGCAGTTCGGCCGACATCGCTTCGGTCAGCCGCACCAGCGCGCTCTTGGATGCGCAGTAGCCCCCCATCAGCGCCGCGCCGCGCTGCGCCGCACCGGCACCCACCGTCACGATGCGGCCGGCACCCTGGGCCAGCATGCGCGGCACCACGCTGGCCGCCACGTGCAGCAGGCTGCGCGCATTCAGGTCCATCAGCAGGTCCCAGCTGCCTTCGGCCAGCGCATGCACCGCCTCGCCCATGCGAAAGCCGCCCGCCAGATGGCACAGCACGTCGATGCGCTGCGACACGGGCCAGGCTTGCGCGATGCGGCTGTGCAGCTGCGCGCGGTCGAGCAGGTCGGCGTCGATCAGCACTGCGCCGGGCAGCGCACCGTACAGGCGCTGCAGCGCCTGCGCATCGCGGTCGAGCAGCAGCAGCCGCGTGCCCACCTGGTGGAAGTGGGCCGCCACCGCCTGGCCCAGCTGGCCTGCGGCGCCGGTGACCAGCACCGCTTGCGTGGGCGCTGTCATGCCGCCGCCTGCAGGCGCTTGCGCGCGTGGTAGCGGCCGGTGCCGCGCGTCAGCACGGTGTCGCCGGGCAGCAGGTCGCCGGGCCCGTGCTCGGCCGCGCCGCTGACGCGCTGGTAGGAGGGCGCGAAGTCGACCTGGGCCAGGGCCAGCAGCTCATCGAGGTGGTCGAGCACGAAGTAGGTCTCCTGGAAATCGTCGATGCGGTAGCGCGTGCGCATCACCCGCTCGAGCGCGAAGCGGACGCGGTGGGGTGAATCGTCCTCGACCGAGAACCGCGTTTCGGTGGACGAGGACACGATGCCCGCGCCGTAGACGCGCGGCGCACCGTCTTCCAGCACCAGCCCGAATTCCACCGTGTACCAGTACACGCGCGCCAGTTGCTCCAGCGTGCCCAGCGCCTTGGCGCGCAGCCCGCCCTGGCCGTACGCCTGGATGAAGCCCGCCATCACCGGGTTCATCAGCATGGGCACGTGGCCGAACACGTCGTGGAAGACGTCCGGCTCCTGCAGGTAGTCGAGCTCGTGCGGCTTGCGGATGAACTGCCCCGCGGGAAAGCGCCTGTGGGCCAGGTGTTCGAAGAACACGTCGTCCGGCACCAGGCCGGGCACGGCCACCACCTGCCAGCCGGTGCGCTGCATCAACACCGCCGACAGTTCCTCGAAGTCGGGGATGCGGTCGGCGCGCAGCGGCAGCTCGGCCATGCCGCGCACGAAGGCGGCGCACGCCCGGCCCGGCAGCAGCCGGCTCTGGCGTTCGAACAAGGTCTTCCAGACCGCGTGTTCCTGCGCGGTGTAGCGGTCCCACTCCTGGGGGATGGTCCAGTCGGGCCGTTCGGGTTGAGGCCCGCCGGCGGCCAAGCCGTGCAGGCTGCGGGCGGTGGAGTCGGTCTCATGCATGTGCGAGCTCCTCGGTGGGCGGCGCCTGGAGCGCCAGTGCCGCGGCGACCTGGTCCATGGTCCTGGCCAGCCGGATGTCGCGCAGGGACAGGCCGTCCGCGTCGTGGGTGGTGAGCGTCACGTCGACGCGGTTGTAGACGTTGGACCACTCGGGGTGGTGGTCGTGCTTCTCGGCGTGCACCGCGATCTGGCACATGAAGCCCATGGCCTGCGCGAAGTCGCGGAACACGAAGCTGCGCGACAGCACGCCGCCGCGTTCCGTGCCGGCTTGCCAGTCCGGCAGCCGGGCCAGCAGCGGCTGCAGTTGGGTGGGGGACAGTCTCATCTCGGGCACCTTCAACCGGGCGCGCGGGACGTGTCCAGCGCCTGCACTTCGATCTCGACGGCCACGCCGAACGCCAGCTCGGCCTGCACCAGGCTGCGCACCGGATAGCGGCCCTCCTGGAAATAGCTGCGGTAGACCGCGTTGAAGGCGGCGAAGTCGGCCAGGTCGCGCAGCCAGACGGTGGTCTTGACCACCTGGTCCAACCCGCTGTCCAGGCCCTGCAGCGTGCTGGCGATGCTTTGCAGCACCGCATGGGTCTGCGCTTCGATGCTGCCGGCGTGCGGCTTGCCGGCAGCGTCGAACGGGATCTGGCCCGACAGCATGAGCAGGCCGGCCGCGCGCACGGCGGTGGAGAACGGCATGGGGCCGGGGGCGGGATGGAAGGTGGCTGACATGGGTTTTCTCAAGCGGCGCCCTGCACGGATGGCAGGGCCGGACGGGACGACACGGTGCGGTAGGCGAGGTACAGCGCGCCGATCCAGACAGGGATGGCCAGCGCCGAGCCGCGGATGGACGGGGTCAGCAGCATCACGCCAACCACCAGCGCCATGCCGGCCAGGCAAATGACGTTGGACACGGGGGCGAACGGCGCGCGGAAGGCCAGCGGCGTCCCGTTGCGCACCGCATCGCGGCGAAAGCGCATGTGGGTGACGATGATCACGACCCAGGTGATCACCAGCGCAGCCACGATCAGCGACATCAGCAGCTCGATCAGTCCTTGCGGCGCCACATAGTTCAGCACCACGCACAGGGCGGTGGCCAGGCCGGGGTAGACGATGGCGCGCACCGGCACGCCGCGTCGGTTGACCTGCATCAGCGACCCGGGCGCATTGCCTTCGCTGGCCATGCCGTACAGCAGGCGGCTGGTGCTGTAGACCATGCTGTTGTAGACCGACAGCGTGGCGGTCAGGATCACGAAGTTCAGCACGTGGGCTGCCAGTTTCTGGCCGATGCCCGAGATCACCAGCACGAAGGGGCTGTTGCTGTAGGTGTCGCCGCCGGCCTTGAGCTGCGCGACCAGGTCGGTCCAGGGCGTCAGCGAGAGCAGCACCGCCATCGAACCCACGTAGAACACGAGCACGCGCCAGACCAGCTGGTTGATGGCCTTGGGGATGACCTTGCGCGGCTGGTCCGTCTCCGCCGCCGCGAAGCCCAGCATTTCCACGCCGCCGAACGCGAACATGATGAACGCCAGCGACATGACCAGGCCGCCGATGCCGTTGGGCATGAAGCCGCCGTGCGTCCACAGGTTGCGGACGGTCTGCGTCGGGCTGCCGCTGGTCGACAGCAGGTAGATGCCGGTGGCGATCATGGCCACCACGGCGACGATCTTGATCAGCGCGAACCAGAACTCGAACTCGCCATAGGCCTTGACGTTGATGAAGTTCACCGCGTTGATCAGCACGAAGAACACGGCCGCCGTGGCCCAGGTCGGCACCTCGGGCCACCAGTACTGGATGAACTTGCCGCAGGCGGTCAGCTCGAGCATGCCCACCAGCACGTACAGCGCGACGCAGTTCCAGCCCGACAGGAAGCCCGCGAAGCGGCCCAGGTGGCGGTTGGCGAAGTAGCTGAACGAGCCGGCGTTGGGCGCCTCGACCAGCATCTCGCCCAGGAAACGCATGATCAGGAAGATCAGCGCGCCGCCGATCGCGTAGCCCAGCAGCACGGCCGGGCCGGCCATCTCGATGATGCCGGCCGAGCCCAGGAACAGGCCGGTGCCGATGGTGCCGCCCAGCGCGATCAGCTGGATGTGGCGGCTCTGGAGCTTGCGCTCCAGGTGGCCGGAGTGGGTGGGTGTCATGGGAATGTCTCCTCGTGTGAAGGTGCGGGGCAGGGCGGCGGCTCGTGGCCGCCTTTTTTGGGGATGTCCGGGGTGTCGGGGATGCGCGGGATGTCGGGGGCGAAGCGGGGTCACTGCTCGGCCTTGCCGCGCCACATGTCCCAGGCCAGGGACAGGCCCACACCGACGTCGCGCACCGGGCGCGGCGGGATGTAGTTGGCCGTTCCCTGCACCAGGAAGTCGTCGATCAGCGGGTTCTTGTGGCCCAGGGCATGGTCGGCGATCAGCATGCCGGCCGCCGTGTGCCGCACGATGCCCGAGCCGTTGCAGCAAGAGGCCGCCCAGGCCTGCGGCCCGATCTGGTCGAAAGCCGGCGCGTGGTTGTGCGAGACGGCCAGCCAGCCCATCCAGAAGTGCTCCAGCGCGATGGCGCCCAGCTGCGGGAAGCGGCGGCGCAGCAGCTCCAGGTTCATCGCACGGGCCTCGGCGCGCCGGGCTTCGTCGGTGCGCAGCTCTGGCGAGTACTCGAATCCCTGGCGGATCATCAGCCGCCCATCGGCCGTCAGCCGCACGGTGGAGCCGGCGACGCCGTGGGCGGGCGTCACGCCCCAGACGGGCTCGGAGCCGAGGCGCGCCAGCTGGGCGGTGTCCAGGCGGTGCGTGAGGCTGGCGAACAGCAGCACCGGCAGCTGGCGTTCACGGAAAACGCCGAAGGACTGCGAGTAGGCATTGACGGTCAGGATCACCCGGCCGGCACGGATGCGGCGGCCCTGGGCCGTGCGCACATGCGGGTTCGCGCCCTTCAGTTCGACTTCGACGACCGGCGTGTTCTCGAACAGCTGCACCTGCGCGGGCAGGCTGTCGGCCAGGCCCCGCACCAGTGCGGCCGGGTTCAGCAGCCGGGTGCCCGGGGTGTAGACCGCGGCTGCGTAGTAGCTGGTGCCCAGGCGCTTGCGCAGCGCGTCGCGGTCCAGGTAGGCGTAGGGCTCGTCCCAGGCCTTCAGGTTGCGCACATAGGGCTGCAGCGCGCTCTCGGCCACCTCGTCCGTCACCGCCACGTGGTAGCGGCCACGCCGGGCCCAGTCGCACTGGATGCGGTGTTCGGCCACCAGGCGTTCCAGCGCGTCCACCGCGAAGCGGTTGACCCGGATCACGCGCCGGCCGGCTTCGACGTCGGCGTCGGACGGGGCCGAGCTGTGCGGCAGGTCGATGGCGAAGCCAGAGTTGCGGCCCGATGCGTTCTCGCCCACCACGCTGGCATCGACCACGGCGATGCTGGCCTCAGGCTCCTGCGCCGCCAGCTGGCGGGCAGCGGCCAGGCCGGCATAGCCGGCGCCGATGACCAGGAAGTCCACCGACAGATCCTGCTGCAGCGGCGCGCGCGGCTGACGCGGGCCGAGCAGAGCACTCCAGCCGTTGGTGTTGTCGTCGGTCGGCAGGCGGTCGATGTGGTGGGTCAAGGGTGCACTCCGGCTGGTGAGGCTTTATGGGCCAGTCCGGAAATTGTGCAGTATCAATAAATTATTATTATTTAGTAGATGACCCTATGGACAGGCCATTTGAAAAAAGTTAGAGCGGCACGTGCGGAGGTCCTGCAGCCATATCAATTTATTATTTGTGCATGATCTCTCGCCGCAGCACCACGCCCCAGGATGAAGCCCGCGTCCGCACGCCGCAGAGCGAGCGGGTCGAAGCCACCCGGCGCAAGATCATCGAGGCGGCGCTCACGCTGCTGCGGGAAGAGGGCTTCAAGAGTGCCACGCTACAAGCGATCGCGCGCCGTGCCGAGGTCAGCATGGGTGCGCTGCAGCACCACTTCGAAAGCCGCGATGTGCTGATGGAGCGGCTGGTGGCCGAGGTCATGGCGCCGCTGGGCGACCAGGGCGGGGTCTGGCCGGATCCGGAACTCCCGCTGGACCAGCGCGCCCCGCAGTTCGTCCAACGTGCCTGGCAACACATCTTCGGCGCGCCCAACTACCAGACGGCCTGGAGCCTGTTCTTCGGTTGCAAGGCGATACCGTCGCTGTTCGCCCGCATCGAGAGCTACCGCGAAGAGGTGGACCGGGGCTTTTACACACAGTTCTTCGCCACCTTCCCCGAGTTGAAGGCACATCCCCATCCGCAGGGCGTGGCCTCGGTGGTGTTCTCCTCGCTGCGCGGCGCAGCGGTGCAGGAGCTGTTCACGGTCGATGCCGCCGAGAAGGCGGGCAGCCTGGAGGTGCTGGCCGAGCTGATCGCGGGCGCCTGCACGCACCGCGCGCACTGAGCGGCGCCGGCCTGCGGTGAGGGCGCCGCTATTCGGTGCCCTGTGCGCTGCCGGGCGTCACCGCATCCACGGCCGCGCCCACGGCCTTGCCGGTGACCTTGACGGCCCCGACGGCCACGTCGGCCGCGACGCCCACGGCCGTGGCACCCACGCTGATGGCCGCGCCTGCCACCGTCACCACCGCGCAACCACCCGAGGCCATGCAGGCGAGGGCGGCAAGCATGGCGGTGGCCCAGCGCATCAGCGCACCCGCATGCCCGGTTGCGCGCCGGGCCAGGGCTCCAGCACATGGATGCCGGGCTGGGCCTTCTCGTCGGCATGGCTGCCGGCCAGCACCATGCCTTCGCTGACACCGAACTTCATCTTGCGCGGCGCCAGGTTGGCCACCATGACGGTCAGCTTGCCGACCAACTGCTCGGGCTGGTAGGCGCTGGCGATGCCGCTGAACACGTTGCGCATGCGGCCTTCGCCAGCGTCGAGCGTCAGGCGCAGCAGCTTGGTGGAGCCCTCGACCTTCTCGCAGGCCACGATCTTGGCGATGCGCAGGTCGATCTTGGTGAAGTCGTCGATCGTGATGGTCTCGGCGATCTCCTCGCCACCGGGCAGCGGCTTCTCGGGCTCGGGTGCTGCGGGCGGCTCGAACAGTGCATCGAGCTGCTTGATGTCCACGCGCTGCATCAGGTGCTGGTACACGCCGATCGCATGGCCCGCGCCCAGCAGCTGGCCGGCGTGCGGCCATTGCAGTGCATCGACCTTGAGGAAAGCCTCGACCTGCGCGGCCAGTGCCGGCAGCACGGGCTTCAGGTACAGCGCCAGCAGCCGGAAGGCCTCGATGCAGGTGGTGCAGACGTCCTGCAGCCGCGCATCCGCGCCTTCCTGCTTGGCCAGTTCCCAGGGCTTGTTGGCGTCCACGTACTCGTTCACGCGGTCGGCCAGCAGCATGACCTCGCGCAGCGCGCGCGCGGTGTCGCGGCGCTCGAAGGCCTCGGCGATGTCGCCAGCCTGCGCCTGCAGCTGGGCCAGCAGGGCTTGCCCGTCGGCGCCGGGCGTGCCCAGCTGCCCCGCGAAGCGCTTGGCGATGAAGCCGGCCGCGCGCGAGGCGATGTTGACGAACTTGCCGATCAGGTCGGCGTTCACGCGCGCCATGAAGTCGTCGGGGTTGAAGTCGACATCCTCGTTGCGCCCGTTGAGCTTGGCGGCGATGTAGTAGCGCAGCCACTCGGCGTTCATGGAGAGGCTCAGGTACTTGAGCGGGTCCAGGCCGGTGCCGCGGCTCTTGCTCATCTTCTCGCCGTTGTTGACCGTCAGGAAGCCGTGCACGAACACGTTGTTCGGCACCTTGCGCCCGGCGAAATGCAGCACGGCGGGCCAGAACAGCGTGTGGAAGGTGACGATGTCCTTGCCGATGAAGTGGTACTGCTCCAGGGCCGGGTCGGCCATGTAGGCGTCGAAATCCTGGCCGCGCCGGCCCAGCAGGTTTTTCAGCGAAGCCAGGTAGCCGATGGGCGCGTCGAACCACACGTAGAAGTACTTGCCCGGCGCATCGGGAATCTCGATGCCGAAGTAGGGCGCCTCGCGCGAGATGTCCCAGTCCGCGAGGCCTTCGCTGGTGCTGCCGTCGGCGTTCTTGCGCACGGTGAACCACTCGCGCACCTTGTTGGCCACTTCAGGCTGCAGCCCGCTGTCGGTGATCCAGCCCTGCAGGTATTCGGCGCAGCGCGGGTCGGACAGGCTGAAGAAGAAGTGCTCGCTGGTGCGCAGCACGGGCTTGGCGCCGCTCAGCGCCGAGTACGGGTTCTTGAGGTCGGTGGGGGTGTAGACGGCGCTGCACACCTCGCAGTTGTCGCCGTACTGGTCCTTGGCGCCGCAGTTCGGGCATTCGCCCTTGATGAAGCGGTCGGGCAGGAACATGTTCTTCTCGGGATCGAAGAACTGCTCCACGCTCTTCTGCGCGATCAGGCCGGCCGCGCGCAGGGCGCGGTAGATGTCCGCGCACAGCGCGTGGTTCTCCGCGCTGTCGGTGTGGCTCCAGTTGTCGAAGGCGACGTGGAAGCCGTCCAGGTACTGCTTGCGGCCCGCGGCGATGTCGGCCACGAACTGCTGGGGCGTCTTGCCGGCCTTCTCGGCCGCGATCATGATGGGCGCGCCGTGCGCATCGTCGGCACCGACGAAGTTCACCTCTGCGCCGCGCATGCGCTGGAACCGCACCCAGATGTCGGCCTGGATGTACTCCATGATGTGGCCGATGTGGAAGTTGCCGTTGGCGTACGGCAGCGCGGTGGTGGCGAAGATCTTGCGCGGGGCGGACATCTGGAGAGGGCGCTTTCTGGGATGGGCGGTGGCGTTGCGCGCCGGCCGGCGCGCAAGGGACGGGTATTTTAGGAGCGCGCTGCGCTGCGCACCCGGCTCGGTACACTTTGCGCCCCCAAAGGAGTGAATGCCAACATGCCAGTGACGGAACAGGCGCTGACCGACGCGCTCAAGCAGGTGGTCGATCCCAACACCGGCAAGGACTTCGTGTCCACCAAGGTGCTGCGCAATCTGAGCGTGCAGGGCGGCGAGGTGGCGTTCGACGTCGAACTGGGCTACCCGGCCAAGAGCCAGATCGCCGCGCTGCGCAGCGCGCTGGTGGCCGCGGCGCGCAGCGTGCCGGGCGTGGACAACGTCTCCGTCAACATCTCCAGCAAGATCACCGCGCATGCCGTGCAGCGCGGCGTGCAGCTGCTGCCGGGTGTGAAGAACATCGTTGCCGTGGCCTCGGGCAAGGGCGGCGTGGGCAAGAGCACCACCTCGGCCAACCTGGCGCTGGCGCTGGCCGCCGAGGGCGCCAGCGTGGGCTTGCTGGACGCCGACATCTACGGCCCCAGCCAGGCCATGATGATGGGCGTGAACGGCCGGCCCGAGAGTTCGGACGGCAAGACCATGGAGCCGTTACTCGGCCATGGCGTGCAGGTAATGTCCATCGGCCTCCTGGTCGACCA
Organism: Pseudorhodoferax soli; assembly: GCF_003337555.1. GTDB lineage: Bacteria > Pseudomonadota > Gammaproteobacteria > Burkholderiales > Burkholderiaceae_C > Pseudorhodoferax > Pseudorhodoferax soli. The sequence goes on along the minus strand of NZ_QPJK01000001.1, from coordinate 942,250 downwards.
GGACCAGGCCATGATCTGGCGTGGCCCCATGGCCACGCAGGCGCTGGAGCAGATGCTGCGCCAGACCAACTGGCAGGAGCTGGACTACCTGATCGTCGACCTGCCACCCGGCACCGGCGACATCCAGCTCACGCTGTCGCAGCGCGTGCCCATGACCGGCGCCGTCATCGTCACCACGCCGCAGGACATCGCGCTGATCGACGCCAAGAAGGCCATCAAGATGTTCGAGAAGGTGGGCGTGCCCATCCTCGGCTTGGTGGAAAACATGGCCGTGCACGTGTGCAGCAACTGCGGCCACCAGGAGCACATCTTCGGTGCCCACGGCGGCCAGAAGATGGCGGCCGAGTACAAGCTCGACTACCTGGGCGCACTGCCGCTGGCCATGGCCATCCGCGAGCAGGCCGACAGCGGCACGCCCACCGTGGTGGCCGAGCCCGATGGCGAACTCGCAGGCATCTACAAGTCCGTGGCGCGCCAGGTGGCAGTGGCCATCGCGCAGAAGAACAAGGATTTCTCGTCCAAGTTCCCGACCATCAAGGTCTCCAAGGACACCTGAGCCACCTTCAGGCCGCGAGCAACTCGGGCAGCGCCCAGACCGGCACCACGTCCACGCCGTTCCTGAGCGGATAGGCGCGGGCCACCGGTGCCACCACCACGGTCCGCGCTGGCTGCAGGTCGCCCATGGCCTGCCAGAAGCCCTTGGTCACTGTGGGAGCGGCCGAAAACTTCACCTCGATGCCCAGGCGCCGCGTGCCGGTCTGCACCACGATGTCGAGTTCTGCACCGGCGGCAGTGCGGTAGAAGCCCATCTCGGCGCCCGCCGGCAACAGTGCGCGCACCTGCTCGACGACGAAGCCCTCCCAGGACGCCCCGACGATGGGGTGGCCCTGTAGATCGGAGAGGCTGGCGATGTTCAGCAACGCGTGCACCAGGCCGCTGTCGCGGATGTAGACCTTGGGCGATTTCACGAGACGCTTGCCCACGTTGGGCAGGAAGGGCTCGAGCCGCCGCACAATCAGCGTATCCACCAGCAGGTCGAGGTAGCGCGTGGCCGTGCTGTGCGAGGCGCCGCCCAGCGACATGCCCAGCTGCGAGGCGTTGAACAGCTGCCCCTGCAGATGGGCCAGCATGCGCCAGAAGCGGTGCAAGGGGTCGGCTGCCACCCCCACGCCCATCTGCGGCAGGTCGCGCTGCAAGAAGGTCTGGATGAAGTCCTGGCGCCAGGCATAGGAGAGGCGCTCGCTGGGCGCCAGCTGCGCCTGCGGAAAGCCGCCGCGGTGCCACAGCTGCTGCAGCGTTGCCAGGTCGGCCGGCAACTCGCTGGCCAGCAGCGGCGTGAGCTCCAGATAGCCCACGCGGCCAGCCAGCGACTCGGTGCGCTGGCGCAGCAAGGCGCCACTGGCCGAGCCCAGCAGCAGGAAGCGGCCGGCGCGGCGGTCGGCATCGATCTCCGGGCGCAGCTGGGTGAACAGATCGGGCAGCATCTGTACTTCGTCCAGTACCACCAGCCGTTGGCGGTGCTGGGCGAGGAACAGTTCGGGTTCGGCCAACTGGGCACGGTCGCCGGGGCGTTCGAGGTCGAGCACCAGCGCATCCGCATGTTCGGCGGCAATGACGCGGGCCAGCGTGGTCTTGCCTACCTGGCGCGGACCCAGCAGCACCACGCCGGGGTAGAAGCCCAGGCGTTCGCGCAGGTCGGCGGCAAGGCGGCGTTCAATCATCCTTGCATTTTGAGCGTAGCTTGGTCAATTCACAAGGACTGAGACAGGCGATGGCAAAGCCGGTCATGGGGCCATGCCGTTGGTGCGAGACTCTCCAGCATGCAAGCTCAGGATCTTTCCTCCAGCACTTTCACCGGCACGCGCAGGGCCCCCGTCACGCGTGAGCCGGGCGCGCCCGGCACCGATTGCGTGGCCGAGGAAGTGCCGGTGGCGCTCGAATACAACGGCATCTCGCACGCCGTGATGCTGGCCACGCCGCTGGACCTGGAGGATTTCGCGCTCGGCTTCTCGCTGACCGAGGGCATCGTCGACAGCCGTGCCGACGTGCGCGACATCGTGCTCGCGCCGGGCTGTGGCGGACTCACCGTGCAGTTGCAGATCGCTTCCGGCTGCTTCGCGCGGCTCAAGGACAGGCGCCGCAGCCTGACGGGCCGCACCGGTTGCGGCCTGTGCGGCGCCGAGAGCCTGCCGCAGGCCGTGCAGCGGCCTGCGCCGCTGCAGAGCGATGTCCGCTTCGATGCCGCCGCCGTGTCGCAGGCGGTGCAGGCCCTGAACCAGCGCCAGCCGCTGCGCGATGCCAGCGGTGCCACGCATGCGGCGGGCTTCGCCGATGCCCAGGGCCAGCTGGTGATGGTGCGCGAGGATGTGGGCCGTCACAACGCGCTCGACAAGCTGGTCGGCGCGCTGCTGGCGGCGAACCGCCCGGCGCAGGATGGTTTCGTTGTCGTGACCAGCCGCGCCAGCTACGAGATGGTGGGCAAGACCGTCCGCGCGGGCAGCGCATTGCTGGCCGCCGTCTCGGGCGTGACCGGGCTCGCGATCGACCTGGCGGCCGACGCCAACCTGGCATTGGTCGGCTTCGCGCGCGGTGACCGCCTCAGCGTCTACACGCACCCCGAGCGGCTGGTCTGGGCGGTCGCGGCTTGACGGCGCGCCGCCGGGGCGTGGCCTGAGCCATGCCCGTCCCTTTCGTCCTGTTGCTGTTGTCCGTCGTCGCCGGCTGCTTGCCGCCGCCGCGCGGTGGCTGGCCGGGCCAGGTGCCGCCCTGGGCCTTGCTGTACGGCGCGGCTGTGGCCATGGCCTGGAACAAGGGCTGGCTGCAGCCTCCGGCGATGGCGGCACTGGCCGCCTTGTTCATGCTGGCGGCCGCGCTGCCGCGCGCGCAGAACCGGGCGGTGGTCCTCGTGCTCTGGCTGGCGTTGGCGGGGCTGTGCGCCGCGCTTGCCTTGCACCGCGTGCCGGGCTTCTCCAACCCGGTGTTGCTGGACGGCGTGCGTCTGTCGGCAGGCGCACGGCCGTTCACGCAGTACCTGAACTTCGACAAGGGCTCGGTGGGCCTGGCGCTGCTGGTGCTGCTGGCAGCGCCTGCCTCTGGCGACCGCCGGCGCGCCATGGGCGTGGCGTCGGCGACCGCACTGGCGACGGTGGCGCTCGTGCTGGGCCTGGCGTGGTGGTTGGGCATGGTGCGGCCGGACCTCAAGTGGAACCTGCCGCTGGCGTTGTTCCTGCCCGTGAACCTGCTGCTGACCTGCGTGGCCGAAGAGGCGCTGTTCCGCCTGCTGGTGCAGGACGCATTGGCCGGCCGCTTCGGTGGCCGGGCATCGGCCGCACGCACGGCCGCCGCGGTGCTGCTGTCGGCCGCGCTGTTCGGCCTGGCCCATCTGGCGGGCGGGCCGCGCATGGCGCTGCTGGCAGGCCTCACGGGCCTGGGGGCGGCGTTGGCCTATGCCTTGACGGGCCGGCTGGGCGCTGCGGTGTGCGTGCACTTCGCGGTCAACGCCGTGCATGCGCTGGCCTTCACCTATCCCGCGCTCGCCGGCCGCTGAAGCCTCAGGCGGCCTTGCCGGCCAGCATGCCCGCGCCCACATCCGCGGGCACGTGGCGGTAGTGCCACAGCGCGAGCGCGCCGACGGCGGCCACGGCCAGGAAGGCGACTTGGAAGTCCTGCAGCAGCACCTGGCCCGCGGCCTGTGCGTGCGTCCCATGCAGTTGGCCCGCCAGCGCCAGGGCCAGCGCCGCCACCGCCACGCCCATGGCCCCGGAGACCTGCATGGTCATGGCCGACAGCGTGGAGCCTGCGCCCATCTGCGCACTGGGGAGCTCGATCATCATGAGCGTGGAGTTGGCCGTCAGCAGCATGGAGCGCGCACAGCCGGCCAGCACCAGCAACGCGGCCAGAACGGGCCAGCCGGTCTGCGGCGTCACGGCTGCGAACGTGGCGATGCCCAGCACGCTGAGGCTGCCCGCCACCAGCAGCACGCGCCGGAAGCCGAAGCGCTTGAGGATGGGCGTGGTCACCGACTTGAGCGCCAGGTTGCCCAGGAAGTAGGGCAGCAGCATGGCGCCGGCCGTCACCGCGTCGTGGCCCAGGCCGAGCTGGAAGAAGAGCGGCAGCAGGAAGGGCGTGGCCTGGATGCTCATCGAGGCCAGCGTGCCGCCCAGCGCGGCGATCGAGAAGCTGCGCCAGCCGAACGGCGCCAGGCTCACGAGCGGGTGCGGCGCGCGCTGCAGGTGGCGGGCCGTCCAGGCCAACAGCGCCAGGCCAGCCGGGATGGCCAGCAGCGCGGGCAGGCGCGAGGACGCCGGATCGGTCGCATGCGCGGCCGACTCCAGCCCCGCGATCAACAGGCACAACCCGCCGATGGCGCCCACGGCGCCAGGCCTGTCCAGCGGGCGCGGCGCGGGCGTGCCGTCGGCCGGCACCCAGCGCCGCACCAGCCACAGGCCGGCCAGGCCGATCGGCACGTTGAGCAGGAAGTTCCAGTGCCAGGACCAATACGTCGTGATGAAGCCGCCCAGCGGCGGCCCCAGCACGGGCGCGAACAGCACGGGCCAGGTCAGCAGCGCGGTGATGGCGATGCGGTCTTCGGTGCGCGAACCGCGCAGCGCGATGGCGCGGCCGATCGGCAGCAGCAACCCGCCGCCCAGGCCCTGCAGCGCCCGTGCTGCGATGAGCTGGCCGGACGTCTGCGCCAGTCCGCACAGCAGCGAGGCCAGCGTGAACACGCCCACGGCCACGAGGAACAGCCGCCGCATGCCGTGACGGTCGGCCAGCCAGGAGGCCAGCGGCAGCACCACGGCGCTGGCCAGCAGGTAGGCCGTGATGGTGGCGCTGAGCGCCAGCGGCTGGGCGCCGAGGTCGCGCGCGATGGACGGCAGCGAGGTGTTCAGGATGCTGCTGTCCAGCATCAGCATGAACATCACGGCCGCGACGGTCAGTGTCACGCGCCGGTGGCTGCCGGGGGTGGGGTTATTAGTTGACATTGTCTCCATTGTTTGGCGAGGGTTGATAGAGTCAACCGAAGAATGTGTCACCCGTCTGCTGCCGTGGCGACGAGCCGGTTCCATTCGATATGTCGACTACGCCAATGCCCGGCAATGGTTTGCGTGAAGTCGGCACGCACCAGCTTGGCGCGCTGTTCGCACCAATCGTCCGACTCCTGCCGCACGACGACTCCTTCCATCGGGCCGTCACGGAACCGGCTTGAGGTCTGCCTAAGTTGCGCCTTCAAGTCGCTCAGGCTGAAGCGGCCACGGGTCAACTCAGGGGTAGTGGCCAACCCCAGGCGTTTGGCCAGGGCGTTGCGGCGTGTGCTGCTCCAGAAGCGGCCGGTAGCGGCTTCTAGCACGTCGAACAGCACGAACCAGTCCGGCAGGCGGGTGTAGTCCAGCGAGTGCCGCGCGGCACACCATTCGCCGAATAGCATCAGCTCCTGATCAGCATGCTCCAACAGCGATTCGGTGATGACGGCGCCGTGAACGGCAAGCCAGTTGGGCAACCGGCTGAACTGTCCAGCGTGCGGTTCAGCCAAGTATTGGCCACGGTTCTGCGCACGCAATTCCCCTGCTGCGCCAACCGAAAAACCCAGGTTGGCGCCGTCCACTTTTTCTTCCAGTACCACCTTGTGCCGCAGCAGATCCAAAGCCTCCTGTGCCGACAACACCTTGTCGTCGCGGGGCTCGCCACTGGCCAGCCAGGCCAGATGTGCGGTGTGGGGGAAGCGGACGAAGCGGCTCACAAGACGGACGGCGGCAACTGCGGTGGGGGCTTGTCAGGGAACTTGCCGGCGTAGAAGCGGCAAGCGTCCGCGGCACAGAGAAACTCGACCCGCACGCCATGGCCGGCCAGTGGCCGCCACCAGTCAAGCCATTTGCTGTCGGCAGCCTGCCATACAGGTGGCCTGTCTTGATGCGCATGCGCAACGGCTGCGAACTTGCGGTCAGGAGCGTCGAATAGGGGTTCCAGTGCCGAGTCGGGGAACTCGGCGAAGCAATCGGCTCGGAGTTCTGTCAGCGTGACCTGCTGCACTCGATTCAGGTTGTTGGCTTCGCGCAAAAGCCACTTCAGGAACACATCGCCAACACCTTTGGGCGGGTTGACGCGGGTTTTGTGCAGGTATTCGCCCAAGATGCGAAAGCCATCGTCTATAACGGGAGTGCCGCGGGCTTGCATGGCCTGCAGCCGTCTGACGCAGGCTTCGATGCAGTCGGCCGAGACGTCCGCATGGTCGCCATTCGCGACCAACAACACATTCGTGTCGATGACCGCTTTCATGCCCTGTCGGCCCTTGCGGCCTCGGCCCGTTTGCGGCTCATCGCTGCCAGCGTGCGTGCCGCGATGTCGGCCATCTCGTCGCCAAAAAAGTTCTCAGGCCAGTTCTCGATGTCGCCGAGGACATTCAAGCGCAGAGGCTCCAGTTCCGCACCAGCGTTCGAGCGCCGGCAGAAGTAGATCGCCACGTCGTCGGGCGTCAGGACACCCTCGGCTACGCGGCGCTGCAGCCGATTCAAGAAGTGCTCGGAGTGGCTTTCGACAATCAGTTGCACATGGCGTTCCACGCTGTCCTGTCGGGCCTGGATCGCGGAAATGAATACGTCAGCCAACTCAGCCTGCACCTGCGGGTGGAGATGGATCTCAGGCTGCTCCATCCACACCGTCGAGTGGGGCGGGCAGTAGAACGCTTGCACCAGCGCGGGAAGCACCTGAGAGACGCCAAAACCCACGTCTGTGATCTTGACCTGTGGCGACTTCGCGCCGGTCTTGATCAGCACCTCATACTCTTTGCGCCCCTCCGCGACTGGATGCACCGAGAAATCGTGGATCACGCCCAGATCCTTCAGCCAACTTGCAATGAATGGGGCGAAGCCCTGTTTGGCCTTGCGTGGGCCGCGGTTGAGCTGACGCCCATCGTTCTGCGCAGCGAGCATGGCAGCGACGGTTTGTGCACCTGTTTCCCCCACACTGGCTGGTGTGTCTCCTGACCATTGGTAGATGCGCTGTGGATGGCTGCGCAACGGTCCCAGGTACGAAAGGCTGTCCAGCATGGCCTCTGTGGCCAAAGCCAAGTCGGCCATGAAGCCAGCGTTCTTGAAGCGCGCTGCGCTGAGGTCAGAGAGTCGATAGAATTTTTCGGGCTCATCCATCGGCCACTTGCGGCCATCGGCCATCTTGAACCCGAAGCTGTTCGAACTTAGCGAGAACTTGCGGTTGCTGTCGCGCGTCAACGCCGCGTCCAGAACGGTACTGCCATCACTTTGCAGCGCATATGCCATGGCCTGAACTTCCGGTTGGCCGCTCTTGTTGGCCATCAACTCCACATCAAGGCGCATGGCATTGCCCTGGTAACGCGACGCCGGGACGAGCGGGTCGCGCACTTCAAGCGCCTTTGGCAACTGCCAGCCGAGTTCCACGCCCAACGGTTGAGAAAGATCATGACCGTACAAGCAGTCGGTAAAGGTGCCCAGGTCGATCAGCGAACTGGAGTCTCCTAGGTGCAACGCACGTTTGCGATCGGTGGAGCGTGCGGTCTGCTGTAGCGCCAGAAGTAGATGGCCGAGGCTGCTCTTACCGGCACTGTTGGCGCCAAAGATCACGGTCAGCGGTGCTAAACGGACAGGTCCCGTATCGCGCCAAGCCTTGAAGTTCTGAATGCGTAGGTGGGTCAGCATGGTTCGGATTGTCTTGCTTGGAGTTGTTCTCGCGCGTACCGCCAGGCCACGCCGATCAGCGCTAGCCTAGGCCTCAAGGATGTTACCCAGCGGCGTTGCCAACGGTCAGCGCTATTTGAGCTTTGCGCGGCGCCCTAAAATCGCGCCCTTTCCCTGCTTCCCGGACTCTTCCCCATGACCGCCACCATCCTGAACCGCCTGCCCGCAGGCGAGCGCGTCGGCATCGCCTTCTCCGGCGGCCTGGACACCAGCGCCGCCGTGCACTGGATGCGCGCCAAGGGCGCCATTCCCTGCGCCTACACGGCCCACCTGGGCCAGCCCGACGAGACCGACTACGACGATATCCCGCGCAAGGCCCTGGCCTATGGCGCCGAAAAAGCGCGCCTCATCGACTGCCGGCCCCAACTGGTCTCCGAAGGCATCGCCGCCATCCAGTCCGGCGCCTTCCATGTCAGCACCGGCGGCGCCACCTACTTCAACACCACGCCGCTGGGCCGCGCAGTGACCGGCACTGTGCTGGTGGTGGCCATGCGCGAGGACGGTGTCGACATCTGGGGAGATGGCAGCACCTACAAGGGCAACGACATCGAGCGCTTCTACCGCTATGGCTTGCTCGCCAACCCCAAGCTGCGCATCTACAAGCCCTGGCTGGACCAGCAGTTCATCGACGAACTGGGTGGCCGCAAGGAGATGAGCGAGTACCTCATCGCCAACGGCTTCGACTACAAGATGAGCGTGGAGAAGGCCTATTCGACCGACTCCAACCTGCTGGGCGCCACGCACGAGGCCAAGGACCTGGAGTTCCTGAACGCCGGCATGCACATCGTCAAGCCCATCATGGGCGTGGCGTTCTGGCGCGAGGACGTGGTGGTCAAGCCCGAGACCGTCACGATCCGCTTCGAGGAAGGCCAGCCGGTCGCGCTGAACGGCCGCAGCTTCGCCAGCCCGCTGGAGCTGTTCATGGAAGCCAACGCCATCGGCGGGCGCCATGGCATCGGCATGTGCGACCAGATCGAGAACCGCATCATCGAAGCCAAGAGCCGCGGCATCTACGAAGCCCCCGGCATGGCGCTGCTGCACATCGCCTATGAGCGGCTGGTCACCGGCATCCACAACGAAGACACCATCGAGCAGTACCGCGCCAACGGCCGCAAGCTCGGCCGCCTGCTGTACCAGGGCCGCTGGTTCGACAGCCAGGCCCTGATGCTGCGCGAGACGGCGCAACGCTGGGTGGCCCGCGCCATCACCGGCGAGGTGACGCTGGAACTGCGCCGCGGCAACGACTACTCGCTGATGGACACCAGCAGCCCGAACCTCACGTACAAGCCCGAGCGCCTGTCGATGGAGAAGGTGGAGGACGCCGCCTTCACGCCGGCCGACCGCATCGGCCAGCTGACCATGCGCAACCTGGACATCGCCGACACGCGCGACAAGCTGGCCATCTACGCCGGCGTGGGCCTGCTCGGCAAGGGCAGCGACACCGACCTGCCGCTGCTCTCGCAGGGCGAGTAAGCCCCGCAGCGCAGACGGCGGCACGTGATGACGCTGGAACTGCTGGCGGCCCTGGGCAAGGGCTTCCTGTTCGCGTTCGTGACGGTGCTGCCGATCCTGAACCCGGCCGCCGCGGCGCCCGTGTTCCTGAGCCTGACCGACGGCGCCTCTGCGCCCACGCGTGCCCTGCTGGCCCGGCGCATCGCGCGCAACGTGTTCTGGCTCATGCTGGGCGCCATGCTGGTGGGCGTCTATGTGCTGGATTTCTTCGGCATCTCGCTGCCCATCGTGCGCGTGGGCGGCGGCATGGTCGTCGCCGCCAGCGCCTGGCGGTTGCTCAACACCTCGCAGACCGCCAGCGAGCACCGCACAGCCCTGGCCGAGGCCTATACGCCCGAGATGGCCCGACGCCAGGCCTTCTACCCGCTGACCTTCCCGATCACCTCGGGACCGGGTTCCATCACTGCGGCCATCACCGTGGGTGTCTCGCTGGCCGATTCGCGGCTGTCGCTGGCGCTGGCGCGCACCGGAGGCGCGGTGCTGGCGCTGCTGGCCATCGGCGTGCTGGTGTACCTGGCCTACCGCTACGCCGACCGGCTGCTCAAGCCGCTGGGCGAGGCCGGCATGATCATCTTCCTGCGGTTGTCGGCCTTCATCCTGCTGTGCCTGGGGGTGCAGATCGTCTGGAACGGCGTGCACGAGCTGGTGCTGGCGCTGCTGCAGGAAGCACACGGCTAGAATACGCGCCCTTCTGGCACTTCCCTGGTATACGAAAGCGCTTTGCGCCTTGCCAATGGGACAGTTTCAGGCCCTTGCTGACAGCTCCCGCGCGTTCGCCGCGGCAGACTCCATCTGGCACATCGGGCCGGCACTGCCGCCAATCCATCCATCACACCGGCCTGCGTGCCGACGCCATGCGTCAGCCATGTGGTTTCTCCGCCCGCGGCGGAGGTGTCGGTCATTCGAGGAGGAAGAGCACATGCAACTCGTGGTTTCGGCCGGGTTCATCCTGGCCATCGTTCTGTGGGGCGTCATCGCCCCCGCCCACCTGGGCACCGTGTTCGACGGCGCACTGGCGCTCATCACACGCAACTTCGGCTGGTTCTACCTGTGGCTGGTGCTGGGCCTGGTGGTCGTGGCGCTGGTGCTGGCCTTCAGCCGGTATGGCGACATCAAGCTCGGCGGCGAAGACGACGAACCGGAGTTCTCCGTCGGCGCATGGTTCGCCATGTTGTTCGCCGCCGGCATGGGCATCGGCCTGGTCTTCTGGGGCGTGGCAGAGCCGGTCTCGCACTACGGCGCGCCGCCACCCGGCATCGCACCGCACACGCCCGAGGCGGCCAATGCCGCCATGCGCTACAGCTTCTTCCACTGGGGCCTGCACCCCTGGGCGGTGTACAGCGTGGTGGCCCTGTCCATCGCGTTCTTCCAGTTCCGCCGCGGTGGCTCGGCCCTGGTCAGCACCTCGGTGGAGTCGCTGCCGTGGGCGCCGCTGCGCCGCATCGGCCCGCTCGTCAATGTGCTGGCCGTGATCGCCACGGCCTTCGGTGTGGCCGCCTCGCTCGGCATGGGCGCGCTGCAGATCAACAGCGGGCTCAACGCGGTGCTTGGGTTGCCGGTGAGCCAGGCTTCGCAGCTGGGCATCATCGCGGTGACGACCGTGCTGTTCATCGGCTCGGCCGTCAGCGGCGTGACCAAGGGCATCAAGTGGCTGTCCTCGTTCAACCTGCTCATGGCCGCGCTGCTGGCGCTGGCCGTGTTCGTGCTCGGCCCCACCATCGCCATCATCGACACGCTGACCACCACGCTGGGCAGTTACCTGAGCGAGCTGGTGCGCATGAGCCTGCGCATGACGCCGTTCCGCGACAGCAGCTGGGTCGGCGGCTGGACGATCTTCTACTGGGCCTGGTGGGTGTCCTGGTCGCCGTTCGTGGGCCTGTTCATCGCGCGCGTCTCGCGCGGCCGCACGGTGCGCGAGTTCATCCTCGGCACGGTGGCTGCGCCCACGGTGGCCGCCTTCGTATGGTTCTCGGTGTTCGGCGGCACCGCCCTGCACCTGGAGGTGATGCAGAACGTGCCCATCGCCGAGGCCGTCAAGGCCGATGTCTCCACCGCCCTGTTCGCGCTGTTCGACCAGCTGCCGCTGGGCACGCTGATGTCCGGCATCGCCACGACCCTGGTGGTGGTGTTCTTCGTGACCTCGGGCGACTCGGCCGTGCTGGTGCTGGGCATGATGAGCACCGGCGGCAACGAGAACCCCAGCGCGCGCGTGAAGGTCGCCTGGGGCCTGCTGGTGGCCGGCATCGCGGCCAGCCTGCTGCTGGCCGGCGGCCTGCAGTCGGTGCAGACGGCCACCATCGTCTTCGCACTGCCGTTCACGGTGGTCATCGTGCTGATGGCCGTGGCCCTGTGGCGCGGCCTGCGCGAAGACTACGAGGAGGAGCGCCGGCGCGAGCGTGCGCTGCGCCGGCGCATGCGCGAGCTGGCGGATCAACCCCTGTCCAAACCGTGACGCGGCGGAGACCGTCTTGACCCTCGAACTGCTGGGCGCCTTCGGCAAGAGCTTCCTGTTCGTGCTGGCGGCGCTGCTGCCCATCCTGAATCCGGCGGCCACCGCACCGATCTTCCTGGGACTGACGGAAGGGGCCTCGCCCTCGACGCGCGCGCTGCTGGCGCGGCGCATCGCCCGCAACATGTTCTGGCTGATGCTGGGCGCGATGCTGGTGGGCTCCTATGTGCTGGAGTTCTTCGGCATCTCGCTGCCCATCGTGCGCGTGGGCGGCGGCATGATCGTCGCGGCCACCGCGTGGCGGCTGCTCACCGCGACGCAGTCCACGGTGGACAGCCGCACCGAGCTGGCCGAGAGCTTCACGCCCGACATGGCGCGGCGCCAGGCGTTCTACCCGTTGACCTTTCCGGTCAGCTGCGGGCCGGGCTCCATCGCCGCCGCGATCACGGTCGGCGTGTCGCTGGCCGATGCCCGGCTGTCGCTGTCGTTGGCGCGCATGGCCGGCGGCGTGCTGGCGCTGCTGGCCGTCGGCGTGCTGCTGTACCTGGCGTTCCGCTACGCGCAGCAACTGCTCAAGCCGCTTGGGGAGGCCGGATCGGTCATCTTCCTGCGCCTGTCGGCCTTCATCCTGCTGTGCCTGGGCGTGCAGATCGTCTGGGACGGGGTGTACGAGCTCGGCGTGGGCATGTTGCGCGACGGCTTCTTGCCGGTTAGCGCCTAGGCGACACCTGGCTGGGGGAAACCCCCGGCGCGCCGCTGGCCGCCTTGCCCACAATGCCCGGCTCCAACCAGGGAGACGCCATGCCTTCATTCCTCCATGCACCCGTCGGCCGCCGCGCCGCACTGGGCGGCATCGCATCCAGCCTGGCTGCCGCCGCGCTGCCGGTGCGTGCCAGCGAAGCCTATCCAAGCCGCCCCGTCACCATGGTCGTGCCCTACACGGCCGGTGGTTCCACCGACATCGTCGCCCGGCTCATCGCGCAGAAGCTGTCCGAGATCCTGGGCCAGCCCTTCATCGTCGACAACAAGGGCGGCGCCAACGGGGTGATCGGCATGGACATCGCCGCGCGCGCCGCGCCCGACGGCTACACGCTGCTCATGAACACCGCCGGCGCGCAGGCGCTGGCGCCAGTGATCTACAAGACCAAGTTCCACGCGCTCGACAGCTGGGAGCCGATCAGCCTGATCAGCTCGATCCCGTTCGTGATCGTCGCGCGCGAAGGGCTGCCGGTGAAGAACTTTGCCGAGTTCGCGGCGCTGGCCAAGGCTGGCAACCCGCCGCTGAGCGCCTCCTCGGGCAGCAGCATGATCGTGCTGGCGACCGACCAGCTCAAGCGCGTGATCGGCGCGCCGACGCTGATCAACGCGCAGTACAAGGGCACCTCGATGCAGGCCCAGGCGGTCATCAAGGGCGAGGTCGACGTGTCGTTCGACTCGTTCGTCACGCTGCCGCAGATCAAGGCCGGCAAGGTGCGCGCATTGGCCGTGGTGGCCCCGCAGCGGGCGGCCTCGCTGCCTGACGTGCCCACGCTCGCCGAGCTGGGCGTGAAGGACATGGACTTCGCCAGTTGGTCCGGACTGCTGGCACCCAAGGGCACGCCCAAGGCCATCGTCGACCGGCTCTCGGCCGAAGTGCAGAAGATCGTGCGCACGCCCGAAATGCAGGAGCGGCTCAAGGGCCTGGACCACACGCCCGTGGGCAGCGGCCCGGCCGAGTTCGCCAAGCTGATCGGCGACGACTACGCGCGTTGGCAGCGCGTGGTGAAGGAGACGGGGTTCAAGATCGAGGGGTGATCGCGCCACCCTGCAGATCTTCCGCGCCATGGAAGATGTGCGGGGTTCCTCAGCCCCCCACCGCCCCCTGCGTGTTCACGTACAGCGCATAGACCGACTGGCTCGCCGCCATGAACAGCCGGTTGCGGTGCCGGCCGCCAAAGCACAGGTTGGCGCAGCGCTCGGGCAGGTGGATGCGGCCGATGGTGGTGCCGTCGGGCGCGAAGATGCGCACGCCGTCCTGGCCTTCACCCGTGCCCCAGCCGGCCCACAGGTTGCCGTCCACGTCGCAGCGGAAACCGTCCGGTGAGGACTCTGCCTCGCAGGTGAAGAACACGCGGTCGTTGGTGAGCGTGGCCCCGTCGCCCGCCACGTCGAACACGCGGATGCGCTTGGGTGCCGCGCCGGACTCGACCACATAGAGCAGCTTTTCGTCGGGCGAGAAGCACAGGCCGTTCGGCCGCGCCACGGCGTCGGTCACCACGGTGGTCTTGCCCGTGGCCGGGTCGAAGCGGTAGACGCATTCGGGCCGCTCCGGCTGGGCCGGCACGCCCTCGTACCAGCCCAGGATGCCGAAGGGCGGATCGGTGAACCAGACGCTGCCGTCGGACTTGACCACGATGTCGTTCGGCGAATTCAGCCGCGCGCCCTGGAAGCGGTCGACCAGCGTGGTGATGCCGCCGTCGTACTCGGTGCGCACGATGCGCCGGCCCAGGTGCTCGCAACCCACCAGGCGGCCCTGGCGGTCGCGCGTGTGGCCGTTGGCGTTGCCCGAGGGCTGGCGGAACACGCTCACGCCGCCGGTCTGCTCATCCCACTTCATGATGCGGTCGTTCGGCACGTCGCTCCACAGCAGGTAGCGGCCGTCGCCGAACCACACCGGCCCCTCGGCCCAGCGCATGCCGGTGGCGATGCGCTCGACCGCGGCCGAGGTGACGCGGTACTTGGCGAAGCGGGGATCCAGGACGACGACGGCGGGATCGGGGTAGCGGGTCGCGGGTTGCCACATGGTGCGTAGGACGGAGCAGGGAGGGGCTGTGCAGTATGCCCGCCGCGCGAAGGCCATTCGCGTCGGCACGGCCCGCCGGGATAATCCGCCCCTGCTTCGGAGCCGGCCGTGAATCAATCCTTTCTTTCCCTGGGGTGGCGCACGTTGTGGCGCGACCTGCGCTCGGGCGAACTGCGCCTGCTGCTGGTGGCGGTGACGCTGGCCGTCGCCGCGCTGACGGCCGTGGGCTTCTTCGCCGACCGCTTGCAGGGCGGGCTGCAGCGCGATGCGCGCCAGCTGATCGGCGGCGACGCCGTGGTGGCCAGCGACAACCCGCCGCCCGCCTCGTTCGAGGAGCAGGCCCGCGCGCTGGGCCTGCAGACCGTCTCCACGCTGGGCTTTCCGACCATGGGCCGCGCCGGCGAGGCGCAGGGCGGTGCCAGCCGCCTGGTGGCACTGAAGGCCGTGCCCACGGGCTACCCGCTGCGCGGCAGCCTCAAGGTGGCGCAGCAACCGGGCGAGGAGGGCGCCAACACGCGCGACATCCCCGCGCCGGGCGAGGTCTGGGTCGATGCGCCGCTGCTGGCCGCCCTGGACCTGAAGATGGGCGATCCGCTGCTGCTGGGCGACAGCAGTTTCCGCATCACGCGCATCATCGTGATCGAGCCCGACCGCGGCGGCGGCTTCATGAGCTTTGCGCCGCGCGTGATGGTCAACGCCGCCGACCTGCCGGCCACGCACCTGGTGCAGCCGGCCAGCCGCATCACCTACCGCTTCGCCGTGGCCGGGAACGAGCCCGCCGTGCAGCGCTTCACGCGCTGGGCCGATGCGCAGATCCAATCGCGCGAGGCACGCGGCCTGCGGCTCGAATCGATCGAGAGCGGCCGGCCCGAGATGCGCCAGACGCTGGACCGGGCCGAGAAATTCCTGAGCCTGGTGGCGCTGCTGTCGGCGCTGCTCTCCGCGGTGGCGGTGGCACTGGCCGCGCGTGCCTTCGCGTCCAAGCACCTGGACGACTGCGCCATGCTGCGCGTGCTGGGGCTGTCGCAGCGCAAGATCGCGCTGTCCTACAGCTTCGAGTTCGCGCTGGTCGGCCTGTTCGCCAGTGCGCTGGGTGTGGCGCTGGGCTTCGGCGTGCACTACATGTTCGTGCTGCTGCTGGCCGGGCTGGTGGAGGCCACGCTGCCGGCCGCCACGCTGTGGCCCGTCGCCTACGGCCTGGGCATCGGCCTCACGCTGTTGTTCGCCTTCGGCCTGCCGCCTGTGCTGCAATTGGCCAAGGTGCCGCCGTTGCGCGTGATCCGGCGCGATGTGGGGCAGCTCAAGCCGGCCTCCATCGCGGTGCTGGCACTCGGCGTCGCGGGCTTTGCCGGCCTGCTGCTCGCCGTCAGCAGCGACATCAAGCTCGGGCTCATCGCGGTCGGCGGCTTCGCCGGGGCAGTGCTACTGTTCGCCGCACTGTCGTGGGTGGCGGTGTGGCTGCTGCGCAAGAGCGTGAACGAGAGCACCGCGCCGCGCTGGCTGGTGCTGGCCACGCGCCAGGTGTCGGCGCGGCCGGCCTACACCGTGGTGCAGGTCAGTGCGCTGTCGGTCGGGCTGCTGGCGCTGGTGCTGCTGGTGCTGCTGCGCACCGACCTGATCGGTGCCTGGCGCCAGGCCACGCCGCCGGACGCGCCCAACCGCTTCGTCATCAACATCCTGCCCGAGCAGGGTGATGCCTTCCGCAAGACGCTGGACGACGCCGGCGTGCGCCAGTACGACTGGTACCCGATGTTCCGCGGCCGCCTGGTGGCCGTGAACGACAAGCCCGTGAACCCGGCCGACTACGTGGACGAGCGCGCGCAGCGCCTGGTCGACCGCGAGTTCAACCTCTCGCATGCCGCCCAGCAGCCGCCGCACAACCAACTCGTCGGCGGCCGCTGGACCCCCGAGGAACAGGGCGCCGTCAGCGTCGAGGAAGGGCTGGCGCAGACGCTGGGCCTCAAGCTCGGCGACCTGCTCCGCTTCGACATCGGCGGCGTGCCGTCCGATGCGCGCATCACCTCGCTGCGCAAGGTCGACTGGGGTTCGCTGCACGCCAACTTCTTCGTGATGTACCCGGTGGCGGCGATGCCCGACCTGCCCATCACCTACCTCGCCGCCTACCGTGCGCCCGAGACAGCCGGCTTCGACAACGCGCTCGTGCGCGCCTTCCCGAACGTGACCAACGTGGACATGAGCACCGCACTGGCCCAGGTTCAGCGCGTGCTGGACCAGGTGGTGCGCGCGGTGGAGTTCCTGTTCGGCTTCACGCTGGCGGCCGGGCTGGTGGTGCTGTTCGCCGCGATCACGGCCACACGCGAGGAGCGCGCGCGCGAGTTCGCGATCATGCGGGCCGTGGGCGCCAGCAGCGCGCTGCTGCGCCAGGTGCAGCGGGCAGAACTGGCCGGCGTGGGCGTGCTGGCCGGCCTGCTGGCCACGCTCGTCGCCATGGCCGTGGGCTGGGCGCTGGCGCGCTTCGTGTTCGAGTTCGCCTGGTCGGGCTCGCTGTGGGTGCCGCTGTTCGGCGCGCTGGCGGGCGCGGTGCTGGCACTCGGCGCGGGCTGGTGGGGCCTGCGCGACGTGCTGCGCCGGCCGGTGGTCGACACGCTGCGCCGCGCCGCCGCCTGAGCCCGCGCATCAGCCGTAGCGCTGCAGCGCGAAGCCCTCGCGCGCGCTCGGCGGATCGAAGTGGCGGTTGATCAGGCTGAAGTGCGCTTCGTCGGTCTGGAAGGGGTGAGAGCCCTCGGCGTTGCGCGCCTGCAGCCGCGCGCGGCAAACGGCCTCGGGCACGTCCAGCAGGTGCAGCCGGTGCGCGGCACCTGACTGGTCGATCAGTCCGCGCATCCAGGCGCGCTGGGCCAGCGTGTTGGCCGGGAAATCCAGCACCACCGAGACGCCGCTGCGCAGCATCGCGACCACGTGCTCGCCCAGCATGGCCTTGAGCCGGCCCGTGCGCTGCAGGTAGTCGGGCAGGGCCTGGATCTCCCCCGGGTACAGCACCGCGAGCCAGGCGTCTTCCTGCACGAGCACGGTGGCCGGCCGCGCCGCCAGGTGGCGCGCGAGCGTGGATTTGCCGGCCGCGATCCTGCCGCACAGCAGGTGCAGCATGGCGGGGGCACGGGTGGGACGGGTCATGGGATCTCCTGGTGGATGAACCCCAGGAGACCTTGACGACGCGCCTTCTGGGGCGGGTCGTCTTGGCTTGGAAGCCGCGCGCTAACCCACCGTCCGTGGACGGCGGTTAATCGGGGTGCGCAGCGTGAAAGCCATGAGGGGAGCGAGTGTAGCCGTGCGGGGCTATTGCTGGAACAGGTGCGCAGCCGCGAAGTCCACGAAGGCCCGCACCTTGGGCGAGAGCTGACGGCTCGACGGCCACAGCGCCGAGAACTGGCCCTGCGCGCGCGGCTGGTCGGCCAGCACCTGCACCAGCTCGCCGCGCGCGAGCGCCTCCTGCGCGAGGAAGTCCGGCATCCAGGCGATGCCCATGGCCGCAATGGCCGCGCCGCGCATGGCCTCCATGTTGTTGCAGACCAGCGCGGTCGGCAGCCGTTCGGGCAGGCCTTGCAGCTTCCAGTCCTCGATCCTGCCGCTGCTGGCGAACTGGTAGCGCAGGCAGGCGTGCTGCGCGAGTTCGGCAGGCTGCTGCGGCGTGCCGCGGGCCGCCAGGTAGGCCGGCGCGGCCACGAGGAGGAAGCGGAACGGACCGAGCCGGCGCGCCACGAGCGGCGAGTCCTCCAGCGCACCGCTGCGCACCACGATGTCGAAGCCTTCCTCGACCACGTCGACGAGCCGGTCGTTGAAGTCCAGTTCGAGCTCGATCTCGGGGTAGCGCGCTTTGAAGCCCGGCAGCATGGGCAGCAGGAAGCGGTAGCCGATCACGGGCAGGCTCACGCGCAGGCGGCCGCGCGGCGTGGCCACGGCCGACTGCACCATGGCCTGGGCGTCGGCCAGTTCGTCGAGGATGCGGCGGCAGCGCGCGTGGAACTGTTCGCCCTCCTGCGTGAGCCGCACCTGGCGCGTGGTGCGGTGGAACAGGCGCACGCCGAGCTGCTGTTCGAGCCGGGCCACGTTCTTGCCCACGGCGGAGGCTGAGATGCCCAGCGCCCGACCGGCCGCCGCGAAGCCTTGCAGGTCGGCCGCGCGCACGAAGGAGACGATGGTGTTGAGGCTGTCCATGCGGCCCGATTGCGGAGTTGAGGTTGGCAATGTGCGGAGTTCTGGCCTGATTGTGCGGCGAATGCGTCCTTCCTATCGTCGCTGCATGGCTTCACCTTCTCCCTCTTCTTCATGCGCGGACGTGCCCTGGGTGCTCGCCGCTGTCTGCCTCGCCGGGCTGGCCATGCCCCTGAGCTTCACGGGTCCCGCGGTCGTGCTGCCGCTGTTGCGCGAGGCCCTGGGCGGAAGCCCGGTGGGCCTGCACTGGGCCACCAACGCCTTCATGCTGAGCTTCGGCGCTGCGCTGATGGCGGCCGGCGCGCTGGCCGACAACGTCGGCCGCCGCCGCGTGTTCCTGGGCGGGCTGCTGCTGGCCGTGGCCAGCGGCGCGGCGCTGGCCTGCGCACCCAACCTGCTGGTCTTCAACCTGCTGCGCGGTGTGCAGGGGCTGGCGGCGGCAGCTGCCCTGGCGGGCGGCTCGGCGGCGCTGGCCCAGGTGGTGCAGGGCACGGCGCGCACGCGGGCTTTCGGCTGGCTGGGCGCCAGCTTCGGCGCCGGCCTCGCGTTCGGGCCGTTGGCCGAGGGCTTGCTCGGCGACAGCCTGGGTTGGCGCGCCGTGGTGCTGCTGCCGGGCCTGGTGAGCGTGTCGGCATTCGCCATCGGCGCCTGGCGCATGCCGGCTTCCCGCAGCATCGCGGCGACGCGGCTGGACGGGGCCGGCACCCTGGCGTTCACGCTGGCGCTGGGCCTGCTGACGCTGGGCGTGTTGCAGGCGCCCGCGCATGGCTGGGGCACGGCGCAGGTCGTCGTGCCCCTGGCCGGCGCCGCGCTGGCCGCGCTGCTGTTCGTGCGCACCGAGGCGCGCCTGCTGCGCCAAGGTGGCCAGCCCATGCTGGACATGACTCTGTTCCGCTACCCACGCTTCGTCGGCGTGCAGCTGCTGGCGGCCGCGCCGGCGTACGGCTTCGTCGTGCTGCTGGTGCTGCTGCCGATCCGCTTCATCGGCCTCGAAGGCCGCAGCAGCTGGGAAGCGGGGCAACTCATGCTGCTGCTGTCCGGCCCCATCCTGCTCATGCCCGGCATCGCCGCGCGGCTCGTGGGCCGCTGGTCGGCCGCGGCGGTCTGCGCGGCCGGCCTCGTGCTGTGCGCTGCGGGGCTGCTGTGGCTGGGCCGGTGCGGGCCCGCCACCGGTGTGCGCGGCTACGCCGGCCCGCTCCTCGCGATCGGCCTGGGCGTCGGCCTGCCCTGGGGCCTCATGGACGGGCTGGCCGTCAGCGTGGTGCCACGCGAGCGCGCGGGCATGGCGGCGGGCATCTTCAACACGGTGCGGGTGGCGGGCGAGGGCATCGCGCTGGCGCTGGTCGGCGCGGGCCTGGGGGCGCTGCTGGCCGATCAACTCGGCCACGCGTTCCCCGGAGCCGGGCCGGCCGCGGCGCAGGCCGCGCAGCGCCTGGCCACGGGCGATCTGGCCCAGGCCCTGGCGCTGCTGCCCGGCGCCACGCGCGCCGACCTGTTGCACGCCTACGCGCTGGCCTTCGGGCGGCTCACGCAGGTGCTGGCCGGCGTCACGCTGGCCACGGCGGGCGTGGTCTTCCTGTTCCTGCGCACGCCGGACCTGCACGGCGCCGAAGGCCAACTTGCGGCCGGGCAAGGCTGAGGCGGCCCAACGCCGACAATCGGGCCATGCAGATCGAAGAAAAGCCCGCCTTCAGCACCCCCTTCGAGTGGATCGGCGGCGAGGACAAGGTACGCGCGCTGGTCGAGCGCTTCTACGACCTCATGGACCTGGAGCCCGGCTACGCCGCGCTGCGCGCCGCCCATGGCGACACGCTGGACAACGCGCGCCAGCGGTTGTTCTGGTTCCTGTGCGGCTGGCTGGGCGGCCCGTCCTACTACACCGACCAGTTCGGCCACCCGCGGCTGCGGGCGCGCCACATGCCGTTCTCCATCGGCATCCTGGAACGCGACCAATGGCTTGCGTGCATGGACCAGGCCATGGGCGAGACGGGTGTGCCCGAAGACCTGCGCACACGGCTGAAGGACAGCTTCTTCCAGACCGCCGACTGGATGCGCAACCGCGGCGCTTAAGCACGCTCGCGCAGCAGCGCACGGAACTGCTGCGCCGCCGGCGACAGCGGCCGCTCGCGCGGCACGATCACGTCGATGGCCGGCAGGCGGATCGGCAGGGTGATGGGCGCCACGCGCAGTGCGCCCAGCCGCGCGTAGTGCGCCGCCAGCGAGGTCGGCATGAGGGCGGCCATGTCCGAGCCCGCCACGAGCGCCGTCGTGACGGTCGTCGAGGCGGTCTCGATGTAGTCCAGCCGCTGGTGCACGCCGACCTCGCGCAGCGCCGCCTCCAGCCGGCCGCGCTGCGGCGAGCCGGCGGGCTGCAGCACCCACGACCAGTCGCCGAGCTCGTGCAGCTGCAGCCGCTTGCGCGCGAACACGGGGTGGCCCTTGCGCACGACCACCTGCATGGCTTCTTCCAGCAACGGCGTGATGTCGAACTCTTCTTCGCTGAAGCCCTCGGTGAGCCGTCCCAGCACCAGGTCGACATCGCCGCGCGCGAGCTGGGCCAGCACCACGTCGCTGGTGCCCACGGCCACGGCCAGCGCCACCTGCGGATGGCGGCGCCGGTACTCGAGCAGGGCGGGCGCCAGCAGGGCTGGCACGGCGCCCGGCACCGCGGCCAGCCGCAGCGCACCCGACAGCCCCGAGCGCAGCGCGCCCATCTCCTCGCGCACGGCGCCGAAGTCCGTCAGCACGCGACGCGCGTAGCGGATCAGCACCTCGCCGGCCGGGGTCGGCCGCATGCCGCGCGCCAGCCGCTCGAACAGCTTCTCGCCGAGCGACTCCTCCAACTGCAGCAGCAGCTTGGTGGCGGCCGGCTGCGTCACGTTCATGGACTGGGCGGCGCGGCCCAGGTGGCGCTCGGCGTCCAGCGCCGCCAGCAGCAGCAGCTGGCGCGGGCGCACGCGCAGCAGCAGGGCCTGGTCGCTGAGGTGGTCGGTCGTCATATCCAAAAGGTGATGGATTGTTCGGCATCCGCGATTGGATCGGCGCCGCGGAAATCCCTAAGCTCGTGCCGCGACGGGCGACCGCTTCGAGCGCCCGCGACCACGGAGACAGAACGATGCCCCACGACACATTGGACCGGCGCCGCGCGCTGGCGCTGCTCGGCCTGCTGGCCATGGGTGCGCCGGCGCTGGCCCAGGGCTTTCCCGACAAACCGCTGCGCATCCTCGTCGGCGCCTCGCCCGGCGGCGGCACCGACATCCTGGCGCGCGTGCTGGCCGACAAGCTGGCGCCGGCGCTCAAGCAGTCGGTGGTGGTCGAGAACCGACCCGGTGCCTCCAACACAATCGCGGCCGAGCTGGCCGCCCGCGCTGCGCCGGACGGCAGCACGCTGCTGCTGGCCACCAACACGGCCCAGGCCGTGGCGCCGCACATGCTCAAGCTCAAGTACGACCCGCTGAAAGACCTGCAGCCCATCGGCCTCGTGGCCGTGATGCCCAACGTGCTGGTGGTCTCCAGCACGGGGCCGTTCAAGAGCGTCAAGGATGTGCAGGCCGCGCTGCTGGCCAAGCCGGGGGCGCTCAAGTACGCGTCGTCCGGCATCGGCAGCACGCAGCACATCGGCGGCGAGGCGTTCGGCATGGTCACCGGCACGCGTGCGATCCACGTGCCCTACAAGGGCAGCTCGCAGGCGCACATCGACGTCATCGCGGGCGAGGTCGACATGATGTTCGACAGCACCTCGTCGGCCATGAGCCAGATCCGCGCCGGCAAGCTGCGCCCGCTGGCGGTGAGTTCGCCCACGCGTTCGGCCGAGATGCCGGATGTGCCGACGCTGGCCGAGCTCGGCATCGCCGGGGCCGACGTGTCGACCTGGTATGGGCTCTACACCACGGGCGGCACGCCGCGCGCGGCGCTGGAGCGGCTGACGGCCGAACTGGGCCATGCGCTGCAGCTGCCCGACGTGCAGGCCCGCATCAAGGCGCTGGGCGGCGAGGTCGGCACGCTCACGGGCGAGCGCTTCGCCGAGATGAACCGCAGCGAATACGAACACTACGGCCGCCTCGTGCGCGGCGCCAACATCAAGGCGGAATGAAGACCATGAGCAACCCCCGCATCGCCGTGCTGCTCGGCGACCCCAGCGGCGTCGGCCCCGAGATGGCCGTCAAGCTGCTCGCGCGTGCGCGCAACCGGCAGCAGGCCGACATCCTGCTGATCGCCGACGGTGCGGCGCTGGCGTCGGGCCAGAGCATCGCCGGCGAATCGCTCGACGTGCTGCGCGTGGACCACCTGGACGCCGTGCGCTACGAGCCCGGCCGCATCACGCTGCTGGACTGCGACGGCCTGGAAGGCCAGCCCCCGGTGCTGGGCGAGTCCAACGAGGCCTCGGGCCGCGCCAGCATGCGTGCGCTGGACCTGGCCATCGATGCGGTGTCTGCGGGCCAGGCGGGGGCCATCGTGTTCGCGCCGCTCAACAAGCATTCGCTGCGGCTGGGCGGCCTCGCGCAGGAGGACGAGCTGCGCCACCTGCAGGAGCGCTTCGGCGTGCGCAGCTTCACGAGCGAGTTCAACCTCACGGGTGCGCTGTGGACCTCGCGCGTCACCTCGCACATCCCGCTCAAGGACGTGGCCGCGCACATCACGGGCGAAGGCGTCTGCGATGCCGTGCGCTTGATCGACGCCGCATTGCGCCGCGCAGGCATCGCCAGGCCGCGCATCGCGGTCTCGGGCCTCAACCCGCACGCCGGCGACGGCGGCTCCATCGGCATGGAGGAGATCGAGATCATCGCGCCGGCCGTGCAGAGCCTGCGCGCCGAGGGCCTGGACGCCCGCGGCCCCTACTCGCCCGACACCGTGTTCATCGGTGCGCGGCGCGGCGATGTGGACGCCGTGGTCTCCATGTACCACGACCAGGGCCAGATCGCGATGAAGCTCATGGGCTTCGAGAAGGGGGTGACGCTGCACGGCGGGCTGCCCGTGCCCGTGGCCACCTCGGCCAGCGGCAGCGCCTTCGACATCGCGGGCCGCGGCATCGCGCAGATCGACGGGCTGCAGGAAGCCTTCGACCTGTGCGTGCGCATGGCCGCGACGCGCTGACTCAGTCCACGCTGGCGCCGGATTCCTTGACGACCTTGCCCCACTTGGCGGTCTCGGCCTTGATGAAGGCGGCGAATTGCGCGGGGGTCTCGGCCACCACGTCGCCACCCTGGGCGGCGATCTTCTGCTTCACGTCGGGCTGGTTCAGCACCTTGACCAGCGCCTTGCTGAGCTGGGCCACGATGGGCGCAGGCGTGGCGGCGGGGGCGAACAGGCCGAACCACGAGGTCGCCTCGTAGCCCGGCACGCCGGCTTCGGCGATGGTCGGCACGTCCGGCAGTTCAGGCGAGCGCTTGGCCGTCGTCACGGCGATGGCGCGCAGCTTGCCGGCGCGCACGTGCTGGATGGCCGAGGGCATGTTGTCGAACATGATGGCGATCTGGTTGCCCAGCAGGTCGTTCACGGCCGGTGCGCTGCCCTTGTAGGGGATGTGCACCATGTCGACCTTGGCCATGGACTTGAACAGCTCGCCCGACAGGTGGATGGAGCTGCCGCTGCCCGAGGAGCCGAAGTTGATCTTGCCCGGGTTGGCCTTGGCGTAGGCGATCATTTCGGGCACCGTCTTGAACGGCTGCGCCGGGTGGGCGACCAGCAGGTTGGGCACGTTGGCCACGCGCGAAAGCGGCGCGAAGTCCTTGATCGGGTCGAACGGCATCTTCTTGTACAGCGCCTCGTTGATGGCGTGCGTGCCCACCGTGCCCATGAACAGCGTGTAGCCATCGGCTGGCGCCCGTGCGGCCAGCTGGCCGCCGATGTTGCCGCCCGCGCCGGCGCGGTTGTCGATGATGACGCTCTGGCCCAGTTCGGCCGTGAGCGCCTGGCCCACGATGCGCGCCAGGATGTCGGTGGTGCCGCCGGCCGAGAACGGCACGATCATGGTGATGGGCTTGTTCGGATAGGCCTGGGCGGCGGCCGGCAGCGGCAGCAGGGTGGCGGCAGCGGCTGCGGCGAGCGAGGCCAGGGCCAAACGGCGAGTGGAAACGTGACGTTGCGTCATGGTGTGCTCCTTGGAGATGAAAAGGACGCCGGCCACCGCCCTGCAGGGCGGTGGCCGGCAGGAGAAGGTTCAGACGGGCGCGACGCCCAGGGTGGTGCCGCCGCACACGTACAGCACCTGGCCGGTGACGAAGCCGTTGGCAGGCGCCAGGAAGAACAGCACGGCGCGCGCCACGTCTTCGGGCGTGCCCATGCGGCCGACCGCGATGCTCTTCAGGATGCGCTCGGTCTGCGGCGCGCCTTCGGGGTTGCTCTTGCGGAACAGATCGGTGGCGATGGGGCCGGGGCCGATCGCGTTGACGGTGATGCCGTCCGCGCCCAACTCCATGGCGAGTGTGCGCGTCATGCCGATCAGGCCGGCCTTGGTGGCCGAGTAGACGATGCGTTCGCCCTTGCCCAGCGCCGCGCGCGAGGACATGTTGACGATGCGGCCTTCGCCGCTGGCGCGCAGCGTGGGCAGGAAGGCCTGCACGAGCAGCATGGGCGCGCGCAGGTGCAGGCCCACCACGTCGTCCAGCTGGCCGGTGGTGGCCGTGTCGATGGTGCCGGGCCGTGTGGCGCCGGCGTTGTTGACGAGGGCGGTGACGTTGAAGCGCGCGGCGATGTCCTGCGCAGCCTGGCGCGTGGCGGCTTCGTTCGTCAGGTCGGCCTGGAACGACTGCAGCAGCGGGTGGCTCCAGTCGGGCGGCGCGTAGTCGAGGTTGACCACCGCGCGGCCCTGGCCGAGCAGGGCTTCGGCGATGGCGCGGCCGATGCCGTTGCTGGCGCCCGAGACGACGGTGACGGGGGTGTTGCTGTCCATGCTCACACCCGCTCCAGCACCACGGCGATGCCCTGGCCCACGCCGATGCACATGGTGCACAGCGCGTAGCGGCCGCCCGTGGCGTGCAGGCGGTTCACGGCCGTGGTGGCCAGGCGGGCACCGCTGGCACCCAGCGGGTGGCCCAGCGCGATGGCGCCGCCCCAGGCGTTGACGCGCTCGTCGTCGTCCTGCAGGCCCAGCATGCGCAGCACGGCGATGCCTTGCGCGGCGAAGGCTTCGTTGAGTTCGATCACGTCCAGCTGCGCGAGGGTGAGACCGGTCTGGGCCAGCACCTTCTGCGTGGCCGGTGCCGGGCCGATGCCCATCACGCGCGGCGCCACGCCGGCCGTGGCCATGCCGACCACGCGGGCGCGCGGCGTCAGGCCGTTCTTCTTGGCCTGCGCTTCGCTGGCCAGCAGCAGCGCGCAGGCGCCGTCGTTGACACCGCTGGCGTTGCCGGCCGTCACCGTGCCGTCGGGCCGCACCACACCCCTGAGCTTGGCCAGGGCTTCCAGACTGGTGTCGCGCGGGTGTTCGTCCTTGTCGACGACGATGGCGTCGCCCTTCTTCTGCGGGATGGTCACGGGCGTGATCTCGCGCGCCAGGTGGCCGGCCTGCTGCGCAGCGACGGCCTTCTTCTGGCTGGCCAGGGCCATGCGGTCCTGCGCGGCGCGCTCGATCTTGTAGTCGTCGGCGACGTTCTCGGCCGTTTCGGGCATGGCGTCCACGCCGTACTGGGCCTTCATCAGCTTGTTGACGAAGCGCCAGCCGATGGTGGTGTCGTAGACGGCGTTGGCGCGGCTGAAGGCGCTCTCGGCCTTGGGCATCACGAAGGGCGCACGGCTCATGCTCTCGACACCGCCGGCGATCAACACGCCGGCTTCGCCGGACTTGATGGCGCGTGCGGCGGTGCCCACGGCGTCCAGGCCCGAGCCGCACAGGCGGTTGATGGTGGCGCCGGCCACCTCGATCGGCAGGCCGGCCAGCAGCGCCGACATGCGGGCCACGTTGCGGTTGTCTTCGCCGGCCTGGTTGGCGCAGCCGTACAGCACGTCGGCGATCTGCTCCCAGTCGACCTCGGGGTTGCGCGCCATCAGCGCGCGGATGGGGATCGCGCCGAGGTCGTCCGCACGCACGGAAGACAGTGCGCCGCCGTAGCGGCCGAAGGGCGTGCGGATGGCGTCGCAGATGAAAGCGTGTTGGCTCATGGGATCAGTCCTTGAGGAGGGGCAGGCCGACCAGCTGTTCCAGCTCGGCGTGGGACAGGCCATCGACGGCGGCCACCACGCGCACGCCCTCGGGCGTGATGGCGAACGTGGCCAGGTCGGTGTAGATGCGCTTGACGCAGGCCAGGCCGGTGAGGGGGTACGTGCACTGCGGCACGATCTTGCTGACGCCCTGCTTGGTCAGCAGGTCCATCATGACCCAGGTCTGCTTGGCGCCGATGGCCAGGTCCATGGCACCGCCCACGGCGGGAATCGCGCCGGGCTCGCCCGTGCTCCAGTTGGCCAGGTCGCCCGAGGCCGAGACCTGAAAGGCGCCCAGCACGCAGATGTCCAGGTGGCCGCCGCGCATCATCGCGAAGCTGTCGGCATGGTGGAAGTAGGCGCCGCCCGGCAGCAGCGTGACGGGCTGCTTGCCGGCGTTGATGAGGTCGTAGTCCTCGCTGCCCGCGGCCGGCGCCGGGCCCATGCCCAGGATGCCGTTCTCGCTCTGCAGGATGACCTCGCGGCCGTCCGGGATGTGGTTGGCCACCAGCGTGGGCTGGCCGATGCCCAGGTTCACGTAGGCGCCGTCGGGGATGTCCTGCGCGACCAGGCGGGCCAGCGCGTCCTTGCTGCGTTTGGTGTAGGCCATGTTCATGCCGCCTTCTTGAAGCCGGCGGCCTGGGTGGCCACGCGGTCGATCTTGACGATCTTGCTGACGAAGATGCCCGGGGTGACGATGGCCTCCGGGTCCAGCGTGCCGAGTTCGGCGATCTCGTGCACCGAGGCGATGGTGCGGCGCGCGGCCATGGCCATCACGGGGCCGAAGTTGCGTGCGGACATGCGGTAGGTGAGGTTGCCCCAGCGGTCGCCGCGCTCGGCCTTGATGAGGGCCACGTCGCCCTGGATCGGGTACTCCAGCACGTAGTGCTTGCCGTTGATCTCGCGCGTCTCCTTGCCCTTTGCCAGCTCGGTGCCGTAGGCCGTGGGGCAGAAGAAGGCGCCGACGCCGGCACCGGCGGCGCGCATGCGCTCGGCCAGGTTGCCCTGGGGCACGATTTCGAGCTCGATCTTGCCGCTGCGGTACAGGCCGTCGAACACATGGCTGTCCACCTGGCGGGGGAAGCTGCAGATGATCTTGCGCACGCGGCCGGTGGCCAGCAGCGCTGCCAGGCCGGTGTCGCCATTGCCGGCGTTGTTGTTGACCACGGTGAGGTCGCGCGCGCCCTGGGCGATCAGCCCGTCGATGAGTTCGCCCGGGATGCCGGCCGTGCCGAAGCCACCGATCAACACGGTGGACCCGTCGCGCACGTCCGCCAGCGCGGCGGCAACAGACTCTGCAATCTTGTCGATCACTGCATGCTCCTTGAAATTTGTTCTACATACGAACAAATGTTCGCTAAAAGAATTATATTCAGCGCCTCCATGGCCACAGAAAACCCTCAAGACACCTTGGCGACACCGCGGCCCGGCGACAGCTATGTGCAGTCCTTCGCGCGCGGGCTGGAAGTCATCCGTTCCTTCAGCGCCCAGGCGCCGCAGCAGACGCTGAGCGAGGTGGCCGCGCGCACCGGCCTCACGCGGGCGGGTGCGCGGCGCATCCTGCTGACCTTGCAGGCGCTGGGCTATGTGGAGACCGACGGGCGGCAGTTCCGGCCCACGGCGCGCATCCTGGATCTGGGCTTCGCCTACCTGTCCTCGCTGCCGATCTGGAACCTCGCCGAGCCGGTGATGGAAGACCTGGTGGAGCGGGTGCGCGAATCGAGTTCGGCCGCCGTGCTCGAGGGCCTGGACGTCGTCTATGTGCTGCGCGTGCCCACGCACAAGATCATGCGGACCAACCTCGGCGTGGGTTCGCGGCTGCCGGCCTTCTGGACCTCGATGGGCCGCGTGCTGCTGGCCACGCTGCCCGAGGAAGAACTGCAGGCGCGCCTGGCCCGGTTGACGCGCGAGCGCCATACGGCCCACACGACGCTCGACGACGCCGGCCTGCTGGCGCGCATCCGCGAGGTGCGCCAACAGGGCTGGTGCGTGGTCAACCAGGAACTCGAAGAGGGCCTGATCTCGATCGCCGCGCCGCTGGTCGACCGCGCGGGCCGCACGGTGGCGGCGCTCAACGTGAGCGGACAGGCCAACCGCACGAGCGAGGCGGAGATGCGCGAGCAGATGCTGCCCGCGCTGCTGGCCGCGGCGCAGGCCATAGGCCAGAGGATGCTGCGCAGCTGAGCTGGTCGTTCGGTCAGGGGCTGGCCGCGTGCCCCGTGTCCGTGCCTTCCGGATGCTCGGGCGCCGCGTGGCCCGCGATCACGCCCAGTGCGCGCAGCTTGGCGATGGCTGCCTGGTCGAAGCCGGCTTCGCGCAGCAGCGCCTCGTTGTGCTCGCCCATGCGCGGGGCGGCGCGGTGTGGCAGCGTGCGCCCGCCCACGCGGATCGGGTTGGCGATCATGCGGGCGCTGCGGCCGTCGCCGTAGTCGTAGTCGACCACGCCCTCGCGCTCGTGCACGAAGGGGTTCTGCAGCGCCTGCGCCACGTCGAACACCGGTGACACGGGCACCTTGCCCGAGAGCCGCTCCAGCCACACGGCGGTGGGCTGCTGCATCAGCGCGGCGTCCAGCAGCTCCTGCACCTGGCTGCGGTTCTTGAGGCGCGCAGCGAAGGTGGCCAGCTGCGGATCGTGTTCCCATTCCGGATGGCCCAGTTCGCGCGCCAGCAAGGGCCAGAACTTCTCCTTGTTGCACATGATGAAGAGCCAGCCGTCCTGCGTGCGGTAGAGCTGGCTGGGCACCAGGCTGGGGTGCCCGCTGCGCGCGGTGCGGCCGGTGACCACCTCG
Organism: Pseudorhodoferax soli; assembly: GCF_003337555.1. GTDB lineage: Bacteria > Pseudomonadota > Gammaproteobacteria > Burkholderiales > Burkholderiaceae_C > Pseudorhodoferax > Pseudorhodoferax soli. The sequence goes on along the minus strand of NZ_QPJK01000001.1, from coordinate 912,697 downwards.
GCGTTGAGGTACCAGGTGCCGGGGTAGTTGAGGTTGTGCAGCGCCACGTCGAACAGCGAGGTGTCCACGTCCATGCCCTCGCCGCTCTCACGTGCCTTGACGACGCCGGCCAGCAGGCCGAAGGCTGCGGCCAGCCCGGTCATGAGGTCGACGATGGACAGGCCGTAGCGCGTGGGCGGGCCGTCGGGCTCGCCGGTCAGCGAGAGGTGGCCGGCCTCGGCCTGCATCAGGTAGTCGTAGCCGGGCCAGGCCTTGCGCGAGCCGCTGCGCCCATAGGCCGACAGGTGGGCGCAGACCAGGCGCGGGTTGGCGTCCTTCAACTGGGCGTAGGTCAGGCCGAGTTTTTGCGGCAGGTCGCCGCGCAGGTTGTCGAGCAGCGCGTCGGCGCTGGCGGCCAGCTTGCGCAGCACGGCCATGCCTTCGGGCTGCTTCAGGTCGAGCGTGAGGCTCTTCTTGTTGCGGTTGAAGGTCTGGAAGAAATGGCTGTCGTCCGCGCCGAAGAAATGCGGGCCGACGTGCCGGCCCACGTCGCCGCCGTCGTGGTGGTTCTCGATCTTGATGACTTCTGCCCCCAGGTCGGCCAGGTACGAGGTGCCGAACGGGCCGGCGCCGTACTGTTCGACGGCGAGCACGCGGAGGCCGGCAAGCGGCAGGGCAGGGGTTTCGGTCATGGTGGCGCGGTCCGGTTAATTGTGCGGACAATTGTAGGGCTGCAGCCCGCCCCAGCGCAACAGCCGTGCGGCCGAACGCCTACTGCTTCAATTCCATGCGGTAGCTGAAGCGGTCGCTCGGGTGGATGTTGTCGGCCACCTCGACCAGATCTCCCGCATCGCTGTAGTAGCGCCGCACGATGCGCAGCGCGGGCGCGCCGGGCTCGCACTGCAGGCTGGCGGCATCGTCGGCAGCCAGCACCACGCCCTGCAACTCCTGCTCCACGCGCTGGATGGACAGCTTGTACTCGCGCTCGATCAGCGCGTAGACGGCGGTGTTGCGCCCGCGCAGCTTGGCCTCGATGTCCTTGAGCATCGGGTTCAGGAAGATCCGCGTGATGCAGATCGGCCGCGCCACCTTGCGCGCGTTGGCCGCGCCGGGGTGGTCGTGGCGCAGGCCCACGGCCAGCACCCACTCCTGGCCCGGTTCGGCACCGAACTCCTGTGCCTGCGCGCGGTTCAGCGCGATGCGGCCCACGTAGAGCATGCGCAGTTCGGTGTCTTGCGCGTACTGGAACAGGTCGGTCAGCGAGCGGGCGTCGTGCTGGTAGCGCGCGTCGCCCGGCTGGGCGATCACGACGGTGCCCACGCGCTGGCGCCGGGTGACCAGGCCGGCGGTGGACAAGAGCCGGATCGCCGCGCGCGCCGTGAAGCGGCTGATGCCGAACTGCTCGCACAACTCGACTTCGGTGGGCAGCCGCGCCCCGACGGGGTAGCGCCCGTCGGCGATGGCGCGGCGCAGTTCTCCCGCGATGCGCTGGTAGATGGGCTGGCCGCCGGTGCCCGGCTCGGTGGCGTCGGCGTCGTCGGCAGGCGGTGTCGTGGTCGGGGGCGGCATGTCGTTCTTGGTGCGGCGCATGCGGCAAGTCTGCACCACTTCGCGGTGGCTCCCAGCGGTTGACATGGCTTCCGCCCTCCGCTAATAATGTCCGGACAATAAAGCATCTAAGCGATTGAAAGATGCGTTCAATTCCAGGACCACCTCAGCAAGGGCAAGCCATGACGACCGAGACAACCCGCAGCGCCGCCGACGAGCACGAATTCGTGGACGCCGTGGAGGCGTGGGCCGAGAAGGAATTGCGGCCCGTGGCGCGCAAGTACGACCTGGCCGACGAGTACCCGCACGAGATCGTCGAGCAGATGAAGGAGCTGGGCCTGTTCGGCGCCACCATCGGCGAGGCGTACGGCGGCCTGGGCCTGTCGGCGTGGACCTATGCGCAGATCGTCATCAAGGTGGCGTCGGTCTGGATGGCGCCCTCGGGCATCTTCAATTCGCACCTGATCATGGCGGCGGCCATCGAGCGCAACGGCACCGATGCGCAGAAGGCGGCCTACCTGCCGCGCATGGCCAGCGGCGAATACCGCGGCAGCATCGGCCTGACCGAGCCCAACGCGGGCTCGGACCTGCAGGCGATCCGCACGGTGGCCAGGCGCGATGGCGAACACTACGTCGTCAACGGCAGCAAGACCTGGATCACCAACAGCATGCACGGCCACGGCACGCTGCTGCTGGTCAAGACCGATCCGCAGGCCGAACCGCGCCACAAGGGCATGAGCCTGTTGATCGCCGACAAGGGCCCCGGCTTCAACGTGGTCGGCAAGCTGAAGAAGATGGGCTACCGCGCCATCGACACCTGCGAACTCACCTTCGAGGACTACCGCGTCCCCGTCGGCCAGCTGCTGGGCGGGGTCGAGGGCAAGGGCTTCGTGCAGACCGCGGGCGGCCTGGAGCTGGGCCGCATCAACGTGGGCGCGCGCGGCGCCGGCATCGCGGAGGGCGCGTTCAAGCATGCGCTGCGCTACGCGCAGGAGCGCGACGCGTTCGGCAAGCCGATCTGGCAGCACCAGGCGATCCAGCTCAAGCTGGCCGACATGGCCACGCAGGTGGAGGGCGCCAAGCTGCTGCTGCAGCAGGCCGCCACCAAGTACGACCGCGGCGAGCGCTGCGACCTGGAAGCCGCGATGGCCAAGCTGGCGGGCTCGGAGGCCGGCGCCGAGTGCGCCCAGCAGGCCATGCGCATCTTCGGCGGCTACAGCTACTCGGTGGAGTACGAGATCGAGCGCTACTACCGCGACGCCATGCTGATGTGCATCGGCGAAGGCACGAACGAGATCCTGCGCCAGGTGATCGCCAAGCAGCTGGTCGACCGCCACCGCATCTGAACCCCGTCCATCTTCAGGAGACATCCCATGCAATCCGCCATCGAGATCGCCCCGCAACGCTACCGCGCCTCCTACGGCCGCTACCTGGAAGACTTCAAGGTCGGCGACATCTACGAACACCGCCCGGGCCGCACGATCACCGAGAACGACAACATCCAGTTTTCGCTGGTCACGATGAACGCGCACCCGATGCACTGCGACAAGCACTTCGCGGCGCAGAGCGAGTTCGGGCAGCTGCTGGTCAACAGCGGCCTGTCGCTGGCCATCGTGCTGGGCATGACGGTCAACGACATCAGCGCCAAGGCCATCGCCAACCTGGGCTGGAAGGAAATCAAGCTGACGGCCCCGGTGTTCTGCGGCGACACGCTCTACGCCGAGTCCGAGGTGCTGGAGGTGCGCGAATCCAAGAGCCGGCCGACGCAGGGCATCGTGACCACGCGCACGCGCGGCCTGAACCACCAGGGTGTGCAGGTGATGGAGTTCATCCGCATGTCGCTGATCCCCAAGCGCGGCCACGGCGTGGGCGATTGACCCGGTTCGAAGACATCCAGCAGGAGACAAACATGAGCACGATCCGCAAGGCCCTAGTGGCCGCTTCCGTGTGGCTGACGGCGGGGTTGGCGCTGGCCGCCTATCCTGACAAGCCGATCCGCCTGGTGGTCGGCTTCCCGCCCGGCCAGGCCACCGACCTCGTGGCGCGCACGGCCGCCAGGAAGCTGCAGGAGGCGCTGGGCCAGCCCGTGATCGTGGACAACAAGCCGGGCGCGGCCGGCATCATCGGCTCGGACCTCGTGGCCAAGTCGGCACCCGACGGCTACACGCTGGTGGTCGGCTCCAGCGGCACCATGGCCATCAACCCCAGCCTGTATTCCAAGCTGCCCTACCACCCGCTGAAGGACTTCGAGCCGGTCAGCATCCTGTCGGTGGTGCCGCTGTTCCTGGCCGTGAACCCGGCGTTCCCGGCCAAGACAGCGGCCGAACTCGTGCAGCAGGCCAAGGCCGCGCCGGGCAAGATCAACTTCGGCTCGGGCGGCAGCGGCGTGACCAGCCACCTGACCATGGAACTGCTCAAGCACTCGCTGGGCATCGACCTCACGCACGTGCCCTACAAGGGCAGTCCGGCGGCCGTGACCGACCTGGTCGGCGGGCAGATCAACACCATGATCGACACCGGCCCGGCGCTGCTGCCGCACATGCGCACGGGCAAGCTGCGCATCCTGGCCGTGGCCAGCGAGAAGCGCAACGCCGCCGCGCCCGATGTGCCTACCATGGCCGAGGCGGGCCTCGGAAACTTCGTCGCGCCGGCATGGGTCGGCCTGGCGGCGCCCAAGGGGACCCCGAAAGAGATCGTCGAGGCGCTGCACAAGGCGCTGGTGGCGAACTGGCGCGACGCGCCCGATGTGCGTGAGCAGCTCAACGGCCTGGGCGCCGAGCCGGCCGTCAACACGCCGGCCGAGTTCACGAAGTACATCCAGAGCGAGATCGACAAGTGGGCGCTGGCCGTCAAGCTGTCCGGCGCGAAGGTGGATTGAACGCATGACGCCGCCCCTGATCTCTGCCGAACTGGCCGCCTTCGCCACCGGCTTCACGCTGGACGCCGTGCCCGCAGAGGTGCGCGAGCGCGCGCGCCACCTGATGCTGGACGCACTGGGCATCGGCCTGGCGTCCACGCAATGGGACTTCGCACGCACCACGCTCGCGGGCTTGCGCGAGCTGGCCGGGCCGGGGGGCGACGTGCCCGTCATCGGCCACGGCCAGATGCTGCCGCTGCGCGATGCGGTGGTGATGAACGCGCTGTTGATCCACGGCCTGGACTACGACGACACCCACCCGGCTGGCGTGATCCACGCCACCACCTCGGTGCTGCCGGCCGTGCTGGGCCTGGGCACGCGCCTGGGCAGCAGCGGCCGCGATCTGCTGGCCGCCTACGTGCTGGGCATGGAGGCGGCCACGCGCATCGGCGCGGCGGCGAAGAGCGGTTTCCACCAAATCGGCTTCCACCCGACCGGGTTGGTCGGCACCTTCGGCTGCACGCTGGCGGCGGGCCGGCTGCTGCAACTGGGCCAGCGCCAGCTGGTCGATGCCCAAGGCATTGCGCTGTCGGTGGCCTCTGGCAGCCTGGAGTGCCTGGAAGACGGCGCCTGGACCAAGCGGCTGCACCCCGGCTGGGGCGCGGCCAGCGGCATCACGGCGGCCACACTGGGCAAGCATGGCTTCGTCGGGCCGGGCGCAGCCTACGAAGGCCGCTTCGGCTTGTACGCCAGCCACCTGGGCCCGGAGCTGCTGGCCAAGGCCGACCTGTCCATGGTCACGGCCGGGCTGGGGGAGGTTTGGGAGGTCATGAACGTCGCCGTCAAGCCGGTGCCGGCGTGCCACTTCACGCACGCGTTCGCCGATGCGGCCAGCATCCTGTCGAAAGACTGGAACGGCGCGCCGATCCGGCGCATCGTGGCGCGCGTGCCCACGGGTGCGATGAAAGCCGTTTGCGAGCCGATCGACAAGAAGCTGCGCCCAGCCAACGCGTACGACGCGCAATTCAGCGTGCCCTATTCGGTGGCCACGGGGCTGCGCTTCGGCCGCTTCACGCTCGACGCGTTGGACCCAGCCGCCTACCAGGACCCGGAGACCTTGCGGATCGCCGCGCTGGTCGAATGCCAGAGCGACCCGGACGCCGATTTCCCCCGCTACTTCGGCGGCGAAGTCATCGTCGAGCTGGTCGATGGCCGGACGCTGCGCCACCACGAGCCCATCAACCGCGGCGCGGCAGGCCGGCCGATCTCCAACGCCGACATCGTGGCCAAGTACCACGACAACGCCGCGCGCGCGGTCGACCGCGCCCATGCCGACCACCTCCTCCATGCGGTGCTGGGCATCGAGCAGGGCGAGGCCGCGGCGCTGGCGCAGGTGCTGGGCCGGGCGGCGCAGGGGCGTTGAGTCGAATGGGCGTCAGGGCGCGCCCGGCTCGCCCGCTACAGTCGGCGCCCATGGAAGAACAACGATGACCGGCCCCTGGATGACCCTGGCCATCACGCTGGCCGTGCAGGCCATGGTGTCGATGGCCTTGCTCACCCTGCCGGTCATGGCGCCCGTGGTGGCATCCGCACTGGGCGTGTCGGCCGCGCTGGTCGGTGTCTACGTGGCCCTGGTCTATGCCGGCGCCATGGCCGCAAGCCTGGCCGCCGGTGCGGCCGTGGCCCGCTTCGGCGCGATCCGCGTGAGCCAGGCGGGCCTGGTGCTGTGCGCGGCTGGCCTGGCGCTGTGCGCCGTGCCGCACGCGGCCGCCAGCGCGCTCGGCGCCGTGCTGATCGGCCTGGGCTACGGCCCCATCACGCCCTCGAGCTCGCACCTGCTCAGCAAGAGCACGCCGGCGCACCGCATGTCCCTCGTGTTCTCGGTCAAGCAGACCGGTGTGCCGCTGGGCGGCATGCTGGCCGGCGCCCTGGTGCCCAGCCTGATGCTGCTGCTGGGCTGGCAGGGTGCGCTGCTCGCAGCGGCCGCAGCCAACCTGGTGTGCGCCGTGATCGCCCAGCCGTTGCGGGCCGAACTCGATGCCGACCGCCGGACCGACAAGCCGATGGCGCTGGGCAACCTCGCGCAGCCGATCCGGCTCGTGCTCGGGCATCCAGCACTCAAGATGCTGGCGGCCTGCTCCTTCGTGTTCTCCATCGCCCAGCTCTCGCTGACGACCTACCTCGTGACCTACCTCAACGAGGGCCTGGCCTATGGGCTCGTGGCCGCCGGGCTGGCCTTGTCGCTGGCACAACTGGGCGGTGTCGTGGGCCGCATTCTGTGGGGCTGGGTGGCCGACCGCGGCATGGGCGCGCGCCGCATGCTGGCGCTGCTGGCCGCCGTGATGGCGCTGGGCAGCGCCGCGACGGCGCTGTTGTCACCGGCACAGCCGCAGTGGCTGGTGCTGGTCGTGCTCGTGGTGTTCGGCGCCTCGGCCATCGGCTGGAACGGTGTCTACCTGGCCGAGGTGGCGCGCCAGGCACCGCCGGGGCTGGCCGGCGTCGCCACGGGTGGCACGCTGGCATTCACGTTCTTCGGGGTGGTGCTGGGGCCCCCGGTGTTCGGGGCCTTGTCGGCCTTGTTCGAGACCTACCGCGCGGGCTATCTGGCGCTGGCGGTGCCGACCGGCCTGTGTTGCGTGGCGCTGTTGCGCGCCAGGCCGTCGGCGCAGGCCACCGATGGCGGCCGCTGAGCGCAAGCTGGTGCGTGCGCGGTTTGGTTCAGGCCTGCTTGCGCCGTGCGCGGGCCGCCAGGCCGATGCCGCCGGCGAGCAGCAGCGCCAGCGACGAGGGCTCCGGCACTTCGTTGTCGCGCTCGGTGATGATGGCGAGCGACTGGATGCCGGCATCGTCCTGCTCCAGGAAGCGGATGTCGTAGCGGGCCGAACGGTAGCTGGGCGAGATCGATGCGAAGTTGTCGTAGACGTCGCTCATGATCAAGGTGTACAGGGCGTAGGAGCCGTTCGGATCGCTGTCGTACTCGTTGGGCTGGATGCCCATGCTTGCACGCGTGCCGTCGAAGTCCGTGATCTGCCAAACAGCCTTGTTCAAGCCGTAGCCGGCAGCCGCTCCGTAGCTGCCCTGCATCAGGGAGGCGTAGTAGCCGTCGACCACGTAGTGCAGCAGTGCGGTGGCCATGTCGATGGTGCCGGGGCTTCTGAGAAACGGCGCGAAGGAATCGGTCAGCGTGTACTGGTAGGCGGCGGTCCAACCCGGAAATTCTGCCGAGTGCTCTACGCAGATGGCGAACAAGGTGTCCGGCAGCGTTTCCGTGCCGGACACGGTGGTGACACCCGTCATGTTGCCCATGTACCCCAGGAAGTAGTTCGTCGGTGTCATGGTGCCCTGGACGACGGTCGCGCCCGCAGGGGCGGCAAGACAGGCGGAGAGGGCGGCGGCGGTCAGGATGCTTTGCAGGTTCATTGGGGTCTTTAAAAGCGCACAAAAGGGACTTGAAGCATACAAAGAGGGGTGCATTACTTTTGTGTGGAATTTGGTGTTCCATCTGTGCGGCAGCCCGCCAGATGTGACTTAATTACGAAGTTGACTGTATGCAATTCATGAGGGAGTGATTCCAGAATGCAAGAACGCAGCTACCTGTTCGTGCCCGGCGACCGACCCGAGCGTTTCGACAAGGCATTGGCCAGTGGTGCCCACGCCGTCATCCTGGATCTGGAAGATGCCGTGCAACCCGAGCGCAAGCCGCAGGCGCGTGAGGCCGTGCGCCAGTGGCTGGCGCAAACCACCCAACCGGTCTGGGTGCGCATCAACCCGGCAGACACGTCGTGGTTCGCGGAGGATTGCGGCCTGCTGGACGCACCCATGGTGCGTGGCTTCATGGTCCCCAAGGCCCAGGACGCCGACGGGCTGGCACAGCTGGCCGCGCGGCTGCGCCAGGACCAGTGGCTGATCCCGCTCGTGGAGACGGTGGCCGGGTGGTTCGCTGCCCAGGCCATCGCGCGCGTGCCGCGCGTGCTGCGGCTGGCCTTTGGCTCGGTGGACTTCATGTCCGACTCGGGCATCCAGGGCGAAGGCGAGGAGATGAACAGCGTGCGCACGCAGGTCGTGTTGGTGTCGCGCCTGGCCGGCATTTCGGCGCCGATCGATGGCGTGTCCGTGGCCATCGACGATGCCGCCCAGCTCGACAGCGATGTGCGGCGTTCGCGCCGCTTCGGCTTCGGTGCCAAGCTCTGCATCCATCCCAAGCAGGTGGCCGGTGTGCACCAAGGATTTGCGCCCACGGCCGCCGAAGTGGCCTGGGCCGAACGCGTGGTCGCGGCGCTGGCCGCCGGGCCACTCGGTGCGGTCACGGTCGACGGCAAGATGGTGGACAAACCCATCGCGCTGCTCGCGCAGGCGATCCTGGCGGAAGCGCGTTGAAGCGGGCGTCCACGCGCTGAGCGCGGGCGCCTGCCTTGTGTCGCTCAGGCGAGCGGCTTGAGCAGGACGACGAGAGCGCCGGCCCCGCCTTCGTCGGCGCGGGCCTGCACGAAAGCCAGCACCTCCTGCTTCTGGATCAGCCAGGCCTGCACCTTGGACTTGAGCACGGGCACGCGGCCGGGCGACCCCAGGCCCTTGCCGTGCACCACGCGCAGGCAGCGCAGGCCCTGGCGGTGGGCATCCCGGATGAAGGCGGACAGGGCCTCGCGTGCGTCCTCGCGGCGCATGCCGTGCAGGTCGAGTTCGCGCTGCAGGCTCCATTCGCCCTTGCGCAGCCGCCGCGTCACGTCCATGCCGACGCCGGGGCGACGAAAGCTCATGGCGTCGTCCACGTCCAGCAGCGTGGTGGCATCGAACTCGTCGCTGAGGCTTTCCTGCAGCACGCGCTGGTCGTCGAGCTGCTGCTGCACCGGAATCGGCGCGGGCAGCTCGGGTGCCAGCCGCACGCGCGGTGGCTGGCGCAGCGGCACCACGGGGCCGGCAGCGTTGGCGAACAGGTTGCGCTCGGCTTCGGCGCGGCGCCGGGCCTCGCGGCGGGCGGCCTCGCGCTCGGCCGCCAGGCGCTGCTGTTCGACAAGGTGGCCGCGCAGGGGGCCCAGGTCCTGCAACGAGCGGGCCCTCACAGCAGCCCCCGTTCGGCGAGCGACAAGGCCTGGCCTGGCGCCACGATCACATGGTCGAGCACGCGCACGTCCACCAGGGCCAGCGCGGCCTTGAGCTGCTGCGTCAGCAACTCGTCGGCGCGTGAGGGCTCGGCATTGCCGCTAGGGTGGTTGTGCGCCAGCACGACGGCTGCCGCGTGGTGGGCCAGCGCGCGCACCACCACCTCGCGCGGGTAGATGTGGGCCTGCGCCAGCGAGCCGCGGAAGAGTTCCTCGAGTGCGATGAGCCGGTGCTGGCTGTCCAGGAACACCACGGCGAAGACCTCGTGCGGACGGCCGGCCAACTGCAGCTGCAGATAGTCCTTGATCTGCTGGGGCGCGTTGAACAGCGGCCGCTCGCGCAACTGCTGGGTCAGCACGCGGCGCGCCAGCTCCAGCACGGCCACCAGTTCGGCACGCTTGGCCGGGCCCAGACCCTTGATGCGGGCGAGGTCGGCGGCGGTCATGTGCAGCAGGCCGGCCAGGCCGCCAAAGCCCAGCGGCGGTGGCGCGAGCAGTTCGTCGGCCATGCGCAGCACGCTCTTGCCCTGGATGCCGGTGCGCAGCAGCAGGGCCAGCAATTCGGCATCGGCTAGCGCCTGCGGCCCGCGTGCCAGCAGCTTTTCGCGCGGCTGGGCATCGGTGGGAAGGTCTTTCAGCGCCATGGCGGGGACCCGGCGGGCCGGGTTTTTACAATAGCGCCCAGTTTATCGAGGCTTCCCATGACCCCAGACTCCGCCGCCGCGCCCGTGGTGCATCCCGGCTCCTTCCTGACCCTGCACTACCGGCTGGCCGGCCCGGGCGGCGACATCATCAACACCTTCGGCGGCAAGCCTGCCACGCTGTCCCTGGGGGCGGGCGAGCTGTCGCCCGCCGTCGAGGAGCGTTTGCTCGGCCTGGCCGAGGGCACGCACACGCACTTCGAGTTGCCGGCCGGCGCCGCCTTCGGCGAGCGCAATCCCGAGATGCAGCAGTGGGTCGCGCGTGGCCTGCTCGCCAAGCTGGGCGATCCGGACGAGAAGTACAGCGTGGGCGACGTGGTGCAGTTCCCAACGCCCGATGGCACGGGCAGCTACGCGGGCGCGGTCATCGCACTCAAGGACACCGCCGTGCAATTCGACTTCAACCACCCGCTGGCGGGCCAGCCTGTGACCTTCGAGGTCCAGCTGATCGGGGTGCTCTGATGTCCGGCGTCGTGAGCGACATCGTGCTGGCAGAGCCGCGCGGCTTTTGTGCCGGCGTCGACCGCGCGATCGAGATCGTCGAGCGTGCGCTGGCCAAGTTCGGCGCGCCGATCTACGTGCGCCACGAGATCGTGCACAACACCTACGTGGTCAACGACCTCAAGTCGCGCGGCGCGATCTTCATCGAAGAGCTGGACGAAGTGCCGCCCGGTGCGACGCTGGTGTTCTCGGCCCACGGCGTCAGCCAGGCGGTGCAGCGCGAGGCCGAGCGGCGCGGCTTCCGCATCTTCGATGCCACGTGCCCGCTGGTGACCAAGGTGCACGTGGAGGTGGCCAAACTGCACAAGGAAGGCTTCGAGTTCATCATGATCGGCCACAAGGGGCATCCCGAGGTCGAGGGCACCATGGGCCAGCTCGACAACGGCATCCATCTGGTCGAGGACGTGGCCGACGTCGCGCGCGTGCAGCCGGGCCAGACGGAGCGCTTGGCCGTGGTCACGCAGACCACGCTGTCGGTGGACGACGCGGCCGAGATTGCGGCCGCCGTCAAGGCGCGCTTTCCGAACGTGCGCGAGCCCAAGCAGCAGGACATCTGCTATGCCACGCAGAACCGGCAGGACGCGGTCAAGGTGCTGAGCCCGCAGGTCGACATCCTGATCGTCGTGGGAAGCCCCACGAGTTCGAACAGCAACCGGCTGCGCGAGCTCGCAAAGAAGCTCGGCACCGAAAGCTACATGGTCGACAGCGCAGACGAACTGCGCCCCGAATGGTTCGAGGGCAGGCCGCGCGTGGGCCTGACGGCCGGCGCCTCGGCTCCGGACGTGCTGGTCCAGCAGGTGATTGACCGCCTGCGCGCGCTGGGCGCGCAGGCTGTCCGCAAGATGGACGGCATCCAGGAAACCGTGAAGTTTCCGCTGCCGAAGGGCCTCAAGCTCGAGGCTTGAGACCGGGCGTCACAACACTTCGCTCGCGAAGTCCGCCAGGCGCGAACGCTCGCCGCGCGCCAGCGTAATGTGGCCGCCGTGCGGCCAGCCCTTGAACTTGTCGACCGCGAACGTCAGGCCCGATGAGCCTTCGGTCAGGTAAGGCGTGTCGATCTGCTGCAGGTTGCCCATGCAGACGATCTTGGTGCCCGGGCCGGCGCGCGTGATCAGCGTCTTCATCTGCTTGGGCGTCAGGTTCTGCGCCTCGTCGATGATCACGTACTTGTTCAGGAAGGTGCGGCCGCGCATGAAGTTCATGCTCTTGATCTTGATGCGCGAGCGGATCAGCTCGTTGGTGGCCGCGCGGCCCCATTCGCCGGCGCTGGTCTCGGTCTTGGCGAGCACTTCGAGGTTGTCGTCCAACGCGCCCATCCACGGGCCCATCTTTTCTTCCTCGGTGCCGGGCAGGAAGCCGATGTCCTCGCCCACGCTGACGGTGGCGCGCGTCATGATGATCTCGGTGTAGCGGCGGTCGTCCAGCACCTGCGTGAGGCCGGAGGCGAGCGCCATCAGCGTCTTGCCGGTGCCGGCATTGCCGGTCAGCGTGACGAAGTCGACCTCGGGGTCGAGCAGCAGATTCATCGCGAAGTTCTGTTCGCGGTTGCGGGTGGTCACGCCCCAAACGGCATTCTTCAGGTGGTTGAAGTCGCGCAGCGTCTTCAGCACGGCCGTCTTGGCGCGGATTTCGGTCACGCGGGCATACAGGCTGGGCTCGCCCGGCGCCTCGAAGTAGACGAATTGGTTGATGTGCAGGCTCGGCACCACCGGGCCGGCGATCCGGTAGAAGGTGTGTTGGCCCTGCTGCCAGCTCTCCACCGTCTTGCCGTGCTTGGCCCAGAAATCGGGCGGCAGCGCCAGCGCGCCCGAGTACAGGAACTCACCGTCCTCCAGCGTCTTGTCGTTCTGGTAGTCGTCGGCAGCCAGCCCGAGGGCCTTGGCCTTGACGCGCATGTTGATGTCCTTGGACACCAGCACCACCTCGCGCGGCGCATGCTCGCGCCGCAAGGCTTCGACCACGCCGAGGATCTGGTTGTCGGCCTTGCCCTGGGGCAGGCTGGCCGGCAGCCTGTCTTCCAGCGCGCGCGTCTGGAAGAACAGCTTGCCGCCGGCTTCGCGGTGGCCGGTGACGTCCAGCGGCAGGCCGACCGCGATGTCGGCGTTCGGCATGCCGGCCAGGGCGTCCAGCGTACGGCTGGTCTGGCGCGCGTTGCGCGCCACTTCGCTCATGCCCTTCTTGTGGCCGTCGAGCTCTTCCAGCACGATCATCGGCAGGTAGATGTCGTGCTCTTCGAAGCGGAACAGGCACATCGGATCGTGCATCAGCACATTGGTGTCGAGCACGAACAGCTTGGACGGGCCTGCCGACTTGGCTGGCTTGCGTTTGCGCGCCGGCGCCGCGGCGGGCGTGTCGGCGGCGGCCTCGCGGCGCGCGCGTGCCGGCGGTGCTTCCACCGTCTCGCGCATCGTGGGTACGTCGATGGCCACGCCGGTGTCGCGCAGCGCGGCGACAGGCGCTTCGTCCTGGGCTTCGCGCGGCGTGTGCGCCGGTTCTTCCGCTGCGGCTTCGGTGAAGCGCGCGCGTGCGACCCGCGCAGGTTTGGATGTGGCGCGCGCAGGCGCGTCGAAGGCGTCAGGAGACAGGGTGGCAGCGCGCTTTGCGGGGGGCGGGGGCAGAGGCATGGGGCGTCGTGTTTCCTGGGAAGGACCAAAAACGAAAAAGCCGCCCGGTCGCCAGGGCGGCTTTTTGGTGGGATGCGCGAGGAGCGTCTCCTAGGGGCATGAAACCATTATGCATGACCCCGGTGACCGCCCCGCGCGCGGATGACCGCAGCGATCAGACGGTCGTGTTGATTTCCTTGACGGCCGCCAGGACTTCGTCCACATGGCCGGGCACCTTGAGGCCGCGCCATTCCTGCTGCAGCGTGCCATCGGCGCCGATCAGGAAGGTGCTGCGCTCGATGCCCTTGACCTTCTTGCCGTACATGATCTTGTTCTTGACCACACCGAACATGTGGCACATCTTCTCTTCGGTGTCGGCAATGAGTTCGAACGGGAGCTCGAGCTTGGCCTTGAACTCGTCGTGCGACTTCATGTTGTCGCGCGAGACGCCGAACACCGTGGCACCGGCCTTCACGAAGTCCTTGTACTTATCCCGAAACTGCATGGCTTCGGTGGTACAACCGGGCGTGTTGTCCTTCGGGTAGAAATACAGCACCAGGACTTTGCCCAGGTGCGAGGTGTTGGAGACTTTCACGCCGCCCGTGGCGTTGGCTTCGAATTCAGGGATGAGTTTGTTGACAACGATCGCCATATGTTTGAATCTCGGGAGTCGGAAAGTGGTCGACAGCCGCGGGTGTATAAGACTGTGCGGCCCGCGCGGCAACCCTTGATTTTACCCTGAAAATGCTTTTCGCGTTCCCTTGTTACAGGGAGCGTGACACGGGTGTGCATGCGTCACACCGCAGGCTCCAGCAACAAGGCGACCACCACATCGCGGCCTTCCTGGGCCAGGATGTTGTAAGTGCGGCAGGCGGCAGCCGTGTCCATGGTCTCCACGCCGATGCGCTTGGCGATGAGGGGGCGCAGCCAGGCAGCCTGCGGAAAGCGCAGCCGCTCGCCGCTGCCAAAGATCACGACCTCGCAATCGATCTCGGCCAGTTGGGCGAAATGCTCTGCGGTGAGGTCTTCGAAACGCTTGCACGGCCAAGCATCGCGCTGGCCGCGCGAGCCGATCACCACGCTGTGCTCGATGCGGTCGGCCTGCACGCCGATCCATCCCGGGCCCAAGGCGGTGATGGTCTGGACGCTGGATTTGTCGGGCTGCAGTTTCATGGGGAGAGGGGTGGTGCGCGGGCCGGGAAGTGCCGCGAACTGTGGTCAAATTATAGGTTTTCGCTTCAACAGGCACGCCGGTGGGGCTATGGCGCAAGCCGCCGGAGGCACCAGGGGACTCCATGAAAACCGTCCAGAAATCCGCCAAGCTTTCCAACGTCTGCTATGACATTCGCGGGCCCATCATGGACGCCGCGCGCCAGATGGAGGAAGAGGGCCAGAAGATCATCAAGCTCAACATCGGCAACCTGGCGGTGTTCGGTTTCGATTCGCCCGAAGAGATCCAGCAGGACATGATCCGCAACCTGCCGAACTCGGCCGGTTACTCGGACAGCAAGGGCATCTTCGCGGCGCGCAAGGCCGTCATGCACGAGACCCAGAAGCAGGGCGTCAAGGGCGTGACGCTGGACGACATCTATCTTGGCAATGGCGCCAGCGAACTGATCGTGATGGCCACCAACGCCTTGCTCAACGATGGCGACGAGTTGTTGTTGCCCGCACCCGACTACCCGCTGTGGACGGCCGCAGTGAGTTTGTCCGGCGGCACGCCGGTGCACTACCGCTGCGACGAGGCGAATGGCTGGATGCCCGACCTCAACGACATCCGCGCCAAGATCACGCCGCAGACCAAGGGCATCGTGGTCATCAACCCGAACAACCCGACCGGCGCGCTGTACTCCGACGAACTCCTCAAGGCCCTCGTGGCCATCGCGCGCGAGCACGGCCTGGTGCTGTTCGCCGACGAGGTCTACGACAAGGTGCTCTACGACGGCGCCCGCCACACCGCCATCGCCAGCCTGTCGGATGACGTGCTCACGCTGACCTTCAACTCGCTGTCCAAGAGCTACCGCAGCTGCGGCTACCGCGCCGGCTGGCTCGTGGTCTCGGGCGACAGGAAGCCCGCGCGCGACTACATCGAGGGCCTGAACATGCTCTCGAACATGCGGCTGTGCGCCAACGTGCCGGGCCAGTGGGCGATCCAAACGGCGCTGGGCGGCTACCAGAGCATCAACGACCTCGTGGGCGACGGCGGCCGGCTGCGCCGCCAACGCGACCTGGCCTATGAGCTCATCACGGCCATCCCGGGCGTGAGCTGCGTCAAGCCCAGCGCCGCGCTGTACATGTTCCCGCGGCTCGATCCCAAGATCTACCCGATCCAGGACGACCAGCAGTTCATCCTCGAGATGCTGCAGGAGACCAAGGTCATGCTGGTGCAGGGCACTGGCTTCAACTGGCCGACGCCGGACCATTTCCGCATCGTGTTCCTGCCGCACGAAGACGACCTGCGCTTGGCCATCGGTCGCATCGCAAGCTTCCTCGAGCAGTACCGCAAGCGCCACGCCGCGCCCGTTTCTTCTTCCTCTTCCTCCGCACAGGCGGCTCTCGCATGAAACCCATCCAGGTCGGCCTTCTGGGCATCGGCACCGTCGGCAGCGGCGTCTTCAACGTTCTCGCGCGCAACCAGCAGGAGATCCGGCGCCGCGCCGGCCGTGGCATCGAGATCGCGACCGTGGCCGACCTGAACGTCGAGCGTGCGCGTGAAATTGTCGGCAGCGACGTGAAGGTCGTGGCCGATGCGCGCGCCGTCATTGCCGACCCGTCCATCGACATCGTGGTCGAGCTGATCGGCGGCTACGGCATCGCCAAGCAGCTCGTGCTCGAAGCCATCGCTGCCGGCAAGCACGTGGTTACCGCCAACAAGGCGCTGCTGGCCGTGCACGGCACCGAGATCTTCGCGGCGGCCCAGGCCAGGGGCGTGATCGTGGCGTTCGAGGCCGCCGTGGCCGGTGGCATCCCCATCATCAAGGCGCTGCGCGAGGGGCTCACGGCCAACCGCATCCAGTGGATCGCCGGCATCATCAACGGCACCACCAACTTCATCCTGTCGGAGATGCGCAGCAAGGGGCTGGACTTCGACGTGGTGCTCAAGGAAGCCCAGCGCCTGGGCTATGCCGAGGCCGACCCGACCTTCGACATCGAAGGCGTGGATGCCGCGCACAAGGCCACCATCATGTCGGCGATCGCCTTCGGCATCCCGGTGCAATTCGACAAGGCCTACGTGGAAGGCATCACCAAGCTGTCGGCGCAAGACATCCGCTACGCCGAGCAGCTGGGCTACCGCATCAAGCTGCTGGGCATCACCAAGCGCGTGGAGAAGGGCGTGGAGCTGCGCGTGCACCCCAGCCTGGTGCCGGCCAAGCGCCTGATCGCCAATGTCGAGGGCGCGATGAACGCCGTCGTCGTGCAGGCCGATGCCGTGGGCACCACCCTGTACTACGGCAAGGGTGCCGGCAGCGAGCCCACCGCCAGCGCCGTGATCGCCGACCTCGTCGACATCACCCGCCTGCACACGGCCGACCCCGAGCACCGCGTGCCGCACCTGGCCTTCCAGCACGACGCACTGAGCGACCTGCAGGTCTTGCCCATGGGCGAGGTGGTCACCAGTTACTACCTGCGCTTGCGCGTGGCCGACCAGGCCGGCGTGCTGGCCAAGGTCACCGGCCTGTTGGCCGAGTCCGGCATCAGCATCGACGCCGTGCTGCAGCGCGAAGCCGACGAGGTGGGCGGCGAAGGCTCGACGCAGACCGATCTCATCATCCTCACGCACGACTGCCAGGAGGCGCTGATGGACGCCGCGATCGCCAAGATGCAGGCCCTGCCGACCGTGCTGGCGCCCATCACGCGCATCCGCAAGGAAGAGCTGAACTGATGCATTACCTGTCGACCCGCGGCCACCCCGACCGCAAGCGCTTCTGCGACATCCTGCTCGAAGGCTTGGCGCCCGACGGCGGCCTGTACCTGCCCGAGCGGTACCCGCAGGTCGATGCGGCCACGCTTGCGCGCTGGCGCAGCCTGCCCTACGCCGAACTGGCGTTCGAGGTCCTGTCGCTCTACATCGACGACATTCCGGCCGCCGACCTCAAGGCCCTCTGCGCCAAGACCTACACGCGCGAGGTCTTCGGCACCGAGGCCATCGTGCCGCTGCGCCAACTCGAAGACGGCGTGTTCCTCGAAGCCCTGTCCAACGGCCCCACGCTGGCCTTCAAGGACATGGCCATGCAGCTGCTTGGCAACCTGTTCGAGTACGAACTGGGCCGGCGCGGCGAGGAGCTCAACATCCTGGGCGCCACCAGCGGCGACACCGGCAGCGCGGCCGAATACGCCATGCGCGGCAAGCAGGGCGTGCGCGTGTTCATGACCTCGCCGTACGGGCGCATGAGTGGGTTCCAGCAGGCGCAGATGTTCAGCCTGCAGGACGCCAACATCCACAACCTGGCCGTCGACGGCGTGTTCGACGACTGCCAGGACATCGTCAAGGCCGTTTCCAACGACCTCGCATTCAAGCGCCAGTACCGCATCGGCACGGTGAACTCGATCAACTGGGCGCGGCTGTTGGCCCAGGTGGTCTACTACTTTGCGGGCTACTTCCAGGCCACGAAGACGGATGGCGAGCAGGTCAGCTTCACCGTGCCCTCGGGCAACTTCGGCAACGTCTGCGCCGGCCATGTCGCGCGCATGATGGGCCTGCCGATCGCCCAACTGGTCGTCGCCACGAACGAGAACGACGTGCTCGACGAGTTCTTCCGCACCGGCGTCTACCGCGTGCGCGGCAGCGCCGACACGCACGAGACCTCCAGCCCGTCCATGGACATCTCCAAGGCGTCCAACTTCGAGCGCTTCGTGTTCGACCTGCTGGGCCGCGACGGCGCGCGCACGGCCGAGCTGTTCGGTGCAGGCCTGGCGCGCACGGGCCGCTTCGACCTGTCGGCCGACCCGCTGTTCGCGCAGGCTGCCACCCGCTTCGGCTTCGCCAGTGGCAAGAGCACGCACGCGGACCGCCTCGCGACCATCCGTGACACCTACCAGCGTTTCGGCCAGATGATCGACACGCACACGGCCGACGGCCTCAAGGTGGCGCGCGAGCAGCGCAGCGCGGGCGTGCCCATGGTGGTGCTCGAGACCGCACTGCCGATCAAGTTCGCCGAGACCATCGTCGAAGCCCTGGGCCGAGCGCCCGAGCGGCCGGCCAGGTTCGAAGGCATCGAGAACCTGCCGCGCCGCGTGCAGCGGGTCCCGGCCGACGCAGACTTCGTGAAGCGCTACATCGCCGAACACTGCGCATGAAGGTCGTGGGATTTGTCGGCTACTCGGGCGCCGGCAAGACCACGCTGATCGAGCGGCTGATCCCCCTGCTCAAGGCGCGCGGCGAGACGGTCTCTGTCGTCAAGCACGCGCACCACGGCTTCGACATCGACACGCCGGGCAAGGACAGCTGGCGCCACCGGGAGGCCGGCGCGCAGGAGGTGGTGATCGCCTCCGACCGCCGCCTTGCATTGCTGCGCGAATACGCCACGGAGCACGCGCCGACCGCGCGTGGCTTGGTTGCAGAGTTGCGCCAGCATGTGGACTGGGTGCTCGTCGAAGGCTTCAAGCACGAGGACCTGCCGCGGCTGGAACTGCGCCGCGCCGGCGACCAGCGCCCCGCGCGCTATCCCGAAGACCGGCATGTCCGCGCCGTGCTGACCGACGCGCCGGCCGAACTCCAGCCCGCGCCCCTGTGCCCGGTGCTGGAACTGAACGACGTGCCGGCGCTGGCCCGTTGGCTGGCCGACAATGCCGCGCTCTTCGCCCACCGTTTGGACCCTGCCGCATGACCGACCCCGCCGCCAAGCTCAAGACCCTGGACGAGGCCCTGGCCCAACTGCTGGGCTACGCCGAGCCGCTGGCCGCCACCGAAACCGTGTCCACCTTCGATGCCGACCACCGCGTGCTGGCGCGCGATGCGGTGTCCGGCCTGCAGGTGCCGCCGCTGGACAACAGCGCCATGGACGGCTACGCGCTGCGCTGCGCCGATGTGCCCGCCGCAGGTTCCGTGCTGCCCGTGTCGCAGCGCATCCCGGCCGGCAGCACGGGTGCGGCCCTGGCCGCCGGCACGGCCGCGCGCATCTTCACCGGTGCGCCCGTGCCCCAGGGCGCGGACGCCGTCGTCATGCAGGAAGACTGCGAACTGCTCGACGATGGCCGCATCCGCGTGCGCACTGCGCCTGCCCCCGGCCAGTCCATTCGCCGCGCTGGCGAGGATGTGGCGCTGGGCGCCACCGTGCTCGTACAGGGCACGCGCCTGACGCCGGCCGCACTGGGCATGGCGGCCAGCATCGGCCTGGCGGAGCTGACGGTCGCGCGCCGCCCGCGCGTGGCGCTGTTTTCCACCGGCGACGAACTCGTGATGCCGGGCGAGGTGCCACCCGCGCAGATGCGCCCCGGCGCGATCTACAACTCCAACCGCTTCTTCCTGCGTGCGCTGCTGCTCCGCCTGGGCTGCGAGGTCAGCGACCTGGGCATCGTGCCGGACCGGCTGGACGCCACCGTCCAGGCTCTGCGCAACGCAGCCGAGGGCCACGACATGGTGCTGACCAGCGGCGGCGTCTCGGTCGGCGAGGAGGACCATGTCAAGCCCGCCGTGCAGGCCCTCGGGCGGCTGGAGCTCTGGCAGATCGCGATCAAGCCGGGCAAGCCGTTTGCTTATGGGTCCATTCCCGGCACCGATGGCGCGGCCTGCCATTTCATCGGTCTGCCCGGCAATCCGGTGTCCAGCCTGGTCACCTTCCTGATGCTGGTCCGCCCATTCCTGCTCAAGCTGCAGGGCGCCGCGCACACGGCGCCTGCCGTGGTGCACCTGCCTGCCGCCTTCGAGTGGAAGCGCGCGGACCGGCGCCGCGAGTTCCTGCGCGCGCGCCGCAATGCCGATGGCGCGCTGGAGCTGTTCCCCAACCAGAGCTCGGGCGTGCTGACATCCGTCGCCTGGGGCGATGGCCTGGTGGACACGCCAGCCGGCCAGCCCATCGCGCGCGGCGACACCGTGCGCTTCCTGCCGTTCGAGGACCTGTGGGGATGAAGCTCTCCATCCGCTATTTCGCCTCCATCCGCGAAGGCCTGGGCCTGGGCCAGGAGTCCATGCAGACCGAGGCCGCCACCGTCGGCGCGCTGCGCGACGAGCTGCTCGCGCGCGGCGGCGCCTACGCCGAGCTGCTGGCCCGTGGCCGCGCCGTGCGCGTGGCCGTGGACCAGCAGATGCAGGACGAATCCGCCGCGCTGCACGAAGGCGCCGAAGTCGCCTTCTTCCCGCCCGTCACGGGCGGCTGAGCAGGGCGTCTTCCAGCGCGCGCAGGCGCTGGCGCAGGGCCGGGGAGGCCGCAGTCATCGGGGCGCGCAGGCGGTTGTCCATCTGTCCGGCTTCGGCCAGCAACGCCTTGATCGGGCCGGGGTTGGGCTCCGCAAACACGGCTTGCACCCAGGGCAGCAGCGGCTGCCACAAGGCCCGCGCCTCGGCCAGCGCGCCAGCCCGCAGCCGTTCGATCACCTGCACGAAGCGCTCGGTGTGCCGGTGCGCGCTGGCCGCGATCGCGCCGGTGGCGCCCAGGGCCAGGCTGCCGAAGATCTGCGCGTCCTCGCCAGCCAGCACCGCCAGCCGGCCGTCGGCGATCAGCGCAGCCGTCTTGCCCGCGTCGCCGCCGCAGTCCTTGATGGCCTGGATGCGCGGGTGCGCCGCCAGCGCCAGCAGTGTTTCCAGCCGCAGTTCCGCGCCGGTGCGGTACGGAATGTCGTAGAGCACCAGCGGCACGGGGCTGGCGTCGGCCACGGTGCGGAACCAGGTCAGCAGCCCTTCCTGGGAGGGGCGGATGTAGAACGGCGCCGCCACCAGCACGCCGGCCACAGGCCGCGTGCAGACGGCTTCCAATTGCGCCAGCACGCCTTGCAACCGGTAGCCGCCCACGCCCATCAACACGGGCAGGCCCTGCGCCGCGGCAAGCGTGGTGTCCAGCACGGCCAGCTGTTCCTCGGCCGTCAGCGCGGCGGCTTCGCCGGTGCTGCCGCAGGGCACGAAGCCGGCCACACTGCGGCCGGCCAGGTCGCGCACCAGGGCGGCCAGCGCAGCATGGTCGACGCGGTCGTCGGCGGTGAAGGGCGTGACCAGTGGAATCCACAGGCCGGAGAACAGGGGAGAAGCAGAAGACACAAACATTCCTTTCGATGGGTACAGCAAGACCGTCAGGGTCGACCATCGAAGGGGAGCGCGCGCGAAGCTCGTGCAGAAAGGCTGCCAGGGGTTCCGTCGCACATCCGACGACGGAACCGCAGCCCCGGTCAGACGAGCAGCGGTTTGTTCGCTTTTTTCGCGCAGCAGCCGGCCACGGAGGTGGCGGTGCGGGCGGTGGGGGCGAACATGGGGCGCGAGTGTAGCCTGCGCGAGAATCGCCGCATGCCCAGCACCGCCCGCGTCAGCATCCAGACCGAAGACTTCGACCTCGGCGCCGAGATCGCCGCCCTGCGCGCGCAGGACGCCCGCGTGGGGGCCGTCTGCAGCTTCGTCGGCACCGTGCGCGACCACCACCCCGACGTGGCCGGCCAGGTCACGGCGCTGGAGCTGGAGCACTACCCCGGCATGACCGAGCGCGCCATCGAGGCCATGGTCGACGAAGCCTTCGCCCGCTTTCCGCTCTACGGCGCGCGCGTGGTGCACCGCGTCGGTCCGCTGGCACCTACCGATCAGATCGTGCTGGTGGCCGTCACCTCGGCGCACCGCGGCGCCTCCTTCCAGGCCTGCGAATTCCTGATGGACTACCTCAAGACCCAGGCCCCGTTCTGGAAGAAGGAACAGACGCCCGAGGGCGGCCGCTGGGTCGACGCCCGCGTCAGCGACGACGCGGCGCTGGCGCGC
Organism: Pseudorhodoferax soli; assembly: GCF_003337555.1. GTDB lineage: Bacteria > Pseudomonadota > Gammaproteobacteria > Burkholderiales > Burkholderiaceae_C > Pseudorhodoferax > Pseudorhodoferax soli. The sequence goes on along the minus strand of NZ_QPJK01000001.1, from coordinate 890,516 downwards.
TGGGGCATTGCCGCGCGGAACGCCTGAGCCGGGCCCGATCCAGATCAAGCTGTCGGCGCGCACCGACAGCGCCGCCCTTGAAACGGGCGCATCCTCTCCCCATGTTCGTTGCAATTCGGAGAACTCGAACATGCGAATCGACAAGCTCACCACCAAATTTCAGGAAGCCCTGGGCGATGCCCAGTCCCTCGCGTTGGCCAACGACAACGCCTACATCACCCCCGTGCACGTGCTGGCCGCCATGCTCAAGCAGCAGGACGGCCCGCGCCCGCTGCTCGAGCGTGCCGGCGCCAACGTGCAGGGCTTGCTGGCCGCGGCCGAAGGTGCCGTCAAGCGGCTGCCGCAGGTGCAGGGCCAGGAGCAGGTCCAGCCCGACCGCGACCTCGTGACGCTGCTGCAGGCCTCCGAGAAGGAAGCGCTCAAGCGCGGCGACCAGTTCATCGCCGGCGAGCTGTTCCTGCTGGCCTTCGTGGACAGCAAGATCGACGCGGCCAAGCTGCTGCGCGAGAACGGCCTGTCGCGCAAGGCGCTGGAATCGGCCATCGACGCCGTGCGCGGTGGCCAGAAGGTCGACAGCGCCGAGGCCGAAGGCCAGCGCGAAGCCCTGAAGAAATACACGATGGACCTGACCGAGCGCGCCCGCATGGGCAAGCTCGACCCGGTGATCGGCCGCGACGACGAGATCCGCCGCGCCATCCAGGTGCTGCAGCGCCGCACCAAGAACAACCCCGTGCTGATCGGCGAGCCCGGCGTCGGCAAGACCGCCATCGTCGAAGGCCTGGCCCAGCGCATCGTCGCCGGCGAGGTGCCCGATTCGCTCAAGGGCAAGCGTGTGCTGTCGCTCGACATGGCGGCGCTGCTGGCCGGCGCCAAGTACCGCGGCGAATTCGAGGAGCGGCTCAAGAGCGTGCTCAACGAGCTGGCCAAGGACGAAGGCCAGACCATCGTCTTCATCGACGAGCTGCACACCATGGTCGGCGCCGGCAAGGCCGAAGGCGCGATGGACGCCGGCAACATGCTCAAGCCGGCCCTGGCGCGTGGCGAGCTGCACTGCGTGGGCGCCACCACGCTGGACGAATACCGCAAGTACATCGAGAAGGACGCCGCGCTCGAGCGCCGCTTCCAGAAGATCCTCGTCGGCGAGCCGAGCGTGGAGGCCACCATCGCCATCCTGCGCGGCCTGCAGAACAAGTACGAGGCGCACCACGGCGTGCAGATCACCGACCCGGCCATCGTGGCTGCGGCCGAGCTGTCCAACCGCTACATCACCGACCGTTTCCTGCCCGACAAGGCGATCGACCTGATCGACGAGGCCGCGGCCAAGATCAAGATCGAGATGGATTCCAAGCCCGAGGTCATGGACCGGCTCGACCGCCGCCTGATCCAGCTTCAGATCGAGCGTGAAGCCGTGCGCCGCGAGAAGGACGAGTCCTCGCAAAAGCGCTTCGGCCTGATCGAGGAAGAGATCGCCAAGCTGCAAAAGGAGATCGCCGACCTAGACGAAGTCTGGCAGGCCGAGAAGGCCGAGGCGCTGGGTTCCAAGGAGGTCATGGAAGAGATCGAGAAGTTCCGCTTCCAGGTGGAGGAACTCAAGCGCAAGGGCGACTTCAACAAGGTCGCGGAGATCCAGTACGGCAAGCTGCCCGAACTGGAGAAGAAGCTCAAGCAAGCGCAGGACAAGGAAGCCGGCAAGGGCACATCGAGCGGCCTGCGGCTGCTGCGCACCCAGGTCGGCACCGAGGAGATCGCCGAGGTGGTGGCGCGCGCCACCGGCATCCCGGTCTCCAAGCTGATGCAGGGCGAGCGCGAGAAGCTGCTGCACATGGAAGACAAGCTGCACCAGCGCGTGGTCGGCCAGGACGAGGCCATAATGGCCGTGGCCAACGCCATCCGGCGCTCGCGCGCGGGCCTGTCCGATCCGAACCGGCCGACCGGCTCCTTCCTGTTCCTGGGCCCCACGGGCGTGGGCAAGACCGAGCTGTGCAAGGCGCTGGCGGGCTTTTTGTTCGACAGCGAGGACCACCTGATCCGCATCGACATGAGCGAGTTCATGGAGAAGCATTCGGTGGCCCGCCTGATCGGCGCGCCTCCGGGCTACGTGGGCTACGACGAGGGCGGCTACCTGACCGAAGCCGTGCGGCGCAAGCCCTACAGCGTGCTGCTGCTCGACGAGGTCGAGAAGGCGCACCCGGACGTGTTCAACGTGCTGCTGCAGGTGCTGGACGACGGCCGCCTCACGGATGGCCAGGGCCGCACCGTGGACTTCAAGAACACCGTGATCGTGATGACCAGCAACATCGGCTCGCACCTGATCCAGGCCATGGTCGGGCAGGACGCCGAGGACATCAAGGACGCGGTGCAGGGCGAGCTCAAGAACCACTTCCGGCCCGAGTTCCTGAACCGCATCGACGAGACCGTGGTGTTCCACGCGCTGGACGCGCAGCACATCGAGGCGATTGCGGGGATCCAGATCCGCGCGCTGCGCGAGCGGCTGGCGCACCTCGACCTGACGCTAGACGTTTCCCCTGCCGCGCTTGCGGAGTTGGCCAAGGTGGGCTTCGATCCGGTGTATGGTGCCCGTCCGCTCAAACGGGCGATCCAGCAGCGCATCGAGAACCCGCTGTCCAAGATGCTGCTGGAAGGGCGTTTCGCGCCCAAGGCGGTGATTCCCGTGGACGTGGACCCGATCCAGTCGCCCGGTGAATTCCGCTTCGACCGGGTGGTGCATTGATGATCGCGGGCGCGCAACAAAGGAGTGATGGGGCCGTGGGTGATTTCGTAGCGGGCCTCGTCCGCCTGATGTTGCAGCTGGCCCTGCTGGCCGCGGGGCTGGTGGTGGCTGCCGGCCTGGTGCTGGCGGCGGCCGTGCTGGCTGTGGTGTTCGGCCTGCGCCTGTTGTGGGCCAAGCTCACCGGCCGCCCCGTGATCCTGCGCTTCGGCGGCATGGGTGTGGACCCGGCCGCCAGCTGGCGCCGCTACCGCAGCTGGCAGCAGCAGGCCGCGCGTCCACGCGGCCGCGCCGCGCCGGAGCCCGCACCGGGCGAGCCCTCGCCCTTCAGCCCGCCCGGCGCCATCACGCAGGACGTGGAAGACGTCCAGGCCAAGACGCCGCGCCATTGACATTGCGGGCTTGATGCAGGTCAACACGGCCTGCGTGGCGCCATGGGAGCATGGCGCATGCCCAGAAGGACAGCCTCCCGCGCCCTGACCGAAAGCCAGCGCCATACCGTGCGCACGGTCGGCGCGGCTGCGCCGCTGCGCTGGCTGGCGCATGGCTGGGCGGACCTGTGGCGCTGCCCGCTGCCGGGCCTGCTGCACGGCATGGTCCTGGCGGCGTTTGGCGGCGCACTCGCGCTGTGGGCGCATGCCCACTTCTGGCTGCTGGCCGGCGCCTTCTCGGGCTTCTTGCTGGTCGCACCCATTGCGGCGACGGGGCTCTACGCGGTCAGCCGCGCGCTGGAGCGTGGCACATGCCCACCTCTTGCGGTGGTGCTGCGCGTCTGGTGGCCCAAGGATGGCCGGCTGCTGCTGTTCGGTGTGCTGCTCGCGTTCGCGGGCACCGGGTGGGTCGTGACGTCCGCCGCGCTGGTGACGGGCTTCGCGCCGGGGCAGGTGGCGCGGCCGGAGGAGTTCCTGCTGCTCGTTGTTGCGGCCGGTCAGGGCTGGCTGTTCGAGGCCTGGCTGATGCTGGGCGCCTTGCTGGCCGCGCCCGTGTTCGCCTCCAGCGTCATCGCCATCCCGCTCCTGCTGGACCGGCGCATCGGCGTGCTGGCGGCCGTGTTGACCAGCTGGCGCGCGGTGCTGGAGAACCCGCTGCCGCTGGCGCTGTGGGCGGTGCTGCTGGTGGGGCTCACGCTGGTGGCCATGCTGCCCGCGCTGCTGGGCCTGGTGGTGGCTGCGCCGTGGCTCGCGCACGCCAGCTGGCACGCCTACCGCGACCTGGTCGTCTGACACGCATGTTCGGCTACACCGAAGCCCAGATCGCCTGGTTCGGCATGACCTTCGGCCTCGGCGCCTTCATGCTCTACATGCTGTTCATCATCCTGCAGCTGGCACGTGAGTCCAAGGCCGGGCGTTTCGGCACCTTCGTGCTGCTGCTGGGGCTGGGCCTGGGCATGGTGGGCTTCGCGGCCAAGGGCGTGATCAAGTTCTTCCTGAGCTGAGCTGGGCGCTTGCGACCGCGCATTACCGCGCCCGGCGCACGCCGCTGCCCGTAGCCGGCGGCACTCCGCAGTTCAGCGCGCGGGCTGTTGCGGGCCGTACAGCCAGGGCATGTCCAGCAGCTGCTCGCCCAGCAGCCGCAGCGACAGGTTGCGGCCCCAGCGGATGGGCCCGGTGGCGTGGAAGATGCGGCCGTTGCGCAGCGCACGGGCCTGCACGCGCGCGTTGCGCTGCCAGCGTTCCAGTGCGTAGCGGGCCAGGAGCGTGGGCACCTCGATGCCGGCCGTGTCGGCCTGGCGCAGGGCGCGGCCCAGCGCCTCGGCGTCCTCGATGGCCATGCCGGCGCCCTGCGCGAGGTAGGGACGCATGGGATGCGCGGCGTCGCCCAGCAGCGCCACGCGGCCGCGGGCCTGCTCGGAGGCGGCGCGCAGTGGTGGCCGGTCGGCCAGCACCCACAGCCGCCAGGCGGGCACCGCGCGCACCAGGTCCTGCAGCGGCGTGCAGCAGCCGGCCATGGCGGCCTGCAGGTCGGCCGCGTTGGTGGCGTGGTCCCAGTCGGCCAGGGCATCGGGCGTGGCGCCGCGTGCGCCACCCGGTGGCAGGCCCTGCACGAAGGCCACCACATTGAGCGCCTCGCCGCCGCGCACCGGGTAGCTGACCAGGTGCAGGCGCGGGCCCAGCCAGGCCGTGACCTCGGCGCTGCGCAGCGCCGCAGGCAGCGTGGCCTGCGGCAGCAGCGCGCGGTAGGCCAGGTGGCCGGTCAGGCGCGGCGGGCCGTCGGCCAGCAACTGTGTGCGCACGCCGCTCCACAGGCCGTCGGCGCCGAGCAGGGCATCGCCGTCGATGGCCTTTCCCTCGGTGCGCAGCAGCACACGCCGGCCATCGTCCTCGAAACCCAGCACGCGCCGGTCCAGCGCGAGAGCGGTGTCGGCCCGTGGCGCCACAGCCTGGTGCAGCAGTGCGAGCAGGTCGGCGCGGTGGATGGTGGCGTAGGGTGCGCCGTAGCGCGCGGGCATGGCGGCCAGGTCGAGCGTGGCGAGTGGCTGGCCGCTGGCGGCGTCGCGCACGCGCAGGCGTTCGGGGAACGCGGCCACGGCCCGCAGTGCGGTGCCGAGGTTCCAGGCCTGCAACAGTCGCACGACGTTGGGGCCCAACTGCACGCCGGCGCCCACTTCGCTGAAGGCCGCGGCGCGCTCGAACACGCACACCTGCCAGCCTTGGCGCGCGCAGGCCAGCGCGGCGGCCAGGCCGCCGATGCCGCCACCGGCCACGAGAAGCTGCTTGGGAGTTGCCATGGGGCGGCGATTGTGCCGCCCCGGCGGTCTACATGGCCTTGAACAAGTGGGTGTAGAGCCGGCTCACGGCGACGCGCTCGCCGGGGCGGCCGCGCAGCCGCAGGTGCAGCCGGCCCGCCTCGTCGCGCTGCACCTGCTCGATGGCGTCGGCCCGCACCACCACGCCGCGGTGCACCTGCCAGAAGCGCTGCGTGTCCAGCTGCGGCAGCAGCTGCTTGAGCGGTGTGCGGATCAGGTGCTCCTCGCCGGCGGTCAGCACGCGCACGTACTTGTCGGCTGCCTCGAAGCACAGCACCTCGTCCACAGGGACCATGCGCACGTTGGCGCCACCGGCATCGCCGGCCGCGATGAAGCGCAGCGGCGCGGCCGGCGCACTGCTGGCGGCAGCACCCAGCGGGCGGCGCCACTGCGCGAGCTGCTGCTCCAGCGCATCGGCCGGCGCCGTCCCGGTTGTGGCCAGGGCCTGCTGCAGGCGCGCCACCGTGCGGCGCAGGCGCTCGGGCTGCACGGGCTTGAGCACGTAGTCGGCGGCCTGGGCGTCGAAGGCGCGCACGGCGTATTCGTCGTAGGCGGTCACGAACACCAGCTGTGGCAACGGGGCTTCGCCGGCCGGCCACAGTTCGGCGAGCTCGGCCGCCGCGGCCAGGCCGTCCTGGCCGGGCATGCGGATGTCCAGGAACAGCACCTGGGGCCTGCAGCGCAGCGCCGCCTCCACGGCGCTGTGGCCGTCGCCCACCGTGGCGGCGATCTGCAGCTGCGGCCAGGCGCTGGCCAGCTCGGCGCGCAGCGCCTGCGCCAGCAGCGGTTCGTCCTCGGCGATCAGGGCGGTTGGGGCGGTCGGGGCGGTCATTTCACAGAAAGCGTGCGATCTCCGCGACATCCTCGGGGAACAGCTGGCCGGCTTCGGCCATCAGCACCTTGCCGTCGCGGCCACGCACCACGGTCACCGGCAGGCCGGGCGGCTTGGGCAGTGCCCGTGCCAGCTCAGGCGACACCCAGGCGCTGGGGAAGCCGTACCCCTTTTGCCGCAGGTAGGCGGTGGCCGGGGCGGCGGTCTTGTCGATCGACAGGCCCAGCACCGCCAGGCCACGGCCGGACTGCGTGCGCCAGAGCTGGTCCATGTGCGGCGACTGCAGCGCGCAGAACGGGCACCAGCTGGCCCACCAGTACAGCACCAGCACCTGGCCCTCGGCGTCCGCGGGAGCGAAGCGGCTGCCGTCCAGCAGCGCTACGGCAGGCACAGCCAGGCGGCTGCCGGGCGCGGGCAGCGTGGCCGCGGGTTGCGCCCGCGACGCGGGCCAGCCCAGCGCCAGCGACAGCGCACCGGCCTGGGCCAGCGCCTGGCGGCGCGAAAGTGGATGCGGCATGGAGACTCCAGTCAGGCAGAGGGCACCGAAGGAGCCGGTGCCGTGCCCGCCATTGTGCGCAGGCCGGCACCGCCGTGCAGCGGCATGCGCAGCAGGGCCGAGGTGCCGCCGCCGGGCGCAGGCTGCAGCACCACGCTGGCGCGTGCGCCGTGCAGCGTCTGCAGCCGCTCGCGCACCTGGGCCACGCCGAAGCCGCCCGGGGTAGAGGGTGGCGCGCCATCCGCTGGCAGGCCGACGCCCGTGTCCAGCACATGCAGGACCAGCAGCTCGCCGTCCGCACCGGTGTCGCGCTGCGCGCGCACGGTCACCGTGCCGCCTTCGATCTTGGGCTCCAGCCCATGGCGGATGGCGTTCTCCACCAGCGGCTGCAGCAGCAGCGGCGGCACCGGCGCGGCGCGCAGGTCCTCGGGCAGTTCCAGCCGGTAGCGCAGGCGCGCGCCCATGCGCACGGCCATGAGCTCCAGGTAGTCGGCCAGGCGTTCGAACTCCTGCGCCAGCGGATGCAGCGTGGCGCGCGAGCCGCCCAGCGTGGCGCGCAGGTAGCCGTTGAGCCGGTCCAGCATGGCCACGGCGCGTGGCGGGTCCAGCGTGATCAGCACGCGCAGGTTGGCCAGCGTGTTGAACAGCATGTGCGGCTCCAGCTGCGTCTCCAGCAGCTTGAGCTTGGCCTCCGTCGCGTCACGCTCCGCAGCTGCGATGGCCGCGGCCAGGGCCGCCGCCTTGCCGCGGGTGTGGAAGTAGAACGAGCCGATGGCACCGGCCGCCACCGTGATGTACAGGCCGACCATGCTGTCGCGCGCATTGGCCGTGCGGCCGGGGTCGGCCGGGCCGATCAGCTGGTAGGCCAGCCAGTCGCCGGCGTAGAAGCCGACCAGGATGCCCGCCACTGTGAGCACCAGGCCGCGCCAACCCCGCGGCCAGCCGTGCCCGCCCTCGGCGTCGCCATGGCAGTGCGCGCGCGGCACCGCGTAGCGGCCGAATTCCATCGTGCCCCAGCAGATGGTGCCGATGCACAGGGAATAGGCCAGCTGCGACACGTAGCTGCGGTGCGGCCACATCAGCGTGGTCAGCACCGCCACCACGCAGCACAGCGCCAGCACGTGCAGGTAGTGGCGCAAGGCGTTGTGCAGGATGGGCTTCATGGCGCCTTGGGCGTTGCGGTTGCCAGTTGCTTCTCGAAGAAGCCGGCAATCTCCCGGTAGACGACGGGCAGCCTGCTGCGGTCGAAACCGGGCGGATCGTTCAGCAGCCGGCCCAGCGTGCCGGACAGGCCTGTCACGGCCGGCGACAGGATGGACCCATGGCCGCCCTGCGCCATGTCGGCCAGCAGCGTGCAGCGATCGCCGCAGGCCGTGCGCACGGCGTCGATGTGCCAGCGCGGCGCCAGCCAGGCGTCCTCGGCCGCGCGCACCAGGCCCAGCGGCACGCGCGGCGCGGCGAGCGAGGCCATGTCGAACGGCGCCGCCATCGGCACGGCGGACACCACCGCGGCGATGCGCGGCTCGGTCCAGCTGCGCCAGGCCGTGTCGCTGCCCAGCTTGGCGCGGATGACGCGCTTGGCGATGCCGATCTTCGCGCTGTCGAGCACGCCGCCGGTCAGCTCGGTGGACAGGCCGACGCAGGCCGCGAAGTCCTCTTCGATGTGGGCCTCGCAGTGTTGCGCCAGCAGCGCGGGTGACCAGCGGCCCCCGGCCAGCGCCAGCGCGGTGAGCCCGCCCGCCGACATGCCGTAGGCGCCCACGCGCTGCAGATCCAGCTGCAGCGGCGCGAGGCGGCCGCCCGGCGCGGCCTGCGCAGCCACGGCGTCGATGGCCTGGGACACCTCCTGCGGCCGGCGTGCCCAGCTCACCGGGCCGACGTCGCTGGTGTTCTCGAAGTTGTCGCCCTTGTGCAGTGGCATGGCGACCGTGAACCCGGCGGCCACCAGCGCGCTCGCCAGGTCGAACTGCGGCCAGACCGCACCGCCCGAGCCGTGCGACAGCACCACGAGCCGGCCGTTGCCACGTGCGGGTGCGGCGTCCACGGCGGCCTGCACCGTGAACGGGCCGCGCTGCAGGGCGGACGGCGTTGCCTGCGTGGGATAGAGCAGCGTCACCGGACCCAGCGTGGCCGTGGCGGGTAGCGTGGCCAGGCCATTGGCGGCCAGTGCGCCGGTGGTGGCAGCCACGGCGGCCAGGGCCAGCAGGACGGATGCTGTGCGCGGTGCCACGGCGCAGCCCTCAATCGGCCAGCGCGTAGGGCCCGCCGCGCTCCAGCGCGCGCCGGAACGCCGGCCGGGCGTGGATGCGTGCCAGCCAGGCCATGAGGTTCGGGCGGCTGGCATCCAGTCCGGCGCGCTGCCTGGCGGCCTCGACCGGGAAGCTCAGCTGGATGTCGGCCGCCGAGAAGGCATCGCCCACGAACCAGTCGCGCCCGGCCAGCTCGCCTTCGAGGAAGTCCAGGTGGCGCTGCAGGTTCGGCAGGACCAGCGCGGCCTTGGTCTTGGCCGCGATGCTGCGGGCGATCGGCCTGGCGAAGAAGGGCATCTTGGCCTTCTCGATGCGGTCGAACACCAGCTTGAGCAGCAGCGGCGGCATGGCCGAGCCTTCCGCGTAGTGCATCCAGTAGCGAAAGCGCACGGCCTCCGGCGTGCCGGGCGGCGGCGCCAAGCGGCCCTGGCCGTGGCGCTCGACCAGGGTTTCCAGGATGGCACCCGACTCCGCCAGCACCAGCCCGTCGTCCGTGGTCACCACGGGCGACTTGCCCAGCGGGTGCACACGGCGCAACGCGGGCGGGGCCAGCATGGTGGCCGGGTCGCGCTTGTACTGCACGATCTCGTAGGGCAGTTCCAGTTCCTCCAGCAGCCACAGCACGCGCTGCGATCGGGAGTTGTCGAGGTGGTGGACGGTGATCATGGGCCGCATGGTGCCTGATCAACGCGGCGTGCTGCCGTCCAGCCGCTGCCGTTCGCGCGCGACCATGCGGTCCATAAGCGGGTTGCCCGGTGCCAGCACCCAGACCGCCAGGCCGTGGAACAAAAGGCCCAGGCCCCAGCCCAGCAGCGGGAACAGCGCCCAGTGCCGGCCACCGGCCAGCGACAGCGCGACCAGCACGGTGTTGACGACCCCGTAGACCGTGGCATGGGCGAACCAGCCCAGCTTGGCCTTGGCACGGCGGCGGGCGGTCCAGTCGAGATGGGTTTCGCCAGGGATGGGGGTGCGGGACATGGTGTGCTCCTTGAAGAAGAGAGGGTCAGGCGGCGACGGCTGCGCCGTGCTGGCGCAGTGCCAGCTGCCACAGCCGCAGCGCACGGCCGGCGAAGATGCCGCTGAACAGGCCGTACAGCGTGCTGATGCCCGTGGCGAAGCTGCCCTGGTGGGCCAACTCCGGGTGCATGGCCAGCAGCACGCCCACGGCGTACTTGGTGGCGAAGATGCCCATCATGAGCGCCAGCGGCACCCAGCTGCCGGGCTGGAAGAAGCGCCGGCTGGCAGGCTCGTAGCGCACGGCCGGGTGCAGCGGCAGCCGGGCGACGAAGGCCAGTGCCGCAGCCGCGGCCAGGCCCCAGCCGGCCAGCGCCAGCCAGCCGGCATCCGAGCGTCCGAACGCGCCGGCCACGCCGTAGACCGCCAGGGCGACCATGGCCACGGGCATGGCGGCCACGCGGGCCAGGTGCGGGCTGCCGTCCTGCAGCTGCCTGCCGCCGATCCAGGCCAGCAGCACGAACAGCGCGAACACCCAGGCGGGTGTGTGGGTCAGGATCTGGATCAGCATGGGGGGGCTCCGTCGCGTGTGGTGTTGAAGCGACTGTGCGCCGGCGCTGCGCCGCTTCCCAGCGGCATGCGACGGGCTGCAATGCGGCGGCGCCAGCTGCAGCGCAGCGCGACGAACGGCTTGGCCCGGCCCTTTACCTGCCGTTGACAGTTGCAAGCACATGCCGGCTACGATCGCCCGCTCCAATCGCACCAACCTCGTGCCTGCCCCCGATTTCGCGCCATGGACCACCCCACGCCCGGCCCCGTTCCGCCTTCCCGTTCCCTGGTGCCCCCGCCTGCGCGGCCCCCCTCGCGCAAGCGCCGCTGGCTCGGGGCGGTGGTCACCGTGCTGGTGCTGGGGGCGCTGGTCGGTGGCAGCTACTACCTCGTCAAGCGGCCGGCCGAGACGCCCGCCGGTTTCGGCATGGGGCCGCGCCCCGGCGGCCCCGGTGGCCCGCCGGGCGGCCCCGGCGGTGCCGGCGCCTTCGGCATGGTCACGGTCGGCCATGCCGCCGTGGCGCGCGCGCAGATTCCTGTCACGCTGGACGCGCTGGGCACCGTCACGCCCACGGCCACGGTCACGCTCAAGCCCCAGGTCGGCGGCGTGCTGACGGAAGTGCTGTTCACCGAAGGCCAGACCGTGCGCAAGGGCCAGTTGCTGGCCCGCATCGACCCGCGCCCCTACGAGCAGGCGCTGATGCAGGCGCGCGGTACCCGCATGCGCGACGAGGCCCAGCTGCAGGCCGCCCGCGTCACGCTGGCGCGCTACCGCACGCTGCTGGGCCAGGATTCCATCGCCCGGCAGGACGTGGACACCCAGGCCGCACTGGTGCAGCAACTGGAAGGCACGGTCACGAGCGACAAGGCGGCCGAGGCCGCGGCCGCCGTGAACCTGGAGTTCACGCGCATCACGTCGCCGCTCACGGGGCGCATCGGCCTGCGCACGGTGGACCCTGGCAACACCGTGGCGGCGGGTTCGACCACCGGCATCGCCGTGATCACCCAGATGAACCCCATCGACGTGCAGTTCGCCGTGCCGCAGGACCGCATCCCCGAGGTGCAGGAGCAGGTCCGCGGCAGCGGCAAGCTGGCCGTGGCCGCGCTGGACCGCACGCGCAGCGCGGTGCTGGACAGCGGCAGCTTCTCCACGCTGGACAACGTGGTCGACACCACCACGGGCACGGTGAAGGCCAAGGCCCGCTTCGCCAACGGCGACGGCAAGCTGTTTCCCAACCAGTTCGTCAACGTGCGCATGACGCTGCGCACGCTGGACGCACTGGTGGTGCCCGTGACGGCCGTGCGCACCGGGCCGCAGGGCCCCTATGTGTACGTGGTCGGCGAAGACCGCACGGTGCACATGCGCCGCGTCAAGCGCGGCGAGGCCACGGTGGACGTCGTCGCCGTGACCGAGGGCCTGCAGGCCGGCGAACTCGTCGTGACCGAGGGCGGCGACCGGCTCAGCGAAGGCTCGCGCGTGCGGCTGCAGGGCGAGGTGCCGCCGGCCGGCCCGCGTGGCGGCACCGGCGGGCGCCGCCAGGGGCAGGGCGCGACGGCGCCGGGCGCCTCGGCCTCGGCGCCGGCCAACCCCTCGGCCGCTGCGCCGGCGCCGCTGCCGGCGCGCCCGGGCGCCTCCGGCCCGCAGCCGCCGGCCGCCACCGCGCCGCCGCCCAGCGGCCAGCCGCCTGCCGCCCAGCCCGAGTCCGCCGGCCTGCCGACGGCCGAGCAGCGCCGCCGCATGCTGGATTCGGTGAAGGACGACCCCGAGAAGCTGGCCCAGCGCAAGCAGTTCCTCGAAGCGCTGGACCGGGGCGACCCAGAGGCGCTGGCGCGCTGGCAAAGCCTGCAGCAGCGGCGCCGGCCGGGCTCCTGAGTCCATGAGCCCGTCCAGACCCTTCATCGAGCGGCCCGTCGCCACGGGCCTGCTGATGCTGGCCATCGTGCTGGCCGGCCTGGTCGGCCTGCGCTTCCTGCCGCTGGCCGCGCTGCCGCAGGTCGACTACCCGACCATCCAGGTGCAGACCCTGTACCCAGGTGCCAGCCCGGAGGTGATGAGCCGCACCGTCAGCGCGCCGCTGGAGCGCCAGTTCGGCCAGATGCCGGGCCTGAACCGCATGGCCTCGACCAGTGCGGCGGGCGTCTCCATCGTCACGCTGCAGTTCGACCTGGACCAGACGCTGGACGTGGCCGAGCAACAGGTGCAGGCCGCCATCAACGCCGGCAACTCGCTGCTGCCGGCGGACCTGCCGGCGCCCCCGGTCTACGCCAAGGTGAACCCGGCCGACGCGCCCATCCTGACGCTGGCCGTGGGCAGCGACAGCATGCCGCTGACCGAGGTGCAAAACCTCGTCAACACGCGCATGGCGCAAAAGATCAGCCAGGTGGCCGGCGTGGGCCTGGTCACCTTGTCGGGCGGGCAGCGGCCCGCCGTGCGCATCCAGGCCGACACCAACGCACTGGCCGCGGTGGGCCTGGGCATCGACACCCTGCGCACCGTGATCGCCGCGGCCAACGCCAACAGCGCCAAGGGCAGCTTCGACGGGCCGGCGCGCGCCTACAGCATCAACAGCAACGACCAGCTGCTGACCGCGGCCGACTACCAGAACCTCATCGTGGCCTGGAAGAACGGCGCGCCCGTGCGCATGCGCGACGTGGCGCGCGTGGTGGACGGCGCCGAGAACGCGCAGCTGGGAGCCTGGGCGGCGTTGAAGGAAGACCAGGGCGAGGTCGAGCCGCCGCCGGGCCGCCCCAAGGCGGCGAGCGCCCCCTCGGGGGGCAGCGAACCTCGCGAAGCGGGGAGCGTGGGGGCCATGCTGCGCCCCGCGGTGATCCTGAACGTGCAGCGCCAGCCCGGCGCCAACGTGATCGCCACCGTGGACGCGATCAAGCAGCAACTGCCCGAGCTGCAGGCTGCGCTGCCAGCGTCGCTGCGCGTGGAAGTGCTGTCGGACCGCACCACCGGCATCCGCGCCTCGGTCGAGCACGTGCAGCTGGAGCTCGTGCTCGCGGTGCTGCTCGTGGTGCTGGTGATCTTCGTCTTCCTGCACAACCTGCGCGCCACCGTGATCGCCAGCATCGCCGTGCCGATCTCGCTGATCGGCACCTGCGGGCTCATGTACCTGCTGGGCTATTCGCTGAACAACCTCTCGCTGATGGCGCTGACCATCGCCACGGGCTTCGTGGTGGACGATGCCATCGTGATGATCGAGAACATCGCGCGCTACCTGGAGGAGGGCGAGAAGCCGTTCGCCGCGGCGCTGAAGGGCGCGACGCAGATCGGCTTCACCATCATCTCGCTGACGGTCTCGCTGATCGCCGTGCTGATCCCGTTGCTGTTCATGGAAGACGTGGTGGGCCGGCTGTTCCGCGAGTTCGCGGTCACGCTGGCCATCACCATCCTGATCTCGGCCGTGGTCTCGCTGACGCTGGTGCCCATGATGTCGGCGCGCTGGCTGAAGCCCGAGGCCGAGACCGGCAACCGCTTCGGCCACGCCGTGCAGCGCTTCTTCGACAAGGTGGTCCGTCGCTACGACCGCGGCCTGGTCTGGGTGCTGCGCCACCAGCCGCTGACGCTGCTGGTGGCCCTGGCCACGCTCGTGCTCACGGTGCTGCTGTACATCGCGATCCCCAAGGGCCTGTTTCCCACGCAGGACACGGGCCAGCTCAAGGTGCGCGTGGAGGCCGCGCAGGATGTCTCGTACGCGCGCATGGCCGAACTGCAGCAGGCGGCCGCCATGGCCATCCTGGCCGACCCTGCCGTGCGCAGCCTGTCGGCCGTGGTCGGCGTGGACGGCGCCAGCAACACGTCCCTCAACACCGGCAACATGCTGGTGAACCTGCGCGCCGACCGCGGCAACCAGCAAGAGACCATGGACAGGCTGCGCCAGCGCGTGCGCGAGGCCGTGGCCGGCGTCACGCTGTACCTGCAGCCCACGCAGGACCTGACCATCGACGCGGAGGCCGGCCCGACCGAGTTCCGCCTCTCGCTGGAAGGCGTGGACACGGCGCTCGTGAACGAATGGGCGCGCAAGCTGGTGGAGCGCCTGCACGGCGCCGACCTAGCCGACCGCGTGCGCAACGCCACCACCGACGCCGGCGCCCAGGGCCTGGCGGCCTACGTGGACATCGACCGCGGCACGGCCGCGCGGTTGTCGGTCACCGCCAGCGCGGTGGACGACGCGCTCTACAGCGCCTTCGGCCAGCGCATCGTCTCCACCATCTTCACCGAGACCAACCAGTACCGCGTGATCCTGGAGGCGCAGCGCGAGGGCCTGGATTCGGTGCAGGGCCTGGGCAACCTGCAGCTGAGGACGGGCAGCGGCGGCACCACGCCGCTGTCGTCCTTCGCCACGGTGCGCGAGCAGCTCTCGCCGCTGCAGGTCACGCGCGTGGCGCAGTACCCGGCCGCCACCGTGGGCTTCGACACCGCGCCTGGCGCGGCGCTGGGCAGGTCGGTGCAGTCCATCCGCGCGGCCGCAGCCGAGATCGGGCTGCCGCCCAGCATTTCCATGAAGTTCCTGGGCGCCGCCGGTGCTTACGAGCAGTCGCTGACCAGCCAGCTCTGGCTGATCCTGGCGGCCGTGGTCTGCGTCTACATCGTGCTGGGCGTGCTGTACGAGAGCTACGTGCACCCGCTGACCATCCTCTCGACGCTGCCCTCGGCCGGCGTGGGCGCGCTGCTGGCGCTGATGCTGAGCGGCCAGGACCTGGGCGTGATCGGCATCATCGGCATCATCCTGCTGATCGGCATCGTCAAGAAGAACGCGATCATGATGATCGACTTCGCCATCGACGCCGAGCGCCAGCAGGGCAAGACGCCGCAGGAGGCCATCCACCAGGCCGCGCTGCTGCGCTTTCGGCCCATCCTCATGACCACGCTGGCCGCGCTGTTCGCCGCGCTGCCGCTGATGTTCGGCTGGGGCGAGGGCGCCGAACTGCGCCGGCCGCTGGGGCTTGCGATCTTCGGTGGCCTGGTGCTGTCGCAGATCCTCACCCTGTTCACCACGCCGGTGATCTACCTGGCGTTCGACCGCGTGGGACAGCGCATCGCGCGGCGCCGCGGGGCGGCGGGCACATGAACCTGTCGCGGCCCTTCGTCGAGCGGCCCATCGCCACGGTGCTGCTGACCATCGGTGTGGCGCTGGCCGGCATCCTGGCCTTCTTCGTGCTGCCGGTCTCACCGCTGCCGCGCGTGGACTACCCGGTGATCTCGGTCTCCGCCAGCCTGGCCGGGGCCAGCCCCTCGACCATGGCTTCCAGCGTGGCGACGCCGCTGGAGCGCCGGCTCGGCGTGATCCCGGGCGTCAACGAGCTGACCTCCACGAGTTCCACGGGCTCCACGCGTGTGACGCTGCAGTTCGACCTCAACCGCAACATCGATGCCGCCGCGCGCGAGGTGCAGGCCGCCATCAACGCCGCGCGCGCCGACCTGCCCAGCACGCTGCGCAGCAACCCGACCTACCGCAAGGCCAACCCCACGGCCTCGCCCGTCATCATCCTGGCGCTGACCTCGGAGACCCGCACGCCGGGCCAGATCTACGACGCGGTGTCCAACGTCGTGAGCCAGCGCCTGTCGCAGGTCGAGGGCGTGGGCGACGTGGAGATCGGCGGCGGCTCGCTGCCGGCGGTGCGCGTGGAGCTCGACCCGTACCCGCTGAACCAGCTGGGCATCAGCACCGAGGACGTGCGCGCCGCGATCCAGGCCAACAACGCCAACCGGCCCAAGGGCGCGATCGAAGGCGAGGGCCGGCGCCTGCAGGTCTACACGCCGGCACCAGGCCTGCGCGCCGCCGACTACCGCGACCTCGTGATCGCCTGGCGCAACGGCGCGCCGGTGAAGCTGTCGGACGTGGCCAACGTGGCCGACAGCGTGGAGAACACGCGCACCGTCGGCCTGTTCAACGGCAAGCCGGCCGTGATCGTGCTCGTCACCCAGGAGCCCGGTGCCAACATCATCGAGACCGTGGACAGCGTGCGCCGCCTGCTGCCCGAACTGCGCGCCCAGTTGCCGCAGGACATCGCCGTGCAGGTGGCCTCGGACCGCACCAACTCCATCCGCGGCTCGCTGCACGAGGTGGAGTTCACGCTGATGCTGTCGGTGGTGCTGGTGGTGTTGGTGGTCGGCGTGTTCCTGCGCCGTGCGCGCGCCACCATCATCCCGGCCGTGGCCACCGTGGTCTCGCTGCTGGGCACCTTCGGCGTGATGTGGCTGCTGGGCTTCTCGCTCAACAACCTGTCGCTGATGGCGCTGACGGTGGCCACCGGCTTCGTGGTGGACGACGCCATCGTGGTGCTGGAGAACACGCAGCGCCACATCGAGGACGGCATGGACCGCATGGCCGCGGCGCTGCAGGGCGCGCGCGAGGTCGGCTTCACGGTGCTGTCGATCAGCCTGTCGCTGGTGGCGGTGTTCATCCCGCTGCTGTTCATGGGCGGGCAGGTCGGGCGGCTGTTCCAGGAGTTCGCGGTCACGCTGTCGGCCGCGGTGCTGATCTCGCTCATGATCTCGCTGACCACCACGCCCATGCTGTGCGCCATGCTGCTGCGCAGCGAGGCCTGGTACCAGCGGCGCCCGCCCGGCCGCATCAGCGGCCCCTTCCTGCGCGGCACGGAACGGCTGTGGGCCTGGAGCCTGCGGGTCTATGCCCACAGCCTGGACTGGGCGCTGGCGAGCAAGGGCCTGGTGATGCTCTCGCTGGCCGTGGTGGTCGGCCTGAACGTCTGGCTGTTCATGCACGTGCCCAAGGGCTTCTACCCGCAGCAGGACAACGGGCAGCTCAACGCCGGCATCCGCGCCGACCAGAGCATCTCGTCCAGCGCGCTGCGCGACAAGCTCAAGCAGGCCGTGGACATCATCCGCGTCGACCCGGCCGTGGACACGGTCATCGCCTTCAGCGGTGGGGGCCGGGCCGGTGGCGGCTTCATGTTCGTGAACCTCAAGCCCCTGGACCAGGGCCGCACCGAGAAAACGCAGGCCGTGATCGACCGGTTGCGCCCGCAGTTGAACCAGCTGACCGGGCTGCGTGTGTTCCTGTTCCCCGTGCAGGACCTGCGCATGGGTGGGCGCCAGAGCAACTCCACCTACCAGTACACGCTCAAGAGCGATTCGCTGGCCGACCTGCGCAACTGGTCCAAGAAGCTGTCGGACCGCATGGCCGAGCTGGCGCAGCTGACCGACGTGGACGGCGAATCCTCCGACAACGGCGTGGAGACCTTCGTCTCGGTCGACCGCGATGCCGCCGCCCGGCTGGGCGTCAGCACCTCGGCCGTCAACGCCGCGCTGTACAACGCCTTCGGCCAGCGCTCCGTGGCGACCATCTACAACGACCTGAACCAGTACTCGGTGATCATGGAATGGGCGCCGCGCTTCCAGCAGGCGCCGCTGGTGTTGAAAGACCTGTACGTGCCGTCCACCGTGAGCACCACGACCGACAGCAGCGGCCGCGCCAGCACGAGCACGGTGCAGGCCAACGCGGACAGCAGCACCGGCACATCGACCGTGTCCTCGGCAAACCCGGCCTCGCGCAATTCCTCGGCCGGCCAGGCCCTGGCCACCAGCACCACCACCATGGTGCCGCTGTCGGCCTTCGTGCGCGTGGGCGAGCGCGCCGTGCCGAGTTCCATCAGCCACGACGACACCGAGCTCTCCAGCACCATCTCGTTCGGCCTGGCCGAGAGTGTGACGCTGGCCGAGGCGCAGCAACTGGTCAAGCAGGCGGAGAACGACATCGCCATGCCGGTCAACGTGCGCGGCAGCTTCGCCGGCACGGCGCGCGCGGCGCAGGACACGGGCGGCCAGCAGACGCTGCTGATCGTGGCCGCCATCGTGGTGATCTACATCGTGCTGGGCGTGCTGTACGAGAGCCTCATCCACCCGATCACGGTGCTCAGCACGCTGCCCTCGGCTGGGGTGGGTGCGGTGCTCGGGCTGCTGCTGTTCCGCATGGAGATGACGATCATTGCGTTGATCGGCTTGTTCCTGTTGATCGGCATCGTCAAGAAGAACGCCATCATGATCATCGACTTCGCGCTGGAGGCGCAGCGCGCGCGCGGCCTGTCGGCGCTGGACGCGGTGCGCGAGGCCTGCCTGCTGCGCTTTCGGCCCATCCTCATGACCACGCTGGCCGCCGCCCTGGGCGCGCTGCCGCTGGCGCTGGGCTTCGGCCAGGGCGCCGAGCTGCGCCAGCCGCTGGGCGTGACCATCGTCGGCGGCCTGATCGCGAGCCAGCTGCTGACCCTGTTGACCGTGCCCGTGGTCTACGTGCTGCTGGACAAGCTGCGCCGCCCGGCCGCCAACGACCGCCTGCTCGCCCGCACCCCATGATGCCGATGCTGCCCCGCCGCCTTCTTCTCCTCGCGCTGCCCGCCGTGCTGGCTGGCTGCGCCGTGGGTCCGCGCTACACGCGGCCCGATCCGGGTTTTGCCGCCGCCTTCAAGGAGGCGCCGGCCGCCGACGGCTGGCTGCCGGCCCAGCCCGGCGACGCGCTGGACCGCGGCGACTGGTGGGCGCGCTTCGGCGATCCGCAACTCGACGCACTGGCCGCGCGCGTGCAGGTGTCCAACCAGAACATCGCCGCGGCCGTGGCCAACTACGCGCAGGCCCAGGCCCTGGTGCGCGAGCAGCAGGCGGCGCTGCTGCCCACCTTGTCGCTGGAGGGCAGCGCGCGCCGCAGCGGGCCGGTGCGCGGCGGTGCGGCGTCCAGCCGCTCGTACGCGGCCAGCGTGGCGGCCGACTGGTCGCCCGACCTGTGGGGCCGGCTCGACGAGGCCGTCAACAGCGCCCAGGCGAACGCCCAGGCCAGCGCGGCCGACCTGGCCTCGGCGCGGCTCTCGTCCATCGGCGCGCTGGCGGCCAACTACCTGGCGCTGCGCGAGGCCGATGCCGAGACCGTGCTGCTCGACGAGACCATCGCCGGCTACGACCGCGCACTCGCGATCACGCGCAACCGCTACGACGCGGGCATCGCGGCCCAGACCGATGTGCTGCAGGCCCAGACCCAGCTGCTGGGTGCCCAGGCCGAGCGCGTGGCGCTGCGGCGCTCGCGCGCGACCTACGAGCACGCCATCGCGGTGCTGGTGGGTGTGGTGCCGGCGGAGTTCGCCATTGCGCCCGCGGCCTGGCGCCCCGTGGTGCCGGCCGTGCCCACGGGCCTGCCTTCGCTGCTGTTGCAGCGCCGGCCCGACATCGCGGGCGCCGAGCGCGCAGTGGCGCGTGCCAACGCGCAGATCGGCATCGCGCGCGCGGCCTACTACCCCAGCATCGCCTTGTCGGGCAGCATCGGCGGCAGTGCCAGCCGCGTGGGCGATCTGTTCAGTGCCTCCAGCCTGCTGTGGGCGCTGGGCGTGTCGGTGGCGCAGACGGTGTTCGACGGCGGCGCGCGCGACGCGGCCACCGACGCAGCGCTGGCCGCCCATGCGGCCAGTGTCGCGGCCTACCGCCAGACCGTGCTGGCGGCTTTCCAGGACGTGGAGGACCAGTTGAGCGCCACGGCCGCGCTGGCCGAGCAGGAGGGCCTGCGCCGCGCCGCCTCGCAGGCGGCCGACCGCACGGAGCAGCAGATGCTGAACCGCTACCGCGCCGGCCAGGTCGGCTACAGCGAGGTGGTGAGCGCCCAGGCCTCGGCGCTCAGTGCGCGGCGCACGCTGGCCCAGGTGCAGCTGGCCAGGCAGACGGCAGCCGTCTCGTTGATCCAGGCGCTGGGCGGCGGCTGGGAGGCGGACTGGCTGCGCCAGCCCTGAGGCCCACGTCGGGTGCCTGCAGCGCCCTTCGACCCTCTGCCAACGCCGATTGCACGTACGGGCAATCGCCCGTGTCCGTCAACGTTCCGGTGGGGCCTCACCTGCCAGCACCGTGAGCAGCGTCTCCCCCGTAGCGACCAACTTCTCCGCTCCGTTCTCGACCGCAGACAGCTCGCATGCGGTGAACACCTGCTGCTTGCCTGGCTTGACGACACGGGCTCTCGCAACAAAGCGCTCCCCCAAAGCGGGGCGCAAGCAGTTGACCGAGAAGTGGGCGGCAAGCAATCGCGGTCCGGCCACCGTCGCGGCGGCAAAGCCACAGGCGGTGTCGATGAGCGCGCCCACGACGCCTGCGTGGAGGAAGCCCGAATACTGCCCAGCCTCCTTGCGCCACTGCATGGCCAGCTCGACTGCGCCCGGCACGGCGGACACGACTTCAAAGCCGCACCAGCGGTTGAACTCTGCGGACGCATTGATCTTCCGCACCAGTGCGATCACGTCTGGATTCATCGCTCGACTCCAAGCAAGAGTTGGCTTTGGAATCTAGGGTAGGGCCGGGCGCTCGGCTGTCAGTGCTGCGACAGCGGCAGACGCCCCCCTGCACTAGGGTGTGGCGCAGTTGTAGTTTTGCGCCAGGTTCACGTCGCCCGCACCGCGGTAGCGCGGCCAGGCCGGGTAGTCGCACAGCGGGCGCGTGCGGCCGGGCACGCCGGCCGTATCGGCCACGGTCTGGGCCGGCGGGACGGTGCCGCGCTCGACCCAGTTCTCCAGCGTGGTGAGCGAATCCCAGGCGGCGTTGAACACGCTGCTGGCGGCGTGGCCGTAGCCGGGGATCTCGTAGTAGCGCATGAAGCTGTCCACCGTGGCCGCGCCCATGGCGTTGCGCACGCGCGCCCAGTACTGCTGGGTGGCGCGCGTGCTGACCAGCGCGTCGTGCGCGCCGTGCGCCATGAGGATCTTGCCGCCCCGCGCGCGGAAGGCCGACAGGTCGGTCTTGTTCGCGTCCTGCACGCCGGTCAGCGCGACGATGCGGGCCTGCCATGGGCCCGGTGCCTGCGGGTCCAGCGTCAGCGAGTTGAAGCCGGCGTCGCGCGTGACGAAGTACTTCACCCACTGGTCCCAGAAGGTGCTGCCGTAGGGCGGCATGGTGGCGGCCGTGACGGCCGGCATCGGGTTGGCCGGCTGCTCGGTGCCCAGCGACAGCGTCAGCACCGTGGGCTGCAGCGGGCTGCTGCCAGGGTTGCCGAAGTCCGTGCCCCAGGTGTTGAAGCCGGGGTAGGTGGTCTCGCCGCTCGCCAGTGCATAGGGCAGTACCAGGGGGGTGTTGAAGGTGTTGAACGAGGCGATCTGCGCGTCCGACAGGCAGCTGTCGCCCAGCTCCGCGCCGCCAGCGCAGCGCACGGGTGCACCATTGACCGTCGCGCTGGCCAGGTTGAAGCTGGTGTTGCAGGCGGGCATGTTGCTGATCAGGCCGTCGCTCACGCCGTCCAGCCCGTCGCAGGCCGCCAGCGCTGCGTTGTAGGCCAGCTGGCGCTTGGCCCGGCTCGGGTAGGCGCCGGGCTGCGCCAGCTGGCGCGTGATGCGGCCGAACTGCAGGTCCAGCGCGGCGGCGTTCCAGGCCGGGTACAGCACGATGGCGCCATCGAAATCCTGCGGCCAGTTGCTGACGGCCAGCAGCGCCTCGCGCCCGCCGGTGGAACCGCCCGCGAAGTAGGTGCGCCTGGGCGCCTCGACGTAGTGCTTGCGGATGATGGCCTTGGCCACGTCCAGCGTCTTCTTGAGCGCGTCGCCGGCGAAGTTGTTGAGCGCCTCGTCGTTGGCGCCGAAGCGGCCGTCGCGGCTGCCGTCGGCATTGGCCTGGTGGCCCGAGTCGCTGCCGAAGGTGGCGTAGCCGCGGCCCAGCGGCACGGGCCGGTCGACCGGGCCGGCCGGCACATTGCCCACGCCGGTGGCGATGGTGCCGTTGTAGCCCCCGCCGCCGAACATCATGGCCTTGCCGTTCCAGCTGGTGGGCAGGTTGACCTGGAACAGGATCTTGGGGGCGTTGCTGTCCACCGGCTGGATGCTGCCCAGCACCTTGCAGTACGCGCCGACCGCCGTGGCGCCGCTGCCGGCTGCGGGTACGACCGCGGTGCTCGTGACCGTGGCCCCCTGGGTGCGCAGGCCGATGGCGCTGGCGGCCACGGCCATGCCGTTGAGGTCGGCGCAGGCCACGGGATCGTCGTCAGAGGAGTCGCAGGCGGCCAGGCTGGCGAGGGCCAGGAAGGAGGCCAGCAGCGAAGCCGATACCCGGCCCGGACGGGGCCCTGTCGTGCGTGTCATCGTTTGTCTCCGAGGAATGTTGGAAGCACACCGCCCATGGCCTGCGGTCCGCTGCGCCGCCCGGCTTGCACAGGCGTCCGTGGCACTGGCCCGGACCGTGCCGATGCTAGCGCGTGAGGCGCCGCCGTGCCGCCGTTCAGGACGGCGGGCTGCTCCGCCACACGGCCGCGAACGCCAGGCACTTCTGCCACGCCGTGGCGCGCTCGTCCGAGAGCACGTCCAGGAAGTCCGAGAGCTTCTTGGACTTGGCCATGGTGTAGACCGTCAGCACGGTCGTCAGCAGGAAGGTGACGGCAAAGATGGCGAGCCGGCGCTCCAGCGGCGCGTCGGCCTCGGCCAGCAGGTTCATGCCAAGGAAGCCCGTGGTCACGGTGCCGATCAGGCCGAAGATGGTGACCACCGTGAGCCGCACCACGGTGTTGGCCTGGCGGCGCAGGCTGTCGCTTTCCAGGTACTGGGCCATGTCGGCGATGCGCTCCTTGACCTCGCAGTAGGTGGCGTCCAGCTTCAGGTGGCTGGCGCACATGCCCCACAGCGCGCGCACCAGGGCCTGCTCGGAGATCTCGTGGAACCAGTAGCGGTGCGTGAAGCGCAGAAAGCCCTCGAAGGCGCCGCGGATCGAGCGCTTGAAACGGCGCACGCTGTCGGCGCTGCCCACGTCCAGGTCGCGCAGCGCCTCCACGAGCTTGTCCGAGTACATCAGCAGCGCGGCCTTCTGGAAGTGCGCGATCAGGAACAGCAGGAAATGCTGGTGCCGGAATTGCGCCAGCACACCGCGGTCGCGGCAGCCGTACAGCACCGAATCGGCCCGGCCCACGACGACCAGCGAATGGCCGTTGCACAGGTAGCGCGTGTCGGGGGCGGCACCGCCGGGGCTCCAGAAGCGGTCGTAGCAGTAGCGCTGCTCGAAGTCGGCCAGGTGCTCGTCGGCAAAGGGCAGGGCGCGCTGGTCGCCCGAGCCGGTGACCAGGCCCAGCCGCACGAAGTCGGCGCGCGAGAGCGCGCGCGGATCGTTCAGCGCCAGGTAGGCCATGAGCGGCATGCGGTAGTACTCGATCTGGCGGTAGCGCAGCGCACCGCTCTGGTCGGAGTAGTCGGGCACCAGCGGCTCCAGCATGGCGGCCCAGTGTGTGGCGATGCGCGGTGCGCGGTGCTCGGCCACATGTTCGAGGAAGGCATCGCGCTGGTGGGCGTCGGAGCGCACCAGCACCTGGCCTTGCGCGTCCAGCCATTCGGCGTCGGCCAGGCAGTGCAGGGGATGGCCCTGGGCGTCCCAGCCCGGCGGGTAGCCGCGGCCGAAGCGGTACAGCAGCTCTTGCGCCTGCTCCAGAGAGATGTCGTCCGCGCTGACTTCCAGGTTGAACAGGACCAGGTCCACGTCCAGGAAGAAGTACAGGTCGGCATGGACGATGGACAGCGTGACCGGTGCGTCGCCAGGGCGTGCGGTGAGGCGGACTGCGGCGATGTCGTGGCGCCGGAACACGCGCATGGGCGAGCCGTGCCGGGCGCCGCCGCCCGTGCGCTCATGGCGCCCTTCGCCGTACAGGAAACGCTGCACGTAGGGCAGGAAGGTCACGAACTCGTTGTAGTGCCGTTCGTGGAAGCGGCAGGTGTCGCCCGTGTACTCGTCGACCTCCTCGTGCCAGGGTGAGCCGGCCAGCAGTTCCCAGGGCTTGGCGCCCGCCGATGCGGGCAGCGGCATGAGGCGCAGCGGCCACAGCAGGACCTGGTGGAAGCGGCGGACCCGGGTCGGGTCGGCGGCGGCGCTGGGGCCGGTTTCCGTGGGCGTCATGAGGCGAGCGGCAGGCTGCGAAGGCGGCCAGTGTAGGCCTGGTGCGCTGCAATAATGCGCCCGCCTGTCCATCCTCATAGACCAGGAGTCCGCCATGCGGCCACCAGCCCTGCCCGCCACCGAAGCACAACGCATTGCGACCTTGCGCGGCCTGCTGATCCTGGACACCGAGCCCGAGGCGCGCTTCGATCTGATCACGGCCTACGCCGCGTCTGAGTTCAAGGTGCCGATCGCGCTCGTGAGCCTGGTGGACGGCAACCGCCAGTGGTTCAAGTCCTGCGTGGGCATGGCACTCGGCGAGGGCCCGCGCGAAGAGAGCTTCTGCGGCCATGCCATCCTGGAGCCCGGCATCTTCGAGATCTTCGACGCGCGCAGCGACGAGCGCTTTGCCGACAACCCCGCCGTGCTCGGCAATCCGTGGGTGCGCTTCTATGCGGGTTGCCCGCTCGTGATGGAGAACGGCGAATCGGTCGGCACGCTGTGCCTGGTCGACCGCCAGCCACGCCGGCTGAGCGCCTGGGAGCGCGGACAGCTCCATGTGCTGGGCAAAATGGTGGCGGCCGAGTTGCAGGGCGTGCCGGCCAGCACCGTGCAGGGGCGGCCCAACATCCCGGCTTTCTACGCCTGAGCTGCGGGTCCGGCCCGGCGGGGACCCGAACGGCTCTGCGCGCACCTGCTCTCGGATCTGCTCGCCCGACGGCTGGACGGCCAGGCGGCCCCGAGTCCCACGCGGGTCCTGGCGGTGGCGGGTGTCCACCTATGATCCCCGCCATGCCCCACGACGCAGCCACCATCCCCGCCGGCTTTCGCCCCATCGACATGGGCGGGCCCTTCATCGCGGCCAATGGGCCGCTTTACGGCCACTGGACCGGCGAGAAGCTGCAACTGGGTTTCCGCGTGGAACCGCGCCACACCAATCCGGTGGGCACCTGCCACGGCGGCATGCTGGCGAGCTTTTGCGACATGCTGTTGCCGGCCATGACCATGTACCAGGGTACGGACGGCCGGCGCAGCTTCCTGCCCACGATCAACCTGCAGGTGGACTACATCGGCGCGGCGCCCCTGGGCGCCTGGGTGCAGGGAGAGGGTGACGTGTTGCAGCGCACGCGCACCATGGTGTTCGCACAGGCGCTCGTGACGGCCGATGGCGCGCCGGCGCTGCGGTGCAGTGGCATCTTTCGCTACCGGCCACCGCAGGACGAGAACGCGCCGCGCGACTTCGATCCGCTGCGGCTGCGCGGAGGCTGAGGCCAGCGGCGCGCAACGCGCCGCGACATCTGCGCGGGACGGCGGCGTTTGTCAACATGACCCGCTGGTCATGCGGGCTTCACGGGACTGTCACCGACGGTTTCGACCATCACGCCCACAAGCCAGCCTGCGCCAGCGAAATACACCATGCACAAAGCATGGCGGGGAAGCGTCTTGTCCTTTTTCCCATTACAGGACTTCGCCCCAGATGCGTTCCATCGATCCAGAAAACATCCCCACCAACACCAGCGCCAACCCGCACTTCAACGAGCTCGTCGAGCGCGCGCGTTCGCGGCGTGGCTTTCTCAAGAGCGGCCTGGCCATGGGGGCCGTCGGCTTCTTCGGTGCGGGCCTGACCGCCTGCGGGGGCGGCGACGGCGACGACAGCGGCCCCATGCTCGGCTTCGCGGCCGTGGCCGCCTCGACGGGCGACGACATCGTCGTGCCGGCCGGCTACAAGCACGCCGTGTTCTGCCGCTGGGGCGATCCGCTGTTCGCGAACTCGCCGGCCTGGAAGCCGGACGCCACGAACACGGCGGCCGACCAGGCGCTGCAGTTCGGCGACAACCACGACGGCATGCACTTCTTCCCCCTGTCGGACAACAGCAGCACCGAAGGCCTGCTCGTGATGAACCACGAGTACATCAATCCCGAGTTCTTCTACACGGCCGCCGAACAATCCGGCGCCACGCCCTGGTCGCTCGAGCAGGTGCGCAAGGCCCAGCATGCGCATGGCGTTTCGGTCGCCCATGTGCGGCTGGTGGGCGGCAACTGGCAGGTGGTGATCCCCTCGCGCTACAACCGCCGCATCCACATGAACACGCCGATGCAGCTGACCGGCCCGGTGCGTGGCCACGCGCTGGTGCAGACCAGCGCCGACCCGGCCGGCGAGGTCTCGCTGGGCACGGTCAACAACTGCGGCAACGGCTACACCATGTGGGGCACCTACCTCACCTGCGAAGAGAACTTCAACGGCTACTTCGGCACCGCCAGCACCACCGATGCGCGCGACGCCAACATGCGCCGCTATGGGCTGTCGAGCGCGGGCTCGGGCTACCGCTGGCACGAGGAGGACGAGCGCTTCGACTACGCGCTGGAGTCGCACGAACCCAACCGCCTGGGCTGGATCGTCGAGATCGACCCGTTCGACCCGTCTTCCACGCCGAAGAAGCGCACGGCGCTGGGCCGCATCAAGCACGAGAACGCGGCGCAGACCCTGGCCAAGGACAAGCGCGTGGTGGTCTACATGGGTGACGACCAGGCCAACGACTACGTCTACAAGTTCGTCTCCGACGGAAAGTACGCGGCCGACAACCAGCGCGCCAACGCCAACCTGCTGGAGAGCGGCACGCTGTACGTGGCCAGGTTCGGCGCCGGCGCCACGGCGGGCGACATGATGGGCACGGGCGAGTGGGTGGCGTTGGTGCCGTCCACACCGATCGCCGGGGGCAGCACGCTGGGTGCCAAGTACGGTGACCTGGGCGGCATCCTGGTCAACACGCGCCTGGCGGCCGACGATGTCGGCGCCACCAAGATGGACCGCCCGGAATGGGTCACTGTGCATCCGGACTCCGGCGAGGTCTACCTCACGCTGACCAACAACAGCAGCCGCAGCACGGTGGACGAAGCCAACCCGCGCACTGCCAACATCTATGGCCAGATCATCCGCTGGCGCGAGACCGGCCAGGATGCGGCCGCATTGGCCTTCGAGTGGGATCTGTTCGTACTGGCCGGCAACCCGGCACACACGGCCGGCGGCCTGCAGGCCGGATCGACCAACATCAACGCCGACAACCTGTTCAACAGCCCGGACGGCCTGGCCTTCGACGCCGATGGCCGCCTCTGGATCCAGACCGACGGCAACTTCTCCAACGTGGGCAACTACGCCGGCATGGGCAACAACCAGATGCTGGTGGCCGACCCCGTGACCAAGGAGATCCGTCGCTTCCTGGTCGGCCCTTCGGGCTGTGAGATCACCGGCATCACCTGGACGCCGGACCAGAAGTTCGTGTTCGTCAACGTGCAGCACCCGGGCGAGTACGGCAGCCATCCGCGCGCTCCGGCGGTCGACCCGGCGGCCGACCCGCTGGCGTTCTCGCGCTGGCCCGACAACGGTGCCGGTGGCCGTCCGCGTCCGGCGACGGTCGTGGTCTGGCGGGAAGACGGCGGCAAGGTCGGTACCTGAGCCTTCGTTGATCTGCCGCAGGAAGGCCCCGGTGCTGCAAGGCGCCGGGGCCTTTTTGCGCGCATGGGCCGGTGCAGAATGCGCACAACCGAGCGGAAGGACGGCGCATGACGCACGAGGTGAGGCGGTTCTTTGCGAGCCGCGCATGGATCCAGGGGACATGGGCGCGCGATGTGGTGTTGACCGTGGCGGCCGATGGCTGCTGGCTCAACGTGCTGCCCAATGCCAGCGCCGAGCAGCAGCGTGGTGCCATGCGGCTCGGGGGCCCGGTGCTGCCGGGCATGGTCAACGCGCACAGCCATGCCTTCCAGCGCGCCATGGCCGGTCTGACGGAACGCCGGCGCAATGGCGCGGCGACCGAGGTCGACGACTTCTGGACCTGGCGCGAGCGCATGTACAGCGTGGCGCGGCGCATCACGCCTGGGCAACTGGAGGCCGTGGCCAGCCTGCTGTACGCCGAGCTGCTGCAGGCCGGCTACACCCAGGTCTGCGAGTTCCACTACCTGCACGGCGCACCCGACGGGCAGGCGCAAGGCCAGCCACTGGAGATGGCGCTGGCGCTCGTGCGCGCGGCGCAGCAGGTGGGCATCGGCCTGACCCTTCTGCCCACCCTCTACATGCGTGCGGGCTTCGGCGCGCCAGCGCTGGACGACGCGCAGCGCCGCTTTGCTTCCACGCCGGACAGCGTGCTGCGCACGGTGGAGGCCATCGCCCGGCTGGCTGTCGATGCCGGCACCAGCAAGACCAGCCCGGGCGCTCTGCTCGGCGCAGGCGTGGCCGTGCATTCGCTGCGTGCCGTCGATGCCGCCGCCTTGCAGGAGGTGGCGGCGCACGCGCGCAAGGTGTCGCTGCCGCTGCACATCCATGTCGCGGAACAGCGCCAGGAAGTGGACGACTGCGTCGCCCACACCGGCCTGCGCCCGGTGGAGTGGCTGCTGCAGAACGCGCCAGTGGATGCGCGCTGGAACCTCGTGCACGCGACCCAGGCCACGGCGCAGGAGCTTCAGGGCGTGCGCCGCACCGGCGCCTCGATCGTGCTGTGCCCCAGCACCGAGGCCGACCTCGGCGACGGCCTGTTCGACCTGGCCGGCTACATGGCGATGGGCGGACGCTGGTCCGTCGGCTCGGACAGCCAGGTTTCGCGCCAATGGACCACGGAACTGCGCCTGCTGGAGTACCTGCAGCGTGTGCAGCTGCGCCAGCGCAACGTGGCGGCGCGGTCGGGCGGACGCGACAGCACGGCAGCGGCGCTGTTCGATGCCGCGGTCGCCGGCGGCCGTGCCGCGACAGGCCAGCGCATCGGCGCGATCCAGGCGGGGCACCGGGCCGATTTCGTGGTGCTGGACGACCAGTCGCCGGCGCTGCTGGGCATTCCCGCCGAGCATGTGCTGGACGCCATGGTGTTCTCTTCGCCCTCGCCGCGGCTGTGGGACGTCTTCGTCGCCGGGCAGGCGGTCGTGACGCAGGGCAGGGTGGTGGGCAGCACGTCGACCGCCCCGCTGGGGCCGCAATTGGGTGCGGCGTTCAGCGCGGCGATGGCTGCCCTGTGGCGCTGAGTTGCCGCCAGAAACAACAAAGGCCGCTTGCGCGGCCTCTTTTGCTCATGACAATGACTTGGCTGGTCGGGGTGAGAGGATTCGAACCTCCGGCCTCTACGTCCCGAACGTAGCGCTCTACCAGGCTAAGCTACACCCCGATTTGCGACTCCAGGCCCTAGGACCTGCGCTGCAACAGCTGAGCCGCTAATTGTAGCAAAGCTTTTGTGTTGTCATTTGGAGACAGTTGCGAGATGGCCTCGATGGCGCGTTGCGCTTCTGCTGCAGCGGCCTCGCGCGTGACCTCCAAAGCGCCGGTTTCGCGGACGATGGCGATGATTTCGTCGATGTTGTCGACAGCACCGTTCTCGATCGCCACACGGATGATGTCGCGCTGAGCGGCGGTGCCGCGCCGCATGGCGGCGATCAAGGGAAGCGTGCACTTGCCTTCGCGCAGGTCGTCGCCGAGGTTCTTGCCCATCTCTTCGGGCGCGCCGTCGTAGTCCAGCACGTCGTCGATGACCTGGAAGGCGGTGCCCAGAGCCTGGCCGTAGTCGGCGCAGGCGCGTTCGATCTCGGGCGGGCTGCCGGCCAGGATGGCGGCGATGCGGGCGCTGGCTTCGAACAGCTTGGCGGTCTTGGAGCGGATCACGCGCAGGTAGCCGTTCTCGTCCAGCGAGGCGTCGTGCATGTTCACGAGCTGCATGACTTCGCCCTCGGCGATCACATTGGTCGCCTCGGCCAGGGTCTGCATGATGCGCATGTCGCCCACCTCGACCATCATCTGGAAGGCACGCGAGTACAGGAAGTCGCCCACCAGCACGCTAGCCGGGTTGCCGAAGGCCTCGTTGGCGGTGGCGCGGCCACGCCGCAGCGTGGAATCGTCGACCACATCGTCGTGCAGCAGCGTGGCCGTGTGGATGAACTCCACCACGGCCGCGAGTGTGAAGCGCTCGGACGAACGCTGGCCGAGCGCGCCGCACATCAGCAGCAGCAGCGCCGGGCGCAGTCGCTTGCCGCCTGCGGAGATGATGTACTGCGCGACCTGGCCGACGAGCGGCACATCGGAAGAGAGGCGCTTGGCGATCAAACGATCGACTTCGCGCATGTCGTCGGCGATCAGCGCGACCGCTTCTGCGGTGCTGGAGTTGTGGACGGACAAAGGTGTGACCCAGGGTAATTGCGGCGGATTATAGGAAGGCCCTCCTGCCGCCAGCCCGGCCTGGGCGCCGGCTTGCCCCCTCTGGGCCTGGGAATGCTATACTCTTGGGCTTCGCGGAAATTCGTCCGCTGAAGGCTCACCCTCTAGAGCTTAGGTAGAGGGCTCATCAGAGGTTCCACATGTACGCGGTCATAAAAACCGGTGGCAAGCAGTATCGCGTTGCTTCCGGCGAAAAAATTAAAGTAGAACAGATTGCTGCGGATGTTGGCCAAGAGATCGTGATCGACCAGGTTCTCGCCGTTGGCAACGGCAGCGAGATCAAGGTGGGCACCCCCTTGGTATCCGGCGCAACCGTCACGGCAACCGTCGTGTCGCATGGCAAGCACGACAAAGTGCACATCTTCAAGATGCGCCGTCGCAAGCACTATCAGAAACGTCAAGGCCATCGCCAGCAGTTCACCGAGCTGCAAATCGGCGCGATCGCCGGTTAAGGGAATAGGTCATGGCACAGAAAAAAGGCGGCGGCTCTACACGCAACGGGCGCGATTCCAAGCCCAAGATGCTGGGCGTGAAGGCCTTCGGTGGTGAACTGGTCAGCGCCGGTTCCATCATCGTGCGCCAGCGCGGTACGCGTTTCCATGCCGGCGGCAACGTCGGCGTCGGCAAGGACCACACCTTGTTCGCCCTGGTCGACGGCCACGTGTCGTTCGCCGTCAAGGGCTCGATGAACAAGCACACGGTCTTCATCACGCCGGCAGCCTGAGGACTTCGGTCCTCTGGTTCCAAGCCCCGCTTGTCGGGGCTTTGTCGTTTTGGTCTCTTTAACTTGCGAGGTGGAGCATGAAATTTGTCGATGAAGCCACGATCGATGTCGCGTCCGGCGACGGTGGCAACGGCTGCGTTTCGTTCCGCCACGAGAAGTACAAGGAGTTCGGCGGACCCAACGGCGGCGACGGCGGCCGTGGCGGCCACGTCTATGCGGTGGCCGATCCCAACCTGAACACGCTGGTGGACTACCGCTACACGCGGCGCCACGAAGCCAAGCGCGGCGAGCACGGCATGGGCTCGGACATGTTCGGCGCAGCCGGGGCCGACATCACGCTGCGCATGCCGGTGGGTACCATCATCAGCGACGCCGAGACCGGCGAGCAGCTGTTCGAACTGCTGGTGCCGGGTGAGGTCATCACCATCGCCAAGGGCGGTGACGGCGGCTTCGGCAACATGCGCTTCAAGAGCGCGATCAACCGCGCACCGCGCCAGAAGACGCCGGGCTGGCCCGGCGAGAAGAAGGCGCTGAAGCTGGAGCTCAAGGTGCTGGCCGACGTGGGCTTGCTGGGCATGCCGAACGCCGGCAAGTCCACGTTGATCACGGCGGTCTCGAACGCACGGCCGCGCATCGCCGATTACCCGTTCACCACCTTGCACCCGAACCTGGGCGTGGTGCGTGTCGGCCCGGAGCAAAGCTTCGTGGTGGCCGATCTGCCCGGCTTGATCGAAGGGGCGTCGGATGGCGCCGGCCTGGGCCATCTGTTCCTGCGCCACCTGCAGCGCACGCGCTTGCTGCTGCATGTCATCGACATGGCGCCCTTCGACGAGAGCATTGACCCGGTCGTGCAGGCGCGCGCGATCGTCAACGAGCTCAAGAAGTACGACGCCACGCTGCACAGCAAGCCGCGCTGGCTGGTGCTGAACAAGCTGGACATGGTGCCGGCCGAAGAGCGCGCCGCCAAGGTGAAGGACTTCGTGCGCCGCCTGCGCTTCAAGGGCCCGGTGTTCGAGATCTCGGCGCTGACGCGCGAGGGCTGTGAGACGCTGGTGAAATCGGTGTTCCAGCACATCCATGCGGAGAAGTCGGCAGAGAACCAGCCCGTCGAGATCGATCCGCGTTTTTCCGAATCCTCCGACGCCTGATTCCATGACGCCACTCGCCAACTCGACCCTGCTGCGCGATGCGCGGCGCATCGTCGTCAAGGTCGGCTCCAGCCTGGTGACCAACGAAGGGCGCGGCCTGGACGAGGCCGCGATCGGCGAGTGGTCCCGCCAGCTGGCGGCTCTGGTGCGCGGCGACGGGGTGCGCGGCCGCGAGTTGATCATGGTGTCCAGCGGTGCGATTGCCGAGGGCATGAAGCGCCTGGGCTGGACCACGCGCCCACGCGAGGTGCACGCGCTGCAGGCTGCAGCCGCTGTCGGGCAGATGGGCCTGGCGCAGATGTACGAGAGCAAGCTGCGCGAGAACGGCCTGGGCAGTGCCCAGGTGCTGCTCACGCATGCCGACCTGGCCGACCGCGAGCGCTACCTGAACGCACGGTCCACCTTGCTGACCTTGCTGCACCACGGCGTGGTGCCGGTGATCAACGAGAACGACACCGTCGTCAACGACGAGATCAAGTTCGGCGACAACGACACGTTGGGTGCCCTGGTCGCGAACCTGGTCGAGGCCGACGCCCTGGTGATCTTGACCGACCAGCGCGGCCTGTACTCGGCCGATCCGCGCAAGGACCCGGGCGCGCGCTTCATCGACGAGGCGCAGGCTGGCGATCCGGAGCTCGAGGCCATGGCCGGCGGGGCAGGGTCCAGCATCGGCCGCGGCGGCATGATCACCAAGATCCTCGCGGCCAAGCGTGCGGCCGGTTCGGGCGCGTCGACGGTGATCGCCTGGGGTCGTGAGCCCGATGTGCTGCTGCGCCTGACGCAGGGCGAAGCCATCGGCACCCTGCTGGTCGCACAGACGCAGAAGATGCAGGCGCGCAAGCAGTGGATGGCCGACCACCTGCAGTTGCGCGGTGCCGTCATCGTCGACGACGGTGCGGCGCGCAAGTTGCGCGGCGAAGGCAAGAGCCTCCTGCCGATCGGCATGACGGCGGTGGAGGGCGAGTTCTCGCGCGGCGACGTGATCGCCATCCGCGACAACCTCGGCCAGACCATTGCCCGGGGGCTGGCGAACTACGCCAGCGCAGAGGCCAGGTTGCTGTGCCGCAAGCCGTCCAGCGAGTTCGAGGCTTTGCTCGGCTACACGGCCGAGCACGAGATGGTCCACCGGGACAACCTCGTGCTGAGCCGCTGAGCTTCAGGACGGGTAGACGGTTTCCGCAGGCGACTTCAGGCGCCGCACGATGTCGCCCACCGAACTGGGTGGCGCCTTGCTGTCGCAACCACCCTGGCGCGCGAAGGCCAGCGGGTGCTTGATGCGCGTGGATTCCCACAGCGACTTCCATTCGGGCTTGCCGACCGGCGTCCACTTGTCGACGTTGTAGCGCGCGTAGAGCTTGTACTCGCCAGTGCTGCAGCGCACCCCTTCGTACATAGCGGTCATGGCGCCGCTGGTGCTGCGCGCCACCATCACGTAGCGCACCACGCCGTCCTTGCCGATCTGCAGCGTCGCCGGATCGACGCCGTAGCGCAGGGCGCCTTGCGCATCGACAGTCACGTCCACGAGCTTGTTGATGTCGAAGGCGGGCGCCGCGGGCGTATCGCTCTCCACCCATTCAGGCTCGTCCGGAACGTTGTTGTTCAGTTGTTGCGCCCCGGCCGCCGCAGCGCTCAGGATGCCGACGGCCAACCAGGCCGCCAGGCGGCTACGACGAAGAAGCATGGTTGTTGTGCGGAGCGGCGCCCAGCCGCTCGTTGGTTTGGGGATCGGGTTCGAAACTGCCGCCGGGCGGTAGCTCGAACTGCTGCGCCGGCATGTCGCGGCGCGGGTCCTGGATGTCGCCTTCTCGCGCGCGCATGCTCGAGCGCAAATAGCGGTTGCGGTGGTCATGGCGGGGCAGGTAGCGGGCCAACTCGGTCAGTGCCATCTCGTAGACGCCACGCTTGAATTCCACCACCACATCCAGCGGCACCCAGTAGTCGTTCCAGCGCCAGGCGTCGAACTCCGGATGGTTGGTCGCGCGCAGGTTCAGGTCCCAGTCGTGGCCCATCAGCTGCAGGAGATACCAGATCTGCTTTTGTCCCTTGTAGTGCCCGCGCGCATCGCGGCGAATGAAACGGTCCGGCACCTCGTAGCGCAACCAGTCGCGCGTGCGCGCGACGACCCGCACATGCTCCGGACGCAAACCCACTTCCTCGTGCAGTTCACGGAACATGGCCTGCTCTGGCGACTCGCCCCGGTCAATCCCCCCTTGGGGGAACTGCCATGAGTGGGTGCGAATGCGCTTGCCCCAGAACACCTGGTTCTTCTGGTTGAGCAGGACGATGCCGACGTTGGGCCTGAAGCCTTCCCGGTCAAGCATAATCAAACCCCAATTTTTTAACTGAAACCATTATGCACAGCGTGGTCTGTGTATCAAGCGGCTACCTGCCCGCGCCGGTTTCGGGTCTTCCCTGTACACCCTCCCCGCCGACATGAAAGCGTCCCAGTTCCTGATCTCCACACTCAAGGAAGCGCCAGCCGACGCCGAGGTCGTCAGCCACCAGCTGATGACGCGCGCCGGCATGGTCAAGAAGCTCAGCGCGGGCATCTACACCTACATGCCCATGGGCCTGCGCGTGATCCGCAAGGTCGAGGCGATCGTGCGCGAGGAGATGAACCGCGCCGGCGCGATCGAGATGACCATGCCCGTGGTGCAGCCGGCCGAGCTGTGGCAGGAAACCGGCCGCTTCGAGAAGATGGGGCCCGAGTTGCTGCGCATCCAGGACCGGCACGAGCGCAATTTCGTGGTCCAGCCGACCAGCGAAGAGGTGGTGACCGACATCGCGCGCCAGGAGCTGCGCAGCTACAAGCAGCTGCCCAAGAACTTCTACCAGATCCAGACCAAGTTCCGTGACGAGCGCCGGCCGCGCTTCGGCCTCATGCGCGGGCGCGAGTTCACGATGAAGGATGCCTACAGCTTCGACCGCGACCAGCCGTCCGCCAAGCTGAGCTACCAGGTCATGGCGCAGGCCTACCGCCGCATCTTCGACCGCTTCGGCCTGCGCTACCGTGCGGTGGCGGCCGACAGCGGTGCCATCGGCGGCGACCTGTCGGAAGAATTCCAGGTGATCGCCGCAACCGGCGAGGACGCCATCGTCTATTGCCCGGACAGCGAGTACGCGGCCAACATGGAGAAGGCCGAAGCGCTGGCGCCGACGCAGCCGCGCGCGCCGGCCACGCAGGCCATGGCTAAGACGCCCACACCGGGCAAGGCGACCTGCGCCGACGTGGCGGAATTGCTGGGCGTGCCGCTGGCCACCACCGTCAAGTCGCTGGTGCTGGCGACCGAGACCATCGGGGCCGATGGCGCCACGGTGGCGCGCGTCTGGCTGCTGCTGCTGCGTGGCGACCACGACATGAACGAAGTCAAGGTCGGCAAGCTTGCGGGCATGGAGCAGGGCTTCCGCTTCGCGACGCTGGCCGAGATCGACGCGCACTTCGGTTGCCCGCCCGGCTACCTGGGCCCGGTCGGCTTGCGCCAGCCCGTGACCATCGTGGCCGACCGCGAAGTCGCCGTGTTGCACGACTGGATCTGCGGCGCCAACGCGCCCGACTTCCACATGACCGGCGTCAACTGGGGCCGCGACCTGCCCGAGCCCGACCTGGTGGCCGATCTGCGCAACGTGGTGGCGGGCGATCCGTCGCCGGACGGCAAGGGCGTCCTGGCCATCGAGCGTGGCATCGAGGTGGGCCATGTGTTCTACCTGGGCACCAAGTACAGCCGCGCCATGAACGCGAGCTTCCTGGCCGAGGATGGCAAGCCGCAGTTTCTGGAGATGGGCTGCTACGGCATCGGCATCACGCGCCTGCCGGCGGCGGCCATCGAGCAGAACCACGATGCGCGCGGCATCATCTGGCCCGACGCGATCGCGCCGTTCACGGTGGCGGTCTGCCCGATCAGCCCGGACCGCAGCCCGGCCGTGAAAGAGGCCGCCGAAGCCCTGTACCAGGAGCTGCTGGCCGCGGGTGTTGACGTGATCCTGGACGACCGGGGCGAGCGCCCGGGCGCCATGTTTGCCGATTGGGAATTGATCGGCGTGCCGCACCGCGTGGTGATCGGCGACAAGGCGCTCAAGGACGGCCAGGTCGAGTACCAGCACCGGCGTGACGCGGCCGCAACGCGCGTGGCTTCCGCAGAGATTGGCGCGTTCGTAAAATCGCGCCTTTCTCCCGCAGCCGCCTGAGTTGAAGCCTGTTGCACGCCATCCTTCGCTAGGTCTTTCACGCCGTGGGCTGCTCGGTGGCCTTGCCGGTGCGGGCTTGTTGGGGCGCGGTAGCCTGGCGCACGCAGGCGGTCAGGTCGAGGAGCCTTTGATCGATTCGGTGCGCAGCGCGCTCAGCGCCGCGGTGGCACAGGCGGCGCCCCCCGTTCCCGAATTCCACAGCACCGAAGCCCGCGTGGCCTACCTGCGCTGGCTGGGTGCCGCCAGCCCGCTGCTGTTGCGCCGCAAGCCGGAGTGGAGCGAGCGCCGCGAATTCCTCGATACCGTCTGGTACGAAAGCCGGCGCGCCGGATTGGACACGGCCCTGGTGCTGGGCCTGATCGAGGTCGAGAGCAACTTCCGCCGCTTTGCCATCAGTGTGGCCGGAGCACGCGGCTACACCCAGGTCATGCCATTCTGGACCCGCGTGCTGGGCGATGGCGATGCGAGCCGGCTGTTCCACATGCAGACCAACCTGCGCTTCGGCTGCGTGATCCTGCGCCACTACCTGGACCGCGAGAGGGGCGACCTGTTCCTGGGCCTGGGCCGCTACAACGGCTCGCGTGGCCAGGCGCCGTACCCGAACGCAGTGCTGGCGGCGCGCCGGCGCTGGGATTTCAGCGCAGCGTAACGGCGACGGGCGTGGCCGCCGCTTCGGTCACCCGCGACACCATCACCTGGTCGATGCGGAAGCTGTCCACGTCCAGCACCTCGAAGCGAAAACCGCCCCAGGTCACCGTGTCCGTGCGCTTGGGCACGCGGCGCAGCATCACCATCATGAAGCCTGCCAGCGTCTCGTACTCCTCGGCATGGGGCATCTCGTCGATGAGCAGCGCGCGCTGCACGTCCTGCACCGGCGTGGCGCCGTCGATGAGCCAGGAGTTCTCGTCGCGCTTGACGATCTGCTCCTCGTCCAGTGGGTAGGCGATGAGTTCGCCCATCACCGTGCTCATGACGTCGTTGAGCGTCACCACGCCGACCACGAAGCTGTATTCGTTGACGATGACCGCGAAGTCCTCGTGCACGAGCCGGAACTGGTCCAGCACCTCGGCCAGCGTGAGCCGGTCCGGCACGACGAGCACCTTGCGCACCAGCGCATCGTCCAGCAGCGAGATCGGCTGGTTGTTGAGCACGCGCTGGAACAGATCCTTGGCGTCCACGTAGCCCACCACGCGGTCGATCTCGCCGTCGCAGACCGGGTAGGTCGAGAAGGGTTCGGCCGCGATGCGCAGCCGGATCACCGCGTCGGGCTCGTCGCGGCGGAAGAAGGCGATGCGATCGCGCTGCGTCATCGCAGACGAGACGGTGCGCGTGTCCAGCTCGAACACGTTGGCGATGACCTGCTGCTCCCGCGCGGCCAATGCCCCCGAGCGGGCGCCGGCTTCGGCCATGGCCAGGATGTCTTCGGACGTGATGCGGTCGTCGCGCTGCGTCGGCAGGTCGAACAGCTTGAACAGCCCATCGGCCGTGCGGCTGTAGACCCAAACCAGCGGCTTGAACAGCGACATGCAGGTCTGCATGGGCCGTACCACGCGCATGGCCAGCGCCTCGGGCTGGGTCATGCCCAGGCGCTTGGGAAACAGGTCGGCGAACAGGATGAACAGCGATGTCGTGACCAGGAAGGACAACAGAAAGCCCGCCGTGCGCGCCTGCGCATCGTCCAGGTCCATCCAGCGCCACAGGTCGGTGAACAAGGGACTCATCGCGCCTTCGCCGACGATGCCGCCCAGGATGGCCACGGCGTTCTGGCCGATCTGCACTACGGTGAAGTAGTGGCCGGGTTGCTCCTGGACTTTCATGACCAGCGTGGCGCGTGCATCGCCCTCGTCGGCCAGCTGGCGCAAGCGCAGGCGGCGCGAGGCCGCCAGTGAAATCTCGGCCACAGAGAAGAACGCGCTGAGCACGATCAGCGCGAACACGAGCAGCAGACTGGTCGAGAGGCTCAGTGGACAAACCCCATGCGGCTCTTGACGGTGGCCGGGCGCGGCAGGTCGTCCACGCGCACATGGTCGCGGCCGTCGAGCCTGGCGTTGCCAAAGCCGGTCATCAAGGCCCGGCGCATCTCGCGCGGCGCCATCTCGGCCAGCGTGTCCAGCACATCGGCCTGGGCCTCTGGCTGGAACTGCGGACCCCAGCCATGCTCGCCGCGGATGCCGGCGTACAGCTGGCCGGCGATCTGCCGCGCCTGCTCGGGCGTGGGCACCGGAATGCTGAACACGTTCATGCGGTTCAGGATGGGCTCGGGAATCGCGCGCTCGTCGTTGGCCGTGGTGATCCAGATGACCTGGCTGGCGTCGATGGCCACCTCCGCGAACTCATCGACGAAGTTCTGCGCGGTGTCGTGTTCGAGCAGGCTGTACAGCGCGCCTAGGGGGTCGTACTGGGCGTCGGTGCCGGCCTTGTCGATCTCGTCCACCACCAGCACGGGATTGGCATACTGTCCGTCGACCAGGGCCTCGAACACCTTGCCGGGCTTGGCGCCCTTCCATTGGGACGAGGCGCCCGAGAGCAGCCAGCCGGCGGTCATCGAGCTCATGGGCAAGAGGTTCATCCCCGTACCCAGCAACTCGGCCAGCTTGCGTGCGAAATGCGTCTTGCCGATGCCGGGGGCGCCCAGCAACAGCATGGGCGTGACCTCCAGGCCATCGGGGCTGTTGTGGCTCAGCGCCACATGGCGGCGCACGTCGTCCAGCGCTTCGGTGAAGTTGGGCAGCGTCTGGTAAAGCGCCGCCATCTCGGGGATGCCGGAGGGCTTGACCTGGAAGCGCTCTGGGCCGCGTTCGAGCATGCGCTCGTAGGTGCTGCGCAGATGCTCCTGGTCCTTGGACTGCAGCTTGGCCAGCCTGCGCTCCACATCCTGCGTCTGGTAGACGCTGCGCATGCTGGCGACCGGCAGGTGGATCGGGGTGGCCGTCAGGGCGGTGCTGCGCGATTCCATCGAAGCTCCTCGTGAAAGTGACGAGAGTGACGAAACCATTTCAGCATAAGCCGTGCCAGCCTGCCAGCACCGGGCCGCCCCTTGTCGGGCGGCCGCAACCCTCAGGCGGGGGTGGCGCCCAGCAGCTGGCGCAGCTCGCCCGACTCGTACATCTCCATCATGATGTCCGAGCCACCGACGAACTCGCCCTTGACGTACAGCTGGGGGATGGTGGGCCAGTTGCTGTATTCCTTGATGCCCTGGCGGATGCCGTCGTCGTCGAGCACGTTGACGGTTTTGACGTTCTTGGGGTCGACGCCGCAGGCCTTGAGCACCTGGATGGCGCGGCCCGAGAAGCCGCACATGGGGAAGCTGGCGCTGCCCTTCATGAACAGCAGGATGTCGTTGGACTTGACCAGGTCGTCGATGCGTTGTTGGGTGTCGCTCATGGGGGAACCTCCAGACGGAAATGGGCGCAATTATCCTGTGATCGGCCACTGGCCGCCGGAGCAGCGCGCGATGCCCGCCAGATCCGTGCGGCTGCCCACCTGCACGAAGCCCTGGGCCTGCAGCAGGGCGCAGACGGCTTCGGCCTGGTCGTAGCCATGTTCCAGCAACAGCCAGCCGCCGGGGCAAAGGTGCGCGCCCGCGCTGGCGGTGATGGTGCGCAGGTCGTCCAGCCCGTCCGCCCCGGATGCCAGGGCCGAGAGCGGCTCGTGCGCCAGGGCGGCCAGGTGCGGGTCGGCGGCGGCGATGTAGGGCGGGTTGGAGACGATCAGGTCGTACGGGCCGTCCACGCCTTGCAGCCAGTCGGCCTGCATGAACTGCACGCGCAGACCCAGTTGCTCGGCATTGGCCCTGGCCACCGCCAGCGCATCGGCGCTGCGGTCGACGGCGGACACCAGGGCGTCGGGTCGCGCGTGGGCCAGGGCCAGCGCGATGGCGCCGCTGCCCGTGCCCAGGTCGAGGGCGCTGCCGCCCCCGGGCAGGTGTTCGAGCGCCCACTCCACCAGCGTCTCGGTGTCGGGCCGCGGCACCAACACGCGCGCATCGACCTGCAGCGAGAGACCGAAGAACTCCTTCTGGCCGAGCAGGTAGGCCACCGGTTCGCCCGCGAGCCGGCGGGTGGCGGCCGTGTCGAAGCGCTGCAACACCTCGGGCGTGGGCTGGTCCTGGTCGTGCGCGAGCAGCCAGGCGCGGTCGTTGGGGTCGTGGCCGAGCGCGTGCAGCAGCAGCAGCTGGGCGTCCAGCCGGTCCAGGCCGCGCGCGGCCGCGGCCGCGAGGATCTGGGCCAAGCGCATGGATGTTCCTTCGGCGCGGCCCGGCGCGGCGCTCACGCTGCGCCGACTTCCAGTTCGGCCAACTGCTCGGCCTCGCGCGCAGCGCGCAGCGACTGCACCACTTCCTCCAGGTCGCCTTCCAGGATGAAAGACAGCTTGTACAGCGTGAGGTTGATGCGGTGGTCGGTCAGCCGGCCCTGCGGGTAGTTGTAGGTGCGGATGCGGTCGCTGCGGTCGCCGCTGCCGATCAGCCCCTTGCGCTCCGCCGCGTCCTTGGCGGCGCGCTCGCTGCGCTCTTTTTCCTGGATGCGCGCAAGCAGCACCTGCAGGGCCTTGGCCTTGTTGCGGTGCTGCGAGCGGTCGTCCTGGCATTCGGCCACGATGCCCGTGGGCAAATGGGTGATGCGCACGGCCGAGTCGGTCTTGTTGATGTGCTGGCCGCCGGCGCCGCTGGCGCGGTAGGTGTCGATGCGCAGGTCGGCCGGGTTGATCTGCACCGCCTGCGCCTCGTCGGGCTCGGCCAGCACGGCGACGGTGCACGCGCTGGTGTGGATGCGGCCCTGCGTCTCGGTGGCGGGCACGCGCTGCACGCGGTGGCCGCCCGATTCGAAGCGCAGGTGGCCATAGACGTCCTCGCCGTCCACGCGCAGCACCACTTCCTTGTAGCCGCCCAGCTCGCTCGCCGATTCGCTGATGAGTTCGGTCTTCCAGCCGCGGCGCTCGGCAAAGCGCGTGTACATGCGCAGCAGGTCGCCAGCGAACAGCGCCGACTCGTCGCCGCCCGTGCCGGCGCGGATTTCCAGGAAGGCCGCGCGCGCGTCGTCCGGGTCCCTGGGCAACAGCATGCGCTGCAGTTCGTTCTCCAGTTCGGTGAGCTCGGCTTCGGCGCTGGCGATCTCTTCGCGCGCCATATCGGCCATGTCCGGGTCGGCCAGCATCTCCTGCGCTGCGGCCAGGTCGGACTGGCGCTGCTGGTGGCGCGCATAGCGGCCAGCCACCTGGGCCACGTCGGCATGCTCGCGCGACAAGGCCATGAACTGCTTCATGTCCGCCATGATGTCCTGGCGCGACAGCAGGAAATCGAGCTCGGACAGGCGCAGCGCATAGCGCTCGAGTTGTTGGCGGAGAAAGGGTTTCAAGGCGGCGATCCGGTGGGCAGGCGCGAAAAAGAGAAGGAGGCCCGGCATGGCGGGCCGTCGCAGGCAGGGCGCCGCTAACGTTCTTTGCGCAGGAACAGGCGAGAGATGGTCTCGACCGCGTGCGCGCGCGCAGGGCCGTCGCCGGCGTGCAGCTCGGCCATGGCGCCGTGCAGCATCTTCTGCGTCAGGCCCTTGGCCAGGGCTTCGAGCACGGCCTCCACGTCGTCGCCGCGCGCCAGCTGCTTGCGCGCGCGCGCC
The DNA here is from genome assembly GCF_003337555.1 of Pseudorhodoferax soli. Lineage (GTDB taxonomy): Bacteria > Pseudomonadota > Gammaproteobacteria > Burkholderiales > Burkholderiaceae_C > Pseudorhodoferax > Pseudorhodoferax soli. Next base: position 848,272 of record NZ_QPJK01000001.1, on the reverse strand, counting down.
AGTTCGGCCTGGCGCCAGGTGTCGGCCTGGCTGTTGAGCTGGCGGATCAGCGGCACCACGCCGTTCTGCGGGTCACGTTGGCCCATCCAGTGCAAGAAGCTCTGCACGCCCGCATCGATGATGACCTCGGCCTGTGCCACGGCCGCCTGGCGCTGGGCCTGGCCTGTCTGCACCACGCTGGCCAGGTCGTCCACGGTGTAGAGGAACACGTCTTCCAGACCCTTGACCTCGGGCTCGATGTCGCGCGGCACGGCCAGGTCGACCATGAACATGGGGCGGTGCTTGCGCTGCTTCAGCGCGCGCTCCACGGCGCCCAGGCCGATGATGGGCAGCGTGCTGGCGGTGCAGCTGACGATGGCGTCGAACTCGTGCAACCGGGCCGGCAGGTCGGCCAGGCGCATCACCTCGCCGCCGAAGCGGCTGGCCAGCTTCTCTCCGCGCTCCAGCGTGCGGTTGGCGATGGCGATGGACTTAGGGCTCTTGGCTGCGAAGTGGGTGGCGGCCAGCTCGATCATCTCGCCGGCGCCCACGAACAGCACGCGCACCTGGCCCAGGTCCTCGAACAGCTGCGAGGCCAGGCGCACGGCGGCGGCGGCCATGCTGATGGAGTGCGCGCCGATTTCGGTGGCGGTGCGCACTTCCTTGGCGACCGAGAAGGAGCGCTGGAACAGCTGGTTCAGCGTGGAGCCCAGCGCGCCGGCCTCGTTGGCCACGCGCACAGCGTCCTTCATCTGGCCCAGGATCTGGGCCTCGCCCAGCACCATGGAATCCAGCCCGCTGGCCACGCGGAACACGTGGCGCGCGGCCAATCCATCGTGCAGCGTGTAGGCGTGCGAGCGCAGCAGCGCCGGGGCCACGCCGCCGGCCTGGGCCATCCAGTCCACCGTGCGGTCGATGGCCTGGGCATCGGCTGCGCAGTAGATCTCGGTGCGGTTGCAGGTGGAGATGATGGCGGCCTCGGGGCCCGACAGCGCCGAGCGCAAACCGGCGAGCGTCGGGGCGATCTGGTCCAGGGCGAACGCGAACCGCCCGCGCAGATCGAGCGGGGCGGTGTGGTGGTTGATGCCGAGTGCCCAGACAGCCATAACCGGCGATTATAAAATCCGGCGCCTCTTCCTGCCGCTTGACCTGCGTCAAGCCCTTTGCTCTCTCCCATGGGTGTTGTCGATCTGATGCTGCATGGGCTGGCCTTCGTGCTGCCGGCCCTCTGCGTTGCGCTGTGCACCACGCTGGCCGGCCGCATGGGCCGGGCCGGCGGCATGCGCTGGTGGAGCGAATGGCTGCTGACCAGCCTGGCCGGCAGCCTGGCGCTGCTGGGCACGCTGTGGGCCATGGGCCGCGACGGCAGCATCGCCGGCTATGCGGCGCTGGTGGCCTGCTGCGGCACCCTGTCCTGGCTGCTGTCGCTGCGCCGCCGCTGACTCAGGCCAGCAGGTCGTGGTGCGTGTGGCCTGATTCCAGCGCGTGCACGCACTCGCGCCAGGGCTGGTCGGTGGCGGTGATCAGGAAACCATAGGCGCCGTAGTCGTCGTAGCGCCGCCCGCGCATGACGGTCACCTGCAGCACGGATTGCTCGTCCGTGCCCAGGTGGACCACCACGCGGCCCGAGGCCTTGAGCGGGAGCTCCTCGCGCGCATGGGCCTGGAAGCCCTCGTTCGACACGTCGACCACCTGCAGTTCCACGAGCCGGCGCTGGCCGCCGATCTCGATCTCCAGCTTGCCTTTGCACTTGAGCGAAAAGCGCGGGTGCCGGCGCAGCGTGTCCATCTGGGCCGGCGCCTGGGCCAAGGGCGGCAGCACGGCCTGGTAGGCGGGCAGGTCGTAGATCTCGTGCAGCATGGCCGTCTTGCGTGCATCGAGTTCGGCGAAGCCCTGGGTGCGCTGGTTGAAGAAGTGGTCCAGCAGCGCCGGCGTCATGACCGGGTCGTTCGTCGTGTAGTAGCGCCGCACCGGCAACTTGATGTTGGGCAGCTCCATCTTGAAGAAGTAGTGGTGCAGGCTCTTGCGCGGCGGCTTGCCGGCGTAGGCCCGCGCGAACAGATGCTCGGCCTGGCTCAGGTCCAGTGTGGCACCCACGGCCGGCGCGCCGTTGGCGAAGTCGTAGGCCGCCACCGTCTTCTGCGGCAGCCGGCGGAACGACAGCAGCGATTCGTAGAGCTCGATGTGGTAGGGGTTGACCGCGATCACCAGGTGCCGCGTGTCGAAGAAGCGCGTGCAATAGGCGTGCATGAACTTCATGAGCGGGAACAGGATCGCGCCGCCGGTCTTCCTGTGCTTGGGGTGCACGGCCAGCGCGGAGACCTCAGCGATCTGGCCGCGCTCGGCCTCCACGCTCGACAGGTCGAACACCGCCTGCAGCGGGAAGCCGAACGGGCTCTGGCGGATCAGCGAGATCGTGCCCACGACCTCGTCGTCGTACTTGGCGCACAGCGTGGTGGTGGTCGGCAGCGCGTGGTAGATGGTGGCGCGCAGCCCGGATGGCGCGGGCTGCATGAATCCCACGGCCACGTAGGCGTCGTGCAGCAGCCGGAAGCAGGCCTCGAGTTCTTCCTGCGTGTCGGCGATCTTGAGCGTGAGCCGCGGGTCGGGCGCCGGGTCGCAATCGACGAAGGAGCGGGCCACCGCGAAGCGCGCCTGCTGCGGCATGAAGCCGATGGCCGTGCGCATGCCCTTGTGCAGTGCACGCCGCGAGCGCGAGAGCAGGGTCTGGGATTTCGAGCGGGCCATGGTGTGCTCCTCGCCGCAGTATGTGCTCAGCGGCCGGGCAGGTGGGCCTCGATCAGGTGTCCGGCGATGGACAGTCCGCGTGGGGGGATGGCCGGCATCGTGTCCCCCGGGCCGACCCATACCGCTTCGGCGATCTCGTTCTCGTCCAGCCGGATCTCGCCGCCCGCATATTCGGCCGTGAACGCGATCATCAGCGAGTGCGGGAACGGCCAGGACTGGCTCGCGAAATAGCGCAGGTCACGCACCTGCAGGCCGACCTCCTCGAACACCTCGCGGTGGATGGCCTCCTCGATCGATTCGCCGGCTTCCAGGAAGCCCGCCAGCGCCGTGAAGAAGCGCGTCGGCGAGTTGTTGTGGCGCGCCAGCAGGATCTCGGGCCCGCGCCGCACCAGCACCATCATGGCCGGCGAAATGCGCGGGTAGGCGATGTGGCCGCAAGCCGGGCAGCGCATGCAGCGTTCACCGGCTACGTGCGTGGTCGGGCTGCCGCAAGCGCCGCAGAAGCGGTGCGTGCGTGCCCATTCGGCAATCTGCCAGGCCCGGCCGGCGACGGCCAGCTGGCTTTCTTCCATGGCGCCGAACAGGGTGCGCAGCCGGCGCGGGCGCACGCCCTCGGGCAGCGGCGTGCCCTTGGGCAGCCAGGCCACGCGGCAGTACGCCTCATCGAGTAGGCCCACGGGCAGGAAGTCCGCAGTGGGGATGCCGAGGGCGGCACACACGAATGCGCCAGGCAGGGCCAGATCGGCTTCGCCGACCAGGAGTTCGTCACCGCAGAACACGAAGTTCTGCACCAGGTCCTGTTCACGCGCCGCCAGCAGCGGCGTGAACGAGGGAGGGGTTTGCAGCATGGGCGGGCATCCGGGGCCGTTGGAGCCCGCATGCTAACCGCCGATGCGGCTGCGCGTCAGAGGGCGAGCACCAGCGCCGCGCGGGCCTGCAGGCCGTCGCTCCCCGCCTGGTAGGGCAGCGTCACGGCCGCGCGGTCGGCAGCGTCCAGCCGGCGCCAGAGGAAGTCTCGCGCATTGCCAGGATCGCCCTCCACATAGAGCTGCGTGGTCAGCAGTTCGCGCTGGCCCAGCCGCACCTTCACATGGATGTGGGGCGTGCGGCCGCTGTAGGGCACGGGGCGGATGGTGCGGAAACGCCAGCGGCCCTCGGCGTCCACCGTGGTGCGGCCGAAGCCCTGGAAGGCCGGGTCCTGGCGGCTGCCGTCGCCAGGGTGGTCGTAGTGGCCGGCCTCGTCGCATTGCCAGATCTCCACCTGGGCGCCGCGCACGGGCCGGCCCTCCAGGTCGCGCAGCGTGCCGTCCAGCCAGGCCGGCTGGCCGCGGGCGTAACGCCGTGCGCCATTGCGCAGCAGGTCGTTGTCGGCATCGGCCGGGAAGGCGACGGGATAGAACGGGCCCTCGGTCTGCGCCGGCGTGGGCCGCGACTGCGCGGACTGGGCCCGCGCGGTCAGCAGGGCCGGGCAGGCGATCAGGGCGGCGGTGAGCAGGCGGCGGGTCGGCATGGTGCTCAGATGCGGCCCACAGCGCCCAGGTTCCCGCTTACAGGAACAGCGCGTCGAAGCCGTCCACGGGCTCGAAGCGCTTGTTGTGCCAACGCAGCCGCAGCGGGCCGGACATGGCGCGCTCGCGCACCGGGTGGCAGGCATCGCCCGGGTAGCAGACCACGCGCGTGCCCCCGTCCTCCAGGCTCTCGGGCTGGATCAGCGGCGGCCGGCGCGTGCGGGCCGCGGCCACGGCTTCTTCGGCCGTGGCGTGGCGCGCCAGCTGGGCCAGCGTCATGATCTGCGGCGGTGCCATCTCGATCTCGCGGTCCCAGTAGCGCTGCAGCGCTGCGCGCGGCGACAGCCAGGTGCTCTCGGTGGTCTCGTAGTCGTCGTGCGTGGCCACCTGCTCGGGTGGCACCACGGCGGCGAAGAAGCGCGTGTCGAAGCGCTTGTTCATGACCGAGGGCACGCGCGGCGTGATCCAGCGCGACCAGGGCGCGAGCCGGCGCGTCTGCAGCGTGAGGCCCAGTTCGGCCAGCATGGTGTTGAACGGCGTGCCGGCCTTGAGCAGCGCCGAAGCGCGGACCACGTCGGGCTCGCTGCCCTCAAAGGTTTCAGCCAGCAGCACGCCGGCTTCCTCGAAGGCCTCGCGCACGGCCGCCACGTACAGGCCGGCCGCCTGGGCCGCGTCGAGTTCGGCGTCGTCCAGGCTGGCCTGCAGCAACGGGGTGGCCTGGTCGAGGTGGCGCGCGGCATCGAGTTCGGCATCGGCCGCATCGAGCTTGCCGCCCGGGAACACGTAGGCGCCGCCCAGCACGTCGGACAGCCCGTGGCGCTTCATGAGCAGCACCTCCAGCCCGGCCGCGCCATCGCGCAGCATGACCACGGTGGAGGCCGCGCGTGGCGGCGTGTCGATGGCGTGCAGGTTCAGTTCCATGGGGTCTCCCGTCTCCAGTACAGTTGCGCGGCTTTTTTTGCTGCGCCGCAGGCTAACAGAGGCGACTCGCCCGCGCTGTCGCGCAGCTTCCACCACAAGGAGACGAACGAATGGGTCTGGATTTCAAGGGCCGTGTGGCCATCGTCACGGGCGCCGGCGGCGGCCTGGGCCGCGAACATGCGCTGGCATTGGCCCGGCGCGGCGCCAAGGTGCTGGTCAACGACCTGGGCGGTGCGCGCGACGGCAGCGGCGGCTCCACCAGCGCGGCGCAGGCCGTGGCCGACGAGATCATTGCCGCAGGCGGCGAGGCCTTGGCCAACGGCGCCTCCGTCACCGACCACGAGGCCGTGGCGGGCATGGTCCAGCAGGCGGTGGACGCCTGGGGCCGCGTCGACATCCTCGTCAACAACGCCGGCATCCTGCGCGACAAAAGTTTCGCCAAGATGGACCTGGCCGACTTCCGCCTCGTGGTGGACGTGCACCTGATGGGCGCCGTGCACTGCTGCAAAGCGGTCTGGCCGTTCATGACCGCGCAGAAGTACGGCCGCATCGTGATGACGAGTTCGTCGTCGGGCCTGTACGGCAACTTCGGCCAGGCCAACTACGGCGCGGCCAAGATGGCGCTGGTCGGCCTCATGCAGACCCTGGCCATCGAAGGCGCCAAGAGCGACATCCGCGTCAACAGCCTGGCGCCCACGGCCGCCACGCGCATGACCGAGGACCTCATGACGCCCGAGGTGTTGCGCGCGCTCGAGCCGGCCGCCGTGGTGCCCGCCATGCTGGTGCTGGCCTCCGAGGATGCGCCCACGCGCACCGTGCTGTGCGCTGGCGCTGGCTCGTTCGAAGCCGCGCACGTGACACTGACGCAGGGCCAGTGGATCGGCACCGGCGATGACGCACCCGAGCGCCTCGCCGCGGCGCTCGATGCCGTGCGTGCACGTGAGGGCGAGACCGTGCCGCAAAGCGGCTCGGAGCAGGGCCGGCTGGAAGTCGGCCGTGCCATGGCACAAGCGCGCTAAACCCTGGCCTGCAGGGCTTGGCGGCCTGTGATACCTTCCGGCCCCACACAGATTCGGGGCTTGAAACAACAATGGCCACAACGACCTTGCATGCCAGCACGCCCCTCACGGAGCGCGTGGGCGCCCTCACGGCCGAGCGCCTGCGCGGCATCCGCCGCGGGCTCGAAAAAGAAAGCCTGCGGGCCACGCCGGATGCCGGCCTGGCCTTGACGCCGCACCCGGCCGCGCTGGGTTCGGCCCTCACGCACGAACACATCACGACCGACTTCAGCGAGTCGCAGCTGGAGCTCATCACTGGCGTGCATGGCGATGTGGACAGTTGCCTTGCCGAACTGCGCGAGGTGCACCAATACGTCTACCAGGTGCTGCGCGAGCAGGGCGACGAGATGATGTGGGTCTCCAGCATGCCCTGCGGCCTGCCGACCGACGAGACCATCCCGATCGGCCGCTATGGCTCGTCCAACGTGGGCCGCGCCAAGAGCGTCTACCGCATGGGCCTGGGCCACCGCTATGGCCGGCGCATGCAGACCATCTCGGGCATCCACTACAACTGGTCGATGCCGGGCATCGACAGCGAGGCCTACTTCGGCCTGATCCGCAACTTCCGCCGCCATGCCTTCCTCCCGCTGGTGCTGTTCGGCGCATCGCCGGCTGTGTGCGCGAGCTTCGTGCAGGGCCGCGAACATGCGCTGCAGCCGCTCGGCGAGCACAGCATGGCGTTGCCGCACGCGACCTCGCTGCGCATGGGGCGGCTCGGCTACCAGAGCGATGCGCAGTCCACGCTGGCCGTGAGCTACAACAGCCTGGAGGGCTACGGTGCCTCGCTGCAGGAGGCGCTGACCAAGCCGTATCCGGCCTACGAGACGGTGGGCATCCGCAACCCCGGCGGCGACTACAACCAGCTGGCCACCAGCCTCTTGCAGATCGAGAACGAGTTCTACGGCACGATCCGGCCCAAGCGCGTGATCCGCTCGGGCGAGCGCCCGCTGCACGCGTTGCGCGAGCGCGGCGTCGAATACATCGAGGTCCGCCTGATGGACCTGGACCCGTTCGAGCCGCTCGGCATCGCGGCCTCGACCATGCGCTTCCTCGACGTCTTCCTGCTGCACTGCCTGCTCAGCGACAGCCCGCCCGACACGCCCGAGGAGATCGCCGCACTTGCGCGCAACCAGCACCGCGTGGCCGCGCGCGGCCGCGAGCCGGGCCTGGTGCTCGAGCAGGACGGCCGCGAACGCGTGTTGACCGAGTGGGCGCTGCAGCTCGTCGACGAATGCCTGCCGCTTGCGCAGGCGATGGACGCCGCGCTCGGCGGCCAAGGCCATGTGGCTGCCGTGCAGGCCGCACGCGCCGCGCTGCTGGCACCCGAGACACTGCCTTCGGCCCGCGTGCTGGAACACACCACGCGCGAGCACGGCAGCAGCTTCACGCGCTTTGCGCTGCAGCAGTCACTGCAGACGCGCGAGCAGCTGCTGGCGCTGCCGTTCCCGGATGCGCTGCGCGAGCGCTTCGTGGCGGCGTCCAGCGCGTCCATCGAGGCGCAAAAGCGCATCGAGGCCAGCGACACCATGCCCTTCGACGTCTACCGCGAAGAGTACCTGCGGCCCGAGCGCCTGGGCCTGCACCTCAAGCGCCGCGGCAGCGGTGCGGCACCGCAATTCCTGCAGGCCGCCGCGCTCTGAGCCGACACGGGGGTTTCTAGGGCCGGTTGGTGCGCCGGCGCCACAGGAAGTGGCCGATGAAGGCCAGGCCCAGCACCAGCGCGAACCAGCCGACGATGGCCGATTGCGCGATGGTGTCGCGCATGCCCGAGGGCGGCATGAACTGCGGACCCAGCAGCACCGCGAGGCCGATCACGCAGCACAGCCCGCCCTTCCAGGCGAGGTCGGCTTCCTTCTTGGCGTTGCGGCTCACAGGGCGGCCGCGTCGGCCTGGCCGGCGTCCGGCACGCCGTCCTTGCGGATGGAGTCGCGCTCGCGGTGGCGGCTGTCGCGGCCGCGGTCCACCGTGTGTTCCACCAGGCGCTTGAGCTTGTCGGCTGCGCCGCGCACGGCCAGGTCCTGGCTGTCGCCATCGTGGTGCACGGCCAGCGGCTGGTGGTGCGCCAGCCGGGCTTCCAGGGTGCAGCGCTTGTCTGCGCTGCCGGACTTGCCGCCGTTCTCGTCCGACAGGTGCACCTCGATGCGCGTGATGTCGTGGCGAAAGCGCGCCAGCTCGTCCTGCAGGTATTGCTCGGCCCAGCGGTCCAGCGATTCCTTGTTGGGCAGTCCGGTCGTGTTCACTTGCACTTGCATGGGTCGGGTCTCTCTTAACCTGGGGCTCTTCAGTGTGCCTGAGCCGGGCAAGCCCCGGTGTAGGAACGGGGCGAATCTCCGCGGGATGCTCTGGTATCGTTCTTGCGTTTTTTTGACACCCTCCGTCCTACAGGAACCCCTCCCATGTCTCGTACACCTCTGCCCAGCACCACCCGCCGCCGGCTGACCCAGGCGCTGGCGGTGGCCGCCCTGATGGGCACGGGCTTCGCGGCCCAGGCCCAGTCCACGGTGCGCCTGCTGGTCGGCTTTCCGGCCGGCGGTGGCACCGACGTGATCGCGCGCACGCTCGCCGACAAGCTGCAGGGCGAACTGGGGCAGAGCGTGATCGTCGACAACCGCGCAGGCGCTGGCGGCCAGATCGCAGCCAATGCGCTCAAGACCTCCGCACCCGACGGCAACACCTTCTTCCTCACGCACGACCACACCGTCTCCATCCTGCCGCTGGTCGTGAAGAGCCCCGGTTTCGATCCGGCCAAGGATTTCGTCGCCGTGGCTGGCTTCGCGACCTTCGTGAACGCGCTGGCCGTCTCGGGCGGCACGCCGGCCAAGTCCATGCCCGAGTACCTGAACTGGCTCAAGGGCCAGGGCGGGCGCGGCACCATCGGCATCCCGGCGCCGGCCTCGACGCCCGAGTTCCTGGTCAAGGTGCTGGCCGACAAGTACAAGATGGACCTGCTGGCCGCACCCTACCGCGGCAGCGCGCCCATGATCGCGGACATGCTGGGCAACCAGATCAGCGCCGGTGTCGGCTCCGTGCCCGACTTCATCGAGAACCACAAGGCCGGCAAGATCCGCGTGGTCGGCGTGCTGGGCCATGCGCGCCAGGCGGCCATGCCCGATGTGCCGACCTTCGCCGAACTCGGCGTCGCCGGCTTCGAAGACCTGCCCTACTACGGCATCTTCGCGCCGGCCGGCACGCCGCAGGCCGCGATCGACCGTTTCTCGGCCGCCGTGGCCAGGGTGGTCGCCATGCCCGACGTGCACGCCAAGCTCACCGCCATGGGGCTCACGGTGGGCTACATGCCGCAGCAGCAGCTGCACACCCGCGAGCAGGCCTACACCCGGACCTGGGCCCGGATCATCAAGGACAGCGGCTTCCAGCCGCAGTAGTCATTACGGCAGCCGGCGCAGCAGCTCGCCGGCTTCTGCGCGCGCCGGTTGCAGGCGCGCGAGTTCATTGAGCAGCTCCCGCGCGGCCGGTGCATCGACACGCGCCAGCGCTGCCGCCATCTGCAGCAGCGGGTCGTAGGCCGGGCGGAAATCGGCGCTCGTGCGCAGCACCTCCAGCAGTGGTTGCTGCACCTGGGCCAGCATGCGCCGCACGTCGGCGCTGGGCTGCACCGTGCGGCCGGCGGCCAGGAAGCGCGTGCGCGCCTCCCAGTAGGCGGCCAGGCGGGCTGCAGCGGCCGCATCGGCCACGACCAGTTCCTGCGGCGCGAGCGAGAGTTCGGCCAGCAACGCGGCCAGGCGTTCGCGCGGCGGCGGCGCCGGCGCGTAGGCTGCGCGCGGCGCGAGGTAGGCCACGATGGGGTGGTCGTCCGTGTTCGCGGGCGCATCGGCCGCCAGGCGCTGCAGCGCCTGCGGGCCGGCCACCAGCGCACCGAGCACGGCGTAGGCATCGTCCAGGCCCAGGGCGGCCGGGCTGCGCGGCCACTGGCGGGCCGCTGCCACGCGGGCCTGCACCTGCGCCAGGTCGAAGCGGCTGCCGTCCGCATGGCCGACCAGGCCCAGTACAGGCGTTTCCAGGCTCAGCGTCGCGAGCACTGCGCCGCCTTCGGGAAACGCCGTGGCGAAGGCCCGCACGATGCTCCGCAGCGTGGGCAGGTCCAGCTGGTGCAGCGGCAGCCATTGGCAAAACAGGCCGCCCGCGGCCAGGCGCTCGCGCACGGCCTGGAAATGCTCGGCGGTGTAGAGGGCGGCCGAGCCGCTGCGCGCCGGGTGGAAGTTGTCGGAAACGATGAGGTCGTACTGCGCCGTCGATGCGCGCACGAAGCGGCGCGCGTCGGCGGCGACGGTGTGCAGCCGCTGCGTGGCGGCCTGCCCGGGCGCGTTGAACCATGGCGTGGCCGCGATCACCTCGGGCAGCAGTTCCACGGCCTCGACCTGCAGCGCCGGGTCCAGCGTTGCGGCGCTGGCGGTGGTGCCCGTGCCCAGGCCCAGGAACAGCGCCTTGTGCGGGGCCGGGTGCAGCAGCAGCGGCAGCAGGGCCTGGCGTGCATCGGCCGACCAGGCGGCGTTGCTGCCCTCCTGCTGCCGGTTGTTGATCCGCAGCCGGCGCGTGCCATCGGCTTCCTCGACCACGCTGACGGCAGCCATCGCGCCCTCGCTGTAGCTCAGCAAGCGGCCCCCCTCGGGCACGTGGACGAAGGCCAGCGGCGGTGCCGCCAGCGCGAGCACGAGCGCGGCCGCGCCGATGGCGGCCGGCACGGCGATGCCGTGCGCGCGGCCCAGCGGCCAAGCCAGCAAGAGGTAGCCCGCAGCCACGCCCAGCAATGCGGCCTTGGCCCCCAGCGCCGGCAACAGCAACAGGCCGAACACCAGCGGCGCCGCCGCCGCGCCCAGCGTGTTGACGCCCAGCGCCAGGCCGAAGCCGATGCCGGCCGCGCGTGCCTGCGTCGCCAGGTGGCTGAACAGCGCCCCCATCAGCAGCGTGGGCGGCCCGAAGGCCACGGCCGCCAGCACGGCCTCGGCCGCCAGCGCGGCCGGCATGCCGCTGCCCAGCCAGGCCAGGGCCTGCGCCTGGAGTGCCTCTGCGCCCCACAGGCTGGCGGTGCCGGCCAGGCAGGCCAGCGCCAGCAGCGCGGGCAGGCGCTCGCCGAACCGCGCCACGCCGGCACGGCGCGACAGCCGGCGCTCATACCAGGCCGCGCCAGCCGCGCTGCCGACCAGGTAGACGGCCAGCAGCAGCGCGAAGGTGTAGACCGTGTTCTCGGCCACCTGGCTCAGCACGCGCACCACCAGCACCTCGTAGCCGATGCCGAGGAAGCCCGTGGCCGCGAGCAGCGGCAGCAGCCCGCGCGCGTTGGGTGCTGCCGTCTGCGGTGTGGCCTGCGGCTCCGCCAACGCACGGCCGCGCAGCAGCCACAGCGCGGCCACGGCACACAGCAGGTTCAGCGTGGCGCAAACCAGCGCCGTGCGGGCCAGGCCCCAGGCCGGCACCAGCCAGAACGCGCTGGCCAGCACGCCGACCACGGCGCCGAAGGTGTTGCCGGCGTACAGCGCGGCAATGGTGCCGGAGATGCCGGCCGTGCCGCTGCGCCAGTGCTGCGCCAGCGCGCGCTCCATGGCCGGCAGCGTGGCGCCCATGGCCGCGGTGGCCGGCAGCAGCAGCACGAAGCTGCCGCCGAAGGCCACGGCCCATTGCCACCACGGCGAAGGCTCGGCGCCGATGAACTGCAGCAGGCCCCGCCCGATCGGCGCCATGCCAAAGGCCAACACCAGGCTCCACGAACCGATCAGCAGTTCGCAGCCGGCATACCAACGGCCGGGCGCGGGGCTCACAGCGATGCGCCGGCCCAGCAGCAGGGCGCCCGTCGCCAGCCCGCCGAAGAAGGCCGCCACCACGGCCAGCACGCCGGCCGTCTCGTGGCCCAGCCACAGCGCGCTCTGCTGCGTCCAGACGATCTGGTAGCCCAGCCCGGCGAAGCCCGAGGCCAGCATCAGCGCCATCACCGCGGCGCGGCGCGGGCCCACAGGCTTGCTCATCCGCCGAACGTGATCTTGTAGCCCCAGGAATCCAGCTGGGTCGGGATGGCGTTGAGCGCCATGGTGATGCGGCGTGCGCCCGGGTTGCTCGGTACGGCGTGCATGAGGTAGCTCGGGAACAGCACCAGGTCGCCCGGCTCGGGCTGCGGACTGATCCACTTGTCCGCGCTATAAGGTGTGGTGGTCACGTCGGCATGGTCGTTCTTGAACGCGAAGTCGCTGCCGCCCGGCGACTTCATGAACACCGTGCGCGCGTCCGGGTGCGTGGGCGTGAGGTAGACCACGCCCGAGATGAAGCTGTTGGCGTGGTTGTGCATGGCCTGGCGCCCGCCGGTGTCCAGCAGGTTGACCCACATCTCCTTGAGCGACCAGCCCAGCCGCTCGCCGAACATCTGTGCGCCGAACTCCGCCAGGTGCGGCGTGATGGCGCGCGCGGCCTCGACCAGCAAGGGGCTGTCGCCAGGCTTGAGCATGGCCGTGTGCGAGAGCTGGCCCGAGGCGTTGTTGGCGATGCCCGCCGTGTTGCTGAAGTGGCTGACCAGGCCGGTGACCAGGGCGGCATCCAGTGCCGCGGGGACGCGCATGAAGGGCGTGGGAAACAGTCCGAAGAGCTCGTGCATCGTGCTCGGTGGGTGCAGGTGGATTGGCAGTCGCGAACGCAGACAGGCGGCACCCGCCGGGTGCCGCCTGTCTGCGCGGGCAGGAGGCGCGCTGCTTACGTGCGGCGGCGGCGTGCGGCGGCCAGGCCGGCCAGGCCCAGGCCCATCAGCAGCGCGCTGGTCGGCTCGGGCACGGTGTTGAAGGCCAGGTCGTCGTAGGCGATGGTCGAGTCGCCATTGAAGGTCACCGAGTAGGCGATGCCGGAGAAGCTGGCCGACAGGCTGTCGAAGCTGCACCAGCCGATGTCGGCGCAGTTGGCCGAGTTGCCCAGCAGGTCGAACGAAGCCAGCAGGTTGCCCGTGCCGTTCAGGCCGCTCCAGATGCTCACTGCGCCGGTGGCGGCGGCCGTGGAGGCGTACGAGAAGCTGAACAGGCCGGCGAAGCCGGCGGCCACGTTCATCGCCGAATCGGTGTCGACGGCGAACATCACGCCCAGCGGCGACGGGGCGTTCGTGAAGTACGTGAAGTCGGCGTCGTTCTGCAGGCCCAGTGCGCCACCGCCAAAGCTCACGCCCTTGTCGGCGTAGGTGTTGCCGACCGAGGCGTAGCTCGGTGCGGCTTCGAAATCGACCGTGACCGGTGCGGCCATCACGGGCGCAGCGGCGAACAAGGCCAGAGCGGCCAAGGCATGAAACTTCATTGGAAACCTCCAGGAATCGTCTTGTGGATGAGGGCGGCGCCCCAGGGCGCACTTGTCGGCAAGGTGCAGACGCGGCCGGACTGTAGGCATCGATCAAGACAGGGCTGTGACGGCGGGCGCCGCGGCCACCGCCACCGTCATCGGGCTTTCACGGGCGCTCTCTACGCTGCCGGCCCACCGTATCCCAGAGGAGTCGCCATGTCCCCCTTCATCCACCGCCGCGCCGCGCTGCGCGCCGGCCTGGCGTTCGGCGCCGCGCTCGCGCTGCCGCAGGCACGCGCCTGCGAGTACTTCGCCGACAACCTGCGCATCACGCACCCGTGGTGCACCGCCACGCGGCCGGGCGCGGACTCGGTCATCGTCTCGATGATGTTCGACCAGGTGACCCGGCCCGACCGCCTCGTCGCCGTCAAGACCATGGTGGCCGATGGCGCCGAGATTGGTGGCCGGCTGGCCCGCAGCGAGGTCGACTTCGCGATTCCCGAGGGCGCCGAAACGCACCTGGCCGAGCATGGCACCTACCTCAAGCTCACCGGCCTGAAGTTCCCGCTCGAGGTGGCGCGCACCTACCCCATGGTGCTGGCCTTCGAGCACGGCGGTGTGGTGCAGGCCACGCTCAACGTCGACCTGCAGCGCTTCCTCTGACACATACCCGTCACGGCAGGGTCACGCCCGGTTTCTAGCATCGCCCGCGGTCCTGCCACCGACCCGAACGAGGGAACTGCGCCACACCGGCGCAGCCAGGCAATTTCCAGAAAGCCAATAGGAGTCCTATGAAGAACGTGTTCAAGAAGAACCCGGTCGCGCTCGCCGCGGTCACGGTTCTGGCCACCCTGGCCATGGCACCGGCTGCGCACGCAGCCAAGCCTGCCGGCACCTATGTGACCGGCGACTTCCACAACCACACCACCTGCTCGGACGGCTCGATCTCGATGCAGAAGCTGGTCAAGAAGGTCACCGACAAGACCGACACGCCCTGGGGCCTGGACTGGTTCGTCCAGGCCGGCCACGGCGGCAACGGCAACCGCAACTGCACGCTCGCGGAAGATGCCTCGCTGGCCACGCCGGCCTACCCGCTGGTCTACGCCGCCGACGGCACCACCGTGGTCGGCCCCAACACCACCTGGCAGAACAGCACCCCGCCGGTCGAGCCCCAGGGCACGCCCAGCGGCAGCCGCCCGAACCAGAACATGTGGCGCTGGCAGGCCATCCAGCAGTACCAGTACCCGCTCACCGAGTACCTGAACGCGCTGAAGAACGTGCCGATCTTCACCGGCATGGAATCGGTCGTGGCTGGCCACGAGCACACCTCGATGTCCGTCATCACCGGCCAGGTGCCCGCCGCCATCGACACGCGCACGCTGCCCACCACCAAGGGCTACACGCCGCTGGGCAATGCCAATGCGCTGTCGCAATGGGCCTACTGTTTCGACCGCGGCAACGACGGCGACGTGACGCGCGGCGGCCCGAACGCCTGGACCTGCAACGTGCCGGGCAGCGCCAACGAGGGCAGCCCGAACTGGAACACCGGCGCCGCCAAGCTGCTGGGCTCGGGCGAAGCCGGCCACATCAAGACGGTCGAGGGCATCAAGTGGATGGCCGCCTACCACCCGGACGGCAGCTACTACGTGCCGGCCCACCTGGAGCGCGCCGGCCCGTTCAACCCGACCGGCAACAACGGCTTCAACATCGAGCACCTGCGCAACTTCAACAACGCCGGCCCGCGCATCGCGGTCGGCTTCGAATCGCAGCCCGGCCACGGCGCGTCCGACAACCGCGGCGAGTACTCGCCCAACCGCAACAGCATCGGCGGCGTGCGCGTCGACTCGGTCGGCGGCACCACTTACGGCGGCACCGGCGTCTACGCCGCGCAGATCGGCGGCGTGTGGGATGCCCTGCTGGGCGAAGGCCGCAACT
Source organism: Pseudorhodoferax soli (assembly GCF_003337555.1). Taxonomy (GTDB): domain Bacteria; phylum Pseudomonadota; class Gammaproteobacteria; order Burkholderiales; family Burkholderiaceae_C; genus Pseudorhodoferax; species Pseudorhodoferax soli. The sequence continues at coordinate 832,863 of NZ_QPJK01000001.1, read as the reverse complement.
GGTGGTTCTTCGGCAGCTCCGACTGGCACAACCGCGGCCAGTTCGGCCCGGACGACCGCCGCTCCACGCAGGACTTCTACCCCGGCGAATACCAGCGCGACTTCGTGATGGTGCGCAAGGGCAACGACACCAAGCTGCGCCCGCAGACCATCGTCGACGGCATCCGCAGCGGCAACAGCTTCGTCGCCACCGGCCAGCTGATCGACCGCCTGGCCTTCGTGGCCTGCGCGTCGTACGCCGGCCCGGCAGCGCGCACCAACGCAGCGGTGCAGGCCATCGCCGTCAAGGCCGCCCTGGCCAACACCGACACCGACGTCGCCGGCTGCGCCACCATGGGCGAGAAGCTGCAGGTGCGTGCCGGTGGTGAAGTGGTGGTGTCCATCGTCGTGCGCGATCCCTCCGGCACGAACTACTCGCCCTACACCTTCAACAACCCGTCGTTGGCCCAGGTCGGCATCGCCCAGCCGCTGAACATGCCGGTGCTGTCGCAGGTCGACGTGATCCGTGGCCTGGTGTCCGGCTACCGCCAGCCCGGCGCGGCCGACTACGCCGGCCAGTGGCCCAACGACTGGCTGCTGAACCCCAACATGGCCAACGTGCCGGTTGCCGCGAAGAACACCTCGGCTGCCGTGTTCCGCACCTTCAACGACGCGACCTGGACGCCGGTGGCCGGCAACGCCGAGTACAAGGCCATGACCTTCCGCATCCCGGCCGTGGCCGCCTCGCAGTACCTGCGCCTGCGCGGCTCCAACCTGCCGCCGAGCGTGCCGTACGAGACCGACGCCAGCGGCAACCCGCTGGCCGACGTCTACACCAACGCCGGCGACACGACCAAGCTGACCATCCCCTGCCAGGTCGCGGGCGTGAACGTGCCGGCCAACGGCGGCAACTACACCGGCACCACCATCGACGGCTGCCCGAACCACCTGCCGGTGGTGAACGGCCAGAAGTACGTGGCCTACGACGTGGCGGCCTGGGCCGACCTGTCGTTCTACAGCAACCCGATCTTCATCGAGGTGGCCGGTTCCACCACGGTGGCCGGTGTCAAGTAAGCAGGGCCTGAGGAAGACCCTGTAGCCCCAGGCGCCGCGCGGCTTTGGCCGCGCGGCGCTTTGCCATGTCGGGTGGCCATGGCCACCCGCATCCGAATTTCCAAGTGATCGCCATGCCTTCCACCAAACCGAACCGCGCGCCCAAGACCATCCCGGCGGGCACGGACGCACCCCGCCCGCGCTGGTGGCGCGAGCCCTTGCTGCACTTCGTGCTCCTCGGCGGCCTGCTGTTCGCGGTCGACCACGTCATCGTCGGCCGCGCCGAGGACCCGCGCACCATCGTGCTGACGCAGGATGTCGACGACGAGGCGCGCGAGCTGTTCAAGGCCTCGCGCGGCCGCCCGCCGACCACCGAGGAGCTGGCCGCGCTGCGCCGCACCTGGCTGGACAACGAGGTGCTGTACCGCGAGGGCCTGGCGATGCAGGTCGACCGGGGTGACAGCGCGATCCGCGAGCGCGTGATCTTCAAGGCGCTCAGCGTGCTGGAGTCCGACAACAAGCTGCCGCCCTACGACGATGCGCTGCTGCGCGCCTGGTTCGAGAAGCACCGCGCCAAGTACGACGAGCCGGCGCGCTTCGACTTCCGCGAGGCGGTGATCTCGGGCGACATGACCGAGGCGGCGGCCAGCGCACTGGCCACGCGGCTGAACTCCGGCGTGCCGGGCGAGATCGGCGCCGGCCTGCGCGTGTTCAAGGGCCGCCCGCACGCCAACCTGGTGCAGAGTTACGGCGAGGCCTTTGCCAAGGCGGTGGAAGGGGCCAAACCCGGGGCCTGGCAGGCGCTGTCGGGCAAGGATGGTTGGCGCGTGATCCAGCTCGACACCGTGTCTGCCGCCAAGCCCGCCGACTTCGAGGTGCTGCGCGGCATCGTGCTGCAGGACTGGACGGACCAGGTCATGGCCGAGCAGCGCACCGCCGCCGTGCGCGTGCTGGCCGAGAAGTACACCGTGCGCATCGAGGCCGAGGCGGGCAAATGAACGCAGTTAGGTTCATGCGGCGGCTGTTTGCCGTTTTGCTGCTGGCGATGGGCGCGGGTGCCGTGTCCGCCCACGAACTGACCATCGCCGAGATGGAGATGCGCGAGACCTCGCGCGGCGAATTCACCTGGCAGTGGACCGCGCGCGAGCGCGCCACCCAGCGCGACATCAACCCGGTCTGGCCGGCTGGCTGCACGGCCGAACCGCCGCTGCTGCACTGCGGCCCGAACGGGCTCACGGGCGTGCTGCAGGTCGATGGCGTGGGCAAGGGCTACTCGGTGGCCATCGTCAAGATCCGCTGGCTGGACGGGCAGACGCGCGTCTACACGCTGACCACGGCCCAGCCCTCGGTGCACCTGTTCGGCAGCGCCGACGACCAGCGCGGCATGGGCGAGATCGCCTCGGCCTATACCGTGCTGGGCATCGAGCACATCCTGACCGGCACGGACCACCTGCTGTTCGTGGTCAGCCTGCTGTTCCTGGTCGGTTTCAACCGCCGGCTGGTGTGGACCATCACGGCCTTCACGGCGGCGCACAGCATCACGCTGGCCCTCTCCGCCTTCGGCCTGCTGGCGCTGCGGCCACCGCCGGTGGAGGCCACCATCGCGCTGTCCATCATGCTGGTGGCCGGCGAGGCGTTGGGAAAAGAGGCCACGCTGTCGCGGCGCTGGCCGGCGCTGGTGGCCTTCCTGTTCGGCCTCGTGCACGGCCTGGGTTTCGCGGGCGCGCTCAAGCAGATCGGCATGCCCGAGAACCATCTGCCGATCGCGCTGTTGACCTTCAACGTGGGCGTGGAGATCGGCCAGCTCGGCGTGGTGCTGCTGGCCTGGGTGCTCTGCAAGACGCTGGCGCCCTGGCCCAGCTTTGCCAAGGCGCGCACGCCTGCGCTGTACGGGATCGGCAGCGTGGCGATGTACTGGGCGAGCGGGCGGATCTGGGCGATCCTGAGTTGAACTGCGAGGTGTCGGGAGGCACCTGGCCTGGATGCCGACGCCGCACAGCCCATCGGGCGCGCGCGGCAGGCCTACCTGTTCGCTACTCTCACCAGGGGTGGCTTTGTCCGAATGACGTCAAGCGGAGGTCACCGCGCGGCCATGGGTCAGATCACCATGGCCGGCCAGAAGGCCATCGATCGAGATGTCTTCGTCCAGCGCGTCCCAGTGAATGCCGCGTGGGCTGAGTTCGAATTGAGCGCGCTGCTCGGGCGTGGCAGCCAGCAACCTTGGAAACCAGGCCAAAGGCACGGCAATGACCCGGCCATCGTCCAGCTGGACCCACATGCTGTCGTCGTCAAAGCGCACTGCCTTAGCCGAAGTAGCCATGCCATGTCCTTTCGATCAGTTCGTGGTTTTCCTGCGCCACTTCCACCAGTTCGCGCAGCGTTCTGGCATCGAAGCCATTGCTGGTCGCAACGCGGACCTGCGGCTCCAGCCAGAGCTTGGCCTCGTTGCCGCCCGCACGCACATGCACGTGCACCGGCTCAGGAGGATGCCCCTCGTTGGAATAGAAGAAGAAGCGATAACCCTTGTAGCGGAAACCACCGGCATGCAAGGATTCTAGGAGGCCGACGGAATGCGTGTCGGCCTCTGTTGCGCAGCGCAGTGCACTTGCGGCGTTGCCAACGGCCGCACGTCGCTTGAATGCGTCTGGAAGGCGAGCAGGCACTCGTCGCTGCGCTGCGTGGTCTTGGCATCGCCCGGCACCGGCATGCAGATGCTGGCCAGTAGCTGGTTGCGGCCTTCCACCGGCGTGACCGTGGCCGTGCCGTCGCCCGCGCTCGTGACGAGCGGCCCCGCCGTGCGTCACCGCAACGCCGGGCGCTGCCGAAAGGTCGGCTGCAGATAATGCGGGTCGCGCCACTGCACCCCGCCGCCGCATCGCCCCAGACCCCTGTGCCATGACACACCGCCCCGAAGCGCCTGCCGTGCCAGCGCCCTCACGCGACCTCGCGCCGCGATTTCTCACGGGCTCGCTGTTCCGCCATGTCTTCGTGATGGCGAGCACCGCGGCGATCGGCCTGGTGGCCGTGTTCGCGGTCGACCTGATCAACCTGTTCTACATCTCGCGGCTGGGCGAGAAGGAGATCGCGGCCGCCATCGGCTTCGCGGGCGTGGTGGGCTTTTTCCAGATCTCGCTGGCGATCGGCCTGACCATCGGCATCACGGCGGTGGTCTCGCGCAAGATCGGCGCCGGGCAGCGCGACGAGGCCCGCCGGCTGGCGGTGCACAGCCTGTTGCTGATGACGGCGATCTGCGCCGTGGTGGGCAGCGGCAGCGTGCCGTTCCTGCATCCGATGCTGCGCGCGCTGGGCGCCAGTGGCGAGACAGAGCGGCTCGCCGCACGCTACCTGGCGATCACCGTGCATTCGCTGCCCCTGCTGGGGCTGGGCATGGCAGCGGCAGCGCTGCTGCGCGCCGCGGGCGATGCCCGGCGCGCCATGAACGTGACGCTGAGCGCTGCGTTCGTCACCGCCGCGCTCGACCCGGTGCTGATCTTCGGCGCGGGGCTCGGCCTGGACGGCGCAGCCATTGCGGCACTCGTTTCGCGCTGCGTGCTGGCGGGCGTGGGCCTGTACGGTGTGATGCGGGTGCACCGCATGCTGGGGCCGGTCGAGCGCCGATGGCTGGCACGCGATGCGCGCGCGCTGGCCACCGTGGCCGGGCCGGCGGTGCTGACCAACTTCGCCACGCCGGTGGCCGCGGCATTCGTGACCCACTCCATCGCCCAGTTCGGCGCTTCGGCAGTGGCCGGCCAGGCCATCGTCGATCGGGTGACGCCCGTGGCGTTCGGCCTGGTCTATGCGCTCAGCGGCGCGGTGGGGCCGGTGCTCGCCCAGAACCTGGGCGCGCGCCAGTACGACCGCGTGCGCCAGGGTTTTCGCGACAGCCTGGTCTTCATGGTGCTGGCGGTGGGGGTCGCCTGGGGGGGGCTGGCGCTGGGGCAGGGCCTGATCGTGCGTGCCTTCTCGGCCGAAGGGCAGGCCGCACAGCTGATCCACGCGTTCTGCACGTGGCTGGCCCCAGGCTTCTTCTTCATCGGCGCGCTGTTCGTGGCGCAGGCCGCCTTCAACAACCTGGGCCGCCCGCTGTGGTCGACCGGCCTGAACTGGGCACGCGCCACGCTGGGCACGATCCCGTTCGCCTGGTGGGGTTCGCGCTATGGGCCGGTCGGCGTCGTGGCCGGGCAGATGCTGGGGGCGGTGGTGTTCGGCAGCCTGTCGATGTGGTTCGCGTTCCGGCTGATGCGCGGGTTGGGGCGGCACACCGGCACGGCCACGCCGGCCACCTCGCCCACTCCGCAAGTTCCCGAGGCCGGCTGTGTGCCCCTGCCGCAGGCCGCCGAGGCGGGTGCGCTCGCACCGCTGGTGCACGTCGAAACCAGGCACTGAACCGAGATCCGGCAGTTGGATGCGCCAGCTGAACGTGGCGCCGTGCGCGCTGGGTCAGTCGTGCGTCTGGAACGCGAACAGGTACTCGTAGCTCCGCTGCGTGGTCTTCGGATCACCCTGCACCGGCATGCGGATGATCGCCAGCAGCTGGTTGCGGCCTTCCACCGGCGTGACCGTGGCCGTGCCGTCGGCCGCGCTCGTGACGGGCGTGCCGTCCTCGCCGAGGGACAGGCGCACGCCGGCGATGGGCTTGCCGTCCTTGAGCACCTTCACCTGCATCGGTTTGCCGGCCTGCGGATCCTTCGACTGGGTGCCGACGATCTCGAAAGTTTGACCCAATTCCTTGCGTGCGATCAGGCCCCACTGCAGCACGGTCTTGTGGAACTTCATGGCGTGCACGCCGCTCGTGGCGCCCGGGTTCTCGTCCATGGGCTTGTTGACCATGGCGCTGCTGTCGGTCTTGCTGAAGAAGCCGTTGTCGAACTCGGCCGCCAACATGGCCGGCTCGCGCTCGGGCTTGACGCGCACGCCGTCGGTGGCGGCCTGGGTCGCCACGTCGATCTTGCGGCCGCGGCGGTCGTAGGCCGTCACGGAGGTGAGCTTGCTGCTGTTGAACTCTTCGAGCTTGCCTTCATGGCCACCGAACTGCACCAGGTAGGCCCCCTGGGCGTCGGGCACCAGCCAGACGTTGTGGGCCTGGGCGGCGCCCATGCCGAAGGCCAGCGCGGCAAGTGCGGTGGCAACGCGGGAACGGATCGCTGTCATGTGGTGGTTTCCTGATGAGGGTCAAAACTGCATCTGCACGCCGACCTTGAGCGTGCGCGGCGCGCCAGGCGCGAAGAGCTCTGTGCCGCCGATGAGGGAGGCCGTGGTGGCGTAGACCTTGTCCGTCACGTTGGCCACGGTGGCGTAGATCTGGTAGGGCTGGGCGCGGTAGGTCAGGCCCAGGTCCACGGTGTTGTAACCGCCATAGCCGATGCTGTTGTCGGCGTTGACGGCATAGCTGCCCACGCGGCGCCAGGTGACGGTGCCGGTCCAGTGGGCCAGCGGCGACCAGGCGGCCGAGGCGGTGGCGGTATGGCGCGGTACCGCGGCCACGCGCTTGCCGAGCAGCGCGGGGTTGGCGCTGGCCGTCACCTCGGAATTGGCGCTGCCGTAGGTCAGCGACAGGTCCAGGTCACGGCGCACGGCCCACAGCGCGCTGATTTCCACGCCGGTGCGCCTGGTTTCGCCGTAGTTCTCGTAGATGCCCGGCGCGACGGTGCGGATCTCGTCCGAGGAGGTCAGCCGGTAGGCCGCCACGTCCAGCGAGATGCCGGGCCGCGGCTTCCACTGCATGCCGACCTCGGTCTGGCGGAACACGTTGGGGTCCAGGTCGGCGGCGCCCAGTGCGTACTTGGCGAAGGTGTTGGGCAGCGCGAAGCCTTCGGCCCAGCTGGCACGCAGCTCCAGTTCGGGCAGCACATCCGAGCGCACGCCGAGCTTGGGGCTGGTGTGCGTGATCTTGTGGAGCGGGCCGCAGGGGTCGCTGCCGGTCTCCGGACCGTTCTTCTCGCAATCCCCGCTGAAGCGGTCCCAGCGCAGGCCCAGGGAGGGCTTGAACAGGCGGTGCACGGGGGCCTCGATCTCGGTGAAGGCCGACAGGCTGTTGAGCCTGGAGCGGCGGTCATTGATGGCGCCGGCCGTGCGGGCACGGTTGGCCAGGTCGTCGAAGTACTGGTAGTCGGTGCTTTCGCGGAAGGTCTCCACGCCCAACACCCAGTTCAGCGGCGACCAGCTGGTCTGCGTGCGGCCGTTCAGGCTGGTGCCGGCGCCGAACACGCTGCGGTCGTAGTTCTCTTCGCGCTGGCGCCAGGTGGTGCTGTTGGCGGGCCGGCTGAACCAGCGCGTGAAGTCCTGGCGCGTCGCGTAGGCGAAGCTCAGCAGCTTGAGATCGGGCGCTGCCTGGTAGTTGACGTCGGCGCGCACGGTGCCGAAGTGCTTCTTGGCGCCGTCGTTCATCGCGCGTGGGTCTTTGCCGTAGGGGTCGCTCGCAAACTGCGCCGCCGTCACATAGCCGGGGTTGTCGCCATCGGCCTGGTGCAGGCGCGCCGACAGCGCGATCTCCAGCGCGGGCGTGACGGCCTTGGTCCAGCGGCCCGCGACGGTGGTGCGCTCGGACTGCGACTGCGCGCGGAAGCCGTCGCTGCGGTAATGCTGGGCGGCCAGGTTCAGGTGCTCGCCCTCGCGCACGCGCAGGCCCAACGCGGCCTGCACGTCCACGCTGCCGTGCGAGCCGATGCTCAGGTCCAGGTCCTTGTACGCGCCGCGCTTGCGCGTCTCCACCGCCACCAGGCCGGCGCGGTTGAAGTTGCCGTACAGCGCGGACACCGGGCCGCGGAACACGCGCAGCCGGTCGATCTCCAGCGGCACGATGACGTTGAAGTCCACATAGCCGTCGGCGTGCGACATGGCTTCGTTGAGGGGAATGCCGTCCAGCACCACGCCCAGGTCGCCGCCATGGCCGCCACCGCCGAAGCCGCGCAGCACGATGGTGTCGGCCACGCCGGACAACTGGTAGTTCTGCACGTGCATGCCGGGTACGTTGCGGAACAGGTCCTGCGTCTGGCTCACGTGCTGCTGCTGGATCTCCTCGGCTTCCAGCGTCGTGGTGGAGTAGGAGGCTGCGGCGGCGCGCAGCGTTTCGCCCTTGATGTCGACCGTGCGCAGCTGGGGCGCGGCGGCCGGCGCGGGCGATTGGGCCGCGACATGCTGCGACAGCGCGGCGAGAAGGGCGCAGACGGCGGGAGCGCGGCGCTGGCGGGTGGCAATGGAGCGCATGGTGTTGTGTAAGAAGGATTTGAAAGTTTTCCTACTCACGTTTGTAACGCAGGCGTTCGACGGCGGTGTGACAAGCGCCCGGAGGACCGCTTCAGGCCGGGCGGGCAAAGGCCAGCGTCAGCACCAGCAGCGCACTGGCGCTGAGCCAGGACGCCAGCACGCGCACGCCGACCCGGGCCCAGGGCCTGTGCAGTGGATGCACGACGCCGGCCAGGCAAGCCGTGCACAGCGTGGCGCCGACCCACGTGCCCACCAGCGCCGCGGTGCGCTGCGCGGGCGCCACGCCGTCGGGCGCGGAGCCCAGGCCCACGGCCAGACCGACCAGGGCCGCCAGCGGCACCAGCGCCCACACCGGCCAGGGGCGGGCCAGGACCACGCTGAGACCCAGGAGCATGCCCAGGGTCAGCAGCAAGGGGTCGGGCTCGGGCAGCCCGTGCAGCCGCAGGCTCAGCCACAGGCCCAGCGCCAGCGCGGCCACCAGCGCACCCATGGCCTGGCGGCTGGCCAGCACGCCGCGCTGGCCGAACAGCAGGCCCAGCGCGATCAAGGCGATCAGGTGGGCCGGGCTGATGAAGGGGTGCAGCACGCCGCTGTAGAACGCGCCCACGCCCTTGATCTCGCCATGCGCCCAGGCGGCGCTGGCCGAGCCTGCCGCGGCGGCCGCGCCGGCACGCCGCGCAACTTGCCGCCAGTTCACATGGCGCCTTGCAGGAAGAACAGGCCGATGACCGAGATCGCGCCACCCACCGCGCGCACGGCGACACGGCCGGCCGGCGACCGCACGAGCGCGCCGAAGCCGATGCCGGCCAGGTGCAGCATGCCGGTGGCCACCACGAAGCCCAGGCTGTAGACCAGCGGGCTGCTCTCGTGCGGCAACTCGGTGCCATGCGCATGGCCGTGGAACACCGCGAACACGGCGACCAGCAGCCCGGCCACCCACAGCGGCGGGCGCACCGCGAAGGCGACCATGCCGCCCAGCAGCACGGCAGACAGCGCGATGCCGACTTCCACGCCGGGCAGCGGGACGCCCAGCACGCCCAGCACGCCGCCCATGGCCATCACCAGCGGGAACACCACCGGCAGCACCCACAGCGCCGGCGCGCCGAGGAAGGCGCCCCACAGCCCCACGGCCACCATCGCGACCACGTGGTCCGGCCCCAGCAGCGGGTGCATGAAGCCGGCGACGAAGCCGCCGCCCATGTGTTCGGTCGAATGGGCGAAGGCGGGCAGCGCGGCGAACGCGATCAGCAGGCAAAGCAGGGAGCGGGCAATCGAGGGCATGGTCGTCAGCGGAAAAAGAACCGGCGGACTCTAGGGCGCGTTCGTGACACGCCGTTGACGCTCGATCGCCGCCATGGCGTGGTAGCCCCGGCTCGGCAGCCGCCAGGCCTGCAGCCGCTGCGCCGTTTCGCGCCGCGCGCCGGCCAGCTGCCCGGCGATCTGCGCAGCGCAGGCCCAGCTGGGTCCGTCCAGCGTCTCGCGCCAGGCCTGCAGGGCCGGCATCAGCCCGGGCTGCAGCCAGACGTCCCAGCACTGGGCGTCGGCCGGCAGGTGCTTGAGTCCCTCGTGCACGGCGTCGGCCAGCGTGCGCAGGCGCAGCATGGCGCGCTCGGTCCGGCAGGCCGGCCGGAAGTCGCGCACGAGCCGGTTCTTGCCGTCCGGCCGCTGCGTCTGCAGGGTCAGCAGGCGCTGGATCTGCTGCAGGGCGAGCCGGGTCGAGCGGCAGGGCAGCGGCGCGCAGAGCGGCAGCGCCGGCGCGGCCCCGTGGCACGTGGCGAAGGCCGGGCCCAGCATCAGCGCGGCCAGGCGCAACCACTCGCGCGGCGCAAGCCCGGCCGTGGCGTGCGGCAGGCCGGCCAGCAGCAGCACCTCGTCGAAGCTGCGTGCGCCCTTGGCGCGGTTGGCCCGCACGCTCATGACGGCCAGGTTGCTGGCGGCGTAGGCGGCGTCGTTGTTGAGCCGGTCGATGGACCAGTCGGTGTCGCTGTGCTCACCGTGGGTCAGCGGCGCGCGCGTGACCGGGCATTGGGCGACGTCCAGCGTGCGCAGCAGCGCGGGTGTGACTTCCTCGTCGACGATGCGTCCGCGGCGCCAGGCGCCCAGGCGCAGCTGCAGCCATTTGCGCGCGAAGCGGTCGGGCGTGGCGCGCGGCAAGCGTGCGTGGGCCGCGGCGTCGAAGCCTTCGCAGACGGCGCCGGGCCAGCCCGCCAGGCGCGGCCAGCGCGTGCTGGTGTGGATGTCGTGGCCGAGCCGGCGCCCGGCCTCGGCGAGATCGTGATCGGTCGATGCCGTCATGGGTGTGTCCTCCTTGCCCTGGCCGGCGAACGCATGTCCACCGGACAGTGCTGGCTTGTGGGAGCCCGGCGCGCCGCAGCGGGCTGCGGTGGCGCGGGCCACTGGCAAGGCGAAGGCGCGCGCACTGCCTGAGCGGCAGGCGCGCGCCATCGGGGCCCGCGCACAGGCGGGCCACAGGATCAGGCGCGTGGCGGGCGCTCGGGCAGGGCGGGCACGTGGCTGTGCCAGGGCGATGTGCCGTGCTCCGGCCAGCGCGACGGCGAGGCCGGTGCACAGGGAATGGCCAGTGCGGCGGGCAGCGCCAGTGGCAGCAGGGTGCCGCCGGCCGTGGCGGTATCGGCACCGCCGTGGCCGTCGATGGCGACGACCGTGGCATCGTGCGGCGCGTGGTGGTGGCGCGCGAACTTGCCGTGGTGGTGGTGCGCACCCGCGCCATGGGCGTGGCCCGATGTGGCGGGCCGCAGCCGGGCCTGCAGGCGCAGGTTGTCGATCAGCCGGGAGGCTTGCGGACCCACCAGGGCCTGCAGCTGGCGGCCCACCAGGTCGGACCAGGAGGGCGCCTCGGCCACCGCCGCGTGCCGGTGGTCCGGCCCCAGCATGCGCAGCAGCGCGCCACCGAGCCCGTACAGCGGCAAGGCCACCAACAACAGGCCGATCACGCACCGGCGCAGGCGCGCGGGCAATTGCAGCATGGGGCGGGATGGGGTCACGGCGGGCTGTCCTGCGCCGAAGCGCGCGGAACCTGCCATTGTGCGGAGGCGTGTGAAACGCCGATGACAGCGGCGTGGCGGCCTGTGCGCCGCTCAGGCCAGCTCGGCGCGGGCCAGCAGTGCGGTATCGGCCAGCGCCGCGGCCAGCGGCCCGTCGTGGGCCAGGCCCCCGCCGGCCAGCACCAGCGCACGCGCGCCCAGGCGCGGTGCACTGGCCAGCTGGTGCGTGCTGGTGATCACCGTGGCGGGGCTCTGCGCCAGCCAGTCCAGCAGGAAGCCGGCGGTGCGCGGGTCCAGGTGCGCCAGCGGCTCGTCGAGCAACAGCAGGCGCGGCTCCATCACCAGCACGCAGGCCAGGGCCAGGCGCTGCTTCTCGCCACCCGAGAGCAGGAAGGGTGGCTTGTCCAGCAAATGGTCGATGCGCAGCCGCGCGGCCCACTCGCCGATGCGCCGCTCGGCATCGGGCAAGCCGAGCCGGCGCGGGCCGTAGCCGATCTCGTCGCGCACCGTGGGGTTGAACAGCATGGCCTCGGGGTGCTGGAACAGCAGGCCGACCTCGCGCCGAAAGCGCCGGGCCCAGTCGGTGCGGCGCGCGCGCGCCGGTGTCACGGCCTCGCCGTCGTAGCGGTACCGGCCGGCCGTGGGGAACACCAGCGCACCGAGCAGCTGCAGCAGCGTGGACTTGCCGCCGCCGTTGGCGCCCAGCAGCACCAGCTTCTCGCCGGGCTGCACGCGCAGCGAGACCTCTGCCCACACCGGTGCGGCCTCGGGCCAGCCGAAGGCCGCCTGCTCCAGTTCAATCATCGAGCCCGCCGCGTGCGCGCATGGCCATGGCAGAGGCCTGGGCGTTGGCCACGGCCTTGTCGAGCAGGTGGCCGGCCACGCTGGCGCCATGCCGGCTGCGTGCGCGCAGGCCACCGGCGCCGGCGGTGCGGCTGCGGAACGCCAGGCCGTGCTCGCGCACCAGCCGCGCCAGCACCTGGGCCTGGCCCGCCGCCAGCGTGGCCAGGAATTGCAGCGTGGGCGCGAAGGCCAGGGCCTGCAACAGGTTCACGCGCGCGACGAACCAGAAGCCCAGCAGCACCAGCAGCAGCACGCGCAGGTTCATGCGCGCGAGCGGCTCGGCCAGCGCGGCCAGCGGCCGGTCTTGCCAGGCCCATTGCGCGAACAGGCCGGCGCTGACGGCCAGGTTGAAGGCCAGCACGGCCAGCAGGCTGCGGCGCAGCAGCCGCCAGCGCGGCGGGCCGGCCAGCGCCAGGGCCAGCAGCAGGCCGGCCGCCAGGGTGCGCCAGTCGTGCACCAGGCTCGTGCCGACCACAGCGCCCAGGTAGGCCAGCAGCCAGCGCGTGGGCGTCATGTGGCCCACTGCCAGCGCCGCGCACGCACCATGCGCCAGACCAGCAGGGTGAGCACGCCCTCGCCGACGCCCAGCAGCGCATGCGGCGCCAGCACGGCCGGCAGCACCACGGGCAGGGTGAACGGGAAGTACAGCGGCGTGCCGTCGGGCCGGTGCGCCAGCCAGGGCTGCAGGCCCAGCACCAGGCCGACCAGCGCGGCCGAGGCCATGACCGCACACCAGGTGGCCAGCAGCACGGCGGCGGCCTCGTTCCAGCCGCGCAGCGCGCGGAACACCCCCAGCGTGACCAGCGCACCGGCACCGCCGATGGCCAGCGCATTGACCGGCAGCGCCGTGATGCCGCCGGCGCCGAACAGCAGCGACTGCAGCAGCAGCACCAGGCTGTAGCCGAGGAAGGCGAGCCGCGCGCCGAAGCACAGTGCCAGCAGTGCCACACCGACCGCGTGCACCGAGGTGCCGCCGGGCAGCGGCAGCATGACCAGGCCAATGGCGTAGACCAGCGCCGTGAGCGCGGCCAGCCGTGGCACCAGCGTTTCGTCCAGGCGCTCGCGCAGGCCGCGGCCGGTGGCCCACCAGGCCGCGGCCGCGACGGCATAGGCCGGCAGGTAGGTCTGCGGCGAAAGGAATCCGTCGGGGATGTGCATCAGCGCGGCCTTGTGCGCAGCAGGCGCTGGGCCAGCGCACCCAGGCCGAGGATCAGGCACGCGCCCAGCGCCACGCGCTCCCAGCCCGGCGTGGCCGCGGCCTGCGCCGGCGCTGCAGGCGCCACGCCGTCGTGCGCGGCGAAGGCCAGCGCGGTCTCGATGCCGTGGCCGTCGGCCGAGTAGGCGCGCAGCCGCCAGCCCTCGGCCGCGCCACCGGTGCCGGGCAGCAGCACCAGGCGGCCGGCGCCATCGGTGCGGCCGGTCTGCACCGGCTCCGTGCCGGGGCCGCGGAACAGTTCGTAGCGCTCGAATGCGAAGGGCTCGCCGTCGGTGTAATGCAGCAGCACGACCACGGCCTCGCCCACGCTGGTTTCGTGCCGCACGGCGTGCGCCCAGGCCGCGCCCGTGCCGGCCCAGGCCAGCAACAGGGCGAACCGCCAGGTCCGTGCCCGCCGCATGGTTCAGCGGGCCTCGAACACGAGTGCGCTGGAGACCGACAGCGTGTCGGCGCGCGGGTCGTTCGGGAGCGGCCGGCGCGCGCTCGCGCTGACCATCTGCCGGCCCTGGACCACCGGCACGCTGGCGCGGCCCTGGGCATCGGCCTGGGTGTCTTTCTCCTGCGCGCCTTCATGCCAGGACAGCACGGCGCCGGCCAGCGGCTGGCCGTCCCAGAGCACCTGCACCGGCAAGCGGCTGCCCGCTGCGGGCGCCTGCGTGGCCTGCGGCACGATCTCGACCGGCAGGCCCTGGGGCCGGGTGGCCTGGGCGTCCCAGGCGAGGAGGGTCTTGCCGTACTTGAGCGCGTGCGAGGCGCCGAGCGCACCGGGCACTTCGTTCTTCGGCCCGCTCCTGCTGCCTTGCGGCGTGCGCGACCAGAAGCCGTTGTCGTAGTGCAGCAGCAGCTGCGAGGGCCTGCCGTCCAGGGCGACCTTCAAGCCCTCCAGCCGCAATGGCAGGGCCTGGCCTGCGGCATCGACGGCCTGCGCCTTCAGCACCTTGCTGGCCAGCGCCGTCTCCAGCTTGCCGTCGTGGCCGAACACCACGGTGAAGCCGGCGGAGGAGGGCTCGATCCAGGCATCGTGCGCCTGTGCCGTTGCGGCACAGAGCAGCAGACCGAGTGCGGCCGCGTGGCACAGGGACGACGGGTTCTTCATGGCTCTTAAGAGGACTTTCTATTTCCTCTTACGAGTATGGCACCGGAACCTCGGCCTGTGGATGCGCCGGATGGCGTATGCCCGGCCGTATGGCGCTTGTGGCGCTACTTGCCCCAGCTGTCGCGCAGGCCCGTGGTGCGGTTGAACACCGGCTTGTCGGGATGGTGGTCGCGCCGGTCGGCCACGAAGTAGCCGTGGCGTTCGAACTGGAAGCGGTCGTCCACGCCGGCGCTGGCGAGCGAGGGTTCCAGGTAGGCCTGGACGGTGCGCAGGCTGTCCGGGTTCAGGTTGTCCAGGAAGTTCTTACCGCCCGCATCGGGGTGGGCGTCGTTGAACAGGCGCTCGTACAGGCGCACCTCGGCCGGCACGGCGTCGTGCACGCCGACCCAGGTGATCACGCCCTTGACCTTGATGGCGTCCGCGCCCGGCGTGCCGCTCTTGGTGTCCGGCACGAGCTCGGCATGCACCTCGGTGATGTGGCCCTGTTCATTGCGCACGGCGCCCGTGCACTGCACCACATGGCCGTACTTCAGGCGCACGCGGTTGCCTGGCTTGGTGCTGCCGTCGGCCGCGGTCTGCGGCGGGTACAGGCGGTGGAAGCCCTTGGGCGGCGTTTCCTCGTAGTCGGTGCGCTCGATCCACAGTTCCTTGCCGAACTGGAAGCTGCGACGGCCCTGGTCCGGCGCGTGCGGGTTGATCGGCGCGCTGCAATCGTCCAGCGTGCCGGCGCCGTGCAGCGCATCCCAGTTCGTGATGACCAGCTTGACCGGGTCGAGCACGGCCATGGCGCGCTTGGCCGTGGCGTCCAGCGTGTCGCGCAGCGCGCCTTCCAGCGTGCTGTAGTCGATCCAGCTGTCGCTCTTGGTCACGCCGATGCGCTCGGCGAACAGCTGGATGGCTTCGGCCGTGTAGCCGCGCCGGCGCAGGCCCACGATGGTGGGCATGCGTGGGTCGTCCCAGCCGCTCACGCGCTGCTCGTTCACCAGCTGCGCCAGCTTGCGCTTGCTGGTGATCACGTAGGTCAGGTTGAGCCGCGCGAACTCGTACTGCCGCGGCGGCGGGGCCGAGAGCAGGCCGCCTTCGGCCAGGCGCTCGAGCACCCAGTCGTAGAACGGGCGCTGGTCTTCGAACTCCAGCGTGCACAGGCTGTGGGTGATCTGCTCCAGCGCGTCTTCGATCGGGTGCGCGAAGGTGTACATCGGGTAGATGCACCAGCGGTCGCCCGTGTTGTGGTGCGTGGCGCGCCGGATGCGGTAGATCGCCGGGTCCCGCATGTTGATGTTGGGGCTGGCCATGTCGATCTTGGCGCGCAGCACGGCGGCGCCATCGGCCAGCTGGCCGTCGCGCATGCCGTGGAAGCGCGCCAGGTTCTCGGCGGGCGTGCGGCCGCGGAAGGGGCTGTCCACGCCGGGCTTGCCGAAGTCGCCGCGGTTGGCGCGCATTTCCTCGGGGCTCTGCTCGTCCACGTAGGCGTGGCCGGCCTCGATCAGGTATTCGGCCGCGCGGCACATGAAGTCGAAGTAGTCGCTGGCCTGGTAGAGGTGGCTGGTGCCACCGCTTTCCCAGTTGAAGCCAAGCCAACGCACGCTGTCGACGATGCTGCGGACGTACTCCTCGTCCTCTTTCTCGGGATTGGTGTCGTCGAAGCGCAGGTGGCAGACGCCGCCATAGTCGCGCGCCAGGCCGAAGTTCAGGCAGATGCTCTTGGCGTGGCCCACGTGCAGGTAGCCGTTGGGCTCGGGCGGAAAGCGCAGCCGCACGCGTGCGGGATCGACAGTGCCCTGGGCATGGTGGGCGGCATCGCCGGGGCTTCCGCCCCAGTGGCGGCTGGCATAAGTGCCCTGGGCCAGGTCGTTCTCGATGATCTGGCGCAGGAAGTTGCTTTGTTTGTGGTCGCTCGGCTCGGACACGGGGGAATTCATGTAACCGATTCTAGGAGGGAGCACGGCATGTCCGGGATGGCGTGGCCGTTCTCCACGCGCGCATGGTCGTTACCTGCCGTAACTGCTTTAACCCGCCCTGCGTCATCCATTTGCATCTTGGTGCGTCAATAGGCCAGGGCCGCAGTCCGCGGCGACGCATTCGAAGGAGTATGTACATGGCATCCAAGCAAGCTGGCCGCTGGGCCGCCGCTGCCGCCATCGCCGTGGCTGGCCTGGCGCTGACGGCACAGGCGCAGGCACGCGATGTGGTCTGGTCGGTGGGTGTGGGCGCGCCGGGTGCCCAGGTGATCGTGGGCAATGCACCCGTGTACGTGGCGCCGCCCGTCATCGTGCAGGCGCCGCCCCGGTACTACCGCGCGCCGGCGCCCGTCTACCACGCGCCCCCGGTGTACTACGTGCCGCCTCCGCGGGTGTACTACCAGCCGCAACCGATCTATTACGGCCCGCCGCCGCAGCATTTCCATGGGCATCGCCACGGTCACCACCATGGCCACCGGGACCGCCGCGACTGGAGACGCTGAGTTCAGCGTGCGATCAGCACGGCAGCCGTCTTGAGCCCCGCCGCCGTCAGCGCCAGCGAGCCCAGCAGGTGCACGCCGGCGGTCATGAGCGCCAGGCCGTAGCGCTGCTGCTGGAGCATCAGCACCACCTCGGCCGAGAAGCTCGAAAAGGTGGTCAGCGCACCCAGAAAGCCCGTCACCAGGGCGAGGCGCCACACCGGCGCCAGCGCGGGCATGGCCTCGAACCAGCCGATGCACAGGCCGATGAGGTAGCCGCCGATGAGGTTGGCCGCGAGCGTGCCCAGCGGCATCGGGCCGTGCGCGTTGAGCCACAGTGCCAGGCCCCAGCGGCCGAGCGCGCCCACGCAGGCGCCGGCACAGACGGCAAACACCGCTAGCATCGGTTGGTGCAATACGTTGACCATCGCACCACTGTAGCGCCCGTGGCGTACGCCCCCGGCCTGCTGGGCGTGGTGATGCTGGACACGCGCTTCCCGCGCCCGCTGGGCGACATCGGCCATCCCGACAGCTTTGGCTGCGCGACGCGCCAGTGTGTGGTACCCGGCGCCTGGCCGTGCGAGGTGGTGGGCTCGCCCCAGGCCTTGCACGCGATGGCCCCTGCTTTTGTGCATGCGGTGCGCCAGCTGGCTGCGCAGGGCGCCTGTGCGGTGACGACCAGCTGCGGTTTCCTGGTGCTGCTGCAGGCGGTGCTGCAGGCCGCTGTGCCCACCGTGGTGCGCAGTTCCAGCCTGCTGCAGCTGCCGGCGCTGTTGCGCGACGCGGCGCAGGTGGCGGTGCTGACGGTCAGCGCGCAGGCGCTGACGCCGGCACACCTGCTGGCGGCCGGAGTGCCGGCCGCACGGCTCGGCGATGTGGTGGTGCAGGGCATGGACCCGCAGAGCCATTTCGTGCAGGCCATCCTCGGCAACCAGGATGCGCTGGACCTGCAGCGTGCGCAGGCCGAGGTCGTGGCCGCGGCGCAGCTGCTGCGGCGGCGCACGCCGCAGTCGCCGGCACTGGTGCTGGAGTGCACCAACCTGCCGCCCTACGCCGCGGCCATCGAGGCGGCCACCGGCTGGCGCTGCCTCTCGCTGCTGGACGACCCGGTGCTCCGCGCCGCCATCGCTACATCATCTGCTGGGGCAGCCAGGTGACCAGGCCCGGGAACACGTAGAGCAGCGCCACGGCCAGGCACATCAGCAGGAACATCGGCATCGCCACCTTGGCGATCCATGGCAGTTCGCGCCCCGTCATGCCCTGCAGCACGAACAGGTTGAAGCCCACCGGCGGCGTGATCTGCGCCATCTCGACGACCAGCACGACGAAGATGCCGAACCAGATCGGGTCGATGCCGGCCTTCTGCACAGTCGGCATCAGCACGCCCATGGTCAGCACCACCATCGAGATGCCGTCCAGGAAGCAGCCGAGGACGATGAAGAACACGGCCAGCGCGGCCACCAACTGGCCCTGGGAAAGGCCGAGCGAGCCGATCCATTCGGCCAGGTGGCGCGGCAGCCCGATGTAGCCCATCGACAGCGTGAGGAAGGCGGCGCCCGCCAGGATCAGCGCGATCATGCAGTACAGCCGCGTGGCGCCGAGCAGCGCATCGCGGAAGTTGCCCCAGCTCAGCGAGCCCTGCACGGCGGAGATGACGAGCGCCCCCACCACGCCCAGCGCCGCCGCCTCGGTGGCGGTGGCGAGGCCGGCATAGATCGAGCCCAGCACTGCAGTGATCAGCAGCACCACCGGGATCAGGCTGCGCGAGGCCGCCAGCTTCTGCCTGAAGGTGGTCTTGGCGTCCGCCGCCGGCACCAGGTGCGGATTGCGCAGCGCCCACACCACGATGTAGCCCGAGAACAGCAGCCCCAGCAACAATCCCGGCAGCACGCCGGCGATGAACAGGCGCGAGATGGACACCTCGGCCGCCACGCCGTAGACGATCATGATGATGGACGGCGGAATCAGCAGCCCCAGCGTGCTGGCGCCTGCCAGCGTGCCCACCGTCATGTGCTCGGGGTAACCGCGCCGGCGCAGTTCGGGCAGCGTCATCTTCCCGATGGTCGCGCAGGTGGCGGCGCTGGAGCCCGACACCGCCGCGAAGATGGTGCAACCCACCACGTTGGTGTGCAGCAAGCGGCCCGGCAGCGCCTGCAGCCAGGGCGACAGGCCTTTGAACATGTCCTCGCTGAGCCGGGTGCGGAACAGGATCTCACCCATCCACACGAACAGCGGCAGCGCGGTCAGTGTCCAGCTGGAGGCCGAGCCCCAGATCGTCACGGCCATGGCGTCGCCGGCTGGCCGCGAGGCGAACAGCTGCATGCCGATCCAGGCCACGCCCGACAGCGTGAGACCGATCCAGACACCGCTGCCCAGGATCAGGAACAGCGACAGCACCAGCAGCGAGGTGATGGCGAGATCACTCATTGCGCAGTACCTCCCCGCTGGCGGGACGGGCGCGCTGGCCACGCAGCTCCAATACCAGCTCGTCGATGAAGGCCAGTGCGAACACCACCGTGCCGACCGCCATGGCCAGCTGCGGAATCCACAGCGGCGTGGCGTCGTTGGAGGTCGACATGTCGTGGAAGGCGTGCGACTGCCAGACCAGCCGGCAGCTGTAGAAGGCGAACAGCGCAGCCAGCATGGCCGCAGCGGCCAGGGCCCACAGTTCCAGCGCCTTGCGCGGCCCACCGCGCAGTGCGTTGATCAGCAGCGTGACGCGGATGTGCTCGCCGCGCTTGAGCGTGTGCGCCAGCGCCAGGAAGCCGGCTGCGGCCATGAGGTAGCCGGCGTAGGCATCGATGCCGGCAATGTTGAAGTGCAGCTGGCGCCCCAGGATGGACAGCAGCACGGCGATCAGCAAGGCGACCATGAACAGCGCCGCCAGCCAGGCGGCGCCGTCATAGAGCGCGTCGAGAAGGCGGCGCATGCAGCCTTACTTGCGGTACGCGTCGACCAGGGCCGTGCCGTCGGCGCCGGCCTTGTCCAGCCACTCCTTGAGCATGGTGTCGCCGACCTTGGCCATGTCCGCCTTCAGCTGCGGGGGCGGCGGCAGGATGTTCATGCCGTTGGCCTTGAGCTTTTCCTGCGTGTCCGTGTTCTCCTTCTTGGAGGCGGCCCAGCCGCGCGTCTCGGCCTCGGTGGCGGCCTTCAGCACGGCCTGCTTGGTGGCCGCGTCCAGGCCGTCGAACGCGGCCTTGTTGACGATCACCGCGTTCTTGGGCAGCCAGGCCTGGGTGTCGTACCAGTACTTGATGTGCTCGTAGGTCTTGGTGTCGAAGCCGGTGGAGCCGGACGACATGTACGACTCGATCACGCCGGTGGCCATGGCCTGCGACAACTCGGCCGCCTGCACCGTGACGGGCTGCGCGCCCACCAGTTCGGCGATGCGTGCGGTGGCCGGGCTGTAGGCGCGCCACTTCACGCCCTTGAGGTCGGCAGCCGACTGGATCGGCTTCTTCACGTAGATGCCCTGCGGTGGCCAGGCCACGGTGTAGAGCAGCGCCATGCCCTGCTCGCCGAGCTTCTTGTCGAGCAGGGGCTTTTGCGCCTGGTAGAGCTTCCAGGCGGCGTCGTAGCTGTCGGCCAGGAAGGGCAGTCCATCGGCACCGAAGACCTGCCATTCGTTCTGGAAGTTCACCAGCAGGATTTCGCCGGCCTGGGCCTGGCCGCCTTGCACGGCGCGCTTGATCTCGGGCGCCTTGAACAGCGAGGCGTTGGCGTGCACGGTGATCTTCAGCTTGCCGCCGGTGGCCTTGTCCACGTCGGCCGCGAACTGGTTCAGGTTGACGGTGTGGAAGTTGGTTGCGGGGTAGGCGGCGGGCAGATCCCACTTGGTCTGCGCGAAGGCATGCGGAGCCAGGGTCAGGGCGGCAGTGGCCAGCAGGACGGAATGAAGCTTCATGGTCTCTCCGGGTGGAAGGGGGCAGGCAAAGGAAACGCAGGATAAATGCAATTCCCGGGCCACCCGCACCGTGTTTGTCCGCAGGGGCCGGCACGTACCATGCAAGCGGAGTCCCCCATGAACACGCACGCATCACCGTCCTCCGCTTCTTCGACCCCACCACGCTGGCAGTTCTGGATCGACCGCGGCGGCACCTTCACCGACATCGTGGGCCGCCGGCCGGACGGCCAGCTGGTCACGCACAAGCTGCTGTCCGAGAACCCCGGGCGCTACGACGACGCGGCCGTCGCGGGCATCCGCACGCTGCTGGGCCTGGCCGCCGACCAGCCGATCCCGGCAGAGCTGGTGGAGTGCGTGAAGATGGGCACCACGGTGGCCACCAACGCGCTGCTGGAACGCAAGGGCGCGCCCACGCTGCTGGTGACGACCACGGGCTTTCGCGATGCGCTGCGCATCGCCTACCAAAACCGGCCGCGGCTGTTCGACCGCCGCATCGTGCTGCCCGAGATGCTGTACAGCGCCGTCATCGAGGCCGACGAGCGCGTTTCTGTCGATGGCGAGGTGCTGCAGCCGCTCGACGAGGCCGCGCTGCGCACGCAGTTGCTGGCCGCGTTCGACGGCGGCCTGCGCAGCGTGGCCATCGTCTTCCTGCACGGCTGGCGCTTCACGGCGCACGAGCAGGCGGCCGCACGCATCGCGGGCGAGATCGGCTTCACGCAGGTCAGCGCCTCGCACCGCACCAGCCCGCTCATGAAGCTGGTCAGCCGCGGTGACACCACCGTGGTCGACGCCTACCTCTCGCCCATCCTGCGGCGCTACGTGGAGCAGGTGGCGCGGCAGATGCCGGGTGTGCGGCTGCTGTTCATGCAGTCCTCCGGCGGGCTGGCCGACGCCCATGCGTTCCAGGGCAAGGACGCGATCCTGTCGGGTCCTGCCGGCGGCATCGTGGGCATGGCCCGGACTGCAGCGCTGGGCGGCCATGGCAAGGTGATCGGCTTCGACATGGGCGGCACGTCGACCGATGTGTCGCACTACGCGGGCAGCTTCGAGCGCGAGTTCGAGACCCAGGTGGCCGGCGTGCGCATGCGCGCGCCGATGATGGCGATCCACACCGTGGCCGCGGGCGGCGGCTCCATCCTGCAGTTCGACGGCCAACGGTTTCGCGTGGGCCCGCAGAGCGCGGGCGCGAACCCGGGCCCGGCCAGCTACCGGCGCGGCGGGCCGCTGGCGGTGACCGACGCCAACGTGCTGCTGGGCAAGATCCAGCCGGCCTGGTTCCCCAAGGTGTTCGGGCCGAACGGCGATGAAGCGCTGGGCCTGGAGGTGGTGCGCCAGCACTTCGCCGCACTGGCGGCGCAGGCCGGCCGCAGTGCCGAACAGGTGGCCGAGGGCTGCATCGCGATCGCCGTGCAGCAGATGGCCAATGCCATCAAGAAGATTTCGGTGGCGCGCGGCTACGACGTCACGCGCTATACGCTGCAGTGTTTCGGTGGCGCGGGCGGCCAGCATGCCTGCCTGGTGGCCGACGCGCTGGGCATGGAGCAGGTGTTCGTGCATCCCCTGGCGGGCGTGCTGAGCGCCTACGGCATGGGGCTGGCCGACCAGGCCGTGATCCGCGAGCAGTCGCTGGAACTTCCGCTGCAGTCCGATCAGCTGCCCGCCATGGCGGCCGCGCTGGAACGCCTGGCCGATGCTGCCGGAACGGAACTCGCGCGCCAGGCCATGGGCGGGGGCGCCAGGCTGGTGCACCGGCGCGTCCACGTGCGTTACCAGGGCAGCGATGCCGCGCTGGTCGTGCCGTTCGGCAGCCTGGCCGACATGCAGGCCGCGTTCGAAGCCGCCTACCGCCAGCGCTTTTCCTTCCTCATGGCCGGCAAGGCGCTGGTGGTCGAGGCCGTGTCGGTGGAGGCCCAGCTGGCCGGCGATGCACCGGCCGAGCCGCTGCTGCCGCTGGGCCCGCCGCGGCCTGCCCCTGCGCGCGCCCAGGTGGCCATGTACTGCGAGGGGGCCTGGCGCGAGGCGGCGCTGGTGGTGCGCGAAGACCTGCGCCCCGGCGACCGCATCGCCGGCCCGGCCATCATCGCCGAGCGCAACGCCACCACGGTGCTGGAACCCGGCTGGGAGGCCCGGCTGACCGGCCGCGACCACCTGGTGCTGGAGCGCCGCCAGCCCCGCGCCCTGGCCCATGCGGCGGGCACCACGGTGGATCCGGTCCTGCTGGAGGTCTTCAACAACCTGTTCATGAACATCGCCGAGCAGATGGGCCTGCAGCTGCAGAACACCGCCTACTCGGTCAACATCAAGGAGCGGCTGGACTTCAGCTGTGCGCTGTTCGACAGCGCCGGCCACCTGGTGGCCAACGCGCCGCACATGCCGGTGCACCTGGGCTCCATGGGCGAAAGCATCCAGGCCGTGATCCGCGCCAACCAGCAGCGCATGCGGCCGGGCGACGTGTTCGCGCTGAACGACCCTTACCACGGCGGCACCCACCTGCCCGACGTGACGGTGATCACCCCCGTCTACCTGCACGAGGACGACGCGCAGCCGATGTTCTACGTGGGCTCGCGCGGCCACCATGCCGACATCGGCGGCAGCACGCCGGGCTCGATGCCGCCGTTCTCCACGCGCATCGAAGAGGAGGGCGTGCGCATCGTCAACTTCCAGCTGGTCGCGCGCGGGCAGCTGCGTGAGGCCGAGTTGCTGGCCCTGCTGGGCAGCGGCGCATACCCGGCGCGCAATCCGCAGCAGAACCTGGCGGACCTCAAGGCCCAGATCGCGGCCAACGAGAAGGGTGTGCAGGAACTGCGCCGCATGGTGGCGCAGTACGGCCTGGAGGTGGTGCGGGCCTACATGGGCCATGTGCAGGACAACGCCGAGGAGTCGGTGCGCCGCGTCATCATGCGGCTCCAGGACGGCGCCTTCACGCTGCCGCTGGACAACGGCGCGCAGATCCAGGTGGCGATCCGCGTGGACGCCGCGGCGCGCAGCGCGGTCATCGATTTCACGGGCACCTCGCCGCAACAGGCCAACAACTTCAACGCGCCGACGGCGGTCTGCATGGCGGCCGTGCTCTACGTGTTCCGCACGCTGGTGGACGACGACATCCCGCTCAACGCGGGCTGCCTGAAGCCGCTGCAGGTGATCATCCCGCCGGGCTCGATGCTGAACCCCAACCCACCGGCCTCGGTGGTGGCCGGCAACGTGGAGACGTCGACCTGCATCACCAACGCGCTGTTCGGCGCGTTGGGCGTGATGGCGGCCGGCCAGTGCACGATGAACAACTTCACCTTCGGCAACGCGCGGCACCAGTACTACGAGACCATCGCGGGGGGCTCGGGCGCGGGCCGGGGCTTCGACGGCACCGGTGTCGTGCAGACCCACATGACCAATTCGCGCCTGACCGATCCAGAGGTGCTGGAGCACCGCTTCCCGGTGCGGCTGGAGAGCTACGCCATCCGCGCCGGCTCCGGCGGCGCGGGCCGTTGGCGCGGGGGCGACGGCGGCGTGCGCCGCGTGCGCTTCCTGGAACCGATGACGGCCGGCATCCTGTCCAACGGGCGCGTGCACCCGGCCTTCGGCATGGCGGGCGGCGAGCCGGGCGCGTTGGGGCGCAACCGTGTCGTGCGCCTCGATGGCCGCATGGAAGAGCTGGGCCACATCGGCCAGGTGGACATGCAGGCCGGCGACGTGTTCGAAGTGCACACGCCGGGTGGCGGCGGCTTCGGTCAGCGCGGAGCGGAGGATCCCTTGGCAGCGGACGCGGGCCGCTCGTAAGCCTCGCCATTCACGCGCAGGCCCTGCGCCGAGAAGCGGGCCGCGTTGCCCGGCCCAACCCCCTTGATGCGGGCCATCAGGTCGGCCCAATCGCGGAATGGCGCCTTGGCGCGCTCGTCCAGCATGGGGGTGGACAGGCCCGGACCGATGCCGCGCAGGCCGTCGAGTTCGGCGGCGCTGGCCTGGTTCACCTCCAGGGCCCAGGCCGGCGCGGCCAGGGCCAGCAGCACGATGGCCAGCGCGCGCATGGCTTCAGGCGCCGGCCAGTGCCAGGGCCTGCATGTACGCCGTCACGCCCGTGCGCACATCGGCGAACGCGTGGTCGCAGCCGGCCGCGCGCAGCGCCGTGAGGTCGGCCTGGGTGTGGCACTGGTACTTGCCGCGCAGCGCATCGGGAAACGCGGTGTAGACGATGGCTTCCTGGCCGACGGCTTCCTCGAGCGTGAGCGCGGTGCCGCGGCGGGCGTTGACCACGGCCAGCGCCACGTCGTTGAAGGGCTGGGCGCGGCCCGTTCCCAGGTTGAACAGGCCGGAGCGTTCGGGGTGGTCGAGGAACCACAGGTTCACGGCGACGACGTCGTCGATGTAGACGAAGTCGCGCTCCTGCTCGCCGGGCGCATAGCCGCCGTACTCGCCGAACAGGCGCACCTGGTTCTCGGCCTTGAACTGGTGGTACTGGTGGAAGGCCACGCTGGCCATGCGGCCCTTGTGCTGCTCGCGCGGGCCGTAGACGTTGAAGTAGCGAAAGCCCACGGTCTGGTGGCGGGCGCGCTCGAATGCGGTGCCGATCTCGCGGCGCAGGCGCTGGTCCACCAGCAGCTTGGAGTAGCCGTAGACGTTGAGCGGCGCCTCATTGGCCGGTTCTTCCTTGAACACGGCCGAGCCGCCGTAGGTGGCGGCCGAGGAGGCGTACAGCAGCCGCGTGCGCTGGCGCTGGCAGGCCTCCCACAGGTTGACCGTCACGGCGTAGTTGTTGGCCATCATGTACTGGCCGTTGCCTTCCATGGTGTCGCTGCAGGCGCCTTCGTGGAACACGGCCTCGACGCGTCCGTACGCGCCCTGGTCGAAGCGGGTGTAGAAGTCGGCTGCGTCCACGTAGTCGGCGATGGCGAGGTCCACGAGGTTGCGGAACTTGTCGCCCTGCGTGAGGTCGTCGACCGCGATGATGTCGGTCTCGCCGCGGGCGTTCAAGCCCTTGACGAGGTTGCTGCCGATGAAGCCGGCGGCGCCGGTGACCACGTATCTCGTCATGTCAATGGCCTTCGAACAGTTCGTCGTAGCTGGCGGTGGCCGTGCCGAACTTGCCGACCACGATGGCGCCCGCCTTGTTGGCCATGGGCAAGGCGTCGCGCAGGCTGGCGCCGGCGGCGACCAGCGCGGCCATGGTGGCGATCACGGTGTCGCCCGCACCCGTCACATCGAAGACCTCGCGCGCCTGGGCCGCCACATGGGACTCGCCATGCTCGTCGTACAGCGTCATGCCTTCCTCGCTGCGCGTGACGAGCAGGCCTTCGAGTGCGAGTTCGCTGCGCAGGCGTTGCGCCTTGGTGCGCAGTTCGTCCTCGTTGCGCCAGCTCCCCACCACCTGCTGCAGCTCGGCGCGGTTGGGCGTGATCAGCGTGGCGCCGCGGTAGCGCGAGTAGTCGCTGCCCTTGGGGTCGATCAGCACGGCCTTGCCGGCCACGCGGGCGGCCTGGATCATCTGGGCCACATGGGCCAGGCCGCCCTTGCCGTAGTCGGAGAACAGCACGGCGGCGTGCTGCGGCATGAGTTCGTCGAACAACGCGGATTGCGATGCCAGTGTCTCGGTCTCGGGCACGGTCTCGAAATCGAGCCGCAGCAGCTGCTGCTGGCGGCCGATCACGCGAAGCTTGACCGTGGTGCGCATCTGCGGATCGCGGCCGAAGTGCGGGACGATGCCGGTGGCTTGCACCAGGGCTTCGAGCTTGTGGCTGGCCTCGTCGTCGCCGACCACCGAGAGCAGCGATGCCTGGGCGCCCAGCGTGACGATGTTGTAGGCCACGTTGGCAGCAGCGCCGATGCGCTCTTCCTCGCGCGTGACGCGCACCACGGGCACGGGGGCCTCGGGCGAGATGCGGTCGACGGCGCCGTACCAGTAGCGGTCCAGCATGGCGTCGCCGACGACGAGCACGCGGGCCTCGGCCAGCGCGTCGCGGGTGGGCAGCGGGTTGCGCTGCAGCGCAGGTGTCGTGCTCATAGTTCTTCCACGCGGCGCGGCGGGTAGCTGTCCCAGGCCTGGCAGCCCGGGCACTGCCAGAAGTGCTGCTTGGCCTCGAAGCCGCAGGCGGCGCAGCGGTAGCGCGTGAGCGGACGCGTGGCGTGCTCGATGGCGCGCTGCACCTGCGGGTGGAATTGTTCGTGCTCGAGCTTCTCGCCAGCCAGCCAGCGCGCCGTGGCCACCAGCGATTGCTCGCGCTCCAGGTGCTGGAGGTAGCGTTGGCGCGCCTGTTCGCGCTGCGTGCCCTGCGCGCTTTCGAGCGCGACGATGGCATCCAGCACGTCGAGCGAGGCGAAGCTGTCGTAGCTGGCCTGCAGCGCGGCCAGCGCCTGCGGCACCTGGCCGGCGGCGCTGCCGGTCTGCGCCAGGACGCTGGCGATCAGCGGCACCGACTGCGGCGCGACGGAGCTCAGTTCCAGCAGCGTGCGCAGCGCCTCTGCGGGGCGATCGGCCTTGACCTGCATGAGGGCCTGGTCGATGCGCGGGCGCGGCGCCTGCGGCGCGGTGGTGATGGCGCGTGCCAGCAATTGCGTCGCGCCTTCCGAATCCCCCGCCGCGTTGCGCGCAGCGGCCTGCTCGCACAGGTAGTGCGCCATGCGGCCGCTGAAGCTGCCCTCGCCATGGTCCTGCAGCTTCTGCGCGATCTCGGTGGCCTGCGGCCAGTCGCGCGAGCGTTCGTAGATGGCCAGCAGCGCGAGCAGGGCCTGTGCTTCATAGCGCGTGCCCTCGAGCTTGCGCAGCGCGTCCTCGGCGCGGTCGAGCAGGCCGGCCTTGAGGAAGTCCAGCGCGAGGTCGTGCTGGGCGCGTTGGCGGTCGGCGGCGCTGAGGTCGGCGCGCGAGAGCAGGTGCTCATGCACGCGCACGGCGCGCTGGTACTCGCCGCGGCGGCGGAACAGGTTGCCGAGCGCGAAGTGCAGCTCGGTCGTGTCCGGGTCCTTCTGCACTGCCTCGATGAAGGCGTCGATGGCCTGGTCCTGTTGCTCGTTGAGCAGGTAGTTCAGGCCTTTGAAGTAGGCCTTGGGCGCACGCCGGTTCTCGATGCGCAGCTGGCGCAGGTCCAGCCGCGAGGCCAGCCAGCCCAGCACGAAGGCCACCGGCAGGCCCAGCAGGATCCAGCCGAGATCAAAGTCCATGGCGCGGCACGTTGCCCAGGCTGGTGTCGGTGGCGGCCTCGGCGGGCAGTGGGGGCACGATGGGGGCAGGGGCCGGCGGCTCCACCACCACGCTGCGGGCGGCGTGGCGCTGGCGCCACCAGCGCGGCGCCATGGCGACCACGCCGAGCGCCAGGCCCAGCGCGAACGCAGCCAGCACCACGAGCACCATGGGCGCCCGCCATTCGGTGCCGAAGAAGAAGCGCACCGCGCCCTCGTGCTGGTTGTTCAGCGCGAATGCGAACAGGGTAAAAAAAATGGCTGCCTTCAGTATCCACTTGAGCAGCCACACCAGATTCTTCATGAAGCGAATGTCCTCATCCGGAGCATTCTACGGTCGGGCCGCAGGCCCGAACGACCACGCCGCGTCAGCGGTCGTAACGCCTTTCGTCGGCATCGATGGGGCCCTTGTCCACGGCCTCGCGCAGCGCCTTGCCGGGCTTGAAATGCGGCACGCGCTTCTCGGGAATGGCCACGGCCTCGCCACTGCGCGGGTTGCGGCCCATGCGCGGTGGACGCCGGTTGATCGAGAAGCTGCCGAAGCCGCGGATCTCCACGCGGTGGCCCTTGACCAGGGCGTCGCCGACGGCGTCCAGGATGGTCTTGACCGCGTGCTCGGCATCGCGGTGGGTCAACTGACTGAAGCGGGCCGCCAGTTCTTCAACGAGGTCGGATCGGGTCATGGTGGTTCACGGGTGCATCAACGGAATCGGGCCAGTCCTGCAGCCCCACGGAGTGGGGCGCGGGTGCTGGCCCGACGAATGTCGCACAGGAACGCGGGTTCCCGTGCGCCTTCCAAGCAACGATCAGTTGTTGCTGTTGTTGTCCAGCTTGGCGCGCAGCAGTGCGCCCAGGCTGGTGGTGCCGGC
Organism: Pseudorhodoferax soli; assembly: GCF_003337555.1. Lineage (GTDB taxonomy): Bacteria > Pseudomonadota > Gammaproteobacteria > Burkholderiales > Burkholderiaceae_C > Pseudorhodoferax > Pseudorhodoferax soli. The sequence continues at coordinate 804,089 of NZ_QPJK01000001.1, read as the reverse complement.
GTTTTCACGTGCGGACTGCTGGGCCAGGGAAGCCATGGCTTCGTTCTGGTCGGCGGCATCCTTGGCCTTGATGGACAGCTGGATGTTGCGCGTCTTGCGGTCGACGTTGACGACCACGGCCGTGATCTCGTCGCCTTCCTTCAGCACGTTGCGCGCATCTTCCACGCGGTCGCGGCTGATTTCCGAGGCACGCAGGTAACCGATGACGTCGCCGCCCAGGTCGATCTCGGCGCCACGCGGGTCCACCGTCTTGACCTTGCCGGACACGGTCTGGCCCTTGTCGTTGACCGTCACGAAGGTCGTGAACGGGTCGCCGTCGAGCTGCTTGATGCCCAGCGAGATGCGCTCGCGGTCCACGTCCACGGCCAACACGATGGCGTCGACTTCCTGGCCCTTCTTGTAGTTGCGAACCGCGGCTTCGCCGGTTTCGTTCCACGAGAGGTCGGACAGGTGGACCAGGCCGTCGATGCCGGCAGCCAGGCCGACGAACACGCCGAAGTCGGTGATCGACTTGATCGGGCCCTTGACGCGGTCGCCGCGCTTGGTGTTCTGCGCGAACTCTTGCCACGGGTTGGCCTTGCACTGCTTCATGCCCAGGCTGATGCGGCGCTTGTCTTCGTCGATTTCCAGGACCATGACTTCGACTTCGTCACCCAGCGAGACCAGCTTGGAGGGAGCGATGTTCTTGTTGGTCCAGTCCATTTCGGAGACGTGCACCAGGCCTTCGATGCCGGGTTCCAGCTCGACGAACGCGCCGTAGTCGGCGATGTTCGTGACCTTGCCGAACAGGCGCGTGCTCTGCGGATAGCGGCGCGAAACGCCCATCCACGGGTCGTCGCCCATCTGCTTCAGACCCAGCGAGACACGGTTCTTCTCGGTGTCGAACTTGAGGATCTTGGCGGTGATTTCCTGACCAGCCTGCACCACTTCGCTCGGGTGGCGCACGCGACGCCATGCCATGTCGGTGATGTGCAGCAGGCCGTCGATGCCGCCCAGGTCGACGAACGCACCGTATTCGGTGATGTTCTTGACCACGCCCTGCACGATGGCGCCTTCCTTCAGCGTCTCCATCAGCTTGGCGCGCTCTTCGCCCATGGAGGCTTCCACCACGGCGCGGCGCGACAGCACCACGTTGTTGCGCTTGCGGTCGAGCTTGATGACCTTGAATTCCAGGGTCTTGTTCTCGTACGGCGTCAGGTCCTTGACCGGGCGCGTGTCGATCAGCGAGCCGGGCAGGAAGGCGCGGATGCCGTTGACCAGGACGGTCAGGCCGCCCTTGACCTTGCCGCTGGTCGTGCCGGTGACGAACTCGCCGGATTCGAGGGCCTTTTCCAGGGCCATCCAGGAGGCCAGGCGCTTGGCGGTGTCGCGGCTGACGATGGTGTCGCCGTAGCCGTTTTCGATGGCGACGATGGCCACCGAGACGAACTCACCGACCTGCACTTCGACGACACCCTTGTCGCTCTTGAACTCGTCCAGCGGCACGTAGGCTTCGGACTTGAGGCCTGCGTTGACGACGACGAAGTTGTGTTCGATGCGAACGACTTCAGCGGTGACGACCTCGCCCACACGGGTTTCCGTGGTTTGAAGCGACTCGGCGAACAGATCGGCAAAAGATTCAGACATGTATTTCCTTGACCACGGAGCAGGTTTTGCCTGCGCGCGATTGCGCCGGCTTCTAAGGCTGTCGTGGCGGTAGTTGCGGGAACGTCCCGCGACGGTTGAGTTGTGAACCACCCGGCCGATGCGCTTGCTGCGCGGGCTGGCCGGATGGGCCTTGTCTTCGTGCGGGCCTCAGAAGCCCTGCCGCTGATCCCACCAGGCCAGCACGCGATCGACACAGGCTTGCACCGTGAGATCGGAGTTGTCCAGGATGAGGGCATCGGCTGCGGCGCGAAGCGGAGCGACGGCGCGGGACGAGTCCCGTGCGTCGCGCGCCTCAAGGTCCGCGCGAAGGTCGGCGATTGTAGTTGAAATCCCTTTGGAAATCAATTGCTTATGCCGGCGCTCGGCGCGGCGCTCGGCGCTGGCCGTCAGGTACACCTTGAGCGGGGCCGCCGGAAAGATCACCGTGCCCATGTCGCGGCCGTCGGCCACCAGGCCCGGCAGGCGGCGAAAGCTTAGCTGCAGGTCCACCAGGGCGGCGCGCACGGCCGGCAGCGCCGAGACCTTGGAGGCGTTCATGCCGGCGGCCTCGGTGCGGATCGCGTCGGTCACGTCCTCGGTGTCGAGCCAGATGCGGCCGTCGTCGAAGCGCACGGGCAGCGTGGCCGCCATGCGGGCGATGGCGGCTTCGTTCTCGGCACCGATGGCGTGATCGGCACGCAGTGCCGCGTAGGCCGTGATGCGGTACATCGCCCCCGAATCGAGGAAGTGGTAGCCCAGCGCGCGCGCCACGGCCGCGGCCACCGTGCCCTTGCCCGAGGCCGTGGGGCCGTCGATGCACAGCACGGGCACCTGCGCGGTGGGCGTGCGGCAAACCGAAAGCAGCACCTCGAAGTAGTCGGGGAAGGTCTTGGCCACGCACTTGGGGTCGAGGATGCGCACCGGCGACTGCGAGGGCACCGCGCCCGGGCGCAGCCGGTGGAAGGCGGCCAGCGAGAAGCACATGGCGACGCGGTGGTCGTCGTAGGTGTGGATGGCGGCGCTGGGCCAGGGCTGCGCGATGGGCGGCGGCACGATGCGCAGGTAGTCCTGGCCTTCTTCGACCTCGGCGCCGAACTTGCGCAGCTCGGCCGCCATGGCGGCGATGCGGTCGGTCTCCTTGACGCGCCAGCTGGCGATGTTGTGCAGCCGGCTCGGGCCATCGGCGTACAGCGCCATGACGGCCAGCGTCATGGCCGCGTCGGGGATGTGGTTGCAGTCCAGATCGATGGCCTTGAGCGGCCAGGCGCCGCGCGCCACCTGCAGCCAGTTGGGCCCGGCCTCGACTGTCGCGCCCATGGCCTGAGCGGCTTCGACGAAACGGATGTCGCCCTGGATGGAGGCCGCGCCCACGCCCTCGATGCGCAGCGGCCGGGCAGCATCGGCCGCGATGGCGCCCAGCGCCACGAAGTAGCTGGCCGAGGAGGCGTCGGCTTCGACATGGATCTCGCCGGGCGACTGGTAGCGGCTGCCGGCCGGGATCGTGAAGCGCTGCCAGCCCTCGCGGGCCACCGCGATGCCGAAGCGCGCGAGCAGGTTCAGCGTGATCTCCACATAGGGCTTGGAGATCAGCTCGCCAACCACCTCGACCGTGATGTCGCGCCGCGCCACCAGCGGCAGCGCCAGCAGCAGGGCCGTCAGGAACTGGCTGGAGACGTCGCCGCGCACGCGGATCGGCTGGTCCAGCTGCAGCGCGCCGGGCATGCCGATCTGCAGCGGCGGGTAGCCGGGATTGGCGCCGTAGCCGATGGCGCAGCCCAGTTGCACCAGCGCATCGACGAGGTCGCCGATGGGGCGTTCGTACATGCGCGGCACGCCAGTCAGCGTGAAGTTGCCGCCCAGCAGGGCCAGCACGGCGGTCAGCGGGCGGATGGCGGTGCCGGCGTTGCCCATGAACAGCTCGGCCTCGGTGGTGGCGAGTTGGCCGTCCAGGCCGGTGATGGTGACGCTATGGCCCTCGCGTGCAATGGTGCAGCCCAGCTGGGCCAGCGCCGCGAGCATCACGCGCGTGTCGTCGGAGTCCAGCAGGTCGCGCACGACGGTCTGGCCGGCCGACAGCGCGGCCAGCAGCAGCACGCGGTTGGAGATGCTCTTGGAGCCCGGCAGCGCCACCGTTCCGGCGGCTCCCTGCAAAGGGGGGAGATCCAGAAAGGCGGTGTCGAACATTCTCAGGTCCCGGGTTTGAATGAATCCATGTGCCAGGCCGCGCGGATGCCGCTGGCCTGCGCGATCAATTGCTCGAGTGCGGCGCCGTCGCCGGCCACGATCTGCTGCTCGAACTGTGCCAGCGCCTGCTGGTGCGCGCGCAGCTGGGCCAGCAATTCCTGGCGGTTGGCCAGGAAGATGTCGCGCCACATGCGCGGATCGGCTGCGGCGATGCGCGTGAAATCGCGGAAGCCCGGCCCACCGAGCGCAAGGATGGCCTGGCCGTCCGGCTGCCGGGCGATGCCGTCGATGAAGGCGAAGGCCACAAGGTGCGGCAGGTGGCTGACCGCGGCGAAGGTGGTGTCGTGCGCGGCCGGCGTCATCTCGACCAGGCGTGCGCCGAGCGCCGTCCAGACCGCCTGGGCCTTGGCCAGCTGGGATGCGCCCGAAGTGGCCATGGGCGTCAGGATCACATGGCGGCCCTGGTACAGCGCGGCATCGGCATGGTCCACGCCGGCGCGTTCCTTGCCGGCGATCGGGTGCGCCGGCACGAAGCACGGCAGGGCCCCGCCCAGTGCGCGTTCGGCTGCGGCCACCACGTCGCGCTTGGTGGAGCCCACATCCATGAGCAGGGTGTCGGCGCCAAGCGTGGCGCCGATGGCGGCGAAGGTGGTCTCGGTGGCCGCCACGGGCACGGCGACCAGCACGAGGTCGGCCCCGGCCGCGGCCTCGGCGGCCGATCCGGCCTGCGTGTCGATCACGCCGAGTTCGAGCGCGCGCTGCGTGGTGCTTGGCGAGGCGCTGAAGCCCGCGATGTGGCGGACCAGGCCGGCCCGGCGCAATGCGAGCGCGAACGAGCCGCCCATCAGGCCGCAGCCGATCAGGCCCAGGCGTTCGAACATCGCCGCGCCCTCAGGCGCTGACCGGGTAGGTGCCCAGCAGCTTGTAGAAGGCGCAGATCTCGCGCAGTTCTTCCAGGGCCTTGCCAACGTGTGGCTGGGACGGATGGCCGTCCAGGTCGATGTAGAAGTAGTACTCCCATTGGCCCGTTCGTGCCGGCCGTGACTCGAAGCGCGTCATCGACACGCCATGGGTCTTCAGCGGCATCAGCAGGTCGTGCAGCGCGCCGGGCCTGTTCGGCACCGAGACCACGAGGCTGGTGCAGTCCTTGCCCGAGGCCGGCGGCGCATCCAGCGTCTCGGGCAGGCAGATGATGGCAAAGCGCGTGCGGTTGTGGGCGTTGTCCTGGATGGCACGGGCCACCAGGTGCAAGCCGAACTGCGTGGCCGCACGCTCGCTGGCGAGCCCGGCCCAGGCCGGGTTGGTGGCGGCCAGACGCGCGCCTTCGGCGTTGCTGGAAACGGCGCGGCGCTCGGCATGGGGCAGGTGGGTCGACAGCCAGCCCTGGCATTGCGCCAGGGCCTGGGGATGGGCCAGCACGGCCTCGATGCCATCCAGCGAATCGGACAGGCGCAGCAGGTTGAATTGCACCGCCAGGCTCACCGAACCGACCATGTGCGTGGGTGTGTTCAGCAGCAAGTCCAGCGAGCGCGTGACGCCGCCTTCGGCCGAACTCTCGATGCCGACCACGCCGAAATGCACAGCGCCCGAGGCCGTGGCGTGGAACACCTCGTCGAAGGAGGCGCAGTACTGCAGCTCGGCGGCGCCGCCGAAATACTGGAGGGCGGCTTCTTCGCTGAAGGTGCCAGCCGGCCCCAGCACGGCCACGCGCTGCGGCGCTTCCAGCGCAAGGCAGGCGGACATGATCTCGTTCCAGATGGCGGCCACGTGCTCGTCGCGCAGCGGACCGCTGTTGCGTGACTGGATCTTGGCGATGACCTGTGCCACGCGGTCTGGCCGGTAAAAGGGCGAGCCTTCACGGCGCTTGATCTCGCCCACCTGTTCGGCCACATGGGCCCGCTTGTTCAAGAGCGCCAGCAGTTCCTGGTCGAGTGCGTCGATCTGCACGCGCAGCGCCGCGAGGTCGGGGGAGGAAACGGCGCTGGGCTCGGCGGGCATGGCAGGTCTTGTCTCTTTCGGTGGGGACGGCGTCAGGCTTGCGTCTGCGCAAATTCTCGCATGTAGGCCACCAGCGCCTGGACGCCCGCCAGCGGCATGGCGTTGTAGATGCTGGCGCGCATGCCACCCACGGATTTGTGGCCCTTGAGCTGCAGCAGGCCGCGTGCCTTGGCGCCCGTAAGGAAGGCGTCGTTGCGGCTCTCGTCGCGCAGGAAGAAGGGCACGTTCATGCGTGAACGGCAGTCCGGCGAGACCTTGTTGACGTAGAAGTCGGAGCTGTCGATATAGCCGTAGAGCAGCTCGGCCTTGGCGCGGTTGCGCTGCTCCATGGCGGCGATGCCGGCCAACTCGCCCTCGCGCTGGCGCTTGAGCCACTGGAAGGTCAGGCCGGCGATGTAGATGCCGTAGGTCGGCGGCGTGTTGAACATCGAATCGTGTTCGGCCACGGTCTGGTAGTCGAAAGCGCTGGGGCAGGCCTTCAGTGCGTGGCCCAGCAGGTCTTCGCGCACGATGACCAGCGTGAGGCCGGCAGGGCCCAGGTTCTTCTGCGCGCCGGCGAACGCCAGGCCCACGCGCGACCAGTCGATCGGGCGGCTCGCGACGTGCGAGGAGCAGTCGATCACGAGCGGCGTGTCCGAGCCCAGGGCCTTCAGGTCGGGGAGCGTCTGGAATTCCACGCCGTGGATGGTCTCGTTGCTGCAGATGTGCAGGTAGCTCGCGCCGGCGCTGAGCTTCCATCTGGCCGGGTCGGGCAGCGTGGTGTGCTGGCTCTCTGCGTTGCTGGCCGCCAGCTGCGGCTGGCAGTAGCGCGCGGCTTCCTTGATCGACTTCTGGCTCCAGCTGCCGGTGACCACGAAGTCCACCGTGCCGGCGCGTGAGAGGTTCAGCGGCACGATGGCGTTCTCGCCCAGCCCGCCGCCCTGCATGAAGAGGATCTTGTAGTTTGCTGGCACGGCCAGCAGTTCGCGCAGGTCGGCCTCTGCACGCTCGTAGATCGAGATGAATTCCTTGCCGCGGTGGCTCATCTCCATGACGCCCATGCCGCTGCCATGCCAGTCGAGCATCTCGGAAGCGGCCTCGCGCAGCACCTCTTCGGGAATGGCGGCCGGGCCGGCGGAAAAGTTGTAGGGGCGCTGTTGCATGGGCACTCCGGGGGCAAGAGAAGAAAAAGGCCCCGGCCGCTCGCGCAGGCCGGGGCCGGGGCAGGGCTGGATCAGCTGGCGGGGGTCTCGCCTTCGCCGCTGTCGTCGGCCAATGCGGGATTGGCGTCGTTCTCGACGATGCGCTGCAGGCCGCTGAGCTTGGAGCCTTCGTCCAGGCCGATCAGTGTCACGCCCTGGGTGGCGCGGCCGAGTTCGCGGATCTCGCTGACGCGGGTGCGCACCAGCACGCCCTTGTCGGTGATCAGCATGATCTCGTCGTCGGCATGGACCAGCGTGGCGGCGACGACCTTGCCGTTGCGCTCGCTCTGCTGGATCGCGATCATGCCCTTGGTGCCGCGGCCGTGGCGCGTGTATTCGGTGATCGGGGTGCGCTTGCCGTAGCCGTTCTCGGTCGCGGTCAGCACCGACTGCTGCTCGTCCTCGGCCACCAGCATGGCGATCACGCTCTGGCTCGGTTCCAGCGTCATGCCGCGCACTCCGCGTGCCGCACGGCCCAGCGGGCGCACATCGTCCTCGTCGAAACGCACGGCCTTGCCGCCGTCGGAGAACAGCATCACGTCGTGCTTGCCATCGGTCAGTGCGGCGCCGATCAGGAAGTCGCCATCGTCCAGGTTCACGGCAATGATGCCGCCCTTGCGCGGGTTGCTGAACTCGTCGAGTGCCGTCTTCTTGACCGTGCCCATGGAAGTCGCCATGAACACGTAGTGCGTGGACGGGAAAGTCCGGTTTTCGCCCGTGAGCGCCAGCACCACGTTGATCTTCTCGCCTTCGGCCAGCGGGAACATGTTGACGATGGGCCGGCCGCGCGAGCCGCGCGAGCCCTGCGGCACTTCCCAGACCTTGAGCCAGTACAGCCGGCCGCGGTTGGAGAAGCACAGGATGTAGTCGTGCGTGTTGGCGATGAAGAGCTGGTCGATCCAGTCGTCTTCCTTGGTCGCCGTGGCCTGTTTGCCACGGCCGCCGCGCTTTTGCGCGCGGTACTCGGACAAGGGCTGGCTCTTGATGTAGCCCGAGTGCGAGAGCGTCACGACCATGTCGGTCGGTGTGATCAGGTCCTCGGTACTGAGGTCGTAGGAGCTGTGCTCCACATGGCTGCGGCGCGCGCCGATCTTGGTCTGGCCGAACTCCTGCTTGATGGCACCCAGTTCGTCGGTGATGATGGCCGTGACCCGCGCGGGCTTGGCCAGGATGTCGAGCAGGTCCTCGATCTCGGCCATGACGTCCTTGTACTCGGCCGTGATCTTGTCTTGCTCCAGGCCGGTCAGGCGCTGCAGGCGCATCTGCAGGATTTCCTGGGCTTGCGTGTCCGACAGGCGGTACAGGCCGTCGCTGCCCATGCCGTAGGCGCGTTCCAGGCCCTCGGGGCGGTAGTCGTCGGCATTGACCACACCACCATCGGCACGCGTGCGGGTCAGCATTTCGCGCACCAACTGGCTGTCCCAGCTGCGCGCCATCAGTTCGGCCTTGGCCACCGGCGGCGTGGGCGACTCGCGGATGATGCGGATGAACTCGTCGATGTTGGCCAGCGCGACGGCCAGGCCTTCCAGCACGTGGCCGCGCTCGCGCGCCTTGCGCAGGTTGAAGATGGTGCGCCGCGTGACGACTTCGCGGCGGTGGTCCAGGAAGACCGAGATCAGGTCCTTCAGGTTGCACAGCTTGGGCTGGCCATTGACCAGCGCCACCATGTTCATGCCGAAGGTGTCCTGCAGCTGCGTCTGCTTGTACAGGTTGTTCAGCACCACCTCGGGCACTTCGCCGCGCTTGAGTTCGATCACCAGGCGCATGCCCGACTTGTCGGACTCGTCCTGGATGTGGCTGATGCCCTCGAGCTTCTTCTCGTGCACGAGCTCGGCCATGCGCTCCTGCAGTGTCTTCTTGTTGACCTGGTAGGGCAGCTCGTCGACGATGATCGCCTGGCGCTGGCCGCGGTCGATGTCCTCGAAGTGGCACTTGGCGCGCATCACGACCTTGCCGCGGCCCGTGCGGTAGCCTTCCTTGACACCGCTGATGCCGTAGATGATGCCGGCCGTGGGGAAGTCCGGCGCGGGCACGATCTCCATCAGCGCGTCGATGTCCGCGTCGGGGTTGCGCAACAGGAACAGGCAGGCGTCCACCACCTCGTTCAGGTTGTGCGGCGGGATGTTGGTGGCCATGCCGACCGCGATGCCGCCCGAGCCGTTCACGAGCAGGTTGGGCAACCGCGTCGGCATGACCAGCGGCTCTTTCTCGCTGCCGTCGTAGTTGGGGCCGAAGTCGACGGTTTCCTTGTCCAGGTCGGCCAGCAGCTCGTGCGCCACCTTGGCCAGGCGGATTTCCGTGTACCGCATGGCGGCCGCGTTGTCGCCATCGACCGAGCCGAAGTTGCCCTGGCCGTCCACCAGCATGTGGCGCATGGAGAAGTCCTGCGCCATCCGCACGATGGTGTCGTAGACCGACTGGTCGCCGTGCGGGTGGTACTTGCCGATGACGTCGCCGACGATACGCGCCGACTTCTTATATGGGCGGTTCCAGTCGTTGTTGAGCTCGTGCATCGCGAACAGCACGCGGCGGTGCACCGGCTTCAGCCCGTCCCGCGCGTCGGGCAGGGCCCGGCCCACGATCACGCTCATCGCGTAATCGAGATAGCTCCGCCGCATCTCCTCTTCGAGACTGATCGGCAGGGTTTCTTTGGCGAATTGGGTCATGGTGTGAGCAGCAGGGAAGGCCGTGCATTTTAGGCGCCTGCATCTGTCGCGTTGTTGCAACAAACCGCCCGGTTTTGGGTTTTGTCCTACGGTCTGTGAACCGGTCCGCTAGGGGGGCTATGGCACAATCAATGCGTACGTGCTCAGTGGTGGTCACTGAAGGCGTCCCGGTTTCGCAGCGCTGCTGCGCCTTTTTCCCCCAGAGGAGAACCATGAAGAAATTGAACAAAGTGGCGATGTTGTTGGCCTCCGCAGCGCTCGCTACCGCCGCAGGTGCTCAGTCCGTCGACAACTGGCGTACCGCCGATGGCGCGCTGGTGTGGAAGACGGCTGACCAGGCCCTGTGCTGGCGCAATGCCAACTGGACCCCTGCCACGGCAGCCAAGGGCTGCGATGGCGCCATCGTCGCTCAGGCTGCTGCCGCACCGGCACCGGCTCCTTCAGCCACGCCCGCTCCGGCACCCGCTCCGGCACCTATCGTCGCGCCCCAGCCGCCCGCAGCCACCAAGGTGACCTACGCTGCTGACGCCTTCTTCGACTTCGACAAGTCGGTTCTGAAGCCCGAAGGCCGCGCCAAGCTGGACGACCTGATCGGCAAGATCAAGGGCATCAACCTGGAAGTCATCATCGCCGTGGGTCACACCGACTCCGTCGGCAGCGATGCCTACAACCAGCGCCTGTCGGTCCGTCGTTCGGAAGCCGTGAAGGCGTACCTGGTGTCCAAGGGCATCGAGCGCAACCGCGTGTACACCGAAGGCAAGGGCGAGAAGCAACCTGTGGCCGACAACAAGACCGCCGAAGGCCGCGCCAAGAACCGTCGCGTGGAAATCGAAGTGGTTGGTACCCGCGCCAACTGATTCTCGTCAGAGAACGCCTGCAGGCCTGGCGCCTGCAGGCATCAAAGCCCGCGAGCCGACTCCGCGGGCTTTTTTCTTTGTGCAGAGGAAAACCATGAATGCTGCCCTGAACGCTGACCCGGCCGAACTCGCCAAGTTCTCCGAGTTGGCGCACCGCTGGTGGGACCCCGACAGCGAGTTCCGCCCGCTGCACCAGATCAACCCGCTGCGGCTCAACTGGATCATGGAGTCTGCTGTGCTGGCCGGGCGCCAGGTCGTCGATGTCGGCTGCGGCGGGGGCATCCTGGCCGACAGCATGGCGCGCCGCGGTGCCCAAGTGCTAGGCGTCGACCTGTCCACCAAGGCCTTGAAGGTGGCCCAACTGCACGCGCTCGAAGCCGGCACGCCCAACATCCGGTACCGCGAGGTCGCCGCTGAGGAACTGGCGGCCGAGCAGCCGGCCAGCTTCGATGTCGTCACCTGCATGGAGATGCTCGAGCATGTACCCGATCCGGCATCCGTGGTGCGCGCTTGCGCACAGCTGGTCAAGCCCGGTGGCTGGGTGTTCTTCTCTACGCTGAACCGCAATGCCAAGTCCTTCCTGTTCGCCATCTTGGGCGCGGAGTACGTGCTGAATCTGCTGCCGCGCGGGACACACCACTACGACAAGATGATCCGGCCCAGCGAACTGGGCCGCCATTGCCGCGATGCGGGCTTGAACCTGCAGCACAGCAGCGGCCTCGAGTACAACCCGATCACCCGGCGCTACTGGCTCAGCAGCGACACCAGCGTGAACTACATGCTGGCCACCCGCCGCCCGCTGGAGACGTCCGATGGCGCGTGAACTCAAAGCCGTGCTGTTCGACCTGGATGGCACGTTGGTCGACAGTGCGGGCGACCTGGGCGCGGCAGCGGATCAGTTGCGTACGGACCGAGGCCTGCCCGCGCTCGGACTGGAGGCCTACCGCGCGATGGCGGGCGCCGGTGCGCGCGGCATGTTGGGGGTGGCCTTCGGCATGGCGACAGACCATCCGGACTTTCCGCTCTTGCGTGAGGAGTTCTTTCAGAACTATGAACGCCGGCTGACGGAACTCACGCGGCCTTTCGACGGCGTCGCCACCCTGGTCGAGGAGTTGCGCGTGCGGGGTTTGCGCTGGGGCGTTGTCACGAACAAGCCCTCGCGCTTCTCCCGGCCGCTGACCGCCGGCATGGCGCTGTTTGCCAGCAGTGGGGTGCTCGTCAGCGGCGACACAACGGCTTACACCAAGCCGCACCCGGAGCCTCTGCTGCACGCCGCCTGTGTTCTGGAGGTCGATCCGGCAAGCTGCATGTACGTGGGCGACGATGCGCGCGACATCGTGGCAGGCCGCGCGGCCGGCATGCTGACAGTGGCGGCCTGCTACGGCTACCTCGGTCAGGTAGACACCGCCGAATGGGGCGCAGACGCATCCATCAATGCGCCTTTGGGCTTGTTGTCCGTGCTGGATCTTGCAATCGCGCCAAGTAGCCTAAAATAGCTGTTCTGGGGCTGCATTGGTTTCGACGTGGGTTCGGAATCGCTGTGGTGCATGTCGAGCTGAATGCGCTCGTTAAACAGATTCAAACAAACTAACTGCAAACGACGAACGTTTCGCACTCGCTGCTTAATTGCCAGTGAGCTTTACAACAGCAGGCCGATGGGCTGGGCAAGGGGTTCTTGACGCAAGTTGAGCGCTCCCGGCTGTAAAGATAATTTCATCGGCTGGCTCCGGACCGGGTACCTTGGTCAGGGGCGAGAAAATAGGGTACTGGCGTCCTGTGTAGCGTGCGGCTGCGCGACACAGGAAGCGAGACTCAAAACAGACCGCTAAACATGTAGATCTGCGCGAAGATGGCTTGCGGACGGGGGTTCAAATCCCCCCAGCTCCACCACACCACCCAAAAGGCGTTCACCGGGATCCGGTGAACGCCTTTTTATTTGGCCGGTCACCAAGCAGGTTCTCGGACAGGCGCGGCGCCAGCAGCCAGCGCTAGCGCCGCAGCCAGGGCGGGCCAAGACTGCATCAACGTCAGTGCTGCGCCACGGACCACCACTGCGCGCGTTCCGCGAGCCTTTTTTCCGTGTCGAAAACCCGCGGACATGCCGAACTACCCGATGGAGGCGGGCCCGGGCGCCGACCTTGGGTGCGCTTGCCGGTCCGCGCTGCTCCGTCCGGCGAAGCGCTTCTCCTTACCAGGGCAACGTGAACGTCTTGCAGTTCGTGAACGACTTGATCGCTTCCTGGACACCTTCCTTGTAGCCCAGCCCCGAGTCCTTGATGCCGCCAAACGGCGTGAGCTCGATGCGGTAGCCGGGAACTTCCCACAGGTTCACGGTGCCCACTTGCAGTTCGCGGGCGAAGCGTGTCACATCGTCCAGCCGGTTCGTACAGACGCCCGAGGACAGTCCGTAGGCGGTGCCATTGGAGATTCGGATGGCCTCGTCGATGTCCTGGAAGCCGATGATCGGTGAGACCGGGCCGAAGGTCTCCTCGCGCACCACCGCCATCTCCGGTCGCACACGGTCAAGTACGGTGGGCGCGTACAGCGCTCCTGCTCGCACATTGCCTGTCAACAAGCGCGCCCCTTGTGCCACGGCCTCGTTGACCACCTTCTCAAAGTGGCGCGCAGCCGCTGCGTCGATCACGGTGCCCATGTCGTTGCTGCGGTCCGCGGGATCTCCGTGGCGCCAGGCCAGGGTCTTGGCCAGCACGCGCTCGGTGAACTCGCCGAGCACCTTGTGGTGCACCAGCATGCGCTTGACCGCCGTGCAGCGCTGTCCGGAGTTCTTGTAGGAACCTTGCACCGCCAGGTCGCTCGCCTTGTCCAGGTCGGCATCGTCCATCACGATCAGCGGGTCGTTGCCGCCCAGTTCGAGCACCATGCGCCGGTAGCCGGCCTTGGCGGCGATGTACTTGCCGATGGACACCCCACCGGTGAAGGTGACGAGATCGACGTGCCGGTGCGTCAGCAATTCGTCGGCGATCTCGGCTGGATCGCCCGACACCACCTGCAGCATCTCAGGCGGCAGCCCTGCTTCGTAGAGCAGGTCGGCGAAGTAGTAGGCCGACAGCGGCACCTTCTCCGAGGGCTTGAGCACCATGCGGTTGTTGGTGGCCACGGAGGGCACGACCTTGTGCGCCACCTGGTTCATCGGGTGGTTGAACGGCGTGATGGCGGTGATGACGCCCAGCAGCGGCTCGCGCATGGTGATGACCTTGCGCTTCTTGCCATGCGGCGTGAGATCGCAAGAGAACACCTGTCCGTCGTCGCGCAGGGCTTCGTTGGCGCCGAAGTTCAGCACGTCGGCAACACGGCCGATCTCGTAGAGACTGTCCTTCTTGCACAGGCCGGACTCGGCGGTGATCAGGTCGGAGGCTTCCTCCATGCGCTCGCGCAGCAACGCGGCAGCGCGGTTCAGGATGGCGGAGCGCTCGTACCGCGACAGCGTGGGCTTGTAGGCCTGGGCGATGTCCATGGCGCGGCGCACCTCGCCGATGCCCGCCATGGCCACCGCGCCGACACGCTCGCCCGAGTAGGGGTTGTAGACGTCCAGGGTGCGGGCCGTGCGCAGCTTCTCGCCACCGATCCGCAGCGCCTCCGCCCGGAAGTTCGTGTTCTCCAACACTGTGCTCATGCTGCCTCCTGCAATGCAGTTCCGATGAAGTTCTTGCCCCGGGCTCCGGCCAGCGCGTAGGCGACCATCTGCTCGGCCTGCTCGTGGTCCACGCCGTAGTCTGCAAAGCGCGTCTTCACGCCCAGCCGCTCGATGAAGCCGGACAGGCGCTGCACGGCGTGATCGAGCGGGCCCAGGGCCTGTGCCAGCACGGCGTCGCGCCCCGCGTCGCGGCCGATCGCACGCTCCAGCACCATGGGCAGGGGGAACGAGCACGCGATGCCATGCGGCAGGCCATAGCGCAGCGTCATTTCGTAGGAGATCGAATGCGCCAAGGCCGTGCGCGTGTTGGAGAAGGCCATGCCGGCCTTCAGCGCGGCCAGCGCCATGCGGCCGCGCAAGCCCTTGTCGTCCAGGCGCGCCATCAGCTTTGGCAGAGCATCCAGGATGTCGTGCACCGCCGCGACCGCGAAGGTGTCCGACAGCGGGTTGGCATTGACGTTCCAGATGGACTCCAGAGCGTGCGACAGCGCGTCAAGGCCGCTCTGCAGCGTGACGGAGGCCGGCAGCGACAGCATCAGATCGGGGTCGATCAGCGCGATGGCGGGCCAGGTCTGCGGCAGGTGCAGCGAGTATTTCTTCTGCGCGGCGCGGTCCCACACCGTGGCCCAGGGCGTCACCTCACTGCCGGTGCCAGCGGTGGTCGGCACGGCGATCAGCGTCTTGCACCGCGCAGGGACGAAGCCCTTGCCCGCGGCCAGCGCGCGCACCAGTTCGTCGAAGCCGCCACCTTGGGTGCCCACCATCAAGGCCTTGGCCGTGTCGATGGCGCTGCCGCCGCCGACCGCGACCAGCACCTCTCCGGCAGCGGGATCGCGCCAGAACGTTTCGTACAAGGCCTTCAGTTCGGCGACATCGGGGTTCGGCCGCACATCGTCGATGGTGCCGGCGAGGCTCTCGCCGAGCAGCGCCTGCAGCCGGTCGAGCAAGCCGAGTTGGCGCGCCTCCGGAAAGACCACCAGCGTGGCACGGCGGCCGTCGAGCAGCTTGGGCAGGGACGACAGGGCCCCCGCCCCGTAGACACTGCGCACGGGGTTGTGGAATTCGTGGACCATGTTCAGCTCCCGGTCGGCGCGCTCGCGTGGTTCAGCGCCAGGTCGAACACATCGAAGTTGCGCAGGCGGCGCGCCGGGTCCACGCCGTGCAGCGGACGGTTGAACAGCAGTGGCACCTTCTGTTCGGAGATGCCGCCATGCGAGCGCAGGGGCACCGTCAGCCCGCTGAGGTCATGGCGCGCCGCGCTGGTGCCGAGCACCGTGAGGTGATCGGACACGACGACCAGATCGCCGATGCGGTCCGCGGCCAACTCGAAGCGTTGCGCCGCCTCATCCCGCGTCAACACCGCTTCGATCCCGGGCAAGGCCAGCAAGGCCTCACGCGCCTGCGCGCGTTCAACCGCGTTGCGGGCATAGACGGTGGCGAACGAGCCCAGCGCGCCGTGGTGCACGACGTAGGGATCGGTGATGGGCAGGATCACCCGTGCTGCAGTTGCGCCCAGGCGGGCGTCGAGGGCTTCCTGCAGGTACACCACCCGCGGCCGCCCGGCGGCGTCCGTCTTGGGGCTCATGCCGTGGTCGGCTGTCAGTCCGATCACCGCCCCCTGGGCATCGAGCTCGGACAGATAGCCGTCCATCATGGCGTAGAAGGCGTTGGCTTCCGGCGTGCCGGGCGCGCACTTGTGCTGGACGTAGTCGGTGGTCGACAGGTACATCAGGTCCGGCCGGCGCGCTTGCAGCAAGCGTACGCCTGCGGCGAACACGAACTCGCTCAGGTCTGCGCTGTAGACCGACGGGACGGGCCTGCCCACGAGCTCAAGCACCTTGTCGATGCCGCATTCGGCGGCCGTGGCCTTGTCGGCCTTCTCGGCCGAGAAGCACACGCCCCGGAGCTGGTGGCCCAGCAGTGTGCGCAGCTTGTCCTTGGCCGTGATGGCCGCAACGCTGGCACCCGCATCGCCGAAGGCGGCCAGCAGCGTCGGTGCACGCAGGTAGGCCGGGTCGTTCATCATGACCTCGCGGTCTGCCTCCACATCGTAGAAGTAGTTGCCGCAGATGCCGTGGACCGAAGGCGGCACGCCGGTGACGATGGACACGTTGTTCGGATTGGTGAAGCTGGGCACGACGCAGTCGCCAATCAACGAACTCCCGTGCTCCAGCATGCGCGCCATGTACGGTGCGACGCCCGCCTGGATGGCTTGCGTGATGTAGTCCGGCTCGCAGCCGTCGACGCATACGACCACGACAGGCTGCTGGGGCCGCGCATAGCGCCTGCCATTGGCTTCGATGAAAGTGGGGGTGGCGGTCATTCAATGGGCTCCTTGTTGGATCCAGGCACGCAGCCGGGTCGAGATGTAATCCGCAACCATCACCATGGCGATGATCACGAGGATGCAGGTGGCGGTGTCGCGGTACTGGAACAGCTTCATGCTGCCGACCAGCTCGAAGCCGATGCCGCCGGCGCCCACCATGCCCAGCACGGTGGCCTGGCGCAGATTCGTCTCGAAGCGGTACAGCACGACGGCGATCCAGGCGGTCACGACTTGCGGCAAGACGCCGAAGATGATGGTCTGGATCGGCCCGGCGCCAGTGGCGCGCAGCGCCTCGATCGGCCCCTGGTCGATCTCCTCGATCGACTCGGAGAAGAACTTGCCCAGCATGCCGGCCCCGTGGATGGCGAGAGCCAGCACGCCCGGAAACGGTCCCAGGCCCACAGCCGCCACGAAGACCAGCGCGAGGATGATCTCGTTGATGCCGCGTGTGACGTTGAACACCTGGCGCGTGAACTGGTAGACGACGACGTTGGGCGTCAGATTGCGGGCCGCGAAGAAGCACACCGGCACCGCCAGGATGACGGCCAGCAGCGTGCCCCAGATCGCGATCTGCACCGTCTCGATGGCCGGCACGACGAGCTTGTCCAGGAAGGCCCAGTTGGGCGGCGTCATGCGTGCCAGGAAGTCGCCGATCCAAGGCAAGCCCTTGGCCAGTTCGCCGAAGCTCACCTGGCTGCCGCGTGCGGCCCACCAGAGCACGGCAACGGCCAGGGCGCCCAGCCCCAGGCGTGGCAACCAGCCTGCGTTGCCGGACGGCCGTGCCACCAGCAAGGTGTAGGAACCGATGTTCATGCTCATGCCTCCTGCAGTTCCATGTGGTGCAGCGCGGGGGCTGCGGGGGTGGGCGGGGCGGGGCGGCGCTCGCCCTCGTCCAAGCCCGGGTAGATGCGCTTGAGCACATCGTCGGTCAGCGCCTGCGGGCCGCCCTCGAAGACGATGCGGCCGCCCGAGACACCGACGATGCGCTCGCCGAACTCGCGGGCGTAGTCGATCTGGTGCAGGTTGCAGACCACGGTGATGCCCAGCTCGCGGCTGGCCTGTCTGAGGTAGTTCAGGACCGTCCGCGAGGTCTTGGGATCCAGGCTCGCGACTGGCTCGTCGGCCAGGATGATCTTGGGTTGCTGGGCCAGTGCGCGGGCAATGCCCACCCGCTGCTTCTGGCCGCCCGACAAGGTGTCCGTGCGCAGCTCGGCCTTGTCCTGCAACTCCACGCGGCGCAGGCATTCGCGGGCGATCTCCAGGTCGGCGCGCGGAAACAGCTGCAGCCACGACAGCACCGCCGGCATGGCCCCCAGGCGGCCGGTCAGCACGTTCTTCTGCACCGACAGGCGTGGCACCACGTTGTAGTGCTGGAAGATCATGGCGACCTGCCGGCGCAGCTGGCGCAGGCTGGCTCCATCGGACTTGGCGAGCTTCCCGTCGATGTGGATGTCGCCACCACTGGGCTCGGCCAGCCGGTTGATGCAGCGCAGCAGGGTGGACTTGCCGGCGCCGGACGGGCCCAGCACGACGAGGAACTCGCCAGGTGCCACGTCCAGGTCAATGTTCTTGAGCGCGTCGAAGTTGCCGTAGCGCTTGTCGAGGCCCCGAATCCGGATCATTTCATGGCCCTCAGGTCGAGGTTCAGCAGCTTGGCCGTGTCGCGGATCACCTGGTAGGCCGCGTCGTTGGTCGGATGGAAGCCGTTCAACATGCCCTGGTCGGACCAGGGAATGTCCTTGACCTGCAGGAAGGCGGCCTGCACGCGCTTCTTGAGCTCGGGGTCCAGGTCCTTGCGCCAGACGGTGGGGGACTCGGGAATGGGTTCGGACTTCCAGACCACCACCAGGTCCTCGCGCCTGGCCAGGCCCTTGGCGATGGCCGCGTCCAGGATGCGGTCGGCGATGGCCACCGCGTCGATCTTCTTGTTCTGCACCGCCACCGCATTGGAGTCGTGCGAACCCGAGAAGATCACGCGGCCGAAATCCTTGTCGGGGTTGAAGCCTGCCTTCATGAGCCCGGCCTTGGGGAACAGGTGGCCCGATGTGGAGGTGGGGTCCACGAAGGCGAAGGTGCGGCCTTTCAGGTCGGCCACTGTCTTGATGCCGCTGTCCTTGTGCGCCACGACCAGCGAGTGGTAGGACGTGCGGCCCGCCCTCTTGGTCTCCGCCACGGCAAAGGCCTCGATCTCCGCCACCGTGGCCCCGAGCACATACGAGAACGGGCCGAGATAGGCGACGTCGAGGCGGCGCGAGCGCAGCGCCTCGATCACGCCGTTGTAGTCCGCAGCGACGAACGGCTTGACCGGCATGTCCAGCGCCTTGGACAGCATGTCCATCATGGCCTGGCTGTTGGCGATCATGGCGCGCGAGTCCTCCGACGGAATGAGGCCCACCGTCAGTGGCTTGGCGGCATGGGCTGGCGGAGCGAGGCCGGCCATGGGCAGTGCCAGCGCCGGGGCGCTGGCAATGAGGGATCGGCGAGTCAATGGCATGTTGTCTCCTGTGTGGGGTGCGGCTGTGTCGCTGCTCTGACCGGGGTACGGCCTGCTTGCCTGCAGGGCCCGTGGCGCAACTTTCGGCGCCGGCAACCTATTTGGCAAATTCAAGTTTTTCCACCGTTTCATTGATCAGACCTATAGTTCACCTGGGATAACACCAAGGGGAAATGCATGCGCCTGACACAGCTGCGGTCCTTTCATGCCGTTGCCTCGGAAGGCAGCTTCACCCGTGCAGCCCAGGCACTGCACGTCAGTCAACCCACCGTGACAACGCAGGTCGCGCAGCTCGAACAGCTCTACAAAGTCGAGCTGTTCCATCGTGCGGGACGGCGGATTCGGCCGACGGAGATCGGCGAGCGCCTCTTCCAGCTTTCGCGCCAGATCTTTGGCCTGGAGCAGGAGGCGGTCCAGGTGCTGCAGGACGCCGGTGAGCTGCGCACGGGGCACCTGCGTGTGGCTGCCGTGGGGCCATCGCACGTCACGCGCATGCTGGTCGGGTTCAACCAGCGGTACTCCGGGGTGAAGATCTCCGTCACCACGGGCAACTCGCAGGAGGTGCTGGACCGGCTGCTGGACTATTCGGCCGACGTTGGCGTTCTTGCCCAGGTGCTGCAGGACAAGCGCTTCGTGTCCGTGCCTTACAGCGAACACCCCGTCGTGATCTTCTGCAGTGCCTCGCACCGGTTCGCACGGCGCCGCAGCATCCGCACGGCAGAACTGCAAGGCGAGAGGCTGATCTTGCGTGAGCAAGGCTCGACCACCCGACGCGCCATCGAGGCAGCACTGAAGGCGGCCAATGTGCAGCCCGACGTGGTCATGGAAGTGGCCAGCCGCGAAATCATTCGCGAGGCCGTCGTCCAGGGCGTGGGCGTGGGTGCCGTGTCAGAGGTCGAGTACGTGCCCGGGGCCGGCCTGCACGCGGTTCGCATCAGCGATGCACAGGTGCGCACCTACGCACACGTGGTCTGCCTGGCCGAGCGGCGCGACACGCGCCTGGTGCGCGCTTTCTTCCAGGTCATCGGCAAAGACAGCTAGCTGGCGCTGCGCCGGCCGACGCGCCGAACACATCGCAGGCGTGGAGCCGGCCCGAGCCCGATGGCCCAAGCGCACGCGCGCGCGCAGGCGCGGCCGGCCGGCCGCCGGTCGCAATGAACCGTTGCGGACCGAAGTCTTCTTCGCGTGTGTGTCGCTGGTCCCCCGACACCTTGAACGATCCAGGGCGCTTGCGGCAGGAAAGTGCCCACATGCGCCACGCAGAGCGCTTCTACGGCGTTGCGGGGATCCGGTTCAACAGCGCGGTGCCACGTTCGAACGCTGTGATGCTCTCCAGCGTCGTCTGGACGATCTGGCCGATGGCCTCTTCGGTCAGGAAGGCCTGGTGGCCCGTCACGATCACATTGGGAAACGAGACCAGGCGCTGGATCACGTCGTCCGTGATGATGGTGGACGAGAGATCCTGGAAGAACAGGCTGGCCTCCTGCTCGTAG
Organism: Pseudorhodoferax soli; assembly: GCF_003337555.1. GTDB lineage: Bacteria > Pseudomonadota > Gammaproteobacteria > Burkholderiales > Burkholderiaceae_C > Pseudorhodoferax > Pseudorhodoferax soli. The sequence goes on along the minus strand of NZ_QPJK01000001.1, from coordinate 783,609 downwards.
ACGTCGATGGCCAGCCCGCCGAGCTGGCCCGTCTTCAACGCCTGGATGGCCGCGTCGGTGTCCACCAGCGCGCCGCGGCTGGTGTTCACGAGGATGGCGCCGCGCCTCGTGCTGGCCAGCAGCTTGGCGTCGACGATGTGCCGCGTCGCGTCCGTGAGCGGGCAGTGCAGCGAGACCACGTGGGATGCGGCCACCAGTTCTGCCACACCGACGTACCGCCCGCCCATCTGCTCGAAGGCGGGTTTGGGGTCCATGTCGTGTCCCAGCACCGTGCAGCCGAAGCCCAGCATGATGCGCGCGAAGATGCTGCCGATCTTGCCGGTGCCGATCACGCCCACGGTCTTGCCGTGCAGGTCGAAGCCCATCAGCCCGTCTAACTCGAAGTTGCCCTCGCGCGTGCGCATGCTGGCCCGTGCGATCCTGCGGTTGAGGGCCAGCAGCAAGCCGACGGCGAACTCGGCCACCGAGTGCGGCGAGTAGTCGGTGACGCGCACGACCGCGATGCCGACGGCCGCAGCCGCGGCTGCATCGATGTGGTTGAAGCCGGTCGACCGCGTGGCGACCAGGCGCGTGCCCTGGGCAGCAAGCAGGCCCAGCACCTGCGCGTCGACCTGGTCGTTGACGAACACGCAGACGGCCGGGCAGCCGGCAGCCTGCCTGGCCGTCTCGGGTGTCAGCCGGTCCTGGAAGAAGACCAGTTCATGGCCGGCCTGCGCATTCGCCTTGGCGAACAGGGCCTGGTCGTACCGGCGCGCACTGAAGACGGCTGTTTTCATCGAATGTTCCCTGAGAAAATGGACCGTGCCGGCGGTGGCTTCGCCACATGCCGATGCGCTCGCACCGGCCATGCCGACGGTGGCGACGACAGCAACCCGAGGGTGCGCGCATCGCGGCCCCGGCCTTCCACCGGTTGCCCATGGTCACGTCGCCGCTGCCGAAGATGACGGGGAGGTTCCCGCCGCCCGGTGCGTCAATGGCACCATGATGCCCGAGCCCGCCGTCGTCAGGAGCATGCGCGGGATTCGGTCGGATGCCTGGCACCGGGGCCGACGCTCCGCGACAGCTACGCGCGCAGGCCTTTCGCCACGTCGATGAACGACATCAGCAGCGGGCTGCCCCGTCGCTCGTCCAGGCAGTAGAGACAGGTCTCCGTAAAGGCAGGATCGCCCTCGATGCGCACCAGGCGCAAGCGCTCGTCGGGGATGAACTCCGCCTCTGACACCGTGCCGATGCCCATGCCCCGGATGGATGCCTCGCGCAGGGCTTCTCGGCTGCCGATTTCCATGGCCACCTTGGGCTTGACGCCCGCTTGCCGCAGCGCAGCCTCGATCGCGCGCCGGGTGCTGGAGCCGCTTTCGCGCTGCAGCAGCGGCATGTTCTCGAGCTCCTCGATGCGGATCTCGCGGCGCTCGGCGAACGGATGCCCCGCCTGCACGCTGAGCACGATGGCATGCCGCGCATACGGGATCGCCGTGAAACCGGGTGGCTCGTGGAAGCGGGCCAGCACACCCAGGTCGATCGTGTAGTCCTGCAGGTCGCGGAACACGCTGGTGGAGTTGCCCAGCCGGATCGACAGTTCGATGCGCGGATAGCGCTTGCGGTAGGCGTCCACCATCTCGATCACGTGGAAGGGCCCGACGGCGCCCAGCTTCAGGTGACCGGCGTTCAACTGCCCGTTGTCGTGCAGCAGGTTGTACGCCTCGACCTCCAGCGCGCCCAGCTGCCGCGCCAGTGGCAGCAGGCGCTGCCCCACGTCGGTCAGTTCGACACCATGCCCGCGGCGCAGGAACAACTGCACCGCGTGGCGGCGTTCGAGCTGCTGCACCTGCGCGGTCAAGGTCGGCTGGCTCAGGCCCAAGGCGCGCGCTGCGGCGCTGAAGCTGCGGTGCTGGGCAACGGCCATGAAGGCGCGGATCTGGATGGCTGACATCCATAGGTTTTTACGATGGGACGATGACGGATTCATGATCGTCCTGATATGGCGTTGTCACATCGGCTTCGTAATCTTGCGGCCATCCCCCCACCCCGCTGCGAGATTCCCATGACCCAACGCTTCTTTCCCCTGCGCCGCGCCCTGCTTGCCCTGGCGCTGCCGCTGTGCGCGCTGCCCGCGGCCGCCGCACAGCCCCTGACCATCGGCCTGATTCCGGCCGAGGACTCGCAGGCCATGATCGAGAGCAGCCGGCAGGTGCTCGACAGCCTGCAGCAGCAGATCGGGGTGCCCGTCAAGGCCTTCGTCGCCACCGACTACAACGGCGTGATCGAGGCATTGCGCGCCAAGAAGCTGGACGTGGCCTACCTCGGCCCGTTCTCGTACGTGATGGCCAGTTCCATCGCCGATGTCGAGGCCTTCTCCGTCGCGGTGACGAAGAAGACGGGCCAGAGCGCCTACCGCAGCGTGATCATCGCGCGCAAGGACAGCGGCCTGGGCACGCCCGCGGACCTCAAGGGCCGCAGCTTCGCCTTCGTCGATCCCACCTCCGCCTCCGGGCACCTGTTCCCCAAGGCCGGGCTGCTGCAGGCAGGCTTCGACCCCGAGCGCACCTTCGGCCGCGTGATCTTCTCCGGATCGCACGATGCCAGCATCCTGGCCGTGGCCAACAAGAAAGTCGACGCCGCCGCCGTGGCCGACCGCATCCTGGCATCGGCCATCGCCAAGGGCACGGTCAAGCAGGAAGATCTGCAGATCGTCTGGTCGTCCAGCCCCATCCCCGAGTCGCCGATGGTCTGGCGCAAGGACCTGGACCCCGCCATGAAGGAGAAAGTGGCCAAGGCGCTGGCCCAGGTGAAAGACCTGCCCTGGGGCGACCAGGGTGTGCTGAACGGCTTCCAGCCCACGAACGACGCCGCCTACAACGTGGTGCGCGACACCGCCAGGACGCTGAAGCTCGACCTGCGGAGCATGAAGTGATCCGCACCCGCCAGCTGACCAAGCGCTACGGCAGCAACGCCGTGCTGCGCGGCGTGGACCTGGATGCCGCGGCCGGCGAGTTCGTGGTGGTGCTGGGCCAGTCCGGCGCCGGCAAGTCGACCCTCTTGCGCTGCATGAACCGCCTGGCCACGGCCGACAGCGGCGAGCTGCAGATCGACGGCATCGACGCGATGCAGTACGGCGACACACGCGCACTGCGGCGCAAGGTCGCCATGATCTTCCAGCACCACCACGTGGTGCCGCGCCTCACGGCGCTGAAGAATGTGCTGACCGGCCGCCTGGGTTCGGTCTCGGTGCTGGGCTCGTGCCTGCACCTGTTCCGCCGCCAGGACATCGCGCTGGCCCATGATTGCCTGGCCCGTGTGGGGCTGGCGCACAAGGCACACGAGCGCACCGATGCGCTGTCCGGTGGCCAGATGCAACGCGTGGGCATCGCCCGCGCGCTGGCGCAACGGCCGCGCGTGATCCTGGCCGACGAGCCCGTCGCCAGCTTGGACCCGCACACGGCCCGCACGGTGTTGCAGTACCTGCGCGAGGCCTCGCGCGCGCTCGGCATCACGGTGGTCTGCAACCTGCACCAGGTGGACTACGCACGCGAATTCGGCGACCGCATCGTCGGCCTGGCCCAGGGCCGTGTCGTCTTCGATGGCCGTCCGGACGCGCTGACGGCTGCCGACATCGACAGGATCTACCTGCAACCCGTGGACAGTGCGTCCACCGGGCGCGCGCAGCCCGCAGCACCGGTCGCGCTGTCAACGGCCTTGGGAGTCTGAACATGCACGACAAGCTTGACAGCCGTTATCTGTGGACCGGCCCGGCGCCGCAGGGTGGCAAGGGCTGGATCGGCATGGCCGCCGCAGCGCTCGCCCTGGGCTGGGCGCTGCAATGGAGCGCCGCTGGCGTGCAGCTGAGCTGGGGCGAACTGGCCGCCGGCCTGCCGCAGATCGCCGACTTCGCCTCGCGCACGGTGCCGCCGGACTGGAGCATCCTCGACCGCCTGCTCGCGCCGGCCATCGAGACGGTGCAGATCGCGGTGTGGGGCACCTTGCTGGCGATCCCCGCCGCCGCGCTGCTGTCCTTCCTGGCGGCACGCAACCTGCAGTCCAACCGCTGGATCTACCAGGGCACGCGCCAGGCCTTGAACGTGGTGCGCAGCATCAACGAGTTGATCCTCGCGCTGGTGTTCGTCTCGGCGGTGGGCCTGGGGCCGTTTCCCGGTGTGCTGGCGCTGGCCGTGCACGGCGCCGGCATGCTGGGCAAGTTCTTCGCCGATGCGATCGAGGAGATCGACCAGGGGCCGCTGGAGGCCTTGCGTGCCACGGGCGCGCGGCCGCTGCAGGTGGTCGTGTTCGGCGTGCTGCCGCAGGTGCTGACGGCCTGGATCGCGGTGGTGCTGTACCGCTTCGAAGTGAATCTGCGTTCGGCCACCGTGCTGGGCATGGTCGGCGCCGGCGGACTGGGCTTCGAGCTCGTCAGCAGCCTCAAGCTGTTCCGCTACGAGCAGACCGCCACCTGCATCATCGTCATCACCGCCATGGTGGTCGTGGCCGACCTGGTCTCCAGCCACCTGCGCCACCGCATCCAGAGCAGCGGCCGCCATTGACAGGCGGTGCGCCAGCCGCACCGCCCTCGCCAACTGCACCGTGTGCGCCTTCCTTCCTGCGGCCTGTGCCGCAGGCCGGAGCGGCGTACCCATTCCAAGTCTTCTTTCACCCGAACCGATCCCCATGTGGAACTACCACAATCCCGTCAAGGTGCATGCCGGCAGCGGCGCCCTGCAGCAACTGCCCGCCCTCCTGGGTGAGCGCCGTGCCATCCTCATTGCCTTCCCGCAGGCACACGCGCTGGGCCTGGTCGAACAGCTGCGCGCCGTGCTCGGCGCGCGCCTGGTGGCCGTGGAAACCGATGTGCGGCCCAACCCCGATGTCGCCTGGCTCGCACCGATGTACGAACGCCTGTGGGCCAGGCATCCCGAAGCGGAGTGCGTCGTGGCCCTTGGCGGTGGCAGCGCCATCGATTGCGCGAAGGCCATGCTGGTGCGCACCGCCGACGCGCGCTTCGACCAACTGCTGCAGGCCATGGAAGGCGACATGCGCGGCCTTGCGCAAGGTGGCCACCGCGCCCTGCTGGCGCTGCCCACCACCGCAGGCACGGGCAGCGAGGTCACGCCCTGGGCCACCATCTGGGACCAGGCGCGCGGCCGCAAGTTGTCGCTGCACCTGGACTGCACCTGGCCCGAAGCCGCCATCGTGGACGCCCGGCTGATGGCGAGCCTGCCACTGGCAGCCACGCTCGCCAGCGGCCTGGATGCGCTGTCGCACGCGTTGGAAGCCTTGTGGAACGTGCACCGCAACCCGGTGTCCGCCACCCTGGCGGTCAGCGCCGCGCGCGCCATCGTGGCGACGCTTGCGGCACTCATGCGCGCGCCGCAGCGGCTGGACCTGCGCGAGACGCTGGCCACGGCAGCGCTGCAGGCCGGGCTCGCCTTCTCCAACACCCGCACGGCGCTGGCGCACTCGCTCTCCTACGACATCACGCTGGCACAAGGCACTGCGCATGGCATTGCCTGTTCGTTCAGCCTGCCCCGTGTGATGGCGCTGGCCTTCGGCCGCGATGCCGCTGTCGATGCGCAGCTTCTCTCGGTGTTCGGTGCTGGCAGCGCCGGGGCCGCCGTTGCGGCCCTCGAGGATTTCCTGCGCAGCCTGGGCGTCAGCACCGAACCGGCCGACTACGGCATTGCCGAGGCGGAGTGGGATGTGCGCGTTGCGCACGCACTGCAGGGCCCGCGCGGTCGCAACTTCATCGCGGCCGATGCCGCGCTCCACCAAGCTCCATCCGAGACCACCCTCCCATGAACTCCTCCTTGCTTCCCGCTGGCCACCGTCTGCAGGCCGTCATCTTCGACTGGGCCGGCACGCTGGTCGACTTCGGATCACTGGCGCCGACGCAGATCTTCGTCGAGGCCTTCGCCACCTTCGGCATCGCGGTCAGCCTGGCCCAGGCGCGCGGCCCCATGGGCCTGTCCAAGCGCGACCACATCCGCCAGCTGCTGGCCGACGCGGCTGTACAGGCCCAATGGCAGGCGCGCTTCGGCCGTGCTTCAGACGATGCAGACATCGACGCCCTGTATGCCCGCTTCATGCCCATGCAGATCCAGAAGGTCGGCGCTTACTCCGAGCCCATTCCCGGTGCCGTCGCCGTCCTGCAGCAACTGCGCGCAGAAGGCTTGAAGATCGGTTCGTGCTCCGGCTATCCGCGCGAGGTGCTGGAGGTCCTGCTGCCGCTGGCGGCGGCGCAGGGCATCGCGCCCGACCACGTGGTCGCTGGCGACGAACTGCCGGCCGGCGGGCGCCCTGGGCCGTTCATGGCGCTGGCCAATGTGCTGGCGCTGGGCATCGGCGATGTGCGCGCCTGCGTCAAGGTGGACGACACCACGCCCGGCATCGAGGAAGGGCGCAACGCCGGCATGTGGTGCGTTGGCCTGAGCGTGTCGGGCAACGAGGTCGGTGTCACGCAGGATGCATGGCGGGCGCTGGATGCAGCCTCCCAGGAGCGCTTGCGCGCTGCGGCGAAGAGCAAGCTCCTCGGTGCGGGCGCGCACCACGTGGTGGAATCGATCAACGAGCTGCCGCGGGTTCTCGTCGACATCGCGCAGCGGCAGCTGCGCGGAGAGGAGCCGGGCCACGCAGTGCCGCTTTGACCCGCCAGCGGCGACCACGCGGCCCGCGCCAGGCGCCGCCAGGCTGTACCGGAAGGCGGTGCGCCCGCGTTGAGGCTCAAACGTTGGCGGCGGCTGCCGTGCTTTCTGCGGGCGCCGGCGTCGCCTCGCGCTGGCGCGCGCGCAACACGCCGTTGACCTCCGCGCCGAAGATCAGCGTGGTGCCGCTGGCGTAGAGGAAGACCAGGGTGGCTACCACGCCGGCGAAGCTGCCGTACACCAGGGCCAGCTTGCCGGCGCTGTGCAGCGTGTAGGAGAGCAGGGCGGCCGCACCGACCCACAGCCCGGCGCCCACGACCGCGCCGGGCAGCACCGTGCCCAGGCGCTGGCGCGTGTCCGGCAACCAGGCGTAGGCGATGGCGTAGAGCGCGCTCAGCACCACGAAGGCCGAGCCGTAGCGCACGCTGTTGCGCAGCCAGGGCGTCTCCTGGCCGGCGCCGATCTGCTGCTGCAGCAGCTGCCACAGGTAAGGCATGACGATCACCGAACTGAACGCGAGCACGATGCCGCCACCCACGACCACGGTGAACAACGTGACCTTGAGTCGCGCCTTCCAGAACGCCGCACCGCGTTCGATGCCGTAGGCCCGGTTCAGCGCCGTGCGCACGGCCTGCATGCCCGAAGAGGCCGTCCACAGCGTGACGACCAGGCCGATGGCCAGCAGCGCCTGGTTGCGCTGGGCCAGCACCTCCCGGACAACGGGTTGCACGGCCTCGCGCACCAACTGGGGTGCATAGCCCAGCACGCGGCCGGCCAGCGCCGCGGCATCGCCGGGCTGGCCCACGTAGCCGGCGGCGGCGGACAGCAGCAGCAGCAGCGGGAACATCGACAGCACGGAGGAGAACGCCAGGCTGCCGGCCTGGTTGGCGCTCTGGTGCAGCACGTAATTGCGGATGGCCCGCAGCAGCACGCCCAGCCCGGGCGCTGCCAGCGCGGCTTGCTTCAGGCGACGCCAGGCGGCGGTCATGCGGTGCTCTCCGTGGTGGTCCGAAGCCGTGAGCGTAGCCGCCGCGACAACCGCCGCTGCCGGACAAGGGCGACAGCGTCTGTGGGCGCCGCGCCTGAAAGGGGAGGCCGTCCCGGCGTGTCGGCTGGCGGCACCGATCCATTGGCGGGAAGGCTGCCCCTGCCGGTATCATCTGCGGCCCTTTTTCACGGGCCTGCGCGGCCCGTCCACCCATGCAGCTGCAGGACATCCTCTTTTCACAAGGCTTCGGCACGCGGCGCGTCTGCGCCGGGCTGGTCCAGCAGGGCCATGTGGCCGTGGCGGGCGCCGACGGCGTCTTCGCGCCGTGCACCGAGTCGGCCGCGGACTTCGCGCCCGAAGGCCTGCGCTTTCGCGTGCAGGGCCAGGATTGGGAGTACTTCGAGAAGGCCTACGTGCTGCTGCACAAGCCGGCGGGCACCGAGTGCTCGCACAAGCCTTCGTCCTACCCCAGCGTCTACACGCTGCTGCCCGCGCCGCTGCGCCAGCGCCCGCAGAAGAGTGCACTGCAGGGCGTGCAGGCCGTCGGCCGGCTCGACCAGGACACCACCGGCATGCTGCTGCTCAGCGACGACGGCCAGTTCCTGCACCGCATGACCTCGCCCAAGAAGATGACGCCCAAGGTCTACGAGGTGCAGGCCAAGCATGCGCTGGACGCCCAGCAGGTCGAGGCGCTGCTGCGCGGCGTGGTGCTGGACGACGACCCGCGCCCGGTGCAGGCCGCGGGCGCCGAGATCGTCGATGCCGATGGGGCCGCGCGCCACCTGCGGCTGACCTTGACGAATGGCAAGTACCACCAGGTCAAGCGCATGCTGGCCGCGGTGGGCAACCGTGTGGAAGGCCTGCACCGCTCGCGCATCGGCACGCTGGCGTTGCCGGCCGATCTGGGGCCGGGCCAATGGCGCTGGCTGCGCCCCGCGGACCTGGCGGCCCTGACGGCTGGCTGACAGGGCTGCAGCGCTACACTGCGCGCTCCGTGCAAAGGGTGTCGTGAAATCCTCGTTCCTGCTTCGGCTCGGCGCCGCGCTGTTGGCGCTGGCCGTGCTGTCTCCATTGGCTGCCCATGCGCAGCGCCCCCCCGTCTTCGTGCTGAACTCCCTGGACGCTTCCGTCAGCGTGATCGACCCGGTCAGCTGGCAGGAAACGCGCCGCATCGCCACCGGCAAGGAGCCGCACCACCTGTACATGACGCCGGACGAGAAGTCGGTGATCGTGGCCAATGCGCTGAGCGACACGCTGACCTTCATCGACCCGCGCACGGCCGAGGTGCAGAAGGTGGTGCCGGGCATCGTCGACCCCTACCACCTGCGCTTCTCGCCCGACATGAAGTGGCTGGTGATCGCCGCCAACCGGCTCAACCACGTCGACCTGTACCGCTGGAACGGCCACGACATGCAGCTGGCGCGCCGCCTGCAGACGGGCAGGACACCCAGCCACATCTGGATCGACGCGCGCAGCACCACGGCCTACGTGTCGGTGCAGGACAGCGACGAGCTGATCGCCGTGGACCTGGCCACGCAGCAGATCCGCTGGCAGGTGCCCACCGGCAAGATGCCGGCCGACGTGTTCGGCACCCCGGACGGCAAGAGCCTGCTGGTCGGCCTGACAGGCGCCGACGGCGTGCAGGTGTTCGACATCTCGGGCAAGGAACCCCGCGCCAGCAAACTGATCAAGACAGGCAATGGTGCCCATGCTTTCCGCAGTGCCGGCGACGGGCGCCATGTCTTCGTGAGCAACCGCGTGGCCAACACCATCAGCAAGATCGATCTGCAGACGCTCGAGGCGGTCGCCAGCTATGTGGCGCCCGGCGGGCCTGACTGCATGGACGTGTCGGCCGACGGCCGGCTTCTGTACTTCACGGCGCGCTGGGCCCGCAAGCTCAGCGTGCTCGATCTGCAGACCGGCAAGCTGGTGCAGCAGGTCAAGGTCGGCCGTTCGCCGCATGGCGTCTGGACCCTGGACCATGCCACGCGCTGAGCGTGGACCGTGCTTGCGCAAGGCCATCGCGGCCGCCGTCGCGCTGGTGCTGACGGGCCAGGCTGCCGCCAACTGCACGCGGCCGGTCTACCTCACGCTGGACACCGGCCACATGGGCGTGGCCCCGCTGATCGCCGAGGTGCTCAAGCGCCAGGATGTGCGCGTGACCTTCTTCGCCGCCAACGAGGCCACGCAGCAGGGCGATGGCAGCCTGGGCGACGACTGGGCCGCCTGGTGGCGCGCACGGGCGCAGGAGGGCCATGCCTTCGCCTCGCACACCTTCGACCATGTCTACTGGAGCGCCGACGTGCCGCCTGGCCGCGACGGCACGGCGCGCTTTCGCATCCGCGCCTCGGCCGGTCCCAACATCGGCCAGACCCGGCTGTTCACGGCCGCCCAGTACTGCGAGGAAGTCAGCCGCGCCGCGCGCCGGCTGGAGGACATCACCGGCCAGGCGCCGCTGCCGCTGTTCCGTGCCCCGGGCGGGCGCACCTCGCCGACGCTGCTGTCGGTGGCGCGCGGCTGCGGCTACGCGCATGTGGGCTGGGCGCCGGCCGGCTTCCTGGGCGATGAGCTGCCGAGCGAGCGCTATTCCAATGCCGACCTGCTGGCCAAGGCCCTGCGTGACATCCGGCCGGGGCAGATCCTCGTGGCGCACCTGGGCATCTGGTCGCGCAAGGACCCGTGGGCGCCAGCCGTGCTGGAGCCGCTGATCGAAGGCCTCAAGGCCAAGGGCATGTGCTTCGCCACGCTGCGCGAGCACCCGGATTACCAGCGCTGGATCGCCGCGCACAGGGACGACCCGCCATGGAGCCGCTGACCGACCTGTTCGCCAGCGCACAGCAGTGGCTGTTCGAGGCCCTGGTGCAGCCGGCCGTGTTCGCGATGGGCCTGGGCGGCTGGCTCGAAGACGCCTTCACCGCCACCGGCTGGCTGCTGGTCGGCCTGCTGCAGATCGCCGCCATGCTGCTGGTGATCGGCCCGCTGCAGCGCTGGCGGCCGGTCGAGCCGGTCATCGACCGCGCCGCCATCCGCACCGACATCCTCTACACGCTGGTGCACCGGCTCGGCCTGTTCCGGCTCGCGCTGTTCTTCACGCTCGAGCCCTGGATGGACGATGTGTTCGGCTGGCTGCGCGTGGAGGGCCTGTCGACCTGGCACCTGGACGGGCTGTGGCCTGGCGTGACGGACATCGCCTGGGTCAGCTTCGTGCTGTACCTCCTGGTGTTTGACTTCGCCGACTACTGCATCCACCGCGGCCAGCACCGCTTCCAGTGGTGGTGGAACCTGCACGCGCTGCACCACTCGCAGCGCCAGATGACGATGTGGAGCGACAACCGCAACCACCTGCTGGACGATGTGCTGCGCGACGCCATCCTGGTCGTCGTCGCGCAGCTCATCGGCGTGGGGCCGGGACAGTTCGTCGCCATCGTGGCGCTGACGCAGCTGTCCGAGAACTTCCACCACGCCAACCTGCGGCTGTGGTTCGGCCGCGTCGGCGAGCGGCTGTGGGTCAGCCCGCGCTTCCACCGGCGCCACCACAGCATCGGCATCGGCCACGAGTCCGAAGGGCGCGACAGCCTGGGCGGCGTCAACTTCGGCGTGCTGCTGCCCTGGTGGGACATGCTGTTCCGCAGCGCGGACTTCGCCGTGCGCTACGACCCCACCGGCATCCGCGACCAGGTCGAGCCCGGTGCGCGCGGCCTGCGCGATTACGGCCACGGCTTCTGGCGCCAGCAATGGCTGGGCCTGATGCGGCTGTTCGGGCGCGCCTGAGCCCGCGCGGTATCCTCCAAGCATGCGTCTGCTGATGGATTCCTTCTGGCGTGCGGCGGCGTACTGCCTGCACCCGCGCGTCATCGCCCTGTCGGTCCTGCCATTGGTGCTGATGGCGGTGCTTTCGCTGGGCCTGGGCTACTTCTTCTGGGAGCCTGCCGTGGCCTGGTTGCGGGCCTGGCTGCACGGTTGGCCGGTGTTCGGCACCGTCATGGGCTGGCTGCAGGGCCTGGGCTTCGGCGCGGTCCAGGCAGCGGTCGCGCCGCTGCTGCTGATCGCGCTGGTCACGCCCCTGGTGGTGGTGCTGTCGCTGCTGCTGGTGGCCGGCCTGGTCACGCCATCGGTGGTGGCGCTGGTCGGCGATCGGCGCTTTCCGCAGCTGGAAAAGCGCCGCGGCGGCTCTTTCTTGGGCAGCTTGTTCGGCGCGCTCTGGGCCACCGTGGCCGCGCTGGTCGTGCTGGTGCTGTCGATTCCGCTGTGGCTGGTGCCGCCGCTGGTGCTGGTGCTGCCGCCGCTGATCTGGGGCTGGCTGACCTACCGCGTGATGTCTTACGACGTGCTGGCCGACCACGCGAGCAAGGCCGAGCGCACCGAACTGCTGCGCGAGCACCGCTTCACTCTGCTGACGCTGGGCGTGCTGACCGGCTACCTCGGCGCCGCCCCCGCGCTGGTCTGGGCCTGGGGCGCGCTGACCGTGGTGCTGGCCCCGGTGCTGGTGCCGGTCTCCGTCTGGCTCTACACGCTGGTATTCGCCTTTTCCGCCCTGTGGTTCACGCACTACGCGCTGGCTGCGCTGGAAGCCATGCGCGCCAAGGCCGCGGCCAATGTGCAGGTGGCGCCGGCCGATGCAGCCTGGCCGGCCCCGAGCGCCGTGCTGGTGGAGCAGGGCGACGCCACCGTCTCAACTTCCCGTCCCTATGCCCCCACGCCACTCCCCCCTCCCTGAGACCCTGCCGACGGCCGTTGGCCTGGTCATCGTCGGCGACGAGATCCTCTCGGGCAAACGCGCCGACAAGCACATGGCCAAGGTCATCGAGCTGCTGTCCGCGCGCGGCATGCAACTGGCCTATGCCGACTACGTGGGCGACGCGCCGGAGCGCATCACGGCCACGCTGGCGCGGGCCTTCGCCTCGGGCGACCTGGTGTTCTCCTGCGGCGGCATCGGCGCCACGCCGGACGACCACACGCGCCAATGCGCCGGGGCGGCGCTGGGCCGTCCGCTGGTGCTGCATCCCGAAGCCGAGGCGCTGATCCGCGAGCGCATGCAGGATGTCGCGCGCGAGCAGGGCCTGCCCTACGAACCGGAGCGCGCGGACAACCAGCACCGGCTCAACATGGGCGTGTTTCCCGAAGGCGCGGCCATCATCCCCAACCCGTACAACAAGATCGCCGGCTTTAGCCTGGGCCATGTGCACTTCGTGCCGGGCTTCCCGGTCATGGCCTGGCCGATGATCGAATGGGTGCTGGACACGCACTACGCCGCGCTGCAGCGGCGCATGGCCTGGATCGAGCGCTCGGTGATCGTCTATGGCGCCATGGAGTCGGCCCTGGTCCCGCTCATGGAACGCATCGAGCGCAGCCATGCCGGCGTCAAGGTGTTCAGCCTGCCCAGCGTCGACCATCCCGAGCACGGCCGCCACATCGAGCTCGGTGTGAAGGGCGATCCGGCTGCGGCCGGGCCGGCCTACGCCGAGCTGCTGCAAGACCTGCGGACGCAGGCCTTGCCGCTTGGCCCTGAATTGGTGCGTTCTTGAGCATCATTTTGGGGAATCCATGAAGTTGCACCAAATACGTGCAAAACACTGCTGTTTGCGCGCATGCGCTGTAGGATGCGGGCCCGTCTTCGCCGGCCTTTCGCGCGCGGAACTGCGCGTATGGGCCGGTTTTGGTGCGCGCCTGTTTGGCACGGAACCTGCATCCAAGTCCCCGTCTTATCTGTAGACCCCAACCAACCCTCAGGAGCTTTTTGATGGCCAAGACCGTCGCAGACGTGATGAAAATGGTGAAGGAGAACGACGTCAAGTTCGTCGACTTCCGCTTCACCGACACCCGTGGCAAGGAGCAGCACGTGACCGTGCCGGTGTCCCACTTCGACGAAGACAAGTTCTCGTCGGGTCACGCGTTCGACGGCTCCTCGGTCGCAGGTTGGAAGGGCATCGAAGCCTCGGACATGCAACTCATGCCCGACCCGAACACCGCCAACATCGACCCCTTCTTCGAAGAGACCACGCTGTTCCTGCAGTGCGACGTGATCGAGCCGGGCGACGGCAAGGCCTATGACCGCGACCCGCGTTCCATCGCCAAGCGCGCCGAAGCCTACCTGAAGGCCTCCGGCCTGGGCGATACCGCCTTCTTCGGACCGGAACCCGAATTCTTCATCTTCGACGGCGTGCGCTGGAGCAACGAGCCCGGCCGCGTGTTCAGCGAGATCGAAGAGTACGAAGCCCCCTGGAACAGCGGCTCCAAGCTGGAAGGCGGCAACCGCGGCCACCGTCCCACCGTCAAGGGCGGCTACTTCCCCGTGCCCCCGGTCGACAGCACGCAGGACATGCGTGCCGAGATGTCGCTGATCCTGGAAAGCCTGGGCATTCCGGTTGAGGTGTTCCACCACGAAGTGGCAGGCGCCGGCCAGAACGAGATCGGCACGCGTTTCTCCACGCTGGTCGAGCGCGCCGACTGGACGCAGGTGCTGAAGTACGTGGTCTGGAACGTGGCCAACACCTACGGCAAGACGGCGACCTTCATGCCCAAGCCCTACGCCGGCGACAACGGCTCGGGCATGCACGTGCACCAGTCGATCTGGAAGGACGGCAAGAACCTGTTCGCCGGTGACGGCTATGCCGGCCTGTCGGACTTCGCGCTGTACTACATCGGCGGCATCATCAAGCACGCCCGCGCGCTGAACGCCATCACCAACCCCGGCACCAACAGCTACAAGCGCCTGGTCCCCGGCTTCGAAGCCCCCGTCAAGCTGGCCTACTCGGCCCGCAACCGCTCGGCCTCGATCCGCATCCCGTACGTGGCGAACCCCAAGGGCCGCCGCATCGAGGCGCGCTTCCCCGACCCGTCCGCCAACCCCTACCTGTGCTTCTCGGCACTGATGATGGCCGGCCTGGACGGCGTGGAAAACAAGATCCACCCGGGCGAAGCCGCCACCAAGGACCTGTACCACCTGCCGCCGGAAGAGGACAAGCTGGTCCCCACCGTCTGCCACAGCCTGGACCAGGCGCTGGAGTACCTCGACAAGGACCGCGCCTTCCTGACCAAGGGCGGTGTGTTCACCGACTCCATGCTGGACGCGTACATCGAGCTCAAGATGGGCGAAGTCACGCGCTTCCGCATGGCTCCTCACCCGGTCGAGTTCGACATGTACTACTCGCTGTAAGGCGCATGCCGGTCCGCCGCAACTTGTGGCGGCCGGCGCAGTCACAGCAAAGGACGGCCCCGGCCGTCCTTTTTTCATGGAGCGCGCAGCCAAGGGGGATCGGAGGCGCGCGCTACCATCCGCTGCGACCGACCCTCAGGACCCTTTTGATCCGACCCATGAAGACTGCCATCGCCCTTGCCTTGACTTGCGCCACGCTTGCGCCCGCCGCCTGGGCCCAGGTCTACCGCTGTGGCAACGAATACACCAACAACATCCGTGATGCACGCGATGCGCAACAACGCGGCTGCAAGCTGGTGGAAGGTGGCAACGTGACAGTCATCGAAGGCCCCAAGCCGCGCCCTGGCGCCACCGCCGGCCCCGTGCGTGCACCGGCCGCCGCGGCGCCGCGCAGCGACGACAGCGCGCAGCGCACGCGCGATGCCGAGTCGCGCCGCATCCTGGAGGCCGAACTCAAGAAGGCCGAGGTGCGCCAGGCCGAGCTGCTCAAGGACTACAACAATGGCGAGCCCGACAAGGTGGGCGGCGAAGCCCGCAACCACCAGCGCTACCTCGACCGCGTGGCCGAGATGAAGGCCGCCATTGCCCGCAACGACAGCGACATCGCCGGAATCAAGCGCGAGATCGCGCGCCTGCCGGGAGCCCAATGAGTCCGGCGAGCAAGGCCCGCCCCGTGCGCCCCGTGCGGCCCGTGTCGCCCGCGACGAGCTCGCGCTTCCACGCCTTCGACCTGCTGGCCACGCTGGTGACGGTGCTGCGTGCAGACGGCTCGGTGCTGTTCGCCAACGCCGCTCTCGAAGATGCGCTGGGCTTTTCGCGCCGGACCATCGAGGGTTCGTCCTTCGCCGATTTCTTCACCGAGCCGCACCTGGTGCAGAACGCGCTCGACGGCGCGCAGAGCAACGAGTTCGCCGCGCTGCGCTACGACGCCTTCCTCAAGCGCGCCACCTACGATCCGCTGCCCGTGCACGTGATCGTGGCGCCCGCCGAAGAGCCGGGCGAGATCATCATCGAGCTGCTACCGCAGGAGCAGCAGGCGCGCCAGGACCGCGAGGAGCGCCTGATCGACCAGGCCCAGGCCAACAAGGAGCTGATCCGCAACCTCGCGCACGAGATCAAGAACCCGCTGGGCGGCATCCGCGGGGCGGCGCAGCTGCTCGAGATGGAGATCGATTCGCGCGACCTGATCGAGTACACGCAGGTCATCATCCACGAGGCCGACCGGCTGCAGAGCCTGGTCGACCGGCTGCTGGCGCCGCACCGGCGCCCGCACGTGGTGGGCGACGTGAACATCCACGAGGTCTGCGAGCGTGTGCGCTCCCTGATCGTGGCCGAGTTCCCGCGCGGCCTGAAGGTCGTGCGTGACTACGACACCTCCATTCCCGAGTTCCGCGGCGACCGCGAGCAGCTGATCCAGGCGGTCCTCAACATCACGCACAACGCGGCCCAGGCGCTGGCCGAGCGCATCGCCGCGGGCGACGCCCAGATCACCTTGCGCACGCGCGTGGCGCGACAGGTTACCTTTGGTAAACAGCGCTATCGACTGGCACTGGAATTGCATGTCATCGACAACGGACCGGGGGTCCCGGAGTCGATCAAGAGCCGCATCTTCTACCCGCTGGTGTCGGGTCGGGATGGGGGATCGGGACTGGGGCTCACGCTCGCGCAGACCTTCGTGCAACAGCACCACGGCCTGATCGAGTGCGAAAGCAGCCCTGGCCGAACCGATTTCAAGCTATTGATCCCGCTGCCCTGAGCGCGTCGCTCGTGGTATCCAAGGCGGGCCGACCCGAGGTGACGAGGACGATGAAGCCGATCTGGATAGTAGACGACGACCAATCCATCCGCTTCGTGCTGGAGAAAGCGCTCTTGCGCGAGAACCTGCCCACGCGCAGTTTCACGAATCCACGCGAAGTGCTGGCCGCCCTGGAGGGCGCCAGCGACGAGGAGGGGCCGCAGATCCTGGTCAGCGACATCCGCATGCCGGGTGGCTCTGGCCTCGACCTGCTGGGCAAGGTCAAGGAATTGCACCCCGGCCTGCCGGTCATCATCATGACCGCCTTCTCCGACCTGGACAGCGCCGTCTCGGCCTTCCAGGGTGGCGCCTTCGAATACCTGCCCAAGCCCTTCGACCTGCCCAAGGCGGTGGAACTGATCCGCCGCGCCGTGGAGGAAAGCCAGCGCGAAGAGGTCTCCGAAGAGCGCATGGCCGCCGCGCCCGAAATGCTGGGCCAGGCCCCGGCCATGCAGGATGTGTTCCGCGCCATCGGGCGGCTGAGCCAGAGCAACGTCACGGTCATGATCACGGGCGAGTCCGGCTCGGGCAAGGAGCTTGTGGCACGCGCGCTGCACAAGCATTCGCCGCGCGCCAACGGGCCCTTCGTGGCGATCAACACGGCGGCCATCCCCAAGGACCTGCTGGAGTCCGAACTGTTCGGCCACGAGCGCGGCGCCTTCACGGGCGCGCAAACCATGCGGCGCGGGCGCTTCGAGCAGGCCGAGGGCGGCACGCTGTTTCTCGACGAGATCGGCGACATGCCGTTCGACCTGCAGACGCGCTTGCTGCGCGTGCTGTCCGACGGCCACTTCTACCGCGTGGGCGGGCACAACGCCGTCAAGGCCCATGTGCGCGTGATCGCCGCCACCCACCAGGACCTGGAGCAGCGCGTGCGCGAAGGCGTCTTCCGCGAGGACTTGTTCCACCGCCTGAACGTGATCCGCCTGCGCCTGCCGGCACTGCGCGAGCGCAGGGAAGATGTGCCCATGCTCACGCGCCACTTCCTGCAGCAAAGCGCTGCGCAGCTGGGCGTGGAGCCCAAGCGCATCTCCGACGCGGCGCTGGCCCAGCTCGGCCTGTTCAACTTCCCGGGCAACGTGCGCCAGCTCGAGAACGTGTGCCACTGGCTCACGGTGATGGCGCCGTCCCAGGTCATCGAGGCCAAGGACCTGCCGCCCGAGGTGCTGACCGCTGCCGCCGCGCCTGCCGCGGTGCCGGCGCAGGTGCCGCGGCCGGTGGCCGGCTACGAGGCGCCGGAGCCGGTGGCAAGCAGCCCCCTGGCCGAGGCCGTGCCGGGCGAGCCGCTGCCCGTGTCCGACCAGCCGGCGCCGCTGGACGGCGCCGCACCGGCCTGGGAGCGTGGCCTGGAGGCTGAGGCCTTGGCCTTGCTGGCGGCCGACCGCCACGATGTCTGGGACGTGCTCACGCGCCGCTTCGAATCCAAGCTGATCCTGACCGCGCTCAACAACACGCGCGGGCGCCGCATCGAGGCCGCGCAGAAGCTCGGCATCGGACGCAACACCATCACGCGCAAGATCCAGGAACTGGGCCTGGAGTGAGCGTCAGAGCTCCAGCACCACGGGCGCGTGGTCGCTGGGCTTTTCCCACTTGCGTGGCACGCGGTCTATCGCACAGCCCTTGACCTGCGCCTTGACCGCGTCGCTCACCAGGATGTGGTCGATGCGCAGCCCGCGGTTCTTCTGGTAGCCCAGCATGCGGTAGTCCCACCAGCTGAAGCTCTTGGGCGGCTGCTCGAACATGCGGAAGCTGTCCGTGAGGCCCAGGTCCAGCAGCGCACGGAAGTGCGCACGCTCCTGCTCGCTGTGGTGGATGGTGCCGGCCAGGCCCACGGGGTCGTAGCTGTCCTGGTCCTCGGGCGTGATGTTGAAGTCGCCCAGCAGCACCAGCTGCGGATGGGCGGCGAGCTCGGCGCGCAGGTAGGCCTGCAGGCCGGTCAGCCAGTTCATCTTGTAGACGAACTTGTCGGAATCCAGTGCCTGCCCGTTGACGAAGTAGCCGTTGACCACGCGGATCGGGCCGGTGGGCCCGTCCACCGTGGCCGCGATCACGCGCGCGTGCTCGTCGTCGAAGCCGACGATGTTCTTCACCACCTCGCGCACCGGCGTGCGCGAGAGGATGGCCACGCCGTTGTAGGTCTTCTGGCCGAAGATGGCCGCCTCGTAGCCCGCCTCGCGCAGCGCGTCGAGCGGGAACTTGTCGTCGGTCATCTTGAGCTCCTGCAGGCACAGCACGTCCACGGGGTTGGCGGCCAGCCAGGTCAGGACGTGGTTCAGTCGGGCGGTCAGGGAGTTGACGTTCCAGGTGGCGATGCGCATCGGTGTCCTCGTTCGGTGGAACACGCGATTTGAACTCTTTTTTTCGAAGCGCCGCCCGCCGCCAGACGCGGACGACGGCGGGCTTCGCCATGCGGGCAGCCGAGTGCTCTCGCCGGCGCTCTACCGGCCGGCAGCGGGCTGGACAGATGCCGGCACCGACATCGACACCCGGTTGCGCACGCTCGGCCGTTCCTGCATCCTGGCCCACCACGCGCGCAGCGCTGCGCACTCCGGCGGGATCGGCAACTCCACCAGCTCCGCGAAGATCAGCCCGCCGATGACGGCGATGTCGGCCATGGAGAAAGCATCCCCTGCGACGAATGGCTGCGCCTGCAGCACCGTGTCGAAGTAGCGCATGCCGCGCAACGCCTTGTCGCGCTGGCGCATGCCCCATTCGGCGTTCTGGTACAGCTCGACCGCCGGGCCGAGTCCCGGCGTGCCATGGTGGAAGTACACGCTGACCGCGTCCAGCAGCTCGATCTCGGCGCGCTTGTTCATCATGTGGATGAGGCCCTGTTCGCGGGGCGTGGCGCCCGTCAAGCTGGGCCTGCCGTCGAGCGTGTCGAGGTACTGCGTGATGGCCGTGCATTCGGCGATGAAGGTCCCGTCGTCCAGCTCGAGCACCGGCAGCGTGCCCGAGTAGTTCTTGGCCATAAATGCCGGCTGCTTGTGCTCGCCCTTCCAAAGATCGACGGACACGAAACGGACGCGCGATTGCAAGCCTTTTTCGGCCAGCGCAATCCTGACGCGTGCGGGGTAGGGCCCGGTGTGCCAGTCATGGACCGTCATCGTTGGCGTGGAAGCGGCTTGGAGTTCAGGGGTGGTCATTGGTCTACCTATCAGTTGATAGACGAATCATAAAGGCGTGTGTTTTTGCCTGTCAATCCCTATCTATCAAAAGATAGATAATTTGACCAAGGAGTGGCGACATGGGTTCCAACGCACGAGAAGACATCCTGGCCGCGGCCAGGCGGACGGCACAGGCGCACGGTTACAGCGGTCTCAATTTCCGCGACCTCGCCAACGAAGTGGGCATCAAGAGCGCGAGCATCCACTACCACTTTCCGACCAAGGCCGACCTTGGTGCGGCCGTCGCCCAGCGCTACTGGGAGGACACCGCGGCCGCGCTCGACGCCATGCGCGCCGCCAGCGCCGACCCGCTCGACTGCCTGCGCCGCTACCCGGACATCTTTCGCAAGTCGCTCGAGAACGACAACCGCATGTGCCTGTGCAGCTACATGGCGGCCGAGTACGACGACCTGCCCGACGCCGTGAAGACGCAGGTGCAGGCGTTCGCCGACGTCAACGTGGCATGGCTGGGCCAGGCCCTGGAGGCTGCTGGCGTGGCCAGCGCATCGGAGAGCGAATCCCGTGCCCGCGCGATCTTCGCGGCCATCGCCGGTGCGCAGCTCATTGCCAGGAGCCGATCCGACCTTGCGCTGTACGACGCGGTCGTTGACAGCTACCGCGCGGCAGGGCTGCTGCCCGCCCCAGCGGCCGGTTCGACCGTGCGTGGAACGAAACCTGCGTGATGGCTTGCCCCCGCAACGGGAGCCCACCGTGCTGATTGCCCAGATCTCCGACACCCACGTCAGGCCGCAGGGCCAGCTGTACCACGGCGTCGCCGATTCCAACCGGATGCTGGCCCAGGCCATCGCGCACCTGCACGCATTGGACCGGCGACCCGACCTGGTGCTGCTGACCGGTGACCTGGTCGACCAGGGACTCGCCGACGAATACGCCATGGCCCGCGCGTTGCTCGCCGAACTGACGATCCCGTATCTCGTCATCCCCGGCAACCACGACGAACGCGAGGCCTTCAGGCTTGCCTTCGCCGACCATGCCTGGCTGCCTGCATCCGGCCCGCTGCACTACTGCGTGGACGACCACCCGGTGCGCATCGTCGCGCTCGATTCGACGGTGCCGGGGGCGCACCACGGCGCCATCGATGCGGCCGGCCTGGACTGGCTGCACGCCACGCTCGCGGCCGACCGGGCCAAGCCCACCCTCGTGGTGCTGCACCACCCGCCGTTCGCCAGCGGCATTCCGTACATGGATCAATACGCGCTGCGCGCGCCCGAGCGGCTGGCGCAGGTGATCCAGCAGTTCGACAACATCGAAGCCGTGCTGTGCGGCCACATGCACCGCCAGATGCTGCGCCGCTGGGCTGGCACCGTGGCCTGCGCGTGCCCCAGCACCACGACCGAGATCGCGCTGCGCTTGCAGCCCGGCGCCAGGCCGGCCTCGTACATGGCGCCGCCGGCCTGCATGCTGCACCTCTGGAACGCCGGCCAGGGCATGGTCAGCCACACCAGCACCATCGGCGATTTCGAGGGGCCGTTCGACTTCGCGTAGTGCGCCGGCCGCGCTTGCAGGCCTTGCAGCTCGCCGCGGCTGGCGTCGTTGCGCAACACGGCGATGCCGCGCCGCGCACCGCCTCAAAACGGCCGGCTGCCCGACAGGCTGATGCGCTTGAGCAGGCGCGTCTCGCCGGACGCAAAGCCCGTGCGCGCATGCAGCGTGGCCTGGTTGTCCCAATAGACGATGTCGCCCACCTGCCAACGGTGCGTGTAGGCGAAGCGCGGCTGCGCAAGGTGGGCGCGCAGGCGTTCGACCAGCGCCTGGCCGCGGGCGGCATCCCAACCCACCACCTCCACCTCGGTGGCTGCATCCAGGTACAGCAGGCGCAGCCCGCTGTCTGGATGCGTGCGCACCAGCGGGTGCACCTCGAACGGCGCCAGCGGCGCGATGTCGGGCGTGCGGTACAGCGGCCGCGCGCCCGAGGGCAGCGGATGCAGCCGGCGCAGGAAGGGGTTGTAGGTGATCAGCTGCAGCCCATCGATCTCGGCACGCGTGGCCTCGTCCAGCGCGTCGTAGGCGGCCACCTCGTCGACCCAGGTGGTCTCGCCGCCCACCGCGGGCACCTGCAGGGCATAGAGGAACGAGCCCGACGAGGGCTGCGGCGTCCAGTGGTGGTCCGAGTGGGCGGCCAATTCGTGGTTGCCGAGCACGCCGTCCTCGACATTGCCGACCTTGACGATGGCCGGCGTGTTGCCGCCATAGGGGTCGGAGGCCAGCACCGGCACATCGGCCGGCGGCTGGAACACCGCGCCGAAGTAGCTCGCTAGGCGCAGGTACTGTGGGTCGTCCAGCTGCTGGCCGCGCAGCAACACGATGCGGTGGCGCTGCAGCGCCTGGCGGATCGCGCGCACCTGGGCCGCGGCCAGCGGCTGGCGGGCGTCGATGCCCTGCGTGACCGCGCCGAGGGCGGCGCCTGGCAGCGCCTGCACCGACCAGCGTGCCGCGGCAGATGGGCGGGTGGGGGGGAGGTCGAGGACGGCGGGCATGCGGGCTTCCTTGGTTCGTGTCGGTTCGGTGTGGCGCGTCGGCATCCTAGGCAGCACCGGCGTGTGCGTGAACGCAGCATTGCGCATGTCGATATGCGCAAAGCGCTCGGCTAAGCTCGGCGCGGTGCCCGGCCTCCAAGACGTCCTCGAAACCCGCCAGCCCTGGATCTATTTCGGTGCCATGGCCCTCGGTGCGGCCGGCGCGCTGGCCATCCCGGGCACCGCCGCGCTGCAGCCGGCCATCGCACCCGCCCTGGCGCTGATGCTGTTCCTGACCTTCCTGCAACTGCCGCTGGCTGCGCTGGGCCAGGCCTTGCGTGCGCGGCGCTTCCTGGCTGCGCTGCTGGGCGTGAACTTCGTGGCCGTGCCGTTGCTCGTGGCGCTGTTGCTGCCGCTGCTGCCGGCCGATCCGCTGCTGCGCCTGGGCGTGCTGCTGGTGCTGCTGTGCCCCTGCATCGACTACGTGGTGGCCTTCGCCCAACTGGGCCGGGCCGATGCGCGGCTGCTGCTGGCGGCCACGCCCTGGCTGCTCCTGCTCCAGATGGCGCTGCTGCCGCTGTACCTCGCACTGCTGCTGGGCGATGCGGCTGCCGGCCTGGTGCGGCCCGGGCCCTTCGTGCAGGCCTTCGTCTGGCTCATCGCCGTGCCGCTGCTGCTGGCCCTGGCCTGCCAGCGCGGGGCCAGCGCGCGCGTGAACGCGGCGCTGGCGCTGCTGCCGGTGCCGGCCACGGCGCTGGTTCTGCTCATCGTCGTGGCGGCTGTGCTGCCGCAGCTGGGCCAGGCCGGGCCGGCGGCGCTGCGCGCCGTGCCGGTCTATCTCGCATTCGCGCTGCTGGCGCCCCTGCTGGGCTGGTGGGTGGCCCGGCGCGCCCGCCTGCCGGCGCCTGCCGCGCGCGCCGTGGCCTTCAGCGCGGCCACGCGCAACTCGCTCGTGGTGCTGCCGCTGGCGCTGGCCGTGCCGGGGGCGGTGCCGCTGCTGCCGGCCGTGGTGGTGGCGCAGACGCTCGTCGAGCTTGTGGCCGAACTGGTCTACATCCGCTGGCTGGCGCGGCTGGGCGCGCAGGACGGCATTCGCACGCTGCGCCGATGAGAACGGCGCCTGCTTAGGCGGCCGCTTTCGAACCCGCTGACCTCGGACCGACAGGGGGGCGGGCTTCCTCTTCGAAGACCCAGGGGCCTCCTGGCAACGCAAGCCGAGTGTTAGCATGCCCGCATGCAAGCGCAATCTATGTTCACTTTGAAGGAGTGTCGCGGCCGGCCCTAGAAGCCTGCCGATCGTGTGATTGCACGTCCATTGTTTTCTAGAGGCCGCATGAGCTCAGCTCCTGCGGCCTTTTTGTTTTTGCGGAGCGACGGATGCCCACGGAGCTGATGCTGTTCGACACCTTGCAACACCGGTTGCGCCCTTTCGTGCCCCTGCGCGAGGGCCATGTGGGGCTGTACGCCTGCGGGCCCACGGTCTACGACCATGCCCACATCGGCAACCTGCGCAGCTACCTGTTCGGCGACACCCTACGGCGCGTGCTGGCGCTCAACGGCCTTTGCGTGCGCCACGTCGTCAACATCACCGACGTGGGCCACCTCACGTCCGACGCCGACAGCGGCGAGGACAAGATGGAAACCGGCAGCCGGCGCATGGGGCGCAGCGCCTGGGAGATCGCGGCCTACTTCACCGACGTCTTCCAGCGCGACATCGCGGCGTTGCGCATCCTGCCGCCAACGCTCTGGGCCCGCGCCACGGACCACATTGCGGAGCAGATTGACTTCATCGGCGACATCGAGCGACGCGGCTTCGCCTACCGCACCAGCGACGCCATCTACTTCGACACGGAGATGCTGGACGACTACGGCGCGCTGGCGAGGCTGGACAAGAGGGGCCTGCGCCCGGGCCATCGCGTGGACGTCGGCGACAAGCGCAGCCCGACCGACTTCGCGCTCTGGAAGTTCAGCGGCAGCGCGCGGCGACAGATGGAGTGGGACAGCCCCTGGGGTCGCGGCTTTCCGGGCTGGCACATCGAGTGCTCGGCGATGTCGGAGAAACACCTGGGCGCGCTGTTCGACATCCACATCGGCGGCGAGGACCACATCCCGGTGCACCACACCAACGAAATCGCGCAGCACCAGGCCAGGCACGGGCATGGGCCGGCGAACTACTGGCTGCATGGCGCTTTCCTGCAGCTGGAGGGCAGCGCCAAGATGTCGAAGTCCGATGGGAACTTCCTGCGGCTGCAGACGCTGGTGGACGCGGGCTACGACCCGCTCGCCTACCGCTACCTGGTGCTCACCGCCCATTACCGCTCGCCCCTGGTCTTCAGCTGGGAGGCGCTGAAAGCCGCCCAGACAGGGCTTGGCCGCTTGCGCCAGGCTGTCGCCACGCTGCCGGAAGCGGGCGCGGTGGACGCTGACTGGCAGCACCGCATGCGCAGCGCTCTCCACCATGACCTGAACACGGCTGGCGCCCTGTCCCTGGCCTGGGAACTGCTCAGAAGCCCGGTGCCAGCGGCAGCGAAGCGTGCGACGCTGGCCTGGCTGGACAACGCCCTGGGCTTGGGGCTCGCGGGCTCAGCGACACCGGTGGTCGACGTGCCGCCTACCGTGCTGCGAATGGCCGTCGAACGCGATCTTGCGCGCCAGGAAAAGCGCTGGGCCGATGCCGATGCGCTGCGCCTGCGGATCGAAGCTGCCGGCTACCGCGTGCGCGATGGCGCCGGGCGTAGCATGGTGGACCGCGTGCCGGCACCGCAGTGATGTGGGTGGCGTGTTGCACCAGGCCGGTCGATGGCCGGTGGCACCAGCACGACCAGGAACCTCAATGCACGTTCAGGTGACGGTTCGTGGCCGCAGGCCCGTCGCTAGCGGCGCGCGAACAAGGGCTGCTCGTAGTGCGCCACGCGCGTGGCGCGGCCGGCCAGGCAGACCTCGCGAAACTGGAACAGCAGCGCAGCCGTGGGTGCTGCGACCCAGCCGTCGCCGACCGGCATGCGCAGCACCGGGTGCGGGCTGTCGTCGATGGCTTCGAGCAGCGGCGCGTCGGCGCGCTGCAGTTCGGTCAGGCGCACGCGGTGGATGCTGGCGACCTCGGCGGGATTGGGCAAGAGCGCGCCGCGCACCGGGCCGGCCCAGACCACGACCGGCGTGATCGCGAAGCCCGAGCGCGTGGGGAAGTCGTCGAGCAGCCCCAGCACGGCTTCGGGCCCCAGTTCCAGGCCCACCTCTTCGTGCAGTTCGCGCAGCGCCGCCTCGGCCGCGGACTCGCCGGGCTCGACACGGCCACCGGGCAGGGCCCATTGGCCGGGGTGGTTGCGCAGGTGCATGGCGCGCCGCGTGAGCAGCACCGCGGCCTCCGCACTCCAGTGCGCGGGGCGGGCGAGGCCGGGGAACTCCGCGCCCGCGCCTTCCTCCACGAGGGCCAGCGCGACGGCGGCGCGGTGTCCGGCCGCAGGCACGCCGTGCAGATCGAAGGTGGCGAGGTGGCGGGCGATGAGGTCGCGAAGCGCTGCGTCCAGCTGCATGGTCGGCGGTGGTCCGGGTCGTGGGGCCGGACCAGTATGCCCGCGCCTCAGTGCGCCGGTGTCGCGCGCCGGACTGGATGGCCCGGCGCGAACCAGCGCAGCGCCAGCGCCACGGCGGCCAGCAGATAGCCCAGTGCGCCGAGCACCCACATCAGCAGCCCGGCCAGCTGTTGGTCGTGCAGCGGCTCCAGGCCCCAAGCCCGTGCGCCAGGGGCTGCGTACAGCGGTTCGCCCGCAAAGGTCAGCAGTGCGCCCAGCAGCCCGGTGTGGGCCATGGTGGCCAGCAGCGCGAGCAGTGCCGTGCCGCGCCAGGGCGGCGGGGCCAGCAGCACGGCCCGCCAGAACCACCAGGCCGAGCCCAGCAGCAGCGCCAGCGCCAGCACATGCAGGCCCGCATGGCCGAGAACGGCCGCGTACAGCGGTGGCCAATGCCAGAGCCAGAGCAGTGCGCCATGCACGGCCGCGGCGGGCCCCGGCCTGGGCATGTGGGCACGCGGCGGCGATGCAAGCACGAGCAGCCCCATGCCCGCCAGCAACAGCATCAGCTGCACCATGTGGGCCGCGGCCAGCGTGGCCGCGAGCCGGCACAGCGGCGAGGCCAGGGCCAGCGCGAGCAAGGCCCAGCCCACGAGCGGCAGCGGCCTGCGCCGGCGTGCGAGCAGCCAGGCCAGCAGGCCCAGCAGCGGCAACAGCGTGGCCGGCGCGAGGCTCCAGCGCAGCCACCAGTCCTGCGGCAGGGCGGGCGGGCTGCCGGTCAGGCACAGGGAGATCAGGTCGTCGAACATGCGGCGTCCTCCATGGTCGATGCCAGCATCTGGCCGGCGCAGGGTGGCAGGGCCAGCAGCGGCCAGCCGGTCCAGACGGTGGCGGCGACGGCCACGGCGGTCAGCACGCGTGCCAGGCGGCGCAGCGGCTCGGCCCAGCCGCCGAACCACCGCCACAGCGCGGCCAGTGCCAACAGGTGCACGAGCCAGGCCAGGGCCAGTGCGGCCGTCAGCAGGTTGAAGCCGGCGAGGCGGCCTGCATGCCATCCGGCTTCGCACCCCAGCGTCAGGCCGGCGTACAACACGACGAAGCTGCTGGCCCATAGCAAGAGGCCGGCGGTGCAGCCGAGCAGCCAGTGGATGGGCCTGCTGGTCGGCATGCTCAATGTCCCCAGGCCGGCACGTGCATGGCCAGCAGCAGCACGGCGCCGGTGGCGGCCGTGTAGTCCCACCACAGCCGTGCGTTGTGCAACTCCACACCGCGCTGCGTGGACAGGTAGCCCGCTTGCCCGCGCGCCAGCGCGTAGGCCGCGAACACCGCGCCCAGGGCCGTGTGCAGCACGGCGTAGGCCAGGCTGAAGCCCAGCATCGCGCCATAGGCATGTTCGCGCGGCGACGGCATGCCGGGCAGCACGCCGGCCGGCACCAGCAGCGTGGCAGACAGCGCTGCCGTCAGCGCGGCCAGCAGCGCCAGCTGCCGGCCACGGGCGTCGCCGCGCGCGTTGGCGCGCACGGCGTAGCGCATGGCACCGCAGGCCAGGGCCAGCGCGGCCGCGCCGGCCAGCGGCATCACCCATCCAGCCTGCAGCCAGCGCAGTGGTGGCCAGCCCGGCGCCACGGTGGCCAGGTAGGCATGGCCGAACAGCAGGGAGACGAAGAAGCTGCCGTTGGCCACCAGTGTCCAGAGCAGCCCGGCCCGGCCCGGGGCGCGTTCCACCACATCGTGCACAGGCAGGAGCACGCCAGCGCCCGCGTCCACGGGCAGCGGGTCCTGCCGCAGGCCGATGGACCAGGCCCAGCGCCAGAACAGCGCGAGCGCGAGCAGCGCGGCCGGCGGCGCGAGCCAGTAGCTCTTGGTCAGCAGGGCCATGAACACGCAGCCCACCGCCAGCGCCGCCAGCAACGGCAGCCAGCTCGGGCGCGGCAGCCGCACCACGTGCGTGGGCTCGCCGCTGATGGGCTCGCAGCCCAGGCTGCGCTGCTCGCCCTCGCGCGGGTCGGCCAACAGGCCTTCGCCGGCCGCGGCGCGCGCGCCGAGGTTCGGTTCCGTCCACAGCGGTTCGGCCCCCGGCACGCGCGGCTGGCTCGCGAAGTTGTAGAAGGCCGGCGGCGTGGGCATGGCCCATTCCAGCGTGGCCGCGCGCCAGGGGTTCTGCGGTGCGATGCGGCCCAGGTAGGCGCTCACGAGCAGGTCGATCAGGAGCAGGAAGAAGCCGATCGCCATCACGAAGCTGCCGAGTGAGGACACGAGGTTGGGCAGGTCCCAGCCCAGGCCGGTCACATAGCTGCCAACGCGGCGCGGCATGCCCAGCAGCCCCGTCAGGTGCATGACGAAGAAGGTGGTGTTGAAGCCCGTGAAGACGAGCCAGAACGCCCAGGTGCCCAGGCGCGGCAGCGTCTGCCGGCCGAACAGGTGCGGGAACCAGTAGTACACGCCCGCCAGGAAGGGGAACAGGAAGCCGCCGACCAGCACGTAGTGCAGGTGCGCGACGACGAAGTGCGTGTCGTGCGCCTGCCAGTTGAACGGCACCAAGGCCAGCATCACGCCCGTGAGCCCGCCGCAGACGAAGACCACCAGGAAGCCCAGCAGCCACAGCATGGGCAGCGCCAGTTTGGGCCGGCCGTGCCAGAGCGTGGCGATCCAGGCGAACATCTGCACGGCCGTGGGGATGGCCACCAGCATGCTCGCAGCCGAGAAGAACACCAGCGCCAGGTGCGGGATGCCGACGGTGAACATGTGGTGCACCCAGAGCCCGAAGCTGATGAAGCCCATGGCCACCACGCTGGCCAGCACCCAGCTGCGGCCCACCAGCGGGCGCTGTGCGAAGGTCGGCACCAGCGTGGAGACGATGCCCGCCGCGGGCAGGAAGATGATGTAGACCTCTGGGTGGCCGAACAGCCAGAACAGGTGTTGCCACAGCAGCGGATCGCCGCCGCGCGCGGCATCGAAGAAGGGCCAGCCGGCCGCGCGTTCGAGTTCCAGGATCAGGCTGCCCAGGATCAGCGGCGGAAAGCCCGCCAGCATCATGCCGGCCGTGACCAGCATGTACCAGGCGAACAGCGGCATGTCGACGAGCCGCATGCCCGGCGCGCGCATCGTCAGGATGGTGACGATGATCTCCACCGCCGCCGCCACGGCAGAGATCTCCACGAAGGTGATGCCCAGCAGCCAGACGTCGGCGTTCACGCCCGGCGTGTGCGTGGCGTTGGACAGCGGCGTGTAGAGGAACCAGCCGCCGTCGGGTGCGAGCCCGGCCGCCAGCGCACCGAGCAGGATCAGCCCGCCCAGCAGGTAGCACCAGTAGCCGAATGCGCCCAGCCGCGGGTAGGCCAGGTCGCGCGCGCCCAGCATCTTGGGCAGCAGGTAGATCGCGAAGCCCTCGATCAGCGGGATCGCGAACAGGAACATCATGATGGTGCCGTGCATCGTGAAGACCTGGGCGTACAGCGCATCGTCGAGGAAGGCCGACTGCGGTGTCGCGAGCTGCGCGCGGATCAGCATGGCCAGCAGGCCGCCGACGAAGAAGAACACCAGCGCCGTGGCGATGAAGCGCCGGCCCACAATGTTGTGGTTGACGGCCGAGAGCGAGCGCCAGCCATTGGGGTTGCGCCAGACCTGTTGCAGCCGCCGGTGCAGCGCTACCGGGTGCGGATCAGGGTGCGTCATGGCCCGGCCCCCTGCATGCGCGTGGCCAGCGCCTCGGGCGCATGCGCATGCACCTCCATGGGCATGCGCGCATGGCCCGTGCCGCAGTACTCGGCACACACGCCGCGGTAGATGCCCGGCGCATCGGCCTGCAGGCGGACCACGTTGGTGCGCCCCGGGATCGCATCGATCTTGCCGCCCAAGCGGGGCACCCAGAAGCCGTGGATCACATCGGCCGTGCGCACGCGCACGTCCACAGGCTGGCCGGCGGGGATGTCGATGCGGTTGGGCTGCAGGGGCGCGAGCGGATGCGCGGGGTAGCGCACATCCCACTGCCACTGGCGCGCCGTGACCTCCACCGTGAACACCGGCGCGGCGCCGGGCAGCGGCAGCAGCGCATGGCCTGCCCGCAGGCCCCAGAGCAGCAGCGCGCCGATCGCCAGCCCCGGCAGCAGCAGGCCGCCGCCCAGCAGCCAGGCGCGCTCGACGCCGGACGTGGGTTCGGCGCTGTGCCGGCGCCGCAGCACGGCAGCCAGGCCCAGTGCCGTCATGCCCAGCGTGAGGGCGCCGGCACCCCAGAACATCCACCACCAGACCTGTGCGATGGGCGCGGCGCCGGGCCCGGCGGGGTCCAGCGCGGAGAGCGGGCCTGCCGTGTCGCACCCGGCCAGCACGGCGCTGGCGCACAGGGCCACGGCGCCATGGCCGGCAGCATGGCGGCGTGCCGGGCTTCTACAGTGGGCTGCAGCATGAAGCATTACGCCGACCCCATCCCGCATGGCACGACGACCCGCGTGCACTTCTTCGGCCACCCCGCGCACGCGATGCTGGTGCCGTTCCCGATCGCCTTCCTGGTCTCGGTGTTCGCGAGCGACGTGGCCTGGTGGTACTGGGGCGACCCGTTCTGGGCCCGCATGTCGCTGTGGCTGGCGGGTGGCGGGGCGCTGAGCGGCATCGCGGCCGGCCTGGTCGGCACGGCAGAACTGGTGGCAGTGCGCGACATCCGGCGCCGCGCCGCGGCCTGGAGCCATTTCGTCGTGGCCGTGATGCTGCTGTCCGTGGGCATGGCCAACTGGGGCCTGCGGCTCGGCGATGCCGAGGCCGCCATCCTGCCCATGGGCCTGTATCTCTCGGGCCTGGGTATGTTGCTGGTCGGCGTGGCCGGCTGGCTGGGCGGGACGCTGGTGTTCGAGCATCAGGTGGGCGTCCTCAACGAAGACGAGGAAGACTGAGCGGCAGCGCGGGCTGTGCCAGCACCAGCCACAGCACGCCCAGGATCAGTGCCAGCGGTATCGCCGCCGTGGCCAACAACAGGCCGGGTGGCCAGATGCGCGGTTGCTCGCGCAATACCAGGATCAGCTTGCCGCAGCCCGCATGGAACAACGCCATCGCCGCCACCAGCGTCAGCTTGGCGAAGAACCAGGGCGCGTAGACGTTCATGAGATGGATCAGCGCCGTGCCCGACACCACGGCCAGCACCGCGGCCGGCGAGGCCAGCGCGATGTAGACAAAGCGCGTGGCTGCGCGCAGGCGGCGCCTGCTCACCTTGCCTTCGGTCACCGGGCACAGCGCCAGCAGGGACGGCAGCGCGAGCAGGCTGGCACACCAGCTCAGCAGCGCGGCCAGGTGCACAAATTTGATCCAGGGCATCCAGGCGGCGAGAAGGTCCATGCGGCATTCGAGGCTGTGCCGATGCTGCTCGGCAGAGGGTGCCGGGCGCGCTTCTTGGTGTGGTTCTCGCGCGTGCCAGTGGCAGGTGCTGCCAGTCTGGCGTGCGGGGGGCACGCGCTTCCAGCGGCCCGTGCGCCGCCGCAGAGTCGGATGGGGCCTACGGCCCGGCGCGTCAAGCCGCCGTGGCGGGGGCGGCTGTGTTGCGGTAGTGCACGAAGCTGAAGGCCAGCCCCGTGGCCGAGACATGGCGCTCGCGTGCGACCTCGGTCCAGGCGGAGTCGAAGCGGGGCGCGTAGGCGTCGCCCTCGAAGCTGGCTTCGATCTCGGTCACCACGGCCGTGCTGGCCTGTGGCAGCGCCTGCGCGTAGACATCGGCGCCGCCCGTGACCCAGACCTTGGCATCGGCAGGGCACAGGCCCATGGCTTCTTCGAGCGATGCGGCCCGCAGCGCACCGTCGGCCTGCCAGCCGGGGTGGCGCGTCAGCACGATGTTGATGCGGCCCGGCAGCGGCCGGAACTTGGGCGGCAGCGAATCCCAGGTCTTGCGGCCCATGACCACCGGGCAGCCCATGGTGGTGGCCTTGAAATGCGCCATGTCCTCGGGCAGGCGCCAGGGCAGGGTGTTGTGGTAGCCGATGACGCCGCCTTCGGCCTGGGCCCAGATCAGGTGCAGTGAGGGCATGTCAGGGCCTCAAACGGCGACGGGCGCCTTGATCGGCGGATGCGGGTCGTAGCCTTCGATCGCGAAGTCTTCGTACCGGTAGTCGAACACCGAATCGGGCTTGCGCAGGATCTTCAGCGTCGGGTAGGGCCGCGGGTCGCGCGACAGCTGCAGTTCGACCTGCTCCACATGGTTGCTGTAGATGTGGCAGTCGCCGCCGGTCCAGATGAAGTCGCCGACCTGCAGGTCGCACTGCTGGGCCAGCATGTGGGTGAGCAGTGCATAGCTGGCGATGTTGAAGGGCACGCCCAGGAAGATGTCGGCGCTGCGCTGGTACAGCTGGCAGCTCAGCTTGCCGTCGGCCACGTAGAACTGGAAGAAGGCGTGGCAGGGCATGAGGGCCATCTTGGAGAGGTCGGCCACGTTCCAGGCGCTCACGATGATGCGGCGCGAATCGGGGTTGCTCTTGAGCTGCTTGACCACCTCGGCGATCTGGTCGATGTGGCCGCCGTCCGGCGTGGGCCAGGAGCGCCATTGCACGCCGTAGACCGGGCCGAGGTCGCCATCGGCCTTCGCCCACTCGTCCCAGATCGAAACACCGCGTTCCTTCAGCCAGTTGTTGTCGCTCGATCCCGTCAGGAACCACAGCAGCTCCACGATGATGGACTTCAGGTGCACCTTCTTCGTGGTGACCAGCGGGAAGCCCTCGGACAGGTCGAAGCGCATCTGGTGGCCGAACACGCTCCTCGTGCCGGTGCCGGTGCGGTCGCCCTTGGCCACGCCATGGGTGTGCACGTGGCGCATGAAGTCTTCGTACTGGGAGCGGATGGCGGGGGTGGTCATGGTCTGCGGTTCGCTGGAGGGTTCAGTCGACTGGGCGCGTGCGACGCTTCGGTACTGGCGCCCCAGATGCCATCGCGCCGGATACAGGAGTCGTCGTCAACGGCGGTCTGGGTGCGCTCTTGCCAACCTTAGCCGGGGCGGGGCATCGGGTCTCCTACCCAGGAAAATGTGCAGATTTTAGGCGCATGGCTCACACGAAGTTGCGCGGCGCGCCGCAGCCTGTGTCTGCTGGCGCCTGGCCTTTGCCCGGCACCGCATACGGCCGGATCTCTTCCGGGTGCTGGCGCAGGTAGCGCATCAGCGTGCGGCGCTTCTCCGGGCCGCGTACGCCTTCTGCACCCACCGCTGCGGCCTCGGCCAGCAGGCTGGGAAAGCGGTCCTCGACGCGCTGGTAAATCGAGCGCCAGAGCTTCTTCAGCGTGTGCGGCGAGATGCCCAGCAGGCTGACGATGAGCTCGTCCGGCTCGTCGGACAGCGCGCGCCGCAGCAGCCGCTGCTCGGCCCCGCGAAATCCGAAAATGGGCGTGCAGTGCTCGAAGATCTCGCGGATCTGGAAGCCCGGCAGCTTGCGCAGCGCCTCCGCACGGCACAGCGAGAACAGCTCTGGCGCGGTGTGCGCAGCGCTGCCCGTGGCCGCAGTGTTGTGCGCGCTGCGCTGCACGAAGCCGATGCTGTGCATGTAGGGGTGCTCGCCCTGCCACGCCTCCTGGAAGATCTCGCGCACGCGGTGCCCGGCATGGGCCAGCCGCATCGCCGTCACGGCCGCAGATATCACGGCCACGGCCTGCGGGTTGCCGATGTCCATGTTGCGCTGCTGATAGTGCAGCACCATGAAGCTCACGCCCTCGTCGACGCCGCGCGAGCCGTTGGCGCGCGCCAGCTCCCGTTCGCTCGGCGGCCGGGTGCGGCCATCCAGCAGTTCGGCATACAGCTGCCGCGCGAGCCATGGCTGCGGCGCTTGGCGCAGGCGCTGTTGCCAGCGTGCGTCCAGCGCGACCGCCATGCCGACGGCCTGCACGCGTTGGCCCGCAGGCGCGCTCACGTCCTCGATCACGTCAGCGTTGAAGCCGGGGTGCTGCAGCAACTGCTGCCACAGCGCTGGCAGGCGTGCGCGGGTCGGTGCATCGAGCGCGAGCCAAGGCGGCAGCAGGCCCAGCGCTTCGTCGAAATCGCGCGGCTGCAGCAGGCGTCGTTGCAGCGCGGGCTTGGCGGGCGGGGTGGCTGGCATGGGCGGCCTTGGGGCTTTTGGGTGGCGGCGGATTCTAGGGACGGGTGGCCCGACCCGCTGCACCGGGCTCTTTTAGGGGTCTGTGCGCGGCGCAGGCATCTGCCGATCATCGAGGCCTTCCCAACCAACTGCTTGCACATTCCCATGCGCCAATCCACCAAGACAGCCCTCCTGGCCACCGCCGCGTTACTTGCCGCCACACTGTGCGTGCCGAAGTCGGCCCTCGCCGAACCTGTGCGCTGGACGGACTGGGCCTCGGCCCGGGCCGGCGCCAACGGCAGCGCCGTAGGCCAGATCGCACTGGGCGACGGCTCGTCGATCGACGTCGCCTACAGCGGCCAGCTCGCGTTCTGGGACGCGCCGGGCACCACTTCGTACTGGCAGGACGGCGGCGGCACCTACACCAGCGCCGCCGTCGACAACGGCCCGGGCGACCACGGCATGCTGGCGATGTCCCGCCTGGGCCTGCGCACCCTGACGTTCTCGCACGCGGTCGACAACCTGTTCTTTGCGCTGATCGACCTGAACGCCGGTGGCTACGAGTTCGACCAGGACTTCACGATCGAGAGCAGCGGTGCCGGCAACCGCGGCAGCGGCAGTTTCAGCAAGCAGATCACGGCCGAGGGCAAGTACCGGCTGGTCGGTTCGGGCGACCCGCATGGCGTGATCCGCTTCAACGATGCCGTCTCCTCCATCAGCTGGAGCAGCCTGGGCAGCGAGACCTGGAACGGCTTCACGGTCGGCACCTACGGCGCGGCGGTGGAGCCGAACCCGGTGCCCGAGCCCGCGAGCCTGGCACTGGTCGGCTTGGGCGTGGCCGTGGTGGGCTACCAGCGCCGCCGCGCACGCCCGGCAATTGCGGCGGGCGTGGCTGCGGCGTGATGGCCTGACCGCGTCACGCCTCCAGCACGCGCCCCGGGTTCATGACGTTCTGCGGATCCAGCGCGCCCTTGATGGAGCGCATCAGCTTCATCGCCACCGGCGACTTGTAGTGCGGCAGCTTGTGCTGCTTCAAGCTGCCCACGCCGTGCTCGGCCGAGATCGAGCCGTCGAAGGACTTGACCGAGTCGAACACCAGCGTGTTGACCTCCTCCTCGTGCGCAGCCAGGAAGGCCTTGGCATCGCCGCCGGCCGGGGCCTGCACGTTGTAGTGCAGGTTGCCGTCGCCCAGGTGGCCGAAGTCGACCATGCGCACGCCGGGAATCTTCTCCGCCAGCAGCGCATCGGTCACGCGCACGAACTCGGGGATGCGCGAGACCGGGATCGAGATGTCATGCTTGATGTTCAGGCCTTCTTCGACCTGGGCCAGCGTGATGCTCTCGCGCACGTGCCAGAGCGCGCGTGCCTGGGTGAGGTTCTCGGCGATCACGGCATCGCTCACGCAGCCGGCCTCGAAGGCATGCTCCAGCAGCTTCTCGAAGCGGCTGCGCGCGTGCTCCTCCGATTCGTCGTCGGAGTTCTCCAGCAGCACGCACCAGGGCGTCTCGTCGGCCGATTCAGCCGCGGCCGTGACGAAGGGCACGCGCTGCTGCGGGAAGTGCTTGGCCACCAGGCTCAGCGCGAAGCGGCCCATGACCTCGAAGCCCGTGAGCCCCGCGCCCAGCGTGCGGTGCGCCAGGCCCAGCAGTTCCACGGCGTGCTCCATCGAAGGCACGGCGGCCCAGGCGGTGAGCTGTACCGCCGGCATCGGGTAGAGCTTCATGGTGGCGGCCGTGATGATGCCCAGTGTGCCCTCGGCGCCGACGAACAGGTCGCGCAGGTCGTAGCCGGTGTTGTCCTTGCGCAGGCCGGTGAGGCCGCTCCAGACCTCGCCCTCGGCCGTCACGACCTCCAGCCCAAGGCACAGCTCGCGCGTGTTGCCGTAGCGCACCACCTGCGTGCCGCCGGCGTTGGTCGAGAGGTTGCCGCCGATGGTGCAGCTGCCTTCGGCGCCCAGGCTCAGCGGGAACAGGAAGCCGTCCTTCTCGGCGATTTCCTGCAGCGATTGCAGGATGCAGCCGGCCTCCACCGTGATCGTGAGGTTGGCCGGGTCGATCGCGCGCACGGCGTTCATGCGTTTGGTCGACAGCACCACCTGGCGGCCGCTCGCGTCGGGCGTGGAGCCGCACACCAGGCCGGTGTTGCCACCCTGCGGCACGATGCTGACGCCGGCCGCCGCGCAGGCCTTGACGACCGCGGCCACCTGCTCGGTGCTGGCAGGCCGCACCACGGCCAGCGCCCGGCCGCGGTCGCGCTTGCGCCAGTCCTGCTCCCAGGCCGAGAGGTCGCCATCGGTGAGCACGTGGGCGTCGCCGACGATGGCGCGCAGGGAGTCGAGCAGGGCAGCGGTCATGGAGTCCAAGTCCTCGTGGTCATTCGCCGGCGGCCGTGGCCATCCGGGCATTGCGAAAGCGCAGGCGCACGTGCATCGCGCAGGCGGCGAACAGCAGCAGGCACAGCAGCAATTCGGCCAGTGCGCACCAGCGGCCGGCCGGCAGCGGATCGCTCCAGGCGCGCACCACGCCTTCGGTGAAGTACAGCCACACCACCAGGCTGAGCCAGCGGTAGGTGTACATGCGGTTCTTCAGCAGGCCTGCCAGCGGGATGCACAGCGGCAGCACCTTGAGTGCGAGCCAGCTGCCACCCGGGCGCAGCGGTGCGAGCCAGAGCTCCCAGGCCAGGCCCAGGGCGATCATCGCCAGCAGGCTGGCGACGGCGATCCGGCGCGTCCAGGCGACGGTGGGGTCCAGGGGGGCCAGAGGGGCGGAAAGCATGGGGCTGGCATGATACCGAGCATGTCTGCCGTACCCAGCCACATGCCCGAGCGCCTGCACGCGCTGCTGGGTGATCTGGCGCATTTCCCCTGGCGCACCACCGCGCACACGCTGCGCGAACGCTTCCGCGAAGACCAGCTCGCACTGACCGCCAGCAGCCTCACCTTCACCACCATGCTGGCGCTGGTGCCGCTGTTCACGGTGGCGCTGGCGATCTTCACGGTGTTCCCCATGTTCGGCACGGTGCAGCAGGTGCTGCAGCGCTGGCTGGTGCAGAGCCTGGTGCCCGAGACCATCGCACGCCAGGTGCTGGGCTACCTCACGCAGTTCGCCAGCCAGGCCAGCCGGCTCGGCAGCCTGGGGCTGGCTGTGGTGCTGGTGACGGCCCTGGCGCTGGTGCTGACCATCGACCGCACGCTCAACCGCGTCTGGCGCGTGCCACGCCCGCGGCCCCTGGGCCAGCGCGTGCTGATCTACTGGGCGCTGATCACGCTGGGGCCGCTGCTGCTCGGGGCGAGCCTGGCGATGACCTCGTACGCGGTGTCGTCCTCGCGCGGCCTGGTGGACAGCCTGCCGGGTGGCGTGCGCGTGCTGCTGGACACCATCGAGTTCGGCTTGCTCGCGCTGGGCATGGCCGCGGTCTACCGCTACGTGCCCAACACCCATGTGAAGTGGGGCCACGCGCTGGCCGGCGGCATCTTCGTGTCGGTGGGCATCGAACTGGCCAAGCGGCTGCTGTCCCTGTACATCGGCTCGGTGCCGACCTATTCGGCCATGTACGGCACCTTTGCCACGGCGCCCATCCTGTTGCTGTGGATCTACCTGGCCTGGATCATCGTGCTGCTGGGCGCGGTGATTGCGGCCTACCTGCCCAGCCTGCTGGCCGGCGTGGCGCGGCCCACGGCCACCTACGGTTGGCATTTCCACCTGGCGATCGAGGCGCTGCAGCATTTGTACGGCGCCCGCAGCGGCGAGACGCATGGCCTGTCGGCCGGCGAACTCGGCCGCGCGCTGGGCACGGCCAAGCTGCAGCTGGAGCCGGTGCTGCAGGCGCTGGTCGGGCTGGACTGGGTGGCGCGGCTCGACGAGGCCGAGCACGGCAGCGGCGCCGATGCGGAGGCGCGCTACGTGCTGCTGGCCGACCCGGAGAGCACGCCGCTGGCGCCCCTCTTCGAGCGCCTGCTGGTGGACCGCAGCGCGCCGCTGGCCGGGCTCTGGGACAAAGGGCGCTGGGATGCCCTGCGGCTGCGCGACGCGCTGTAGCGCGTGCTCAGAGCTTGATCCTGCCGAGCCAGATGTCGCGGTACATGGCCCAGTCGCCTAGGAAGCTGTAGAGCGGGCGCTTGAAGCTGGCGGGCTTGTTCTTCTCGTAGCCGAAATGGCCGATCCAGGCGAACAGGTAGCCGCAGGCCAGGCCGATGAAGAGCCAGCGCCACTGGCCCGTGAGCAGCAGCACGGCCAGGCAGGCCAGCCCCAGCGTGCTGCCGGCGAAGTGCAGCCGCCGGCAGGTGCGGTCGCGGTGTTCGGACAGGTAGAACGGGTAGAACTCGGCGAAGCTCTTGAAGCCGCGCGGATCGACGGGCGCCTCCGATGGAAGCATGCTCATGCGTTGTCTCCTGGCCCTGTCATCGCAGGGCTCGGATTCATCGTAACGCTTGCAGGTCGGCGTTCGCCAGCCCCACCAGCAGCGCGCTGCCGTCCGGCGCAACGCGGAACTCGCCGTAGCGGGCCTGTGCGAAGCGCTCGGCCTCGCCCTCGCGGAAGAACCAGGCGTCGGTGACGAGCGTCCAGTCGCCGTCCTTGGGCACCAGCGCGATCGCGAATTCGCCGGCAGCCAGCGGCTGGCCCGGCGCGGCAACGCGCAGCAGTTCGGCCACGCCACGCGCATCGACCCGCGCGACCGCCTGCGGCCGCGCGCCGGATTGCGGCAGCGCCAGCCGCTCGTCGGGGTCGGGCGGCAACTGGAACCGCAGCCGCATGTAGTCGCCCTGCATCAGCGAGCGCGGATCGACCGGAGCCAGCGCGACGAAGACCGGCTGGCCCTGCGCGATCAGCCGCTCGTTGCGCCAGATGCCACCGTTGGCGACCAGCAGCGCGGCCAGTCCACTCAGTGCCAGCAGGGCGGCCGTGCGTGGCGCCGGGGCTTGCGTCGGGGCGTCGGACGCCAGGCCCGCGGCGCGCCAGGCCAGCGCGGCCAGGGCTGCGCCGCAGGCCACCATCAGCACCGCCTTGTGGGCCAGCGGCCAGGCCAGCGTGTAGTAGAAGCTGCCCACCGCCCAGGCCGCAGCCAGTGCGCCGCACAGCGCCAGCGGGCGGCGCCCGCCCGCTGCCGCCAGTACGGCGACCAGCAGGATGGCACCCAGCATCGGCAGGAAGGCGCACAGCACCGCGGCGACCAGCCCCACGGCGGCGCAGCCGGGCCGGCGCAGGGCCGGCCAGCGGCGCGCGGCCGCGGCGCCGGCGGCCAGCGCCAGCAGCACCGAGGCGGCCGCTGTCCAGGAGCTGGGCAGCACGATGCCGCCGCTGCCGGCGAACGCTTCCGTGGGGCCGGGCATGGCGCCGACCAGGAGGGCCATGCCCGATGCGCTGGCGAGACCGACCAGCACCAGCACCAGCCATCCCGTGGCCGTGGCGGCCAGGGACGGTCGCCGCAGGCCGGCCAGCCCCGCCAGCAGGACACCGTGCAAGGCCAGCCACAGCAGGCTGCCGTCCTGCCAGTCGTTCTCGCCGTGCAGCGCCAGCACCGCGGCACCGGCTGCGGCGGCGCCCAGCAGCTCCTGCAGCCAGCGCTGCCGTGTGTTGGCCAGCCAGGCCAGCGCGAGCAGCAGCAAGACCAGCAGGCCGGCTGCCAGCTGCAGTGGCAGGTCGCGCGCCAGGCCGTAGCCCAGCGTGCCCAGGCCGGCCAGCAGCAGCGGCAACGCCAGCTGTTCGACGAACACGGACAGATGGGGCCGGCGCAGCAACATGCCGGCCAGCGCCAGCAGCAGCGCGCCGACGGCGTAGGGGCCCGCGCCGGCGTGCACCCAGTCGCCCAGCACCAGCGCCACTGCGCCCAGCAGCGGCAGAGTGGCCAGCCACGCGCCCAGCGCGGTCAGCAGCACCACGGGCCCGGGCCGGTCGCCGGGCGTGGGCATGGCCCCGCCGGCGGCCCAGGCGCCGCAGGCCTTTGCCCGCCATTGCACGCAGCGCACCGACAGCGCCAGCAGCGCCGCGGCGGCCAGGCCCAGCAGCAGGAGATGGCCGATGGCGTCGATGTCGCCATCGAGCAGCCAGCGCGCCGCGCCGGCGACGAGCAAGGTGTCCAGCGCCAGCGTGGCCGCGCTGAGCGCGAACAGGTCGAAACCGCGGCGGCTCGCGAAGCCGACTGCGGCCAGCGCGACCAGCAGCAGGCCGCATGTGAACTGCGGTGCCGGGTCGTCGCGGAGCAGGCCGCCCAGCGCGGTCAGTGTCAGCAGCAGCGCGAACAGCGCCGTGGCCAGCCGGAACGCCAGTGGCCCGGCGCCCGTGAAGCGGCGCGCCCACGGCGCAAGCAGTGCCACCACCAACGCGGCCAGCGCAGCGGCGCCGGCATGCACCGGCAGATCCTGCGGACGCACGTCCCAGGTGTGGCCCGCGTGCGCCTGCGCCCACAGCGAGACCGCTGCCATGGCCACCAGGCACCAGGGCAGCCACAGCACGTCGCTGCGCGCGGCCAGCGCCAGCGGCAGGGCCAGCACCGCCCACAACGCGAAGAGTTGCCAGGGATCGGCGCCGGTCTGGTAGGTCTGGCCGAAGTAGGCGAACAGCGCGCCCGTGGCGAGCAGCGCTGCCAAGGCACCGGGCAGGCGCAGGGCTGGCCGCGCGGCGGCGGCGAGGACGGCGATGGCCAGCGCGCCCTGCAGCACCGCAAAGCGGCCCATGCGGCCGAAGTCGTCCCAGTTGGCGGCCAGCCAGAGGATGAGGCCGAAGCCGGTCAGTGCCGCCGCCAGCAGCGCGACCGCCTGCCAGAAGCGCTGCAGGCCCGGCATCAACGGACCAGGAAGTCGCGGATCGCGAACAGCGTGTCGTCCGGCGTTTCAGTCATCTGGTGGTGGCCCACGGGCGGCTGCGCCACCTGCACGCTCTTGCCGGCGGCCTTGGCCCTGGCGATCAGGCCTTGCGCGGCCTTGGGCGGCGTCATCTGGTCCTGCGCGCCGAGCACGAACAGCACCGGGCAGGCGATCTGCGCGATGGCCTCTTCGCCGTTGGCGTAGCGGTCGCAGGCCAGGAAGCCGCGGTGAAAGACGTTGGCGTCGCGGTTGCTGCGCAGCACGCGCCGGCCCAGCGCGAGGCTGGCGCCATAGACCCAGGTGCCCGGGCCCAACGCAGAGGGCGGTGCGGCGAGCGTGGAGCGCGAGAACACGT
This sequence comes from Pseudorhodoferax soli, assembly GCF_003337555.1. GTDB lineage: Bacteria > Pseudomonadota > Gammaproteobacteria > Burkholderiales > Burkholderiaceae_C > Pseudorhodoferax > Pseudorhodoferax soli. The sequence goes on along the minus strand of NZ_QPJK01000001.1, from coordinate 742,695 downwards.
TGACCATCTTCATCGCGGCTTCCGGGTCGCTCTGCGATGCGTCGAGCAGCGCCTGCGACACCTTCATCGGAAAGGCCGTGCCGACCAGCACCAGCTGCGTGATGCGTTCGCCCAGGCGGGCCGCCGCCTCGAGTGCGATCAGCGATCCCCAGCTGTGGCCGACCAGCGCGGCACGCTGCACGCCGGCTGCGTCCAGCAGCGCGGCGACGAAGTCCGCGGCCTGTTCGACCGTGGAAGGCGCCTCGCCCGCGCTGCGGCAATGGCCGGGCAGGTCCACGGCCAGCACGTTGAAGCCGTGGTGGGCGAGGTAGCGGCTCTGCAGGATCCAGACGCTGTGGTCGTTCAGCACGCCGTGGACGAAGGCGACGGTAGGCTTGGCTGCATCGAAGGGCTTGCCGCCGGTGTAGCAGTAGGTGTCGTGGCCATTGACGGTGACGATCATGCTGCCGCCCCCGTCGCCTTTTCCGCCGCCTTCAAGGCGCGCTTGAGATCGTCGATCAGGTCGTCCGCATCCTCGAGCCCGATCGAGAGCCGGATGGTGCCCTGGCCGATGCCTCCGGCCGCCAACGCCTCGTCGCTCATGCGGAAGTGCGTGGTGCTGGCCGGGTGGATGACCAGCGAGCGGCAGTCGCCCACGTTGGCCAGGTGGCTGAAGATCTTGAGCGTCTCGATGAACTTCTTGCCCTGCTCGCGGTTGCCCTTGAGGTCGAAGCTGAACACCGAGCCTGCGCCGCGCGGCAGCAGCTTGTTGGCCAGTGCGTGGCTGGGGTGGCTCTCCAGCAGCGGATGGCCCACGCGCGAGACGAAAGGCTGGCCGGCCAGGAACTCGACCACCTTGCGTGTGTTGGCCATGTGCCGCTCCATGCGCAGCGGCAGCGTCTCGATGCCCTGCAAGATGAGCCAGGCGGTGTGCGGGCTCATGCAGGCGCCGAAGTCGCGCAGCCCCTCGCGGCGCGCACGCAGCAAGAAGGCGCCGACCGTGCTCTCCTCGGTGAACACCATGTTGTGGAAGCCGTCGTAGGCCTGGGCCAGTTCGGCGAAGCGGCCGCTGGCGGCATGGGAGGCCGCCCAGTCGAAGCTGCCGCCATCGACCAGCACGCCGCCGATCACCGTGCCGTGCCCCGACAGGAACTTGGTGGCCGAGTGGTAGACCAGATCGGCGCCGAGCTCGAAGGGCTTGATGAGCCAGGGCGAGGTCAGCGTGGAATCCACCAGCAGCGGCACGCCGGCCTCGTGCGCGATGGCCGAGACGGTGGGGATGTCCAGCACGTCCAGGCCCGGGTTGCCCACGGTCTCGCCGAAGAGCAGGCGTGTTTCGGGGCGGATCGCCGCGCGCCAGCCGTCGATGTCGCCCGGCTTCACGAACGTGGTGTCGATGCCGAAGCGCCGCATCGTGTAGTGCAAGAGGTTCTGCGAGCCGCCATACAGCGCCGTGCTCGCGACGATGTGGCCGCCCGCGCCCATGAGGGTGGCCACTGCCAGGTGCAGCGCGGCCTGGCCGCTCGCGGTGGCGATGGCGCCGATGCCGCCTTCGAGTGCCGCCACGCGCTGTTCGAGCACCGCGTTGGTCGGGTTGCTGATGCGCGAGTACACATGGCCGGCGCGTTCGAGGTTGAACAGCGCGGCCGCATGGTCGCTGGACTCGAACACGAAGGACGTGGACAGGTGGATGGGCACGGCGCGCGCACCGGTCGCCGGGTCCGGCGATGCGCCGGCATGCAGCGCCAAGGTGTCGAAGCCGGGGTCCGAATAGCCGGGCATGCGAGGGTCTCCTCCAGCGGGAACGGGGTCAGTTTCGGGGTGATTGTGGGCTATATTCCCTTGACAGTTCCGCGTCGCGGATGATCTACAGGAGGCCCCATGAAAGTCAGCGACATTCTGCGCGTCAAAGGCAACACGCTCTTTACCGTCACGCCGGACGAGGAACTGGCGGGTGCCGTGAGCATCATGTCCGAGAAGGACATCGGCTCGCTGGTCGTCATGCACCACGGCGACCTCGTCGGCATGCTGACCTTCCGCGAGGTGATCCAGACCGTCGTGAAGAACGGCGGTGCGCTCGGCAAGACGCTGGTGCGCAGCGCCATGGACGATGCCCCCCTGACCTGCACGGCAGAGACCGAACTGGACGAAGTGCGCCGCATGATGCTGGAGCGCCACGCGCGCTACATGCCCGTGATGGACAAGCGCATGCTGATGGGCGTGATCAGCTTCTACGACGTGGCCAAGGCCGTGGTGGACAGCCAGAACTTCGAGAACAAGATGCTCAAGGCCTACATCCGCGACTGGCCGGGCGGCGAGGAAGAAGACAACAGGGGCTGAGCGCGGTGGCGGCGTGAAGCGCCGCAACGCTCAAGCGAGGGCGTAGACCATGTCCCGCACGCGCGGGTAGATCTCCTGGTTCCAGCGCCTGCCGCTGAACACGCCGTAGTGGCCCACGCCGGTCTGCACGTGGTGGGTCTTGCGGTAGGGCCGCACGTTGGAACACATGTCCTGCGCGGCCAGGGTCTGGCCGACCGAGCAGATGTCGTCGCGCTCGCCTTCCACCGTCATCAGCGCGGTGCGGCGGATGGCCTTCGGATCAACCTTGCGGCCGCGGTAGGTCAGCTTGCCCAGGGGCAGGTCGTAGGTCTGGAAGACCTTCTCCACTGTCTCCAGGTAGAACTCCGCCGGCAGGTCGTTGACGGCGAGGTATTCGTCGTAGAACAGGCGGATGGTCTCGGCCTTCTCGATCTCGCCTTCGAGCAGGTACTTGTACATGTCCTTGTACTGCTGCTTGTGGCGCTCCAGGTTCATGCTCATGAAGGCGGTGAGCTGCACGAAGCCCGGGTACACGCGGCGCATGAAACCGGCATGCGGCAACGGCACGTGGCTGATCAGGTTCTGCTCGAACCATTCGATGGGCTTGCTGGTGGCCAACGTGTTCACGCCGCTGGGGTTCACGCGGCAGTCCACCGGGCCGGCCATCAGCGTCAGGCTGGCGGGCTGGGCGGGGTGGTCGTCCTCGGCCATGATGGCCGTGGCCGCCAGCGCGGCCACGCAGGGCTGGCAGACCGCCATCACGTGGGTGCCCGGGCCCAGCGTGGCGATGAACTCGATCATGTAGGCGATGTAGTCGTCCAGGCCGAAGGCGCCGTGCTTCAGGCCCACGTCGCGCGCGTTGTGCCAGTCGGTGATGTAGACGTCGTGGTCGCGCAGCAGCGTGCGCGCGGTGTCGCGCAACAGCGTGGCGAAGTGGCCGGACAGCGGTGCCACCAGCAGCATGCGCGGCTGGGCCGGCGTGTGCGGCTGCAGTGCGCGCTTGAAGTGCAGCAGGCTGCCGAACGGTTTCTTGAGCGTGATCTCTTCCGTGACGGGCACGGCCACGCCTTCGACGATGGCCTGGTCGATGCCGTAGGCCGGCCGGCTGTGCGTGAGCCGCATGCGCGAGAAGACGGTGCCGGCAGCGGACCACGCGCGCAGCGGGCTGCGGTCGGTGTCCTCGAACCACAGCGAATTTCCCAGCGCTTGGGCCAGCATGCGCATCGGCGACAGAAGGTCGGATTGGAGCTGGTAGGCCTGGTACAGCATGCGGCGTCTCTTGGAGTCGATGGGTTTGTAGCCAGGCAGGCAAGTTGCGGGCCATGCGGCGGCGGCGGCGCGATCGCCCGCGCTGTCACATGTCTGGCACAGCGTTTGCTGAACATGCCGACACTGGAGGCGATCCCATGGCGACCAAGGCGGTATTGACGATCAGCAGCAAGAACTACGGAGCCTGGGCCTTGCGCGGCTGGCTCATGGCCCGGCTGGCGGGGCTGGAGTTCAACGAGAACGTGGTCTCGCCCGACGATCCGGCCATGAAAGCGGAGATGTTGCTGCTGTCGTCCTCCATGCGTGTGCCTGCATTGCAGAACGGCAAGGTGCAGGTGTGGGACACGCTGGCCATCGGCGAGTACCTGAACGAGCTCAAGCCCAAGGCGGGCCTGCTGCCGGCCGACCAGGCCGCGCGCGCGCACTGCCGTGCCATCTGCGGCGAGATGCATTCGGGCTTCTCGGCGCTGCGTTCCTCGCTGCCCATGAACATCAAGGCGCACTTTCCGGGCTTCAAGATCTGGTCGCGCGCGCAGGCCGACGTGGACCGCATCCTGGAGATCTGGACGGAGTGCCTGGAAACTTATGGCGGCCCCTACCTGTTCGGCGACAAGCCCTGCATCGCCGACGCGATGTACGCGCCGGTGGTCACGCGCTTTCTGACCTACGACGTGCCGCTGCCGCCGGCCTGCGTCGACTACTGCAAGCAGATGATGGCCTTGCCCGCGCTCAAGGAGTGGATCGCCGAGGCCCGCAAGGAGCCCGACGAGATCGACGAACTCGACGCGGAGTTCTGACGGCGGCGGCCGCGGCCGCCGCCTTGCTCACTTCCAGGGCGTGGCCGCCGGCACGTCGCAGACCGGCTCCACGTCGACCGACTTGAAGTCGGCCGGCGAGACGATTTCCAGGTACTCCATGTCGGGCGAATAGTCGAACAGGTAGTGGCGGATGCCCGGGCGCTGGTGAACCACGTCGCCGGCCTCGACCAGGGTTTCCTTGTCCTCGTACATGAAGCGCGCCCAGCCCTTGACCATGATGACGATCTGGAAGTCCGCTTCATGGCGGTGCCAGCCGGTGCCCGTTTCTGGTGCCATGTTGGCCTTCACGAGGTGCGCGATCACCTTTCCGTGCGTGGCTTCGGCGATGCCGAGGTCGCGGTAGAGGAAGAAATCGCGCAGTCCGCCGCTGACGTACTGCGTGTCGCCCTCCTTGACGTGGGAGAACTTGGTGCTCGTGCGGTCCAACATGGCTTGCCTTTCGCTGTGAGGGGTTCCACCGGCTATGGGTGTGCTGCCTGCGAAGCACGAAGCGTTCCCAGGGCTGGCCGATAATCCGCCCCATGAGCGGCAACACCTTCGGCACACTTTTCGCAGTCACCAACTTCGGGGAATCGCACGGTCCGGCCATCGGCTGCGTGATCGACGGCTGCCCCCCCGGCATGGAACTGTCCGAGGCCGACATCCAGGTTGAACTCGACCGCCGCCGCCCCGGCACCAGCCGCCACGTGACGCAGCGCGCCGAGCCCGACCAGGTCGAGATACTGTCCGGCGTCTACGAAGGCCGCACCACGGGCACGCCGATCGCGCTCTTGATCCGCAACACCGACCAGCGCAGCAAGGACTACAGCGCGATCGCGCAGAGCTTTCGCCCCGGCCACGCCGACTACAGCTACTGGCACAAGTTCGGCATCCGCGACCCGCGTGGCGGCGGCCGTTCCTCGGCCCGGCTCACGGCGCCGACGGTGGCGGCCGGCGCCGTCGCCAGGAAGTGGCTGCGTGAGCGCTACGGCGTGCAGTTCCGCGGCTGCATGACGCAGGTGGGCGAGGTCGCGATCCCGTTCGAGAGCTGGGACCACGTGCCGAACAACCCCTTCTTCGCACCCATCGCCGATGTGTCGCACCTGGAAACCTACATGGACCAGCTGCGCAAGGCCGGCGACTCCTGTGGCGCGCGTGTGCGTGTGACGGCCAGCGGCATGCCCGTGGGCCTGGGCGAACCGCTGTTCGACAAGCTCGACGCCGACATCGCGTTCGCCATGATGGGCCTGAACGCCGTCAAGGGTGTGGAGATCGGCGCCGGCTTCGCCAGCGTGGCGCAGCGCGGCAGCACGCACGGCGACTCGCTGTCGCCGCAGGGCTTCCTGTCCAACAACGCCGGTGGCGTACTGGGCGGCATCAGCACCGGCCAGGACCTGGACGTGTCCATCGCGGTCAAGCCCACCAGTTCCATCATCACGCCGCGCGAGTCCATCGACACCACCGGCCAGAGTGTGGAGGTGGTGACCAAGGGCCGGCACGACCCCTGCGTGGGCATCCGCGCCACGCCCATCGTCGAGGCGCTGCTGGCCCTCGTCGTGATGGAGCATGCGCTGCGCCAGCGCGCCCAGTGCGGCGACGTGCGCCAGGCGGTTGCGCCCATCCCCGCAAGTGCGTGAAACTGCACGTGTCACAGGGGTTTGACCCCCTTGCGCGATAATCGAGGTCCGGCCCCATCCTGGCGGGTCGGCCTGCTATCTGTTTGGTAGCGCTTGAACCCTGGTATTGATGACCGACTCCGCAACCGCTCCCGAGGCAGGTTCCACACCCGCCGAAACCGCACCGACCACTGCTTCCTTCTCTCAGCTGAACCTTGCTGAGCCCTTGTCGCGCGCCGTGGCCGAGATGGGCTACAGCAGCATGACGCCGATCCAGGCGCAGGCCATTCCGGTGGTGCTGACGGGCCGCGACGTGATGGGCGCCGCCCAGACCGGCACCGGCAAGACCGCGGCCTTTTCGCTGCCGCTGCTGCAGCGCATGCTGCGCCACGAGAACGCCTCCACCTCGCCGGCGCGCCACCCTGTGCGCGCACTGGTGTTGCTGCCCACGCGCGAGCTGGCCGACCAGGTGGCGCAGCAGATCAAGCTGTACGCCAAGTACACGCAGCTGCGCAGCACGGTGGTGTTCGGCGGCATCGACATGAAGCCGCAGACGGCCGAGCTCAAGAAGGGCGTGGAGGTCCTGGTGGCCACACCGGGCCGTTTGCTGGACCACATCGAGGCCAAGAACGCGGTGCTGAACCAGGTCGAGTACGTGGTGCTCGACGAGGCCGACCGCATGCTGGACATCGGCTTCCTGCCCGACCTGCAGCGCATCCTGTCCTACCTGCCCAAGCAGCGCACCACGCTGCTGTTCTCGGCCACGTTCTCGCCCGAGATCAAGCGCCTGGCCGGCAGCTACTTGCAGGACCCGACCACCATCGAGGTGGCGCGCTCGAATGCCACGGCCTCGACCGTGGAGCAGCATTTCTACAGCGTCAACGACGACAACAAGCGCCGTGCGTTGCACCAGATCCTGCGCAAGCGCCAGCTGCGCCAGGCCTTCGTGTTCGTCAACAGCAAGCTGGGTTGCGCCCGGCTGGCCCGCGCGCTGGAGCGCGAGGGCCTGCGCACCGTCGCCCTGCACGGCGACCGAAGCCAGGACGAGCGACTGAAGGCGCTGGACGCGTTCAAGAAGGGCGAAGTCGACCTGCTGGTCTGCACGGACGTGGCCGCACGCGGGCTGGACATCAAGGATGTGCCGGCGGTGTTCAACTTCGACGTCCCGTTCAACGCCGAGGACTATGTGCACCGCATCGGCCGCACCGGCCGCGCCGGCGCATCGGGCCTGGCGGTCAGCTTCGCTGGCGGCGGCAACGATGCGCGCCTGGTGGCCGAGATCGAGAAGCTGATCAAGACCAAGATCGAGATCGAGGCGTTCGAGTACGAAGAAGACATGCCGCGCATCCGCGAGCAGGGCCGCTTCAACGAAGGCCGCCGCGCCTGGGGTGGCGACGATCCGCGCGACGTGATGGACGCCCCGCGTGGCCGACCCGAGCCCCGGGAAGCGCGCGAGCCGCGTGAACGCGCGCCGCGCCGTTCCGCCGCGCCGCAGGATCCGTTCTTCAACCAGCCCTACGAGGCCAGTGCGCCGGCCGCAGGAGCCCCCGGGTGGGAGACCAAGCGGGATGCCGTGCGCAGCGGCGTCTCAGCCAACATCAAGCCCAAGCGCAAGCTGGCGGCGCTGTTCAAGGCGCCTGCTCCGGCGCCGGCAGGTGCGCCTGCGCCGCAGCCAGAAACCTCGGCCGGCTGATCGGGCTCAGCCCGGCTTCTGCGCCTGCGGGCAGTCGACCTGCACCAGGGCCTGCTGTGCTGCCATGGTGCCCACGCGCATGGCGCTGAGCGGCCCGCCCCAGACGCAGCCCGTGTCCAGGCAGTAGAGGTCGTCGCGGTCCAGCCAGCCCAGCGTGGACCAGTGGCCGAAGGCCACCGCCACACCGGCCGTTTGCCGGCCCGGCACGTCGAACCAGGGCACGAAGCCGGCAGGGGCCGCACCCACGCCCTCCTTGGTCTCGAATTCCATCTGGCCGTCGGCGCTGCAAAAGCGCAGCCGCGTCAGCGCGTTGATGACCACGCGCAGCCGCTCGTTGCCAGTCAGCGCGTCGTCCCAGCGGTCGGGCTGGTTGCCGTACATCTCGTGCAGGAAGTCGCCGATGTGCGGGCCGCGCAGCACGTCCTGCAGCTCGGCAGCCAGTGCGGCCGTGCGCTCGGCCGTCCATTGCGGCAGCACGCCGGCATGCACCATGAGCAGCTCGCGGCCGGCCACGGTCTCGTGCATCGCCAGCGGCTGGCAACGCAGCCAATCCAGCAGCGCGGCGCGATCCGGGGCGTCCAGCACGGCGTCCAGCGTGTCGCGCTTGTGCGGGCGGCGCACGCCCCACGCACAGGCCAGGAGGTGCATGTCGTGGTTGCCGAGCAGGCAGCGCGCGCTGCCGTCCAGCGCCATCAGCCGGCGCAGCACCTCGGCCGATGCCGGGCCGCGGTTGACCAGGTCGCCGAGCACGTAGACGGTGTCGCGGCTGGGTGAGAAATCGATGGCCTGCAGCAGCCGGCCCAAAGGCTCGTCGCAGCCCTGCACATCCCCGATCAGATAAGACGCCATGTGTTCTCCAACAACGACGCGCGACTCTACACGCCGCCGAATGCTGTAGATTGCACAGCAATCAGGGAGGACAGCCATGGATTCGACTTCGGGTTTCGGAGAGCTCAGTGACATCGACCGCTCCGAGCTGCAGATGGCCTACGGCGCCTGCGTGGCCGACATCGAGCTCTTCACACGCCAGCAGTGGTGGGCCGGTGCCTATGCGCTGGTGATCTACGCGCTGCTGCTGGCCGGCGTGCACCAGCTGGTCGATCCGATCGCCGAAGGGGGCGTGCGCCACTGGGTACTGGTGCTGATCACCTGGGCCATCTGCCTGTACGGGCTGCTGGCGATCAAGCGCATGCAGGTCTCCATCGTGGTCGGGCGGCGCCGGTTGGACCGCGTGCGCGCGCACTTCGGCCGTCCCTTCCAGGAGATCTGGTCGATTGCGCGGCCGCGCGAGGACATCCACCGCATGCTGTACGGCGTGATGGTGCTGGGCGCCGTGCTCGTGACCTGGATGGCGCTGGACAAGGCCTACGCCATCAGCCTGCCGATGCCCGGGCCGACCCCCCTGTCCTGATGGACTTCCTGCTGATCGCGCTGTTGACCGCGCTCAACGGCGTGTTCGCGATGTCGGAGATGGCGCTGGCCACCAGCCGCAAGGCGCGCCTGGTGGCCATGGCGGAGGGCGGCGACAAGGGCGCGGCGGCGGCGCTGACGCTGCTGACGAATCCGACGCAGTTGCTCTCGACGGTGCAGGTCGGCATCACGCTGATCGGCATGCTCAACGGCATCCTGGGCGAGGCCGCCTTCAGCAGCGCCGTGGCGGACTGGCTCGTGGCGCTGGGCCTGGGCGACAGGGCGGCCGACATCGCGGCCACGGCGCTGGTCGTCACCGCCATCACCTTCGTGACCATCGTTTTCGGCGAGCTCGTGCCCAAGCGCATCGCCCAGCTGTATCCGGAGAAGGTGGCGAACGCGGTGGCGCGGCCCATGGCCTGGGTGGCCCGCGTGGCCAAGCCGTTCGTGCGCCTGTTGTCGCTGAGCACCCAGGGCGTGTTGGCCGCGCTGCGCGTGGACACCGCCGCCGCCCGGGCCGTGACCGAGGAGGAGATCGCCGCGAGCCTGGAGGAGGGCGTTGACGCTGGCGTGATCGAGGCGCACGAGCACCGCATGGTGCGCAACCTGTTCCGCCTGGACGAGCGCCCCCTCACCTCCATCATGGTGCCGCGCGACGACGTGGGCTGGCTCGACGCCACGCTGCCGGTGCTGGATGCGCTGCGCCTGGCCGGGGGCGAGGCCGAGTACGCTGGACACTCCTGGTACCCGGTGTGCCGCGGATCGCTGGAGGAGGTGGTCGGCATCGTCAGCGTGGCGCGCCTGCTGGCGCTGGCCGGGCAGGACCGCGAGGCGCTGATCGGCGCGCATGTGCTGCCGGCCACCTTCGTGCCCGAGACGCTGTCGGGCCTGGAACTCCTGGAGCAATTCCGCGCCCGCGCCGGGCGCATGGTCTTCGTGGTCGACGAATACGGCGTGGTGCAGGGCGTGCTGACGCCGCGCGACCTGCTCGAGGCCATCACCGGTGAGCTGCAGCCCGAAACCCAAACGGAGGCCTGGGCCACGGCGCGCGGCGACGGCTCCTGGCTGCTGGACGGGCTGATGCCCATCGGCGAGCTCAAGTCGCGCCTGGACATCGACGAATTGCCCGAGGAGGACCGCGGCCGCTACAACACCGTGGCCGGCCTGCTCATGGCGGTCTCGGGCCACATGCCGGCCACCGGCGAACGCATCGAATGCGCCGGCTGGGTGTTCGAGGTGCTGGACCTGGATGGCCGGCGCATCGACAAGGTGCTGGCCGAGGCGCTGCGCGCAGACGAGGGCAGCGCGGGCGGCTGATCAACGCGTCTCGACGCCTGCGAAGCCGGCGTCCGGATAACGCGCACCTTGCACCGTGCCGGGTGCGAACAGCGCATCGAGTTCGGCCAGCAGCGCCTCGGGCAGCTGCAGCGCACAGGCCGCCAGGTTCTGGCGCAGATGGGCCTGGCGCCGCGTGCCGGGGATCGGCAGCACGTGCGGCTGGCGTTGCAGCAGCCATGCCAGGGCCAGCGCGGCGACGGGCTGGCCGATCTCGGCCGCGCATGCGGCCAGGCGCTCGCGCAGGTGCAGGTTGGCCGCGCCGGCCTCGCCCTGCAGGCGCGGCAGCGCACGCCGGAAGTCGTCCTGGGCCAGCGTCTCGGCCTCGGGTGGCCGGTCGGTCAGCACGGCGCGGCCCAAGGGGCTGTAGGCGACGAAGGCCACACCCAGTGCGCGCGTGGCCGGTAGCACGGCAGCCTCGGCGCCCCGCTCCCAGAGCGAATATTCGCTCTGCACGGCAGCGATCGGGTGCTGGGCATGGGCCTGGCGCAAGCTGTCTGCGCTGATTTCCGAGAAGCCCAACGCGGCGACCTTGCCGGCGCGCACGAGCTCCGCCATGGCCCCCACGACCTCGGCCAGCGGCACCTGCGGATCGCGCCGGTGGCAGTAGTACAGGCCGATGCGCTCCACGCCCAGGCGCTTGAGCGAGGCTTCGCAGGCGGCGCGGATGTAGGTGGGCGAGTTGTCGATGCGGCGTTCGTACGTGTCCTTGGCGCGCACGATGCCGAACTTGGTGGCCACCACGAGCTCGGCCCGCTCGACGGGTGCCAGGTCGCGCAGGAAGCGGCCGAGCAGCTCCTCGTTGTGGCCCAGGCCGTAGGTGTCGGCGGTGTCGAAGTGCTGCACGCCCAGGTCGCGCGCGGCCCGCAGCGTGGCCAGAGATTCGGCTTCGTCCGACGGGCCGTAGAACTCGCTCATGCCCATGCAGCCCAGGCCGAGCGGGTGGATGGAATGGCCTGCGAGCGAGCGGGTGGTGGCTTGGGGTGTGGTGGTCATGGCAAGGCTTCCTGTGTGTTGGAGGCTGGATCATCCATCGCCAAGCTGTAGCGCACAATCGGCCGAACCATTCACGCACTGTGCGGCCAGGCTGCACAATCGGCCATGGCCGTACCCGAACTCCTGCACCTGCGTGCGCTGGCCGCCGTGGCCGAATGGTCCAGCTACCGCCGTGCGGCGCAGGCCATGAACGTCTCGCCGTCGGCGCTCAGCCAGGCCGTGCGCACGCTGGAGCAATCCCTGGGTGTGCCGCTGTTGCAGCGCACCACGCGCAGCGTGGCGCCGACCGAAGCCGGGCGCGCGCTGCTCGCCGAACTGCAGCCCCTACTGGCGGGTCTGGACAGCGCCCTGGCCAACGTGGGCCAATTCCAGGCCCTGGTGCGCGGCACGTTGCGGCTGAACCTGCCGCGCAGCGCCGCCAGCCTGTGGCTGGAGCCCCTGCTGGGCGATTTCCTGCGCGCCCATCCTGGCATCCAGCTGGAGGTCAGCAGCCAGGACGCCATGGCCGACATCGTGCCGGGTGGTTTCGACGCGGGCGTGCGCTTTCCCGAAGCCTTGCCGCAGGGCATGGTGGCCGTGCCTGTGGGGCCGATGCAGCGCTTTTGCGTGGTGGCACGGCCTGATGTGGCCGGCGCGCAAGCCCTGCCACTGCTGCCCGAAGACCTGCTGGCGCGCCCCTGCGTGCGCCAGCGCTTCCCGAGCGGAGCGCTCTACCACTGGCAGTTTCGCAAAGGCGAGGTGGCGAAGGCGCTGGATGTGTCCGGCCCGCTGACCGTGGACGACCAGCGCCTGGCGCTGGGTGCCGCGCTGGGCGGCGTGGGCTGGGCCTACATCTACGAGGCCCTGGCCGCGCCCGCATTGGCGGCCGGCCGGCTGGTGGAGGCACTGGCGGACTGGTGCCCGCCGGAGCCGGGCTTTCACTTGTACTACCCGGGCCGGCGCCAGGTCAGCCCGGCGCTGCGGGCGTTCATGGACTGGGTGCAGGCCCGGCAGGCGGCTTAGTTCAGGCCACAACCACCGCAGCGCCGTCGCCGCGTGCCGCGATGGCGCCGATGGTGTGGACCGTCTCGCCCGCCGCGCGCAGTGTCGCGGCCGTGGCCTCTGCCTCGGCCGCGGCCACCACGACCACCATGCCGATGCCGTTGTTGAAGGTGCGGTTCATCTCGATGTCGTCGATGCCGGCCGTGGCCTGCAGCCAGGCGAACAGCTCGGTCTGCGGCCAGCTGCCGGCCCGCAGGTGGGCGGCCAGGCCCTCCGGCAGCACGCGCGGGATGTTCTCCAGCAGGCCGCCCCCGGTGATGTGGGCCAGCGCCTTGATCGGGTGCTGTGCCAGCGCGGCCAGCACATTCTTGACGTACAGGCGGGTGGGCTCCATCACGGCCTGCTTGAAGGGCTTGCCATCCAGGGTGGCGGGAACGCTGCCGGCGGCTTCGGCGCGTTCGATGCACTTGCGCACCAGGCTGAAGCCGTTGGAGTGCACGCCGGCCGAGGCCAGGCCCAGCACGACGTCGCCGGCGACCACGTCGCGGCCCGTGAGGATCTTGCTCTTCTCCACCGCACCGACGGCGAAGCCGGCCAGGTCGTATTCGCCCGGCGGATACATGCCCGGCATCTCGGCGGTCTCGCCGCCGATCAGCGCACAGCCGGAGAGTTCGCAGCCCTTGGCGATGCCGCCGACCACGGCTGCGGCAGTGTCCACGTCCAGCTTGCCGCAGGCGAAGTAGTCGAGGAAGAACAGCGGCTCGGCGCCCTGGACCAGCACGTCGTTGACGCTCATGGCCACCAGGTCGATGCCGACGGTGTCGTGCATGTTCCATTCGAAGGCCAGGCGCAGCTTGGTGCCCACGCCGTCGGTGCCAGACACCAGCACCGGCTCCTTGTAGCGCTTGGGCACCTCGAACAGCGCACCAAAGCCGCCGATGCCGGCCAACGCGCCCTCGCGCATGGTCTTCTTGGCCAGCGGCTTGATGCGCTCGACCAGAGCGTCACCGGCGTCGATGTCGACACCGGCATCCTTGTAGGACAGCGGAGAGGGGGAGGCGGGGGTGTTGCTCATGGGGGCAGGGTGCCTGCGACGGCACAGGGGGCAATGGGTACGCGGAGAAGACTAAAATCCGCGCGAATTCTACGGGGGCTCCCCCCGCTACCCGCTCCATCCCCTTGATGCAACAGTTGGCCCTCGACATCGGTCTGGCTTCCGGCCCCACGCTGGCGAACTTCTTCGCCGGACCGAACGAGGCTGCGCTGCAGCATCTGCAGCTGTGGTCCGGCAGCCCCACGCGCTCGCCGGTGCCCACCTACCTGTGGGGCCCCGAGGGCGGTGGCAAGACCCATCTGCTGGAAGCCGTGCGCGCCGCGCTGCGCGAGCAGGGTGGCAAGGTCGGCTGGCTCGACCCGAGCGTGGCCGAGCCGCCCGAATTCGACGAGGACTGGGCCGCCGTTCTGCTCGACGACGTGCAGCACTACAGCGCGGTGCAGCAGCACGCGGCCTTCAACTGGTTCGTCAATGCCCAGGGCCTGCAGCGCTGGGTGCTGGGCGCCGGCACCTTGCCGCCGGCCGACCTGCCGCTGCGCGATGACCTGCGTTCGCGCCTAGGCTGGGGCCATGTGTTCCAGCTGCAGCTGCTGTCCGAAGCCGAGCGCCGTGCCGTGCTGCGCCAGCAGGCCGACGCGCGCGGCATCTTCCTGTCCGACGAGGTGATGGATTTCATGCTGCGGCGTTTCAGCCGCGACCTGGCCAGCCTGGTCCAGCTGCTGGACCACCTGGACGGCTACGCGCTGCAGACGCAGCGCGCCATCACCATTCCGCTGATCAAGTCCATGCTGGAGCACACTTGAACCTGGCTTTGTTCGATCTGGACCACACGCTGTTGCAGATCGATTCCGACCACGCCTGGGGCGTCCACACCACCCGCATCGGCTGGACCGACCCCGAGGCCTTCGCCCTGCGCAACGACGCGTTCTACGCGCACTACAAGGCCGGCACGCTGGACATCCACGACTACGTGCGCTTTGCCACCGACGCCGTGCGCGAGCGCGGCCCCCAGGCTGCCGCCGCCGCCCATGCCGACTTCATGCGCGAGATGGTGCTGCCGGCCCTGCTCCCGGCGGCGCGCGAACTCGTGGAGCAGCACCGTGCGCGTGGCGACACGCTGCTGCTGGTCACGGCCACCAACGAGTTCGTGACCGCGCCGATCGCCGATGCTCTGGGCATCGAGCACCTGATCGCCGTGCAGCTGGAACGCGCGCCCTTGCCTGACGGCAGTGGCGACTGGATCACGGGCGCGATCCGCGGCGTGCCCTCGGCGCGCGAGGGCAAGGTCACGCGCATGCAGGCCTGGCTGGCAGAGCGCGGCCTGGATTGGGACCGCGTGCATTGCACCTTCTACTCCGACTCCATCAACGATCTGCCGCTCCTGGAGAAGGTCCAGGTTCCGGTGGCCACCAATCCCGACGACCGCCTGCGGGCGATTGCGCAGACGCGCGGCTGGCGCATCCTGGACCTGTTCGAAAAACTCACATGATCAAGAAACTCATCGACAAGCTGCTGGGCAAGAGCACACCCGCCGCCCGCGGCCGCCCAAAGTTCGGCAAGCGCCAGGAAATCCCGGCCGAGGTCCACCGGATCGACCCCAACCTGGTGGACGAGCGCGCCGCCAATGTCGTCAGCACGCTGCAACAGGCCGGCTACGAGGCCTACATCGTGGGCGGCGCCGTGCGCGATCTGCTGGTGGGCCTGAAACCCAAGGATTTCGACGTGGCCACCAACGCCACGCCAGAGCAGGTCAAGAGCCTGTTCCGCCGCGCCTTCATCATCGGGCGACGCTTTCGCATCGTGCACGTGGTCTACGGACGCGGCCGCGAGCACGAGGTGATCGAGGTCTCCACCTTCCGCGCCTACCTGGACAACGCCGCGGCCGAGCAGGTGGCCGGCAACGAGCGCACCAGCAAGAGCGAACTGGCCGGCATGCAGCATGCCGTGGACTCCACCGGCCGCGTGCTGCGCGACAACGTCTGGGGCCCGCAGGAAGAAGATGCCGCACGCCGCGACTTCAGCATCAACGCGATGTACTACGACCCCAAGCGCCAGATCGTGGTGGACTACCACGATGGCCTGAAGGACGTGCAGAGCCGCAGCATCCGCATGATCGGCGACCCCGCCACGCGCTACCGCGAAGACCCGGTGCGCATCATCCGCGCCGTGCGCTTCGCGGCCAAGCTCCATGCGCTGGGCTTCACGATCGAGCCCAAGACCGCGGCGCCGCTGGTCAAGTCGCAGCAGTTGCTGGCCGATGTGCCGCAAAGCCGCTTGTTCGACGAGATGCTCAAGCTGTTGCAGACCGGGCACTCCATCGCCACGATCGACAAGCTCAAGGAGTTGGGCATGGCGACCGGCATCTACCCGCTGCTAGACCTCGTGGTCGAGCGTGCCGACCAGCCCTTCGTGCGCGCCGCGCTACAAGATACCGACCGCCGGGTCGGCGAAGGCAAGCCCGTGGCACCCAGTTTCCTGTTGGCCTGCGTGCTGTGGGCAGATGTGCGCGACGGTTGGAACAACCGTATCGAGCACAAGCGCCAGCCGCCGTTCCCGGCGCTGCAGGACGCCATCGAGGATGTGTTCAGCGCGCGCATCGGCGACGTCTCCGGCCGCGGCAAGCTGGCCGGTGACATGCGCGAGACCTGGACCATGCAGCCGCGCTTCGACAAGCGCACGGGCAGCGCACCCTGGAGCCTGATCGAGCAGCCGCGTTTCCGCGCGGCGTTCGACTTCATGCGCCTTCGCGCCGACTGCGGCGAGGTCGACGAGGCGCTGGCCGAGTGGTGGCAGGAGTTCAGCCAGGCCAGCGACGAGCGGCGGCAGGATCTGCTGGACCAGGCGCGGGAGGAGTCGGGGCGTGCGCGCGTGCGTGTGGTGAAAGCCCCCAACCGCGAGGCCGATGCATCGGACGTCGTTGCAGCGCCCCAGGAAGATGGGACCGCTGTGGCCCCCAAGAAGCGTCGGCGCCGGCGCAAGCCGGCCGGCGAACGCGCAGCGCCTGCGCCCGACGACGGCGTCTGAGCCGTGGCGGCCGCCAGTGCGTTCGTCGGCCTGGGCGGCAACTTGGGCGATGCGCGGGCGGCCGTCTTGTGGGCTCTGGCAGCACTGGACCGCCTGCCAGGCACGCGCCTCGTGTGCTCATCGTCGCTGTACCGCAGTGCACCGGTCGAAGCGGGTGGTCCGGACTACGTGAATGCTGTGGCAAAGCTGGCGACGCACTTGTCGCCGCTGGATCTGCTGGATGGCTTGCAGGCGCTCGAGTTGCAGGCGGGCCGCGAGCGTCCGTACGTCAACGCACCGCGTACGCTGGATCTCGATGTGCTGCTGTACGCCGACCGTGCGCTGGATCTGCCGCGGTTGAAGATCCCGCACCCGCGCATGTGGCAGCGCGCATTCGTGCTACAGCCCCTGGCCGAGATCGAGCCCGGCTTGGTGCCAGCCTCGGCGCTGGAGTCCGTCTCCGGTCAGCAGATCACGCGCTGTGAGCAGCAGGGCTCAGCCGGATGAGGGGCCGGCCGGCGGTGCGTGCCGGCCGATGAGCGGGACAGAGCTCAGTCGCGCTTGCCGTAGCGGCGTTTGATGATGACACCCATGACCAGCAAGCCCGCCAGAAGCATCGCCTGGCCGGTCTGCTCTTCAGCCTCCAGAGCCGGCGCGGTGGCCGCAGTACGGCTGCGGCTGCCGGTGCCCCCTGCGTCGAAAGCCGTCTGGGTCTTCGGTGCTGTGGTGGGATTTCCTTGTGCGAACTGGGCCAATTGCTGCAACTGGCCAGTGATCTGGTTCGTCACGGAAGACACAGTGCCCGACTCGTTTGCGGCCTGCGCCGTTCCGGCACATGTGAGGGCAAGCGCGCATGCTGCGATGGAAAAAAT
Source organism: Pseudorhodoferax soli (assembly GCF_003337555.1). GTDB lineage: Bacteria > Pseudomonadota > Gammaproteobacteria > Burkholderiales > Burkholderiaceae_C > Pseudorhodoferax > Pseudorhodoferax soli. The sequence goes on along the minus strand of NZ_QPJK01000001.1, from coordinate 725,371 downwards.
ATTCCGCATGGTGGAGTCCTTTGTGTGCAAGATGGATCGCATTCTCAGGGTTAGTATGTAGACTATTGTGCAGTGCAGCAATAGTCCAAATGGACTAAGTGGCCTGAAAGTACTATCGAAGGCTGTGCCAAGGCCGACTGGGCCGAGAATCGCCGTCTTCAGGAGAGCCCTCAGATGAGACTTGCGGAAATTTTTGTGCTGTTGCGTGCCCGCTGGAAGTTGGCGGCATTGGTATGGGTGACGGTGGTGGCTTTGGTCGCTGCAGTGACCTTGCTGAAGGAGCCGAAGTACACGGCGACTGCTTCGGTTGTGCTTGATGTCAAGTCGCCCGATCCCATTGCAGGGGTCATATTGCCAGGCATGGCCAACAGTAGTTATATGGGCACCCAACTTGGGGTTGTGCGCAGTGACCGTGTGGCCTTGCGTGTTGCGCAGGCCTTGGGATGGGACAAGGACGAAGAGCGCCGCAAGCGTTGGCTCGAGGCCAACGAAGGCCGCGGTGATTTCAGCGCCGCACTTGCCGGCTCGCTTTTGCGTGACATGGAGGCCTTGGCCACGCGCGACTCGAACGTCATCACTGTGGCCTACACCTCGTCGGACTCTTTGCGGGCGGCACAGATCGCAAATGCCTGGGTGAAAGCCTATATCGACACGACTCTGGAATTGCGCGTTGACCCGGCGCGGCAATACAGCGGATTCTTCGACACTTATGGCAAGCAACTGCGCGAGGATCTCGAGCGCGCCCAGGCAAAGCTCTCGGCCTATCAGCGCGAGCACGGTCTCGTGGCAACTGACGAACGCGTCGATGTTGAGAACCTGCGTCTTGTCGAGTTGTCCTCGCAGCTGGTCGCGCTGCAGGGTGTGGCCAATGAAACCGGTGGACGTCAGAGTCAAGCGGTTGCGAATGCCGACCGCATGCCCGAGGTGTTGTCCAACCCGGTTATCGTCAATCTGACTGCGGAGCTTGGACGGCAGGAAGCGCGAAATAAAGAACTCGGCGAGCGGCTGGGCGAGCGGCATCCGGAAATGCTTGAGCTCAAAGCCAAGATCGCCGACCTCCGGGCCACCATAGACGCTGAAACGCGCCGGGTGACCGGTAGCATCACCGTAACCAACAATGTGAACCAGGCGCGTCTGGAACAGTTGCGTGCTGCCGTGGAAGAGCAACGTGCCAGGTTGCTGCAACTGCGAGCGCTTCGCGACGAAGCGGGAGTTCTACAGCGCGATGTCGAGAATGCACGGCGAGCCTATGACACCATCATGGCGCGGGTGAGCCAGACGAACATAGAGAGTCAGTCCACGCAGACCAACGTCAGCGTGCTGAAAGAGGCCACCGAGCCGACGAGCCCGTCGGAGCCGCGAGTGGTATTGAACATGGCTGTTGCAGTTCTTGCAGCCACTCTTCTGGCAATGGCTGCAGCGCTGGGCACCGAGATGCGTGATCGCCGGCTCCGCACAGAACAGGACGTTCTGCGCGGATTGCATCTGCCATTGCTGGGAACGATGCCCGACCGGACTAGGCGTCCAGTCCGCAGTGTGGGCTGGACTGCGCAGATTGCTGGTGGGACACCAACCCAGCGCCAATCCAACTGAGCCGACAAGCGTAGCAAATGACCATAGAACCAAGCCGCACCAAGCTCCATTCCATGACGGCGATCGATGACGGACTGGACACCCGCCCAGACCCACCGGCCGCTGTTTCGACACCGGAGCCGGGAAGTCAGCTTGTCGACCGCTCCATCGGCGACCTCATCCGCGAAGTGCGCAAACTTGATGCGCGGCAGGTCGAACTCATCCTGCAGCACCAGCGCCAGCATGGCACGCGCTTTGGTGACGCGGCGATCGCCCTCAAGCTCGCATCGCGCGACGATGTGCTGTGGGCGTTGTCACAGCAATTCCACTACCCCTACGCGGCCGAGGGCGGTCGCGGTGACTTGAGCAATGAATTGGTCACCGCGACCGATCCGTTCAGCGATGCCGCGGAGGTATTCCGCGACGTGCGCAGCCAGTTGCTCATGGGTGTATTGGCGCCCGACCAGCCGCGCCGGGCGCTCGCGATCCTTAGCCCCGACGTGGGCGACGGAAAGACTTACTTTGCTGCCAATCTGGCCGTGGCCTTCTCCCAGTTGGGCGAGAGCACGCTGCTGATCGATGCAGACATGCGCACTCCGCGCCAGCACATGTTGTTCGGCATGCAGCCGGGCACCGGGCTGAGCAACATCCTGGCAGGCCGAGCCGCCGCCGATGTCGAGCAGGACGTGCCGGGCCTGCCTGGCCTGAGCCTGCTAACCGTGGGCACGCTGCCACCCAATCCGCTGGAATTGATGCAACGCCCCAGTTTCAGCTTCCTCATGCAGGACGTGCTGACCCGGTTTGATCATGTGGTGGTCGACACGCCCGCCGGCGTGCGCGGCGCTGACAGTCGCGTGCTCGCTGCGCGTTGCGGTGCTGCACTGGTGATCGGGCGCCGCAACCGCACCCGCATGGACGCGTTGCAAGACCTGGTGCAGCAGATCGGACGCTCGCACGCCAAGATTGCGGGAGTTCTGCTCAATGAGCATTGACCGCAGCCTGTCGATCCTCGTGGTGATCCCCACGCTCAACGAGCGTGCGCACATCGACAGCGTGGTGGACACACTGGCGCTAGACTGGCCACAGCAGCACCGCGTGCGCATAGTCGTGGCTGACGGTGGCAGCACCGACGGCACTGTGGAGCGGGTGCACGAATTGGCGCAGAGCCGGCCCTGGCTGTCGCTACTGCCCAACCCGCAGCGCGTCCAGAGCGCCGCGGTGAATTTGGCGGCGCGCGTGGAGGGCAAGGCGGCCGATGTTCTGGTCCGTTGTGACGCACACGCCGAGTATCCGGCGGGCTTCGTGCGTCGCCTGGTGGACACATTGGAGCGAACAGACGCCGATGCAGTCGTTGTGCCCATGGATTCGGGCGGCTCCAACTGCCTGCAGCGCGCCGTTGCCTGGGTTTCGGACACGCCGCTGGGATCGGGAGGATCCGCCCACCGTGGTGGGCGTCGCAGCGGCTTCATCGACCATGGCCACCATGCGGCGTTCCGCATGGAGAGCTTTCGCCGGGCTGGCGGCTACGACGAGAGCTTCACGCACAACGAAGACGCCGAACTCGACTGCCGCCAGCGTGCACTGGGCAGCCGCATCTACCTGGATGCCGACATTCGAATCGGCTACAGCCCGCGTGACACCTTGCGGGGCTTGTGGCGGCAGTACTTCAACTACGGGCGCGGCCGCTCGCGCACGGTGCGTCGCCACCCTTCCTCCTTGCGCTTGCGCCAGTTGGCAGTGCCTGGGTATGTGGGTTCCTGCATCGTGGCGGTGCTGCTGAGTCTGTGGTGGCCGCTGTTATTGTTATGGCCTGGGATCTACCTGGCGTCTCTGGTGGGCGTCTCGCTGCAGCTGGTGCTGCGGCGCCGGTCCGTTTGCGCGCTGCTGGCGGGGCCTGCGGCTGCGGCCATGCATTGGTCCTGGGCGTTGGGGTTTTTCAGCGGATGGGTCACGGTGCGGGAGCGGAGGTGGACACCCGCTATGGCGCCGAGCATGGAGCCGACATTGGCTGAAGGTCGAAAAGGATGAGGGATGCCGCCGCGCCTTTCAATGCGCGCATGTCAGATGTGCCGTTGGACGCGGCGCGCCGGCGGGATCCGCGCATTGACAGCCGTATGGCCGTCCGCCCCTCCCTCCGCCTTGCCGAGAGGTGGGTCAACAGGCTCCCGCTAGCCGGTGTGACGTTGCTTTCGAAGGTCGGGGCACCCAAGCTTGCAGCGCTGGGAATTTCTTTTTCGATTCCGTTCATCTACCTCGGCGGATTGCTAGGGCTTCTGACCGGCCGGCTGGTGATCGACCCGGCGCGCTTCGTCTGGTTCCTCACCATGGCCGCTGTGCTTTGGCTGATGCAGTTCGTGCACGGGGGACCTTTCTCGGTTCTCTCGTTGCTGATGCTGTGCGTTCTGCACTTGCCTTATGTGCTGGGGGGAAGGGCTGTGAACGGCGGCCCCGAGCGTGCTTGGGATGCGTTTCGGCTTCTCGCTTCTTTCTTGGCAATCTGCGGCATAGCGCAGTACCTGCTGCAATTCGTCATCGGACCGTTGTTCGCCTTCCCGATGGACAACTTGCTTCCTGAGCCCTTGCGCGTGCTCGGATTCAATGGGCAAGGGTGGATCGAGTATGGGTCTACAACGTTTCGTTCCAATGGCGTCTTCATGCTGGAGGCGTCTTTCTTCAGCCAACTCCTCGCCATTGCCTTGGTCGGCGAACTCCTCAATCGCGCGCTCAGCTGGAAACGCGTTGCGCTCTATTGCGCCGGGATCGTTGTGTCCTATTCGGGAACTGGAATCTTGTCCTTGATTGTGTGCTTTCCGATCTGGATGGTGAGGCAGCGACGCTGGGATGTTGCGGCAGTTCTGTTGATTGCAATCGCTTTGTTCTGGGCCGTGCTGTTATCTGGCGTTGCCAACGAAAATGTGTTCGTCAAGGTGTTTTTAGACCGCAGTCGTGAGTTCACTTCAACCGGATCGAGTGGCTTTGCCCGGTTTGTCGGCGGCTTTTACTTGTTCGAACAGTTTCTGTGGCCCGATCCGCTGCGCACCTTGTTCGGCTTTGGCTCCGGTTCGTTCGTTGCATATATTGCCGAAGCACAGTTTCCGGCCCACGGCATGGCTCTGTTCAAGATGGTGTTCGAGTTCGGCATTGTTGGCGCCACTGCCTACTTCGGTTTTCTGCTGTACTGCTTTTCCCGCTCGCGGGCGCCACTCGAACTGCGGGCTGCCATCTTTGTCCCACTCTTGATTCAGAACTACGTGCCGTTTGCACATGGGTTGGCGTTTGTCCTTCTGGTGTGGAGTACGCCCTCCGTGGCGCAGTTCTTGAGGAGTAAGGCATGAAGAAGCATTTCTTGATGATCGCGCTGGCTGCCACGATGGCTGGCGCGACGCCAGCGGCAGAGCCGCCTGCTCTTGGGACCTATCAAGGTGCCGGTTGCACGGGCCGTGACCGCTTGAAGGCGCACGAGACGTGGTTGGGCCGGAAGGTGGATGTCGTGCTCGATGGCCCTGCGCAGGACTCTTGGAGCGCGATGCGATCCAGCACCAAATGGATCGCTCAATGTTGGCAGAACACCGGCAAGGCAATGGTGTTCAGCTTGCCGATGCTGCCCAAGGACGGGAGTTCGACACTGGTAGCCGGAGGCCAGGGCGCCTACAACGCTCACGTTCGGCAGATCGCCCAGACACTTGTTGAGCACGGGCATGCAAATGCGACCATTCGCATTGGCTGGGAGTTCAACGCTGCATGGTTCCACTGGAATTCGCTGAAGGACCCGGAATCCTGGAAGGCCTACTGGCGTCAGATCGTCACGACGATGCGCGCTGTGCCAGGAGCACAGTTCCAGTTCGATTGGTGTGTGATCGTCCATGCGGGCGCGCCTTCGCCAGAGGCGGCTTATCCCGGTGACGATGTTGTCGACACCATCGGTGCTGACGTCTACAACGGCAACTGGAACCCCTCGCTCAGCGCTGAGCAGCGCTGGGGCATGGTTCGCAATGCGCGCTTCGGGCTGGATTGGCATCGCCGCTTCGCTGCAGAGCATGGCAAGCCGATGTCCTTTCCGGAATGGGGTACCGGTAGTCGGCCGGACGGCCATGGCGGCGGCGACGATCCTGTGTTCATGCGCAACATGATCCAGTGGATTCAGTCCAACCCTGTGAAGTACCACATTTACTGGGATTACAAGGCCCCCGATTACGACGGCCAACTGTCGTCCGGGAAGCGTCCGCTCGCCGAGGCGGAATTCCTCCGCGCTTTTGGAGTGCAACGTTGAATTCGAGTCATCGCGGCGACCGCGTATTGCCGACGCTAGCGCTTGGGTGCGCGCGCATCGGATCCGCCTTGACCCCATTGAGTCGGCGCGAATGCATCGCTCTGTTGGATGCCGCTTTAGAACTCGGCGTGCGCCACTTCGACACTGCCAGCATTTATGGGCAGGGCGACAGCGAACGATATATTGGGGAGGCCTTGCACGCTCGCCGGAAAGAGGTGATTCTTGCCAGCAAGGCCGGCCAGCGCTTGACCGCCAAACAAGCTTTGATCTCGCAGTTCAAAGTGCCCATTCGCTGGCTCGCCGCGCAACGCGGCGCAGTCCACAAGCGTGTCGCCGACCATCGAGCGCAAGGTGTGCCTCGCTGCTTCGAGCCCGACTACCTGGAGCGTTCTCTTCTTGAAAGCTTGAAAAGGCTGCGCACCGACCATCTCGATATCTTTTATCTGCACAGCCCCGACCCCGGCGTGCTGGACGACGAGCAACTTTTGCGTCGCGTCGAGCAGTGGCGCGCCAAGGGCCTGTTCCGTGCATTCGGCGTCTCCTGCGATGAAGATGCATTGGTGTGGAAAGCCGGAACGCATCAGTCTGTGGACGTTGTCCAGTTCGCTTTCGATGCGACGGTTCGCGCTCCTGACTTGCTCGCCACTCTTTCGCAGCACGGCAAGCGCGTTGTGCTGCGAGGTTTTCTGCCCGCGGCGCCGCATGGCGTTTCCATGGAACAAGCGCTGCGCGGGGCTCTGGGCAGTGCTTTGAGCCTGCCCGCCGTCGAGGCACTGATTGTGGGCACGACGCGATTGACACATCTGCGGGCCAACGCGCAGGCCTATCAGCACGCCTTGGCCGACGTTTCCGATCGGGAGCTGCGGGCATGAGCACGGCTACTTCAGGCGACCATGCCCTCAACAACTTTGACCTTGTGCGGGTGTTTGCTGCGGCGCAGGTGGTGGTGGTTCACCTGGTCAGCTTCATGCCTGGGATGCACAGCGCTTCTTGGCTAGAGGTGCTTAGCTTGTTTCCCGGCGTGCCGATCTTCTTCTTCATCAGCGGATTTTTGATCGGCGGATCGTGGCGGCGCAACCCGAACGTTGCCGCTTACATTGCCAGTCGCGCGCTGCGCATCTTCCCGGGCTTGTGGGCCGCTTGCCTGTTCAGCCTCGCATTACTGCTGTTCCTGTACTCCGAGCCTTTGAGGGAGAACGTTGGCACGACGTTGATTTGGATAGCGATGCAACTGAGCTTTCTGCAGTCCTGGAATCCGCAGTTTTTGCGGGGCTACGGAATGGGGGTTGCGAATCCAGTGCTTTGGACCATCCCGGTTGAACTTGCGTTCTATGTGGTGCTACCGCTGCTGGTCATTTTGGGCCAGCGGATCAGGCGCTTGTATGGCGTGCTTATCGGTGCGGCGCTAATTTCTCTCTTGGTGTGCTGGTGGGCTACGGCTGGTCTGGATCCTCGTGACGCGCAAGTGGAAACTCTCCGTAAAGTCATGACCGTGTCGCCGCTGTCATTCGTCAGCTGGGTGTGGATGTTCTTGCTTGGCGTGCTGGCGCAGTTGCAGTTCGACCGGCTTCAGCCGCTGATTGCAGGGCGCGCGTTGCCGTTCGTCCTGATCGCCGTTGCTGTTGGCATCCTGTCCTTGTTTGTGGACTTCCCTCCGCTGCTGCATCTGCCCGGCAACGAGATTGGGCTGCTCAATGCCGTCGCAAATGGGCTCGCCTGTCTTGCTTTCGCATATTCGTATCCTGGTCTTGCCCTTCGCTGGTTGCGCGGCAACGACCTGTCTTATGGCGTCTATCTTTATCACATGCCTCTCGCCAATGCGTTGATCGCCGTTGGCGTTGTGGGTTGGCAGGGAGGTGTTCTCGTGTTGATTGGTACTTTTGTGTGCGCGTTCCTGAGCTGGGTCTTGATCGAGCGCCGCGCGCTGGGCTTGAAGAGCCGCTTGCAGCTGTTGCTCGACCGCCGCTCGAGCCTTGGTCGTGAGATTGCGACGTGAACATGAAAGCCCTCTGGATCGCACGCGCCCAGCCATTCCCGCTGGACACCGGTGACCGCATTTACACCGCCCGTCTGCTGCGTGCTGTCGCACAGGCCGGTGCCGACATCACCTTCGCCGGCTTCCCGTGCGAGCCGCCCGCTGTCGTGCCGGCCGACTGGCCGGTCCGCTGGCGCCTGGTGCCCGGCACGCCGCGCGGCACTGCCCGCTCCTTGCTCAGCACGATGCCGCTGGTCGCCGCTTCGCACGCCACGCCGGCCTATCGCCAACTGGTCGAAGAGTTGGCGCAGGAGACTTGGGATTTCGTGGTCTTCGACCAATACGGACTGGGCTGGGCCATGGCGCCGTTCCTCAAGGCACGCGCCGGCCGGGCCGCACCAGTGCTGGTGCATGTGGCGCACGACCACGAGGCATCGGTCTATACCTCGTTGGTGCGCGGGTTCAAGGGTTCGGTCTTCAAGCATGCAGGCTTGTGGCAGAACTTGATCAAGACACGCGCCATCGAGCGCCACATCGCGCGCACCGTCGATCTGGTGACGGCCATCACGCTGGAAGATGCGGAGAAGTTCCATGCCGACGCGCCCGACACCGCCACCGTGGTGCTGACGCCAGGCTACGACGGTGTGGTGTCTACGCGCGAACGCATGCCCGCCGACACGCCGCGCAACGTGATCATGGTGGGCAACTACCACTGGGTTGCCAAATCGGAGAACCTTCGTCAGTTCGTCGCCGCAGCGGATGCGCTGTTCCACCAGAACGGCATCACGCTGCACGTGATCGGCGGCATCCCCGACGACCTGGCTGCCGAACTGCGCCGCAGCAGCCGCGCCACCGTCATCCACGGATTTGTCGACGAGATCGCCTCGCATTTCGCGCAGGCGCGCCTGGCCATCGTGCCCGAGGCCATCGGTGGCGGCTTCAAGCTCAAGTTTCTCGACTACATCTTCAACCGAGTGGCCGTGGCCACGCTGGCGTACGCCGCCGCAGGGCTGCCGCAGGACATCCGCGCCAGCATGCTCCAGAGCGACAACCTGGCCGGCCTGGCGCGCGCCATCGTGGAGGCCATTGGCGACCACGAACGCTTGAACGGTATGCAGCAGCGCGCCTTCGTGGCCGCCCAGTCACGCTACCGTTGGCCCGACCGTGGCAACGACCTGCTGGCCGCCGTGCGCAGCGCACGCGCAAGCATCGACGCGGTTCCCGCCCAGGCCAGGCCATGACCGCATCGCCTCTGGGCAGTTGGCTGTTCGTGGACGCATCGCCATTTTTCGGCGGCCACGAAGTCATGCTGCTGCGCTGGATCGACGAACTGCAAGCGCAGGCGCAGGTGCGGCCCCGCGTGCTAGCCCGGGCGAGCTCGCGTTTGCTGGACCAGGCCCCACAGGCCACGCGCTGCGAGCCGTTCCCTGCAGAGGGGGGCTTGCGGGCCGAACTGCAGTGGCTGCGCCGCAGCGTGCGTGCGCTGGAGCCGGAGTGCGTTGTCGTGGCGTCTGGCGCACTGGGGGCGCACGTGCCGCATGTGATGATGCTGCGCGCCATGGGCCTGCGCGTGCTGCTGTATGTGCCGCTGCTTGGCGCCTTCGCGTCGATGGGCTACCGGCTCGGCGCATGGAAAGATCGCTTCGTGCGCTGGTTCTATGCCAAGGTGCCCAGTGGCTGGGTGGCGATCACCGAAGCGCAGGCCGACGAGTTCCGGGCCTGGGCGCGGCCTTCCGGCCCGGTGTTCGTGCTGCCCAACACCATCGCACCGGAGCTGGAACAGGCCGCCCGCATGCCCGTGCGTGCGCGCGGACCGCAGGAGCCGCTGCGCGCGCTGGTGCTCGGCCGTCTGGACGCCCACCAGAAGGGGTTGGACCTGCTCTTGGACCACCTGGCCCAATCAGATCCGGCGCGCTACGGCGGCCTGCATTTCAGCCTGGTCGGCGATGGCCCGTACCACGGCGATATCGAAGCCACGGTGCGCACGCACCCAGCATTGGCCCAGCACGTGCAACTGCAGCCCTGGATGTCGGCGCATGCGGCGCTGGCCGACTGCGACGTGCTGCTGCTGTGCTCGCGCTACGAAGGCGTGCCGCTGGTCATGCTGGAGGCGATGGCCCTGGGCGTGCCAGTGGTGTGCAGTGATTTGCCGGGCACGCAGCCCTACGTGCCGGCGGGGTGCCGCTTCGCGGTGGGCGACATCGCCGCTGCGCTGGCGGCGTTGCAGACGCTGCGGCCGGTGGAACGGCGTCGCCAACTGGCCGATGCCGGCCGTGCAGGCTTCGAGGCGCAGGCTTCCGGGCGCGCGTTCAGCGCCCATGTACAGCAACTGACACGCAGCGTTCGAGCCCGCTTCAACATCCCTGGCGCTGCCGCCGCCATGTCAGAAGCCCCCGGCATCGCTGGATTCCAAGCTACCCGAGAACTGAGCATGCTGGTCACCGTCTACATCCCCACCAAGAACCGGCTGGCGCTGCTGCAGCGCGCAGTGGCTTCCGTGCTGGCGCAGACGCACCAGGATCTGGAAGTGATCGTTGCCGACGACGGCTCCACCGATGGAACGCTGGCCTGGCTAGAGCAGCTGAGCACCCAGGACGGCCGCATCCGCTTCTTCCACCATGCCCAATCGTTGGGGGCGCCGGCTGCGCGGAACAAGGCGATTCGCAGCGCCCGCGGCGAGTGGGTGACTGGGCTGGACGACGACGACAGCTTCATGCCCGAACGGCTGGCCCTGTTCCTCGAGCATGCTGCGCGGCTGGACGCAAGCGGCCAGCGCTACAGCGGGCTGTACGCGACCGAGGTGATCGAGAGCGAGAAGCGCAGCTACACGCTGGACAAGCCGGCCGTCACTGAATTCGGCGATTTGTTTCGATACAACACCATCGGCAACCAGATCTTTGCCCGGCGCCAGGCTTATCTGGATGCAGGCCTGTTCGACGAATCCATGCCCGCGTGGCAGGACCTCGACCTGTTCCTGCGCATGGTCCACAAGTGCGGGCCGGCGCACCTGGTGCCACAGGCCACCTACAGGCTGGCCGACGATGACCGCTCGGACCGCATCTCCAAGAAGAAGAAGCCCAAGCTGATCGACGCCTATGCACGCATCTGCGCCAAGTGGCCCGATGCGCCGGCAACGGACAAGCAGCGTCTGTATCTGCAACTGCTGGCGCCGTTCTATGGATTTCCGCTGGAGTGGGCGGATGTGCGGCGGTACTTTGGGCAGGGGGTTTCGCTGTCGGCCGCTGTCGCGCTGTTCAAGAACGTCGTGAAGCGCGCCCAGCGACACGGGCGCGCGGCTGCAGCATGACAGCACGGCAACGCATCGACGCTGCGGATGGCCCTGCCGCTGCTGCCACGGCGGTGCGAGGCAGCGATGCGCAGCCGACCAGACGCAAGCCACTGTACGTACGTGCCTTCGGTTTTGCGCGCCACAAGATCGAACGATTGCATCACCGCATCGATCTGGCCTTGCTGCCATTGGCGGCATCCAGTCCCTGGCTTGCCAAGACCTATTACTACTTCTTCAGTTCAGAGTTCAACCGGGAGCAGCATGCGACGGTTGCCGGTCGACTCCACCACATTCGCCACGAAGCTTCGAGCGAGGTGGCATCCGTCATCATCCGTCGCAACGTCCACCGCCTTGAAAAGGGCCTCTGCATGGTGCCGGCGCGCAAGGTGTTCGCGCTCGATTACATCGACGAGACGCTAAGGGCGTTCGAGAACCTGCTGCAAGCGTCCAGCGCCCATGACGTGTCGTTGCTCAAGTACGCGCACGACGTTCTAGGCAGCTACTTCTCGGCGACCGAGTGGAAAGAGTCCGCACAGCAGCCACGGCGGTTTGCTCGATTGAGCGATCAGGCCCGCGCTCTGCTGCATGCGCAGGACTGCACGCCTGCGGCGCCGGCCGTTCACGCGCAGCTTCCGACCAGCGATGTGACGTACGACCAGTTGCTGACCCTGGCTCAGCGTCGGGCCTCCGTGCGCAATTTCGAATCTCGCGCCGTGCCGCGCGAATTGATCGAGCGCGCCGTTGCCGTGGCAGCGCAAGCACCTTCTGCTTGCAACCGCCAGCCAATGCGCTATGTCGCGGTGGCCGACGGCCCTGTCAAGACGGCGCTTGTGCATTTGCCCATGGGCACCGCCGGATACGCCGATGGAATTCCGGTCATGCTGGCCGTCGTTGGCGATCTGAGCGCTTACCCGTACGAACGCGACCGCCACATCATCTACATCGACGCCAGCTTGGCCAACATGCAGCTGATGCTTGCGTTGGAAACTTTGGGACTGGCCTCTTGTTCGATCAACTGGCCTGACATGGAGCAGCGTGAGCGCAAAATGGCGCGCTTGCTGAACCTTGAGCCGTACGAGCGCGTGGTGATGCTGATCGCTGTGGGCTACCCGCAAGCTGCAGGCCTGGTTCCGCATTCAGAGAAGAAGCATGTCGATGAAATGCTGCGGTGGATCTGAGACAAGGTGAGCGTGCTGAACATTGAAATCGTCGGCGTGTCCCCGCACAACAAGGGGGCGTTGCTCATGCTCGAAGCGATCCGTGAACGCTTCAGCCAGCACCTGCCGGGAGCGCGCTTTGCCGTGCCGTTCACCTGGCCTACCGACAAGCGCATGCACTATGGCTTGTACAGCACGTATCCCCGCGATCGTGGAGGGTTCGACAAATCCAGGCTGTGCGAACTCGTGCCGCGTGGCTTTCGCCAAGGCGTGGGGTTCATGGCGCCGAGTGACATCGACGTGGTGCTCGACGCGTCAGGATTTGCGTACGGCGACTATTGGGGCCTGCAGAAGCTGCAGCGCCGCTTGGTTGCCGTCGCAACCAACTGGAAGACGGACCGCAACACGTTCGTCGTGCTTCCGCAGGCCCTGGGGCCCTTCAAGGAGCCAGGCATGGCCAGCGCCTTTGAAAAGGTGCTCGGCAAGGCCGATCTGATCTGCGTGCGTGACAAGACGTCGATGCAGCATGTCCAGGGCCTTGCTGCAGACAAGCACAACGTACGCCTCAGGCCTGACTTCACGAACCTGCTCCACCCGGAACTGCCCGAGCGGCTGCGGGAAGTGCAGGGCGCTGTGTTGTTGATCCCGAACGAAAAGATGGTCGGCCAGGACCAGGCAAGGCGCAACACATACCTTGCTTTCCTTCGTTGTGCGGCAGCGCAGCTCGGCGCTACGGGCCGGCGGCTTGCACTTCTTGTGCATGAGGGTGACGGTGACCGGCGCCTGGCCGTTGAACTCAATGCCATGCTGCCGCAGCCTATCGAGGTGCTGGACGAGCCATCTCCGCTGGTGACAAAGGCCATCATCGGCGTTGCGCATGCAACAGTCTCTTCGCGCTTCCATGGGCTGATCAGCGCACTGGCGGCGGCCGTGCCGTCGGTGGCCTGCGGATGGACGCACAAGTACCAGGAGGTGATGGCGGACTACGGGTGCATTCATCTCAACATCGACCTGGCCAACCAGGCCGCATGGCAGCCTACGTTGCAGCGTCTCATGGCTGCGGCCCAGCACGCTGAAGCGCGCAGGCAACTTGCGTCCGCCGCGGCAGATCAGCGTTCGCTGAGCGAAGCCATGTGGGCGGAAGTCTTCGCCCTGCTGCGCCGCCGTCATCCTGAGGCAGCCTAAATGGAAAGAGCTGTCGTCGCCCGATGTGGCGGCATCTCGGTGATCGTGCCGACCTACCGAGACGGGCACGCCGCTGTGCAGACGGCCGACGCGATTCGGACCCTGCTGCGCGAGGGCGACGAGTTGCTGATCATCGACAACGGTTCAGAGGCTGAGCACGTGCAGGTCTGCCAGGCGTTTGCCAACCGCCATGCCTGGACGCCCATCCGCATCCTCGTGTGCGGACAACGTGGCAGCTACGCGGCGCGCAACTTGGGGGTAGAGCATGCGCAGGGCGAAATTCTCGCTTTCACGGATGCGGGCTGTCTTCCCGCCGCATCCTGGCTCAGCGCGGTGCGAGATCACTTCGCGACGCGAGACGAATCGCGCGTGACTGGCCCAATCGAGATGACCTACGCAGGCGCGCACCCGTCGCTTGTGGAACTGGTCGACGCGCGCATGCACTTGAACCAGGATGGCTACGCGGCGCAGGGTTGGGCGGCAACGGCCAATCTGGCCATTCGGCGTGATGCTCTTCTTGCCTTGGGAGGCTTCGATCCGACTCTGCACAGTGGCGGCGATGTCGAGTTCGGCATGCGGGCAATGGCCAGTGGACACCAGATCGGATGGAGTTCTGCCATGGTGGTTCGGCACCAGGCGCGGGCGACAGTCCAGGAACTGCTGACGAAGCGACGGCGCGTACGGGCCGGGCATCGGCAACTTGCGGCGCGGCCAGGCTTCGCTGAGGTGGTGCAGCATGCGACGCAAGCCAGCGCGCGGGTTCAGCTGGACGCGACAGAGCGGAACTACCCAGGCGTGAGTGGGTTGCGCTGGCAACTTGGCCGAGTTGCCGTGCGCTTATTGCGTGAGTACGAGAAGCTGTTTGGGGCAGAACCGTGAGCCTGCGTATCGTGTTGAGCCCAGGCTGTTGCGGTCGATGAAGCATGGCGACTGAATTGCCTGGCACCATGTCCGAGCCCATCAAGCCAGGCCCGCCAGTCGACCTGGGCGAACTGCGCAGGAAGTCGGTGAGTGGCGGCTTGCTGACTGTGGGCGCGAGATTGGTCAGCGTGGTCTTCAGTCTGGCCTCGACGGCGGTACTTGCGCGTCTGTTGTCGCCGGAGGATTTCGGCGTGTTGGCCATGGTGCTTTCGGTGACGGCCTTTGTTGCTGTCTTCAAAGACTTTGGCCTTTCTGCCGCTGCAGTGCAAAAGGGCAGCCTCCTGACCGCCCTGCAAGCCAGCAACCTCTTCTGGTTGAACCTTGCAGCGGGGGTGGCGCTGAGCGTCCTCGTGGCCACGGCAGCGCCATTGGCTGGCTGGATCTTCGGCAATCCGGCCTTGGTCCCTGCGACGATGCTGATCTCCATCTCTTTCGTGCTGACCAGCCTGGGCAGCCAGCATGGCGCCATGCTGCAAAGCCGGCTGCAATTCAAGCGCAAGGCACTGGCGGACGTCGTGGGCGCCTTGGCCAGTTTGCTGGTGGCAGTGGTCCTTGCCTTTCAGGGGCACTCTTACTGGTCGTTGGTATGGGGGACCATCGCCGGCGCCGCGGCTACCAGCCTGTTGCTGATTCTGTTGGTTACGTTGCGCATCCAGCGGCCGCAACGCGGACAGGGTGTGCGCAGCCTCTTGCAGTTCGGCGGACACGTGACCGCTTTCGAGTTCGTCAACTACTTTCACCGCAATCTGGACAACATCCTGATTGGGCGCGTGTGGGGTGCCGAAGCGTTGGGCATCTACAGCCGAGCCTATCAGTTGCTGATGTTTCCGATCACGAACTTGCGAACGCCCATCAGCGCCGTGGCCTTCTCAGCGATGAGTCGACTGCGCGATGAGCCTGAGAAGTTTCGAGCCTACTATCTCAAAGTCAGCTTCCTGCTAGCCCTGACGTCCATGCCGTTGGTTGCGTTTCTGGCGGTTGCAGCCGAGCAGGTGATCGGCTTGCTATTGGGGGAGAGATGGCTCGCTGCTGTCCCGATTTTTCAGGCGCTCGCTGTGACGGCTTTCATCCAACCCGTTGCCAGCCTGCGCGGGCTGGTGTCACTGGCGTCTGGCCGCTCGCGCGACTATCTGCTGCTAGGGGTCATCAATGCCGTGGTGGTCTGCGCTGCTTTCGTTGCGGCGCTGCCCTGGGGGCCATTCGGGGTTGCAGTGGGCTACGGCGTTGCTGTGTACGCCTTGCTGTACCCCACGCTTCGGCTGGCGTTCAGACAGACGGGCATTCAGATGGGGGACTTCTGGCGCTCGATCCGGCTGCCGGTCGCTACCTCCCTGGTCGCTAGCTGTCTGGCTTCGGCGATTGGCGGCCTCGCCGCACTCGAAAGCGTTAGTCACATCGTCATGCTGAGCGTCCAAGCTGTCGCCTTCGTCGTCGCCTGGGTGATGGCGATCGCAGTCTTGCCAGGAGGCTGGAAAGCCTTGCGTGAGACCGGCGCCTTATTCAGGCAATTGCGCTAGTTGTTTGGCTCCTCGATGCACTCACTTATCCAAAGAAGAATTAGACAGCAACCGCAGGCGCGCGAATTGCGTGTGGCATTTGCTTGGCTTGTGTTGCTTCACCCATATCCATGAGATCACCGCGTTCCGCATCCCGCAAGGTCATTGTCCATCGCTCGGATGTGCTTCCCTACTCGGAAACGTTCATCAAGGAGCAGGTGCAAGCCTGCAGAAATTGGGAGCCAGTATTGGTGGGAGTGAGGCGGACTACTCCAAGTTTGGGGCTGGATGGCCTCGAGCTACGCATGCTGCGCAACGCTGACCCAGCGGGGCTGGTCTGGCGGCTGTGCCAAGTCTTGAACTTGCCGCCGCCAGGTGTAGTTGCGCAACTGCGGCGCGAGCAAGCAGACCTTGTCCATGTGCACTTTGGTACCGATGCCGTAGCGATGTGGCCTGCTCTTCGTCACCTTGGGTTACCGGTCCTTGTAACCCTGCACGGCTACGACATCAATACTTACAGATCATGGTGGGAGGAAGGCCAAGGGGGATGGCTAGGCCGAAGCTACCCCCACCGGCTAGTCGCGATGTCCCGACATCCACGCGTACGAATTGTTGCAGTGAGCCATGCGGTGCGCGAGGCTGCCATTGCTTATGGCATTGCGCCGGAGAAGATCGCAGTGCACTACATTGGCATCGACATGGCTCGCTTCACTCCGCAGGGCTTGCCGGTAGCGAAGCGTCGACCAAGAATACTTTTCGTCGGGCGGTTGGTTGAGAAGAAGGGCTGTGCGCATCTGATTGATGCATTCGCGCGTGTGCGGCAGGAAATACCCCATCTCGAGCTCGCCGTGATCGGCGATGGTCCGTTGGCGCCGATCCTGCGTCGCCAAGCAGAACAACTGGGTGTTCCGGTGGAGTTCTTGGGCAGCCAGCCTGCGGAGGCGGTTAGAGCGCAGATTTCCCAGGCTCGGCTGCTGTGCTTGCCAAGCGTTGTTGCCGAGAATGGGGATGCCGAGGGGTTGGGCTTGGTCATCGTCGAGGCTCAAGCTTGTGGCGTACCCGTTGTTACCTCTGCAAGAGGGGGCGCAACAGAGGGCATCGTCGATGGGGTTACAGGGCTGGCGACGGTTCCAGGCAACGTGCCCGGTTTGGCTAGTGCGCTCAGCCGCATACTCAGCGATCCCGCGCTCGCAGAGCGCATGTCTGCCGCAGCCACTGGCTTCGCGCGTGAGCGCTTCGATCTCGGGGCTTGCACGCGACTGCTCGAGCAGGAATACGACGACTGGGCGCGCATTGCGCCGGTCCTTTGAGCAGCATTTCAACGATTGCTATGGAAATCGTCTACTACAAAGATCCGAAGCACAACTTCGGTGACGACTTGAATGAGGTTGTATGGCCTCAACTGTTCCCTGCCGAGATGCTGGACGATCCGGACATCGTGCTTGTCGGCATCGGTAGTGTTCTGACTCAGCAGCAACTGGCCCCGTTCGCAGGCACACGGCGTAAGGTCATCGTGCTTGGTTCGGGGACATCTTATGGTGTGCCGCCGCAGGACATGAGCGGCTGGCATGTGCTGGGGGTTCGAGGGCCGCTGACGGCAGCGGTGATCGAAAGGCCCGAGGCCGCTGCAACCGATAGCGCCATTTTGCTGGCCGCACTTCCGCAGGTAGTGCAGCGCGCGGAAGAGGCGGGCAAGGTGCTGTTCATGCCGCATCACCGGTCGATCTTCTCGACGCCTTGGCGACAAATGGTGGAGGACTTGGGCATGACCTACGTGACGCCGCAGCAGCCAGTCCGGGACATCCTGGCGCAGTTTGCGCAGGCTCGATTGGTTGTGACAGAGGCCATGCACGGGGCCATCGTTGCTGACACTCTGCGTATTCCGTGGGTTCCGCTGAGAATCTCGCCAGCCATCGAGGAGTTCAAGTGGCGCGACTGGTGCCTCTCGCTGGGCCTTACGTATGCGCCGGTGAGCATTCCGGCAGGAACCGCCAGTGATCGCGACCGCTTTGGCCATATGCGCAAGCTGTTGCTCCGCACGGGCGTGCGCGGTGAAGCCGATATACCCGAAAACGCCGAGGCGGCCACGTTGCGCGCCTATCTTGAGCGACGGTTCTCGTCCGCCAACAGCGAACTTAACTTCGCGCGCCAGCGCAGGCTGGTGCGGCTGCTACGCTGGCCAATGCGCTTGGCCGACCCGCTATACACCAGAGGCGCTCGACTGGCTTTGGCGAGTGCGGCCAAGGGACCGTGCTATCTCAGCCGCGACGCTGATTTTGCGCGGAGGCTAGTGCAGATGCAGGAAGCTGTCGAGGCTGCGAAGCGCCTTGCAACTTGAGCCGGATATGAACGAACGCCAACCCTCGCCCGAGCGCGTGACCGTGTTGATTGCCGCTTACAACGCGGCCAGCTTTGTTGACCGCGCCATCGAATCTGCACAGGCGCAAACCTGGCCGGTACATGAGATTCTCGTCGTCGATGACGCGTCGCAGGACGGCACAGCCGAAGCTGTGCGCGCACTCGCCGTCAAGGATGGGCGCATTCGCTTGCTTCGCCTGGCGCAGAACGGTGGACCCTCGAAAGCGCGCAACGCTGGACTAAATGCCGCGATAGGCGACTGGATCGCAGTTCTCGACGCCGACGATGCGATGGTGCCCGGACGCATCAAGCATCTGCTGCACGTTGCGCAAACAGAGCAGGCGGATGCGGTCGCCGACAACTTTGCCTGGTTCAACGTGAAGTCTGGCTCGTTTAGCCAAGCAGGGCTGGGCGAGGGGCAGAGCCCCGAGCTGATCTCCGCCGAGCGCTTCGTTGATCGCGCCCGCCCCTTCAACGACGAGTCGGACTGGGGGCTACTCAAGCCGATGTTTCGCCGCGCCTTCATGGACGAACAGAAACTGCATTATCCGACGAAGTCGCGACATGGCGAGGACTACCTGCTGATGTTCGACCTGCTGCGAGCTGGTGGCCGCTATGTGCTGACGCGCGAAGTCGGCTATCACTACACGGACCGGTCCTCGGGTTTTAGCCGCACGCGCATTGACTACGGTGCCA
The DNA here is from genome assembly GCF_003337555.1 of Pseudorhodoferax soli. Classification (GTDB taxonomy): domain Bacteria; phylum Pseudomonadota; class Gammaproteobacteria; order Burkholderiales; family Burkholderiaceae_C; genus Pseudorhodoferax; species Pseudorhodoferax soli. Next base: position 706,452 of record NZ_QPJK01000001.1, on the reverse strand, counting down.
TGGTCGACCACAGCGCGCAGTTGCTGAACGATCCGTTCGTGGCTGGCAATCCGAGGTTGCGTGCGTTGATGGAGCAGCGTGTGGCAGCTGTGAGGCAACTGCAGACGCGATACGAAGCGGTGTCTGCGGTGCGTGGGCTGCAGTTCGGAACGCTGTTGACTCGTGGGGCGCGGGACAAGGCCTTTGCAGCCGCAGCGTTCGACTTTGTGCGTGAACGCTCGGGCGCAGCCCTGCGGAAAATCGCGCGCCTTGGGCGCTGAATAGGCGGGGACCCGAGTCGCAAGCATGAGCAGCATCACCGACAAGCTGATCAAGGGCAGCGCCTGGCTGTCCTTCGCCCGCGCCATCGTCAATCTGCTGTCGATCATCAGCATGGTTGCCATGGCACGTTTGCTTTCGCCAGACGATTTTGGGGTGGTTGCCGTGGCGACGACTCTGATGCTGCTGGTCACGGAGGTCACCGAACTATCGCTTGCACAGGCGCTGGTGCGGCATCGGGCACTGACTGACGCGCATTTTCATTCCGCCTTCACGATGAACGCGCTGCGAGGCGGCGTGCTCGGCGGCGCACTCGCATTGGCCGGTTCACCGCTGGCCAGCTTCTACGATGATCCACGCTTGGTGGGCATCATGGCGGGCATGGGTGCTAGCGTGTTCCTCGGTGGACTGGCCAACCCGCGTCGTATCGTGCTGCAACGCGAACTGATCTTCTGGCAGGAGTTCGTGCTCAATGTCAGCCAAAAGCTGGTTGGCGTTGTAGCTTCTGTCGTTGTCGCCTACATCTTCCGTAGCTATTGGGCGCTGGTGGTAGGGATCGTGGCGACGCAGCTGACGACGCTGGTTGTGTCGTACACGGTAATGCCATACCGACCGCGACTGGGCTTGGCGCATGCGAAGGATCTGTTGTCTTTCTCGGTTTGGGTGTCGGCCGTGCAGATCGTGAACACGCTGAACTGGCGTTTCGACACTTTGTTTATTGGTAAGTTGCTCGGAAACGAGGCGCTTGGCCACTACTCGGTGGGCGGCAACCTTGCGGCGATTCCAACGCGCGAAGCGACGACACCGCTGCGCCAGACGTTTTATCCTGCGTTCTCCAGCATGCGCGATGACCGGGAGCGCTTGTCGTCGGCCTACCAGCGGGCGCAGGCGGTCGTGACCGCCATCGCCCTTCCGGCGGGCATCGGTGCGGCACTGGTTGCCGATCCGCTGATCCGTCTAGGTATGGGTGAAAAGTGGGTGCCTGCGATCTTCATCGTGCAGGCGCTCGCTTCTGTACATGCGGTGCAGACGCTTGGTTCTTCGGCAGATGCGCTTGGTATGGCGCTGGGGCAGACCCGGCTGCTGTTTGTGCGCAGCGTGCAGATGCTCGTGGTGCGCATTCCGTTGATCGTAGGCGCAATGTATCTTTATGGCCTGGAAGGTGTGATCGGCGCGCGCGTTTTCACCGGCTTGATCGCGACAGTCGTCAACATGGTGTTGGTACGGCGTTTGATCAACGTCTCTGTCGCCGAGCAACTGGCCGTGAACGCGCGGAGCTTCTGTGCCGCAGCGGTGATGGTGATTGGCACGCTTGCCGTCGTATATTTTCTGCCTGCGCGTGCTGATACGTGGTCGCTTGCGCTCGAGATATTGGTGCTTGGCGCCACGTCCATATTGCTCTACAGCACCAGCTGTCGGTGGCTGTGGCGACGGGCTGGCAGGCCGTCTGGCCCCGAGCAAGAAATTGGCCGTTTGATGGCCAAAGTTTGGAAGAAGTTGCGGCCAGGCAGCGCAGACGCCTGAGCCGGTTGGCCACTGTGGCCTAGGAGCAATGAATGCAACCACAAACATCCCGCGAATACATTGCGGCCATGCAGGGCAAGATCCACGACGTGCTTGGGCCGTTGATCGGCAAGGCGCCGATGGCCATCGTCGACTTTCCCGACATCCGTAACGTGGGCGACTCTGCCATTTGGTTAGGTGAAATAGCGTACCTAAAGCAGCATTATCACAAGTCGCCCGACTACGTCTCAAAAATTGAGGACTTCTCTGATCGACAACTGGAGCGGAAGGTGCCACAGGGACCGATCTTCATTCATGGTGGCGGCAATTTTGGAGATATATGGGTGTCGCACCAGAACTTTCGCGAGCGCATATTGAAGCGATGGCCGGACCGGCTGATCGTGCAGTTCCCGCAGTCGATCCACTATGACAGTGACGCGCGTGTCGAGGAGTCTGCTCGCGTGATTGCCAAGCACAAGAACTTCGTGCTTCTGGTCCGCGATCAAGAGTCGTTGGAGTTTGCGCGCAAGCGCTTCGACTGCGAGGTCAAGCTGTGTCCGGATATGGCTTTCTGCATTGGTACGCTGGATGCCATGCCTCCGCCCTCAATACCGTTGTTGGCAATGTTGCGCGAGGATAAGGAAAAGGTTGCCTCACGCGACGGCACCGCTGAGCTTGACTGCCCGGTAGAGGACTGGATCAAGGAGCCCAAGTTGCCGGTGCGCTGGGCCAAGACTCTCGGCACGATGGCGGCAATATCCACGCTTGATCGGATTGCCATGAGAAAAAGCATGTTCGACGCAGCGGCGGCGCAACGATTTGGCCGCGGCACGCGCCAGTTGGCGCGCGCGCGCGCGATCGTTACTGATCGGCTCCACGTGCATATCGTGTCGCTGCTGATGGGCAAGCCGCACGCGGTATTGGACAACTCCTACGGCAAGATCACGAGATTCATGGATGCCTTTCCGGGTGGGATGGACCTTACGTATCGTGCACGTTCACTGCAAGACGGGATGCAGTGGGCGCGGGAGCAGGCGGCAAGCGTAGCGGGCGTCGCTAAGGAGGCCGCGCGGTGACTGCTCTTACCTTCGTTGTGCCGGTCCGGCACCCAAAAAATGCACGGGATTGGCCGCAACTCAAGGCTAACTTGGCGCAGACCGTCAAGTCGATCTCGGCGCAGGCGCACCCTGATTGGCGCGGGTTGATCGTCGCAAATACCGGCTCTGATCTACCACCTCTACCCGACCGCTTCGGCGTAGAGTGGGTTGACTTTGCTCCGAACGTTCTGCACGACCAAGGTCGCGCGACCAAGCAGGACTTCCTGGAGGCGTTTCGGCTCGACAAGGGGCGCCGAGTGCTGCGCGGCATGCTCAGCGCCCGCGGCAGCCGCTTCTTCATGATTTCAGATGACGACGACTTCGTCAGTGCCCGGCTTGCAGGCTTCGCGGCAGAGCGTCCACAGGCCCACGGATGGCGCATTGCAACTGGCTGGGTTTGGGGCGATGGCGGCTCCGTTGTCATGCGCCATGACAACTTCAATCGTGTCTGCGGCACTTCGCTGGTCGTACGCGCCGATGCTTACGGCCTACCCGAGCGCTTCGAGGATGCCAGCGCTGATTACATTAAGAGCATGCTGGGTGGCCACTACCGCGTGCCCGGTTTCCTCGCTGATCGCGGAGCGCCGCTGGAAGACCTTCCTTTCGACGGCGCTGTCTACCGCATCGGCCAAGCCGGGTCACATAGCATGACCCCCGGGATATTCAAGAAGTACATATTCAATCGAGAGGCGTTGCGCGATCCAGCTCAGGTATGGAGTCACTTGAAGGCGCTGAGGCCCTTGACGGCCTCTATGCGACGTGAGTTCTTCGGTGAGCGCTGAGAGGCTTGATCATTGCAGGCTTAGCGCTTGTGCAATGACTCCACCAATCCAGTCACCAAACGCTCGAGCGGCGCCGACTTGTAGCTCGCCAAGTAGTTGCGCTGGCTCTGCGCCACGTCGGCCAACGGCTCAAAGGGTTGGAAAGTCGTCGTCGGTGTCAGGGCCACACCGGTGCGGCCGGCGCGCTGTATCAGCAAAGACAACTCATTGATGTGCATATGAAAGTCAGGCTGCATGGGCTGCTTGCGGCCCTCGCTGAGCGCACGGGACATCTCTGCGATGCCGAGTAGTTTGTCTTGCGCGTAGATTTCGCGCCGCCGCAGCCAACTGACAAGCTTGTGCTTGGGAGAGCGGCCAACGCCCTTTTCGGCCTCGACTGCGTGCGACATCCAGCGACGTACCAATGGCTGGCGGCGGCCGCCCACGCCGAACAGGCGCCCAATTAACGGCTGAGTGCGCACCGTGTAAGCCTTGCGTGCGGCCAGCGTGACGCGCGAGAACCGCTCCAGATGCACGGGAGACTGGTCGTGGAAGACGTTGTCAGCGGTGATCTCGCCTTGCTCGCCGATGATGTGCATCTGGTGGTTGCGGGGCGATACCCAGGTGCAGGTGACACGCGCGGCTACACCGTTGGCAAAGTGCAGGCAGGCCACTGAGAAATCGGGCGTGTCGGCTGGGATCAAGGGGGTGTCGGTTTTGTGGTGCACCAGGAAGTCAGAGAATGCGGTGACCGACAGCACGGGGCCGAACATGGCGCACAGCCATACCAAGTGGTAGGCCACGTGTTCGACGGTGCAGCCCTCCTGGAATTCCTCAGCGTAGGGGAAAGGCGCACCGGTGGGGCTCTGCACTTTTTCCAGTTGCATCATGTGGGCGGGGTTGTCGTCCAGTTCGGCGTACACAAGCACCGGCTTGCCGATCGCGCCATCGCGCACCGCCTTCCACAAGGTGCTGACGGCATCGCAGTAAAGGTTGCTGGGCGCACCGCTAAGCACAAGGCCGCGCGTTTCGGCCATTGCGAACAGCTCGCGTGTCTTGTCTATGTCGGTCGTGAATGGCTTTTCGGAATAGACGTGTTTGCCGGCTTCCAGCGCGCGCTTGGTGGTGGCGTAGTGAGAGTGGATGCTGGTGAGGTTCACGACAGCTTCCACCTGCGGGTCGGCCAGCAAAGTTGCTAGGTCGGGGTACACCTTGAACCCGTAGTGCTTAGACACGGTGGCGGAGCGGGTGGTGTCGAGGTCGAACACGCCGCAGATGTCCAGTTCCGAGTGCGCCCAATGCGTGCGCATGTAAATGTCAAACACATAGCCGCAGCCGACGAAAGCGATCTTCATGTCGCGTCTTCCCTGGTTCTAATAATCATGAGCCGCGCGCACTTCGACGAGTGGGGGCACGGTGGATGCGCCGATGCAGCGCGCTGCGGTGTCAGAACAGACTCTCGCGCACGTAGATAACGTCGTTGGGCTCGAGCATATCAGTGAGTTCGGGCTGGATTTGTTGTACGACACCAGACGCATCTCGCCGATGCAGGCGCAAGCGCGTCTCGCTGCCGCGGTTGGTTGGGCCACCGCCTTGCGCCAACCCCTGCATGACCGTCATGCCGCGCTCGATGCGGTAGGGACCAGGGCGCTGCGCTTCGCCATATATATAAAAGACGGGTGCACGATGCACATACAATGTGTCGCCACCCATAACAAGCAAATTGGCAGAGGAATCCTCCGTCAGGAACAGCGCTGGAATGTCGATCAGCATGCGGAAGACCTTGCCATCACGCGTTCCAATCAAGATAACAACGTCGTCGCCAGTCGGCATGGCGCCGCCTGCCATCGCCAGCACGTCTGACACCTTTGTGTTGGCAATCTCCAGTGGGAAACGTCCTGGTCGTTGAACTTGGCCCAGCACCGAGACTTGATTCCCTCGCACTTGGACCAAGACGATGTTAACTTGCGGTTGTTGCAGGAAGCCACCAGCGCGCAATGCGTTTGCGATGTGCCGCTCGGCATCCGAGATGGTCAGCCCACCAATCACGGTGTTACCGATCAGCGGGACAGTGATGGACCCGGACTCGGAGACACGCGCCTCCACCGTCAAGTCAGGGCTTTGAAATACCAGGACGCGCACGGTGTCGCCCGCCCCCAGGCGGTAATCTTGGGGCGCTGTTGCGTTCTGAGAAAGTGCCGGAAACGCTGTTAGCAGCAGCGCGAAGGCCAAGATAAGGTGGCGTAGCCGGCCAAGTGGCGAGATGTAGTAGAAAATTGTGTTGGTCATAAACTCATACTCAGAACACGAACTTGGCCGAAAACTGGGCCGACGTATTGGAATAGCCAAAGCCCTCCAGATTGGAAGTGCGCAGTTCGCGATAAACTCCTGCATTCAGCGATAGTGCGTCAAACGGCTCCCACCGCACGCCGAGCCCTGCAATGTTTGTACGGTCTTCCCGAGCGTTGTTATCGACGCCTGGCAGTGCCCCGTCGAATGAGTAGCGGAGATGGTCCAAGCTTGCGTAGACCGCCGCGCGAGAACTAATGCTCCAGTAAGGATACATTGAGATGCGGTTGCCAACGGTATAGCTTGCGGTGTTTGTTTGGTATGGACTGATGCTGCGCGCCAGCGTCAATTGGACGCCGGACTTGCCTGTTGCGCGCCAATTGACATTTAAATTCCCGCGCAAGCCAGAAAAGTCACGCACGGCCAAATCACGATGTTTTCTGTCTATATATCCGAGCGTGGCGCTGACTGTTGTTTTTGCAGTGACCGACCACGAAACTTGTACTTCATGTTCCAACTGCGAGTAAGCAGTCGGCGTTGCAGTCACTCCGGGAACTCTGTTGAAGTAGTCGCCTTGGCCATCCAAAACTCGGTAGCTGATGCGGCTCCCTGATGGAAATACCCGACGAACTCCAGCTGAAATGTTGCGCAACGTGTAATCTCCGGACTGAGCCGTCGGCCGCTCGTTGCTGCGCTCGTCGCGCTCAATACCGCCGAGGAGCAGCCAATCACGCCCAAGCACTGCTACAGCAGTGGCGCCAGTCTTAATGTCGGTGCGAACGTTTCGGTCAAAACTGCGGAAGTAGTCGAAGGTATTGATGTCATCGCTGCGTGTTCTGCTGATCGAACCGCGCAGCCTCGGCGTCACACTCCAATGCCAGACGGCACGGTAATTCACGGCGTTGAAGTTTAGGTAGTCGTTGCTGCGGTAGCGGTTCGATGCCAAGTTGACATCGAGCTCCACGCGCTGCAACGAGTAACGTTTGTCCAACTGCAGCCCCACCGTGGTGGTCGACAAAGTTTCCGAGCGAGCGTTGGTACTGCGGCGAAACAGGTTGCTGTCGTAGCGCTGCCCTTGCGATGCACTGAATTTTAAAGCGTCAATATCCACGTCCTGGGCGGCTACGCTCGCCGCCCACAGCGCCAACAGGATCGCCAACCGTGGCGCGGGACGAAACCGTCGTGTCATAACAGGTGTCAATACGCCTTCGTGTCCTTGAACACCACGCCCACCGTGCGCGCGATGATGTACAGATCCAACCGCAGCGACCAGTTGCGCAGGTAATCGAGGTCAAACTCAATGCGCCGTTGCATGGACTCCAGGTCGTCGCCGCCCCGGAAGCCATTCACCTGCGCCCAACCCGTGATGCCGGGGCGCACCTTGTGGCGGATCATGTAGCCGGAGATGAGCTTGCGGTACTGCTCGTTCACGGCGATCGCGTGCGGCCGCGGGCCGACCACGCTCATGCGTCCCTGCAACACGTTGATGAACTGCGGCAGCTCGTCCAGCGAAGTCTTGCGGATGAAGGCGCCGATCTTGGTCACGCGCGCATCGCCCCGCTTCACCTGCGTGTAGCTCTTTTCGCCGTCTTCGGTCACCGTCATGGAGCGGAACTTGTAGACCATGATCTCCTTGCCGTCCAAACCGTAGCGGCGTTGCTTGAAGATGATGGGGCCGGGGGACGTCAGCTTGATGCCGATGGCCACCGCCAGCATGATCGGAGCGATCAGCAGCAGGATCACGGACGCCAGCAGGATGTCCCAGCCACGCTTGACCAGGCCGGTCGTGCCGCGGAAAGGGGTCTCGCAGACCGAGATCACGGGCGTGCCGCACACCGATGCGCTGCGGCCCTGGATCAAGTCGGTCACGAACATGTCGGGCACGAAGTAGATCGAGGCCGTGGTGTCCTTCAGGCCGTCGAGCACCTGCAGGATGCGCGGCTGCGATGCCATGGGCAGCGACAGATAGATCATCTGCACATTGTTGGCTTTGACATAGGCCGGCAAGGCTGCGAGGCGGTCGATCAGGCCGAAGCCCATCGGAGCGTTCAGGCGATGCAGTTCGCGGTCGTCGAAGAAGCCAGAGACGTCGATCTGGGAATACGGTGTTTCACGGATGCGGCGCGCCAGCGCCACCCCTTGGGTGTTCATGCCGACGATCACGGCTTTGCGCGGCGGTCCGCGCAAGGCCAGGATGGCGGGAGCTGCGAGCCGCAGGGCGCGGTGGGCAGCGATCTGCGACACGGGCGCCAGCCATAGCCACATGACAAGCGCGCCCACAGGGAAGTGGCGGTTGTATCCGGTGGCCACCCCCATCACCAGCAGCAGCGCCGCGATGGCGGCCCAGTTGATGAGGGTCTGCGTGACCAGCTTGCGCAGCGACGAGCGGATCTGCGTCGTGCCGGGAAACGTCATCGCAAACACGATGACGGACAGGATGAGGTACTCGGGCCGCAGGCTGCCCGTGTGGTAGAGCCCGACGCCCCACAGCGACAGCACCAGCATGCCGGGGTCGATCAGCGATTCGATGAAGCTGAGGGGGTGGTCCTTGCCCAGGCTACCGCTGCCAGCGACATCGGGCGCAGACTTGACTTGCGTCAAGGGAATGGGAGAGCTATCCATGGGCGTAATGACTGTTCTTCAGCCGGGACACCGCTTGGGCGCGGTTGTAGACGTCCAGCTTCTTGAAGATGCGTTGCAGGTGGTTCTTGACGGTGAATGCGCTGATGTCGAGGATGGTGCCGATTTCCTGGTTGGTCTTGCCCATTTCGACCCATTGCATGATCTCCAACTCGCGGCCGGTCATGCCGTTGTCGGGCACGGGGTTGTCCAGCCCGTGGCGCGAGATGGTGATCTGCGCAGGTCCGCCGCAGGCGGTGCCTTGCGTGATGATCTTGGAGGGCAGCGCGGCCTGGCGCATCGCCATGTCGATGTGGGGGAGCAGCGCTGTCATCGCCGCGGTACCTGTTTTCTCGGTGATTGCTTCGCGGCTCAGCACGACGTACAGGCAATCCTGTTCACCGCGCAGGTCGCGCAGGCCATGCACCATGGCAGAACGCATGGCCGGGATGGTCGAGTGGAGCAGCTCGGGCTGCGGCGAAAGCCCGAGAACGCCGTTCATTCGGTCGGCAGCGGTCACGTAGGGCTGCTTGTTCAGGGCGGACCAGTTGGCAAACAACTCCTGCAGCCGAGAGACCAGGGCCGACATGCTGGCCTGCGCCGTGCGCACGCCACGCAGTGGAAAGACGATGTCGTGGCCGATGGTGCCCCGCTGGAAGTCACCCCAGGCGGCAACCACGATGTCGTGCGGCATGAAGTACTGGACGCCACCACGTAACCAATTGACCAGATCCACATGCGTGCGGATGTGCGCGACTTCTGCCAGCACATCGAAGCAGCGTCCGCGGTCTGCGATGGATAAATTGCTCAGAAATGACATTCACATCCTCGGGGAAGACCAGTCGATCGGAAACACACCACACGGCCGTCGACGTGCGCGCTTCGAAATGGTGCATTTTCTTGAATGTCCCCCCGGCCTTGTTCTCTGCGCAAGCCAGTTTGATGCCTGTCCATGTCTGCCCGATGGCATCTCATACATAGGCCAAATTGTCATGTTGACGGTAAATGTTCCGGGTTGCCACACCCGGTCAATGCCTGGCTTGCAGGCCGCCACATTCGGGAAATTCTGCGTCGACAGATTGTCGAAGCCGTGCTCGGTAAGCCGGGATGTTAGCGGCACTCTGCGGCACAGCAACTTTCAAGCCATCAGAAAATGTAACAGTGTCTGGCCCTGTCGGGTGTGCTTTACTCCTCAGGCCGGGTTGCTTATTTGCTTACCCATGGATGCTCTCCCGCCATGACGCCACGGCCTGCTCGACCAGGCTGTGCGTCTCCTGGTAGACCGATTCATGCTTGAGGTAGGGGTCGGCAATGGCCGTCCCGAGCCAGTGCCCGAGCATGCGGGCCTTGCCTGGCGCTTGCGGGTCCACATGGGCAAGTTGCCGGATGTGGGCCGTCTCCATCACCAGAATCAAGTCGGCCCACCAGAGGAGGGTGGGGTTGATCTGTTGCGCGCGATGCCGTTCCAGTTCTTGCAGAAGCCGGGGCTGCTGGCGTGCGACATACAGCACGGTTTCGTCCGCAGGTTTGCCGACCAGCGCGCGTGTTCCGGCGGATTGCACCTGCGTCGCCTCTGCACGGCCATCGGCCTGCAACTGCAGGCGCAGCAAGGCCTCGGCGAGTGGACTTCGACAGACATTGCCGGTGCACACGACAAGAATTCGTTCGTACATGGAACCGCGTGGGTAACTGCTGGGCGCCCGATCGTGCCAGAAAGTGCCAGCGCGAATGCGCGATGCGTATCCGCAAGCCCGTGCCGGGCTGCACGACAGTGCAATGAGCCTGCTGAAGTCGTGAGTCTGCGTTCAACCGCCCGTCGAAGCTTCGTCACCTGACGAGCGAGGCGCGTGCTGGATGCTGTGTACCTCATGGCCCTCGTGCGGCGGAACTCGGCCAGATGGGGCCAGCCGGGCGAGTGATATCGGTGATCACGACGGCATGCTGCAGGGGCCGCAGGAGAGTGGGTCGGCGGGCCCGCCGGCGCAACGGGCGGAACCACGGCACACGGGCCGGAGCGCCGGAACGCGCAGTTACACTGCGCCCCGTTTCACCGAAACGTCATATTTTTGACACACCCCAGGATCTGCGCATGCTGTTCGGCAAGCTGATGCCACGCGATGGCAACTTTTTCGAGATGTTCAACCAGCATGCCGATCGCATCGTGGAGGCTGCTCGCGCCTTCTCGCAGCTGGTGGCAAATTACCACGATGCGCACCTGCGTGAGCAGTACAACCGCGATGTGGACAACGCCGAGCGTGCCGCCGACCGTGTGACGCAGGAGGTCAACCGCTCGCTGCACAAGACCTTCATTACACCGATCGACCGCGAGCAAATCCACTCGCTAATCAACTCCATGGACGACGTGGCCGACCTGCTGCAGGACGCGGCCGAGACCATGGCACTGTACGACGTGCGCAGCATGACGGACGAGATCCGCCGCCTGACCGAGCTGTGCATGAAATGCTGCGAGCGCGTGAAGGACGCGGTCAAGCTGCTTTCCAATATCGGGGACCCGGCGACCGCCGAGGCCGCGCTCAAGACCTGCGAGGAGATCGACCGCTTGGAATCCGATGCCGACCGCGTCATGCGTTCGGCCATGAGCAAGCTGTTCAGAGAGGAGCCGGACGTGCGTGAGCTGATCAAGCTCAAGGCCATCTACGAGCTGCTGGAGACAGTCACCGACAAGTGCGAGGACGTGGCCAACCTGATCGAGGGCATCGTCCTCGAGAACTCCTGATCCGGGCAGAGCGCGATGGCTTCTGTGCAGGTGGCCCTGTGGGTCGTGGTGCTGCTGGTCACCCTGGCCCTGGTGTTCGACTTCATGAACGGCTTTCACGACGCGGCCAATTCGATCGCGACCGTGGTGTCCACGGGCGTGCTCAAGCCCGGCCAGGCGGTGGTGTTCGCGGCGTTCTTCAACTTCATCGCGATCTTCGTGTTCCACCTCAGCGTGGCGGCCACCGTGGGCAAGGGCATCGCCGAGCCGGGTGTGGTGGATGTGCACGTGGTGTTCGGCGCGCTGATCGGCGCCATCTCGTGGAACCTGATCACCTGGTACTACGGCATCCCCAGCAGCTCCTCCCATGCGTTGATCGGCGGCATCGTGGGCGCTGTGATGGCCAAGACCGGTGCCTCGGGTTTGGTGGGCAGCGGCATCGCCAAGACGGTGGCCTTCATCTTCGTTTCGCCGGTGCTGGGTTTCGCGCTGGGCTCGCTGATGCTGGTGATCGTGGCCTGGATCTTCCGGCGCGCCACGCCCTCGCGCGTGGACCGCTGGTTCCGTCGGCTGCAGCTGGTCTCGGCCGGGGCCTACAGCCTGGGGCATGGCGGCAACGACGCGCAAAAGACGATCGGCATCATCTGGCTGCTGCTGATCGCCACCGGCTATGCCTCGGCTGGCGATGCCTCGCCGCCGGCCTGGACGATCATCAGCTGCTACATGGCCATCGCGGCGGGCACCATGTTCGGCGGCTGGCGCATCGTCAAGACCATGGGCCAGAAGATCACCAAGCTCAAGCCGGTGGGCGGCTTCTGCGCCGAGACCGGCGGTGCGCTGACGCTGTTCATGGCCACGATGCTGGGCATTCCGGTGTCGACCACGCACACCATCACGGGCGCCATCGTCGGTGTAGGGTCCACGCGGCGCGCCAGCGCGGTGCGCTGGGGTGTGGCGGGCAACATCGTGTGGGCCTGGATCTTCACGATTCCGGCCAGCGCCTTCGTGGCGGCGATCGCCTACTGGGTCAGCTTCCGCGTGTTTTGAGCGGCTACTGCGAGATCTTGCGCGCCTCTTCGATCTGGTACTCGAAGTAGCGCTGGAAGCTGAACGCCAGACTGGCCATCAGCACGCCGGTGCCCAACAGCAGTGCGGCGGCGACCCCGATCACGGTGAACCAGTTGGTGCTGCCGGCTGGCGCTTCCGACGAGCCCGCCGTGTTGAAGGCGGCGTTCCACTTCTCGGGCGAGCGCAGGCCGTAGACGATGGCGGTCAACGCGCTCGCCGCGATCGACACGCCCAGCAATGGGATCAGCAGCCAGCTCCAGTGGTCGTCCTGGCCGAATTGCTGCACGCGCTCGATGCCGTACAGGCCCAGCGCCGTGGGCAGCGGGTAGAGCCAGCCCCACAGGTCGCCCAGGCCGCGCAGGTAGAAGCGGTGCAGGCCCAGCGGGCCTCCCAGCAGGGCCAGCCAAGTGGCCAGGGTCTTGTTCTTGTTCCTCGGCATTGGCTTCAGACCGGCGGCTGGCTGTCGCCCGCGCCCAGTGCCTTTTCCATCAACACGATGTCGAGCCAGCGCTCGAACTTCCAGCCGCACGAGCGGATCACGCCGACGTGCTCGAAGCCCAGCGCGCGGTGCACGCCGACGGAGCCGGCGTTGGCCGAGTCGCCGATCACGGCGATGAGCTTGCGCACGCCACACGCCTGCGCCGCCTCGGCCAGCGCCGTCAGCAGCTGGCGGCCCAGCCCGCGGCCGGCCGCCTCGGGCGCCAGGTAGATCGAGTCCTCGGCCGAGAAACGGTAGGCCGGGCGCGGCTTGAACCAGTTGCAGTAGGCAAAGCCCAGCACGCGGCCGTCTTCCTCGGCCACGAGGTAGGGCAGGCCCTTGGCCAGCACGTCGGCGCGACGGGCGACCATGTCCTGGGCCGAGGGCGGATCGATCTCGAAGGTTCCGGTGCCGTGCAGCACATGGTGGGTGTAGATCGCGGCAATGGCGGCGACGTCGGCGTCGGTGCTGGGGCGGATGCTTGGCATGTGGAAAGGAGAAGCAACAGGTGCAGGCTATAATCGCGGGCTTTTCAGCGTGTCGCTGGCCGGGTGGCCACAGCGCGTGTCTCAGCGCTGAATCTGAAAAATGAATCTGGCCCATCGGTGCTATCTAACCGGCGGGCCGACCCCTTGAGGATAAATCATGGTTGTCATCCGGCTTTCTCGCGGCGGCTCTAAGGCCCGCCCCTTCTTCAACATCGTCGTTGCCGACAAGCGCGTCCGTCGTGACGGCCGCTTCATCGAGCGCATCGGTTTCTACAACCCGACCGCCAAGGCCAACGAAGAGAGCATCCGCGTCGTCCACGACCGCCTGAACTACTGGCGCAGCGTCGGCGCCCAGGCCTCGCCCACGGTCGAGCGTCTGGTGGCCCAGGCCGCTGCCGCCCCGGCTGCTGCTCCCGCAGCCGCTGCCTGAGTTGGCAGGCCTGCTCATGCTGCAGGCACTCGATCCGGCGCCCCTGCCGGACGATGCGGTCGAAGTGGCCCGCGTCGCTGGCGGTTGGGGCGTCAAGGGCTGGCTCAAGCTGCTGCCCCACAGCGCCCAACCCGAGGCGCTTTTTTCTTCCAAACGCTGGTATCTGCAGGCGTCCGAACGGGGGGCCAAGGCCTTCGACGGCACCTTGCTGCTCAAGGTGCGCGAGGCACGTGAGCATTCCGGCGGCGTCGTGGCCCAGGTACAGGACATCGCAGACAAGGATGCTGCCGATGCGCTGAAAGGCGCGCGCGTGTTCGTCTCGCGCTCTAGCTTCCCGAGTGCCGCGACGGACGAGTACTACTGGGTCGACCTGATCGGCCTGGACGTGGTCAACCGCGAAGGCGTGGCGCTGGGCCAGGTGCGCGAGCTGCTGTCCACCGGCCCGCAGACCGTGCTGGTCATAGAAGAGCAGCCTGGCGCCGAGGGCGAGAAGCCCGTCGAGCGCATGGTTCCTTTCGTCTCGGCCTTCGTCGACAAGGTCGATCTGCCCGGCCGCTGCATCACGGTGGACTGGCAGCCCGACTACTGAGCGGGGCTGCCTGAGGCCATGCGCTTCGACGTCATCACGCTGTTTCCCGAACTGTTCGCACCCTTCCTGACCAGCGGCGTGACGCGGCGCGCGTACGCTTCGGGCCAGGTCGACGTGCGGCTGTGGAACCCGCGAGACCAGGCCGAGGGCAACTACAAGCGTGTGGACGACAAGGCCTTCGGCGGCGGCCCAGGCATGGTCATGCTGGCCGAGCCGCTCGCGCGCTGTCTCGATGCGATCCTGACCGAGCGCGGCGTTGGCACGCCCGTCGTGCTGTTCACGCCGGTGGGCGCGCCGCTCAACCACACGGCGGTGGCCGGCTGGGCCGAAGGCGAGGGCGCCGTGCTGCTGTGCGGCCGCTACGAGGGCATCGACCAGCGCCTGGTCGACCGCTACGTGACGCACAGCATCAGCCTGGGTGACTTCGTGTTGTCGGGCGGCGAGATCGCCGCATTGGCGCTGCTCGACGCCGTGGCGCGGTTGCAGCCCGGCGTGCTCAACGATGCCGAAAGTCACCAGTTCGACAGCTTCCATCCGGCCCTGGACGGCCTGCTGGACTGCCCCCACTACACCCGGCCTGAGGAGTGGCGCGGCGCGCCGGTGCCCGAGGTGCTTCTGTCCGGGCACCACGGCCGCATCGCGCGTTGGCGGCGCGACGTGCAGTTGCGCCTCACGGCCGCGCGTCGGCCCGAGCTGCTGGCCGCTGCGCGTGCGGCAGGGCGCCTGAGCGCTGCGGACGAGGCAGTGCTGGCGCAAACGGCGTCCGGCACGCTATAATCGCGGGCTTTTCGGATCCTCTGTCCGCTGCCTTACGCAATGTCGCGTCTGGCTCCGTCCCGGCAAGCTGCAGCTTTTGCAGTGCTTCAATGCCCCGTGACACCCGAGCGTGAGCAAGATCCTGTGGAAGAACCATGAACCTCATCCAGATCCTCGAGCAGGAAGAAATTGCCCGTCTGGGCAAGAAGATCCCTGAATTTGCGCCCGGCGACACCGTGATCGTCAGCGTCAACGTGGTCGAAGGCACGCGCAAGCGCGTCCAGGCCTACGAAGGCGTGGTCATCGCCAAGCGCAACCGTGGCCTGAACAGCGGCTTCACCGTGCGCAAGATTTCCAGTGGCGAAGGCGTGGAGCGTACGTTCCAGACCTACAGCCCGCTGATCGCCGGCATCGAAGTCAAGCGCCGCGGTGATGTGCGCCGTGCCAAGCTGTACTACCTGCGCGAGCGCAGCGGCAAGTCGGCCCGCATCAAGGAAAAGCTGGTGCTCAAGGCCCCCAAGGCCGCTGCTGCAGCCCAGTAATCCGAACGGCCTTTCGGTCCGTCAAGCCGCCACCTGCTTCGCGCGTGGCGGCTTTTTGCTTTTCGGCTCCTGCCGTTCTTCCCAGTTGTGAGTGCCTGTGTCCGATCTGCCGCTGACGCCGCTGTCCAAGATTCCCAACTTCGATCCGCGCCACGCTCCTTCGCTGGGCACGGATGCCCATCTGCCCGCGGTGCCGCTGGCACGCCTGGGCGCAGAGGCACTGCGCGAGCGCTTCCGTTCGCCGCCGGTCTGGGAGCCCGAGGTGCGGGCCGAGCCGCGTTTCACCGACCGCCCGCCGGCCCGCGCGGCCGTGCTGGTGCCTGTCGTGTTGCGCGAGGGCGGCCCCACGCTGCTGCTGACCGAGCGGTCGCTGCAGTTGGCCAACCATTCGGGCCAGGTTGCGTTCCCCGGTGGCCGCGTCGATGCGACCGACGCCGATGCCAATGCCGCCGCGCTGCGCGAGGCGCAGGAGGAGGTCGGGCTGGACCGGTCCCATGTCGAACTCATCGGCGTGTTGTCCAACTACGTGACGGGCACGGCCTTCGTGGTGACGCCCGTGGTGGGGTTGGTGCGGCCGGGCTTTGCGCTGACGCTGAATGCCGGCGAGGTGGCGGCTGCCTTCGAGGTGCCGCTGGCCTTTCTGATGGATCCGGCCAATCACCACCGGCACATGCTGGAGTGGCAAGGCGCACGGCGCGAGTGGTTCTCGATGCCGTTTCGGGACGGCGAGACCGAGCGCTTCATCTGGGGCGCGACCGCCGGCATGCTGCGCAATCTGTACCGCTTTCTGTCGGCGTGAGGCCGTGCGCCCGTCGCCTATGATGGCCGCCCCATGAGCTTCTTCGCCATCTTCTGTGCGCTGCTGCTCGAGCAGGTGCGGCCGCTGGCCCGCGACAACGCCATCCACGGCTGGTTGCGCGCCTGGGTGCGCTGGAGCAGCGACAACTTCGACGCCGGCAAGTCCCTGCACGGCTGGACCAGTTGGGCCCTGGCCGTGCTGCTGCCCACCCTGGCGGCGTTGGCCGTGTACTGGATGCTCGCGCACTGGATCGGCTGGCCCGCCGCCGTGCTGTGGAACGTGGTGGTGCTGTACGGCACGCTGGGCTTTCGGCAGTTCAGCCACCACTTCACCGAGATCCGCAATGCGCTCGATGCTGGCGACGAACTGCAGGCGCGCGAGCACCTCGCGGCCTGGCAGCGCGTGGACGCGAGCGAGCTGCCGCGCCGCGAGATCGTGCGCCATGTGATCGAGTATTCGGTGATCGCTGCGCACCGCCATGTGTTCGGCGTGCTGGTCTGGTTTGCGGTGCTGGCTGCGCTCGGCCTCGGGCCTGCCGGTGCGGTCTTCTACCGGATGGCGGAGTTCGTCTCGCGTTACTGGCGGTACCGCGTCAACCCGCAGAACCAGCCGGCCAGCGCCGCCTTGCAGCAGGTGGCGGGCGCCGCCTGGACCGTCGTCGACTGGCTGCCGGCGCGCGCCACGGCCCTGGGCTTTGCCATCGTCGGCAGTTTCGAGGACGCGATCGACAGCTGGCGCCACCATGCCCAGCAGTTCCCCAACGACAACGACGGCGTGATCCTGGCAGCCACCTCGGGCGCGGTGAACGTGCGCCTGGGTGGCGAGGCGCTCAAGGCCAAGCCGGCGGCCAACGCCTTGCAGCCTTTCGAAGCGGGGCTGCAGCCGCCGCAGGATTCCGCCGCCACGCCGGGGCGCGAGCCCGAGCTCGCGCATCTGCGCAGCGTGGTGGGGCTGGTGTGGCGGACGGTTGTTTTGCTGCTGGGCCTGCTGGCGCTGTTGACCTTGGCGCGCCTCTTGGGATGAGCTTCACGAGCCCACACCTGGCCGCGCTGGTGCCCTATTCACCAGGCGAGCAGCCGGTCATCGAAGGTCTCGTCAAGCTCAACACCAACGAGAACCCGTACCCCCCGTCGCCGCGCGTGCTGGCAGCGATCGAGGGCGCCACGCGTGCGGGCCTGCAGCTCTACCCGGATCCCGAATCCCGCGTGCTGCGCAGCGTCATCGCGCGCCACCATGGCGTGGCGCCCGATCAGGTCTTCGTGGGCAATGGCTCGGACGAGGTGCTGGCACTGGCCTTCGACGCCTTTTTCCGCCATGCGGGCCAGCCGCTGCTGCTGCCCGATGTGAGCTACAGCTTCTACCAATCCGTTTGCCGCTGGCTGGGCGTGGTCGTGCGCCAGTTGCCCGTGGACGATGGGCTGCGCGTAGACCTTGCAGCCTTCGAGGCCACCCGCGGCGAGTCGGTGGCGGGCATGGTCATCGCCAATCCGAATGCACCGACCGGCATCGCGCTGCCGCTGGATGCGCTGGAGCGCCTGGCGCGGATCCATCCGCAGCGCGTGCTGTTGGTCGACGAGGCCTATGTGGATTTCGGCGCCGAGTCGGCCGCTGCGCTGGTGGCGCGGCATCCGAACGTGCTGGTGGTGCAGACATTGTCGAAGTCGCGCGCGCTCGCCGGGCTGCGCGTGGGCTGGGCCATCGGCCAGGCACCGCTGGTCGATGCACTCACGCGCGTGAAGAACAGCTTCAACGCCTATCCGCTGGACCGGCTGGCGCAGGCCGGCGCCATCGCAGCCCTGGAGGATCAGGCTTACTTCGTGCGCCAGCGCGACGCCGTGGTGCACTGCCGCGAAGGCCTGTTGCTGCAGCTGGAAGACCTGGGCTTCACGGTGCTGCCTTCGCAGGCCAACTTCGTGTTCGCGCGGCATCCCGCGCACGACGCCGCGCAGTTGGCCGCGGCGCTGCGGGGCCGAAAGGTCCTGGTGCGCCACTTCGCGCAACCGCGCATCGGCCAGTACCTGCGCATCAGCGTGGGCACGCCTGCGCAGTGCGAACAGCTGCTGCAGGCGCTGGCCGCCTGCCTGCAGGGCTGAGCTTCAGCCGCGCAGCGCCTGCGCGTGGTGGGCGAAGTGCTCACCCAGAAAGCTCGCGATGAAGTAGTAGCTGTGGTCGTAGCCCGGCTGCAGCCGCAGCGTGAGCGGGTGGCCGGCGGCGGTGCAGGCGGCCTGTAGCAGCTCGGGCTGCAGCTGGCCGGCCAGGAATTCGTCGGCGTCGCCCTGGTCGATCAGCAGCGGCAGTCGCTCGCTGGCACTCTTGACCAGTGCGACCGCATCCCAGGCCGCCCAGCCTGCGCGGTCTGCACCCAGGTAGGCCGTGAGCGCCTTCTGCCCCCAGGGCACCTGCGAGGGCGCGACGATGGGCGAGAAGGCCGACACGCTCCGGTAGCGGCCGGGATGGCGTAGGGCCGTGATCAGCGCGCCATGGCCGCCCATGGAGTGGCCGAAGATGCCGCGCGCGGCGGTCGCCAGGAAATGCTGCTCGACCAAGGCCGGCAGTTCGTCCGCCACGTAGTCCTGCATGCGGTAGTGCGCAGCCCAGGGCTCCTGGGTGGCGTTGACATAGAAGCCCGCACCTTGGCCCAGGTCGTAGCCGGGGTGATTGGCCACCGCCTCGCCGCGCGGGCTGGTGTCTGGCGCGACGATGATGAGTCCGTGGCGCGCTGCATGCTCCTGCGCGCCAGCCTTGGTGATGAAGTTCTGCTCGGTGCAGGTCAGGCCCGAGAGCCAGTACAGCACGGGGCAGTGCTCGCCCCGCAGTGCGGCGGGCGGCAGGTAGACACCGAACTTCATCTCGCAGCCCAGCGCTGTGGAGGCGTGTTTCCAGACCTCTTGCCGGCCGCCGAAGCTGGCGTGGCTTTCGACGCGTTCCATCAGTAGTGCACCACCGAGCGGATCGACTTGCCTTCGTGCATGAGGTCGAAGGCTTCGTTGATGTCGGTGAGCGGCATGGTGTGCGTGACAAACGGGGCCAGCTGGATGTCGCCCTTCATCGCGTCCTCGACCATGCCCGGCAACTGGCTGCGGCCCTTGACGCCGCCGAAGGCCGTGCCCAGCCACTTGCGTCCCGTGACCAGCTGGAACGGCCGCGTGGAGATCTCCTGCCCCGCACCGGCCACGCCGATGATGACGGACTGGCCCCAGCCGCGGTGCGCGCATTCCAGCGCCGCGCGCATCACCTTCGTGCTGCCGATGCACTCGAAGGAGTGGTCCACGCCCCAGCCCGTCATCTCGACGATGACCTGCTGGATGGGCTTGTCGAAGTCCTCGGGGTTCACGCAGTCGGTGGCGCCGAAGGTCTTGGCCAGGTCGAACTTGGAAGGGTTCGTGTCGATGGCGATGATGCGGCCGGCCTTGGCCTTCTTCGCGCCCTGCACGACAGCCAGGCCGATGCCGCCCAGGCCGAACACGGCGACCGTGTCGCCTTCCTGCACCTTGGCCGTGTTCCAGACAGCGCCCAGGCCGGTGGTCACTCCGCAGCCCAGCAGGCAGACCTGCTCGGGGTTGGCTTGCGGGTTGATCTTGGCCAGCGAGACTTCGGCGACCACGGTGTACTCGCTGAAGGTGGAGCAACCCATGTAGTGGTAAATCGGCTCGCCGTTGTAGGAGAAGCGCGTGGTGCCGTCTGGCATCACGCCCTTGCCCTGCGTGGCGCGCACGGACACGCACAGGTTGGTCTTGCCGCTCTTGCAGAACAGGCATTCGCCGCATTCGGCCGTGTACAGCGGGATCACGTGGTCACCAGGCTTCACGCTGGTGACGCCTTCGCCGACCTCGACCACGATGCCTGCGCCCTCGTGGCCCAGCACCGCCGGGAACAAGCCTTCGGGGTCGTCGCCCGACAGCGTGAAGGCATCGGTGTGGCAGACGCCGGTGTGGGTGATCTTGACCAGCACTTCGCCCTTTTGCGGCGGGGCGACATCGATCTCGACGATCTGCAGCGGTTCTCCGGCCTTGAAGGCGACGGCGGCGCGGGATTTCATGGGTGTTTCTCCTGGGAGGGGGTTAGCGGAGGTAGGTGCGGACCAGGGTGGTCATGTCCTGCACGCGCTGGGCATGGCGCGCGTCGCCGGTGTCGGGCGTGCCGAACTCCTCACGGATGTGGGACTCCAGCACCTCGGCCATGAGGCCGTTGACGGCACCGCGGATGGCTGCCAGCTGCTGCAGCACGGGGCCGCAATGGGCGCCGGCCTCGAGCGCGCGCTCGAGCGCATCGGCCTGGCCGCGGATGCGGCGCACGCGCAGCAGGGCCTTCTTCTTCTCGGCGGGGGAGTGCGGCATGGCGCCGCACTATACCCCAGGGGAGTATCGGATCAGTAGCGCGGCGGCTGACTCAATTCGGCGAACAGGTCGGCGTAGATGGCATGGCGGCGTGGCGCGATGTCGCCGCCTTCTCCCACAGCGGCCAGCACTGCGCAGCCCGGTTCGTGCAGGTGCGTGCAGTTGTAGAAGCGGCACTGGTCCGCATGCGCTGCGATGTCGGGCATCAGCGTGGCGAGCTGGCGCGGCGCAATCTGGTGCAGGCCGAATTCCTGGAAGCCAGGCGAGTCGATCACCGCCGTCGTGCGCGTTGCATCGGTCCAATACCAGGTGGTGCTGGTCGTGGTGTGCTTGCCCGACTTGAGTGCGTACGAGATTTCCTGCGTGAGCACCGCGGCACCGGGCACGAGCTGGTTGATCAACGTGCTCTTGCCGGCGCCCGAGGGCCCCAGCACCAGCGTGGCCTTGCCCTGCAGCAGCGGCGCCAACTCGGCAGAGCCCTCGGCGCGCAGGCTGGCCGTGTGCACGCCGTAGCCCATGGCGCGGTAGGGCGTCAGGCGCTGCGAGGCACGCGCGAAGGGTTCGGGCAGGTCGCGCTTGTTGAGCACGACCAGCGGCGCGATGTGCGCTGCCTCGGCCGCGATCAGCACGCGTGCGAGCTGGTGTTCGGAGGGCTCGGGTTCGGCCGCGATCAGCACCAGCACCTGGTCGAGGTTGGCCGCGAAGGACTTGGTGCGGATCTCGTCCTGCCGGTACAGCAGGTTGCGGCGCGGCTCGACGGCTTCGATGCTGCCTTCCTCGCCCTGGCCGGTCGGAGGCGACGACCAGCGCACCCTGTCGCCGACCACGGCCTGGCTTTTCTTGCCGCGTGGGTGGCAGATGCGCCGGCTGCCATCGTCGGCTTCGACAAGACAGTGCCGCCCGTGTGCGGCGACGACCAGACCGGTGGGCAGGGCGCTCAAACTTCAGCCTGCAGCAGCGCGTCGAAGCGCGCGGCGCAATCGAAGTCGGTTTCGGAGATGCCGTGCACGTCGTGCGTGTTCAGCGCCACCACGCAATGGTCGTAGCGCACCAACAGTTCGGGATGGTGGTCTTGTACGTGGGCGACGAAGGCGACGGCGTTCACGAAGGCCATGGTCTCGTGGTAATTGGCGAAGCGGTAGGTCTTCTCGATCGCTACGTTCTCGCCGTCGCCGCGCAGCGTCCAGCCCTGCAGCTGGGCCAGCCGGGTCACGATGTCGGTGGGCTTGAGCGCGCGGCGCGGCGTGGTCGCCCAGTCCTTCTTTGGCAATGTGCTCATGCGGTGCTCCTCAGGAGGCGGGCTGCAGTCGGGCCAGCCGTTCCGAGGCTGGTGGGTGGGAGTAGTAGAACTTCACGAACACGGGGTCGGGCGTCAGCGTGCTGGCGTTGTCCTCATAGAGCTTGAGCAGTGCGGCCGACAGGTCGGCGCCGCTGGTTTGCGCCACGGCGAAGGCATCGGCCTGGAACTCATGGCGGCGCGACAACTGTGCCGACAGCGGCGCCACGAAGAAGCTGAACACCGGCATCGCCAGCATGAACAGCAGCAGCGCCAGCGCGTCGTTGGGGGCGGGGCGGCCGTCGGGCAGCAGGGCCATGAAGGGGTGCACGCCCAGGCCTGTGTAGAACCAGGTCTGGCCCGAGAGCCAGCCCAGCAGCGCGAAGCCGGCCAGGCTCAGCGCGAACATCATGACGATGCGCTGCACGATGTGCTTGTGCTTGAAGTGGCCGAGTTCGTGCGCGAGCACGGCGTCGACCTGGCGCTGCGACAGCCGGGCCAGCAGCGTGTCGTAGAAGACCACGCGCTTGGCAGCGCCGAAACCCGTGAAGTAAGCGTTGCCGTGCGCGCTCCGGCGGCTGCCGTCCATCACGTACAAGCCCTTGGCGGCAAAGCCGCAGCGCTGCATGAGCGCGGTAACACTGGCCTTCAGGCTTTCGTCCTCGAGCGGTTTGAACTTGTTGAAGAGCGGCGCGATGAAGCTCGGGTAGACCATCAGCAGCACGAGGTTGAAGCCCATCCACGCCGCCCAGGCCCACAGCCACCAGCGCTGGCCAGCCGCGCCCATGAGCCACAGGATCAGCGCTGCAATCGGCAGGCCGATCAGCGCGCCGACCAGCGCCGACTTGAGCAGGTCGGCCAGCCAGAGCCGGCCAGTCATCTTGTTGAAGCCGAAGCGTTGCTCGATGCCGAAGGTCTGGTACAGCGAGAACGGCAGTTCCAGCAGGCCGCCGATCACCGCGAACGCGGCCAGCAGCGCCAACTGCTGCAGCATGCCGGCTCCCAGGGCACGCAACAGCAACTCGTTCAGCAGGTTCAGGCCGCCCAGCAGCGTCCATGCCAGCAGAACGGCTGCGCCGAAAGCCATGTCGAGCAGGCCGAATCGCGTCTTGGCGATGGTGTAGTCGGCGGCCTTGCGGTGCGCCTCGGGCGTGATGGTGCCGGCGAACGCGGAGGGCACAGCGTCGCGGTGGAGCGCCACATGGCGGATCTGGCGGCTGGCCAGCCAAAACTTGACCAGGAGGCCGAGCACGAGGGCGACCGCGAATGCCGCGGTGAAAAGGTCCGCAGCGGACAGGTCAGGGGGCATAGCCGGGCAGTGTAGGCCATCGGCGAGAATGGTTGCATGGACCCGACGAACACCATTTCCACCCCCGTCCTGCTGGGAAAATCCGACAAGAACCTGGTCTGGCTGGACTGCGAGATGACCGGCCTGGACCCCGAAGTCGAGCGCCTGATCGAAATCGCCGTGGTGGTGACGGGCCCGGATCTGCAGCCGCGCGTGGAAGGGCCGGTGCTGGTGATTCACCAGTCGGACGAGCAGCTGGACAAGATGGACGCCTGGAACAAGGGTACGCATGGCCGCAGCGGCCTGATCGACAAGGTACGGGCATCCACCGTGACCGAAGCGCAGGCCGAGGCCGAACTGCTGGCCTTCCTCGCGCGCTACGTGCCCAAGAACGTGGTGCCCATGTGCGGCAACAGCATCGGCCAGGACCGGCGCTTCCTGGTCAAGTACATGCCGAAACTGGAGGCCTTTTTCCATTACCGCAACCTGGACGTCAGCACCCTCAAGGAGCTGGCCAAGCGATGGAAGCCCGCGGTCTACAGCGGCTTCAAGAAGGCGCAGAAGCACACCGCACTGGCCGACGTGCACGAGTCGATCGACGAATTGGTGCATTACCGCACGCACTTCTTGCGCATGGATTGACAGGACATGCCATAATCGATGGCTTCGGCAAAGTCGCTTGACTGCGCCGATCCTGTGCATCTCCCCTCACACTCTCGGCTCTGGATCGTTGCATCCTGCATAAGCCGCCAACGCCCAGCGTTCAGCTCGGTGTTGTTTCGTTTGAAGGTGGATGTTTGTTCCACCGACAACGAGCCTTGCACCGCCAAGCAGCGCGGCGCATTGCACGTGTGAGAAATTCATGACCGACTCTTTTGAAGACCGGGCAGCTTTGCCCATGCCCGCCCACGACAACGCTTTCGTCGAAGGCGACTCCTCCTCTTCTCCCGTCGCCGCTGCGCCGGTGAATGTTTCCGCCTTTGCCGCCCTGGGCTTGGCCGAGCCGCTGTTGCGTGCCGTCGCCGACATGGGCTACACCCAGCCTACGACCGTGCAACTGCAGACCGTTCCGATGGCCATGGGCGACATCGCCGGCTTCAACGACCTGATGGTCTCCAGCCAGACGGGCAGCGGCAAGACCGCAGCATTCCTGCTGCCTGTGCTGCACACCTTGATCCGCCAGCAGGAGGCCGACGAGGCGGCAGAGCGTGCAGAACGCGAACGCCTGGCCGCCGAGGCTGTGGCGCGCGGTGAAACCTCACCCAAGAAGCCGCGCCGCAAGGATCCGACCAACCCGCGCCACTTCAAGGCTGCTGAGCCGGGTGCACTGATTCTGTGCCCCACGCGTGAACTGGCGCAACAGGTCGCGCACGACGCCATCGAACTGGTCAAGCATTGCCGCGGCCTGCGCGTCGCCAACGTGGTGGGCGGCATGCCCTACGCACTGCAGATTGCCAAGCTGCAGAACGCCAACCTGGTCGTCGCCACGCCGGGCCGCCTGTTGGACCTGCAGCGCTCGATGCAGCTCAAGCTCGACAAGGTGCGTTTCCTGGTGGTCGACGAGGCCGACCGTATGCTGGACCTGGGCTTTGCCGATGATCTGGCCGCGGTCAACGATCTGACGGCCCAGCGCCAGCAGACCATGATGTTCAGCGCCACCTTCGCGCCGCGCATCCAGCAACTGGCCATGCGCGTGATGCGCGAACCCAAGCGCGTGCAGATCGATTCGCCGCAGGAAAAGCACCAGAACATCCGCCAAGTGCTGTTCTGGGCCGACAACGCCCAGCACAAGCGGGCGCTTCTGGACCACTGGCTGCGCGATGCCAGCATCGAGCAGGCCATCGTGTTCGCCAGCACCCAGATCGAGTGCGACGGCTTGGCCAACGACCTGCAACAGGCGGGGTTCTCGGCCGTGGCCCTGCACGGCGCGCTGAGCCAGGGCCTGCGCAACCGCCGCCTGATGGCGCTGCGCAATGGCCAGGTGCAGATTCTCGTGGCCACCGACGTGGCGGCGCGCGGCATCGACGTGCCGGCCATCACGCACGTGTTCAACTTCGGCCTGCCGATGAAGGCAGAGGATTACACGCACCGCATCGGCCGTACCGGCCGCGCAGGACGTGACGGCTTGGCTGTGACCTTTGCCGAGTTCCGCGACCGCCGCCGCATCCAGGACATCGAGCATTTCACGCGCCAGCCGTTCAAGGCTGAGGTCATTCCCGGCATGGAGCCGCGCGAGCGTGCGCCCGAGCCGCGCAAGCCCGCCTTCGGCCGTGGCGGTCCGCGTGGCAATGAGCCGCGCAACCGGGGTTTCGGTGGCCCACGTGGCGGTCAGCACGACCGCGCCGGGTTCGGTACCTGGCAGGGCGGCGACCACGGCGGTTTTGGCAGCCAGGCACGGCCTGCGCCGCGTGCTGACGGCGCCCGCACTGGCGGCGCTCCGCGCCCCTCCGGTGGCGGCAAAGTGTTCGTGCCTTTTGACGCCAAAAGGCGTCCGCACAAAGCGTCGCGCTAGTCCGACAAGGAGAAGGCAGGCCGCATCTGATGCCGTGCCGGCCTCCTACAATCGTCCGGAGATTTGTGGGTTTTTGCGCAGATTCCGCTCAAATTGGGGAGCAATCGTTGCGCCCGTGGCTGGATCGCGGCTGCCCTGCATCTGTTGGCACGTACAGTTGTGGTTGGCGGGCTCTGTCTTTTACCGGGAACGGCATCGGATGATTCGACTTCGACGTAACAACACCAATGGGGGGCGCTCCCTGATTGCTCCTGGCGCTTGGGCCGAGGGTCGCGGCGCATGATCAAGTTGTTCAACCACTACCTGCATCGGCGTACGGTGTTGCAGGTGGTTCTTGATTTCGTCTTGATCCTGGCCGCCGTGTTCGCCGAATTGCTGTGGCGCCGCGCGGAGTGGCCGACGATGGTGCCGGTGTTGGGCTACACCGCATTGTTGGCCACTGGCATGCTGGTCATCAACGGCAGCATGGGCTTCTACCAGCGTGTGCATGGCCGTTCTCTCAACCAATCGCGCGCGCGCGCGGCGCTGGCGCTGCTGCTGGCGGTCCCCGTCACCTATGCTGTTTTCGGCTCGGTGCCCCTGGGCATCGACGGGCGCCAGTCACTGGCCCTGGCCGCCATGGTCGGCCTGCTGGTCGTGCTGGCGCACCGTGTCGATGCAGCCCATTCCGGCGCACAGTCTGCGCTGCGGCACCGTGTGCTGGTGTTCGGCACCGGCCCCCGCGCCGCGTTGGTGGGACGGGCGCTCAAGAAAGACGACCCGCATGTGGACGTGGTGGGGTACTACGCCAGTCCGAACGAATCTGAGGCCGAGGTATCCGCCTGGGGCATCCTGTCCAAGAACAAGTCGCTGACCGACACGGCGCTGGAGCTCGAAGTCGACGAAATCGTCGTGGCCCTGGTCGAACGTCGCGGCGGCAGCATGCCTTTGCGCGAACTGCTGGACTGTAAGCTGCACGGCGTGCGCGTGACCGACATGGCAACGCATTTCGAGAAGACCAAAGGCCAGATCCGGCTCGACTCGGTGTCCGCCGGCTGGCTGGTCTTTGGCGAGGGTTTCAGCCAGGGCGGGCTGCGCACCGCAGTCAAGCGCATGTTCGACATCGCTTGCGCGCTGCTGCTGATCGGCATCACTGCGCCGGTGATGCTGGTCACCGCGCTGGTCATCAGGCTGGAAAGCCGCGGGCCCGTGTTCTACCGCCAGGAACGGGTAGGCTTCAACGGCCGGCTGTTCAATGTCGTGAAGTTCCGCAGCATGCGCATCGACGCGGAAAAGGATGGGCCGCAGTTCGCAGCCGCCAAGGACAGTCGCGTGACGCGCGTGGGTGGCTTCATCCGCAAGGTGCGCATCGACGAGCTGCCGCAGCTGTTCTCCGTCTTGAATGGCGACATGAGCCTGGTGGGGCCCCGCCCCGAGCGGCCATTCTTCGTCGATCAACTGACGCGCGAGATTCCCTACTATGCGGTCCGCCAGAGCGTCAAGCCGGGCGTGACCGGCTGGGCCCAGGTGCGTTACCACTACGGTGCCTCGCTGGAGGACTCGGCGGAAAAGCTGCAGTACGACCTGTACTATGTCAAGAACCACTCCCTTTTCCTCGACCTCGTGATCCTGTTCGAGACCGTCGGGGTGGTATTGATGGCCAAGGGCGCGCGCTGAGCATGCCGGCGCCTGGTGTGGCGCAGGACTGCTCGCGCCCGGAGTAGGGAGGCGCGTGGACAGTCCCAACATCCTGCTGAGCGTCTGGGGGTATGCCTTCACCGGGCTGGCCTTCAGTGCATTCGCCGTGGCGTTGGCGCGGCAGCGCACCCTGTGGGCGGCGCGAGAGGTCTCTCCTGGGCTGCTGCTCGGGGCGGTCGTCGCCTCCACGGTGTGGGCCTTCCTCGTGCTGGCTGCCCTGCTCAGCGCGTCGTCCTGGCTGGTCGACCTCAGCCTGCTTGCCGATTGCCTGCGCTATGCGTGCTGGATTGGTTTTCTGCTGCTGCTGTGGCGGCCCGAGCGGCCAGGTTGGCTGGTCCAGCGCTTCGGCTGGGCGGGCGTGGTTGCGGCGCTGCTGGTCGGCGGCACGGTGGTTGTGCGGGTAAAGAACCTGCTGGACGGCAATGCCGCGGCCGTGGTTGGCCAGTGGCAACTGCTGGGCGCGATGGCACTTCCGGTCTTTGCGCTGTTCTTGTTGGAGCAGGTGTACCGCAACGTGGCCGACGACGTGCGCTGGAGCCTCAAGCCCCTGTGTCTGGCCCTGGCCGGAACTTTCCTGTTCGACCTGTACGTGTTCTCGCAGGCGGTCTTGTTCAACCGACCAGACCTGGACGCGATGAGCGTGCGCGGCCTGTTGCATGCGGTGCTGGTGCCGCTGATGTGGCTGTCGATGAGCGGGCGCAGCGACTGGGTCGGCAAGGTGCGTGTCTCGCGCACGGCCATCTTCCATTCGGCCACGCTGGTGCTTGCCGGCGCCTACCTGATCTTCATCTCCGCCGTTGGCTACTACGTGCGCTACTTCGGTGGCGACTGGGGCCGGGCGCTGCAGCTGGCGCTGGTGTCCGTGGCCTCGGTCGGCATGATGGTGCTGCTGATGTCGGGTACCGTGCGCTCGCGTCTGCGGGTCACGCTGGGCAAGCACTTCTTTCGCTACCGCTACGACTACCGCGAGGAGTGGCTGCGTTTCACCCAGACCCTGTCGAACGACCGCTCGCCGCTGGCTGTGGGCCAACGTGTAATCCGTGGGCTGGCCGACATGCTGGAGAGTCCAGCCGGCTTGCTGTGGCTGCGTAGTCCGGGCGAAGGCTCGTTGCGCTGTGCGTCGACCTGGAACATGCCTGCGTCCAAGGACAAGGAGGAGGCCGACTCCGCGTTCTGCCGCTTCCTGTTGCAAAGCGGCTGGGTCATCAACCTGCAGGAGTACCGGTCCTTCCCGCAACGCTACGGTGATCTCGCGCTGCCGGCCTGGCTGCACGAGGTGCGGCAGGCCTGGCTCATCGTGCCGCTGACCGTGGGCGACGAGCTGACGGGCTTCGTCGTGCTGGCCAGCGCGCGTGCCGATGTGGACGTCAACTGGGAGGTCAATGACCTGCTGAAGACCGCCGGCCGGCAGGCAGCCAGCTTCCTGGCCCAGATGCAGGCCACCGAAGCCTTGCTGGAAGTGCGCAAGTTCGATGCCTTCAACAAGATGTCGGCCTTCGTGGTGCACGACCTCAAGAACATCGTGACCCAGTTGTCCCTGATGATGAAGAACGCCAAGCGCTTGCAGGGCAACCCGGAGTTTCAGCAGGACATGCTCATGACTGTTGAAAATTCTTTGGACAAGATGCGACA
The DNA here is from genome assembly GCF_003337555.1 of Pseudorhodoferax soli. GTDB lineage: Bacteria > Pseudomonadota > Gammaproteobacteria > Burkholderiales > Burkholderiaceae_C > Pseudorhodoferax > Pseudorhodoferax soli. Next base: position 677,337 of record NZ_QPJK01000001.1, on the reverse strand, counting down.
GCTGATGCTTCAATTGCGCGAGGGTGCCAAGCCGACCGGTACCGTGCACGGTGTGGCGCTGGCTGGCATCGCCCAGCGCATCGCCCGCGTGGCCGACAGCCGCGGCCGGCAATTGGAGCTTGACCTGGACGACGAGCCGGTCGCCCGAGGGCAGGATGAGCGGCTCGAACGCATCATCGGCCACATGGTTCAGAACGCCTTCGATGCCACCGACCCTTCGGGCCGTGTCTGGCTCAAGCTTGGACGAGAAGCCGGCATGGCGTTGGTCGAGGTCGGGGACACCGGGCGCGGCATGTCCGAGGAGTTCGTTCGCGAGCGCCTCTTCAAGCCCTTTCAGACCACCAAGCAAGCGGGCATGGGCATTGGCGCCTATGAGAGTTATCAATATGTGCAGGAGTTGGGCGGGAAAATCCGGGTGGACAGCGAACTTGGCCGCGGATCGGTGATCAAGATGCTGTTGCCACTGTTCGATGCCCATTCGACATCCGTCCTGCAGCCTTTGGAGAACGCATGAGCTCGGAAAAAATGCGCGCGCTGTTGATCGTCGAAGACGACCCGGCGCTGCAGAAGCAGATCAAGTGGTCACTGGACCGCTTCGAGTCGGTGACGGCACTGGACCGCGAGTCCGCGTTGGTGCAGATGCGCCGCCACACGCCGGCAGTCGTCACCATGGACCTGGGGCTGCCGCCAGATGCTGACTCCGTCAGCGAGGGCTTCAAGCTGCTCGAGCAAATCCTGGCCGTGGAGCCGGACACCAAGGTCATCGTCCTGACGGGGCAGAACGACCAGGCCAATGCCCTGCGCGCCGTGGCCATGGGCGCCTACGACTTCATGCCCAAGCCGTTCGATCCGGACGTGCTGAACCTGACGGTGGACCGCGCCTTCCGCCTGTTCGAGCTGCAAAAGGAGAACCGCCGGCTGCGCTCCATGCAGCAGCCCGATGCGCTCGGTGGCTTGATCACGCGCGATCCGGAAATGCTGCGCATCTGCCGCACCATCGAGAAGGTGGCCAACAGCACGGCGACCGTCATGCTGCTGGGCGAGAGCGGAACCGGCAAGGAGGTCTTGGCCAAGGGCCTGCACCAGGCCTCGCCACGTCGCAACGGCAAGTTTGTTGCCATCAATTGCGCCGCGATTCCGGAGAACCTGCTCGAGAGCGAACTTTTCGGCTACGAGAAGGGCGCCTTCACGGGCGCGGCCAAGACCACGGTCGGCAAGATCGAGACGGCCAACGGCGGCACATTGATGCTCGACGAGATCGGCGATCTGCCGTTCAGCCTGCAGGCCAAACTGTTGCGCTTCCTGCAGGAGCGCACCATCGAGCGCGTGGGCGGCCGCCAGGAGATTCCGGTGGATGTGCGCATCGTCTGCGCCACCCACCAGGACCTCAAGGCGCTGAGCAAGGAAAACCGCTTCCGAGAAGACCTGTACTACCGGCTCGCGGAGATCGTCGTCAACATCCCGCCGTTGCGCGCCCGTGTCGGCGATGCCGCGCTGCTGGCCCATGCCTTCGTGCGCCGCTTCGCACAGGAGCAGAACCGCGGCACGGTGAGCCTTGGCGAGGAGGCCATCCGTGCCATCGAGGTGCACGCCTGGCCCGGCAACATCCGCGAACTGGAAAATTGCATCAAGCGCGCGGTCATCATGGCCGACGGCAACCAGATCGTGCGGGACGACATCGGCCTGGTGGCGCCGGATGCTCCGGATGGTCTGGACCCTGCGCTCGACCTGCGCGCCGTGCGCGATGCCGCCGAGCGCACCGCCATCATCGCGGCACTGGGCCGGGTCAACGGCAACATCGTCAAGGCCGCTGAGCTGCTCGGTGTCAGCCGGCCCACGCTGTACGACCTCATGCACCGCTTGGGCTTGAAGTAAGCCTGCCTTCCCCTCAAGACCATCTCAGAGAGCAGTCCCATGCCGCACCATAAAACTTCCTTTGCCACCATCGCCATGGCAGTGGCCCTCTTGCTTGCCGGCTGCGGCGACAGTCCCGAGGCCTTGCTGTCCTCTGCCAAGGACTACATGGCCAAGAACGACTACAAGGCGGCCACCATCCAGATCAAGAACGTGCTGCAGAAGCAGCCCGATTCGGGTGAGGCCCGCCGCCTGCTCGGTCTGGCGCTGCTGGCCGGTGGCGATGCGTCGGCTGCGGAGATCGAGCTGGTCAAGGCGCGCGACCTCAAGCAACCTGCCGACCAGGTCCTTCCGAAGCTGGCACAAGCGCTGTTGATGCAGGGCAAGAACAAGAAGGTCATCGAGGATTTCGCCGATACGCAGCTGTCGTCTCCCGACGCCATTTCCGAACTGCAGACCGCGCTGGCGAGCGCCTATTCGGCCGAACGCAATCAAGCCGCGTCGGCAAAGGCGCTGGAGAAGGCACTGGCCGCCGATCCACGGAACCAGGGCGCGCTGCTCTTGCAGGCCCGCAGCAAGCTGGCCGCACGCGACACCGAGGGGGCGATCGCGGTGCTGGACGGTGTGTTGCAGCGCAATGCCAAGAACGCGGATGCCTGGCGCGTCAAGGGCGACATCCAGCAGTATGTGCTTCGGGCGCCCGATGAGGCCGCAACGTCCTACCGCAAGTCCATCGAGGCCCAGCCCGGTGATGTGCGTGGCTACTTCGGCCTGATCGGCATGCTGACCAGGCAGGCCAAGCTGGACGATGCCGAAAAGGAAATGGCGACCCTGCGCAAGCTGGCACCCAAGCATCCCGAGGCGATCTACCTGGATGCGCAGCTGGCCTATGCGAAGAAGGACTTTCCCAAGGCCCGGCAGCTGGCTCAAGATCTGCTGCGCGCCGTTCCCACGAACGCCCGCGCACTGGAGCTTGCCGGCGGCATCGACCTGCAACGCAATGCGCTGGTCACGGCCGAGGAGTACCTCGCCAAGGCCGTGCAGGGCGATGGCTCCCTGGAGATGGCCCGCCGCTGGCTGGCCATGACCTACCTGCGCTCCGGCCAGGCCGCCAAGGCGCAGGCCACGCTGGCGCCAGTGGTCAACGACAGCACCAACGATGCGACGCTGCTGTCGCTGGCGGGCGAAATCCAGCTGATGAGCGGAGATGCCCGCAAGGCCGAGGAGTATTTCGCGCGCGCCAGCAAGCTCGATCCCAGCGACGGCCGCAAGCGCACGGCGCTGGCCATGACGCAGATGGCCAGCGGCAAGCTGGATGCGGGCCTGGAGCAACTGCAGGACATCGCGGCCACGGACAAGGGCACATCCGCCGACATGGCTCTGATCAGTACCCTGGTGCGCCGCAACGAGCTCGACAAGGCGCTGGCCGCGATCGACCGCCTGGAAAAAAAGACACCCAACGTTCCGCTGACCGGGCAGCTGCGCGCTGGCGTGTTGATGGCCAAGAACGATCTGGCCGGCGCGCGCAAGAGCTACGAAGCTTCCCTGGCGATCAACCCCAACTTCTTTCCTTCCGTGGCCGGGCTGGCCGTGCTGGACCTGGCCGACAAGAAGCCTGAGCAGGCGCGCAAGCGCTTCGAGGATTTGCTCGCGCGCGAGCCGAAGAACTCGCGCGCCATGCTGGCACTCGCCGAGGCCTATGCCCGCCAGCCGGGCGACAACACCAAGCAGATCGGAGACCTGCTCGCCCGCGCGGTGCAGGCCGATCCGGCGGAGGTGGCGCCGCGCGTGATGCTGGTGGACCACCTGCTGCGCCAGCAGGACACGAAGCAGGCGGTGTCTGTCGCCCAGGCTGGCGTGGCCGCACTGCCGGACAACGCGGCCATGCTCGACGCGGCGGGCCGCGCCCAGATGGCGGCCGGCGACACGAACCAGGGCCTCACGACACTGGCACGCGTCGTGTCGCTGCAGCCCCAGTCCACGGTGCCGCTGGTGCGCCTGGCCGATGCCCAGATGGTGAGCAAGGACGCGGCGGCCGCCGAGCAGACGCTGCGCAAGGCGCTCGACTTGCAACCCAACCTCATCGAGGCGCAACGGCGGATCATTTCATTGCGCAACGAGCAAGGGCGCATGGCCGATGCAGTCGCGCTCGCGCGCACGGTCCAGAAGCAGCGCCCCACCGAGCCCATCGGTTTCCTGCTGGAAGGCGATGCGCGAATGGCCGGCAACGATCCTGCCAGCGCGCTCACGGCCTACCAGGCCGGGCTCAAGGTCGCTGCGGCGCCTGAGCTGATGGTGCGCGTGCTGGGCAACCTGCGCAGCACCGGCCGCACTGCCGAGGCCGATCGCCAGGCCACTTCCTGGCGCCAGAGCCAGCCCAGGGACATGGTGGTTCCCATGTTCCTGGCCGAGACGGCGATGTCTGACAAGCGGATGGCAGATGCCGAAAGGCTGTACCTGGACGTGGTCAAGGCACAGCCCAACAACGCCGTGGCATACAACAACCTCGCCTGGGTGTCGTCCGAGCTCAAGCGCGACGGCGCCATGGCGTATGCCGAAAAGGCCAACGAACTGGCGCCCGACCAGCCGGCCTTCATCGACACCCTGGCGATGCTGTTGGCCGAGAAGCAGGACTACAAGAAGGCCATTGAGCTGCAGACCAAGGCGATGAGCCTGCAGGCCAACAACCTGCTGTTCAAGCTCAACATGGCCAAGATCTACGCCAAGGCCGGGCAGAAGACCGAAGCGCGCCAGCTGCTGGATGAACTCACCAAGCAGGGCGACAAGTTCGCCGGTCAGGCCGAGGTCGAGAAGCTGCGCGCCACGCTCTGATGGCCAGCACGCGCCGCCGTTGGCTCGCTGGCTGCGCGGCGGCAGCCTGGTGCCTGGCAGCCGCGCCCGCGCGGGCGCAGTTCGTCGAACTGATCGAGAAGACCAAGCCCTCGATCCTGATCGTTGGCACCTACAAGGCCACCAACAGCCCGCGCTTCAACCTGCGCGGAACAGGCTTTGTGGTGGGCGACGGCAATTTGGCGATCACCAATGCCCATGTCTTGCCCGCGCCTGGCGAGCCTTCGGACGGCTCCGATCTGGTGGTTCAGGTGCGGCTGGGGCGCGAACTGCAGATGCGCACGGTCAGCGTGCTGGAGATCGACCGTTTACGGGACCTGGCCCTGCTGCGTTTTTCGGGTGATCCGGCACCGGCGCTGGCCCTGGGCGACTCCGACGCGGTGAAGGAGGGTCAAGCGATCGCCTATACCGGCTTTCCGATCGGCGGTGCGCTGGGCTTCTCGCCGGTGACGCACCGCGGCATGGTGTCTTCGATCACGCCCATCGTGCTGCCGTCTGCCAACGGGCAAAGCCTGTCGGCTCGCTCGATTCGCAATGTGCGGGACGGCAGCTTCGACATCTTCCAGCTCGATGGCACGGCCTACCCGGGCAACAGCGGCGGGCCGGTGTTCGATCCCGCCACCGGCGCCGTCATCGCCGTGATCAACATGGTCTACGTGCGGGGCACGCGCGAAAGCGCGCTCTCGCAGCCGTCGGGCATCACCTACGCGATTCCGAGCAACTTCATCGTGCCGCTGCTGCAGCGCCACCAGGGCCAGCCGCGCTGACCCTGGCGCTGCGCTGCCTCAGGCGGCAGCGGCGGAGTTGCGCAGGCGGATGTGCAGTTCGCGCAGCTGTTTCTCGTCCACAGGGGCCGGTGCCTGGGTCAGCAGGTCCTGCGCGCGCTGCGTCTTGGGGAAGGCGATCACGTCGCGGATCGACTCGGCACCCGTCATCAGGGTGACGATGCGGTCCAGGCCGAAGGCCAGGCCGCCGTGCGGCGGGGCGCCGTACTGCAGCGCGTCCAGCAGGAAGCCAAACTTCTGCTGCGCTTCCTCGGCGCTGATCTTCAGCGCGTCGAAGACCTTCTGCTGCACATCGGCGCGGTGGATGCGGACCGAGCCACCACCCATCTCCCAGCCATTGAGCACCATGTCGTAGCCCTTGGAGATGCACTTCTCCGGCGCAGTGACCATCCAGTCCTCATGTCCGTCCTTGGGCGCCGTGAACGGGTGGTGCACGGCGGTGTAGCGCTGCGCTTCCTCGTCGAACTCGAACATCGGGAAATCCACCACCCACAGCGGGGCCCAGCGGCTCTCGAACAGGCCGCTCTTCTTGCCGAACTCGCTGTGACCGATCTTGATGCGCAACGCGCCGATGGCGTCGTTGACGACCTTTTCCTTGTCGGCACCGAAGAACAGCAGGTCGCCGTCCTGCGCGCCGGTGCGGGTCAGCACCTCCTGCAAGGCCTTGTCGTGGATGTTCTTCACGATGGGCGACTGCAGGCCCTCGCGGCCCTTGGCCAGTTCATTGACCTTGATGTAGGCCAGGCCCTTGGCGCCATAGATCTTGACGAACTCGGTGTAGCCGTCGATCTCGCCGCGCGACAGGCCCGTGCCTTCCTTGGCGCCGCCCGGCACGCGCAGGGCGACCACACGGCCGCCCTTGGCGTTGGCCGCCGCCGAGAAGACCTTGAAATCCACGTCGCCCATGACGTCCGTCAGTTCGGTGAACTCCAGATTCACGCGCAGGTCGGGCTTGTCCGAGCCGAAACGGCGCGCGGCCTCCTGGTAGGTCATGACCGGGAACTCGCCCAGGTCCACGCCCAGCGTGTTCTTGAACACCGTCACGATCATGTCCTGGAACATGGCGCGGATGTCCTCTTCCGTCAGGAACGAGGTCTCGATGTCGATCTGGGTGAACTCGGGCTGGCGGTCGGCGCGCAGGTCCTCGTCACGGAAACACTTGGTGATCTGGTAGTAGCGGTCGTAGCCGGCCACCATCAGCAGCTGCTTGAACAGCTGCGGCGACTGGGGCAGTGCGAAGAAATGGCCATCGTGCACGCGGCTGGGCACGAGGTAGTCGCGCGCGCCTTCGGGCGTGGACTTGCCCAGCATGGGCGTCTCGATGTCGATGAAGCCCTTGGCGTCCAGGAACTTGCGCACCTCCATGGCCACGCGGTAGCGCAGCATGAGGTTCTTCTGCATGTAGGGGCGGCGCAGGTCCAGCACGCGGTGCGTGAGGCGCGTGGTCTCGCTGAGGTTCTCGTCGTCGAGCTGGAATGGCGGCGTGACGGAGGGGTTCAGCACCGTCAGTTCCTGGCACAGGATCTCGATCTTGCCGCTCTGGATCGTGTCGTTGGTGGTGCCAGCGGGCCGGGCACGCACCAGTCCCTTGATCTGGATGCAGAACTCGTTGCGCAGGTCTTCTGCGGTGGCGAACATCTCGGGACGGTCCGGGTCGCAGACCACCTGCACATAGCCTTCGCGGTCGCGCAGGTCCACGAAGATCACGCCGCCATGGTCGCGGCGGCGGTTGACCCAACCGCACAGGGTCACGGTCTGGCCCATCAGCGCTTCGCTGACGAGGCCGCAGTAGGTGGTACGCATTTGAGATTCCATATCCAGCTCGGGAGTCTTGGCGCCTGTGCCGGCGCCGGTGGAGAGAAGCGCTGGCAGCAGGCTCAGCGCAAGGTCGGATTCGGGTTGGGCGGCATCATGGGCGCCACCACCCCCATCGAAACAATGTATTTGAGCGCCTCGTCGACGCTCATGCGCAACTCGACGCAATCGCTGGCCTTGACCAGCACGAAGTAGCCGCCGGTCGGGTTCGGCGTGGTCGGCACGTAGACGCTCAGGTAGTCCTGCGGCGGCAGGTGGTTGGCCGTGTCGCCGCGCGGCGTGCCGGTGACGAAGGCGATGGTCCACATGCCGGCGTGCGGCCATTGCACGAGCACCGCGGTGCGGAAAGCGTTGCCGTTCTCGGAGAACACCGTGTCCGAGACCTGCTTCACGCCCGAGTAGATCGAACGCACGATCGGAATGCGGTGCAGCAACTGGTTCCACCAGTCGACCAGCTTGCGGCCCAGGAAGTTGCTGGCGACGGCGCCGACCGACAGCAGGATCGCCAGCGCCAGCAGCACGCCGAAACCGGGCACGTGAAAGCCGAGCAGGCGGTCCGGATGCCATGCGGAAGGCAGGATCAACAGCGTCTGGTCGAGCGTGCTGATGACCCACTCGAGCACCCATGCGGTGATCACCGCGGGCACCACGACGAGCAGGCCTGTGGCCAGCCATTTGCGCAAGGCATTCATCGGTGGGCGCTCAGGTGCTGCCGGTCGACGAGGGGGACGGGGCGGCAGGGCTGGCGGCGGCGGGTGCGGCGGCAGGAGCGGGCGCCGGCGCGGGGCTGGCCGCTGCATCGCTGGCGGGCGCCGGTGCCGCTGCGCTCTCGTCGGGCTTGCCTGCAGGCGCGCTGGCGGGGGCGCTGCCGTTGTTGCGGAAGTCCGTCACGTACCAGCCCGAGCCCTTGAGCTGGAATCCGGCTGCCGTCACCTGCTTGCGGAACGCGTCGGCGCCGCATTGCGGACACTGGGTCAGCGGTGCATCGGAGATCTTTTGCAGAACATCCTTGGCATGGCCGCAGGACTCGCAACGGTAGGCGTAGATTGGCATGGCGTGGGCGGACGGTTGGGCTCAAAAAAACCCTCGATTATAGGCCGCGGCCCGCCCGCGGCATGCGTCATGCGCTGCGCACCAGCGGGTGGTGGCCGGCGTGCCGGTTGGCGATCCACTGCGGCGCCAGCGAGCCGACCACCATGCCGGCCATGGATGCCAACACGCCGGCCAGTTGCGCCGGGAACACTTCAGCCCATGGCATGTACATGACGGCCAGCCAGGTGCCGATGCCGGCGATGACGGCCGCGATGGCGCCCTGGGTGCTGGCGCGCTTCCAGTACAGGCCGAACACCAGCGGAACGAAGGCGCCGACCAAGGGCACCTGGTAGGCGCCGGACACGAGTTCGTAGATCGAGGTGCCTTCCATCGCGATGGAGTAGGCCAGCACGCAGGCGCTGAAGACCAGCACCGTGATGCGCATGGTCAGCAGTTCCTGGCGATCGCTGGTGCGCGGCACGAACTGCCGCCAGATGTTCTCGGTGAACGTGACCGAAGGCGCCAGCAGCGTGGCCGAGGCGGTCGACTTGATGGCCGACAGCAGCGCGCCGAAGAACAGCACCTGCATCACGAACGGCATCTTCTCCATGACCAGCGTGGGCAGGATCTTCTGCGGGTCGTCGGCCAGCAGCGCCTGGGTCTGCTCGGGCATGATGATCAGCGCGCTGGCCACCAGGAACATGGGCACGAAGGCGAACAGGATGTACAGCGTGCCACCGATCACGGGGCCCTTGGTCGCGGCCGAGACGCTGTGGGCCGACATCACGCGCTGGAACACGTCCTGCTGCGGGATCGATCCCAGCATCATGGTGATCGCGGCGGCAAAGAAGAACAGCATGTCGTGCAGACTGGGCTCGGGCCAGAACTTGAACAGGTCGCGGCTCACGGCCAGGTCGATCACCTTGTCGGCGCCGCCGGCCATCTGACCGGCGAACACCGCCAGGATGGCCAGCCCGGCCACCAGGATGATCATCTGCACGAAGTCCGTCACGGCCACCGACCACATGCCGCCGAACAGCGTGTAGGCCAGGATGGAGACCACGCCGATCACCATCCCCATGGACACGCTGATGGCACCGCCCGATAGCAGGTGGAACACCAGACCCAGGGCCGTGACCTGGGCCGAGACCCAGCCCAGGTAGCTCAGCATGATGATCAGCGAGCAGCCCACCTCGACCACGCGTCCGTAGCGCTCGCGGTAGTAGTCGCTGATGGTCAGCAGGTCCATCTTGTAGAGCTTGGCGGCGAAGAACACGCCCACCAGGATCAGGCAGAAGCCGGCGCCGAACGGGTCTTCGACCACGCCATTGAGCCCACCCTGGACGAACTTGGCCGGGATGCCCATCACGGTCTCCGAGCCGAACCAGGTGGCGAACGTGGTCGTCACGATCATGATGAGCGGCAGGTTCTTGCCGGCGACTGCGAAGTCGGCCGTGGTCTTCACCCTGCGGGCGGCCCACAGGCCCACTGCAATGGTGGCGAGAAGGTAGACGAACACCAGTGTCAGCAACACGATCCCAGTTCTCCCGTCAAGTCGTTGTTCAGAACAGCTGCACGCGCACCCACAGCTGCATGGCCAGCAGGCCCAAAGCAAAACCGATGCCGCCGTAGATGATGGCCTGCAGCAGCCGGTTGGTGCGGCGCTGCTCGGCCAGCAGTTGCAGCAGCTGGCGGTCGTGCGCGGGCGCGTGGCCGCCGCGGCGCAGGTAGTCGACCAAGAGGCGCGGCATCTCGGGCAGCAGCTTGGCGTAGCGCGGCGCCTCGTCGCGCAGCTGGCGCAGCAGGGCTTGCGGGCCGATCTGCTGCATCATCCATTTCTCCAGGAAGGGCTTGGCGGTGGCCCACAGATCCAGGTCGGGATCGAGTTCGCGTCCGAGGCCCTCGATGTTCAGCAGCGTCTTCTGCAGCAGCACCAGCTGGGGCTGGATCTCCACATGGAAGCGGCGCGAAGTCTGGAACAGCCGCATCAGCACCATGCCCAGCGAGATCTCCTTGAGCGGACGGTCGAAGTAGGGCTCGCAGACGGCGCGAATGGCGGCCTCGAGCTCGTCGACGCGTGTGTTGGCCGGCACCCAGCCCGATTCGATGTGCAGCTCGGCCACGCGCTTGTAGTCGCGCCGAAAGAAGGCCGTGAAGTTCTGTGCCAGGTACTCCTTGTCGAACTCGGTCAGCGTACCGACGATGCCGAAGTCCAGCGAGATGTAGCGCCCGAACGTGGCCGGCGCCAGGCTCACCTGGATGTTGCCGGGATGCATGTCGGCGTGGAAGAAGCCGTCGCGGAACACCTGCGTGAAGAAGATGGTGACGCCGTCGCGTGCCAGTCGGTGCATGTCGACGCCGGCCTCGCGCAACCGTGCGGTCTGGCCAATGGGCACGCCGTTCATGCGCTCCATGACGATCACGTCCGGCGCACAGTAGTCCCAGAACATCTCGGGAATCAGCACCAGGTCCAGGTCGGCCATGTTGCGGCGCAACTGGGCTGCGCTGGAGGCCTCGCGCAGCAGGTCAAGTTCGTCGTGCAGGTACTTGTCGAACTCGCCCACCACCTCCAGCGGCTTGAGCCGCTTGGCTTCGTTGGATGCACGCTGCACCCAGCTGGCCAGCATGCGCATCAGCCCCAGGTCGTTCTCGATGGTGGCCAGCATGCCGGGGCGCAGCACCTTGACGGCCACCTCGCGCTGCTCGCCCTTGCGTGTGCGCAGCACGGCAAAGTGCACCTGCGCGATGGAAGCGCTGGCGATCGGCGTGCGGTCGAACTGGATGAAGACCTCGTCGAGCGGCTTGCGGAACGCGCGCTCGATGGTCTGCACCGCGATCTCGGAAGGAAAGGGCGGCACGCGGTCCTGCAGCCGGGCGAGCTCGTCGGCGATGTCGGGCGGCAGCAGGTCGCGCCGCGTGGACAGCACCTGTCCGAACTTCACGAACAGCGGGCCCAGTTTTTCCAGCGCCTCGCGCAGGCGCTGGCCGCGCGGCGCGCTCAGGTCGCGCCCGACCGAGAGCACGCGCGTGAGCCCGCGCAGCCAGGGCTGGCGGAAACTGGAGAGCACCAGCTCGTCTAGGCCGTAGCGCAGCGCGATCCAGGAGATGTAGGCGCCGCGGGCGAGCTGCCTCACGGTGCGGCCTTCCTGCCGGCCGTCGTGTCGACGCTCATGCCGGGTTCTTGCCGCGCGCGCCGCTGGCCAGTGCCACGAACTTCTTCAGCGCCGCGGACGCAGCCCGGCCGACCTGGCCCAGCGTGTGGGCCGGTGCGTCACCGATCACGCGCGACAGGTCTTCCTCGATGTCCCAGCGCACGTGCTCGATGAGCCAGTTCACGTCGGCGGCCAGCTGCACATCGCCCTCGATGCGGATGCCGGGCTTGTCTCCGCGCAGCAGCGTCTGCGCCAGCGCGGCCGGGGATTCCTCGGTCACGGTCAGTGTCAGGTCGGCCGGTGTCAGCGCGTCGGCCAGGTCCAGCAGGCCGGCGGGCGTGGCCTTGAGGTGCAGCGTGAAGTGGCGCCACTGGAAGCGCACGGCGCGGCCCTGGTGGCGCACCAGGCGGTCCATGGCCTGCGCTTCCTGCATCAGCACGTGGTTCAGCAACAGCACCAGGCGCCGGTGGAATTCCTCCACGGCCCAGGTGGGCGGCTGCAGCGAGCTGCCGACGCGGTCGAGCAGATTGCCCAGAAAAGAAAAAGGGGACGATGTGGCCATGTCCCCGATTATTTCCGCGTTTGCGCCGCATTCCGCGGCGCATTGGCTTTATTGCAGTGCCTGAACACCGGCCACCAGCCAGCCGGCATGGCCGCTCTTGGGCTTGGTCATGTTCCAGACTTCGCGGAACGGGCTCGGGCCGGCCGAAGGCTCCTCGCGGATCATGCCGGAGAACTCCACGCTCGCCATGTAGTCTTCGCCCGTGTCCTCGATGCCCAGCAGCTTGGCATCCAGCATCACGACTTCGGTGGTGTTGGACTGGCCGCCGGTGTGGGCTTCGCGTTCCTTCAGCTGCGCCTGGATCTCGCCCAGCATGGTGTCGGTCATCATGGCGCGCAGCGAAGAGATGTCGGCACGGTCCCAGGCCGATTGCAGCGTCACGAAGTTGCGCTTGGCGGCAACCAGGAAGCCATCGGTATCGAAGTCGGCCGGAATGCCCCAGGTCTGCGAGCCCGACAGGCCCGAGCCGATCACCACGCCCGTGCCGCCGGCACCGGTTGCGCCGCTGGCATCGAACGCAGTCGCGTTGCGCTCCCAGGGGCGGGCCGAGGCGTCGTTGCCGACGTTCTCGGGCCGGTAGCTGCGCGGCGTCAGCGGCTCCTGCGGGGAGGCGGGGCCTGCGCCCTGGAAAGCGAACGGGCTGCGGTTGGCCTGCTGCGGCTGGGCGCCGCGGCGTGCGCGCATCACCGCCCCGATGACCACCATGGCCACCAGCACCAGCAAAGCGATCAGCATGAACTGGCCGAAGGCTTCGCCCAGTCCCAGCGACGAGGCCAGCCAGGCCAGGCCCAGGCCGGCGGCCAGGCCGCCCAGCATGGCGCCCCAGGGGCGCTTGGGCGCTGCAGCAGCCGCGTTGGGGGCTGCGGCGGTCTTGCCCGGCACGGCGTTGTTGGCCGACTGTGCAGGCGCGGCCGGTGCCTGCGGCGTGGCTTCGCGCTGCGTCACGTTGTTCGACTGCTTGCCGAAGGATTTCCCACCGCCCATGCGGCGCTGTGCGTCAGCGTCGGTACCCAGCGTCAATATCATTGCGCCGGCCAAAATCACGGTCCAGAACTTCATCGAGGTCTCCTCGTCGTCTTCAAATCAAAGAAAAGCGGTTCAGCACTTGATGCCCACGTGCAGGGCCACCATGCCACCGGTCATGTTGTGATAGTCCACGTGGCCGAATCCCTGCGCCTGCATGAGGCCTTTGAGGGCCTGCTGGTCGGGGTGCATGCGGATCGATTCGGCCAGGTAGCGGTAGCTCGCATCGTCGCCGGCAACCATCTTGCCGACCTGCGGCAGCACCTTGAAGGAATACCAGTCGTAGGCCTTCTCGAGCGGCTTGGCCACCTTGGAGAACTCCAGCACCAGGAGCTTGCCGCGCGGCTTGAGCACGCGGCACATCTCGGCGATGGCCTTGTCCTTGTGCGTCATGTTGCGCAGGCCGAAGGCCACGCTGACGAGGTCGAAACTCTCATCGGCGAAGGGCAGGGCCTCGGCGTCGCAGACCATGCTGGGCACCACCACGCCTTCGTCCAGCAGGCGGTCGCGCCCGGTGCGCAGCATGGCCTCGTTGATGTCGGTGTGCACCACCAGCCCGGTGCGGCCCGCGCTCTTGGCGAAGCTGCGCGTGAGGTCGCCGGTGCCGGCCGCGATGTCCAGCACATGCTGGCCTTCGCGCACATTGGCCACCAGCGTGGTGTAGCGTTTCCAGACGCGGTGCAGCCCGGCGGACATGAGGTCGTTCATGAGGTCGTACTTGGGTGCGACCGAATCGAACACCTCCCGCACGCGGCTGGCCTTTTCCGTCTCGTCGACGGACTGGAAACCGAAATGGGTGGATGACATGCGACGAATCCTAGGACACAAGAGGTGTGCAGGGACTCACATCCCTGCACCAGATCGGGGATTGTGTGGCGGTTTGCGCCACAGTGGAGGGGCGCAGGCGCGCGGGGCCGTCAGTGGCTGGCGCAGCCGTGGCCCGCCGGCGGAGCCATCGGTGCGTCGCGGTCGACGCCGGCCTCGGCGAGGCGGCGCGTGTAGTCGGCCCACAGCTGTTGTTCTTCCTTGCCCAGGAAGTACAGGTATTCCCAGGTGAAGATGCCCGAGCTGTGGCCGTCCGAGAACCCGGGCTGCACGGCGTAGTTGCCGACGGGCTCCAGCCCCAGCAGCGTGACATCGCGCTTGCCGGTCTGCAGCACCTCCTGGCCAGGCCCGTGGCCCTGGACTTCGGCCGAGGGCGAGTACACGCGCATCAGCTCGAACGGGATGCGAAACCGCGCCCCGTCGGAGAACGCGATCTCCAGCACGCGCGACTGGCCGTGCACGGTGATGTCTTCGGGCTGTGGGGTGGTGGGGGTCAGGCCGGCCATGGGAACTTTCTCAGACGAGCACGCGCTCGATGCCGCCGCGGTTGGCGTCGGCGACGTAGGTCTGCATCCAGTCCTCGCCGAGGATCTTGCGCGCCATCTCGACAACGATGTAGTCGGCCTCGAGCAGGCCGCTCTGCAGGTCGTTCTGGTAGCGCGACAGCCCTTGCAGGCAGCTCGGGCAGCTGGTCAGGATCTTGAGGTCGCCCTGCACGCCCTGGGCGCGCAGCGCGGTCTCGCTCTTGCGCAGTTCCTCTTCCTTGCGGAAGCGGATCTGCGTGGAGATGTCCGGCCGGGTCACGCCCAGCGTGCCGGATTCACCGCAGCAGCGCTCGCTCTTGGTCACGCCATCGCCGAGCAGCGCCTTGACGGTCTTCATGGGCTCCTGCTGCTTCATGGGCGTGTGGCAGGGGTCGTGGTACAGGTAGGCCCCGCCTTCGCCCAACGTGATGCCCTTCTCCAGCAGGAACTCGTGGATGTCGATGATGCGGCAGCCCGGGAAGATCTTGTCGAACTGGTAGCCCTGCAGCTGGTCGTAGCAGGTGCCGCAGCTGACCACCACCGTCTTGATGTCCAGGTAGTTCAGCGTGTTGGCCACGCGGTGGAACAGCACCCGGTTGTCGGTGATGATCTTCTCGGCCTTGTCGAACTGGCCCGAGCCGCGCTGCGGATAGCCGCAGCACAGGTAGCCCGGCGGCAGCACGGTCTGTACGCCGGCGTGCCAGAGCATGGCCTGCGTGGCCAGGCCCACCTGGCTGAACAGCCGCTCCGAGCCGCAGCCGGGGAAATAGAACACCGCCTCCGAATCCGTGCTCGTGGCCTGCGGATTGCGGATGATGGGCACGTAGTCCTTGTCTTCGATGTCCAGCAGCGCACGCGCGCTGCGCTTGGGCAGCCCGCTCGGCATCTTCTTGTTCACGAAGTGGACCACCTGCTCCTTGATGGGAGCGGGCCCCACCGTGGCTGGCGGCGCGGCGGTCTGCTTCTTCGACAGGCCACGCAGCAGGTCACTGGCCAGGCGCTGGGCCTTGAAGCCGACATCGACCATGGCCGTGCGCATGAACTTGATGGTCTGCGGGTTGGTCGCGTTGAGCATCAGCATCGCGGCCGCGTTGCCGGGGCGGAAGCTCTTCTTGCCCATCTTGCGCAACAGGTTGCGCATGTTCATGGTCACGTCGCCGAAGTCGATCTTGACCGGGCAGGGCGTCAGGCACTTGTGGCAGACCGTGCAGTGGTCGGCCACGTCCTCGAACTCGGCCCAGTGCTTGATCGACACGCCGCGGCGCGTCTGCTCCTCGTACAGGAAGGCCTCAATCAGCAGCGAGGTGGCCAGGATCTTGTTGCGCGGGCTGTAGAGCAGGTTGGCGCGCGGCACGTGCGTGGCGCAGACCGGCTTGCACTTGCCGCAGCGCAGGCAGTCCTTCATGCTGTCGGCAATCGCCCCGATGTCGCTCTGCTGCAGGATCAGCGACTCATGCCCCATCAGCCCGAAGCTCGGGGTGTAGGCATTCGTCAGGTCGGCGTGCAGCGCGCTGTCGCGCAGCAGCTTGCCCTTGTTGAAGCGGCCCTCGGGGTCGACGCGGCGCTTGTAGTCGGCGAAGGGCGCGACCTCGTCCTCGGTCAGGAACTCCAGCTTGGTGATGCCGATGCCGTGCTCGCCCGAGATCACGCCGTCGAGCGAACGCGCCAGCACCATGATGCGGGCCACGGCCTCGTGCGCGGTCTGCAGCATCTCGTAGTTGTCGCTGTTGACCGGCAAATTGGTGTGCACGTTGCCGTCGCCGGCGTGCATGTGCAGCGCAACCCAGACGCGGCCCTTCAGCACGCGCTGGTGGATGGTGTCGCACTCGGCCAGCAGCGGGCGGAAGGCCGCACCCGGAAACAGGGTCTGCAGCGGCGCGCGGATCTGCGTCTTCCAGCTCGCGCGCAGGCGGTGGTCCTGCAGCTCAGGGAACAGTGCATCCACGTCGTGCAGCCAGCCCTGCCACTGCATGCGCACCTCGCGCAGCAGCGCCAGCGCCTGGGCCACGCGGTCTTCCAGCAGCTCGGCCGAGGCGATCTCGGAGGCATCGTCCTCCTTGCCCAGCGGCAGCTTGCCGGCGCCGAAGAACTCGATCAGCGCATCCACCAGCGCCAGCTTGTTGCGCAGCGAGAGCTCGATGTTGATGCGCTCGATGCCGTCGGTGTACTCGGCCATGCGCGGCAGCGGGATCACCACGTCTTCGTTGATCTTGAAGGCGTTGGTGTGGCGGCTGATGGCCGCCGTGCGCTTGCGGTCCAGCCAGAACTTCTTGCGCGCCTCGGGGCTGATGGCGATGAAGCCCTCGCCGCTGCGCGAGTTGGCGATGCGCACCACCTCGGAGGTGACACGCGCCACGGCGTCGGCGTCGTCGCCCGCGATGTCGCCGAACAGCACCATCTTGGGCAGGCCCGCGCCATGGCTCTTGGACTTGGTCGCGTAGCCCACGGCCTTCAGGTACCGGTCGTCCAGGTGCTCCAGGCCGGCCAGCAGCACGCCCGAGCGCTTCTGCTCGGCGAACATGAAGTCCTTGATCTCGACGATGCTGGGCACGGCGTCCTTGGCGTTGCCGAAGAACTCCAGGCAGACCGTGCGCGTGTGCGCCGGCATGCGGTGCACGATCCAGCGCGCGCTGGTGATCAGGCCATCGCAGCCTTCCTTCTGGATGCCCGGCAGGCCCGACAGGAACTTGTCCGTCACGTCCTTGCCCAGGCCCTCCTTGCGGAAAGTGCGGCCCGGAATGTCCAGGCGCTCGCTGCGCACCGGCGTCTTGCCGTCGGCCTCGAAGTACTCCAGTTGGAAGCTGGCCACTTCCACGTCGTGGATCTTGCCCAGGTTGTGGTTCAGCCGCGTGACTTCCAGCCACTGCGCCTGCGGTGTGACCATGCGCCAGGATGCGAGATTGTCCAGCGCCGTGCCCCACAGCACGGCCTTCTTGCCGCCCGCGTTCATGGCCACGTTGCCGCCGACGCAGGAGGCCTCGGCCGAGGTCGGGTCGACCGCGAACACATAGCCGCTGCGCTCGGCCGCATCGGCCACGCGCTGGGTGACGACGCCGGCGCCGGTCCAGATGGTGGCCACTGGCTGTTCCAGGCCGGGCAATGCGACGAGCTCGACCTCGGTCATGGCCTCGAGCTTCTCGGTGTTGATGACCGCGCTGTTCCAAGTCAGCGGGATCGCGCCGCCCGTGTAGCCGGTGCCGCCGCCACGCGGGATGATGGTCAGGCCCAGCTCGATGCACGCGGCGACCATGCCGGCCATCTCGGCCTCGGTGTCGGGCGTCAGCACCACGAAGGGGTATTCGACGCGCCAGTCGGTCGCGTCCGTCACATGGGACACGCGCGACATGCCGTCGAACTTGATGTTGTCCTTGGCCGTGAGCTTTTGCAGCGTGCGGCGCGCGCGCCGGCGCAGCGTGGCGACCTCTGCGAAGTCGGCGTCGAAGCGGGCCACGGCCTGGCGCGCGGCCTCCAGCAGCTCGCCGACCAGCGCATCGCGGGCCGGGTCGGCCTGCGGCGTGCGGCGTTCCTCGGCAGCGGCCAGCCGGTGCTGCAGCGCCTGCACCAGCAAGGCACGGCGTTTGGGGTTGTCCAGCAGGTCGTCCTGCAGGTAGGGGTTGCGCTGCACCACCCAGATGTCGCCCAACACCTCGTACAGCATGCGGGCGGAGCGGCCCGTGCGGCGTTCGGCACGCAGGGTCTGCACCAGCTCCCAGGCGCGCGCACCGAGCAGCCGCACGACGATCTCGCGGTCGGAGAACGAGGTGTAGTTGTAGGGAATCTCGCGCAGGCGCTGCGTCTCTTCTGCCGGCGCCAGAAGCTGGTTCAGGGTATTCGGGGCATTCATCGGGGGAGGGGCGTGGCTGACCGCCGGCCCTGCGCAGGCGGGGCTGGATGTTACCGCAGCGCAACAATCAGCGCCGCCATCCGCGCGGACCATGGAAAGCCCGCATGGGCGCATGACAGTCACTGCGCTTAAATCGTTCTGTCACATGGCGCAGCTAGGCTGCCGCCTTCCTTCAATTCGGAGCATTCATGAAGAAGACCTTTGCCCTGGCGGCACTGGCCGCCGCCGCGTTCGCGCTGCCGGCCCACGCACAGACCGAAATCCAGTGGTGGCATGCCATGAGCGGCCCCTTGGGCGAGTGGGTCAACGACCTGGCCAAGCAGTTCAACGCAAGCCAGAGCGAGTACAAGGTCGTGCCCACCTACAAGGGCCAGTACGACGAGACGCTGACGGCCGGGGTCGCCGCCTTCCGCGCCGGCAATGCGCCGCACATCCTGCAGGTGTTCGAAGTCGGCACCGCGACCATGATGGCCTCCAAGGGCGTGATCAAGCCGGTCGGCGAGATCATGAAGGATTCGGGCGCCAAGTTCGACCAGGCCGCCTACATCTCCGCCGTCGCCGGCTACTACACGGCGCCGAACGGCCAGATGCTGAGCTTCCCGTTCAACAGCTCCACGACCATCTTTTACTACAACAAGGACGCCTTCAAGGCGGCCGGCCTGGACCCGAACAAGGCGCCGACGACCTGGCCCGAGGTCGTCGCCGCGGCCGCCAAGCTCAAGGCCAGCGGCCACAAGTGCCCGTTCACGACCAGCTGGGTCAGCTGGACGCAGCTGGAAAGCTTCTCGGCGTGGCACAACACGCTGTACGCCACGCTCAACAACGGCTTCGGCGGCACGGCCACGCGCCTGGCCTTCAATTCGCCGCTGCACGTGCGCCACTTCGAGAACCTGGCCAACATGTCGCAGCAGGGCCTGTTCGTCTACAAGGGCCGCAACAACACCCCCGACGCCTCCTTCCCCTCGGGCGAGTGCGCGATGATGACCGGCTCCTCCGGCCTGTACGCCCGCGTGGCCAAGGACGCCAAGTTCGCCTACGGCATCGGTGCGCTGCCCTACTACCCGGACGTGGCCGGCGCGCCGCAGAACACCGTGATCGGCGGCGCCAGCCTGTGGGCCATCGGTGGCAAGAAGCCGGCCGAGTACAAGGGTGTGGCCGCGTTCTTCAGCTTCCTGTCCAACGCCGACGTGCAGTCCGCCAGCCACAAGCGCACGGGCTACCTGCCGGTCACCATGGCCGCCTATGAGTTGACCGAGAAATCGGGCTTCTACAAGCAGAACCCCGGCACCGACGTGGCCGTCACGCAGATGATCCGCAAGACCACCGACAAGTCGCGCGGCATCCGCCTCGGCAACTTCCTGCAGATCCGCACCATCGTGGACGAGGAAGCCGAACAGATCTGGAGCGGCAAGCAAAGCGCCAAGCAGGCGCTGGACAACGCCGTCAAGCGCGGCAACGAGCAACTCGAGCGCTTCCAGAAGGCCAACAAGGGCTGAGCCCTCCGGTAGGTACACTCGCCCGCCGCGGCGCCAGGGAGCGCGCCGCGGTAACCCCGGCCGAGGACGATCACAACATGGAAAAACGCGTGCTGTTCCGCTCGGCATGGCTGCCCTGGCTGCTGGTCGCGCCGCAGATGGCAGTCGTGCTGGTGTTCTTCTTCTGGCCGGCCAGCCAGGCCATCGTGCAGTCGCTGCAGAGCGAGGACGCCTTCGGCACCTCGACCACCTGGGTCGGGCTCGACAACTTCGTCGCGCTGTTCGAGGACGAGGCCTATCTGGAGTCGTTCAAGGTCACGGCGGTGTTCTCGGCGCTCGTGGCCGGCATCGGCATCGCCGTCTCGCTGGTGCTGGCGGTGTTCGCCGACCGCATCCTGCGCGGCTCTCTGGTCTACAAGACCTTCCTGATCATTCCCTACGCCGTCGCACCCGCCGTCGCGGGCGTGCTCTGGGTGTTCATGTTCTCGCCCAGCATCGGCATCGTGGCCTACGGGTTGCGCGGGCTGGGCTACGACTGGAACCACCTGCTCAATTCCGGCCACGCGCTCACGCTGATCGTTGTCGCTGCCATCTGGAAGCAGATCTCCTACAACTTCCTGTTCTTCCTGGCGGGACTGCAGTCCATCCCGAAGGCGCTGATCGAGGCCGCCGCCATCGACGGCGCCGGCCCGGCGCGCCGCTTCCTCTCCATCCAGCTGCCGCTGCTGTCGCCCACCACGTTCTTCCTGCTCGTCATCAACGTGGTCTACGCCTTCTTCGACACCTTCGCCATCGTGCACGCGACCACCGAGGGCGGGCCCGGCCGAGACACCTCCATCCTGGTCTACAAGGTCTGGCACGACGGCTTCAAAGCGCTCGACCTGGGCGGCTCGGCGGCGCAGTCGGTGGTGCTGATGGCCATCGTCGTGGTGCTGACCGTCATCCAGTTCCGCTACGTCGAGAAGAAGGTCAACTACTGACATGGTCGAACGCCGCCCCCTGCTGACGCTGCTGTCCCACCTGGTGCTGGTGCTGGGCATCCTGATCGTCGCCTTCCCGATCTACCTGGCCTTCGTGGCCTCCACGCACACGCGCGACGAGATCGTGCAGGTGCCCATGCCGATCACGCCCGGCAGCCACATGGTGGAGAACTACAAGGCGGCCCTCACGGGCACCGGTTCCACCCAGGGTTCGGCGGCGCCGGTCGGCCGCATGATGTGGGTGAGCCTGGTCACGGCGCTGGTCATCAGCCTCGGAAAGATCGCGATCTCGCTGCTGTCGGCCTTCGCCATCGTCTACTTCCGCTTCCCGTTCAAGAAGCTCGTCTTCTGGATGATCTTCATCACGCTGATGCTGCCGGTGGAGGTGCGCATCCTGCCCACCTACAAGGTCCTGTCGGACCTGAGCATGCTGAACACCTATGCCGGTCTCACGGTGCCGCTCATCGCCTCGGCCACGGCGACCTTCCTGTTCCGCCAGTTCTTCCTGACCGTGCCCGACGAACTCGTGGAGGCCGCGCGCATCGATGGCGCCGGGCCCATGCGCTTCTTCAAGGATGTGCTGGTGCCGCTGTCGCAGACCTCCATCGCGGCGCTGTTCGTGATCCAGTTCATCTACGGCTGGAACCAGTACCTGTGGCCGCTGCTGGCCACGACCACCGAAGACATGTACCCCATCGTCATCGGCATCAAGCGAATGATCGCCAGCGGCGATTCCGCCACCGACTGGAACATCATCATGGCCACCGCCATCCTGGCCATGCTGCCGCCGGCGCTGGTCGTGGTGCTGATGCAGAAGTGGTTCGTCAAGGGCCTGGTCGACACCGAGAAGTAAGCAAGCACACATGGCCTCCATTTCCATCCGCAAGCTCATCAAGCGCTATGGCCACGGCGCCAAGGCGCTGCAGGTCATCCACGGCGTCGACGCCGAGATCCACGACGGCGAGTTCGTCGTCATCGTCGGGCCCTCGGGCTGCGGCAAGTCCACACTGCTGCGCATGGTGGCGGGCCTGGAAGAGGTCAGCGAGGGCGAGATCGCCATCGGCGCGCGCGTGGTCAACGATGTGGAACCGGCCGAGCGCGACATCGCGATGGTGTTCCAGAACTATGCGCTGTACCCGCACATGACGAACTTCGAGAACATGGCCTATGGCCTGAAGATCGCCAAGGTGCCCAAGGACGAGATCCGCCAGCGCGTGGACAAGGCAGCCAAGATCCTGGAGCTGTCGCATCTCTTGGACCGCAAGCCGCGCCAGCTGTCGGGCGGCCAGCGCCAGCGCGTGGCCATGGGCCGTGCCATCGTGCGCCAGCCGCAGGTCTTTCTGTTCGACGAGCCGCTCTCCAACCTGGACGCCAAGCTGCGCGCCCAGACGCGGCTGGAGATCCAGAAGCTGCACAACGAGCTCGGCATCACCTCGCTGTTCGTCACGCACGACCAGGTCGAGGCCATGACGCTGGCGCAGCGCATGATGGTCATGAATGCCGGCCGCATGGAGCAGTTCGGCACGCCCGAGGAGGTCTACCACCGGCCCGCCACGACCTTCGTGGCCAGCTTCATCGGCTCGCCCCCCATGAACCTCATCGAAGGCCGGGCGGAAGGCGCGCGCTTCGTCGTCGGCGAGCAGCGCCTGGCCTTGCCGCTGGCGGCGCCGCGCGACGGCGCGCTGGTGCTGGGCCTGCGGCCCGAACATGCCGAGTTGCGCGCCGATGGCGCCTGGCAGCTGGTCGTCGAAGCGGTCGAGATGCTGGGAGCCGAGCGCCTGGTCTATGGCCGCGTCGGCCAGAGCCTGTTCACCGTGCGGCAGGACGCGATGCTGGAGGCGCCGCGCATCGGCGACACCGTGGCCATCGGCGTGCCCGCCGCGCAGTTGCACTGGTTCGACGCCGAAACCCGGCAGCGGCTGTGAGCACCGCGCCCTGGCCTTACCCCGCCTGGGTGGCCCACCGCGGCGCCGGCAAGCTGGCGCCGGAGAACACGCTGGCCGCTTTCCGCCTGGGTGCCGCGCACGGGTACCGCATGTTCGAATGCGATGTGAAGCTCAGCGCCGACGGCGTGCCCTTCCTGCTGCACGACGCCACGCTGGAACGCACCACCAACGGCCAGGGCACCGCCGGCGACAAGCCCTGGGACGAACTCTCTCGGCTGAACGCTGGCCGCTGGCATTCCCGCGCCTATGCGGGCGAACCACTGGCCACGCTGGCCGGCGTCGCCCGCTTTTGCCAGGCCAACGGCCTGCTGCTCAACATCGAGATCAAGCCCACGCCGGGCGCCGAGGCGGCCACGGGCGCCGCGGTGGCCGAAGCGGCAGCGGCACTGTGGGCTGACCAGCCGGTGCCACCGCTGCTCACTTCATTCCAATTGGAGGCCCTGGCGGCCGCCCATGCGGCCCAGCCGGCGCTGCCGCGCGGCCTGCTGCTGGACGAGCTGCCGCCCGGGTGGGAGCAGGCGGCGCAACGCCTGGCCTGCCAGGTGCTGGTCTGCCGGCACAGCCTGTGGACGACCGGCCGGGTGCAGCAGGCACGGGCCCTGGGGCTGCGGATGGCGAGCTACACCGTCAACGACGAAGCCGAGGCGCAACGCTTGCGCGCGCTTGGCGAGCACACCGTCATCACAGACCGCGTCGATCTGTTCGCGCCATTGCGCTAAAGCACAGGCGTACATGTAACGGTGGAGAAGTGCGTGATAAATCGCGCACTTTTCATGCCAAAGAACGTACTAATTTGTTATCGTCTTGCGCGGGTGCAGGAGTGTGTACTGGCGCATCGACAGACCGGGATCCATTCCGTTCGCATGCGCTCCGCAGAGGAAAGGGTTCCCGCGCATGGTCGCAATCGAGAAGTTTCAGGCGCGCGCACTGCAGGTGCTGAGGAGCAGCCGCATCTTCGGCCAGCTCGACCAAGAGGTGCTGCAAGACCTGGCGCGCTTCCTCGTGCGGCAGGATGTGCCCGGCGGCCACCAGGTGCTGCGTGAGGGCGCGCCTTCGGACAGCATGCTGATCCTGTTGAGCGGCCGCTTGCGGGTATCGCGCACCAATCCCGACGGCAGCCTGCTGCTCTACAACGAGATCAGCGTGGGCGAAGGCGTCGGCGAGACCGGCATGATCCTGCAACAGCCGCGCACGGCCGACGTGACGGCGGTACGGGACTCCACACTGGCCGTGCTGCACAGCAGCGATTTCGAGGCCCTGCTCAAGCTGCGGCCGCTGGCCGTCAACCGGGTGTTCTCGCAGGCCATCTACAACCATCTGCGCCACGGTGCCCAGGTGGTGCAGCGTGCCTTCGCGCAGTCCTTCGTGGTGGTGCCCCTGCACCCGGATGCGCAGGCCGGCGCGGTGGCCCGGGCCCTGACCGCGGCCTTCGCTAAGACCGGGCGCGCGCGGCACCTGGCGCCGCCTGCACAGGAGACCGGTGACGACGACCGCGCCGATGCGCTCGACGAGCAGTTCGACCACCTGGTCTACGAGGCCCAGGCCCAGCCGTCGGAGTGGACACGCCGGGCCTTCCGCCAGGCGGACCAGGTGATTTATGTGGCCCGCGCAGACGGTGCGCTGGCCGTCAGCGAGCTGGAGCAGCAACTGGCGCGCGAACCCGGGTACGCGCTCAAGCGCAAGCACCTGGTGGTCATGCATCCTGCTGATGCCCAGGCGCCGCACGAGGTGCGGCGCTGGCTCGCCGGCCGTGCCTGCGAGCGGGTCTACCCGCTGCGGACCGACCATGTCGAGGACTTCGCCCGGCTGGCGCGCTTCCTGACCGGCAACGCCATCGGCGTGGTGCTGGGTGGCGGCGGCGCCCGCGGCTATGCCCACCTGGGCATCCTGCGCGCGCTGCACGAGGCCGGCATCCCGATCGACATGGTGGGCGGCAACAGCATGGGCGCGCTGGTCGGTGCGCAGTACGCGTGCGATCTGTCGCTGGACGAGATCATGCGCAACACCCAGGCCTTCGCGGCCGGCGGCGAGCGGTTGACGCTGCCCTTGATCTCGTTGGTCTCGGGCTTCCGGGTCGAGCGCGACCTGCGCAAGATGTTCGGCGAGCGCAGCGTCGACAGCCTGTGGCGCCCGTTCTTCGCCGCCGCCTGCAACCTGTCCAAGGGCCACACCACGGTGCAGGACACCGGGCCGCTGTGGAAGGCCGTGCTGGCCAGCAACTCGCCGGCCGGGCTGTTTCCGCCCGTGCTGCACAAGGGCGACCTGCTCGTGGACGGCGCCATCCTGGAGAACGTGCCGGTCGATGCCATGCGCATGCGCCTGGGCACGCCGCTGGAGCGCCGGCGCGGCAACGGCACCATCATCGCCATCGACGTGGACGTGCAGGAAGACCTGGCCGTGGCGCAGGACCTGGCCCGCCTGTCGCGCCGCAGCGCGCTCAAGGGCATGCTGGCACGCAAGCCCACGCAACCCGGCATCGTCGAGATCCTCTACCGGGCCGGCCACATCGGCGGCCTGCACAAGCGCGCCGGCACCGTGGCGCAGGCCGACCACTACCTGGAGCCGCCCGTGGCCGAATACTCCATGATGGACCACAAGCGCGCGCCCGAGATCGTCGAGGCAGGCTACCGCTACGCCGTGGAGAGGATTGCGCAGTGGACGCGCCCGTAGTCCATGCCGACCCGGCCGCCGACGGCGAGCGCAGCGACGGACTGGCGCTGTCGCTGAGCCAGCGCGAGGTCTGGCTGGACCAGCGGGCCTGGCCTGGCAGCGCCCACCTGAACATCGGCGGCGGTGCCTTCCTGGTCGGACTGCTGGACCTGGCGGTCTTCCGCCGCGCGCTCGCGCACCTGGTCGCCGAGAACGAAGCCCTGCGCCTGGCGCCGATGTCGGATGGCCGCCAGCACCTGTTGGCGCCGACCGAGGAGCCGGCGCTGGAGGTGGTGGACCTGGGCGACGCCGAGGACCCGAAGGAGGCGATGCGCCGTTGGTGGCAGCAGCGCATGACCGAGCCCTTCGTGCTGGACGGCCGCTCGCCATGGCGTTTCGCATTGCTGCGCGCGTCCGACCAGCTGCATGGGCTGACCATCCAGTTCCACCACCTGGTCATGGACGGCTGGGGCACCTCGCAGGTCATGCGGCGCTGGGCCGAGATCCACAACGCGCTGCTGGACGGCGAACCGCCACCGATGTCGTCGGTGCCGCACTACAGCACCTTCATCGCCGAGTCCAACGCCTACCGCAGCTCCGAGGGTTTCGCGCGCGATGCACGTTACTGGCGCGAACGCATTCCGGAGCTGCCCACGCCGCTGATCGAACGGCGCTTCAGCCAGGCCCGGCCCGACACGCTGCCGCCGGCCAGCCTGGCCTTCCACCGCGTGCCGCGGGCCGACTACGAGCGCCTGCGCCGCCATGCGACGGAGCAGGGCCAGACCGTGTTCAACCTGGTGCTGGCTGCGCTGGTGCTGTACTTTGCGCGGATCTGCGAGCGCAGCGATGTGATCGTCGGCGTGCCCAGCCTGAACCGGGGCGGGCGCCGCTACACCGACACGCTGGGCATGTTCGTCGGCGTGGTGCCGATCCGCATCGAGATCACGCCGCAGATGCCGGTGGCCGAACTGATCGCCAACGTCGGCGCCTCCATGCGTGCGGCGCTGCGCCATCCGCGCTACCCGATCAGCGAACTCGGCCGCGAGCTGCAGATGATCCGCGCCAACCGCGACGGGCTGTTCGACGTGCTGCTCTCGTTCGAGCGGCAGGACTACGCCGTCTCCTTCGGCGCGGCCCAACTGGTCGAATCGCGCCAGCTGTTCTCCGGCGTGGCCCGGTTCCCGCTGGGCGTGACGGTGTGCGAATTCCACCCGACCCAGGACGTGGAACTCGCGCTGGAGGCCAGCGCCGCCTGCTTCTCGGCCGGCGAGACCGAGCTGCTGGGGCGGCGGCTGTGGCACCTGGTCGAGGCCATCATGGCCACGCCGCCAGGGGGCACCGTCGACGGCATCGAGCTGCTGCCGCCCGAGGAGCGCTGGCACGTGGTCTCGGGCCAGCACAAGGATGTGGCCTGGCACCAGGTGGTGCTGCCCTTCGTGAATTTGTTCGAGTACCAGGCGGCGCTGCGGCCAGAGGCCGTCGCCCTGGCCTGGGACGGCGGCAGCATGGATTACCTGGCGCTGGACCGGCACGCCAACCGCCTGGCGCGCAAGCTGGTCGAGCGTGGCGCCGGGCGCGATGTCGTCGTCGCCATGGCGCTGGAGCGCTCGCCGGAACTGGTGGTCACGCTGTTGGCCATCGCCAAGGCCGGTGCGGCCTTCCTGCCGCTGGACGTGGACGCACCGCTGGCCCGCCTGGGCGCCATCCTGCAGGAGAGCGGGGCGGCGGCGCTGGTGATCCAGCCGCGCCATGCCGACCGCCTGGGCGGGCTGCACGGCAACACGCTGGTGCTGGAGCCGCTGGGCGACGAGCTCTTCGACGCCAACGCGACCGACCTGCCGCCGCGCCGGCCGGCCGCCTCGGACATGGCCTACGTGCTGTTCACCTCGGGATCCACCGGGCGGCCCAAGGGTGTGACCATCGAGCACGGCATGCTGTCGCGCCGGCTCATGTGGCTCTCGCGCGCCTGGGCGGTGGATGCGCGCGACCGGTCCGGCCAGGGCACGCAGGCCACCTTCGATCCCTCCCTGATCGAACTGCTGCTGCCGCTGATCCACGGCGCCAGCGTGGCGCTGCCGCCGCCTGGCCGGCTGCTGCCCGAGATGCTGGCCGATTTCGCGCTGCGCCACGGCGTGACGTTCATGGCCTTCGTGCCCTCCACGCTGGCGCGCTTCCTCGATGCCGTGGCCGGCCGCCCCGGCCTCAAGCTGCGCGTGGCCTGCTGTGGCGGCGAGGTGCTGCCACCCGAGTTGGCCAGCCGCTTCATCAGCGTCACGGGTGGGCGTTTGTTCAACGTCTACGGGCCGACCGAGGCCACCATCTTCGCCACCGCCTGGGAGTGCGAAGCCCAGCGCAGCCACGCGGCACTGCCGATCGGCCGGCCCATCGACGACACCCGCATCTACGTGCTGGACGCCGGCCTGCGCCCGCTGCCGCTGGGCGTGGCCGGCGAGATCTTCATCGGTGGCGCGGCCGTGGCGCGGGGCTACCTGCACCGGCCCGAACTGGACCTGCAGGCCTTCGTGGCCGACCCCTTCCATGTCGGCGAGCGCATGTACCGCACCGGCGACCGCGGCTGGCTGGCCAGCGATGGCCATCTGCACTTCGTCGGCCGGCTGGACCGCCAGGTGAAGCTGCGCGGCTACCGCATCGAGCTTGGCGAGATCGAATCGGCGCTGCTGGCCATCGACGGCGTGGTGCAGGCCGCGGCCGCGCTGCGCGAGCTGCGGGGCAAGCCCGCCATCCATGCCTGGGCCCAGGCGCCGGGCCAGAGCGCCGAGCGGCTGCACGCGCTGCTGCGGGCGCGCCTGCCCGACTACATGCTGCCGGCCAGCATCACGCTGCTGCCCGAGCTGCCGTCCAGCGGCACCGGCAAGATCGACTACAAGCAGCTGCCCGACCCGGTGGCGCAGCCGAGCGGGGGCACGCGCGCCCCGGCGAACGACACCGAGCGCGCGCTGCTGGAACTCTGGAAACAGGTGCTCAAGCTGCCCACGCTGGGCGTGCAGGACAACTTCTTCGACCTCGGCGGCGACTCGCTTGCGGCGGTCAACATGATGAGCGGGCTGGAGAAGCTGGTGGGCCGGCAGGTGCCGCTGTACCTGATCACCGAGCATCCCACGGTGGAGAGCCTGGCGGCCGCGCTGCAGCAGCACAGCACCACGCCCGGCCTGCTGCTGCCGCTGGGCGGCAGCGGCCGCGTGCCGCTGTACTTGGCGGCTTCGGGCCACGGCGACCTGCTGCGGCTGCAGAACCTGGGGCCGGCCATGGGCGAGGCCTGCAGCCTGTACATGCTGCAGCCGCCGCCCGGCGAACCGATCGCGACCATCGCCGAACTCGCCACCATGTACGCCGACCGCATCCAGGCGCAGGCGCTGGCCGAGGGCTTCGACGGTGGCTGGGTGGCCGGCTTCTCGGTGGCTGGCATGGCCGCGCTGGAAACCGCGCGGCTGCTGCGCCAGCGCGGCTGGCCCGTGCGCGGCCTGGTGTTGCTGGACACCACCTACCCCAGCTCGGTGCTGGGCGGCACCCGGGCCTGGCGCGCGGCCGGGTGGATGGTGCGGCACTTCCACATCCAGGACTTAACGATGAACGGCCGCCGGCTCGACGCCATGTTCAACGACCCCGGCCTCGTGAGCCAGGTCATGGCGCTGCGGGGCTACAAGCCCGAGGCCTACGACGGGCCCATGCTGCTGGTGCGCACCTCCGGCCTGCGCACCTGGGACCGCTGGCTGTTCAAGCCCTGGCGCCGGCTCATGGGCCGGCACCTGCGAGAGGTGGAGATCGCCGGCATGCACGGCACCATGTTCGACGAGCGGCATGTGGCCGAGCTGGCCGCGGCGCTGCGCGAGCGCATGGAGCAGGGCCAGTGACGGCCGCCCGGGCTCTCCAAGGCCTTCGGTGCCGCAGCGCGCCGCGCGAAGGTCTCCAATGAGCGCGCCACGCGGATTGCGCGGCCGGCTCTGGGGCCTCGTGCTGGCTCTGGCCGTGCTCATCGGCCTGGCCGTGGCCTGGACCTGGTCGCCCATGCGCGAATGGCTGGATGTGGACCGCATCGTGGATGGCCTGCAGGAGCTGGGCGCATCCTTCGGCCCCGTGGCCGCGGTCGCCGGGCTGAGCCTGGCCCTGGTGCTGGCCGTGCCGCTGACCTTCCTGACGCTGGTGACACTGGTGGCCTTCGGGCCCTGGACCGGCTTCGTCACCTGCATGGCCGGCGCCTTGGTTGCGGCCGCCGCCAGCCATGGCCTCGGGGCACTGCTGGGCCGCGAGGTCGTGCAGCGCCTCGGCGGGCCCCGCGTGAACGCCGTGAGCCAGCGCCTGGCCGACCATGGCCTGCTGGCCGTGGTCGCGATCCGCATGGTTCCGGTGGCGCCGTTCGCCATCATCAACATGGTGGCCGGCGCCTCGCACATCAGCCTGCGCCACATGCTGCTGGGCACCTTCATCGGCATGGCGCCCGGCACCTTGGTGATGGCCTTCTTCGTCGACCAGATCGTCGCGGCCCTGCGCGACCCCGGCCCGCTGACCTACGCCCTGATCGCGGGAACCTTGTTGCTCATCGTCGGCGCCGGTTTCGGCGCCAGGCGCTGGGTGCAGCGCGTGGAGGCGCAGCGCAGCCTCAGAGGACCCGGTTGAACCAGGCCAGCGACAAGCCGGCCGAGATGAGTGCGAGCAGCGCACCGGCCAGCGCCAGCAGCGCCGAGATCTCGGTCTCCTTCTTCTCGACCGTCAGCCGTGAACTCAGGGTCTGGTAGACCTTGCGCAGGTTCTCGGCCGAGCCGGCGTAGAAGTACTCGGCCTGGGTGCGCGTGGCCACGGCCTTGAGCGTCTCCTCGTCCAGCCGCACGCGCATGGACCAGCCCTCGAAGCCGATGGTCTCGCCGTCCACGGTGCCGATGCCCACGGTGTAGACGCGCACGCCGCGGTCGGCCGCCATCTTGGCGGCCTCCAGCGTGTCCACGCCCGTGGTGCGCTGGCCGTCGGTCAAGAGGATGATGGCGGCCGAATCGTAGGAGCCGGGTGCCACCGGGGTGAACTCCTTGACCTCGCCCTTGGCGGCCAGGTCCTTGTCGAGAGACTGGCCGCGCGGACGCTCGCGGCCATACGTCATGGCACCCACGTCGATGCCTGCATCGGGGAACAGTTCGGCCAGCGAGACGACGATGGCGCTGCCGATGGCCGTGGCGCGCTGCAGCTGGAATTTGTCGATGGCCACCACCAGATCCTCGCGCGACAGCGTCGCCGGCTGCACCACCTGCGCCGTGCCGGCAAAGGCGACGATGCCCACGCGCACATGGCGCGGCAGGTCGGCGATGAACGCCTTGGCCGCACTTTGCGCCGCCACCAGGCGGTTGGGCTGCACGTCGGTGGCGCGCATGCTGCCCGACACGTCCATGGCCAGGATGATGGTCTCCTGCTGCGACGGCAGGCTGATCACGGCCATGGGCCGCGCGGCCGCGACGATCAGCGCACCCAGGGCCAGCAGGAACAGGAGCGGCGGCAGGTGCCGCTTGAAACCCTGGCGCGCGCCCATGGCCTCGCGCACGATGGACAGGCTGGCATAGCGCAGTGCCGTCTTCTTGCGCCGGCGCAGCAACCAGAGATAGAGCAGCACCAGCAGCGGTGCCAGCAACAGCAGCCAGAGGAATTGGGGCCAGAGGAAGTTCATGGGCGTTCTCCTGCTGGAACAGGTTCAGGCGGCCATGGCGGGCCGCAGATGGGTTGGCAGGCCGCCGCCGGCACCGGACAGCCGGCTGCGTCGGCGGCGCAGTTCGGCAAAGCGCAGGATGGCGGCCGCGAGGTCATCGTCGGTGGACAGCTCCAGCGTGTCGACCCCGGCCTCGCCGAGTGCCTGGCGCAGTTCGGCTTCGCGCTGCGCGGCGATGCGCGCGAAGCGCTTGCGAAAGCCGGCGTCCGAGGTGTCGACCAGCAGCTGCTCGCCGGTCTCGGCGTCGCGGATGGGGATCAGGCCCAGGTCGGGCAGTTCCAGCTCCAGCGGGTCGAGCAGGCGCACGGCCAGCACCTCGTGGCGCTGGGCCAGCTGGGCCAGCGGCTTCTCCCAGCCCGGCGCGCTGATGAAGTCGGACACCACGAACACGGTGGAGCGCCGGCGCATGAGGCCGCCAGCGGCCTGCAGCAGCTCGTGCAGGTGCGTCACGCGGCCGGGCTCGGCGGCCTGCCCCGGGGCAGGCAGCATGCGGTGCAGCAGATCCAGCACATGCAGGCGGCTGGCGCGCGGTTGCAGCACCTGGTCCAGCCCTGCGCCGTAGAGCATGGCGCCGACGCGGTTGCCATGGCGGGTGAGCAGCCGGGCCAGCACGGCCACGAAGGCGGCCGAGACCTCACGCTTCTTCTGCTCGCCCGAACCGAAATCGACCGAAGGCGACAGGTCGAGCAGGAACCAGGCCGCCATCTCGCGGTCCTCGGTGAACACGCGCACATGCGGCTGCTGCAGCCGGGCCGTGACGTTCCAGTCGATGTGGCGCACGTCGTCGTGGTGCTGGTATTCGCGCAGATCCGCGAGGTCCATGCCCGTGCCGCGCATCAGCGTGCGGTAGTCGCCCTGCAGCAGGCCGTCGAGCCGGCGCAGCACCGTCCACTCGAGCCGGCGCAGCAGGTGCTCTGCCTGCGCGGCCGGTGCTGCGGGTGTGGCCTTGGGTTTAGGCGGCGAGCTTTTCATGTTCCAGCGGCTTGGGCGGGGCCGGGATGCGGGCCATGACCTTGCCGATCAGCGTGTCGGCCGTGACGCCCTCGGAAAGCGCCTCGTACGACAGCGCCACGCGGTGGCGCAGCACGTCGGGCACCAGGTCGCTCATGTCTTCGGGCAGCGCGTAGCTGCGCCCGCGCAGCATGGCCAGCGCGCGCGCGCCCTCGGTCAGGTTGATGGTGGCACGCGGGCTGGCACCGAAGGTGATGAAGCGCGCCAGCTCCTTGAGGCCGTGCGCCTCGGGCCTGCGCGTGGCCGAGACCAGCTTGACGGCGTACTGGATCAGCGATGGGTCGACGTAGATGCGCCGGCATTCCTTTTGCAGCGCGGCCAGTTGCTCGACCGTGGCCACGGGCGCCACCTGCACGGCTGGGCCGGTCACGCGCGTCACGATCACGAACTCTTCCTCGTCGGTCGGGTAGTCGACCAGCACCTTCATCATGAAGCGGTCGACCTGCGCCTCGGGCAGCGGGTAGGTGCCTTCGGTCTCGATCGGGTTCTGCGTGGCCATCACGAGGAAGGGCTTGGGCACGTGGTGCGTCTCGCCCGCGATCGTCACCTGGCGCTCCTGCATGACCTCGAGCAGCGCGCTCTGCACCTTGGCGGGTGCGCGGTTGATCTCGTCGGCCAGCAGCAAATTGGTGAATACCGGACCCAGCGCGGTGGCGAAGTCGCCGGTCTTCTGGTTGTAGATGCGCGTGCCGACCAGGTCGGCGGGCACCAGGTCGGGCGTGAACTGGATGCGCTTGAACTGGCCCTGGATGGTTTCGGCCAGGGTCTTGACCGTGAGGGTCTTGGCCAGCCCCGGCACGCCTTCCACCAGCAGATGGCCCTGGGCCAGCATGGCCACCATCACACGCTCGAGGAAACGGTCCTGCCCGACGACGACACGCTTGACCTCGTAGAGGATCTGCTCCATCAGCTGGGCGGTGTCTGGGCTCTGGGTGCTGGCTTCGCTCATGAAGGGTCCTCAGGATGGTCAGAAGGGATGCAGGCCCACGGCCGAGGCGGCGTTCTCGATCGGCACGGCAAAGCCGATGCCCACGAAGGTGCGTTGCTGCGACGGGTTGAGGATGGCGGTGACGATGCCGACCACCTGCCCGTCCATGGTCACCAGGGGGCCGCCGGAGTTTCCGGGGTTGGCCGCGGCGTCGAACTGGATCAGGTTGGTCAGCACATGCTTGCCTTCCGGCGAGCGGAACGAGCGGCCCAGGCCGGAGACCACGCCGGCCGAAGTCGAGGGGCCGATGCCGAAGGGAAAGCCGACCGCGACCACCTGGTCGCCGGGCGAGAGGTCGGCCGTGGAGCGCATGGTGGCGGCGATCATGTCGTCCGGGATTTTGTGCGCCTGCAGCACGGCCAGATCGTTCTCGGGCTGCATGCCGGTCACGCTGGCGGTGGTTTCCATGCCGTCGGAGAACGTGACCTTGATGCTCTGCGCACCGGAAACCACATGCAGGTTGGTCAGGATGATGCCCTTGTCGACGATGACCACGCCGGTGCCCACGCCTTGCTCCACGTCCTTGCCGTCCTTGCCCTTGACGAAGCCCATGACGCGCACCACCGACGGGATGATGGCGGCGTAGGCCTTGGCCGCCGGCGACGGCAGCACGTTGGTCTCCAGCGTGCGCATGACGGCCGCGTCGATGTCCTTCTGGGTCAAGGTGCGCGTGCCGGGACGCAAGGCGACGGTGCCGGCACCCAGCGCCGCCGCCGCCAGCAGCACGATGGTGGCCCACAGCAGGCGCGGATCGCTCCACCAGCGCTTGCGCATGGACGGTGGCGCCGCGGGCGCTGCTTCGGGGGGCTGGGGGGGGGAGGGGGCAGCGTCGGCATCCGGCGGCTCGGGTCGGGCACGGGATGCACTGCTGTAAAGAGCCGGCCTACGCATGGTGATCACCTGATGGGACGTTGTGCGGATCTACGCAATGACAGTACCACGGTTCATTCCAGGGCGCATCCCCGGCCGGAGGGCATCCCCCAGGCGACGTACGGCGATGCCGCACCGGACCCGTGCAGCGCCCGCAGGCCGCGCGCTACAGTGGTGCCATGCCCTGGATCGACACCCACTGCCACCTCGATGCGCCGGAGTTCGGGCGGGACCACGCACTGGCGCTGGCGGCGCGCGCGCAGGCGTCCGAACGCGGGGTGGCGCTGTGCGTGGTGCCGGCCGTTGGCGTGTTCGATTTCGACACGGTGCGCGCCTTCGCCCACCGCACGGGAGATGCCTACGCGCTGGGCATCCACCCGCTGCTGGTGCCGCGCGCCGACGACGGTGACCTGGAGCGGCTGGACGCTGCCCTGACGGAACACGCCGGCGACGCGCGCCTGGTCGCGGTCGGCGAGATCGGCCTGGACTTCTTCGTGCCCGAACTAACTGAGCCGGCCATGCGCGCGCGCCAGCTGCACTTCCTTCGCAAGCAGCTGCAATTGGCGCGGCGCCACGGCCTGCCGGTCATCGTGCACACGCGGCGCAGCGTGGACCAGGTCCTGCGCCAGTTGCGCGAGGTCGGCGCGGGCGGCCGCTGGGAGGGCATCGCCCATGCCTTCAACGGCAGCGTGCAGCAGGCCAGGGCCGTGCTGGCCCAGGGCTTGAAGCTGGGGTTTGGCGGTGCCATGACCTTCGACACCGCACGCCAGCTGCGCCAGCTGGCCGCCGAGCTGCCGCTGGATGCCATCGTCATGGAGACCGACGCACCCGACATCCCGCCGCAATGGCTCTATGTGCGCCAGTCCGAGCGTGCTGCCGGCCGGCCCCAGGGCCTGAATACGCCGGCCGAGCTGCCGCGCATCGCCGAGACGTTGGTGGCGCTGCGCGGCCTGCCGCTGGCCGACATCGAGGCGGCCACCACGGCCAACGCGCTCGTGGCCCTGCCGCGCCTGCGGGCGCTGTTACCCGGGCAGGCCACAATCGCGGACGATGACCAAAGCCGCTAAATCCGCCCCTGCACGACGCGCCCAGCCCGCGCTGCCCGAGGTGCAGTTCGCCGACGATGGCGTGGTGCGCACCCTGCACTTGGGCACCGAATGGGTGCAGGGCTCGATGCTGATCGACAAACCCTACGACATCGAGCTCGAGTACGTGCAGCGCATGATGGCCTGGCTGCTGTTCGTGCCCGCCGAGGGCATCACCAAGCGCCACGCCATGCAGTTGGGCCTGGGCGCCGGCGCGCTGACCAAGTTCTGCCACAAGAAGCTGCGCATGCGCACCACGGTGATCGAGCTGAACCCGCAGGTGATCGCGGCCTGCCGCGGCTGGTTCAAGCTGCCGCCGGACGATGCGCGGCTGCACGTGCGCCTTGCCGACGCCGCCCTGGCGGTGCTGGACGCCACGCTGCACGGCACCGTCGATGCGCTGCAGGTCGACCTCTACGACCACGAGGCGGCTTCTCCCGTGCTGGACAGCGCCGACTTCTACGCCGACTGCCGCCGCCTGCTGACCGAGGACGGCGCCATGACGGTCAACCTGTTCGGCCGCTCGTCGCGCTACGAGGCGAGCCTGGAGCGCATTGCGGCGGCCTTCGGTGAGTCCGCGGTCTGGGCCTTCCGGCCCACGCGCGAGGGCAACACCGTGGTGCTGGCCCAGCGCGAGGCCAGCCGGCCCGAGCGCGCCGACCTGCTCGCCCGCGCGGCCGACATCGAATCGCGCTGGGGCCTGCCGGCGCGCAAGTGGCTGCGCGTGTTCAGCCCGGTGGCGCCATGAGCGCACGCGGCGAGGGGCCCCGCAGCGCGGGGATCGACGCCAGCGCGAGGGGCGCCGGCCACCGACCAGCGCGGCCTGTGTTCTCGTGCGATGGCGCGGAGGTGGCGCCATGAGCGCACGCGGCGAGGCGCCCCGCAGCGCGGGGATCGACACCAGCGCGAGGCGCGCCGGCCACCGACCAGCGCGGCCCGTGTTCTCGCGCGATGGAGCGGAGGAGGCCCCATGACCGCCCCCTACGTCGGCCCGCTGACCTGGCGCCTGCTGGTCGACTGGCTGGCCGCCGACGGCGTGATCTCCGCCGACGAACACCGCCGTACTGTGGCGCGCTGCGCCCAGGCCGAGAGTGCCCAGCCGGCCCTGGTGCGGCTGGCCAGCGTGGCCATGGCGCGGGCGCGCGATGGCAAGCCGCTGGACATCGAGATGCTGGCCGAATGGCTGGCCGGCCGCGCCGGCCTGCCGTACCAGCGCATCGACCCGCTCAAGGTCGATGTGGGCAAGGTCGCCGACACCATGAGCGCCGTCTACGCCGAGCGCCACAAGGTGTTGCCCCTGCAGGTGGGCGCGACAGAGGTCACCGTGGCCACGGCCGAGCCCTTCGTCAGCGACTGGGTGCCCGAGGTCGAGCGCCAGTCGCGCCGCAGCGTGCGCCGCGTGGTCGCCAATCCGCTGGACATCCAGCGCTACACGGCCGAGTTCTTTGCGCTGGCCAGATCGGTGCGCGCTGCGCAGAAGGCCGGCGGCAGCGCCGGGTTGGCCAGCTTCGAGCAGCTCGTCGAGCTCGGCAAATCCAACAAGACGCTGGACGCCAACGACCAAGGCGTGGTGCAGCTGGTGGACTGGCTCTGGCAATACGCCTTCAACCAGCGTGCCAGCGACATCCACCTGGAGCCGCGGCGCGAGCAGGGCGTGATCCGTTTCCGCATCGACGGCGTGCTGCACCCGGTCTACCAGATGCCCATGGGCGTCATGAATGCCGTGGTGGCCCGGGTCAAGCTGCTGGGCCGCATGGACGTGGTGGAGAAGCGCCGGCCGCAGGACGGCCGCATCAAGACGCGCAACCCCCGGGGCGACGAGATCGAGATGCGCCTGTCCACGCTGCCCACGGCCTTCGGCGAGAAGATGGTGATGCGCATCTTCGACCCCGACACGGCCGTCAAGGATCTGGACGCGCTGGGCTTCTCGCCGCACGACGCCACACGCTGGGAGGCGCTGGTGCGCCAGCCGCATGGCGTGGTCCTGGTCACTGGGCCCACCGGTTCGGGCAAGACCACCACGCTGTACTCCACGCTCAAGCGCGTGGCGACCGAGGCGCTCAACGTCAGCACCATCGAAGACCCGATCGAAATGATCGAGCCGGCCTTCAACCAGACCCAGGTGCAGCCGCAGCTGGACTTCGATTTCGCCGAGGGCCTGCGTGCGCTCATGCGCCAGGATCCGGACGTGATCATGGTCGGCGAGATCCGCGACCTGCAGACGGCCGAGATGGCGATCCAGTCGGCGCTGACAGGCCACTTGGTGTTCTCCACGCTGCACACCAACGACGCCCCGGCCGCGCTGACCCGGCTCATGGAACTGGGCGTGCCGGCCTACCTGCTCAACGCCACTGTGCTGGGCGTGCTTGCGCAGCGCCTGGTGCGCGTGCTGTGCCGGCACTGCCGCGCGCCCGACGAAAGCACCACGGCCGAGACGCTGAACCGCGTGATCCAGCCCTGGCGCATCAACGGCGCCTGCACGCCGTACAAGCCAGTCGGCTGCCTGGAGTGCCGCATGACCGGCTTCATGGGCCGCATGGGTCTGTACGAGCTGCTGACCGTCAGCGAGAGCTTCAAGGACAAGCTCGCCCAGGGCGGCGGCCAGCCCTCGGCATTGCGCCGCCAGGCGCTGGTGGACGGCATGCGGCCGCTGCGCCTGGCCGGGGCGCTGCGCGTGGCCGAAGGGCTGACCACCATGGCCGAAGTGCTCAGCGCCACGCCACCACTGGAGGCGCCGCCGACGGCGTGACCGTCCGTCACACAGGCCGTCGCTGCGCCGCCAATCCGTCAGGCGGACGTCAGCGAGCATGTAGGTGGAATCCACATCTTTTGGCTGTTTGAAAGCACCCACAATCGCGCCACCTTTGGTTTCGAGGAGGCATTTTTGTGAACATCAAAAGTCAGAAAGACTTTTTCTCAGGGCTCATGTTCACCGTTGTCGGTGTCGCGTTCGCCTGGGGCGCGACGACCTACACGGTAGGCAATGGCGCCCGCATGGGGCCGGGCTATTTCCCGCTCATGTTGGGCATCGTCATGGCCATCATCGGCATGATCATCACCTTCACCTCCTTGGTGACCGAGACGCCGGACGGCGACAAGATCGGCAAGTGGGCGTGGAAGCAGGTGGTCTTCATCCTGGGGGCCAACTTCGCCTTCGGCGTGTTGCTCGGCGGCCTGCCCAGCCTGGGCATCCCGGCCATGGGGCTGATCGTGGCGATCTACGCGCTCACCATCATCTCCAGCCTGGCTGGCCATGAGTTCAACCTCAAGGCGGTGCTGATCCTGGCCACGGTGCTGGCGATCGGCAGCTACTTCGCGTTCATCTGGGCTTTGAAGCTCCAGATCCAGGTCTGGCCGACCTTCATCACGGGCTGAGCAAGACACCATGGATCTGATTCACAACCTCTCGCTGGGTTTCGGCGTCGCCTTCACGCTGACCAACCTGCTGTACTGCCTGATCGGCTGTATCTTGGGCACGCTGATCGGTGTGCTGCCCGGCATCGGCCCGGTGGCGACCATCGCCATGCTGCTGCCGGCCACCTACGCGCTGCCGCCTGTGTCCGCACTCATCATGCTGGCTGGCATCTACTACGGCGCGCAATACGGCGGCTCCACCACCGCCATCCTGGTCAACCTGCCGGGCGAATCCTCCTCGGTGGTGACCGTGATCGACGGCTACCAGATGGCGCGCAAGGGGCGGGCGGGGCCTGCGCTGGCTGCTGCCGGCCTGGGCTCGTTCTTCGCAGGCTCGGTCGGTACGCTGATCCTGGCCGCATTCGCGCCGCCGCTGACCGAAGTGGCGTTCAAGTTCGGCCCTGCCGAGTACTTCTCGCTGATGATCCTGGGCCTGATCGGCGCCGTGGTGCTGGCTTCGGGCTCGCTGCTCAAGGCCATCGGCATGATCGTGCTGGGCCTCCTGTTGGGCCTGGTGGGTACCGACGTGAACTCGGGCGTGGCCCGCTTCAGCTTCGACATCCCCGAACTGACCGATGGCATCGGCTTCGTGGCCATCGCCATGGGTGTGTTCGGCTACGGTGAAATCATCACCAACCTGTCCAAGCCGGAAGACGAGCGCGAAGTGTTCACGGGCAAGGTCACGGGCCTGTTCCCGACCAAGGAAGACTTCAAGCGCATGCTGCCGGCCGTGCTGCGCGGCACGGCGCTGGGTGCGGCCCTGGGCATCCTGCCCGGCGGCGGTGCGCTGCTGGCGGCCTTCGCGGCCTACACCATCGAGAAGAAGACCAAGCTGCATCCGGGCGAAGTGCCGTTCGGCAAGGGCAACATCCGCGGTGTGGCGGCGCCCGAGTCGGCCAACAACGCCGGCGCGCAAACGTCCTTCATCCCGCTGCTGACGCTGGGCATTCCGCCCAACGCGGTGATGGCGCTGATGGTGGGTGCCATGACCATCCACAACATCCAGCCGGGCCCGCAGGTGATGACCAGCAACCCCGAGCTGTTCTGGGGCCTGATCGCCTCGATGTGGATCGGCAACGCGATGCTGGTGATCCTGAACCTGCCGCTGATCGGCATGTGGATCAAGCTCCTGACCGTGCCCTACAAGTACCTGTTCCCGTCCATCGTGCTGTTCTGCGCGATCGGCGTGTACTCGACCAACAACAACACCTTCGACATCTGGATGGTGGGCGCCTTCGGCTTCATCGGCTACCTGTTCAACAAGCTCGGGACCGAACCCGCGCCGCTGCTGCTGGGCTTCATCCTGGGGCCGATGATGGAAGAGAACCTGCGCCGTGCGCTGCTGCTTTCGCGCGGCGACTGGAGCGTGTTCGTCACGCGCCCGATCTCGGCTGGCCTGCTGATCGCCGCGGCGATCCTCGTGATCATCGTGCTGCTGCCGGCGGTCAAGAACAAGCGCGAAGAGGCCTTCGTCGAAGACTGACGCTTCGCGCGGCTTTTCACCGGAACGGCGCCTTTGGGCGCCGTTTTTTTTATGATCGGCGCCCGATTCAGGGCAACAAACGGAGAACTCGATGGACTTGGGTATTGCAGGCAAATGGGCGCTGGTGTGTGGCGCGAGCAAGGGTCTGGGCTTCGGCTGCGCGCAGGCGCTGGTGCGCGAAGGCGTGAACGTGTTGATCGTGGCGCGCGGTGCCGAGGCGCTGCAGGCAGCCGAGCGCACGCTGCTGGACGATCCGCAGCGTCCGGCCGCAGCCGAGGTGCGCCACGTGGCCGCGGACATCACAACGCCCGCCGGCCGCGCCGCCGTGTTCGCCGTGCGGCCCGAGTTCGACATCATCGTGACGAATGCCGGCGGCCCGCCGCCCGGCGACTTCCGCGACTGGAACCGCGAGGACTGGGTCAAGGCGCTGGACGCCAACATGCTGACGCCGATCGAACTGATCAAAGGTGCGGTCGACGGCATGGCCGCGCGCGGCTTCGGCCGCATTGTCAACATCACCTCGAGTTCGGTGAAGGCGCCGATCGACGTGCTGGGCCTGTCCAATGGCGCGCGCAGCGGCCTGACCGGCTTCGTCGCGGGCGTGGCGCGCACCACCAAGCTGGCCTCGGCCAACGTGACCATCAACAACCTGTTGCCCGGTGTGTTCGACACCGACCGCATCCGCGCCACCGTGGCCGGCCAGGCCGCCAAGACCGGCAAGCCGGTCGAGGACATCGTCGCTGCGCGCAAGAACAACATCCCGGCGCGGCGCCTGGGCACGCCGGCCGAGTTCGGCGCGATCTGCGCCTTCCTGTGCAGCCAGCACGCCAGCTACATCACGGGCCAGAACATCCTGCCTGACGGCGGCGCCTACCCCGGCACGCACTGAGCCGCAGGCGGGCCTAGGTGCCTGCCGCGCTCCGGCGGGAGGACACCACGATGCCGCCCACGATCAGCGCGAACGCGAATGCGTGGTAAGGCCGTGGCGGCTCGTGCAGCACCAGGCCGGACAGCAGCACCGCGAACAGCGGCGTGAGGTTGGCGAAGAAGCCCGCCGTGCTGGGGCCCACGCGCCGCACGCCTGCGCCCCAGCACAGATAGGCCGTCAGCGAGGGGCCGAGCGCGATGTACAGCAGCGCGCCGGCCAGCGGCCAGCCCCAGGCCGTGGCCACGGGCGCCATCCACAGCGCCTCGCCCAGCGCGAAGGCTCCGGCCCAGGGCAGGCCGAACACCACCTGCGCCATCAGGAAGCCGGCCCAGTGCGCACGCAGCGAGGCGGGGTAGCCGGGCCGTGTCAGCAGCCAGCTGTAGGCGGCCCAGGCCAGCGTGGCGGCCAGCATGTACAGGTCGCCCGGCACCAGGCGCAGCTGCAGCAGCTGCTGCGCTTCGCCACGGGCCAGCACCACCAGCACGCCGGCGACCGACAACGCCGCGCCCAGCAACTGCAGGCGCGAGACCGGGGCACCGAACAGCAGGCCGATGGCCAGCATCCAGACCGGCAGGCTGGAGCCCACCAGCGTCACGTTGATGGGCGTGGAGGTTTGCAGCGCCAGATACTGCAGCGCGTTGTAGCAGCCCACGCTGAGCAGGCCGAGCAGCAGCAAGCCACGGCGGTGCTCCCACAGGCCGGAGCCGCGGCGCAGCACGGCTGCGGCCAGCGGCAGCAGCAGTGCGAACACCAGCACCCAGCGCAGGAAGTTCAACAGGACAGGCGGAATCATGCCGGCCACCAGCCGGCCGACGATGGCGTTGCTGGCCCACATCAAGGGGGGCAGTGTGAGCAGGGCGACCGTGGAAGGCGTCAGGCGTTGCGAAGGCATTGAAGCGACTGTAACAACGCGCCATCGCTGCTAGCATCCGCCGCTTCGATTGCAGCGCACGAGAGGAAGACATGACGACGACAAGCAAGGCCATCCGCATCGACCGCCACGGCGGCGCCGAGGAAATGCAACTGGTGCAGGTGGAAGTGGGCGAGCCCGGCCCGGGCGAGATCCGCATCCGCCACAAGGCCATCGGCCTGAACTTCATCGACGTCTACCAGCGCAGCGGCCTGTACCAGCTGCCCATGCCGCTGCAACTGGGCATGGAGGCCTCGGGCATCGTCGAGGCCGTCGGTGCCGGCGTCACGCACCTCGCGGCGGGTGACCGGGCTGCCTACGCGAGCCAGCCTCCCGGCAGCTACAGCGAGCTGCGCGTGATGCCGGCGAAGAACGTGTGCAAGCTGCCCGACGGCATCGACTTCGAGACCGGCGCGGCCATGATGCTCAAGGGCCTCACGGCCCAGTACCTGCTCAAGAAGACGCTGCCCCAGGGCGGCCTGCAGCGCGGCGACCATGTGCTGTTCCATGCCGCGGCCGGCGGCGTGGGCCTGATCGCCTGCCAATGGGCACGTGCCATGGGCCTGGAGCTGATCGGCACGGCCGGCTCGCCCGAGAAGTGCCAGCTGGCCCTGGCCCATGGCGCGGCCCATGCCATCGATTACAAGCGCGAGGACTTCCTGGCCCGCGTCAAGGAGATCACGGGTGGCAAGGGTGTCAAGGTGGTGTACGACTCCATCGGCAAGGACACCTTCGACAAGTCCCTGGACTGCCTGCAGCCCTTCGGCCTCATGGCCAGCTTCGGCAATGCGTCCGGTCCGGTGCCGCCGTTCCCGCCAGGCTTGCTGGGCACCAAGGGCTCGCTGTATCTGACGCGGGCCACGCTGTTCACGCACATC
Source organism: Pseudorhodoferax soli (assembly GCF_003337555.1). Classification (GTDB taxonomy): domain Bacteria; phylum Pseudomonadota; class Gammaproteobacteria; order Burkholderiales; family Burkholderiaceae_C; genus Pseudorhodoferax; species Pseudorhodoferax soli. The sequence goes on along the minus strand of NZ_QPJK01000001.1, from coordinate 634,747 downwards.
GCCACGCGCGAGAGCAACCAGGCCATGGCCGATGACCTGTTCGACGTGGTGCTGCGCGGCGACGTGAAGATCCGCATCGACCAGCGCTACCCCCTGGAGCAGGTGCAGCAGGCGCACCGCGACCTGGAGGCACGCAAGACCACCGGCTGCACCATCCTGACCTTGTGAACGCGCTGGCGCTGGACCCGGCCTGGTGCGCGGCGTTGCAGTCGCGCGCGCACCAGGCGCCACAGGCCCCGCGCGTGCCGCTGCTGTGGCAGGAGCGCGAGATCGGCAGCATCGAGCCGGCGCTTCCGCTGGCGCTGGGCTGCCTGGCGGCGGCCGACGGCACGGCGCTGCTGTGCCGCGAGGGCGTCGCCTACTGCGTGCGCGGCGCGCTGGGCGACAGCCTGGAGCGGCTGGCACGGGCATTGCGCGCCGCCGGCCTGGCCCATGCCTGGCGTGACGAGCAACTGGCCGTCTGCGATGTGCACGGCGTGCCGCTGGCCAGCGTGGAACGTGCCGTGGTGCGCGTGCTTGGCATCGCGACCCGCGCCGTGCACCTGGTCGGCTTCGACGAACGCGGCCATGTCTGGCTGCAGCAGCGTGCGTTCGATAAGGCCAACGATCCCGGCATGTGGGACACGCTGATGGGCGGCATGGTCGCCGCGGGCGACACGCTGGACACCGCGCTGGAACGGGAGACCTGGGAAGAGGCCGGCTTGCACCTGGAGGCCTTGCAGGACCTCTACCAGGCGGGCTGGGTGCACCAGCGCCGGCCCGCTGGTGACGGCACGCGCCATGGCTACCTGGTCGAGGACATCGCATGGAGCCGTTGCGTGCTGCCCGACGGCGTTGTGCCCAGCAACCAGGATGGCGAGGTGGCGCGCTTCGAATGCGTGCCGCCTGAGGAGGTGGTGGCCCGGTTGCAGCAGGGCCTGTTCACCGACGAGGCCGCGCTGATCCTGCTCCAAGCACTGCGCGAATAGACCGGCTGCTGTCCACATCCGGTTGCGGCGCCGCGTTGCGTCTCTCGATGGCGCCGTGACTGCTGTATGCATTTCTATTGGCTGGGATGCCGGTGGGCAGCTGGCGCAGCGGATACGATGTGGGTGCAGTACCGGCTCCCCGGGCTGGATGCGATGGGCATGGGGAGTCTGCACAAGGGGGCACCACATGGATTCGAACGTGCGGCAGACCGTCCTGGTCGTGGACGACTCGGCGCTGAACCGCCAGATGCTGACCGACCTGCTGCGATCGGACTACGCCGTCATCTCTGCGCGCAACGGCGAACAGGGGCTGGAGCTGGCGCGCCAGCACCAACCCGACCTCATCCTGCTCGATGTGGTGATGCCGGGGCTGGACGGCCATGAGGTGCTGCGCCTGCTCAAGGCCGATGGGCGCACCGCGGTGATCGGCGTGATCTTCATCACCGGCCTGGATTCAGCGGCCGAGGAGGAGCGCGGCCTGCGCGCCGGCGCATCCGACTACGTCGTCAAGCCGTTCCACGCCGCGGTCGTGCGCGCCCGCGTGGCCTTGCATCTGCAGCTGGCCCGCCAGCGCCGCCTGCTGGAGCAACTGGCCCGCATCGACGGCCTGACCGAGATTCCGAACCGCCGCCATTTCGACGGCATGCTGGCGCAGGAGACGGCGCGGGCCAGCCGCGGCGGCGTGGGGCTGGCGCTGGTCCTGCTCGATGTCGATTGCTTCAAGCAGTACAACGACCACTATGGGCATGCCAAGGGCGACCGGGCGCTGCAGTCCATCGCCCGCGTGCTGCAGGCCGGCCTGCGCCGCCCTGCGGACCTGGCAGCGCGCTACGGTGGCGAGGAGTTCGTGCTGCTGATGCCCGATACGGACCTCGACGGCGCGGCGGGGCGCGCCGAGCGCCTGCGCGAGGCCGTCGAGCAGCTGGGGCTGCCCCATGCCTGGTCGGATGCCGCGCCCTGCGTGACGGTCAGCATGGGCATCGCGCACGCGGCGCGCTCCGAGGATCTGTCGGGCGCCGCGCTGCTGCTGCAGGCCGACCGCCGCCTCTACGTCGCCAAGCGCACCGGCCGCAACCGGGTCGTTGCCGAAGGCTGATCAGCCCAGTTCGTCGAACTTGGATTCGCGGATGCGGCTGGGCGCCAGCGCCCCGGCCGAATCCAGGATGGGGTAGGCGATCGAGCAGATGTGCGAGTTGATGCGCTTGAGCTCGGACAGCAGGTCGATGTGCAGCGAACTGGTCTCGATGCTGGACACGGTCTTGTCGGTCAGCCGGGCCAGGTGGGTGCGCGAGTAGGCGCGTTCGAGGTCGCGAAAGCGCGCCTTCTCTTCGAGCAGCTTGCGCGCATCGTGCACCGTGCCGTTCAGGAACACGCTCATGCCCAGCCGCAGGTTGGACAGCAGCCGCTCGTGCAGTTCGCGGATCTCTGCCATGCCGGCCTCGGAGAAGCTGCGGCCCGGGCGGATCTTCTTGTCCTCGATGTCGATCAGCACGCGCTCGATGGTGTCGCCGATGTGCTCCATGTTGATCGTGAAGCTGATGATGTCCGTCCAGCGCCGGCTCTCCTCTTCACCCAGCGCCTCGCGCGAGATCTCGGTCAGGTAGTACTTGATCGAGGAGTACAGCTGGTCCACCGTGTCGTCGAGCTTGCGCAGGTCTTCGGCCAGGCGCAGGTCGTTGCGCACGATCACGTCGAGCACGCCGCGCAGCATGGTCTCCACCACGTCGGCCTGGTGCAGCGCCTCGCGCGCCGCGCAGGAGATCGCCAGCGAGGGCGTTGCCAGGGCCGAGGGGTCCAGGTGCCGGGGGCGCTCCAGCGGCCCGCCCTGGCCGCGCGGCTGGCGCGGCAGCCAGCGCTCCACGCCGCGCCCGATCCACTGCGTGAGCCCGATGAAGACGATGGCCACGGCGACATTGAAGGCCAGGTGGAACAGCACCACCTGCGTGGCCGTGTCGGCGATGTAGGGGCGCACCGCCGGCAGCCACAGCCCGACGCAGGGGGCGGCCAGCACCACGCCGAGCAGCTTGAACACCAGGTTGCCGAGCGGTACCTGGCGCGCCTCGACGGTCGAGCGCAGCGTGGTCAGCACGGCCAGTGCGCCGCTGCCCAGGTTGGCGCCCAGCACCAGGCCCAGCGCCACCTCGGCCGGCACCACGCCAGAGGCGGCGAGCGTGGCCGTCAGCAGCACGATGGCAAGGCTGGAATACGAGATCACGGCCAGCAGCGCGCCGACCGTGATTTCCAGCATGAGATCGCTGGACAAGGAACCCAGCAAGGACTTGATCGCGGGTGCCTGCGTCAGCACGGCCGTGGAGGCCGTGACCAGGCGCAGCGCCAGCAGCATGAGGCCCAGGCCGATCAGCACGCGGCCGAAGCGGCCCACGTTGGTGGACTGGCGTGCGATGAACAGCACCACGCCGACGAAGATCAGGAGTGGCGAGAGCCAGGACAGGTCGAACGAGAACACCACGGCCATGAGGCTGGTGCCCACGTCGGCGCCCAGCATCACCGCCAGTGCGGCGGGCAATGCCACCAGGCCCTGGCCGACGAAGGAGGAGACGATGAGGGCAGTGGCCGTGCTCGACTGCACGAGGGCCGTGACACCCAGGCCTGAAGCGAAGGCCGAGAAGCGGCTGGACAGGCTCATCGACAGCGCGCTGCGCAGGTTGGCGCCGAACACGCGCAGGATGCCGGTGCGCACCATGTGCGTACCCCAGACGAGCAGCGCGATGGCCGCCAACAGATTCAGCAGATGCTTCATGAATGTGCAGACGACTATACGCTGCACGGCGCTGTGGCCTGGTGGCCACAGCCGGTGCTTCAGCGGCCGCGCCGCATGCGCCGCAGCTCGTCCAGGATCAACAGCACGGCACCGACCGTGATGCCGCTGTCCGCGATGTTGAAGGCCGGGAAATGCCAGCCGGCCCAGTGGAAGTCCAGGAAGTCGACCACGTAGCCGTGCTGCAGCCGGTCGACCACGTTGCCGATGGCGCCGCCCAGGATCAGCGTCAGCGCGAACGAGAACAGCCGCTGGCCCGCATGCGCGCGCAGCAGCCAGACGATGAACACCGCCGCGCCCACGCCGATGGCCGTGAAGAACCAGCGCTGCCAGCCCGAGGCGCCGGCCAGGAACGAGAAGGCCGCGCCCGGGTTGTGCGCCCGCACGATGTTGAAGAAGCTGGTGATGGGCGTGGCATCGCCGTGCTGGTAGTGGTCCAGGATCCACTGCTTGGTCCACTGGTCGGCCACGAAGATCGCGGCCGCCAGCAGCAGCCAGGGCCACCAGCGCGGGCGTGCGCTGCCGGACGCCATCAGGCGAAGGTCCGGGTTTCGCCGGCGCCGAACAGGTTGTCCGTGCAGCGGCCGCACAGCGTGGGATGCGCCGGGTCGCTGCCCACGTCGGCGCGGTAGTGCCAGCAGCGCTCGCACTTGGTGTCCGCCGAAGCTGTGACCTGCACGGCGAGCTCGGCGCCCGGCTGCAAGTCGGCCTTGGAAGTGATCAGCACGAAGCGCAGGTCTTCGCCCAGCGCGGCCAGCACGGCGTGGTCATCCGCCGCGGCCGACAGCACCACGTTGGCCTGCAGGGAGGAACCGACGGCACCCGTGGTGCGGACGGCCTCGATCTCCTTGTTGACCGCATCGCGCACATTGCGGATGCGCGACCACTTGGCCAGCAGCGCCTCGTCGGGCGGGGGCAGGGCGCTGTAGGTCTCCATGAAGATGGAGTCCGACGTGCCGACCAGCTTCCAGGCCTCTTCTGCCGTGAAGGAGAGGAATGGCGCCATCCAGCGCAGCATGGCCTGGGTGATCTGCCACAGAGCCGTCTGCGCGCTGCGGCGCGCCAGCGAGCCAGCGGCCGTGGTGTACAGGCGGTCCTTCAGGACGTCGAGGTAGAACGCACCCAGGTCTTCCGAGCAGTAGACCTGCAGCTTGGCGACGACCGGATGGAATTCGTACACCTTGTAGTGCGCCAGGATCTCGGCCTGGAACTGCGCGGCGCGCGCCAGCGCGTAGCGGTCGATCTCCAGCAGTTGGTCAGCCGGCACGGCGTCCTTGGCCGGGTCGAAGTCGCTGGTGTTGGCCAGCAGGAAGCGCAGGGTGTTGCGGATGCGGCGGTAGGCGTCGACCACGCGCGCGAGGATCTTGTCGTCGCCGGCGATGTCACCCGAGTAGTCGCTGGCGGCCACCCACAGGCGGATGATCTCTGCGCCCAGCTTCTTGTTGACCTCTTGCGGGTCGATGCCATTGCCGAGCGACTTGCTCATCTTGCGGCCCTGGCTGTCCACCGTGAAGCCGTGCGTGAGCAGGCCACGGTAAGGCGCGCGGCCTTCCAGCGCACTGGCCAGCAGCAGCGAACTGTGGAACCAGCCGCGGTGCTGGTCGTGGCCTTCCAGGTACAGGTCGGCCTCGGGGCCTTCGGTGTGAAAGCCCGGCGCGTGCGTGCCGCGCAGCACGTGCCAGAAGGTCGAGCCTGAGTCGAACCAGACCTCCAGGATGTCGGTGCTCTTGGTGTACTGGGCCGCGTCGGCGCCCAGGATCTCCTCGGTCGTCACGCGGCTCCAGGCCTCGATGCCGCCTTTCTCGACGATGTCGGCGGCCTGGTCCAGGATCTCCATGGTGCGCGGGTGCAGATCGCCCGAATCCTTGTGCAGGAAGAACGGGATCGGCACGCCCCAGCTGCGCTGACGCGAGATGCACCAGTCGGGCCGGTTGGCGATCATGTCGTGCAGGCGCGCTTTGCCGTTCTCGGGGTAGAAGCTGGTCTGCTCGATGGCGGCCAGCGCGGTCTGGCGCAGCGTCTGCGGGGCCTTGTCCTTGGTGAACACGCCTTCGCCCTCGTCCATGCGGATGAACCACTGCGCGGCGGCGCGGTAGATCACGGGCGTCTTGTGGCGCCAGCAGTGCGGGTAGCTGTGCGTGATGGTCTCGGTGGCCAGCAGGCGGCCGGCGGCCTTCAGCGCGTCCAGGATGACGGGCACGGCCTTCCAGATGTGCTGCCCGCCGAACAGCGGGAAGTCGTCGGCATAGGCACCATTGCCCTGCACCGGGTTCAGGATGTCCTCGTTGCGCACGCCGTGCGCGGTGCAGGAGTTGTAGTCCTCCAGACCATAGGCCGGCGCGGAATGCACGATGCCGGTGCCGTCGTCGGCCGTGGCGTAGTCGGCCAGGTACACAGGCGCCAGGCGGCGGTATCCCGGGTCCACGTCGTACAGCGGGTGTTCGAAGTCGAGGCCACCGAGCTTTTCGCCTTTGGTTGTCGCCAGCACCTGGCCTTGCAGGCCGTAGCGCGCCATGCATTTGTCGACCAGCGAGGCGGCCAGCACCAGCAGGCCGCGCTCGGTGTCGACCAACGCGTACTCGAGCTCGGGATTCAGGTTCAGCGCCTGGTTGGCCGGGATGGTCCAGGCCGTCGTGGTCCAGATCACCACGAAGGCATCTTTGTCCAGCGCGGGCAGGCCGAAGGCGGCAGCCAGCGCAGCCGGGTCGTGCGCCTTGAAGGCCACGTCCAGCGTCTGGCTCTTCTTGTCGGCGTACTCGATCTCGAACTCGGCGAGCGACGAGCCGCAGTCGAAGCACCAGTACACGGGCTTCAAGCCCCGGTAGACGAAGCCGCGCTCGATCACACGCTTGAACGCGCGCAACTCGCCTGCCTCGTTGGCGAAGTCCATGGTCTTGTAGGGATGGTCCCATTCACCCAGCACGCCCAGGCGCTGGAAGTCGGCCATCTGCTGGGCGATCTGCTCGGTGGCGAACGCGCGGCTCTTGGCCTGCATGTCGTCGCGACTGAGCTTGCGGCCGAATTTCTTCTCGATGGCGTTCTCGATCGGCAGGCCATGGCAGTCCCAGCCCGGCACGTAGAGTGCGTCGAAGCCCTCCAGCTGGCGCGCCTTGACGATCATGTCCTTCAGGATCTTGTTGACCGCGTGGCCCATGTGGATCTGGCCGTTGGCATAGGGCGGGCCGTCGTGCAGGATGAACTTGGGCTTGCCGGCGCGCGCCGCGCGCAGCCGCTTGTACAGGCCTTGCTCGTTCCAGTCCTTGACCCAGCCCGGCTCGCGTTTGGGCAGGTCGCCACGCATGGGGAACGGCGTGTCGGGCAGGTTCAGGGTACTGCGGTAGTCGGTGGTGTCGGTCATGGTGCGGGCAGGGCGTCGTCGGCGACGGCGCCGTGGAACGTGGGGAGGGGGGAAGCGCGGCCCGGTTGGCAACCGGGAGCACGCGCGAGCGCGGAAGCCGGGCGGCTAAATTCGGTCGCGCGTGGTCTGGCGGCGCGTCTGCGCATGGCCGGCCGCCAGCCAGGCACGGGCGTCGTCGCAGTCCCTGTTGATGCCGGTCGTGAGGGCATCCAGGCTGTCGTACTTCAGCTCGTCGTGCAGTTTGTGCAGCAGTTCCACGCGCACGATCTTACCGTAGCCCCCCTCTGGCCCCAGGCTGGCGGGCCAGTCCAGGCAGTGCGTCTCCAGCAGCACACGGCCGCCGTTGACGTCGTTCGGGTCCAGCGAAGGGCGCACGCCCAGGTTGGCGACACCGGCCAGCGGCTGCTCCGCCAGGCCGTGCACCCCGACCACGAAGATGCCCGAGGCGGCCGGTTTCCAGTGGGAGAAGCGCATGTTGATGGTGCGGAACCCGAGCTCGCGGCCCAGCTGGCGGCCGCGCACCACATGGCCGCTGATGCTGTAGGGCCGGCCCAGCAGGCGCGCCGCGTCGTCCATGCGGCCCTGGCCCAACGCCTCGCGCACGGCCGAGCTCGAGACGCGCACGCTGCGCCGGCCGCCCTGGGCCGCGGGGTCGGGCAGCGAGACTTCGTAGCTGTTCATGCGCGCCACCTCGAAGCCCATGGCACTGCCGGCCGCAGCCAGCATGGCGTAGTCGCCGGCGCGCTTGGCGCCGAAGCGGAAATCGTCCCCCACCAGCACGTAGCGCACGTTCAGGCCGGCGACCAGCACATCCTGGATGAAGGACTCGGGGCTCTGGCTGGCCAATGCGGCGCGAAAGGGCAGCACGATGGTCTGGTTCACGCCGCAGCGGGCCAGTTCGGTCAGCTTGTCGCGCAGCGTGCCGATGCGCGCGGGTGCGATCTCGGGCTTGCCGGTCGCCTGCGCGAAGTAGTCGCGCGGGTGCGGCTCGAAGCTCATCACACAGCTTTCCACGCCACGGTGCTGGGCCTCGTTGCGCAGCAGCGCCAGCATGGCCTGGTGGCCGCGGTGCACGCCGTCGAAGTTGCCAATGGTCAGCGCGCACGCCGGTGCGATGCCCCGGTAGTGGAAGCCGCGGAAGATCTTCATGGTGTCGTTGTCTTTTTCATAGCGCCAAAGGCATGCCCCCGGCGGCGCCCGTCATATCCTGGCCACGCGAACCCTGTATATTGTGACGCGGCGCACCAATGCCAAGTGGTGCGCGCAGCCTGGATGTTTTGCGATTCCGTGTCCGTGCGCATGCACGCTAGCTGGAGGCGTCATTTGAAGGTCTTGAAGCTGTCGGGGCAGGGCCTGCCCCAATCCTGGATCACGCTGGAACAGGCGGTGCTGCACTACGCCGCCGACGAGGTGCGCTGGGAGTCCGGCGCGGAGGTCGCGGTGTTCCGCGGCGGCCACAACGCCGTCACGGGCCTGCAATCGAAGATCGCCGTCAGCAGCATCATCGGCACCAAGGGCGTGCCGGGGGTCAACCCGTTTCGCGCACGTCCGGCCCTGACCAACAGCAAGCTGTTTGCGCGCGACCGCAACGTCTGCGCCTACTGCGGGCAGCATGTGCCGGAGGATGCCCTCACGCGCGAGCACATCGTGCCGCTGGCCCAGAAGGGGCAGGACCACTGGATGAACGTGGTCACGGCGTGCCGCAGTTGCAACCACCGCAAGAGCAACCGCACGCCCGAGCAGGCGCGCATGCCGCTGCTGTACGCACCCTATGTGCCCAGCCTGTGGGAAGACTTCATCCTGCGCAACCGCCGCATCCTGGCGGACCAGATGGAGTTCCTGATGGCGCATGTGCCCAGGTCGTCTCGGCTCCTCGTATGAAAAAAGCCCCGCACTGCGGGGCTTCTTCTTTCTGAGGGGCAAGCGCTTCAGGCGAACACGCCAGCCTTGTCCTGCATGCGAGCCGAGACCTCGCCCAGGTGGTGCAGGGTGTCGCCGAACAGGATCTCCATCTGCGTGAGCCGCTTGAAGTAGTGGCTGCCCACGTACTCGTCGGTCACCCCGATGCCGCCGTGCAGCTGCACCGAGTTCTGGCCGACAAACCGCAGGGATTGGCCCAGCTGGTACTTGGCACGCGCCATGGCGCGGCGGCGTTCCTCGGCCGGGGCATGGAGCTTGAGCGTGGCGTAGTAGCTCATCGAGCGCGCCAGTTCCTGCTGCATCTTCATGTCGGCCATGCGGTGGCGCAGGGCCTGGAAGCTGCCGATCACCACGCCGAACTGCTTGCGCGTGTTCAGGTATTCCGCCGTGATCTCCATGGTCTTGTCGATGGCGCCCACGGCCTCGGCGCACAGCGCGGCGATGCCGATGTCCACCGCATGCTCCAAGGCTGTGAGGCCGTCGGCGGTCACGAGCGTGGCAGGTGCCTGCTGCAAATCGACCTCGGCGGCGCGCGAGCCATCCTGCGTGACGTAGCCGCGTGTGGCCACGCCCGAGGCGGCACGTTCGACCAGGAACAGCGCGATCTTGCCGTCCACGGTGGCCGGCACCAGCAGCGCGTCGACCTGGTCACCCGCCGGCACCACGCTCTTGTGGCCCGAGACGGTCCAGCCAGCACCGGCCTTGGTGGCCGTGGCGGCGCACCGGTCGAGGCGGTAGCGCGCGGCGCGCTCCTGGTAGGCCAGAACCACGAGGGCTTCGCCGGCGGCCAGGCGCGGCAGCCACGTGGCCTTGAGCGCGTCGTCGGCATAGCCGGACAGCACGCCGCTGGCGATCAGGGTCTGGCCCAGCGGCTCGAGCACGATGCCGCGGCCCAGTTCTTCCAGGGCCACCATGGCGTCGACCGGGCCCATGCCCATGCCGCCATGTTCCTCGGCCACGTACAGGCCGGTCAGGCCCAGGCCGGCCAGTTCCCCGTAGGCCTCGCGCGAGAAGCCGCCTGCCTTGACCAGGCCGCGGCGGTGTTCGAAGCCATAGCCCTTGTCGACCCATTTGCGCACGGCATCGCGCAGCTGTTCCTGGTCGTCGCTGAAGTTGAAGTCCATTCGCGTCTCCTGCTCAACCCAGCACAGTCTGGGCGACGATGTTGCGCTGGACCTCGTTCGATCCGCCGTAGATCGTGGTCTTGCGCATGTTGAAGTAGGTGGCAGCCAGCGGCGCGCAGTGCGCAGCGCCCACGTAGTCGCCCTGCCAGCCGGCTTCCATGGCCTCCTGGATGAAGGGCAGGCTGTACGGGCCGGCGGCCAGCATCATGAGTTCGCTGTAGCGCTGCTGGATCTCGCTGCCCTTGATCTTGAGCAGGCCGGCCACGTCGAGCGGGTTCTTGCCCGACTTCTCGGCCGACAGTACGCGCAGCACCATCATTTCCAGGGCCACCACGTCGACCTCGAGCTTGGCGATCTCGTCGCGGAAGCGGATGTCGTCGTAGACGCCCTCTGCCTTGGCGATGCGCTTGAGGCGCTCGAGCTCGCGCTTGGCGCGGTTCACGTCGGCGATGTTGGTGCGCTCGTGGCTCAGCAGGTGCTTGGCGTAGGTCCAGCCCTTGTTCTCCTCGCCGACCAGGTTCTCCACGGGCACCTCGACGTTGTCGAAGAACACCTCGTTCACCTCATGGCCGCCGTCCAGCATGATGATGGGCCGCACCGTGATGCCGGGGCTCTTCATGTCGATCAGCAGGAAGCTGATGCCGGTCTGCGGCTTGCCTTCCGTGCTGGTGCGCACCAGGCAAAAGATCCACTCGCCGTACTGGCCCAGCGTGGTCCAGGTCTTCTGGCCATTGGCGATGTACTTGTCGCCTTGGCGCACGGCGCGGGTCTTGACCGAGGCCAGGTCCGAGCCCGAGCCCGGCTCGCTGTAGCCCTGGCTCCACCAGACTTCACCGCTGGCAATGCCGGGCAGGAAGCGCTTGTGCTGCTCGGGCGTGCCGAAGGCCATGATCACCGGGGCCACCATGACGGGCCCGAACGGCACGATGCGCGGTGCGCCGGCCAAAGCACATTCCTCTTCGAACAGGTGTTTTTGCACGGCACTCCAGCCGGGGCCGCCGAACTGCGTGGGCCAGCCATAGCCCAGCCAGCCCTTGCTGCCCAGGATCTTGGCCCAGCGCTGCATATCGTCACGCGTCTGGTGCAGCGCGTTGTGTACCTTGTAGGCAATGTCCTGGGGCAGGTTGGCGCGCACCCAATCGCGCACCTCCTCCCGGAACTGTTGCTCTTCGGCTGTGAAAGCCAAATCCATGGTGGTCTCCTGTGGGTCGTCGCAAGCCGTCCAACGACGGCCCGCAGCTTTGTAGCACGACCGTGCGCTTTGGGTTGTCACCTGCGTGTGGGGATAATCCCGCGCGCTGATGAAGAACCTTGTGATCCTGATTTCCGGCGGTGGCTCCAACATGGAAGCCATCGTGCGTACCGCGCAGCAGCGCGACTGGCCCGGCCGCCTGCAAGCCCGCGTGGCCGCCGTGTTGAGCAACCGTCCCGATTGCGCCGGCCTGGCGCGTGCACGCGCCCTGGGCGTGCCGACCGCGGCCGTCGACCACCGGGCCTTTGCCCAGGCGGCCGACCCGCGTGGCGCCTTCGACGCCGCCCTGGCCGATGCCATCGACGCGCATGCGCCCGAGCTCGTGCTGCTCGCGGGCTTCATGCGCATCCTGACGCCGGGTTTCGTGCGCCACTATGCCGGCCGGCTCGTCAACATCCATCCCTCGCTGCTGCCGGCCTTCCCCGGCCTGCACACGCACCGGCGCGCGATCGAGGCCGGTTGCCGCGTGGCCGGCGCCACTGTGCACCGCGTGACCGAAGAGTTGGACCATGGCCCCATCCTCGACCAGGTGGTGGTGCCTGTGCTGCCCGGCGACGACGAGGCCGCCCTGTCGGCCCGCGTGCTGGCACAGGAACACCGCATGTACCCGCGCGTGATCGAGCGCCTGCTGACCGCTGCCTGAGGACAATCGCACCATGCATCCCAAAGCTGTTCTGGACGCCTGCGCCGAGCTCGTGCGCGAGGCGCTGGTCTTCGACCATCCCGCCGACGCCGTGGCGGCGCGCTTCTTCCGCGCCCACCGTGGCCTGGGCCCGCGCGAGCGCGCCACGCTCAGCGACACCTTGTTCGCCGTGCTGCGCCGCAAGCTGCAGTACGAGCATTTCGCACCCTCGGGCTCGGGCCCGCGCGAGCGCCGCCTGGCCATCCTGGGCTTCGGCGGGCCGCGCGACTTCCTGTTCTCTGCGCTGACGCCACAGGAGAAGGAGTGGCTGCAGCAGTGCGATGCAGTGGCTCCGTCCGACCTGCTGGAGCGCCATCGCCACAACCTGCCCGAATGGCTGGTGCAGCCGCTGCGCGCGCAGCTGGGCCAGGATTTCTGGCCGCTGGCCGACAGCTTGCTGGGTCCGGCGCCGCTGGACCTGCGCGTGAACCAGCTCAGCGCCAAGCGCGCCGAGGTGCAGCAGGAGCTCAAGGCTGCCGGCATCGAGTCCCAGCCCACGCCGCACTCGCCCTGGGGCCTGCGTGTGCAGGGCAAGCCGTCGCTGAACCGCGCGGACGCGTTCACGCGCGGTGCCGTCGAGGTGCAGGATGAAGGTTCGCAGCTGCTCGCGCTGTTGCTCGATGCCCGTCGCGGCGAGATGGTGACCGACTTCTGCGCTGGCGCTGGCGGCAAGACACTGGCCATCGGCGCCGGCATGCGCAACACCGGCCGGCTCTACGCCTTCGACACCTCGGCGCATCGGCTCGATGCGCTCAAGCCTCGCCTGGGCCGCAGCGGCCTGTCGAACGTGCACCCGGTCGCGATTGCGCACGAGCGCGACGAGCGCATCAAGCGCCTGGCGGGCAAGATGGACCGCGTGCTGGTCGATGCCCCATGCAGCGGCACCGGCACGCTGCGCCGCCACCCTGATCTCAAGTGGCGCCAGAACCAGGCCGCCATCGATGCGCTGGCCACCCTCCAGCTGGCCGTGCTGCAGAGTGCGGCGCGGCTGCTGAAGCCGGGCGGGCGGCTGGTCTACGCCACCTGCAGCCTGCTCGCGCAGGAGAACGAGGCCATCGCCACAGCGTTCTCGGCCGCACAGCCGACGTTTGTGGCCGTGCCGGTCGCTGCGGAGCTGGAGCGCTTGAAGGTGGCCGGAGCGGACGGCCTGTGCGCTGGGGAAGACGGCCGGTTCCTGCGCCTGTGGCCGCACCGGCATGCCACTGACGGCTTCTTCGCCGCCATCTGGCAAAGACAAGCCTGAGAAAAGGTTGTTTCGACGCCATAGGCCAAAACGGGGCAGCATCCTACAATAGCCGGTTTCTGCGCTGTGCCATCTGTGCTATGTGCGCGCCTGCGGAAAACGGAGAAGGGGCTGATACCTATATGTTGCTACCCGATTGGGCCGTGCTGAACGCTACCGTGGACTGGCTCGCCAATGGCCTGCTGGGCTTTTCCTGGTGGCAGATCGTTTTGTATGCACTGCTCACAACGCATATCACGATCGCCAGCGTGACGATCTATCTGCACCGCCACCAGGCGCACCGTGCAATGGATCTGCATTGGCTGCCTGCGCACTTCTTCCGTTTCTGGCTCTGGCTGGCGACGGGACAGGTCACCAGGGAATGGGTGGCCGTACACCGCAAGCACCACGCCAAGTGCGAAACCTCGGACGACCCGCACAGCCCGCATGCCCACGGCATCGAGACCGTGTTCTGGAAGGGTGCCGAGCTGTACCGCGCGGAAACCAACAACCAGGAAACCATCAACAAGTTCAGCCTGGGTTGCCCCAACGACTGGATCGAGCGCAACCTGTACTCGCGTTACAGCTGGCAGGGTGTGGGCCTCATGCTGATCTTGAACCTGGCGCTGTTCGGTGCGGCCGGCCTGGTTGTCTGGGCCGTCCAGATGGTCTGGATTCCGTTCTGGGCGGCAGGCGTCGTCAACGGCATCGGCCACTACTGGGGTTACCGCAACTTCGAGGCACCGGACGCGAGCACCAACATCTCGCCCTGGGGCATCATCATCGGCGGTGAGGAGTTGCACAACAACCACCATACCTACCCGACCTCGGCCAAGTTTTCGGTCAAGCCCTACGAGTTCGATGTGGGCTGGATGTACATCAGCATGATGCAGCGTGTCGGCCTGGCCAAGGTCAAGAAGACGCCGCCGCGCCTGCAACTCGGCCAGATCAAGCCGGTTGCCGACGAGAAGACGCTCGAGGCCCTGATTGCCCACCGCTACGAAGTCATGGCCGGCTATGCGCGCGAACTCAAGCGCACCTGCCAGGATGAGATCGCCGCGCTCAAGGCCAAGCAGGCCGACGCTTCGGTGCTGGTGGCTGCCCGCCGCTGGTTGCACCGCGACGACGAACGTGTGCCGGCATCGGTCCAGCCCAAGATCGCCGAGGCGCGGGCCGCGCACCCGGTGCTCGACAAGATGGTCACCATGCGCGAGGAATTGCGCCAGATGTGGCTGTCGACTTCGCTGACGCGCGAGCAGTTGACCGCCAACCTGCAAGCCTGGTGCCACCGCGCCGAGAGCAGCGGCATCCAGGCGCTGCAGGACTTTTCCGTCCGCCTGCGTTCTGCCCACGTTTGAGGGCTGCCCGCTCCCAAGAACCCCGCCGCGTGCGGGGTTTTTTGTTGCCGGCGGGTCCATTTGTCAGGCTGCCGGCCGCGCTGGCTGTCGGCGGTGTTCCATTTGTGGCAGCGCGCGGCACCGGCCTGCAGGCTGGCCCCGATACTGCGTTGTCACAACAGCAACAGGAGCGGGACATGCGTACACGGACTGTTCAACTCGGTGGGGGCCTCATCCTGTGGATGGCGGCCATGGCCTTGCCGGCAGGTGCCCAGTCGCCTGCTGCCCAGGCGGCGGCGGCCGGTGGTGGCAGCAGCAACTCGGCCAACGGCGGTACGGGTGGCGTGGGCCTGGGCGGTGCCGGGCCTGGCGTCGCGGTCCGCCCCGGTACGGCGGGCGGTGCGGGAAGCCCGGACACGGCGCGTCCACCGGGCAATGGTGCACTGGTCGGCCCGCGCGCGGAACGCCAGAGCCGGGAATTGACGGCAGAGCATCCGGAGCGGGGGGCCAGCGCGCCGCGCAACACCGGCCAGCGCGCGCTGATGCTCGACCAGTCGCGCCGGCCGGCGACGGCGACTCCGGCGACGAAGAACTGAACGCGCATGGACGAGACCCTGCGCTCGCACGCCTTCGCCTCCCCCCTGACTGGTGCGCGGCTGGTCGTGCTGGGAGGGGTGCACGGCGACGAGACCTGTGGAACCGTCGCCATCGAGCGCCTGCGTGCCGACCTGGAATCCGGCCGGCTGGCGCTGCGGCGCGGCGAGCTGACACTGGTGCCGGTTGCCAACCCGCTGGCGCGCCAGCGCCAGCACCGCGAGGGCGAGCGCAACCTGAACCGCTCTTTCCAGCCCGATCCGCAGCCGGCCGATTACGAAGCACGCATCACCAATCTGCTGTGTCCCCTGCTTGCACGCCACGACGTGTTGCTGGATCTGCACTCCTTCCACACAGCCGGGGCGCCTTTCGCCATGATCGGACCGCGCGACAACAGCGGACCATTGGAGCCTTTCAGCCGGGCACGGGAGGAGGGCTGGTTGGCGCTGCATCTGGGCATGGAGTGCGTCGTCGAGTCATGGCTGGACGTCTATGCCGCGCGGCTCGCCCGGCTCGGTCGGTCCACGGACGCGCGCGCCTTGGCTTTCGGCTGGGGCACCAATGAGTACATGCGCAGCCAGGGCGGTTACGCGGTGACGCTGGAATGCGGCCAGCACCGCGATCCGCAGGCCCCCGAGGTGGCCTACCGCGCGATTCTGGCCAGCCTGGCCCTGCTGGACATGGCGGGCACCGCGCAGTCCCCACCCAGGCCGCCACGGCTGCTGCGCTTGGTCGATGTGGTCGATCGCCAGACCGAAGGCGACCGCCTGCTGCGCGACTGGGCCAGCTTCGACCCGGTGCAGCGCGGCCAGCCCATCGGCGTGCGCGCCGATGGGCGCGCGGTCGAAGCGCCATGCGATGGCGTCATCGTGTTTCCGAATCCGCAGGCCACGCCTGGGAGCGAGTGGTTCTATCTGGCCGTCGACAGCGAACGGCGCCTGGCCGACCCTGGCCTCACGCCAGTTCCGTGACCACCTCGAAGCGGGCCAACTGGTGCTCGCCGAACACCATGGTGATGGGCACGTCGGCAGCGTCACGGCCGCGCGCCAGCAGCACGCGCCCGATCCGTGGCGTGTTGTGCCGTGCGTCGAAGGTGTGCCACTGGCCGCCCAGGTAGACCTCGAACCAGGCGCTGAAGTCCATGGGATAGGGCACTGGCGGGATGCCGATGTCGCCCAGGTAGCCGGTGGCGTAGCGTGCTGGAATGTTCATGCTCCGGCACAGGGCGACAGCCAGGTGGGCAAAGTCGCGGCACACGCCCACGCGCTCATGCCATGCCTGCAGGGCGGTTCGCGTCGGCCGCGCGCAGCCGTAGTCGAAGCGCAGGTGCTGGTGCACGTAGTCGCAGATGGCCTGCACACGGCCCCAACCGGGCTGCACGCCAGAGAAGCGGCTCCAGGCAAAGGCCAGCAGTTCTCCGTCGAAATCGCAGTAGCGGCTGGGCAGCAGGAACTGCAGGCTGTCCACAGGCAAGTCGCCAACGGCGTGCTCCCAGGCACCCCAGTGCACTGGGTCGGGCAGGCCGCTGTCCTGCACGACAGCCTGGTTGCGCAGCCGCACCTCGCCCGTGCCTGCGTCGACGCGCACGCGCGCGCACTGGTTGCCAAAACCGTCGAGGTAGAAGTCCGTGGCCAGTGGTGGGCTCAGCGTGATGTCCTCCGGCGCCAGCAGGTCGCCTGCGCGCGAAGGATGCAGTTGGAGCAGATAGATCAGCGCGGTGGGTGCATTGACGCGGAGCGCAATGTCATAGCCGATGCGGATCAACATGGCGGTCTGCGGCCAAGCCGCGCGTTGGAATTGTGCATTGCAGCATGGTATGCCTACGCGCCGCTGCCGCGCGGTTGTATTTTTCCCGCGTGCGCGTAGGCGCAGGGCGCTGTTCAGCGCTGCTGCAGTCGGTCCAGCAACTCCTGGGTCGGGAAGCCGTCGGCTGCCAGGCCCACGCTGCGTTGCCAGCGCCGGATGGCGCCACGCGTCGCAGGCCCCAGCACGCCGTCGATGCTGCCGGGATCGAAGCCCTTGGACTGCAGCGCCTGCTGCAGTGTCTGAAGCGCGTTGCGCGAGAGCGGCCTGAGATCACGGGGCCAGGCCGCCTGGATCGCAGGACCGCCCGCGATGCGCTGCGCCAGCAGGCCCACACCGAGGGCATAGCTGGTCGCGTTGTTGTAGCGCAGGATGGCGCGGAAGTTCGGCCCGACCAGGAACGCCGGTCCACGCGCGCCAGCCGGCAGCAGCAGGCTCGCGTCGGGCAGGCCGGGTAAGGTCGTGCCATCTACGGTGCGCACGCCTTCTTCGGCCCATTGGGCACTGGACTGGCGCAGCGCGTCGTCGGCGCGACCCACGTCGAAGCCGGGCGGCAGCAGCACCTCCATGCCCCATGGCTGCCCGCGCTGCCAGCCTTCTCGCGCCAGGAAATGCGCGGTAGAAGCCGTCACGTCCGCCATGCTGCCCCAGATGTCGCGCCGTCCGTCGCCGTCCGCATCCACCGCGTAGGCCAGGAAGTTCGAGGGCAGGAATTGGGTCTGGCCCATCGCGCCGGCCCAGGAGCCTAGCATGCGTTCGCGCGGGATGTCGCCGTTTTGCAGGATGCGCAGCGCCGCCATCAACTGGCTGCGCGCCCACGCCGCGCGGCGGCCCTCGAACCCCAGCGTGGCCAGCGCGTCGATGGTGGGCGTGTCGCCGTAGTTGCTGCCGTAGTTGCTCTCCATGCCCCAGATGGCGACGACGATCTCGGCCGGCACGCCGTAGCGTGCCGCGGCGGCCTCGGCATAGGCCTGCACCTCGAGCAGCTTGTCCTGGCCGCGCGCCACGCGCGTGGGAGAGACCGCGGTGTCCAGGTAGTCCCAGACGGCGCGCGTGAATTCGGGCTGCGAGCGGTCGAGCGCAACCACCTGATCCAGGTGCCGCACGCCGTCGAACGCCGCGTGCAGGGTGGTCTCCGTGATGCCGCCCGCACGCGCCTCGGCGCGGAAGCGTTCCACCCATTGGGCGAAGTCCTGGCTCTGCGGCGTCGCCGTGGTGGGGGAGGGCGCCGCAGCCCCTGGTGGTGCGGACGCCGGCGGGGGGGCCGCTGGCGTGGTGGAGGCAGGGGGCGGCGTGGGTGGGGGCGTCGGCGCTGTCGCGCACGCCGTCATGACCAGGGCCGCCAGCAGCGGTGCGAGGGTGCGGTGGCGGTGCGTCAGGGGCATGGGCGCGGATGGGGTCTGGCGGAAGCTGTGAGATTCGAACTCACGGATGGTTTCCCATCGCCGGTTTTCAAGACCGGTGCAATCGACCACTCTGCCAAGCTTCCGAGGCCTCGGATTCTACTCAGGCGGTCTGCAGCATCCCGCGTTGCTCGATGAAGCGCACCACCTCGACCAGGCCGTCCCTGGTCTTCAGGTTGGTCATCACGAAGGGCTTGAGTTCGCCGCGCGCATTGGTGCGCATGCGCCGCGTGTCGGCTTCCATCACCGCCAGGTCGGCGCCCACGTAGGGCGCCAGGTCGGTCTTGTTGATCACGAACAGGTCGCTCTTGGTGATGCCTGGGCCACCCTTGCGCGGGATTTTCTCGCCGGCCGCCACGTCGATCACGTAGATGGTGAGGTCCGACAGCTCGGGGCTGAACGTGGCGGCCAGGTTGTCGCCGCCGCTTTCCACGAACACCACGTCGGCCTCGGGGAAGTCCTCCAGCATGCGGTCGATGGCTTCCAGGTTGATCGATGCGTCCTCGCGGATCGCCGTGTGCGGGCAGCCGCCCGTCTCCACGCCCATGATGCGCTCGGCCGGCAACGCGCCGCTCACCGTCAGCAGGCGCTGGTCTTCCTTGGTGTAGATGTCGTTGGTGATGGCGACCAGGTCGTACTGCGCGCGCATCTGCTTGCAGAGCATCTCCAGCAGCGTGGTCTTGCCCGAGCCGACCGGGCCGCCGATGCCCACGCGCAAGGGTGGCAGTTTCTTGGTGCGGTGGGCGATGTGGTGCAGGGCGGTCATGGTCGAAGGCTTCTTAGGAACGGAACAATCGGGAGTATTGGGTTTCGTGCTGTGCGGACAGGATGGCCAGCATGGGCGCGAAGGCCTGGCGTGCATCTTCTGGCGTGGCCAGCGCCTGTTCGACGGCCGCCGGAATCGCTTGCGCCAAGCGCTGCAGCATGCGCTGGCCGGCGCTCTGGCCCAGTGGCACGGCCTTGACGGCGGCAGCCACCATGTTCTCCGCCCAGCCGAAGGCGAAGGCCAGGCAGGCCTCGCGCGGCTGCGCACCGGCGCGGGCTGCCGCGAATGCGAAAGCGACGGGATAGCAGGGCGTGAGACCGGCGAAGGCGGCCACGGCGTCGCCGTGCTGCAGCTTGAGCCATTCCAGCATGGAGCGGCCCATCTGCTCGGTCTGCAGCACGAACTCGGCAGACTCGCGCGTGCAGCGCAGCCAGGCATCGAGTGCCTGCACGCGTGCATGGTCGCCCGCCTGCCAGGCGGCAACGGCCTCGGCCACCACGGCCAGGTCGCTGCGCGCCTGGCTCAGTTGCAGCTGCGCCAGCAGCCAGTCGCCGGCCTGCTGCTCGCCGTTGGCCAAGTTGGCCTCGACAGCCGCTTCCAGTGCCTCGGAGTAGCTGAAGCCACCCACCGGCAACGCAGGCGAGGCCAGCCAGATCAGGCCCAGCAAGGTGGGCGAGGAGATGCTCAGCGTGTTCAGAGTCGGCCCAGCAGTTCGGTTTTCTTGGCCTGGAATTCGGCGTCGTCCAGCACGCCCTTGGCGCGCAGTTCCGCCAACCGCTCGATGGTGGCGAAGATGTCTTGCGCGTTGCCGCTGCCCGGCGCCGCCGCAGCAGGGGCCTGGTGCGGCGCTGGCGTGGACTGGTGGGGCGTAGCGCCCACAGGTTCCATGCCATTCACCGAGACCACCGGCAGGCTGGCCACATCGATCAAGCCGTACTGGCTGTTGAAACTCAACGAGCCGCCATAGGACTGCTGCTGCGAGAAGCCGCCGATCTGGTGGTCCAGCGTGTCGTAGATGGTCACGGTGCCGTTGGCTTCGATGGCCAGGCGCCGGGCCTGCGCGAAGTTGGCATAGCGCACACCGTTCTGCGAGCCCGTGCTGTCGGGCCAGCGCAGCGAGGGCCCCCACCAGTCGGGCGGTGGCGCCACGAACAGGCTGGCGCCCTGGCCTCCGCCGCCCGCATGGCTGTGGCCACTGCCGCTGAACTGCTCCTGCCCGTTCTGGCTCTGCGACTGGAAACTGCCTGTGCGCAGCAGGTCCGGCTGGCTTGCCACCAAGCCGGCGAGTTCGAAGCACAGGGCGTCGACGCGCGACTTCAGGTGGCCGTTGAACATGTCCGACACCATGGTCATGCCGCCGCGCATCCATTGCCCGGAGCCGCCGAACTCCGGATGGTTGAACTGGGCCATGCCGCCATTGCCGCGGACCACGGCGTCCAGCATGCTCAGCGCGGCGTCCGTGCTGATGCCGTGCCGCCGGGCGATGTCGTCGATGGCCTGCTGGCCGGTCGGAGAGAGTTGGCGCATGGGGAACCTCGCTCTGCGGTGGATGGGGCGGATTCTGGCAGCGGGATGTCAAGCCGGTGCGGCTACTGCTGCTGGTCCTGCCCATCGTGGTGATGGGGATGTGGGTGGCCGTGCTGGTGGGCGTGGCCGTGGCCATGGTCGTGATCGTGGTCGTCATGGCCATGGTGTGCGTGGCCGTGCGCATGGCCTTGCGCCGCATAGGCGCCGCCCTCCGGTTCGAAGGCCTCCGCCACGGGCGTCACGATCAGGTGCATGGCGCGCAGCATGTCGGCCAGCACATGGTCGGGTTCGATCTTGAGGTGGTCGGGCTTGAGCTCGATCGGCACATGGCGGTTGCCCAGGTGGTAGGCCGCGCGGATGAGGTCGAAGGGTGTGCCGTGCGCCGTGCAGTGCGTGATCCGCAGAACGTCCTGCGGCGCGGCCAGCACGCGGATCAGCGAGCCGTCCTCGGCCACCAGCACATCGCCGCCGCGCACGGCCGTGCCGCGCGGCAGGAACACGCCGAGTTGGCGGCCTTGCGAGTCGGTGGCATCGAAGCGGCTCTTCTGGCGCACGTCCCAGTCGAGTTCCACGGTGGCGGCGCGCTTGAGCAGCACGGGCGCGAGGCCGGCGCCCTGGGGCATGAGTTTGCTGGTGGTGAGCATGGCGTTTGTCAAAGGCACGGTTTGCCCATAATATAACGATTGTTATAACTTCGGTCGAGGTGACCCATGTCCGCACTCAAGCTGACCCAGATCGGAAACTCGGTGGGTGTGATCTTGCCCAAAGAAGTTCTCGCCCGCATGAAGCTGGGCAAAGGTGACACCGTTTTTGTGACCGAGGCGGCCAACGGCGGCGTCACGCTGAGTCCGTACGATCCATCGCTTGAAGAGCAATTGGCTCTGGGGCGCGAGTTCATGCGTGAGTACCGTGACACCTTCCACCAACTCGCCAAATGAGCCACTGGAAGTGGGTCAGCCGCGAGGTGCTGCTCCTGCTGCATGACGAGAGCCTTGCGGAGCATGGGGGCGCCGCAGGGACCAGGGACGAAGGTTTGCTGGAGTCTGCGCTGGCGCGACCTTTGCACCTGGTGGCCTACGGCGCGCCGGACGTGGCCGACCTCGCTGCGGCCTACGGGCTCGGCCTTGCCAAGAACCATCCCTTCGTCGACGGCAACAAGCGCGCTGCTTTTCTGGCGGTCGGCTTGTTTTTGATGGTCAACGGTCACCGTCTGCGCGCGAGCCAGGTGGAAGCCACGCTGACCATGCTCGAATTGGCGGCGGGCCATCTCAACGAAGCCGATTTCGCGCAGTGGATCCGCGATCACATCGAAGCGCGTTGATTGGCCCTCAGAACAGGAAATACCGCTGCGCCATCGGCAGCACCTTGGCCGGCTCGCAGGTCAGCAACTGGCCATCTGCCCGCACCGCATAGGTCTGCGGATCGATTTCCATCTTCGGCAGGTAGCCGTTGTGGACCAGGTGCTGCTTGCGCACGTTGCGGATGTTCTTGACGGCGCTCAGGTTCTTGGCGAGGCCGAAGCGCTCCTTGATGCCGGCCGCCAGCCCCGCCTGCGACACGAAGGTCAGCGAGCCCCTGGCGATCGCGCCGCCGTAGGCACCGAACATCGGCCGGTAGTGCACCGGCTGCGGCGTGGGGATCGACGCATTCGGATCGCCCATCGCCGCCATCGCGATGCTGCCGCCCTTGAGGATCAGCGCCGGTTTCACGCCGAAGAAGGCCGGTTTCCAGACCACCAGGTCGGCCCACTTGCCGACCTCGATGCTGCCCACCTCGTGGCTGATGCCGTGCGCGATGGCCGGGTTGATCGTGTACTTGGCCACGTAGCGCTTGGCGCGGAAGTTGTCGTTGCGCGCGCTGTCTTCCGGAAGAGCGCCGCGTTGCACCTTCATCTTGTGCGCGGTCTGCCAGGTGCGCAGGATGACCTCGCCGACGCGGCCCATGGCCTGGCTGTCCGAGCTCATCATGCTGATCGCGCCCAGGTCGTGCAGCACGTCCTCGGCAGCAATCGTTTCCTTGCGGATGCGCGATTCGGCGAAGGCCAGGTCCTCGGCGATGCCGGCGTCCAGGTGGTGGCACACCATCAGCATGTCCACGTGCTCGTCCAGCGTGTTCACGGTGTACGGCATCGTCGGGTTGGTGGACGAGGGCAGGAAGTTCGCCTCGCCCACCACGCGCAGGATGTCGGGCGCATGCCCGCCGCCGGCGCCTTCGGTGTGGAAGGCGCACAGCCCACGGCCCTTGGTCGCGGCGATGGTGTTCTCGACGAAGCCCGATTCGTTGAGCGTGTCCGAATGGATCGCCACCTGCGTGTCGGTGGCGTCCGCCACGTCCAGGCAGTTGCTGATCGCCGCCGGCGTCGTGCCCCAGTCCTCGTGCAGCTTCAGGCCGATCACGCCGGCATCGATCTGCTCGTGCAGCGCGGCCGGCAGGCTGGCGTTGCCCTTGCCGAGGAAGCCCAGGTTCATCGGGAAGGCGTCGGCCGCCTGCAGCATGCGCTCGATGTTCCAGGGGCCGGGCGTGCAGGTGGTGGCGAAGGTGCCCGTGGCCGGGCCGGTGCCGCCGCCCAGCATGGTCGTGACGCCCGAGGCCAGGGCTTCTTCGATCTGCTGCGGGCAGATGAAGTGGATGTGGCTGTCGATGCCGCCCGCCGTCACGATGTTGCCCTCGGCCGCGATGATTTCGGTGCCCGGGCCGATGACGATGTCCACGCCCGGCTGCACGTCGGGGTTGCCCGCCTTGCCGATGGCCACGATGCGCCCGCCCTTGAGGCCGATGTCGGCCTTCACGATGCCCCAGTGGTCCAGGATCAGCGCGTTGGTCAGCACGCAGTCGACCGCACCCTCGGCGCGCGTGCGCTGACCCTGGGCCATGCCGTCGCGGATGGTCTTGCCGCCGCCGAACTTGACCTCTTCGCCGTAGCCGCCAGCGGCCAGCGTGTAGTCGTGTTCGACCTCGATCAGGATGTCGGTGTCGGCCAGGCGCACGCGGTCGCCGGTGGTGGGGCCGAAGATCTCCGCGTATGCGCGGCGCGAGATGTTCGCCATGTCAGAGTTTTCCTTGGATCAGGCCGCGAAAGCCATAGACCGTACGGTCGCCGGCGAAGTCCACCAGTTCCACGGTGCGCTGCTGGCCGGGCTCGAAGCGCACGGCCGTGCCGGACGCGATGTTCAGCCGCATGCCGCGCGCGGCTTCCCGGTCGAAATCGAGCGCGCCGTTGGTCTCGGCAAAGTGGTAGTGCGAGCCGACCTGGATCGGCCGGTCGGCGCTGTTCTTGACCAGCACGGTGAGCGTGCGTCGGCCGGGATTGAGTTCGTGGTCGCCCGCGTCGACCAGCAGTTCGCCCGGCGTCATGGAATCGGCTGGTGCACGGTGACCAGCTTGCTGCCGTCGGGGAACGAAGCCTCGACCTGGATGTCCGGGATCATCTCGGCGATGCCTTCCATCACGTCGGCGCGCGTCAGCACGTTGCGGCCTTCGCTCATGAGTTCGGCCACCGTCTTGCCGTCGCGGGCGCCCTCCATGACGGCGGCCGAGATCAGGGCCACGGCTTCGGGGTAGTTGAGCTTCAGGCCCCGGGCTTTGCGGCGCTCGGCCAGCAGGCCGGCGGTGAAGATCAGGAGCTTGTCTTTCTCTCTCGGTGTGAGTTCCATGTCGTCGCTTGGAGATCAGGCCGTAGTGGATGTCATCGCACAAGGTTCAGCAAGCATCGTGCCGCCACGCAGCCACGTGGCATGAAAGCTGCGCTGCAACCACCCCGTGCAAGACGTCTCCGACCCCACAGAGCCCAACGCGCCGCAGCGCATCGTCAAGGTCCGGCGCGACTACAACAGCTGGGTCGCGCGCGAGACCATGGAAGACTACGCGCTGCGCTTCACGCCCACGCGCTTTCGCAAGTGGTCGCCCTGGCGCGTGGCCAACACGGCCTTCGGCGCGGCCTCGTTCCTGATCCTCGAAGCCGTGGGCGCCACGCTGCTCGTGCAGTACGGCTTCGTCAACGCGTTCTGGGCCATCCTGGCCACCGGCCTCATCATCTTCCTGGCCGGGTTGCCCATCAGCATCTACGCGGCCCGCTACGGGCTGGACATGGACCTGCTCACGCGCGGCGCGGGCTTCGGCTACATCGGCTCCACGCTCACCTCGCTGATCTACGCCAGCTTCACCTTCATCTTCTTCGCGCTGGAGGCCGCCGTGATGGCCTATGCGCTGGAGCTGGCGCTGGGCATCCCGCCCACCTGGGGCTACCTCGTCTGCGCGCTGGTGGTGATCCCGCTGGTCACCCATGGCGTCTCGGCCATCAGCCGCCTGCAGATGTGGACGCAGCCGCTGTGGCTCGTCATGCTGGTCGTGCCCTTCGTCTATGTGCTGATGCGCGATCCTGGTGCATTCGCAGGTGTGACGCACTATGTCGGTGACAAATCAACCGGCGGAGGCTTCGAATTGCACCTATTTGGTGCCGCCCTGACCGTGGGCATCGCGCTGATCACCCAGATGGGGGAGCAGGCCGACTACCTGCGGTTCATGCCGGTGCGCCAGCGCGGCAACCGGGGCCGCTGGTGGCTGGGCGTGCTGGTCGGCGGCCCGGGCTGGGTGGTGCTGGGCGTGGTCAAGATGCTGGGCGGTGCGCTGCTCGCTTACCTGGCCATCACCCACATGGTGCCCAAGGAGCGCGCCGTCGATCCGAACCAGATGTACCTGGCGGCCTACGAATACGTGTTCCCGAACTACGGCTGGGCGGTGGCGGCCACCGCGCTGTTCGTGGTGGTCTCGCAGCTCAAGATCAACGTGACCAACGCCTATGCAGGCTCGCTGGCCTGGTCGAACTTCTTCTCGCGCGTGACGCACAGCCACCCCGGGCGCGTGGTCTGGGTGGTGTTCAACACGCTGATCGCCTTCATGCTGATGGAGATGAACGTGTTCCAGGCCCTGGGCGAGGTGCTGGGGCTGTACTCCAACCTGGCGATCGCCTGGATCATGGCCGTGGTGGCCGACCTCGTCGTCAACAAGCCGCTGGGCCTGTCGCCCAAGGGCATCGAGTTCAAGCGCGCGCACCTGTACGACATCAACCCCGTGGGCGTCGGCGCGATGGCGCTGGCCTCGGTGCTGTCCATCAGCGCCTACATCGGGCTGTTCGGCCCGCTGGCGCAGGCCTTCTCGGCACTGATCGCGCTGGGCACGGCCTTCGTCGCCTCGCCGCTGCTGGCCTGGGCGACGGGCGGGCGCTACTACATCGCTCGCCAGTCGACGCCCCAGGCCCACCGCTGCGTGATCTGCGAGCGCGAGTACGAAGGCCCGGACATGGCGCACTGCCCCGCCTACCAGGGGCCGATCTGCTCGCTGTGCTGCACGCTGGACGCGCGCTGCGGCGACCTCTGCAAGCCGCGCGCCTCGTTGTCCTGGCAGTGGTCGGCCGCGCTGCGCTGGCTGCTGCCGCGGCGCATCTGGCCGTACCTGGAGACGGGCCTGGCCCACTACCTCCTGCTCATGCTGATCCTGGTGCCGCTGCTGGCGGCCGTGTTCGGCCTGCTCTACAGCCAGGAGACGGCGGTCACCGAGGGCGTGGCCGGCGCACGGCTGGCCGAGGAGGTCCTGCGCTCCGGCTTCACCAAGGCCTACATGGCGCTGCTGCTGGCGGCCGGCATCGTGGCCTGGTGGCTGGTGCTGGCGCACAAGAGCCGGCAGGTGGCGCAGGAAGAATCCAACCGCCAGACGCACCTGCTGGTGCGCGAGATCGCGCTGCACCGCCAGACCGATGCCGAGCTGCAGCGTGCGCGCCAGGTCGCCGAGGAGGCGCGCCGCCAGGCCGACCAGGCCAACCAGGCCAAGAGCCGCTACATCAGCGCCATCAGCCACGAGCTGCGCACGCCGCTCAACAGCATCCTGGGCTATGCGCAGCTGATGGGCGAAGACACCGCCGTGCCGCCGCACCGCCGCCACGCCGTGCAGGTGATCAAGCGCGGTGGCGAGCATCTCTTGCAACTGGTCGACGGCACGCTGGACATTGCGCGCATCGAGTCGGGCAAGCTCACGCTGAACATCCGGCCCATGGCCTTCGCCGACACCGTGCACGAGGTCGCCTCCATGTTCGAGCTGCAGGCCGCCGGCAAGGGCCTGGCCTTCCATTTCGAGCCCGAGGGCACGCTGCCCGAACTCGTGCGCGCCGACGAGCAGCGGCTGCGCCAGATCCTCATCAACCTGCTGGGCAACGCCATCAAGTTCACGGCCGTGGGCCATGTGCGCTTTCGCGTGCGCTACCAGCGCGAGATGGCCACCCTGGAGATCGCCGACAGCGGCCCGGGCATCGCGGCCGATGCGCTGGCACAGATCTTCGAGCCCTTCGCGCGTGCGCCTGCGCCCGGGCAGGCGGCGCCCGGCGGCGCCGGCCTGGGCCTCACGATCGCCAAGATGCTGACCGACCTGATGGGCGGCGAACTCACGGCCACGAGCGAGCCCGGCGTGGGCTCGCAGTTCAAGGTGCGCCTGTTCCTGCCCGCCTTGCACGGCAGCGCCGCGCTGCCGGCTGCGCGCGTGGCCGTGCAGCGCCATGGCTACGCCGGCGCCCGCCGCAGCATCCTCGTGGTCGACAACGAAGAGGTCGACCGCCAGCTGCTGGTGCACCTGCTGGAGCCGCTGGGCTTTGCGCTGCGCACCGCCGCCAGCGGCCACGACTGCCTGGACCTGCTGGTCAGCGGCTACCGGCCCGACGCCATCCTGATGGACCTGGCCATGCCCGGCATCGACGGCTGGGAAACCATCCGCCGCGTGCGTGCGCTGCTGCCGCGGCCCCCGCGCATCGCCATCGTCTCGGCCAACGCCTTCGACAAGGGGCTGGAAAACGATGTCGAGATCCGGCCCGAGGACTTCCTGGTCAAGCCCGTGCGCTTCGCGGAACTGCTGGATTGGCTGGGCCGCCAGCTGGCGCTCGAGTGGCTGGACAAGCCGCCCGTTGCGACCCCGCCGCCGCCCGCGGCGGCCGGGCCGCTGGCTTATCCCGACGCGGCCAGCCGCGCCGCCCTGCAGCAGGCCGTGGACCTCGGCTTTCACCGCGGCATCATGAACGCGCTGGACGCCATCGAGCGCGAGCAGCCGGCCTGCGCCGGCTTCGCGCAGCAGATGCGCACGCTGGCCCGACAATTTCAGTTCGAAGCCATGAGCCGATTGCTGCAACAAGCCGATGCCGCCCGAACCGCTTGACCAGACCCTGGACCGCGCCAACAGCGATGTGGTGCTGATCGTCGACGACGTGCCCGACAACCTGGCGGTGCTGCACGATGCGCTCGACGAATCGGGCTTCACGGTGCTGGTGGCCACCGGCGGCGAGATGGCCCTGCAGCGCGCTGCCCAGGCGCTGCCCGACGTGGTGCTGCTGGACGCCATGATGCCCGGCATGGACGGCTTCGAGGTGGCGCGGCGGCTGAAGGCCTCGCCGGCCACCGCGCACATCCCCATCATCTTCATGACCGGGCTGACCGAGACCGAGCACCTGGTCGCGGCGCTGGAGTCGGGCGGCGTGGACTACGTCACCAAGCCGATCAAGCCCAAGGAAGTGCTGGCACGCATGGCCGTGCACCTGGCCAGCGCGCGCGAGCGCCGCCAGGCGCGCAATGCGCTGGATGCCTTCGGCTACGCCAGCATCACCGTGCGCGTGAGCGATGGCCGGCTGATGTGGCAGACCGTGCTCGCACGCGAATTGCTGCAGCGCTACTGCGGTGGGCCGGCCGCCGGCAGCGTGGCGCCGCAGGTGCTGCTGGACTGGCTGCGCCGGCACGCGGCCGACGCCGAGCAGCGCCAGATCGAGCCGCCGCCGCTGCGCGTGGAGCAGGGCGCACGGGCGCTGAGCTTCCGGCTGCACCAGCAGACGGGCGACGGCGAGGGCGGGGGCGACTGGCTGATCGTCATGCGCGAGGAATCCGATGCCGCCGTGATCGAGTCGCTGGGCCTGTCGCTGGCGCTGACCGCGCGCGAGGCCGAGGTGCTGTACTGGCTGGTCAAGGGCAAGACCAACCGCGACATCGGCGAAATCCTGGGCGCCAGCCCGGCGACCATCAAGAAGCACCTGGAGCGCGTCTACGTCAAGCTCGGCGTGGAGACGCGCACGGCCGCAGCCGCGGTGGCGCTGCAGCGCGTGCGGCAATTGCAGCCGCAGTTTCAGCCGCAGTTCCAGGGGTAGTTCAGGCGGCCGTGGGCGCGTCCGCGAAGCGCGCGCGGATCGCCAGCAGCTGCGGCAGGATGCCGACGAAGACTGGCACCAGCGCCGCGTCGAACTGCTTGCCGGCCTCGCGCTCGAGCAGCGCCACGGCGTCCTCCACGCTCCAGGCCGCCTTGTAGGGGCGCACGCTGGTCAGCGCGTCGAACACGTCGGCGATGGCCACGATGCGCGCCTCCAGCGGGATGGCTTCACCGGCCAGGCCGTCCGGGTAGCCGCTGCCATCCCATTTCTCGTGGTGGCTGCGCGCGATCTTGGCCGCGATGTGCAGCACGCCGCTGTCGTGCTGGCCGATGATGTCGGCGCCGATGGTGGCGTGCGAGCGCATCACCGCCCATTCCTCGGCCGTCAGCTGGCCCGGCTTGCGCAGGATGTGGTCGGGGATGCCGATCTTGCCCACGTCGTGCATGGGCGCGGCGTGCAGCAGGTCTTCGGCATCGCGCGGGTCGAAGCCCAGCGCCAGCGCCAGCGCCTGCGCGTAGTGGCTCATGCGCAGCACGTGCTGGCCGGTCTCGTTGTCCTTGTACTCGGCGGCGCGGCCCAGGCGCTGCACGATCTCCAGCCGCGAGGCCTTGAGCTCGTCCATGCGCACCAGCGACAGATGGGTGCGCACGCGCGCGCGCACCACGGGCGGGCTCACCGGCTTGATGATGTAGTCGACGGCGCCGGCATCGAAGCCCTGCGCCTCGTCGCCGGCGTCGGCCAGCGCGGTGACGAACACCACCGGGATGGACTGCGTGCCCGGGTCGGTATGGAGCGTGCGGCAAACCTCGTGGCCGCTCATGCCCGGCATCATCACGTCCAGCAGCAGCAGGTCGGGCTTCTCCTCCCGCGCAAGCTTGAGCGCCGTGGCGCCGTCGCGCGCGTACAGCAGCCGGTAGTCGGCCTGCAGAATGCCGCGCAGCACCTGCAGGTTGGTGGGCTCGTCGTCCACCAGCAGCAGGCGCGGGCGGCGGTCGGTTTCGGTGGTCATGGCAGGGTTTCGGTGTCGGTTTGCAGATGGGCGCGCAGCCGGTCGACGCAGCGCACGGCGGCGTCGAAGTCGAAGTTGTCGATGGCATCCATCAGCTGGCGCATGTCGGCAGGCGAGAGCACGTCGGCCAGCTGGTTCAGCGCATCTTCATCGAGCGCGTTGCGCTTCAGGGCCCGCTGCAGGCCTTCCAGGTCGGACAGCACGCTGCGCTGCTCCAGCGGGGCCAGCACCGTGGGCGTGCGCGGCGCCGGCGCCGGTGCCGGTGCCGGCAGGATCGCCACCACGGCATGCAGCTGCGCCAGCAGGGCCGGCACCCCGGCCTGCATGGCGCCTGGCTGTCCAGCGCGCGCCGCGCGCTCCAGCACCTGTGCGGCCAGCCGCAAGGCCGGCAGCGCCAGGTTGCCGGCGGCGCCGCCGATGCGGTGGGCCAGCGCGGCCAGCGTGGCCGTGTCCTGGCGGTCCAGCGCGTCGGCCAGATCCAGCGGCGTGGCGGCATGCGAGCGCACGAAGTTTGCAATGGCAGCCTG
Source organism: Pseudorhodoferax soli (assembly GCF_003337555.1). Classification (GTDB taxonomy): domain Bacteria; phylum Pseudomonadota; class Gammaproteobacteria; order Burkholderiales; family Burkholderiaceae_C; genus Pseudorhodoferax; species Pseudorhodoferax soli. Next base: position 604,306 of record NZ_QPJK01000001.1, on the reverse strand, counting down.
CAGCCGTTCACGGCTTTTCCACAGGGCCAGGCCCTGCTCCCAGTCGACCACATCGTTCGCGCCGTCGCGCAGTTCCTGCGGTCGCGTGGCCGGCGCCTGCACCAGCAAGCCCAGCACGCGCGCCATCTCGGCGAACAGCTGGGCGGTCACCACCGGCTTGGTGGCGAACCCGTCCATGCCCGCCTCCTGTGCCGCCAGCCGGTCGGCCGCCTGCACGCTGGCTGTCAGCGCGATGACGGGCGTGGGCACCAGACCTGCGTCGCGCTCGTGCGTGCGCCATGCACGCGTGGCGCTCAGCCCGTCCAGTTCGGGCATGTGCATGTCCATCAGCACCAGGTCGAACTTGTGGTCTGCGAGCAAGGCCAGTGCCTCGCGCCCGTTGCGCGCACTGCGCACGCTGTGCCCGTCGGCCTGCAGCAGCAGGTCCAGCAATTCCACGTTCTGCGGTACGTCGTCGGCCACCAGCACCGAGAGCGGCGGCAGTTGGCCGGCGCCCGCACCAGCGTCCACCACCGGCGCCTCGCCGCTGCGCAGAGGCAGCTGCACCTCGAAGCAGCTGCCCACGCCGACCTGGCTGCGCACCACGATGCTGCCGCCCATCAGCTCGGTCAGCTGGCGCGCGATGGTGGTGCCCAGGCCCGTGCCGCCGAACTGGCGCGTGATGGTGGCGTCGGCCTGCGCGAAGGCGTCGAAGATGCGCTCGACACGGTCCGGCGCGATGCCGATGCCTGTGTCGGCGATGGCGACCACGGTCATCTCGGCACGCTGTTCGACGCGGACATCGATGCGGCCCCGGTGCGTGAACTTGATGGCGTTGCCGACCAGGTTCACCAGCACCTGCTGGATGCGCAGTGCATCGCCCTGGCGGAAATCGGACAGCGCCGCCGGGTAGTCCAGTGCCAGCACCAGGCCCTTCTTCTCGGCCGTCAGCCGCATCGATGCCACCACCTGCTCGCACAGCTGGCGCAGAGAGAAGTCGCTCAGCTCCAGTTCCACCGCGCCCTTTTCCAGCTTCGCGGTGTCCAGGATGTCGTTGAGCAGGCCCAGCAGCGACTGGCCGGCCTGGCGCACGGTCTCCAGGTGGCGGCGCTGTGTGGGCGCCAGCGCGGTGTTGAGCAGCACGTCGGTGAAGCCCAGGATGGCGTTCATGGGCGTGCGGATCTCGTGGCTCATGTTGGCCAGGAAGCTGCTGCGCGCCTGGGCCGCCTGCTCGGCACGCGCCTTGGCCTGGCGCAGCTCGCGCTCCATCGTCTTGCGCAGGGTGATGTCGGTCTTGAAGGCCATCGTCTTGACGACGCGGCCGGCGCCGTCGAACACCGGGTTGTAGGTGGCCTGCACCCACAGCTCGCGGCCGTTCTTGCCCACGCGCTCGAACTCGCCGGCCAGCACCTCGCCGCGCTTGATCGCCTCCAGCGTGCGCTGCTGTTCGGGCGAGGCGCGCTGGTGCCGCGGCATCATGTCCTGGTAGGGCCGGCCGATCAGCTCGTCGGCACGGTCGTAGCCCAGCATGGCCACGTAGTTGTCGTTGCAGTGCAGGATGCGGCCGTGCGGATCGATCTCCAGCACGGCCATGGCGCGGTTCAGCACGGAGCCGGTGGTCTCGAAGGCCTTGGCGCGCGCGCGTTCCTCGGTCACGTCCAGCATCACGCCGTCGATCCACTGCAGCACGCCCTCGGCGTCGCACACGGCGCCGGCCGATTCGGAGACCCAGCGTTCGGCACCGTCGGCGCGGCGGATGCGGTACTCCACCGCGTAGGGCTGGGCGAGCGCCAGCCCCTGGGCGATGGCGTGGCTGCGGGCCTGGCGGTCGGCCGGCGGGATCAGCGCCTCCAGGCTGCGCAGATTGCCGGTGAACTCATCGGCGCGCCAGCCCGTCAGTGTCTCGATGCGCTCGGAGACGAACAGCATCTGCCCATGCAGCTTCGCCTCGCTGCGGAACGCGACGCCGGGCATGTTGGCGATCAGCGTGCGGTACTGGGCTTCGCGGTTGCTCAGCGCGCCCTCGATGGCCTTGCGTTCGGAGATGTCCGTCACGATGCCCAGGTACATCGGCTCGCCGGTGTCTTCGGTGCGGCTGATCGCCAGCCGCAGCGCGACGGGATGGCCGTCGCGGTGCTTGCCGACGACTTCCCGGCTGGCGCCCAGCAGCGCGCCGAAGCGGTCTCGCAGCTGCGCGGCATGGGCGGGCGAGCCGGGGTGGCCGGACATGTTGTTCATCAGCAGGCCGATGTTGCGGCCCACGATCTCCTGTGCAGCCCAGCCGAAGATGCGCTCGGCCGAGGCGTTGAAGGACAGGACGCGGCCGCTGCGGTCGGCCGAGACGATGCCGTCCACGGCCGTGTCCAGCACCGCGCGCAGCCGGCCCTCGCTGGCGCGCAGGCGCTGGTTGAGCTGTTGCGAGCGCAGCAGTGCCTGCACCGTGACGGCCAATGCGCCGATGGTCACGGCCACGAAGGCGATGCCCAGCGCCAGCACGGCCTGGCTGTCCTGGGTCGGGTCGAATGCCGGATGGGTGGGGCCGATGAAGCGCGCGGCGGCCATCCCCAGGTAGTGCATGCCGGCGATGGCCAGCCCCATCACGGCCCCTGCCAACAGGTTCAGTGCGTGGCCGCCCAGGCGCAGGCGGTGCGCCAGGCCGAAGCGGATCCACAGCGCGAGCACGGCCAGCACCACCGCCAGCACGATGGAGGCGGCGAAGCCCAGCGGGTCGAACGCCAGCCGCGCGTCCATGTGCATGGCCAGCATGCCGCCGTAGTGCATGGTGCCGATGCCGGCGCCCACCAGCACCCCGCCCAGCAGGAGTTGGCCGGCGCTCACACGCGGGCGCGCCAGCAGGTGCAGGGCGGCAGCGGCGGCCAGGAGGCTGGGCAGCATGGACAGCAGCGTGATGCCGGGGCTGTAGTCCACATCGGTGCACAGCTGGAACGCGAGCATGCCGATGAAGTGCATGGCCCAGACGCCGCCGCCCAGCACCAGGGCGCCTGCTCCCAACGCAGACCAGCGCGCCGCCGGCCGCGTGGTGCGCCGGGCGCCCACGGCCAGCTGCATGGCCGCCCACGAGGCGGCGACCGCCACCACCACCGAGAGCGCCACCAGCCAGGGGTTGTAGCTGCCCGCGATCTGCTGGGCCGGCGGCACGGCCTCCAGGAGGAACCAGCGGGTCCAGTCGAACGTGAAGGGCGGCTGCATCGGATATGTTACAAAATTTGACGAAATTGTGCGGGTCTTATGTTCGCCAAAAGGACGGATCGAGACGTGCAAACATTCCACACGCATGCAGATTTCGGCACCGGGTGTGGCGCGCGCGCCGCAGTTTTGTCAGCTCTGCAGTGGTCAGCCCTGCAGGCGCAGCGCGGCGGCTTCTGCCATTTCCGGCAGGCTGTACAGGAAGCCTTGCGCGCCATCGCAGCCGCAAGCAGCCAGGAATTCGGCCTGGGCCTGCGTCTCCACGCCCTCGGCCAGCACGCGCAGGCCGAGGCCGCGCGCCAGGGCCACCGTGGCGTGCACGATGGCCGCGTCCTGCTGGTCCTGGGGCAGGGCGGTGACGAAGCTGCGGTCGATCTTCAGTTCGTCCAGCGGGAAACGCTTGAGGTAGGCCAGCGACGAATAGCCGGTGCCGAAGTCGTCCAGCGAAAGCCGGATGCCCAGCGCGTGGATGTCGTGCAGCAGGCCGATGATCTGGTCGCCCTCGCCCATGGCGACCGTCTCGGTGATCTCCAGCCGCAGCAGCGCCGGGGGAATGGCGCTCTCGCGCAGCGCCAGCCGCACGACCTGCACGATCTCGCCGTTGGTCCACTGGCGTGCCGACACGTTGACGGCCACCGGCACCGGCTGCAGCCCGGCTGCCAGCCAGCTGGCCAGTTGCCGGGTCACCTGGCGCACGGCCCAGGCCCCCATGTCGACGATCAGGCCGGACTCCTCGGCCAGCTGGATGAACTCGGACGGCGGGACGTACTGCCCCGGCACCTGCTCCCAGCGCATCAGCGCTTCCATGCCGATCATGCGGCCGGTGTCGAACGCGAACTGCGGCTGGTAGTGCACTTCCAGGCGCTCGTGCAGCAGTGCCTGGCGCAGGTCGACCTCGCGTGCCAGGCGGTCGTGCATGCGGGCGTTGATGTCGCTGGCCCAGATGTGGAAGCTGGCCTTGGGCTGGCCCTTGGCGCGGTACATCGCCATGTCGGCCTTGGAAAGCAGGTCTTCGATCTGCGTGCCGTCGCGCGGCACCAGCACCACGCCCACGCTGGCCGAACTGGGCAGCAGGCGGTGGTTGAACTCGGGGCCCAGCGCCACGTCGCGCGACAGCGCGTCGACGATCTTGCTGGCCCCCAGGGCAGCGCCCTCCGGTCCGCCCACGTCTTCCAGGATCAGCACGAACTCGTCGCCGCCCCAGCGCGCCACCGTGTCGGTGTTGCGGCACAGGGCTTGCAGCCGCTGGGCCAGCACGCGCAGCATGGCATCGCCGGTGCGGTGGCCCAGTGTGTCGTTGATGTGCTTGAAGCGGTCCAGGTCGACGAAGAGGATGGCGGCCACGCTGTGCTGGCGCTTCACGCGCGACAGTGCGAGTTGCAGCCGCTCGTGCAGCAGCACCCGGTTGGGCAGGCCGGTCAGGGCGTCGTGGGTCGCGGCATGCTCGCGTTCGCGGGCGGCTTCCAGCGCGCCGGTCATATCGGTGAACACCAGCACGGCGCCGTCGATCTCGCCGTCCGTGGCACGCAGCGGGCTGACGGTCGCGCGCAGGCTGCGCAGTCCGTCGGCCGAGCGCAGGCGCAGCAGTTCGCGCACCCGCACGCTGACGCCCTGGGCCACACAGGCGGTGATGGCGGCATGCAGTGCCTCATGGCTCTGCGCCTCCAGTGGATAGGCGATGGCCAGCGGGCGACCTTCCAGCGCCCTGGGTGCGGCCTGCTGCACAGCACTGGGATTGGCGAAGCGCACGGTGTGCTCGGCGCCATCGACGGTGAGCACCGCGTCGTCGATGGCGCGCAGGGCGGCCTGGGCCTGCGCACGCGTGCGCTGCAGCTGGCGCTGTACCGCGCGCGCGCGCGCCGCCTCGCGAAAGCCCAGCGCCACCGCCAGGCCCGCCACTGGCAAGGCTGGGGGCAGCCAGCGGTGCTGCGTCAGCAGGGCCGCGCTGGCGGCCAGCGGCAGGCACAGCAGCGCCAGGGCCAGCAGCCCGCGTGCCAGCGCCCCGCGCGGGCGCAGCGCCACGGCGCTGACCAGCAGCAATGTGAACAGTGCGGCCAGCGGCGTGGGCACCGGTTCGATGACCGCCGCGCGGGGGATGGCCAGCGTGGCGGGCGCTGCGGCGCCGGGCTGCAGAAGGTGGTAGGCCAGCTGGTCCAGATGTTGCAGCCCCTCGGGCTGCCACCAGGCCAGCAGCAGCGTGACGGCGGCACCGGCGAACCACCAGGTGGCGCGTGCTGCGGCCGCGGCGGCGAGATTGCGCCGGCGGGGCCGCGTGCTCCTGCGACCGGTCGGATCGACGGGACGGGGGAGCAGGGCAGACATGGTGGCTAGGCTGTTGCTGTGAATCGGCCCAGATTGTATGGATTGTTGTAAAACAAGAGTTTTGTATTCACATGGAATGTCGTGTTGTTCAGGTGGGACTGGAGCGCAGGCCGTAGGTCTTGTCGCCCACGAACAGGTATTCCACCCGCATGACAGCGTCGCCCTGCTCGCCCTTGAAGGTGAAGCCCACCGCCGCCACCCGGTCCCCCGCCCGGATCTCCTCGGCCTGCCAGGCGCGCATGCGGGTGAGTGGCGCCAGCTCCAGCTCCCAGCGCCGTTCCCTGCGTGTGGGCAGCACGGTCTTGGCCAACAGCGCAGCGCCGTCGATGCCGGCGCTTTGCGCGGGCAGGGGCCGCTGCTGCAGCCCAGCTGGCAGCGCCAGCGCGGCCGGTGGCTCGATCACGAGCTCTGCATGCGGGTTGCGCCAACGGCTCTCGACGACCTGGCCCTCCAGGTAGATCGGCCGGTCCTGGTCGAAGCTGCTCCAGCCGTGGTGGGCGTGGGCGCGCTGCATCGCCAGCGGGGTGGCCAGGCTGGCCAGCGCGAGCAGCCGGCGGCGCGTGAGGTGCGGGTTCATGGCATCGCTCCTTGGTGGTGGTTCATTCGTAGGCAATCCAGCGGCCACAGGCGATGGCCGCAAGCCACAGCAGGCTGGAGGCCAGCATCTGCAACCGGGCCAGCCGGTCGAGCCGGGCCAGGGCGCCGCGGCCGTGGAACCAGGCCGCGTTGCAGCCGGCCAGCGCCAGCAGCCCCATCTTGAGCAGGAAGCTGCGGTTGGCCAGCAGTTCGACGGGATGGGTGGCGAACATCAGCAGGCCGCTGGCGGCGGCCAGTGCGAAGCCGGCCAGCGCCAGCGTGAGCGACAGCCGCGCCAGGGCCGGCACCGGCAGCGCGGCGGCACCGCCGAACACGCGCACCTCGAGCGCGACGAGGTTGCCCAGCAACAGCGCGATGCCGACGATGTGCACCACCTCCAGGGCAGGGTAGGCCCAGGGGTGGGACTGCAGGGCGGCCAGGGCTTGCATGCGGCCATCTTCGCACCGGCCCGCGGTGCGCCGCGAATGCCCCCAGCCGGTGCCGTTTCAATCGTCGGGGAGCGCGCCTTCGCGCGTCATGAGTGCCGCGGCCGACGCCCGCGTCTCCACGCCCAGCTTGGCGTAGGCATGCTCCAGGTGCTTGTTCACGGTGCGCGGCGACAGGCCCAGGATGTCGCCGATGTCGCGGTTGGTCTTGCCCTTGGCCAGCCAGGACAGCACCTCCACCTCGCGCGGCGTGAGGTCGGCCTCGCGCAGCCGCGAGGCCGCCTGCGGCCGCACCTGCAGCAGCGCCATCGCCTCGCCCATGCCGCTGGCGCCGATCCACTGCAGCCGCAGTTCCTCGCCGCCCGTGGCGGCCAGCAGCGTGGAGCCGCCACCGGCCGCGCGCAGCGGCGCGATGAACGGCGCCAGCCAGCCGGGCCACTGCTCGGCCGGACGGTCGGCGAAGCGGCGCAGCCAGTCGGCCGCGCGCGGCGAACGCCAGGCCAGCCGGTCCTGGTGGTCCAGCAGCAGCACGCCCATGCCGCCCAGGTCGACCGCCTCGCGCGCCAGCCGCGACACGCGGGCGTTGCGCACGTGCGTGGCCAGCCGCACCAGCACCTCGTCGATCTTGAGCGGCTTGACCACGTAGTCCACGCCGCCCGCCTCGAAGCCGGCCACGATGTGCGCGGTCTCCGACAGCGCGGTCATGAAGATCACCGGCACGTGCGCGCGCTCGGGCAGCGCCTTGATGCGCCGGCAGGTCTCGAAGCCGTCCAGGCCCGGCATCAGCGCGTCCAGCAGGATGGCGTCGGGGATCACCCATTCCAGGCTCTGCAGCGCGGCCTCGCCGCTGCGCGCGACCAGCACGCCGTAGCCGGCGGCTTCCAGCGCGTCGACGAGGAAGCCCAGCGCGTCCGGCGCGTCGTCGACCACCTGCACCACCAGCTTCTGCGGTGTCGTCATTCCCGTTGCAACCATCTCAGAAGACTTTCCAGATCGACGCGGTCGACCAGCTGGCGCAGGTAGTCGCATTCGCGCTGCGTGGCGGGGTCGGCCGCGGCCATGCGGGCGATGCCGCGTTTGAGTGAGCCCAGGTCGCCGATGCGGGCGAGCCAGATCAGCTCGGCCGTCGCTTCGTTCGACAGGGTGTGGGCCAGCGGCGCTGCCGCCTCCTGCGCCACCGCAGCTGGCGGCGCCTCGTGGATCCATTCGAGCTGCAGCAGGCGTTCCAGCTGGCCCAGCAGCTCGGACTCGGCCACGGGTTTGGTGACGAAGCCGTTGCAGCCGCTGCCATCGAGCTGCTCGGGCGCATGGAACACGTTGGCCGAGACCATCACCACCGGCAGCGCCGCATGGCCGGCCTGGCGCAGTGCGCGGCAGGTGGCCCAGCCGTCCATCTCGCCCATGTTCACGTCCAGCAGCACCATGTCGGGCGGGTGGCTGGCCACGGCCTCCAGGCACTCGGGCCCGCTGGCCGCCTCCTGCGCCGCGAAGCCCAGCGGGATCAGGATCGCGGCCATCAGCTGGCGCTGCTCGGGCTGGTCGTCCACCAGCAGCAGCCGGCGCCGCTCGCCGCGGTAGCCGATCACCCGCCGGTGGTTCTCCACCTGGTGCTGGTCGATGGCGGTCAGCTCGCGCATGTACAGCCGCAGCTTGAAGCAGCTGCCCTGGTTCACCGTGCTGGTGACCGACAGCTCGCCGCCCATGAGGTCGGCCAGCAGCTGCGTGATGGCCAGGCCCAGGCCGGTGCCTGGCTCGTGCGCGATGCGGCCCGAGCTGCTGCGTTCGAAGGGCAGGAAGATGCGCTCGATGTCGTGCGGCGCAATGCCCAGGCCGGTGTCCTCGACTTCGAAGCGCGCCACCTCCATGCGGTGCGACACGCGCAGCACCACGCGGCCCTCGGCAGTGAACTTGATCGCATTGCTCAGCAGATTCAACAGGATCTGGCGCAGCCGCTTGGCGTCGGCCTGCACGTACGCGGGCAGGGCACGCGCCGGCAGCTCCAGCTGGAAGTCCAGCCGCTTGGCGTGCGCCTGCGGCTCGACCATGCGCACCAGGTCGTCCAGGAAGTCGCGCAGCGAGATCGCCGCCGGCTCGATGCGCATGCGGCCAGCCTCGATGCGGGCCAGGTCGAGCATGCCGTCCACCAGGCTGGACAGGTGCTGGCCGCTGCGCTGGATGGTGGCCACCGGCCCGCGCACGGCCTCGCTCGCCGCGCTGCGCAGCAGCACCTGCGAGTAGCCCAGGATGCTGTTGAGCGGCGTGCGGAATTCGTGGCTCATCCCGGTCACGAAGCGCGTCTTGGCCAGGTTGGCGGCCTCGGCCACCTCCTTGGCCTTCTGCAGCGCGGCGTCGGTGCGCTTGTGCGCGTCGATCTCGCGCAGCAGCAGCTGGTTCTGGTGGTTGGATTCGTCCTGCGCCACCTCGCGGCTCTCCACACCCAGCACGATCCACCAGGCGCCCACGGCCAGCAGCAGCAGCGCCAGCGTGTAGACCTTCTGGAAGCCCGTGCGCATGCTGGCGCGTGCATGGTCGTCCAGGCCGGCGGCCACCACGTCCTGGTAGTACACGAGCCCCATCACGGTGGACAGCAGCAGCACCAGCGAGACCAGCACGACCAGGTAGTGCGTGAGGCGGAAGTTGATGCTGCGCGCCATCACGCCCGGCAACAGCCGGCGCAGCAGGTCGTGCGTCTGCTCGGAGGCGCTCGAGCGGCTCTTGCAACGGTCGTGGCAGCGCGATTCGAGCGTGCAGCACAGCGAGCAGATCGCCGCACCGTAGGCCGGGCAGAACGACATGTCCTCGGATTCGAAACGGTTCTCGCACACCGAGCAGGACACGCTTTCGCCGGGCTGCCACAGCGGCGTGCGCGGCCGCGCGATGTACCAGCGCCCGCCCGTGCCCCAGGCGATCAGCGGCGCCGCCACCAGGGCGGTGCCCAGCGCCAGCAGCGGCGAGAACGCGCGCGCCGCCTGGCCCAGCGCCCCGGCATAGCTGGCCACGCCCACGGCGCCGGCCAGCAGCGTGGCGCCCACGCCCACCGGGTTGATGTCGTACAGGTGGCCGCGCTGGAACTCGATGCCCTGGGGCGACAGGCCCAGCGGCTTGTTGATGACCAGGTCGGCCACCAGCGCGCCGACCCAGGCGATGGCGATGTTGGCGTACAGCCCCAGCACCTCCTCCAGCGCGCGGAACACGCCGAGCGTCAGCAGCAGGATCGCGATCAGCACGTTGAACACCAGCCACACCACGCGGCCCGGGTGGCTGTGCGTGAGCCGCGCGAAGAAGTTCGACCAGGCGAGCGAGCCCGCGTAGGCGTTGGTCACGTTGATCTTGATCTGCGAGATCACGACGAACACCACCGTGATGGCGACCGCCCAGGCCGGATCGGCGAACAGCAGACCGAACGCCGCCAGGTACATCTGCGTGGGATCGAGCGCCTTGTCCAGCGGCAGCTGGATCTGCAGCACCAGGTAGGACAGCAGCATGCCGCCCAGCATCTTGAGCATGCCCGGCACGATCCAGCCCGGCCCGGCGGCCAGCACCGCGCCCCACCAGCGCCAGCGGTTGCGCGCCGTCTTCTCCGGCAAAAAGCGCAGGAAGTCGACCTGCTCGCCGACCTGCACCACGAGCGCGAAGGCCATGGTGGCGGCGGCGCCGAACATCAGCCAGGAGAAGTCGCTCTCGCCCGAGGTGAAGCCCGACAGGCCCGGCAACTGCGCGAACACGCCCGGGTTCTTGACCGCGATGGCGATGAAGGGCAGCACCAGCAGCGCCAGCCACAGCGGCTGCGTCCACGACTGCAGCCGGCTGATGAAGGTGATGCCGTAGGTCACCAGCGGGATGACGACCAGCGACGAGAGCAGGTAGCAGGCCGTGATCGACCAGCTGGTGAAGTACAGCTGCAGCGCCGACGCCATGATGGCCGCCTCCAGCGCGAAGAAGATGAACGTGAAGCTCGCGTAGATCAGCGAGGTGATGGTCGAGCCCAGGTAGCCGAAGCCCGCGCCGCGCGTGAGCAGGTCCATGTCGACCGCGTAGCGCGCGGCGTAGTAGCTGATCGGCAGCGCGGTGAGGAAGGTGATCGCGCCGACCAGCAGGATCGCCCACAGCGCGTTGGCAAAGCCGTAGTTGAGCGCCATCGCCGCGCCGATGGCCTCCAGCGCCAGGAACGAGACCGCGCCCAGCGCCGTGTTGGCGACCCGGAACTCCGACCAGTGGCGCCGCGCGCGCGGCGTGAAGCGCAGCGAGAAGTCCTCCATGGTCTCGTTCGCCACCCAGGTGTTGTATTCCCGGCGGATGCGGAAGATCTTCTGGGCAGGTGCGGAGGAGGGGGGGTCGTCCATGGAACCCCTGGCCCATGCAATAAGCGTACCGAAGGGGTCAGCGCCGCCCGGACCGGGCCTCCAGTGCTTGCACACGCTGCGCCAGCGCGTGTTCGGCCGTGATGTCCGTGATCAGCCCATACCAGCGCCGGACCTCGCCTTGCGCGTCGAACTGCGGCCGGGCCCGGCTGCGCACCCACTTCCATGTGCCGTCCGGCCACAGGATGCGGAACACGGTCTCGAACGGCTGCTTGCTCGGCAGGTGGGCCAGCCACTCGGCCCGCACGCGCACCTGGTCCGCCTCATCCATGCGTTCGCGCCAGCGGGCGTGGCGCTCGGCGCTGGTGCTCATGGGCGACCACTCCCAGGTCTGGCCCATGTAGTCGATGCTGCCGTCGGGGCCGGCAGCCCAGGTCACGTTGGGGGCCAGCGCGATCACCTCGCGGTAGTGCGCGATGGTCTCCTGCAGCGTGCGCTCGGCGGCCACCCGTTCTGACACGTCCATGGCGAACACCGAGACCCCCAGGGGCTGCCCCGATGCGCTGCGCACCTGCTGCAGGGCGATCAGGCTGATCGCGCCCGTGTCGCGGCGCCGGTACTCCAGCGGCGACAGCGGCTCGCCGTCCAGCACGCGCTGCAGGGCCTGCGCGAAGTCCGCCAGGCGCCGGCCGTCCACCAGCTGGTCGACCGCGCGGCCGGTCGCCTGCGACAGGTCCAGCCCCAGCATCTCGCCGATGCGCGCGTTGGCGCTGACCACGCGCAGCTGCGCGTCGATGAAGCCCAGCCCCACCGGCGCGGCCTCGTACAGCGATTCGAGCTGGTGGAAGCGCTGGAACGGCGAGGTGTCCAGCGGGCGGTCGCGCCGCGAGAAGCCGCCGTGCCGCTCGAGCGCCTGCCGCGCCTGCGCTGCGGCCTGCGGCGCGCCCCACAGGTAGCCCTGGCCGAGCGCACAGCCCATGCGGGCCAGGATGGCGGCCTGCCGTTCGTTCTCGATGCCCTCCGCCACCACGTGCACGCCCAGGCTCTGGCCCAGGCCGAGCACGGCGGTCACGATCTTCAGGCTGTTGGCGTCGGTCTCCAGCGCGCGCACGAAGCTGGCGTCGATCTTGATCTCGTCGAAGGGCAGGGCCTGCAGCCGCGTCAGGCTGGAATGGCCGGTGCCGAAGTCGTCCAGCGCCAGCCGCATGCCGGCCTGCTTGAACAGCGCGATGGCGCGCTGCGCCGTGGCGTTGCTGTGGAACAGCGAGCTCTCGGTGATCTCGATGCACACCCGCTGCAACGCCAGGCCGCCGGCCGCGGCCGCCGCGCTGATCTCGTCGACGATGCCCAGGTCAAGGAACTGGGTCGGCGCCAGGTTGAACGCCAGCTGGAAGTCGCCGGGCCAGGCGCTGGCCTGCGCGCAGGCCTGGCGGACCAGATGGAGGACCAGGCCGTCCAGCAGCCCCGCCTGTTCGGCCACGGGGATGAAGCGCACAGGAGGCACCGGCCCCAGCGTGAGCGAACTCCAGCGTGCCAGCACCTCGAAGCCGACGATCCGGCGCGTCTGCAGGTCCACTTGCGGCTGCAGGGCTGGCCAGATCTCCCCTGCAGCGAGTGCACCGCGCAAATGCTCCAGCAGCAGCTGTTCGTCCATGCTTGTCTCCCTTGGTTTCGCGTTGTAAACCAAAGCGGCCGGCAGCGGTGGGCGATGTCGCGGGCGATGCTGAAAGATGGCTGAGTTTGGGCTGGACCGCGCGGTCCGGCCGCTTCCCGGACCGCGCGAGCACTGCGGCGGTGGGCCGTGGCGCGGGCCCGGTGCGGGTGGCGTCACCCCAGCCGGTCGGCGCTCAGGCGGGGCGCACCAGCGCGGCCTGGCATGCTTGCGCAAGCTGCTGTGCCATCGCTGCGGGGTTGGCGATGCGGTGCACGGCCGCCGCGCCGAACACGGGCTCCAGTTCGGCCGCCGCCAGAGCATCCGGCGCGAGGCACTGTGCCTGCATGCCGGCCGACCGCAGTGCCTGCACCGCGCGGCGCGCATCGCACAGCAGGTGGCCGGCCTCGAACACGTCAATGTCCCAGGGCTGGCCATCGCTGAGCAGTACCAGGCTGCGGCGCGGGCTGTTCTGCTCGGCCAGCAGCGCCTGGGCGTGGCGCAGCGCCGCGCCCAGGCGTGTGGAGTGCCGCACAGGCAGCGCGGCCAGAGCCGCTGCATCGCACGGCGCGCCAAATTCCACCGCCCGCCAGTACGCGACCTCGGAGCGGCCGTTCGACGCGAAGCCGTGCACGGCCACGCGCGCGCCCTGCGCCGCCAGGCGGTTGGCCATCCACAGCGCGGCGCGCTGCTGGGCGGCTTGCACGCTCAGCGGGCCGGCCCCCCACATGGCGAGCGTGGACTGCGACAGATCGAGCAGCAGCAGCACGCTGGCGCGCACGGGCGGCAGCGTGCGCTGGAACAGGCGCGGGTCCCAGCTGCGGGCAAGCCGCCGGTCCACCAGGGCCGCGACGGTGGCCGGCAGGTCCAGCGCCTCGCCCTCCGCCTGGGGCGGCAGGCGTCGGCGAGTGGGCGGGGCCGCCGTGCCGCGGCGTGCCACGGAACGCTCCTGCACGCGGCACCAGCCCGGGCGCCACTGGCCCAGCCGGTCATGCCATTCGGCATAGTGCCGCTCACGCAAGACGGGGGAGCCCTGGGCTCCAACGAGGTCACCGGCCGACGGTGCCTGTGCACCGCCGTCTGCGGGCAGCGCATCCGCATCGCCGGTTCGGCCGTGGTCCCACAGGTAGCTGTGGTCGTCGCGGTAGGCCGCTGCCGGCCGGTACTGCGTGTCGAACGGCACGCGCATCTGGCCCAGCATGTTGGCCAGACGCATCGCCAGGTCGGCGAAGGCCTGCGGACCAGCGTTGGCCGGCAGCGCCCAGAAGCCCTGCTGCGCGCGCTGCACCCAGTGGTGGCCGTCGTGCGCGGCCGGGTCGGCCAGCGCGCGGTCCAGCCGATGCATCAGCGCGGCGAAGCCCAGGCCCTCGGGCGCGGTGCCCGGCAGACCAGTGGCGAACCAGCGGCGCACGCCGGGAAATTCCTCGAGCAACAGGCGTTCGACGCGCGCGTCCTCGACGGCCGACAGCAGGGCCAGCGCCAGCGGCTTGCGGCCACGCGCATCGCGCGCTGGCGGGGAATGGCGCAGGTGCGCCGCGGCGTGCGCGATGGCCGCAGCGCCGTGCACGAGGCCGGGCGGCAGCAGCAGCTGCGCGGGCGCCAGCACGGGCTGCGCCAAGCCGGTGACCGGCTCGACCGTGCAGGCGCGCCGGGACAGCGCCTGCAGCAGGAGCCGCAGCGCCGCGGTGTTCACGGGTAGAGCGCGTCCGCCAGCGCGCGCAGTGCCTGCACGCGCTCGGGCTGGTCCGACCAGGCTTGCACCAGGGCCAGTTCGCAGGCAACACGCGCCTGCATGCCGCCGGCCATCAGCTGCCCTGCGCGCACCAGCATGCGCATGGACAGGGCTGCTTGCGCGCCCTCGTCCAGTGCGCGCGCACGCTCGGCCAGACCGACGAGGCGCATGGCCTGCTCGGGCTCCAGGCCCGCCTCATGCACCAGGATCGCCACCTGGGCCGGCACCGGTGGCGCCTCGAACGCCATGGCCACGAAGCGCTGGCGCGTGGCCGGCCGCAGGTCGCGCCCCGGCTGCGGGTTGTACGAGACCACCAGCTGGAAGCGCGGGTGCGCCGCGAGCAGTTCGCCGTTGCGCTCCAGCGGCAGCACGCGGCGCGTGTCGGCCAGCGGGTGCAGCACGGTGAGCGCATCGGGCCGCGCCTCGATCAGCTCGTCCAGGTAGCACAACGCGCCGTGGCGCGCGGCCAGGCTCAACGGGCCGTCCTGCCAGCGCGTGCCGTCGGCGTCGATCAGCCAGCGGCCCAGCAGGTCGCCGGCCGCCATGTCTTCGTGGCAGGCCACGGTGACCAGCGGCAGGCCCAGCGTCCAGGCCATGTGCTCGACGAAGCGCGTCTTGCCGCAGCCGGGCGGTCCTTTGAGCAGCAGGGGCAGGCGCAGCGCGTAGGCGTCCTGGAACTGTGCGACCTCGTCGCCGACCGGACGGTAATAGGGCTCGGCCGCGACCCGCCAGTCCGCCAGCGGATCGGCCGGTGCCTGCAGAACGGCACTCACCGGTGGTCGGGCAGGGTGTTGGGAATGCCGTCGATCGGGCACTCGGGCGTGCCCGGCGTGCTGCGCGTGAACGCCTCCACTCTTTTCCGCGTGCCTTCGGGGTCCTTGATCCAGTCGGCATAGAAGCCATACGGGCAGGCTGCCACGCCGTGCATGTCCTCGCCCGAGTTGATCTTGCCGGTGTAGCCGCGGTGCAGCAGCTTGTAGAGGTGGTTCTGCGACTGGCCGTTTTGGCGCGCGTCGCGGATCAGGTGCATGGAGAGCTCGGCGTAGTTGATGCCCATCTCTTCCTCGCCGCACTCGCCCAGCGTGCGGCCGTCGAAGCCGATCAGCGCCGAGTGGCCGAAGTACGAGTACACGCCGTCGAAGCCGGTGGCGTTGGCCACGGCCACGTAGCAGTTGTTCATGAAGGCCATGGCCTTGGCCACCAGCACCTGCTGCTCCTTGGCCGGGTACATGTAGCCCTGGCAGCGCACGATGAGTTCGGCGCCCTTCATCGCGCAGTCGCGCCAGATCTCGGGGTAGTTGCCGTCGTCGCAGATGATCAGGCTGATCTTCATGCCCTTGGGGCCGTCGCTCACGTAGGTGCAGTCGCCCGGGTACCAGCCCTCCACCGGCACCCAGGGCATGATCTTGCGGTACTTCTGCACGATCTCGCCCTGGTCGTTCATGAGGATCAGGGTGTTGTAGGGTGCCTTGTTCGGATGGTCCTCGTGGCGCTCGCCGGTCAGCGAGAACACGCCCCAGACCTTGGCCTCGCGGCAGGCCGCCGCGAAGATCGCGGTCTCCTCGCCGGGCACGGTGGCGGCGGTCTCGTACATCTCCTTGGCGTCGTACATGATGCCGTGCGTCGAGTACTCGGGGAACACCACCAGGTCCATGCCCGGCAGGCCGCGTTTCATGCCGACCACCATCTCGGCGATCTTGCGGGCGTTGGCCAGCACCTCGGCCTTGGTGTGCAACCGCGGCATCTTGTAGTTGACGACGGCCACGCCGACGCTGTCCTTGCTGCTCGAAATGTCGCCGTGGCGCATTGCATTGCTCCTGCTGTGTGGGATCGGGCGGCCAGTGTTGGACCCGGTTGCACAAAGCGCACTACGTTGAATGACGTATTCGTCCTGCGCACCGTCGCGGATACCTTCTGTTGCACCGCAGCACACCAACTTCCCGTGCTGCGACCGGTCCAACCCAAGGAGTGTTCATGTCCGCAGATTCCCGTCCCGAATCCGTCCTGCGCCGCCGCATGCTGCAGATGGCTGCCATGTCGCCGCTCGCAGGCCTGTCGACCGCCGCGCTGGCCCAGCAGTTCCCCACCGCCAAGGTCAACACCACGGGCCTCGCGGTCACCGACACCGAGGTGACGGTGGGCCAGTTGCACTCGGCCACCGGCACCATGGCCATCAGCGAGACCGGCTCGATCCAGGCAGAGCAGCTCGCCATCGACCAGATCAACGCCATGGGCGGCATCCTGGGCCGCAAGATCAAGGTCATCAAGGAAGACGGCGCCTCCGACTGGCCCACCTTTGCCGAGAAGAGCCGCAAGCTGCTCGTCAACGACAAGACCGCCTGCGTGTTCGGCTGTTGGACCAGCGCCTCGCGCAAGGCCGTGCTGCCGGTGTTCGAGAAAGAGAACGGCCTCTTGTACTACCCCACCTTCTATGAAGGCCTGGAGCAGAGCAAGAACGTGATCTACACCGGCCAGGAAGCCACGCAGCAGATCATCTGGGGCCTGGACTGGGGCGCGAAGGAGAAGAAGGCCAAGACCTTCTTCCTGGTCGGCTCCGACTACATCTGGCCGCGCACCTCGATGAAGATCGCGCGCAAGCACATCGAGACGGTGGGCAAGCTGGGCAGCGTGAAGGGCGAGGAGTACTACCCGCTGGGCCACACCAACTTCAACTCGCTGATCAACAAGATCAAGGTGGCCAAGCCCGACTGCATCTTCGCGGCCGTGGTGGGCGGCTCCAACGTGGCCTTCTACAAGCAGCTCAAGGCCGCCGGCATCACCGGTGACAAGCAGTTCCTGCTGACGCTGTCGGTCACCGAGGACGAAATGACCGGCGTGGGCGGCGACAACTTCGCCGGCTTCTACTCCTCGATGAAGTACTTCCAGTCGCTCGACAACGAGAACAACAAGAAGTTCGTCGAAGCCTTCAAGGCCAAGTACGGCAAGGACGCGGTGATCGGCGACGTGACGCAGGCCGGCTACCTGGGCCCCTGGCTGTGGAAGGCCGCGGTCGAGAAGGCCGGCAGCTTCGACGTGACCAAGGTGGCGGCGGCCTCGCCCGGCATCGAGCTCAAGACCGCGCCGGAAGGCTACGTCAAGGTCGACGCCAACCACCACCTGTGGAGCAAGGCACGCATCGGCCAGGGCCAGAAGGACGGAACGTTCAAGGTGGTCGCCGAGTCGGGCAGCCTCATCGCGCCCGATCCGTTCCCCAAGGGCTACCAATAAGCCAAGCCCGGCCCTTCCCCGGCGGTCGGGGGAGGGCGTTGTCGAGAACCTGAGAGAGCGAGCGCGCCATGACCATTTCCGAGATGCTCAACATCGGCCTCATGCAGGGCTTCGCGGGCCTGTCCCTGTTCGCGGTGCTGCTGCTGATGGGCCTGGGCCTGGCCATCATCTTCGGCCAGATGGGCGTCATCAACATGGCGCACGGCGAGTTCATGGCGATCGGCGCCTACACCGTCTACATGGCCAACGTGCTGACCGAGCATTGGCTGCCCGGTGCCATGTCGGTCTACTTCCCCATTGCCATCCTGCTGGCCTTCTGCATGGCCTTCGTGTTCGGCTGGGTCATGGAATGGGCGTTGATCCGCCACCTGTACAGCCGGCCGCTGGACACGCTGCTGGCCACCTGGGGCGTGAGCCTGGCGCTGCAGCAGTGCTTTCGCACCTTCATCGGCCCCAAGGAGGTCAGCCCCAACCTGCCCGAATGGCTGATGGGCTCTTGGGCGCCGCTGGAGGGCCTGGACATCCCGATCAACGGCATGTTCGTGCTGGCGCTGACGCTCATCGTCACGGCCGGCGTGCTGCTCGCACTCAACAAGAGCCGCTGGGGCCTGCGCGTGCGCGCCACGGTGGCCAACCGCACCATGGCCAACGCCACGGGCATCGACACCAAGAAGACCGACCGCCTGACCTTCGCCATCGGCTGCGGCATCGCCGGCGTGGCAGGCGCGGCGTTCACCACCATCGGCTCCACCGGGCCGACCTCGGGGCAGCTCTACATCGTCGACGCGTTCCTGGTCGTCACCTTCGGCGGCGCCGCCAGCCTGCTGGGCACCGTGGTCTCGGCCTTCGGCATCGCGCAGACGCAGTCGATCACCGAGTTCTTCATGAGCGGCTCCATGGCCAAGGTGCTCACGCTGTCGCTGATCGTGCTCATTCTGATGATGCGGCCGCAAGGGCTGTTCGCTTCCAAAGTCCGTCGCTGAAGGCCCGCCATGCAATTCCTCAAAGACATGATCCACCGCTACCACCTGGCCAGCGTGCTGCTGCTGACCGTGCTTCTGGTCGTGGTGCTGCCGCTGTCGCTCGACATCTTCCGCCTGAACCTGGTCGGCAAGTACCTGACCTATGCCTTCGTCGCCGTCGGCCTGGTCATGGTCTGGGGCTACGGCGGCGTGCTGAGCCTGGGGCAGGGCGTGTTCTTCGGCCTGGGCGGCTACGCCATGGCCATGTTCCTGAAGCTCGAAGCCTCGGACCCGGAGACCACCAAGATCCAGTCCACGCCCGGCATCCCCGACTTCATGGACTGGAACCAGCTCACCGAGCTGCCGCTGATGTGGCTGCCGTTCAAGAGCCTGCCGCTCACGCTGATCCTGGTGGTGGCCGTGCCGATGGCGCTGGCCTGGCTCATCAGCTTCGCGATGTTCAAGCGGCGCGTGGGCGGCGTCTACTTCGCCATCATCACGCAGGCCGTGGCGCTGATCCTCACGGTGCTGATCGTCGGCCAGCAGGGCTACACCGGCGGCGTGAACGGCATGACCGACCTGAAGACGCTGATGGGCTGGGACATCCGCACCGACAGCGCCAAGACCATCCTGTACTTGGTCTGCGTGGCGCTGCTGATCGCCAGCATCCTGCTGTGCCGCTGGATCCAGACCAGCAAGCTCGGCACGCTGCTCCTGGCCATGCGCGACAAGGAAGACCGCGTGCGCTTCTCGGGCTACGACGTGTCCAACTTCAAGGTGTTCACGTTCTGCCTGGCGGCCGGCCTGTCGGGCATCGGCGGCGCGCTGTTCACGCTGCAGGTGGGCTTCATGTCGCCGACTCTGGTGGGCATCGTGCCCTCCATCGAGATGGTGATCTACGCGGCCGTGGGCGGGCGCATGAGCCTGGTCGGCGCGGTGTACGGCGCGCTGCTGGTCAACGCCGGCAAGACGCTGTTCTCCGAGAGCTTCCCCGACCTGTGGCTGTTCCTGATGGCCGCGCTCTTCATCGGCGTGACCATGGCCTTCCCGATGGGCCTGGCGGGGCTGTGGGAAGACAAGATCAAGCCCTGGTGGCAGGCGCGCGGCGCGGCCCGCCGCGCCTACGACGACAAGCTGGTGGCGGCCAAGACGGCGCCGCACGCGGCTGCGGTGGCCAGCAGTGCCGAGACCGGCACGCCCGACGCCAGCCTGCACGGCCAGCGCGCCTGACACCCGACCGGAGCACCCCCATGAGCAACACCGACTTCGCCCTGGCCGTGGAAGACCTCACGGTCGCGTTCGACGGCTTCAAGGCCATCGACACGCTGACGCTGTACATCGACAAGAACGAGCTGCGCGTGATCATCGGCCCCAACGGCGCCGGCAAGACCACGCTGCTGGACCTGATCTGCGGCAAGACCAAGGCCAGCGCCGGCAGCATCAAGTTCAAGAACACCGAGCTGACCGGCATGGCCGAGCACAAGCGCGTGCGGCTGGGCATCGGCCGCAAGTTCCAGACGCCGTCGATCTACGAGAACCTCTCGGTGTTCCAGAACCTGGAGGTGTCCTACCCCTCGGGCCGCTCGGTGTTCGGCGCGCTGGCCTTCAAGTGCACCGACAAGATCAAGGCCGCGGTGCAGGCGGTGGCCGAAGACATCTTCCTGGCCGACAGGCTGCACACCGAGGCCGGCCTGCTGAGCCACGGCCAGAAGCAGTGGCTGGAGATCGGCATGCTCTTGATGCAGGAGCCCGAGCTCTTGATGCTGGACGAGCCCATCGCCGGCATGAGTTCGCGCGAGCGCGAGCTGACGGCCGAACTGCTCAAGCGCATCAGCAACAACCGCGCCGTGATCGTGATCGAGCACGACATGGACTTCGTCGCGCAGATCGCCCACAAGGTCACCGTCATGCACCAGGGAAAGATCCTGGCCGAAGGGCCGATGGACAAGGTGCAGGCCGACCCCAAAGTGATCGACGTCTACCTGGGGCATTGAGATGGAGCTGTTGCAGTTTGGTCGTGCGACGGCGGTTGCACGTGATGCGCAAGGCGGCGGGGCGCCCCATCGCTCCGTGTCCCCCGGCCTGGCCGCCTCCTCCTTTCACCTGCGCGATGGGGCACCCCACCACCTTGCTCGGCGGTGGCTCATCGTCTTCACGTGCAACGGCCGGTGCCCTGCTCGGGGTGTGGGTGGGGGCGTCCACGAAGGTAAAGGAGGAGGCCGCCAGGCCGGGGGACACGCAGTGGACGCCCCCACCCGCAGCCCGAGCTCCCGCCCGTGTTGTCCCCTGTATCACCGTGCGAATGGCGTGCAACGCCGTGGAGACCTGACATGAGCAACATCCTCCTGAACGTCGACGACATCCACACCGCCTACGGCCAGAGCGAGGCGCTGCACGGCATCTCGTTCCAGGCCCACGCCAACGAGACCGTGGCCATCATGGGCCGCAACGGCATGGGCAAGACCACGCTGTTCAAGAGCCTGATGGGCATCCTGCCGCTCAAGAGCGGCCATATCCAGGTGGCGGGGCAGGATGTGTCCAAGGACGAGAGCTTTCGCCGCGTGGCCAAGGGCATCGCCTACGTGCCGCAGGGCCGCATGATCTTTCCCACGCTGACGGTGGAAGAAAACATCCAGACCGGCCTTCAGAGCGCCCCCAGCCTGCGCGTGCCGGACGAGATCTACGCGCTGTTCCCGGTGCTGTTCGAGATGAAGAAGCGCAAGGGCGGCAACCTGTCCGGCGGCCAGCAGCAGCAGCTGGCGATCGCGCGTGCGCTGGTCACCAACCCCAAGGTGCTGCTGCTCGACGAGCCGACCGAGGGCATCCAGCCTTCCATCATCAAGGACATCGCCAAGGCGCTGAACGAGATCCGCCGCATGAAGGGCATCGCCATCGTGGTGTCCGAGCAGGTGCTGTCGTTCGCCATGGATGTGGCCGACCGCTTGTTCGTGATCGAAGGCGGCCGCCTGGTGCACGAGACCGCGCGCGACAAGACCGACATCGCGCACATCAAGAAATACCTGTCCGTCTGAACTTCAACAAAGGAGAAGTGAATGCCTGAAACCCTGATCAAGGTCGACCTGAACCAGCCGGCCCCCAGCAACGAGAACGTGCACAACCGCTGGCACCCCGACATCCCGATGGCCTGCTGGGTCAACCCCGGCGACGACTTCGTGCTGGAGACCTACGACTGGACCGGCGGCTTCATCAAGAACGACGACAGCGCCGACGACGTGCGCGACATCGACCTGACCACCGTGCACTACCTCTCCGGCCCGGTCGGCGTGAAGGGCGCCAAGCCCGGCGACCTGCTGGTGGTGGAGCTGCTGGACATCGGCGCCAAGCAGGACAGCCTGTGGGGCTTCAACGGCTTCTTCAGCAAGAAGAACGGCGGCGGTTTCCTGACCGAGCACTTCCCGCAGGCGCAGAAGTCGATCTGGGACTTCCACGGCATGTTCACGACCTCGCGCCACATCCCCGGCGTGAAGTACGCCGGCCTGATCCACCCGGGCCTGATCGGCTGCCTGCCCGACCCGGCCATGCTGGAAACCTGGAACACACGCGAGCAGGCGCTGATCGATTCCGACCCGGCCACCAGCGGCCTGGCGAACCCGCCCTTCGCGGGCACCGCCCACATGGGCAAGCTGAAGGGTGACGCCGCTGCCAAGGCGGCAGCCACCGGCGCGCGCACGGTGCCGCCGCGCGAGCATGGCGGCAATTGCGACATCAAGGATTTGTCGCGCGGCTCCAAGATCTTTTTCCCGGTGTATGTGGACGGCGCGGGCCTGTCGGTGGGTGACCTGCACTTCAGCCAGGGCGACGGTGAGATCACCTTCTGCGGCGCCATCGAGATGGCCGGCTGGGTGCACATGAAGGTCAGCATCATCAAGGGCGGGATGGCCATGTACGGCATCAAGAACCCGATCTTCAAGCCCAGCCCCATCGTGCCGACCTACAACGACTACGTGATCTTCGAGGGCATCAGCGTCGACGAGAGCGGCAAGCAGTACTACCTGGACGTGAACGTGGCCTACCGCCAGGCCTGCCTGAACGCCATCGAGTACTTGAAGAAGTTCGGCTACTCGGGCGCGCAGGCCTATTCCATCCTGGGCACGGCGCCCGTGCAGGGCCACATCAGCGGCGTGGTGGACGTGCCGAACGCCTGCGCCACGCTGTGGCTGCCGACGCAGATCTTCGACTTCGACATCAACCCGAGCGCTGCCGGGCCGACGAAGTTCATCGACGGGTCGGTGCAGATGCCGCTGTCGCCCGACCTGATCTGAGCTGAGCTGAGCTCGCGGAGCCGCGGCATGATCCCGTCATGCCGCGGCCGCACCACCATGTCTACGTCGTCGAGCTGGCCGACCAGGTCTGGAACAGCGCGCGCTTTCGGCGCGCCAATCCCGGTTACCAGCTCTGCAGGCCCTTCGTCTACGTCGGCATGACCGGTGTGGATCCCGACATCCGCTTCGACAAGCACAAGGCCGGCATCCAGGCCAACCGCTTCGTGATGCTGTACGGCGAGCGCCTGCTGCCGGCGCTGTACGAACGCTACAACCCCATGCCCTACGAGGCTGCGCGCGAGATGGAGGTGGAGCTTGGCATCCGCCTGCGTGCGCAGGGCTTCGGCGTCTGGCAGGGCTGAAGCCACTACGTCATTCGACGTAGTGCCCGGCACGGCCTCCGTGCGCAGAATGGGTTTGAACTTTCCAACCGACCGGACCTTGCCGATGCCCACCTACGACTACGACTGCCCCGGCTGCGGCGGCTTCGACGCGTTTCGCACGCTGGCCCAGCGCAACGAGCCTGCCGCCTGCCCGGACTGCAACACGGCCTCGCCCCGCGTCTTCGTGAGCGCGCCGCGCCTGGCGCTCATGGACGGTGGCACGCGCGCCGCCATCGGCGTGAACGAGCGCGCGCGGCACGAGCCCAAGAACTCGCGCGACTACCAGCGCATGCGGCACCCGGCCGGCTGCGGCTGCTGCAGCACCAGCGGCAAGCGTTCGGCCACGGTCACGGCGCCCAGCGGCGCCAAGGTGTTCCCGTCCAAGCGGCCCTGGATGATCAGCCACTGAGCTGCGGCGAGCGCAGCGTCTGCACCAGCATGCGGTACAGGCTGTCCACCGCCTGCGAACCCTGCGAGGCCTTGCTGCGGTAGACGGCCACCTGCATCGGCTCCATGGGCCCCAGGCCGTGTTCGAGGCCCAGCACCTGCAGGTGCTCCGGCGCGCTGCATTGGGTCAGCGCCGCCACGGCCAGCCCGCTTTCCACTGCGGCGATCTGGCCCGCGAGGCTGGAACTGTTGTAGACCACCTTGTACGGCCGGCCCTGCTGCGCCAGCGCCTGCAGCGCGCTGCGCCGCCCCAGGCTGGCGGCCTCGTACACCGCGATCGGCAGGGGCGTGCGCCGCCAGACCTCGAACTGCGGCGAGCCGACCCACACCATGGGCTCGTGGAACAGCAGCATGCCGCGGCGCGCGTGGTCGCGCGAGACCAGGGCCAGGTCGAGGTCGCCGCTGGCCACGCGCGGGATCAGGGAGGTGGATTGCTCGCAGTCGAGCTGGATCTCCACCCCACCGTGGCGCGGGCCGAAGCGCTTGAGCACCGGCGTGAGGTACTTGCTGGCGTAGTCGTCGGGCACGCCCAGGCGCACCTGGCCCGAGACGGTCTCGCCCTGCAGCGTGGCCTGGGCCTCGGCCTGCAGGTCGAGCATGCGGCGCGCGTAGCCCAGCAACTGCTGGCCGTCGGGTGTGAGCTGCAGGTGGCGCGGCCCGCGCGCCAGCAGCGGCCTCCCGACGGCTGCCTCGAGCTTCTTGAGCTGCATGCTGACGGCCGACTGCGAGCGGTGCACGGCGAGGGCGGCGCTGGAGAGCGAACCCGCATCGACGCAGGCGACGAAGCTCCTGAGCCAGTCGATCTGCAGGTCGTTCATGGATTCGATTTACGCATGGCAGGGTGTCGAATTATCCGCTTTCCAGAACGCTGGGCGGCGCGCACAGTGCGGCCATGCGTTCCTCCCATGCCCTTTCGCCGGCCCTGCAACACGGCGCCCTCGATGCGCGCGCCACCGGCGTCATGGCGCTGCTGTGCCTGCTCTGGAGCCTGCAGCAGATCTCGCTCAAGGCCGTGGCCGAGCAGGCCAGCCCCATGCTCATGGTGGCCCTGCGCTCGGGCGTCGCGCTGGCGCTGCTGGCCGCGCTGATGGCCCGGCGTGGCGAGGTGCCGCAGCGGGCGCGCTTTGGCGCAGGCGCGGTGGTGGGGGCGCTGTTCGGCCTCGAATACCTGCTGGTGAGCACGGCGCTGGGCCTGACCCAGGCCTCCCATGTGGTCGTGTTCCTCTACACCTCGCCGATCTTCGCGGCGCTGGGTCTGCAGTGGCGGCTGCCGGCCGAGCGGCTGGGCGCGCTGCAATGGCTGGGCATCGCACTCGCGTTCTGCGGCATCGCCTTCGCTTTCCTCGGGGGACCGGCTGGCGCCTCGACCACCGATCCACAGGCCTGGCTCGGCGACCTGCTGGCGCTGGCGGCCGGCGCGGCGTGGGGCGCCACCACGGTGGCGATCCGCTGCTCGTCGCTGTCCGCTGCGCCGGCCACCGAGACGCTGCTCTACCAGCTGCTGGGGGCGTTCGTCCTGCTGCTGCCGGCTGCATGGCTGCTGGGGGATTGGCACTTTGTCCCGTCGCCCGCGGTGTGGGCGCACCTGGCCTTCCAGGGCGTGGTGGTTTCGTTCGCGAGCTTCCTGACCTGGTGCTGGCTGCTGCGGCGCTACCTGGCCTCGCAGCTGGGCGTGTTCTCGTTCCTCACGCCGCTGTTGGGCGTGCTGCTCGGGGTGTGGCTGCTCGGCGAGGCGCTGGAGCCGCGTTTCGTCGCCGGTGGTGGCCTGGTGCTGGCCGGCATTGCGCTGGTCGGCGGCCATGCGGCACTGGCACGCTGGCTGGCAGCCCTGCGCCGGCCCGCGCTGCGCTGATCCAACGGCGCGCCACGTCGCCGCCACCGCATACGCCACCTGGCGTACAGACCCTTTGCGGGGTTCTCCCTAGGATCGCGTCCAAGGTCAGACAAGGCTCACAGCCTTGTAGGACCGGACCGAACCAACCATCCACGGGAGCACTCCGAATGCAACGCAGCTTCACCCTCAAGGCCACCGCCCTGGCCAGCGCGGCCATCGCCCTGGCCGGCCTCGCCGCCGTTCCCGCCCACGCCCAGGACACCATCAAGGTCGGCGTGCTGCACGCCCTGTCCGGCACCATGGCGATTTCCGAGACCGCGCTCAAGGACATGGCGCTGATGACCATCGAGGACATCAACGCCAAGGGCGGCGTGATGGGCAAGAAGCTCGAGCCGGTGGTGATCGACACGGCATCCAACTGGCCCCTGGCCGCCGAGAAGGCCAAGCAGCTCATCGGCCAGGACAAGGTGGCCGTGACCTTCGGCTGCTGGACCTCGGTGTGCCGCAAGTCGGTGCTGCCGGTCTACGAGGAGAACAACGCGCTGCTGTACTACCCCGTGCAGTACGAGGGCGAGGAACTCTCCAAGAACGTGTTCTACACGGGCGCGGCACCGAACCAGCAGGCCATCCCCGCGGTGGAATACCTAATGGGCAAGGAAGGCGGCTCGGCCAAGCGCTGGGTGCTGCTGGGCACCGACTACGTGTACCCGCGCACCGCCAACAAGATCGTGCGCGCGTTCCTCAAGTCCAAGGGTGTGGCCGACGCCGACATCATGGAAACCTACACGCCGTTCGGCCACAGCGATTACCAGACCATCGTGGCCGACATCAAGAAGTTCAGCCAGGGCGGCAAGACGGCCGTGGTCTCCACCATCAACGGCGACTCCAACATCCCGTTCTACAAGGAGCTGGGCAACGCCGGCCTGTCCGCCAAGAACGTGCCCGTGGTGGCCTTCAGCGTGGGCGAGGAAGAGTTGCGCGGCCTCGATCCCAAGCCGCTTGCCGGCCACCTGGCCTCGTGGAACTACTTCATGAGCGTGAAGAACCCGACCAACACCGCCTGGATCAAGCAGTGGGGCGACTACGCCAAGGCCAAGAAGCTTCCCGGCCAGTCCACCAAGCCGCTGACCAACGACCCGATGGAAGCCACCTATGTCGGCATCCACATGTGGAAGCAGGCCGTGGAGAAAGCCAAGTCTACCGACGCCGACAAGGTCATCGCTGCCATGGCCGGCCAGACCTTCAATGCGCCCAGCGGCTTCACGCTGACCATGGACGCCAAGAACCACCACCTGCACAAGCCGGTGCTGATCGGCGAGATCCGCCCGGACGGCCAGTTCAACGTGGTGTGGCGCACCAAGGCCCCGGTCAAGGCCCAGCCCTGGAGCCCCTTCATCGAAGGCAACGACAAGAAGAAGGACGAGCCCGAGAAGAAGTGATCTTCCCGGCCTGACGCACGCACGAGAAGGGGCCGCGCGCCCCTTCTTTCACATCGGAACGAACACCAGGGGGTTGCCTTGCGAAGTTGGACAAAGGCATGGGCCGCGGCGCTGGCCTGGCTGGCCATCGCGCTGCCGGCGCACGCGCTCACGAACGAAGCCGCACTGGCCATGGCCTCGGGCACCTCGTCCGAGCGCATCGAGGCCATCACGGCTGCCGTCATCGAGGCGGTGGACAAGGGCGACGCCAGGACGGTGGCGTTCCTCCAGGCGCTGTCCGACGACACCGTGCGCTTCACGGCCGACAAGGCCTTCATCGTGCAGGGCGACAAGGGCCTCGACCCGGTGACGGGCGCCGAGGTGGCCGTGCCTGCGGATGCCGAGGACGTGGTCAACAACAACCTGATGCGCAACGAGCTCGACGTGGCCCTGGCCGCGCTGCAGCTGCGCAGCGAAGACGCCAGCGTGCGTGCCGATGCGGCGCGCGCACTGGCCGCGGCGCCTTCGGAGGCGCGGCTGCCGCTGCTGGACAAGGCGCTGGCCATCGAGAAGGACGCCGCCATCCGCGAACAGCTGGAGCTGGCGCGTGCCGGTGGCCTGTTGTCCAGCGAGGACCCCGCCAAGCGCCTGGCCGCCGCCACCACGCTGGCCGAGAACAAGCGTCCCGCCACCAAGCTGCTGCTCAACGAGCGCCTGGCCGAGGAGCAGGACCCGGCCGTTAAGAAGGCCATCGTGGCTGCCATCGCCGGCATCGACGCCGGCCTGATCTGGGGCGAACGCCTGGGCCAGGCCTTCACGGGCGTGAGCCTGGGTTCCATCCTGCTGCTGGTGGCCCTGGGCCTGGCCATCACCTACGGGCTGATGGGCGTGATCAACATGGCGCACGGCGAACTCATGATGATCGGCGCCTACGCCACCTACGTGGTGCAGGGCCTGTTCCAGAAATATCTGCCAGGCGCCTTCGACGCCTACCTGATCGCGGCCATTCCGGCGGCGTTCCTGGCGTCCGCGCTGGTCGGTGCCATCCTGGAGCGCGGCGTGATCCGCTTCCTGTACGGCCGGCCGTTGGAAACCCTGCTGGCCACCTGGGGCATCAGCCTGGTGCTCATGCAGCTGGTGCGCACGACCTTCGGCGCGCAGAACGTGGCCGTGGAAAGCCCGTCCTGGATGAGCGGCAGCGTGCAGCTGCTGCCCAACCTGGCGCTGCCCTGGAACCGCGTGCTGATCATCGTGTTCGCGCTGCTGGTGCTGGGTGCCGTGGCCTGGATGATCGGGCGCACGCGGCTGGGCCTGTTCGTGCGCGGCGTGACGCAGAACCGGCCCATCGCCTCGTGCATGGGCGTGAACACCGCGCGCATCGACACCTACGCCTTCGCGCTGGGCTCGGGCATCGCGGGCCTGGCCGGCTGTGCGCTGAGCCAGGTCGGCAACGTGGGGCCCGACCTGGGCCAGAGCTACATCGTCGACTCCTTCATGGTCGTGGTGGTCGGCGGCGTGGGCCAGCTGGCCGGCACGGTCTATGCCGCGCTGGGCCTCGGCATTCTGAACAAGCTGTTCGAGGGCTGGGCCGGCGCCGTGCTGGCCAAGATCGCCGTGCTGGTCCTCATCATCGTCTTCATCCAGAAGCGGCCGCAGGGCATCTTCGCGATGAAGGGCCGCAGCGCAGAGGCCTGAATCCCATGAGCAGTACACCCATGTCTTCGATCGAAAGCGCGCTGGCCGCCGAGGCCGGCACCCAGGTGCCTGCGCCGCCCCCACCCCCGCCGCCGCTGGGGCAGGCCGGGCGAGTGGCCTTGCCCGGGCGCGCACCGCTGCTGACCCGGCCCGGTTGGGCCGCCTTCTTCGTGGCGCTGCTGGCGGTCTGCGCGCTGGCGCCGGTGCTCAACCTCGTGGTGCCCGATGGCAGCGCGCTGCACCTGTCGGACTACACCGTGGCCGTGCTCGGCCGCATCATGTGCTACGCCATCGCCGCGCTGGCGATGGACCTGATCTGGGGCTACACCGGCATCCTGTCGCTGGGCCACGGGCTGTTCTTCGCGCTGGGCGGCTACATGATGGGCATGTACCTCATGCGCCAGATCGGCCTGGAGGGCAACTACAAGAGCGAGCTGCCCGACTTCATGGTCTTTTTGGACTGGAAGGAACTGCCCTGGCACTGGACCTTCAGCGGCTCGTTCGTGCTGCAGATGATCCTGGTGGTGGCGTTGCCGGGGCTGCTGGCCTTCGTGTTCGGCTACTTCGCGTTCCGCTCGCGCATCAAGGGCGTGTATTTCTCGATCATCACGCAGGCGCTGACCTTCGCGGCCATGCTGCTGTTCTTCCGCAACGAGACGGGCTTCGGCGGCAACAACGGCTTCACGGACTTCAAGCGCATCGTGGACATCCCGATCGCCACGCCGCAGATGCGCATGACGCTGTTCGTCACCACGGGCCTGGTGCTGCTGGGCTTCTTCCTGTTCGCGCGCTGGCTCGTGGGCAGCAAGTTCGGCCGCGTGCTGCAGGCCATCCGCGATGCGGAGAGCCGGGTGATGTTCTCGGGCTACAACCCTCTGCGCTACAAGCTGACCATCTGGACGCTGTCGGCCATGATGTGCGGCGTGGCCGGTGCGCTGTACGTGCCGCAGGTCGGCATCATCAACCCGACCGAGATGTCGCCAGCCAATTCGATCGAGATCGCGATCTGGGCCGCGGTGGGTGGCCGGGCCACACTGATCGGCCCCATCGTCGGCGCCTTCCTCGTGAGCGGCGCCAAGAGCTGGTTCACGACGGTGTTCCCCGAGTACTGGCTGTACTTCCTGGGCGCCATGTTCATTTTGGTGACGCTGTACCTCCCGCACGGCGTGGTGGGCCTGGTGCGCAAGCTGCTCGCACGCGGCAAGGAGGAGCGCGCATGACGCCGGATCTGATGGAAGAGGGCGCGCAGCGCCTGGAGCGCACCGCGGTGGCCAAGCTGGGCCAGACCGAATCGGGCGGCCGCGAGGCCGGCTTCTCGCGCATCGCCACGCCGGGCGAGGTGGACATCACGCACGGCCGCATCCTGTACCTGGAGGACGTGCACCGCTCGTTCGACGGCTTCAAGGCCATCAACGGGCTCTCCCTGGACATCGCGCCGGGCGAGCTGCGCTGCATCATCGGCCCCAACGGCGCCGGCAAGACCACGATGATGGACATCATCACGGGCAAGACCCGGCCAGACAAGGGCACGGTGTTCTTCGGCAGCACCATCGACCTCTTGCGCCACACCGAGCCCGAAATCGCCCAGCTGGGCATCGGCCGCAAGTTCCAGAAGCCGACCGTGTTCGAGCACCTCACGGTGTTCGAGAACCTGGAGCTGGCGCTGGCGACCGACAAGGGCGTGAAGTCGTCCATGCTGTTCCGCCTCGATTCGCGCCAGAGCGACCGGCTGGCCGAGATCCTGCACACCATCCACCTGGCCGACAGCGTGAACCGGCTCTCGGGCAACTTGAGCCACGGCCAGAAGCAGTGGCTGGAGATCGGCATGCTGCTGATGCAGGACCCGAAACTGCTGCTGCTCGACGAGCCCGTGGCCGGCATGACCGACGAGGAAACCGCGCGCACCGCGGAGCTGTTCCTCACGCTCAAGGGCAAGCATTCGCTGATGGTGGTGGAGCACGACATGAGCTTCATCCGCACGATCTCGGAGATCGTCACGGTGCTGTGCGACGGCGCGGTGCTGGCGCAGGGCACGCTCGACCAGGTGCAGGCCGACGAGCGTGTGATCGAGGTTTACCTGGGACGATGACATGAGCATCCTGAGCGTCAAAGGCGTGAACCAGTACTACGGTGGCTCGCACATCCTGCGCGACCTCGGCTTCGAGGCGCAACTGGGCAAGGTCACCGTGCTGCTGGGCCGCAACGGCGTGGGCAAGACCACGCTGCTGAAATCGCTGATGGGCCTGGTGCCGATCAAGACCGGTTCGATGGAGTTCGACGGCAAGCCGATCCAGGGCCGCACGCCCTACGACCGCGCACGGGCCGGCATGGGTTACGTCCCCCAGGGCCGCGAGATCTTCGCGCGCCTCACGGTCGAGGAGAACCTGCGCATGGGCCTGGCCTACAAGAGCGGCAGCACGCCGATCCCGGCCGAGCTGTTCGAGCTGTTCCCTGTGCTCAAGCAGATGATCCACCGGCGCGGCGGCGACCTGTCTGGCGGGCAGCAGCAGCAGCTGGCCATTGCGCGGGCGCTGGCGCCCAAGCCCAAGCTGTTGATCCTGGACGAGCCCACCGAAGGCATCCAGCCCAGCATCATCAAGGACATCGGCCGCGTGATCCGCATGCTGGCCGACCGTGGCGACATGGCCATCCTGCTGGTGGAGCAGTACTACGACTTCGCCGAGGAACTGGCGGACGAATACCTGGTGATGGAGCGCGGCGTGTTCATCGCGCGCGGGCCGGGCAGCGAGATGCAGGAGAAGGGGATTCGCCAGCTGGTGGCGATTTGAGTGCAGCCGGGGCGGCGCCGGCCCGGCTGCACAGAGCAAGGTGCCGCCGTGGCTGGCGGCACCCGGACACGCGCTTTACAGCGCTGCGTCCTTCAGCTTCTTCAGCGAGCGCACCTTCACGCGCACGGTGGCGGGCTTGGCGGCGAACTCGCGCTCGACCTTGGTGAAGGGGTCGATGCCGCGGCGCTTCTTCTTCGCGGGAATCGCGACGGAGGTGACCTTGATCAGGCCGGGCAGCGTGAACTCGCCGAGGCCCTTCTTGTTCAGCGAGGCGACCATCGTCGCTTCCAGCGCGGTCAGCACGGCCTTGACCGTCTTCGGCTCGGCGCCGGACAGTTCGGCCAGGTGCGCTTGCAGGCTGGTCTTGTTGAACGCGGTCTTGATGGGCTTCAGGGGGCCGGATGCTGCGGCCTTGGCGGGTGCAGCCTTGGCAGGTGCGGCCTTCTTGGCCACCACGGGCTTCTTGGCGGGAGCGGCCGTCTTCGCGGGAGCGGCTGCCTTCTTGGCAGGAGCGGCTGCCTTTGCAGGAGCCGCCTTCTTGGCGGGCGCCACCGTTTTGGCGGTGGCGGTCTTCTTCAGGGGAGCGGTTTTTTTAGCAGTTGCCATGTCGAGATACTTCTTTGGAATCGGAAATGCGCAATGTCGCGCCGCGCGATTTTAGGAAAGTTGCGACAGCCCCTTTGAAACCAGCGTCGACGAGGGGCTGCTGCCTTGCGCAACACCATGCGCAACGGCCTCGCGCAACGGCCTCGCGTGGCTGCGCCAGCCACGCTGCGCGCACCTTCATGCCGCGCCTGTGGCTGCCTCGCTGCGCCTGGCCAGGCCATAGAACTGGAAGTACACGGCATAGATCAACATGACGAAGTTCAGGAGGTCGACCCAGGTCAGCGGATCGCCACCGAAGCCGGGGACGATCTCCGCCTCGTGCAGCACGGCTTGTGCGAACCAGCGCGTGTAGACCACGAACGACAGCACGCCCAGGCCCCAGCAGCAGGCGGCGCGCAGCAGCCGGTTGGCCGCCGCGCCGAAGCGCTGCGGCCAGTTGCCGGCAACGTTGCTCCAGAAGATCAGCCAGAACACGATCCACACCCCCAGTTGCGCGGGCCACAGCGCGAGGTTGTCCGCGAGCTTGGCGACGGCGTCTGCCGGGATGAGCAGCCCTTCGAGCAGCGCCAGGTGGGCCCAGTAGATCGCCGTGCCCAGCGCGAAGTTGCCCACCAGCGCTGCCAGCGCCACATGGCTGCGGCGCCGCAACAGGTTCCACGGCCAGTTGTCGAAGATGAGGAAGGTGGCAAGCCACGCCACGACGACCGAGTAGAACCAGCCGATGGTCACCGGCAAGGGCAGCAGCACCGCGTGCGGCAACGGCATGGCCGACACGCCGGGATAGACGAGCAGCAGATAGCCCAGCGTGGTGAGGCAGCCTCCGCAAGCCAGCTGCGCCAACCCGCTTTGGGCAGGCGCCAGGCCGTGGTCGGTCCAGGGCCATCCACCCATGCCGGTGGCCAGCACGCCGAAGCCGTAGAAGCCGATCAGCACGATGAGCCCTGCCGCGCCGAAACCGGCGCCGCCAGCCGCGCTGAACGTGGGGTCGAGCGCGCCATAGCCATGCACCAGCGCGGCCGGAATGGCAAAGCCGAGTGCCAGCGTCAGGCCCGTGGCGAATAGGCCACGCCAGGGCTGGCGGATCGCCTCGAACCCGGCCATGACGAAGTTGAAGCCGATGAAGACCAGCACGAGGATGCCCCAGAACAGGTACATGCCGAACGGCTGCGGGTTGTGGTTCCAGACCGCCTGCGCTGGGTCTGCGAACAGCCGCCAGACGAGCAGGCTGACGACGTGCACGACGAGGAACACTGCCGCGGAGAACGCGAGCGGCGCCAGTGCAATGCCCTGCGGCGCGGTGGCGGGTGGTGTGGATGCCGGGGCGGCATCGACGGCGGACGTGGCGGATGGCGAAGACGGCATGGCATGGATCCTGGTGCGCACCTGGCCGACCGCGCGGCCGGCCAGGCGCAGGCCGGCCCCGCGCCGCCAAATGCGGCGCGGGACAGGCGGGGACGAGGGAAGCGAGAGGGAAGGGCCTGGGCTGCCGGATCAGCCAGCGACCGGCTGGACGATGATCTTGACGTTGCCGTCCTTGTTGTTGACCAGTTCCTCGAAGCCGCGCGTGACGATGTCGGCCAGCGTGATGCGGCCGGTGATCAGGGGCTGCACGTCGATGCGGCCATCGGCGATGAAGCGGATCACGTCGGCGAATTCGCCGTTGTAGGCCAGCGAACCGATGACCTCCTTCTCGGTCGCCACCAGCTCGAAGAAGTTGAATTGGCTCGGCTCTTCGAAGATGCCCACCATGACGCAACGCCCCGCCTTGCGGATCACGTCGATCGCCAGCTTGGCGGTGTTCTTGTTGCCGATGCATTCGAACGAGACATCGGCGCCGTAGCCACCGGTCAGTGCCTTGACCTCGGCGATGGCATCGCACTCCTTGGGGTCGATGACGATGCTGGCGCCGACCTCCAGCGCCTTCGCCTTGCGTGCCGACGACATCTCCAGCGCGATGATGCGGCCCGCCCCGGCGGCCTTGGCGCACATGATGGTGCACAGGCCGATGGTGCCGGCGCCCACCACCACCACCGTCTTGCCGACGATGTTGCCGGCCTTCTTGACGGCATGCAGGCCGACCGCCAGCGGCTCGATCAGCGCGCCGGCTTCGGTCGGGAAGTTCTCGGGCAGCTTGTAGAGCAGCTCGGCCGGCACGTTCACGTACTCGGCGAATGCGCCGTTGTTCATGAGGCCGGTGAAGGCGAGGTTCTCGCAGATGTTGTACAGGCCGTGCGTGCAGTAATAGCACTTGCCGCAATGCTGGCAGGCGTCGGCCGTGACGCGTTCACCGACGGTGTAGCCGCTGACGCCTTCGCCGATCTCGGCGATCTCGCCGCTGAACTCGTGGCCCAGCGTGCATTGCCCCTTGAGGCCGGTGAGCGGGTGCGGATGGTCGACTGGAATGAAGACCGGGCCGGCCACGTACTCGTGCAGGTCCGATCCGCAGATGCCGCACCAGTGCACGCGGATCTTGACCCAGCCGGCGGGCGGTGCCTGCGGCACCGGCACCTCCTGGACACGGATGTCGTGGCGCCCGTGCCAGACGGCGGCTTGCATGCTGCGTTGGTGTTCGATGGTTGTGCTGTTCATGGTTGTCTCCAGTGGGGTGGGAAATGGCTCAGCGCATGGCGGACGTTCGCCATGGCGTTGCAGGGGGGAACGTGTCAGACCAGGACCATGCCGCCGTCGACCACCAGCGACTGGCCGGTCATGTAGTCCGAGTCCGCTGAGGCGAGGAAGCACGAGACGCCGACCAGGTCTTCGGCCTTGGACGGCCGGCCGAGCAGGATGTCGGCCGAGAACTTGTCGAAGGCCTCGTTCTCGTGCGTGGTCATGCCTTCGCTGCGAAAGCCCTGGTCGATCAGCTTCCACATGTCGGTGGCGACCACGCCGGGGCAGATCGCGTTGACCTTGATCTGGTGTTCGCCCAAGGCGCGCGCGCCGGCCTGCGTGAGGGCCACCACGCTGAACTTGCTGGCGCAGTAGTGGGCCAGCGGCGCATAGCCTTGCTTGCCGGCGATCGATGCGGTGTTGACGATCTTGCCGCCGCCGCCCTGCGCAATCATCTGCCTGGCCGCCTCCTGCATGCCGATCAGCACGCCCAGGGCGTTGATGTCCATCACGCGGTGCCAGTCGTCTTCGGTGATCGAGAGGAAGGCGCGTGTCTGCGCAATGCCGGCGTTGTTGAACATGCCGTCGAGCCGGCCGAACGCCGCCACCGTGGTCTCGACCATGGCCTTGACGCTGGCGCGCTGACTCACGTCGACCTGCACGGCGATGGCCTCGCCGCCTTGCTCGCGGATGGCGCGGGCCACGGCTTCGGCACTGCGGGCGTCGATGTCGGCGATGGTCAGGCGGGCGCCTTGCGCGGCCAGGCCACGGGCGATGGATGCGCCGATGCCGCGGCCCGCGCCGGTGACGATGATGGATTGCTGTTCGAGTCGGCTGGACATGGGTGTCTCCTGTCTATTGGTGTGGAAGGCCAGCCCTCTTTGCACGCGCCGTGCCAGCCGATTTGGGCCCGATTGCGGCGATTTGCGGGCCGGATTCGGCGTTTGGGGCGACACCTGTCGCGGCCGCTTGCAACAGGCGTTGCGCGAAGGAGGCGACAGGTGGCGCGTGCGCAAGGCGCTGGTGGCCGTTCCGGTGGGAAGGGACGCAGCGATAGGCACGGAGGCTGCTGTAGTGGTTTGGCGAAGAGATGTGCGACGCCACGTTGACGAGAGGCATGCCATGCAGCTGGCGTTCGCGCTCGGCGTCTCGTGCAATCCGAACGCACCGCACACCGCGGATGCCGAGGAGTTCGTGGGCGAGCAGCACCATGCCCGCCAGCACGCAGGCCCCCGGGACCGGCGTCGGCAAACAGTGCGTAGTGCTGCGGCTCCAGCGGCTCTGCGCGCGACACCTGCGTCGCGCTGAGGGCGCAGGCGCTACAGCAGGTGCGGCTGCGTGATGCCGTAGCGCTTCATCTGCCGGTAGATGGTCGCGCGGCAGCGCTGCAGCGCGCGCGCCGTCGACGCGATGTTCCAGCGGTGCGCCTTCAGCGCGTGCAGCAGGCGCGCCGCGCCGATGTCTTCCGTCGCTTCATCGGCCTCGGCGGCCGGCCGCGCGTCGTGCGCTGTTGGTGCCGGCGCCGTGCTTGCCGCCTCGCGCCGGCCTGGCGCGCTGGACACCTCCAACGGCAGGTCCGCGACCCCCACGGGCCGGTCTCCCGCTTGCGCCAGCGCGAAGCGCAGCGCATTGCGCAGCTCGCGGATGTTGCCGGGCCAGTCGTACGCCAGCAGGCTGTGCAGCGCATCGGCATGCAGGGCCGTGTCGAGGCCGAGGGTCTGCGCCTCCTCGGCGAAGAGCTTCTCGATGAGGAACTGCCGGTCTGCCCGCGCGCGCAGCGGCGGCAGCGCGAGGGTCGCCCCCGCCAGGCGGTAGTAGAGGTCTTCGCGGAAGCTGCCCGCCGCGATGGCCTCGCGCAGGTCGCGGTGCGTCGCCGCGATCACGTTCAGGCGCACGGCGATGGGCCGCTCTGCGCCGAGCGGCAGGACCTCGGATTCGGCGAGCACGCGCAGAAGCCGTGTCTGCAGCGCCAGCGGCATGTCGCCAATCTCGTCCAGGAACAGCGTGCCCCCATCGGACTGCGCGATCAGCCCCTTCATGCCCTTGCTCTTGCCGCCGGTGAAGCTGCCCGGCGTGTAGCCGAACAGTTCGCTTTCGATCAGGCTCTCCGGGATCGATGCGCAGTTGACGGCGACGAAGGGCTGCGCGGCGCGCGCGCTGTAGGCGTGCAGTGCGCGCGCCAGCACCTCCTTGCCGGCGCCGGTCTCGCCGCGGATCAGCAGGTGCACATGGCTGTCGACCAGCCGCTTCGATTGGTCGACCAGCCCGCGCATCACCGCGTCGTCGCCGAGCAGCCGGTCGAGTGCATCGTGCCGTGCGCCGGCTGCAGGGCGCCGGTCGCGGGCCAGGGCCAGCGGCTCGCGGCCATCGGCGTCTGTGGCCACGGGGCCGGGTGCGGCCGTGCCCCCGCCGCGGGGCGGGATCATGACCCCCTGGAACTGCTCGCGCCGCTGCGGCCCGCCGAGCGCCACCGGCTCCGGCGCGCCGCTGCGCGCCATGCTGCGCAGCGCGTCCATGCCAATGTCCAGCAGCTGCGTGAGCGGCTGGCCCACGAGATCGGCCGCGTGCCCACCGAAGCGCCGCCTGGCGCCGGTG
The DNA here is from genome assembly GCF_003337555.1 of Pseudorhodoferax soli. Taxonomy (GTDB): domain Bacteria; phylum Pseudomonadota; class Gammaproteobacteria; order Burkholderiales; family Burkholderiaceae_C; genus Pseudorhodoferax; species Pseudorhodoferax soli. Next base: position 567,242 of record NZ_QPJK01000001.1, on the reverse strand, counting down.
TTGGCGCCGCACACGACGCCATCGTCGTCGAGCGCGAACATCACGTCACCCGACACCTCGACCAGTCCGGGCACGGTGCCCAGCCGCAGCACGGCGTGCCGGGCGAAGCAGCGCAGGAAATTGGCGTCCTCGATCATTTGCGCGTACATCGCCGTCAGGTGCTGGACCAGGTGCTGGCTCTCGCGTGCTTCCGGCGAGTGCAGGGCCGACACGTCCAGCACGCCCAGCAGTTGCCCGTTGGGCGCACGCAGCGGTGCCGCGGTGCAGGTCAGCCCGATGTGCGTGGCATCGAAATGCTCGGCCTGATGGCAGATGATCGTGGCCTGCTCGACCAGGCAGGTGCCCACGCCGCAGGTGCCGGCATGGGCCTCGTTCCAGTCGGCACCGATGTACAGGCCGGCCGCCTTGAGCTGCGGCTCGGAAGCCGGGTTGCCGATGTAGTCGACGGTCACGCCATCGGCATCGGTCAGCAGCAGCATGTAGCCCAGGTCGGCGACGCGGCGGTACAGGTCCTGCATGCCGGCACGCGCGACGCGCATGAAGCCGTCCATGCGCTGCTGGTGGTCGCGCACCAGGCTGGAGGGCAGGATGCGGGTGGGCGTGGGGCGCGTCGGGTCCAGTCCATGCTGCTGCATGCAGCGCGTCCAGGACTTGTGGAAGATCGCCTGCGGCCCCGCGCCGGACACGCTGGACGCTGCGGACGAGCCGATCCGGACCACGTTGTCGATGTGACTTGACCTGACGCTGGGCATCGCTGCGGCTCCTGGTGTGGTGTTCGATGCGGTGGGTGCGTGCCATCCCGTGGCGTCTTCGTTCGGCGCTGCGCGGCGCACTCTGGACCGCCCGGAGGGGCGGGGGTGTGGCATCGGGTCCGCATGATGGTGCGGTGCATCCGGTGGCTCAATTGCCGCTTTCCCTAGGCGACAGGTGTCGCATGCGGCCGGTTTGTCGCAGCTTGCGACTGCGTTAGCATCGCCGCGGGCCGGCCACACTGCCAGCCACGTCGCTCGGACGGTTCCGGGCGCTTACGTGAAAGTCTTCCCATGTCCGCATCTTCTGCAGGCAAGCGCCGTTTCGCGCGCATCGACCGCCTGCCTCCCTACGTGTTCAACATCACGGCCGAGCGCAAGCTGGCCGCACGCCGCGCCGGCGTGGACGTGATCGACATGAGCATGGGCAACCCCGACGGGGCCACGCCGCCGCACATCGTGGCCAAGCTGGTCGAGGCGGCGCAGCGGCCCGACACGCACGGCTACTCGGCCAGCAAGGGCATCCCGCGGCTGCGCCGCGCGATCTGCCACTGGTACCAGGACCGCTACGGCGTCGCGTTCGATGCCGACACCGAGGCCATCGTGACCATCGGCTCGAAGGAGGGCCTGGCGCACCTGATGCTGGCCACGCTGGACCGCGGCGACACCGTGCTGGTGCCCGACCCGAGCTACCCCATCCACATCTACGGCGCGGTGATCGCGGGCGCCGACATCCGCTCCGTGCCCATGGCGCCGGACGTGGACTTCTTCGGCGAGCTGGAGAAGGCCATCCGCGGCAGCTACCCCAAGCCCAAGATGATCGTGCTGGGCTTCCCGTCGAACCCGACGGCGCAGTGCGTGGAGCTGGACTTCTTCGAGCGCGTGGTGGCGCTCGCGAAGAAGCACGACATCTTCGTCGTGCACGACCTGGCCTATGCCGACATCGTGTTCGACGGCTGGAAGGCACCGTCCATTATGCAGGTCAAGGGCGCGCGCGACATCGCGGTGGAGTTCTTCACGCTCTCCAAGAGCTACAACATGGCCGGCTGGCGCATCGGCTTCATGGTGGGCAATGCCGACCTCGTGGCCGCGCTGGCGCGCATCAAGAGCTACCACGATTACGGCAGCTTCACGCCGCTGCAGGTGGCGGCCATCGCGGCGCTGGAGGGCGACCAGCAGTGCGTGAAAGACATCGCGCTGCAGTACCAGCGCCGGCGCGATGTGCTTTACAAGGGGCTCACGGAGGCGGGCTGGGCGGTCGAGTGCCCCAAGGCCTCGATGTACATCTGGGCGCGCATCCCAGAGGCCTACCGTGCCATGGGTTCGCTGGAGTTCAGCAAGCAGCTGCTGGACAAGGCCCGGGTCAGTGTCTCGCCCGGCATCGGCTTCGGCGACCACGGCGACGAGCATGTGCGCTTCGCGCTGATCGAGAACGAGGCGCGCATCCGCCAGGCCGTGCGCGGCATCAAGACCATGTTCAAGGCGGACGGCCTGATGTGAAACGCTAGTGCGCGATAGTGAGCATGCGTTATCATTAGAGCCTCGCGAGGGCAGCCGCCCTCGCTTTGCTTTTTCTGAGAATCGCGCATTGCCATGGATCTGCTCGGCATCCTGATCGCCACCCTGGTCGCCGGCGTCGGCAGCGTCTGGCTCGCGGCATTGCTGCTGCGGCTGGCCGCACGCCAGCGCCGGCTCGTGGCCGACCGCCGCTTCCTTCTGAGCTTCGCCGCCGGCGCGCTGCTGGCCACCGCCTTCGTGCACCTGCTGCCCGAGGCCTTCGAGAGCGGCATGAACCCGGCGCTGCTGTTCGGCGTGCTGCTGGGCGGCCTGGTGGTGTTCTTCCTGCTCGACAAGGTGGAGCTGTGGCACCACGGCCATGAGCACGCGGACCATGGCCTTGGCCACGACCATGACCATGCGCATGGCCACGACCATCACCATGGTCACCACCACCATGGCGGCAAGGGCGGCAACTGGGCCGTGCTGGCGGGCGACAGCGTGCATTGCTTCGGCGACGGCATCGTGATCGCCTCGGCCTTCACGGTCAGCCCGGCTTTGGGCGTGGTGGCGGCCCTGGCGGTGCTCGCGCACGAGGTGCCGCACCACATCGGCGACCTGGTGGTGCTGGACGGCGGCACCGGCACGCCGCGCGTGGCTGTGCTCAAGCTCACGCTGGCCGGCATGGTCACCGCCCTGGGCGGCCTGGTCGGCTGGTGGCTGCTGGAGCGGCTGCAGGCCTGGTTGCCGTACTTCCTGGTGGTGGCCAGCAGCAGCTTCATCTATGTGGCGCTGGCCGACCTGATCCCGCAGCTGCAGACGCGGCTGACCAAGCGCCAGACCGTGGCCCAGGTCAGCTGGCTGGTGGCCGGCATCGCGCTCGTGGCGGTGGTGGGCACCCTGGCGCACCACGGCCACGGCCATGGCCATGGGGACCACGACGGCCACGGCCATGACGGTGTCACGCACTCGCGCGACCATGAGGCCGAGCACGCGCACGACCACGCGCCTGCGGCGCCGGCCGCCTTCAAGTAGGGAACTTCCAGGCCGCCGCGGCGGTCCGCACGGTGACAACAGCACGACGCAGCATGCCCATCTCTTCTTCTTCCCTGATCCGCCGCCTGCTCGCGGCCTCTGGCCTGGCGCTGGCGCTGGCCACACCGGCTTTCGCGCAGCACGACCACAAGGCCCATGCGCACGGCCGCATCGAGCTCGACGTGGCGGTGGATGCCCAGCGCATCAGTCTGCGCATGGAGTCGCCCCTGCACGACCTGCTGGGCTTCGAGCGGGCCCCGCGTTCGGTGGCCGAGCGCGGCCGCGTGACGGCGCTGGCAGAGCGGCTGCGCGCGGCCGACAAGCTGTTCGTGCTCGATCCCGCGGGCGAGTGCCAGCTGGCCGACGCCATGGTCGAGGCGCCCGTGCTGGGCCTGGGGGCGGCCGCGGCGCCAGCCTCCGCCGCATCCACGCCGGCGGTGGCGCCCGACGCCGAGGCCCATGCCGACCTGGTGCTGACGGCCAACTTCGACTGCCGCAAGGCCGCGGCCGCGCAGCATGTGGACGTGCGGCTGTTCGATGCCTTCCCGGGCGTGCGCACCGTGGCCGCCCAGGTGGCCGGCCCCCGGGGCCAGGGCCTGACGATGCTGCGCAAGGCCGCGGCCCGCCTGCCGCTCGCCGGCAAGTGAGCACGCCCGTCCTGCAGGTCGAGGGCCTGCGCTTCGCCTGGCCCGGCAGCCGCGAGGACTGCCTGGACATCGCGGCCTTCACCGTGGCGGCCGGCGACACCGTGTTCGTCCACGGCCCCAGTGGCTGCGGCAAGAGCAGCCTGCTGGCCCTGGCCGCCGGCGTGCTGCTGCCCCAGCACGGCCGCGTGCTGCTGGCCGGGCGCGACTGGCAGGGCCTGGGCCGCGCCGCGCGCGATCGCTGGCGCGTGGACCATGTGGGCATCGTGTTCCAGCAGTTCAACCTGCTGCCCTACCTGAGCGTGCTCGACAACGTGCTGCTGCCCTGCCGCTTTTCAAAGCAGCGCCAGCGCGCGGCGGCGCAGCAGGGCGGCTCGGCGCGTGCGCAGGCGGGCCACTGGCTGGCGGCCATGGGACTGGACGAGGCGCTGTGGTCGCGCCAGCCCGGCCAGCTGTCGGTCGGCCAGCAGCAGCGCGTGGCGGCAGCGCGTGCGCTGGTCGGCATGCCGGCCCTGGTGATCGCCGACGAGCCGACCTCGGCGCTGGACGAAGACCGGCGCGACGCCTTTGTCGACCTGTTGCTGGCGGCCTGCGCGGGCGCGGGCAGCGCGCTGCTGTTCGTGAGCCACGACCGGCGGCTGGCGCCGCGCTTCGGTCGCCAGGTGGCGCTGCCCGAACTCAACCGCGCGGCGGCGGGGAGGGCCGTGGCATGAAGCCCTTCCTCGCCTTGCTGGCGCTGCGCAGCGCCTGGAACCGCCGCTTCACGCTGGCGCTGACGATCGCCTCGATCGCGCTGTCGACCTTCATGCTGCTGGGCGTGGAGCGCATCCGCAGCGACCTGCGCGACAGCTTCGCCTCGGCCGTCTCAGGCACCGACCTCATCGTCGGCCCGCGCACGGGCTCGGTGCAGCTGCTGTTGTACTCGGTGTTCCATGTCGGCGGCGCGCGCAACAACATCGGCTGGAACACGGTGCAGGCGCTCAAGGCGCAGCCGGCCGTGGCCTGGGTGGTGCCGCTGTCGCTGGGCGATGCGCACCGCGGCTTTCCGGTCATGGGCACCAGCGTCGAGATCTTCGCGCACTTTCGTCATGGCGAGCGCCAGCCGCTGCGCCTGGCGCAGGGCCAGCCGTTCGCCCAGCTGTTCGACGCGGTGATCGGCGCCGAGGTGGCCGAGCGCCTGGGCTATGGCCTGGGCCAGCGGATCACGCTGGCGCACGGCGGTGGCGAGCTGGAGCAGGACAGCCACGCCGACAAACCCTTCGGCGTGGTCGGCGTGCTGGCGCGCACCGGCACACCGATCGACCGCAGCGTGCTGATCAGCCTGCAGGCCATGGAGGCGCTGCACGCCGACTGGATCGGCGGCATGCGGCTGCCGGGCCGTGCGGCCGCGGCGCTGCCGGCCGACCTCACGCCCAAGTCCGTCACGGCGGCGTTGGTCGGCCTCAAGAGCCGGGCGCAGGTGTTCTCGGTGCAGCGCTGGGTCAACAACTACGGCGGCGAGCCGGTCATGGGCATCCTGCCCGGCGTGGCCATGGACGAGCTCTGGGACGTGATTGGCCCCGGCGAGCAGGCGCTGCTCGCCATGTCGGGCCTGGTCGCGCTGGTCAGCATGGCGGGCCTGGTGGCCGTGGTGCTGGCCGGCCTGAACGAGCGCCGGCGCGAGCTGGCGGTGCTGCGCGCCGTGGGCGCCGGCCCGGTGCAGGTCATGGGCTTGCTGGCACTGGAAGGGCTGTGGGTCACGCTGGCCGGCCTGATGCTGGGCCTGGCGGCGCAGTGGGCCGTGATCGCCGCGACCGGGCCCTGGCTGCAGGCGCAGTTCGGCCTGAGCCTGCAGCTGGCTTTGCCGAGCGCAGCACAATGGATGTTGCTGGCCGCCTTGCTGGTGGCTGGATTGCTGGCCAGCCTGGTGCCGGGCTGGCGCGCCTACCGTTTGTCCCTGGCCGACGGCCTGACCCCGAGGATTTGATATGTTGCAAAACCGTGACCGCCTGCCGACGCGCCGGGCCGCCCTGGTCGCCTGTGCCGTTGCCGCCCTGGCGCCGCTGGCCGCCCGGGCCGCGCAGTTCCGCGAGATCACCTGGACCGAGCTGGTGCCGGCAGGCTGGGATCCGGCCAAGGACCTGCAGGGACTGAGCGGCGGCGCCGGCGGCCTGCAAGACACCGACCCGCGCGCCAAGGAGCTCATGGACAAGCTGCGCGAGATCTGGGACAACGCGCCCACCGTCGCCGCCATGAACGGCATCGACGCCAAGCTGCCCGGCTACCTCGTGCCGCTGGAGGAGGGCAAGCAGGGCATCCGCGAGTTCCTGCTGGTGCCGTACTTCGGCGCCTGCATCCACACGCCGCCGCCGCCGTCCAACCAGATCCTGCTGGGCCGGGCCGACAAACCCTTCACGGGCCTGCGCACGATGGAAGCGGTCTGGGTCTACGGCCGGCTGGAGATCGAGCGTGCGCCGTCGTCGATGGGCGTGGCCGGCTACACCATGCGCGTGGCCAAGGTCGAGAAGTACCGAGAGAAATAAGGCGTGGAGCGCAGTACCCGCCAGCGCGACGCGATCCGCCAGGCCCTGGTGCAGGCCGGTCGGCCGCTGCTGCCCACCGAGATCCTGGCCGCAGCGCAGATCGAGGTGCCGGCGCTGGGCATCGCCACCGTGTACCGCAACCTCAAGCAGCTGGCCGAGGCGGGCGAGGTGCAGAGCGTGGAGCTGCCCGGCGAGGCGCCGCGCTTCGAGCCGGGCGGGCACCACCACCACCACCACTTCAGTTGCACGGCCTGCCACCGCGTATTCGACGTGCACGCCTGCCCTGGCGACATGCACAAGCTGGCGCCGCCGGGCTTCGCGGTGGAGCGCCACGAACTCACGCTGTATGGCCGTTGCGACGAGTGCGCGGCACCCAAGCCCAGCCGCCGCGGCGCGGCCCTGCGGCGAGGCTGAGAAAAGCGCCCGTCGACGCGCTTTTGTCCCACAATGTTCGGGCGGGCCGATGGCGAGAATGCGCTCGTCGGGCGTGCTGGCCCGCCCACAGGAGGACGTATGGACAGCTTGCGAACGCGTGCGGCCCTGGCCGTCGGTCTGCTGGCGTGCGCCTGCGCTTTCGCGCAGGGCAGCAGCACCTCATCCTCACCTCCATCCGGCGCGAACTACGAGCTGCGCCGCGGCAGCTGGTTGCCGGGCGGCTATGCGGGGATCAACCTGGGCCGTCCGAGCTACCGGCTCGATTGCGGCCCGGGCGGCTGCGACCAGCCCAGCCTGTCGGGCAATGCCTATGTGGGCGGCATGTTCACGCCCAACTTCGGTGCCGAGATCGGCCTGCTGAGCATGGGTGATCTCGAGCGCGGCGGCGGCGACACCCGGGCCGAGGGCGTCAATTTCAGCCTGGTCGGCCGTGCGCAGGTGGCTGCCGGTGTCGGGGTGTTCGGCCGCGTCGGCACCACCTGGGGGCGCACACGCATCGACGCCGCGCCCGGCGCCGGCATTGCCACCGGCCGCGCGAGCGGCTGGGGGCCGGCCTACGGCCTCGGTGTGGACTGGGCCTTCAGCAGCAACTGGTCGGCGGTGCTGGATTGGCAGCGCCACCGTTTCGATTTCGCTGGCGACGACAATGGCTGGGTCCGTTCCACCAGCATCGGGCTCAAGTACCGCTTCTAGACACTGCCTCCATGCCCCAGACCCGTATCCTGTACGTCGAAGACAACGAAGACCTGCGCGATTCCATCGCCATGCTGCTGGAGGAGGAGCCCGGCTACGCCGTGAGGGTCTGCGCCAGCGGCGAGGAAGGCCTGGCCCTGCTGGCGCAGGACGATTGCGACATCCTGATCACCGACGTGGGCTTGCCCGGGCTGTCGGGCGTGGAACTGGCACAGCAGGTGCTGGCGCGCAAGCCGGCACAGCACGTGCTGCTGTGCTCGGGCTACGACATGGGGGGCGAGCTGGCGGCGCTAGGGCCGCACGTGCATGCCCTGACCAAGCCTTTTGAAGTCGACGCGCTGGAGCAACTGCTGCATAAGATGGTGGCCTCGCTAGGCAAGGCGTGAGGCCGGCGCGGGCGCTTGTGCGGACGCTTCAGTAGCGCCGTTCCATCCAGCCGACCGCCTGGTCGCGCAGCTGCACGATGCGCGACCAACTCACGCACATGCGGGCGTAGGCGCGCAGCACGTCGGTGCTGACCGGGGCCTCCATGCCGTCCATGGCGGCGGGTTCCAGTCGGTCGCGCGCCACCGTCTCGAATTCGCTGCTCGCTTGCAGCCATTGGTCGGCCAGGTCGCCATAACCGGAGTCGTGCAATGCCATGCACGTGTCGTCCCGCCGGTGCTCCTCGATCAGAGCCAAGGCCTGTGCCTGGTGCAAATCCATGTCGCTTTCCCCTCTTTCTGCGCCCAGACGCCGCTGTTGCATCTGGTTTCGGTGGGGATATTGCGTGTCCGCAAGCGGGCTGCTTGTAGGCCGTTGGCGCATGCACACGTGCGGCTTGTCCGTGGTCGGCTGACAAGCGCGGGCGCGATGGCGCGCGACGGGAGCGGCCCACACACTTGGACGGCACCAGCCTACAGGCCGTGGCACGCCGTTGCTCGAGGATCACTAGGCACGTGTTTGCGTGCGTTACGGATGGAGGATCCGATGAAGACGTTCCTGTTGGCAACCGTTGCGGCACTGAGCATGGCCACCGCTTCCGCCCAGATCGGCAAGGCCGCCTCGGAGGCGACCGATGCCACCAAGCACAAGATCGACCAGAAACGCGCCGAGAACGAAGCCGAGAAGAGCGGCCCTGTGGGCAAGGTGGTCAACAACGTGAAATCGGATTACCACAAGAAGCAATCCCAGCGCTCCGCCGGCAAGGCCAAGAAGGCGCTCAAGGACGCCGGCTGAGCTGGCGCTGCAGGAAGGCGGGCCCTCAGGCGGATTCCGCCCAGGCCAGCGCCTGCAGGTGCGCCATGTTGACCTGCCGGCTCGACAGGGCCAGCGCATTGGCCACACGCGCGAAGACCGCGTCGTCGCCGCGCTCGCAGGCCTCCGTCAATTCGAGGAAGGGCGCATACAGGCCACGGCGGTGCTGCAGCGCATCGACCACCGGCTCGGGCAGTTCGACCGACTCCAGCGCCTTGGCCATGGGCACACCCAGCATGCTGTCCAGCAGCGAGAACACGCCGACGGTGAAGGCGTTGTCGCATTCCTCCGGTGACAGCAGTTCGGCCGTCAGCAGCTCCATGAGACGGCCGCGGACCACCGCGGTGTGGCCGATGGCCGGTGGCGGCCCACCGCTGTGCGAGGTGCTCATCAGCAGCGCGGCCCAGCGGAACAGCTTGTGCATGCCGAGGATCATGACCGCGTGGCGGAATGAGGTGATCTCGCAGTTCAGCCCGAAGCCCGAGGCATTGATGAAGCGCAGCAGATTGAACGACAGCGTGGGGTCGCGCTTGAGCAGATCTTCCAGTTCGGTGGCGTCGGCCTGGTTCCGCACGAGGTTGATGAGCCGGATGATCGTCGCCTGCGATGGCCGGATCGTCAGGGCCTTGACCATCGTCGGCTTGGCGAACCAGTAGCCCTGGAACAGCTTGACACCGTAGCTGGCCAGCAGCTTGTGCTGCTCGCCCGTTTCCACCTTTTCGGCCACCAGCTGGGCGTTGGTGTTGCTCCGCGCGAACTGCACGAAGGCTTCCACCTTGTCGCTGGACAGCACCATCAGGTCCAGCTTGACGTAGGCCGCCAGCGGGCGCCAGGGTGCGTAGCCGCGCGTCAACACGGTGTGGTTGAAGGCGAAGCGAAAGCCTTCCTTGTGCAGCTTCTGCATGACCTCGGCCATCTTGGCGATGAGGGCGGGGTCGTGCCCGGCGATCGGCGGCACCTCCAGCACCACCTTGTCCGGGTGGATCAGCTCCAGGTGGCCACCGGCCAGGCTCTCGTGCGTGCAGTTGATGAACACGAGCTTGTTGCCGACCAGGGTCTCGGTGTCGGCGAACGACAGCGCGTTGAACAGCAGGGCGGCGTCGCTGTCGGCCGTGTGCTGGCTGGGCGAGGTCGATCGGTCGAAGAGCTCGTAACCGAGCACCGTCCGGGTGTCGTCCACGATGGCCTGCCGCGCGATCACGACCTGGTTGTCGGCATCGCCGGGAGGCGGCTTCATGGGTGTCAGCGCGTCGGAGATGATGGACATGGTGCAGGCTCCGTGCGGGCAAGCGGTTCTGGACAGCGGGCAGGCGTTGGCTGGTGCGGGTGGGCGTGGCTCACTCGACCAGGGCGTCGGCCCAGGCCAGCGCATCGAGGTGCGCCAGGCTGACCTGGCGCTCGGTGAGGTGCAGGGCCGCCGTGGCACGGCGGAATGACTCGGCATCGCCGGTTTCGCAGGCCTGCGCCAGGGCCAGCAGGTCGGCATACGGGCCATTGCCGTGCAGCAGCGCGTCGACGATCGGTGGCTGCAGCGTCAGCAGGCCCACGGCCTGCTCCATGGGCATGCCCAGCATGGTGTCCAGCAGCGAGAACACGCCCACCACGAAGGCGGCATCGCACTCTTCGGGCGACATCGACTCGGCCGCCAGCAGTTCCATGAGCCGGCCGCGGACCACCGCCGTGCTGCCCACCACCGGCGACGCTGCGCCGCCGGCTGCCGTCGTCAGCAACAGTGCGGCCCAGCGGAACAGCTTCTTCAGGCCCAGCAGCATGACGGCCTGACGGAACGAGGTGATCTCGCGCGTGAGCCCGAAGCCTGAGGAATTGATCAGGCGCATCAGGTTGAAGCCCAGCATCGCGTCCTTCTTGAGGACCTGCTCGATCTCATCGGTGCTGGCCTGGTTGCGCACCAGGTTGATGAGCTGGATCACGTTGGCCTGGGAGGGGGGCAGCAGGCGCGTCTTGATCAGGTCGGGCTTGGCGAACCAGTAGCCCTGGAACAGCTCCACGCCATAGCCGGCCAGCTGCTCGTACTGGGCGGCGGTCTCGGTCTTCTCGGCGATCAGCCGGGCGCCGGTACGGGTCTGCGCGGCCTGGATCAGCTTGGGCAACTGCATCGGGTCGATGGCCGCGAGATCCATCTTGATGAAGTCGGCCAGCGGCTGCCAGCTGGCATAGGCCGGATCGAGCACCTGCTGGCTGAAGGCCAGGCGGAAGCCGCGCTTGCGCAGCCCCAGCAGGGCATGCGAGTGCGCGTCGATCTCGGCGGGTGCGTCGCCCGCGATGCCTTCGATCTCCAGCACCAGCCGTTCGGGCTGGACCAGGTCCAGGTGGCCGCCGGCCAGGCTGTTGTGCGTGCTCTTCACGAAGATCGCGAACTGGCCGACCAGGGCCTCGCTGCCGGTGTGGGCCAGCGCGCTGAACACCAATGCCACATCGTGCGCCGGCGTATGCGCCTGGCCCGGGTGCGAGCGGTCGAACAGCTCATAGCCGAACACCGCCCGGCGTTTGTCCACGATGGGCTGGCGGGCGATCAGCATGGACGCGGTATCGGCAACGGTCATGGGGGGGTGGCAGTTCAACCAGAATGGAGTCTTGGCGAATTCTAGGGCGCTACGTTTCATTCGCACGCCATCTCATTCCAATGGGCTCCCACACTTGACCCAATCTTCGAACATCGAAGCCGGCCTGCGCCCGGCCGCGCTGTGTGCGTTGTGCGAAAGCGCGCCTGCGCGCAAGGCCGCGCTGGCCCGTGCGCTGGACGATGGCCTGGCGCTGGACGTGCGGCAGCCGCTGCAGCGACCGGCACCGGTGCCGGGCCGCCCGGCCCAGCCCGTGCTGGTGCCCCACCAGCAGCTCAAGCCGCGGCCGGTGCACACGCCGGCGGGCCGCGCGGTGCTGCTCCACGCGCTGGCGCACATCGAGTTCAACGCCATCAACCTGGCCTGCGACATCCTGTGGCGCTTCCCCGGCCTGCCCGAGGCCTTCTACCGCGACTGGGCCCGCGTCGCGCGCGAAGAAGCGCTGCACTTCCAACTGCTGGCAGCGCACCTGGCGGAACTCGGCCATGCCTATGGCGACTTCCCGGCCCACAACGGCCTGTGGGACATGGCCGAGAAGACCCAGGACGACCTGCTCGCCCGCCTGGCGCTGGTGCCGCGCACGCTGGAGGCGCGTGGCCTGGACGCCGCACCCCCGATCCGTGCCAAGCTGGTGGCCGCGGGCGACCTGCGCGCCGGCGAGATCCTGGACGTGATCCTGGCCGACGAGGTCGGCCATGTGGCCATCGGCAACCACTGGTACGGTTGGCTCTGCGGAGCGCGCGGGCTGGAGCCGGTGGCCACCTACGCCGAGTTGGCCCGCCGCTACGGCGCACCGCGCCTGCGCGGCCCATTCAACCTGGACGCGCGGCGCGCTGCCGGCTTCAGCGAGGCCGAGCTCGCGGCCCTGCAGCAGCCGGACGCCTCCCTACAATGACCTGAGACACCACCACGAGGACGCAACATGGCTTTGTACGCATTGGATGAACGCACGCCCCAGGTGGCAGAGACAGCCTGGGTGGCCGAGAGCGCCCAGGTGATCGGTGGCGTGGCGCTGGGGCCGGACGCCAGCGTCTGGCCGGGCGTGGTGATCCGCGGCGACAGCGGGCCGATTTCCGTGGGCGAGGGCAGCAACATCCAGGACAACAGCGTGCTGCACGCCGACGAAGGTGTGCCGCTCACCATCGGCAAGCACGTCACCGTGGGCCACCAGGTCATGCTGCACGGCTGCACCGTGGGCGACGAGTCGCTGATCGGCATCGGCGCCATCGTGCTCAACAACGCGAAGATCGGCCGCAACTGCCTGGTCGGCGCGGGTGCGCTCGTGACCGAAGGCAAGGAATTCCCGGACGGCTCGATGATCGTCGGCAGCCCTGCCAAGGTGGTGCGCCAACTGACGCCCGAGCAGGTCGAGGGCCTGCGCCGCAGTGCCCAGCACTACATGGCCAATGCCCGGCGTTACCGTGCCGGCCTGCGGAAGATCGGCTGATGTCGGAATTGCGCAAATTCCTGTTCGACGGCCTGCCCGTACGGGGCGCCATCGTGCGCCTGACCGACGCCTGGCAAGAAGTGCTGCGCCGGCGTGCCTCCAACACCACGGCCGGGGCCTACCCCGTGCCGGTGCAGTCGCTGCTGGGCGAGATGACGGCCGCGGCCGTGCTGATGCAGGCCGGCATCCAGTTCGACGGCGCGCTGGTGCTGCAGGTCTTCGGCGACGGCCCGCTCAAGCTGGCCGTGGTCGAGGTGCAATCCGACCTGCGCGTGCGGGCCACCGCTTCGCTGACGGGCCCTGTCGAGAGCGGTGCCACGCTGGCCGAGCTGATCGACCAGACCGGCCAGGGCCGCTGCGCGATCACGCTCGACCCGGCGCGCAAGCAGCCGGGCCAGCAGCCCTACCAGGGCGTGGTGGCCCTCAGCGATGGCGAGGGGCAGAGCTTCGGCCGCATGGCGCAGGTGCTGCAGCACTACATGCGGCACAGCGAGCAGCTGGACACCGTGCTGGTGCTGGCGGCCGATGCGCAGGTGGCCGCCGGGCTGCTGATCCAGCGGCTGCCCGTCAAGGGCGAGGCCAACCTGGCCGGCCAGGCCGGGCAGGCCAATGAGGGCGAGGAAACCGATCAGGCCGACACCCAAGGCCAGAACGAGGACTTCAACCGCATTGCTCACCTCGCCAGCACGCTCAAGCGCGAAGAGCTGCTGAGCCTGGACATCGACACCGTGCTGCGCCGCCTGTTCTGGGAAGAGGGCGTGCTGACCTTCGCGCCGCTCACCGGCGACAGCGGCCCGCGCTTCGCCTGCACCTGCAGCCGCGAGCGGGTGGCGCAGATGATCCGCGGCCTGGGCGTGGCCGAGGCCGAGTCCATCCTGTCCGAGCGCGAGAACATCGAGGTCGGCTGCGAGTTCTGCGGCCAGCAATACCGCTTCGACGCGGTGGACGCTGCGCAAATCTTCGCGCCGCCGGGTTCGCTGCCGCCGGGCAGCCAGGCCGTGCAGTAAGGGCTGCTGCCGGCGCGGCCGGCGCCGGCTCAGCGCGCCGTCAGGCGCTGGAACAGCCGGTGCTCGCAGCTCGCGTCGCCATCGCAGCCACAGCGCCAGCGTGCCCGTGGCGGCGGCTCCGGCAGCGGTTCGAGCCGGCCGGCGAGCGCTGGCAGATGGTGCAGCGCGCGTTCGGCGCGGGCCAGGCGCGCCGCGCCGCTGCCGTAGACCACCTGGTAGGGCAGGCCGGCACCCTCCAGCGCGGCGCGCACCAGCGCATCCACGGGCGCCTGCACATGCGGGCCGTCGCGTTGCAGGCCATCGGCCACCCAGGGCAGATCCAGGCCCATCAGCAGGGTCAGTGCGTAGCCGCGCTGGTGTTCCAGCGCGAAGGGGTAGAGGGAACGGTCTTTGAACAGCAGATCGCTGTAGACGGCGACCATCAGCGGCGTGGTGTCTGCGATGAGCAGCTCGGGCGCCTTGGCGGCGGCGGCATCGATGGCGCCGGCGTGCGCCCGCGCAATGCCATCCTGCTCCTCCGGGCGCGGCGTGCGGCCGGCGTCCAGGCACCACTGGCGCAGCAGCTCGGGCACCAGTGCCACCCCGAGGCCGCGCGCGGCGAGCGATTGCGCCAGCGCCTGGGACAGTGCGGTCTTGCCGCTGCTCTCGGCACCGAGCAGCGCGATCCGGATGCTCACAGGGTGCCCGGAACGGCCGTGGCGAGCCGACGCTTCCAGGCCTGCCAGCCCAGCCAGCTCAAGCCGATGAATGCGGTGTAGAGCAGCGTGGTGAGCCACAGGCCCTTGTAGGCGAACAGGCCCACGCTGACGGTGTTGACGACCAGCCAGACCAGCCAGTTCTCGATGTACTTGCGCCCCAGCAAGTACTGGCCGACCAGGCTCACGGCCGTGGGGAAGGCGTCCCACCAGGGCACGTCGGTGTCGGTGAAGCGCATGAGGAACAGCGCCACCAGGGGCCACAGCACGGCGCATGCGGCCACCACGGCCCAGCAGCCCCGGGCGGACAGGCGCGCCACGCGCAGCGCCGAGCCGTCCGGCCGGTGGCCGCGCAGCCAGTTGAACCAGCCCCACAGCGCCACGCTGGCGAAGAAGATCTGCAGCGCGGCATCGCCATAGAGCTTGCTGCGCGAGAAGAGGCCGAAATACAGCAGCGAACTCACGATGGCCAATGGCCAGCCCCAGTGCCGCTCGCGGATGTTGAAGCCCACCATGGCCAGCGCCAGCAGCACGGCCAGGAGCTCGAGCCAGCTGCTGGCCACGCCCCACAGCGTGAAGGCCGGCTCCAGCAGCCACAGCCACAGGGCGATCAGCGGCTCGGGCATTCAGCGCGTCAGCTGGACGAACAGTTCGTTGGGCTTGACCATGCCCAGTTCGCCGCGGGCCTTTTCTTCCACCATCTCCAGGCCGTCCTTGAGGTCGGCGACCTCGGCCGCGAGGCGGTCGTTGACGGCCTGGGCCTTGGCATTGGCGGCCTGCTGGTCGATCAGCCGCTCCTGCAGCTCGGCCACGTTGGAGATGCTGCCGCGGCCAAACCACAGCTGGGCGTGCACGACGGCCAGCAGCACCAGCAGCACGGCCGGAACGAAGCGCGAGCCCATGGGAACGGCGACGGAGCAGGTGGGAGCGAAACGCTCAGCGCAGCACGTTGAACGCGCGGCGGCCCGGGTAGCGTGCGACGTCGCCGAGGTCTTCCTCGATGCGCAGCAGCTGGTTGTACTTGGCCATGCGGTCCGAGCGCGACAGCGAGCCGGTCTTGATCTGGCCGGCGTTGGTGCCCACCGCGATGTCGGCGATCGTGGAGTCTTCGGTCTCGCCCGAGCGGTGGCTGATGACCGAGGTGTAGCCCGAGGTCTTGGCCAGCTCGATGGCGGCGAAGGTCTCGGTCAGCGTGCCGATCTGGTTGATCTTGATCAGGATGGAGTTGGCCACGCCACGCTCGATGCCCTGCTGCAGGATCTTGGTGTTGGTCACGAACAGGTCATCGCCGACCAGCTGCACGCGCTTGCCCAGCACGTCGGTCTGGTGCTTCCAGCCATCCCAGTCGCCTTCGGCCATGCCGTCTTCGATGCTGATGATGGGGTACTTGTCGCACCAGCCGGACAGCATGGCGGTCCACTCTTCGCTGGACAACGACAGGCCTTCGCCTTCGAGCACGTACTTGCCGTCCTTGTAGAACTCGGAGGCGGCGCAGTCCAGGCCGAGGGCGATCTGCTCGCCGGGCTTGTAGCCGGCTTGCTCGATGGCCTGCAGGATCATCTGGATGGCGGCTTCGTGGCTCGCAACGCTGGGGGCGAAGCCGCCCTCGTCGCCGACGGCCGTGCTGATGCCCTGGTCGTTCAGGATCTTCTTGAGCGCGTGGAAGGTCTCGGTGCCGTAGCGCAGCGCTTCGCGGAAGCTGGGTGCGCCAACCGGGATGATCATGAACTCCTGCAGGTCCAGCGAGTTGTTGGCGTGGGCGCCGCCGTTGATGACGTTCATCATCGGCACCGGCAGCGAGATGCCGCCCATGCCGCCGAAGTAGCGGTACAGCGGCAGGCCCGATTCCTCGGCGGCGGCACGGGCCACGGCCATGGACACCGCCAGCATGGCGTTCGCGCCCAGGCGGGACTTGTTCTCGGTGCCGTCCAGGTCGATCAGGGTCTTGTCCAGGAAGGCCTGCTCGGAGGCGTCCAGTCCCAGCACGGCTTCGCTGATCTCGGTGTTGACATGCTCGACGGCCTTGAGCACGCCCTTGCCCAGGTAGCGGCTCTTGTCGCCGTCACGCAGTTCGATGGCTTCGCGCGAGCCGGTGGAGGCGCCGGACGGCACGGCGGCGCGGCCCATGGTGCCGGACTCCAGCAACACGTCGCACTCGACGGTGGGATTGCCGCGGCTGTCCAGGATCTCGCGACCCACGATGTCTACGATGGCACTCATTGATGCTTCTTTCTAAGAGCTAGGGAATCCTTGGGGCGGCGGCGTTCAGACGCCTTCGACCACGACCATGCGCATGATGGCCGCGCCCTGGCGCGCGGCGCGCGCCTTGCCGTACTCGGGCGAATCGTTGAAGGCCTTGGCCGCCTCGACGGTGGGGAACTTGAGCATCACCATGCGCGTCGGGCTCCAGTCGCCTTCCAGCACTTCGACCTTGCCGCCGCGCACGCAGACTTCGGCGCCATGGGCCTGCATCGCCGCGGACGACCACTTCTTGTAGTCCTCGTACTGCGCGGGGTTGGTGACGGTCACATCGGCAATGATGAAGGCGCTGGGCATGGTGTCGTGGTCTCCTGGTGCGGCGTGGCTCAGGCCACTTCGGCGGCTTGGGTCGGCTGCGCAAGGCCGGCGCTCTGCTGGTCCAGCGCAGCCTTCACGAAGGCGTTGAACAGCGGGTGCCCATCCCACGGCGTCGACTTGAACTCGGGGTGGAACTGCACACCCATGAACCACGGGTGCTGACTCTTCGGCAGCTCGACGATCTCGGTCAGCTGCTCGCGCTGCGTCAACGCGGAGATCACGAGGCCGGCGGCGCGCAGCTTGTCCAGGTACTTCACGTTAGCTTCGTAGCGGTGGCGGTGGCGCTCGGTCACCACGTCGCCGTAGATCTCGTGGGCCAGCGTGTTCTTGGCCACGTCGGAGCTCTGCGCGCCCAGACGCATGGTGCCGCCCAGGTCGGACTTCTCGTCGCGCGTCTTGATGCTGCCGTCGGCGTCCTTCCACTCGGTGATCAGCGCGATCACGGGGTGCGGCGCAGTCGGCTCGAACTCGGTGCTGTTGGCATGGGCCAGGCCCGCCACGTGGCGCGCGAACTCGATGGTGGCGACCTGCATTCCGAGGCAGATGCCCAGGTAGGGCACGCGCTGCTCACGTGCATAGCGCGCCGCGCAGATCTTGCCTTCGACACCACGCTTGCCGAAGCCGCCCGGCACCAGGATGGCGTCGTACTGCGCCAGCTGCGCCACGTTGCCGGGCGTGATGGTCTCGGAATCGAGGTAGCTGATCTTCACGCGCGCATGGTTGCGCATGCCGGCATGGCGCAGCGCCTCGTTGAGCGACTTGTAGCTGTCGGACAGGTCGACGTACTTGCCGACCATGGCGATGTTGACTTCGTGCTGCGGGTGCTCGGTCTCATACACCAGGTCGTCCCAGCGCTTGAGCTTGGCCGGTGGCGTGTTCAGGCGCAGCTTGTCGCAGATCAGGCCGTCCAGGCCCTGCTCGTGCAGCATGCGCGGCACCTTGTAGATGGTGTCCACGTCCCACATGGAGATCACGCCCCAGCGCGCCACGTTGGTGAAGAGCGAGATTTTCTCGGCTTCCTCGTCGGGAATGCGGCGGTCGGCGCGGCACAGCAGCGCATCCGCCTGGATGCCGATCTCGCGCAGCTTTTGCACCGTGTGCTGCGTGGGCTTGGTCTTGAGTTCGCCGGCCGCGGCGATCCAGGGCAGGTAGGTCAGGTGCACGAAGGCGGCCTGGTTCGGGCCCATGCGCAGGCTCATCTGGCGCACGGCTTCCAGGAAGGGCAGCGATTCGATGTCGCCCACGGTGCCGCCGATCTCGACGATGGCCACGTCGACCGCGTCCGGCGTGCCGACACCGGCGCCGCGCTTGATGTACTCCTGGATCTCGTTGGTCACGTGCGGGATCACCTGCACGGTCTTGCCCAGGTAGTCGCCGCGGCGTTCCTTCTCCAGCACGGACTGGTAGATGCGGCCCGTGGTGAAGTTATTGGTGCGCCGCATGCGCGTTTCGATGAAGCGTTCGTAGTGGCCCAGGTCCAGGTCGGTCTCGGCACCGTCGTCGGTCACGAACACTTCGCCATGCTGGAACGGCGACATCGTGCCCGGATCGACGTTGATGTACGGATCGAGCTTGATGAGGGTGACCTTCAGGCCACGCGATTCCAGGATCGCAGCAAGGGAGGCTGAGGCGATTCCCTTGCCGAGGGAGGACACCACACCGCCGGTGACGAAGACGAATTTGGTCATGTCAGGGTCGGGAAAACGTTCCCGGGGAGGTGGTAAAGCGAGATTATAGGAGGGCGCCCGGCCCCATTGCGGTGCGGCCGCGGGTGGCCTTGCCTTGTCTGCTAAATTGCGCCCCCACGTGCAACGAGGGAACCCCATGGACAACTCCGCCCAGCCGCAGCCGGGCGCGGCAGGCGATCTGGCCGGCCGCCACATCGTGCTGGGCCTGACGGGCGGCATTGCTTGCTACAAGTCGGCCGAGCTGTGCCGGCTGCTCATCAAGCAGGGTGCGACCGTGCAGGTGGTCATGACCGAGGCGGCCGAGCAGTTCATCACGCCCGTGACCATGCAGGCGCTGTCGAACCGGCCGGTCTACGGCTCGCAGTGGGATGCGCGCGAGCCGAACAACATGCCGCACATCAACCTCTCGCGCGAGGCCGATGCGATCGTGCTGGCGCCGTGCAGTGCCGACTTCATCGCGCGGCTCGTGCATGGCCGTTCCGACGAGTTGCTGAGCTTGCTGTGCCTGGCGCGGCCGATGCAGCGCGTGCCGCTGCTCGTGGCGCCGGCCATGAACCGCGAGATGTGGCTGCACCCCGCGACCCAGCGCAACATGGCGCAACTGGCCTCGGATGGCGCCGTGCTGCTGGGCGTTGGCAGCGGGCCGCAGGCCTGCGGGGAGACCGGCGACGGTCGCATGCTGGAGCCGGCCGAGATCGTCGACGACCTGATCGCCCACCTGTCGCCCAAGCCGCTCGCGGGCCAGCACGTGCTCGTCACGGCAGGGCCGACCTTCGAGGCCATCGACCCGGTGCGCGGCATCACCAATCTGTCCAGCGGCAAGATGGGCTTTGCCATCGCGCGTGCCGCGCGCGAAGCCGGTGCCCGCGTGACGCTGGTGGCGGGCCCAGTGCACCTGGCCACGCCGCGTGGCGTGGCGCGCGTGGACGTGCGCTCGGCGCAAGACCTGCTGCTGGCCGTGGAGCAACATGTGGACGCGGCCTCGGTGTTCGTCGCCACGGCTGCCGTCGCCGACTGGCGGCCTGCGCATGCGGCCGAGCAGAAGATCAAGAAGGACGGCTCGGGCCAGGTGCCGGCGCTGAGCTTCGTCGAAAACACCGACGTGCTGGCGCGCGTGGCGCAGTCGCCGCGCGCCCGAAGCGGTGCGCTGTACTGCGTGGGCTTCGCCGCCGAGAGCGAGGCCCTGCTGCAGAACGCCCAGGCCAAGCGGGCCCGCAAGGGCGTGCCGCTGCTGGTGGGCAACATCGGCCCTGCGACCTTCGGCCAGGACCACAACGCCTTGCTGCTGGTCGACGAGGCTGGCGCGCGCGAACTGCCGCATGCGTCCAAGCTGGCGCTGGCGCGCCAGCTGGTGGCCGAGATCGCCACGCGCTTGAGCTGATGCACTCGCCCTACGACACGCCGCCCGATGGCGACTTCGCGCGCTACATCGAGCAACTGACCCGGCCGCAGCCGCCGGCCGGCGCGCCTGCGCCGAAGCGCCCGCCGCGCATGCCCGTGGCCAAGGCCATCCCCGCAGCCGCCAAGGCCTTCGCGCCGCTGCGCCAGCTGGTGCAGGGCGCGCTGTTCCTGTATGTGGTTTGGTTGATGCTGTCCGCGGCCGTGCCGCTGCTCGCCCCCTGGGGCGCTCTGGTCGCGCTGGCCTACCTCGTCTTCGCCTTCCTGCGCCTGCGCCATCTGCCATGGCGCAACCTGCTCCCGCAAAAACGATGAACATCGACGTCAAGATCCTCGATCCCCGCATGGCCGAACAGCTGCCGGCCTATGCCACTCCGGGCAGTGCCGGCCTGGACCTGCGGGCCTGCCTGGAGGCGCCGCTGCTGCTGGCGCCCGGCGCCTGGCAACTGGTGCCCACCGGCATCGCCATCCACCTGGCCGACCCGGGCTACGCCGCCATGATCCTGCCGCGCTCGGGCCTGGGCCACAAGCACGGCATCGTGCTGGGCAACCTGGTGGGTCTGATCGACAGCGATTACCAGGGGCAGCTGATGGTGAGCGCCTGGAACCGCAGCAGCACGGCCTACACCGTGCAGCCCATGGAGCGCATTGCGCAACTCGTGGTGGTGCCCGTGGTGCAGGCGACGTTCAACATCGTGCAGGACTTCGAAGCCTCCGCCCGCGGCGCGGGCGGCTACGGCTCGACCGGCACCGCCTGAGCCGCGTTGCAGCCGCTCAGTGCAGGGTGTCGTTGCCGGCCACCGGCACCTGCACCTTGAAGAAGCCCGTGCCGGCGGTGCCGCGGCCGATCTCGTCCTCGGTCGCCTCGCGCACGGCGTTGACCGTCAGTGACAGGCGCAGCGCGATGCCGGCCAACGGGTGGTTGCCGTCCAGCACCACGTGCTCGGGGTAGATCTCGGTCACGGTGTACATGCGGTTGCGCGGGATGGCGGCCGACAGGCCCTCGGGCAGGGCCGTGCCTTCGAAGCTCATGCCTTCCTCGAGCGCATCGGGGAAGAGCGCGCGCGGCTCCAGGAAGATCAACTCCTCGTTGAAGTCGCCGAAGGCCTCCTCGGGCTCCAGGTGCAGGTGCAGCGTGTCGCCGGCCGCATGGCCTTGCAAGGCCTCTTCGACCTTGGCCAGCAGATCGTCGCCACCGACCAGGAATTCCACGGGGTCGCTCAGCACGTCCAGGTCTTCGCCCAGCGTGTCCTTGAGGGTCCAGGTCAGCGCCACGACGCATTGGGGGATGATTTCCATGGAAGAATTGTCGCAGCTTCGCCCCGTCGACTTGCCGGCGGGGCGATGGCGTTTTTGCACAGGACCCGATGGACACCACCCAACCTCTGCCGCTGCTGGGCGGCCTCACGCCCGAGCGCTTCATGCACAAGCACTGGCAGAAAAAGCCCCTGCTGGTGCGTGGCGCCATTCCCGGCTTCAAGGCTGTGCTCGAACGCAACGCGCTGTTTGCGCTGGCCGGGCAGGAGGGCGTGGAGTCGCGCCTGGTGCAGCAAGGCCCCAAGGGCTGGACGCTCCGGCAAGGCCCGTTCGCGCGGCGCGCATTGCCGCCGCTGAGCCGGCGCGCGTGGTCGCTGCTGGTGCAGGGCGTGGATCTGCACAGCGACGCCGCTCACGCGCTGCTGCAGGCCTTCCGCTTCGTCCCCGATGCGCGGCTGGACGACCTCATGGTCAGCTACGCCACGGACGGTGGCGGCGTTGGCCCGCACTTCGACAGCTACGACGTGTTCCTGCTGCAGGCCCATGGCCAGCGCCGTTGGCGCATCGGCCGCCAGCGCGACTTCCAGTTGCAGCAGGGCGTGCCGCTCAAGATCCTGGCCGCGTTCGAGCCCGAGGAGGAGTACGTGCTGGAACCGGGCGACATGCTCTACCTGCCGCCGCGCTACGCGCACGACGGCGTGGCCATCGGTGAGTGCATGACCTATTCCATCGGTTTTCGCGCGCCGAGCCGCGGCGGCATCGCACGCGAACTGCTGCAACGCCTGGCCGACACGGCCGAGGAGGGCTTGGGTGCCACGCTGTACCGCGACCCCAAGCAGCCGGCCACGGCGCAGCCGGCTGCCGTGCCAGCCGATGTGCGCGCCTTCGCGGCCGATGCCTTGCGTGCGCTGCTCGACGATCCGGCCGCACTGGACTGCGCGCTGGGCGAGATACTCAGCGAGCCCAAGGCCCAAGTGTGGTTCGGCGACGGGGCGGATCTGCCCGATGGCTGCGGCGTTGCACTGGACCGGCGCAGCCGCATGCTCTACGACGCCGGACATGTCTACCTCAACGGCGAGAGCTGGCGCGCTGGTGGCCGCGATGCGCGCCTCATGCAGCGCCTGGCGGACCTGCGCGGCCTGTCTGCGCGCGAGGTGGCCAGCGCCAGCGACGGCGCGCGCGCACTGTTGGCGCAGTGGTGTGAGGACGGCTGGCTGCAGCCGCAGCCGCATGGCTGACGACGCCACGCCGGCACTGCCGCAAGGCCGCTTCGAGGGCCGCGCGCAATTCCGTGAGTGGCTGTGCGCAGGCCTGCAGGCGGCGGCGCGCGCCGGCTGGGCCGAGTTGATCCTGGCCGATGCCGACTTTGCCGACTGGCCGCTCGGCGAGCGCGCCGTGATCGCCGAGCTGCAGGCCTGGGCACGGCCCGGCCGCCGCTTCGTGATGTTGGCAGCCGATTACGAGGAAGTGCAGCGGCGCCATGCCCGCTTCGTGCAATGGCGCACGCAATGGGACCACCTGGTCAGCTGCCGCGCCTGCAAGAGCGCGGACCGGCAGGACTTCCCGAGCGCGCTGTGGAGCTCGCACTGGAGCCTGCGCCGGCTCGACGCCGTGCATTGCACCGGCTGGGCCGGCCCGGAAGCCGCACGGCGCGTGCAGACGCAGGAACTGCTGGCCGAATCGCTGCGGCGCAGCACGCCCGCATGGGCGGCCTCCGTGCTGGGCTTGTGAGGGTCTAGGGTTTACACCTTATTTACAAAGCCCCCTGCCTATAATCGGAGGCTGAGCTGAAGGCGACCTTGTGCTTTCATCTCGGTTGCTGCAGGCCCTTGTTCTTCTGGCGGGACTGCATCTCTTCAGGATTGTTTTCCAGAGAACACAAAGGATTCATGCAATGAACAAGAAACTCGTTCTGGCCGCTCTGATGGCCGCTGCTGCCCTGGCCGCATGCGGCAAGAGGGAAGAGCCGGCGCCCGCGCCCGCTCCGGCCGTCGAAGCACCGGCTCCCGCACCTGCACCCGCCGCCGCTCCGGCCGAAGCTGCTGCTTCCGCCGCTGCCGACGCCGCCAGCGCCGCCTCTGCAGCTGCCAACTCGGCCGCTTCGGCCGTGGGCTCTGCCACGGAAGCTGCCAAGGACGCTGCCGCTGCTGCCGTTGGCAACGCCACCGAAGCTGCCAAGGACGCCGCCGCTGCTGCTTCCGATGCCGCCAAGGCCGCTGCCGAAGCAGCCAAGGGCGCTGCCAAGCAATAAGCTGCCTCGCAGCCTGCAAAAAAGCCACCGCAAGGTGGCTTTTTCGTTGGTGGGTGGTGCCTAGACCTGGATCCAGTCCGTGCCCGTGACCGGATCGGCCACGCCCAGCGCCAGGCCGCCGCAGCCTGCGGCGCCAGCCAGCGCGGCCAACGCCAGGTCGGGCCGGTTGTTCTGCCGGCTCAGGTGGGCGGCGACGATCT
This sequence comes from Pseudorhodoferax soli, assembly GCF_003337555.1. GTDB lineage: Bacteria > Pseudomonadota > Gammaproteobacteria > Burkholderiales > Burkholderiaceae_C > Pseudorhodoferax > Pseudorhodoferax soli. Next base: position 543,329 of record NZ_QPJK01000001.1, on the reverse strand, counting down.
GCTGCAGCCCTTGCGCCGCCAGCGCCGTGGCGATGCCCGCAGCCAGCGGGTTGGCCAGATGGCCGTGCGTGCCGCCCACGCGCCGCTTGAGGAAGTACGGGTAGGCCGAGGCTGCCAGCAGTTCCGGGTCATGGTTGCATTCCAGCAGCATGGCGCGGCAGCCGGCCAGCTGCGCCAGCACGTGCGGCGTGGCATGGCCCAGGTCGGTCAGCACGCCCAGGCAGGCGGCGCCGTCGGACAGGCGCAGCTGCAGCGGCTCGCGTGCGTCGTGCGGCACGGTGAAGGGGCGAAACTGCAGCGCCCCCAGGTCGACCGCGTCGCCATCGCGTGCGATGTGCAGCAGGTCGCCCAGGTCGGGCGCGCCGATGGCCTGGTGCGTGCCGTGGCTCATCCACAGCGGGATGCGGTGGCGCAGCGCGATCTTGCACGCGCTGCCGATGTGGTCGCTGTGCTCGTGCGTGACGAAGATCGCGTCGATGTCGGCCATGTCCAGGCCAGCGAGGCCGAGGCGCGTGGCCAGCGTCCGCGGGCCCAGGCCACAGTCGATCAACAGGCGGTTGGGCCGGCCGCCGTCACGGGCTTCCACCACGGTGGCGTTGCCCGTGCTGCCGCTGCCCAGGTTCTTGAAGCGCAGCATCTGTGCGCGGGCCCCTCAGCGCAGGTCGTCGGCGATGACCTTGACGATGTTCTGGGCATCGGCCTGCTTGGCCGGGCCGCCGTCGGCACCCAGCACGGCCACCGTGCTCGTCTCGCCCTGGCTGCGCACGGTGATGCGGTACTTGAGCGGTGCCTCGGTCTTGGAGCCACCACCGAACAGCTTGCCGAAGAAGCCGGGCTCGGCCTTGTTCGGGTCCGGCGCCACATAACGCACGAAGTAGGTGCCCTGGCTGCGGTCGCGGTCTTCCACGGTGAAGCCGGTGCGGTCCAGCGCCAGGCCGACACGGCGCCAGGCGCGGTCGAAGCCGTCGTCCATCTGCACCACGGGCTGGTTGTTGACGCTGGCCACGCGGGTGGTCGAGCGCACGGTGGTTTCGGACACGGCGGCAGCCTTGACCTGCTCGTCGCGGCTACCGAGCTTGACCAGCAGGCGGCGCAGGAACTCGGCCTCGAGCTCCGGGTCGACGGCGCGCGGCTGCCAGACGGTGCGGTCGCGCGCGTTGGTGTCGGGGTAGACCTCGATCATGCCGCGGTGGCTGATGAAGACTTCAGCGCCCGTGGCCGTGCGCTCGATGCGCGTGCGGAAGCGGTCGCGCTCACCGGTCGAGTAGACCGAGTCCAGCACCTTGCCCAGCGTGCTGCGGATGAAGTCCTGCGGCAGCTTGGCGCGGTTCTCGGCCCAGTCGGTTTCCATGATGCCCAGGTTGCGCTGGTCGATCGTGAGCAGGAAGCCGTTCTCCTGCCAGAAGTCGCGCACCTGTTCCCAGAGCTTTTCGTCCGGCGCGCGGCTCAACACCAGCCAGCGCGTGTTGCCGTCGCGTTCGATGCGCACGTCGCCGATCTGGCTGGCCGCGATCGGCACGCCAGCCTGCTGTTGCGGCTGGGTGGTCTGGTAGGCATTGGCCGACACGGTGCTGCCGGGCACGACATAGCGGCTGTCGCGGCTGAGCTGCGTGAGATCCGGTGGCACCTCCAGCGTGGGCGCCTTGCCGGCGCTTTTGTAATCGATCTTGCTGCCTTCGAGCACCGAGCAGGCGCCAAGCGCCAGGGACAGCGCGAGCAGCGCCAATCGAGCGGGAAATTTCACGGACGGGATTCCTGTAGAAAGACCGGGGCGCCGGCGGCTCAAAGAAGGCCGCTGGCGCGCAATGCCGCTTCGACGACGGCTTCGTTGTTCTGGGCCAGTGGGGTCATCGGCAGCCGCATGGTGCCGCCACACAGACCCATGCGGGCCATGGCCCACTTCAGTGGGATGGGGTTGGCTTCGACGAAGAGGTGCTTGTGCACGGGCAGCAGCTTGCGCTGGATCTCCATGGCGCCACGGGCGTTGCCGGCGATGGCTGCCACGCAAAGTTCATGCATGAGCCGCGGCGCGATGTTGGCCGTCACGCTCACGTTGCCCTGGCCGCCGCACAGCATCAGCGCCACGGCGGTCGGGTCGTCGCCCGAGTAGATGGCAAAGCCCTTGGGCACGTCGCGGATGAGCCACTGTGCGCGCTCGATGTTGCCCGTGGCTTCCTTGATGCCGACGATGCCGGGCACCTGGGCCAGGCGCAGCACGGTGTCGTGCGCCATATCGGCCACGGTGCGGCCGGGCACGTTGTACAGCACGGTGGGCAGGTCGCCGACGGCTTCGGCAATGGCCTTGAAGTGCTGGTACTGGCCTTCCTGCGTCGGCTTGTTGTAGTAGGGCACGACCTGCAGCTGGCAGTCGGCGCCGACCTTCTTGGCGAAGCGCGCCAGCTCGATGGCTTCCGACGTGGAGTTGGCACCGCAGCCGGCCATGATGGGCACACGGCCCTTGGCCTGCTCGACCGAGACGCGGATGATCTCGCAGTGCTCTTCGACGTTGACCGTCGGCGACTCGCCGGTCGTACCCACAACGCCGATGCAGTCCGTGCCTTCGGCGATGTGCCAGTCGATCAGCTTGCGCAGCGTCGGGTAGTCCACACTGCCGTCTTCCAGCATGGGAGTGACGAGGGCGACGATGCTGCCGGTAATGGGGGTCATGTCCGCAGTCTGAATCGGAAAAACGCGCATTCTACCCAGCCGGTCTGGCTGGGAAGGGGTCAGAGCCGGTGCCGCACCGGGAGTTCCGCAGGCTGTTCACGCACCGCCGCGATGCGCTGGACGAAGCGCGGATGCTCTTCCAGGAAGCCGTCTTCATAGGCCACGACCCGCAGTCCGGCGGCCGCCTGCAGCAGCTCACCCGGTCGCAGCAGGAACTCGGGCCGCGCCGGCCGGCCGACGCTCTCGTTGCCCAGCGCGAAGGTCTCGTAGACCAGCACGCCGCCCGGGCCGACGGCAGCCACGGCATCGGCCAGGCGCGGGCGCCACAGGTAGTTGGTGACGACCACGGCGTCGAACTGGCGGCCCGCCAGCGGCCAGGGGCCGTCCTCCAGCTCGGCCCGCAGCACCTCGGCGCCCGCTGCGGCCAGCGGCGCCAGGCTGGCCAGCGCCTCGGGCGAGCGGTCGACCGCCGTCACGCTGAAGCCTTGCGCGTGCAGCCAGTAGGCATGGCGGCCCGGGCCGCAGGCCAGGTCCAGCACCCGGCCACCGGGGCGCACCAGCTGCGCCCAGCGCTGCACCCAGGCGGATGGCGGGTGGAGCGGCGCGGGGGGGCCGACGGTGCTCAAAAGCAGGCCCAGACCTGGTTGGCCAGCCCGACCATGAACTCGGGCTGCAGGTACAGCATGAACACGCCGCCCAAGGCCGCCAGCGCGGCGGCCCAGCCCAGGAGCCGGAGCGTGTTCATGTGGCCTTCAGCGCCGCGCCGCGCTGGATTGCAGCTTCCTTGACCGGCAGGTTCACGAGGCCGGCGAACACGCCGAGCGCGATCGTGATCATCCAGACCACGTCGTAGCTGCCGGTGCGGTCGTAGAGGTAGCCGCCCAGCCACACGCCCAGGAAGGAGCCGATCTGGTGCGAGAAGAACACGAAGCCGCCCAGCATCGACAGATGCTGGATGCCGAAGATCGAGGCCACGGCGGCCGTGGTCGGCGGCACGGTGGACAGCCACAGCAGGCCCATGGTGGCGGCGAACAGGTACACGCTCGTGGGTGTGAGCGGCGCCATCACGAACACGGTGATGACCACGGCGCGTGCGAAGTAGATGAAGGACAGGATGTTCTTCTTCGGCATGCGCTGGCCCAGCGTGCCCGCGATGTAGGTGCCGAACACGTTGAACAGGCCGACCAATGCCAGCGCATAGCTGGCCACCTGGGGCGACAGCCCGTGGTCCTTGAGGTAGCTGGGCAGGTGCACGCCGATGAAGACGACCTGGAAGCCGCAGACGAAGTAGCCCGCCATGAGCAACTGGAAGCTGGGGTACTTGAAGGCTTCCGTCAGCGCCTGGCCGATGCTCTGGTCGCGCTTGGCGGGCGTGCTGCCGGAGAAACCGGGTTCGCGCAACGCGAACGCCAGCGGCACGATCAGCAGCGCGGCGGCGCCCAGGATCACCAGCGCCTCCTGCCAGCCGAAGCGCGCGATCAGGAAGCCCTCCACCGGCACCATCAGGAACTGGCCGAACGAGCCCGCGGCGGCCGCGATGCCCATCGCCCAGGAGCGCCGTTCGGCCGACACGTTGCGCCCGATCACGCCGAAGATCACCGCGTACGTGGTGCCGGCCTGGGCCATGCCGAGCAGCACGCCGGTGGTCAGCGAGAACATCAGCGGCGTGGTGGCGTGCGCCATGCCGACCAGGCCCGCCGCATAGAGCGCCGCGCAGACCAGCAGCACACGGAAGGCGCCGAAGCGGTCGGCCGCCATGCCCGCGAAGATGCCGGCGATGCCCCACGAGATGTTCTGCACCGCGATGGCCAGCGCGAAGGCCTCGCGCGTCCAGTCGTTGGCCTGCGTGATGGGCTGCAGCCACAGGCCGAAGCCGTGGCGAATACCCATGGACAGCGTCACGATCAGGCCGCCGCAGATCAGGATGCGGGCGAGCGGAAGGGTTGTCTTCGTTGTACTTGTCATGGGCGCGCACTGTAGTGAATTTGCTTGACCCTTGCCGTCGCCCAGGCGCTCCGTCTGTAATTGCATCCAGTGATGCCAATGGACGACCCTACAATCCCGCGCCATGGCAACCCAACCCTCCGCTAAGGCACAGCCACAGTACGGCGAAGCCTCCATCCGAGTTCTGAAAGGCCTGGAGCCCGTCAAGCAGCGGCCCGGCATGTACACGCGCACCGACAACCCGCTGCACGTGGTCCAGGAAGTGCTGGACAACGCGGCCGACGAGGCGCTCGCCGGCCATGGCAAGCGCATCCGCGTCACGCTGTTCGCCGATGGCTCCGTCGGCATCGACGATGACGGCCGCGGCATCCCCTTCGGCATGCACCCCGAAGAGAAGGCGCCCGTCATCGAACTGGTCTTCACACGCCTGCACGCGGGCGGCAAGTTCGACAAGGGCAAGGGCGGCGCCTACAGCTTCTCGGGCGGCCTGCACGGTGTCGGCGTGTCCGTCACCAACGCACTGGCCAAGCGGCTGGAGGTGACGAGCCACCGCGAAGGCCAGGTGGCCCGCCTGGTGTTCGCCGATGGCGACGTGGCCGAGCCGCTGGTGCTGCGCAAGGCCGGCGAGGGCGACCGGCGCACCGGCACCTCGGTGCGCGTGTGGCCCGACGCCAAGTACTTCGACAGCGACGCCCTGCCCATGCAGGAGCTGGCCCACCTGCTGCGCAGCAAGGCCGTGCTGATGCCCGGCGTCACCGTCTCGCTGACGGTCGAGAAGACCCGGGACAGCCAGACCTGGCAGTACAAGGGCGGCCTCACCGACTACCTCTCGCAGACGCTCAACGCCGACCCCGTGATCCCGCTGTTCGAGGGCGAGGGCTATGCCGACAGCAACGAGACCTTCGCCGAGGGCGAGGGCGCGCAGTGGTCGGTGGCCTTCACCGAGGACGGCCATGTGGTGCGCGAGAGCTATGTCAACCTCATCCCGACCAGTGCCGGTGGCACGCACGAGGCCGGCCTGCGCGAGGGCCTGTTCACGGCCGTCAAGAGCTTCATCGAACTGCACTCGCTGCTGCCCAAGGGCGTCAAGCTGCTGCCCGAGGACGTGTTCGCGCGCGCCAGCTATGTGCTGTCGGCCAAGGTGCTGGACCCGCAGTTCCAGGGCCAGATCAAGGAGCGGCTGAACTCGCGCGACGCCGTGCGCCTGGTGGCCAGCTTCGTGCGCCCGGCGCTCGAGCTGTGGCTGAACCAGCATGTGGACTACGGCAAGAAGCTGGCCGAACTGGCCATCCGCGCCGCACAGACGCGCCAGCGCGCCGGCCAGAAGGTCGAGAAGCGCAAGGGCTCGGGCGTGGCCGTGCTGCCCGGCAAGCTGACCGACTGCGAGAGCCGCGACATCTCGCACAACGAGGTGTTCCTGGTCGAGGGCGATTCGGCCGGCGGCAGCGCCAAGATGGGCCGCGACAAGGAATGCCAGGCGGTGCTGCCGCTGCGCGGCAAGGTGCTGAACACCTGGGAGGTCGAGCGCGACCGGCTGTTCGCCAACACCGAGATCCACGATATCTCGGTCGCCGTCGGCGTGGACCCGCACGGCCCCAACGACAGCCCGGACATGTCGGGCCTGCGCTACGGCAAGATCTGCATCCTGGCCGACGCCGACGTGGACGGCTCGCACATCCAGGTGTTGCTGCTCACGCTGTTCTTTCGCCACTTCCCCAAGCTGATCGAGGCCGGCCACGTGTTCGTGGCGCGCCCGCCGCTGTTCCGCGTCGATGCACCGGCCCGCGGCAAGAAGCCGGCGTCCAAGACCTACGCGTTGGACGCTGGCGAATTGACCGCCATCCTCGATAAACTGCGCAAGGAAGGCGTACGCGAGGGCAGCTGGACCATCAGCCGGTTCAAGGGCCTGGGCGAGATGAGTGCGGAGCAGCTGTGGGACACCACGCTCAACCCCGACACGCGGCGCCTGCTGCCGGTGCAGCTCGGGGCCGTGGACTTCACGGGCACCGAGCAGCTGATCACCAAGCTCATGGGCAAGGGCGAAGCCGCATCCCGTCGCGAGTTGATGGAATTGCATGGCGACGCAGTCGAGGTGGACATCTGATGACACGCGCACGACGGAACTGGAAGGCACTGCTGGCGACCCTGGCCCTGGCGACCACGCTGTGGCCGGCACTGTCGCACGCGGATGTCTGGGGTTTCATCGATGCGCGTGGCGTGGCCCATTTCGCAAGCACCCAGGTCGACGAGCGCTACGCACTGTTCTACAAGGGTGACGACAGCTTCGACACCCGAAGCGGCATCGGCGCCTTCAACCCGCCGGCCGAGGAACGGCCCGCGCTGCCGCTCAAGCTGCAGAACTTCTTCGAAGTCTCGCCGACCTACAAACAGGTCTTGCCGCATCTGCGCGCGGCCGCGGCCCGGCACGGCATCGAGATCGAGCTGCTGCAGGCGCTGATCGTGGCCGAGTCGGGTTTCGACCGGACGGCCGTCTCGCCCAAGGGCGCCGTCGGCCTCATGCAGATCATGCCGGCCACCGCCGAGCGCTACGGCGTGGTGGGCGACGCGAAAGCGCCGATCGAGACCAAGCTCACCGACCCCAAGACCAACATCGGCATCGGCACGCGCTACCTGCGCTTCCTGCTCGACCTGTTCCCGGGCCAGCTCGACCTGGCGCTGGCCTCCTACAACGCCGGCGAAGGCGCCGTGCAGAAGGCCGGCAACCGGATCCCGAACTACAAGGAAACGCAGGACTACGTGCGCACCGTCACCCGGCTCTACCAGGGGCTCAAGCCGCCTGCGGAAAGCCGTCGGCTGCAGGTGCCGCAGCACCGCGTGCGCGTGGAACTGCGCGGCCGCGCCCCCGTGGGCGACGCCACCACGCAGCTCGCGCAACAGCCCTGATGTCCTGAGCCGGCCCGCGCCGGCGACTTCGGCGGCAGTCGGTCTGCCGCACGCCTTTCTTCTTGCAACATGACAGATTCTTCGATCCTGGACGATTCCAACCTGCCCCCGCAGGGGCCCGGCACGGGCGGTCCCGCCGATGGCGAGGGCGACGACGCGCTCGACCTGGGCCGCTACGCCCAGCGCGCCTACCTCGAATACGCGATGAGCGTGGTCAAGGGCCGTGCGCTGCCCGACGTCTGCGACGGCCAGAAGCCGGTGCAGCGCCGCATCCTGTATTCCATGTCGCGCATGGGCCTGGGCTTCGGCGGTGCCAACGGCACGGTCGGCGCCAAGCCCGTCAAGAGCGCGCGCGTGGTCGGCGACGTGCTCGGCCGATTCCACCCGCACGGCGACCAGGCCGCCTACGACGCGCTGGTGCGCATGGCGCAGGACTTCAGCCAGCGCTACCCGCTGATCGATGGCCAGGGCAACTTCGGCAGCCGCGACGGCGACGGCGCGGCGGCCATGCGCTACACCGAGGCGCGGCTGGCGCGCATCACGCGCTTGCTCCTGGAAGAGATCGACGAAGGCACGGTCGACTTCGTGCCCAACTACGACGGCTCGACGGAGGAGCCGCGCCAGCTGCCCGCGCGCCTGCCGTTCACGCTGCTGAACGGCGCGAGCGGCATCGCGGTGGGCTTGGCCACCGAGATCCCGAGCCACAACCTGCGCGAGGTGGCCGACGCCTGCGTGGCGCTGATCAAGAACCCCAAGATCAGCGACGAGGAACTGCTGCAGATCCTGCCCGGCCCCGACTACGCGGGCGGTGGCCAGATCATCAGCGCGGCCAGCGACATTGCCGACGCCTACCGCACCGGCCGGGGCTCGCTCAAGGTGCGCGCGCGCTGGAAGATCGAGGAACTCGCGCGCGGCCAGTGGCAACTGGTGGTGACCGAGCTGCCGCCCGGCGTCAGCAACCAGCGCGTGCTGGAGGAGATCGAGGCGCTGACCAATCCGCAGGTCAAGGCCGGCAAGAAGACGCTGAGCCAGGAGCAGCAGCAGCTCAAGGCCAGCATGCTGGCCGTGCTCGACGTGGTGCGCGACGAATCCAGCAAGGACGCCGCCGTGCGCCTGGTGTTCGAGCCCAAGACCAGCCGCATCGCCCAGCCTGAACTGATCGGTGCGCTCCTGGCCCACACCAGCCTGGAAACCAGCGCGCCCATCAACCTGACCGGCGTGGGCCTGGACGGCCGGCCTGTGCAGAAGTCGCTGCGCCAACTGCTCGAAGAGTGGGTCGCCTTCCGCCAGACCACGGTGCAGCGGCGCTCCCAGTTCCGGCTGGACAAGGTGCTGGACCGCATCCACATCCTCGAAGGCCGGCAGCTGGTGCTGCTCAACATCGACGAAGTCATCGCCATCATCCGCCAGTCGGACGATCCGAAGGCCGCGCTGATCGCGCGCTTCAACCTCTCCGACCGGCAGGCCGAGGACATCCTGGAGATCCGGCTGCGCCAATTGGCGCGGCTCGAAGCCATCAAGATCGAGCAGGAGCTCAAGGAACTGCGCGAGGAGCAGGGCCGGCTCGAGGACATCCTGGCCAACCCGGCCTCCCTGCGCCGCCTCATGGTCAAGGAGATCGAGGCCGACGCCAAGACCTTCGCCGACGCCCGCCGCACGCTGATCCAGGCCGAGAAGCGCGCCGTGGCCGAGGTGCGCGTCGTCGACGAACCCGTCACCGTGGTCGTTTCGCAGAAGGGCTGGGTGCGGGCGCAGAAGGGCTGGGCCAGGGACCGGGCCACGCCCGCCGAGTACAGCTTCAAGTCGGGCGACACCTTGTACGCGGCCTTCGAGTGCCGCAGCGTGGACCATTTGCTGGTGTTCGGCAGCAACGGCCGCATCTACACCGTGGCGGTGTCGGCGCTGCCGGGTGCGCGCGGCGACGGCACGCCGTGCAGCTCGCTGATCGAACTGGAAAGCGGCACGCAGCTCGCGCATTTCTTCGCCGGCCCGGCCAGCGCCCAGCTGCTGCTGTCGAGCTCGGGCGGCTATGGTTTCCTGGCGACGGTGGAGAGCATGCTGTCGCGCCAGCGCGGCGGCAAGAGCTTCGTCAGCGTGGGCGAGGGCGAGTCGCTGTGCCGGCCTTCGCATGCCTCCGGCGTGGCCCAGGGTCTCACGCTGGCCCCGGCCACGCACGTGGCCTGCGCCTCTACCGGCGGCCGCATCCTGACCTTCGAGATCGCCGAACTCAAGGCGATGGAGAAGGGCGGCCGCGGCCTCATGCTGATGGACCTCGAACCCAAGGATGCACTGGCCGGTGCGGTGGCCTATACGCGCAGCATCCGCATCGAGGGCATCGGCCGCGGCGGCAAGGCGCGCGAGGAGCAGCTGGAGATCCGCTCGCTCAACAACGCGCGCGCGCTGCGTGGCCGCAAGGGCAAGAGCACGGACCTGGGCTTCAAGCCCGTGACGGTTCTCCGCGTCGAGTAAGCAGCCGCGGCCGGTGCAGGCCGCGGCCCGTCCAGCAGGGACTCAGGCCCCGATCACGCCACCGTCCACGCGGCGGATCACCACGGTGGCCGAGCGCGGCCGGTTGGCGCCCTTGTCCGGCCAGTTCGAAAAGCGCGTGGGCGCTTGCGGGTCGCTGCGCTCGCTCGGGCTCTCGCCCGGGTGCTGGATGTTGATGAACATGGTGCGGCCGTCCGGGGTGCCGGTGGCGCCCGTGATCTCGCAGCCGGCCGGGCCCGTCAGGAAGCGCCGGATCTGGCCCGTGGCCGGGTCGGCCGCCAGCATCATGTTGTGCGCCAGGCCGGCCAGTTCGCCCTTGCCCATGGCCGAGGTCGACATGTCGGTCTGGATCCACAGCACGCCGCGCGCATCGACCCACAGCCCGTCGGGGCAGGCGAAGGCATCGCCCTGCACATTGCCCTTGGCCTCGGCGCGCTCGTTGAGCGGGTCGCCGGCCAGCACGAAGTGGTTCCACTGGAACGCCAGGCCGTCGTGGTCGCCGTCTTCCTTCCAGCGGATGATGTGCCCCATGCCGTTGTTGGCCCGCGGGTTGGCCGCATCCACGCCCGGCTGGTCCTTGCCGGCGCGGTTGCTGTTGTTGGTCAGCGTGCAGTAGACCCAGCCTTGCCTGTCCACTGCGATCCATTCGGGCCGGTCCATCTTCGTCGCGCCCAGGCGGTCGCTGGCCTGGCGGCTCTTGATGAGCACCTCGCCCTGGTCGGCGAAGCCGTTGGCGGCGGTCAATGCGCCTTCGCCATGGGTCAGCGCGATCCAGCGGCCGCGGCCGTCGGCGTCGAAGCGCGCCACGTACAGCGTGCCGGTGTCGAGCAGCGTGGCGTTGGCAGCGGCGCCGCCGCTCTGGATGCGGCCGGCGCTCACGAACTTGTAGATGTACTCGAAGCGCGAGTCCTCGCCCATGTAGACCACGGCACGGCCGTCGCGCGTGACGGCCACGGTGGCGCCCTCGTGCGCTGCGCGGCCCAGGGCCGTGCGCTTGACGGGCGTGCTGCTCGGGTTGGACGGGTCGATCTCGACCACCCAGCCGTGGCGGTTGGGCTCGTTCGGGTGCTTGCCGGCGTCGAAGCGCTCGTCGTGCTCGTGCCAGCGGTAGCCGGCCGGGTCGCCCTTGCGCAGGCCCCAGCGTGCCTGGTGGGCGTCGGGCTGGTCCGGGCCCTTGAAGTAGTTGATGAAGTTCTCTTCGCAGGTCAGGTAGGTGCCCCAGGGCGTGATGCCGCTGCCGCAGTTGTTGAAGGTGCCCAGCACGCGCCGGCCGCTGGGGTCGGCAGCCGTCTTGAGCATGGCGTGGCCGGCGGCCGGCCCAGTCACTGCCATGGGCGTGCGCGCCGTGATGCGGCGGGCCCAGGGCGATGGCTGCACCACACGCCAAAGGCCGTCCGCGAGAGCGACCTCGCAGACGCTGACGCCATGGGCGGCCTGGGCCTTGCGCACCTTCTCGGCCGTCCAGCTGGCCATGCCGCCCGCGTGCAGCAGGCCGTCGTCGGTGTACTCGTGGTTCATGACCAGGAGGCCCGAGGTCGCGCTCTGCGCGTAGAAGTGGATGCCGTCGTGGTGCATGCCGAACTGCGCCTCCTGCTCGGCCGCGCTGTTGGTGGCGTCGGCCTTGTAGGCAGGCATCTCACCCGACAGACCGACTGGGTCGCCCCAGGGCGCGATCACCTGGGCGGTGTAGCCCTCGGGCACGGTGATGGTGTCGGCGTTGGAGATCGGCAGGCCCTTGAACCCGAGCGCCGTGCCCGTGGCACCGCCGCCGGTGGTGGCGCAGCCCGCAAGGCCCAGGCCGGCCAGGGGGGCGAGAAAGGCCGAGGCCGCCGCGCCGCGCAGCAGCGTGCGGCGCGAGGGCTGGCTGACGTCGTGGATGCTGGGGTTGGGACAGCGGTTGCTGTCCTCCATCGTGGAGAAGTCCTTCGGCATGGTGTTCTGGGGTGTGGTGGGAAACCCCGGAACACTGCCCGGTCACGGTGACGCTCTGGTGACAGTCACACGGCGCGCGTGATGCCGCCGTCGATGCGGATGTTCTGGCCCGTGATGTAGCCGGATTTGTCTCCCGCCAGGAAGGCGATCAGCTCGCCCACTTCTTCCGACGTGCCATAGCGGCCCATGGGGATGCGCGCGCGCCGCTCCTCTTTCTCGGGCAGGCTGTCGATGTAGCCCGGCAGCACGTTGTTCATGCGGATGCCGTCGGCCGCATAGCGGTCGGCATAGAGCTTGGCGAAACTGGCCAGGCCGGCGCGGAACACGCCGGACGTCGGGAACGCGGCCTCGGGCTCGAAGGTGGCGTAGGTCGAGATGTTGACGATGGAGCCGCCTTGTTGCTGCTGCATCTGCGGCGTCACCAGCCGCGCGATGCGCACCACGTTGAGCAGGTAGAACTCCATGCCCAGGTGCCAGTCGGCGTCCGTGATGGCCAGCAGATCGCCCTTGGGGCCGTGGCCGGCGCTGTTGACCACGGCGTCGATGCGGCCCCAGCGCGCCAGCGTGGCATCGACGAGGCGGCCGAGGTCGGCGTCGGACTGGTTGGAGCCCGTCACGCCGATACCGCCGAGTTCGGCCGCCAGTGCCTCGCCCTTGCCGGACGAGGACAGGATGGCGACGCCATAGCCCGCCGCTGCCAGCGCACGCGCCGCGGCTGCGCCCATGCCGCTGCCGCCAGCAGTCACGATGGCTGTGCGCTGGGTCATTCCACCTCCGCGATCAGCTCGATCTCGACGCAGGAGCCCATCGGGATCTGCGCCACGCCGAAGGCGCTGCGCGCATGCGCGCCGGCCGGGCCGAACAGTTCGCCCAGCAGTTCGCTGCAGCCGTTGGTGACCAGATGCTGCTCGGTGAAATCGGGGGTGGAGTTCACCAGGCTCATGAGCTTGACGATGCGCTTGACCTTGGACAGGTCGCCCGTGGCCGCCTGCAATGTGCCCAGCAGATCGATGGCGACGGCGCGCGCGGCGGCCTTGCCTTCCTCGGTCGTCACGTTCTTGCCGAGTTGGCCGACCCAGACCTTGCCATCCTTCTTGGCCAGGTGGCCCGACAGGAACACCAGCTTGCCGGTCTGCACGAAGGGCACGTAGGCTGCGGCCGGGGTGGACACGGGAGGCAGTTCGATGCCCAGTTGTTTCAGTTTGTCGTGGATGCTCATGGGTTCACTCCTGATGTTGGCTTTGGCTTTGGCTTTGGCTTTGGCTTTGGCTTTGGCTTTGGCTCTGGCTCTGGCTCTGGCTCTGGCTCGGGCTCGGGCTCGGGCTCGGGCTCGGGCCGTCGCCTTCGGCCTCGCCTGGTTCCGGCAGGGGGGCCACCGTCACGCCCACGTGCAGGATGTGGCGGGCCCCGCCATGGATGACGCCGCGCATCGGCGAGACGTCGGAAAAGTCGCGGCCCACGGCCAGCGTCACATAGTCTTCGCCGGGCGCGCGGTCGTTGGTCGGGTCGAAGTCGTACCAGCCATCGTGGTCCGCCACGTCGGGCACGTACAGCGAGACCCAGGCGTGCGATGCGTCGGCGCCGACCAGCCGTGGCTGGCCGGGAGGCGGCTGCGTGAGCAGGTAGCCCGACACGTAGCGCGCCGGCAGGCCCAGCATGCGCAGGCAGGCCACCATGATGTGGGCGAAATCCTGGCACACGCCCTTGCGCTGAGCCAGGGCTTCGACCGCCGGGGTATTGATCTCGGTGCTCTCCGACGCGTACTCGAAATCGCGGTGGATGCGCCGCATCAGGTCGTCGGCAGCCGCCAGCAGCGGCGCGCCCGGTGTGAAGCTGGGCCGCACATAGTCCATGAAATCGGCATGGCGCGGCACGTAGGGCGAGGGGAACAGGTACTCGGACGCGGCGTCGTAGGCGCTGCCGGCGCGGTAGCGGAAGCGGTCGCGCACCTGTTCCCAGCCGAGCGGGCTGGCCGGGCGCAGCGGCACCTGCGTCTCGACGACGCTGTCGGCCACCACGCGCAGTTCATCGTGGCCGGTCTGCAGGGCGAAGAAGCTGCGCATGTTGCCGAACACGTCGCGGCCCGTGCGCAGTTCGTCCGGTTCGGGCGTGACCACCAGGCGGTGCTGCAACAGCCGCTGGCTGGCCGTGTCGCGCGGCTGCAGGTGCGCGACATGCTGTGCCGTTTCCACGGCAGGCGTGTAGTCGTAGCGCGTCTCGTGGATGACTTGCAGTCGCATGCGTCTGCCCTTAGGCACCCACACTGGTCTTGGCGTCGCGCGAGTGCGTGAAGTAGATGGCGCCGACGGCGTCGGAGATGTCGTAGGCCGACTGCACGCAGCCTTCCAGCCGCTTGAGCAGGTCGGCGTGCTTGCCTTCCCCATCGACGGCGCAGATCTCCTCGAGCGACCAGCGGGCAGGCTGCAGCACCTCGCGCGCCAGCGGTGTGTCCTGCACCTTGGCCTCGCCCGCCAGCTTGGCCAGGCGGCCGGCCAGCGTGTGGGCGACCCAGCCGAGCGAACGCGGGTTGTCGCGGTCCAGCACCAGCAGGTCGAGCAAGGCCGGCAGTTCACGGCCCTGCTGGTATTGGGAGTGGAAGGTGATGCTGCTGTCGAAGAGCGAGAGCACGGACTCGAAGCCGCCGGTGGTTGCGGTGGCGCCGCTGGACAGCGCACGCGCCAGGGCGGAGGACAGGAAGCCCAGCCGCTCCACATGCCGGCCGATGGACAGCAGCCGCCAGCCGTCGTCGCGCGTCATGCGGTCGGTCTGCGCGCCGGTCATGGCGGCGGTGGCGGTGCTGGTGGTTTCCAGCAGGCGCATCGCCTCCAGCGCGGAGAAGTCGCCGCTGCGCGTGGCTTCGGTGCAGCGCGCCAGCAGGTCTTCCTCGGCCTGCACGATGACGTTCCAGTGCTCCTGCGAGAGCCGCTCGCGCACGGCCGAGGCGGCAAAGCGCGTGGACCGCAGGTTGTAGCCCACGCTCTGCACCTTCTCGGTGTCGCCCAGGCCGGCGATCAGCGAGCGCTCGAACACCCGGCGCGCCTGAATGGGCGAGGGCACGGCCGGCAGCACCAGCGCGAAGCTCTTGCACATGTCGTACAGCCAGGCCAACAGCGGCGCCAGCGATTGGTCCTCGCCGTTCAGTGCAGACAGCGTCACGCGCGCCAGCCGCAGCGTGTTCTCCGAGCGCTCGGCGTAGCGGCCGAGCCAGAACAGGTTTTCCGCAGCGCGGCTGGTGACCAGGCGCCGGCGGCGCACCACGGCCGCGGGCGACTGCTGCTGGTGCAGCAGCGTGGTGCGGTCGACCTCGCCCTCGGTGCGCACCCAGACATCGGCGCTGCTGCCGCCGCGCTGCATGGAGGCGATGCTGTGGTGCGCGCTGACCATCCGTGCCAGGCCACCGGGCAGCACACGCCAGGAACGTGGGCCGTCGGACACCGCGAACACGCGCAACATGACCGAGCGCGGTGCGATGCGCGGCGGGTAGCCCGCGCCACTGCTCCAGGTCGGCATCTGCGACAGCGGCATGTAGGTCTGCACGGTGTGCTCGTCGCCCTGGCGCACGATGCGGCCCGCCCATTCGTCGAGCTGGCGGCGCGACAGCGCGTTGCCCAGCACGGCATCGAACGGCACCGACCCACCGCTGTCGCCATAGGTGGGCTTGATCACGCAGCGGGCCAGGTCGGGCAGGGCGGCTTCCATGGCGGCACGCTCGCCGCACCACCAGGTCGGAACGGCCGGCAGTTGCAACTCCTCGCCCAGCAGGTGCCGCGCCAGCGCCGGCAAAAAGCCCAGCAGCGCGGGCGATTCCAGGAAGGCCGAGCCCGGTGCATTGGCCACCAGCACGTTGCCGGCGCGGATGGCCTGCAGCAAGCCGGGTACGCCCAGGCGCGAATCGGGCCGCAGCTCCAGCGGGTCGAGGTACTGGTCGTCCAGCCGTTTGATGAGGCCGTGCACGGGCTCCAGGCCCTTGAGCGTGCGCAGGTACAGGTGCTGGTCGCGCACCGTGAGATCGCTGCCCTCGACCAGCGTGATGCCCAGGTAGCGTGCCAGGTAGGCCTGCTCGAAGTAGGTCTCGTTGTAGGGGCCGGGCGTCAGCAGCGCGATGTGGGCATCGGCCCCGGCCGGGCTCATGCGCTTGATGCCCTCCACCATGGCGCTGTAGGTGGCGGCCAGGCGTTGCACGTGCAGCGACTCGAAGGCCTCTGGAAACAGCCGCGAGATCGCCAGCCGGTTTTCCAGCAGGTAGCCCAGGCCCGAGGGTGCCTGGGTGCGCTGCGAGACCACCCACCAGTTGCCGTCTGCGCCATGGGCGAGGTCGTAGGCCGTGATGTGCAGGTGCGTGCCGGCCAGCGGCTCGCAGCCGTGCATGGCGCGCAGGTAGCCCGGGTGGCCCTGCACCAGGGCAGGCGGCAGCAGGCCCTTGGCCAAGAGGCGCTGCGGGCCGTACACATCGGCCATGACGCTGTCGAGCACGCGCACGCGCTGCAGCACGCCGGCCTCGATCTGGCGCCAGCTGTCTGGGCTGACCAGCATGGGGAACAGGTCCAGCGACCAGGGCCGCTGCGGGTTGGCGGCGTCGGCGTAGACGTTGTAGGTGACGCCGTTGTCGCGCAGTTGGCGGCGCATCAGCGCGGTGCGGCGCTCCAGGTCGGCGAAGCCGTCGCGCCCCAGCAGCTCGAAGAAGGCGGTCCAGTCGGCCGTCAGCGGCGGCCGGGCCGCGTTGTCGCGCCCGGCGCTGTCCCCGGCCGGGCGCACCCGGCCGCGCAGCTCGTCGTAGTGGCCGGGCATGGCCGGCCGGGCCAGCGAAGACGCGAGCCCGGCTGGGCTTTCCTGTCCCTGCCCGTCGAAAAGGTTGTTGCTTGCTTGGTCCACGTCAGCGGCATTGTCACATCCCGGTCACCGCCGGGATGCTGCATACACGCCACAGTCGCCGGTGGCCCCGCGTTCAGCGGCGCAGGTCCAGCGTGAACGGGAACTCGCGGCTGCCGGGAACGTTGATGGTGGCGGGGGGCACCACCATCGTGCCCGGCGTATGGCCGAGGGGGAAGAAGCGCGACAGGCGCCGGCTTTCGGCCTCGTACGAGTTGACCGGGAAGGTGTCGTAGTTGCGGCCACCCGGGTGCGCCACGTGGTACTGGCAGCCGCCCAGCGAGCGCTTCATCCAGGTGTCGACGATGTCGAACACCAACGGCGTGTGCACGCCGATGGTAGGGTGCAGCGCCGACGGTGGGTTCCAGGCGCGGTAGCGCACGCCGGAGACGTACTCGCCTTTCACGCCGGTGGGCTGCATGGCCAGCGCGCGGCCGTTGCAGGTGACGACGTAGCGGCTCTCGTTGAGGCCGGTCACGCGCACCTCGATGCGTTCCAGGGAGGAATCGACATAGCGCGCGGTGCCGCCGGGCGCACCTTCCTCGCCCATCACGTGCCAGGGCTCCAGCGCATTGCGCAGCGTGAGTTCGATGCTGTGGGTCTGCACCTGGCCGACGATGGGGAAGCGGAATTCCAGGTGCGGCGCGAACCAGGAACTGTCGAACGCGTAGCCGGCTTCGCGCATCTCGCGAATCACATCGTCGAAGTCCATCTTGACGAAGGTCGGCAGCAGGAAGCGGTCGTGCAGTTCGGTGCCCCAGCGCGTGGCGGGCGCCTGGTAGGGCGCGTTCCAGAAGCGGGCGATCAACGCGCGCAGCAGCAGCTGCTGGGCGATGCTCATGCGGGCGTGGGGCGGCATCTCGAATGCGCGCAGTTCCAGCAGGCCCAGGCGGCCGGTGCTGGTGTCGGGCGAGTACATCTTGTCGATGCAGAACTCGCTGCGGTGGGTGTTGCCCGTCACGTCGATCAGCACGTTGCGCAGCGTGCGGTCCACCAGCCAGGGCGGCATGTCCTGCCCGTAGACCTCGCGGTTGCGCGTGATCTCGCGCAGCGCGATCTCCAGCTCGTAGAGCTGGTCGTTGCGGGCTTCGTCCACGCGCGGTGCCTGGCTGGTCGGGCCGATGAACATGCCCGAGAACAGGTAGGACAGCGAGGGGTGGTTGTGCCAGTACAGCAGCAGGCTGGCCAGCAGCTCGGGCCGGCGCAGGAAGGGGCTGTCTGCCGGTGTGGCGCCGCCCAGCACGAAGTGGTTGCCGCCGCCGGTGCCGGTGTGGCGGCCGTCGGTCATGAACTTTTCGGCCGACAGGCGCGTCTCGAACGCGGCCTGGTACAGGAACTCGGTGTGCTGGACCAGGTCGCCCCAGTTGTGCGCCGGGTGGATGTTGACCTCGATCACGCCGGGATCGGGCGTGACCTGCAGCATCTTCAGGCGTGCGTCGCGCGGCGGCGGATAGCCTTCCAGCACGATCTTCACGCCGAGCTCCTCGGCCGTGGCCTCGACGGCGGCCAGCAGGTCCAGGTAGTCTTCCAGCCGCGCCAGTGGCGGCATGAACACGTAGAGGTGGCCGGACTTGGTGCCGACGCGCTCGGCCTTGGGGCCGCTGGCACGGCGCGGGTCGCGCGCCTCCACGCACAGCGCGGTGCGGGTGATCCAGTGCGCCGACTCGAAGCGGTCCGGGCTGCGCAGGAAGCTGGCCGGCTCGGTCTGCAGGGTGTCCGCGGCGGCGGCCTCGCCCAGGCGGCGGTCCTGCAGCTTGCGGGCGGCTTCGGCGGGGCGGTCGGCCGTGCTGACGAAGCGGGCCGGGTCGGCGCTGGCAGGGGCTGCAGCTGCAGCGGCGGATGCGGCATGGGCCGCGCCGGCGCTGCCGTGGCCCTGCGCTCCCAGGGCTGCCGCATAGCTGGCGCGCAGGGCTTCACCGGCCGGCAGCGGGCCGCGCGGGTCCATCGGGTCGCGCTCGTGGAAGTAGGGGTACTCGCCCTTGCTGACCCAGGGCAGCGAATCGAGCGGCAGGCGGTAGCCCATCGGCGAGTCGCCCGGCATCAGGTACATGCGCTCGTCGCGGAAGAACCAGGGGCCAGTGGTCCAGCGGTTGCCTGCCACGCTGGGGCCTTCACCCACCTGCAGCGGCAGCACGTAACCGATCACGGCATCGAGCTTCTGCTCGAACACGCGGCGCAGCCGGGCGCGTTCGAGCTCGTCGTCCAGCCGCGTGTCGAACGGATCGACGTTGACAGGCAGCCGGCGCTCGCGCCACAGGTAGTAGAAAACATCCTCGTAGCCGGGCTCGATGAAGCTGTCGGCCAGGTTCAGCTTGGAGGCCAGCAGCGACGTGAAACGGCGCGCGTCCTCGCTGCTGTAGTCAGCGGCGTCGCGCTCGTCGGCGAACAGCGCCGGGTTGCGCCAGCTCGGCTGGCCATCGGCACGCCAGAAGATCGACAGCGCCCAGCGCGGCAGTTGCTCGCCCGGATACCACTTGCCCTGGCCGAAGTGCAGGAAGCCGCCACGGCCGTACTCGTCGCGCAGCTTGTGCACGAGCTCGGTGGCGTAGCCACGCTTGGTCGGGCCCAGCGCGTCGGTGTTCCACTCGGCTGCGTCGCGGTCGCTGGTGGCCACGAAGGTGGGTTCTCCGCCCATGGTCAGGCGCACGTCGCCGGCCACCAGTTCGGCATCGACCTGCTGGCCCAGGGCCAGCACCTGCGCCCATTGCTCCTCGGTGTAGGGCTTGGTCACGCGCGGCGATTCGTAGATGCGCGAGATGCCCATGTGGTGCTCGAACGTCACCTCGGCGTCGTCCACCAGGCCTTCGATGGGCGCGGCGCCCGAGGGCTGCGGCGTGCAGGCCAGCGGGATGTGGCCCTCGCCGGCCAACAGGCCAGAGGTGGCGTCCAGGCCGATCCAGCCCGCACCGGGCAGGTAGACCTCGCACCAGGCGTGCAGGTCGGTGAAGTCGTGGTCGGTGCCGCTCGGGCCGTCGAGGGCCTTCACGTCGGGCGTGAGCTGGATCAGGTAGCCCGAGACGAAGCGCGCCGCCAGGCCGCAGCGGCGCAGCAGCTGCACCAGCAGCCAGCCCGAGTCGCGGCACGAGCCGCTGGCCGCCGTCAGCGTCTCCTCGGGCGTCTGCACGCCGGGCTCCATGCGGATCAGATAGCGGATGTCGCTGGCCACCTGCTGGTTGATCTTGACCAGGAAATCGATGGTGCGCTGCTCGCTGCGGTCGATCTTGGTCAGGTACTCGGCGACGAGCGGCGTGACCGGGTCGAGCGCGAGATAGGGCGCCAGCTCTTCCTTGACCTCTTCGCTGTAGGCGAACGGGAAATTCTCGGCCGCCGGCTCCAGGAAGAAGTCGAACGGGTTGTAGACGGCCATCTCCACGACGAGGTCGACCGTGACCTTGAACTCGGTCGTTTTTTCCGGGAACACCAGGCGCGCCTGGTAGTTCGCGAACGGATCCTGCTGCCAATTGACGAAATGGTTGGCGGGCTCGACCTTCAGCGAATACGCAATGATGTTGCTGCGGCAATGCGGTGCTGGCCGCAGACGGATCACTTGCGGCCCCAACTGCACGGGGCGGTCATAGCGGTAGTGGGAGATGTGGTTCAGCGCTGCGTGTGTGGACATCTGTGTCTCTTGCTCTGGATGTAACGACCATGGCCCTCGCGACCGGTGCCGGATACTAGCAAGAGACGAGCCAGTGGCCAGCACTTGGCAGTCGAGTGAGGGCATATGACCGAAGAGGCGGTGGAGGCGTCACGGACCGGCCCCTGGCTGGCCAGCTGCATCGGTTGCGTGCTCGGCACCGCCGCACAGCTGCAGCAGCCCGGGCTGTGGGTGGCCTGGCCCTACGCCGGGCTGTGCCTGCTCGGGTGCATGCTGGGCTGGTTCGGTTGGCGCTTTCGGCGGTGGACCGCGCCGCTGCTGGCTGTGCTGGGCGCGGCGGCACTGGGCTTCGGCTCGGTGGGCCTGCGTGCGCTGGCATTCGAAGCGCAGGCATTGCCGCCTGCACTGGAAGGGCGCGACCTGCTGCTCACGGGCCGCGTGGCCGCCATGCCGCAGCCCGGCGACCTGGTCCTGCGCCTGCTGCTGGACGTGGAGGCGGCAGAGCTGGACGGCGCGGCCGTGCGCGTGCCGCCGCGCGTGGAGCTCTCCTGGTACCGCGGCAGCCTGGACGGTGTGCCGCAGCGTGCTGTGGATCTGCTGGCCGGCGACCGCTGGTCGCTGCAGGCGCGGCTGCGTGCACCGCACGGCCAGCGCAATCCCCATGGCTTCGACTACGAACTCTGGCAGTGGGAGCGTGGCGTGCAGGCCACAGGCTACGTCAGAGCAGGGCCGAAGGACGCGGCGCCGCAGCTGCTGGAGCGCGGCTGGCGGCATCCCGTCGAACGTGCACGCCAGGCCATGCGCAGCGCCATCTTCGCGCGCATCGCCGAGCCGGCACGGGCCGGCGTGGTCGCCGCGCTGGCCATGGGCGACCAGGGCGCGGTGGAACGGGCCGACTGGGATCTGTTTCGCGCCACGGGCGTCAGCCATCTGCTCAGCGTGTCGGGCCTGCACGTGACGATGTTCGCCTGGCTCGCCACGGCGCTGGTCGGCTGGGGCTGGCGGCGGCTGGACCGGCTGGGTTGGGCCGCGAGCCTGTGGTGCCCGGCCCCGCATGCGGGCCTGGTGGGCGGCGTGGCGCTGGCCGCGGCCTACGCCTTGTTCAGCGGCTGGGGCGTGCCGGCGCAGCGCACGCTCGTGATGCTTGCGGCGGTTGCGCTGCTGCGCCTGGCGGGCCGGCAGTGGCCCTGGTCGCTGGTCTGGGCCCTGGCCGGGCTCGCGGTGCTGGTGCTCGATCCGTGGGCGCTGCTGCAGGCCGGGTTCTGGCTCAGCTTCGTCGCGGTCGGCGTGCTGTTCGCCAGCGATGCGGGGCCAATGGCGCAGGGCGCATGGGCGCGCGTGCAGCGCCTGCTCCGCGAGCAGGCCATCGTGACGGTGGCGCTGGCGCCGCTGTCGCTGATGCTGTTCCAGCAGATCTCGCTCGTGGGGCTGGTGGCCAACCTGCTGGCCATTCCATGGGTCACCCTGGTGCTGACGCCGCTCGCGCTGTTGGGCGTTGCCTTCGCGCCGCTGTGGGACCTGGCAGCCATGGCCACCAGCGCGATGCTGACCGTGCTCGGCTGGCTCGCGCAATGGCCGCTGGCCAGCCTCTCGCACGCGGCCGTGCCCTTGCCGCTCGGCGCCGCGGCCTTGCTGGGCGCGGTGCTGCTGGTCCTGCGGCTGCCGCTGGGTGTTCGGCTGCTGGGCCTGCCGCTGCTGCTGCCGGCTTTGTTCTGGCAGCCGGCGCGGCCAGTGCCGGGTGCGTTCGACCTGCTGGCCGCCGACATCGGGCAAGGCAATGCCGTGCTGGTGCGCACGGCCCGCCACAGCCTGCTGTTCGACACCGGCCCGCGCCATGGGCAGGACAGCGATGTCGGCCACCGCGTGCTGGTGCCGCTGCTGCGGGCGCTGGGCGAGCGGCTCGACACCGTGGTCGTGAGCCATGCCGACAGCGACCACAGCGGCGGTGCCGCGACCGTGCTGGCAGCCCAGCCGCAGGCTGTGCTGCTGGCCTCCTTGCCCGAAGGCCATGCCCTCGCGGCCCGCCATCCCGTGACGCCTTGCGTGGCCGGGCAGCAGTGGGAGTGGGATGGCGTGCGCTTCGAGGTGCTGCATCCACCCGCGGGCGCCGCCCGCGATGCCAAGCCAAACACCGTCAGCTGCGTGCTGCGTGTGGCAGCGCAGGGGCGCGCCGTGTTGCTGGCCGGTGACATCGAGCACGCGCAGGAGCAGCAGCTGGTGGCCAGCGGCGCTGTGTTGCAGGCCGACCTGCTGCTGGTGCCCCACCACGGCAGCAAAACCTCGTCCAGCACAGCGCTGCTGCGTGCGGTGGCGCCGCGCCTCGCTTTGGTGCAGGCGGGCTACCGCAACCGTTTCGGCCATCCCGCGCCCGAGGTCGTCCAGCGCCTGCAGGCGCATGGCGCCAACGTGGTGGGCTCGCCTGCCTGCGGTGCGGCGCAGTGGCGCAGCGACGACCCCGGGCATGTGGACTGCGCGCGGGCCCAGCAGCCGCGCTACTGGTACCACCAGCCGTGAAGGTTTTTTTTTAAAGCCGCGTCCGGCGCCGCCCGTCTCTGGCTTGCAACTTGCTATTCTCCGTACAGGAGATTGGTCCCATGCAGAAATTTGACGAGATGTATACCAAGCTCCCCTACGAGTTCTTCTCGAAGGGTGAGCAGATCCGGGATCACTACAAGATCTACGACGCCTGGCTGGCGCGCCAACCTGGCGACATGATGGCCAAGCGCCGGGCCGAGGCCGAGATGATCTTTCGTCGTGTCGGCATCACCTTCGCGGTGTACGGCGCGAAGGACGAGGACGGTTCGGGCACCGAACGCCTGATTCCCTTCGATCTGATCCCGCGCATCATCCCGGCGGCCGAATGGGCGTCGATGGAGAAAGGCCTGGTGCAGCGCGTGACGGCGCTGAACCGCTTCATCCACGACGTCTACCACGACCAGGAGATCATCAAGGCCGGCCTGATCCCCAAGGAACAGATCGTCAACAACGCGCAGTTCCGCCCCGAGATGGTGGGTGTGGACGTGCCCAACAACGTGTACTCGCACATTGCTGGCGTGGACATCGTGCGGGCCCCCGATGCCCAGGGCAAGGGCGAGTACTACGTGCTCGAAGACAACCTGCGCGTGCCCAGCGGGGTCAGCTACATGCTGGAAAACCGCAAGATGATGATGCGGCTGTTCCCCGACCTGTTCAGCCATCACCACGTGGCGCCGGTCGCGCACTACCCCGACCTGCTGCTCGAGACGCTGCGCGCCTCCGCGCCGCCAGCCACGCCCGATCCGACCGTCATCGTGCTGACCCCCGGCATGTACAACAGTGCCTACTTCGAGCACGCCTTCCTGGCGCAGCAGATGGGCATCGAGTTGGTCGAGGGCCAGGACCTCGTGGTCAAGGACAACTTCGTCTACATGCGCACCACGCGCGGCCCCAAGCGGGTCGACGTGATCTACCGCCGCGTGGACGACGACTTCCTCGATCCCGATGTGTTCCGCCCGACCTCGACGCTGGGCTGCGCGGGCCTGATGGAGGCCTACAAGGCTGGCAACGTGGTGATCTGCAATGCCGTGGGCACGGGCGTGGCCGACGACAAGTCGATCTACCCCTACGTGCCCAAAATGATCGAGTTCTACCTGGGCGAAAAACCCATCTTGAACAACGTGCCGACCTACATGTGCCGGCAGGCCGACGACCTCAAGTACGTGCTGGCCAATCTCAAGGATCTGGTCGTCAAGGAGGTGCACGGCGCCGGTGGCTACGGCATGCTGGTTGGCCCGGCTGCCACCAAGGCCGAGATCGAGGACTTCCGCAAGGCCGTGATCGCCAACCCCAGCGGCTACATCGCCCAGCCCACGCTGTCGCTGTCGAGCTGCCCGACCTTCGTGGAGAGCGGCATCGCGCCGCGCCACATCGACCTGCGGCCCTTCGTGCTGTCGGGCAAGGAAGTGCAGATGGTGCCGGGCGGCCTGACCCGCGTGGCACTCAAGGACGGCTCGCTGGTCGTCAACTCCTCGCAGGGCGGCGGCACCAAGGACACCTGGATCCTGGAAGACCCGGACATTCCATTCGCCACCTCTGCGCCCGGCCAACAACAATCACAAACCCAGGGGGAGTAATCCATGCTGAGCCGCACCGCCGATCACCTCTTCTGGATGTCCCGGTACACCGAGCGCGCTGAAAACACGGCCCGCATGCTGGATGTGAACTACCAGTCCTCGCTGTTGCCGCAGTCCGCCGCCGTGGCCCAGCTGGGCTGGCAGGGCCTGCTGTCGATCAGCGAACTCGGAGGGCTGTACAGCGCCAAGCACGAGAAGATCAGCTCGCGCGATGTCATGGAGTTCATGGTCAACGACGAGAGCAACCCCTCCTCCATCGTCTCCTGCTTGCGGGCCGCACGCGAGAACGCGCGCGCCGTGCGCGGCAGCCTGACCACCGAGGTCTGGGAAACTGCGAACAGCACCTGGCTGGACCTGAACCGCATGCTCAAGTCGGGCGAGTTCAAGGACGATCCGGCGCAGTTCTTCGAGTGGGTCAAGTTCCGCTCGCACCTGTCGCGCGGCGTCACGCTGGGCACCATGCTGCAGGACGAGGCCTTCTACTTCCTGCGCCTGGGCACGTTCCTGGAGCGCGCCGACAATACGGCCCGCCTGGTCGACGTGAAGTTCCACGCGGTCGAGAGTGACTTCTACGGCGCCGCCAGCGAAAAGGACCAGGAGTACGACTTCTACCACTGGAGCGCGATCCTGCGTTCGGTCTCGGCCTTCGAGGTCTACCGCAAGGTCTACCGCGACGTGATCAAGCCCGAGCGCGTGGCCGAGCTGCTGATCCTGCGTGCCGACATGCCGCGCTCGCTGCATGCCAGCCTCAACGAGGTGCTGGCCAACCTGGAGATGGTGGCCAGCGACCCGGCCAGCGAGACGCTGCGCCGCGCCGGCAAGTTGCGCGCCGACCTCAAGTTCGGCCGCATCGACGAGATCCTGGCGACTGGCCTGCATGCCTTCCTTACGCAGTTCCTGGACCGCGTGAACGAGCTGGGCAGCCACGTCAGCCGCGAGTTCCTGGTACCCGTGCAGAACTGAGCGCCCCGCTGGAGCGACAAGGCCCCGCACCCGGTCAGCCGGGGCGGGGCCTTGTGTCTTCTGGGGGGCGAGGCTCAGTCGGGGTCGAGCACGGCGCCTGCGGCATCGCCATACTTCTCGACGAACCATGCGTTGCTGGCTTGCGTGCCGGGCTTGTAGGGGCAGGCATCGCGCAGGATCTTGCGCACCTCTTGCGCGGCACGCCATCGCGCCAATGCTTGCGCGTTGGCTGCATCGGTGCCGACGGGGCGGCTGGCCAGGATGAACAGGGCCAGGCGACGATCGACTTCGAGGATGACGGTGGGCTCGGCGCGCATGCAGTTGCAATAGCAAGTCCCGGGCCGCGCCGGCTGTCTCAGGACTCCGGATGATCCCGGGGGTCGCTCTCGGGTGGATGCTGCAAGAAGGCCTGGATGACCTGCTTGGCCTCGTCCAGCCTGGCCGGTTGCGGTTCGGTCAGCGTCTGGTGCAGCAGATTGGTGAATGCCTCCAGCACCATCTGTGTGCGCTCGCTCATGCCGTGCTGCTGCGTGGCCTGGCGCACGCCGGGCGCGGCACGTGCCAGGGCCTCGTGCAGCACGGCGCGTTGCGGATGGGTCGCGGCCAGCGCGGTGGTCACCGCCGTCAGTGCCGTGACCAGGCCCAGCAACTCCTCGTTGCTGCGTTCGAGCTGTTCCAGCCGTTCTTCGATGTAGCGGGGCCCAGTTCGGCCGGTGTCAGACATGCAGTGTGGAATTCAGGGCGCAGCGCGCTCGATCAGCGCCGTGATGGCGGTGAGCACAGTGACCATCGCCAGCGCGTGCAGCACGAATGTCACGCGGACGTGCCGCCACAGCGAAGGCACGCGCGGCGGAGGCGGTGGAAAGGCGGTGGCTTTCACCAACGGCTTGTCGTGGAGGAACTCGGGGGCGCTGCGCATGGCTCGCATTCTTGGGGGAGCGGGCAAGCATCAAGGATGCCAGAACCGCTTGTCATCCACCGAACGGAGGACGTAACAGCGGGCAAGAGTGTACCTGGCCGTGGTAAGGGGGTTTCCGGCGTCGCTCGATCGTGGCATAGCATGCGGCGCATGAAAACAGGCATGAAGCAATGGGGGGCCGCCGCGGCCGTGCTGGCATTGGCAGGGTGTGCGGGCCTGGGCGAACGGCCCGGCGCGCCTGGGGCATCGGCCCTGCCTGCGACCTGCGATGCCGCTGCCGCGCAGTTCGCCGTCGGCCAGTCGTTCGGCCCGACGCTGGAGCGCGACGTGCGGGCCCGCTCGGGCGCCAGCATCGTGCGCTGGCTCAGCCCTGGCCAGGCCGTGACCATGGAGTTCAACCCGGCGCGCCTCAACCTGACGCTGGACGGCCGCAGCCGCATCACCAAGGTCGCCTGCGGCTGAACTCAGCGGGCACCGCCCAGCGCCTTGGGCGTGGGCAGCTTGGTCGGATCCTGTGGCACCTTGGTGTCGGGGCAGGCCGTCAACAGTGCCAGGGCAGCACAGGCTGTGATCAGAACGCGGCACATGGTGTCTCCTTGGGTCAGCCATCGACCGAGGCGCTCCAGCGCTCGCCCCAGCCACCCGTGGCGGCATCGAGCTCGCGGCGTTCCCGCTTGGTGGGCCGGCCGTGTTCCTGGGCCAGCGCCGGCTCGGGGGCCAGCCTGCGCTGTTCGGCCTGCTGCGCGCGCGCCTGCAGGCTCTCGGGCGTTTCTTCGTAGAGCGCCTGTGCCACTGGCGCAGGGCCGCGCTGGCCGCTGACGCCGCGCACGAGCACCGTGCGCAGCACCGGACCCTGGCGCAAGGACACGGTGTCGCCCGCCTTGACCTCGCGCGCCGGCTTCACGTCGTGGCCGTTGACCTGCACGCGGCCGCGCTCCACCTCGTCCGCCGAGAGCGTGCGCGTCTTGTAGAAGCGCGCTGCCCACAGCCACTTGTCGATGCGAATTCTGTCCATCGCGGCCCATTGTGCGCCTGCTGGATGACCGGTTTTGTAGGCCAACGGCGCACCGTCGCGGCGCGCCGGGCCGTCGTCGGTGCACCGTTACCATGCCCCGATGCCCGCCACCGAATCCGCGTTGCCGCCCGACGCCAGCAGCATGCTGGCGCTGGCCGCGCGCTCCATGTTCCACCTGTTCTCCAGCATGAGCCAGGGCATGTTCCTGGTCGACAAGGCCGGCACCATCGTCTGGGTCAACGAGGGCTACCGGCGCTTCCTGCCGGCGCTGGGCTTTTCCAGCATCGACGAATTCCAGGGCCATCCGGTCGAGGAGGTCATCCCCAACACCCAGATGCGCCGTGTGCTGGAGACCGGTGAGCCCATCCTGGTGGACCTCCTGACCAACAAGGCCGGCACGTTCGTGGTCAGCCGCATTCCGCTGCGCGAGGAAGACGGCCAGACCATCGGCGCCATCGGCATCGTGTTGTTCGACCAGCCCGAGACCACGCTCAAGCCGTTGATCGAGAAGTTCGCGCTGCTGCAGCGCGACCTGGACGACGCCCGCCGCGAGCTGGCCAGCCAGCGCAGCCGGGCCCTGCTGCATGGCGATGGCGGCTCCGGGCAGCGCCGTGCCAAGTACACCTTTGCCAGCTTCATCGGCACGAGCGCGGCGGCGTTGGAGGTCAAGCGCCACGCGCGCCGCGCGGCCCAGTCGTCCAGCCCGGTGCTGCTGCTCGGCGAGACCGGCACCGGCAAGGAACTGCTGGCCCACGCCATCCACCTGGCGTCGGCGCGCGCGCGCGGCCCGTTCGTGAGCCTGAACATCGCGGCCGTGCCCGACACCTTGCTGGAGGCCGAGTTCTTCGGCGTGGCGCCCGGTGCCTACACCGGCGCCGACCGGCGCGGGCGCGAGGGCAAGTTCAAGCTGGCCGACGGCGGCACCTTGTTCCTGGACGAGATCGGCGACATGCCGGCCGCGTTGCAGGCCAAACTGCTGCGCGCGCTGCAGGAGGGCGAGATCGAGCCGCTGGGCTCGAACCGGCTGGTGCCGTTCGATGCGCGCGTGATCGCCGCCACCTCGCGCGACCTGCCAGCGCTGGTGCGCCAGGGGCGCTTCCGTGAAGACCTGTACTACCGGCTCAACGTGCTGCCGCTCAAGCTGCCGCCGCTGCGCGAACGCCGCGGCGACATTCCGGCCCTGGTGGAGGCGCTCAGCGAAGACCTGGCCCAGCGCAGCGGCGAAGTCCCGCCGGAGCTGATGCCCGATGCGCTGGCGTTGCTGGCCGGCCAGCACTGGCGCGGCAACATCCGCGAGCTGCGCAATGTGCTCGAGCAACTGGCCATGCGCAGCGACAGCCAGCGCGTGGACGCGGCCGAGGTGCGCCGCGTGCTGGCCGAGACCGGTGTGGAGGCCATCGCCGCCGCCGCGCTGCCGCCTGCGCCCGAGGGCCAGGGCCACGCCGCGCTGCTGCGGCCCTTGGCCACGCAGGTGGCCGAACTGGAGGGGCTCGCCATCGCCGCGGCCATGGCCGAAACCGGTGGCAACAAGCTGGCGGCCGCGCGGCTGCTCGGCATCTCGCGCGCTACCCTGTATGGCCGGCTGCAGGGCGCCACGTAAAGCCCGCTTTCATCACATCTGCGGACCGTCGATCGGTTGCTGTGCCCAGGCCCTGATAAGTTCTGCGCTCCGGCCTGACAGGCCCCGTATTTCAGGGATAGAACTTATGCGCAACCACGTGCGCGGCAGCGGCCTTGCTGGCATCACCAACCTTGCCTTGCAGGCGCGCGTCCGCGAGGGCCTGGCCCCTGGCTTCGAACCCATCAGCTACCTGGAGCGGCTGCGCCGCCTGCTGGATGCGATGCACTCCTCGCGCCGCAACGCGCGCGAATCCGAGCTGCGCGACTCGGCCTTCCCCGACCCGGTCGGCCGCTTCAACATGATCAGCGGCTTTCGCTATGCGCTGGTGCCGCCTGCGCTGGTCGGCTCCAAGTCCTGGCATCTGTCGTTGAACGTGAGCTTCGACGGCGGCTGGGAGCCCTACATGCGGGTCATCTACCGCGACATCGGCCCCCTGCTGGACGCGCTGCTGTGCCACTGCGAGGGCTACCCCGGTTCGCGCACCAGCGATTTCGACACCTACTGCCGCTGGGTGCGCAGCGCCGAGCAGGATGCCGGCATCTTCTACACCGACGGCCCGGCCACCCTGTCCGACCAGCGCTACCTGGCCAGCGTGGAGCGCCTGCAGCGCGAAAGCGGAGACCCGGCGCAGGCCGACCGGGCCATCGCCGCCCATGCCGAACCCGACGCACTGAGCGCCACGCGCCAGGGCCTGGAGCGCATGCTCGGCGACCTGGAAGGGTTTCTGCCGCTGCACCTGCGCACGCTCAAGGGCCTGTACCGCCTGACCGGCTGGTGGGCCGGCGCCGATGGCGACATCCTGCTGCGCTTTGCCCACCTCGCGCTCAAGGGGCTGCAATCCACGCTGGCGACAGAGGCCTTCAACCAGCACCCCCAGGTGCCGCTCATCAAGAAGCTGTTCGCCGACGAACTGGCCTGGCTGGCCCGCCCGCTGCCCGAGCCGGTGCCGGCCGACCGGCTGGCCTGGAACCCGGACGCGCTGCAGGCCGCCGTGCTGGGCCAGGGCCTGCGCGCCACGCATGGCGCGCTGGTGCTGCTGCGCGTGACCGATCCGCAGCGTGCCGCCGAGCACCTGGCCACGCTGGCGCCGCGCTGCGCCGCGCCGGCGGCGGCCGAGGGCGAGGTGCGCCTGCACATCGGCTTCACGATGGCCGGCCTGCGCGCGCTGCACATCGACCCCGAGCGGCTGGACCGCCTGCCGGCCGAATTCGCCGAAGGCATGGAGCCGCGCGCCGGCCTGCTGGGCGACCTGCGTGGCAACCACCCCGACCACTGGCACCGCCCGCTGCGCCATGGCGTGGACCCGGCGCGCGAGGACCGCATCGAACTCGGCGTGGTGCACGTGGCAATCATGATGCGCACCATCGACACCGCGGACGAAGGCCACGGCCTGCACCCCCTGATCCAGGGTGCGGTGCGGGTGCTGGGGCAGGGCACGGGCCTGGCGGTGCTGGCCGTGGAACCCACGCGCAGCCGGACCACCGCCCCCGACGGCCGCGAGCATTTCGGCTTCGTCGACGGCATCAGCCAGCCCATGGTCGCGCCCGAACTCACGCCCGATCCGGCACCCGACACGTCGCCTTATCCGCGCCAGCACCAGGTGCGCCCCGGCGAACTGGTGCTCGGTTTCGCCAACGACCGCGGCGACGGCCCGTACCCGGCCGAGGCCGACGGCCTGCTCGACCGCGGCAGCTTCCTCGTCGTGCGCAAGCTGCGCCAGCGGCTGGACCACCTCCACGCCGCGCTGGAAGACTACGCCGAGGGCGATGCGCAGCGCCGCACCGAGCTGCTCGAGCGCATGATGGGCCGCCGCCAGGACGGCAAGCCGCTGGTGGCGAGCGGCCCGGGCGGCGACAACGACTTCCGCTACCGCGGCGCCGACCAGGCGCAATGCCCGTTCTCCTCGCACGTGCGGCGTGCCAACCCGCGCGACGGCCAGCCCGGCCTGCCGCGCATCCTGCGCCGTGGCATGGGCTACGGGCCGGCCTCGCTGGAGGCACCGCCCGAGGCCGACCGCGGCATCCTCTTCATGGCCTACTGCGCCAGCATCGCCGAGCAGTACGAGACCGTGCAGCGCTGGCTGGCCGGCGGCAACAGCTCCGGCGTGGGCTCGACCCAGTCCGACCCTTTGCTGGGCGTGCCGCGCGCGGGCCAGCCGCGCGTGTTCCGCTGGGTGGATGACTGCGGCGCACCGCAGCGCGCCGACCTGGGCGACAAGGCCTTAGTCGAACTGCAGTGGGGCCTGTACCTGTTCGTGCCCGCGCTGGCGGCACTGGAGCGGCTGTCCGACTTCCGCAGCGCACCCGAGCCCGTGCTGGCGCCGGCGCCCGTGCCGTCCAGCGCGCTCGACGCGTGGCGCAACCGGCTCGAGGACCGCGACAACGGCCGCGCCACCTGGCGCGCCGTGCGCGAGCAGCATGGCGGCGAGCAGCACGCCGAGCCCTATGGGCGCCTGCTCGGCACGGCCGGCAAGGTCTTCCCGGCGCTGGCCGATGCGCCGTGCAAGCACTTCTCGGTGCAGGGCTTCGGCGAACGCATGGAGGCCTCGCTCGGCGTGAACCACCTGGGCATGGACCCGGCAGACGGCCACAAGGAGGTCGGCCCCGTGGTGAACGCGGCGGTCGCCAGCATCGGCGAAGCCCAGGCCTTCGCCGCCGCCAGCGCTGTGGCGCAGGCCGTGCTGGCCGAGACCGTGCGTGCCTCCAGCGGGGCCTTCGCGCTGCGCCACCCCGACGGCCGCGTGCGCGTGGCGATCGACCTCATGGGCTTCTCCGAGCAGGTGGTCGGCGCCTTGTCCAAGCTCTGGTTCGGGTTGCCCGATGGCCAGAACATGGTCGTCGGCGGGCGCAGTCCCACGCCCGACCCGCAGGGCAAGCCGCGTTGCCCCGGGCACATCATCGGCCCCTCGCGCATGGTCTTCGGCGCCCATCCGCAGGTGCATGTCACTGCCGAGGGCGAACTGCACGGGCCCATGGTGCTGCAGGCGGTCAAGGACCAACTGGCCGGCGGCGCCTCGCCCGGGCTGGTGGCGGCCTTGCGTCCCGGGCTGGCCGCGCTCGGCCAGGCGCATGGCCCGGACCTGCTGGAGCGCGAGATCACCGGGCTGCTGCTGGGCTTCGCACCCACGGTCCACGGCAATTTCCTGACGGTCATGAAGAACTGGATCGAGGATGGCCGGCTGTGGTCGCTGCAGCAGGACCTGGCCGAGCGCACGCTGGCCGAGGAGGGGCCGCTGGCCACGGCGCGTGCCGCACTGTGGCGGCCCATGCTGGACACCATGCAGGCCGAGCCGGTGCCGCCCATGGTCTGGCGCCGCCCCGTGGTGGACGGCCAACCCGACCCCGACGCCACCGTGGTGCTGGGCCTGGCCTCGGCCATCGAAAGCCTGCCACCTGGAGAGCAGGCCCGCCGCGACGCACTGCTGTTCGGCGGCGACTACTTTGCGCCTGGCACCGACCGCTGGGGCCTGCACGCCTGCCCGGGCTCGCGCATGGGCGTGGGTGTGATGCTGGCCATGGCTGCTGCGCTGCTGCAAGCGGGCACCTTGCGGCCGACGGGTTCGCCAGTGCTGCTGATCCTGACGCCCAAGGTGGCGGTGCCCGCGACCGCCTGACCGGGCAGGCGCCGGGCCCGCTCAGGCGCGGGCCGGTGCAGCGCGAACACGGCCTGGCGCACGCCCACCCTGCGCCCGCGCCCGCATGGGCTCCGGCTGGCGCCGCCAGCGGCGCGATTCAGAGCTGCGCGCGCAGCCGCTGCGCCTGTTCCAGGTGCCAGGCCATGTCCATGGTGTCGAACGCCGCCTCGGCCTCGGCCAGCAGCGCGCCTGCGCGGGTGCCGTCGCCGCTGGCGGCCGCCAGTTCGGCCTCGGCCAGCTGCGTCACCGCCCGCTCGTGCGCCGCGCCGCGCGCCTGTGCCACGCGGTGGGCGAAGGCCAGCTGGCGCTGTGCGGCGGCGTGCTGGCCGCTCGCATGGGCTGCGCGCGCCATCGCGCGCGCCGCCATGGCCAGTCCGATGCGGTCTTCGCGGCGGCCGCGCTGCAGGGCCAGGAAGGCGTGCCGGCGCGCCTCGTCAGGCCGCCCCAGGGCCAGCAGGCTTTCTGCCAGCCAGCCGTGGTTGAGCGAGCGGAACAGGCCGCTGTCGCGCGGCAGCACCCAGTCGGTGACGGCCACCAGGCCTTCGATGGCCGCAGGGTCGCGCCGCAGCATCCAGTCGGCATAGCCGCCGATGGCACGTGCCACCGACAGCTGCCACAGCGAGCGCGTCGCCTCGGCGATGCGGGCGGATGTGGCGGCGGCCTGGTGCGCGGCCTCCCAGCGGCCCTGCCACAGCAGCACGGCCGCGCGCCAGCCTTCGATGCTGGTGCCGATCTGGTGGGTGATCCCGACGATGCATTCCTGCGCCTGGTCGAAGCATGCGGCTGCGGCGCCGAAGCGCCCCTGGTCACCCAGCACCACGCCGCGGCAGACCAGCGAGTAGGCCAGGCCCACATTGGTCCGCCGGCCGCTGCGGTGGCTGCGCTTGACCTCGATGGCGCGGTCCAGCAGCTGGGCGGCCCGCTCGTAGCGCCCGGCCGCGGTATGGGCCTCGCCGAGCGAGGCCACGACCTGCGTGGCGAGCGGCGCGTCGGAGGCGGCCTCGGCTTCGCGCAAAGCCTGCTCGCCGTGGCGGATGGCCTGGCGCGGATCGCCCAGCGCATAGTGCACACAGCCCAGCCAGTGGCGTGCGCGCGCCACGCGCCCGAGGTCGCCATGGCGCTGGGCCAGCTCCACGGCCCGCTCGGCCAGCGCGATCTGGCCGCGCTCGGGCTCGAACATGCAAACCATGGCCAGCCTCTCGACGATGTCGACCCAGCGCAGCGCGCGTTCGCCTGTCAGCTCGCCCCGTTCCAAGGCCGACAGCGCAGCGTGGAAGTGTGCGCGGGCGCGGTCCAGCGCCGAGACGGCCAGCGCGCGGTCGCCGGCCAGCTCGGCGTAGTGCGCCTCCAGGGCCGGGTCGCCACCTGCACCGAAGTGCAGGGCCAGGGCCTCGGCATCCTCCTGGGCGCCGGCCTGGGCCTGCTGCATGAGCGCCACGGCGATGCGCAGGTGCAGCCACTGGCGCTGCAGCAGGCCGACCGAGGCGTACACGACGTCGCGCGTGACACCGTGCTTGAAGCGCAGCGTGCCGGCATGCTCGCCCGGGAACAGGAAGTCCTGCTCGGCCAATTCGCGCAGCAGCGGGCCGTCCGGTCCATGGCCGGTGATGCGTGCCAGCAGCCAGGCCGGCACGGTGTTGCCGATCACGGCCGCGGTGCGCAGCATGTCCACCAGCGGCGCGGCCAGGCCTTGCACGCGCGACTCGATGAGCTGGTTGATCCAGCCGGCCGGGCTGGGCGGGGGCGCCAGCCGGCCGCTGTCGCCATGCGCGGCGGAATGGCACAGCTCCTCGATGAACAACGGGTTGCCACCGGCGCGGGCGCAGATCTGCGCCACCACGAAGGGGTCGGCGCCGGGCAGGTAGGCGGCCACGGCTTCGGCGGCCGTGGCCTGCACCAGCGGCGCCAGCGTGACGGTGTCGAAGCCGGGGGCGGCCGGCGCGGCGGCGCTGCCGACCACGCGCCGGGTCAGCACCACCAGCAGGCGCAATCCGGCCTCGCGCTGGATGCCGGCCAGCACCTGGTGCGAGGCATCGTCGGCCCACTGCCAGTCGTCGATGAACAGCACCAGCGGCTGCTCGGCCGCCAGCCGCTGGAAGGCGGCCGCGAAGGCGTGCGGGCGCGCCGGCAGCTCGGCCGTGCCGAGCGATTGCATCATCTGGCGGAACGGCTGCAGCGGCGCCGCGCCCAGGCCGCTGTCACAGCTGCCGCGCAGCACACGGCAGTCGCGTTGGTGGGCATGGTGCAGGAATTCCTCGACCAGCCGCGTCTTGCCGATGCCGGGCGGCCCGGCCACCTCGACGCCGGCCGGCGCGCCGGCGAAGGCCGCGTCGAGCGCGTGCGCCAGCCGCTCGAACTCGGCCTGCCGGCCCACCAGCGGCGCCTGCTTGCGGCTGCGTGCCTGCACGCCGGCCAGGGTCTCGGCCTGGCTGCCGATGCGGTAGACCAGGATCGGCGCGTCGCGCCCCTTGACCATGAGCATGCTGGGCGCGCCGGCCCCGAAGAAGCGGCGCGCTGGCCCCAGCGTCTCGTCGCTGACCACGATCTCGTGCGGGCCGGCGGCGTCGGACAGCCGGGCAGCGATGTTGGGCACCGTGCCCATGAGCTCGAAGCGGCCCCGCTCGATGTCGCCATCGCCGATCAGCACCAGGCCGGCGTGGATGCCGGTGTGCAGCTGCAGCATGAATCCCGCTGGCAGCTGTGGCGCCAGCCTGCCGACGGCCCGGTGCAGCGCCAGGGCGGCCTCGACCGCGCGGCGCCCGGCTTCCTCGTGCGGCACCGGGTGGCCGAACATGGCCAGCAGGCCGTCGCCCTGCACGCGCACGATGGTGCCGCCCCAGCGCGGCACGGTTTCCTGGTAGGCGATGCGCAGCATGGACAGCAGCGTGGCGTACTGCTCGGCCTCCATGGCGCCGGCCAGTTCCGTCGAGCGCGACAGATCGGAGAACAGCAGCGTGACGTAGTGGCGCCGCTGCACCACGGCCAGATCCGTGGGGAGGGCAGGGGCGGGCGGCAGCGTTTCGATCATGGGGCGGCGCTGCGGCGTTGCAGCGCATCAGGCATGTCGGCGTAGTGTTGTCGTTGAACCACACAGAATGGTACAGGGCAGCGTGGTCGCGTGCTGTCCCGCTGCGCGCGGTCGCGCATCTGCAACACGTTCAGGCCTCGCCGCGCCGGATGGCGTCGGCGCGCAGCGCGATCGCACCGCGCTCCGCATCGGACAGCCGCGCCAGGTTCTGCACCTGCGCGCGCAGGCGCGGGTGCTCCGCGAAGCGCTGCGCGTGGCGCGCCAGGAAGTCCCAGTACAGCGTGGTGAACGGGCAGGCGTTCTCGCCCGTTCGCTCGGCGGGCCGGAAGCGGCAGTGCCGGCAGTGGTCGCTCATGCGTGCGATGTACTGCCCGCTGGCCACGTAGGGCTTGCTGCCCAGCAGGCCGCCGTCCGCGAACTGGCTCATGCCCAGCGTGTTGGGCAGTTCCACCCATTCGACGGCGTCCACGTAGACCGCCAGGTACCAGGCATGGACCTGCACCGGTTCCACCCCCAGCAGCAACGCGTACAGGCCGGTGACCATCAGCCGCTGGATGTGGTGGGCGTAGCCCAGGTCCAGCGTCTGGGCGATGGTGTCGCGCAGGCATTCGCGGTCGGTCTGGCCGGTCCAGTACCAGGGCGGCAGGTCGGCGTGCGCGTCCAGCGCATTGCGCGCCAGGTAGCCGGGCATCTCGCGCCAGTAGATGCCGCGCACGTACTCGCGCCACCCCAGGATCTGGCGGATGAAGCCCTCCGCGCAGGCGATCGGCACCTGGCCTGCCCGGTACGCCGCTTCGGCCCGCGCGATCACCTCGCGTGGGTCCAGCAGCTTGAGGTTCAGTGCCGCGCTGAGCTGCGCGTGGTAGAGCCAGGGCTCGCCGCCCCACATGGCGTCCTGCCAGTGGCCGAAGAGCGGGAGCCGTTCGGCGACGAAGGTGTCGAGCGCCTGCAGGGCCTCGCTGCGTGTGACCGGCCAGGCGAAGGCGTCGAGCCGGCCCGGGCGCTCGGCGAAGTGCTTGCGCACGAGCGCGATCACCTGCTGCGTGGTGGCATCGGGCGGGAAGGCTGCGGGCTGCGGCAGGAAGCCCGGGCCATCGCGGCCGAATGCGCCGCGGTTGTCGGTGTCGAAGTTCCACGCGCCGCCGGCCGGGGCGTCGCCGTCCATGAGCACGCGGTGGCGCTTGCGCATGGCGCGGTAGAAGTGCTCCATGACCAGTTGGGGCCGGCTTTCGGCGTACCGGGCGAAGGCGGCAGGCGTGCACAGGAAATGCCGGTCTTCGCGCTCGTCCAGCGCCACGCCCGCATGTGCGGCGACGGCGCGCAAGGCCTCTTGCACGCGCCACTCGCCGGGCTGCACCAGCACCAGGGCGGCCGGTCGCATCCGGGCCAGCGCCGCGGCCAGTTCGGCGGCCAGCGTGCCCCGGTTGTCCGCGTCGTCCAGCAGCCGGTAGTCCACCTGCAGGCCCTCACCGCGCAGCGCCTCGGCGAAGTGGCGCATGGCCGCCAGGAAGATGGCGATGCGCGGCTGTGTGCTCCAGACCTGGGTGGACTCTTCGATCGCTTCGGCCATCCACACCCGGTCCTGCGCGGGATCGAAGCCGTCGAAGGCGGCGGACTGCCGGTCGAGCTGGTCGCCCAGCACCACGACCAGGTGGCGCAAGCGGGAGGGGCAAGCGTCCGGCGCGTGGAGAAGCGTCATGGCCGGGATTCTGCAATGGCTGCATGACCGCGGGCACAATGCGGCGCCTCCGTACCCCGACCACCATGCACATCCTGCTCGTTGAAGACGACGAAGCCCTGGCCGTCTCGGTCGCCGGCGCGCTGCAGGCACAGGGCTGGCGCGTGGACGTGAGCGCGCGCGGCGAGCCCGTGCCCCGCTCGCTGGCGCAGGACGCCTACGACCTGCTGGTGCTGGACCTGGGCCTGCCCGGCATCGACGGCCTGGAGACGCTGCGCCGCGTGCGCGAGAGCGGCTGGCTGCAGCCGGTGCTGGTGCTGACCGCGCGCGACAGCGTGGAGGACCGCGTCGCCGGCCTGGAATCCGGTGCCGACGACTACATGTGCAAGCCCTTCGCGCCCGCCGAACTGGTGGCCCGGCTGCGCGCGCTGGTGCGCCGGCACGAGAACCGGCGTGAAGGCCGGCTGGCGCTGGCAGCGCTGCGCTTCGACCTGCAGGGCATGCGTGCCACCATCGGCGAGCAGGCCTTGCCGCTGAGTGCGCGCGAGTCCACGCTGCTGCAGTACCTGATGACGCGCGCTGGCCAGATCGTCGCGCGCGAGCAGCTCATGGCCCTGGTGCCGGGCTGGGCCGCGGCCACCTCCGACAACGCGCTGGAACTGCAGGTCTCGCGCCTGCGCGCCAAGATCGAGCCGGGTGGCGTGCGCCTGCGCACCGTGCGCGGCCTGGGCTACCTGCTCGAAGCCGCGGACGCCGATGGCGTCTGAACGCCCGGCGCCCAGCCTGCGCCGGGCGCTGCTGGCCTGGCTGGTGCTGCCGCTCATCGTCCTCGTGCCGCTGGCCACGGCCTTGCTGTACCTGCTGGCCGTGCAGCCGGCCATGGACAGCCTGGACCGCGCGCTGACCGACACCGCGGTGGCGCTGGCGCAGATCCTGGACGAGCGCGCAGGCCAGGCCGTGCTGCCCCTCAGCGCCCAGACCGCCCACGCACTGCGCGCCGACCTCGTGGACGAGGTGGTGTTCGCGGTCGGCGATGCGCAGGGGCGCCTGCTGGGCGGCGAGCGCGCGCTGCTGGCGCAGGATCCGCGCCTGGCACGCGGCGACTGGCGCTTCTTCGACGGCCAGCTGCGCGGCCGGGCGATGCGCATGGTCGCCCATGGCGCGTCCTGCGGTGCGCAGACCTGCCCCATCCTCGTGGCCGAGTCGCTGGGCAAGCGCGATGCCGCGGCGCGCGCCGTGGTGCTGGCCGCGGCCGGCGTCAGCCTGCTGCTGGCGCTGTGCCTCGCGCTGCTGGCCCGTGTCGCGGTGGGGCGTGGCCTGCGGCCGCTGCAGCAGGCATCGCAGGAACTGGAGCGGCGCTCGCTGCAGCAGCTGGAGCCGCTGCCGCTGCAGCAGCTGCCGCGCGAGGTGGCCTTCTTCGGTGCCGCGCTCAACGAACTGTTCGGCCGGCTGCGCCAGGCGGTTGGCGCGCAGCGCAGCTTCCTGGACGATGCCTCGCACCAGCTGCGCACGCCGCTGGCCGTGCTGCTGTCCGAATCGGCGCAGGCGCTGGAACAGCCGCACCCGCCCGAGCTGCATGCGCGGCTGCAGCGCCTGCACGCCGCGGCCGAACGCAGCGCCCACCTGTCGCACCAATTGCTGACGCTGGCGCGCGCAGAGGGCGCGGCGCTGGAGCGGCGCGGCAGCGCGTGCATCGACCTCGTCCAGCTCGTCACCGAGGCCGCCGCCGACTGGGTGCGGCCGGCCCTGGCCGCGGGGCAGGATCTCGGCTTCGACCTGCAGCCGGCCGCGACCCAGGGCGAGGCCTGGCTGCTGCGCGAGCTCTTGTCCAACCTGCTGCACAACGCCCAGCAACATGCCGGCCGCGGCGCGCAGGTCACGGTGCGCACCCGCACCGAGGGCGGCCAGGCCGTGCTGGAAGTGGAGGACGACGGCCCCGGCATCGACCCGGCCGACCGTGCCCGCGCCTGGGACCGCTTCCACCGCGGCAGCATGGCCAGCGGCCCCGGCACCGGGCTGGGCCTGCCCATCGTGCAGCACATCGCGCAGCTGCACGAAGGCCACGCTGAACTGCTCGCCGGGCCGTCCGCACGCGGCCTGTGCGTGCGGGTGCGCCTGCCGCGCGCGGTGCGCTGACAGGCCCGCGCGCGAAGCTGTCACAAAGCTGTCGTACGTGGTACCCGATGGTGCGCCGCACCGGTGTGCCGCCAAGAATTCCGCCACGGCCAGCGGGTTCCTGCCTGCGCGGCCCACAGGCGCCAGCGCAGCCGTTCTGCGGCCGCACGGGCGTGGAGACAAACCCATCGGAAGTTCATGATGATCGACCGCAATCTCGCGAGGGGCCTGTTCCTGGCCCTCATCGCCCTGGTATTCGGCGGCTTCTCGCTGCAATACCAGACCGGCTCCCTGAGCCACGCCGGGCCCGGCCTGTTTCCGCTGATCGTCAGCGGCATCCTGTTGGCGATCGCGCTGATGATCGTCGTGCGCTCGCGCTTCGTGGCCCGCGAGCCGCTGAACCTGAACCTCATGAACATCGGCCTGCTGCTGTTCTCGCTGTGCGTGTTCGCGTTCCTCTCGCTGTACGTGAACATGCTGGTCGCCATCGTGGCCATGGTGTTCATCTCGGGCAAGGCTGCCACCACCTACTCGGTGCCACGCAACATCAAGATCAGCATCGGCCTGATCCTCGTGGCCTTCGCGTTCCAGAAGCTGCTCGGCCTGTCCCTGCCGCTGATCTGAGGGAACTGCCATGGAAGTCATCCACAACCTCATGTTCGGCTTCGGCCACGCGCTGACGCTGAGCAACCTCATGTACTGCGCCCTCGGCTGCACCGTGGGCACCATGGTCGGCCTGCTGCCGGGCCTGGGGCCGCTGGCCACCATCAGCCTGTTGCTGCCGCTCACCTATTCGATGCCGCTGGACGGCTCGCTCATCATGCTGGCCGGCATCTACTACGGTGCGCAATACGGCGACAGCGTGAGTGCGATCACGATGAAGATCCCGCACGCCAGTTCCATCGTGGCCTGCATCGACGGCTACGCGATGACGCTCAAGGGCAAGACCGGGCTGGCGCTGTTCACGGCGGGCTTCTCCAGCTTCATCGGTGGCACCGTGTCGATCGTGGTGCTGGCGTTCCTGGCGCCCACGCTGAGCCAGGTGGCCTTCCTGTTCGGCCCGTCGGACTACTGCGCGCTGATGCTGGTGGGCTTCGTCTGCGTGAGCTTCGTCACCACCGGCAGCCTGCTCAATGGCCTGGCCATGTGCATGGTGGGTGTGCTGCTGGGCCAGATCGGCACCGACGTGAACAGCGGCGTGGCCCGCTTCACGATGGACATGCCATTTTTGGCCGACGGCATCGGCCTGGTCAGCATCGCGCTGGGCTGCTTCGGCATCGCCGAGATCACCAAGAACCTGGACGCCAAGGAAGAGCGCACGCCCTTCAATGGCGCCATCAAGCTGATCCCGACCTGGCCGGAGTTCAAACGCATCATCCCGAGCGCGCTGCGCGGCAGCGTGATCGGCTCGTTCCTGGGCATCCTGCCCGGCGGCGGCCCGGTGATCGCGCAGTTCGCGGCCTATGCGGTGGACAAGAAGGTCAGCAAGTACAAGCACGAGATCGGTGACGGCGCCATCGAAGGCGTGGCCGGCCAGGCCGCTGCCGACGAATCGGCCGCGCGCACCAGCTTCATCCCGCTGATGAGCATCGGCATCCCCGAGAACGCCGTCATGGCGCTGATGATGGGCGCCTTCATGATCAAGGGCGTCACGCCCGGCCCGAACCTGATCCCCGAGCACCCGGACCTGTTCTGGGGCCTGGTGGCCAGCATGTGGGTGGGCAACTGCTTCCTGCTGATCCTGAACGTCCCGCTGGTGCGCTGGTGGCTCACGCTGTTCAAGATCCCGTACAGCGTGCTGTTCCCGGCCATCCTGTTCTTTTGCTGCATCGGCTCGTTCAGCGTGAACAACAACGTCGACGACATCTTCGTCACCGCCGCCTTCGGTGCCATGGGCTACATGTTCATGCGGCTGGGGCTGGACGCCGCGCCGCTGATGCTGGGCTTCATCCTCGGCCCGATGCTGGAGGAGAACTTCCGCCGCGCCATGCTGCTGACGCGAGGCAGCTTCGTGGAGATGGCGCACCGGCCGATCGCCGGCACGCTGTTCGCGCTGGTAGGGTCGTTCATCGTGTGGCAGATGGGGCTGGCGGTGTGGAAGCTGCGCAAGGGGGGAGGGCAGCCGGCGGCGGTGGCCGTGGCGCAGCACTGAGCCTGCGCTGACCGCAAGGCCCGCGCGTTGTTTCGCGCGGGCCTTGTCGCGTGTGGGCCGGACGGTTCAGCGCCCCAGCACCCGCAGGGCCGCCAACACCACCGTCCCCAGCCCCAGCAGCACCGTGCAAACCTTCCAGAACAGCACGGGGTCGCGCTCCACGAGTGGCAGCGCGCGTGCCTGCAGCAGCGCGCCGCCCGGCCGGTGCAGGTCGTGCACGAACTCCGACACCGCCTCCTGCCGCCGCGCGGGCTCGGGCTGCAGCGCCTTCAGCAGCACCGCATCCAGCCAGGCCGGCAGTTCCGGCCGGTGGTGGCGCAGCGGCACGTAGCGCAGACGCTTGAGGTCGGCGGGCTGGCGCAGCTGCGTCACCTGCAGTCCGTACGGCAGCTGGCCGCTCAGCATCTGGTACGTCAGCACCGCCAGCGCGAACAGGTCGGCCGCGGCCGTGGGCTGGCCGCCGACGAAGTACTCGGGCGCGGTGTACTGCAGGGAGCCCACGATGCGCGTGGCCTGGTGCGCGGGTGCGGCCTCGGCCAGCCCGGCCACGTGGGCCGAGCCCAGGTCGATGATCTTCACGGTGCCGCTGCGGTCGACCATCACGTTCTCGGGCCGCAGGTCCTGGTGCAGCATCTCCTTGCCATGCAGGGCCTGCAAGCCCTTGGCCAGTTGCGCCACCAGGCCGCGCACGCTGTCCAGGTCCGGGCGGGGGTGGTCTGTCATCCACTGCGCAAGCGTCTGGCCCTCGACG
Organism: Pseudorhodoferax soli; assembly: GCF_003337555.1. Classification (GTDB taxonomy): domain Bacteria; phylum Pseudomonadota; class Gammaproteobacteria; order Burkholderiales; family Burkholderiaceae_C; genus Pseudorhodoferax; species Pseudorhodoferax soli. The sequence continues at coordinate 500,940 of NZ_QPJK01000001.1, read as the reverse complement.
TAGGCCATGGCCACGAACAGGTGTTCGCGCGCACGCTCGCTGGCCCAGGCCTGCAGCACATGCGGGCTGCGCACGCGCCGCGCCACCCATTCCTCGAGCAGGAAGCGGTCCAGCGCATCGGGGTCCTCGCGCAGTTCCACGGACGGCACCTTGAGCACGAGGTGCTGCCCGGTCTGGTGGTCCAGCGCCAGGAAGACCTGGCTGCGCGCGCTCGCATGGAGTTCACGCACCAGCGTGCAGCCCTCGAAGGCCATGCGCGGTGCCAGCGGCGGCGGCAGCCGCAACTGCGCGCGCTGCGCCTGCCAGGGCTGGGCCTCGTGCGGCGGCAGCGTGTCGATGCGCAGAAGCTGCACGGTGGCGTCATCGGTGCTGCCGCGTGCGCGTGCTGTCTCGGCCAAGGACCGCGCGGCCGCGTCGAAGTCATCGGGCCAGCGGGCCAGCGCGGCATGCACGGCGGCTGCGTCCAGGCGTTCGTAGGCGCCATCGCTGGCCAGCAGGTAGAGCGCGCCGGCTTCGGCCTCCAGGCAGTGGTGGTCGATCTCCACATGCGCCGTGGCACCCAGCGCGCGGCCCAGGTAGGAACGGTCCGCACCCAGGTGCACGCGGTGGTCCTCGGTCAGTTGCTCCAGCGCCTGCGCGTGCACGCGGTAGATGCGCGTGTCGCCCACGTGCAGCACATGCAGTTCGCGGCCCTTGAGCACCAGCGCGCTGAAGGTGCAGCAGTAGCCGCGGTCCTTGTCGAAGCGCGCATCGCCACGCTGGTTCTGCGCATGCAGCCAGGCATTCGTGGCGCCCAGCACGCGCTGCGCGGCGCGGCGCACGGACCAGGCCTCCGATGTGGCGTAGTAGTCGTCGAGGAAACCGCGCACGGCCGCCGCGCTGGCGACCTGGCTCACGGGGCTGGAGCCGATGCCGTCGGCCAGCGCGACGGCGATGCCCTTGAAGTACAGCGCCGAGCCCGTCGGGACGACGGCGCCGTGGAAGTCCTGGTTCAGTCCCTTGTCGCCGGCCAGCGAGTGCTGGCCGAGCGTGACCTCAAGCGGGGCGGCGCTTGGCACCGGTCTTGTAGTGCGTGGAGTACAGCGTGAGGCCGACGAAGGTCAGGCCGCCGACCAGGTTGCCCAGCACGGTGGGGATCTCGTTCCAGATCAGGTAGTCCATGAACGTGAACTTGCCGCCCAGCATCAGGCCGATGGGAAACAGGAACATGTTGACGATGCTGTGCTCGAAACCCATGTAGAAGAACACCATCACGGGCATCCACATGCCGATGGCCTTGCCCGACACGGAGGTCGACATGAAGGCCGCCACCACGCCCGTGGACACCATCCAGTTGCACAACACGCCGCGGATGAAGAGTGTCAGCATGCCGGCGGCGCCGTGGGCCGCATACCCCACCGTGCGGCCTTCGCCGATGTGGCCGATCTTCTCGCCGACGGCATTGGGCGCTTCGGAGAAACCGAAGGTGAAGATGATGGCCATGAACACGGCCACCGTGAAGGCGCCGGCGAAGTTGCCGCAGAACACCAGGCCCCAGTTGCGCAGCACGCCCTTCCAGGTGGCACCGGGGCGCTTGTCCAGCACCGCCAGCGGGGCCAGCGTGAACACACCCGTCAGCAGGTCGAAGCCCATCAGGTACAGCAGGATGAAGCCGACCGGGAAGAGCATGGCGCCGACCAGCGGGTTGCCGGTGTTGACCGTGACCGTGACGGCGAAGGCGGCGGCCAGCGCGAGGATGGCGCCGGCCATGTAGGAGCGGATCAGCGTGTCGCGGGTGGACATCAGCAGCTTGGATTCACCGGAGTCGACCATCTTGGTCACGAATTCGGTCGGGGCGAGGTAGGCCATGGCGTGTCTCTGTGGAGGGATGGAAAGTCAGTTCAGGGCGACGAGCACGTTGCCGTCTTCGATGCGCACGGCATGCACGGAGACGGAGTGCTCCGGCGCTTCCAGGCATTCGCCCGTGGCCAGGTCGAAGTGGTTCTTGTAGAGCGGCGAGGCGACGACGACGCGCTCGCCCAGGCTGCCGATCAGGCCGCGCGACAGCACGCTGGCGCCGGACTTCGGGTCGATGTTGTCGATGGCATGGAAGCGGTCGTCGCCGAGGCGGAACACCGCCACGTGGTGGCCCTGGACGAGCGCGCAGACGCCGGTGTGGGGCACGATGGCGTCTGCGGTGCAGACGGAGGTCCAGGTGTGGGTCTTGGCCAGCATGGTGCGGTTCCTTCAAACAGTGGCGGGGGCTTCGCGCTCTTCCGCGCGGGCGGGGCGGATCTGGCCGCGTTCCTTCACGAACACGATGCGCTGGTCGGGCTGCTCGCTGTTCACGAAGCTCTTGAAGCGCTGGCGCACGGCAGGGTCGGTCACGGCGGTCTTCCACTCGCACTGGTAGGTGTCGACCACGTGCTGCATCTGCGCCTCGAGCTCGGCACCGATGCCGAGCGAATCCTCGATCAGCACCTGCTTGAGGTAATCCAGCCCGCCCTCCAGGCTCTCGCGCCAGGTGCTGGTGCGCTGCAGCCGGTCGGCCGTGCGCACATAGAACATCAGGAAGCGGTCGATCATGGCGAGCAGGGCTTCCTTGCTCAGGTCGCTGGCGATCAGCTCGGCATGGCGCGGTTTCATGCCGCCGTTGCCGCAGACGTAGAGGTTCCAGCCCTTCTCGGTGGCGATGATGCCCACGTCCTTGCCCTGCGCCTCGGCGCATTCGCGCGTGCATCCCGACACGCCGAACTTGATCTTGTGCGGCGCGCGCAGGCCCTTGTAGCGGTTCTCCAGCAGCACCGCCAGGCCCACGGAATCGTCCACGCCGTAGCGGCACCAGGTGCTGCCCACGCAGCTCTTCACGGTGCGCAGCGACTTGCCATACGCATGGCCGCTCTCGAAGCCGGCGGCGATGAGTTCTTCCCAGATCAGCGGCAACTGCTCGAGCCGCGCGCCGAACATGTCGACGCGCGCGCCGCCCGTCACCTTGGTGTAGAGACCGTATTTCTTGGCCACCTGGCCGACGGCGATCAGGCCATCTGGCGTGACCTCTCCGCCCGGCATGCGCGGCACGACGGAGTAGGTGCCGTCCTTCTGGATGTTGCCCAGGAAGTAGTCGTTGCTGTCCTGCAGCTTGGCCAGCTGCGGCTTGAGCACGAACTCGTTCCAGATCGAGGCCAGCACGCTGGCGGCCACGGGCTTGCAGACGTCGCAGCCCAGGCCCTTGCCGTGCTTGGCCAGCAGCTCGTCGAAGGTCTTGATCTCGCCGACGCGCACCAGGTGGTAGATCTCCTGGCGCGAATAGGCGAAGTGCTCGCAGACATGGTTGTTGACGGCCATGCCGCGCCGCGCCATCTCGAACTTCATGACCTGCGTGACCAGCGGCACGCAGCCGCCGCAGGTGGCTCCGGCCTTGGTGCAGGCTTTGAGGTCGCCGATGGTGCAGGCGCCTTCGCCCACGGCCGCGCAAATCTGGCCCTTGCTGACGCTGTTGCACGAGCAGATCTGCGCGCTGTCGGGCAGGGCGTCGACGCCCAGGCCGGGCTTGGCCTTGCCGTCGCTGGAGGGCAGGATCATGAACTCGGGATCGTCCGGCAGCGCCAGGCCGTTGAGGGCGGTCTGCAGCAGCGTGCCGTACTCGTCAGCATTGCCGACCAGCACGGCGCCCAGCAGCTTCTTGCCGTCTTCGCTGACCACGATCTTCTTGTAGATCTGCTTGCGCTCGTCGACGAACTGGTAGTTGCGGCAGCCCGGCGTCTTGCCCTGCGCGTCGCCGATGCTGGCCACGTCCACGCCCATCAGCTTGAGCTTGGTGCTCATGTCGGCGCCGGTGAAGGCGGCGTCCGCATCGCCGGCGATGTGGCGCGCGGCCGTGCGCGCCATGTCGTAGCCCGGCGCCACGAGACCGAACACCTGCTCGTTCCAGGCCGCGCATTCGCCGATGGCGTAGACATCGTGGTCGCTGGTGCGGCAGTGGTTGTCGATGACCACACCGCCGCGCGGGCCGATGGCCAGCACGCACTGGCGCGCGAGGTCGTCGCGCGGGCGGATGCCGGCGGAGAACACGATCATGTCGGTCTCCAGGTGCGTGCCGTCGGCGAAGACCATGCGGTGGCGCGCGGTGGCGCCGTCGGTGATCTCGGTCGTGTTGCGGCCCGTGTGCACCTGCACGCCCAGCGCCTCGATCTTGGTGCGCAAGGTGCGGCCGCCGCCTTCGTCCACCTGCACGGTCATGAGCCGCGGGGCGAACTCGACCACGTGGGTCTGCAGGCCCATGTCGCGCAGGGCCTTGGCGCATTCCAGGCCGAGCAGGCCGCCGCCGATCACGACGCCGCTTTTGCTCTTGGCGCCGGATGCCTGCATGGCCTCCAGGTCCTCGATGGTGCGGTAGACGTGGCAGTGCGCGCGCTCGCGGCCGGGCACGCCGGGCACGAAGGGGTTGGAGCCGGTGGCCAGCACCAGCTTGTCGTAGGGGATGACTTCGCCATCGGCGGTGGTCACGGTCTTGGCGCGGCGCTCCACGGCGGCGGCGCGGGCGGCCAGGCGCAGCTTGAAGCCGCTCTTCTCGAAGAAGCCAGGCTCCACCAGCGAGAGGTCGTCGGCGGTCTTGCCGCTGAAGAACTCGGAAAGGTGTACCCGGTCGTAGGCGGCGCGCGGCTCCTCGCAGAGCACGGTGACATCCAGGTCCGGCAGACCGCTTTCGGCCAGGCTCTCGAGGAATTTATGGCCCACCATTCCGTGGCCGACGACGACGATCTTCATGCGCTTGCGCTCCTGCTGGCTGCGGGCAGGCCGCGGCGCATCGGGCGCCTTGGCCGACCCTGGCGGGTGGCGCTTGCGCGCTCCGCCGGTTGGGTTGGAACACCGCCTGCGCGCGGTCCAAACGGACCACCAGCAGGCAGAGGTTCCGCCACCGTTGGCGGAGAGTCGGGCGGATGTGAAACCGCCCCGTCACCCGGCTACGGCGCCGGGGGACAGGGCGGTTGTTGCAATTGATGTGCCAGTTGCTGGCGCAATGGAATCAATGGCTTGCGTGGGAGTGTCGGCGCGGCACCGGCAAGCGTGGTGCGCGCCAAGCCCCAATTTGGGGCATCCCCGGGCCGGCGTGTGCCAGCCTGGGGCAATGCCTCATGGCGTGACAGGACTGATCTTCGCGCCCTGCAGGGCAACGCCGGCTTCCAGGCCCGCGTTGGTCAGCACGTAGCCGACGACAGGCTGGCGGATGGTGTTGCTGTCGACCTGGCCGTTGGCGCCGACGGTGGCCAGGGCCACGGTGGCGTCGGCGCCCACGGTCCAGCCCTTGCTCGCGCGGAACTTCTCCAGCGCGTCGCGGGTGCTGAAGACGTAGATCACGGCGCGCGACTGGGCGCCGGCCTGCCAGCCGACCGAGCCGGCCGTGGTGCTGTAGTAGCCCACCGTGCGGCTGCCTTCGCGCAGTGCGCCGCGGCCGTACTCGGCCCCGATGCCCAGGCTGGCGCTGATCACGGACGGGAACACCAGCGTACCGGCCGAGCGCGCCACGAGCTCGCGCGAGCCGGGCACGGTGTTGTAAAGCTTGGACAGAGCCGCATCCACGTCGGCGTCGATGGCGTGCCGCGCCGAAGCGGGAGCGCTGGCCGTGCCGGGCTTGGTGGTCGTGCAGCCGACGAAGGCGAGGCTGCAGGCGCCCAGCAGGGCGGTGGCGGCGAGGGTGCGAAAGCGGTTGTTGTGCATGTTGTGCATGTCGGTTCCTTGGGTAGCTCCATCAGGCCCGAAAGGGCGAGGGCAATGCTAGGCCGGCAGCGGCGGGCAGGGGCTTCGGTTGCGGCAGCGGCCTACAGACCGCGCGGGCTGGGAGCACCAGGAAAACCCTGTAAAAACGCCAGGCAATTGTCTGGTTTCAAGACATTTTGCATGACTGAATCACGGAGTCTCGGCGAGGAAGATGAGTGTAAGTAGTTGAAATTCAACAAACTACAGGACTGGCATGGACTGTGCAATTTCCAGGCATTACATATTTGGAGACTACGCCATGAACCGTCGCCGTCTGGCACGTTTGTCAGCCGTTGCCGCACTCGCCCTGTGCGCCACCGCAAGCTTTGCCCAGCCCAAGGAGATCCGCATCGCCCATGTCTATGGCAAGACCGGCGCATTGGAGGCCTACGGCAAGCAGACGCAGACCGGCTTCATGATGGGCCTGGACTACGCCACGGGCGGCAGCATGGCGGTGAACGGCAAGAAGCTGGTCGTGATCGAGAAGGACGACCAGGGCAAGCCCGACCTGGGCAAGTCGCTGCTGGCCACGGCCTATGCCGACGACAAGGCGGACCTGGCCGTGGGCACCACGGGTTCGGGCGTGGCGCTGGCCATGCTGCCGGTGGCCGAGGAGTACAAGAAGGTGCTCATCGTCGAGCCCGCCGTGGCCGCCTCGATCACCGGCGACAAGTGGAACAAGTACATCTTCCGCACCGGCCGCAACTCCAGCCAGGACGCCATCAGCAACGCCGTGGCGTTGGACAAGGACGGCACGACCATCGTCACGCTGGCGCAGGACTGGGCCTTCGGCCGCGACGGCGTGAAGGCCTTCAAGGACGCGGTGAAGAAGGCCAAGATCGGCCACGAGGAGTACCTGCCGCCGACCACCACCGACTTCACGGCCGGCATCCAGCGCATCGTCGACCAGCTCAAGGACAAGCCGGGCCGCAAGGTGGTCTGGGTGGTGTGGGCCGGCGCCACCACGCCGTTCAACGCGCTGGCCGATGCCGACCTGCAAAAGCGCTTCGGCATCGAGGTGGCCACGGGCGGCAACATCCTGCCCGCCATGACCGCCTACAAGCGCTTCCCGGGCATGGAAGGCGCTACCTACTACTACTTCGGCCTGCCCAAGAATCCGGTCAACGAAGCGCTGGTCGCGGCCCACTACAAGGCGTTCAAGGCGCCGCCGGATTTCTTCACGGCCGGCGGCTTCTCGGCCGCGATGGCGGTGGTCACGGCGCTCAAGAAGACCGGGGGCGAGACCAACACCAACAAGCTCATCACGGCCATGGAAGGCATGAGTTTCGACACGCCCAAGGGCACGATGACCTTCCGCAAGGAAGACCACCAGGCCATGCAGAGCATGTACCACTTCCGTATCAAGCAGGACCCGGCCTTCGCCTGGGGCGTGCCCGAGCTCGTGCGCGAGATCAAGCCGGAAGAAATGGCCGTGCCCGTCCGCAACAAGCGCTGAACGCGGCGTGCTGGAGACCCGAGACCTGACGATCCGTTTCGGCGGACACGTCGCGGTGAACGCCGTCAGCTGCAGCTTCGCGTCCGGCACGCTGACGGCCATCGTCGGCCCCAACGGCGCGGGCAAGACGACCTACTTCAACCTGATCTCGGGCCAGCTCAAGGCGAGCGCGGGCACGGTGTCGCTGAATGGCCGCGATCTCTCCGGGCAGCCCCCATCGGCCCGCACCCGCGCAGGCCTGGGCCGGGCCTTCCAGCTCACCAACCTGTTCCCCAACCTCTCGGTGCTGGAGAACGTGCGCCTGGCGGTGCAGGCCACGCAGGAGGGGCCGCACCGGCGCGGCCTGAACCTGTGGAGCATCTGGAGCGACCACCAGGGCCTGACGGCACGGGCCGATGCCATCCTCGCCGAAGTGGCTCTGAAGGCGCGCGAGCACGACACCGTGGCCAGCCTGCCGCATGGCGACCAGCGCAAGCTCGAAGTGGCGCTGCTGATGGCGCTGGAGCCGCAGGTCTTCATGTTCGACGAGCCCACGGCGGGCATGAACGCGGCCGAGGCGCCCGTCATCCTGGACCTGATCCGCAAGCTCAAGCAGGACAAGCGCAAGACCATCCTGCTGGTGGAGCACAAGATGGACGTGGTCCGCGAACTGGCCGACCGCATCATCGTGCTGCACAACGGCCAACTGGTGGCCGACGGCGAGCCGGCGCAAGTCATCGCTTCGCCCATCGTGCAGGAAGCCTATCTAGGAGTCGCGAAGGCATGAATCTGCTCGAACTCCAGGGCGTGCACACGCACATCGGCGCCTACCACATCCTGCATGGCGTGGACCTGGTCGTGCCCCAGGGCCAGGTCACCATGCTGCTGGGCCGCAACGGCGCTGGCAAATCGACCACGTTGCGCACCATCATGGGCCTGTGGCATGCGTCCAAGGGCAGGGTGGCGCTGGCGGGGCAGGACATCACGGCAGCAGCAACGCCGCAGATCGCGGCGCTGGGCGTCGCCTATGTGCCGGAGAACATGGGCATCTTCGCCGACCTCACGGTGAAGGAGAACATGCTGCTGGCCGCGCGCGCCGCCAAGCGCGCCGAGCAGATGGACGCTGCGCGGCTGCAATGGATCTTCAAGATGTTCCCGGCCGTCGAGAAGTTCTGGAACCACCCGGCCGGCAAGCTCTCGGGCGGGCAGAAGCAGATGCTGGCGGTGGCCCGCGCCATCGTCGAGCCGCGCCAGCTGCTGATCGTGGACGAGCCCAGCAAGGGCCTGGCGCCGGCCATCATCGACAACATGATCGACGCCTTCGCCGAACTCAAGGCGCAGGGCGTGACCATCCTGCTTGTCGAGCAGAACCTCAACTTCGCCAAGCGGCTGGGCGACACCGTGGCGGTGATGGACAACGGCTGCGTGGTGCACGCTGGATCGATGGCCGACTTCGCCGCCGACACGGCGCTGCAGCAGTCCTTGCTGGGATTGGCGATATGAGCAATTTCGACTGGAAACCGCTGGCGCTCGTGCCGGTGCTCGCGCTGCTGGCCTTGCCGCTGGTGGGCTCGCCCTCGACGTGGCTCACGCTCACGGTCGCGGGCCTGGCCATGGGCATGATCATCTTCGTCATCGCCTCGGGCCTCACGCTGGTGTTCGGCCTCATGGACGTGCTGAACTTCGGCCATGGCCTATTCATCGCGCTGGGCGCCTTCGTGGCCAGCAGCGTGCTGGGCCTGATGGGCGACTGGACCGGTTCGCAGCAGCTGTGGCGCAACCTCGTCGCCGTGTTCCCGGCCATGCTGGTGGCGATGGCCGTGGCGGCGGCAGTGGGCCTGGCCTTCGAGCGCTTCATCGTGCGGCCGGTCTACGGCCAACACCTGAAGCAGATCCTCATCACCATGGGCGGGATGATCATCGGCGAGGAGTTCATCAAGATGGTCTGGGGTCCGGCGCAGATCCCGCTGCCGCTGCCCGAGGCGCTGCGCGGTTCACTGTTCGTTGGCGAGGCTGCGATCAGCAAGTACCGGCTGCTGGCCGTGGCCGTGGGTCTGGTGGTGTTCGTGGCGCTGGCCTGGACGCTGGCGCGCACCAAGATCGGCCTGTTGATCCGCGCCGGCGTGCAGGACCGCGAGATGGTGGAATCGCTGGGCTACCGCATCGGCCGGCTGTTCGTCGGCGTGTTCGTGGCCGGCAGCGCGCTGGCGGGCCTGGGCGGCGTGATGTGGGGCCTGTTCCAGCAGAACCTGATCCCGCAGATGGGCGCGCAGGTCAACGTGCTGATCTTCATCGTCATCATCATCGGCGGCCTGGGCTCCACGCTGGGCGCGCTGATCGGTGCACTGCTGGTGGGGCTGATGGTCAACTACGTGGGCTTCGTGCTGCCGGTGGCCACGCAGTTCGCATCGATTGCCTTGATGGTCGCCGTGCTGATGTGGCGGCCGCAGGGCGTGTATCCGGTGGTGAAGGTATGAGCCGCGTCCTCTCCCACGACCTGCCCCGCAGCCGCTGGCTGGCCGTGATCCTCGTGGCGCTGCTGCTGGGCCTGGCCTTCGCGCCCTTCCTGTTTCCGGGCGTCAAGGCGCTCAACGTCGCCGCCAAGGTGGTGGTGTTCGTGGTGCTGGTCGCCAGCTTCGACCTGCTGCTGGGCTACACCGGCATCGTGAGCTTCGCGCACACCATGTTCTTCGGCATCGGTGCCTACGGCGTGGCGATCGCTTCCTCGCGCATGGGGGCGGGCTGGGAGGCGCTGGCCGTGGGCGTGGGCGCGGCGCTCGCGCTGTCGTTCGTGCTGTCGCTGGCCATCGGCCTGTTCTCGCTGCGCGTGCGCGCGATCTTCTTCGCCATGATCACGCTGGCCGTGGCCTCGGCCTTCCAGACGCTGGCCTCGCAGCTTTCCAGCTTCACGGGCGGCGAGGACGGGCTGACCTTCAAGATGCCCGAGCTCATCTCGCCGAGTTTCGAGTTCGCCGAAGAACCCTTCCTGGGTGCCTCGCTGGATGGCCGGCTGCTGTGCTACTACCTGTTGTTCGTGCTGGCCGTGGTGTTGGTGCTGGCGCTGCTGCGCATCGTCAACTCGCCGTTCGGCCGCGTGCTGCAGGCCATCCGCGAGAACGAGTTCCGCGCCGAGGCCATCGGCTACCGCGTGGTCGTCTACCGCACGACGGCGGCCGTGCTGTCGGCGCTGTTCGCCACGCTGGCCGGCGCCATGCTGGCGATCTGGCTGCGCTACAACGGGCCGGACACCTCGCTCTCGTTCGAGATCATGGTGGACATCCTGCTCATCGTCGTGATCGGTGGCATGGGCACGCTGTACGGCGCGGCCATCGGCGCAACACTGTTCGTGGTGGCGCAGAGCTATCTGCAGGACCTGCTGCGCATGGCCAATGAGGCCGTCACCGGAGTGCCCTGGCTCGCGGCGGTGTTCACGCCGGACCGCTGGCTGCTCTGGCTGGGCCTGTTGTTCGTGCTGTCGGTTTACCACTTTCCCACCGGCATCGTCGGGCGCCTGCGGGCGCGCGCGTTGGCACGGCGCTGATTTCTTTCAACGACGAGGAGACAGACCATGCGATGCGAGAACCTGCGGCGGATGCCGCTCTGTGCGGGGGCCATGGCGGTGGCGGCCATGGTGGCGGGCTGCGGCGGCGATGACGGGCCCAAGGCCAACGCCAAGCCCGAGTTCGTCGGCACGGTGACCATGCTGGAGTACGACGGCGGCCAGGACGACCTGCTGACGGCCGGCCTGGGCAAGACCGGCCTGGCAGGCGATGCACCCGCCTACACCAATGCCGCTGCGCCGACCGCGGTGGAGCTGCGCCGCAATGCCATCTACAACAACTACCGCGCCCTGCTGGACATGACGGCCAAGGGTGGCTACGGCGTGCTCTACGGCCCCAACGTGGCGCTGGACGGCACTCCCTCGCTGGGCGAAGGCAAGGTGGCCGGCGGCGAGTACATCGCCTACAGCGACGACGGCACGGGCCGGCGCAATGTCACGCTGATGGTGCAGGTGCCCAACAGCTTCGATGCCAGGCAGCCCTGCATCGTCACCGCCACCTCGTCGGGCTCGCGCGGCGTGTATGGCGCCATCTCGGCCGGCGAATGGGCGCTCAAGCGCGGCTGTGCCGTGGCCTACACCGACAAGGGCACGGGCGCGGCGCCACACGACCTGCAGAACGACACCGTGCCGCTGATCGACGGCACGCGCGCAGCGGCCAACGCGGCCGGCACGGCGGCGGCCTTCCGCGCCGCGCTGACCGACAGCGAGCGCGCCGCCTTCAACGCAGCCACGCCCAACCGCTTCGCGTTCAAGCACGCGCACTCGCAGCAGAACCCCGAGAAGGACTGGGGGCGCTTCACGCTGCAGGCCGTGCAGTTCGCCTTCTACGTGCTCAACGAGCGGCTCGGCGAGCGGGCAAGCGATGGCACGCGGCGGCAGACCTTCGCGCGGGGCAACACGCTGGTGATCGCGTCCAGCATCTCCAACGGCGGCGGCGCAGCGCTGGCAGCGGCCGAGCTGGACGACGCAGGCTGGATCGACGCGGTGGCGGTGTCGGAGCCCGCGGTGGAGCTGCCGGCCGACCCGGGTGTGAGCATCCGCCGCGGCGCCACGGCCGTGCCGGTCAGCGCGAAGACGCTGGTGGACTTCACGACCTATGCGCAGGTGTACCAGTCCTGTGCATCGCTGGCGCCCAGCCTGGCGGGGGCGCCATTCCAGGCGGCCTATGCGGCGACACTTTCGCCCCTGGCGGCGGCCCGCTGTGCCTCGCTCAGGTCCAAGGGCTTGCTGACGGGTGCTGACAGCGCGGCCCAGGCCGAAGAGGCACTGGCCAAGCTGCGCGCCTACGGCTGGGAGGCCGAGGCGCAGGTGCTGCATCCTTCGCTGGCGGCCTTCGAGGTGGCGCCGGCCGTGGCTGTGACGTTTGCCAACGGGCTGGCGCGTGCAGGCGTGCAAGAGCGCTTGTGCGGCTACGGCTACGGTGCCACGACCGCAACGGGCGTGCCCGAAGCGCTGAATGCCACCGCACTGGCCGCCATGTTCGTCACTGGCAACGGTGTGCCGCCGGCCGGTGGCGTGCAGCTCATCAACGAGAACAACCCTGGAGGAGCCGCGCGCGATCTGCTGTCGCGCTCGCCTTCCACCGCCAGTTTCGACATGAACCTGGACGGTGCGCTGTGCCTGCGCCAACTGGTCGAGGGCAACGACGCCTGGGCGCAGCGCCTGAAGACAGGCGTGGACGAAACCCGTCGCAATGGCAACCTGCGCGGCAAGCCGGTCGTGATCGTGCACGGCCGCGACGACGCGCTGCTGCCGGTGTCGCACACCTCGCGCCCCTACGCCGCACTGAACAAGCGTGTCGAAGGTGCGGCCAGCAAGCTGAGCTACATCGAGGTCACCAATGCCCAGCACTTCGACAGCTTCATCGGCCTGCCCGCCGTGCTGCCCGGCTACGACAGCCGCTACATCCCGCTGCACGTCTACCTGAACCAGGCGTTGGACGCCGTCTGGGCGAACCTCAGGAACGGCACGGCGCTACCGCCCAGCCAGGTGGTGCGCACCGTGCCGCGTGGCGGCACGCCGGGCGAGGCGCCTGCCATCACGGCCGCGAACGTGCCGCCCATCGCCGCCACGCCGGCCGCCGCCAACCGCATCGACTACGCCGCTGGCGTGCTCACGATCCCCGATTGAGCCTTCCATGATTCCCAGTTCGCACTACGTCGCCTGCGCCGGCCGCGAGATCCACTACACCGCCTGGGGTGCACCCGACGCCCCGGTGGTGATCGCCTGGCACGGCCTGGCGCGCACCGGCCGCGACATGGACGAGCTGGCCATGCGCCTGGCCGACCGCTACCGCGTGGTCTGCCCCGACACCATCGGCCGGGGCCTGAGCCAGTGGAGCCCTGCGCCGCGCGAGGAGTACTGCATCGCCTTCTACGTGCAGCTGGCCGAGGCGCTGTTCGATGCATTGGGCATCGACCATGCACACTGGGTCGGCACCTCCATGGGCGGTGCCATCGGCACGGCCTGCGCCGGCGGCCTGGTGGCGCCGGGCATGCGTGCGCGCATCCGCAGCCTGGTGCTCAACGACAACGCGCCGCAGCTGGCCGATGCCGCCATCGCGCGCATCCGCGCCTATGCCGGGGAGCCACCGGCGTTCGCCACGGTGACGGAGCTGGAGGCGTTCTTCCGCCAGGCCTATGCGCCGTATGGCTGGCTCGGCGATGCGCAGTGGCGCCGGCTGACCGAGACATCCACCAGGCGCCTGCCCGACGGCCGCGTGACGCCGCACTACGACCCGGCCATGGTCGGGCAGTTCGTCGACCATCCCGACGACTACCTGCTGTGGGACGCCTACGACGCCATCAGTGCGCCGGTGCTGTGCCTGCGTGGCGCGCAGTCGGATCTCGTGCTGCCCGAGACGGTGCACGCCATGCGCAGCCGCGGCCCGGGCGCGGCGGGGCGTCTGCAGGTGATGGAGGTGCCCGATTGCGGGCATGCGCCGGCCCTCAACGTGGCGTCGCAGCTGGATCCGGTGCGTGCCTTCATCGATGCGGCGCAGGCCGCTGCCTGAAGGGCGCCGGGCAGTTCATTCGGCCACCACGACGAGTTCTTCCGGCGGCGGCTCCAGCCACGCCGGTCCGCGGCTGGGCGGGCCGACATCGTCCGGCACGGCGTCCTGCGCGTAGAGCGCGTCGTCTTCTTCCTCGCCTCCGCCACAACCGGGCAGCAGGGCAAGGGCGAGCAGAAGTGCGGGGAAGGTCTTGAACAGATGCATGGGAATGTGAACCTCTGGATCGGGATGGGTGTTAGGTTCATCACGGGCCCGCAGGTTCTGTGTACGTCACAGTCCCGCCACCATTGCAGGCTGCACTGAGGGCGCGCAGCACCAGAGGCTGGCGCCGTTTTGCAGTGTGCATGCGGGCTTGCGCAGCGGGAGACCGCGCAGAACCGTTTACGAAGCGACACACATCCGTTCGGCGGAGAAGGCGCCTCAGCCCATGCCGGCTGCAGAGCTGCCCAGGCTGAACGACGCTGTTCCGATGCCACGAAGCGGTGCCGACTTGTCCCTGCAGCCCGTGGGCAAGGCTGTGGACAAGCCCCTGTGGAACTCTCGAAATCGTTGCCTGGCGCGGCTTGCAACGCGGTGCCTGCGAAACGGGCAGTGCCGCGTGTCGGTCGCTGGACCTGTGTGACGCCGGAGAAAGCGGTCGCGTCAAGGATTGTTCCGACCGCGGAAACGGTCCATTCCCCTGCGCCTGGTTTTTCTTTCTGGTGGCCGCTTCGACAATTGAGCCATCGATGAGACGCACATGAAACGACCCATCGAGACGCGGGCGGACATGGGGTCTGGCCGCGCCGAACGAGACGCTGCATCCATCACCGAAAGGAACCATCATGAACAAGTTCGTCGCATCCGCCCTGATCGCCGCCGCCGGTTTTGTCGCTGCTCCCAGCTTCGCTGGCGACAACATCAGCGGTGAAGTCGGTTACGTGCCCCAGGTGTCCAGCACCGTGAGTGGCCTGACCCGCGAAGCCGTGACCGCCGAATACCTGCAAGCTGAGCGCAACGGCACGCTGCCCGAACTCGGCGAGGCGGCCGACATCGGTGCCGTGGCCACCGCCAAGAGCACGCTGAGCCGCGAGGCGGTGCGCGCCGAAGCCGTCTACGCTGTCCGCCATGGCCAGCTGCCTGGTGGCGAAGTCTGAGCGACCTCTCGCCCTGCGATGAACCGCCTTCGGGCGGTTTTTGCGTTTTGGGGCGACCTCGGCCCATCGGCTCGCAGAACATCGCCGGATGGCAGCCCCGCCTGGCGCATGCAACGGCGCGGGTTTCGGGCGCCGCATGGTCCAGGCGCAAGAAGACGCCGCTGTGCGTGCGCCAGCGTCGCTCCACCGCTATTCGCGGTTGCGCTCAGAGCGCTGAACATGCAGTGACTTTTGCGCCGGCACCATCGGGTCCAGCGCCGGGCCGTCGAGGCAGACGGATGTTTGGCAGGGCGTCCGGACGGCTCGCCATTTTGTGACAGCCGTACGCGCGGATAGTCTGCAATCTGCTCGAAACAGGGTTTTCACTCGTTCAAAAAGTCGGTGAATGCGGCGACCATCCCGGTATCAAATCGTTTCACAAAACACGGTCCGAGATACCTTATGACCATCTCCGCACTTGCTGCTGTCGCACTCATCGCATATCTTGTCCGCGGCGCACTGGCTGCCGGCACACGGCTTGAACAGATCAGCCAGGAACGCCAAGAGCGTGCCGCGGCTCGCCGGAGCTACTGACGCCGCCCCTCGCCTCACCGCCAGGTCGTGCCTGGCTTCTTCTGCAGGACCGCCCCGCAATCGCTGAGCGAGCCAGCGCCGCATGATTCACACGAGAACCAGCCGCAGCTCTGCATCGAGCGGTGCAGTGCGGCCGCGGTAGCAGGCCATCAGCGCCGATTCCAGCGCGCCATCCAGAGCTTCCGCTGCTGCGGATTCCATGGGCGTTGGCGCGTGCAGAGGCGCGAGACCGCTGTCTCCCCACGTTGCCCGGGCCCGGTCGCCTGCAATGGCTTCCTCGGGGCTGATTCCTGCACGCTGCAGAAACAACAAGGCCGCGGCGGTTCCGCGCTCGGCGTCTGCCTGCGAGGCTCCCGGCGCATGGAACTGCAATCGCATGCTGCTCATGGGGCCACCCGGCCACCGCCGCCACGGATCTGCAACGGAGCCTGCCGTTGCGCAACGCGCTGAGGGCGTCCGTCCACATGCCCCAACTGCCAGCACGCAGCACCTGGCACATCGTCATCGCGGTCATGCAGCCCTGGCGGCGGTGTGGGCCTCAGCGGAGGCCGGCTGGGTCGGCTGCCACGGCGAACGGCATGCTGGCCGCTTCGACCGTTGCGCAGGCTCAAGCAGAACTGGGACATCGTCGGAAACTTCTGTGCAAAAACCCGAGTGTCCCGCGGAGCCCCCTGCGGGCAAGGCCAGCCCGCGCCGACGGCCCTGCGCGTTTGACCGCTGGTCAGCAGGGCAGCCTCCAGGCCAAGGCGGCGGGCCCTCGGGCGGAGTTTCGGCGACCGGCTTTCCGACGCAGGCTGGCCGCTGGCGCCGCCTGGTTCTTTCCCACGACGATGGGCTGGGCGACGCTTCCAGGTTGTCCCTGCAGCGCGTGGGCAACGCTGTGGACAACCCATGGGGCAACTGCGGAGATCGTTGCCCGGCGCGGGCTGCGACGCGGTGCCCACCGATTGAGCACTGGCATCGAAATCAGCGCGGCAAGGTTGGCGCATTGACGCCAAGCAGGCCGCTGCGGGTGGCTCTGGACGCGAGCGGCAACGCACGTCTTAGGTACGGCGCCGGTACGAACTTAAACGCGCCCCGGAAAGCACAAAGGGTCAGCCCCTTGTGGAGGCTGACCCTTTGCTTTTTCTGGTGCCGGAGAAAGGAATCGAACCCTCGACTTTCTCATTGCGAATGAGCGCGTTGGACTGGGCGTATCAAACATCGGCATTGAACGGTTCATCGTCCGGTAGGTCACGGAAGATTTGGCAGCAGCCCATTCCACGCGCTGAGATAGCCCCCTGGTTCCCCGGCCCCATCCTGTCGCTTACCGTCGCACGGTCCCATTTCGGGTGTTCTTGGCTCTCTCTCTGTACCGTGGGAGGTCACCGTCTGGAGAAACCATCTCTCCGACGAGCGGAATTGCTGAGGGGCGTTGCTTGACTGTATGGGGCCCACGCTACGGCTTTGCGAGCCGTCAGACATGTAGCGAGGACCACGCATGCAGGTGGCGCGGACTTACACCGCGCAGGGCGACGGCCCGCGACCATGGACGCTTCAATTCGAAAGGAGCACTCCATGGGCAACGAAGACACCAACTTTGCACCGAATGCCACCGGCCCCGAACGCATCGACGTCGGTTCCGATGAGGCGCTGCGCACCTGGGCAAAGCGCCTCGATGTCAGCGCGGAGCAGATCCGAGAGGCCGTCGCAAAGGTGGGCGACCGCGCAAGCGATGTGGAACTGCACCTGAAAGGCAGTCGCAGCACGACCAACGACGATCGCATCGAGGCGGCTAAGTAACGGCGACCGGCGTCGCAGCACCTCCGGGTGTCAGCCAATGCCGCGCTGTTGTTGCGATGCAGGAAACGATCCATTCCCTTGCGCCTGGTTTTTCTTTCGGGCTGCGACTTCGACAATTGAGCCATCGATGAGACGCACTGAAAACGACTCATCGAGACGCGGGGGACATGGGGTCCGGCCTCGCCGATTGAGCAGTTGCATCCATCTGAAGGAACCATCATGAAGACCCAATTCTTTGCCACCGTCCTCGTCGCAGCAGTCGGTTTCATGGCCGCCCCCAGCTTCGCTGGCGAAAACATCAGCGGTGAAGTCGGCTATGTGCCGGAGGTTTCCACCAACGTCAGCGGTCTGACCCGCGAAGCCGTCCGCGCCGAAGTCCTGCAAGCCGAACGCAATGGCACCATGCTTGAGTTGGGCGAAGGTGCTGATGTGGGCGCTGTCGCTACCGCCAAGAGCACGCTGAGCCGTGATGCGGTGCGCGCCCAGGCCGTCTATGCCGTTCGCCATGGCCAACTGGTGGGCGGCGAAGTCTGAGCCTCACCGCATCCTGCGATGAGCCGCCTTCGGGCGGCTTTGTCGTTTGAGACCTACTTGTATTCAATCCCGAGCTGGGTCTGCAGAACCTGCGATGCGCTGTTGACGCTTGTTCGGAGAGAAAGCGAGTCGGGACTCATGTCGATGCACCTGAAAGCGCGTGCAGTCGGTACAGCGTCGGTACGAACGGTATTGAAGCGTAGAAAGCACAAAGGGCTAGGCCCCTAAGAGGCCTAACCCTTTGATTTGTCTGGTGCCGGAGAAAGGAATCGAACCCTCGACCTTCTCATTACGAATGAGCTGCTCTACCAACTGAGCTACACCGGCGTAGCCCGCGATTATAGCGTCATTTTTCGGCGTGGTAGCCGGTCACGCGCTCGACCTCGTTCTTCGAACCCATGATCACGCTCACGCGCTGGTGCAGCTTGGTCGGCTCGATGTCCAGGATGCGCTCCTTGCCGTTGGTGGCGGCGCCGCCGGCCTGCTCGACCAGCCAGCTCATGGGGTTGGCCTCGTACATCAGGCGCAGCTTGCCTGGCTTCTCGGGCTCACGCTTGTCCCAGGGGTACATGAAGACGCCGCCGCGCGTCAGGATGCGGTGCACGTCGGCCACCATGCTGGCGATCCAGCGCATGTTGAAGTCCTTGCCGCGCGGACCTTCCTTGCCGGCCAGGCATTCGTCGATGTAGCGCTTCACCGGGGCGTCCCAGTGGCGCATGTTGCTCATGTTGATCGCGAATTCCTTGGTGTCCTCGGGGATGCGCAGGTTCTCCTGCGTGAGCACGAAGGAGCCTTGTTCGCGGTCCAGCGTGAACTGGGCCACGCCGTCGCCGACCGTCAGCACCAGCGTGGTCTGCGGGCCGTAGACGCAGTAGCCGGCCGCCACCTGCTTGGCGCCGGCCTGCAGGAAGTCGGCTTCCTGCACGCCAGGGTGGCCGTCTGGCTTCTTGAGCACGCTGAAAATGGTGCCGATGCTGACGTTCACGTCGATGTTGGACGAGCCGTCCAGGGGATCGAACAGCAGCAGGTACTCGCCCTGCGGGTAGCGGTTGGGCACCACATAGATGCCCTCCATTTCCTCGGAAGCCATGGCGGCCAGGTGGCCACCCCATTCGTTGGCCTCGATCAGCACCTCGTTGGCAATGATGTCGAGCTTCTTCTGCAACTCGCCCTGCACGTTTTGGGTCTCGGCGGCGCCCATGACGTCGCCGAGTTCGCCCTTGTTGACGGCGAAGCTGATGCGCTTGCAGGCGCGGGCGACCACCTCCAGCAGCAGGCGCAGCTGGGCCGGGATCAGGCCGTCGACGCGCTGCTGCTCGACGAGGTAGCGGGTCAGTGAAACTTTCTGGGACATCGGGTTCCTTCGAAGTGGGTGATTAAAAGCGGCCGAGCGCCGGGCCGCCCCAAGCCGGCCGCGCCTCCCCCTCGGGGGGTGGAGTTACACGACCGAAGGGAGTGAAAAGCCGGGGGGCCATCTAGTCGAGTGCGCGGTTCACGACCTCGCGCACGTCATTGGACAGGTCGGCCTTGGCCGCCACGCGGGCCAGCGCCTCGCGCGCGGCCGTGCGGTAGGGCTCGGCCAGCTTCTTCCAGCGGTCCAGCGCGCGCGCCAAGCGGGCGGCGACCTGCGGGTTGATGCCGTCGAGCTCGATCACGCGGTCGGCCCAGAACACGTAGCCGGCAGCGTCCGCGCGGTGGAAGCCGCCGGGGTTGGCGCTGCAGTAGCTGAAGATCACGCTGCGGGCGCGGTTCGGGTTGCGCAGGTTGAAGTCGGCATGCTTCATGAGCTGCTTGACGGCCGGCAGCACGTTGCCGTTGCGGTCGGGGCTACCGGCCTGCAGCGCGAACCATTTGTCCAGCACCAAGGCCTCGTCCTTGAACAGCGCATGGAAGCGCTGCAGGGCCGGCGCGGCGAGTTCGTGCGCGCTGGCCACCAGGGCCGACAGCGCATTGAAGCGGTCGGTCATGTTGCCGGCGTCCTTGAAGCGCTGGTAAGCCTTGCCCGGCCAGACGGTGTCGCCGCTGGCCCGTGCGGCCAGGCAGAGCTGGGCCAGCGCCAGGCCGGCCAATGCGCGCCGGCCCGAAGAGCGCGGATCGGGCTGGTAGGCGCCGTTGTCGCGGTGTTCCTCGTAGGCCCATTGCCAGTCCTCGAACAGCGCCTCGGCCAGTTGCGCGCGCATGGCTTCGCGCACGGCGTGGATGCGCTGCGGGTCGACCACGTCCAGCTGCTCGGCCAGGTAGGTCTCGGACGGCAGCGTCAGCACCAGTTCCTTGAAGGCGGCGTCCAGCTGCGGATGGCGGAGCACCTCGCGCATGGCCCCGACGAAGGCGGCATCCAGCACGGGCTGGCCGGCAGCAAAGCCGTCGTCGGCGATGGCCTTGAGTGCGCGGCGCAGGGCCAGGCGCTGGCCGGCTTCCCAGCGGTTGAACGGATCGCTGTCGTGCGCGAGCAGGGCGAGCAACTGGGCGTCGCTGTAGTCGATGTCCAGGATCACCGGAGCCGAGAAGCCGCGCAGCAGCGAAGGCACGGGCTCGGCGGCCAGGCCTTCGAACACGATCTGGTGCTGCGCTTCGGTCATCACGAACAGCGCGGGCTGCTGCGTGGCCAGCTCCTGGGCGCCTTCGCCCAGCAGGCCGAGCGCGACCGGGATCACGAAAGGCTCCTTGAGCACCTGGCCCGGCGTGGGCGCACAGCTCTGCGTGAGCGTCAGCGTGTAGCGGCCCGCGGCAGCATCCCACTGGCCTGCGGCATGCACGCGGGGCGTGCCGGCCTGGCTGTACCAGCGCTTGAACTGCGGCAGCAGGCGCGCCAGTTCGGAGCCCGGGTTGGCGTCGGCGATCGCCTGGGCGAAGTCGTCGCAGGTCACGGCCTGGCCGTCGTGGCGCTCAAAATACAGCTTCATGCCGGCGGCGAATCCGTCGCGGCCCACCAGGGTCTGCATCATGCGCACGACCTCGGCGCCTTTCTCGTAGACCGTGACGGTGTAGAAGTTGTTGATCTCCACGTAGCTGTCGGGCCGCACCGGGTGCGCCATGGGGCCGGCGTCCTCGGGGAACTGGGCGGTGCGCAGCACGCGCACATCCTCGATGCGCTTGACGGCGCGGGCCGAGGGCTCTGCGCACAGGTCCTGGCTGAACTCCTGATCGCGGAACACCGTGAGGCCTTCCTTGAGCGAGAGCTGGAACCAGTCGCGGCAGGTCACGCGGTTGCCGGTCCAGTTGTGGAAGTACTCGTGCCCCACCACCGATTCGATGTTGGCAAAGTCCACATCGGTCGCGGTGGCCTGGTTGGCCAGCACGTACTTGGTGTTGAAGATGTTGAGGCCCTTGTTCTCCATGGCCCCCATGTTGAAGTCGCTGGTCGCCACGATCATGAAGCGTTCCAGGTCCAGCGGCAGGCTGAAGCGGGCCTCGTCCCAGGCCACCGAGGCCATCAGCGACTGCATGGCGTGCTCGGTCTTGTCCAGGTCGCCGGGGCGCACATAGACCTGCAGCAGGTGATCGCCGCCCAGGCGCGAGCGGATGCGCTGCTCGCGCGCCACCAGCTTGCCGGCCACCAGCGCGAACAGGTAGCTCGGCTTCTTGTGCGGGTCGACCCACTTGGCGTAGTGGCGGTTCTCGTTGCCTTCCCCGCCCAAGGGGCCATGCTCGACCAGGTTGCCGTTGGACAGCAGCACCGGGTAGAGCGTCTTGTCGGCACGCAGCGTCACCGTGTAGCTGGCCATCACGTCGGGACGGTCCAGGAAGTAGGTGATGCGGCGGAAGCCTTCTGCCTCGCACTGCGTGAAGAACGAGCCGTTGCTGACGTACAGGCCCATCAGCTTGGTGTTCTTGGCCGGTGCGCAGGTGGTGAAGATCTCCAGCGCGAACGCGCCTTCCTCGGCCGCCGGCAGGTTCTCCAGCACGAGCTGGCCGCCCTCGATGCGGAACGAGGTGCCCTGGCCGTTGACCAGCACGCGGGCCAGGTTCAGTTCCTCGCCGTCCAGCCGCAGCGGCTGGGCCGGCACGTCGGGGTTGCGGCGCAACACCATCTTGTTGAGCACCCGGGTCTTCGCCGGGTCCAGGTCGAAGCAGAGGTCGACCGTGTCGATCCAGAAGGCCGGGGCCTGGTAGTCGCCACGGTGGATGGCCACGGGCTGGCTTTGCGCATCACGCAATTGCAACATCGAGCATCTCCAGAAATTTCGAGTGGGCGAGTTCGTCGTAGTTGCGCACGGCCGCGATCACATGCGGGCCGGCGAGTTCTTCTGCGCTGTGGGTGCTGCACACAGCCACGGCGCGCATGCCGCCGCGGCGGGCGGCTTCGATGCCGAAGGGCGCGTCCTCGAACACGATGCAGTGTTCGGGCGCCACGCCGATGCGGCGCGCGGCTTCCAGGAAGATGGCCGGGGTGGGCTTGCCCGAGAGGCCTTCGTCACCGCCGACGATGGCCAGGGGCAGCGGGTCCATGCCGAGGCGCGACATCACGAACGCGATGTTGTGCCTGTCGCCCGCGGTGCCGACCGCCAGCTTGAGCCCGCGGCCCGCGGCCTGGCGCGCAAACGCCGTGAAGCCCGCCACCTCGCGGAACTCGGCCGCGAAGAGGGCGCGGTAGATCGCTTCCTTCTCGTGCACGAAGGCCAGGGCCTCGGCTTCGTCCAACGGGCGGGCGAACACCTCGGCCATGCATTCCACGCCGGTGCGGCCGGTGGTGCGCGCGAGGATCTCGGCCGCTTCCATCTGGATGCCGTGCTGGCGGCAGAACG
The DNA here is from genome assembly GCF_003337555.1 of Pseudorhodoferax soli. GTDB lineage: Bacteria > Pseudomonadota > Gammaproteobacteria > Burkholderiales > Burkholderiaceae_C > Pseudorhodoferax > Pseudorhodoferax soli. Next base: position 478,424 of record NZ_QPJK01000001.1, on the reverse strand, counting down.
CCACCCAGGATTGGGCATGCCAGGGCATGGAGTCAACCATGGTGCCGTCCATGTCGAAGATCAGGGCTTCGGTGCGCATCCTCAGATGCCCTGCTTCAGCGAAGCTTCGATGAAAGGGTCGAGGTCGCCGTCCAGCACCTTCTGCGTGGCCGAGATTTCCACGTTGGTGCGCAGGTCCTTGATGCGGCTGTTGTCCAGCACGTAGCTGCGGATCTGGTGGCCCCAGCCCACGTCGGTCTTGCTGTCTTCCAGCTTTTGCTGCTCTTCCTGGCGCTTGCGCATCTCGTGGTCGTACAGGCGCGAGCGCAGGCGCTTCCAGGCCACGTCGCGGTTGCTGTGCTGGCTGCGGCCGTCCTGGCACTGCACCACGATGCCGGTCGGGATGTGCGTGAGCCGCACCGCCGAATCGGTCTTGTTGATGTGCTGGCCGCCGGCGCCGGACGCGCGGAAGGTGTCGGTGCGCACGTCGGACGGGTTGATGTCGATCTCGATGGAGTCGTCGATCTCCGGGTAAACGAAGATGCTGGCGAAGCTGGTGTGGCGCCCGCCCGACGAGTCGAAGGGCGACTTGCGCACCAGGCGGTGCACGCCGGTCTCGGTGCGCAGCAGGCCGAACGCATACTCGCCCTCGATCTTGATCGTGGCGCCCTTGATGCCGGCCGTGTCGCCGGGAGACTCGTCCTCGACCGTGGTCTTGAAGCCCTTGCGCTCGGCGTACTTGAGGTACTGGCGCAGCAGCATGCTGGCCCAGTCGCAGGCTTCGGTGCCGCCGGCGCCAGCCTGGATGTCGACGAAGCAGTTCAGCGGGTCGGCCGGATTGCTGAACATGCGGCGGAACTCCAGCGCCTCGACCTCGGCGGCCAGCTTGGCGCCTTCGGCCTCGATGGTCGCCAGGCCCGCCTCGTCGCCATCGTCCTTGCTCATCTCGTAGAGCTCGCTGTTGTCGGCGAGTTCACGGGCGAGCCGCTCCAGCGTCACGACGACGTCTTCGAGCGCCTTCTTCTCCTTGGCGAGCTCCTGGGCCTTCTTGGGTTCGTTCCAGACCGCGGGGTCTTCCAGCGCGGCGTTGACGGTCCTCAGGCGTTCGGCTTTGGCATCGGCGTCAAAGATACCCCCGTAGTTCCTGGGTCCTCGCGGCCAGGTCCGTCAGTTGCGTGCCGATCTGGTTGATGTGCTCTGCGTCCATGGTGTTCTCGCTGTGTTCGGTGGTGCCTTGCGGCAAAACGTGCGATTTTCTCATGCGCGCCGCAGCACCCGCCGTGCCCTTGCGGCGGGCGGGGGGAGGGGGCCGTTCAGGCCGCTGCGTGGGCCAGGCGTGGCCGGCCGCTGCCGAGCCGGAACACGGCCACGGCCTGCACCAGATCGTGCGCCTGCGACTTGAGGCTGCTGGCGGCTGCGGCGCTCTGTTCGACGAGTGCCGCGTTCTGCTGGGTGGCGTGGTCCATTTGCGTGACGGCCTCGCCGATCTGGGCCATGCCCGAGCTCTGCTCCTGGCTGGCGGCGCTGATCTCGCCCATGAGGTCGGTCACGCGCTGGATGGCGGCCACCACCTGCTGCATGGTGGTGCCGGCCGCGCCGACCTGGGCCGAGCCTTCCTCCACGCGCGCGCTGCTGGTGCCGATCAGCGCCTTGATCTCGCGCGCTGCCTCGGCGCTGCGCTGGGCCAGGTGGCGCACCTCGCTGGCCACCACGGCGAAACCACGGCCCTGCTCGCCGGCGCGGGCAGCCTCCACGGCCGCGTTGAGCGCGAGGATGTTGGTCTGGAAGGCGATGCCGTCGATGGTGCCGATGATGTCGGCGATGCGGCGCGAGGCATCGGCGATGCCCTGCATGGTCTGCACCACGCGGCCCACGGCGGCGCCGCCCTCGGCCGCGATGCGCGAGGCCTCCTGCGACAAACCGTTGGCGCTGCGTGCGTTGTCAGCGTTCTGGCGCACGGTGGCGCTGAGCTGTTCCATGGAGGCTGCGGTTTGCTCCAGTGCCGAGGCCTGCTGCTCGGTGCGGGCCGAGAGGTCGTTGTTGCCCAAGGCGATCTCGGCGCTGGCCGTGGCCACACCCTCGGCGTTCTCGCGCACATTGCTGACCACAGTGGACAGCGCGCCCTGCATGGCATGCAACGCGTTGAGCAGTTCGGCCACCTCGTCTCGGCCCAGCACCTGGGCGGCGGCGGTCAGGTCGCCGGAGGCCACGGCGCGCGACACGGCCACGGCCCGGTCCAGCGGACGCACCACGGAGCGGCTGAAGGCGATGGCGCCGCCGATCGCCAGCACGCAGACCACGGCCATGGTGGCCAGGCTGATGGCCAGCGCGCGGCGCGACTGCGCGGCCGCCACGTCTGCGATGCCGCGGCTCTCGGCCGCGATCTTCTCGCCGGCCTGGTCCAGCAGCTGGGCCGGTTCGCGGTCCATGCCCTGCACGGCCTTGTCGCCAGCGCTGGAATCGAATGCTGCGGCCTCGAAGGCTGCATAGCCCTTGCGGTAGCCGGCGCCCATGGCGGTGTGGGTTTCGCGGAAGCGTGCGATCAGCTGGCCGGCCTCGCTGCCGCCCAACGCAGCCGCGAGCTGCTGCGCGTTGCGAGACACGTCGGCTTCCTTCTTCTGGAAGGCGGCCCAGTAGCGTTCGCGCTGCGCAGCGTCCTTGCCGCGCAACAGCACGTTTTTCCACTCCTGCACCTGGGTCTTGAAGTCGTTGAGCAACGCGCCCACATCGCGCTCGAGCGCGGTGTGGGCGCGCACGGTGGTCTCATAGGTGCTCAGGCCCTGGTTGAGCTGGAACATGCCGAACAGGGCGGCGCAGAGCAGGGCCGCCAGCGCGGCGACGAATGCCAGCGGGAGCTTGAGGCTGAGTTTCATGCGGATCTCCGGGAATTCACGGAGCGCATTGGACGGCAATTGCGTGACGGCTGCAACGCCTTGTAACGGGTCCGCCTAGGCGATAAAACGCTCGATGGCCTGCGCCACGGCCAGCGGCTGGTCGTGCTGCAGCATGTGGCCGGCGTCTTCGATGCGTGCCACGCTGCAATCGGCGATTTCGCGCAGGCGCTGGTGGTAATCCTCCAGCGTGTAGCGGCCCTTCCACCACTGTGAGAGGCTGTCGTCGGAGGCCTCCACGGCCAGCACCGGCGCGGTGATCCCGCGGTACAGCGCCAGCACCTCGTCCACGCGCATGGCCTGGGCGAAGATGGTCTTGTGCGCCGCGTCGCCGCGGATGCGCCACTCGGTCGTGCCGTCGGCACGCGGCGTCTCGTGCGCCCACTCGCGCGCCAGCCAGTCCGCCTTGTCCTGCGGCAACCTGCGGTTCGTCCTCATGAGGCGGCGCGCCACGCCGTCTGCACTGTCGTAGGGGGCCAGGCCCATCTCGCCGCGGTGGAACTGCTTGAGCTCGTCCATCCAGCGCGCATAGCGGCCGGGGGCCTCCTCGGGCCGGTGCTCGGGCGAGCCGAAGCCCTCCAGGTTGACGAGCCGGCGGATGCGGGCGGGCCGCACGCCGGCGTACATCATGGCCACGTTGCCGCCCATGCTGTGGCCGACCAGGTTCACGGGCTGGTCGCCGGCGTAGTGGTCGAGCAGGAAATCCAGGTCGCCCAGGTAGTCGGCGAAGCAGTAGCTGTCGACCGGCGTGGCTTCCGTCAGGCCGTAGCCACGCCAGTCCGGGGCGACGATGAAGTGCTCCTGCGCGAGTGCGTCCACCACGAACTGCCAGGAGGCCGAGACATCCATCCACCCGTGCACGAGCACCAGCGGTACGCGGCCCGAGGCTGGCTCGCCCCACAGGCGGACATGGGCACGCAGCGTGCGCAGGGGGATCATTTCGCTGCGCGAGGGGCGGAGTGGCTGGTACATGGGCGGCGATGGTAGGGCAGGGGCGGGGACGGGCGCGGTCAGCCGCGCGACAGGAAAACTGCGACACTCCCGCGCTTCTTTTTGCCGCACCGACAAGCATCTCCATGCACACTGTTCCCCTGGGCCGCAGTGGCCTGCACGTGACACCGCTCTGCCTGGGCACCATGACCTTCGGCGAGCAGGTCGACAGCGCCACGGCGCATGCCATCCTGGACCGTTCGCTGGCACTCGGCATCCACTTCATCGACACGGCCGAGATGTACGCCGTGCCGGCGCGGGCCGAGACCTATGGCGCAACCGAGACCATCCTCGGCGACTGGTTCGCCGCCCGCCCCGGTGCGCGCCAGCGCGTGCTGCTCGCAACCAAGGCGGCCGGCCCGCCGCGCGGCATGCCGTGGATCCGCCAGGGCAGGGCCGAGTTCAAGGCCAGCGACATCGTCGAGTCCTGCGAGGCGAGCCTCAAGCGCCTGCGCACCGACGTGATCGACCTCTACCAGTTGCACTGGCCGGCGCGCAACCTGCCTGCCTTTGGTGCGCGCTACTTCGACCCCGCCCAGGACAAGCCCGCGCCCGGGATCGAGGAACAGCTGCGCGCGCTCGACAGCCTGGTGCGCGCGGGCAAGGTGCGCGCCATCGGCCTGTCCAACGAGACGCCCTATGGCGTGCACGAGTTCGTGCGCCTGGCCGAGGCCCACGGCCTGGCGCGCGTGGCCTCGGTGCAGAACGCCTATTGCCTGATCAACCGCAGCGTGGAGCATGCGCTGGACGAAACCCTGCACCGGCTGGACGTGGGTCTGCTGGCCTATTCGCCGCTGGGCTTCGGGCTGTTGACCGGCAAGTACGACACGGGCGGCACCAGCGGCCCGGCGGCGCCGGCCGAGGCGCGCATCGCGCGCTATGCCTCGGTGCGCTCGGGCCGCTGGGGGCGCGATGCGGCCCTGGCTGCCGCGCGCCGCTACAACGCGCTGGCGCGCGCGCACGGCCTCACGCCCACGCAGCTGGCGCTGGCCTTTTGCCGCAACAAGTGGCAGGTGGCCAGCACCATCCTCGGGGTGACCAGCGTGGCACAACTCGAGGAAGACGTGGCGGCCTTCAGCGCCGAACTGTCGCCCGAGCTGATGGCTGCGTTGGACGCGCTGCACCTGGAACTCGGCAACCCGGCCCTGTGAGCATGGCCAAGCAGCACGTCTCGGAAACGCCGGCCACGCAACTGCTGCGCGCGCACAGGATCGCCTTCACCGAGCATCCCTACGCGTACCTGGAACACGGCGGCGCCCAGCACAGCGCCGAGGTGCTGGGGCTGGACCCGTTCACGGTCGTCAAGACTCTGGTCATGCAGGACCAGGACGCCAAGCCGCTCGTGGTGCTGATGCACGGCAACCGCAAGGTCTCCACCAAGAACCTGGCGCGCCAGATCGGCGCCAAGTCGGTGGAGGCCTGCGCGCCCGAGGTGGCGAACCGGCACAGCGGCTACCTGGTGGGCGGCACTTCGCCGTTCGGCACCAGGAAGCGCATGCCGGTCTACATCGAGGAAACGGTGCTGGCGCTGCCGTGGATCGCCATCAACGGCGGGCGGCGTGGCTTCCTCGTGGGCATCGATCCACAAGTCTGCGTGCAGCTGCTGGACGCCAGGCCGGTGCAGTGCGGCCTGCCGTTGTGAGGACACGCGCTGGCACAATGCGCGCGCTTTTCGCCGGAGACGTTTGCATCCCATGAATTCCTTCCTCGCCACGCTGGCGGCCTACCTGCTGGGCTCGCTGTCCTTCGCCGTGATCGTCAGCCGCGTGATGGGCCTGTCGGACCCGCGCAGCTATGGCAGCAAGAATCCCGGTGCGACCAATGTACTGCGCTCGGGCAGCAAGCCGGCGGCGATCGCCACGCTGCTGCTCGACGCGCTCAAGGGCTGGCTGCCGGTGGCGCTGGTGGTGTGGTACGGGGAGCGCTTCGGGCTGCAGGAGGGCACGGTGGCGCTGGTCGGCCTGGCGGCCTTCCTGGGCCACCTGTACCCGGTGTTCTTCCGCTTCCAGGGCGGCAAGGGCGTGGCCACGGCGCTCGGCGTGCTGTTCGGCGTGGACTGGATGCTGGGCCTGGCCGTGGCGCTGACCTGGCTCATCATCGCCTTCTTCTTTCGCTATTCCTCGCTGGCATCGCTGGTGGCGGCCGTGTTCGCGCCGGTCTACTACCTGTTCGGCAACGGCCTGGCCTGGTATGCCGACAAGCGCATCGCGCTGGCGCTGGGCGTGATGGCCTTGCTGCTGTTCTGGCGCCACCGCGAGAACATCGGCCGGCTCGCGCAGGGGCGTGAATCGCGCCTGGGCAGCAAGAAGAAGTAGCGGCTCAGGCCGCGTGCGTGCGCTCGGCCTGCAGGCCCTGGCGCAGCAAGGCCTGGTGGTTGATGCGCACGCGGTTGCGCAGCAGCTCGGGCGTCAGTGCCGACTGGATGGCCGGGCCACCGTGGCCGATGCGCTGCAGCCGCGGCGTCATGAGCTTGTCGCCGCTGCGGCCGAGCACGGTGGCCACCAGCGGGTGGTTGGCCTGGCGGCCGCGGCGCAGCACCAGGGCCACCTCGCCCGAATCCAGTCGCACGAAGCTGCCCGGCGGGCACAGCCCCACGGCGCGCACCAGGGCCATGCCGGCGGCTTCGCGCGCGACATCGCCACGGCCCAGCATGGCGCGCACGGTTTCGATCACGCTGCGCGCGGCGCGCGATTTGCGCGGACTGATCATCGCGGCGTAGCGGTCCACCACCTGCAGGATGCGGGCCAAACGCTGCACCGGGGGCAGTGTTTCCAGGGCAGCGGAGGGCAGGCTCTCGTGGTGCAGCGCAACCACCTGGAGCCAGTCCGCATCGCCCACGCCCAGGCGGCCCAGCAGCATGCTGCCGGTCTGCGCGTGCGCGTCGATCTGTTCCTTCTGCTCCGCGCCGGGCGCCTCCGTCTGCTCGGCCAGGCGGTTCTGCAGCGCCGTCATGGACAGGTTCATGGTCAGCGCCGCGCCCACCAGGCTGTCGCGTTCGGCCTGCGGCAGTGCCATCTCCGCCGCCAGCACATGGCACAGCACGCCGCACACCAGCGCATGGGCGCTGCTGTAGCCCAGCGTGCGGTTGGCGGCGAGCTGGTAGAGCAGGTACAGGCCGGTGTCCATGTCGTGCTGGAGCAGGTCCTGCATCCAGCGGTCGTACTGCCGCACCTTGTGCGGGAACTCGGCCACCTGGCGGGGGCGCAGCAAGAGCGTGGACAGGCCCGACTCCAACTCGGCCCACAGGCCGAGCAAGTCCTCGTACTCCGCGTCCTGCGGGTGGGGAACGGCGGTGGGCTGCACGGCCATCAGTAGCGCTGCTCCAGCACCATCTGCTGCGGGCCGCGGCTCATCTGGAAGCGGGCCAGCACGTTGTTGCCGAGCAGCACATAGGGCATGGGCTGGGGCACGACGGCGGCTTCCACGTCGCTGAGCTCGCTGTCGCCGATGCGCAGCGAGGCCAGCCGGACGACCCAGACCTCGATGGCGCCGTTCGCCGTGCCCATGCGCACCTGGCGGCCTTTGCGGAAATTCAGCTTCAGGCGCTCCGCCTCGGCGACGTCCAGTGCCACGGTGCTGGCGCCCGTGTCCACCATGAACTGCACGAGCTGGCCGTTGATGCGGCCCTGGCCCATGAAGTGGCCGCGGCCGTCGGCTTGCAGCACGATGCGCTTGTTGGCGGCGGCCCCGGCCATGCTGACCGGCGAGGCACCCAGGCGCACGCTGGTGCGGCGCCCGCCGAACTCGAGCTCGGCCTGTTCGCCCTGCACGGACAGCAGCTTGACGCCGCGCCAGGTCTCACCGATGGCCACGCTGCGCGGGCCGGCGCCGTCGACGACCAGCAAAGCGCGCTGGCCCAGCACGCCCGTCAGCGCCACGGACTGCGCCTGCGCCTGGCCCAGCCAGGCGGCCAGCAGCAGGGCGGCCAGCGCGGCAGCCGGGCGCATGCGCATCAGTCTCTGAAGTTGTTGAACGACAGCGGGATGTCGGTGATGTCCTTGCGGATCAGCGCCATCGCGGCCTGCAGGTCGTCGCGCTTGGTGCCGGTCACGCGCACGCTCTCGCCCTGGATGGCGGCCTGCACCTTGAGCTTGCTGTCCTTGATCAGGCGCTGCAGCTTCTTGGCCAGTTCGGCCTCGATGCCGTTGCGCACCTTGATCACGCGCTTGACCTTGTCGCCGCCCATCTTCTGCACGTCGCCCATGTCGAGGAAGCGCACATCGACCTCCTGCTTGGTGAGCTTGTTGCGCAGCACGTCGGCAATCTGGTCGAGCTGGAACTCGGCATCGCCGATGAGGGTGATGTCCTTGTCTTTGAGTTCGATGGCGGCCGAGGTGCCCTTGAAGTCGAAGCGGGTGTCGATTTCCTTGGCGCTGTTGTCCACGGCGTTGCGGACCTTGACGAGGTCGGCTTCACAAACGGTGTCGAAAGAAGGCATGGGTGTGGTTCCTGGAGGTTGCGCCGGGCCGTGAGCGCGGGCGTCAGGGCCGGCATGCGATGCGACAATTCCGGGATGTTAGTCGAGATGAATGTCCCGCTGCGGGCCTACAACGCCTTCGGCATCGTGGCGCGCGCGCAGACCCTGGTGCGTGTGGCGTCGGAGGCCGATCTGGCGGCCATACTGGCCGATCCGGCGCTTGCGGCCGCGCCCAAGTTCGTGCTCGGCGGCGGCAGCAACATCGTGCTGACCGGCGACGTGCGCGCGCTGGTGCTCAAGGTGGAGATCATGGGCCGGCGCGTGGTCGAGGAGACCGAGCGTGCCTGGATCGTCGAGGCCGGTGCTGGCGAGAACTGGCACGCCTTCGTGGCCTGGACGCTGGCGCAGGGCTGCCCGGGCCTGGAAAACCTCGCGCTGATCCCGGGCACCGTGGGTGCCTCGCCGGTCCAGAACATCGGCGCCTACGGCGTGGAGCTGCAGGACCGCTTCGAGGCGCTCGACGCGATCGATCTGGCGACTGGAAGGGCCTTCACGTTGAACGCTGCGCAGTGCGCATTCGGTTACCGCGATTCGGTGTTCAAGCATGTTGCGGCCGAGCTGTCGGATTTCGGCCTGGCGGGCCGCGCACTGATCACGCGCGTGCGGCTGCGCCTGCCCAAGGCCTGGAAGCCCGTGGTGGGCTACCTAGACCTGGAGCGCAAGCAGGCCGAGACCGGCATTGCCGCGCCCACGGCCCGGCAGATCTTCGACTGGATCTGCGAGATCCGCCGCCACAAGCTGCCCGACCCGCAGGTGATCGGCAATGCCGGCAGCTTCTTCAAGAACCCGACCGTGACGCCCGAGCAGTGCGCCGACATCATCGGCCGCGAACCGCGCGTGGTGCACTACCCGATGGCCGATGGCAGCATCAAGCTGGCCGCGGGCTGGCTCATCGATGCCTGCGGCTGGAAGGGCAAGAGCGTGGGCAATGCCGGCGTCTACGAGAAGCAGGCGCTGGTGCTCGTGAACCGTGGCGGGGCGGAGAACCCCGCCACGGGCGGCGAAGTCATGACGCTGGCCCGGGCCATCCAGACCAGCGTCTACGAGCGCTTTGGCATCCGGCTGGAGCCGGAGCCGGTGGTCGTCTGACCAGGCGCTGCTCTTCAGCCGTAGTGGCAGATGTAGTGGTACGGGCCGGTCTCGGCCGTCACGCGGATGTCGAACTTGGTATTGCCGGGCACGCTGAACTGCTCGCCAGCGCTGGACTTCACCCAGGCATCGGTGCCGGCCAGGCGGTATTCGCAGGCGCCACCCACACATTCCATGATCTCGGGCGCGGCCGTGCCGAAGGTCAGTTCGGCCGGCAGGACGACGCCCACGCTCTTCTTGGTGCCATCGGCAAAGGTGATGCCGTGGCTGACGCATTTGCCGTCGAAGTACACATTGGCCTGGGTCGTGACGGTCACGCCCGCGATGCTGCTGGTGGTCATGGTCTCAAAAAGACAGAGTGAAAAAACTAGTTGCGGCGCGTGGCCCATGCCTCGGGCGCAAAGCCCACGGTTACGGTGCCATCGTCCCATTCGACGACCGGGCGCTTGATCGCACTGGGCTGCGCGCGCAGCAGCGCGGTGGCGCTCGGCGCGTCATGGACAGCGGCCTGCTGTGCCGCGTCGAGCTTGCGCCAAGTCGTGCCCTTGCGGTTCAGCACGGCTTCCCAGCCGAGCTGGGCGACCCAGGTGTCCAGCTGCGCCGGTACGCCAGCCTTCTTGAAATCGTGGAAGGCATAGGTTGTGCCCTGCGCGTCGAGCCAGGTGCGCGCTTTCTTGACGGTGTCGCAGTTGGGAATGCCGTACAGGGTGGTCATGGCGCGCGATTATGGCGAACGTGTTTGCGACAATCCGCCCCCTATGGAAAGCTTGGCACGAACTCTCGCCCAATGGCTCGCGCACTGCGAGCAACTGCACGCCCGACCGATCGACCTGGGGCTGGACCGCGTGCGCCAGGTGGCCGAGCGCATGCAACTGCGTTTCGACTGCACGGTCATCACCGTGGCCGGCACCAACGGCAAGGGCTCGACCTGCGCCATGCTGGAAGCCATCGCTGGCCAGGCCGGCTGGCGTACCGGCGTCTACACCTCGCCGCACTTGGTGCATTTCGAGGAGCGCTGTCGCATCGGGGGCGTGCCCGTGGCCGAGGCGGATCTGCTGCCGCAGTTCGCGCGCGTGGAAGCAGCGCGCGGCGAGACCACGCTGAGCTATTTCGAATTCACCACCCTGGCCATCCTGGGCTGCATGGCCGAAGCCAAGCTGGACCTGGCCGTGCTGGAAGTGGGGCTGGGCGGGCGGCTGGATGCCGTCAACATCATCGATGCCGACTGCGCCGTGATCACGAGCATCGACCTGGACCACATGGAGTTCCTGGGCCCGGACCGCGAATCGATCGGCTTCGAAAAGGCGGGCATCCTGCGGCCGGGCCGCCCGGCCGTGGTCAGCGACCCGATGCCGCCGGCCAGCATCGCCCAGCACGCGCAGGACATCGGCGCCGACCTGTGGCAGTCTGGCGTGGACTTCAACTTCTCGGGCGACCAGCAGCAATGGGCCTGGGCCGGGCGCGGCAAGCGCTACAGCGGCCTGGCCTATCCGGCGCTGCGCGGCGCCAACCAACTGCTGAACGCGGCCGGCGTGCTGGCCGCGCTGACGGCTGTGCGCGAGCGTTTGCCCATCCCGGCCCAGGCCGTGCGGGCCGGCCTGGCGCTGGTCGAACTGCCGGGGCGCTTTCAGATCGTGCCGGGCCAGCCCACGCTGGTCCTGGACGTGGCGCACAACCCGCACGCGGCCTCCGCGCTGGCGGCCAACCTGGATGCCATGGGTTTTTTCCCCAACACGCATGCGGTCTTTGGCGCCATGGCCGACAAGGATCTGGACGGCATCCTGCGCCGCATGGCTCCGGTCGTGGACCGCTGGTACTTCTGTGACTTGCCCGGCGCGCGCGCGGCCCGGGGCGATGCGCTGCTGCAACGCTGGCAGGCGCTCAACACGCGCAAGGACGCTTCGGCTGGCGTCCATGCCGGCCCTACGCAGGCCCTCGCTGCGGCCGTGGGCGCGGCAGACCCCGCTGATAGAATCCTTGTCTTTGGGTCATTCCTGACCGTAGGTGGCGTGCTGGAGCAAGGCCTCCCCAAATTGCACGCCAAGCACCTCGGTAGCTGAACTCACTCCCATGGCCTTTTTCAAGTTTCGCGCGCGCGGCCCCAAAGGCGACGAGCACCCGGCCAGCCCTGCGGAAACCATCGACGACATGCGCCGCCGTGCGCGCCATCGGCTCATCGGCGCCACCGTGCTCGTGCTGGTCGGCGTGCTGGGTTTCCCGCTGCTGTTCGACTCGCAGCCGCGGCCGATCCAGGTCGACATTCCATTCGACATTCCAGACCGCGACAAGGCCCAGCTCCCGGGTGCCGGCGCCGGTGGCAAGGTTGCCCAGGCGGCGCCCGATGCTGCGCGCGCTCCGGGCAGCGTGGCGGCCGATGCCAGCCTGAACGCCAGAGAAGAGGTGGTGCCTCCGGTTGCGCCGCCGCTTGCCCGCAGCGAAGCCAGGGCCGAGCCGAAGGCCGAAGCCAAGGCCGAGCAAAAGTCCGAGCCGAAGTCCGAGCCGAAGGCCGAAGCCAGGGGCGAGCCGAAGAGCGAACCCCGCCACGAGCCCAAGGTGGAGGCCAAAGCGCCAGTGCCGAATCCCGCGCCTGCGCCGGCCACCGACAGCGGTGCCCGTGCGCGTGCGTTGCTGGACGGCAAGACTGCGGCACCTGCCGCGCCCCCCGCGAGCGCTGCTGAGCAGTCCGGCCGCTTCGTGGTGCAGGTCGGTGCGTTCGCCGATGCCGACAAGGCGCGCGAGACGCGCCAGCGCCTGGAGCGCGCCGGCCTCAAGACCTACACACAGGAAGTGCAGACCAAGGAAGGGGCTCGCATCCGCGTGCGCGTCGGACCCTATGGCGTGCGGGCCGAGGCCGACAAGGTGGCCGATCGGATCAAGGCGCTGAGCCTGCCGGCCTCGGTGCTCACGCTCTGACCTCCGTGCATGCCCATCCTCGACTGGATTCTGTTGGCCGTGCTGGTCTGCTCGCTGCTGCTGGGGGCATGGCGCGGGTTGGTGTTCGAAGTGCTGTCGGTGCTGGGCTGGATCGCCGCCTTCTTGCTGGCGCAGTGGCTGGCGCCCGATGTGGCACCGCACTTGCCAATGGGCGGCGCGGCCGATACGGTGCGCTACGTGGCGGCGTTCGCGCTGGTGTTCGTGCTGGGTGCATTTGCCTGTGGCTTGCTGGCGGCGCTGTTCAAGCGGCTGGTGCAGGCGGTGGGCCTGCGGCCGGTGGACCGCGTGCTGGGCATGGTGTTCGGCCTCTTGCGTGGCGCCATCTTGATTCTGGCGGCCGGCGTCATCATCTCCAACACACCATTGCAGCGCGAGCCCTGGTGGCGCCAGTCCCATGGGGCAGGCATCACGGTGTCGGTGCTGCATGCGTTCAAGCAGGCCCTGCCGAGCGGGCTTGCCGAGTATCTACCCTGAGTCTTGCGGCCTGAGCCTGGCCGCCCCTTTTACCTGCGGGATCAACCATGTGCGGAATCGTCGGCGTCGTCAGCAATGCTCCTGTCAACCAGCTGATCTATGACGCGCTGCTGCTGCTGCAGCACCGCGGCCAGGATGCGGCCGGCATCGTGACCCAGCAGGAGCGCAAGTTCTTCATGCACAAGGCCAAGGGCATGGTGCGTGACGTGTTCCGCACGCGCAACATGCGCGCGCTGCCGGGCAACTGCGGCCTGGGCCAGGCGCGCTATCCCACCGCTGGCAATGCCTACAGCGAGGAAGAGGCCCAGCCTTTCTATGTCAACGCACCGTTCGGCATCGTGCTGGTGCACAACGGCAACCTGACCAACGCCCACGCGCTCAAGGCCGAGCTGTTCAGCACCGATCACCGCCACACCAACACCGAGAGCGATTCCGAGGTGCTGCTGAACGTGTTGGCACATGAATTGGAGCGTTCAACGCGTGGCGTGCCACTCAACGCCTCCGAGGTGTTCGCGGCCGTGCGGGCCGTGCACAAGCGCGTGCGCGGCTCCTACGCCGTCGTCGCGCTGATCGCCGGTTACGGCCTGCTGGCCTTCCGCGATCCGTATGGCATCCGTCCGCTCGTGATGGGGCGCAGCGGCGACACCGTCATGGTCGCCAGCGAATCGGTGACGCTGGAAGGCACGGGCCACGAGTTCGAACGCAACGTGCAGCCCGGCGAGGCCGTGTTCATCGACCTGCAGGGCCAGGTGCACGCCGAGCAATGTGCCGAGTCGCCGCGGCTGAACCCCTGCATCTTCGAGTACGTCTACCTGGCGCGGCCCGATTCGGTCATGGACGGCATCTCGGTCTACCAGGCCCGCTTGAACCTGGGTGAAGCGCTGGCCAAGCGGCTGGTGTCGACCCTGCCGCCGAGCGGCGTGGACGTGGTGATCCCGATTCCCGAATCCAGCCGCCCCAGTGCCATGCAGCTGGCGCAGTTGCTGGGCATCCCGTACCGCGAAGGCTTCGTCAAGAACCGCTACGTGGGCCGCACCTTCATCATGCCGGGGCAGGGCGTGCGCAAGAAGTCCGTGCGCCAGAAGCTCAACGCCATCGCCAGCGAGTTCAAGGACCGCAACGTGCTGCTGGTCGACGACTCCATCGTGCGCGGCACCACCAGCCGAGAGATCGTGCAGATGGCGCGCGATGCCGGCGCCCGCAAGGTCTATCTGGCCAGCGCTGCACCACCGGTGCGCTACCCCAATGTCTACGGCATCGACATGCCGACCAAGGATGAACTGGTGGCGCACGGCCGCACGGTCGAGGAGATCCGCGCCATCATCGGTTGCGACGCGCTGATCTACCAGGACGTGGACGGCATGAAGAAGGCCATCGGCTCGTTGAACCCTGCCATCCATGGCTTCGATGCCTCGTGCTTCGATGGCGTCTACGTGACTGGCGACATTTCCGAAGGCGACATCGCCCGACTCAACGAGCGCCGCGTGGGCGGCAGCGAGGACGATGCCGACAGTTCGCGCCTGGCCCTGCCGAACGCCGAAGCCGCCTGATTTTCATTTTCGACATGCCGACCACTTCTGTCCGTACCCGTTTCGCTCCGTCGCCGACCGGCTTCATCCACCTGGGCAACATCCGCTCGGCGCTGTACCCCTGGGCCTTCGCGCGCGCCAGCGGCGGCACCTTCGTGCTGCGCATCGAGGACACCGACCTGGAGCGCTCCTCGCAGGCCGCCGTCGACGTGATCATCGAAGGCATGCGTTGGCTCGGCCTTGACCACGACGAAGGCCCGTTCTACCAGATGCAGCGCATCGCGCGCTACAAGGAAGTGCTGGCCCAGATGCAGGCGCAGGGCCTGGTCTACCCCTGCTACATGGGCGTGGCCGAACTCGACGCGCTGCGTGAGCGCCAGATGGCCAACAAGGAAAAGCCGCGCTACGACGGCACCTGGCGGCCCGAGCCCGGCAAGGTGCTGCCGCCGGTGCCGGAAGGTGTGCAACCGGTGCTGCGTTTCAAGAGCCCGCAGGATGGTGTGGTGGTCTGGGAGGACAAGGTCAAGGGGCGCATCGAAATCCGCAACGACGAACTCGACGACCTGGTGATCGCTCGGCCCGACGGTACGCCGACCTACAACTTCTGCGTGGTCGTCGACGACATCGACATGGAGATCACCCATGTGATCCGTGGCGACGACCACGTCAACAACACGCCGCGCCAGATCAACATCTTCCGTGCGCTCGGCAAGGAGCCTCCGGTCTACGCGCACCTGCCTACGGTGCTGAACGAAGTCGTGGACGAGCATGGCGAGAAGCGCGTGGAGAAGATGTCCAAGCGCTACGGTGCCAAGCCCGTCACGCAGTACCGCGACGAAGGCTATCTGCCCGACGCCCTGGTGAACTACCTCGCGCGCCTGGGCTGGAGCCACGGCGACGACGAGATCTTCAGCCGCGCGCAGTTCCTGGAGTGGTTCGACCTGGACCACCTGGGCCGCAGCGCCGCCCAGTTCGACGAAGCCAAGCTGCGCTGGGTCAACGCCCAGCACCTGAAGACCACGGCCGACGAAGTGCTCGCACCCCTGGTGGCCGAGCAGCTCGGCAAGCAGGGCATCACCCCGGACGAGCGCCTGCCCGCGATCTGCGGTTTGTTCAAGGACCGCTGCGACACCACGGTGGCTTTGGCCGACTGGGCCGCGGCCTTCTACCGCGGTGTGCAGCCCAAGCCGGAGGAACTGACGCAGCATGTGACCGACGCCGTGCGTCCTGCCATCGCAGCACTGGCCGACAAGCTGGAAAACGTGGCCTGGGAGAAACCGGCCATTGCTGCGGCGCTCAAGGAAGTGCTGGGCGCCCACGGACTCAAAATGCCGCAACTGGCCATGCCCGTGCGGGTGCTGGTCATGGGCACGGCCCAGACGCCGTCGCTCGATGCGGTGTTGGCGCTCTCCACGAAAAAAAATGTGATTGAAAGATTGCGAGGCGCTTGAAAAGCGTTCTATAATTTGAGGCTCGATAGATGACGACACATCAGGTTGAAAGACCTGTAAAACGTCGAAATTGACAACTACCCAAGGGGGTATAGCTCAGCTGGGAGAGCGCTTGCATGGCATGCAAGAGGTCAGCGGTTCGATCCCGCTTACCTCCACCAAGTAAGTTGTCGGTTCTGTCGATTGGATCCGTCCAACAAAATTTGACCCTATCGTCTAGAGGCCTAGGACATCACCCTTTCACGGTGAGTACCGGGGTTCGAATCCCCGTAGGGTCGCCAAGTTCGTAGCGCTTGGGTTGCCGCAAGGTGCCGAAGCTACCTACCAGGAGTGGTAGTTCAGTTGGTTAGAATACCGGCCTGTCACGCCGGGGGTCGCGGGTTCGAGTCCCGTCCACTCCGCCATATTTCCTTCAGGAGATCGACGGGCTTGCAGCAGAAATGTTGAAGCCCGTTTTATTTTGAAGATTGACGGTTCACCCGGGGGGTATAGCTCAGCTGGGAGAGCGCTTGCATGGCATGCAAGAGGTCAGCGGTTCGATCCCGCTTACCTCCACCACGTGAGCCGTCGGTCGGTCGGTCCTTGACCCTGTCGTCTAGAGGCCTAGGACATCACCCTTTCACGGTGAGTACCAGGGTTCGAATCGCCGTAGGGTTGGCAAGTTCGTAGCGCTTGGGCTGCCGCAAGGCGCCGAAGCTACCTACCAGGAGTGGTAGTTCAGTTGGTTAGAATACCGGCCTGTCACGCCGGGGGTCGCGGGTTCGAGTCCCGTCCACTCCGCCAAGAATGAAAACGGGTCACGCAAGCAATTGCGTGGCCCGTTTGTCTTTTGCGGTGCGCAGAAGAAGACAGGCGAAGGTTCAGCTTGGCGCGCGGCGGGCACGGGCCCGCGCCAGCGCGGCCTCGACCATGGCGCGCCGCGGATCGGCCGGAGTAGCGTTCGGCCCGGCGGACGGTACTTCTTCATGGAGCGGCGCTGGCGAGGGCGCATCGGATGGTGGCCGCGCCACATGCCGCGCATACCGCGCGCGCGCGGCCATCGCTTGACCCTGCGACCAGGCGGCCCAGCCGGTCAGGCTGCCACTTGCAGGCTCGAGGTGGATGCAGTCGACAGGGCAGACCGGAATGCAGAGTTCGCAGCCGGTGCAATGCGCTTCCAGGACCGTGTGCATGGCTTTGTTGCTGCCGATGATCGCGTCGACGGGGCAGGCCTTGAGGCACAGCGTGCAACCGATGCACCAGTCCTCGTCGATGAAAGCCATCTGGCGCGGCCCCTCGGCGCCGTAGGTCAGGTCGAGGGGTGGCGCGGCCCGGCCGGTCAGCTGCGCCAGACGCTCCACGCCCTCGGCGCCACCAGGTGGGCAGCGGTTGATGGGGGCTTGTTCATCGGCGATGGCTTGCGCGTAGGCCGCGCAATCGGGGTAGCCGCAGCGCGTGCACTGCGTCTGCGGCAGTTCGGCCAGCACGCGCTGGGCCAGGGCGGACACCGTGCTCAGGCGGCGCTCGTCTTCTTGGCAGCAGCGCGCGTTGTGGCGGTGCGTGCCACGGCGCCGCCGCGTGGCGTGCTGGGCTTGGCGCTGTGGTTGTGCGCGAGGATGAAGTCACGGACCTTGGGGTAGACACCTTCGCGCCAGCGCCGGCCACTGAAGATGCCATAGTGGCCCGCGCCCTTGACCTCGAAATGCTCACGCTGGTCGGCAGCGATGCCGCTGCACAGCCCATGCGCGGCGGCGGTCTGGCCCGAACCGGAGATGTCGTCGAGTTCGCCTTCGACGGTCAGCAGCGCGCAGCCCTGGATGTCCTGCGGCCGAACCAGCTCGGACACGCCCTTGGCGTTGCGGACCTGCCAGGTGCCATTGACAAGCTTGAAGTCCTGGAACACCGTGGCGATGGTTTCCAGGTAGTAATCGGCGTCCATGTCCAGCACCGCGTTGTACTCGTCGTAGAACTTGCGGTGGCTTTCGGCGCCGACGTCATCGCCCTGCAGCAGGTGCTCGAAATAGTCGTAGTGGCTCTTGGCGTGGTGGTCGGGGTTCATGGCCACGAAGCCCGCATGCTGCAGGAACCCTGGATACACGCGCCGGCCCGCGCCCGGGAAGGTCTGCGGAACGCGGTAGATCACATTGTTCTCGAACCACTCGAAGCTCTTGTGCATGGCCAGGTTGTTGACGGCCGTCGGCGACTTGCGCGCGTCGATGGGGCCGCCCATCATGGTCATGGACAGCGGCAGGCGCTCGCCGCGGGAAGCCATCAGCGAGACGGCGGCCAGCACCGGCACGGTGGGCTGGCAGACGCTCATCACGTGGCAGTCGCCGTAGACAGACTGCAGGTGGCGGATGAATTCCTGGACGCAGTTGACGTAGTCGTCCAGGTGGAACTCACCATCGGAGAGCGGCACGGTGCGCGCGTTCTTCCAGTCGGTGATGTAGACCTTGTGGCCGCCCAGCATCGACTTGACCGTGTCGCGCAGCAGGGTTGCATAGTGGCCCGACAGAGGGGCGACGATCAGCACCGCGGGCTGGCCTTTGAGGGTGGCGAGCGTGCCGCCGTCGTCGGTGAAGCGCTTGAAACGGCGCAACTCGCAGAAGGGCTTGTTGACCTCCACGCGTTCGTGGATGGCGACGTCCACGCCGCCCACGGTCACGGTCTGCAGACCGAACACCGGTTTCTCATAGTCCTTGCCCAGCCGGTACAGCAGGTCGTAGCCGGCGGCCACGCGCTGGGCGAAGGGGTTCTGGCCCAGCGGCGACGCCGGGTTGCCGAACAGCTTGGAGGCGGCATTTGCAAACTCGGCAAATGGCTCCATGAGGGAGCGTTGGGCTTCGTAGATCTGGTACAGCATCGCAGGGAAGGAGAGAAGAGAAGGATGTACAGCGCATTCTTGCTGCACTGCAGCAATATAGCAGTTGTCAAGCTGGCGTGCATGACGGGAAACACCAATGCAGTGCGCAATGCCCCATTTGCGCACGCTCTTGCATTCCGTTCTTGCACGCCATGGGTGCGCCTATAGCGGCGACCGCGCACCACTACACTGCCTGGCATGCTGAACGGTTTGTGGCTGGGCTTCTTTCTGACCGCGGCCGCCAGTGCCGGCTGGCGCTGGTTGATGGAAGGCGAAGCAGAGGTCTTCGCCGCGATGGTGCAGGCGCTGTTCGCCATGGCCAAGCTGGCGGTGGAGGTCATGGTGCTGCTGTTCGGCACCCTGACGCTGTGGCTTGGCTTTCTGCGCATCGCCGAACAGGCGGGCCTGGTCAACTGGCTGGCCCGGCTGCTGTCGCCGCTGCTGTGTCGGCTGATGCCGCAGGTGCCGCCGGGCCATCCGGCGCTGGGGCTGATCACGCTGAACTTCGCCGCCAATGCGCTCGGCCTGGACAATGCGGCCACCCCGATCGGCCTCAAGGCCATGCGCTCGCTGCAGGAACTCAACCCGAGCGCCACGGTGGCCAGCAATGCCCAGATTCTGTTCCTCGTCCTGAACGCTTCGGCGCTGACGCTGTTGCCGGTCAGCATCTTCATGTACCGCGCTCAGCAGGGGGCGGCCGACCCGACGCTAGTCTTTCTGCCCATCCTCTTGGCCAATGCGGCTGGCACGCTGGTGGCGTTGCTGGCCGTGGCTGCCGTTCAGCGCTTGAAGCTGTGGGATCCGGTGGTGCTGGCGTACCTGGTCCCTGGCGCCCTGCTGATGGGCGGCTTCATGGCACTGCTGGCGGGCCTGTCGGCCACGGCGCTGGCGGCCTTGTCCTCGCTGCTGGGCAACCTGACGATGTTCGCCATCGTGCTGCTGTTCCTCCTAGCGGGCGCGCTGCGCCGCGTGCCGGTCTATGAAGCCTTCGTCGACGGGGCCAAGGAGGGCTTCGACGTAGCCAGGAACCTGCTGCCCTACCTCGTCGCGATGCTGTGCGCCGTCGGGGTGCTGCGGGCTTCAGGTGCGCTCGACCTGGCGCTGGATGGCCTGCGCAGGCTCGTCTCGCTGGCGGGCTGGGACACGCGCTTCGTCGATGCCATGCCGACGGCACTGGTCAAACCCTTCTCCGGCAGCGCGGCGCGTGCGTTGCTGCTCGAGACCATGCAGAGCCAGGGCGTGGATAGCTTCGCCGCGCTGCTGGCCGCAACGGTGCAGGGCAGCACCGAGACCACCTTCTATGTGCTGGCGGTGTACTTCGGCGCCGTCGGGATCCAGCGTGCGCGCCATGCCGTGGCCTGCGCCGTGCTTGCCGATGTGGCTGGCATCCTGGCCTCGATCGGCGTCTGCTACTGGTTTTTCGGCTGACCGCAGCATGCAAAACGCCGCGCGGTGCGCGGCGTTTTCAAGGCGCATCAGCAGCCCGTCAGATGACCTTGGCGATGCTGGCGCAGACGTAGTCGATGTTCTTGCTGTTCAGCGCTGCCACGCACATGCGGCCGGTGTCGGTACCGTAGACGCCGAATTCGTTGCGCAAGCGCACCATCTGGTCCTTGTTGAGGCCCGAGTAGCTGAACATGCCCACCTGGGTCGTGATGAAGCCCATGTCCTGCTGCACGCCGGCGGCCTTGAGTTTCTCGACCAAGGCCACGCGCATCTGCTTGATGCGCGTGCGCATGCCGGCCAGTTCTTCTTCCCACAACGCGCGCAGTTCGGGCGTGTTCAGCACCGAGGCCACCACGCTGCCGCCGTGCGTGGGCGGGTTGCTGTAGTTGGTGCGGATCATGATCTTGAGCTGGCTCAGAACGCGGTCGGCCTCGGCCTTGTCTTGGCACAGTACAGACAGCGCGCCGACGCGCTCGCCGTACAGGCTGAAGCTCTTGCTGAACGAGGTCGACACGAAGAAGGACAGGCCAGCAGCCAGGGCCTTGGATACCGCCACGCCGTCTTCTGCGATGCCTTGGCCGAAGCCCTGGTAGGCCATGTCCAGGAAGGGCACGAGCTGGCCCGCCTTGACCGTGGCGATGACCTGGTCCCATTGGGCTGGCGTGATGTCGTAGCCCGTGGGGTTGTGGCAGCAGGCATGCAGCACCACCACGGTGCCGGGCGCGGCGGCCTTCAGGTCGGCCAGCATGCCGTCGAAATCGACGCCCCGCTTGGCAGCGTCGTAGTAGCGGTGGCTCTGCACCTCGAAGCCCGCCTGCGTGAACAGCGCGCGGTGGTTCTCCCAGCTCGGGTCGCTGATCAGCACCTTGGCGTTCGGGTTCAGGCGCTTCAGGAAGTCGGCGCCGATCTTCAGCCCGCCGGTGCCACCCAGGCCCTGCACGGTGGCGACCCGGCCGCTCTTGACAGGTTCGCTGTCGGCCCCAAATACCAGGTTCTTCACGGCGCTGTCATAGGCCGCGATACCGTCGATGGGCAGATAACCGCGGGCCTTGGGAGCTTGCATCATGGCTTGTTCGGCCTTTTGCACGCACGCCAGCAGCGGCAGCTTGCCGTTGTCGTCGTAGTAGACACCGACGCCCAGGTTGACCTTGTTGGGGTTGGTGTCGGCGGCAAACTGCTCGTTCAGACCCAGGATCGGGTCGCGCGGTGCCATCTCGACGGCGGAGAACAAAGACATTGAAGTTCCTGCAGAGGGTTGTCGCTAGCGGGGAGGGCCGTGCTGCGCTAGCCTATCGGGTTGCCCCTCGCTCAGCACGCGAGGAAGCCGGCGACGGCCGTGCACCAATTTTAAGCATTCCTGTCACGATCGGATTCCCTGATGTCAGAAGTTCTGGAACCACCTGCCGAAGAGAAGAAGGGCGAGTTCGTCCGTTTCCCAGGTTCGCCCTTCGAACTGTTCCAGCCCTATCCGCCGGCCGGCGACCAGCCGGAGGCGATCGACAAGCTCGTCGAGGGCGTGCGCGACGGGGAGGTGTTCCAGACCCTGTTGGGCGTGACTGGTTCGGGCAAGACGTACACCATGGCCAATGTGGTGGCGCGGCTGGGCCGGCCCGCGATCGTGTTTGCGCCCAACAAGACGCTGGCCGCGCAGTTGTACAGCGAGTTCCGCGAGTTCTTCCCGAAGAACGCCGTGGAGTACTTCGTGAGCTACTACGACTATTACCAGCCCGAGGCCTATGTGCCGCAGCGCGATCTGTTCATCGAGAAGGATTCGGCGATCAACGAGCACATCGAGCAGATGCGGCTGTCGTGCACGAAGAGCATCCTGGAGCGGCGCGATGTGTTGATCGTGGCCACGGTGTCGGCGATCTATGGCATTGGTGAGCCCGAGAGCTACCACCGCATGATCATGACGCTGCGGGCTGGCGACAAGCTGGGCCAGCGGGACGTGATCGCCCAGCTGATCCGCATGCAATACCAGCGCAACGACCAGGATTTCCAGCGCGGCAAGTTCCGCGTGCGCGGCGACACCATCGACGTGTTCCCGGCCGAGCACTCCGAGCTGGCGATCCGCATCGAGCTCTTCGACGACGAAATCGAGACGCTGCAGCTGTTCGACCCCCTGACCGGCCGGATCAAGCAGAAGATTCCGCGCTTCACGGTCTACCCCAGCAGCCATTACGTGACTCCGCGCGACAAGGTGCTCACGGCCGTGGAAACCATCAAGCTGGAACTGAGCGACCGGCTCAAGGAGCTTGTGGCAGCCGGCAAGTTGGTCGAGGCGCAGCGCCTGGAGCAGCGCACGCGCTTTGACCTGGAAATGCTCAGCGAGGTGGGCCATTGCAAGGGGATCGAGAACTACACGCGGCACCTGTCGGGTGCGGCCCCTGGTGATCCGCCGTCCACACTGACCGACTATCTGCCCAAGGATGCCGTGATGTTCCTGGACGAGAGCCACGTGCTGATCGGCCAGCTGGGCGCCATGTACAACGGCGACCGTTCGCGCAAGACCACGCTGGTCGAGTACGGCTTTCGGCTGCCGAGCGCGCTGGACAACCGGCCGCTCAAGTTCGAGGAGTTCGAACGGCGCATGCGCCAGGCGATCTTCGTCTCGGCCACGCCGGCCGACTACGAGAAGACCCACGCCGGCCAGGTGGTGGAGCAGGTGGTGCGGCCGACCGGCCTGGTCGACCCCGAGGTGGAGGTGCGCCCCGCCGCTACCCAGGTGGACGACGTGCTGCAGGAGATTCGGCTGCGCGTGGAGCGCAACGAGCGCGTGCTGATCACCACGCTGACCAAGCGCATGGCAGAGCAGCTGACCGACTACCTGGCTGACAACGGCGTCAAGGTGCGCTACCTGCATTCGGACATCGACACTGTGGAGCGCGTGGAGATCCTGCGCGACCTGCGCCTGGGCAGCTTCGACGTGCTGGTGGGGATCAACCTGCTGCGCGAAGGCCTGGACATTCCCGAGGTGTCGCTGGTCGCCATCCTGGATGCCGACAAGGAGGGCTTCCTGCGTTCGGAGCGCTCTTTGATCCAGACCATCGGCCGGGCTGCGCGCAACCTGCAGGGCCGGGCCATCCTCTACGCTGACCGCATCACCGATTCCATGCGCCGCGCCATCGACGAGACCGAGCGCCGGCGCATCAGGCAGGTGGCGCACAACGAGGCCCGGGGCATCACGCCACGGGCCATCGTCAAGAAGGTGCGTGACCTCATCGACGGTGTCTACAGCGAAAAGAGCGGCAAGGAGGCCGAGCGCATCGAGCAGGCCGCGATGCAGCGCGCCAAGGTCGAGGACATGAGCGAGAAGGACGTGGCGCGCGAGATCAAGCGGCTGGAAAAGCAGATGCTGGAGCATGCCCGCAACCTGGAGTTCGAAAAGGCCGCCCGTGTGCGCGACCAACTGGCGCAGCTCAAGGCCCAGGCCTTCGGTGCAGCGGGCGATGACCACGTCCCGGGCGTGTGACCCTTAACCCGACCGATTCAATAGGGATTTCTGCTATACTTGAGTTAATTGATCGGGAACAAAAGCGCATCGAAGAAGTCCATCGCTGAGGGCTCCAAACCGCTTCCACATCGTCAACGAGTGAAGAGCTGGTGAAAAGCGCGTCGGGCTGGGTGAGACCCCGCTCCGGCTTCAACGGTAGATCAAGCAATTGAGAAGGAGCTTGCGATGCGTCTGACAACCAAGGGCCGTTTTGCGGTCACAGCCATGATCGATCTGGCATTGCGCCAGAACAACGGTCCGGTCACGCTGGCGGCCATCAGCCAGCGCCAGCAGATCTCCCTGTCGTACCTGGAGCAACTGTTCGGCAAGCTGCGCCGCCATGACCTGGTGGAGTCCACGCGCGGCCCGGGCGGCGGTTACACGCTGGGCCGCAAGGCGACCGAGATCACCGTGGCCGACATCATCGTCTCGGTCGACGAGCCCATCGACGCCACCCACTGCGGCGGCAAGGAAAACTGCCTGGGCGAGGCCGGCCGCTGCATGACGCACGAGTTGTGGGCTGCACTGAACCAGCGCATGGTCGAGTTCCTCGATTCCGTGACACTGCAAAAGCTCGTCGATGACCAGATTGCCAAGGGTGTGCAGGTCGAGAGCAAGCCCATGCTCAAGCGCGCCATTTCGCCGCAGCCGGTGGTCAAGCCGATCCGCGTGAACGCGCCCAACTCCGTGTTCGCGCTGGGCAACGCGTTCGCCAAATCCTGAACCCTCTCGCGTCTTTGCGCCCGCCATTTCCAGCCAGCCGCGACTGAAAGCTAGCCAATGTCAAGCACGCCCCATTTCCCGATCTACATGGACTACAGCGCCACCAACCCCTGCGACGAGCGGGTGGTGGACGCCATGATTCCTTGGCTGCGGGAGCATTTCGGCAACCCCGCATCGCGCAGCCATGCCTGGGGCTGGGAAGCCGAGGCAGCCGTCGAGAAGGCGCGCGAGCAGGTTGCAGCGCTGATCGGTGCAGACCCGCGGGAGATCATCTGGACTTCCGGCGCCACGGAATCGGACAACCTGGCAATCAAGGGCGCCGCCCAGTTCTACAAGGGCAAGGGCAAGCACATCATCACGGTCAAGACCGAGCACAAGGCCGTGCTCGACACGTGCCGCGAGCTGGAGCGCCAGGGCTTCGAAGTCACCTACATGGACGTGCAGCCGGACGGGCTGCTGGACCTGGCTGCGTTCGAAGCGGCGATCCGCCCCGACACCATCCTGGCCAGCGTGATGTTCGTGAACAACGAGATCGGCGTGGTGCAGGACATCGCGGCCATCGGCGAGATCTGCCGTGCCAGGGGCGTGGTGTTCCATGTGGACGGCGCCCAGGCCACGGGACGCGTCGAGATCGACCTGGCCACGCTCAAGGTCGACCTCATGAGCCTGACCTCGCACAAGACCTACGGCCCCAAGGGCATCGGTGCGCTGTACGTGCGCCGCAAGCCCCGCATCCGCATCGAGGCGCAGATGCATGGTGGCGGTCATGAGCGTGGCATGCGCTCTGGCACGCTGCCTACGCACCAGATCGTCGGCATGGGCGAGGCCTACCGCATCGCCAAGGAAGAGATGGCGGTGGAGAACCAGCGCATCCAGGCGCTGCACGACCGCATGCTCAAGGGCCTGCAGGACATCGACCAGGTGTTCATCAATGGCCACGCCACCCGGCGCGTGCCGCACAACTTGAACATGAGCTTCAACTTCGTCGAAGGCGAGTCGTTGATCATGGGCATCAAGGGCCTTGCCGTGTCCAGCGGTTCCGCCTGCACTTCGGCCAGCCTGGAGCCCAGCTATGTGCTGCGTGCGCTGGGCCGCAGCGACGAGCTGGCCCACAGCAGCCTGCGCATGACGATCGGCCGCTGGACCACCGAGGCCGACATCGACTACGCCGTGCAGACCATCCGCCAGAACGTGGACAAGCTGCGCGAGTTGAGCCCGCTGTGGGAGATGTACCAGGATGGCGTCGACATCTCGTCGATCCAGTGGACTGCGCATTGAACACACAACACACAGAGTGAGAGAACCATGGCTTATTCGGACAAGGTCGTAGACCACTACGAGAACCCGCGCAACGTCGGCTCCTTCGACAAGGGCGACGATTCCATCGGCACCGGCATGGTCGGGGCGCCGGCCTGTGGCGACGTGATGAAGCTGCAGATCAAGGTCAACCCGCAGACCGGTGTGATCGAGGATGCGCGTTTCAAGACCTATGGCTGCGGTTCGGCCATCGCCTCGTCCTCGCTCGTGACCGAGTGGGTCAAGGGCAAGACGCTGGACGAGGCCGCTGCGCTCAAGAACAGCCAGATCGCCGAAGAGCTCGCGCTGCCGCCGGTCAAGATCCATTGCTCCATCCTGGCCGAAGACGCCATCAAGGCGGCGGTGGACGACTACCGCAAGAAGCGGACGGGCGACGCGACGGTGCACTGAGATGGCAGTGACCTTGACCGAGGCGGCTGCCCGCCATGTCAACCGTTACCTGTCCAAGCGCGGCAAGGGCGTCGGCGTGCGCCTGGGTGTCAAGACCACCGGCTGTTCAGGCCTGGCTTACAAGCTCGAGTACGTCGACGAGGCCGCGCCCGAAGACCTGGTGTTCGAGGAGCACGGCATCAAGGTGCTGATCGATCCGAAGAGCCTGGCCTACCTGGATGGCACCAAGCTCGACTTCGTGCGTGAAGGCCTGAACGAAGGCTTTCGCTTCGAGAACCCGAACGAGCGCGACAAGTGCGGTTGCGGCGAGAGCTTCCGCGTCTGACCCTGCGCTCCATCCCGGCAACCGCCATGGCGCACTGCGTGATGGCGGTTTTTTCTTGGGTGCGCCACCTGCGTGCACAGTGACCATGAACCTGCAGTCCACCGATTTCGAACTGTTCGATGTGCCGCCCCGTTTTGCGCAGGACCTCGATGCCCTGCAGCAGCGCTGGAAGGCGTTGCAGCGCGAAGCCCATCCCGACCGATTCAGCGCCCATGGCGCGGCGGCGCAACGCGTCGCCATGCAGTGGTCGGTGCGCATCAACGAAGCTTGGCAGCGCCTGCGTGATCCGCTGCGGCGCGCGGCCTACCTGTGCGAACTGAACGGCGCGCCCGTCGACGTGCATGGCAACACCAAGATGCCGCCAGCCTTCCTGGTGCAGCAGATGGAATGGCACGAGCAGTTGGACGACGCGCGCAGTGCGCAGGACTTCGACGCGCTGGACCGGGAACTGGCCGCCACGCATGCCCAGGGGCTCGCCCGCTGCGCGCAGTTGCTGGACGAGGCGGGCGACTTCGCCGCGGCCGCGGCCGAGGTCCGGGCGCTGATGTTCGTCGAGCGCCTGCAGGCCGGCGTGGACGACAAGCGCGATGCCAGTGCAACCGAAGGGGGCGCTGCTTCCGGGGGACAATGAAACCATGGCGCTTCTACAGATTTCCGAACCCGGCTTTTCGCCCGATCCCCACCAGCGCCGCATCGCCGTCGGCATCGACCTGGGCACCACGCATTCGCTCGTGGCGGCCGTGCGCAACGGCGTGGCCGAGTGCCTGCCCGACGAGCAGGGCCGTGTGATCCTGCCGTCGGTCGTGCGCTATCTCGCCGCCGCGGCCGGTGGCTCGGGCCGCCAGATCGGCCACGAGGCATTGGCCGCGCAGACCACCGACGCAGAGAACACCATCGCCTCGGTCAAGCGGCTCATGGGCCGCGGCGCGGCCGATGTTGCCGCTGCAGGCTTGCCGTACCGCTTCGCTGCCGGCGAAGGTGCGGGCATGTTGCGCATCGAGACCGCGGCCGGCCCCAAGACACCGGTGGAAGTCAGTGCCGAGATCCTGGCCACGCTGCGGTTTCGGGCCGAAGACAGTTTCAACGACGATCTGCACGGCGCGGTGATCACGGTGCCGGCCTACTTCGACGATGCCCAGCGCCAGGCCACCAAGGATGCAGCCCAGCTGGCGGGCGTCCATGTGCTGCGCCTCATCAACGAGCCGACCGCGGCCGCCATCGCCTACGGCCTGGACAACGCGGCCGAGGGCGTCTATGCGGTCTACGACCTGGGCGGCGGCACCTTCGACATCTCCATCCTGCGCCTGTCGCGCGGCGTGTTCGAGGTCATTGCGGCCGGTGGCGATTCCGCACTTGGCGGCGACGATTACGACCACGCGCTGGCCGATTGGGCGCAGCAGGCCAGCGGCGTGCGGGCCGAGGGCGCGCAGCAGCAGGTCGCTTTGCGCCGGGCTGCGCGCGCCGCCAAGGA
Organism: Pseudorhodoferax soli; assembly: GCF_003337555.1. Taxonomy (GTDB): domain Bacteria; phylum Pseudomonadota; class Gammaproteobacteria; order Burkholderiales; family Burkholderiaceae_C; genus Pseudorhodoferax; species Pseudorhodoferax soli. Next base: position 450,603 of record NZ_QPJK01000001.1, on the reverse strand, counting down.
ACAGCTGACGGACCAGGATCGCACCACGCTGCGCGTGCAGCTGGGCGGGCGTGAGCTGGCCGTGGAAGTGACCCGTGCCGACTTCGAGGCCAGCACGGCCGCCTTGACGGCCCGCACCGTCGTCTCTGTGCGCAAGGCGCTGCGGGACGCCAAGCTGAGCCCGGCCGAGGTGCAGGGCACGGTGCTGGTCGGTGGTGCCACGCGCATGCCGCAGGTGCGCAGCGCGGTCGAGGCCTTCTTCGGCAAGCCGCCGCTGACCAACCTGAACCCCGACGAGGTCGTCGCGCTCGGCGCTGCCATCCAGGCCGACCAACTGGCCGGCAACAGCGGCGCGGCCGACCTGCTGCTGCTCGATGTGATCCCGCTGTCGCTCGGCATCGAGACCATGGGTGGCTTGGTCGAGCGCATCGTGCCGCGCAACCAGACCATCCCGACCGCGATGGCGCAAGACTTCACAACCTACCAGGACGGCCAGACCGCGCTGGCGCTGCACGTGGTGCAGGGTGAGCGCGACCTCGTGGCCGACTGCCGCAGCCTGGCGCGCTTCGTCTTGCGTGGCATCCCGCCGATGGCGGCCGGCGCGGCGCGCATCCGCGTCACCTTCACGGTCGATGCCGATGGGCTGCTGACGGTCAGCGCGCGCGAGCAGGGCAGCGGTGTGGAAGCCAGCGTCGATGTGAAGCCGTCCTACGGCCTCAGCGACGACGAGATTGCGCGCATGCTGCAGGACAGCTTCAGCACCGCCGGCCAGGACATGCAGGCCCGCGCGTTGGTCGAAGCCCGTGTCGAGCTCGACCGCATGCTGCTGGCCACGCGCAGCGCCCTGGAGGCCGATGGCGATCTGCTGCCGGCACCCGAGCGCGCCGCCATCGACGCCCTGGTCGCTGCGGCGCAAGATGCGCGTGCGGCCGACCAGGTGCAGGCCATGACCGCCGCCACCGAGGGCCTGGCCAAGGGCACGGAGGCTTTCGCCGCCCTGCGCATGAACGCTGGCATCCGCAACGCCCTGTCCGGTAAGAACATCGAGTCCGTCTGATCCCCATGCCCGTCATCAAGGTCCTTCCCCATCCCGAATTCTGTCCCGCCGGCGCGGAACTGCGTGCCGCGCCCGGCACCAGCGTCTGCGAGGCCTTGCTGGACAACGGCATCGCCATCGAGCACGCCTGCGACATGAGTTGCGCCTGCACCACCTGCCACGTGATCGTGCGCCAGGGTTTCAACACGCTCGAGGAGCCTCAGGAAGAAGAAGAAGACCTGCTGGACAAGGCGTGGGGCCTGGAGCCGCAGTCGCGCCTGTCCTGCCAGGTCATGCTCGGCAAGGACGACCTGACGGTCGAGATCCCCAAGTACACGATCAACCACGCGCGCGAGAACCACTGATGCGCCAGATCGTCCTCGACACCGAGACCACGGGCCTGTCGGCCGCCACCGGCGACCGCATCATCGAGATCGGTTGCGTGGAGCTGCTCAACCGCAAGCTCACAGGCAACAACAAGCACTTCTACCTGAACCCCGAGCGCGACAGCCACGAGGACGCGCTCAAGGTCCACGGCATCAGCAACGAGTTCCTGCGCGACAAGCCGAAGTTCGCACAGGTCGCCGACGAGCTGCTGGACTACCTGCGGGGCGCCGAGATCATCATCCACAACGCGCCGTTCGACGTGGGCTTCCTGAACAAGGAACTCGAGTTGCTCGGCCGTGGCCCGATCTCGGGCGTCGTCGACAACGTGGTCGATTCGCTGGTGATGGCCAAGGAGATGTTCCCGGGCAAGCGCAACTCGCTCGACGCGTTGTGCGGCCGCCTGGAGGTCGACAACTCGGGTCGCACCTTGCATGGCGCCTTGCTCGATGCCGAACTGCTGGCCGACGTCTACATCAACATGACGCGTGGGCAGGACGCGCTGTTGATCGAAGTCGAGACCGAGGACGAGACCGTCACCACCCGCGAGGTGCCCCGCATCGACCTGTCCAGCATCGTGCTGCCCATCCTGGTCGCAAGCGAGGAAGAGGTCGCTGCGCACGAGGCCGTGCTCGCCCAACTCGACAAGTCGACCGGTGGAAAAACAATTTGGCGGATGGCCGAAAAAACTATGGCATAATGACAGGCTTTCCTGAACAAGATTCAGGGCGGTTAGCTCAGGGGTAGAGCACTGCCTTCACACGGCAGGGGTCGCAGGTTCGAAGCCTGCACCGCCCACCAAGACAGAAGCCTCGTCGATCACTGATCGACGAGGCTTTTTTCTTTGTGTCGCGAGAGGGCTTGCGGAATCAGGGCTGCTGCAGGTCGCGCACGAAGGCTTCGAGCTGGGTGGCCGACAACGGCCGGCTGAACAGGTAGCCCTGGGCTTCGTCGCAGCCTTGCTGGCGCAGGAAGCGCAGCTGCGCCTCCGTCTCCACACCTTCTGCGATGGTCTGCAGGCCCAGGCTGCTGGCCATGTGGATGATGGCGGCGACGATGGCGCGGTCGTCCGCGTCGACGCTGATGTCGCGCACGAAGGACTGGTCGATCTTGAGCTTGTAGGCGCGAAAGCGCTTGAGGTAGCTCAGCGATGAATGGCCGGTGCCGAAATCGTCGATCGACACGCGCAGGCCGCGCTCGTGCAGCGCCTGCAACACGGCGATGGCATGTTGCGGGTCTTGCATGGCGGCGCCTTCCGTCAGCTCCAGCTCCAGGTCGGACGGTACGAGGCCTGCCTCGCGCAGAACGTCGTCGATCAGCGCGGGCAGCTGGGTCTGCTGCAACTGCATGGCCGACAGGTTGACGGCCATGGTCAGGCCGGGCAGGCCGCGGTCGCGCCAGGCCTTGAGCTGGAAGGCGGCGTTGCGCAGCGCCCACTCGCCGAGCGTGTCGATGAGGCCACAGGCTTCGGCCAGTGGAATGAACTCGGCCGGGGAGACATTGCCCAGTTCCGGGTGGCGCCAGCGCAGCAGCGCCTCGACACCGCTCACGTGGCCGCTGCGCAGGTCCACCATGGGCTGAAAGGCCAGTGTGAACTGCTGGCGTTCCAGTGCGCGGCGTAGCGCGTTCTCCATTGCCAGAGCGCGCGCCGCCTCGCTCTGCATGGCCGGCGTGAAGAAGCGGTAGGCGCTGCCGCCGTTGCGCTTGGCCTGGTGCACAGCGGCGTCGGCGCGCTGTGTGAGCGTGTCGAAGTCCTCGCCGTCCTGCGGGTACATCGCGATGCCGATGGAGGAAGAGATGCTCAGCTCGCGCTGCGCGATGTCGTAGACGGGCTCGGTGCTCGCCATGAGCTTGTCGGCCACGTGCGCCGCGCCATGCACATCGGTATCGGGCAGCACGAGCATGAACTCGTCGCCGCCCAGGCGGGCGACGAGGTCGCGTTCACGCACGGCCGAACGCAGGCGCTTCGCCAGCGCGGCCAGCAACTGGTCGCCAATGCGGTGCCCCAATGAATCGTTGACGTACTTGAAGCGGTCCAGGTCCAGGTACAGCATGGCCAGCGGCTTGCTGCCTGCATGCGCCTGCGCGATCGCCTGCGTGGCATCGCGCGCCAGCAGCGTGCGGTTGGGCAGGCTGGTCAGCTCGTCGATGTCGGCTTGGCGCCAGGCGCGCGAAGCGCTTTCTGCGTACTGCGCGACCTGCTGTTGCAGCAGCAGCACCTGGCGTTGCAACGCGTCCGCCGGGTCCGGGGCCAGTCCCACATCCGTCAGCAGCCAGACCATGCCGGCTTCCGGCCGGCCGGCGTTCTGCGCCTGCACGCGCGCATGGCAGCGCAGTGCGCTGCCGTCCTGGCGCTGCAGCGTCAGATCCGCGTCGAACACCTGGCCGGACTTCAGCGCGGCGGCACAACGGCGCTCCACCTCGGCCCACTGCGCATCGTCCGCATGCCAGGCGCGCGACGACCGCCCCACGAGGTCCTGCGCGGCATACCCCAGCATGGCGGCAAACGGCGCATTGCAGTACTGGATGCGCAGCTCACGCAGCCAAGCCACGCCGGCGGGCAGGGTGTCCAACACCGTGCGCAGCCCGTCGGATGGCGTGGAAAGCGAAGGAGAGTCCTGTAACGCGAGCAGTGGGCCGGCCATGGGGATCAGTCTTCGAGCGGCGAGATGCCGACCACCACCAGGGAAAGGTTGTCGCCGCCGCCACGCGCACGCGAGCGGGCCTTGTCCACCAGCAGTTCGGCGGCATCGCGCGGCGAGACCGCCGCCAGCAGGAGACCGAGCTCGGCGTCGTTGAAGTAGTGCCACAAGCCATCGCTGCACGCCAGCAGCACGTCGCCGGGCGCGAGCTGTCCGATGCGGTGCTCGTTCAACGGCGGGTCGGCCTCGCTGCCCAGGCAGCCGACCAGGATGTTGGAGTCGGGATGGACGCGCGCCTGCTCCTCGCTCAGCTCGCCGCGGTCCACCAGCGACTGCACATACGAATGGTCGCGTGTGCGGTGGATCAGCCGGCCCTTGTGGAAGTGGTAGATGCGCGAATCGCCGACATGGGCCCACTGGCAGTCGCCCTGGGGCAGCACCAGGAAGGCAGCGATCGTGCTGTGCGGCTCCTGCTCAGCCGAGATGGCCGTCAGCTTGATCACCATGTGCGCCTGCGCGACCACGCTGCGCAGCAGTGCAGCGCTGTCGTCGCTGACCGGGTCGAAGCGCTCGAACAGCTGGCGCGCGGTCAGCTGCACCTGGTCGGCGGCCTCGCGGCCGCCGCTGCGCCCTCCCATGCCATCGGCCACCACACCGAGCAGGCAGCCCTTGATGCGCGGATGCTGCAGCAGTGCCACCTGATCCTGCTGGTACTGCCGATCGCCCTTGTGGATGCCGGTCGCGGCGCTGATCCGGAATCCTTGGGGTGGCGGCTGGGGCATCGTGGGTGCTGGGCTTCTTGTAACGAGCGCGTATTATCAAACGATCCGACGCATGTCCCGTGCGCGCCGGCTCCCATCTTGTCTGCCAATCTCCACTCTCCCGAACGCCAGCTGATCGAGCTGCGCATCGAGCATGCCGACCTCGACGCCCTGGTGGACCGCATGGTCCACGCCACACCCGTCGACGAGTTGCTGGTGCAGCGCCTGAAGAAGCGCCGCCTCGCCTTGCGCGACCGCATCGCGCGGCTGGAGTGGCAACTCGAGCCCAAGGAGCCCGCGTGAACGCAGACGCTGGCGCCGCGGTGCCGGCGCTGGTGCAGCAGGTGCGCGCGGCCTTCGCCGAAGGCGGCGTGCTGGCGCAGGCCGCCGACCATTACCGGCCGCGCCAAGGCCAGATCGACATGGCCGAGGCCGTGGCCCGCACCATCGCGGATGGCGGTGCCCTGGTCGTGGAGGCCGGCACCGGTGTCGGCAAGACCTTTTCCTATCTTGTGCCGGCGCTGCTCAGCGGCGAGCGCGTGCTGGTCTCCACCGCCACCAAGACCTTGCAAGACCAACTGTTCGGCCGCGACCTGCCGCGCCTGCGCGATGCACTGGGCCTGGCCCCGCGCGCGGCCTTGCTCAAGGGGCGCAGCAGCTACCTGTGCCTGCACCGCATGCGTCAGGCCGGCCAGACACTGGCCCGTGAGGAGACTGCGGCCTGGCGCACGCTGACGGCGGTGCAGCACTGGGCAACGGCCACGCGCACGGGCGATCTGGCCGAGCTGGCTGGCCTGGACGAGCGCTCGCCCGTCACCCCGCTGGTCAGTTCCACGCGCGAGAACTGCCTGGGCAGCGACTGCCCCGATTTCCAGGCCTGCCATGTTTACCGCGCGCGGCGCGAGGCCATGGCGGCCGACGTGGTGGTGGTCAATCACCACCTTTTCTTTGCCGACATGGCGATGCGCGAGTCGGGCATGGCCGAACTGCTGCCCACGGTGCGCGTGGCGATCTTCGACGAGGCGCATCAACTCAACGAGACCGGTGTGCAGTTCCTCGGCCAACAGCTGGGCACGGGCCAGCTGCTGGATTTCGTGCGCGACGCCCTGGCCACGGTGCGGCCGCTGGCGGGTGGCCTGGTCGACTGGCAGGCCGAACTGGAGCCCGTGGAGCGCAACGCGCGCGATCTGCGCATGCTGGCCGGGCCGGCGGCGCCCGGCACGCGCCTGCGCTGGCTCGGGCAGGCCCCCGAGGGGCTCGACGTGAACGAATGGGCCGATACCCTGCAGGCGCTGGCGGCGGCGCTGCAGCGCTTGTGCGGTTGGCTGGAGGGTGTGGCCGCCATGTCGCCCGACCTCGCGCGTCTGCACGCACGCGCAGCTGCGCTGGTCGAGCGCGTGGCCCAGTTCGCGGCGGTGGGTGCCGACGGCGTGGTGCGCTGGGTCGATGTGGGCCTGCAGCTGCGGCTGGTGGAGGCGCCGCTCTCCATCGGCTCCGCCGTGCAGGCGCAGCTGTTGCAGCAGCCCGGCCGCGCTTATGTCTTCACCTCGGCCACGCTGGGAGACGACCCGGGCCTGCACTGGTTCACCGAACCGTGTGGGCTGGAGCAGGCCGAGATCCTGCGGGTGGACAGTCCGTTCGACTACGCGCGCCAGGCTGCGCTGTACGTGCCGCGCAACTTGCCCAAGCCGGCCGATGCCGCGCACGGTGGCGCCGTGGCCGCGCTGGTTGCCGACGCGGCCAGGCGGCTGGGTGGGCGCACCTTGGTGTTGACCACCACGCTGCGTGCGCTGCGCAACATCGGCCAGGCATTGCAGGCTCAACTGCAAGGGCAGCTGGAGGTGCTGGTGCAGGGCCAGATGGCGCGCCAGCGCATCCTGGACCGCTTCCGCGAGGGCGGGCAGGGCGGCGCCTCGGGCTGTGTGCTGGTGGCCTCGGCCTCGTTCTGGGAGGGCGTGGATGTACCGGGCGATGCGCTGCAGCTGGTGGTCATCGACAAACTGCCGTTTCCGCCGCCGAACGACCCGCTGGTCGAAGCGCGTGCCCAGCAGATCGAGCAGGCCGGCGGCAGTGCCTTCAAGGAGTATTTCCTGGCCGAAGCCGCAGTGGCGCTCAAGCAGGGGGCCGGGCGGCTGATCCGCCGCGAGAGCGACCGCGGCGTGCTGGTCGTGGGGGATACCCGTCTGGTGCAGATGGGCTATGGCAAGCGACTGCGGGCGGCGTTGCCGCCGATGCGTCAGCTGCAGGACGAGGCTGAATTCCTGCAGGCGCTGGAGGCGCTCGGGCCTACCAGACCTTCCACCACGGATCGTCTTTGGGCTTGAAGCCGCCGCGCTGCACGTAGGCGCTCTGCGGGTAGTTGGTCTCCAGCACGCGGCGGGCATCGTCACGCAACTGGGTCATGCCCAGCGCTTCATAGCTCCTGTAGATGATGTACAGCGCCTCTTCCAGGGCCGGCACTTCCCGGTAGTCGGCCAGCGCGATCTGGGCGCGGTTGATGGCGGCCACGTAAGCGCCGCGCGTGTAGTAGTAGCGCGCCACATGCACTTCGTACTGCGCCAGCGAATTGACGATGTAGTTCATGCGCTGGCGCGCATCGGGCGTGTAGCGCGAGTCCGGGAAGCGCGTCACCAGTTCCTTGAAGGATTCGAACGAATCCTTGGCGGCCTTCTGGTCTCGCTCGGACAGGTCCTGCCGGCTGATGAACGCGAACATCCCCATGTTCTCATTGAAGTTCACGATGCCCTTGAGGTACAGCGCGTAGTCGAGCGCCGGGCTGGCCGGGTGCAGCTTGATGAAGCGGTCCAGCGTGGCGATCGCCTGGGCCTGCTCGTTCGACTTGTGGTACGCGTAGGCCTTTTCCAGCTGGGCCTGTTGCGCCAGCGGCGTACCCGCGGCGCGGCCTTCGAGCTTCTCGAAGAGCGTGATGGCGCGCTCGTAGCCGCCCGAGCCGAGTTCTTCCTTGGCCTCGCTGTAGATGCGGTTCGGGCTCCAGTTCGCGGTCTCGTCTACCGTCTTGGTCGCACAGCCCACCAAGGCCGCGGCCAGCAGCAGTGGCGCGAGCGCCGATAATTTGGAGCGATGGAACACGGGCAAATCCCTTGAAAGAAGCGGCGGCAATTATATCGACCGACCCCCATGGCGGCGCCATGGCGGAAGGCCCCGAGGACGAACAGGGCTTGGCAGCCGAGGTGGAGCTGCGCCAGGTGGTGGTCGATGCCGGCCTGCACGGCCAGCGCCTTGACCGCGCGTTGGCAACGCTGGTGTCGGAGTTTTCGCGCAGCTACCTGCAGCAGTTGATCGAAGCCGATGCCGTGCAGCTGAACGGCCGGCCGGTGCGCAAGAGCGCCCTGCGCGTGCACGTGGGCGATATCCTGCAGGTGGAGCTGCGGCCGACCCTGCAGAGCCAGGCCTTCCTGGCCCAGGACATGGCGCTGGACACCGTCTACGAGGACGCCCACCTGCGCGTGGTCCACAAGCCTGCGGGCCTCGTCGTGCATCCCGCGCCGGGCAACTGGAGTGGCACCCTGCTCAACGGCCTGCTCGCGCTGGATTCGGCCGCGGCCACGCTGCCGCGCGCCGGCATCGTGCACCGGCTCGACAAGGACACCAGCGGCCTCATGGTCGTCGCGCGCACGCGCGCCTGCATGGACGCGCTGGTCGCCCTGATCGCGCAGCGCGCCGTCAGCCGCCAATACCTGGCGCTGGCGCACCGGCCCTGGAGTGGGCCTGCGCAACGCACGGTGGACGCGCCGATCGGCCGCGATCCGCGCAACCGGCTGCGCATGGCCGTGGTCGACCTCGCGCGCGAGGCAGGCAAGACAGCGCGCACGGACTTCGACTGCCTGGCACAGGCGGAGCAGGGCTGCTGGCTGCGCTGCACCTTGCACACCGGCCGCACGCACCAGATCCGCGTGCACGCGGCCTCGCTGGGGCACCCGCTGGTGGCCGACACCTTGTACGGCGGCGCGCCGGCCGCCGGTCTGGCGCGCCAGGCCCTGCACGCCTTCCGGCTTGCGTTCGTGCATCCCATGACGGGCCAGCCCATTGAGCTGTTTGCGCCCCTTCCCGAGGACATGCGCCAGGCGCTGGACGCCTGGGGCCTGCGCTACAATCCGTGACCAGCGCACCGGGCCTGACCCAAGGCCCGCAGCGCGAACTCCAGAGTCCACGCCCGATGCGTTCGCCGAGGCGGTGACCAGTCCACCCAGACGCATCCGTGCCCGCACCGCCCCGGTGCTTATCCCGGAACCGTAGCAGCCATGAATTCGGCAGAGGCCAAGCATGTCCTCGAAGCGGCATTGATGTGCTCGCCGCAGCCCTTGCCTGTGCGCGAGCTGCGCGTGCTGTTCGACGACGTGCTGGGTGCCGACACCATCAAGACACTGCTGGCCGAGTTGCAGCTGGAGTGGGCGCAGCGTGGCCTGGAACTGGTCAGCGTGTCCTCGGGCTGGCGCTTCCAGAGCCGGCCCGCGATGCGCGCCTACCTCGATCGGCTGCACCCGGAAAAGCCGCCGCGCTACACGCGTGCAGCGTTGGAGACGCTGGCCATCATCGCCTACCGCCAGCCCGCGACGCGCGGCGACATGGAGGACATCCGTGGCGTCAGCATCAACGCCCAGGTGCTCAAGCAGCTGGAAGACCGCGGTTGGGTCGAGGTGATCGGCCACCGCGAGACCGTGGGCCGTCCGGCGCTGTTCGCAACCACGCGCCAGTTCCTGGACGACCTGGGTCTGGAGTCGCTGGACCAACTGCCCGTGGCCGACGATCCGGCCCAGCGTGCGCAGCTGATGGCGGCATTGGCCTCGGCCGATCCGGCCCAGGTGGCCTTGCCCATCGACGAGGTGGAGCCGGCTGTTGACGCCGACGAGCCACCCACCCCCCCCGAGCCTTCTCCCGAAACGAACCCCGACGACGGCGCATCCCGCGCAGCGTCCGAACCAGCGGATCCCAGCCCATGAACGACATTCCCGGCACCGCGCCCGAAGACGAAGACAACGGTGCGCACGCCGAGGCGCCGCAACCCGCCCAGCAGGCCGGACCGGCGTCCCCGCCTGATGCACCCGCACCCGAGGCCCTCGAGGGGGCCGATGCGCCAGAGGTGCCAGAGGTGCCCGTGGGCCAGCCCGAGGCCGCGCCGGTCGAGAGCCGCTTTGCCGACGTGGTGTCCGGCCGCTTCGACGAAGACGAGGAAGCCGCCGACCTGACCCCGCCCAAGCGCGTGCTGGCGCCGCAGCCCGAGACGCCCAAGCTGCACAAGATCCTGGCCCAGGCCGGCCTGGGTTCGCGGCTGGAAATGGAGCAGCTCATCACCGAAGGGCGGATCTCGGTCAACAACGAGCCCGCCCACATCGGCCAGCGCATCCAGTACGGCGACCAGATCAAGGTCAACGGCAAGCCCATCCGCGTGCGCATCGACGCGCCGCCACCCCGCGTGATCGCCTACCACAAGCCGACCGGCGAGGTCGTCACGCACGACGATCCGCAGAACCGGCCCACGGTGTTCCGCAAGCTGCCCAAGCTGTTCCAAGGCAAGTGGCAGTCGGTCGGCCGGCTGGACCTGAACACCGAAGGCCTGCTGCTGTTCACCAACTCGGGCGAGCTGGCGAACAAGCTCATGCATCCGCGCTTCGGCCTGGAGCGCGAGTACGCGGTGCGCGTTCTCGGCGCGCTCAGCAACGAAGAGAAGCAGCGCCTGCTCGATGGCGTGCGCCTGGACGACGGCCAGGCCCAGTTCGGCAGCATCGAGGATGGCGGCGGCGAAGGTTCGAACTGCTGGTACCGCGTGACGATCTCGGAGGGCCGCAACCGCGAAGTGCGGCGCATGTTCGAGGCCGTCGGCCATGCCGTCAGCCGGCTGATCCGCATCCGCTACGGCGCCATGCAGCTGCCGCGTGGCCTCAAGCGCGGTTCGTCGCTGGAGCTGGACGCGCGCGACATCCAGGCCCTCATGCGTGCGGCCGGCGCCGAGGCGTCGCAGCCGCAGGCTCCGCGAGGGGCCGGCGGGCGCAATCTGCCGCCCGACCGCCGCGCCGGCGGCCGCAATGCGCGCGGCGGACAGGGTCAGCGCCAGTCCGAAGGCGGCGAGGGCGGCATGCCTGCGCAGCCGCGCGGTGCGCGTGGCGATGGCGGCGGACGCAACCGGCGCGGCGGCCCCAATCCGGGCCAGGGCGGCAACGCCGGCGCGCGCCGCGAGGGCGGCAACCGCTCCGAAGGTGCCATTCCCAATCCGCTGACGGTCAGCACCCCGGGCGGCCAGCGCCGCAATGCGCGCGATGGCGGCGGTGGTGGAGGTGGAGGGGGCGGCGGTGGTGGCAACGGCGGCCAGCCCGATCCCATGAAGACATCCTTCGGCTACATCGGCGCCGACAGCTTTACGCGCCAGCGCCAAGGCCAGCAACGCCGTGGCGGCGGCGGTGGTGGAGGTGGTGGCGGCGGATCGCAGCGGCGCGGCGGCCGCGGGCGCTGACGCCCGGCATTTCCCTGGCGCGTGCGCAGCTTTCGAATACAGACGGCGGCACGGGCTAAAATCACGGGCTTTGCGCCCTCTGGCGCATTCCCCGTTTCTCAAACGATCCACGGCCTCGCGGCTTAACCCAAGGACACTACAAAAATGGCCATCGAACGCACCCTCTCCATCATCAAGCCCGACGCCGTTGCCAAGAACGTCATCGGCCAGATCTACGCCCGTTTCGAAGCAGCCGGCCTGAAGATCGCCGCAGCCCGCCTGGTGCAGCTGTCGCGCGCCGAAGCCGAGCAGTTCTACGGCGTGCACAAGGAGCGCCCGTTCTTCAAGGACCTGGTCGACTTCATGATCTCCGGCCCCGTCATGATCCAAGTGCTGGAAGGCGAGAACGCCATCCTGAAGAACCGCGACCTGATGGGCGCCACGGACCCCAAGAAGGCGGCCGCCGGCACCATCCGCGCCGACTTCGCCGACAGCATCGACGCCAACGCCGTGCACGGCTCGGACGCCGCCGAAACCGCCCAGGTCGAAGTTGCCTTCTTCTTCCCGGGCCTCAACGTCTACGCACGCTGACATGCTGCATCCCGCGCCTTGCCACCCCGCTCGGGGTCGTCGCCGGCGCGGGCTGAGCGCGGCGGAGGCTCCACGATGAGCGCTGCCCCCGTCAACCTCCTGGAGTTCGACCTTGACGGCCTCGCGGCTTTCTGCGAGCGCCTGGGCGAGAAGCGCTTTCGCGCGACCCAGCTGTTCCGCTGGATCCACCAGCGGGGCGCCAGCGACTTCAGCCAGATGAGCGATCTGGCCAAGTCGCTGCGCGGCAAGCTCGAGGGCGCCGCGCAGGTCACGGCGTTGCCCGTCATCACCCAGAACATCTCGCAGGACGGCACCGTCAAGTGGCTGTTCGATGTCGGTGCTGGCGATGCGGTCGAGGCCGTCTTCATCCCCGAGGACGACCGCGGCACGCTGTGCATTTCCTCGCAGGCCGGCTGCGCTGTCGGCTGCCGCTTCTGCTCCACCGGCCACCAGGGCTTCAGCCGCAACCTCACCACTGGCGAGATCCTCGCCCAGCTGTGGTTTGCCGAGCACTTCCTGCGCAAGCACCTGGGCGTGTCCGAGCGCGTCATCTCCAACGTGGTGATGATGGGCATGGGCGAGCCGCTGCAGAACTATTCGGCCCTGGTGCCGGCCTTGCGCGTGATGCTGGACGACCACGGCTATGGCATGTCGCGCCGGCGCGTGACGGTGTCCACCTCGGGCGTGGTGCCCATGATGGACCGGCTCGGCCAGGACTGCCCCGTGGCGCTGGCCGTCTCGCTGCATGCGCCCAACGACGCGCTGCGCGACAAGCTCGTGCCGCTGAACCGCAAGTACCCGCTCGCCGAGCTGATGGAGGCCTGCCAGCGCTACCTGGCGCACGCACCGCGCGACTTCATCACCTTCGAGTACTGCATGCTCGATGGCGTGAACGACCAGCCCGAGCATGCGCGGGAGCTCATCGCGCTCATCGAGCGCTACCGCACCGATGGCGTCTGGTGCAAGCTCAACCTCATCCCGTTCAACCCGTTCCCCGCCTCGGGACTCAAGCGCTCGCCCGCACCGCAGGTCAGCGCGTTTGCCAAGCTGCTGCTCGACGCCGGCCTGGTCACCACCGTGCGCAAGACGCGCGGTGACGACATCGACGCCGCCTGCGGCCAGTTGGCCGGCGACGTGAAGGACCGTACGCGGGTGACCCAGCGCATCGCGCTGCAACGCCAGGTGCCGCTGCAGGTCATCGCGGCACCGCCGGGGGGGGACTGACGCGATGCGCACGGCGACGCGCCTGCCCGGCAGCACGATGGCCTTGTGTCTCGCCAGCCTGGCCCTGTGCGGCGCGGCATTGCTGTCTGGCTGTGCCATGCCTGCCGGTGGCGCGCGCGGCACGGACCCTTCCGGCGTGGTGCTGCCCTCCGAGGAATCCGAGGCGCGCAAGCGGGCCCGGGTCCGGCTCGAGCTGGCTTCCCGCTACTTCGACCAGGGCCAGACCAATGTGGCGCTGGAGGAGGTCAAGCTCGCGCTGGCGACCGACCCCGCCTTCGCCGAAGCCTTCAACCTGCGGGCCCTGGTCTACATGCGGCTCAACGACCTGGCGCTGGCCGAAGAGAGCTTCCGCCAGGCCCAGCGGCTGAGCCCGCGCGATCCCGGCACGGCCCACAACTACGGCTGGTTCCTGTGCCAGCAGCGCCGCTACGACCAGGCCGTGGCGCAGTTCGCCGTGGCGGTGGAGAACCTGACATACACCGACAAGGCCAAGACCTGGCTGGCGCAGGGCATGTGCCAGCAGCAGGCCGGCCAGGACGTCCAGGCCGAGCAGAGTTTGCTGCGTTCGTACGAGCTCGACCCGGCCAACCCCATCACCGGCTACAACCTGACGCAGCTGCTGTTCAAGCGCGGCGACCTGCAACGCGCGCAGTTCTACATCCGCCGCATCAACAACAGCGAGTACGCCAACGCCGAGTCCCTGTGGCTGGGCATCAAGGTCGAACGCAGCCTGGGCAACCGCCAGGCTGTCGAGCAACTGGGCACGCAATTGCGCAACCGTTTCGTCCAGTCGCGCGAGTACATGGCTCTGGAGCGACAAGCATTCGATGAGTGACAAGAACCTTTCCCCCGACGTGGCGTCGCCGCCTTCCGACCAGGCCACCAGCGGCGCGCAGCGTGCCGGCGCCATGCTGCGCCAGGCACGCGAAGATGCAGGCCTGCATGTGGAGGCCCTGGCTGTCGCACTGAAGGTGACGGTCAAGAAGCTGGAGGCCCTGGAGGCCGGCCGCATCGACCTGTTGCCCGATCCCACCTTCGCGCGGGGGCTCGCGGCCAGCATCTGCCGCGGCCTCAAGCTCGATCCCAAGCCGGTGCTCGACCTGATGCCCGGCATCGCCGGCGAGCGCAGAGAAGTGGCGCCGCCGGCCATCAACGCGCGTTTCGAACCCGGTGCCGCCGCCTCGGGCAGTTCGGCATTGCGCAGCAGCCCGAGCCCGGCCATGTGGATCGTGGCCGTGTTGCTGCTGGGCGCGCTGGCCATCTACCTGTGGCCGGGCATGGGCGGCAGCCCTGCCGATGCCGACAACGGCTCTGCCGCCACGCCCATGGGTGCGCCGAGCACCGTGACCGAGAGCGTGACGCCGGCAGAGCCGGCCCCGGCCGCAGCTCCGACCGTGGTCGAACCGGCGCCGGTCGCCCCGGCCCCGGCCGCGGTGGCCGAGCCCGCCCCGCTGCTGCAGTTCGTGGCCAAGAGCGAGACCTGGGTCCAGGTGACCGATGCCACCGGCGCCACGCCGCTGCGCCGCAGCCTGGTTGCCGGCGAGACCGTGACCGCCGCCGGCACGCCGCCATTGAACGTGGTGGTCGGCCGCATCGACGCGGTCGAGGTGCAGGTGCGTGGTGAGCCGCGCGACCTGCGCACCATCGCCAAGAACAACGTCGCACGCTTCGAGGTGAAGTGACCATGTCGAACGCCGTCGATCCCCGCATCTCCGCTGCACCTTGCGCCATCGAGCCCGTGGCCCCGGCCGCACGCCGTACCCTGCAGGCCGAGATCCGCTGGAAGGACCACCTGCTCACGCTGGGCGGCGACGCGCCCGTGCGCGTGCAGTCCATGACCAACACCGACACGGCCGACGCCATCGGTACCGCGATCCAGGTCAAAGAGCTTGCACTGGCCGGCTCGGAGATGGTGCGCATCACGGTCAACACGCCCGAGGCCGCAGAGGCCGTGCCGCACATCCGCGAACAGCTGGACCGCATGGGCATCCATGTGCCGCTGATCGGTGACTTCCACTACAACGGCCACCGGCTGCTGACCGACTTTCCTGCCTGTGCCGAGGCACTGTCCAAGTACCGCATCAACCCGGGCAACGTGGGCAAGGGCGACAAGCACGACAAACAGTTCGGCCAGATGATCGAGGCCGCCATGCGCTGGAACAAGCCGGTGCGCATCGGCGTGAACTGGGGCAGCCTGGACCAGGAACTGCTGGCCAGCCTGATGGACGCGAACAACGCGCGTGCCGAGCCGCTGGACGCCAAGCAGATCATGTACGAGGCGTTGATCACCTCCGCCATTTCCTCGGCCCAGCTGGCCGAAGGCATGGGCATGGCGGCACAGCAGATCATCCTGTCGTGCAAGGTCAGCGGCGTGCAGGACCTGATCACCGTCTATGGCGAACTCGCGCGCCGTTGCCGCTACCCGCTGCACCTAGGCCTGACCGAGGCCGGCATGGGCACCAAGGGCACGGTGGCTTCGTCAGCCGCCCTCGCGGTGCTGCTGCAGCAGGGCATCGGCGACACCATCCGCGTGTCGCTCACGCCGCAGCCAGGCGAGGCACGCACGCAGGAGGTGGTGGTGGCTTCCGAGATCCTGCAGGCCCTGGGCATGCGCAGCTTCGTGCCCAGCGTCACGGCCTGCCCGGGCTGCGGCCGCACCACCAGCACCACCTTCCAGGAACTGACCAAGCAGATCGACGACTTCCTGCGCCTGCAGATGCCGGTCTGGCGTAACCGCTATCCCGGTGTCGAGAAGCTCAAGGTGGCCGTGATGGGCTGCATCGTCAACGGCCCGGGCGAAAGCAAGCATGCCGACATCGGCATCAGCCTGCCCGGCACCGGCGAGGCCCCGGCCGCGCCCGTCTTCATCGACGGCGAGAAGGCCATGACGCTGCGCGGCGAGGGCATCGCGCAGGACTTCCAGAAGGTCGTCGAGAACTACATCGAAAAGCGTTTCGGCCAAGGCTCCACGGCCGTCGCCTGAACAACCGGATTTCCATGGCTGACAAGATCAATGCCGTCAAAGGCATGAACGACATATTGCCGGCGAGCGTGCCGCGCACCGACAAGCTGCCCGACTCGGCGCTGTGGCACTGGTTCGAGAGCACCGTGCGCGAGGTGCTGGCCCGCTACGGCTACCAGTACATCGTGACGCCGGTGGTGGAGCCGACCGCGCTGTTCGTGCGTGGCCTGGGCGAAGTGACCGACATCGTCGAGAAGGAGATGTACTCCTTCACCGATTCGATGAACGGCGACAAGCTGACACTGCGCCCAGAGGCCACGGCCGGCATCGTGCGCGCCATGGTCGAGCACAACGCGCTGTACAACGGGCCACTGCGGCTGTGGACAGCGGGCCCGATGTTCCGCCACGAGCGGCCGCAGAAGGGCCGCTACCGCCAGTTCCACCAACTCGACGTCGAGGCCCTGGGCTTCGCCGGTCCGGACGTGGATGCTGAACTGATCCTGCTGGTGCGTGCGCTGTGGAAGCAGCTGGGCCTCGTCGAAGGCCAGCATGTGCGGCTCGAGCTCAACAGCCTGGGCCAGCCGGCCGAGCGCCAGGCGCACCGCGATGCGCTGGTGCGCCACTTCGAGGCCCATGCCGACCTGCTGGACGAAGACGCCAATCGCCGGCTGCACAGCAACCCGCTGCGCATCCTGGACACCAAGAACCCGGCCATGCAGGCCATGGTCGAGGCCGCCCCGCAACTCATGGACTTCCTCGGTGAGGAGTCGCGCGCCCACTTCGACGCCGTGCGCGCAGTGCTCGATGCCGCTGGCCTGTCGTACCGCGTGAACCCGCGCCTGGTGCGCGGCATGGACTACTACAACCTCACCGTGTTCGAGTGGGTTACCGACCAGCTGGGTTCGCAGGGCACGGTCTGCGGCGGTGGCCGCTATGACGGGCTGATCGCGCAGATGGGCGGCAAGAGCGCGCCGGCCGTGGGCTTTGGCCTGGGCATCGAGCGCCTGCTGCTGCTGATCCAGGGCCTGGGCCTGGCGGTGCCCGATGCGGCCCCCGCGGCCTACGCCATCGTCACCGCACCTGAATTGCTGCCGCGTGCCATGGTCGTGCTCGAGCAGCTGCGCGAGACCGGCCTCAAGGTCGTGCTGCATGCCGGCGGCGGCAGCATGAAGTCGCAGTTCAAGAAGGCCGATGCCAGCGGCGCGCAGTACGCGCTGGTTTTCGGCGCCGACGAAGCGGCCGCCGGCGAGCTGACCGTCAAGGCATTGCGCGACGGGCAGGGCGCCCAGCAGCGCCGCTCCCTTTCCCATGTGGCCGAGTGGGCCGCATCCCTACAATCGCGCGCTTGATTTCGCGCGTCTGAACGCGCTTTTCGCTCTTCCTCATGGCAAAACATCTCGATCTCGAAGAACAGGAACAGCTCGACCAGGTCAAGCACCTGTGGCAGCGCTACGGCAATGCCATCACCTGGGTGCTGATCCTCGTGCTGGCCGGTTTTGCCGGTTGGAACGGCTGGCAGTACTGGCAACGCAGCCAGGCGGCCAAGGCCGCCGCGCTGTACGACGAAGTGGACCGTGCGGCCAGGGCCGGCGATACGGCGCGTCTGGAGCGGGCCTTCGGTGACATCCGCGACGGCTACGGCAACACCGCCTACGCGCAGCAGGCTGGCCTGGTGGCCGGCAAGGTGCTGCATGAGAAGGGCAATGCCGATGCCGCGAAGGCGGCACTGGGCTGGGTGGGCGAGAAGTCATCCGATCCCGCTTACCAGGCCCTGGCGAAGCTGCGCCTGGCTGGTCTGCTGTTCGATGCCAAGGCCTACGACGATGCCTTGAAACAACTCGGCGGCAGCTTCGCCGGCGAGTTCGCCGCCCTGGCGGCCGACCGCCGCGGCGACATCCTGGCCGCGCAGGACAAAAAGGCCGAGGCACTGGCGGAATACCGCAAGGCCTACGCCGGGCTGGACGCCCGCTCGGGCTACCGCCGCATGGTCGAGGTCAAGCTCAATGCGATGGGCGTGGATCCCACCACGACGGCATCCACCACCACCACCGGAGCGGCGAAATGATGGCGCGCAGCATCACCCGCCGCTGGGCTTCCACCGCGACGCTGCTGGGCCTGACGGCGGCCTTGCTGGCCGCTTGCGGCAGCGGCGGCAAGCCCAAGCCGGCCGAACTCGGCCCCAACCCCGGCCTGCTGGGCGCCCGCCAGGTCTGGACCGCCAAGGTCGGCGAGGTCGGCTATCCACTGGATGTGCAGGTCACGGGCCAGCAGGTCGCCTTGGCCAGCAGCGACGGCACAGTGCTGGCGCTGGATGCGCGCACCGGCCGCGAACTGTGGCGCGCTTCGACCAAGGCCAAGCTCTCGGCCGGCGTCGGCAGCGATGGCCAGCGAACGGCTGTGGCAACGCAGGCCAACGAGATCGTCGTTTTCGAGTCTGGGCGCGAACTCTGGCGCCAGAAGCTGGCGGCCCAGGTCGTCACGGCGCCCTTCGTGGCCGGCGGCCGCGTGTTCGTGCTGTCGGCCGACCGCTCGGTCACGGCGCTGGACGGCGCCAGCGGCCGCCGCCTGTGGGCCCAGCAGCGTCCGGGCGATCCGCTGGTGCTGCGCCAGAGCGGCGTGATCCTGGCGGTTGGCGACACGCTGGTCGTGGGTCTGTCCGGCCGCCTGGTCGGCCTGAATCCCCTGAATGGCCAGGTGCGCTGGGACGTCCCCGTGGCCACGCCCCGCGGCACCAACGACGTGGAGCGTCTGGTCGACCTGGTCGGCCGCGTGAGCCGTGTCGGTGACTCCGTCTGCGTGCGTTCTTTCCAGATCGGCGTGGGCTGCGTGGACGCTGCGCGCGGCACCCTGGCCTGGACCAAGCCCTCGTCGGGCTATGTGGGCGTGCACGGCGACGACCGCATGGTGTACGGCCCCGAAAGCGACGGCAAGCTCGTGGCCTGGAACCGCAGCAACGGCACGCAGGCATGGGTGTCCGAGCGCCTGCGCTACCGGCAGCTGACGGCACCGCTGGCGCTGGGCCGCTCGGTCATCGTCGGCGACGAGACCGGCCTCGTGCATTTCCTGTCGCGCGAGGACGGTTCGCCGCTCACGCGCGTGAGCACCGATGGCTCCCCCATCGTGGCGGCCCCGGTCGTGGCCGGCGACACCCTGGTGGTCGTCACGCGCAACGGCAACGTGTACGGCTACGCGCCCGAGTGAACTGGACAAGATGAAACCCGTCATCGCCCTGGTGGGCCGGCCCAATGTCGGCAAGTCCACGCTGTTCAACCGGCTCACGCGCTCGCGCGACGCCATCGTGGCGGACTTCGCCGGGCTCACGCGCGACCGCCACTACGGCAACGGCAAGCAGGGGAAGCACGAATACATCGTCATCGACACCGGCGGCTTCGAGCCGACGGCCGAGAGCGGCATCTACAAGGAGATGGCCAAGCAGACGCGCCAGGCCGTGGCCGAGGCGGATGTGGTGATCTTCGTCGTCGATGCGCGCGGCGGCGTATCGGCGCAAGACCACGACATCGGCAACTACCTGCGCCGCCTGGGCAAGCCCTGCGTGCTGGCGGCCAACAAGGCCGAAGGCATGCACGACGGCCAGCAACTGGTGGAGTTCTTCGAGCTCGGCCTGGGCGAGGTGCATGCGGTGTCCGCTGCGCACGGGCAGGGCGTGCGCACGCTGGTCGATCTGGCGCTGGCACCGCTGAACCTTCCCGACGAACCCGAAGAGGCTGCGGACGGCGAGCCCGGTGTGATCCGTTTGGCCGTGGCCGGCCGGCCCAACGTCGGCAAGTCCACGCTGATCAATACCTGGCTGGGCGAAGAGCGCCTGGTGGCCTTCGACATGCCTGGCACCACCCGCGACGCGATCAGCGTGCCATTCGAGCGGCATGGCCAGCGCTTCGAACTCATCGACACGGCCGGTCTGCGCCGGCGCGGCAAGGTGTTCGAGGCGATCGAGAAGTTCTCCGTCGTCAAGACGCTGCAGGCCATCGAGGGCGCCAATGTGGTGCTGCTGCTGCTCGATGCCACGCAGGGCGTGACCGACCAGGACGCCCACATCGCGGGCTACATCCTGGAAAGTGGCCGCGCCGTGGTGGTGGCCATCAACAAATGGGATGCGGTGGACGCCTACCAGCGCGAGCTGGTGCAGCGTTCCATCGAGACACGGCTGCCGTTCCTCAAGTTCGCCGCGCTGCATTTCATCTCGGCGAAAAAGCGCCAGGGGATCGGGCCGCTGTGGGGCGCCATCGCGCAGGCGCACAAGGCCGCCATGTGCAAGATGTCCACGCCGGTGCTCACGCGGCTGCTGCTGGAGGCCGTGCAGTTCCAGTCGCCCAAGCGCAGCGGCATGTTCCGGCCGAAGATGCGCTATGCCCACCAGGGCGGCATGAATCCGCCCATCATCGTGATCCACGGTAACTCGCTGGAGCACGTGACCGAGACCTACAAGCGGTTCCTGGAAGGGCGCTTCCGCAAGGAGTTCGACCTGACCGGTACGCCGCTGCGCATCGAGATGCGCACCTCGGCCAACCCGTTTGCCGACAAGTCCGACCGCTGATGCGGCGGCCGCTTCGCACCGCGATGGTGCGTCCCGGCGGCGTGTCTCAACACGCAATCTAAGGACATCAGTGTTTCTACGGGGGGCTCGTACCCGCTGTGGTATGGTCCCCTTCTTCCAAATAACAACGGTTTGAACACGGAGGATATCGTGAGCAACAAAGGTCAACTTTTGCAGGATCCTTTCCTGAATACGCTGCGCCGCGAGCATGTGCCGGTGTCGATCTATCTGGTCAACGGCATCAAGCTGCAGGGCCAGATCGAGTCGTTCGACCAGTACGTGGTTCTGCTGCGCAACACGGTGACCCAGATGGTCTACAAGCACGCCATCTCCACCATCGTTCCGGGTCGCGCCGTGAACTTCCAGCCGGCACAGGACGACAACGCGGATCCCGCGGCCTGACATCCTCCGCCGGCACTTGTGTGTCGGCCCCGCGCGCCACCACCAAGGTGGTGCGCACTTTCGGTTCTCTCCGATTGACTGAAATCCCTGTTGCGGACGCTGCGGCGGCCTCGGCCATCCTGGTCGGGGTCGATTTCGGCCTTCCCCATTTCGACGCCGAACTCGAAGAGCTCGGCCTGTTGGCCCAGACCGCCGGCTTGCAGCCGGTCGCCCGCGTCACCTGCAAACGCAAGGCACCGGATGCCGCGCTGTTCATCGGCAGCGGCAAGGCCGAAGAGATCAAGCTGCTCGCGCGCATGCACAAGGCGAGCGAAGTGCTGTTCGACCAGGCCCTGAGCCCGGCCCAGCAGCGCAACCTCGAGCGTGCGCTGGAACTGCCGGTCAACGACCGGACCATGCTGATCCTGACCATCTTCTCGCAGCGCGCACGCAGCCATGAAGGCAAGCTGCAGGTCGAGCTGGCACGCCTGCAATACCTGTCGACGCGCCTCGTGCGGCGCTGGTCGCACCTGGAGCGCCAGCGCGGCGGCATCGGTACGCGCGGCGGCCCGGGCGAACGCCAGATCGAGCTGGACCGCCGCATGATCGGCGAGTCCATCAAGCGCACCCGCGAGCGCCTGTCCAAGGTCGTGCGCCAGCGCGGGACGCAGCGGCGCCAGCGCGAGCGGCGCGACGCGTTCACGATCTCTCTGGTGGGCTACACCAACGCCGGCAAGTCCAGCCTATTCAATGCCATGGTGAAGGCGCGCGCCTATGCGGCCGACCAGTTGTTCGCCACGCTGGACACGACCACGCGCCAGCTGTACCTGGGCGAGGCCGGGCGTTCGGTGTCGCTGTCCGACACGGTGGGCTTCATCCGCGACCTGCCGCACGGCCTGGTTGATGCGTTCCGCGCGACGCTGCAGGAGGCCGCCGACGCCGACCTGCTGCTGCACGTGATCGACGCGTCCAATCCGCACCATCCCGAGCAGATGGAGGAAGTCCGCCGCGTCCTGGCCGACATCGGTGCCGACGAGGTGCCGATGCTGCTGGTGTTCAACAAGCTCGATGCGCTGACGCCCGAGCAGCGCCCGCTGCAACTGGCCGACACCGTGGAGGTCGATGGCCGGCAGATCGGCCGCGTGTTCGTCAGCGCCCGGACGGGCGAAGGCATGCCTGCGCTGCGTGCCGAACTTGCGCGTCGTGCGGAGCAGATCGCGCCGGCGCAGGGCCCCGATTCCCCTGGGTATGATGAGGCCGATCCCCGTTTCGGCACAATCGTCCGTTGACCACAAGAGACCAGAGCGCATGAACCTTTCTTCTCGGCCGTCGGCTTGGGCGGGCCTTCCCGGCCGCATCCGCGGCATGTTCAATCTGAACGATCCCCGCTGGGGCCGTGGAGACGACAAGGCGGGTGACTCTGACGAGAAGCCCGACACCCGCCGTCCCGACAACGAGCGCCCCTTCGAGCCCCAGCGTCCCACGCCCAACCGCGGCGGCAACCAGGGGCCGCCGGATCTGGACGAACTCTGGCGCGACTTCAACCGCAAGCTCGGTGGTCTGTTCAACGGTGGCCGCAACGGCGGCCGCGGCAACATGGGTTCGGGCAACGGCGGAGGCTTCCAGCCCGATATGAAGGGTGCCGGCATCGGCATCGGCCTGATCGGTGCGGTGGCCGTGCTGATCTGGCTGGGCACCGGCTTCTTCATCGTGCAGGAAGGCCAGCAGGCCGTCATCACGCAGTTCGGCCGCTACCACTCGACCGTGGGCGCGGGTTTCAACTGGCGCCTGCCGTACCCCGTCCAGCGCCATGAACTGGTGTTCGTGACGCAGATCCGCTCCATCGACATCGGCCGCGACGTGATCATCAAGGCCACCGGCCTGCGCGACTCGGCCATGCTGACCGAGGACGAGAACATCGTCGAGATCCGCTTCGCCGTGCAGTACCGCCTGAACGATGCGCGCGCCTTTCTGTTCGAAAGCAAGGACCCGACCGCGGCCGTGGTGCAGGCGGCCGAGACGGCCGTGCGCGAGGTGGTCGGCAAGATGCGCATGGACTCGGCCCTGGCCGAAGAGCGCGACCAGATCGGCCCGCGCGTGCGCACGCTGATGCAGACCATCCTGGACCGCTACAAGGTCGGCATCGAGGTCGTTGGCATCAACCTGCAGCAAAGCGGTGTGCGTCCGCCCGAGCAGGTGCAAGCCGCGTTCGACGACGTGCTCAAGGCCGGCCAGGAACGCGAGCGCGCCAAGAACGAGGCCCAGGCCTATGCCAACGACGTGATCCCCCGCGCCACCGGTACGGCATCGCGCCTGATGGAAGAAGCGCAGGCGTATAAGTCGCGCATCACGGCCCAGGCCGACGGTGACGCGCAGCGCTTCCGCTCGGTGCTGACCGAGTACCAGAAGGCTCCGCAAGTCACGCGCGACCGCCTGTACACCGAGACCATGCAGCAGGTCTACGCCAATGTCACTAAGGTGATGGTGGACTCGCGCCAGGGCTCCAACCTGCTGTACCTGCCGCTGGACAAGCTGGTGCAGACGGCTGGCCAGTCGGCCGGCGTCATTGGCGATCCGGCCCTGGCCGGCAGTGGCCAAACCTCTTCGACCGCGCCGGCGGTGCCGCCGCTGGCCAGCGGCGACATGCGCGCCCGCGACGGGCGCACCCGCGAACGTGATTTGCGCTAGGAGACGCGCCAAGTGAACAGAATCGGATTCATTGCATCTTCGCTGCTGGTGCTGCTGGCACTGGCGAGCTCCATGCTGTTCGTGGTGGACCAGCGCCAGTACGGCGTGGTGTACGCACTCGGGCAGATCAAGAAGGTCATCACCGAGCCCGGCCTCAACTTCAAGATGCCGCCGCCGTTTCAGAACGTGCGCTACCTCGACAAGCGCCTGCTGACGCTGGAGAGCAGCGACTCCGAGCCGATGCTGACGGCGGAGAAGCAGCGCGTGGTGATCGACTGGTACATCCGCTGGCGCGTGACCGACCCGTCGGAGTACATCCGCAACGTGGGCCTGGACGAAGGCGCCGGTGCCAACCAGCTGAACCGTGTGGTGCGCAACGCGTTCCAGGAAGAGATCAACCGCCGCACCGTGCGCGACCTGCTGTCCACGCGGCGCGAGGAGTTGATGGCCGACGTCAAGCGCGAGGTGCTGGAAGTCGTGCGCGGCGGCCGCCCCTGGGGCGTCGACGTGGTGGACGTGCGTATTACTCGTGTCGACTATGTGGAGTCCATCACCGAGTCGGTCTACCGCCGCATGGAAGCCGAGCGCAAGCGCGTGGCCAACGAGCTGCGCTCCACCGGTGCAGCCGAGGGCGAAAAGATCCGTGCCGAGGCCGACCGCCAGCGCGAAGTGACGATCGCCAACGCCTACCGCGATGCGCAGAAAGCCAAGGGCGAGGGCGATGCCCAGGCCGCCGCGCTGTACAGCGATGCCTTCGGCCGTGACCCGCAGTTCGCGCAGTTCTACCGCAGCCTGGAAGCCTACCGCGCGAGCTTCAGCAAGAAGAGCGACGTGATGGTGGTTGACCCTTCGTCCGACTTCTTCCGGGCCATGCGCGGGGCGAACCCGACAGCGCCAGCCGGCCGCTAGCCACCGCCGCGCCCCGTGGACACCCTCTGGGTGGCATTGGCCCTGGTGCTGGTCATCGAAGGGCTGATGCCGTTTCTGTCGCCGGGCGGCTGGCGGCGCATGTTCATGCAGGTGCTGCAGATGTCCGACGGGCAGATCCGTTTCTTCGGCCTGTGCAGCGTGCTGCTGGGTCTTGCGCTGCTGGCCCTGCTGTCCTGAGTCCTCGCCCACGGTCTGCCGGGCCTCAATCCGAGGCCGGTAGAATCCCGTTTTTAACAGCGCACTGATTTCCATGTCCGCCTGGGTCCTGCCGGATCACATCGCCGATGTATTGCCTTCCGAGGCCCGGCACATCGAAGAACTCCGCCGTGAACTGCTGGACACCGCCCGTGGCTATGGCTACGAGCTGGTGATGCCGCCGCTGCTGGAGCACCTGGAATCGTTGCTCACCGGAACCGGTGAGGCGCTGGATCTGCTCACCTTCAAGCTGGTCGACCAGTTGTCCGGCCGCATGATGGGCCTGCGTGCCGACACCACGCCGCAGGTGGCCCGCATCGACGCCCACCTGCTGAACCGCCAGGGCGTGGCCAGGCTGTGCTATTGCGGCCCCGTCGCCCACACGCGTCCCGACCGTGCCTACGCCACCCGCGAGCCGCTGCAGTTTGGCGCCGAACTCTATGGCCACGGGGGCCTGGAGGCCGACTTCGAGGTGCTGCTGCTCGCACTGGATTGCCTATCGGCCGCTCAACTGAGCGATCTGACGGTGGATTTGTCCGATGCGCGCATCGTGCAGGCCCTGTTGGCCGACAGTGCGCTGGCCCCGGCCGAACTTGTCCGCATCCATGCCGCGCTGACGACCAAGGACGCCGGCGAACTGGCCGCGCTGACCGCCAGCCTGCCCGCCGTGGACCGTGAAGGGCTGCAGGCCTTGCTGCAGCTGTACGGCGATGCCAGCGTGCTGGACGATGCCGAGCGCATGCTGCCCGACCGTCCCGCGCTGCGCCACGCACTGGCCGAGCTGCGCCGCTGCGCGGCCCTGCTGGGCGGGCGCGCCAGCGTGCGCGTGGACCTGGCCGACCTGCGTGGCTACGCCTACTACAGCGGCGTGCGCTTCTCGATCTACACCGAACACGGCGACGCGTTGGTGCGCGGGGGCCGCTACGACGAGGTGGGTGCGGTGTTCGGCCGCAAGCGGCCAGCCGTGGGCTTCAGCCTGGATCTCAAGCAACTGGTCGCGGCCGTGCCGCCGCGCCCGCTGCGCGCGGCCATCCGCGCGCCATGGGGTGAAGACGGCGCCTTGCGCTCTGCCATCGCGGCCCTGCGCCGCGGCGGCGAAACAGTGGTTTGCGCCTTGCCAGGCCACGAAAGTGAAATCGATGAGTTCCATTGCGACCGCGTGCTCATGCACAAGGGCGGCGAATGGGTCGTGCAAGCCATCTGAACCTGCCCAGCTTGGGCACTCTAGACATGAACACAGGTAATCGCGCGACCTCCGGTCGCAACGTGGTCGTCGTTGGCACCCAGTGGGGCGACGAAGGCAAGGGCAAGCTGGTGGACTGGCTGACCGAAAGCGCCCAGGGCGTGGTGCGCTTCCAGGGCGGCCACAACGCCGGCCACACGCTGGTCATCAACGGCAAGAAGACGGCTCTGCACCTGATCCCCAGCGGCATCATGCGCCCCGGCGTCAAGTGCTACATCGGCAACGGCGTTGTGCTGTCGGCCGCCAAGCTACTCGAAGAAATCCAGGGCCTGGAAGCCGCGGGCGTGGAGGTGCGTTCGCGCCTGCGGATCAGCGAGGCCTGCCCGCTGATCCTGCCGTTCCACGCGGCACTGGACGTGGCGCGTGAAGCCGCGCGCGAGAAGGTCGGCATCGAGAAGATCGGCACCACCGGCCGCGGCATCGGCCCGGCCTACGAAGACAAGATCGCCCGCCGCGCGCTGCGCGTGCAGGACCTGAAGTACCCCGAGCGCTTTGCGACGAAGCTGCGTGAACTGCTGGCGCTGCACAACTTCGTGCTGACGGGCTTCCTGCACGCCGCGCCCATTGACTTCGACCAGGTCTACGCCGAGTCCATGCAGCACGCTGAGCTGCTGCGGCCCATGATCGCCGACGTGTCGCGGGAACTCAACGCGGCGCACCAGGCCGGCGCCAACCTGTTGTTCGAAGGCGCCCAGGGCACGTTGCTGGACGTGGACCATGGCACCTATCCCTACGTCACTTCCAGCAACTGCGTGGCCGGCAATGCCGCGGCCGGTGCCGGTGTCGGCCCTGGCATGCTGCACTACGTGCTGGGCATCACCAAAGCCTACTGCACGCGCGTCGGTGGCGGCCCGTTCCCGACCGAACTCGAATGGGAGAAGCCGGGCACGCCGGGCTACCACATGAGCACCGTGGGCGCCGAGAAGGGCGTGACCACAGGCCGTTCACGCCGCTGTGGCTGGTTCGACTCTGCATTGCTCAAGCGCTCGGCCCAGGTCAACGGCCTGTCGGGCCTGTGCATCACCAAGCTCGACGTGCTGGACGGCCTGGAAGAACTCAAGCTGTGCACGGGCTACAAGCTCGACGGTGAAATGATCGACATCCTGCCCATGGGCGCCGACGATATCTCTCGCTGCGAGCCGGTCTACGAGACGCTGCCTGGCTGGACCGAGTCCACCGTGGGCGTCACCGACTACAACGCGCTGCCGGCCGCCGCACGGCGCTACCTGGAGCGCATCGAGCAGACCACCGGTGTGCCGATCGCGATGGTGTCCACGAGCCCGGACCGCGACCACACCATCCTGATGCACAACCCCTACCAGGTGTCCTGATCCCAGGCCCGCCCCACGGAGAACCCCATGCTGACCGAAGACGGCAAACACCTGTACGTGAGCTACGACGAGTACCACAACCTGATCGAGAAGCTCGCCATCAAGGTGCACCAGTCGGGCTGGGAGTTCGACAACATCCTGTGCCTGGCACGCGGCGGCATGCGGCCTGGCGACATCCTGTCGCGCATCTTCGACAAGCCGCTGGCCATCATGTCCACGAGTTCGTACCGCGCAGATGCCGGCACGCGGCAGGGCTCACTGGACATCGCGCGCTACATCACCACGCCCAAGGGCGAGATCGCCGGCAAGGTGCTGCTGGTCGACGACCTGGCCGACAGCGGCCACACGCTGAAGGCCGTGATCGAGCTGCTCAAGACCAGCTACGCGCCCATCACCGAGCTGCGCAGCGCCGTGCTGTGGACCAAGGGTGTTTCGCTGTTCACGCCCGACTACTCCGTCGAATTCCTGCCCACCAATCCCTGGATCCACCAGCCGTTCGAAGGCTACGACACCATGGGCCCGGCGCAGCTGCTGGAGAAGTGGAAGGTCTGATCGCCGGCGCGGAGGGCGGCGGCTAACATGGCCGCATGCCTTGTCCCACCACCGATCTGATCCACCACCCCTACGTCCCGCCGGCGGAGTTCGCCGCGCCGCAGCCCGGCGTGTTCAAGGCCTCCACCGTGATCTTCCCGAACGTGGCGGCCATGCGCAGCCGCGAGTGGCGGGACAAATCCGCCTACACCTACGGCCTGCACGGCACGCCCACGACCTTCATCCTGGAAGAGCGCCTGGCCGCCATCGAAGGTGGCCTGCAGTGCCTGCTCGTGCCCAGCGGGCTGGCCGCCATCGCCAACGTGGCGCTGTCGTTGCTGCGCAGCGGCGACGAGATGCTGATTCCGGACAACGCCTACGGGCCCAACAAGACGCTGGCGCGTGGCGAGTTGCAGGCCTGGGGCATCACGCACCGCTTCTACGATCCCATGGACCCGGCCGACCTGGCGGCCAAGATCGGTGAGCGCACCCGGCTGGTCTGGCTGGAGGCCGCCGGCTCGGTGACGCTGGAGTTTCCGGACCTCGCGCAGCAGGCGCGGATCTGCCGTGAACATGGCGTCGCGGCGGCACTGGACAACACCTGGGGCGCGGGCCTGGCCTTCGATCCCTTTGACCTCGGCACGCTGGACGCGCCACTGGCCGTCGACATCTCGGTCCACGCGCTGACCAAGTACCCCAGTGGCGGTGGTGACGTGCTGATGGGCAGCATCGTCACGCGCGACGATGCGCTGCACCAACGGCTCAAGATGACCCATATGCGGCTGGGCCTGGGCGTTGGCGGCAACGATGCCGAAACGGTGTTGCGCTCGCTGCCCAGCATGGCCTTGCGTTACCAGGCGCACGACGCGTCGGCGCGTGCGCTGGCCAGCTGGTGTCTTGGGCGGCCGGAATTCGTCCAGGTGCTGCATCCGGCGCTGACGGGTTCACCGGGCCATGCGCACTGGGCCGCGCTGTGCGCGCGCGGCGAGCCTGACCGGCTGGGCCGCGCAGCGGGCCTGTTCAGCGTGATCATCGATCCGCGCTACACGCAGGTACAGGTCGATGCCTTCTGCGACGCGCTGCGCCTCTTCAAGCTCGGGTACAGCTGGGGTGGTCCCATGAGCCTGGTCGTTCCTTACGAACTGGCGCAGATGCGGACGCAGTGGCCGGCCCATCTGGCGCGGGGCACATTGGTCCGTTTCTCCACGGGTTTGGAGGATGCCAGCGACCTGCAGGCGGACCTCGAGCAAGCGGTGGTGGCGGCATTCGCTGCCTGATCGTGTACATCTCGAAGGCGAAAAAACTCAGTATTCACGCGTCTCCCCGCTTGCGGTAGAGTGACACGATCCAACCTACCAGCGAGCACACATTGGCAACTCCCAATTACGGATACGAGAAGCGGCAAAAGGAATTGGCCAAGAAGCGCAAGAAGGAAGACAAGCTCAAGGCCAAGGCCGACCGCAAACTGAATGGCCCGGGCGATGGTGAGGCGCCCGCCGACGAGGCTGCGGAAACCGAGGCCGGCGCCACGCCGCCAGCCCAGGACGCGTGACCGGACAGGTGCAATGCCGGCAGCGTGCCGGCTTCGGCGTCAGCGCAACAGCTTGCGCAGCTCGGGCCAGACGTTGTCCAGCATGGCGGCCTGCGCCTCTTCACGCGGATGGATGCGGTCGGTCTGGAACAACGCCGCGGCATTGGGCCCGTCGGCAATCCCCTTGAGCAGAAACGGCACCAGCCCCGCCTTGTGCTCGCGTGCTACATCACCGAACAGCGTGCTGAACTGGCGGCCGTAGTCGGCGCCATAGTTGGGGGGCATCTGCATGCCCACGATCAGAACCTTGGCGCCCGCCTGCTGCGCTGCCTGGGTCATCGCAGCCAGGTTGTCGGCCGTGTTCTTGAGCGGCAAGCCGCGCAGCGCGTCGTTGCCGCCCAGCTCCAGCACCACGTGGGTCGGTTGGTAGTTCTTGAGCAAGGGTGCCAGACGGGCGCGCCCACCCGAGGTGGTGTCGCCGCTGATGCTGGCGTTGCGCACCTCGGCCGCGATCTTCTGCTCGGACAGCCGCTGCTCCAGCAATGCCACCCAGCCCGTGCCGCGCCGCAGGCCGTACTCTGCCGACAGGCTGTCACCGACCACGAGGATGCGGGGCGCGCTGGCCTTGGTGGTGGCGGCTTTGGCGCTTTGCGCCCACGATGGCCCGGCCAGCAAGGGGATGTACAGGCCCGCGATAAAGTGTCGTCGTCTCAAACCAAGAAGCCTTTCAATGTCCCAATCCCCCGGTGCCGCGTTGGTGTCTGTCGAGCATGTGTTCAAGTCGGTCGCCGATTCGACGGGCACGCTCGACATTCTGCGCGATATCGATTTCGCCCTGGCCGCAAGGGAAACGGCGGCCATCGTCGGGGCTTCGGGGTCGGGCAAGAGCACCTTGCTGTCCATCATCGCTGGCCTGGATACGCCGACGCGCGGCACGGTCCGCATCGCCGGGCACGACCTGTTCGCGCTCGACGAGGACCAGCGCGCGGCCCTGCGTGCCCAGCAGGTGGGCTTCGTGTTCCAGAGCTTCCAGTTGATGGGCAACCTGACCGCGCTGGAGAACGTCATGCTGCCGCTGGAACTGGCAGCTAGGCGCGACGCGCGCCAGGCCGCCACCGAGATGCTTGCGCGCGTCGGGCTGTCAGAGCGGCTGTCGCACTACCCCAAGGTCCTGTCCGGCGGCGAGCAGCAGCGTGTGGCTTTGGCACGCGCCTTCGTCGTGCAGCCGGCCGTGCTGCTGGCCGACGAGCCCACGGGCAGCCTGGACTTCGCGACAGGCGAGAAGGTCATGGAGCTGATGTTCGAACTCAACCGTGAACTCGGCACGACCCTGGTGCTCGTCACGCACGACCGCGGGATCGCCGCGCGCTGCGAGCGGCGCATCACCATCGAGGCGGGCCGCATCGCAGCCTGAGGCGCTGCGGGGCGCGCCGATAATCGCGCCCCATGTCAGCCCCCAAAGTCCTGTTCGGCTTCCACGCGGTCAGCGTGCGCCTGAAGACCGCCCCGCAGTCCATCGTCGAGATCTACTACGAGCCCACCCGGCGCGATGCGCGCATGCGCCAGTTCCTCGACCGCGCCCGTGAAGCAGGCGCGCGCCTGATCGAGGCCGACGGCCTGCGGCTCGCCAAACTGGCTGGCAGCCACGGCCACCAGGGCGTCGCCGCGCGCGTGCAGCCGTTGGTGCAGCAGCATTCGCTGGACGAGTTCCTCGACGGGCTGGACGGACCGCCTCTTCTTCTGGTGCTGGATGGCGTGACCGACCCGCACAACTTGGGCGCCTGCCTGCGCGTGGCCGACGGCGCCGGTGTCCACGCGGTCATTGCGCCCAAGGACCATGCGGCCGGTATCAACGCCACGGTGGCCAAGGTGGCCAGCGGGGCAGCGGAAACCGTTCCCTACTTCATGGTCACCAACCTGGCGCGGACCTTGGGCGAGCTGAAAGAGCGCGGGATCTGGTGCATCGGCACCAGCGGCGATGCCGACAAGACGCTGTACCAGACGGATCTGACAGGCCCCGTAGCATTGGTGCTGGGTGCCGAGGGCGATGGCATGCGCCAGCTGACGCGCAAGACCTGTGACGCGCTCGTGCGTATTCCCATGCAGGGTGCGGTCGAAAGCCTCAATGTGTCCGTTGCCAGCGGAGTCTGCTTGTACGAAGCCGTCCGCCAGCGTGGCGGGTGAGACCACTGCCGATTTCTGTGAAGTCGGCAACAAAGCGGCGCTGAATTCGCGAGATTTGTAAGCAAAAGCCGGGCTTCCAGTTACAGTCGCCCGCATTTTCTGCATACGCTGGCGTCGATTCGGCCGGCTTCTCGCCATGTCCATCCACGCCTCGCCATTACGTGCATCTTGCCGTGCCCTGTGCCTCACGGCGTTTCTGGCGGCCGCTGTGCCGGCTGGCGCAGTCGACAGCAAAGCGGGGCGCTTCTATGAAGATGCACTGACCCGCTACGAGCGGCGCGACATGTCGGGCGCCATCATCCAGCTCAAGAACGCGCTGCAGGTCGACAAGAACATGCTGCCCGTGCAGTTGCTGCTGGGCAAGGCGCTGCTGGCCAACGGTGAGGTCGCCGCCGCCGAAGTCGCCTTCGCCGAGGCCGTGCGGCTGGGCGTGGACCGCGCTGAGGTGGTGGTGCCGATGGCCCAGGCGTACCTTGCCCAGGGCAAGCACCGGCAGATGCTGGAGGAGCCGTCCCTTGCGATGGGGGGCTTGCCGACGCGCACCCGGATCGAACTGTGGGTGTTGCGTGCTTCCGCGCTGTCCGATCTGGGCGATGCACGCGGCGCCCTGCATGCGGTCGGGCAAGCACGAGCCCTGGACATCGGCGCCCCCGATTCCTGGCTGGCCGAGGTGCCGGTGCGCGTTCGCGCGCGCCAGCTCACCGAGGCCGCCGCTGCAGCCGACCGTGCCCTGGCGCTCGCACCCCAACTGGCCGAAGCACGCTACCAGCGTGGATCGGTCTACCACGTGCAAGGCGATCTGCGCGCGGCAATCGCCGCCTACAACCAGGTGCTGGCGCTGGACGCCGACCACCTGGAGGCGCGCATCGCCCGCGCGGGCCTGTACGTGGACTTGCGACGCGATGCCGATGCCGCCGCGGATCTCGTCCACCTGCAGCGCCTGTCGGACACGGAACCGCGTGCGGCCTACCTGCGCGCCGTCCTGGCCGAACGGGAGGGCCAGCCTGCGCAGGCCAAGGTGCATCTCCAACAGGTCACTCGGCTGCTGGACCCCGCGCCCGTCGAATTCATCCAGTACCGCTCCCAGCTGCTGCTGCTCAATGGCTTGGCGCACCTCGGGCTCGGAGAGGAAGAAAAGGCGCAGGCCTACCTGGAATCGCTCGAGCGGATTCAGGGCACCACGCCGGCCTCCAAGCTGTTGGCACAGCTCTACCTGAAGCGGGGTGAGTCCGAGCGGGGCATGTCCGTCCTGGCGACCTATGTGCGTGCTGTGCCCGGCGACAAGCAAGCGCTCATGCAGCTGGCGGCAGCCTATACCGCGCAAGGCCGCAATTCCCAGGCGATCTCCTTGATGCAAGAGGCCTTGCGCGGCGAGGACCGCCCGGACATGCGCGCGGCACTGGGCATCGGCCTGGTCGGGAGCGGGCGCATCGGACAGGGCGTGGGCGAGCTGGAAGCGGCACTGCGCAAGGACCCCGGTCAGGCCCAGGCCGGTACCGTGCTCGCCGGCCTCTACCTGCGGGCAGGGCAGTCCGCCAAGGCTGCCAAGGTGGCACAGGATCTCGCCAAGCGCGATCCCAACAATGCAGTGTTCCAAGATCTGCTGGGGATGGCGCTGGCGCAGACCGGAGACACCGCTGCCGCCAAGGCAGCCTTCGAGCGTGCGATGCGCCTGGATGAGACGCTGCTGGCGCCGCCGCTGCACATGGCGCGCCTGGAGATCGGGACGCGGCAGTACGACGCCGCAGCCAAGCGCCTGCAGGGCCTGCTGGCCAAGGACGACAAGAACACCGAGATCCTGCTGGAACTGGCATTGCTGGCGGAGCAGCGCGGCCAGCTGCCACAGATGGAAGAGTGGCTGCGCAAGGCGGACGACCATGCGGGGCCCATCGAGGTGCGTCCTGTTCTCGCGCTGACCGATCTCTACCTGCGCACGCAGAGAACCGGTCCGGCCCTGGAGGCCGCGCGCCGTGCAAACGCCAAGGCGCCGCCCGATGACCTGCCGACGCAGTTGGCCTACGGCCGCGCTCTGGCCGCCAGTGGCGACAAGGTGGCTGCGCGTGCGGCCTATGCCTCCGCTTCGCGCTTGGCCGAGGCCAATGCACCGCTGCAGGTGCGCATCGCCACCTTGCAGCTGGCCATCCAGCATCCGGAAGGCGCGGCCTACAGTCTGGAGAAGGCCTTGACGTCGCGCCCCGACCTCCTGGCTGCGCAGGCGCTGATGGTCGACGTGGACGTCCAGCGCAAACAGTTCGCCGATGCCGAACGCCGTGCGGCGCAGATCGTCCAGCAGCAACCCAAGCTGGCCGTGGGGTACAGCTTGCAGGGAGATGTCGCGTTGGCACGTGGCCAGCAGGCTGCCGCCATCGAGGCCTACCGCCGTGCACACCAGACCGAACCCTCGCCGGACACTTTCCTGCGGCTGTCCAGCGTGCTGTGGGAGGTCGACGGGGGCCGGCCGGCCGTGCAACTGGCCGAACAATGGTCGCGCCAACGCCCTGCGGACGCGGGAGCACGCCGCGTTGTGGCCGACGCTTACGCCCGCTCCGGCCAGTACGCGCAGGCGCGGACAGGTTACGAGGCCCTGCTGAAGACGGCGCCGCAGGATCCTGCCGTGTTGAACAACCTGGCCAATGTCCTGCTGCGTTTGAAAGACCCGGGTGCCGTGGCCATTGCGGAGCGTGCGGCGGCTCAGGCGCCCGAGGACGCTAGCGCACTCGACACCCTGGGGTGGGCGCTGTTCCAGGGCGGTGGAGACGCCCAGCGCGAACGCGCCTTGGGGCTGTTGCGCACAGCGCGCCTCCGTGCGCCGGGCAATCCCAGCATTCGCTACCACCTTGCCGCGGTACTGGCGCAGTCCGGCCGACAGGCCGAAGCACGCCTGGAAGCGCAGGGCGCCCTCGATGTCGGCACGGCCTTCGAATACAGGGCCGAAGCTGAGCAGTTGCTCAAGACCCCGCGCTGACTGTCGGATTTCTATCCACCCCTGTCGCTTGTACCGGGTTTGATGCGAGCTAATGCGTTGATTTGTAGAACTTTTGTGTTCTGGCACGCTTTTCGCAATTTGTGTCCAAATGTTGATTCAAATTTGATCGGGGGATCTTGCAAATGACGAAGAACAAGTTTTTGCAGTTGCTGGGCGGCGCCGCCGTGGCAGTGGCTGCCACGGGTGCGATGGCCGACTGGACGTTCAACAACACGAACACCTCCACCGAAGCGAGCACGGGCGTGAAGGCAACGGCTTCTGCCTACTACATCGCCAACGGCAGCGGTGGCGCCTTTGTGTCGACCACCGGCAAGGTCGTCTCGGCGGATACCAGCCTGACCTACAACAACAGTTCCGGCCTTGGCGTGTCGTCCGCCAAGGAAACGGGTTCGCCCAACCATGCGGTGGACAACCAGACGCGCACCGACATGATCCTGTTCAGCTTCACCGGCCTGGTGGAGCTGGACTACGTGAGCCTGGGCTGGACCAGCAACAGCTCCGGCTCCAGCACGGCCAGCAACCGCGATGCCGACTTCAGCGTGCTGCGCTACACGAAGACGCAGCTTCCGGCCGGCAAGGACGCCCAGACCCCCTACACCATCGTCGGCAAGACGTGGGACACGCTCATGGCCGAAGGCTGGGCGTTGGTCAACGACGTCGATGGCAAGAACGTGGCCACGTATGCGGTCAATGGCCAGGGTTCGAATACCACCAAGGACAGCGGCCTGGTTTCCAGCTGGTGGATCGTCAGCGCGTTCAACACCGGCTTCGGCGGCAAGAGCGGCCTGAGCAATGGCAACGACTATTTCAAGCTGGCCAGCCTGAAGGGCACTGTGCACACGCCTTCGTCCGAAGTGCCCGAGCCCAGTTCGCTGGCACTGCTGGGCCTGGCCGCGCTCGGCCTGGCCGCAAGCCGCCGGCGCGCGAAGTCGCGCAACTGATCCTCGCGGTCACCAAGAAAAACGGCGCCACATGGCGCCGTTTTTCGTTGGAGCCTCGCAGCTGCTCAGATGACCTGTGCGCTGCGCAAGCCGGCGATGTCCGCGTCCTGCAGGCCCAGCTCGCGCAACACCGCCTCCGTGTGCTGCCCGAGTGCCGGCGGTGCATGGCGCAGGACGGGCGGATGCTCCGACAGCCGCAAGGGGCTGGCCACGCCGGCCACCGATGCGATGCCGTCGCCTGCGCCGCGGGGAAGATCCAGGCGCAGGCCGCGCGCCACCACCTGCGGGTCGGCAAAGGCTTGGCCGATGTCGTTGATCGGGCCGCAGGGCACCGCCTTGTCTTCCAGCAGCGCGACCCACTGCGCCGTGCTGCGCTGGCGCGTGAGCTCTTCCATGGCCGGAATCAGCGCCGTGCGGTTGTGCACGCGTGCAGTGTTGGTGGCAAAACGCGCGTCGCGCGCCCACTCCGGCTGGCCCGCCGCCTCGCACCAGCGCGCGAACTGGCCGTCGTTGCCGATGGCCAGCAGCATGGCGCCGTCCGCCGTCGGAAAGTCCTGGTAGGGGGCCAGGCTCGGGTGGGAGTTGCCCTGGCGCTGCGGCACCTTGCCGGTGTTCAGGTAGCCGGCCGCCTGGTTGGCCAGGATGGCCATGCCCACGTCGAGGAGGGCCATGTCGACGTGCTGGCCGCGGCCCGTCTGCTCGCGCGCCCGCAAGGCCGCCAGCACCGCGGTGGATGCGTAGACCCCGGTGAACAGGTCCGTCAGTGCCACGCCGACCCGCACGCCGCCGCCGCCGGGCTCGCCGTCGGCGCGGCCGGTGATGCTCATCATGCCGCTGGAGGCCTGGATCAGCAGGTCGTAACCCGCGCGCTCGGCGTAGGGGCCGGTCTGGCCGAAGCCCGTCACCGAGCAGTAGACCAGCCGCGGGTTCAACGCCGCCAGGCTGGCGTAGTCCAGCCCGTACTTCGCGAGGCCGCCTACCTTGAAGTTCTCCACCAGCACATCCGCCTGCCCGGCCAATTGCCGGATCAGGGCCTGGCCTTGCGGCTTGGACATGTCGATGGTGACCGAACGCTTGTTGCGGTTGCAGGCGGCGAAGTAGCTGGCCTGGTCGGTGTCCTGGCCCTGCGCATCCTGCAGGAAGGGCGGCCCCCAATGGCGCGTGTCGTCTCCGGCGCCTGGCAGCTCGACCTTGACCACGTCGGCCCCCAGGTCGCCCAGGATCTGGGTGCACCACGGGCCGGCCAGCACGCGCGACAGGTCCAGCACCTTGATGCCGGCCAGAGCGCCGGCCGCGGGAGATGCCTGTGCCATGTTCAGTTGGCGAAGGCCGCGATGCCGGTCTGCGCGCGGCCCAGGATCAGCGCATGGATGTCATGCGTGCCCTCGTAGGTGTTGACCACTTCCAGGTTCACCAGATGGCGCGCCACGCCGAACTCGTCGGAGATGCCGTTGCCGCCCAGCATGTCGCGCGCCAGGCGGGCGATGTCCAGGGCCTTGCCGCAGTTGTTGCGCTTGATCAGCGAGGTGATCTCGACCACGTTCTGGTGCTCGTCCTTCATGCGGCCCACGCGCAGCGCGGCCTGCAGGCCCAGCGTGATCTCGGTCTGCATGTCGGCCAGCTTCTTCTGGACCAGCTGGTTGGCCGCCAGCGGGCGGCCGAACTGCTTGCGGTCCAGCGTGTACTGCAATGCCGTGTGCCAGCAGAACTCGGCCGCGCCCATGGCGCCCCAGGCGATGCCGAAACGCGCGCTGTTCAGGCAGGTGAACGGGCCCTTCAGGCCCTGCACCTCGGGGAAGGCGTTTTCTTCGGGCACGAACACGTCCTCCATCACGATCTCGCCCGTGACGGAGGCGCGCAGGCCGACCTTGCCGTGGATGGCGGGGGCGGAGAGGCCCTTCATGCCCTTTTCCAGCACGAAGCCGCGGATCGGGCCGACCTGGCCGCCGGTGGCCACTTCCTTGGCCCACACCACGAACACGTCGGCGACCGGCGAGTTCGTGATCCACATCTTGCTGCCCTTGAGCCTGTAGCCGCCGTCCACCTTGTAGGCGC
Source organism: Pseudorhodoferax soli (assembly GCF_003337555.1). GTDB lineage: Bacteria > Pseudomonadota > Gammaproteobacteria > Burkholderiales > Burkholderiaceae_C > Pseudorhodoferax > Pseudorhodoferax soli. Next base: position 413,025 of record NZ_QPJK01000001.1, on the reverse strand, counting down.
GCGTGGCCATGGAGCCGGGGTCGGAGCCGTGGTCGGGTTCGGTCAGGCCGAAGCAGCCGATGAACTCGCCGCTGGCGAGCTTGGGCAGGTACTTCTGCTTCTGCGCTTCGGTGCCGAACTCGTTGATCGGCACCATCACCAGGGAGGACTGCACCGACGCCATGGAGCGGTAGCCCGAATCCACACGCTCGATCTCGCGCGCCACCAGGCCGTAGCTCACGTAGTTCAGGCCGGCGCCACCGTACTGGGTCGGGATCGTGGGGCCCAGCAGGCCCAGTTCACCCATCTCGCGAAAGATCGAGAGGTCCACGGATTCGTTGCGGAACATGGACTGCACGCGCGGCATCAGCCGGTCCTGGCAGTAAGCCCGCGCCGCATCGCGGATCAGGCGCTCGTCTTCGGTCAGTTGTTGGTCGAGCTGAAAGGGGTCTTGCCAGTCGAAGCGCGCGTTGGCCATGGGGTCTCCTCAGGGGCACATTGCAAAGGCGCCATCCTAGCCCCGGCCGGGGAGGGCGGCAAACGATGATTGTTGATCGAGATATGAGGGTTGCGAATAATTGGCCGCGCACTGGCGGGATAGGCGGGCCTTAAATGTGTATATTCAGAATACTTTGCACCGCAAGCTCCCATCCACCCAGGCCCTGGTCTGCTTCGAGGCGGCCGCCCGCCATGAAAGCTACACGCGCGCCGCACAGGAGCTGGCACTGACCCAGGGCGCCGTGTCGCGGCAGATCGCCGCCCTGGAGGAATTCGTCGGCGTCGTGCTGTTCCGCCGCACGCGCCATGGCGTGGCCCTGACCGACAGCGGCCGCGACTACGCCCGCCAGGTCGCACGGCGGCTCGACGGACTGGAGCTGGACACCCTGAACGCGATGGCGCGCCAGCACAGCGGCCATTCGCTGGCGCTGGCGGCCGTGGCCACGTTCGCCACACGCTGGCTGATCCCGCGCCTGCCGGCCCTGGCGCAGCGGCACCCGCAGATCACCGTCAACATCGAGACGCGCACGCGGCCCTTCCTGTTCAGCGACGACGGTTTCGATGCGGCGCTGTACGCCGGCACGCCGGAGCAGGTCCAGAACTGGCCCGGCACCAGCGCCGTGCTGCTCATGAGCGAGGAGGTGCTGCCAGTCTGCAGCGCAGCCTTGCTGCAGGGCCGCGGCGCGCTCACGCCCGCACAGGTGGCCGAACTCCCGCTGCTGCAGCAGAGCACGCGCCCGGACGCCTGGCGACTCTGGTTCGAGGCCATGGGCGTGCAGGCCGCGCACTGGCAAAGTGGTCCGCGCTACGAACTGTTCTCGATGTCGGCCACGGCGGCGGCCCACGGGCTCGGCGTGGCATTGGTGCCGCGCATGCTGGTCGCCCAGGATCTGGCGCGCGGCGACCTTGTGCTGGCCTGCGACCGCGCGCTGCGCGGCAGCCGCGGCTACTACCTGGTCAGCCCCGAGCGGCGCGACCCGCCTGCAGCGCTGGCGCTGTTCCGCGACTGGCTGATGGAGTGCGCGGAGACCGACGCGGGGTGATGCAACCAGTCCGGGTTTTCCTGATGTCGGATCCACTTACACGGCTCGCCTCGCCGGGCAAGTGACTTGTTTCACGCTCTACCGAAACGTTCATAACTTCCTGATTTTTCGTGATTTATTTGGAAGCATTGTCTCTGGCCCACAGTTTGCTAAGTCGCATGCATGTGGGAAATATTCGTCATTTTGTATGTAATTTTCCTGGCTGTCGGGCTTCGCAAGATTCCCTGACGTCCGGCGGCGCTTGCTTTCCTGCCCGCGGGGCCGGTTCGGCGAGCCGTTGCGCCAGGAAATCCAGGAAGCAGGCAATGCGCGCGGCCAGCTGCGTGTTGCGGTAGTACACCGCGCTGACGGATTCACGCACGTCCACCGCCAGGCGCGGCAGCACTTCCACCAGATCGCCGCGCAGGCGGTCGGGGGTGGTCATGAAATCGGCCAGGCAGCAGATGCCGGCACCGGCCAGCGCCAGCTGGCGCAGCGTCTCCCCACTCGATGCGGTCATCCCCGGGCTGGCTGGCCATTCGTCACCGTGCGGCCCGCGCAGCGGCCAGCGGTTCAGCGATTCGGGTTGGTTGAAGCCGATCAGCCGGTGCTCCGCGAGGCTCGCCAGGCTGGTCGGCCTGCCATGCGCGGCCAGGTAGGCCGGGCTTGCCAGCACACGGCGCCGGCTCGTGCACAGCGGACGCGCGTGCAGCGTGGAATCGCGCAAGGGACCGATGCGGATGGCGATGTCGGTGCGGCGCGCCAGCAGGTCGATGTTGAGCTCATCGGTCTCCAGCTCCAGGACGATCTGTGGATAGAGCTGCTGGAACTGCGGCACCAGCGGCACGATGGCATGCAGCATGAAAGGCGTCGCGGCGTTCAAGCGCAGGCGGCCGGCCGGTTGCTGGCGGCGCAACGCCATGTGTTCCTCGGCGTCGTCGATGGCCGCCAGGATCGCGCGGGTGCGCACGAGAAAGGCCTGGCCTTCCTCGGTCAGCGCGATGCGCCGGGTCGTGCGGCGCAGCAGCGTGGTGGCGAGCTTCTTCTCCAGCCGGCCCAGCGCACGGCTCACGCCCGACACCGTCTGCCCCAGCTGCTCGGCCGCAGCCGTGATGGAGCCGGTGGCGACAACCGCCGCGAAGGCCTGCAGTTCGTCCAGCGTCGTCTTCATGGCGCGTCTCAGTGGCCTGCGCTCGCCGAGAACAGGTTGATCACCAGCACACCAGCCACGATCAGGCCCATGCCCGCCAGCGCCGGCGCGTCCAGCCGCTGGCCGAACAGCACGAACGCCACCACCGCCGTGATCACGATGCCCACGCCGGACCAGATCGCATAGGCCACTCCCACCGGCATGCTGCGCAGCACCAGCGACAGGCAGTAGAACGAGGCGGCGTAGCCCAGCGCCGTGGCCACCGCGGGCCCTGGCCGCGTGAAGCTGTCCGAGGCCTTGAGCATGGCCGTGGCGAACACCTCCAGCCCGATGGCCGCGCCCAGCCACAGGTAGGCGGTCATGCGGTCGCCGCCTCGGTGCGCGCGAGCAGCGCATCCTGCAGGGCCTGGCGCTCCCTGGCCGACAGCTTGTAGATGCCCAGCAGGTCGGACAGCCACAGGCCGTCCGCCGCGAGCCGCACGATGAGCTCCTGCGTGCCTTCCGCGTTGTCGCGCCGGCAGGCGCCGACCCAGTCGCTCCACTGGCGCGCCAGGGGCCGCTCGACCACACAGGCTGCCAGCACGGCGCGCCAGCGGCGCGTCACATGGCGGCGCTGGCCTGCACGCACGGTGGCGCGCAGGTAGCTGGCGGCCCCGAGCGGGCTGCCGCCATGGCGCGCGGCGGCGCGGCCCAGGTCGTCCAGGAATTCGGCCTGCGTGCTGCCCCACAAGGCCTGCAGCAAGGCCTCGCGCGTGCCGAAGTGGTGCTGCACGGCCCCCTTGGTCACGCCGGCCGCATCGGCCACGCTGCCGATGGACAGCGGCGCGCCCTCGGTCAAGAGCTCGGCGGCGGCCGCGAGGATGCGGGCGTAGACCTCGGCCGGGGCGCGTGTGCGTGTGCGTTGGCGAACATCGTTCATCGTTGCTTTCCAAGAATACGAGCGTATTTTAATGAAGCGCCTGTCCGCCATGCGGCGCACCCGCGATGACCTTCGTCATGCGTCTGCGCAGGACCGGCTGGCTATGCTGGCCGCCAGGGTTTCCCTTGGGGATACGGATGCGCACCGCTGGCAATCGATCGGGATGTTTCACACACCGCAGCCACCCGCTCGGCTGGCTGGTGCGTGCCGCCGCGCTGCTGGCCTTGCTGTCGGCTTGCGGCGGTCCGCCCAAGGTGCCGCCCACCACCGTGGCCGGCAGCGTGGCCGCGGTGGCGGGCGTCAACCCCAGCGTCAGCGGGCGGCCCTCGCCGCTGCTGCTGCGCGTCTACGAACTCAAGACGGCCACGGTGTTCGCCGCCGCCGACTTCGTCTCGCTGTACCAGCGCGACCAGGCCGAACTGGGCGCCGAGCTGGTCGGCCGCGAGGAGATCATGCTGGCGCCAGGCGAAAGCCGCCCGCTCAACCGCACGCTGGCGCCCGAAACCCGCTTCCTGGCCGTGTTCGCTGCCTACCGCGATGTCGAGCATGCCCGCTGGCGTGCCGTGCTGCCCGTGCAGCCGGGCCAGGCCCATCGCGTCACCATCCGCGCGAGCGAGCTGGCGGTGACGGCCGAGTTGGCCCCATGAGCGCCCAGCCCGACGAAGCTGCCGCATCCGGCCCGGTGTCCGCGCCCGGCGCGCCGCTGCCCGCCGCCGACAAGGTGGTCTGGACCCAGGGCATGTTCCTGCTGCCGCACCACTTCCAGCAGGAGACGCGCTACCTGGAGAGCCTGATCGACCGCCGCGTGCGCCTCCTGGGCGTGCACGGCTGGGGCTTCACCGAGCTCGTGCTCGACGAATCGCTGCTGCCGCAGGGCCATCTTGGCCTGGTGCGCGCCCAGGGCGTGCTGCCCGATGGCACGCCGTTCTGCATCCCGCAGGCCGACGCGGCGCCGCTGCCGCTCATGCTGCCGGCCGACGTGCAGAACGAACTCGTCTACCTGGCCGCGCCGCTGGCGCGCGACGGTGTCGACGAGGTCGATTTCGAGACGTCCGACGCCGGACCCGGTGGCCGGCCCCAGCACCGCTACCGCATCGCCGACCATGCGCTGCGCGACCGCACCAGCGCTGGCGACGACCCCGAACCCGTGCAGACCGCCGCGCTGTGCCTGCGCCTGGTGCGCGCGCGCGATCTCGGCGACGGCCAGGCGGCTCTCGGCGTGGCCCGCATCGCCGAGCGGCGCAGCGACCGCCAGCTCGTGCTCGACCGCGCCTACACCGCGCCGCAGACGCGCCTGGACGCCAGTGGCCAGCTCTCGGCCATGGCCACGCTGCTGCACGGCCTCATCCGCCAGCGCGCCGAGGCCCTGGCCGGCCGCATGGGCCAGCTCGGCCATGGCGTCTCCGAACTCAGCGATTTCCTGATGCTGCAGACGCTGAACCGCGCCGACCCGCTGTTCCGCCAGCATGCCCGCGCGCCCCATGCCCATCCCGAGCAGCTGCACCGCGACTGCCTGCAGCTGGCCGGCGAACTGGCGACCTTCGCCGTCGCCTCGCGCCAGCCGCGCGAGTACCCGCTCTACCAGCACGACGACCTGCAGGCCAGCTTCGCGCCGCTGCTCGACGCGCTGCGCGCGATGCTCTCCATCGTGCTGCTGCGCCATGCCGAGCAGATCGCGCTGACCGACCGCACGCACGGCGTGCGCACGGCGGTGCTGGCCGATGCCGAGATGCTGCGCAGCGCCAGCCTGGTGCTGGCCGTCAACGCACAGCTGCCGGCCGAGCAACTGCGCCAGCGCTTTCCGGCGCAGTCCAAGCTCGGTCCGGTGGACCGCATCCGCGACCTCGTCAACCTGCAGTTGCCCGGTGTCGCGCTGCGGCCGCTGCCGGTGGCGCCGCGCCAGTTGCCCTTCCATGCCGGCCACCACTACTTCGAGCTCGAGCGCGGCGGCGAACTCTGGAAGCAGCTCGAACGCAGCGGCAGCCTGGCCCTGCATGTGGCGGGCGACTTCCCCGGCCTGGAGCTCGAGCTCTGGGCCATCCGCGCCTGACGGGCCTGCGCCATGGACCGCCCGATCGACGACCCCTTTGCCGCGCTCGACGAGCAGCACACCTTCGTCAAGCCCCGCCCGGGCGGGGCGCCCGGCCCGCGCCCGTCCGCCAGCCCCTTGGCGGCCACCGTTGTGGAAAGCGAGGCCGCCGCACCGGCTCCGGGACTGAACCCGCTCGTCACGCTGGCCAACCGGTTGCTGCTGCTGGTGCCCGCGCTGCGCGCCACGCAGCGCGTGGACGATCCGGCCGCGCTGCGCCAGGCGCTGGCCCAGGGCATCCGCGACTTCTGCGCCGATGCGGCCACGGCCGGCATCGCGCCCGAGCGCGTGATGGCCGCGCGCTACGTGCTGTGCACCATGCTGGACGAGGCCGCGGCCGACACGCCCTGGGGCGGCTCGGGCGCCTGGGCGCAGTACAGCCTCCTGGCCATGTTCCACAACGAGACGCGTGGCGGCGAGAAGGTGTTCCAGCTCATGGCCCGGCTGGCCGAGCAGCCGGCCGCCAACCGCGACCTGCTCGAACTCGTCTACGCCGCGCTGGCGCTGGGCTTCGAAGGCCGCTGGCGCGTCGTCGACAACGGCGCTGCGCAGCTCGAGGCCGTGCGCGACCGGCTCGCGCAGATCGTGCGCAAGGAGCGCGGCGACCATCCCCAGGCGCTGGCGGCGCACTGGCAGGTCGCGCCGCTGCCGCAGCGCCGCTTCTCGGGCTGGCTGCCGCTGGCCGCCACGGCCGCCGGCGCGGCGCTGCTGCTGGCGCTGGTGTACTCGGGCCTGTCGCTGTCGCTGGCCGAGCGCTCCGACCTGGTGTTCGGCCAGATCCAGGCGCTGCGGCTGACGCCCCCCGTCACCGCGCCGCCGCCGCCCGCACCGGTGCCGCGCCTGGCCCAGTTGCTGCAGCCCGATGTGAAGGGCGGCCTGGTGGCCGTGCGCGACGAGGTCGACCGCAGCGTCGTCACGCTGCGCGGCGACGGCCTGTTCGCGCCGGCGAGCGCCACCCCGGCCACCGGCCAGCAGGCGCTGCTCGGCCGCATTGCCACCGCGCTCAAGCAGTTGCCTGGCACCGTGCTCGTCACCGGCCACAGCGACAGCAGCCCGATCCGCACGGCCCGCTTTCCGTCCAACTGGCACCTCTCGCAGGAGCGCGCCGAGGCCGTGCAGGCGCGGCTCGTGGCCGATGGCCTGCCGGCCGAGCGCGTGCGCGCCGAAGGCCGGGCCGACGCCGAGCCCCTGGTTCCCAACGACAGCACCAGCAACCGCGCCCTGAACCGCCGCGTGGAGATCACGCTGATGGTGCTGGGCCGCGCGCCGGTCGCTGCCACCGCCGCGGCCCCGGCCGCCTCGGGAGCCACGCGATGAAGAAGCTGCTGGGCTGGATCTTCAACCGCTGGCTGCTGCTGGCGCTGCTGTTGCTCGCCCTCGCGTGCGTGCTCTGGATCGCCGGGCCGCTGCTGGCTTTCGGCGAAGCCCGGCCGCTGGAGACGGAACGCGCACGCGCCATCGCCATCGTGCTGCTGCTGGTGCTGGTGGCACTGCGCATCGCCTGGGGCCGCTGGCGCGCCAGGCGCGGCAATGCCGCCGTGGTGCAGCAGCTGATCCAGTCGGCCCCGTCGGCGGCCACCGGCCCGCGCGAGAGCGCCGACATGGCGGCCGTGCGCCAGCAGTTCGAGCGCGCATTGCGCGGCCTGGAGCAGGCCCGCTTCGGCCCGCGCGGCACGCTCAAGGGCTGGGCCGCGCGGCTGGGCGGGCGGCACCTGTACGAGCTGCCCTGGTACCTCATCATCGGCGCGCCCGGCTCGGGCAAGACCACCGCGCTGCGCTACAGCGGGCTGCACTTTCCGCTGGCCGAACTGCTGGGCAAGGAGGCGCTGCGCGGCGTCGGCGGCACGCGGCATTGCGACTGGTGGTTCACCGACCGCGCCGTGCTGATCGACACTGCGGGCCGCTTCACCACCCAGGACAGCGATCCCGACAACGACCAGGCCACCTGGAACGGCTTCCTGCAGATGCTGCGTCGCACGCGCACGCGCCAGCCCGTCAACGGCGTGCTGGTCACCGTTTCCGTCAGCGACCTGCTCGCGCGCCCGGCGGCCGAGCGCGCCCAGCATGCGCAAACGGTGCGCGCGCGCGTGCAGGAACTGCATGGCCAGCTCGGCATGGCGTTTCCCATCTACCTGATGGTCACCAAGGCCGACCTGCTGGCCGGGTTCATGGACTACTTCGCGGCGCTCGACAAGGAGCAGCGCAACACGCCCTGGGGCTTCAGCTTCGCGCGCGACAGCCAGGCGCCCCTGGCGGGCATGCCGGCCGAATTCGATGCGCTGCAGCAGCGCCTGGTCGACGGCCTGCTTGCGCGCCTGCAGGCCGAGCGCGACCCGGGCCGGCGTGCGCGCATCTACGGCTTCCCGGTGCAGTTCGCGGCGCTGCGCGAGGCGCTGCAGGAATTCGCCGAAGGCGTGTTCGCGCCCTCGGCGCTGGAGGCCAGGCCGCTGCTGCGCGGCATCTACTTCGTCAGTGGCACGCAAGAGGGCGCCCCGATCGACCGCGCGCTGGGCGCCGTGGCGCGCCGCTTCCGGCTCGAACAGGCGCTGATGCCGCCGCGGCAGGCCAGCGGCCGCAGCTACTTCCTGCAGCGCCTGCTCGAAGAGGTGGTATTCGCCGAAGCCGGCCTGGCCGGCATGCGCGGCGGCGCCGAACGCCGGCGCCGGTGGACGCTGGGCGTGGCCTACGGCGCCGTGGGCGCGGTCACGGCCGGGCTGCTGGCGGCCTGGACGCTGAGCTACCTGGACAACCGCCGCTACGTCGATGCCGTGGCCGCGCGCGCCGGCCCGGTGCAGCAGCTGCTGGCCGCCACGCCCGACCGCGCCACGCCCGACCTGCTGCCACTGCTGCCGGCGCTGGAGGCCACGCACGCGCTGGCCCAGCCCGAGGCCGCGCCCGGCGGCTTCGGCCTGTCGCAGCAGCGCAAGCTCGACAGCGCCGCCCAGGCCGCCTACGCGCGCATGCTGGCCGACGCGCTGCTGCCGCGCCTGGCGCTGCGCATCGAGGAGCAACTGCGCCAGGGCGTGGGCGCGCCCGAGCTGCAGTACGAGGCGCTCAAGGTCTACGCCATGCTGCATGCGCCGCAGCACTTCTCGGCCGACGCATTGCGCCGCCATGTCGAGGCCGACTGGCAGGCCACGCGCCGCGAACTCACGCCGGCCCAGCGCGCGCAGCTGCAGCGCCACCTGGACGCGCTGCTGGCCCAGGGCGGCGTGGCCTCGCCGCTGCAGGCGGACAACGCGCTCGTCACCGCCACGCGCGCCCAGCTGGCCAGCCTGCCGCTGCCCCAGCGCGTCTACAACCGGCTGCGCAACCAGGGCCTGGGCCAGGAGTTCGCGCCGTTCACGGTGGTGCGCGCCGCCGGGCCCAATGCCGCGCTGGTGTTCACGCGGGCCAGCGGTGCGCCGCTCACGCAGGGCGTGCCCGGCCTGTACACGCGCGAAGGCTACTTGCGGGGCTTCCAGCGCGAGGTCGGCCAGGTGGCCGACCAGCTGGCGGCCGAGCAGCCCTGGGTGCTGGGCGTGGCAGACGAGCCGCGGGACGCCGCCGCGCGGGTGCGCGCCAACGCCCCGCTGGTGGACGACGTGCGCCGCCTGTACCTGAACGACTACGCCGCCACCTGGGAGGCCTTCATCGCCGACATCAAGCTGCTGCCCATGGGCCAACTGGCGCAGTCGGTGCAGATGTCGCGCCTGCTCTCCGCCTCCGACAGCCCGCTGGCGCCCTTGCTCAAGGCGATCTCGCGCGAGACCACGCTGGCCAGCGGCGGCTCCACGGTGGAAGCGGCCGAGCAGCGCGCGCAGGACATCGTGCGGCAGGGGCGCGAGAAGCTGGCCGGCGTGCTGGGCGCGGGCACCGCCACGGCGGGCCCGGGGGCGCCATCGCTGGAAGAGCAACTGGTCGATGCGCGCTTCGCCAACCTGCGCCACTTCGTCACCGCGCCGGCCGGCGGCCGCGCGCCGCTGGACGACACGCTGGCCCTGGTGGCCGAGGTCAACCTGCTGCTCAACGCGGCGCAGACCGCGCTGCAGGGCGGGGCGGCGCCACCGCCGTCGCCGCTGCCCAACCGGGTCAAGGCCGAGGCCGCGCGCATGCCGCAGCCGCTGCGCACGATGATGGAGACGCTCTCGCAGGGCAGCGCCAACATCGCCCAGGGCCTGCTGCGCCAGACCCTCGCGCAGGAGGTGCGCTCGCAGGTCAGCGAGTTCTGCCAGCAGGCCGTGGCCGGGCGCTACCCGTTGGTGGCGGGCTCAGCGCGCGATGTGACGCAGGCCGACTTCGCCGCGCTGTTCGGCCCCGGCGGCAAGATCGACCAGCTGTTCCAGCAGAAGCTGGCCCCCTATGTGGACACCAGCACGCGGCCCTGGCGCTTCCGCGCCGTGGAGGGCACGCCGCTGGGCGCCGACGGTGGCCAGCTGCCGCAGTTCCAGCGCGCCGCGGCGATCCGCGAGACCTTCTTCCCCGGGGCCGGCGCGCCCGCGCTGCGGCTGGACTTCAAGCCCATCGAGATGGACGCCTCAATCCAGCAGTTCATCCTCGACGTCGACGGCCAGATCGTGCGCTACGCCCATGGCCCGCAGATCCCGAGCGCCGTGCAATGGCCCGGCCCGCGCGGCAGCTCGGAGGTGCGCGTGCAGCTGAGCCCACCCAGCGCGAGCGGAGCCTCGGGCCTGGTGGATGGCGGGCCCTGGGCGCTGTTCCGGCTGTTCGACCGCGTGCAGATCGAGCCCACGGGCGCGCCCGAGCGCTTTCGCGCCACCTTCGACATCGGCGGGCGCAAGGCCGTGTTCGAGGTCACCACGAGCAGCGTGCGCAACCCGTTCCGGCTGCGCGAGTTGCGCGAGTTCGGCTGTCCGGCGGGGCTGTGATGGATCTCGAGCCGGACACCGTCACCCTGCCTGCCGCTGGCTTTGGCATGGGCGTGGCCGTGGCCGTGGCCGCGCCACCGGCCTGGTACGGCAAGCTCTCCATGCTGGGCGACTTCGCCCAGCGCCGGCTGCCGCAGGAGGTGGCCCAGGCCTGCGACCAGTGGCTGGCCGCCACCATGCACGCGCTGCCCCAGGTGCTGGGCGAGCGCTGGCCCTGGGCCTACCTCGAGGCGCCACTGCTGCGCTTCGCCTGCGGGCCCGGCGTGCTGTCGGCGCACTGGTGGTTCGGCGTGCTGATGCCCAGCTGCGACAAGGTGGGCCGCTACTTCCCGCTGTGGGTGGCGCAGAGCAGCGTGCAGCCGCCGCGCCATGCCGCGGGCCTGGCCGGCCTCGTGGCGTGGTACGACGCGCTGGCCCGCGCGGCGGTGCGCACGCTGGAAGACGGCGCCACGGTGGCAGGCTTCGAGGCCGATCTCGCCGCCATGCCGCCCTGGCCCGCAGCGGCTGGCCGGCAGCCGGCCGCCGCGGCGCTCCCGGAAGCCCTGGCCCTGCTGGCGGCCGACGCACTGGTGGCCCGGCTGCCCGGCTGCACCCTGTGGTGGCCGGCCACGCGCCAGGCCGCGCGCCCGGTGCAGTTGCAGCTGGCCCAGGGGCTGCCGGGTGCCGAGACGCTGGCGCAGCTGCTGCTGGCGGAGCAGCCCGCAGGCCGCTGACGGTCAGTCGGCGGCCACGATCCACACCGCGATCGCGCTGTAGTTGTCCTGGTCGCGCCGGCCTTGCGCCGCGATGGCATCGCGCATGGCCGCCAGCCAGGCCTGCGGCGAGTCGGCCGCCACCAGGCTCGCGACGATGCCGGCATCGCCCACGCTGGCCCACCAGCCGTCGCTGCACAGCAGGAACACATCGCCGCTGGCCAGCGGCTGCTCGGCCGTGGTGTGCGGCTGCAGCTCGCCTTCGATCCCCAGCGCGGCCGCCAGGTGGTGCTTGTGCGGGTGGTGCGTGGCCTGCTCGGGCGTCAGCACACCGGCGTCGATGAGGCCCTGCACCAGCGTGTCGTCGCGCGTGACCTGGTCGATGCTGTGGCCGCGCAGGCGGTACAGCCGCGAATCGCCCACATGGCTCCACAGCGCGACACCGCGGCGCGGGTCCAGGCACAGCGCCACCACGGTGGTGTGCATGGGCGCCTGCGCGCGCCGGCCCTCGCGCACCTCGGCATGGGCGGCCAGCACCGCATCGGTCAGCAGCTCTGGCCGCCAGGGCAGCGTGGCATCGCCCAGGCCGGCCTGCAGGCTGCCGACGGCCCGGCGCGCTGCCTCGGCGCCATCGGCATGGCCGCCCGCGCCATCGGCCAGCACGGCGAACCAGGCCGGGCCGTTGTCGCGCATGAGCACCACGTCCTCGTTGATGGCGCGTGTTCCCTGTTCGCTGCAGGCTGCCACCTGCAGGCGCAGAGGTGGTGCCGTCATTGCTTGTCGCCGGCGTGCCGGGCCAGCCGCTGCAACTGCTCTTCGTAGGCTTCGAGGAAGGCCTTGCCGAACAGGGCATGGAAGTCCTCGCGGGCCTCTTCGCGCAGTGCCTCGAAGTGGCGCAGGTACAGCTCCCAGAGCCTGGCCTTGCGGTTCTGCGGCAGCACGCTGTCGAGCACCGAGCGGCCACTGAGCTTGGACTCCAGCACCGTCGGCTCGAAGCGGGCCAGCACGCCCTCCAGCGCAGCGCGCGTGCCGGCCATGCTGCCGATGGTGTGGCCCACCAGGTCCTGCATGGCGTCGTGCATGGCCTCGCCGGCGGGCAGGAAACCGCGCAGCGGTGGGCGCAGCAGCTGCTCCAGCACGGACTGCGCGTCGGGCGAGAACTTGAGCGGGTTGTTGTCGCGCGCGCGGATCATGGTCACGTTGGCGCGCAACTCCTGGCGCGTGGCCGCGCGCACGGCCAGCATCTTCAGGGTGCCGTCGATGGCCGCGCGCAGCAGCTCGCCGACCAGCTGCATGCGTTCGACGCCGCCGCCCTGGGCCGGATCGGGCCGGATGCCGGCGCCGGCGCAGAAGGCGTCCCAGAGCGGGTCGGCGCCCGCGGGGGCGGCCGGCGGCGGCGCGGCCATCGGCGCCGGCATCGGCGCCGGCACCGGCACCGGGCTCGGCACGGGGCGTGGCACGAAAGGCGTCTGCAGCAGCGGCGCATGGTCCGCCTGCGTGGCCGGCGCAGCCGGGTGCGTGGGCGTGGTGCCGGCGGTGCCGGCCAGGAAGCCCGCCATCGCGTCGTGCGTCGGCGTGCCCGACGCCAGGCCGAACATCTCGTCCAGCGAGCGGCCCTCGCTGGCGGGCAGCAGGTCGGCGAAGGGGTCGTCGGCGGTCGCCGCCGGCATGGGCGCGGGCGCCGGTGCGCGCCGGCTGTCCGCGCGCGCGGCGAAGGGATCGAAGTCGTCGGGCAGCAGCGCGGCTGCCGGCGCTGCACGGGCGGGCGGCGCCCGGGATGGCGTGGTGCCGGCGCCGAGCAGGTCCGCGAAGGGATTGCCCGCACCGACCGGCATGGCCGGCGCTGCCGGCCGCAGCAGCGTGGCCCCTGCATCGGGCTCCAGGCCGGCCACCACCTCCAGCCGGTAGCCGCCGATGCGCACCTCGTCGCGCGCCTGCAGCGGTGCCGATTCGCCCTGCAGCAGCGGCTGGCCCGCGACCACGATGGGGTTGGCGCTGCCGATGTTGCGGATCAGGAAACCGCCCTGCGGCCGGGCCTGGATCTCGGCCTGCTGGCGCGAGATGTGGCGCTCCGGGTCGGGCAGGGCCAGCGTGTTGTGGTCGGCCCTGCCGATGGTGCCGCCCCGGCCGTCGAACTGGGCCGTGATCGGCTGGGTCAGCGGCAGCTCGTTCAGCGACACCGCGCGCAGGGTCAGGGTCATGGTGAAGCGCTCCTTCGGCCCGGCCATGGTGGGGCCGCAGGGCGCCGCGCTCAATGTCCGAAAGTCATGGCCAGCCAGGTGGCGACGGCGCCGAACACCAGCGCCAGCCAGGCCCAGGTGCGCACCGCGCCGTCGGCGCGCCGCAGCCGCAGTGCGCGCACCGCGGCCGCCACCAGGAAGGCAACGGCCAGCAGTGCGAACACCAGATCGGTGTGCATCAGCCGCCGCGGCCTGGCAGGCCGAGCAGGCGGCGCTGCCGCCAGGTCGGAGCTGCCACGTTGAACAAGGCCTGCCCCGGCTGCAGCAGCACCAGCCGCTGGGCCGCGAGCGCGCGCTGGCGCTGGGTGCCCGTGCGCAGCACCTGGCCCAGGTGCTCGGGCGTCGGCGCTGCGCCAACGAAGCAGGGCGCGGCGCCTGCGAAGGCGGATGCCTGCGCCTGCCACCAGCGCTGCACGCGCGGCGGGTCGGGCCAGGGCAGGTTCTCGTCGTCGTCCAGCGCCACGTCGTCGTCGTCCGGGTCGTCGTTGGGGCCGGCCGCGAAGTCCGCGGGCGCAGGCCGTTCCAGCGCCAGCGCCGCCAGGTCGGCGCCGGTGATGGTGGAGAAGGCCTCGCCGGCCACGCGTGCCAGCGCAGCATCTTCCATGCGTTCGATGAGCCAGGGCACGAGCCGCGCGTCGCCGAGCCAGCCGATGGCGCGCACGGCCTCGCGCGGGGCCATGGGCATCAGCTGGCGCAGCTGCGCGCGCGCCTGTTCGGGCGCCAGCGCCTGCACGGCCAGGGGGCGCAGCAGGTCGCAGGCGGCGGGCGTGGCGAAGGCCGCCTGCGCGAGGGTGCGCAAGGCCGCACCACGGTCGCCGAGCAGGCAGGCGGCATGGGCGGCGGCTGCAGCCAGGGAGGGCGTGTCCAGCGCGGCCAGCACCAGCGGCAGCAGGTCCCTGCGGCCCAGCGCGGCCGCGGCGCGCAGCGCGGCCAGGCGCAGCACGGGGTCGGCTTCGCGCAGGGCCTTGGCCAGCGCCGGGCCGGGATCGACGCGGTGCAGCCGGCAGGCGTCCATGCCGAGCGCGCGCTGCCAGGGCAGGGCCGCGGCCAGCAGCGCACGCACGGGTTCGCGCAACAAGGGCGCGCTGGTCCAGCCCAGCGCCGAGACGATGCCGCGCCGGGCCTCGGGCGCGGTGGGCGCAAGCGCCAGCACGCGTTGCTGCATGGCCGCGTCCTGCGCCTGCAGCGCGGCGGTCAGGGCCGCGAAGACCTCGCCGCAGCCGGGCTGCTCCAGCGCGGCCTGCGCCCGTGCCTGGCCGTACTCCCCGGCCACGGCCAGGCCGTCCAGGTGGGCGTCCAGCCGCTCGTCGAGACGGCCCAGCTGCAACAGCCGCACATGCGGCGCGCGCACCAACACCGAGCGCACGTGGCGCAGGTGCAGCGCATCGTCGGCATGCTGCTGGACGATGGCCGCGATCGGCGGGCGCTGCAGCACGGGGCGCGGCGCGGGCGCGGCGGTGGCGGGCTCGGCCTGCATGGGAACCGGGGCGAAGGGCGCTTGCACGAGGGCATGCTGCGCGTGGGGAGCGCCCCACGGCAATGTCCGAAAGTCACCTGCGCAATGCGCACGCGGCTCCCATACTGCAGGCGTCGCATCGAGAGCGTCTTCCATGCCGAAACCATCCCTGGTCTTCGTGGCGGTGCTGGTGCTGCTGGCCGGCTGTGCCGCACCGCCTTCACCGGCACCCGCGCCGGTGCCCACCATGCCGGCGGCCCCGCCACCGCCGCCCGAGCCCGAGCCCCCGCCGCCGCGCGCGCCGCAGCGCCCTGCCACGGCGGCCGAGGCGGCGCAGGCGCAGAAGATCGCGCGGGCCGTGATCGACCTGCTGGAGGCGGGCAAGGAGGACGAAGCGCGCGCCGAACTGGAACGCGCGCTGGCGCTGGACTTCAACAACAAGCTGGCCGTGAACCTGATGCGCCAGATCACGATGGACCCGGCCGAACTCGGCCGCGAGTCCTTCAACTACACGGTGCGGCCCAGCGACACGCTGTCGCGCATCGCCCAGCGCTTCCTGAACGACCTCTACGCCTTCTACATCCTGGCGCGCTACAACGGCCTCTCCGTGCCCAAGCAGATCAGCAGCGGGCAGGTGCTGCGCATCCCCGGCAGGCCTCCCGCGGGCGGCACTGCCGCCGCGCCCGAGCCCACAGCGCGGCCGCCGGCACCAGCGCCCAGCCGGGCCGCCCCTGCACCAGCGCCACCACCAGCACCGGCCGAGCCGCCTGCCGCAGCGCCCGCACCGGTACCGCAGCCGCCCGCGGCACCGGCGCCAGCGCCCGAGCCCTCGCCGGGCGAGCAAGCGCTGCGCAGCGCAGAGGCGGCCGAACGCGCAGGCCAGGCCGAACGCGCGCTGGCCGAGTACGAGCGCGCGGCCGCACTCGACCAGCCGGGTGCCAAGGCACGCGCGGATGCCGCGCGCAAGCGCCTCGTGGAACGCCACAGCCTGGCCGCGCGCTCGGCCTTCGCCCGCCAGGACTTGGCCGGCGCCATCCGCGGCTGGGACCGCGTGCTCGAACTCGAACCGGCGAACGAGACGGCGCGGCTGGAACGGCAGAAGGCCCAGCAGCTGCAGGAGCGGGCCGACAAGCTGAAATGAGCGCGTGGCTCAGGGCACGTCGGCCTTGTTGCCCGCGGGCGGCTTCGCCGCCGGCCGCAGCCGTGGCGGCGCAGCCTCCAGCCCGTCGCGCCGCTGGATGGTGAGGCGCGAGGGCTTGCCCAGGTACATGCGCCGGTTGCGCTCGCGTTCGAGCGCGCGCAGTGCATCGGCTGCCTGCGCATGGTCGGGCTGCAGCGCCAGCGCGCGCAGGTAGTGGGTGGCGGCCTGGTCCGGCGCGCCGCGCCTCTGGGCCGCTTCCGCGCGTTCCAGTTGCTCGACCACCGCGGCGGCGATGCGCTGGCGCAGCGCGGCAGCGCGTTCGCGGTACGGCGCATGCGCAGGCCGCAGCACCACCAGAACCTCCCAGGTCCAGGCCGCGTCGGCCCACTGGCCCTCGTCTTCCAGTTGCAGTGCGCGCACCCGCTGCAGGCCCTCGAAGCGGCCGACGGCCTGCTCCTGCTGGCCGGGCGACGGGGCGGCCGCGCGGTCCGCGGGCGGCCCGGAGGGGGGCGCGCTGGCGCAGCCGGACAGCGCCAGCGCGCAGGCGGACAGCGCCAGCGCGCAGGCGGCCAGCAGCGGCGCCGACGCTGCCCTCATGGCTGCGCGCCGATGCGCCGGCTGGTCTGCAGGCGCGCCCGGAACGCCTCCATGTCGTGGTCGCCGAAGACCATCGTTCGCCGCAGCATGAACGGCTGGGCGAAGAACGCATTGCCGCCCGGCGTGACGGTGACGGCCAGCGTGTAGTGCTGGCGCGCCAGCAGGTCGAGCACCTGTTCATTGGCGTCGCCGAACGGGTAGGCGTAGTGCTGCACCGGCGTGGGCAACCGCTGCTGCAGCAGTTCGCGCGGCACGCGGATCTCCTGGTCCAGGCTCTGGCGGTAGCGCTCGTCGCTCTCGCCGCCCTGGCGCTCGATCAGGTTGCGGTGCGTCTTGGAATGCACCTGCACGTCGACGAGGCCCGATGCCGACAGTTCCTGCAGCTGCGGCCAACCCACGGCGAGCCCGGCGCCGATGAAGTCGGTGTAGACGAACAGCGTGGCGGGCAGGCCGAGCCGGCGCAGCACCGGCCAGGCATGCTGGTGGAACGAGGCATAGCCGTCGTCCACCGTGACGACCACGGCGCGCGGCGGCAGCGCGGCGCGGCCCGCGAGGTAGTCGCCCAGTTGCGCGAGCCGGACCACGCGGTAGCCGTTGTCCACCAGCCATTGCATCTGCTCGGCGAAGCGCGCCGGCGTGACCGTCATGCGGCCGCCGCCACTGCCGAAACGGTGGTAGCACAGCACGGGCACGGTCTGGTAGCTGTCACCGGAGATGCCACCCGGGTTGGGGCTCGACAGCGGCACCACCAGCGGCACACCGGGCTGCGGCTGGGCAATGCCGCCATTGGCCGCGGCGATCTGCCAGTCTTGCTCCTCGCCGCCCAGCCATTGCGCGGCGACGCTGCGCAGCGTGTCGCCGCTGCGCGGCAGGTAGACCAGCAGGCGCTCGCCGCGCGCGACCACGCCGTCCTGCGCGGCAGGCACCGCGGCCACAGGCGTTGCCGGGGCGGCCGCAGGCGGTGCCATCGGCCCGGTGCCGCAGGCCGCCAGCAGCAGTGCAGGCACCAGGGCCGAAGCAGCGCGCAGCAGGCAGGGCAACGGCCGCATGGCGTCAACCCGGTTGTTCGGCCGGGGGCGGGGCCTCGGCAGCCGGCGGCGCAGCACGCTCCTGCAGCGTTTGGGCCATGCGGTCGAAGGCCGCGTAGAGCTGGCCGAACTCGTCCTTGCGCTGCTCGCTGATGCGGAAGTCCAGCCGCCCCGCGGTGATCTCGTCCATGGCTTCGCCGACCAGCCGGATCGGCCGCGCGAACCAGGTGCCCACCAGGTACATGGCCAGCGCCACGGCCGCCACCGTGACCAGGGCCAGCACCGCCATCAGCCACTGCGACTGGCGCGCCACGGCGGCCAACGCGCGCTCGGGCAGGCCCAGCACGACCTGGCCCACGGCCTTGCCCTGGAAGGTGATGGGCGCCGAAAAGCCCAGCACGGTCTCGCCGCCAGCCTCGTAGCGCGTGCGCTGCACGCCGCCGGCCTCGCCCAGCGCCTCGCCGGCCGGCGCGCGCCAGGGCTGGCCCACCAGCTCGGGCCGGCTCGCGGCGCGCACCACGCCGCCGCGGTCGGTCACGGTGATGCTCTCGAAATCGCGCGTCTGCATGAGGTTCTGCAGCGCCACGTCGACCACCACCCAGTCATCGGACAGCGCCGGCACCGCGTTCTGCGCCGCGATGAAGCGCGTCAGCGCGGCGCCCGAATCGCCCACCTGGGCCATCAGCGCGGCCTGCTGGCGCTGCACGATCACCGAAGCCGTGATGGCCATCACCACGGCCACGATCAAGGCCATGAGGCCAGCCCATTTGAGCCGCAGCGGCACGCCGCGCGCCTGCGTGCCTTCGCCCGCGCGCGCCTGCTCGTCCATCTCGGCCAGCACGCGCTGCAGCGCCTCGGCCAGCGCCGCGCCGCTCTGGTGGCGCCGCTCGGGTGCCTTGGCCAGGCAGCGGTCGACCACGCGGCGCAGCGCGGGCGGTACCTCGGGGCGCAGCTTCTCGATCGGCGTCGGGTCTTCCTTGGAGATCTTCAGCGCCAGCGTGACCACGCTGTCGCCCTGGAAGGGGCGCTGCCCGGTCAGCATCTGGTAGAGCACGATGCCGGCCGTGAAGAGGTCCGAGCGGCCGTCGATCTTGCCGCCCTGCATCTGCTCGGGCGACATGTACTGCGGCGTGCCCAGCACGTCGCCCACGCGCGTGCGCTGCTCGCCTGCCGAGGTGGCCACCATGTGCGCGATGCCGAAGTCCATCACCTTGATGGTCTGCCCGCCGTGCAGCCGCGCCATGTTGCCGGGCTTGATGTCGCGGTGCACGATGCCGCGCTGGTGGGCGTAGTCCAGCGCCTGCGCGAGCTGGATGCCCATGACCACCACGTCGCGGACCGGCAGCGGCTGGCCGCCTTGCAGCAGGTCGGCCAGCGGATCGCCGTCCAGCAGCTCCATCGCCATGTAGGGGCGGCCGTCGATCTCGCCGACGTCGTGCACGGTCACGATGTGCGGGTGCGACAGGCCGCCGGCCGCGCGCGCCTCGCGCAGGAAGCGCGTGCGGTACTCCTCGTCCTCGCACAGCGAGGCGTGCAGGAACTTGATCGCCACGTCGCGGCCGATGTCGGGGTCGTGCGCGCGGAACACCGTGGCCATGCCGCCGCGCCCGAGCTTGGCGAGGATCTGGTAGCGGCCGACCTGGCGCACCTCGAGGTCGGCCGCGTGGGCGCTGCCGCCCGGCAGGGTCAGGCCGCTGCCGCGGGTGTGTGGGGTGCGGGTGCTGGTCTGGGTGTGCAGCCGGGTGTGGGTCGGCGGCGCGCGCGGGCCGGAGGTGTGGGGCGCGATGCGGGTGGCATCGGCGTCGAGCGGCGTGGCCTGTGCATCCGCCTCAGGCGGGGCGGAAACGTGCAGTGTCTCGTCGCGGGCGGCTTCGGGCATGGGGGCATGCTGAACGCGGCGCCGCGGCGCGGCAATGAACGAAAGTCATGGCGCGCGCAGCATGCCGGCGTAGATGCCGGGCGTGGAGTTCGGGATCTCCATGGCGCCCGCGACCTGGCGAAAGAACTCGGGCGCGCCGACGGCACCGGCGATGGCGTAGCCGTAGCCCATGGCGCGCATGTCGTGCAGGCAGGCCAGCAGCAGGGCTGCGCCGATGCCGCTGCGGCGGGCGGTGTCGCGCACGCCGATGGGGCCGACGAAGCCGCGGGCGGTGGCGTCGTAGGCGCAGAAGCCCAGCAGTTCGGCGGGGTTGCCGCGGGTGGCGATGAAGAGGGTGAGAGGGCGGTTGGCGAGGGCGGCGCGGGCTTCGCTGGCCCAGGCGGGGGAGAAGTGGTGGGCGATCCAGGCGGTGACGAGGTTGTGTTCGGGAGCGAGGGGTTTGCGCACGGCCAAGGCAAGCAGAGCGGGGACGGCGGGCGCAGCGTGCAGGGCGATGAGCATGTCCATGGTGTGGTCGTCAACGGATGTGCACTCCTGCATGCATCATTCGATGCGCAAGGTGGCTTGTGCGAACGGCCCGCCGAGCTGGTGCACCATGCGCGCCAGCGCCTCGAAGGCCAGGTCATCGACCTGCGCGCTGGCCAGCGCCAGCCAGCACAGATCGCCATTGACCTGGAGGCCGCCGTTGGGGATCAGCAGAGATGGAACGGGGTCGCCGTCGGCAGCGAAGCCGCCCAACGCACCGACCGACAACCAGATGTCGATGACGTCGTCGAGCGCATCCTGCGCACCGGGATGCAGCACGCTCGGCAGCTCGATCTCCACGGACAGCGCATCGGCTTCGCGCCAGTCGGCGATGCCGAACGCATCGAGCGGTGCTTCCGACACGGGCGGCATCCACTCGCACCAGTCCGTCATCCCGCCGCGCCCGACAAGGGCTCGGTCGGGCGGTGTCGGCAGGTGGCGGAGCATGCCTTTCAGCACGCCCAGCCACTGAGGCTGCATGGGCAGCGGCAGCGGCGACCAGGTGAGCACGCCGGCCCTGGGTGCACTGCCTATGGGATCGAGACTGCTCTGAGCCGGCCCAGGCTCCAGGGTCTCGAGCAGGGAAACGAACATCATCACGCAGATCTCGCACAGGTCCGCGCTGTCTTTGGGTACGCTGCCCTGGTCCCAGTGGACCGCCAGCTCGGACCACCGGTCCGGGAAGCTGCGCTGGACGAGCAAGCGGGTCATGGCGCCGTGCCATCCAGACGGGACAACCAGACATCCGTTTCCACATCGAACGAATCGAGCGGCAGGGGAATGTCGACCCACCGTGTCATGCGCAAGGGGCGCAGCACCTTGGCGGCGTGCCGCAGGCCGGCAATGTCCGGCGCGCGCCGGTTCACGTCGCCCAATGGCGGCAGGTTGCCCGCGATCAGCAGGCGGCCACCGTGCTCCAGATCGACTTCGCGGTAGCCGGCAGGCGCACCGGTGGCGGTGGCGAGGCGAGGCGCCAGCGGCTGCGAGAGGAAGGTCAGCCAGCCCGGCCCCTTGATGTGCTCCCGCAGGTAGGCGTAAACGGCCCGGTTGGGCAGGTCCAGGCCCAGGTGGCGCATGCAGGTCGCGAACAGCCTGGGCCCGCAGGCCTGTTCGAAGTCGTCGCCCCAGATGACCCCCATGCCCAGACCCGCGCTGGCGTGCACCAGTCCATCGGTCTGCAGCAGCGCCGTGAACTCCTGCAGCAGTTCGGCCGCTAGTGCAGGCGTGACGGCGCTGTCCAACGCCCGGCACATGACGACTGCGCTGGAAACCGCGTCGTTGTCGGGCCACAGGTCGATCTCCAGGGTGTGCGCGCCCAGTTCGTAGCCTGGTGCGGAGTTGATCCAGTAGTACTCGTTCTTGGCGCTGCAGCGCACGAGCGCCGCATCGATGCGTTGGCGGTCCTTCGGTGCAAGCGGGCGGGGCGACAGCGCGCTGCGGTTGACATAGTGCAAGGGCGCGTCCGCGGGGACACGGTCGAGCCAGTTCCGGTAGAGCACATGTGCCTGGCGCGCGAAAGCGGCGCCGCCGTACAGTTGGACGGTGATGCAGGCCCGCGCGACGCGCTGGCTGGATTCCTCCGTGCGCACGCCGATGTCAAACGAAGACCAGTCGGTCATGGGTGTGCCTCAGTAGGCATGAAAGCCGCCCGGCGTGATCGACAGGGTCCGCTTGGAGCTTCCGGTTCCCTGGTTTAGCGCCTGGTAGGTCTCACGCTGGTCTTTGCTCATTCTGGTGTTGGAATTGCCCTTGGACAGTTTGTTCCTCGAGCCACGCTTGTGCCCCGAGGGCTGGCCCTTGGGGCAGGGGAACTTGAAGTCTACGAACAACTTCTTGCCGCCGCCCAGGTTGATCGCCGCATCGGGGAAGACGCGGCCCTTGAGCGCCTTGCCGATGGCCCTGGAGACGGCCTTGCGTGCGGCCTTGCCGGTCAGACCTGCCGCCTTGGCGGATGCCGCGCCCTGGGCGGCTGCCGCCTGGATGATGCCGCTGCGCCCGGGGCCTGGCGGCGGTGTCACATAGCCCGGGTCGGGTGGGACCGGTGGCTTGGGATAGCCGCACTCCGGCTCGGGATGACCCGGCGGCGCAGGAGGCGGGGTCTTGTGGGGATTCTTTTTGCGGTAGTCCTCGATCTTCTCCTCCATGCAGGCATGCTTTTCCCGGCCGAGCTGCTGGCACGACTTCTTCTTCCCACCCTTGGACTTCGGTACAGAGCCGTCGCATTCCTTGACCCATGCCTGCAGCGTCAGCAACGCTTCACGGGGGCTCTGGAATTCGCCGGCCAGGTCCACCGTGTTCTCGTGGTTCTGCAGCTTTTTGTCGGTCAACCGGCAGGCGTTCTGGCCATCCATCTTGACGTCGAAGGAGTACAGGATCCAGGTGCTCTCCTTCATGAAGGTCGACGAATTGACGCCGCCCGCCACGCCGGGGTTGTCGCCGTTGGACAGGCTGAACTCGCTGCCCTTGGTGGCGATCATCATGCCGCCATCGGCCTTGACGGTCGTCGTGCCCTTGGCCAGCGTGGCAGACTGCGAGATGTTTGGATATGGGAGCGGAACCGGTCCGCCGGGCGACGGAGTTTTGCAGACGTCCGGCATGGTCGCGATCGAGAAGCCGCTGCTGCCCTTGTGGACCAGCGAGTTCATGGTGCCGTTGACCTTGATGGTCACCGCCATGCTCAGTTCCTCCTTGCTGTGGCGAGCAGCGTCGCGGCGCGCTCGCCGTGCTCCGAGCTGGCCCAGGCGAGCGCCATGTCGCCCCGGCTGTAGCCCTTGCATCCGGCCACGGTGGCCAAGCACAGGTGCAGGGGGCCGCCGGCGGCGGCGACGTCCCCCCAGCAATCGGCCGGGGCGACGAATCCGGAAGCCGCGACGAAGCTTGCCTGGGTCCGCATCGCGGTGAAGCCGAATTCGTCCGCCCGATAGGGTTCGCCATTCAGGTCGCAGTAGACGTCGCTGATCTGAGTGCCATCGGGCAGGCCGCCGAGCGCGTTCCGGAACGCCTGGGTCAGACCCTCGCCGATGCAGACGGTCTGCGTCTTGATGCGTTTGTCCTCCATGGCCGTGCCGGTACCCAGCACATGGGCCAGCGGCTGCAGGCCGCTGGCCCGCGCCTTGGCCTGCCGCATCAACACCAGCGCAGCAGCGCCTTCGCCCGGGATGAAACCCCAGGCATTGTTGGAGGGCCCAGCACCATGCAGCTGGCTGCAGCCCTCCAGCCATTCCAATGCCAATGGGGCGATGTAGCTGTCGACGCCTGCGACCAGACAAACGTCGAGCGTGCCCTGCTCCAGCTTGTTCACCGCAGCCTGCATCGCCAGCAGCCCGGCAGCGTGGCCGGCGGTGAAACAAGCTGCGCTGCCCAGCGCATCGCCGTAGTGGTGCTGCAGGCGCCTGCGCATCTGCTGGGGCAGGCTCTCCGGAAAGCCTGGCCGGGCGCTCGGCAGGCCCAGTGCGATGGCCATCCGCAAGGGCGCCAGGCTGGCGCTGCTCACGGGTGCGAGTGCCTCGTCGATGGCGGGGAACAGCAGCGCCGCGAGCCGGTCTGCGCCGTCCAGTCCGATGTCCAGCCAGGGTGCGATCGCGGCACGCATGGGTTCGCCGGCCGTGTCGAGCATGTAGGGGTGCTGCACGAAGCCGGAGATGCCGGCGCGCACCGCGGCTGCGCTGGCCCAGACGTCGCGGCCCAGTGGAGTGCAGGCACCCATGGCAACGATCACGGCATGCTCGCGCATCTCAGGCCAGTTCCAGGTCGGCATCGTCGGGCTGCCGGTTGCCGGTGCTGAGGTCGATCTTCAGCGTGACGATGGTCCGCTCCAGCTGGTGCACCCGGAAGTGGCAGGGCAGCATGCTGTGCCACACCAGCGAGACCCGTGGAAGGTCCGGCTCGAGGATGACCGTGTGCAGGCGTCGGTGCTGGTGCAACTGGTGGCTGCCGTCGTCGAAACGGGTGTCAAAGCCCAGAGACAGCTTGGGCAGCGTGAAATGGATGCGCCCGCGCGGATGCAGGTTGAGCAGGGTCACCGGCTCACCGCCGCGCAGGAACTCTTGCGTCTGCTGGTCGGCCGGCGCGCACTGGAAGTGCCGGTCGTCCAGGTCGTCCGCCAGCAGGGGCTGGCGCGTTGCCATCCAGTGCGCGTCGTAGGTTCCTGCATAGCCCGCGCGCGGTTGCCAGTGGCTGGCAATCGGGCCGAAGCCCGCAGGTGGTGGACGGTCACGCCAGGAGCCGATCAAGCGATCGGGATACTCGATGTTCGGCAGCCTCATGCCCGTGGCGTGGTCGCTGGACACGGCGTAGCCGCAGCCGACCGGGTTCCGCCAGTCCCAATCCTTGTCCGGCATGCGCGATTTCGCGTCGACGCCTCCGTAGGCTCGCTCGTACACCAGTGGCATTTTCTGGAATGGCTCTGGCGCCGAGGGGCCGAAGCTTCCCCACACCCTGTCGCCGAAGACGCGCAACACCTTTTGCAGTGAACCGACCCGCAAGCCGACATCGGTTCTGACCACTGCCGTGCCTGCCGGTGCCCAGGCGTGGCCGACGACGAGCACGTCGGAGGTCTTCTTGGTCAGCACCAGGTCCGCTTCATACCGGATGCTGCTTGCGCCCTCTACGCCGTGGTAGAGCGGTAGCCTCAGCACAGGGGGTTGCTCCCGCGCGACCTCGAGCTTGCCATCGGCGGTGATGTCGAAGCTGGCCTTCACGGCCACCAGCCAGATCTCGGTGCCGTCACGTCCTCGCACCCAGCTGCGTTCTGCGGCAAATGGAGTTCGGTTGTCGATCTGCCACATGGCTGTTGCGCGCGGGACGGCATCAGTTGATGTCGATGGCCGCGCCCTTGATCTTGTGGTGACCGGTCGACCGGCTCAGGATGTAGTTGCCCTGCACAATGATCTTGCCAGCACGTGTCAGCGTGATGCTGGCGTCGCCACAGCGCAGCACGATCTCGCGTTCGGCCTCAATCACGTGGCGCTCGCCGTCGGCAACGACCGCCATTCCGCCATCATGCGGCGTGGCTGGCGCGGCCGCAGGGGCGATGACGCCGATGATGATCGGCGGGTCCGTGTCGGCTTCTGCGAGCAGCACCACCACATCCAGACCCACCATCGCGTGTTGCAACGCCACGGTGCTGCGCGCAGCCATCACCAGGCCTGGGCGTGCCGCGATCCCGCCGACCAGGGCTTGCTCCCACAGATCGAAGCCTGCCAGCCGGGCCACGGCCACCGTCGATGCAGCTGCACCGCGCATCGCCGTCGCGCACAGATCCTCGGACGCGTCGGGCATTGCCAATTGCAGGAACGGGTCGTGTGCACGGTCCATCGAATGTGCTCCTCAGTTCAGTCCGATCTTGGAGCCCTTGACGGCGACGGCTCCGCTAGCCTTCACATTGATCTTTCCCGATCCATCGATCAGGATGTCCTTGCCCTTGATGGTGATCGTGCCGTCCTTCTTCATCGTGAGACTGGCGCTGCCGGTCTTGATCGACACGGAGTCGCCCGCATCGATCACCAGGTTCTTGCCCACCTTGAGCGCATCGTCGTCGGCCACCGACACGCTGCGCCCTTTGCCGACCTTGGTGCTCTGCGCGCCTCCCACCTGCAGGCTGCGGTCCGAGCCCACGTCGGTGCTCTGCTTGGCGCCCACGCTGGTCGACTGGTTCGCGCCCACCGTGATGGTCTGCGCCGCCCCCACCGCCACCACCTGCATCGCGCCGATGGCGATCTCCTGCGCCGCGCCGATGGCGATGGTCTCGTTCACGCCCACCGTGTGCGTGCGCTGCAGCGCCACGGTGGCGGTCTCGCTGGCGCCCACGGTGATGGTGCGGTTCGAACCGATGGAGATGGTCTCGTTCGCCCCCACGGTCTCGGTGCGGTTGGCACCGACGGTGATGGTCTCGTTGCTGCCCACGGTCTCGGTGCGGTTCACGCCGATGGCAATGGTCTCGTTGTTGCCGACCTGCTCGCTGCGGTCCACGCCGATGGTGATGGTCTCGTTGTGGTCCACCGTCTCCGTGCGGTCGTGCTTCACATGCACCGTCTCGTCGTGGTCGATGGTCTTGGTGCGGTCGTGCCCGACCCAGTGCGTCTCGTCGTTCTCGACCTCGATGTCCTGGTTCTTCTCGGCATGCAGCCAGACCTGCTCGCTGCCCTTCTTGTCCTCGAAGCGCAGCGCGTTGGCGTTGGCCACGGCGCCGCCCTTGCTCGAGCGCGTGAGGATGCCGCTCTGCGTGGCGTTGGCTGGCAGCGTCCAGGGCGGCATCTGCTCGGCGTTGTAGACGCGGCCGGTGACGAGCGGCTGGTCCGGGTCGCCTTCCAGGAAGTCGACCACCACCTCCTGGCCGATGCGGGGGATGTGGATGGCGCCGTAGTTCTTGCCCGCCCAGGGGTGTGACACGCGCACCCAGCAGGAGCTCTTCTCGTCCTTCTTGCCCCGCCGGTCCCAGTGGAATTGCACCTTCACGCGCCCATATTTGTCGGTGAACAGCTCCTCGCCGCTGGGGCCGGTGACCACCGCCGTCTGCGGCCCCTGCACGAAGGGCTTGGGCGTGCGGCGCGGCGGGCGGAACTGCTGGCCTGAGGGGATGGCGGAGAACTCGCACTGCCAGCTGCCGGCGCTGCCGCCGGTCTCGTAGGCATCGTTGCGCGCGTGCACAGTGGTCTGGGTCACCAGGTATTCGGCGTTCTGGCTCTCGCGCGGGTGGCGCTCCAGGTTCAGCAGCCGGCCGGCTTCGACGCCGTGTGCGTTGCTGCTTCCGTGCGCGGTGTCGTAGCGGGTCTGCTGCTCGTCCAGCCGGGCCTCGGCCCACTGCTTGCCGTCGGGGGCCTGCACGTAGTCGCCCTGCCAGTCGTATTGCTCCAGCGTGCCGATCTTGTAGGGCGGCTTGGTCTCGGCCTTGACCTCCAGCGGTGTCGACGGGCGCTCGAAGTCGTAGCTGCGCAGCAGCGTGTGGTCAGTCTCCACGCCGCTGGCGAACTGCCAGCCCGAGATGCACTCGACATCCGGCGGCGCCTCGCCGGGGTTCTCGTAGTAGGGCAGCGCCTTGCAGTCGGGCGCGGCGTCGTGCGCGCTCCTGGAGTCCACCAGCACCAGCTTGTGCTGGCCCTCGCCGTGTTCCACGTACCAGTAGATGCCCTCGTGCTCGAGCAGGCGGGCGACGAAGTTGTAGTCGCTCTCGCGGTACTGCACGCAGTAGACCCACTTGCGGTAGCTGCGGAAGAGGTTGAACTTGAAGCTGGCGCCGCCGTGGTCCTCGAACACCTTCTTCACGATGTCGGGCACGCTCAGGTCCTGGAAGATGCGGCAGTCCGTGGTGCGTGTGAGGAACCACAGCCAGGGCCGCACGCTGGCCTGGTAGCCGTAGTAGCGGCCGCTGCGCGCACCGATCGAGAAGCGCGTCACATGGCCGTGGAAGTGGCGCTTGGCGTCGCCCTGCAGCTGCACCGTCACGCCCACGGTCTTGCCGAGCAGGTCTTGCGGCTTCAGGTCGGGCTTGGCGCTGACCAGGGCCAGCTGCATCTCGCCGAGCATGCTCAGGCCTTCGGAGCAGCGCATGGACTCGAACAGCAAGTCCTCGGGCGGCAGCGGGGAGGTGAGGGTGATCGGGGCCGGCATGGTGCTGGTGCAGTCCATGCAACGGTAGGGGGCGGGGGCGGGGCGGGCAACAGACTAAAGTCATCGGCGCGGGCCCGCGCCCGGCGGCGGACCGCGCAGAATCTGCCGCATGGACAAGCCGGTTCTGTGGGCGCAGCGCGGACCGATGGCGGTGCCATGGCAACTCGGCGACCTGGCCGCCATGGACGAGGCGCATGTGTGGCTGCTAGGTTGGGATGCCGCATCGCCTGACGCCGGCGTGCCGCGGCCAATCGGCCGCACCATTGCGTGCGCGCTGGCTGGCACCGCGAAAGTCGGTTTTCTGCGAGCCGGAACCCGCCATGCAGGGCCGGCGGCATGGGTGCGCGACGACGATGGCGACTGCGCGCGCATGGCGTCGGGGCAGTCGGCGCTGCGCACCGTGATCGGACGGCTGCGCGGTCACGGTGCGGCGATCACGCTGGTCTGCTCGCGGCGCCCCGAAGCCATCGCAGAGATGTTCGAGGCACCGGCGTTTCCGTGGTGGCTGCAGTCGCAGGTCTTGCTGCTGTCCGCCCCCGATGCGCCGCCGCCGGATGTGACCCCTGCGCAGGCACTGGCGCTGTTGGAGCCCGGTTGGGCCGTGCGCGCGGCTGCGTTGCGAAGCCGTGGTGTCCTCGCCGTCGCGAGGCCTGCCGTCGATGGCGATGCGCTGGGGTTGCTGGCGCTCGATGAGGTCTTCGCCGAGCGCCTGCTCGCGTCGCTCGCGACGCAGGCCCAAGCGGCAGGCTTCGCGTGGTCAAGGGCGCCGTAGCACCATGCGACGCAGATGCCGCCGAAGGCAAGCGCGAGACGATCAACTCAGCCAGGGCCCGTCACAAGCGCTTCGCGAACGGCCAGAAGAAACGCGCGTATCGTGGCGCGGAAAAACGTGGGGATGACGTCGGGCCGGAAGAACTCCTGGAACTGTTCTTCCATGCCGTCGTCGCCTGTGGCGAGGAAGGCGTCGATGTTGTCGACCAGCGGCGCCACCAGCGCGGCGTCGCCTTCGGCCTTGAACGCCGCAACCACTTCCTCCAGGGATTCGCCGTGGATGTCGAAGTCCTGATGGAACCAGCCGCCCATGAACGCGGCCAAGTCGGCAAACTGTTGTTGCCCGTTGGAGGTGGTGATGCAAGACTTTGGCTTCATCGTCTCCTCGCGCCGGACGGTGCGAAGCTCACCGGCATGTGCCGAGGTTCAGTGCGCTGTCCGTGTCGCACGGCAGCCGATTCTTCAGTCCACCGAGGTGCCCGGTGATGGGAGCATGGCAGGCGATCTCGCGCTGCCGGCCCCCGCTGCTTGCCAAGCGCACGCCAGCACGGCGCACGCCATCCTCGCGGTAGTCGAACACGGTGTATTCCGTGCCTTGCTCGCCGAAGCGGACCTCGACCCGATCGGTTCCGTAGCGGCTGTACTGCGCGTACAGCATGCGCCCGGCATGGGGCTGTGCGCTGGGTGGGTACTGGAGTTCGACGACGCCGATTCGGCCAAACCGGTAGACGACCGCATCGTCAGCGTCGCGACACAAGGCAACCACACGGCCGCCTGTCGTCGGGCAGGCGAAGCTCGTTTGCGCCGGCGCGGCGCAATGGCTGGGAGGTGTTGCACCTCCCGCCGCGCCTGCTGCACCCCATGGCAGGCAGAGCCAGGCAGCCATGCATGACCCCGGATTCATCATCGTCTTTCCTGTAGGACGCAGCGGAACGCGGCTACCTGCCGGCTTTCGTCGCCGCAGGGTAGTTTTGCAGGTACGCCAGCAAGGTCGACACGCGTTGCTTGACGATCTGGTGCCGGTATGACGCACGCGATAGCGTGGACGAACTGCCGAAGTTCTGCGGTGTCCAGTTCTTCCCAATGAACCGGAACTCCGCATCCCGGAACTTCAGCCACTCGCGCTGGGCCTGGGCGAGCGCGCGCCGTGTGCCGGTGTCTTCCACTGCTGCCAGAAGATCCTGGTACGCCTTGTTCAGCTCTGCATCCAGGAACGTGGCGTAGGCGGCGGCTGCGTCCGCGATCTCGCTGCTGCGCGATGCCTGCGAGAAGCGCTCTTCGTAGGGTTGGGCGCGCGACAGGAACGCTGCGTTGCGGTCCGGCGCGTCCGGGTTGTCGATGGCGTAGGTTGTAGTGCAGCAGGAAAGCGCTGCGGCGAGCAGCGCACGGCGACGCGTCCAGGTGATGGCCCAGAGGCCGGCATGGCGCGCTGGCAGTCCACGCCGGGCATCACCATCGTGCATAGGTCGCCGTTGTGTAGATCCGCCATTCGCATTGGCGGCGGTTGTCCAGTCCCTTCATCACCTGTCCTTGAGATTTGTTCCAGGCCTTCCACGCTGCTTCCAGGCCCGAGTATCCGGTGGGCGCAGCCGGATTGTTGACCAGCTTGACGACAGACGATCCCTTGAAGGCCTTGGCGCCGATGTTGAAGGCGAGGATGACCAGGGCATCGAACTCGTATTGCTGCAAACTGATGGCCACGCTGTCCCGTACCACGCTTTCGAATGGTGCCAGGTCCGTGGTGAAGAGCTGATCGGCTTCGGTCTCGGTGAGGCCGCCTTTGTATTTGCCCCAGTCGCCCTGGGCGATCAGGTGTCCGTAACCGATCGTCGCGCCGGCACTCCAGGTGGTGGCGTCCTGGCCGGTCTGGTCGTCGTAAGGCTTGAGCCGCAGCTCCTCGACCGACTTGAGCAAGGCGATTCCCTCCATGCCCAGGTACAGGCCCGCAACGGCAAACCCTCCCGCCACCGACACCCGGTGCGATGGCCGCTCCGGGTTCTTCGGCAGCGCGCAGACCGGGCCCGGCTCTGGCATGCGCCACAGGGCGTTCGTGCCCTTGTCGATGGTGTCGGGGTGGGTGCCACACAGCGGGCCCGGGATCTGGAAGCCCCCCATGCCTCACCCGAACCCGTAGCTGAAATCCCCCTCCCGCACCCCCAGCGTGATCCGCTGCAGGTTGCCCCCCGCCGCCAGCCGCGTCAGGTATTCCAGCGACACGCGCGGCAGCACCGTGTTGGTCAGGATCGCATCGATCACGCGCCCGCCCGACTCCGCCTCGGTGCAGCGCGAGACCACCAGCTGCACCACCGCGTCGTCGTAGGTGAACGGGATGTCGTGGTTCTCCTGCACGCGCCGGGCGATGCGGCCCAGCTGCAGCCGCACGATGTCGCCCATCAT
The DNA here is from genome assembly GCF_003337555.1 of Pseudorhodoferax soli. Classification (GTDB taxonomy): domain Bacteria; phylum Pseudomonadota; class Gammaproteobacteria; order Burkholderiales; family Burkholderiaceae_C; genus Pseudorhodoferax; species Pseudorhodoferax soli. The sequence continues at coordinate 382,166 of NZ_QPJK01000001.1, read as the reverse complement.
CGCGTCGGACAGCGGGTAATAGGGCACCACCACCAGCCGGCCCAGCAGCGCCGCCGGGAACACCTGCAGCAGCGGCTCGCGCAGCGCGGTGGCGATCTGCTCGGGGTCGGGCAGCGGGCCGGGGCCGCGGCAGCTGCGCATGATCAGCTCGCTGCCGACGTTGCTGGTCAAGAGGATGATGGTGTTCTTGAAGTCGATGCCGCGGCCCTCGCCGTCTTCCATCCAGCCCTTGTCGAAGACCTGGAAGAACAGCTCGTGCACGTCGGGGTGGGCCTTCTCCACCTCGTCGAGCAGCACCACGCTGTAGGGGCGGCGGCGCACCGCCTCGGTCAGCACGCCGCCTTCGCCGTAGCCGACGTAGCCGGGCGGCGCGCCCTTGAGCGTGGAGACGGTGTGCGCCTCCTGGAACTCGCTCATGTTGATGGTGATGACGTTCTGCTCGCCGCCGTACAGCGATTCGGCCAGCGCCAGCGCGGTCTCGGTCTTGCCCACGCCCGAGGTACCGCACAGCATGAACACGCCGATCGGCTTGCCCGGGTTGTCCAGCCGCGCGCGCGAGGTCTGCACGCGCCGCGCGATCATCTCCAACGCGTGCTTCTGGCCGATGACGCGCTGGTTCAGCGTGTCGGCCAGGCGCAGCACGGCCTCGACCTCGTTCTTGACCATGCGGCCCACGGGCACGCCGGTCCAGTCCTGCACCACGCTGGCCACGGCCTGCTCGTCCACGGTCGGCAGGATCAGGGGGGCATCGCCTTGCAGTTCGCGCAGGCGGATTTGCAGGGGACGCAGTTCGGCGAGCAGGGCGTCTCGGTCGGGTGGCGGCGGGGCACTGTCGCTGGGCGCGGCAGCCGGCGCGGGCGAGGGCGCAGGTGGAGATGCGGATGGAGATGCAGATGGAGATGCAGGTGGAGATGCAGATGAAGAAGAGGATGGCTCCGGCCCGCGCAGCAAGGCCCGCAGCTCCAGGATGCGGTCCACCACGCCCTTCTCCTCCACATGCCGCGCCTGCAGTTCGGCCAGCCGCGTCTGCTCGGCATCGATGGCGCTGGCGGTGCGCTGGCGGCGCGTGTCTGTGTCGATGCCGATGGCGGCCTCGCGCGCGATGATCTCGCGCTCCACCTGCAGCGCCTCCAGCCTGCGCTGGCAGTCCTCCAGGGCCGGCGGCGTGGCGTGCTGGCTCACGGCCACGCGGGCGCAGGCGGTGTCCAGCAGGCTCACGGCCTTGTCGGGCAACTGGCGTGCGGGGATGTAGCGGTGCGCCAGCCGCACGGCGGCCTCGATGGCCTCGTCCAGCAGTGCCACACGGTGGTGCTTCTCGAGGATGCCGGCCACGCCGCGCAGCATCAGGATGGCCTTGGCCTCGCTGGGCTCGGCCACCTGCACGACCTGGAAGCGCCGCGTCAGCGCCGGGTCTTTCTCGATGTACTTCTTGTACTCGGCCCAGGTGGTGGCGGCGATGGTGCGCAGCTTGCCGCGCGCCAGCGCCGGCTTGAGCAGGTTGGCCGCATCACCGGTGCCGGCCTGGCCGCCGGCGCCCACCAGCGTGTGCGCCTCGTCGATGAACAGGATGATGGGCTGCGGCGAGGCCTGCACCTCGTCGATCACGGCGCGCAGCCGGCTCTCGAACTCGCCCTTCATGCTGGCGCCGGCCTGCAGCAGGCCCACGTCCAGCATGTGCAGGCGCACGTCCTTGAGCTGCGGCGGCACGTCGCCGCGCGCCAGCCGCAGTGCGAAGCCTTCGACCACGGCTGTCTTGCCGACGCCGGCCTCGCCGGTCAGGATGGGATTGTTCTGCCGGCGGCGCATCAGGATGTCGACGATCTGGCGGATCTCCTCGTCGCGGCCGGCCACGGGATCGATCTCGCCCTTGTGCGCGCGTTCGGTCAGGTCGACGGCAAAGCGCCTGAGGGCTTCCTGCTTGCCCATTGCAGCCGGTGCGATGGCGCCACTGGCCTCGCCGGGCGCGGCGCCGCTGGCCGTGGCGGCTTGGCCGTCTTCCGGGGAGCCGGCGACGATCTTGCCGAAGTCCTGCGCGAGCGCGTCCGCCTGGATGCGTTCGAACTGGCGCGAGATGGAGACCAGCACCGCGCGCAGGCCGGTGGTCTTGAGGATGCCCAGCAGCAGCGTGCCGGTGCGCACCTGCGTGTCGCCGAACATCAGCGAGCCGTAGACCCAGCCGCGTTCGACCGCGTTCTCCACCCAGCTGGACAGGTCGGTCACCGACGAGGCGCCGCGCGGCAACCGGTCCAGCGCGGCCGTGAGATCGGTGGCCAGCGCGCCGGCGTCGATGCCCACGTGCTTCACGATGCGGTGCAGGTCGGAGTCCTGCCCGTTCAGGATCTGGTAGAGCCAGTGCTGCAGTTCCACCACCGGGTTGCCGCGCAGCTTGCAGAACACGGTGGCGCCCTCGATGGCCTTGTAGGCCGTGGCATTGAGCTTGCCGAACAGCGCGGTGCGGGAGATGTCAGGCATGGTGGTCTCCATGGCGGTGCACAAACGAGGCGGTGGGCTGCAGGCGCAGGTCGCCCCGGTCGCGCTGTTGCCGGCCCAGCCAGGCGGCCACGCCGAGTGGCGGGCCCTGCGTTGCGCGCCGGCCGAGCCGCGGCGGCGGCAGCTCTGCATGCGCCAGCACCAGCTGCACGTCCCATTGCAGGTCCAGCCCCGCGTACTGGCGTATCCAGTCGCGCAGCGCCGGCCAGGCCCGGCCACCGGGCAGGAAGCCCAGGTATTGCGCCAGCGTCAGCGGGCCCAGCACCACGCGGAACTTGAACTGCCGGTCGCGCACGGCGCGGCCGGCGTTGGCACTGTGGCCCAGCTGCGCGGCGGGCAGGGCCGAGCGCTGGGGCCGGTTGCTTGCATGGCCCAGGCGGCTGCGGTCCTCGGGGGCGATGGGCAGCCAATGGGCGATGTGCTCCTCGATGCGCACCGGCACGCGGAAGTGCTGCGCCAGCAGCTTGGCCAGGCCCTCGGGATGGCGGCTGCGCGTGGCCAGCAGGCCGGCCTGGAACAGCTGCGCCTGGCGCGGCAGCGCGCCCTGCAACGGTGCCGTGCCGGCGTGGCCGAAGCCGGCGCCCAGCCAGGCGGCGAAGCGGTCCTGTGCCGGGCGGTCCTGCTGCACCGTGGGCTGGGTGTCGGCCCAGGCGCGGTAGAACAGCGCCAGCATGCGGTGGTGGAAGATGTCCAGGAAGCGCGCTGCGGTGGGGTCGCTGCGCCAGCGCTGTCGCTCGCGCACGTATTCGGTCAGGTGCAGCGGCATCGGCCCGTGCGGGCCGAGCAGGCCGAAGAAGCGCACGCCCAGGCGCGGGGCGGGCATGTCTTTCTCTTGGGCGAAGCTCGCGAGCGGGGCGGGCGCGAAGTCGAGTTCCGCCTCCTGCCCCAGTCGCACCGGTTCCTGCGAGGGGCGCAGCGCGCGGCCGATGCGCGGCTGGCCGGGGTGCAGGGCTTCCAGGCGGCGCAGCAGCGCGAAGAAATCGTGCGCCCAGGGCTCGGCGCGCACGGCCGCGAACAGGGCCTCGCGCTGCGCGTTCACAGCGTTTCCCGCTGGCCGATGCGCGGTGCCCAGCGCATCAGTTCGCCGCGCTGGGGCGTGCGCAGCACCAGTTGCGTGAACGCGTTGATGGCCGCGTGGCGCGCGAAGAATCGCTCCAGCACGCTGGCGAACAGGAAGGCGCTGGTGCCCTGGAAGGCCAGCTCGTCCAGCTCCAGCACGATCTCGATGCCGCTGCCGAAGCCCATGGGGCCCTTGACGGGCAGTCGGCGCACGATGGGCTGCACCTGCAGCGCCAGCACACCGGCCACCTGGCGCGCCCAGGCTGCGTCGTCGGGCGGGGCGTACAGCGCCAGCGTGGTGCGCAGCGCCGCGGCAGCGTCGGCCGGCGAGGCGCCGACCAGCGACAGGTGGTTCAGGCTCAGGTGGCTGACGAGCTGCCAGCCGGGTTCGCCCACCGGCCTGCGCGTGACCGGCCGCGTCGGCCCGCGCAGTGCGTCCACGCGCCGCACGGGGCCGGCCGCGTCGAGCCGCCAGACCGGCTTCTGGTCCGCATCGGCGCCATGCGGCAGCAGCATCGGCAGGTCGCGGTTGCTGACCCGGGCCGCCACCGACAGCTGGCGGATGTCGTCGCGGTAGGGCGCATGGTGCGGATCGACCAGGGCGAGATACACCTCCTGGCCGATGTACGAAGAGCGCGCGCCCTGCGCCATCTGCCGTTGCGAGCGCAGCCGCGGCTCGCGCCGCAGCGTGTAGAAGCCGTGTGCCGGCGCGGCATCTCCGGTGCCCGTGTCGGTACCGCTGCCGGTGGCCTGGTGGGTCGCGTAGAGCGGCTCGAAGCGCTGTTGCCCCACGGCCCCGTTGCCGTAGCCGATGACCGTCTCCAGGCTGTGCACTTCGAAATCCATGGGCCGGGTGCGGTCGGGCACCACGTGGTATTCCCAGGCGCCGGGGCCGAGCTGGATGCGGTCCAGCCGCTTCCTGAACAGGTTGATGGCCGGCGTGCAGTGCAGCGCCAGGCTGCTGCGGTCGACCAGTGCCTCCAGCGGCGCATCGCCACGGCGCAGCAGCACGACCAGCTCCACCTCATCGGCAGTCACGTTGGCGAGCCGGGCGGCCAGGTCGCCGATCTCGAAGAACAGCAGGCGCTGCGGCATGGCGGCCGCCTCCTGCAGCAGCCGGTAGCCGGAGAAGGCGCGCAGCGATTCGGGCAGCAGTGCCTCGTCGGCGGCGAAACCCAGCGGCCGCAGGCTGGCCGGCCCGCGCCAGGCCGGCAGCGTGCCCGCCTGGCCGGTGGCCACCAGGGTGCCGGTGCAGGCGCCGTGGAGCAGCTCGTGGAGGCGCAGGGCCACCTCGTCGGGCGCGCTCAGGTAGAAGGCCAGCCGGTCCAGGCCCAGCTGGTGCCAACCCAGGCCACCGCCGGTGCGCAGCCGGATGCGCAGGCCGCCCTGCGTGCCCTGGGCCTGCGGCAGGCGGCCCAGCGGCAGGTCGGGCGCGTGCGTGAAGTACTGCACCGACACCAGCTCGATGGGCCACAGCGTGACCGCATGCGCGGTGCGGAACTCGCAATGCGTGTCCTGCCCGCGTGCCAGCTCGGCCGTGATGGCGCTGCCGCGCGGCACCACATGGCCGCGCGTGAGGTTCGGGTCCAGCACATCGGCGTCGAAGCGCGCCACCATCATCGACGGCACGGGTGCGAGGAAGTTCGGGTAGCTGGCCTCGAGCAGCTGGGCGATGAGCCGCGGCTGCTCGGCCTCGATCTTGAGCTGCACGTGCGCCGCCATGAACGCGAAGCCCTCCATCAGCCGCTCGACATACGGGTCGGTGACCTCCACGCCTTCCATGGACAGGCGCGATGCGATCTTGGGGAAGGCGTGCGCGAACTCGCTGCCGACCTCGCGCAGGTGGGTCAGCTCGTCGCTGTAGAGGCGCAGGAGGCGAGGGTCCATGGGGCGGAACGGCTCCGGCTCAGCCCGCGATGAAGCCGAAGTTCATGTTGGCTTGCTTGGTCTGCACGCAACGCTGAAAGTAGGCAAGGATGTCTTTCGTCATCGCGTCGACATTCGGGTTGCGTGCCAGAACTGCGATCTCCGTTGCCGCGAAAACCTTGTGATCTTTGGAAATCCGCGATCCGACACTGAACGACACCGCGCCCACCGCGTTCGAAGCAAAGAGCCCAGATAACGCTCGCCAGATCACGAAGCCGTTTTGCTTCCAAACCTCTTGCGGCAATTTGTCGATCTCCTTTGCCCACAGCAGTAGGTTTGGATACGGCATGCCGTGCGTGGAAATTCGAGCGAGCACGTCCGGAAGAATTTCCTTGGTTGCCATCTGCGCATTGGACCGCTTCAGTTCGGAAAGCTCTTGCCAGACTGGCCTGAAGAACTCTCCCGCGTAAAGCAGGGTGCGATCAGGCGCGGCACGGATCTGGCTCCGTACGCCCGGATTCTTCTGAAGAAACTGCAGCAGTTCCTTGGTGGGTTGAAGCAGAGACATGACGCTTCCTTGACATTCGTGAGCGGAGGATTCAGCGTGACTTTGAAGACGTCGCCGCCCCATCCCTTACCTCCACCTGCCCCGCCTCCAGATCCATCTGCGTCCTCAGCAGGATCTCCAGCGGCACCGGCTGCGACCACAGATGGCCGCTGATCTCGAACTCGATCACGTTGTGCGTGTCCAGCACGCTGCTGGGTTCCACTGCGCGCACCTGCAGGCTGTCGGCCAGGATGCGCGGCTCGTAGCGCAGGATGGCCTGGCGGATGGCGCGCTCGAGCACGCTCACGTCCAGCTTGGACGCGAGCTGGCCCGACAGCGCCGGCAGCCCGAAAGTCAGCACGCTGCCGGCCACCTGCGGGTAGGCATCGGCGGCAGCGCCGAGCGGCTGCACGGTGTTGAACAGCGCGCTCAGGTCGCGCAGCACGGCCTGGCGCAGTTGCGCCTTCGACATGGTGCGGCGTTCGTCGGTCTCGCGCTTCTCGCCCGGCGCGTCGTCGGTGAGCCGGTCCAGCAGGGCCGGCTGCAGTCGGTTGCGGGCGTCCACGGTGGCCATGGCGCACCCGGCCCTCAGGCGGGCAGGACCTCGTCGTCGAAGCTGAACGTGCCCGAGCCCAGGCCCGCGTTCTGCTGCGGCTGGTAGGCGATGCCGATCTTGGTGAACGCGATGGACACGCGCTCCACCGGCCGGCCGTCTTCGCCCACATCGATGTCCAGCGCCACCACGCGGGCGCCTTCCAGCGTCATCGTGAAGTAGTCCAGGGCCTCGCCGCCGGCCTTGCGCATGGTCAGCACCGCCTCCTTGATCTCATCGTTGGTGGCCAGCGCGCTCAGCAGCGCGGTGGACGCCGAATCGATGCCCTTGGTCACGACGAGATGGCGGTACACGCGGCGCGCCGTGCGCTCGGTCGAGCCGATCGCCGTGTTGGCGCTGACACCCCAGGTCCAGCAGAGCAGCTGGATCTCTTCCTCATGGCCTTCGGTCGTGACCTCGCCCTTGACCTTGCCGGCGCGCTTGGTCTGCACGCTCAGGAAGGCATCGGAGGCTGCGTCGCGGCCACCGACCGAGGTGTCCTGTCCGGGAATGCGCAGCGGCATGGCGGTGGCCTCGCGGTGCGCTAGACCTTCTTGTTGGTCGTGACGTCCCAGCCGCCCACGACCTCGCCGCCCAGGCCGCCCTTGCCGTCCTGCGGCTTGTACTTGAACTCGATCTTTCCGTAGTTCAGCGCCACCTGTTCCATGGGGATGAGGTCGGCACCCGCGGAGCCGCTGTTCTGGTAGCTGCTGACCATCACCGGCGACAGGATGACGGTGAGGAACTCCTCCTGCTCGCCGCCGGCCTTGCGGCACACCAGCGTGGCGGTGGCCAGGTGCTCGCCGGTGCAGCAGGCGGTGAGCAGCTTGGCCGAGGCCTTGTCGGTCTTCTTCACGAAGTGGAAGTCCTGCAGCGAGACCTTGCCGCTGCCGCCGCCGCCGCCGCTGCTGAACGAGCCGGCGTTGGTGCCGCCCAGGCTCCAGGATTCCAGTTCGATCTCGCCGGCATGCTTGTCGTCGGTGGACTCGCCGTCGACGCCGTCGATCTTCAGGTAGTAGTCAACATGGGCCATGATTTCCTCGCTTCGGTGGTGGTTGAACGTCGTGGCGTTGGCAGGGATGCAGCGGGCACGCACGACGGCCCGTGCCCGGCTCCGCGGTCGGCGGCTTCAGGCGCTCTTTTGCGATGGCAGCTTGGACACCAGCCGCAGCGACACCGTGAGGCCCTCGAGCTGGTAGTGCGGCCGCAGGAAGAACTTGGAGGTGTAGTAGCCCGGGTTGCCGGGCACCTCCTCGACGGTGACCTCGGCCGCGGCCAGCGGCTTTCGGGACTTGGTAGCCTCGCTCGAATTGGCCGGGTCGCCGTCCACGTAATTCATGATCCATTTGTTCAGCCACTTGGCCATGTCGGCGCGCTCCTTGAACGAGCCGACCTTGTCGCGCGCGATGCACTTGAGGTAGTGCGCAAAGCGCGAGCAGGCGAACAGGTAGGGCAGGCGGGCCGACAGGTTGGCGTTGGCCGTGGCGTCGGGGTCGTCGTACTCCTCGGGCTTTTGCAGCGACTGCGCGCCGATGAAGACGGCGAAGTCCGAGTTCTTGCGGTGCAGCAGCGGCATGAAGCCGTTCTTGGCCAGTTCGGCCTCGCGCCGGTCGCCGATGGCGATCTCGGTCGGGCACTTCATGGCCACGCCGCCGTCGTCCGTGGGGAAGGTGTGGGTCGGCAGGCCCTCCACCGCGCCGCCCGACTCGACGCCGCGGATGCGCGTGCACCAGCCGTACATCTTGAACGAGCGGTTGATGTTGACGGCCATGGCATAGGCCGAGTTGGCCCAGGCATAGGCCGAGTGGTCCGCCCCGGTGGTCGATTCCTCGAAGTTGAACTCCTCCACGGGCGCGGTCTTGGCGCCCCAGGGCAGCCGCGCCAGGAAGCGCGGCATGGCCAGGCCGATGTAGCGCGCGTCGTCCGAGGCGCGCAGAGAACGCCAGGCCGCGTACTCGGGCGTCGTGAAGATCTTGGTCAGATCGCGCGGATTGGAGAGCTCCTGCCACGAGCCCATCTGCATCAGGTTGGGGCTGGCCGCGGCGATGAAGGGCGTGTGCGCGGCGGCGGCCACCTTGCTCATCTCGCCCAGCAGCTCCACGTCGGGCGGGCTGTGGTCGAAGTAGTAGTCGCCCACCAGCGCGCCGAAGGGCTCGCCGCCGAGCTGGCCGTACTCCTCCTCGTAGATCTTCTTGAACAGCGGGCTCTGGTCCCAGGCCGTGCCCTTGAACTTCTTGAGCGTCTTGCCGAAGTCCTTCTTCGAGATGTTCATGACGCTGATCTTCAGCATCTCGTCCGTCTCGGTGTTGTTGACCAGGTAGTGCAGGCCGCGCCAGGCACTCTCCAGCGCCTGGAAGTCCGGGTGGTGCAGGATCAGGTTGACCTGCCTGGAGAGCTGCTCGTCGAGCTCGGCGATCATGGCCTCGATGCTGGCCATCACGTCGCCGTCGATCAGCTTGGTCGAGGCCAGCGCCTGCTGCGCCAAGGTGAGCACCGCGTTCTGCACGGCGTTGCGGGCGTCGTCGGACTTGGGTCTGAACTCCTGGTTCAACAGCGCGGCGAACTCGCTGCCCTCGTACGCGATGCCTTGCAGCGGCGCTGCGCTCTGGAGTGTGTCTTCGGCCATGGTTGCGTCTCTCCCGGGAATGCGGATACAGGAGCCGGCGGCGTCAGGCGGCGGCGGCCGGCTGGTCGGCTGCAGGCGCTTCGGGCTTCTTCGCTGCGGCCAGCGAGGCCAGCAGCGCAGGGTCGGCCATCACCTTGGCCAGCAGGTCCTCGGCGCCGGTCTTGCCGTCCATGTAGGTCAGGAGGTTGGCCAGTTCCTGGCGCGCCTTGAGCAACTGCTTGAGCCCGTCGACCTTCTGCGCCACGGCAGCGGGCGAGAAGTCGTCCAGGTTCTTGAACGTGAGCTCGACCGAGAGCTTGCCCTCGCCCGTCAGCGTGTTGGTGACCGGGAAGGCCACGCGCGGCTTCATCGACTCCATGCGCGCGTCGAAGTTGTCCACGTCGATCTGCAGGAACTTGCGCTCGTTGACGGGCGGCAGCGGCTCGGCCGGCTTGCCCGAGAGATCGGACAGCACGCCCATGACGAAGGGCAGCTGCACCTTCTTCTCGGCGCCGTAGAGCTCGACGTCGTACTCGATCTGCACGCGCGGGGCGCGGTTGCGGGCGATGAACTTCTGACTGCTGGTGGCCATGGTGGGGCTCCTTCGGTTCGGTGGACGCGGGGCGGTCGGATGGTTTACTTCGGGGCGCCGGCCAGCTTCTCGATCTGGCCCACGCCGTCGGGCATCAGGTCGCGGATGATCTCGAGGAAGCTCTTGGTCATCAGGCGTTGCGCACGCTTGATGAACAGCGGGGCGGGGTTGCTCGGCTCGTTGCGCTCGATCCAGTCGCTGACGCGCTCCAGCATGCGGATCGCGTCCTCGCGCGAGTTGATGCTGCCGGGCGCTGGTGCAGCCAGGGCCGCTCCGGCCGCCGCGGCGTTCGCCACGGGGAGCGGTGCAGGCCCTCCCTGCGCCTGCTGGCCGGCCTGGGCCACGGCGCCCAGCAGCGCGGCCAGCGGCTTCAGATCGGGCGACCGGCCGGCGCCGAGCTGCCGGTCCAGCGCCGCCGCCATGCCCTGGACGGCGGGCAGGCCGGCCTGCATCGCGCCAGCCAGCGCCGGGGTCTGCGCCTGGGCGGCAGCAATGGCGGGAGACAGGGCCTCGGCCGTGGGAACGGCTTCGCCGCCATGCGGCTTGGCGCCCCCGAAGGCCAGTTCCAGATCGCGCACCGTGACGGCATTGCGCGCAGGCGTCAGCGCGGCGCGGCGCAGGTCGGCCAGGCCTTCTTCCTTGAACAGGGGCCAGATGGCGCTGATGCGTTCCGTGGGGTCGTTGTCGTCGCCGGCATCCAGTTGCGGATGCACCAGCGGCCAGTGCTGCTCCAGCAGGCCCTGCAGCAGCTGCAGGCCCTGCACCATGCCGACCAGGCCCTCGACATGGGCGGCACTGCGCGTGAGCCAGACGGCCACACGCAGGTCGCGCGTGCGGGCGGCCAGGTCCTGCGCATGCCGGTGCACGGCATGCCAATCGGGCGGCGTGGCCGCGATGAGCTTGGTGCCGTACTGCTGCTCGGGCGTGCCCGCCGCGGCGCGCTCCAGCGCCTGGAAGGCGTCGTCGTGGTCCAGCGCCGGCCCGCACGGCATGGCGCCGGCGAGGGGGGTGAGGAGCGCGTCGATGTCGAGCGTTGGCATGCAGTGGTCCTGCAGGGGGGTTGCGGACCACTTTAGGACGGCAGGACCTGCTGCACAGCGGACGAAAGTCACTTTGGGCCGGCGCGGCATCCCGTGAAAAGGGGATGGCTGGACGGTGCGCGTCCGCCCGGCTTCTCAGGGCAGCATGCCGCGCACCGTGCCGAGCAGCTTGCGCGGCTGCAGCGGCTTGACCAGCACCGTGTGGCCGGCGTCGGCAGCGCGCTGCAGCTCCTCGTGCGTGGTGTCGCCGGTCACGACGATGGCCGGCACCTCGTAGCCGCATTGGCGGCGCACGGCGGCGATGGCGGCGATGCCGTCGGCGTCCTCCCCCAGGTGCAGGTCGGAGATGATCAGGTCGGGCGGCAGTTCCATGCCGGCGGCCGCGTGCCGGGCCGCTTCGGCGCTGGCCACGGCCGCCACCGCATAGCCCCATTCCTCCAGCAGGATGCGCAGGCCTTCGCGGATGGCCTCGTCGTCGTCGATCACGAGCACGGCGCGCGCCTGCGGCACCGGCATCGGCCGGGTGTCCGCGGCGGCGGTGGCGTCGCGGATCTCGGGCAGGCCGCCGCGCGCGATGGCCAGCCGGAACATGGTGCCGCGCCCGGGGTGCGAGGCCACGGTCAGCCCGTGGTCCAGCAGCCGGGCCAGGCGCCGCACGATGGCCAGGCCCATGCCCAGTCCCTGGGTGCGGCCGCGGGTGGAGCGCCCGCACTGGTAGAACTCCTCGAAGACGCGCGGCAGCTCGGCCGGCGCGATGCCGATGCCGGTGTCCCAGACCTCCACGTGGATGTGGTCGCGCGTGGAGCGCGCCACCAGCACCACGCCGCCGCGCTCGGTGTAGCGCAGCGCGTTCTGCAGCAGGTTTCCGAGGATGCGTTCGAGCAGCTGCGGGTCGCTCGTGACCGACTTGCCGCCGGGCGAGAAGCGCAGCCCCAGGCCGCGCGCCTCGGCCTGGCCGGCGTACTGCATGTGCAGCCGGCGGAACACGTCGCGCAGCGGGAAGTGCTGCAGGTTGGGCTCCACCGCGCCGGCATCGAGCCGCGAGACGTCCAGCATGGCGTTGAACGAGCGCTCCAGGCCCTCGATGGAGCGGATCACGTTGCGCACCAGCGGCTCTTGCTCGGTGCCGAGCAGCCGCAACTCCAGCGCGCCGGCGAACAGGCCCAGCGCGTGCACGGGCTGGCGCAGGTCGTGCGTGGCGGTGGCGAGAAAGCGGGTCTTGTCGCGGTCAGCCTGGTGCGCGGCGCGCAGCGCGGTCTCGAGCGCGTGCAGCGCATCGCCGCGTTCGGAGAAGGCCTGGCGCTGGCGCCGCCAGCGGCGATGCCCGAGCAGGGCCAGCGCGCCGCAGAGCAGGGCCGCTGCGCCGGCGCTGCCGATGGCGGCCGCGGCGGCCCCGTGCGACGCCCAGGCAAGGGCCTGCGACGCCGGCACGGCGGCCAGCAGCGCCACGGCCGGGCCGAGCGGCGCCAGCAGCGCGGCCAGCAGCGGTGCCAGTGCCAGCAGGGCCACGGGCGGCGCGGCGGCCGTTGGTGTCGCCGGCAGCAGCCAGGGCAGGGCGCAGAGCAGCACGGTCCAGGCCAGCAGCAGCACGCCGCACGCACGGCGCCGCGCGTGCTGGCGCCGGCGTGCCGCCGTCGGCATGCGGCCCAGCTGCCGCGCGATCAGCGCGCAGGCCAGCGCTGCGGTCGCCGCCAGGCCGAGCAGCGCCACCACGCCGGCACCCGGCGGGCCGGGCCAGGCAAGACCCAGGGGCATGAGCCAGCCGGCGGCGAGGCAGGCCGGCCAGCTGGCCAGTGCCTCGTCGACCCCGGCATCGCGCAGCCGCCGCGCAGTGGAGCGGCGCGCGCGCCGCTCGACCGGCGGCGTGTCGTCCGGCGCGGCGCTTTCGACGGCGGTGAAGGCTGCGTTCGGCATGGTGTGCCGGAACGCGGGCGGCTCAACGGAACAGGCTGATCATGTGCGAGCGCGAGCGCACGTCCAGCGCCAGCAGCAGCGAGGACACGTAGTTCTTGACCGTGCCCAGCGAGAGCTCGGTCGAGTTGCTGATCTCCTGGTTGCCGCAGCCCGACAGCACGAGTTCCAGGATCTCCAGGTGGCGCGGGCCCAGTTCGGCGACGCGGTCGAACATCGCCGAGGACGGGAAATGCGGGAACAGGTTGGTGTCCATGGCCGGGCGGCGCTGGCGCGCGCTGTCCAGCAGCGCCTGCAGCGAGTGGCGCATCTGGTCCATGTGCGCGCTCTTGGGAACATAGCCCACGGCGCCCAGCGCGCGCGCCTGGCGCACGACGAATTCGTCCTGGGTGCCGCTGAACACCGCCACGCGTGCCAGCGGGAAGGCCTGCATGAAGCGCCGCAGCCCCTGCAGGCCCTTGCAGTCGCCCAGGTTCAGGTCGAGCAGCACCGCGTCCACCGGCGTGCGCTCGCCGTACAGCTGCAGGCCCTCGTCCAGCGTGGATGCCTCCACCCACTCGATGCGCAGGCCGCCCAGCACGGGGTACAGCGTGCGGATGCCGGCACGCACGAGCTCGTGGTCGTCGATGAGCAGGATGCGGCGCGCGGTGCGCGGCACGGCGGTCGTCGCATCGGCATCGATCGGTTCGTAGAGGGGCACATCCAGCAGTGTTTCCATGGTCTTCTCCTTGGCAGCGGGCCCCGGACTTACCGCTGCCAGCAGACTAATCACACCGGGCGTATGCATCGTAGGACTGCCCAATGGAGATCGGCAACCTCATTTTTTAGTATGCAGACTGTGCGGTAATGCACATTTCCGGGAGTTGTGTATCAGCTTTGTTGCGCCAGCCGTTCCGCCAGGAAATCAATGAAACACAGGGCGCAGGCGCCCGCTGCGTGCGCGGCTGGATCGTTGATCCGAAGGCAAAAATGTTTGCCTCTTGGCGCGGTGTTTCTGCCAGACGAACAGGCCCACACTGCGGCGCTGGAAAGGACCACCATGAACACCAGCATTCCTCCCTTCGGTCTCGGCACCTTCCGCCTGAAGGACCAGGTCGTGATCGACTCCGTGCGCAATGCGCTCGATGTCGGCTACCGCGCCGTCGACACCGCGCAGATCTATGGCAACGAGGCCGAGGTCGGCCAGGCCATTGCCGACAGCGGCGTGCCGCGCGCCGAACTGTTCCTGACGACCAAGGTCTGGACCGACCACTTCGCGCGGGGCACGCTCGTGCCCAGTCTCAAGGACAGCCTGCGCAAGCTGCGCACCGAGCAGGTCGACCTCACGCTGATCCACTGGCCTTCGCCCGGCAACGCGGTGCCCATGGCCGAGTACCTGGGCGCGCTGGCCGAGGCGCAGGACCGGGGCCTTACCCGGCTGATCGGCGTCTCCAACTTCACGGTGGCGCTGCTGCGCGAGGCCATCGGCATCCTGGGCGCGGAGCGCATCGCGACCAACCAGGTCGAGCTCTCGCCCTACCTGCAGAACCGCACGCTTGCGGCCTTCATGCGCGACCAGGGCGTGCACCTGACGTCCTACATGACGCTGGCCTACGGCCGCGTGCTGGGCGATCCGGTGCTGCAAGCCATCGCCCAGGCGCATGGGGCCAGCACCGCGCAGGTGGCGCTGGCATGGGCGCTGCAGCAGGGCTATGCGGTGATCCCCTCATCGACCCGGCGCGAGAACCTGGCGGCCAACCTGCAGGCGCAGCAACTGCGCCTGAGCGAGGACGAGATGGCCCGCATCGCCACGCTGGAGCGCGGCGAGCGCCAGGCCAATCCGGCCAGCCTGGCGCCCGCCTGGGACTGACCGGCTACAGCGGCCCCGGCAGCTTGCCCACGCCGGGCAGGCGCAGGGCCAGGTCGTCCACGTCGACGCCGAAGCCCAGGCCCAGCACGTTGAGCTCCAGGCCCTCGTCGCGCGCCAGCGTGATGCCGGCCAGGCCCAGCAGCGAGACCTGCCAGCCGGTGCCGCTGGGCGCGTGCGCGACGAACTGCGTCGGGCCCAGGTAGTCCTTGCCGATGGCGGTGGGCGGCAGGTCCAGCCGCAGCTCGGGCACCTCGCGCGCGACCCAGGCCACGAAGGTGTTGCTGTTCGGGCCGGGCCACAGGCCGTAGGTGTGGCCCCAGGGGTAGCGGGCCACGGCGGCCTCGATGCGGTCGATCATGGCCTCGGCCTCGGGGCCGCGGTGCTCCACCAGCAGGCGCGGGTAGGCGCCGTACCAATGCGTGTCGGGCAGGGTGCTCTCGCCCTGCACCAGCGCATCGCCACCGTAGCGCGCACGCCATCCGAGGATCTGCCACGTGGTGTAGCTGTCGGCGCCCGCGCGCTTGACCGCAATCCAGGGATGGATGCCGAAGGCACCGCGCCAGCGCACGATGCGCGCGCCATAGACCTGCACCACGGCGCGCCGCTCCACGGCCGGGTCGGGCGCCTGGCCGGTGGCCGAGCGCTCGCGGCTGTGCCAGGGCGTGTCCAGGTCCAGCTTGCCCGAGGCCAGCACGCCGATGGGCCCCAGCAGCAGCAGCCCCACCAGGGCCAGCAGGCGCAGCGGCCAGCGCAGCCACTTGCTCATGCGCCTGCCTCCATGCGCGCCAGCGCCTGTGCGAAGTCGCGCTGCAGATCGCCGATGTCTTCCAGCCCCACGGCCAGCCGCACGAAGTTGGGCGCGATGCCCGCCGCGGCCATCTGCGCCTCGTTCATGGTGCCGGCCCACATGGCGGCCGCGTGCACGATCAGCGTCTCCACGCCGCCCAGGCTCACGGCTTGCGTGGCCAGCCGCAGCGAGGCGACGAAGCGGCTCGTGGCGGCGTAGCCGGCCTGGAGCGCGAACGCGATGACGGGGCCGCCGCCGGCCATCTGGCGCCGGGCCAGCGCGTGCTGCGGATGGCTTTCGAGCAGCGGGTAGTGCACGCGCTCGACCTGCGGCTGGCGCTCCAGCCAGGCCGCCAGTGCCAGCGCGTTGGCGTTGATGCGCTCCATGCGCACCGCCAGCGTGCGCAGGCCGCGCAGCAGCAGCCAGGCGTCCATGGGCGAGAGCACGGCGCCCAGCGTGGTGTGCATGGGCCAGATGCGCTCGGCCAGCGCATCCGAGCAGCAGATCACGCCGGCCGTCAAATCGTGGTGGCCGCCCAGTGACTTGGTGGCGCTGTGCACCACGATGTCGATGCCCAGCGCATGCGGCTTGCAGTTGACGGGCGAGGCGAAGGTGTTGTCGGCGATGGTCAGGATGCCGCGCGGCTGCGCAAGCGCCGCCACGCCGGCCAGGTCGGTCAGCACCAGCGTGGGGTTGGCCGGCGTCTCCACCAGGATGAGCCGCGTCTCGGGCCGCAGCGCGGCGGCGATGGCGGCCAGGTCGCTCTGCTCGACGATGCTGACCTGCACGCCGAAGCGCGGCAGCACCTCGTCGAACAGCTTGGCGGTGCTCATGTAGTGCCGCGTCTGCGCCACCACATGGTCGCCGGCCTGCACCAGGGCCAGCACCGTGGTGCTGATGGCGCCCATGCCCGAGGCCGTGAGCAGCGCGGTCTCGGTGCCTTCCAGCGCGGCGACGATGGCCGCGGCGCGCTCGTGCGTGGGGTTGCCATAGCGCGTGTAGTAAGCGGCGTGGCGTGGCGTGCCGGCCATGGCCGCGAACGCGGCAGCGTCGCGCGCCTTGAAGGTGGCGCTGTAGTGGATGGGCGCGCTGACGGCCGTGTCGTCCGACAGGCCGGCGTCGCCGTGCAGCATGCGGGTGGCGTCATGCCAGGCGTCGTCGGGTGGGAGATGCATCGCGTGAATTTCCGCAGGAGAAAGCCAGTGCGCATGATGCCCCCGCACGCGCCGGCTGCGGGTAATCCCGGGGCGGCGGCCGGGTTCCAGATTTCTACAATATGGACACATATCCACAATATGGACAAATCACAATGCCGACCGACCGCACCGATCCCGAGCCGCTGACGCCCTACCAGTACCCCAATCCGCCCGAGGCGCTGCCCGAGATCGTGATCCCCAACGCGATCCCCACGGACGAGCGGCTGTGGGTGCCGCAGGCCGAGAACGTCTGGTTCCGCCCGCTGTGCCTGAACGCGAGTCAGGGCTACTGGATGAACCTGCTGCGCGTGCGCAAGTCCGGTGTGTTGAGCCGGCACCGCCATCCGCAGGCCGTGCACGGCTTCGTGCTCAAGGGCCGCTGGAAGTACCTGGAGCACGACTGGTGGGCCGAGGAGGGCGGCTATGTGTTCGAGCCACCGGGCGAGACGCACACCCTCTACGTGCCCGAGGACGTGAAGGAAATGATCACCTACTTCCAGGTCAACGGTGTCATGTACTACACCGACCCGTACGGCAAGGGCATGGGCTACGAGGACGTGTTCACCAAGATCGACATGTGCAAGAAGCACTTCGAGGCGGTGGGCCTGGGCGCGGACTACGTCAAGCAGTTCGTTCGATGAGCGCAGCCTCGTACGACTTCACGGGCCGCGTGGCCGTGGTCACGGGCGGCGCGAGCGGCATCGGCGCCGAGACCGCACGGCTGCTGCGGTCGTTCGGCGCCAGCGTGGTGGTCTGGGACCTGTCGGCCGAGGGCGACCTGCAGGTCGACGTGGCCGACCGCGCGGCGGTGGCACGTGCCGCGCAGCAAACGGCCGAGCGCTGGGGCAGCATCGACGTGCTGGTGCACAGCGCCGGCTTCACCGGCCCGACCATGGCGCTGGACCAGTTCGATCCCGAGGTCTGGCAGCAGGTGGTGCAGGTCAACCTGGTCGGCACGTTCAACGTCTGCCACGCCGTGGTGCCGCTGATGCGCCGCGCCGGCCGCGGCCGCATGGTGCTGATCGCCTCGCTGGCCGGCAAGGAGGGCACGCCCAACGCCTCGGCCTACAGCGCGGCCAAGGCCGGCGTGCTGGCGCTGACCAAGTCGCTGGGCAAGGAGTTGGCCGGCACCGGCATCCTCGTCAACGCCATCGCGCCGGCCGCGGTGCGCACACCCATCCTGGCGCAGATGGCGCCCGAGCATGTGCAGACCATGGTCGCCAAGAGCCCGATGCAGCGCCTGGGCGAGCCCGAAGAGGTGGCCGCGATGGCGGCCTGGCTCGCATCGGATTCCTGCAGCTTCAACACCGGCGCGGTGTTCGACCTGTCGGGCGGCCGCGCCACCTACTGATCCCCTTCCCACCGATGCACCAAGGAGACTTTTCGATGTCCGATTTCCTGTCCCGCAGGCAGTTCGCCAGCCTGGCTGGGCTGCCGTTCCTGGCCGGCACGGCCTTCGCCCAAGCCGAATTTCCGAACAAGCCGATCGAGCTCGTCGTGCCCTTCCAGCCCGGTGGCGGCACCGACGCGCTGGCGCGCTCCTTCGCCGACGCCACGCGCAAGCACACCACGCAGAGCTTCATCATCGTCAACAAGCCCGGCGCCAGCGGCTCCATCGGCTGGCAGGACGTGATGCACGCCAAGCCCGACGGCTACCGCCTGGCCATCATCACCGTGGAACTGGCAACGCTGGCGCACATCGGCATCGGCAAGATCACGGCCGACGACCTGCAGCCCATCGCGCAATTGAACGCCGACCAGGCGGCCATCACCGTGCGCAGCGATGCACCGTGGAACACCGTCGAGGAGTTCCTGGCCGCCGCGAAAAAGGAGCCCGGCAAGATGGGCATGGGCAATGCCGGCCCCGGCTCGATCTGGCATCTGGCGGCCTCCGCGCTGGAGGACAAGACCGGCGTGAAGTTCAACCACGTGCCCTTCCAGGGCGCAGGCCCCGGCGTGCTGGCGCTGCTGGGCGGCCACATCGATGCCGTGGCCGTGAGCCCGGCCGAGGTCACCACGCATGTGCAGTCGGGCAAGCTCAAGACGCTGGCCGTGATGGCCGAGCAGCGCGTGAAGGGCTTCGAGAAGGTGCCCACGCTGAAAGAGCGCGGCATCGACCTTGTGATCGGCACCTGGCGCGGCATCGCTGCGCCCAAGGGCACGCCGCCGCAGGTGGTGGCCTACCTGAAAGACCTCGCGCTCAAGGCCTCCAGCGAACCGAGCTTCCGCGAGACGCTGGACAAGCAGAACCTGGGCTTCGTCTACGCCGACGACGTGGCGTTCAAGGCCAAGATCCAGAAGGACAACGCGTACTTCAAGGACCTCATCACCAAGCTGGGAATCAAGGCCGGATGACCTACCAAGCAGACCTCCTCAAGGGCAAGCGCGCCCTGGTCGCCGGTGCCACGCAGGGCATCGGCGCTGTCATCGCCAACCACCTGGCCGCCCTGGGCGCCGAGGTCACGGCGCTGGGCCTGGGCGCGGGCGACGGCACGCTGGCAGCCAACGTCGAGCCGCGCCAGTGCGATGTGACGGACGCCGCGAGCCTGGACGCCGCGCTGGCCGACATGCCGGAACTCGACATCGTCTTCAACTGCGCCGGCATCATCCAGCGCGGCGCCGAGCACGACCTCGAAGTGTTCCAGCGCGTGCTGAACGTGAACCTCACGGGCACCATGCGCGTGTGCACGGCCACGCGCGAACGGCTCAAGGCGCGGCGTGGCTGCATCGTCAACACCGCCTCGATGCTGAGCTTCTTCGGCGGCGGCCTGGTGCCGGGCTATGCGGCCAGCAAGGGTGGCGTGGCGCAGCTGACCAAGTCGCTGGCGATCGCCTATGCGCCCGACGGCATCCGCGTCAACGCGGTGGCGCCGGGCTGGATCGCCACGCCGCTCACGCAGGCGCTGCAGGACGACCCGGCGCGCGCCGGCCCCATCCTCGCGCGCACGCCGCTGGCACGCTGGGGCACGCCCGACGACGTGGCCCGCGCGGCCGTGTTCCTGTGCACGCCCGCGGCCGCCTTCATGACGGGCGTGATCCTGCCGGTCGATGGCGGTTACATGGTGACTTGATAATCCGCGCCGCAATGACCACGGCGCCCGACCTCTCCCCCGAACCCGACGACGCGGCCCTGCCTGCCGTCGCCGGCACCCAGGCCTTCGGCAAGTTCATGCGCGTGCTGCAGCTCGTGGCCGATGCGGAGCAGCCGCCCAACGTGGCCGCGCTGATGCGCGCCACGGGCTTTCCGCGGCCCACCGTGCACCGCATCGTCGCCGGCCTGGTGGCCGAGCGCATGCTCGTGGAAGACGCTGCCACGCACGGCCTCGCCCTGGGCCCGCGGCTGATCCAGCTGGCTGCGCGCAGTTGGGGCCGCTCCGACCTGCGGCTCGCGGCCATGGACGAACTCAAGCGCCTGCGCGACATCACCGGCGAGACCGTGCACCTGGCGGTGCCCAATGGCCGCAGCATGGTCTTCATCGAGAAGCTGGAAAGCCCCTCGGCCGTGCGCATGAGTTCGCGCATCGGCACCAGCGTGCCGCTGCACGTGACGGCCGTGGGCAAGGCCTACCTGGCGGCGCTGCCCGCGGCCGAGCGCGCCGCGCTGCTCAAGGGCCTGCCGCTGCCGCGCCACACCGGGCACACGCTGACCGAGCGCGGCGCCTTCGAGGCCGAGCTCGCCGCCACCGCGGCCGCGGGCTGGTCCACCGACCGCGAGGAGCACGAGAACGGCGTCTACTGCTTCGGCGCCGCCGTGCGCGGGCCCGACGGCCGGCCCGTGGCTGCGATCAGCGTGACCACGCTGGTGTTCCGCCAGAAGGACGACCCCGCGAAGGCCTATGTGGCACCGCTGCTGGCCGCCTGCGCCGCCGTGGCCGAGCGCATCGCCGAGGTGCCGGCGCTGGCCAAGGCCGACCTGCTGTAGCACGCCATGTCGCGCCTCTTGCAGCACCTGCGCGTGCGCCCCTACCTGGTCGGCTCGTGCGCCGCGGGCCTGGCCTGCGCGCTGCTGCTGCCCGCGCCCAACCTGGTCACGCGCGCGCTGCTGGGCTGGAACGTGGCAGTCTGGCTCTACCTCGTGCTGCTGGCCGGCATGATGGTGCGCGCCGACCATGGCCGTGTGCAGCGGGCGGCCGTTGCCCAGGCCGAGAGCGCGGCCACGGTGCTGGCCCTGGTCAGCCTGGCCGCGGTGGCGAGCCTGGTCGGTGTGGTGTTCGAACTCTCGGCCGCCAAGCTGCCCGGCGTGCCGCATGCCTGGCCGCATGTGCTGCTGGCGTTGGCCACTGTCGTGGGCTCGTGGACGCTGCTGCCCATGGTGTTCGCGCTGAGCTATGCCAGCGTCTACTACCGCAGCCATGGCAAGGGCCTGCGCTTTCCGGACGACGATGCCGGCTTCCGGCCCAACTACGGCGACTTCCTGTACTTCTCGTTCACCATCGCCGTGGCCTCGCAGACCTCCGACGTGAGCGTGAGCAGCGTGGCGATGCGGCGCGTGGTGCTGCTGCAGACGCTGCTGTCGTTCGCATTCAACGCAACGATATTGGCGTTCAGCATCAACATCGCTGCAAGTTTGTTTTGAGCCGAGGTGCGCGGCTGGCGCACGCGGCGGTCAGCGGTACCAGGCCACGAGCACAGCGGTGGCCAGGCACTGGAGTGCGTTGGCGGCGTTGACCAGGACCAGCTTGTTCAGCCTGCGGCCGCTGCGTTCATACAGGCTGGCCCCCATGGCCGCGTTCGCGCCCAC
Source organism: Pseudorhodoferax soli (assembly GCF_003337555.1). Classification (GTDB taxonomy): domain Bacteria; phylum Pseudomonadota; class Gammaproteobacteria; order Burkholderiales; family Burkholderiaceae_C; genus Pseudorhodoferax; species Pseudorhodoferax soli. The sequence goes on along the minus strand of NZ_QPJK01000001.1, from coordinate 360,891 downwards.
CCAGACCAGCCAGGTCAGCAGCGAATGCTGGCTGGAGTCGCCTTGGTGGTGGATGGCCCACATGGTCGGCAGGTAGGTCAGCAGCCGCAGCGTGCTGAGCACGGCGAAGCTCCAGTCCAGCACGGCCAGGTAGCGGGCATGGGATGGCGCCAGGAAGGCGAAGGCGGCGGGGTGGGGTGTGCGCATGGGGGCTCCTGCGGATTCCCGCCGGCACCGTGCCGGCGTGAATGCAGTGTTGCGCGCGGCCGGCGCTGCGTCCTCAGGCCGCCCTCAGGGATTTCTGAAGATGCCGTTCGCTACGGCATGCCCGCCGCGGCGAGCAGGCGCAGCAGCTGGTCCATCTGTTCGCGGTGCGCGGCTTCGCGGGCGGGTGGCAGGCGTTCGCGCACGGCCTGCAGGCTGGTGAAGGCGGTGCGTTGGCGCAGGAAGGCCACCCAGGCCCGGGCTTCCTCGGTGGCCCCGAGCTGTTGCGCGGCCGCGGCGCCGGTCAGGTAGGCGGTGCCGAAGTCCGGGTTCACCGCCATGGCCTGCTGCGAGGCTTCCAGTGCGGCCGCATAGTCGTGCAGCGCCAATCCCGCCCAGGCGAGCGCCAGATGCCAGACCACCCGCAGCGGCTCCCGCGGGCTCAGCGCAAAGGCGCGCGCGCACAGCGCAGCCGCCTCCTGCGGGTGGCCGCGCCGGGTGCGGATCAGCGCCAGCAGGCCGTGCGCGGGTGCATGCGAGCCGGACAGCCGCATGCAGTGGCGCAGCGACTCTTCGGCGCGCGCGGCCTGGCCCAGGCTGTAGGCCACCAGCCCCAGCACGTAGTGCGCATCGGGCTCCCGCGGATCCAGCGCCACGGCCTGTTCGGCGTGCTGCAACGCCAGCGCGCGCTGCGCCGCCGCCGCCACGGCGCCCCAGCCGAACTGCGCCTGGCGCCAATGGCAGAACGCCAGGCAGGTCGAGGCCAGCGGCAGCGCCGGCGCCAGCGCGATCGCCTGTTCGGCCCAGGCCTGCGCCTGCGCCGTGACCTCGCGCGTTTCGGGGCGGGCGAACAGCGCGATCCAGGCCCGGCTGGCCAGGGCCTGCGCCTGCGACGCGTCCGGTCCCGGGAGCGCGGGCGCGGGCGCGCGCGCGGCCTGGTCGAGCAGTTCCAGATTGAGCGCACGCGCCAGCCTGCCGGCGACCAGGGCGCCGGTGTCCCACCAGGCGGCCAGCGGCAGCTCCACCGCATCGACCCAGCTCTGCGTGCCTTGCGCGGTCGACACCATTTGCACGCGCACGCGCAGCGTGTCGCCGCGCAGCTCCAGCAGCCCGTCCACCAGGTAGGCCGCGCCCAGCTCGCGCCCGATCTGCTGCGGGGACAGGTGCTCCTGGCCGGCGTAGCTCAGCATGGTGCCGAGTGCCACCACCACCAGCTGCGGATGGCGCGACAACTCGGCGATCAGCTCGTCGAGCAGGCTCTCGCGGATGAAGGCATGGCTGTCGGGCAGCTGGCGTGCGCGCAGCGGCAGCACCGCGAGCGCATGCGGCCCCAGCGCAGGCGCCGCCACCATGCCCACCGGTGTGCTCGGCGCGGCGAGCAGCGCCAGGCGGTAGCCCTTGCGCGGCACCGTCGCGATGGCGTCCGGGCCGAGGATCTTGCGCAGCTGCGCCACGGCCTCGTACAGCGATCCCGGAGTCACGACGACCTGCGGCCAGACGGTGTCCAGCAAGGTCTCGGTGCGCACCAGGCCGCCCTGGGCCTGCGCCAGCACGCACAGCAGCCGCATGGTGCGCGGCTCCAGCTTGACGCTGTGCTGGCCGTCGTGCAGGGTGTCGAGCTGTGGGTCCACCCGCCAGGGGCCCAGCGCGAAGGCAGAGGTGTCCGAAGGAGACGTCACGGTGGGCGGGCAAGACGAGCTGCGGGGCATGTTAATGAAATCCTCAGGAATCGTTGCGGTCCGGCTCAGTGCGTTCCTGGGCTTTGCACGGAGCATTGGCGACCGAACTTCATGCAGGAGAAATGCCATGCCGATGCCATCGACCGCCCTTCCGTTTCCCCGCCTGCGCGGCTTGCCCGGCCGCGCCTGGCTCGCCGTGGCCATGCTCTGGTGCAGCGCGGTGCCTGGCCTGGCGCTGGCCCAGCAGGCCTGGCCGGTGCGGCCCATGCACCTGGTGGTGCCGTTCGCGGCCGGCACGGCACCCGATGCCATCGGCCGCGCGCTGGCCGAGAGCTTCACGCAGAGCCTGGGCGTGCCGGTGGTCGTGGAGAACCTGCCCGGAGCCGGCGGCACCATCGGCGTGGGCCGCGTCGCCAAGGCCCCTGGCGATGGCTACATGCTGGTGCTGTCCGGCGACGCCGCCATCGTCGGAGATGCCCGCTTCGGCGTGAAGCTGCCCTATGACCCGACCACTGAGCTGGTTCCGGTCTCGCAGGTCGCGGTCAGCCCCAGCATCCTCGTGGTGGGCAACGACGTACCGGCCCGCACCCTGCAGGAGCTGGTGGCCCTGGCGCGCAGCCGGCCCTGGGGGCTGAGCTATGCGTCGGCCGGCTACGGCACCTCGTCGCACCGTGGTGGCGAGATGCTGAGCCGCGCGGCCGGGCTGGAGATGGTGCACGTGCCCGGCAGCGCGAGCCCGTTGCCCGACGTGGTCGGCGGCCGGGTGACGATGTTCTTCGCCAATGCCGCCTCCTTGCCCTTGGTGCGCGAGGGCAAGCTGCGCGCGCTGGCCGTGTCTTCGCGCGAGCGCCTGGCGCTCGCGCCGGAACTGCCGACGGTGGCCGAATCCGGCTACCCCGGATTCGAGGCCGTGGCTTGGTTCGCGCTGTTCGCGCCCCGCGGCACGCCGCCGGAGATCGTGGCGCGCCTGGAGGTGGCGGCCCGCCATGCCGTGGCAGGCCCCGCCATGCGCGAACGCCTGCAGGGCATGGGGGCGATCCCTGTCGGCGGCGATGCGGCGGCGCTGGCGGGCCTGATCGCGGCGGCCGCCAGGTGAGCGGCCCGGGCATGGCGCATCTGCCTGCCGGCACCCTCGGGAGGTTCGCGCCCGGCCATGCAGGCCATCCATGCGAGCGCGCGGCAGATCACCGGCATGCTGCAGCGGTCGCAGCTCGGCACCGCTGCGCTCGGCGCCCGAGCCGCGTCAGCCGCGCAGCCCTTCGCGCAACACCGCGGCCAGCACCGCCATGCCCTGCGCAATCTGCTCGGCCGTGAGCCCGGCATAACCCAGCACCAGCCCCGCGGGGCGGCTGTGCCCGGCCGGCCCGGCGAACAATGGCGAGACCGGGTACACGCCCACGCCACGCTGGCGCACCGCCGCCGCCAGCGCCGCCTCGTCCCGCGGGCGCAGCGCCGGCAGCCACAGCACCACGTGCAGGCCGGCAGCGGTGCCGGTCACCCGGGCACCGCCGGGCAGTTGCGCCACCGCCTCGAGCAGGGCGGCGCGCCGGCGTTCATGGCTGCGGCGCATGCGCCGCACATGGCGTTCGTAGGCACCGCTGTCCAGCAGCGCGGCCAGCACGCGCTGCTCCAGCACGGGCGCATGGCGGTCGGCCAGGCGCTTGGCCTGGCGGAACACCGGCACCAGCGGCGGCGGCAACACCATGTAGCCCAGGCGCAGCTGCGGCGACAAGGCCTTGGACACCGTGCCGATGTAGAGCACGCGGCCGTCGGTGTCCATGGCCTGCAGCGCCGCGATCGGCCGCTGGCCGTAGCGGAACTCGCCGTCGTAGTCGTCCTCGACCACCCAGGCCTGCTGGCGCTGCGCCCATTGCAGCAGCGCCATGCGCCGGGCGATCGGCAGCACGCCGCCCAGGGGGAACTGGTGCGAGGGCGTGACGTAGACCAGCCGCGCCCGCGCCTTCTGCGGCAAGCGCGCGGTGTCCAGCCCCTGGGCGTCCGCCGGCACGGCCAGCAGCTGCGCGCCGGTGGCCTCGAAGCTGCACCGTGCCATCAGGTAGCCGGGGTCTTCGAAGACGAAGGCGTCGTCGGCGTCGAGCAGCAGACGCGCACACAGGTCGATGGCCTGCTGCGCGCCGTGCACCACGAGGATCTGCTCGGCCGCGCAGGCCAGGCCGCGCGCGCGGTGCAGGTAGGCCTGCAACGCGCGGCGCAGCGCGGCATCGCCCTCGGGTGCGGCGTAGTAGAGGCTGGGCTGCTGGCGCAGCAGCTCGGCCTGGTAGGCGCGCCGCCAGGCCAGCACCGGGAAGTCGCGCGGGGCCAGCGCGCCGTACAGGAAATCGATGCGGGGCGGCGTGTCCGTCGCCAGCACCGGCAGCGCCATGGCCGCGACGCGGTGGCCGAAGGCGGACAGCACGGGCGGCACCTGGCCGGCGCGCCTGTTGCGCGCCACAGGCGCTGCCACCGGCGCCGGCGGTGTCGCCACGCGCGCCGCGCGCCCGCCCGATGTCAGCAGGAAACCCTCGGCCGCCAGCTGCTCGTAGACCGCCGTGACGGTGGTGCGCGAGACGCCCAGCTCGCTGGCCAGCGCCCGTGTGGAGGGCGCCCGCGCACCGGCCGGCAGGCTGCCGTCGGCGATCTGCGCACGCAGCAGTTGGTAGATGCGGCGGCCGGCGCCGGTGCCCGTGAGACGCTGCAACTGGTCCATGCGAATGTGATGAAACTGGTTCTTCCCATTGTGCCGGTCGTGCGCCACAGTGCGGCCTGTCGACCTCTCGCCCAGCACCACGATGTACCTGCCCGCCCACTTCGCCGAACAACGGCCCGCCGAACTGCAGCGCCTGGTCCAGGCCTATCCGCTGGGCACGCTCGTGAACCACGGCCCGGATGGGCTGGACGCCGAGCACATCCCGTTCGAGTTCGATGCCGGCACCGGCCCGCTGGGCCTGCTCACGGCCCATGTGGCACGCGCCAACCCGCTGTGGCAGCGCTGCCCGACGGGCACGCCCGTGCTGGTGGTGTTCCATGGCCCCCAGGCCTACATCTCGCCCAACTGGTACCCGAGCAAGCACGAGGCGCACCGCCAGGTGCCGACCTGGAACTACGAGGTGGTGCACGCCCACGGCGTCCTCGCCATCCGCGACGACGAGCGCTTCGTGCGCGGCCTGGTCGCCCGGCTCACGCGCCGGCACGAGGCGGCCGAGCCGCAGCCCTGGCGCATGGGCGACTCCGCGCCCGCATTCATCGACGGCCTGCTGCAGCACATCGTGGGCATCGAGATCAGCGTCACGCGCCTGGTCGGCAAGTCCAAGCTCAGCCAGAACAAGGAGCCGCGCGACCGCGAAGGCGCCGCCGTGCGGCTCGACGCGCTGGACCATGCCGAACTCGCGCAGGCCATGCGCCGCACCCTCTGAGGCGGCGCGCATGTTTGTCTCCACCTTCACCTTCGCGCCGGGCGCGTTCGACGCAGAGTTCCACCGGACGGACGCGGCCATCGCCGAGCTTGCGCGTGCCATCCCCGGCTACCTGGGCGAGGAAAGCTGGGAGAACCCGTCCACGGGCCTGGTCGCCAACAGCTACTACTGGGACAGCATGGCAGCGCTGGAGCAGCTCATGCAGCACCCCACGCACCGCGCGGCCAAGCAGCAGCAGGCGCGCTGGCTGGCGGGCTACCACGTGGTCGTCGCGCAGGTGCTGGCCTCGCATGGCGACGGCCGCATCGCGCACCCGTTGGCGCCGAAAGCCGGCTAAGCGCCCATGTTGGCGAGCGAGGCCTCGATGGCCGCGGCCGTTGCCAGCGGCCGTTCCATCGGGAACAGGTGGCTGCCGTCCAGCATCATCACGCGGCCCGGATCGCCCTTGCCGTCGGCGCCGACGATGCGCGCCGTCATGGCCATGCCGACCTGGCGCATCTCGGCCGACTGGCGCCCGCCCAGGAATGCCACGGGGCACTTGAGCGGGTGGCGGCGCAGCAGGCGGTCCAGGTGGTCGGGCAGGGTGTTGTAGATGGCGGTCTCCACGTCGCGGTCGAAGGACAGCACGCGGCGCGCCTGGCCCTCGTGCTGCGCATCGTGCGTGCCGTGGGCGATGTAGTCGGCCAGCACCTCGGGTGCCCACTTGGCGAAGGCCTTCTTGTGCCGGAAGTGCTCCAGCGCCGCCGCCGCATCGGGCCAGGCATTGCGCCGCGCGCGGCTGATGCGGCCGGGCGAGACCGAACCCACCAGCGGCGTGCGCTTGGCCAGGCCCAGCGTGGTGGCGCGCCAGCCGCCGATCAGCGGTGAATCGATCAGCAGCACGCCGCGCGCCAGCTGCGGCGCGCGCGCGGCCGCCATCACGCTGAGGAAACCGCCCAGCGAATGGCCCACCAGCCAGGCCTTCTCGCTCCGGGCTTCGGTCTGCTGCGTGGCAAAGTCCACCAGCTGCTGCACCAGGTGCGGCCAGTTGTTGCTGACCGGGTAGGCGGGATCGTGGCCGTACTTCTCGACCGCAGCGAGGCGAAAGCCGCGGGCGCGCAGCTCCGCGAACAGCACGCGGTAGGTCGAGGCCGGGAAGCTGTTGGCGTGCGAGAAGACGATCAGCCCGCGCCCGCCCGCGGCAGCGCTCAAATCAGGCGCTCGTCCGGGTTGGTGATCTTGCGCAGCGGCTTGCCGCGGCTGGCTGCGACCATCAGCGGCAGCTCGGTCGGGCCGCCGGTCCATTGCGGGTCTTCGATGCTGTCGAAGACCTCGCGCAGCTTCTGGCCCCAGGAGCCGTGCAGCATGCGGAAGTAGGGGTTCTGGTCGTCGATGCAGACCACCTTGTCGGTGCGGAAATCGTCCACGCCGTAGACCACGAGGTCCAGCGGCAGGCCCACCGAGAGGTTGGACTTGAGCGTGGAGTCCATCGACACCAGCGCGCACTTGGCGGCCTCGTCCAACGGCGTGTCCGGCGTGATCACGCGGTCCAGCACGGGCTTGCCGTACTTGGATTCGCCGATCTGGAAGTAGGGCGTCTCGGGCGTGGCCTCGATGAAGTTGCCGGCCGAGTACACCTGGAACAGCCGCATGCCTTCGCCCTTGATCTGGCCGCCGAAGATCATGGAGACGTTGAACTCCACGCCCGACTGGCGCAGCGAGGCCGCGTCCCGGTCGTAGACGCGGCGCACGGCCGCACCCAGCACGCGCGCGGCATCGAACATGCTCTTAGCGTTCCAGATGGTGATGGGCTCGCTGTCCTCGTCCTCGCGCAACTGCTCGACCTGCAGGATCTCGCGCACCGACTGCGAGATCGACAGGTTGCCGGCCGACAGCAGCACCATGAAGCGGTCGTCCGCGCGCTCGTACACGATCATCTTGCGGAAGGTGCTGATCTGGTCGAGACCTGCGTTGGTGCGCGAATCGGACAGGAACACCAGTCCGGCGTTGAGTTTGAGTGCGACGCAGTAGGTCATGGTGTGGGGGTGTTGGCGGCGAGGGTGGCCTGTTCGCGGCGGGCGATGTTCTTCAAGCGGTACAGCGCATCGAGCGCTTCGCGCGGCGTCAGCGCATCGGGGTCGATGCCGGCCAGCGCGGATTCTACGGGGCTGGGTTCGGCCACGGCGGCTGCGGGCGGCGGCGCGAACAGGTCGATCTGCGCCTGGCTCGCGCTGGCCTGCTGCTCCAGCGCTTCCAGGGTGTGGCGCGCATGGTGGAGCACCGGGGCCGGCATGCCGGCCAGCCGCGCCACCTGGATGCCGTAGCTGCGGCTGGCCGGGCCGGCCTGGATCTCGTGCAGGAACACGATGTCGCCGCCCGATTCGGCCGCGCTCACGTGCACGTTCTGCGCCGCATGGTGTTTGGCCGGGAACTCGGTCAGCTCGAAGTAATGCGTGGCGAACAGTGTGAAGGCCTGCGTGCGGTCGTGCAGCTGGGCGGCGATGCCGCTGGCCAGCGCCAGGCCGTCGAAGGTCGAGGTGCCGCGGCCGATCTCGTCCATCAGCACCAGGCTGTGGCGGCTTGCGCCATGCAGGATCTGCGCGGCCTCGGTCATCTCGACCATGAAGGTCGATTGCGCGTTGGCCAGGTCGTCGGCCGCGCCGATGCGCGTGTGGATCGCGTCGATGGGGCCGAGCCGGCAGCTGCTGGCCGGCACGTGGCTGCCGATGCTGGCCATCAGCACGATCAGCGCCACCTGGCGCATGTAGGTCGACTTGCCGCCCATGTTGGGGCCGGTGATGATCTGCATGCGCTGCTTCACGTGCAGCCGCGTGTCGTTGGCGATGAAGGCGGCCTGCGAGGTCTCCGCCAGGCGCGCTTCGACCACCGGGTGGCGGCCGCGCTCGATCTCGATGCAGGGCTCTTTCACGAACTGCGGCGCGCACCAGTTCAGCGTCAGCGAGCGCTCGGCGAAGCTGCACAGCACGTCGAGCGCGGCCATGGCCTGGGCCAGGCGCGACAGCGCGGGCACGAAGGCCTGCAGCTGGCCCAGCAGCCGGTCGTACAGCCACTTCTCGCGCGCCAGTGCGCGCTCCTGCGCCGACAGCGCCTTGTCTTCGAAGGCCTTGAGCTCGGGCGTGATGAAGCGCTCGGCGTTCTTGAGCGTCTGGCGCCGGCGGTAATCGGCCGGCACCTTGTCGAGCGCGCCCTGCGTGACCTCGATGTAGAAGCCGTGCACCTTGCTGAACTGCACCCGCAGGTTGCCGATGCCGGTGCGGGCGCGCTCGCGCGTCTCCAGGTCGAGCAGGAAGGCGTCGCAGTTGTTCTGGATCGCGCGCAGCTCGTCGAGCTCGGCGTCGTGGCCGGTGGCGATCACGCCGCCGTCGCGCACCAGCGCGGCCGGCTCCTCGAGGATGGCAGCGGCCAGCAGTGCCGCGCAGTCGGGCGGCGGTTGCAGGTCCTGGCGGATGTGCGCCAGCAGGCCGGTCAGGCCGTCGATGCTGTCGGCCAGCAGGCCGGCGCGCTGCAACGCCAGCTGCAGCGCCACGAGTTCGCGCGGGCGCACCTGGCCCAGCGCGGTGCGCGCCGTGATGCGTTCCACATCGCTCGTGCCCTTGAGCTGCCCGCGCAGCTTGGCGTAGTGGCCGGCACCCGGTGCGTCGCGCAGCACGGCGGTGGCCAGGAGGCGCGCGTGTGCTTCGCTGCGGTCGCGCTGCGGCTCCAGCAGCCAGCGCTTGAGCAAGCGGCTGCCCATGCTGGTCATGCAGGTGTCCAGCAGCGAGAACAGCGTGGGGCTGTCCTCGCCGCGCAGGGTCTGCACCAGCTCGAGGTTGCGCCGCGTGCTGAGCGGCAGGTCGATGGCCGCGTCGCTGCGCGCCACGCGCAGCGCCTGCAGGTGCGACAGCGCCTGGCCCTGCGTGTGCTCGGCGAAGGCCAGCAGCGCCGATGCCGCGGCATGCGCCTGCGGCAGGCCTTCGGCATGCCAGGCCGAGAGGCTGGCCACGTGCAGGTGCTCGCAGAGCTTGCGTTGGCCCAGCGCGCCATCGAACTGCCATGCAGGGCGCAGCGACAGCGCCAGCGGGCCGCCCTGCGGTGTGGTGAGGCGCAGGCTGCGGATGCGGGCCTCCAGCGCATCGGGCACGTCGGCCGGCAGCAGCAGCTCGGCCGGGCCGATGCGGGCCAGCCAGCCCGGCAGTTCGTCCATGCTGCACTCGGCCAACTGCAGTTCGGACTGCGTGAGCGCCAGCCAGGCCAGGCCACAGCGCTGGCGCGGGCCGGGGTAGAAGGCTGCCAGCACCGACTCGGTCTTGTCGGCGAGCAGCGCGGTGTCGGTCAGCGTGCCGGGCGTGACGACGCGCACCACCTTGCGCTCTACCGGGCCCTTGCCCGTCACCTCGCCGACCTGCTCGCAGATCGCCACCGACTCGCCGAGCCGGATCAGCTTGGCCAGGTAGCTCTCCACCGCATGGAACGGGATGCCGCACATCGTGACGGGCTCGCCGGCCGACTGGCCGCGCCGCGTGAGCGTGATGTCCATCAGCGCCGCGGCGCGCTCGGCGTCGGCGTAGAACAGCTCGTAGAAATCCCCCATGCGGTAGAAGACCAGCGTGTCGGGGAAGTCGACTTTCAGCGTGAGGTACTGCTGCATCATCGGCGTGTGGGCCGAGAAGTCAGGCTTGGGCATGGGCGGGAGCGAAGACAAGAGGCGTGGCGTGCGGTTGGGAAGCGGGGCGCGATTGTCGCCAAGTTGCCGCCCGCGGTCGCTCGCAAGGCCATCCGGCGCGGGAGGCCAGCGCCATGGACGCGGCCGCACAAAAGTATCCAACGGGCTTGCGGCTGTGGTTTTGGCGTCATGGCCGCACCGTTCGGTCCGCCAGCGCCGCCCTTCGTCGGCGGCCGGTGGCCGGCGCGCCGGCCGGCTGATGAAATGGCCGCGGGTTCCGCCCACAAAAGGAAAGCCGCGATGAAGCTGCGCAGCCAGGTGCTGGGGTTGGGGGTGGTCGGCGTCGTGATGGCCGGCCTCGTCGGGGCGATCGGTTTGCTCAATGGCAACCGGCTGGCCGCCGAGATCGGCCGTGCGGTCGACCTCGGCACGGCGCTGCAGAGCAGCCAGGAGGCCGACATGATGCACGACGCCGTGCGCGGCGACGTGCTGCTGGCGTTGCTGGGCGCGCAGGGCGGCAACGCTGCACAGATCGCCGAGGCGAAGCAGGACCTGGTGGCCCATGCCGGGACCTTCCAGAAGGCGCTGGCGCAGCTGCAGGAGCTGCCCACCTCGGACGAGGTCAAGCGCGTCGTGGCCACCACGCTGCCGCTGGTGTCCACCTACACCGCGGCGGCGCAGCGCATCCAGCAACTGGCCGGGAGCGATGCCGGCGCCGCGCAGGCGGCCTATCCAGCGTTCCAGAAGGCCTTCTCCGACCTGGAGACGCAGATGGCCGCGCAGGCCGATGCCATCGAGCGCAATGGCCAGGTCGTGCGCGACGAAGCCGCGCGCAGCGTGCAGACCGCGGCGCTGCAGGTGGTGCTGGCGCTGGCCGTGGCGGCGGTGCTGCTCGTCGGCGCGGCCGTCTGGCTCACGCGCCAGATGGAGCGGCCCATGGCCGATGCCGTGGGCATGGCCGACCGCCTGGCCCATGGCGACCTCACCGTCAGCGCGGCAGCGCACGGCAACGACGAGACGCGGCGCCTGCTCTCTGCCATGGCGCGCATGCAGGCCCAGTTCAGCGAGATCGTGCGCAGCGTGCAGCACAACTCCGACAGCGTGGCCCACGCCAGTGTGGAGATCGCCCAGGGCAACCAGGACCTGAGCATGCGCACCGAGCAGCAGGCCAGCGCGCTGCAGGAGACCTCGGCCTCGATGGAGGAACTGCGCGCCACCGTGCTGCACAACGCCGACAGCGCGCGCCAGGCCAATGCGCTGGCCGCCAAGGCCAGCACCGTGGCCGCCCAGGGAGGGGCGGTGGTGGGCGAGGTGGTGCGCACCATGCAGGAGATCGAGGAATCCTCGCGCCGCATCGCCGACATCATCGGCACCATCGACGGCATCGCGTTCCAGACCAACATCCTCGCGCTCAATGCCGCGGTGGAGGCGGCGCGCGCAGGTGAGCAGGGCCGCGGCTTCGCGGTGGTGGCGTCCGAGGTGCGTTCGCTGGCCAGCCGCTCGGCCGAGGCGGCCAAGGAAATCAAGGCCTTGATCGGCACCAGCGTGCAGCGCGTGGAGGCCGGCACGCGGCTGGTCGGCAGCGCTGGCGGCACCATGGCCGAGATCGTCGCGGCGATCCGCCGCGTGACCGACATCGTCGGAGAGATCACCGCCTCCAGCGACGGCCAGGCCGCCGGCATCTCGCAGGTGGGCGACGCCGTCACGCAGATGGACCGCAGCACGCAGCAGAACGCCGCGCTGGTCGAGGAGATCGCCGCGGCGGCCAGCAGCCTCAAGGGCCAGGCGCAAGGCCTGGTGAACGCGGTGGCGGCGTTCCGCTTGCCGGGCAGCAGCCCGGCGGCGCTGGACCTGCGGCGGCAGGCGACATGAAGCGCGCATGCCGCGCGGCGGCCTGGCTGCTGGCCGCATCGACGGTCTCGGCTCCGGCCTGGGCCGGTCGCCCGCTCACGGTGGACGATGCCAACGTGGCCGAGGTCGGCGGCGGCCAGCTCGAGAGCTGGTACGCCCGCCCGGCCGGCCGCGACCGGCTGTGGACGAGCGCGCTGGGCGTGGGCGTGCTGGACTGGCTGGAACTGGGCGTGGGCGTGGAGCGGAACTTCTCCGTGCCCGAAACCAGCACGGCCGTGCAGGCCAAGATGCGGCTCACGCCCTCGGTGGAAGGCGGCTGCAACGCGGGCGCCGTGGTCGGTCGCATGCATTTGCACCGCGAGCGCGGCGACGCCACCTATGTCAACGGCCTCGTCACCTGCAACCTGGACGGCGGCCCGCTGCACCTGAACCTGGGCGCGCACCGGCCCGACGGCGGCGGCACGCATGCCACCTGGGGCGTGGCCAAGGAGTTCGAACTGGGTGCGGTGACGGCCCATGTCGAGGCGTTCGGCCAGCAGCACGGCAAGCCCACGCTGCAGTTCGGCCTGCGCCGCGAGATCTTCAAGAACGTGCAGATCGACGGCACCTTGGGGCGCGCGGAGCGCAAGGCGGTGTTCAGCGTGGGGCTGCGGCTGGGGTTTTGAACCTCGGGGGCTCGTCCAGCGAGCCGGGCGGCCGAGCGGCGCCGGCGTTCTGGAGGGCCGGCGGGCCCGTCAATCCAGGTCGATGAACGACTCCGGCGCAGGGAATCTGGCGCGCATCCATTCGGTCCGCAGCTGCAATGCCTGTACCACCTCGGCCGGTAGCGCGTCGAGCATCTCGGGTCCGCCGGGCGGCATGTCAGCCAGCAGCATGGCCAGATGCACCACGGCGGCCAGCCGGTCGAAGGGCTTGCTCGCCATCGGGTCGGACGCCGCGTCGAGCGCGTGCACGATCTCGGCCGGGAAGTTCCAGCGCCGTGCCAGTTCGGCCGTGATCTGGCCTTCGCTGAAGCCGGTGAGCCGTGTCTCACGCTCCCAACGACCGCCGGGCGGGTGCGGCAGCTTCTCGATCTCGGCCAGGCTGGCCGGCTGGGCCTGCGCGATCATGAGTTCGCCCAGCCGCACCATCATGCTGGCCAGCCAGGCGTGGCTGGTGTCCAGGCCGATCTGCGACGACAACCATTGGCCGTAGCCGGCGCTGACCATGCAGCTGTGCCAGAACTCGGTGCGGCTCAGGCCGTCGACCACGGGGAACGCATCGCCCATCGAGGCAGCCAGCCCCAGGGTACGCACCCGGCCCATGCCGACGAGGGCGATCGCATCGTCCAGCGTGGCGACCCGCCGGCTCAGGCCGAAGCTCGCACTGTTGGCCAGCCGCAGCAGCCTTGCGGTCAGTGCGGCGTCCCTGGCGATGATGGCCCCAACCTCCTGGTTGGACGCGTTGTCGTCGTTCAGCGTGCGGATCAGTGCGTGCGCCACCTCCGACATCACGGGCAACTTCACCGACTGGAGGAACACGGCGATATCCGGCATGGAGGTCCTTCGACAGAGGGCGCCCAGGGGCGTGTCGTCCCATTCTGATGGAGCAACTTGCGTGTTGTGCTGTCTGGCCGACACGCGGCCGGGTGGGCGGAACAGACGGTGTGGCCAGGCCCGCGGGCCAGGCGATGCGATCCAGAGGATGGCGCGGCTGCGTTCCTTCAGCGTCCCACCGGCCGGCCCATGGCCTCGTACCGCGTGCCGTTGAAGCGCACCAGCTGCACCTTCTCGATGGGCCGGTAGTCGTCCGGGCCGGTCTTCACCTCGATGCCGGGGTGCAGCATGGGCAGCACCATCGACAGGTTGGCCGCCTGGCGCATGAGGTTCTCGCGCGTGAGGTCGTCGCCGGCCTGCCGGATGGTCTGCACCAGCGTCTGCGCGGTGGAGTAGCCCAGCACGTTGAGGAAGTCGCTGGCCTCGCCGGCCGGGTAGTACTGCTGCATGAAGGTGCGGTAGTCGGCCAGTTCGCGCGTGTCCTTCAGCGTCTCGTCGTCCGGGTCGCGGATGAACGAGGCGGAGATCACGCCGGTGGCGTTGTCCAGCCCGGCCGGCTTGAGCACGGCCTGCACGAAGATCGACACGCTGGCCAGGTACTGCAGCGGCCGCCAGCCGGTTTCGGCGGCCTTGCGGATGGCCTGCGCCGCGAAGCGCGGCGTGGCGATGTTGAAGAACACGTCCGCGCCGCTGGCCTTGAGCGCGATGATCTGGCTGTCCACCGTGGCGTCGGTCACCTCGTAGCTGGCGCGGGCCACGACCATGGTGGCGGCCTTGTCGCCCAGCGCGTCCAGGAAGCCCTTGAGGTAGTCCTTGCCGAAATCGTCGTTCTGCAGCAGCACGGCCACCTTGGCATTCGGCCGCGTGGCCAGGATGTGCTGGGCGTAGATGCGGGCCTCGTCCTGGTAGGTCGGCTGCCAGCCCATGGTCCAGGGGAAGGCCTTGGCATCGCCGAACCGCGTGGCCCCCGTGGCCACGAACAGCTGCGGCACCTTCTTCGCGTTCATGTAGCGCTGGATCGCCAGGTTCTGCGCCGTGCCCAGCGGGGCGAACAGCGCCAGCACCTCGTCCTGCTCGACCAGCTTGCGTGCCTGCTCGACCGTCTTGGCCGGGTTGTAGCCGTCGTCCACGCTGAGCAGCACGATCCTGCGGCCGTGGACGCCGCCTTCGGCATTGACCTTCGCGATGTACGCGCTGGCGGCTTTGCCGATGGTGCCGTAGGCCGAAGCCGGGCCCGAGTAGGGGCCGATGTGGCCGATGCGGACCTCGGTGTCGCTGGCGCCAGGGTCGTAGCGCTTCTGGGCGATGGCGGTGCCGGGGAGCGTGAGGGCGAGCACGGCGGTTGCGCAGGTGTGCAGGCCGCGGGCAAAAGGAGAACGGTTCTTCGGGAGCATCGATGGCGGTTGGTCAGGGGTCGCGCGGCGTCGGCCAGCAGTCTAGCCCGGCGCGGTTGCCGCGGCTTCTTCCCGGTCGCTGAAAATCCCCACCCATGCCCCTGCCTGAAAGCCCCATGTCCACGCCCGATGGCCAGCCGCCAACCCGCTTCGGCGCGCAAGACCGGGCGAGCCTTTACAGCGTGCTGCAGGAGCGCCGCGACATGCGGCATTTCGTGCCCGGAGAGGCGGTGGCGGACGAGGTGCTCGCGCGTGTCGTGCGGGCCGCCCATTGCGCGCCCTCGGTCGGCCTGATGCAGCCCTGGCGGCTGATCCGCGTGCAGGATCCGGCGCTGCGCGAGCGCATCGCGCAACTGGTCGAGCAGGAGCGGCTGGCCACGGCCGCTGCCATGCAGCAGCGCTCCGATGAGTTCCTCGCGCTCAAGGTCGAGGGCGTGCGCGACTGCGCCGAGCTGCTGGTGGCGGTGCTGGCGCCCGACGACGGCACGCTGTTCGGCCGGCGCACCATGCCGCGCGACATGGCGCTGTGCTCGGCCGCCTGCGCGATCCAGAACCTGTGGCTCGCGGCGCGGGCCGAGAACCTGGGCATGGGCTGGGTCTCGCTGTTCGAGCCGGCCGCGCTGGGGCAGCTGCTGCAGTTGCCCGAAGGCGCGCAAGCCATCGCCGTGCTGTGCCTGGGGCCGGTGCCGGCGTTCTATCCGAAGCCCATGCTGGAGTTGCAGGACTGGCGCCATGGCCGGCCGCTCGAAGAGATGGTGGCGACCGACCGGTGGACCAGCGACCTGACCAGCGACCTGACCGGCGACCTGGCCGGCGATGGGCCCGGCGCCTAGCGCCAGCCGGCGCCCTCAGCCTGGCGGCGCCTGCGACCGCAGCCACGCCAGCACGGCGCTGGTCGCTGCCGCCGGGCCGTGGTCGGCGCGTGTGACCAGGTGGTAGGCGTGGCCGGCGATGGCGGGGCCGAAGGGCTGCACGAGCTGGCCTGAGGCCAGCTCCTGCGCCACCATCGCCAGGCTCAGCAGCGCGACCCCCTGGCCGGCCACGGCCGCCTGGATCGCATGCCCTTCGTCGGAGTAGCGCAGCTGGCCCAGCGCGGCGTCCGGTTGCCATCCCGCGTGGGCGAACCAGCGGTCCCAGGTCGGGTGGGTCGGTGAGGCACTCTTCCAGTCGAAGTGGATGAGCCGCACCGTGGCCAGATCCGCGGCGCTGGCCACGCGCAGCAGCGGGTTGGCCACCGGCGCGTAGCTGTCTTCGAAAAGGACCTCGGCCACCAGGCCGGGATAGGGGCTACGCCCGTAGCGGACCGCGATGTCCACCTGGCGCTTGCCCAGGTCCACGGCCTCGTCGGAAGCGTGCAGCTGCAGGTCGATCTGCGGATGCAGCGCGTGGAAGCCGGCGACCCGCGGGATCAGCCATTTCGCCGTGAAGGCATTGGTCGCGGAGATCGTGACCTGGGCCCGTCGGTTCGGCTGCCGCAGGCGCAGCAGCACCGCCTCGAAGGCATCGAAGCCCTGCTGCAGCACCGGATACAGCTGCGCGCCGGCTTCGGTCAACCGAACCTGGCGGACCGCCCGCGCGAAGAGCGCCAGCCCGAGCGACTCTTCCAGCGCCCGGATCTGGTGGCTCACGGCCGTGGGCGTCACGGCCAGCTCTTCTGCCGCGCGCTTGAAGCTGGCGTGGCGCGCCGCGGCCTCGAAGGCACGGAGCGAGGAGAGTGGGGGAAGGCGGCGCACGTTCAGCGGTGTTGGTGAGATGAATTCATCTATTACCTGATTATTCATCGTTTGTAGAGAATTTTCGTCAGGAAGAAGATGCGTTCCTGCGTGCAGAAGGGTGAAAGCAAATCACCTGTTCTGCCATCTTCATCGCAACCGAGGAACCTCACCATGCTTGAACGCATCACGACCGAGCCCGACCACTACGCACCCTTCCTGCTGTCCCAGGGCATGCGCTTCGGCGAGCTCGTCTTCATCTCCGGACAGGCCGGTGCGGGCGCGGATGGCCGCATCGTCGAAGGCGGCTTCCTGGCGCAGGGCCGGCAGGCCTTCGCCAACCTGCAGCGGGCATTGGAGGCGGGCGGCTCGCGCCTGGACCGCGTCATCAAGGTCACGATCTTCGTCACCGACATGGGGCATTTCCAGGACGTGGTGGCGCTGCGGCGCGAGTTCTTTCGCGCGCCCTATCCGGCCGACACCATTGCCGAGGTGCGTGCCCTCTACGACGCCAAGGCCTGCATCGAGATCGAAGCGATTGCCGCAGTCGATGCGTCCGGTGGGCAGTGACCATGGAACACCACGCCCACCAGCGCCTGTCGGAGCCGCTCGCCCTCGGGCGCCTGCAGCTTGCCAACCGTCTCGCGGTGGCGCCCATGACGCGCGTCAGCGCATCGGCCCAGGGCCTTCCCACGCCGCACATGGCGGACTACTACCGCGGCTTCGCCGAAGGAGGCTTCGGGCTGGTCATCACCGAAGGGCTGTACACGGACGAGGACTTCTCGCAGGGCTACCTGTTCCAGCCGGGCATGGCCAACGAGGCGCAGCAGCAGGCCTGGCGCGGCATCATCGCCGGCGTGCAGGCGCAGGGCGCGCGCATGCTGGCCCAGCTGATGCACGCCGGCGCCCTGTCGCAGGGTAACCCGCACCGCGTGGGCACGGTGGGGCCTTCGGCCGTGCAGCCCGTCGGCCGCCAGATGCCCTTCTACCGCGGCAGCGGCGCGTATCCGCTGCCCGCGGCCATGGCGCCGCAGGAGATCGATCATGCGGTGCAGGGCTTTGCGCTGTCGGCGCGGCGTGCCCGGCAGGCGGGCTTCGACGGTGTCGAGATCCATGGCGCCAACGGCTATCTGCTCGACCAGTTCCTGTCCGAAGGCAGCAACCTGCGCGAGGACGGCCATGGCGGCGCGCTGGCGGGCCGTTTGCGCCTGATCTGCGAGGTCGCGTGGGCGGTCCGCGCGGCCGTCGGTCCGGACTTCGTGGTCGGCCTGCGCATCTCGCAGGCCAAGGTCAATGACTTCGCCTGCAAGTGGCGGGGCGGCGAGGCCGAGGCGCGCGCGCTGTTCGAGCTGCTGGGCCGGCTGCCCCTCGACTACCTGCACACCACGGAGCACATGGCATGGCAGCCGGCCTTCGGCATCGGCCCCAGCCTGGCCGCCTTGGCCAAGCGCTACGCCGGCTTGCCCGTGCTGGCCAACGGCGGGCTGCACGACCCCGCGCGGGCGGCCGGCATGCTGGCGCGCGGCGAGGCGGACTTCGTGGCGCTGGGCCGTGGCGCGCTGACGCATCCGGACTGGCCCCGGCGTGTCGCGCAGGGCCTGCCGCTGAGCGAGTTCGACGCGGGCCTGCTGGCGCCGATCGCCGATCTGGCGCATGCCGACCTGCACCGGGCCGCAGCCCGGGCGGCGCTGGAGCGGACGGCTGCGGGTCCCTGAGCCGCAGCACGGTCGTTGTCAGAGTTCGCCGCCCGGCAGCGCGCCCGCACGCAGCGCCTGCACGGCCTGCGCACGCACCTCGGCGCGCGTGGTGTCGCGGTGGTCAGCCGCCAGCTGGCCGATGTCTCCGACTTCGCCGGAGGGCGCAGGGCCGGAGGCGGCCAGTTCGCGCAGGACCTGCGCGCGGCTCAACGGCGTGCCGGTGGCGGGCGCTGTCCAGACGCCGGCTTCGCCGCCGGCCGGCCATTGGCCGCGGGCCTGTGCCTGCAGCACCGCGGCGCGCACCTGCTCTCGCGTGGGCGGGGCGTCGGACGCCAGTGCGGGCTGGGCCAGGCCGAACACGGCGGCCAGGGAGAGCAGGAGGGCGGAGGGGCGAGGCATGGTGTTTCCTTTGTCGGATGGTCCGCGCGGTGTTGCGCGGTGCCTTGCATTCTGGAAATCCAAACCTCAGGAAGCCGCACCGTTCGATGACGTTTGCGTCATCTGCGCATCGCCGAGCCACAGGCCGATGCGGGTGCGTCCCGCGGCCGATTCGGCCAGCGTGCCGCCACCATGCATGCGGGCGATCGCCGCCACGATGGCCAGGCCCAGGCCATGGTGCTGGTCGGCCTGGCTGCGCGCGGGGTCGGCGCGGAAGAAGCGGTCGAACAGCCGCGGCAGGTGCTCGGGCGCGATGGCCGCGCCGGCGTTCTCCACCGTGATGCGGGTGCGGCCGTCCGCGCGGGCGATGGCGACCAGCACCGTGCTGCCCGGCGTGGCATGCCGCGTGGCATTGCCCAGCAGGTTGGACAGCGCGCGCTGCAGCAGCCCCGCATCCACCGCGGCGGCCGCATCGCCTTCGATGCGCACCGCGAGCGCGGCCTGCTGCAGCGCGGCCTCGTGGAACTCGGCCACCTCGGCCGCCAGCGCCGCGAGGCTGGCCACCTGCGTGCGCCGCGCGCTGCTGCCGCGCTGCGCGCGCGAGAGGAACAGCATGTCCGCCACGATGTGGGCGAGCCGGTCGAGTTCCTCAAGATTGGAGCCCAGCACCTCCTGCAGCTCGGTTGCGCTGTGGGCGCGGCGCAGCGCCAGTTCGCTGCCGCTGATCAGCGTGGCCAGGGGCGTGTTGAGTTCGTGTGCGACGTCGGCGTTGAAGGCCTCCATCTGCGCGTAAGCGCTGGCCAGGCGGTCCAGCAGCGCGTTGAACTGCGCGATCAAGGGCTGCAGTTCGGCGGGCTGGGCGCGCCCGTCCAGGCGACGGGCCAGCGTGTCGGCGTCGAGCTGGCCGGTCTGCGCCGCCAGCTCGCGCAGCGGCGCCAGGCCCAGGCGCACCAGCCACCAGCCGCCGAGCGAGATCACGGCCGTGCCGCCCAGCGCGGCCAGCAGCAGCAGCCCCGCCATGCGCCGCAGCAGCGCGGCGTCGGCGCGCGGGTCCAGTTGCAGGCTGGCCTGCACGGGTGCGGGCCAGCCCTCCACGGCCACGGCGAAGCGGTGCGCGGCGGCCCGCACATCCGCCGGCAGGGGCCGGCTGAACACGGTGCGGCCGGCGCCGTCGGTCAGCGTCAGCGCCAGGTCGCCATGGCCGGCCAGCATGTCGTCCAGCAGGTGCGGCAGGTCTTCGGGCCGGTGGTCGGCGCGGCCCTCGGCCAGCAGTTCGCGCACGGCGGTTTCCTTCTGCGCGAGCGTCTCGTGGCGGCGCTGCGCCAGCGTCCAGTCCAATGCCAGGTACAGCGCGCCGCAGACCAGGCCGAGCCCGGCCAGCGATTGCAGCGCCAGCCACAGCGACAGCCGCGCGCGCAGGCTGCGCTGCGTCATGCCCTGGCTTCGAGCACGTAGCCCATGCCGCGCACCGTGTGCAGCAGCGGCCGCTCGAATGGCCGGTCCACCTTGTCGCGCAACCGGCGCACGGCCACCTCGACGATGTTGGTCTCGCTGTCGAAGTTCATGCCCCAGACCTGGGCCGCGAGTTCGGTGCGCGACAGCACCGCGCCCTGGCGGCGCAGCAGCAACGTGAGCAGGTTGAACTCCTTGTTGGTCAGCTCCACGCGCTGGCCGGCGCGCAGCACGCGGCGCCGGATCAGATCGACCTCCAGGTCGGCCAGGCGCAGCACCGTGGCCTCTGCCGGCGTGGCGCTCGCGCGGCGCAGCAGCACCTGGATGCGGGCCACCAGTTCGGAGAAGGCGAAGGGCTTGACCAGGTAGTCGTCGGCGCCGCTGCGCAGGCCGCGCACGCGGTCCTCGACCTCGCCGCGCGCGGTCAGCATGAGCACGGGGGTCTGGCGGCTCTGGCGCAGCGCGGCCAGCACGGCGAAGCCGTCCAGCCCCGGCAGCATGCCGTCGAGCACGACGAGGTCGTAGGCGTGCTGCAACGCGGCCTCCAGGCCGGTCACGCCGTCGTGCGCCACGTCCACCGCAAAACCTTCCTCGCGCAGGCCCTTCTGCAGGTACTGCGCGAGCTTGGTTTCGTCTTCGATCACCAGCAATTGCATGGGGCATTGTGTGGTGCCGGCAAGCGCTGTTTCGATGACAAATTTGTCATCCACTTCGCCATCCGGGTTGCATGTCCGGCCGCTACACTCGCGCCGCTGCTGCAACGCAGCAACCCTCCATCCATGCGCCGTTTCCTCTCTGTCGTGCTGATGCTCGTGCTCGTGCTGCAGGCCACCTGGTCTGCGGCGGCGGAAGTCTGCCGCCACGAACCGACGACGGCCGAGGCGCACTTCGGCCACCACGTGCACCTGGACGCGCACGAGCCGGCCCAGGCCGAGAACGGGCCGCAGGTGCCGCACCTCGATTGCGTGGGCTGCCACGGCGGCATGTGCGCCGCGTTGCTCGGCTGGCCCGCGGCGCTGCCGACCGGCTTGCCGGACCTGCGCCACGCCACGCCCTACCAGCGCAGCATCACCGACGGACTGCCCGAGCGGCTGATCCGTCCACCCCACCGCTTCCTCGCCTGAGCCCCTGAGGCTTTGGTCGGCCCCTGTGCGGGGCCGGTTCGCGGACGTCCGTCCGCTTCCACGAGGATTCGCATGCATTGGAAGTTTTCGCCCCGGCGGGCATCCCACCGGCTGGGCGCCGCTGTGCTGGCGTTGGCCAGCCTGCCGTCGCTGGCCCAGACGCCGCCCGCGCCCGCCAGCAGCCTGGCCGAGGCCTTCGCCCAGGCCTGGGCCCAGCAGCCCGAACAGGCCGGCACCGCCGCACGGCGCGATGCCGGCCAGGCCCAGCGCGTGGCGGCCGACCGCTGGACGCCCGAGCCGCCCGCGCTCGAAGCCGCGCTCAAGTCCGACCGGCTGAGCGGCAACGACGGCGCGCGCGAGATCGAGGCCGGGGTGGCCGTGCCGCTGTGGCTGCCGCGCGAGCGTGCGCTGACGCAGGCCCAGGCAGGCGCCGAAGGGCTGGCGCTGGAGAGCCGGCTGCGCGCGGCGCAGTGGCGCCTGGCCGGTGAGCTGCGCGAGGCCTGGTGGGCACTGCAACTGGCGTTGCTGGAGCAGCAGGCCGCCGCTGCGCGTGAAGACAGCGCGGACAAGCTGGCGCGCGACGTGGCGCGCCGCGTGGCCTCCGGCGACCTCGCGCGCGCCGACCAGAACCAGGCCGACGGTGCACGCGCCCAAGCCGAGGCCGAGGTGGCCGAAGCCGCGCTGGCCGTGGTGCAGGCGCGCCAGGCGCTCGCAGCGCTGGGCGTGCAGCCGCCGGCCGGCGTGGCGCTGGCCGAGCCGCTGCCGCAGGCCACGGCGCCCGACACCACCCATCCCGCACTGGTCGAACTCGACGACCGCGCACGCCTGGCCGCCCATGCGCAGGAATTGGCGGCCGTGCGCAAGCGCGCCAACCCCGAACTGGCGCTGCTCGTCACACGCGAGCGCGGCGCCTATGGCGAGTCCAACACCCACGCGCTGACGGTCGGCCTGCGCGTGCCGCTGGGCTCGGCCTCGGGCCACCGTGCCAAGGTGGCCACGGCCAGTGCGGAACGCATCGAGGCCGAGCAGCTGCGCGTGCTGCAGGCCCAGCGCCTCGCGGCCGATGCCGCCGTGGCGCGCGCGCGCCTGGCCACGGCCCAGGCCGTGGCCACGGCGGCCGCCCGGCGCACGGCGCTGGCGCAGCAGACGCGCGGCTTCTTCGAGACCTCGTTCCGCCTGGGCGAGACCGACCTGCCCAACCGCCTGCGCGTGGAGCTGGAGGCCTACGAGGCCGAACGCCAGAGCGCGCGTGCCCGCGTGGCCGTGCACCAGGCCATCTCCGCGCTGCGCCAGGCCCTGGGCCTGTTGCCGCAATGAACCCTCTTCGCGAAAGAACTTCCATGCGATTTCTCTTCCTGACCCTGGCGCTGCTGCTGGCCGGCCCGGCACGCGCCGGCGACGGCCACGACCATGGCGGTGCCGAACCGGCAGCCGCCGGCCCCGCGCTGCCGCGCTTCGCCGCGAGTTCGGACCTGTTCGAACTCGTCGGCGTGCTCGACGGCCACCACCTGCGCATCTGGCTGGACCACGCGCCCAGCAACGCGCCGGTGGACAACGCCCAACTGGTGCTGGAACTGAACGGCCAGCCCGTGGCGCTCAAGAGCGTGGCGGCCGGCGAGTTCGAGGCCGAGCTGGCCGCGGAACCCGGCCCCGGCACGCACCCGGTGACGGCCACCGTCACGGCCGGCGCCGATGCCGACCTGCTGGCGGGCGAACTCGACATCCACGCCGAGGCCGCTGCCGCCGAGGCACCGCATGCGCACGGCTGGCGTGCCTGGGCCCCGTGGGCGGCCGGCGGCCTGGTGTTGCTGCTCGCGCTTGTGACCGTGTTCAAACGCCGCCGTCCGAACCTGGGAGCCGCCGCATGAAGGCCGTCGCCAACCTCCTGCTCGCCAGCCTGCTGGCCGGCCCCGTGCTGGCCGGCGAAGGCCACGACCATGGCGAAGCCCCCGCGGGCGCGAACGCCAATGCACCCCAGCGCCTGCCAGACGGCAGCGTGTTCCTGCCCAAGCCCACGCAGCGCCAGATCGGCGTGCGCACGCTGGTGGCCGAACAACAGCAGCTGCCGCGCGCCTTCACGCTGGCGGGCAAGGTGGTGATGGACCCGAACGCGGGCGGCCGCGTGCAGCCCACACAGCCGGGCCGGCTGGAGCCCGGCCCGCGCGGCTTTCCCACGCCCGGCCAGGCCGTGCGCAAGGGCGAGGTGCTGGCCTATGTGGCGCCGGCAGCCGCGCCGCTGGAGCGTGCCGGCCAGGCCGCCCAGGTGGCCGAACTGCGCGCCGCGCGCGCGCTGGCCGAGAAGCGGCTGGCACGCCTGCGCGAGTTGGCCGACACCGTGCCGCGCAAGGAGATCGAGGCGGCCGAGAGCGAGCTGGCCAGCCTGGGCGAGCGGGCCGGCGTGATGGCCGGCGCGCTGTCGGGCCGCGAGGCGCTGGTGGCGCCCGTGTCCGGCGTCATCGCATCGGCCACCGCCATCGCCGGCGCCGTCGTCGATGCGCGCGAACTCGTGTTCGAGATCGTCGACCCGACACGCCTGCGCATCGAGGCCCTGGCCTACGACCCGGCCCTGGCGGCCGACATCGCGGGCGGCGCGCTGGCCGTAGGCGGCACGCGCGTGCCGCTGCGCTTCGTGGGCGCGGCCAGGGCGCTGCGCGAGCAGGCGTTGCCGCTGCAGTTCGCGGCCCAAGGGCCGGCGCTGCAGGCCCTGGCCGTGGGCCAGCCGGTGCAGGTGGTCGTGCAGACCAAGAGCCAGTTGAGCGGCGTGTCCGTGCCGGCCGCCGCACTGGCGCGCAACCCCTCGAACCAGAGCATCGTGTGGGTCAAGGTCGCGCCCGAGCGCTTCGAGCCGCGCGTGCTGACGACCGAACCGCTGGACGGCGCCAACGTCGTCGCGACCGCGGGCCTGAAACCGGGCGACCGCGTGGTCCACCAGGGCGCGAGCCTGGTCAACCAGATCCGATAGGGCGCCCATGTTCAAGTGGCTACTCGACAGCAGCCTGGCCAACCGGCTGCTGGTCATCATCGCGGGCCTGGTGCTGGTCGCCTACGGCGGCTTCACCCTGACCACCATGCCGGTGGACGTGTTCCCCGACCTCAACAAGCCCACCGTCACCATCATGACCGAGGCCGGCGGCATGGCCGCCGAGGAGGTGGAGCAGCTCATCACCTTCCCGCTGGAGACCACGCTGAATGGCCTGCCCGGCGTGGAATCGGTGCGCTCCACGTCCAGCGCGGGCCTGTCCTTCCTGTACGTGACCTTCGACTGGTCGACCGAGATCTTCCGCGCGCGGCAGATGGTGTCGGAGCGCCTGTCGGCCATGGAGGAGGGCCTGCCCGCGGGCGTGGTGCCGCGCATGGGCCCGATCAGCTCGGTGATGGGCGAGATCATGCAGATCGCGATTCCCATCGACGGCAAGATCGGGCCGATGGCGGTGCGCGAATATGCGGACTGGGTCTTGCGCCCGCGGCTGCTCGCGATCCCGGGCGTGGCGCAGGTCATCCCCATCGGCGGCGAGGTGCGGCAGTTCCAGGTGCAGCCGGACACCGCGCGCATGTCTGCCCTGGGCATCACGCACGAGCAACTGGAGGCTGCGCTCAAGGGCTTCTCGTCCAACACCTCGGGCGGCTTCCTGGAGCTCAATGGCCGCGAGTACCTGATCCGCCACCTGGGCCGCACCTCGCGGCTGGACGACCTGCGCCAGCTGGCCATCACGGCCACGGTCTCGGCCACCGGCGGCCAGCCCATCGTGCTGCAGCAGATCGCCAAGGTGGAGTTCGCGGCCGCCATCAAGCGTGGCGACGCCGGCATCGCGGGCCAGCCCGCCGTGATCCTGGGCGTGCAGAAGCAGCCCACGGCCGACACCATCGCGCTGACGCAGTCCATCGAACGCGCGCTCGTGGAAATGAAGACCGCGCTGCCCGCCGGCATGCAGGCGCCGCAGGTCACCTTCCGCCAGGCCAGCTTCATCGAAGCGTCGATCTCCACGCTGCAGGGCAAGCTGATCGGCGCCTCGGTCTGCGTGGCGCTGATCCTGCTGCTGTTCCTCGGCAACCTGCGCACCACCTTCATCGCGCTGGTGGCGATCCCCGTGTCCTTCCTGGTCACGGCGCTGGTGTTCCGCTGGTTCGGCATGTCGATCAACACCATGACGCTGGGCGGCCTGGCGATCGCCATCGGCGGGCTGGTGGACGACGCGGTGGTCGACATCGAGAACGTGCTGCGCCGCCTGAAGGAGCAGCGCGCCGCGCACCCCGGCACCTTCAATGCGCTGCAGGTGGTGCGTTCGGCCACGATGGAGGTGCGCTCGGCCATCCTCTACGCCACCGTGATCATCGTGCTGGTGCTGGTGCCGCTGTTCGCGCTGCCGGGCATGGAGGGCCGGCTGTTCGTACCGCTGGGCGTGGCCTTCATCGTCTCCACGCTGGCCAGCCTGCTGGTCTCGGTGACGGTGACGCCGGTGCTCAACCTGTACCTGCTGCCGCGCATGAAGTCGCTGGACCATGGCGACACCCGGCTGCTGGCCTGGCTCAAGGCGCGCTACCGCAACGGCCTGGCGCCCGTGCTACACCACCCGCGCAAGGCCATCGCGGCCGGTGCGCTGGCCGTGCTGGTGGCGGCGGTGGCGGTGCCGTTCTTTCCTACGACCTTCCTGCCGCCGTTCAACGAGGGCACGCTGCTGATCGGCCTGCGGCTGAACCCCGGTGTGACGCTGGCCGAGAGTTCGGCGCTGGCGGCGCAGGCCGAGCGGCTCGTGGCCCAGGTGCCCGAGGTCGCGCACGTGGGCCGGCGCAGCGGCCGCGCCGAACTCGACGAGCATGCCGAGGGCGTGCACGTGAGCGAGATCGACGTGGGCCTCCAACCCGCGGGCGAGATCACGCGCAGCATGGATGCGGTGCAGGCCGACATCCGCGCGCGGCTGCAGCACCTGCCGGCGGCCATCGCCATCGGCCAGCCGATCTCGCACCGCATCGACCACATGCTCTCGGGCGTGCGTTCGCAGATCGCGGTCAAGATCTTCGGCGAGGACCTGGACCAGCTGCGCGGCCAGGCCGAGGCGCTGCGCGCGCGGCTGGCCACGGTGCCGGGCCTGGCCGACCTGGAGATCGAGAAGCAGGTGCTGGCGCCGCAGATCAAGGTGTCCATCGACTACGCGGCCGCGGCGCGGTACGGCGTGCCCGCGCCGCAGGTGCTGGCCGTGCTGCAGAGCCTGGTCGAGGGCGAGCGCGTGACGCAGATCGTCGAGGGCAACCGGCGCTTCGCGCTGGTGGTGCGGCTGCCGGAAGAGGCGCGCTCGGTCGACGGCCTGGCGCAGATCCTCGTGGAGACGCCCACGGGCCGCGTGCCGCTCTCACTGCTGGCGCGCATCGAGGACAGCGACGGCCCCAACCAGATCAGCCGCGACGATGGCAAGCGCCGCATCGTGCTCTCGGCCAACGCGCAGGGCCGGCCGCTGTCCGAGGTGGTGGCCGACATCCGCGCCGCCGTGGCCGCGCACCCGCTGCCCGAGGGCCTGTTCGTCACGCTGGGCGGGCAGTTCCAGGCGCAGGAAGAGGCTTCGCGCCTGGTGGGCCTCTTGTCCATCGTCTCGCTCGTCGGCATGTTCGTGGTGCTGTTCAGCCGCTACCAGAGCGCGCGGCTGGCGCTCCTGATCATGGCCAATATCCCGCTGGCGCTGGTGGGCGCGGTGCTGGGGCTGTGGATCTCCGGCCAGCCGCTCTCGGTGGCGGCGCTGGTGGGCTTCATCACGCTGGCCGGCATCTCGGTGCGCAACGGCATCCTGAAGGTCAGCCACTACATCAACCTGATGCGCTTCGAGGGCGAGGCCTTCGACCACCGGATGATCCTGCGTGGCTCCATCGAGCGGCTGAGCCCGGTGCTGATGACGGCGCTGGTCACGGCCTTCGCGCTGGCGCCGCTGCTCTTCGAAGCCGAGCGGCCCGGCACCGAGATCCTGCACCCGGTGGCGGTGGTGATCTTCTCCGGCCTGGTCAGCTCCACGCTGCTGGACACCTTCCTCACGCCGGCCATGTTCTGGCTGTTCGGCCGCAAGGACGCCGAGCGGCTGGCGCGCGACGACACGGCCGAGGCGCTGTGATGCCCTTTTCTCCAACCTTCCTGCAACGAGGACACACCATGAAGACCCTGACCCTCACCCTGTTCGCCGCGCTGAGCCTGGCCGGCGCCGCTTCGGCCCAACAGGCCCACAGCCATGGCGCAGCCCACGACCACCAGCCCCTGCACGGCGGCGTGGTGGTCGAGGCCAGCGACATGGACTTCGAGCTCGTGGCCAAGGCCGACAGCATCGCGCTGTACGTGCGCGACCACGGCAAGGCGGCTGACCTGAAGGGCGCCACGGGCAAGCTCACCTTGCTGGCCGGCAGCGCCAAGACCGAGGCCGCGCTGGCGCCGGCCGGCGACCGGCTGGAGGCCAGGGGCAGCTTCCCCACCGCGGCCGGCACCAAGGTGGTGGCCACCGTGCAGCTGGCCGGCAGGAAGCCGGCGAACGTGCGCTTCGCGTTGAAGTAGGGCGACGCCGGGCTGTCGTGCGGGGCGCATAGCATGCGTTCCTTTTGCGTGCTGCGACTTGCCGATGCCCGTTCCCACCGTCCGAACCGACAGCCCCTGGCGCGTGCTGCTGGTGTTCCTGCGGCTCGGCCTGACCTCGTTCGGCGGGCCGGTCGCCCACCTGGGCTACTTCCGCACCGAGTTCGTGGAGCGGCGGCGCTGGCTCGACGACCGCGCCTATGCCGACCTCGTGGCGCTGTGCCAGTTCCTGCCGGGGCCGGCCAGCAGCCAGGTGGGCATGGCGCTGGGCCTGGGGCGTGCCGGTGGCTGGGGCATGCTGGCGGCCTGGGTGGGCTTCACGCTGCCGTCGGCCTTGCTGCTGGTGGCGCTGGCCGAGCTCATCGTGCGGCAGCCGGCGCTGGCCGCGGCGGGCTGGGTGCACGGCCTCAAGGTGGCGGCCGTGGCCATCGTGGCCCAGGCCGTCTGGGGCATGGCACGCACGCTGTGCCCGGACCGCCAGCGCGCCGCGCTGGCCATCGTGGCCGCGCTGGTGCTGCTGGCCTGGCCCGTGGCGCTGGCCCAGGTGCTCGTGATCGCGGCCGCGGCGCTCGCGGGGCGCTGGCTGCTGCGGCTGCCGGCTGCAGCGGCCGCGCCTGCGCCGCAGCGCTGGCCGCTGTCGCGCCGTGGCGGCGTGCTGGCCCTGGTGCTGTTCCTGCTGCCGCTGGCCTTGTTGCCCCTGTGGGCTGCGGTGGCCGGCACGCCGACGGCCGCGCTCATCGACGGCTTCTACCGCGCCGGCGCGCTGGTGTTCGGCGGCGGCCATGTGGTGCTGCCGCTGCTGCAGGCCAGCGTGGTCCCCGGCGGGGTGCTCGGCAATGCGGAGTTCCTGGCCGGCTACGGTGCGGCGCAGGCGGTACCGGGCCCGCTGTTCACCTTTGCTGCCTATCTCGGTGCGGCGGCCCACTGGCCCTGGCAGGGCTGGGTCGGCGGGCTGATGCTGCTGCTGGTCATCTTCGTGCCGGCCGCGCTGGTGCTGCTGGCTGCGCTGCCGTTCTGGCAAACGCTGCGCGGGCGGCCGGGCGTGCAGCCCGCGCTGGCCGGTGTCAACGCGGCCGTGGTCGGCGTGCTGCTGGCCGCGCTCTACGACCCGGTCTGGACCAGTGCCATCCAGGGCCGCAACGATTTCGCGCTCGCGCTGGCGGCCTTCGGCCTGCTCGTGGTGGGGCGCTGCTCGCCTGTGTGGGTGGTCGCGTTGGCCGCGCTGGCGGGCCAGGCGCTGGCCTGGATGTCGTGACGGCGCACGAATCTTGCCAATTATTCGCTTGATCGATGAGCGGATGAGTGGCCCAATCTCGTTCCATGGCCCCCCTCTCTTCCATCGCTTCCAGCGGCATGCAGGCCGCCCAGCAGCGGCTGCAGGCTTCCGCGCACAACGTTGCCAATGCGCAGACCGAGGGCTTCACGCGGCTGGAGGTGGTGCAGCAATCGCGCAGCGAGGTGGGCGGCGTGGACGCAGCGACCCGGCGCGCTGAGTCGGTCGGCATGTCGCTGGAATCCGAGATGGTCGACCAGCTGTCGGCCAGGAACGCCTTCGTGGCCAATGCCACCGTGTTCCGCACGGCCGACCGCATGGCCGGCGCGCTGCTCAACGTCTACGCCTGAGGCGACCCCCGCAAGCGGCCGCCTAGGCTGCAGCGGCCTGCTGCAGGTAGACCTGCAGGTGCACATGGGCGGCCTGCAGCGTGGGCGCCGGCACGCCGTGGCGCGCGGCGCGCACCAGCATGTCGCCGACGATGCCGTCGGCCTCCAGCCTGGCCATGCCGGCGTCGATGTCGCGCGCCATCGATGCCTTCCACGCCGAAGCAGGATTGAGCAGCAGGCCCTTGATCTGCGCGACCGCGTCCGGCGCCAGTGCGAAGCCTTCGGCCGAGGCGACCTGCAGGCACTCGGCCAACGCCGTCTCGACGAAGCCGCGGCCATGCGCCGTGGCCAGGATCTGGGCAATGGTGCCGCGGAACAGGCAGGTCACCGCGGCGCCGCTGCACAGCATGACCCACTTGGTCCACAGCTGCTGCGCGATGTGCGCGTCCACCGCGCGCAGGCCCGGGCTGCGCGCCAGCAGGCCATACAGGTCATCGGCCAGCAACTGCAGCTGCGGCGTGCGCGCACCCAGGACCACCCGGTCCGCGGCGCCCAGGTGGCGCGTGGACCCATCGGGCTGCAGTGCCACGGCGATGTAGGCCACGCCGCCCAGCACCGATGCCTTGCCGAAGGCGGCGTCGAGCAGGTCGTAGGTCTGCATGCCGTTGAGGAAGGGCAGGATGGCCGTGCGCGCGCCGACGGCCGGCGCGATGCTGCGCATGGCCTCGGGCAGGTCGTAGGTCTTGCAGGCCAGCAGCACGACGTCGGCCTCGGGCAGGGCGTCGCCGGCTTCGACCACGTCGACCGCGCCGGAGAAGTCGCCCAGCTCGCTGTGGACGCGCAGGCCGTGCGCGCGCAGCTGCCGGGCGCGCGCGCTGCGCACGAGGAAGGACACGGAGGCGCCGGCCTGCAGCAGCCGGGCGCCGTAGTAAGCGCCGATGGCGCCGGCGCCGAGAACGAGGATCTTCATGGGGTCACCTGTGGGTGGGGGGATGGGGCGCGTGCATGCGGTCAGCGCACGCCGGGGAACAGGGCCGGCCGTGCCGCGGCAGCGGGCAGCACGCAGGCCACGTCGTGCCGGCAGCCCGGCACCACGTGCAAAGGCCGCGGCCGGGCCGGCTGCAGCACCTGCTGCTCGTAGGCGGCATAGCCCTGGGCGCGCTGCAGCCGGTATGGGCCTTGCAGCTGGGCGGCGCAGCCGTGGTCCAGCACCTTGTCGGCATTGCCGGGGCCGGGGCCGTCGTCGAGCCCGCCGGCCAGGTAGGCCAGGTCCGCGGCGCGGTAGCGCGCACGGGCGGCCGCCGCGTCGCCCAGGTGGGCCGGCAGGTCGGCCACGCCGTACTTCCACTGGTCGTAGTGCGGACATGCCGCGGCATCGGGCGTCTGCATTGCCCACCGGCAGGCCGCCGGGGCATCGGCTGCAGGGCTGCACGGCGATGGATCGGCCGCGCCACCGCCCGCCGGCCGTGGCCGCACCGGATCGAAGTACAGCCAGGTGCCCGGGTCGGCGATCACATGGCGCAGCCGCACGCCAGGCGGCGCTGCGGCTGCAAAGGCCACGTGGTGCTGCAGCAGCTGGGCGCCGGCCGAGAAGCCCGCGAGCGTGACGGTGCGCAGGCTGGGCCACTGGCGCGCGAGTTCGGCCACAAGCGCATCGAGTGCCGCGAAGGAGGTGATGGGCTGCGCCCCTTCGGACGCCTCGCCGGCCAGCCAGGTGCCGCAGCGCCACCGTGCATCGCCGGCCTGGGCGGTCGTCTCGCCGGGCGTGTGGCAGCGCTGCGCCTGCGCTGGACCGACCTGGAACAGCGGCGCCACGACCAGCACGCGGCCCTGCAGGCCGGCGCCCTGCACCGCAGCCAGCCCGGCGTTGAAGCTGTGCGCCGCATCGCGCGGGTAGCCGTGCATGACGAGCAGGGCGGTGTCGGGTGCCGGTGCGGCGGCGGGTTGCTGCGACACGTAGTAGGCCAGCTGGCCGGCATCCTGCGGCAGCGCCAGGCGCAGCAGGCAGCCGGCGGGCTGGGCCTGCCGGTCGCAGGCGGTGCCGGGGTCGGTGGCCGGCGTGCTTGGCACGGCGGGCGCTGCCTGCGCGCTCAGCGCCACGAGCAGCCCGAGGGCGCAGGCCCATGCGCGCGCCATGGCGTCAGGGCCGCGCGGGCGCCAGCGCGGCCGGGGCGGTGCGGGCACGCACCAGCAGCACGGCGACGGCGGCGACGAGGCAGGCGGCACCGGCCGTCATGAGGGCTGGCGTGTAAGAGGCCAGCACCGAGCGCGACAGGCCCGCGCCGTAAGCCGCGACCGCCGCGCCGAGCTGGTGCGAGGCGAAGACCCAGCCGAACACCAGCGGCGCGCGCTCCGGGCCGAACTCCGCGGCCGCCAGCTTGACGGTGGGCGGCACGGTGGCGATCCAGTCCAGCCCGTAGAACACCGCGAACAGCGACAGGCCGGCGATGGTGAACTCCGAATACGGTAGCCAGAACAGCGACAGCCCGCGCAGGCCGTAGTACCAGAACAGCAGCTTGCGGCTGTCGTAGCGGTCGGTCAGCCAGCCCGACAGCGTGGTGCCAATCAGGTCGAAGATGCCCATCATGGCCAGCACGGAGGCGGCAGGAACCGCGCCCAGGCCGTAGTCGCCGCACAGCGAGATGAAGTGCGTCTGCACCAGGCCATTGGTGCTCAGGCCGCAGATGAAGAAGGTGCCGGCCAGCACCCAGAACGCCGGCACGCGCGAGGCGCTGGCCAGGGTCTTGAACGGCAGCGCCCAGTTCGCGCGCGGTGCGGGCTGGGCCGGCGGGGCGTTCGGGTCGGCACCGTACGCGGCCAGGCCCAGCTGGGCCGGGCTGTCGCGCATGAACAGCAGCACCAGCACGAACACCAGCGCCGAGGCCGCCACCACCGGCAGCAGCGCCCAGCGCCAGCCGTGGTGCTCGATGAGCCAGGCCGCCACCGGCAGGAACAGCAATTGCCCCGTGGCGCTGCTGCCGGCCAGCAGGCCCATCACGAGGCCCTTGCGCTGCACGAACCAGCGGTTGGCCACCATGGCGCCGAGCACCATGGCCGTGAGCCCGGTGCCGATGCCCAGCACCACGCCCCACAGCGCGAAGGCCTCGCCCAGCGTGTGCATGAACATGCCCATCACCAGCGTGCTGGCGATGACCGCGGCAGCGAACGCCACCACGCGCGAGACGCCGTAGCGCATCAGCACCACGGCCGCGAACGGGCCGAGCAGGCCGTACAGCGCGAAGCGCGTGGCGAAGACGGAGGACAGCTCGGTCGTGCTCCAGCCGAACTCCTTGCCCAGCGGCTGCATCAGCGCGCCGGGCAGGCCGAGCGCGGCCGAGGTGACGAGCATGGCCAGGAAGGTGATGGCCGCGATGGCCCAGGCGTAGTGGATTCCGCGGCGCTGCAGCAGCGCGGCAAGACGGTGGGCCAGCATGGTGTGTGTGGGTTTTGGAGGTGGCGAAGGTTTCAATGATAATGACCGCAATCAAAAATTGTCAACGCAGGGGCATGCGATGAAGGTGACCAAGGAACAGGCGCAGCAGAACAAGCTGGCTTTGCTCGAAGCCGCGGGCCAGCTGTTCAAGCAGCACGGCATCGACGGCGTGGGCGTGGCCGATGTGTGCCGGCAGGCCGGGCTCACGCACGGCGCGCTGTACAAGCACTTCACGGACAAGCAGGACCTCGCGGCCCAGGCCTTCGCGCATGCGTTCGAGGCCGGGCACGGGCGGGTCGCGCGCGCAGCGGGCGGCGGCGCGGGTCGCCAGCGCAGCCTGGCGACCTACCTGGACCGCTACCTGAGCCTGAACGTGCGCGACGACATGGCCAAGGGCTGTCCGCTGGTCTCGACCGCCTGCGAGACCGCGCGCCAGGGCGAGGCCGTCAGCCGCAGCTATGCCGATGCATTCGCCGAGCTGCGCGCCGGGGTCGAGGCGAGCCTGCCCGGCGACGCGCCGCAGGCAGAGCGCCAGGCGCTAGCCAGCACCGTGGTAGCTGCGCTGGTCGGCGCGATGGCGATCTCGCGCGGCATGGCCAAGGCCGACCGGGCCGAGGCCGATGCGGTGCTGGCGCAGGTGCGCGGCGTGCTGGAGAGCCTGGCCGCGCGCTGATCAAATCGTCACGCCGCCGTCGATGACGAGGTTCTGGCCGGTCATGAAGGCGCCGGCCTGCGAGGCCAGGAACACCGCCGCGCCGGCGATCTCGTCGGGCTCGCCGATGCGGCGCAGCGGCGTGGTGGCGGTGCGCTTGGTCAGCAGCTCGGGGTCTTCCCAGAGTGCGCGCGCGAAGTCGGTCTTGATGAGGCCGGGCGCGATGCAGTTCACGCGCACGTTGTGCGGCCCGTATTCCACCGCGAGGTTGCGGGCCAGCTGCATGTCGGCGGCCTTGGAGATGCAGTAGGCGCCGAGGATGGGCGAGCCGCGCAGCCCGCCGATGGACGAGACGATGGTGATGCTGCCGCGCCGGCGCTCCACCATGCCCGGCGCGGCAAAGCCGATCAGCCAGTGGTTGGCGATGACGTTGTTCTCCAGGATCTTGCGGAACTGCGCGTCCTCGATGCCGGCCATGGGGCCGTAGTAGGGGTTGCTGGCGGCGTTGCAGACGAGCGCGTCGACGGGCCCGAGCCGGCGCCCGGTCTCCTCGACCAGGTGGCGCAGTTCGTCCTTGGACGAGATGTTGGCGGGGATGGCGATGGCCGCGCCATCGCCATGGGTGCGGCAGATGGCGGCCGCCACTTCCTCGCAGGCCTCGGCCTTGCGCGAGGAGATGACCACCTTGGCGCCATGCTCGGCCATGCGCTCGGCGATGGCACGGCCGATGCCGCGCGAGGAACCCGTGACGATGGCCACCTGGCCGGCCAGTGAGAACAGTGACATGCGTTGCCTCCTTGTTGACGGACGGCGCAGCATGCCGCATGGCGCCGGCCAGTGGTGCAACGCATGCGACGCCGCCCACCCGCGCTGGCCGCGCGCCCTCAGCTGCACATGGCGCGGATGTCGTCGGGGATCGGCACGGCGCGGATGCCGGGCGCATGGTCGGCGCGGTGCGCCGCGAAGATGCGCACCTCGTCGCATTCCATGATCAGCGTCTCGCCGCGCGTGACGCGGTGGCGCAGCACAAAGCTGCTGCGCCGCCATTCGGCCACGCTCACCGCGATGTCGAGCACATCGCCGTAGCTGGCGGTGGCGATGAAGCGCGCATGCGTGTCGACGATGGGCGTGCCGAGGATGCCGCGCTCCTTCTCCAGTTCATGCCAGGGTGGCACGCCGCATTGCACGAAGAAGTGGTGGCCCGCCGCATCGATCCAGCGGAAGTAGTTCGGAAACCAGACGATGCGCGCGGGGTCGCAGTCGCCGAACTCCACGCGTACACGGTGGACGACGCTGCGGCCCGGCGGCGCGGTGGGGGGGAGGGGATGGGACATCCCCCCATGGTAGGGGCGGTGCCGCGCCGTCGCGCCTGCCTTCGGCCGGAATGCAGCTCAGCTTTTCGTCGTTGCCGCGGCAACGCGGGCCCGCACGTCCCCGATCAGGCCGAGGATGGTTTGTTGCCGCGCATTGGCCACGGAGGAGCTCGTCAAGGCGGCTTTCAGCGCGTCCAGCTCGGCCGGCGTCTTGCTGTAGTCGCTCTTCTTCACCGAAGCGAACAGCGCTTGGCTCTGTGCCAGCAGAGCGCTGCGGCGGGCGGCGGCTTCGGCGGGCGTGCTGAAGTCGGCATCGGTCAGCGCGCGGATGCCCTGGTCGATCTTGGACCACGAGGACGACATCGGCACCAGGTCCTTGGTCGTCATGAGGTCACCCACCAACTTGGAAGCCGTGGCGACCTGGGCGATGAAGACTTCGGAAGAGAACCGGTCCATGCCTGGGTAGAACGCCTGGTAGCCAGAGCTGGGCCAGTCGCCCGTGATGTGCCAGACCGGGTGGTTGCCCAGGGACTCCAGGTGCGCGGCAAAGTTGCGGCCGAACCAGTTGTTCTGCTGCTTGCCATTGACGCCGGGGCGTTCCTCGGCGTTTACCTGTGCACGCGGCAGGGCGCCCATCTTCACCGCCTCGATGGCCTTGGCCACATTGACATCGTTGCCGTGCGTGTTGACGTAGGTCGTCATGGCCCGCCCTGTGGCACGGAACTCGTTGCCGGCATCGGCCATCTGGGCGCCGCCCACGTGCTCCATCGACACGCCGCCGATGATGTACTTGCTCAGCCTGTCGTGGTTGTCCTCGACGAAGTCGAACGGGTAGGTGCGCTCGGCGCCCGGTACGAAGTGCCGCGTGTCGAACACCATGTAGATGCTGCGCGGTCGTTGCTCCCGGGGGATCTGGCTGTAGTACTTGGCCACCGCGAGGATGCCCAGCGAGCCCGCATCCTGGATCAGCGCGGGGCCGTCGACGTGCGTGGCCATCATGACGGCGGTGTCCTTGTTGGTGCCGAAGTCCTTGCCGGGCAGCGTGGCCACGAGCGTGTAGGCCAGCGCGTCCTGCTCGACCTGCGCGTTCAGCTTCAGCGTGGCGGTTTTGCCGGCGCGCGCGTCCTCGATCACCTTGGCACCATTGACCTTGTCCAGCAGCAGCCCGGGGACCTCGTAGCGGTCAGGCGTGCCGTGCTGGCGCCCACCCTGTGCAGCGCCAGGCGGCATGTCCAGCACCACCACGTGGCCGACCGGCAGGTTGCTGCTGGCGCGGAAGAAGTTGTTGATGGTGGCGCCCATCTGGCCGTACTGCTGGCGGTTGCGGTAGCTCGCCTCGTAGCTCGGATCGACAGCGGTGAACGGCGCCAGGAACTGGTCCTCGTTGGTGCGGAATTCGTAATCGGTGTAGCCCGCGCTGAGGCCCGTGTAGGTGTAGGGCGTCTGCTTGACGACGACGATCTTGCCGGCCATCTGCGCGGCGGTGGGCCGCGTGGCGGCAGGCGCCGAAAGGTCGTAGAGCACCAGCTGCGCCGTCACGCCGTTCGGGCCGGTGGAGCCGGATTGCGTGGCATACGAGGCCACGTCCACGGCGGTGCCGTCGGACGTCAGCGACCAGCCGGTCTTGTCAGGATATTCGGTGGTGTACCAGCGCTCGTACGGGAAGCGGGCGCGCGTGATGCCCTGGGCGCCGTACTCCTGCAGCCGTTCCTCGATGAAGCCCATGTAGGACTTCCAGGCCGGCGAGCCGGTGTACGTCGCGCCCCAGCCGGCCTTGGTCTGGAACCACTGCGTGGCCTCGGTCGGGCTGATCAGCTGGGCCTTGTCCACGGTGCTCAGGCGAGCGTCGGGCGCATCGTTGTCGCCGCCGCCGCCGCCGCCGCCGTTGCAGGCGGCCAGGGTGGTGGCGAATGCCAGCGTGCCAAGGCGCCACGCCACATTGCGTATCTTCATCTTGTCTGTCTCCGGGTGATGTCTTCAAACACCGTCAGCGTCCTGGCGGCATTGAAAAATAGAATGGTCATCTCGCGATTGGGCGTGATTTTGTGCATCTCGCCAGCGACAGTCCAATTCGTTGCGCCCGCAAGATATTCAGAAATAGAATTGCTGATGACGCCAACCGTCTT
Source organism: Pseudorhodoferax soli (assembly GCF_003337555.1). Lineage (GTDB taxonomy): Bacteria > Pseudomonadota > Gammaproteobacteria > Burkholderiales > Burkholderiaceae_C > Pseudorhodoferax > Pseudorhodoferax soli. Next base: position 324,161 of record NZ_QPJK01000001.1, on the reverse strand, counting down.
GTTCGCCCGCCTCATGGCGCGTGCCCGGCTGCGCCACCTGCAACTGCTGGTGCGCACGGCTGAACTGGGCAATCTGCAGCGCGCCGCGGCGTCCATTCCGATGAGCCAGCCCGGTGCGACCCATGCGCTGGCCGAGCTGGAGACGATGCTGGGTGCTCCGCTGTTCGAGCGGCACGCACGCGGCATGCGCTCGACGCCCCTGGCCGGCGCGCTGCTGCCGCTGGTGCGCAACGCGCTGGCACAGCTGCAGGCCGGGGCCGTGGCGGCCGCCTCGGTGCATGCGGGGGCTGCTGGCAATGTGCGGATCGCCGCCATCGCGGCAGCCTTGTCCGGCCTCGTCGCGCCGCTGTTGCCTGGCTTCACCGTGCGCCATCCGGAAGTGGCGGTCGACGTGCGGTCCGCTGGCGCGGACGAATTGTTCAAGCTGCTGGACCAGGGCGCCGTCGATCTGCTGGCCTGCCGAGAACCGGTGCAGCTGCCGGCGCATCTGGCGTTCGTGCCGCTGGTCGAGGACCGCTATGTGGTGCTTTGCGGCCCGCAGCATCCGCTGCTGGCCGTGCAGCCGGTCGGCACCGCGCAGCTGGCGGCCGCCGTCTGGCTGCTGCCGCCGCCCTCCACCCTGGCAGCGCACGACTTCGATCGGCTGTGCAGCCTGCTGGGCATCGCGCCGCAGGTCTGCTGGGTTTCGGCCCGGCCGATCCTGATGACGTTGGCCATGCTGCAGCAGCGCGATCTGCTGGCGCTGGTGCCGCGCAACGTGGCGGTGCAACTGCTGGATGCGGGCCTGCTGTTCGCGCTGGCCTGCAGCCCGGAGATGACGCCGCCCATGCCGCCCCTGGGGCTGGTGCTGCCGCGCGACCCCGCGCGCTGCAGCGCGGAGGTGTTGCAATTCATCGCCTATGTGCAGGACTGGGTGCCACCATCCCCGGGCGTGGACTGAAGCGCTGCGCGTCGCGCGCGTAGCGTTGCGCGAAGTCCTGCTGCGCGGTGGCCGCCGGCAGTGTCAGGCCCAGCCGCTGAAGGGCCTGCACGGCCTCGGGCGCGGCCAGCGCGTCCAGGAGGGCCTGGCGCAGCCACGCGGTGCTGCGCTCGGAGACCGCCTGCGGCACGAACCAGCCCGCCCAGGACTCCAGCGGAGGCGTGCGCCCGCCGGCATCGCTGGCCATCCATTCGGACAGCCGGGCCAGCAGCTTGGCGCGGCCTTGCTCGGCGGCCACGGCGCCGGCCGGGCTGGCCACGATCGCCAGATCGATGTGCCCGCCTGCAAGGTCGTTGAGCATGGGCGCGGAGCCCTTGTACGGGACGGGCAGCAGCTCGATCTGCAGCTGGCGCGCCAGGATCGGCAGGGCGAGGTACTGCACGCTCTCGGTGCCCGGGTGGCCCGCGGCGATGGCGGACTGGCGCCGCGCTGCCAGCGCGGGCAGGTCCTGCAGCCGATCCACGGGCAGGGACGGCGCTGCCAGCACCAGGTAGTCGGTCTGGCCGGTCTCGCCGATGGGCTGGAAGTCCGCGGGTCCGTAGCCGGCCGAGGCAATCTGCGCAGGCGCCAGCACCAGTGTGGTCAGGCTGCCCGCCAACACGGTGCAGCCATCGGCCGGCTGTTGCAGCACATGCTGCACGCCGATGGTGCCGGCGCCACCGCCGATGTTGCGCACGACGAAGCTGCGTTGTGTGGCGCGGCTGGCTGCGTCCGCCACGATGCGCATGGTGCTGTCCATCGAGCCACCGGCCGGATAGGGCACGACCACGGTCACCACGTCGCGGTCGCAGGCCATGGCCGCTCCTGCCGCGAGCAGCCAGGCGAGGCCGCAGGCACGCCACCGCCCCCATGGGCCGCGGTGAAGGGTGCAGGAGCCTGACAGCCGGGCCTCAACCACGCGTGGCCTGGCCGCTCACGGCTGGTAGCCCGACTTCTGCACCACCGGCGCCCACTGCGCGCGGTAGGCCTTGAGCATGGCCGCGGTCTGCGCCTGCGTGGCGACCACGGGCTGCATGCGCGTGTCGGTGAACTTGCGTTGCGTGTCCGGATCCTGCATGACCTCGTGGATGGCGGCGGCCAGCCGCGCGGCTTTCTCGGCCGGCATGGTGGCGGGCGCGAAGAAGGTGTTCCAGCCCAGCGCAGCGAGATCCAGGCCGGCTTCCTTGAAGGTGGGCACGTCGGGCGCGAAGGCCGAGCGCTTGCTGCCCGAGACCGCCAACACGCGCAGCTTGCCGGCCTCGTGCTGCGGCACCAGCACGTCGAAGGTGTCCACGGCCATCGGCAGCTGGCCGCCGATCAGGTCGGTGATGGCCGGGGCCGAGCCCTTGTAGCCGATGACCTCGGTGCGCACCTTGGCCTTGTCGCCCAGCATCAGCGCGAAGAAGTGCGGCAGGCTGCCGGTGGCCGGCACGCCCACGTTGGCCTGGTTGGGGTTGGCGCGCATCCACGCCAACAGGTGGGAGAGTTCCTTGACCGGCACGGCGGTGGAGACGGCCAGGCCGAACTCGTAGTCGTTGACGTGGGAGACGGGCACGAAATCGCGCTCGGCGTCGTAGCCGTTGTCCTTGAACACCAGCGGCGCCACCACCATCACAGCCGGGTTGGCCAGCATCAGCACGTTCTGGCCCGCGGGTGTGGCCTTGGCCTGCTGGGCCGCCAGCCGGCCGCCTGCGCCGGGCTTGTTCTCCACCAGCACGGGCACGCCGAGCTTGGTCGCCAGCTTGTCGCCGACGATGCGGGCCACGCGGTCGGTGGCGCCGCCGGGCGGGTAGCCGACGACGATGCGCAGCGGGCCGCCGTCCAGCGGCTGGGCGAAGGCGGGGGCGGCGCAGGCAGCGCAGGCGGCCAGCGCGAGCCGGGCAAGCCAGCGGCGGGTGAGGGGCTGCGCGGGCGCGCGCAGCCGGGCGAACGGGTTGGACGGCATGGGTCTCCTCGGACAATGAAGCGGCCGGATGTTACGTGGCCGGCCGGCCGTGCAAGCCGGCGTTAGACAGCGATGCCGTGGGTCTGGACCGCGCCGCGCAGCTGGTCCAGCGCCGCGTCGAACTCATAGTCCTGCAGCGCGCTGGCGACGCGGGCCGTCGCGCCTTCGCCCAGCAGCTGGCGCAAGGCAGGGCGGTGGGTGTTGAAGTAGTCGCCGGCATCGCTGTCGCTGGCCTGCAGCAGCGCGGCCAAACGGCTGGCGTGCTGCGCCAGTTCGCTCGGCGTGGCGGTGCGTGCCGCGGGCTCCTGGGCCAGCTCCGCGGGCGGTGCCAGCGCTGTGCGCAGGCCCGTGGTCGCGGCCGCCAGCTGCTGCTCGAACGCTGCCAGCACCTCGGCATGCGGCACGCCCGTGCCAATGGCCGCCTCCAGTGCCTGGGCCTGCTGCTGCAGGGCGCCGAAGCCCAGGTTGCCGGCCACGCCGCGCACGGTGTGGGCGATGCGCTCGGCCGTTGCCGCATCCTGCGCTGCCAGTGCGGCAGCGATGCGGGCGCCGGCATCGGCCTGCCTTTCGTGGAACTGCTGCAGCAGGCGCAGGTACAGCGCCGGCTTGCCGCCCACGCGGGACAGGCCGGCCGCGGTGTCCAGCCCCGCCACCATGGGCAGGGGCTGCTCGGCGGTGCCGGGCTCGGCAGCGCCAGGCATGCGGGGCGCATCGCCGCGCGGCTGCACCCAGCGGGCCAGCGTCTGGATCATCGTGGCGGGGTCGATCGGCTTGGTGATGTGGTCCACCATGCCTGCGGCCAGGCAGCGCTCGCGCTCCTCGACCATGGCGTGCGCGGTCATCGCGATGATGGGCAGCTGCGCGAAGCGGGCATCGGCCCGGATGCGCGCCGTGGCCTGCATGCCGTCCATCACGGGCATCTGCAGGTCCATCAGCACCGCGTCGAAGGCCGCACCGGCGGCCAGCACGTCCAGCGCCAGCTGGCCATTGGCGGCCACGGTCACGGCGGCGCCGGCGCTTTCCAGCAGTTCGACGGCGATCTGCTGGTTGATCTCGTTGTCCTCGGCCAGCAGCAGGCGCACGCCGCGCAGCGGCATGGGCTCGTGCGCCTCTGGCGTGGGCACGGCTACGGGGCCCGCGCGCTCTGCCACGCCCATGCGCACGCTGAACGAGAAGCGGCTGCCTTGGCCGGGCGTGGAGTCCACCGCGATGGCCCCGCCCATGGCCTCCACCAGCCTCTTGCTGATGGTGAGTCCCAGGCCGGTGCCGCCGTACTTGCGGGTGGTCGAGCCGTCTGCCTGCGAGAACGCCTGGAACAGCCGCGCGGTCTGCGCTGCATCCATGCCGATGCCGCTGTCGCGCACCTCCAACTGCAGCCGCACGCCGTCGGGCAGGCGTTCGTGCAACCGCACCTGCACGGCCACATGGCCTTGCTCGGTGAACTTGATCGCGTTGCTGACCAGGTTGGTGATCACCTGGCCGAGCCGCAGCGGGTCGCCGACGAGTGCGGGCGGCACGTCCGCGGCCATGTCCACCGTCAGCGCGAGGCCCTTCTCGCCGGCCTTGCCTTCCAGCAGCGTGCCGACATTGGCCAGCACATGGCCCAGCTCGAACGGCACGTTCTCGATCTCCAGCTTGCCGGCCTCGATCTTGGAGAAGTCCAGGATGTCGTTGACGATGCCCAGCAGCGCCGTGCCGGCCCCATGCACCTTGGCGATGTAGTCGCGCTGGCGCGGCGTCAGGCCGGTCTTGAGCGCCAGGTGCGACATGCCGATGATCGCGTTCATGGGCGTGCGGATCTCGTGGCTCATGTTGGCCAGGAACATGGACTTGGCCTGCGTGGCCTCGTCGGCCAGGCGCTTGGCCTCGCGCAGCGCCTCGGCGTTCTGGTTCTCCTCGGTCACGTCTTCCATCACCCAGACGCTGCCGTGCGTGGAGTTCGGATCGATGTAGCGGGCCTGCATGCGGCACCAGAACGCGCTGCCATCCTTGCGCTGCAGCAGCAGGTCGTGGCGGCTGCTGTGGCCGATGCGCTCGTTGGCGATGCGGCGGCCCTCGGCGTAGGCGGCTTCGCTGGCGTACCAGATGCGCGTCGGCTGGCCTTCGAGTTCGCCGGGTTCGTAGCCGAAGATCTCCTCGAGCCGGCGGTTGCAGCGCAGGACCACGCCTTCGCGCAGGATGCCGATGCCCACGCTGGCCGCCTCGAAGATCGCCAGCTGCGCCTTGTGGGCCACGCGCAGCGCCTCTTCCGAACGCTTGCGCTCGGTGATGTCGTCGATCATCCAGATGGTGGCGTACTGGTAGCCGGGGTGGCTGATCGCCCGTGCGCGGGCGTAGGCGTCGAAGGTGCTGCCGTCCTGGCGGGCCGCCTTCCACTCGCCGCTGTACACCTGGCCTGCCGCGAAGGCCTTGCCGACCTCGGCGCCGAAGCGCTTGAGTTCGGTCTCGTCGGGATACAGGCAGGCGCTGCCCCGGCCCACCAGGGTGTCGGTGTCGGCAAAGCCGAACATCTCGGCAAAGCGTGGGTTGGCGCGCAGCAGCTTGCCATCGCCGGTGTAGACGATCCCCACCTGCAGGTTCTGCAGCAGCAGTTCCTGCTCGGCCGCGAGCGCGCGTAGCCGCTCGGCGGCGGCATGTTCGTCGGTGTTGTCGGTGATCCAGGTCACGCGCAGCACCTCGCCCCCGATGTGCACGCGGGCCGAGTCCATGAGGCCCCAGAACTCGCTGCCGTCCTTGCGGCGAAAGCGCGTCTCGCAGTGGCGCAAGGCGCCATCGCGCTGCATCTGCGCGTGCAGCCGCGCACGCGCGGCCTCGCCATCGGCATGCACGTCGGCGGCGGCCAGGGTCGCCATGTCGCCGCGCGCGTAGCCGAACAGCTGCAGCCACTGGCTGTTGACGTGGCGCACGCGGTGGTTGCGGTCGGTCACGACCAGGCTGGACTGCCCGGTCTCGGTCAGCGTGCGCATGAAGGCTTCGCTTTCCGACAGGGCCGAGGCGCGCCGCTCGGCGTCGGCCTGCAGCTGCTGCAGGGCGCGCTGCGCCGTGGACTGCCGCCACAGCGCCAACGCGGCGATGCCGAACAGAACCAGCGCGAGCGTGCCGAGGCCCACTTCGTTCATGTGTCTCCAGCCCGGGTCGCGGGCATGCGGCCGTGGTGGCCATTGGACGGGTGCGGACTCCGTCGACGGCCCGGCCGGAGCCACTGAGGCGCGGATTAGCGCATTGAATCGAACGAAGTTGACGCTTTATATGGCATTCCGGCGGTACTAACAAGTTGTAACTTGTCGCGCTGGTGCGATCACCGCGAGGCAGTGTTTACGACCATGGCGCTGGGCGCGCTGGCATCGCACACTGGCTGTAGCCGTTTGTCGTTCGACTGCCAACCGTTCAGGCGGAAAGCCTTGCCAGGTCGATGGCGCGGCAGCCACCATGTGGCTGTCCGCGTCGTCGGCGGGCCGGGCCGAAAGGCGACGCAAACGGAAGGTCTGCATGTCCTGGGGCGTGCGGACTGGTACGGCATCGGTAGAACGGGTGGATGGCATGGATTTCCCAGACGATTTCCTGTGGGGCGCGGCAACGGCCGCCTACCAGATCGAGGGCTCGCCCCTGGCGGACGGTGCGGGCGCCTCGATCTGGCACCGCTTCTGCCACACGCCAGGCATGGTGCGCGACGGGGACACCGGCGACGTGGCCTGCGACCACTACCACCGCTGGCCGGAAGACATCGCGCTGATGCGGCGCCTGGGGCTGCAGAGCTACCGCTTCAGCATCGCCTGGGGCCGCGTGCTGCCGCAGGGCACGGGCGCGGTGAACGAGGCCGGCCTCGACTTCTACGAACGCCTGGTCGACGGCCTGCTCGAGGCCGGCATCGCGCCCAACGCCACGCTGTACCACTGGGACCTGCCGGCGGCACTCGACGACTGCGGCGGCTGGCTCAACCGCGACAGCGCCGACTGGTTCGCCGAGTACGCCGAGCGCGTGTTTCGGCGCCTGGACGGCCGCGTGAAGATGTGGACCACGCTCAACGAGCCCTGGGTCGTGATGGATGGGGGCTACCTGTCGGGTGCGCTGGCGCCGGGGCACCGCAACCTGTACGAGGCCCCCATCGTGGCGCACAACCTGCTGCGGGCCCACGGCAAGGCGGTGCAGGCCTACCGTGCCAGCGGCGCGCACCGCATCGGCCTGGTCGTGAACCTGGAACCCAAGTACCCGGCCTCCGATGCGCTGCAGGACCGCGCCGCCACGCGCCGGGCCCATGCCTACATGAACCGGCACTTCATGGACCCGGTGTTCCGCGGCCGCTACGACGAGGTGCTGGTGCAGATGTTCGGCGCGGCCTGGCCGTCGTTCCCGGCCTCCGACCTGGAGCTGATCCGCACGCCCATCGATTTCCTGGGCATCAACTACTACACGCGCAACGTGGTGCGCGACGACGGGGGCCGCTTTCCGCTGCCGGTGGACCGGCCCGTGCAGCCCGGCGCCACGTATTCGGAGACCGGCTGGGAGGTGTTCCCGCAGGGCCTGCTGGACACGCTGAACTGGGTGCGCACGCGCTACGGCAACCCGCCCGTCTACATCACCGAGAACGGCTCGGCCTTCTACGACCCGCCGGTGGCGCAGGGCGGGGCGGTGCACGACCCCTTGCGCATGCACTACCTGCGCCAACACCTGCGGGTGCTGCGCCAGGCCATCGCCGACGGCTGTGACCTGCGCGGCTACTACGCCTGGTCGCTGCTGGACAACCTGGAGTGGGCGCACGGCTACTCCAAGCGCTTCGGCCTGGTGCATGTCGACTTCCAGAACCAGCGGCGCACGCTCAAGGACAGCGGTGCGCACTACGCGCGTGTGATCGCCAGCAATGGCCAATGCCTGTTTGACGAGGTGTGATGCCATGACCTTCTCCATCGATTTCGCCACCGCAGCCTCGCGCCGCCAGTTCTGCATTGCCGCGCTGGCCGCCGCCAGCGGGCCGGCGCTCGCAAGCCTGCCCGCAGACGCCGACACGGCCGCGCCAGCCTTCGCGTTCGACAAGCTGCAGCGCCAGACCTTCAACTACTTCTGGGAAACCGCCCATCCGGTGACCGGCCTGGTGCCGGACCGCTTTCCCTCGCCCTCGTTCTGCAGCATCGCCGCGGTCGGCTTCGGCCTCACGGCCTATGGCATCGGCGCCGAGCGCGGCTACGTCGGGCGCGCGCAGGCCGCGGCACGCACGCGCAAGACGCTGCGCTTCCTGCTCAATGCACCGCAGGGCGAGGCCGAGGCGGGCATGGCCGGCCACCGCGGCTTCTTCTACCGCTTCCTGCATCTCGAGAGCGGGCGGCGCTACGGGCAGATCGAACTGTCCAGCGTGGACACCGCGCTGCTGATGGCCGGCGTGCTGTTCTCAGGCAGCTACTTCGACGGCGACCACCCGACCGAGCAGGAGATCCGCCGCCTCAGCGCGGCGCTGTACGAGCGGGTGGACTGGCAGTGGATGCAGCCGCGCGCGCCGGCCATCGCCCATGGCTGGCTGCCGGACGTGCGCAAGGCGCCTGCAGACCTCTTGGTCGCCGGCAGCGACCACAGTGCGAGCGCGAAGGCCCGCCACGCGGGCTTTCTGAGCCTGGACTGGGTCGGCTACAACGAGGCCATGCTGGTCTACATCCTGGCGCTCGGCTCGCCCACGCATCCCGCGCGCGGCGACGCCTACGCCGCCTGGACCCAGGGCTACGCCGCCCACTGGGGCGCGGTCGAAGGCCAGGCCCAGCTCAGCTTCGGCCCCTTGTTCGGCCACCAGTACAGCCAGGTCTGGCTGGACCTGCGCGGCATCCAGGACGCGTTCATGCGCAGCAAGGGCCTCGACTATTTCGAGAACTCGCGCCGCGCCGCCTACGCGCACCAGGCCTACGCCGAACGCAACCCCCTGGGCTGGAAGGGCTACGGCAACACCATGTGGGGGCTGGCGGCGTGCAACGGCCCGGCCGATGTGGTGCGCAACGTCAAGGGCGTGCCACGGCGCTTTCGCACCTACGCCGCGCGCGGCGTGGGCCTGGCCGACACGGTGGACGACGGCACGATCGCGCCCACCGCCGTGGCCGCGTCCCTGCCGTTCGCCCCCGAGATCGTGTTGCCGACGCTGGCCAGCATGGCGGCCCGGCATGGCCCGTACATCATGGGCTCGTACGGCTTCTTCGACGCCTTCAACCAGAGCGTGCCGGCCGACGTGACGCTGAAGCACGGCAGCATCAAGCCCGGCTTCGGCTGGGTGGACACCGACTACCTGGGTATCGACCAGGGCCCGATCGTCGCCATGTTCGAGAACCACCGCAGCGGCCTGGTCTGGGAGCGCATGCGGGCCAACCCCGCGGTGCGGCTGGGCCTTTCGCGCGCTGGCTTCGAAGGCGGATGGTTGAGCGAGGGCGACGCGGACGAGGTGTCGTGAGGGGCATGCGCCGGCGCACACTGTTGCTGGGCACCGGCGCCTCCGTGGCGCTGAGCGGCTGCACCGCTTCGTCGGGCCGGCAGCCCCTGCAGTTCTGGGCCATGGGCCGCGAGGCCGAGGTCGTCCGCGAACTGCTGCCGGGCTTCGCGCAGCGGCATCCGGGGATCGCGGTGCAGGTGCAGCAGATTCCCTGGTCGTCCGCGCACGAGAAGCTGCTGACCGCTTACGTGGGCAACAGCCTGCCCGACGTCTTCCAGCTGGGCAACACCTGGATCGCCGAGATGGCGCAGCTCGGTGTGCTGGCACCGCTCCAGGCGCGCGTGCAGGCGTCCACGGTCGTCGACACCGGCGACTACTTCCCCGGCATCCTGGCCACCAACCGGGCCGCGCGCATCGCCGCGCGTGCGGCCACCGGTGCGCCGGCCCTGCTGGGCCTGCCCTGGTACGTGGACACGCGGCTGCTGTTCTACCGCCGCGATCTGCTGGCCCAGGCCGGCTTCGCGCAGATGGCGCAGGATTGGGCCGGCTGGGCGCAGATGCTGGAGGCGCTCAAGCTGCGGCTCGCGGGCCAGGGCAAGCCGATGTTCCTGGCCGTCAACGAGTTCGAGCCGCTGCTGGCGCTGGCCCTGCAGCAGGACGAGGGCCTGCTGCGCGAGCAGGACACGCGCGGCAACTTCTCCAACCCCGGCTTCGGCCGCGCGCTGGATTTCTACAGCGGCTTCTTCCGCCGCGGCTGGGCCGACCTGCAGGGCAAGGAGCAGATCAGCAACCTGTGGACCGAGTTCGGCAAGGGCCGCTTCGCCTTCTTCGTTTCCGGCCCCTGGAACATGGGCGAGCTCAAGCGCCGCCTGCCGCCGCAGCAGCAGGCCAGCTGGGGCTGCGCGGCGCTGCCGGGGCCCAACGGCCCGGGCGCGTCGATCGCCGGTGGCGCGAGCCTGGTGGTGCACAGCCGCAGCCCGCGGCAGGACGCGGCCTGGCGCCTCGTCGAGTACCTGAACGAGCCCGCGGTGCAGGCCCGCTTCCATGGGCTGACTGGCAACCTGCCGTCGCGCCGCAGCGCCTGGCCACTGGCCGGGCTGCACGCGGACGAGAGGGCCTCTGCCTTCGCCGACCAGTTGCAGCGCGTCAAGCCTGCCCCGGCCGTGCTCGAATGGGAGCGCATCGCCGTGGAGATGCAGCGCGCGGCCGAGCAGTTGGTCCGCGGCGGCGACGCGGCGACCCCGACGCTGGCCGCACTCGATGCCCAGGTCGATGCGATCCTGGCCAAGCGCCGCTGGCTGCTGCAGCCGTCCGGCGAAGGGCGCGCGTGAGGCGCAGCCGGGCCACCTGGGTGGCATGGATCTTCGCCGGCCCCGCGCTCGCGCTGATCGCCGTGTTCTTCCTGCTGCCCGTGCTCATGGCGCTGCTGCTCAGCATCACCGACTTCGACCTCTACGCGCTGGCCGACATGCGCCAGCTGCGCTTCGTCGGCCTGCAGAACTACCTCGCGCTGCTGCGCTCGGCGGAGTTCTGGAACGCGCTGGGCAACACGCTGTACTTCGTGCTGCTCGGCGTGCCGCTGTCGCTCGGGCTCTCGTTGCTGTGCGCGCTGCTGCTGCATGCGGCGGCCGCGCGCGTGCAGGGCTTCTTCCGCACCGCGGTCTTCGCGCCGGTGGTGGCGACCATGGTGGCCGTGGCCGTGATCTGGCGCTACCTGCTGCACACGCGCTACGGCTGGGTCAACCACCTGCTGGCGCAGGTCGGCATCGCACCGGTGGACTGGCTCGGCGACCCGCGCTGGTCCATGCCGGCCATCGTGCTGTTCGCGGTGTGGAAGAACTTTGGCTACAACGCCGTGATCCTGCTGGCGGGGCTGCAGGGCATCCCGCGCGATCTCTACGAGGCGGCGGCGATGGACGGCGCCGGCGCCTGGCAGCGCTTTCGCCGCGTGACGCTGCCGCTGCTCGGGCCCACGCTGTCCATGGTGGGTATCCTGACGGTGACGGGCTACTTCCAGCTGTTCGGCGAGCCCTATGTGATGACCCAGGGCGGGCCGGCGCGCAGCACCGTCAGCGTGCTCTACCTGATGTACGAGGAGGGCTTCAAGTGGTGGAACCTGGGCTCGGCCAGCGCCGTGGCCTTCTTGCTGTTCGTGCTCATGATGGTGTTCACGGGCGCCTTGCTGGCGCTGCGCCGGTGGAGGCGCTGGTGATGCCCGGGCATGGCACCGCGGGGCAGGGCATCGCCGTGCATGGCCTGCTGCTCTTGATCGCGCTGTTCGCGCTGAGCCCGCTGGTCTGGATGCTCAGCGTCTCGTTCATGGCCCCCGGCGAGGCCAGCACGGTGCCGCCGCCCTTGCTGCCGGCGCAGGCCACGTTGCACAACTACCGCGAGCTGTTCGCGCTGGAGGGCCTGTGGCGCTACATCGCCAACAGCGTGCTGCTGGCCAGCGCGAGCACGCTGCTGTCGCTGGCCTTCAACAGCGCCGCGGGCTACGCCTTCGCCAAGCTCGCGTTCGCCGGCAAGGAGCGCATCTTTCAGCTGCTCGTGAGCGCGCTGGTCATCCCGGGCCAGGTGGCGATGCTGCCGCTGTTCCTGTTGCTCAAGAACATGGGGCTGGTGAACACCTACCTCGGCGTGCTGATCCCCGGCATGGCCAGCATCTTCGGCATCTTCCTGATCCGCCGCCAGGCCGAGACCATCCCCGACGAACTGCTGGAGGCGGCGCGCATCGACGGCGCGGGCGAGTTCTACATCTTCCGGCGCATCGTGCTGCCGCTGCTGCGCCCGGCGCTGGCGACGCTGGCCGTGCTGACCTTCCTCGGCAGCTGGAACGACTTCATGTGGCCGCTGATCGTGCTGACCGGCGACCGCCTGCACACCCTGCCGCTGGCGCTCGCCTCGCTGTCGCGCGAGCATGTGCAGGACAGCGAACTCATGATGGCCGGCGCCGTGGTGACGGTGGCGCCCGTGCTGCTGCTGTTCCTGTGCACCCAGCGCTTCTACGTGAGCGGCATCCTGTCGGGCGGGGTGAAGTGATGCGGTGGATCGCACTGCTGCTCTGGGCCTGGCTCATGCCCGCGCTGGCGCCTGCGCTCGCACAGGCGCGCACCCTGGCCGACTTCACGGACCTGCAGGCGTGGACGCTGTCGGCCACCGACCAGGTGCAGGCCGAGTTGCGGCCCGCGCCGGACCGCAGCAGCGCGGCCTGCGTGCGCTACGACTTCGGCCGCGTCGCGGGCCATGTGGCCTTGGGCCGGGCCTTGCCGCTGGACTTCGAGGGCAACTTCGTGCTCGCCATCCCGGTCCGTGGGCAGGGCGCGCTCACGGCGCTGGAACTCAAGCTCGTCGATGCGAGCGGCAACAACGTCTGGTGGCACCGGCGCGCGGATCTCGCCGCACCGGCGCAATGGACGGCGCTGGCCACCAAGCGCCGGCACATCGGGTTCGCGTGGGGCCCGGCGGCGGACAAGACCCTGCGCCACACCGAGCGCATCGAACTGGTGCTGGTGGGCGCGCAGGGCGCGCGCGGCGAACTGTGCTTCGACGCACTGGCCATGGAGCCGCTGCCGGAGCCGCCCGCGCAGTGGCCTGATCCGATGTGGCAGGCGGGTCACGGTGCGCCGCAGCCGATGCCCTGGAGCGCCGCAGCGCCCACGGCCGGCCAGCCGGTCGTGCTGCAGACCGACTTCGGCCAGCCGCGCGAACTCAGCGGCATGGTGCTGCACTGGGCACCGGGGCAGCATGCCAGCCGCTACCGCGTCGAAGGCTCGCTGGACGGGCAGGACTGGCGGACCCTGCAGGCCGTGGCGGCGGGCCTCGGTGGGCACGAAGTGCTGTATGCCCCGGAGCAGGAGGCGCGGCAACTGCGCCTGGTGATCGAGCAGGGGGCAGGCGACCGCCTCGCACTGCAGGGCGTGGAGTTCCTGGACGCCGGCGCACTGGGCTCGCCGAACGCCCTGGTCGAGAAGCAGGCGACGCTCTCCCGGCGCGGGCAGTTCCCGCGCGGCTTCAGCGGCGAGCAGGCCTACTGGACGGTGCTGGGCGTGCCGGGCGGGGCCGCGCAGGCGCTGATGTCGGAAGACGGGGCCGTGGAGCCGATGAAGGCCGGGCCTTCGGTCGAGCCCTTCGTCGAGATCGACGGGCAACTGCACGGCTGGGCCGATGTGCAGGTCGCGCAGAGCCTCTACCGCGGCTACATGCCGATGCCGCAGGTGGCCTGGACACACCCGCAGTTCCGCCTCGAGACCACGGCCTTCGCCGACGACGCGGGCGGCCTGCAGACGCAGGTGCGCTACAGACTGCACAACCCCACGGCACAGGCCCGCACCATCACGCTGTGGCTGGCGGTGCGCCCCTTCCAGGTCAACCCGCCGACGCAGTTCCTGAACATCCCGGGCGGCGTTGCGCCGCTGCACCGGCTGGACTGGCAGGACGGCGTGCTGGCGCGCGACGGCCAGCCCTTGCTCGCGACCACCACCCGGCCCACGCGGCTGCTGTTCGGCCAGGGCGGGGCGGGCGGTTTGCGCGCGCTGCGGCACCCAGCCGGCGCCGACCAGGCCGCGCACTGGGAAGACCCGCAGGGCTTCGCGTCGGTCGCGCTGCAGTACGCCGTCGAGCTGCCCGCAGGCGCCAGCGGCGACATCGTGGTCGTGCTGCCGCAAACGGTGCCGGCCCGCCTGCCGCAGGCCGTGGCGCCGGCCGCCTGGTTCCAGGCCGCGCGCCAGCGCAGCGCCGCGCAGTGGGCTTCGCTCCTCAACCGCACCGGCCTGCGTTTCGAAGGCGACACCCAGGGCCTGGCCGACACCGTGCGCACGGCGCTGGCCCACATCCTCATCAACCAGCAGGGCGCGGCCATCCGCCCGGGCACGCGGTCGTACGCGCGCTCGTGGATCCGCGACGGCGCGATGACCAGCGCCGCGCTGGCCAGCCTGGGCCACGCCCAGGTGGCGCGGGACTACGCCGACTGGTTCACGCCGCAACTCTTCGCCAATGGCAAGGTGCCCTGCTGCATCGATGCGCGCGGCGCCGACCCGGTGCCCGAGAACGACAGCATGGGCGCCTACCTGCACCTGCTGGCCACCACCTACGGCCACACCGGCGACCTGGCCTGGCTGCGCGACAAGTGGCCGGCCGCGCAAAAGGTGTTGGCCTACATGGACAGCCTGCGTGCCGAGGAGGGCGCACAGAAGAACGGCACGCCCGCGCGCAGTCTCTACCTGGGTCTGCTGCCGCCCTCCATCAGCCACGAAGGCTATTCCGACCAGGCGGCCTACGCGTACTGGGACAACTTCTGGGGCCTGCTGGGCTATGCCGATGGCGCGGCGATGGCGCAGGCGCTGGGCGACACCACGGCCGCGGCGCATTGGCGCGCGCAGCAGGCCTGCTTCCAGCGCGACGTGCTGTCCTCCATCGCCCAGGCGCAGCACAAGTACGGCATGGCCGCCATCCCCGGCGCGGCCGACCGCGGCGACTTCGACGCGACCTCCACCACCGTGGCCCTCGCCCCGGCCGGTCTGCAGGGCGTGTTGCCGCCGGCCGCGCTGCACGCGACCTTCGCGCAGTACTGGCGCAACTTCACCGAGCGCCGCGACGGCCCCCAGACCTGGGATGCTTACACCCCCTACGAATGGCGCACGGTGGGCGCGCTCGTGCGCCTGGGCGAGCGCGAGCGCGCGCTGGCCGCGGCGGACTACTTCCTGCGCGACCGCCGCCCGCTGGGCTGGAAGCAATGGGCCGAGGTGGTGGGGCGCGACCCGCGCGCGCCGCGCTTCCTGGGCGACATGCCGCACGGCTGGGTGGCGTCCGACTTCCTGCGCGCCACGCTGGACCTGTTCGCCTACGAAGCGCCCGAGCGCGAGGCCTGGGTCCTCGGCGCCGGCGTGGATCCGGCCTGGCTGCAGGGCCAGGGCCTGGCGCTGCGCGAACTGCACACGCCGCGCGGCCCGCTGAGCTACCGCGCCCGCCGCGTGGGCGCGACGATGACCGTGGACATCGCCGGCGGCATGCGACCGCCCGCCGGCGGGCTGGTCATCGCGCTGCCCGGCAGCGCCGCGCCCGCGCGCGCCAGCATCGACGGCAAGCCGCTGGCCTGCCTGCCACCCGCCGGCCTCGTGGTGCACCGCTTGCCGGCCCGGCTGCGGTTCACGGCAGCCGCCGGCGGCCGCGCGCTGCCACCCTGCCCATCTCTCCACCGTCCGTCCCTCCCGCATCCATGAACGCTCCTCTCGATCCGGCCGCTGCCGGGCTGGTGCTGCAAAGCCCCGGCGGCCTGTCCGCGGCCTTCCATGCCAATGGCACCTTGCACCGCCTGGACTTCGGCGACACCACCATCAAGCTGTTCGCCGGCGATGCGCTCGAAGCCGGCGCCACGGCCCTGTGGCTGCGGCGCCGAGAGGGGGCGGCGGTGCTGGACAGCCTCAACCTGCTCTCGCCGACCAGCGGCGCGCAATGGCGCCTGCACGCCGGTGCGTGGGAGGCACGCGGGCGCTGGGGCGATCTGCGCTACCGGGTGCGGATGCAGCTGCACGCCACGGCGCCGGTCTGGTCCTGGCACGTGGACCTGCACAACGCGGGTGACAGCGCGCAGACGGTCGACCTGGTGCTGCTGCAGGACGTCGCGCTGGCGCCCTACGGCGCGGTGCGCATCAACGGCTACTACGTCAGCCAGTACCTGGACCATGCACCGCTGGCGCATGCGTCGCGGGGCACCGTGCTCGCGACGCGGCAGAACCTGGCAGGCGCCGGCCAGCGCCATCCCTGGCTGCTCATGGGCTCGTTGCGGCGTGCGGTCGGCTACGCGACGGATGCGCTGCAATCGCTCGGCCTGGGCTGGCGCAGCGGTGCGGCGCCCGTGGTGGCCACGGCCGACCTGCCGAGCCAGCGGCTGCAGCACGAACACGCCATGCTGGCCTTGCAGGACGCGCCCTGCGTGATGGCGGCGCACGCGGATGCGCGCCTGGGCTTCTTCGCCGGCGTGCAGGCCGACCATCCCGAGGCGAGCGGCATGGCCGACCTGGCGCAGGCCGATGCGTGGGCGACACTGGCCGCTGCCGTGCCGGCCTTGAAAGAGTTGGCCGAGTCCGCCGAGTCCGCCGAGTCCGCCGAGCCTGCCCCGGCGTGGCGCGAGGCCGTGCCCAGCCTGTTCACGCAGGCGGGCGGCCTGGCAACGCAGGAGCTGTCCGAGCCGCAGCTGGTCCTGCGCTTCCCGACGCCCTGGCGCCAGTTGGAGCGCAGCGCCGACGGGCGGCTGCTGTCCTTCTTCGCGGCCTGCGGCACGCACGTGGCCTTGCCGCACAAGGAGCGGCAGACGCTGCGCCCGCATGGCCAGTTGCTGCGCACGGGCGCGCACCTGGTGCCCGACGAACGCAGCCTCACCAGCACTTGCTGGATGGCCGGCGTCTTCCATTCCATGGTGACCGAGGGCCATGTCGCCATCCACCGGCTGCTGTCCACCGAGCGCAGCTACCTGGGGCTGAGCCACAGCAGCGGCCAGCGCGTATTTGTGGAAGTCGACGGGCAATGGCAGCGGTTGGGCCAGCCCTCGGCCTTCGCCATGTCCGACCGCCGATGCCAGTGGGTCTACGCCCATGCGGGCGGCGTGCTCACGGTCAGCGCCAGCGCCGCGGCCGAGGACCACGTGCTGTCGCTCGCGCTGCAGGTGGACGAAGGCCCCGCGCGGCGCTTCCTCCTCACGCACCACCTCGCCCTGCAGGGCGACGACGGCCTGGCTCCGGGCATGCCCACCTGGCGGCGCGGCGAGGACGGCACGGTGACGGTGGCGCCCGCGCCCGGCAGCGCCGCGCAGCAGCAGTACCCGGGCGGCAGCTTCGCGCTGCAGCCCCATGCGCACAGCGCGGCGCTGCTGGACGGTGTGGGCGCGGACGAACGGCTCTACCTGGACGGGCAGTCGCGCGGCCAGCCCTTCCTGTGCCTGCAGACCCTGCCGTGCCACGCCTTCGGCCTGGACATCCGCTCCCGGCTGCTCGGCCCGTCGGAGGCGCCCGATGCCGCCTTGCCCCGCCTGACAGCGCTGCACCTGCCGCGGCTGGACCTGCCGCAGGGTGGAGCCCAGGCCAGCATGGCGGCGCTGTCCGAATGGCTGCCCTGGCTGCAGAACAACGCGCTCGTGCACTACCTCGCCCCGCGTGGCCTGGAGCAGTACACGGGCGGCGGCTGGGGCACGCGGGACGTGAGCCAGGGGCCCGTGGAACTGCTGTTGGCGCACGGCTGCCTCGCGCCGCTGCGCGACCTGCTGCTGCGCGTGTTCGCCGAGCAGCAGCCAGACGGCGACTGGCCCCAGTGGTTCATGTTCTTCGCGCGCGACAGGCTGGTGCGCGCCAGCGATTCGCACGGCGACATCGTGTTCTGGCCGCTCGTGGCACTGGGCCAGTACCTGCAGGCCTCGGGCGACAGCGGCCTGCTCGACGAAGTGCTGCCCTTCTTCCATGGCGAGGGCCCGACGCATGCCGAGCGGGCCACGGTGTGGCAGCACGTGGAACGGGCGCTGGGCGTGGTGGCGCACCGGCGCATCCCGTCCACGCATCTCGCGGCCTATGGCCACGGCGACTGGAACGATTCGCTGCAGCCGGCCGACCCGGCGCTGCGCGAGCGGCTGTGCAGCACCTGGACTGTGACGCTGCACTACCAGATGCTGCGCACGCTGGGGCAGGCGCTGCAGTCACTGGGTCGCACGGCCGAGGCGAGCGCGCTGCTGGCGCAGGCCGCTCCGGTGCTGCACGATTTTCAGCAGCAGCTGATGCCCGATGGCGTGCTGGCCGGCTATGCCCTGTTCGAGGCCAGCGGCGCGCCGCGCTACCTGCTGCACCCGCGCGATGCGGTCACGGGCGCCCGCTACAGCCTGTTGCCCATGGTCCACGCCGTGATCAACGAGATGCTGGACCCGGCCGAGGCCGCCCGGCACCTGGCCCTGGTCCGCGCGCATCTGCTGGGCCCCGACGGCGCGCGTTTGTTCGACCGCCCGCTGGCCTACCGCGGCGGGCCGCAGACGCTGTTCCAGCGGGCCGAGAGCAGCAGCTTCTTCGGCCGCGAGATCGGGCTCATGTACACCCATGCCCACCTGCGCTATGCCGAGGCGCTCGCGCAGCACGGCGATGCCGAGGCCTTCTTCGCCGCCCTGTGCCAGGCCAACCCGGTCGGCATGCAGCAGTGGCTGCCGCAGGCCCGGCTGCGTCAGGCCAACTGCTACTACTCGAGTTCCGACGCGGAGTTCGCCGACCGCTACGAGGCCGCAGCGCAATACGACCGCCTGCTCGCCGGCGAGGTAGGCGTGCAGGGCGGCTGGCGCGTGTACTCCAGCGGTGCAGGCATCGCGCTGAGCCTGGTCATGCGGCAGCTGCTGGGGCTGCGCTCCAGCCACGACGCGGTGCAGTTCGATCCGGTCATGCCGCAGAGCCTGGACGGCCTGGCCGCACAGGCCACGCTGCGCGGAACCGCCCTGGCGGTGCGCTACCGCGTCGGGCCGCGCGGCTGCGGCGTGCAACAGCTGGTACTGAACGGGCGGCCACTGGCCTTCACGCGCGGGGCCAACCGCTACCGCCCGGGCGCTGCCAGCGTGGCGCTGCGCGACTGGGAGGATGCGCTGGCGCAGGCCGCAGGCGCGGCCGCGCTGGAGATCGTGCTGGGCTAGTCCCCGCGGATGCCGCGCGCGCGGATGATCGCCCCGAAGCGCTTGGAGTCTTCCTCCGCGCGCTGGTGGAACTGCTCCGGGCTCAAAGGCAGTGCCTCTCCACCCAGGGCCAGCATGCGCTCGCGCAGCGGCGCCGTCAGCAGGATGCGGTTGATCTCGCGGTTCAGCCGCGCGATCACCTCGGCCGGCGTGCCGGCCGGCGCGTAGAAGCCGAACACGGTGTCCGCGTCGAAGCCCGGCAGGCCGGCCTCGGCCAGCGTGGGCACATCGGGGAAGGCCGGCGAGCGCTTGGGGCTGCCCACGGCCAAGAGGCGCAGCTTGCCGGCGCGCACCTGGTTCAGGCCGATGCCGGGGTCGAAGAAGTAGTCGATCTGGCCGGCCAGCAGATCCTGCAGCGCGGGCGCCGCGCCGCGGTAGGGCACGTGCACCGCGAAGACATTGGCCTGCGCCTTCATCATCTCGCCGGCCAGGTGCGGCGAGCTGCCGTTGCCGGGCGAGCCGTAGGAGAGCTTGCCCGGGTTGGCCTTCAGGTAGGCGATGAACTCGGCGATGTTCTTGGGCGGCAGGTCGGGCCGCACCAGCAGGTAGACCAGCACGCGCGCGGCCGAGGCCACGGGCACGATGTCGCGCACCGGGTCGAACGGCATGCGGGCATAGATGTGCGGGTTGACCGAGACCATGCCGCCCGAGCTCATCAGCAGCGTGTAGCCGTCCGGTGCGGCCTTGGCCACGGCCTCGCCGCCGATGTTGCCGTTGGCGCCGCCGCGGTTCTCCACCACCACGGGCTGGCCCAGCGCTTCGGACAGCGGGGTGCCAACGGCGCGCGCGATCTGGTCGGCCGCGCCGCCGGGCGGGAAGTTGACGACCAGGCGGATCGGCTTGGCGGGCCAGGCCTGGGCCTGGGCCTGCGCATCGGCGGTCCACGCGGTCGTGAGTGCGGCCATTGCGGCCAGTGCGGTGCGGCGGTGGATGGTCATGTGTTCGTCTCCTTGGGCGTTCTTCTTCAATCGACTTCGATTTCCAGCAGCGTGGGCTGGGCTGCGGCCAGTGCCTGCGGCAGCAGCCGTTCCAGCGCCTCGGCGTCGGCCGCGCGCAGGCCCTGGCAGCCATGGCCTTGGGCCAGGGCCACGAAGTCCAGGTCGGGCAGGGCGGTGCCCGGCAGTTCCGTACCGGCCGCGAAGCCGAAGGCCGGCGCGAACATGTTGAGCGCCGCATAGCTGCGGTTCTTGAGGATCAGCACCGTGAGCGGCAGGCGCAGCTGGGCCGCGCTCCACAGCGCCTGGATGGCGTACATGGCGGAGCCGTCGCCGATCAGCGCGATGACTTTCTCGCCCGGCCGGCCCAACGCCACGCCCACGGCGGCCGGCAGGCTGTGGCCCAGCCCGCCGCTGCACATGGTGTAGAAGCTGCCGGCCGCGCGCATGGGCAGGTGCTGCTGCATGGTGTGGCGCGCGCTCGGTGCTTCTTCGACGACCACGGCGCCAGCCGGGCGCAGGCGGTCCAGCCGGTGCAGCACCCAGGCTGTGGACGGGCGCACGCCCGGCGCCGGCGGTTCCGGCAACGGCACCGGCTGGCGCGCCAGCGGCGGCTCGCGGTGGCCGGCCTCGGCCAGGGGCCGGGCCAGCAGTTCCTCGACGGCCAGCCGGATGTTGCCGACCACCGCCAGGCCCACCGGCGCCCAGGCCGCCACCTGCGGGTCGTCGACGATCTGCGCCAGGCTGGCGCCGGCCGGCAGGTGCGGGCCCTGGCCTTCCACGTGGTAGGTGAAGGCCGCGGCGCCCAGTGCGACCACGAAGTCGTGGCCGGCCAGCTTCTGCACGATCTGCTCGCGCATGGCCGGCAGGAAGCCGGCGAACAGCGGGTGGTCTTCCGGGAAGCCCGCGCGGCCCGACATGGGCGCGATCCACACGCGGGCCAGGTGGCGCTCGGCCAGGGCCACGGTGGCGTCCCAGGCGCCGGCGCGGTCGGTGGCGGCTCCGACCACCAGGGCGGGCCGGCGGCTCGCCTCCAGCTGCTCGCCGATGCGCGCCAGCAGGGCCGGATCGGGCCGCGCCACCTGGCTCACCGTGCGCGCCAGCACGGGCTCGGCCGGCCGCGCCCAGTCGTCGGCCGGGATCGACACCAGCACCGGCCCCTTGGGTTCCTGCATGGCGACGTAGTAGGCCCGCGCGATGGCCAGCGGCACGTCTTCGGCACGCGCGGGCTCCACGCTCCACTTCACGTAGGGCTTGGGCAGTTCGGTCGCCTGGGCCGAGAACAGGAAGGGCTCGAACGGCAGGATGGAGCGCGCCTGCTGCCCGGCCGTGATGACCATGGGCGTGCGGTTCTTGTGCGCCGTGAAGATGTTGCCCATGGCGTGGCCCACGCCGGCGGCCGAATGCAGGTTGACGAAGGCCGCGTTTCCCGTGGCCTGGGCGTAGCCGTCGGCCATGCCCACGACCACGGATTCCTGCAGCCCCAGCACGTAGCGGAAGTCGGCCGGGAAATCGAGGAACAGCGGCAGCTCGGTGGAGCCGGGGTTGCCGAAGATGGTGTCGATGCCGAAGTCGCGCAGCAGTTGCAGCACGGCATGGCGGACGGTGGGCACGCTGGGTTGGTCGGGCATGGGTGCGGTGTGCATGGAATGAAGCCCACGATCTTCGGCCGGCTGGCTCATGCGATCAATAAAATGATCCGGATAAGAACCATTCGCCAGATGCATATCAACGCGCTCGACCTGAACCTGTTGCGGCTGTTCGACGCCATCGGCCGCACGCGCAACGTGAGCCGGGCGGCCGAGTTGCTGGACATCACCCAGCCCGCCGCGAGCCAGGGCCTGGCGCGGCTGCGCACGCTGCTGCACGACCCGCTGTTCGTGCGTGCCGGCGCAGGCGTGCGGCCCACGCCCAAGGCCGAGGCCCTGGGCAGCGCGGTGCGCGAGGCGCTGGGCATCCTGGAGCAGGCGCTCAACGCGCAGGCCAGCTTCGATCCGGCCAGCGCGCGCCAGGTGTTCCGCCTGCACCTCTCCGACATCGGCGAGGCGCGCTTCCTGCCCGAGCTCATGGCCGCGCTGCTGCGGGCCGCGCCTGGCGTGCGGGTGGAGACCATGCAGCTGCCGGCGGCCGAGATCGCCCCGGCGCTGGACGACGGCCGCATCGACCTGGCCTTCGGCTTCCTGCCCACGGTGCAGGGCACCGAGCAGGTGGCGCTGCTGCGCGACCGCTACATCGTGCTGCTGCGCGAGGGCCACCCGCTGCTGCGCACGCGCCGCAAGGCGGGCGATGGCCTGGCTTGGCTGCGCGAACTGGAACTGGTGGCCGTGCGCACGCATTCGGACACGCTGCGCATCCTCGAGCTGCTGCAGCTGCAGGACCGGCTGCGCCTGACCACGCACCACTTCCTCGTGCTGCCGGCCATCGTGCGCGCGACCGACCTCGCCGTCGTGATGCCACGCAACATTGCGCTGGGTTTTGCCGAGCAGGGCGGCTATGCGCTGGTGGAGCCGCCGCTGCCGCTGGCGGAGTTCACGGTCTCGCTGCACTGGAGCCGGCGCCATGCCAGCGAGCCGGCGCGGGCCTGGTTGCGCCAGTTCATCGTGGGCCTGTTCGCGAACACGGGGGCTTGACGGGCTTAACGCGCACGTCATCAGGGGCCGGCAAGCTGCCGGGCTTTGTTCCTCCACAAGGTTCCCCGATGAAGAAGCTCCCCGCGATGGTCCACCCGCTGGCCGAGGCCGCGCCCACCCAACCCGGCCGGCGCCGCTTTGTGCGCCAGGTTGCGCTGGGCGCCGCCGCGCTCGGCGGCCTTGCGCTGGCCGGCTGCGGCGGCAGCGACGACGATCCCGAGGTCGCGTTCGCGCATGGCGTGGCCAGCGGCGATCCGCTGGCCGACCGCGTGATCCTCTGGACCCGCGTGAGCACGGCGGCCACCGGGGACATCGTGCTGCGGTGGGAGGTCGCCACCGACAGCGCATTCGCCAACATCGTCGCCAGCGGTGAGACGCGCACGGCGGCCGCGCGCGACCACACCGTGAAGGTCGACGCCACGGGACTGTCGGCCGGGCGCAGCTACTGGTACCGCTTCAACGCCTACGGCCAGCTGTCGCCCGTGGGCCGCACGCGCACGCTGCCGGCCGCCGGCGCGGCGCAGGTGCGCCTCGCGGTGTTCTCGTGCGCCAACTACCCGGCCGGCTACTTCAACGTCTACGCAGAAGCTGCCAAGCGCAACGACCTGGACGCCACCGTGCATCTGGGCGACTACATCTACGAGTACGCGCGCGGCGGCTACGCCTCTGCCGACGCGGCGGCGCTGGGCCGGCTGTCCGAGCCGGCCACCGAGACCGTGCAGCTGGCCGACTACCGGCGCCGCTATGCCCAGTACCGCGGCGACGCCGACCTGCAGGCCCTGCACGCCGCGGTGCCGATGATCGCGGTGTGGGACGACCACGAGATCAGCAACGACACCTGGCGCAACGGGGCGGAGAACCACCAGCCCGACGAAGGCGACTTCGGCGCGCGCAAGGCGGCCGCCGTGCAGGCCTACCACGAGTGGATGCCGATCCGCAGCGGCACGGACACCGGGCTGATCTACCGCAGCTTCGACTTCGGCGGCCTGCTTGCCCTGCACATGCTCGACACGCGGACGATCGGCCGCGACGAACAGCTGTCCTACACGCCCTACATCACGCAGACCGGGCTGGACGCCGCCGGCTTCTCCGCCGCCGTCGGCGATCCGGCGCGCCAGCTGCTGGGCAGCACCCAGGCCGCCTGGCTCGGCCAGCAGATGGCGGCTTCCACCGCCACCTGGCAGGTGCTGGGCCAGCAGGTGCTGATGGGCCGCATGCAGGTGCCGGCGCCGCTCCTGTTCGGCCTGCTGGGACTGGGCGGCGTGTCGCTGGTCGAGTACAGCGCGCTGGCCACCAAGGCCGCCACGGCGCCGCAAACGCTGACGCCGCAGGAACTCGCCGTGCTGCAGGCGCCCGCGATTCCCTACAACCTGGACGCCTGGGACGGCTACCCGGCCGCCCGCGAAGCCGTGCTGGAGATGGCACGCAGCCGCGACAAGAACCTCGTGGTGCTGGCCGGCGACACGCACAACGCCTGGGCCAGCGACCTGCTGGACGCACAAGGCGGCCGGATTGGCGTGGAGTTCGCCACCTCGTCGGTCACCTCGCCCGGCTTCGAGGACTACCTGCCCGGCGAGAACCCCGCCGTGCTGGCTGGCGCGCTGACGCAGCTGGTCGGGCCGCTGCAGTATTGCGACACCGCGCGCCGCGGCTACATGGTGCTGACGGCCACGGCCACCGAGTGCCGCGCCGACTGGACCTACGTGGACACCATCGCCAGCCGCAGCTACCAGGCGGTGACCGACAAGGCGCTGCGTGTGCTGCCGGGTGCGGCGAACCGCCGCATCGTCGCGGTCTGAAGCGGGGGTTTCCCCGGGCGGTGGGAGCGGGGGCGGGCGCCCTTAATATCGCGCCACGCTCGGTTTTGGTGCATGGCCGGCGGGGAAAGGCTGCCGCAAGGTGGCATCGACCTTGCTGGTATGACCGAAACACATCCAGACCCGCCCAGAGGTGCCCCCGCTGCCCATGACAACTCCAAGATTGGCACTCGCCAACATCACCAAGGCCTATCCGGCCGTCGTGGCCAACAGCGATGTGTCGCTGACCGTGATGCCCGGCGAGACCCACGCGGTGCTCGGCGAGAACGGCGCCGGCAAGTCCACGCTGATGAAGATCATCTACGGCTCGGTCAAGCCCGACCAGGGCACGGTGCAGTTCAACGGCCGCGAGGTGCACATCCGCAATCCGCAGGAAGCGCGTGCGCTGGGCATCAGCATGGTGTTCCAGCACTTCAGCCTGTTCGACACGCTGACCGTGGCCGAGAACGTCTGGCTGGGGCTGGACAAGCACCTCAAACTGGCCGAGGTCACGCGTCGCATCACGGCCAAGGCAGGCGAGTACGGCCTGGACATCGACGCCACGCGGCCCGTGCACACGCTGTCGGTCGGCGAGATGCAGCGCGTGGAGATCATCCGCGCGTTGCTGACCGACCCCAAGTTGCTGATCCTGGACGAGCCTACTTCGGTGCTGACGCCGCAGGCGGTCGAGAAGCTGTTCGTGGTGCTCAAGAAGCTCGCGGCGGAGGGCTGCAGCATCCTGTACATCAGCCACAAGCTGCACGAGATCCGCGAGCTGTGCACGGCCTGCACGGTGCTGCGCGGCGGCAAGGTGACGGGCGTGTGCAACCCGCAGAACGAGAGCAACGCCTCGCTGAGCCGGCTCATGATCGGCGCCGAGCCGCCTGCGCTGCAGCACCGCGCGGTGAAGGCCGGCGCCACCGTGCTGCAGGTGCAGGGCCTGAGCCTGGCGCGCGAGGACCAGTTCGGCGTCGACCTGGAAGGCATCGACCTCGACGTGCGCGCGGGCGAGGTGGTCGGCATCGCCGGTGTCTCGGGCAACGGGCAGCGCGAGCTGCTCTACGCGCTGTCGGGCGAGGACTGCCGCGCACAGCCCGCCATGGTGCGCATCTTCGGCCAGGACGCAGCCCGCCTGCGGCCTGGCAAGCGCCGTGCGCTGGGCCTGCACTTCGTGCCCGAGGAGCGGCTGGGCCGCGGCGCCGTGCCCACGCTGAGCCTGGCGCACAACCTGCTGCTGACGCGCAACGACGCGGTCGGCAAGAGCGGCTGGATCCGCGTGCGCCGGCTGACGGAGCAGGCGCGCGAGACGATTGCGCGCTACAAGGTCAAGGCCGGCGGGCCGCAGTCGGCTGCCAAGTCGCTGTCGGGCGGCAACCTGCAGAAGTTCATCGTCGGCCGCGAGATCGACGCGAACCCCAAGCTCTTGATCGTCTCGCAGCCCACCTGGGGCGTGGACGTGGGCGCGGCGGCGCAGATCCGTGGCGCCATCCTGGCGCTGCGCGACGCAGGTTGCGCGGTGCTGGTGGTCAGCGAGGAGCTGGACGAGTTGTTCGAGATCAGCGACCGGCTCTATGTGATCGCCAAGGGGCGGCTGTCGCCCTCCGTGGCGCGGGCAGAGGCCACGGTGCCGCAGATCGGCGAATGGATGTCGGGCCTGTGGACCAGGGCAGGGGAGGCGCAGCATGCTCAAGCTTGAGGCCCGGCCCGAGCCGTCGAAATTCTGGAGCTTCGGCTCGCCGTTGCTGGCGCTGGCCGTCACGGTGCTGATCGGCACGCTGCTGTTCGTCGCGCTGGGCAAGGACCCGCTGCGCGGCCTGGGCGTGTTCTTCTGGGAGCCGCTGCGCAACGCCTACGCGCTGGGCGAGCTCATGGTCAAGGCCACGCCGCTGTTGATCATCGCGCTGGGCCTGGCGGTGTGCTTCCGCTCCAACGTCTGGAACATCGGCGCCGAGGGGCAGTTCGTGATCGGCGCGGTGTGCGCCGGTTGTGTCGCGCTGATGGCCGGCAAAGGCACCTCGGGCTGGATCGTCGTGCCCATCCTCTTGGCCGGCATCCTGGGCGGCATGGTCTGGGCCGGCATCGTGGCGCTGCTGCGCGACCGCTTCAACGCCAGCGAGATCCTGGTCAGCCTGATGCTGGTCTACGTGGCGATCCAGTTGCTGGGCTACCTGGTGCAGGGGCCGCTGAAGGATCCGGGCGGCTACAACTTCCCGCAGAGCAAGACCTTCGAGGCCATCACGCAGATCCCGCGGCTCATGAAGGGCTCGCGCGTGAGCATCGGCTTGCTGATCGCGCTGGTCGGTGCGGGTGCGCTGTGGGTCTTCCTGTTCCGCACGCGCGCCGGCTTCGCGCAGCAGGTGGGCGGGCTGGCACCGGCGGCGGCGCGCTATGCGGGCTTCTCGTCGCGGCGCGCGCTGTGGATCGCGCTGCTCACGTCCGGCGGCGCGGCCGGCCTGGCCGGTGCGCTGGAGGTGGCCGGCCCGATCGGCCAGCTCACGCCCTATGTGCCGGCGGGCTACGGCTTCGCGGCCATCATCGTGGCCTTCGTCGGCCGGCTGCACCCGGTCGGCATGGTCTTCTCGGCGGTCCTCATGAGCATGTTCTACATCGGCGGTGAACTGGCGCAGTCGCGCCTGGGCCTGCCCAAGTCGCTGACCGGGGTGTTCCAGGGCCTGCTGCTGTTCACGCTGCTGGCCTGCGACACGCTGATCGCGTACCGCGTGCGCTTCACCGGCCTGCGGAGGGCTGCGTGATGGACTCCTACGCACTGCTGCTGGCGGCCACGCTCAACGCAGGCACCGTGCTGGCGCTCGCGGCGCTGGGCCTGCTCATCAACGAGAAGGCCGGCATCATCAACCTGGGTGCCGAGGGCATGATGCTGTGCGCCGCCATCGCCGGCTTCGCGGCCGCCGTGCACAGCGGCAGCACCTGGGTGGGCTTCGCGGCCGGCATGGCGGCCGGCGCGGCCCTGGCGGCGGCCTTCGGCGTGCTGGTGATCTGGTTCAACACCAACCAGTACGCCACGGGCCTCGCACTGAGCCTGTTCGGCAGCGGCTTCTCGGCGTTCGTCGGCGTGGCCTACGTGCAGGAGAAGCTGCCGCCCTCGCCGCAGTACGCCATTCCCGTGCTGGCCGACATTCCGTGGTTCGGTCCGGCGCTGTTCCGCCACCATCCCATGGTCTACCTCACGGTGCTGTTCACGGGCGCGCTGATCTGGTTCCTGATGCGCACGCGTTCGGGCCTGGTGCTGCGCTCGGTCGGCGAGTCGCCGGAGTCGTCGCACGCGCTGGGCTACCCGGTGCGGCGCATCCGCTTCCTCGCGGTGCTGGCGGGCGGCGCGCTGTGCGGGCTGGCGGGCAGCTACCTGTCGGTGGTCTACACGCCGCTGTGGGTCGAAGGCATGGTGGCCGGCAACGGCTGGATCGCGCTGGCGCTGACCACCTTCGCCACCTGGCGGCCGGCACGCGTGCTGCTGGGCGCCTATCTGTTCGGCGGCGTCGGCCAGCTCGGCTTTTTCCTGCAGAGCCAGGGCGTGCAGGTGCCCAGCCAGTTCCTGTCGATGCTGCAGTACATCGCGCCCGTGGTGGTGCTGGCCATCATCTCGCGCAACCCCGCGTGGATCCGGGCGAACATGCCCAACTCCATCGGAAAGCCGTTCTACCCAGGCTCATAATCGGGCCGCTTTTTTTCGTTGACACCTCCGGAGAATCCATGACCGACCAGAACAAACGTTCGATGCTGCGCGTGGTTGCGCTGAGCGCGATGGCCGCCGCAGCGCTGGCTGCCTGCGGCAAGAAGGAAGAGCCCGCGCCCGCCCCGGCGCCGGCGGCAGCCGCACCCGCACCGGCGCCCAAGGCCGAGCCGCTCAAGATCGCGTTCGCCTATGTCGGCCCGGTGGGCGATGGTGGCTGGACCTTCGCGCACGACAACGCCCGCAAGGCGCTGGAGAAGGAATACGGCGACAAGATCGTCACCAGCTTCGTCGAGAAGGTGCCTGAGTCGGCCGATGCCGAGCGCGTGTTCCGCGACCTCGTGGGCCAGGGCAACAAGCTGATCTTCGGCACCACCTTCGGCTACATGGAGCCCATGCTCAAGGTGGCGCCGGATGCGGCCGACGTGAAGTTCGAACACGCCACCGGCTACAAGACCGCGCCCAACCTGCGCACCTACGACAGCCGCACCTACGAAGGCGCCTACATGGCCGGCGTGATCGCCGGCGCCATGACCAAGAGCAACACGCTGGGCGTGGTGGCCTCCATTCCAATTCCGGAGGTGGTGCGCAACATCAACAGCTTCACGCTGGGCGCGCAGTCGGTGAACCCGAAGATCACGACCAAGGTGGTCTGGGTCAACGAGTGGTTCAACCCGCCCAAGGAAACCGAGGCCGCCACCGCGCTGATCAACGGCGGCGCCGACGTGCTGATGCAGAACACCGATTCGGCCGCCGTGCTCAAGACCGCGCAGGACAAGGGCAAGCGCGCCTTCGGCTGGGACTCGGACATGACGGCCTACGGTCCGCAGGCCCACCTCGGCTCGGCCATCATCAACTGGGCGCCGTACTACATCAAGGCCACCAAGGACGCGCTGGAAGGCACCTGGTCGACGGGCGCGGTCTGGTGGGGCGTGAAGGAAGGCGCGATCGACATGGTCTCCATCGCTGCCGACGTGCCGGCCGAGACCAAGGCCAAGATCGACGAGATCAAGAAGGGCCTGAAGGACGGCACGTTCTCGATCTGGAAGGGCCCGATCGCCGACAACGCCGGCAAGGAAGTCGTGGCCGCGGGCGCCGTGGCCGACGACCAGTTCCTGTCGGGCGTGAAGTTCTACGTCAAGGGCGTGGAAGGCAAGGTGCCGGGCGACAAGTAGGCTGCGCCTGCACTGAAGACGGCCGCCTTCGGGCGGCCGTTTTGCGTTCAGCGAGGTGGTGCGAGCTGGTCGATCAGCACCGCGCTGGCCGCGTTCAGACCCACCACCTCCACCGTGCACCCGTGGTGGCGCAGGCGCTGCACCACCTTGTCGAGCGCGGCCACGGCGGTCACGTCCCAGAAGTGGGCGCGCGTGACGTCGATGCGCACCGGGCGGCCCTCGGCGCCAAGCACGTCGAAGGCGTCGATGAACGCGTCGGCCGAGGCGAAGAACACTTGGCCCGTCACGGTCCAGCTGCGCAGGCCCGTGGGGTCGTCTTCCGCGCGAACGTCCAGCATGTGCGCCACCTTGAAGGCGAAGAACACGCCGCTCATGACCACACCGACGGCCACGCCGGCGGCCAGGTTGTGCGTGGCCAGCGTCACGGCCACGGTGGCCAGCATCACCGCGCTGGACAGGCGCGGATGCCGCACCAGCGTGCGCAGCGAGCCCCAGTCGAAGGTGGCGGCCGAGACCATCACCATGATGGCCACCAGCGCGACCACCGGCACCTGCGCCACCCAGGGCTTGAGCAGCACCATGAGGATCAGCAGGAACAGGCCGGCGAACAAGGTGGACAGCCGGCCGCGGCCGCCGTACTTCACGTTGCTGACGGTCTGGCCGATCATTCCGCAGCCTGCAATGCCGCCGAACAGGCTGGCGGCGATGTTGGCCATGCCGAGGCCACTGCACTCGCGGTTCTTGCTGCTGGGCGTGTCGGTCATCTCGTCGACCACGCTGGCTGTCATCAGCGATTCCAGCAGGCCGACCATGGCGATGGCCAGTGCGGGCATGGCGATCAGGCGCAGGGTTTGCAGGTCGAGCGGCACGCCGGGCCATCCGAAGCTGGGCAGGGTGTCGGGCAGTTTGCCCAGGTCGACCACGGTGGCCAGCGGCAGGCCCAACCACAGCGACAGGCCGGTCAGCACCAGGATGCAGATCAGTGGCGAGGGCAGCACCGTGAACAGCCTGAACGGCAAACGCGGCAACCCGTAGATCAGCGCCAGGCCCAGCGCCAGCATGGCCCAGGTGGCCGTGTTCGCATCCTGCAGGTGCGGCAGCTGGGCGGAGAAGATCAGCACCGCCAGCGCGTTGACGAAGCCGGTACGCACCGAACTGGAGACGAAGCGCATCAGCACGCCCAGGCGCAGCAGGCCGAAGACGATCTGCACCACTCCGGCCAGCAGGCCGGCGGCGAGCAGATAGGGCAGGCCGTGCGACTGCACGAGCGGCGCCGCCACCAGCGCCACCGAGCCCGCGGCGGCCGAGACCATGGCCGGCCGCCCGCCCGTGAACGCGATCACGATGCTGATGACGAAGGAGGCGAACAGCCCCACGGCGGGGTCGACACCGGCGACGAACGAGAAGGCGATGACCTCGGGAATCAGCGCGAAGGTGGCGACGGCGCCGGCCAGCAGTTCGCGCGGAACGCTGGGGCACCATTCGGCGCGCAGGCGGGACAGGGACATGGGGGCAGGGCGGGACGAAAAGGGCGCGATGTTAGGCGAGGCCTTGTGTGGACGCTGCCCGCCAAAGCGATTTAGAGTGGCGCCATGACATCCCACGCCCCGAATTTCTCCGCCATCCCCACCGAGCGCCTGCCCGAGCTGCTGCGCGGCATGCCCAAGGCCGAACTGCACATGCACATCGAGGGCTCGCTGGAGCCCGAGCTGATCTTCGCGCTGGCGCAGCGCAACAGCGTCGCCATCCCCTACGCCAGCGTGGAAGAGCTGCGCCGCGCCTACGCCTTCAGCAACCTGCAGAGCTTCCTGGACATCTACTACGCGGGCGCCTCGGTGCTGCTCAAGGAGCAGGACTTCTACGACATGGCCTGGGCCTACCTGCAGCGTGCAGCGGCCGACAACGTCATCCGCACAGAGATGTTCTTCGACCCGCAGACGCACACGGCGCGTGGCGTGGCGATGGAGACGGTCGTCAACGGCCTGCACCGTGCCTGCGTCGACGCACAGGCGCAACTGGGCGTGAGTGCCGACCTGATCCTGTGCTTCCTGCGCCATCTGAGCGAAGAGGAAGCCTTCGAGACGCTGGAGCAGGCGCTGCCTTTTCGCGACAAATTCATCGGCATCGGCCTGGATTCCAGCGAGGTCGGCCACCCGCCCGAGAAGTTCGCGCGCGTGTTCGCACGCTGCCGCGAACTGGGTTTCCATCTCGTCGCGCATGCGGGCGAGGAAGGGCCGCCGGCTTATGTGTGGACGGCGCTGGACCTGCTCAAGGTCGAGCGCGTCGACCACGGCGTGCAGAGCACCAAGGACCCGGCATTGATGCGCCGGCTCGCGCAGGACCGCATCCCGCTGACCGTGTGCCCGCTGTCCAACCTCAAGCTCTGCGTGTTCCCTGACCTGGCGCAGCACAACCTGGGCGCGCTGCTCGACGCCGGCCTGGTCGCCACGGTCAACTCCGACGACCCGGCCTACTTCGGCGGCTACATGAACGAGAACTTCCTGCAGACCTTCGCCGCCACCGGCCTCACGGCGCAGCAGGCGTTCCAACTGGCGGACAACAGCTTCGTGGCGAGCTTCGCCCCTGCCGCGCAGAAGCAGGTCTGGCGCGACCGCCTGCACGCCCACTTCGCGGGGTTCTGAGCTGCCAATGGGTCTGCTGATCGATCCCCGATCCATCGCCCCCCATCTCTCGCCGTCCACCTACGCACGTGGCTTGCAGGTCTACCTGAACCAGGGCGTGCTCGAGCACGAACTGCATGCCGAGAGCGCAGAGCTCTGGCGCGTGGACGGCGTGGTGCGCGGCAGCGAGCGCGATCCGTACGAGACCAGCCTCGTGATGGAAATGGACACCGAAGGCCGGGTCGTGGGCTTCGATGCCAACTGCTCCTGCCCCGTGGGCAGGGACTGCAAGCACGCGGTGGCGCTGGCGCTCAAGGCCGCCTATGCGGCAGGCGCCGTTCGCCGCGCCGCGACGCCCGATGCCCCCGCGTCGCCCGCTGTCCCCTGGCCCTCGCCACCGGCCGCGCCGGCGGTGCCGCGGGCAACGGCCACCATGCACGCCTGGCTGGACCTCTTCGAGGCCGAGCCCACCAATGCAGTCGCACGCGCGGTGGCCGGCCATCCCGAGGTGCCGCTGTACCTGCTCTCGGCCGCCCCGCAGGCGCCGCGGGGCAGCGAGCCGCCGCGCCTGCAACTGGCTTGGCAGATGTCGCGCGCGCTCAAGCGCGGCGGCTGGGCCAAGCCCAAGGTGCCGGGCTACGAGGCGCAACTGCGCATGGCGGCCCTGGCGAGCGCCGTGCCCAACGACGACCGCGAGTGCGTGCGCCTGATCCAGTCCCTGGGGACGCAGCGCCACAGCCACGGCCCGTCGCACAGCGGCATCGTCGATGGCGCCATCGGCAGCCTGGCCGTGCAGGCGGCTGCGCGCACGGGCCGGCTGTTCGCGCTGGTCGAATCGGGCGAGATGGGCGAGGCCCCGTTGCGCTGGGGGCCGCCGCGCCGCTTGCTGTGGCAGTGGCATGAAATGAAGCAGCCGCGCGAGGAAGAGAGCCTGTGGATGCTGCGCGCAGGCGTGGCGGAGCAGGGCGCCGATCCGCAGGCGCCAGACGCCAGGCCTGCGCCGCGCACGGCCGTGTACGGTGCCCAGTCGCCGCTGTACCTGGATCTCGAGAACCGCTCCTGCGGCCCGGTGGATGCGCCTGGGCTGGACGCGGCCCAACTGCGCTTGTTGCTGGCCGCCCCGCCCTTGCCGCAGTCCGCCTTCGGCGATGTGCGGAGTCGGCTGCTCGAGCGCCTGGCCGGCCTGCCGCTGCCGCCGGTCGTGGCGCCGCCCGAGCGCTGGCCGCAGGTGCCGCCCGTGGCCTGCCTGCGGCTGGCGCGCGTGCCGGCGGCCGAGCGCGCCCAGCGCGGCCTGCTGCGCGCCACGCTGGACTTCGACTACGCCGGCCTGCGCGGCCAGTGGTTCACGCCGCAGGCCCATGTGCTGGTCGCCCACGAAGGCCGCCGCGTGCTGCTGGCCCGCGATGTGGCGGCGGAGCGGGCGGCCGAGGTGCGCCTGCACGCGCTGGGCCTCGCGGGCGACGCCCTGTCGCGCTTCCACCTGCCTGCTGCCAGCATGGCCTGGCTGGAGTGGGCGCTGGACGACTGGGCGCCGCTGCGTGCCGCAGGCTTCGATGTGCAGGCCGGTCCGGAACTGGCCGGCTTCGTGGAGCAGGCCGACGCCTTGCTGGTGCAGGTGGCCACACCGCCGGCCGGGCAGGACGACACCGTGCTCGAAGATGCCTTGCGGGCCGGTACCGATGTCGCGTGGTTCGACCTCTCGCTGGGCATTGCCATCGACGGTGCGCGCCACAACGTGCTGCCCTGGTTGCCGGCGCTGCTGCGGCAGGTGCGCTACACGTCCGAAGGCCCGCAGCTGCCGCCCTGGCTCTGGCGCGAACAGGCTGATGGCCGCTGGATGCGGTTGCCGTCGGGGCCGCTGCAGCCCTGGCTGCAGGCCTTGCTGGAGCTCGTGGGCGAGCGGCCCGACCGCGACCTGGAAGCCGACGCGCTGCGCCTGTCGCGCCTGGAAGCGCTGCGCATGGGCGTGCTGCTGGGCGAGGGTGCGGTGTGGGAGGGCGGCGAGGGCCTGCGCGCGCTGCTGCGCGAACTCGGCAGCGGCGCACCGCCGGCTGTGGCGCCACCGGCCGGCCTGCGCGCGCAGCTGCGGCCCTACCAGCAGCAGGGCCTGAACTGGCTGCAGTTCCTGCGCCGCGCGGGCCTGGGCGGCATCCTGGCCGACGACATGGGACTGGGCAAGACGCTGCAGACCCTGGCCCACCTGCTGCGCGAGCACGAGGACGGCCGGCTCGACCGGCCCAGCCTGGTGCTGGCGCCGGTCAGCGTGCTGGGCAACTGGCGCCGCGAGGCCGAGCGCTTCGCCCCGGCGCTGCGCACGCGGGTGTGGCACGGCGCCGACCGGCACAAGGCCGACTTTGCCGGCTGCGACCTGGTGGTGGCGCCGTACTCGCTGTTGCAACGCGACCGCGAACGCTGGTTGCAGCAGCGCTGGCACCTGGTGGTGCTCGACGAAGCCCAGCACATCAAGAACGCCAGCACCCAGGCCGCGCAGGTGGCGGCCTCGCTGCAGGCCCGCCAGCGCCTGTGCCTCTCCGGCACGCCGATGGAAAACCACCTGGGCGAGCTGTGGAGCCTGTTCCATTTCCTGATGCCGGGCTTCCTCGGCAGCCAGGCGCGCTTTCGCGAGGTGTTCCGCCAGCCGATCGAGAAGCATGCCGACACGCAGCAGCTCGCCCAACTGCGCCGGCGCATCGCGCCCTTCATGCTGCACCGGACCAAGGCGGCCGTGGCCACGGAGCTGCCCGCGCGCATCGAGAGCATCAGCCCGGTGACGCTGGACGGCGCCCAGGCCGACCTGTACGAGACCATCCGGCTGGCCACCGAGAAGTCGGTGCGCGCAGCGCTGGCAGACAAGGGCCTGGCGCGTTCGCAGATCCAGGTGCTGGACGCGCTGCTCAAGCTGCGGCAGGTCTGCTGCGACCCGCGGCTCGTGAAGGCCGCGCCGGGGGTCACCAAGGCTGCCGGTTCGGCCAAGCTCGAGCTGCTCATGGAGATGCTGCCCGAGCTGCTGGAGGAAGGCCGGCGCGTGCTGCTGTTCTCGCAGTTCACCGGCATGCTGGCGCTCATCGAAGCCGCGCTGCGCGAGCGCAACATCGCCTTCGCCACGCTGACCGGCCAGACCCAGCAGCGCGATGCCGTGATCGAGCGCTTCACGAGCGGCGCGGTGCCGCTGTTCCTGATCAGCCTGAAGGCCGGCGGCACCGGGCTGAACCTGCCGCAGGCCGACACCGTGATCCACTACGACCCCTGGTGGAACCCTGCCGTGGAAGAGCAGGCCACGGCACGCGCGCACCGCATCGGCCAGCAGCGCCAGGTGATGGTCTACAAGCTGGTGGCCGAAGGCACGATCGAGGAGCGCATCCTGGCGCTGCAGGCACGCAAGGCGGCGCTGGCGCAAGGCCTGCTGCACGGCGCGGCCACGCGCGATGCGCCGCTGTTCGGCGAGGACGATGTGGCCGAGCTGCTGCGGCCGATCGGTTGATGGCGCGTCACGGCAGGGCCCGGTAGAAGTAGTGCGTGGCGCACAGGCCGCCGTGCGGCCACAGCGCGTAGCCGGGGATCACGCCGCAGGACTGCCAGCCGAGGCGGCGGTACAGCCGTTCTGCGTCGGAGCCGTCCACGGTGTCCAGCACCAGCAGCGTCTTGCCGCAGTCCAGCGCCAGTTCATCGGCCGCGCGCATGAGCGCCTCTCCCATGCCGAGCCGGCGCGCGCGGCGGTGCACCAGCATCTTGGCCAGGTCGGCGCGGTGCGGCTGGTTGTCGGGCTGGGCCAGCACCAGCTGCACCGTGCCGGCGATGCCCTGCGCGTCCTCGGCGACAAGCAGCGCCCGCTCGCCGCGCGCCACGCCCTCAGCCACGCCGCGCCAGAAGGCCAGCGCGCGCTCTTGCGCCAGCGGATGCATGAAGCTGACGGACGCGCCGCCGGCGACGCAGTCGATCAGCAGTTCGGCCAGCGTGTGGCACTGGTCGGCGTCGATCTGCCGCAGGCGGCGGATCTGGAATGCGCTGGCGGACATCTCATCTCCCAAGGGGGGCCGCGGCCTCGTGCACGATGACCACGGCATAGCGCGCCGGGCGGCGCGTGGGGTTGCTGTAGACGATGGGGCGGTCCAGCGGATGGGCCAGGCAATCGCCCGTGGCGAGTTCGTGGGCGGTGTCGCCCAGGCGGATCTGCATGCGGCCTTCCAGCACCCAGATCTGCTGGTGGACGCTGGGGCTGCGCGCGCCCGTCTCGTAGGCCACCTCTGCGCCGGCAGGAAATTCGACTTCGACGATGCGCACCGGTGTGCCGGCTGGCGAGACATTGCGCCTGAGGTAGCCCGATGCCGGGTCGCGCCACAGCGGCTGCGCCGCCAGGCGCGCGACGGGATCGGCCGCCGTGGCCGGCGCCGCATCGAACAGCGCCGCCAGCGGCACGCCCAGGCCGCAGGCCAGGCGTTCCAGCACCACGGCCGTGGGGCTGCTCTCGCCGCGCTCGATCAGCGAGATCATGGAGCGGCTCACGCCGCAATGGCTGGCCAGCGCGTCGAGCGACAGGCCGCGCGCCGCGCGCAGCTGGCGCACCTGCCCGGCGATGCGCTCATGCAGCGACAAGGGAGTGTCTTCCGTCATGGTGGATAATTATTCCAGTATGTTGGACAACGTGGCAAGCCGCATCGCGTGTTGGTGGACAATGCGAGCTCCTGTTTCCAGTCCCTGTTGGACATCCCATGAAGAGCGTCACTTCTAAAATACGCAGCAGCGGCCTTGGCCGCGCTTTCATTTCTGCCGACCGCTGCACGGCACAACCCCCACTCGCGAGTCTGTCGCGCCGGCACCTGCTGGCGACGGTGGCCGCCTGTTGCCTGCCTGGCATGGCAGCGGCACGCGAGCCGCTCAAGATCGGCTTCGTCTACGTGGCTCCGCTCACCGACGCCGGCTGGGTGCGCCAGCACGAAGAGGGCCGCAAGGCCGTGCAGGCTGCGCTCGGCAGCGAGGTGCAGACCCGCTATGTGGAGAACGTGGCCGAGGGCCCGGATGCCGAGCGCGTGATCCGCGAACTCGCGCAGCAGGGCTGCGGCCTGATCTTCACGCCGAGCTTCGGCTACATGGAGCCCACGCTGCGCGTGGCCCGCGATTTCCCGGAGGTGCGCTTCGAGTCCATCACGGGCTACAAGACGGCCGACAACGTGGCCACGGCCAATGCGCGCCACTACGAAGGCCGCTATCTGGCCGGCGTGGCGACAGGGCGCATGAGCAAGACCGGCACGGCAGGCTATGTGGCGGGCTTTCCGATTCCCGAGGTGCTCCAGGGCATCAACGCCTTCACGCTGGGCCTGCGCTCGGTGGCGCCGAAGGCGGTGGTCAAGCTGGTGTGGCTGCAGGCCTGGTTCGATCCGCCGCGCGAGCGCGATGCGGCCATGACGCTGATGAACCAGGACGCCGACGTGATGCTCTTTCACACCGGCTCGGCCGCCGTGATGGCCGCCGCCCAGGAGCGCGGCAGGCTGGCCATCGCCTACCACTCGGACATGCGCAAGACCGCGCCGGACGCGCAGCTGCTGGCCGTGCGCCACGAATGGGGTGACTATTACACCCGCCGCGCGCGCGCCGTGCTGGATGGCAGCTGGAAGAGCGGCAATGTCTGGGGCGGCGTGCGCGAGGGCATGGTCCGGGTGGGCGATTTCGGCCCGCGCGTGCCCAAGGCTGTGCAGGAGGAGGTGCTGGCGCGCCAGCAGGACATCGCGGCCGGGCGGCTGCACCCCTTCCATGCGCGCAGTGCGATGCGTGACAGCAATGGCCGAGTGGTGCTGGAGGCCGGCCGCACGCTGGCCGACCCGCAGATCCTGGCGATGGACTGGCTGGCCGAAGGCGTGGTGGGCGGCCTGCCACGCTGAAACTGATGGGACCTGCCGGCCCCTACAATCGCCGCCCGTTTCGAAAGAGCCTTCACCCATGACGATCAAGAGCGACAAGTGGATCCGCCGCATGGCCGAGCAGCACGGCATGATCGAGCCGTTCGAGCCCGGCCAGGTCCGCGAGCGCGAAGGCCACAAGATCATCAGCTACGGCACCAGCAGCTACGGCTACGACATCCGCTGCGCGCCGGAATTCAAGGTCTTCACCAACATCCACAGCACCGTGGTCGACCCCAAGCACTTCGACGAGAAGAGCTTCGTGGATTTCGAGGGCGACAGCTGCATCATCCCGCCCAACAGCTTTGCGCTGGCGCGCACGGTTGAGTACTTCCGCATCCCGCGCAACGTGCTGACGATCTGCCTGGGCAAGAGCACCTATGCGCGCTGCGGCATCATCGTCAACGTGACGCCGTTCGAGCCCGAATGGGAAGGCTACGTGACGCTGGAGTTCTCCAACACCACGCCGCTGCCGGCCAAGATCTACGCGGGCGAGGGCTGCGCCCAGGTGCTGTTCTTCGAGAGCGACGAGGTTTGCGAGGTCAGCTACAAGGACCGCGGCGGCAAGTACCAGGGCCAGGTCGGCGTCACGCTGCCCAAGGCCTGATGCATCAGGCGGGCGGGGCGTCCAGCGCTGCCAGCGCCGCCGCCAGATCCTGCCGTGCGCGTTCGCGTGTTTCGTCGGTCAGCCGGGCCGGGTCCAGTGTGAGCTGCAGACCGGCGTAGTTCTGGTGCATGCGGGCCAGTTGCTCTGGCTCGTCGGGGTGGATGCCCTGCAGCGCGAAGCAGCGCACATCGCGTGAGACACCCTTGGCGGCCAGCGGCTCGCGCTCTTCCGCCTCGAACTCGTCTTTCACCAGGGCATAGGTTTCGTAAGACATGACCACGCCGTCCGGCGTGCCGTTCTGCTCCAGCCGCGCGGCGATGTTGACCTCGCTGCCGATCACCGTGTAGTCCATGCGCTGCTCGCTGCCGAAGTTGCCCACGTGGCAGAAGCCGGTGTTGATGCCGATGCGCACCTGGAAGGGCTGGCGGTAGCCCTTGTCGCGCCAGACGGCCTGCAGCTCGCGCATGCGGCGCTGCATGGCGACCGCCATGCGCACGCACTGGCGCGCGTCTTCCTCCACGCCGCGCGTTTCCGGGTCGCCGAAGAAGATCACGATGGCATCGCCGATGAACTTGTCGATCGTCGCGCCGTGGTCCAGCGCGATCTTGGACATCTCCGAGAAGTAGTTGTTCAGGAAGTAAGTGAGGTCTTCGGGCTGCATGCGCTCGGCATTGCGCGTGAAGTCCTTGATGTCGGAGAAGAAGATCGTGAGCTTCTTGCGCACGGCCGAAATCGAGACATCCTGCGCCCCCTCGAAGATCGACTTGTAGATCTGCGGCGACAGGTAGCGCGAGAGCTTGTCGGACAGCGAGCGCAGCATGCGCGTGCGGATGGACAGAGCGATGTGGTTGTGCACGCGCGCCAGCAGGATGGGCGGGCTCAGCGGCTTGGTGATGTAGTCGACGGCGCCGAGCTCGAAACCCTTTTCCTCCGAATGTTCGTCCGTCATCGCGGTCAGGAAGATCACCGGGATGTGCGAGAGAGCCGGGTCGGCCTTGAGCCTGCGGCAGACCTCGTAGCCGTCGATCTCCGGCATCATGATGTCGAGCAGGATCAGGTCTGGCGGCGCGTTGGCGGCGGTGGCCAATGCCTTCGCGCCGTGGTTCACGACCTTGACGCGGCAGGTGTCGCGCAGCAGCGCAGCCATCAGCGTGAGGTTGTCCGCGGTGTCGTCGACCACAAGGACGGTGGGTTTGTCGGCCGGAGTCAGGTCCATCGGCAGGCTTCCTTCGGAGTGCGGCGGTGCCAGGGGCCGGGCGGGGCCGGCATCCGCGGTGCATCGTACATGCCGAAACATTGGTGTTGGCCGGCGCCCGCCCGGCCGCCGGACGAGCGGTACCATCGCGCCACCACAAGGCAGGAGAGACCCATGCGCTGGGAAGGAAATCGGGAATCGGAGAACGTTGAAGACCGGCGCGGGCAGGGGGGCGGCGGTGGCCGTCCCGTGTTCGGTGGCCGCAGCATCGGCATCGGCACCATCGTGATCGCGCTGGTGGGCGGCTGGGTGCTAGGCGTCAACCCGCTGACCTTGCTGGGCATGCTCAGCGGGGGCGGGCCAGTGGCCATCGAGCAGCCGCAGGCACCGGCGCAGCGCCCGCCGGCCGACGACCAGATGGCCAAGTTCGTCTCCACCGTGCTGGCCGACACCGAGGACGTCTGGCGCAAGCTCTTCACCGAGGCCGGTGGCCAGTACCGCGACCCCACGCTCGTGCTGTTCCGCGGCGCCACGCGCACCGCCTGCGGCCAGGGCCAGGCCGCCATGGGGCCGTTCTACTGCCCGGCCGACCAGAAGGTCTATATCGACCTGGGCTTCTACGAGACCCTGAAGAACCGCCTGGGCGCGCCGGGCGAGTTCGCACAGGCCTATGTGATTGCCCACGAGGTGGGCCACCATGTGCAGAACCTGCTCGGGATCACGGCCAAGATGGACCAGATGCGCCAGCGCATGAGCGAGGTGCAGTACAACGGCATGAGCGTGCGCCTGGAACTGCAGGCCGACTGTTTTGCCGGTGTATGGGCGAACAAGGCGCAGGACGCGCGCCAGATCCTGGAGAACGGCGACATCGAGGCGGCCATGAACGCCGCCGCCAAGATCGGTGACGA
Organism: Pseudorhodoferax soli; assembly: GCF_003337555.1. Taxonomy (GTDB): domain Bacteria; phylum Pseudomonadota; class Gammaproteobacteria; order Burkholderiales; family Burkholderiaceae_C; genus Pseudorhodoferax; species Pseudorhodoferax soli. Next base: position 283,718 of record NZ_QPJK01000001.1, on the reverse strand, counting down.
CGCGCTGCAGCGCGGCAGCGGTGGCGCCGTGGTGCCCGAGAGCTTCACGCACGGCAGCAGCGCCCAGCGCCAGCGCTGGTTCTCCAATGGCCTGAAATCCGGCAGCGTGAAGGCCTGCGACACCTTCTCGGCCAGCGCGCTCTGAGCACCGCGCTATAATCTTTGAGCTTTGCCTCGTGCAAGGCGCACGTTGGCAGTCAGTTCCGTCGGCCAACGCAAGTGAAAACCTCCGGAACCTGCCCTTGCCGTACGTGGCGAGATGCGTCGGGCTCCGGTCCATCCTGGAAAATCCATGATTGCAGCATCCATCAAGGCCGAGGTCGTCCAGGCCAACGCCCGCGCCGCCAATGACACTGGTAGCCCCGAAGTTCAAGTTGCGCTGCTGACCGCACGCATCAACGAACTGACCCCCCACTTCAAGACCCACGCCAAAGACCACCACGGTCGCCGCGGCCTGCTGCGCATGGTGAGCCGCCGCCGCAAGCTGCTGGACTACCTGAACGCCAAGGACCACGACCGCTACGCGGCCCTGATCGCCAAGCTGGGTCTGCGCAAGTAATCCGCCGAGCCTGAAGGTTCGAAAGGGCGCCTGAGTTGGTTCGCTGGCTCAGGCGCTTTGCACTTCAAAAACCGACAGATGCCACGCGCGGGTACGCGCTGTGTCATTCCACAAGCGGCCCGCGCCGCGGTTTCTTGTGGAATGGCATCGTCCCTTCGCAGGCGCTGTCTCCATCCCAGCCCGGCACGACGCCGCGCTGAAACCAAGAGGAGTACCGCATGACGATGTTCAATAAAGTCACCAAGACCTTCCAATGGGGCCAACACACGGTCCGCATGGAGACCGGCGAGGTCGCACGCCAGTCCACCGGCGCCGTGCTGCTGGACATGGACGGCACCGTGGTGCTGGCCACGGTGGTCGGCAAGACCACCGGCAAGCCCGGCCAGGACTTCTTCCCGCTGACCGTCGACTACCTGGAAAAGGGCTACGCCGCCGGCAAGATCCCGGGCAGCTTCTTCAAGCGTGAAGGCCGCCCCAGCGAATACGAAACGCTGACCAGCCGCCTGATCGACCGCCCGATCCGCCCGCTGTTCCCCGAAGGCTTCTTCAACGAAGTGCACGTGGTCATCCACACGCTGTCGCTGAACCCCGAAGTCGATGCCGACATCGCCGCCATGATCGCCGTCAGCGCTGCGCTGTCGGTCAGCGGCATCCCGTTCGCTGGCCCGATCGGTGCGGCCCGCGTGGGCTATGTCAACGGCCAGTACGTGCTGAACCCCGGCCAGACCGCCCGCAAGGATTCGGTGCTGGACCTGGTGGTCGCTGGCACCGAAGCCGCCGTGCTGATGGTCGAGTCCGAAGCCCAGCAGCTGAGCGAAGAAGTCATGCTGGGTGGCGTGGTGTTCGGCCACGACCAGGCCCGCATCGCCATCGAAGCCATCCATGAGCTCGTGCGCGACGCCGGCAAGCCGGTCTGGAACTGGCAGGCGCCTGCCCGCGACGAAGCCCTGATCGCCAAGGTCACCGCCGTCGCCGAAGAAAAGCTGCGCGCCGCCTACCAGCTGCGCAACAAGCAGGCCCGCACCGAGGCCACCCGCGCCGCCTACGCCGAAGTGATGGCCGCGCTGAAGGCCGACGGCACCGAGTTCGACAGCGTCAAGGTCGAAGGCCTGCTGTTCGACATCGAAGCGCGCATCGTGCGCGGCCAAATCCTGGCCGGCGAGCCGCGCATCGACGGCCGCGACACGCGCACCGTGCGCCCCATCGAGATCCGCAACAGCGTGCTGCCGCGCACCCATGGCTCGGCGCTGTTCACGCGCGGCGAGACCCAGGCGCTGGTGGTCACCACGCTGGGCACCGAACGCGACGCGCAGCGCATCGACGCACTGTCGGGCGACTACGAAGACCGCTTCATGCTGCACTACAACATGCCTCCGTTCGCCACCGGCGAAACGGGTCGCGTGGGCAGTCCCAAGCGCCGCGAGATCGGCCACGGCCGCCTGGCCAAGCGCGCCCTGGTCGCCGTGCTGCCGACCAAGGAAGACTTCCCCTACACCGTGCGTGTGGTCAGCGAGATCACCGAGTCGAACGGCTCCTCGTCCATGGCTTCGGTCTGCGGCGGCTGCCTGTCGATGATGGACGCAGGCGTGCCGCTGAAGGCGCACGTGGCCGGCATCGCCATGGGCCTGATCAAGGACGGCAACCGCTTCGCCGTGCTGACCGACATCCTGGGCGATGAAGATCACCTGGGCGACATGGACTTCAAGGTGGCGGGCACGACCAACGGCGTGACGGCACTGCAGATGGACATCAAGATCCAGGGCATCACCAAGGAAATCATGCAGGTCGCGTTGGCCCAGGCCAAGGAAGCCCGCATGCACATCCTGTCCAAGATGCAGGAAGCCATGGGCGCTGCCAAGACCGAGGTGTCCAGCTTCGCGCCGCGCCTGTTCACGATGAAGATCAACCCCGAGAAGATCCGCGACGTGATCGGCAAGGGCGGCTCCGTGATCCGCGCGCTGACCGAAGAGACCGGCACGCAGATCAACATCGAGGAAGACGGCACCATCACCATCGCCTCCGCCGATCCGGAGAAGGCCGAGATGGCCAAGCGCCGCATCGAGCAGATCACGGCCGAGGTCGAGATCGGCAAGGTCTACGAAGGCCCGGTCACCAAGATCCTGGACTTCGGCGCGCTGATCAACCTGCTGCCCGGCAAGGATGGCCTGCTGCACATCAGCCAGATCGCGCACGAGCGCGTCGAGAAGGTCACCGACTACCTGAGCGAAGGCCAGATCGTCAAGGTCAAGGTGCTGGAGACCGACGAGAAGGGCCGCATCAAGCTGTCGATGAAGGCGCTGGCGGACCGCTCGGCGCCGCAGGCGTACGCGCCCGCGCCCGCGCCGGTTTCGTCCGCACCGGTCGACGCTGCACCCGGCCAGCCCGAGTAAGCGCGCGTTGCGACGTGCCGCGTCCGCTGGGCGCGGCACACCGCACCGGCCGCACCGACACCTGGCCGGTGCCTTGTACTTTCGAGGACCCGCGATGAAAGCTATCGAGATCACCGCTTACGGCGCCCCCGAGGTGCTGCAACTGGCCGAGCGCCCAGACCCCGTGGCCGGCGCCGGCGAGCTGCTGTTGCGCGTGCGCGCCAGCGGCGTGAACCGGCCCGACGTGCTGCAGCGCACCGGCAACTATCCGGTGCCGCCGGGCGCGTCCGACATTCCCGGGTTGGAAGTGGCGGGCGTCATCGAGGCCGGTGATGCCGAGGAATTGCGTGCCGCGGGCCTGAACATCGGTGACCGCGTCTGTGCGCTGGTGGCCGGCGGCGGCTATGCCGAACTGTGCGTGGCGCCGATCGCGCAATGCCTGCCCGTGCCGAACGGCCTCAGCGACGAGGAGGGCGCGAGCCTGCCCGAGACCTTCTTCACGGTCTGGAGCAACGTGTTCGACCGCGCGCGCCTGCAGAGCGGCGAGACCCTGCTGGTGCAGGGCGGCACCAGCGGCATCGGCGTGACCGCAATCCAGCTCGGCAAGGCGCTGGGCGCGCGCGTGATCGCGACGGCCGGCAGCGACGAGAAGTGCGCGGCCTGCCTGGCGCTGGGCGCCGACCACGCGATCAACTACAAGACTGCCGACTTTGCCGAAGAGGCCCGCAAGCTGACCGATGGCCAGGGTGTGGACGTGATCCTGGACATGGTCGCCGGTGCCTACGTCGCGCGCGAGATCAATTGCCTGGCCGAAGACGGCCGGCTGGTCATCATCGCGGTGCAGGGCGGCACCAAGGCCGAGGTCAATGCCGGCCTGGTGCTGCGCCGCCGCCTGACGGTGACGGGCTCCACGCTGCGGCCGCGGCCGGTGGCGTTCAAGGGTGCGATCGCGCAATCGCTGCGCCGCCATGTGTGGCCGCTGATCGAAGCCGGCCAGATCAAGCCCGTGATCCACAGCCGCTTTGCCGCGGCGGATGCGGCCAAGGCCCACACGCTGATGGAATCGAACCAGCACATCGGCAAGATCGTGCTGACCTGGTGAGCAAGATGAGCGAGATGAGCAAGAAACAACTGATTGCAGGCAACTGGAAGATGAACGCCAGCCTGGCGGGCAGCGAGGCGCTGGTGCGCGGCGTGCTCGAAGGCCTGGCTGCTGCGCCCGCCGTGTGCGACGTGGCCATGTGCGTGCCCGCGCCTTACCTCGCGGCCGTGCAGGGCTGGCTGTCCGGCCAGACGGCCGTGCAGGCCGGCGCGCAGGATGTGTCGCAACATGCCAGCGGCGCCTACACGGGCGAGGTCAGCGCCGACATGCTGCGCGACTTCGGTGTGCGCTACGCCATCGTCGGTCACTCCGAGCGCCGCCAGTACCACGGCGAGACCGACGAGGTCGTTGCGGCCAAGGCGCAGCGTGCGCTGGCGGCGGGCATCACGCCCATCGTCTGTGTGGGCGAGACACTGGCCGAGCGCGAAGCCGGCCACACCGAAGAGGTGGTGCGGCGCCAGCTGGCGGCCGTGGTGCATGTCAACGGCCATTGCATCACCGAGATCGTGGTTGCCTACGAGCCCGTCTGGGCCATCGGCACCGGCAAGACCGCCTCGCCCGAGCAGGCCCAGCAGGTGCATGCCGTGCTGCGCGCGCAGCTCGCGGCCGCCAGCGTCCATGCCGACCGCATCCCGCTGCTGTATGGCGGCAGCATGAACGCATCGAATGCGGCCAGCCTGCTGGCCCAGCCCGACATCGACGGCGGCCTGATCGGCGGCGCGTCGCTCAAGGTTCCGGATTTCCTGGCCATCGTGGCCGCTGCCCGCTGAGGCGTCTGAAGAGGTTTTGCAGAGATGAATGTGTTGTTGAACTTGGTCCTGGCGGTGCAGATCCTGTCCGCCCTCGGGATGATCGGCCTGATCCTCGTCCAGCATGGCAAGGGCGCCGACATGGGCGCCGCCTTCGGCAGCGGCAGCGCCGGCAGCCTGTTCGGTGCGAGCGGCAGTGCCAACTTCCTGTCCCGCACCACGGCGGTGCTGGCGGTCGTGTTCTTTGTCGCGACGCTGGCACTGGCCTACTTCGGCAACCGCCAGCCCGCAAGCGCGGGCAGCGTGCTGGAGCGGGCGGTGCAGGAAGCTCCGGCACCGGCCTCGCAGATCCCGGGTTCCGCTGGCTCGGCGCCCGCAGCACCGGCCGCACCAGCCGTTCCTGCCTCGGGTGCGGGCCAGATCCCGACGCAGTGATCCCATGCTGGCGCCTCACCGGACGCGCCAGCGAAATTTCCCCGGCATCAGCCTGGGAACCCTGCGGTTTCAGGGTAAACTCGAATGCTGTCTGGAAAGCCAAATAACTAGCTCGACAAGAGCGAAGTTCCTCATGCCATCCAGGCACGACAAAACCGCCGTCGTGGTGAAATTGGTAGACACGCTATCTTGAGGGGGTAGTGGCGAAAGCTGTGCGAGTTCGAGTCTCGCCGACGGCACCAACTTAAGTCGGCATGCAACCCAGCAGGGCTTGCATGCCGACGCAGCGGTGAAGAAGTCCCCAGATGAACCTCGGCCAATACCTCCCAGTTCTTTTGTTCATCCTGGTGGGTATAGCGGTCGGCATCGCACCGCAGTTGCTGGGCTATCTTCTCGGCCCCAACCGGCCCGATGCGGCCAAGAATTCCCCGTACGAATGCGGTTTCGAAGCCTTCGAAAACGCGCGCATGAAGTTTGACGTGCGCTACTACCTCGTCGCCATCCTGTTCATCCTGTTCGACCTGGAAATTGCGTTCCTGTTTCCCTGGGCCGTGGCGCTGAAGGACGTGGGTGTCGTGGGTTTCTGGGCCGTCGTCATGTTCCTGGCGATCCTGGTCGTCGGGTTCGTCTACGAATGGAAAAAGGGTGCCCTGGACTGGGAGTGATCCTGTTCGGGCAACTGGAGAATTGCTATGGCCATTGAAGGCGTTTTCAAAGAAGGCTTCGTCACGACCTCGTACGACGCGGTCGTGAACTGGGCCAAAACCGGCTCGCTGTGGCCCATGACCTTCGGTCTGGCGTGCTGCGCGGTCGAAATGATGCATGCGGCTGCCGCGCGCTACGACATCGGCCGCTTCGGCGCCGAGGTGTTCCGCGCCAGCCCACGCCAGTCCGACCTCATGATCGTGGCCGGCACGCTGTGCAACAAGATGGCGCCCGCTCTGCGCAAGGTCTACGACCAGATGGCCGAGCCGCGCTGGGTGCTGTCGATGGGCTCGTGCGCCAATGGCGGCGGCTACTACCACTACAGCTATTCCGTGGTGCGCGGCTGCGACCGCATCGTGCCGGTCGACGTCTACGTGCCCGGCTGCCCGCCGACGGCCGAAGCGCTGATCTACGGGATCATCCAGCTGCAGCAGAAGATCCGCCGCACCCAAACCATTGCCCGCGTCTGATCCATGACCGTCTTTGCTGTTGATCTCGAAGTCCTGAAGGACACGGTTGCCACGACGCTGGGCGACAAGGTGCACGCGCTCACGCTGGTGCGCGGTGAACTGACGCTGACTGTCAAAGCCGCCGACTACATCGACACCATGCAGACCCTGCGCGAAGCGCCCGGCTGCAAGTTCGAGCAGCTGATCGACCTGTGCGGCGTCGACTATTCGGCTTACCGCGATGAGGTGTGGGAAGGCCCGCGCTTCTGCGTGGTCTCGCATCTTCTGTCGGTGAGCCTGAACCAGCGCCTGCGAGTGAAGGTGTTCTGCACCGACGACGACCTGCCCATGCTGCCGTCCGTCATGCACCTGTGGGCTTCGGCCAACTGGTTCGAGCGCGAAGCCTTCGACCTGTACGGCATCCTGTTCGATGGCCACGTGGACCTGCGCCGCATCCTGACCGACTACGGTTTCATCGGGCATCCCTTCCGCAAGGACTTCCCGCTGTCGGGCCATGTGGAAATGCGCTACGACGAAGAGCTGCGCCGCGTGGTCTACCAGCCCGTGAGCATCGAGCCGCGCGAGATCACGCCCCGCGTGATCCGCGAAGACAACTACGGCGGCCTGCACTGAAGGCGCGAGGCCGACCCGCGGACACCCCATGGCAGAAATCAAGAACTACACCCTGAACTTCGGGCCACAGCACCCGGCCGCACACGGCGTGCTGCGCCTGGTGATGGAGCTCGACGGCGAGGTCGTGCAACGCTGCGACCCGCACATCGGGCTCCTGCACCGCGCCACCGAAAAGCTGGCCGAGCACAAGACCTTCATCCAGTCGCTGCCCTACATGGACCGGCTGGACTACGTCTCGATGATGTGCAACGAGCACGCCTACTGCCTGGCCATCGAGAAGCTGCTGGGCATCGAGGTGCCGATCCGTGCGCAGTACATCCGCGTGATGTTCTCCGAGATCACGCGCATGCTGAACCACCTGATGTGGCTCGGCTCGCACGGCAACGACTGCGGCAGCTCCACCATCCTGATCTACGCATTCCGCGAGCGCGAAGACCTGTTCGACATGTACGAGGCGGTCTCCGGCGCGCGCATGCACGCGGCCTACTTCCGTCCGGGCGGCGTCTACCGCGACCTGCCGGACACCATGCCGCAGTACACGGTCAGCAAGATCAAGAACGCCAAGGCGCTGGCGCGCATGAACGAGAACCGTCGGGGGTCCATGCTGGACTTCATCGACGACTTCACCAAGCGCTTCACGACCTACCTCGGCGAGTACCACACGCTGCTGACCGACAACCGCATCTGGAAGCAGCGCACCGTGGGCATTGGCGTCATGGACGCCGACCGCGCGCTGAACCTGGGCCTCACCGGCCCCATGCTGCGCGGCTCCGGCATCGCCTGGGACCTGCGCAAGACGCAGCCGTATGACGTGTACGACCGCATGGACTTCGACATCCCGGTCGGCAAGACCGGCGACAGCTACGACCGCTACCTCGTCCGCATGGAAGAGTTGGCCCAGTCCAACCGCATCATCAAGCAGTGCGTGGACTGGCTGCGCGTGAACCCCGGCCCCGTCATCACCGACAACCACAAGGTGGCGGCGCCCTCGCGCGAGGGCATGAAGGCCAACATGGAAGAGCTGATCCACCACTTCAAGCTCTTCACCGAAGGTTTCCACGTGCCCGAAGGCGAAGCCTATGCCGCCGTCGAGCATCCCAAGGGCGAGTTCGGCATCTACCTCGTCAGCGACGGTGCCAACAAGCCCTACCGCCTGAAGATCCGTCCACCCGGCTTCGTGCACCTGGCTGCGCTCGACGAGATGTCGCGCGGCCACATGCTGGCCGATGCCGTGGCCATCATCGGCACCTTGGACATCGTGTTCGGAGAGATCGACCGATGAGCTCTGCTCCCCATTCCGCACCGGCCATGCCGGCGCCGGCCCTCTCGCAGGAAACGCTGGACCGTTTTGCGCGCGAGATCGCCAAGTACCCCTACGAAGGCCGCGCGTCGGCCGTGATGGCCTGCCTGGCGATCGCGCAGCAGCAGCACGGCCACGTGTACCCCGAGCACGAGAAGATCATCGGCGACCTGCTGGGCATGCCGACCATCGCCGTGCACGAGGTCACGACCTTCTACAACATGTACAACCAGCAGCCGGTCGGCAAGTTCAAGCTGAACGTCTGCACCAATCTGCCGTGCCAGCTGCGCGACGGCTACAAGGCGCTGCACCACCTCGAACGCAAGCTCGGCATCGGCATGGGCGAGACCACGGCCGACGGCCTGTTCACGCTGCAGCAGAGCGAGTGCCTGGGCGCCTGCGCCGATTCGCCCGTCATGCTGGTGAACGACCGCACCATGTGCAGCTTCATGAGCGAAGACAAGCTCGATCAATTGGTCGACGGTTTGCGCCAGGCGGCAGCCGAGGAGGGCAAGGCATGAACGCGCAACAAGTCCTGTCGCAATTCGCGGCCACCGGGGTGCAAACCTGCTTCCACGGCCGCCACATCAGTCCGCAGATCTATGCCGATCTCGACGGCAGCAACTGGCGCCTGAAGGACTACGAGTCCCGCGGCGGCTACCAGGCTCTCAAGAAGATCCTGGCTGCCGACGGCGGCGAGGGCCTCACGCAGGACCAGGTCATCGCGACCATGAAGGAATCGGCACTGCGCGGCCGGGGCGGCGCGGGCTTCCCGAGCGGCCTCAAGTGGAGCTTCATGCCGCGCCAGTTCCCGGGCCAAAAGTACCTGGTCTGCAACTCGGACGAGGGCGAGCCCGGTACCTGCAAGGACCGCGACATCATGATGTACAACCCGCACATCGTGATCGAGGGCATGATCATTGCGGCCTACGCGATGGGCATCACGGTCGGCTACAACTACATCCACGGCGAGATCTTCCAGGTCTACGAACGCTTCGAGGAAGCACTGGAAGAGGCCCGCGCGGCCGGCTACCTGGGCAACGAGATCCTGGGCAGCAAGCACACGTTCCAGCTGCACGCCTCGCACGGCTTCGGCGCCTACATCTGCGGCGAAGAAACGGCGCTGCTCGAATCGCTGGAAGGCAAGAAGGGCCAGCCGCGCTTCAAGCCGCCGTTCCCGGCCAGCTTCGGCCTGTACGGCAAGCCCACCACGATCAACAACACCGAGACCTTCGCGGCGGTGCCGTGGATCATCCGCAACGGCGGGGCGGCCTACCTCGAATGCGGCAAGCCCAACAACGGCGGCACCAAGATCTTCTCGGTCTCCGGCGACGTGGAACTGCCCGGCAACTACGAGATCCCGATGGGCACGCCGTTCACCAAGCTGCTGGAGCTGGCCGGTGGCGTGCGCAAGGGCCGCACGCTCAAGGCCGTGATCCCGGGCGGATCGTCCTCGCCGGTGCTGCCGGCCGCGATCATGAACGAGTGCACGATGGACTACGACTCCATCGCCAAGGCCGGCTCCATGCTGGGCTCGGGCGCGCTGATCGTGATGGACGACACGCGCTGCATGGTCGAGTCGCTCAAGCGCCTGTCGTACTTCTACATGCACGAGTCCTGCGGCCAGTGCACGCCCTGCCGCGAAGGCACGGGCTGGCTCTGGCGGCTGGTGGACAAGGTGCACCGTGGGGCGGGGCAGTCCAGCGACATGGACCTGCTCAACTCCATCGCAGACAACATCCAGGGCCGCACCATCTGCGCGCTCGGTGACGCCGCGGCCATGCCCGTGCGCGCCATGATCAAGCACTTCCGCCACGAATTCGAGGCCATGTGCAAGAAACCCGCGACGGCGCAGGCCTGAACGAGAAGCACCCGATATGGTTGAAATCCAAGTCGACGGCAAGAAGGTCGAGATCGCCGAAGGCAGCATGGTCATGCATGCAGCCGACAAGGCCGGGACTTACATCCCTCACTTCTGCTACCACAAAAAACTGTCCATCGCGGCCAACTGCCGCATGTGCCTGGTGGACGTGGAGAAGGCGCCCAAGCCGATGCCGGCCTGCGCCACTCCCGTCACGCAGGGCATGATCGTCCACACCAAGAGCGACAAGGCGCTGAAGGCGCAGAAGTCGGTCATGGAGTTCCTGCTGATCAACCACCCGCTGGATTGCCCCATCTGCGACCAGGGCGGTGAGTGCCAGCTGCAGGATCTGGCCGTGGGCTACGGCGGCTCGTCCTCGCGCTATGTCGAGGAAAAGCGCGTGGTGTTCCACAAGGACGTGGGCCCGCTGATCTCCATGGAGGAGATGAGCCGCTGCATCCACTGCACCCGCTGCGTGCGCTTCGGCCAGGAAGTGGCCGGCATCATGGAGCTGGGCATGATCCACCGGGGCGAGCACTCCGAGATCACGACCATCACGGGCGAGACCGTGGACTCCGAGCTGTCGGGCAACATGATCGACGTGTGCCCGGTCGGCGCGCTGACGAGCAAGCCCTTCCGCTACAGCGCCCGCACCTGGGAACTGTCGCGGCGCAAGTCGGTGAGCCCGCACGACTCCACGGGTGCCAACCTGATCGTGCAGGTCAAGAACCACAAGGTCATGCGCGTCGTTCCGCTCGAGAACGAAGCCGTGAACGAGTGCTGGATCGCCGACCGCGACCGCTTCTCCTACGAGTCGCTGAACAGCGACGAGCGCCTGACCCAGCCCATGCTCAAGCAGGGCGGCCAATGGCAGACCGTGGACTGGCAGACCGCGCTGGAATACGTGGCCAATGGCTTGAAGCAGATCAAGGCCGACCACGGTGCGTCCAGCATCGGCCTGTTGGCCAGCCCGCACAGCACGCTGGAAGAACTGAGCCTGGCCGGTGCTTTGGTGCGCGGCCTGGGCAGCGACAACATCGACCACCGCCTGCGCCATGCCGAGTTCGTGCCGACTGAAGGCGTGCGTTGGCTGGGGCTGCCGGTGGCGGCACTGACCACGCTGCAGCGCGTGCTGGTCGTGGGTTCCAACCTGCGCAAGGACCACCCACTGTTCGCGCAGCGCATCCGCCAGGCCGCCCGCAAGGGCGCCAAGGTGCATGCGATCGCCTCGTGCGCCCAGCTGGCCGATGCGGACGCCTGGGCCATGTCGCTGGGCGCCACGCTCAAGGCCGAAGCCGGCGACTGGCTGCAGGCCCTGGCCGATGTGGCCACCGCCGTGGGCGCTGAGAAGGGTGTCGCTGCGCCGGCCGCGGGCCAGGCCCACGAAGCCGCGCAGGCCATTGCCAAGTCGCTGCTGGGCGGTGACCGCAAGGCCGTGTTGCTGGGCAACGGTGCCGCCCACCATGCCCAGGCCGCCAGCCTGCTGGCCCTGGCGCAGTGGATCGCCGAGCAGACCGGTGCGAGCTTCGGCTACCTGACCGAAGCCGCCAACACCGTCGGCGCCCAGTTCATCGGCGCGCAACCGCAGGCCGATGGCCGCAATGCTGCCCAGATGCTGGCCGGCGGCCTCAAGGCCGTGCTGCTGCTCAACAACGAGCCCGAGTTCGACTCGGCGGCAGGCGCCAGCGCCGCTGCTGCACTCGACGCGGCCGAGATGGTCGTCACGCTGAGCCCGTTCAAGGCCAACATGGCGTTCTCCGACGTGCTGCTGCCCATCGCGCCGTTCACCGAGACGTCGGGCAGCTTCGCCAATGCCGAAGGCCGTGTGCAGAGCTTCCATGCCGTGGTGCGCCCGCTCGGCGAGACGCGGCCGGCCTGGAAGGTCATCCGCGTGCTCGGCAACATGCTGGGCCTGCCCGGCTTTGCCCAGGAGTCCTCGCAGGATGTGCTGGCAGGTCTCGGCCTGGCACAGGCCGACGGCGTCACGCGCATCCCGGCCGAGCGCCTGTCGAACGCGACACGTGCCAGCATCGCGGCCGCCGCCGCGGTGGGGGCACCGGCCGTCGCCAGCATTTACCAGTTGGACAGCCTGGTGCGCCGGGCCACGTCCTTGCAATTGACCGCGGATGCGCGGCAGGCCCAGGGAGCGAGCGCAGCATGATCGACAGCATCTACGGTTTCGGCCAAGGCCTGGTCGCTGCCAGCTGGTGGACCGGCGCCATCTGGCCTGTGGTCTGGGGCATGATCAAGATACTGTGCGTGCTGCTGCCCCTGCTGGGCGCGGTGGCCTACGCCACGCTGTGGGAGCGCAAGTTCCTGGGCTTCATCCAGGTGCGCCACGGCCCCAACCGCGTCGGCCCCATGGGGCTGCTGCAGCCGATCGCCGACGCGCTCAAGCTCCTGACCAAGGAACTCATCAACCCGACCGCCGCGAGCTCGGGCCTGTTCCGGCTCGGCCCCATCATGGCCATCATGCCGGCGCTGGCCGCGTGGGTGGCCGTGCCCTTCGGCCCCGAGGCCGTGATCGCCAACGTCAACGCCGGTCTGTTGCTGATCATGGCCATCACCTCGATCGAGGTCTATGGCGTGATCATCGCGGGCTGGGCCTCGAACTCGAAGTACGCCTTCCTGGGCGCGCTCCGCGCCTCGGCCCAGATGGTGAGCTACGAGATCGCGATGGGCTTCTGCCTCGTGATCGTGATCATGGTGTCGGGCAGCCTGCATCTGGGTGAGATCGTCGCCGCACAGGCCAAGGGCATGGGCGTCAACATGGGCCTGGGCTTCCTGTCCTGGAACTGGTTGCCGCTGCTGCCGGTGTTCGTGGTCTATCTGATCTCCGGCGTGGCCGAGACCAACCGCCACCCCTTCGACGTGGTCGAAGGCGAGGCCGAGATCGTGGCCGGCCACATGGTCGAGTACTCGGGCATGGGCTTTGCCATCTTCTTCCTGGCCGAATACGCCAGCATGTGGCTGGTCTCCATCCTCGCGGTGCTGATGTTCCTGGGCGGCTGGCTGTCGCCCATCGGCTTCCTGGACTTCATTCCGGGCTGGATCTGGCTGGGCCTGAAGACGTTCTTCGTGCTCTCGCTGTTCATCTGGATCCGCGGTACCTTCCCGCGCTTCCGTTACGACCAGATCATGCGTCTGGGTTGGAAGATCTTCATTCCCGTCACGCTGGTGTGGCTGCTGCTGGTCGGCGGCTGGATGCAGACGTCCTGGAACATCTGGCACTGAGCGGAGAGACCCCACGATGACCACCGCAACCGCTTCCTCTGGCTTTTCCGTCAAGGATTTCCTCAAGAGCTTCATGCTCACCGAGCTCTTCAAGGGCATGGTGCTGACCGGCCGCTACGCGTTCAAGCGCAAGGTGACCGTGCAGTTCCCCGAGGAGAAGACCCCGCTGTCGCCGCGCTTCCGCGGCCTGCACGCGTTGCGCCGCTACGAAAACGGCGAAGAGCGCTGCATCGCCTGCAAGCTGTGCGAGGCCGTGTGCCCCGCCCTGGCGATCACCATCGAGTCCGACGTGCGTGACGACGGCTCGCGCCGCACCACGCGCTACGACATCGACCTGACCAAGTGCATCTTCTGCGGCTTCTGCGAAGAGAGCTGCCCGGTCGATTCCATCGTCGAGACCCACATCCTCGAATACCACGGCGAAAAGCGCGGCGACCTGTACTTCACCAAGGACATGCTGCTGGCCGTGGGCGATCGCTACGAAAAAGAAATCTCGGCCGCCAAGGCAGCCGACGCCCCGTACCGTTAACGGCCAGGCGCCCCGAAGAAAAAAATGGACGTCAAGACAGGCTTCTTCTATCTGTTTTCGCTCGTGCTGCTGTTCGCAGCATTCCGGGTGATCACAGCGCGCAATCCGGTACACGCCGTGCTGTACCTGATCCTCGCGTTCTCGCAGGCTTCTGCGATCTGGCTGCTGCTGCAGGCCGAGTTCCTGGCCATCGTGCTGGTGCTGGTCTACCTGGGGGCGGTGCTCGTGCTGTTCCTGTTCGTCGTGATGATGCTGGACGTGGACGTCGAGGGCTTGCGACAGGGCTTCTGGAAGCACTTCCCGCTGGCCGGTGCGATCGGCGTGCTGATCGCGCTGGAGATGGCGGCCGTGTTGATGGGCGGCTTCCGCGCCACCGACGAATCGCGCAATCTTGCCGGCGCGGCCGTTCAGGCCGGCGCGCAGGTCTCCAACACCAAGGCGCTGGGCATTCTGCTCTACACCGAATACCTGTATCCGGTGCAGGTGGCGGCGTGCATCCTGCTGGTGGCCATGATCGCCGCCATTGCGCTGACGCTGCGCGGCCGCAAGGACAGCCGCAACGTGCGCCCTGAAGACCAGGTCCATGTGCGTGCCGCCGACCGTGTCGCCCTGGTCAAGGTCAACCCGACGCGCCCGGCGCCTCCACCACCGGCCCCACCGGCTGCTGCAGCCGAGGAGAAGAAGGCATGACGCTCAGTCTCGGTCATTTCCTGTCACTGGGCGCGATGCTGTTCGCGCTGTCGGTGATCGGCATCTTCCTGAACCGCAAGAACCTGATCGTGCTGCTGATGGCCATCGAGCTGATGCTGCTGGCGGTCAACATGAACTTCGTGGCGTTCTCGTATTACCTGAACGACATGCACGGGCAGATCTTCGTGTTCTTCATCCTGACCGTGGCGGCCGCCGAGTCCGCCATCGGCCTGGCGATCCTGGTGCTGTTGTTCCGCAACCGCTCCAGCATCAACGTGGACGAACTCAACACGCTCAAGGGCTGAGAACAACAACATGAGCCAAACACTCTCGGCCTCCACGCTCCTGGCCGTTCCAATGGCGCCGCTGGTCGGCTCCGTGCTGGCTGGCATCTTCGGCACCGCCTTCGGTGGCAACAAGATCGGCCGCCGCGTATCGCACTCGCTGACCATCCTTGGCGTCTTCGTCGCCTTCGTCATCGCGGCGATGACGCTCAAGAGCGTGGCGCTCGATGGCGCCCGCTTCAACGAGACGCTATACACCTGGATGGTGGTCGGCGACCTGAAGATGGAAGTCGGCTTCCTGGTCGACGGCCTGACGTCCATGATGATGGTCGTCGTCACCTTCGTGTCGTTGATGGTGCACATCTACACCATCGGCTACATGGAAGAGGACGCCGGCTACAACCGTTTCTTCGCCTACATCTCGCTGTTCACCTTCTCCATGCTGATGCTCGTGATGAGCAACAACATGCTCCAGCTGTTCTTCGGCTGGGAAGCCGTGGGCCTGGTGTCCTATCTGCTGATCGGCTTCT
Source organism: Pseudorhodoferax soli (assembly GCF_003337555.1). GTDB lineage: Bacteria > Pseudomonadota > Gammaproteobacteria > Burkholderiales > Burkholderiaceae_C > Pseudorhodoferax > Pseudorhodoferax soli. Next base: position 268,289 of record NZ_QPJK01000001.1, on the reverse strand, counting down.
GGTTCAACAAGCCGACGGCCATCTTCGCCAACATGAAGGCCTTCCTGGTCAACCGCGTCGGCGACTTCGGTTTCATTCTGGGCATCGGCCTGATCGCCGCCTATGCGGGCACGCTGAACTACACCGAGATCTTCGGCAAGGCCGACGCCATCGGCAAGCTGGGCTTCCCCGGCACCGACTGGATGTTGGTCACGGTGATCTGCATCTGCCTGTTCATCGGCGCGATGGGCAAGAGCGCGCAGTTCCCGCTGCATGTGTGGCTGCCCGACTCCATGGAAGGCCCGACGCCGATCTCCGCGCTGATCCACGCCGCCACCATGGTGACGGCCGGCATCTTCATGGTGGCGCGCATGTCGCCGCTGTTCGAGCTGTCCGATACCGCGCTGAACTTCATCCTCGTGATCGGTTCGATCACGGCGCTGTTCATGGGCTTCCTGGGCATCATCCAGAACGACATCAAGCGCGTGGTGGCCTATTCCACGCTGTCGCAGCTGGGCTACATGACGGTGGCGCTGGGCGCTTCGGCCTACTCGGTTGCCGTGTTCCACCTGATGACGCACGCCTTCTTCAAGGCGCTGCTGTTCCTCGGTGCCGGCTCGGTCATCATGGGCATGCACCACAACCAGGACATCCGCTGGATGGGCGGCGTGCGCAAGTACATGCCGATCACCTGGATCACCTCGCTGCTGGGCTCGCTGGCACTGATCGGCACGCCGCTGTTCTCGGGCTTCTACTCCAAGGACAGCATCATCATCGCCACGCACGCCAGCCACCTGCCCGGTGCCGGCTTCGCGCAGTTCGCCGTCATGGCCGGTGTGTTCGTCACGGCGTTCTACTCGTTCCGCATGTACTTCCTGGTCTTCCACGGCAAGGAGCGCTACGACCAGAACCCGGACGCGCACCACGGTGCGCACGACGACCACCACGGCCACGACGACCATGGCCACAGCCATGATCCGCACGAGTCTCCCTGGGTCGTCACGGCGCCGCTGGTGCTGCTGGCCATCCCCTCGGTCATCATCGGCTACCTGACCATCGGCCCGATGCTGTTCGGCGACTTCTTCAAGGATTCGATCTTCGTCAACGGCTCGCTGCACCACGCCATGGCCGAGCTGGCGGAGGAATACCACGGCCCTGTGGCCATGGCCCTGCACGGCCTGCAGACCGCACCGTTCTGGCTGGCGCTGGCTGGCGTGGCCCTGTCCTACTACATGTACATGGTCAATCCGGCGCTGCCGGCAGCGATCAAGCGGGCCTGCATGCCGATCTACACGCTGCTCGAGAACAAGTACTACCTGGACTGGATCAACGAGAACATCCTCGCGCGCGGCGCCCGTGCCCTGGGCTTCGGCCTGTGGAAGGGCGGCGACCAGGCCATCATCGATGGCGCGTTGGTCAACGGCTCCTGGAAGCTGGTGGGATGGATCGCAGGCGCCGTGCGCCGCGTGCAGACCGGCTTCATCTACCACTACGCGCTGGTCATGATCCTCGGCATCTTCGTGCTGATGACGTACTTCGTCTGGTTCAACAAATAAGGCTGAGGGAGAAGAACAAAAATGGGTTTGTTGAGCCTCGCGATCTGGACGCCGATCTTCTTCGGCGCCGTGCTGCTGGCCCTTGGCAGGGATGAGTACGCACGCGCCGTGCGCTGGGTGGCGCTGATCGGCGCCATCGTCAGCCTGCTGGTCACGCTGCCGCTGTACAGCGGTTTTGACAACACGACAGCTGCCATGCAGTTCGTTGAGAAAGCGCAGTGGATCGACCGCTTCAATGTGCATTACCACCTGGGGGTGGACGGCATCTCGTTCTGGTTTGTGCTGCTGACGGCCTTCATCACGGTCATCGTCGTGATCGCCGGTTGGGAAGCCATCACCTCGCGCGTGAACCAGTACATGGGGGCGTTCCTGATCCTGTCGGGCCTCATGATCGGCGTGTTCTCCGCGCTGGACGGCCTGCTGTTCTACGTGTTCTTCGAGGCCACGCTGATCCCGATGTACCTGATCATCGGCATCTGGGGCGGCCCGAACAAGATCTACGCCGCCTTCAAGTTCTTCCTGTACACGCTGCTAGGTTCGCTGCTGCTGCTGATCGCGCTGATCTACCTGTACGTGCACTCCGGCGGCAGCTTCGACATCCAGACCTGGCACGACCTGCCGCTGCCGCGCAACGCGCAGACGCTGCTGTTCTTCGGTTTCTTCGCGGCCTTCGCCGTCAAGGTGCCGATGTGGCCGGTCCACACCTGGTTGCCCGACGTGCACGTGGAAGCGCCCACCGGCGGCTCCGCCGTGCTGGCCGCCATCATGCTGAAGCTGGGCGCCTATGGCTTCCTGCGCTTCTCCATGCCCATCGCTCCCGATGCTGCGCACGAATGGGCCTGGCTCATGATCACGCTGTCGCTGATCGCCGTGGTCTACGTGGGCCTGGTCGCCCTGGTGCAGCAGGACATGAAGAAGCTGGTGGCGTATTCGTCCGTTGCGCACATGGGCTTCGTCACCCTGGGTTTCTTCATCTTCAACGACCTGGGTGTGTCGGGCGGCTTGGTGCAGATGATCGCGCACGGTTTCGTGTCGGGCGCCATGTTCCTGTGCATCGGCGTGCTGTACGACCGCGTGCACTCGCGGGAGATCGCAGCCTACGGCGGCGTGGTCAACACCATGCCCAAGTTCGCGGCCTTCGCACTGCTGTTCGCGATGGCCAACTGCGGCCTGCCGGGCACGGCCGGTTTCGTCGGCGAGTGGATGGTGATCCTGGGCGCCGTCAAGGCCAATTTCTGGATCGGCCTGCTGGCTGCCACTGCGCTGATCTTCGGCGCAGCCTACACGCTGTGGATGTACAAGCGCGTCTACCTGGGTCCTGTGGCCAATGACCACGTGAAGGAACTCGAGGACATCAACGCCCGCGAATTTCTGATGCTGGCGCTGCTGGCGATTGCGGTGCTGGCGATGGGCATCTACCCCAAGCCCTTCACCGATGTGATGGACGTGTCTGTGGCCGAGTTGCTCAAGCATGTCGCGGTGTCCAAGCTGAACTGAGCGGGCGAGAGAAGAAACGATATGGACAAAATCAGCTGGATCACCGTTTATCCGGAAGTCGTGCTGCTGGTCATGGCCTGCGTGATCGCGCTGGTCGATCTTGCGGTCAAGAGCCCGCGCCGCACGGCCACCTATGTGCTCACGCTGCTGAGCCTCACTGTCGTGGCCGTGCTGCACGGCACCTATGCCTCTGGCAACACCACCTTGTACGGCTTCGGCGGCATGGTGGTCAGCGACCCCATGGGCAACTGGCTCAAGTGCTTCGCCACCGTGGCCGTGATGGTCACGTTGGTCTACGGCCGGCCTTACGCTGCCGACCGCGGCATGCTGCGCGGCGGTGAGCTGTTCACGCTGTCGATGTTTGCGCTGCTGGGCATGTCGGTGATGATCTCCGGCAGCAACTTCCTGGTCATCTACATGGGCCTGGAACTGCTCACGCTGTCCAGCTACGCGCTGGTGGCGCTGCGCCGCGACAACGCTGTCGCCAGCGAAGCCGCGATGAAGTACTTCGTGCTGGGTGCGCTGGCCTCGGGCTTCCTCCTCTACGGCCTGTCGATGATGTACGGCGCCACCGGTTCGCTGGACATCAACGAAGTGTTCAAGGCCGTGGCCTCGGGCCAGGTCCAGCACCAGGTGCTGGTCTTCGGCCTGGTGTTCATCGTCTCCGGCCTGGCCTTCAAGCTCGGTGTGGTGCCGTTCCACATGTGGGTGCCCGACGTCTACCACGGCGCACCCACGGCCGTCACCCTGATGATCGCCGGCGCGCCCAAGCTCGCCGCCTTCGCCATCGTGATCCGCCTGCTGGTCGAAGGCCTGCTGCCGCTGGCCATCGACTGGCAGCAGATGCTGATCGTGCTGTCCGTGGCCTCGCTCCTGATCGGCAACCTGGCCGCGGTCATGCAGAGCAACCTCAAGCGCATGCTGGCCTACTCGACGATCTCGCAGATGGGCTTCGTGCTGCTGGGCCTGCTGGCCGGCGTGGTCAACGGCAACACGTTGTCGGCCGCCAACGCCTACAGCTCGTCGATGTTCTATGTCGTGACGTATGTGCTGACCACGCTGGCGAGCTTCGGCGTGTTGCTGCTGCTGGCACGCGAAGGCTTCGAGAGCGACGAGGTGGTCGACCTGGCCGGCCTGAACCAGCGCAGCCCGCTGTACGCGGCCGTGATGGCGATCTGCATGTTCTCGCTGGCCGGCATCCCGCCCATGGTGGGCTTCTACGCCAAGCTGTCGGTGCTGCAAACGCTGGTGGCCTCGGGCGAGGGCTATCTGGTGGGCCTGGCGATCTTTGCCGTGGTGATGTCGCTCATCGGCGCCTTCTACTACCTGCGCGTGGTCAAGGTCATGTACTTTGACGCGCCGATCACGGCCAGCACGGTGTCTGCACCTCTGGACGTGCGCGCCGTGCTCTCGGTCAACGGCGCTCTGGTGCTGTTGCTGGGCGTGCTGCCGGGCGGGCTGATGGCGCTGTGCGTGCAGGCCATCACCCTGACGCTGGGCACCTGAGTTGGCGCCCGATGCGGCGGTCTGGCTCGTGATCCTGGCGGCCGTGGTGGCCGCCAACCTGCCTTTCCTCACGCAGCGGTTGTTCCTGGGCCTGCGCCTCGCGCAGGGCAAGGGCATGGCCCTGCGCTTGCTCGAACTGCTGGTGTACTACCTGGCGGTCGGCGCGCTGGGCCTGGTGCTCGAACGCAACGTGGGCCGCATCGCGCCCCAGGGCTGGGAGTTCTACGCCGTCACCGCTGCGTTGTTCGTGACGCTGGCTTTTCCCGGCTTCGTCTGGCGCTACCTGCTCAAGCACCGGCACTGACATGGACAGGGACGACGCTCATCTGACCGAAGAAACCGTGCAGCGCGAGGTACTGCTGCGTGGCCGCTTCCTGCACGTGCTGCGCGACACGGTGCGCCTGCCCGATGGTGGCAGCGACACACGCGAATTCGTCGTGCACCCGGGCGCCGTCATGGTCGTGCCGCTGCTCGACGATGGCCGCATCGTTCTGGAGCGCCAGTACAGGCACCCGATGGGCCGTGTGATGGTCGAGTTCCCGGCCGGCAAGCTCGATGCCTTTGAGGACACCTGGACTTGCGGCCGCCGCGAATTGCTGGAAGAAACCGGCTACACCGCGCGCGAATGGGCCAAGGCGGGCGTGCTGCACCCCGTCATTTCCTATTCGACCGAGTTCATCGAGATCTGGTTCGCGCGCGGTCTTGTGCTGCAGGAACGGCATCTCGATGCAGGCGAGTTCCTCGAGGTCTTCAGCGCCAGCGTGGACGAGTTGCTGGCCTGGTGTCGCGACGGCACGGTGACCGACGCCAAGACCCTGAGCGCTGCGCTGTGGCTGCAGAATTGGCGTGCCGGTGCCTGGGACTTGCAGTGGCAGCCCAACCCGGACGGTGCGGGCGCCGGATAATTCGGTCCATGAAAGTCCTGGACCTTCAGTGCCCCCATGGTCACAGCTTCGAAGGCTGGTTCGGCTCGGAAGACGACTTCCAGTCCCAACTGGCGCGCGAGCTTGTGGAATGCCCGGTCTGCGGCGACACCGCCGTGGCAAAGAAGCTGTCCGCCCCGCGCCTGAACCTGGGCGCGAGCGAACCGGCTGAGAGCCCGCGGCGTGAGGTGGCGGCGGTGGAGCCGCAACTGCAGGCGGCGTGGATGAAGATGGTGCGCCATGTGCTGGCCAACACCGAGGACGTGGGCGGCAAGTTCGCCGAGGAAGCCCGCCGCATCCATTACGGCGAGACCGCGGAGCGCAGCATCCGCGGCCAGGCCTCGCGCGAGGAGACCGAATCCTTGCTGGAAGAGGGCATCGCCGTGATGCCCTTGCCGATCCCCAAGGCCCTCAAGGAGCCGTTGCAGTAGGCCAGGGGCTTGGAGCCTGTGCCCGTTGGGCACAGGGTGTGACCGCCTTCGGGCGGCCGGGCGGCGGTCAGGGGTACAGCCCGCGCAGCTCTCGCGTGTGCAGGATGCGCTCGCAGGCCACGATAAAGGTTGCTGTGCGCAGGCTCACCTTGTGTTGCTCTGCCACCTGCCAGACACCGGCGAAGGCCTGCTGCATCACGCGCACCAGGCGCTTGTTGATCTCGTCTTCGTCCCAGAAGAAGGAGGAGAAGTCCTGCACCCACTCGAAGTAGCTCACCGTCACGCCGCCGGCGTTGGCGATCACGTCGGGCAGCACCAGCACGTTGCGCTCGTGCAGGATGTCGTCGGCCTCGGGCGTGGTCGGGCCGTTGGCGCCTTCGATCACCATGCGGGCCTGGATGCGGTGCGCGTTGGCCTTGGTGATCTGCTGCTCCAGCGCGGCCGGGATCATGATGTCGCAGGGCACGTCCCAGAACTTGTCGGCGTCCATGACCTCGGCGTGCTCGAAGCCGGCCACCGTGCCCTTGTCGGCCACGTGCTTGAGCAGCGAGGGCACGTCCAGGCCGGCCTCGCGGTAGATCGCGCCGCCATGGTCCTGCACGGCCACCACGCGGGCGCCCGCCTCTGCGAACAGCTTGCCGGCGATGCCGCCCACGTTGCCGAAGCCCTGCACGGCCACGGCCGCGTTGGCCACGTCCAGGCCGATGCGCTTGGCCGCTTCCACGCCCACGGTGAACACGCCACGGCCCGTGGCTTCGCGCCGGCCCAGGGAGCCGCCCAGGTCCACCGGCTTGCCCGTCACCACCCCGGTGGCGGTCGAGCCTTGGTTCATGGAGTAGGTGTCCATCATCCAGGCCATGATCTGCTCGTTGGTGTTGACGTCCGGTGCCGGGATGTCCTTGGTCGGGCCGATGATGATGCCGATCTCGCTGGTGTAGCGGCGCGTCATGCGCTCCAGCTCGCCGCGCGACAAGGTCTTGGGATCGACGCGGATGCCGCCCTTGGCGCCGCCATAGGGCACGTTCACGGCCGCGTTCTTGATCGACATCCAGGCCGACAGCGCCATCACCTCGGACAGCGTCACGTCCTGGTGGAAGCGCACGCCGCCTTTGCCCGGGCCGCGCGAGGTGTTGTGCTGCACGCGGTAGCCCTCGAAGTGGGCGATGCGGCCATCGTCCAGGTGGATCGGCACGTCCACCACCAGGATGCGCTTGGGCCGCTTGAGTGTTTCCACCCAGCGCGCCAGATTGCCCAGATAGGGCTCCACGCGGTCGACCTGCTGCAGGAAGATGCCCCAGGGGCCGAGATGGTCGGCCTGCAGGTAGGAGGGCAGGGCGTGCGCGGTGGGCGCCGGGGTGGAAGAGGAGGTTGCCATGGACTGGCTCCTGTTGTTGTCGAGGAGCGCAAGCTTAGGCGTGGCTTACCGGGCTGTCCAAGCCCGGTAGCGGCCGGTTCGTGCCTTATGCATATCATGCATAGGCTGCCGGCAGGGGTCGCTGCTACTGGGTGAACTGCAGTGCGGCCAGACGCGCGTAGGTGCCGCCGGCCGCCACCAGCGCAGCATGCGTGCCCTGTTCGACGATGCGGCCTTGTTCGAGCACCACGATGCGGTCGGCCTGCTGCACGGTGGCCAGACGGTGGGCGATGACGAGCGTGGTGCGGCCCTGCATGGCCGATTCCAGCGCAGCCTGCACCATGCGCTCGCTCTCGGCGTCCAGCGCGCTGGTGGCCTCGTCGAGCAGCAGCAGCGGCGCGTTCTTGAGCATGGCGCGCGCGATCGCGATGCGCTGGCGCTGGCCACCCGACAGGCGCACACCGCGCTCGCCGAGGAAGCTGTCGTAGCCCTGGGGCAAGGCTTCGATGAAGTCGTGCGCGAAGGCCGCGCGCGCTGCGGCCTCGACGTCGGCATCGCTGGCCTCGGGCCGGCCGTAACGGATGTTCTCCCGCGCGCTGGTGGAGAACAGCACCGGGTCTTGCGGCACGATGCCGATGCGCCCGCGCAGTTCGTCCAGCGCCATCTCGCGCGTGGTCACCCCGTCGAGCGCGATGCTGCCGCGCTCCTGATCGTAGAAGCGCAGCAGCAGCTGGAAGACCGTGCTCTTGCCCGCGCCGCTGGCGCCCACCAGGGCCACGGTCTCGCCCGGTGCCACGGCCAGGTTGAAGTCGCTGAGCGCAGCCTGGGCCGGACGCGAGGGGTAGTGAAAGGTCACATCGGCCAATTCCAGACGGCTGCCGCTGTTGCGCGCGGGCGCCGGCGCTGGCCTCGCCGGCGAGGCGATCGGCGAGCGCATGTGCAGCAGCTCCATCAACCGCTCGGTCGCCCCGGCCGCGCGCAGCAGGTCGCCGTAGACCTCGCTGAGGGCGCCGAAGGCACCGGCCAGGATGATCACGTAGACCACGGTCTGGCCCAGGTGGCCGGCCGAGATGTCACCGCGCATGACGGCCTGCGTGCCCTGGTACAGGCCCCACAGCAGCGCGGCCGAGGTGGCCGTGATGATGAAGGCCACGAGCACGGCGCGCGCACGCGTGCGCCGCACGGCGGTGTTGAATGCGTTCTGCGTGGACTGCGTGAAGCGCGCGGCCTCCCGCGCCTCGGCCGTGTAGCTCTGCACCACGGGGATGGCGTTGAGCACCTCGGCCGCGATCGCGCTGGAGTCGGCCACGCGGTCCTGGCTTGCGCGCGAGAGCTTGCGCACGCGCCGGCCGAACCACATGGTCGGCAGCACCACGAGCACCAGGATGCCCAGCACCTGCGTCATCACATAGGGGTTGGACCAGACCAGCATGCCGAGCGCACCGGCGCCCATCACGGCATTGCGCAAGCCCACCGACAGCGATGAGCCGACCACCGTCTGCACCAGCGTGGTGTCGCCAGTCAGGCGCGACAGCACCTCGCCGGTCTGCGTGGTTTCGAAGAACTCGGGGCTTTGCCGCACCACATGGGCGTAGACCGCGTTGCGCAGGTCCGAGGTGACGCGCTCGCCGAGCCAGCTCACCACGTAGTAGCGGCCGGCCGAGAACAGGCCCAGTGCCGCCGCCACGGCGAACAGCTCGAAGAAGTGCGTGCGCAACGCGACCAGCCGCTCGCCCGTGTCCTGCGGCGTGGTGCCGCCGCTGACCAGGCCGTTGTCGATCAGGCTGCGCAGCGCGAGCGGGAACACCAGCGTGGCGCAGGCGGCCAGCACCAGGAACAGGGCGGCCAGCGCGATGTGGCCGCGGTAGGGCGTGAGGAACGGCAGCAGGCCACGCAGCGACCGCGGCGACCCCTGGGCCGGCTCGGCCGCCGAATGTGCAGAAGAAGGCATGGGGCGTGAGTGTATCCAGCCGCGACTGCGGAAATTGCCATGGCAAAGACAGCCTTGACAATATTTGCCTAGGCAATTAAATTTCTGCCCATGGACGAACGACTCTCGCGCAAGCCGATGCCCCCCATGGCCGGCCGCCCGCCGCCCGCGGACTTCTACGAACCCACGAGCTACAACCCAAGCGACAGCGTCGGCTACCTGATGCGCCGCATCATGTCCCTGGTGGCCTTGGCCGTGGAGCGCGAGCTGGAATCCACCGGCCTCACGCATGCGCAATGGATCCCGCTGTTCAAGCTGGCCGTGCACCCGGGCGGCGCCACCGTGGCCGAACTCGCGCGGCTCTGCGAACTCGATGCCGGCGCGATGACGCGCCTGCTCGACCGGCTCGAGGCCAAGGGCCTGTGCCAGCGCGAGCGCTCCTCTGAAGACCGCCGCGTGGTGCGCCTCGCGCTGACCCCACAGGGCAAGGCCGTGGCCGAGCAGATTCCGGTGGCGCTGAGCCGCGTGCAAAACGCCTACCTCGCCGGCTTCTCGCGCGAGGAATGGCTGCTGCTCAAGAGCTTCCTCGCCCGCATCCTGGACAACGCGCAGCAGGGCTGCGCTGGAAAGAAGAACCCATGACATCCGCTCCAAGCCTGCACCTGACGCTGGCTGCCGCCCTGGTGCTGGCCCTGGTGGCCTGCGCCAACCCCTCCGGCATCGCGCCGCAGGCCCAGCTGCGCGAGGCCGCCGCGGTCGGCGTGCCGCTGCAGACCGCCGCCTCGGTGCCAGCCGTCGAGACCGCCTGGTGGCGCGCCTACGGCGATCCCGCGCTCGACCAGCTGGTCGACCAGGCGTTGGCCGGCAGCCCGAGCCTGGGCCTGGCGCAGGCGCGGCTGGCGCGTGCCATGGCCGTGGTCGAGGTGGCAGACGCCGCCCTGCTGCCGCAGCTGGGCCTGGGTGTGGACATCACGCGCCAGCGCTACACCGAGAACGGCGCTGTGCCCGCGCCGCTGGCCGGCTCGGTGCGCAACAACGGGCTGCTCCAGCTGTCCAGCAGCTGGGAGCTGGACTTCTTCGGCAAGAACCGCGCTGCGCTCGACGCCGCGCTGGGCAGCGCGCGCGCCGCCGCGGCCGATGCCCAGGCGGCGCGCGCGCTGCTGGCCCAACAGATCGTGCGCGGCTGGCTGCAGCTGGCGCGCGCACAAGACCAGCTGAGCGTGGCCGAACGCACGCTGGCCCAGCGCGGCGAGCAACTGGCCCTGGTGAAGGACCGGCTCGACGCCGGCCTGGACACGCGGCTGGAACTGCGCCAGGCCGAGGGCGGCCTGCCCGAGGCGCGCCAGCAGATCGAAGCGCTGCGCGAGCAGATCCAGTTGTCGCGCCACGCCTTGGCCGCGCTTGCGGCCCAGCCGCCCGCGGCCCTGCAGGATGCTGCGCCGTCGCTGGCCCGCCTGCAGGCGCCGAGCCTGCCCGCTGTGCTGCCGGCCGACCTGCTGGGCCGCCGCGCCGATGTGCAGGCCGCGCGCTGGCGCGTCGAGGCCGCCGCGCGCGACGTGGATTCCGCGCGCGCCCAGTTCTATCCCAACATCAGCCTGACCGGCTTCGCCGGCCTGTCCAGCATCGGCCTGAACAACCTGGTGCAGGCCGGCAGCCTGCAATGGGGCATCGGCCCGGCGCTGCGCCTGCCGCTCTTCGACGCCGGTCGCCTGCGCGCCAACCTGCGCGGCAAGGCCGCCGATGTCGATGCTGCCGTGGAAAGCTACAACGGCGCCATCGTCGGCGCCGTGCGCGAGGTGGCCGACCAGCTCGTCTCTGTGCGCTCGGTCGCCCTGCAGCAGCAGGAGCAGCGGGCCGCCCAGGAGGCTGCCGAAGGCGCCTATGCGATCGCCAAGCAGCGCTATGGCGCTGGCCTGGGCAACTACCTGCAGGTGCTGACCGCTGAATCCAACGTGCTGGTCCAGCGCCGCCAGCAGGTCGAACTGGCCGCCCGCGCGCTCGACGTGCAGGCGCAGCTGGCCCATGCGCTGGGCGGTGGCGTCGCGGTCGATGCCACGCCGCTGGCACTCAACACCGGGCGCTGATCCGCCTTTCCCTTCCGGACCCGATCACCATGAACACCACTACAACAACCGCCGCCGCCTCCGAACCCGCTGCCCCGGGCAAGCGCAAGAAGGCCCTGACCGCCATCGCCGCCGTCGTCGTCGTCGCCGGGCTGGGCCTGGCCGCCTACGAATGGCTGGTCGCCAGCCACTACGAGGAAACCGACAACGCCTACGTGCAGGGCAACCTCGTGCAGATCACGCCGCAGATCGGCGGCACGGTGATGGCCATCCTGGCCGACGACACCGACCGCGTGCAGGCCGGCCAGCCGCTGGTGCAGCTGGACCCAGCGGACGGGCGCGTCGCGCTCGAGCAGGCCGAGGCCCAACTGGCGCAGACCGTGCGCCAGGTGCGCACGCTGTACGCCAACAACGGCGCGCTCGCGGCCCAGGTGTCGCTGCGCGATGCGGACGTGGTGCGCGCGCGCACCGAGATCGGTCGCGCGCAGAGCGAGATGGCACGCGCCAACGACGACCTGAACCGGCGCCAGTCGCTGTCGGGCAATGGCGCAGTCTCGCGGGAAGAACTGCACCACGCCCAGACCACGCTGGCCAACACCAAGAGCGCACTCGCGGCGGCCGAGGCCGGCGTGCAGTCGGCACAGGCCGCGGCCGCGGCCGCGCGCGAGCAACTGGCCAGCAACCAGTCCATGACCGAAGGCACCAGCGTGGACCAGCACCCCAGCGTGCTGGCCGCCGCGGCCAAGGTGCGCGAGGCCTGGCTGGCCACGCAGCGCGCCGCATTGCCCGCGCCGGTCTCGGGCTATGTCGCCAGGCGCAGCGTCCAGCTGGGCCAGCGCGTGGCCGCCGGCACGCCACTGATGTCGGTGGTGCCGCTGGACCAGCTCTGGGTGGACGCCAACTTCAAGGAAGTCCAGTTGCGCAACATCCGCATCGGCCAGCCCGTCAAGCTGACGGCCGACGTGTACGGCAAGAAGGTCGAATACAAAGGCGAAGTCTCGGGCCTGGGCGTGGGCACGGGTGCAGCCTTCGCGTTGCTGCCCGCGCAGAACGCCACCGGCAACTGGATCAAGGTGGTGCAGCGCGTGCCGGTACGCATCACGCTCGACCCACAGCAGCTGACGGCCAACCCGCTGCGCGTTGGCCTGTCCATGGACGTGACGGTGGATGTCACGCACAAGGACGGCCGCACGCTGGCCGAGGCGCCGCGCAGCGCCCCGCTGGCGGCCACGGCCGTCTATGCGGCCGATGCCCGCGGTGCCGACGAGCAGGTGCGCCGCGTGATCGCTGCCAACGTCGGCCCTGCCGTGCGTGGCCAGGCTCCGGTGGCGCGTGCGCCGGTGCGTGCCGCCGCCGCACAGACGGCCCAGGCCGCGCATTGAAGGACGGCACGCCCGCAGCTCCATGAGCACTGCCACCTTCGTCCGCCCTGAGCCGCTGCAGGGCAGCGCCCGCATGTGGGGCACGGTCGCGCTGTCGGCCGCGACCTTCATGAACGTGCTGGACACGTCCATCGCCAACGTCTCGCTGCCGGCCATCGCCGGTGACCTGGGCGTGAGCCCCAACCAGGGCACCTGGGTCATCACCAGCTTCGCCGTGGCCAACGCCATTGCCGTGCCGCTCACGGGCTGGCTGTCGCAACGCTTCGGGCAGGTGCGCCTGTTCGTGACCAGCGTGCTGCTGTTCGTGCTGGCTTCCTGGGCTTGCGGCCTGGCGCCCAGCATGCCCACGCTGATCGCGCTGCGTGCGCTGCAGGGCTTCGTCGCCGGGCCCATGATCCCGCTGTCGCAGGCGCTGCTGCTGTCCAGCTATCCGCCAGCCCTCGCCGGCACGGCGATGGCCATGTGGGCCATGACCACGCTGGTCGCGCCGGTGATGGGGCCGCTGCTGGGGGGCTGGATCACGGACAACATGTCCTGGCCCTGGATCTTCTACATCAACGTGCCCGTCGGCCTGCTGGCCGCCTTCGGTGCCTGGCGCATCTACGCCAGCCGCGAAAGCCAGATCCGCAAGCTGCCGATCGACGCCATGGGCCTGGCGTTGCTGGTGGTCTGGATCGCCTCGCTGCAGATGATGCTGGACCTGGGCAAGGAGTATGACTGGTTCCACTCCGACCTGATCGTCGGCCTGGGCGTGGTGTTCGTGATCGCGTTCGCGGTGTTCCTGGTCTGGGAACTCACCGCCGACCATCCGGTGGTGGACCTGCGGCTGTTCGCACGGCGCAACTTCTGGGGCGGCACGCTGGCGACCTCGGTGGCCTACGGCCTGTTCTTCGGCAACGTGGTGCTGCTGCCGCTGTGGCTGCAGCAGTACATGGGCTACACCGCCACCGATGCCGGCCTGGTCACCGCGCCCGTCGGCCTCATGGCCATCATCCTGTCGCCCATCGTTGGCAAGACGGTGCACAAGGTCGACCCGCGGCGTTACGTGACCTTCGCGTTCCTGACCTTCGGTCTCGTGCTGTGGCTGCGCTCACGTTTTTCCACGCAGGCCGACATGTTCACGATCCTGGTGCCGACCGTGATCCAGGGCATCGCGATGGCGTTCTTCTTCATCCCGCTGACGACCATCACGCTGTCGGGCATCGCACCGGACCGCATCCCCGCCGCGTCGGGCCTCACGAACTTCGCGCGCATCACGGCGGGCGCCATGGGCACCTCGATCGTCACCACGGTCTGGGAGAACCGCGCAGCACTGCACCACGCGCAACTGGTCGAGTACGTGCAGCGCGGCAGCGAGGCCACGCAGCAGGCGCTGCAGGTCTACCGCAGCGCAGGCATGAACGCCGAACAGGCGCTCGCCCAGCTCAACCGCGTGGTCGACCAGCAGGCCTTCATGCTCGCGGCCAACGACGTGTTCTATGCCTCGGCGGCGCTGTTCATGCTGTTGATCCCGCTGGTCTGGCTCACCCGTCCGCAACGTGGCGGTGCAGGGGGCGCGGAGGCCGCGGCAGGCGCGCACTGAGCGCGGTTTGTCAGCTTCGCGTCAAGCTTGCCGGCCGGGCGACAGTGCCCGGCCGTTTTGCTTAAGAAATAAGCAATATCGCAGTGCAGCATTGGCGTTTATCCTAGTGTTTTGCACAGGGGTCGCCTCGTACAGTGCGCCGCAGTGCAAGGCTGGGAACGGTCGTGCGAACGAACCAACGCGGCAACGGCGGAAGGCTAGGCGAAATTGGCGGACATCATTCTGCAAACCAAGGACCTCACGAAAGAGTTCAAGGGCTTCACCGCCGTCAGCAAGGTCAACCTGGCGGTGCAGCGCGGCAGCATCCATGCGCTGATCGGCCCCAACGGCGCCGGCAAGACCACCTGCTTCAACCTGCTGACCAAGTTCCTCGAACCCACCACGGGGACCATCACCTTCAACGGCCACGACATCACGCGTGAGCAGCCGGCGCAGATCGCGCGGCGCGGCGTGATCCGCTCGTTCCAGATCTCGGCGGTCTTTCCGCATCTCACGCTGATGGAGAACGTGCGCCTGGGCCTGCAGCGCAAGCTCGGCTGGTCGTTCCACTTCTGGAAGAGCGAGAAGCAGCTGGACCGCCTGAACGGCGAGGCCGTCGCGCTGCTCGACCAAGTGGGCCTGGCCGATATGGCGGACGAGGTGACGGTCAACCTGCCCTATGGCCGCAAGCGCGCCCTGGAGATCGCCACCACGCTGGCGATGGAGCCCGAACTCATGCTGCTGGACGAGCCCACGCAGGGCATGGGCCACGAAGACGTGGACCGCGTCGCGCAGCTCATCAAGAAGGTCAGCCAGGGCCGCACCATCCTCATGGTCGAACACAACATGGGCGTGGTCTCCACCATCGCCGACACCATCACGGTGCTGCAGCGCGGCGCCGTGTTGGCCGAGGGCCCGTATGCCGAGGTCTCGCGCAACCGCCAGGTCATGGAGGCCTACATGGGCACCGTGGACGGCGAACTCCAAGGGGCGCATTGATGTCTGCTCCGGCATTGGAGATCAAAGGCCTGCAGGGCTGGTACGGCGAGTCGCACGTGCTGCATGGCGTGGACATGGTGGTGCAGCCCGGCGAGGTGGTCACGCTGCTGGGCCGCAATGGCGCCGGACGCACCTCCACCATGCGCGCCGTGCTCGGCCTGATCGGGCGCCGCGTCGGCTCGGTCCGCATCCACGGCACCGAGACCATCGCCATGGCGACGCACCGCATCGCCCACCTGGGCCTGGGCTACTGCCCGGAAGAACGCGGCATCTTCGCCAGCCTCTCGTGCGAGGAGAACCTGCTGCTGCCGCCTGCGCTCAAGGGCATGGGCAGCGGCATGTCGCTGGACGAGATCTACACCATGTTCCCCAACCTCGCGGAGCGCCGCAACAGCCCTGGCACGCGGCTGTCGGGCGGCGAGCAGCAGATGCTGGCCGTGGCGCGCATCCTGCGCACCGGCGCCAAGCTGCTGCTGCTCGACGAGATCTCCGAAGGCCTGGCGCCGGTGATCGTGCAGGCGCTGGCGCGCATGATCACGACGCTGCGTGCCAAGGGCTACACCATCGTGATGGTGGAGCAGAACTTCCGCTTCGCCGCGCCGCTCGCCGACCGCTTCTACGTGATGGAGCATGGCCGCATGGTGGAGCACTTCGCCGCTGCCGAACTCCAGCAGAAGATGCCTGTGCTCAACGAGCTGCTGGGCGTCTGAACCGCTTTCCCGACCACAACCGCTAGGAGACAGCCATGAACCGCACATTGACCACGCTCTGCCTGTCGCTTGCCGCCGCGGGCTTTGCCTGCAGCGCCGCGGCCCAGGTCAAGATCGGCCTGATCACCGACATGTCCAGCCTGTACTCCGATGTGGAGGGCAAGAACGGCGCGATGGCGATCCAGATGGCCATCGACGACTTCGGCGGCAAGGTGCTGGGCCAGCCCATCGAGCTCATGACGGCCGACCACCAGAACAAGGCCGACATCGCCGCCAGCAAGGCGCGCGAGTGGATCGACACCGCCGGACTGACCATGGTCTTCGGCGGCACCAACTCGGGCACGGCACTGGCCATGGCCAAGGTGGCGCAGGAGAAGAAGCGCGTCTACTTCAACAACGGCGCGGCCACCTCGGCGCTGACCAACGAGCAGTGCAGCCCCTACACCGTGCACTACGCCTACGACACCGTGGCGCTGGCCAAGGGGACGGGTGCTGCCGTGGTCGATGCAGGCGGCAAGAGCTGGTTCTTCCTGACGGCCGACTACGCTTTCGGCCATGCGCTGGAGGCCGACACTACGCGCGTCGTCAAGGAGAAGGGCGGCACCGTGGTGGGCGCCGTGCGCACGCCGCTCAATGCGTCGGACTTCTCGTCCTTCCTGCTGCAGGCGCAGAACTCCAAGGCGCAGATCCTGGGCCTGGCCAATGCCGGTGGCGACACCATCAACTCGATCAAAGCAGCGCGCGAGTTCGGCATCAACAAGACCATGAAGACGGCCGGCCTGCTGGTGTTCCTCTCGGACGTGCACAGCCTGGGCCTGAAGAACACCGAAGGCCTCCTGCACACCACCAGCTGGTACTGGGACCTCAACGACCAGACACGCGCCTTCGCCAAGAAGTTCTTCGACAAGGCCAAGCGCATGCCCACCGACGTTCAGGCCGCCGACTACTCGGCCACCACGACCTATCTGAAGGCCGTGCAGGCCGCCGGCAGCGTGGACGCCGACAAGGTCATGGAGCAGCTCAAGAAGACGCCGGTCAACGACTTCTTCGGCAAGGGCCAGATCCGCGCCGATGGCCGCTTCGTGCACGACATGTACCTCGTCGAGGTCAAGTCCGCCAAGGAATCCACCAAGCCCTGGGATTACCTGAAGGTCGTCAAGACGCTGCCGGGTGAGCAGGTGTTCACGACCAAGGCCGAGACCAAGTGCGCGCTCTGGAAGTGAGCGCCATTCCGCAGTTTTCTTTTTGTTCCCGAGATCGACCATGACAGCCAAGTTCCCGCTTTCCGCACTGATGTTCGCCGCCTTGCTCGCCACCGGCGCAGCACACGCCCAGGACAAGGTCCGCATCGGCTTCATCACCGACATGTCCAGCCTGTACGCCGACGTGGACGGCAAGGGCGGGGCGACGGCGATCCAGATGGCCATCGACGACTTCGGCGGCAAGGTCAACGGCCTGCCGATCGAGCTGCTGTCGGCCGACCACCAGAACAAGGCCGACATCGCCGCCAGCAAGGCGCGCGAATGGATCGACACGCAGAACCTGTCGATGCTGGTGGGCGGCACCACCTCGTCGGCCGGCCTGGCCATGGCCAAGGTCGCGCAGGAAAAGAAGCGCGTCTACATCGTCAACGGCGCCGGCAGCTCGGCGCTGACCAACGAGCAGTGCAGCCCCTACACCGTGCACTACGCCTACGACACCGTGGCGCTGGCCAAGGGCACCGGCAGCGCCGTGGTCGGGCAGGGCGGCAAGAGCTGGTACTTCCTGACGGCCGATTACGCCTTCGGCGCGGCGCTGGAGGCCGACACCGCCAAGGTGGTGCAGAGCAAGGGCGGCACGGTGGCGGGCAGCGTCAAGCACCCGCTGAATGCGTCGGACTTCTCGTCCTTCCTGCTGCAGGCGCAGAACTCCAAGGCGCAGATCCTGGGCCTGGCCAACGCCGGCGGCGACTTCATCAGCGCCGTGAAGGCGGCGCGCGAGTTCGGCATCAACAAGACCATGAAGATGGCCGGCCTGCTGGTGTTCGTGACCGACGTGCACAGCCTGGGCCTGAAGAACACCGAAGGCCTGCTGTTGACCACCAGCTGGGACTGGAACCTGGACGAGCCGAGCCGGGCTTTCGGCAAGCGCTTCTTCGAGAAGGTCAAGCGCATGCCGACCGACATCCAGGCGGCTGATTACTCCGCCACCATGACCTACCTGAAGGCGGTGCAGGCGACCAAGACGCTGGATGCCGACAAGGTCATGGAGTACATCAAGAAGACGCCGATCGACGACTTCTACGCCAAAGGCGTGGTCCGTCCCGATGGCCGCTTCGTGCACGACATGTACCTCATGCAGGTGAAGTCGCCTGCCGAGTCCAAGCAGCCGTGGGACTACTACAAGGTGATCTCCAAGCTCAAGGGCGACGAGGTCTTCACGACCAAGGCCGAGTCCAAGTGCGCACTCTGGAAGTGACCTGACCGTTTCATGACGATCTCTCTGCCCGCCCTGCTGAGCCAGCTGCTGCTGGGCCTGGTCAACGGCTCGTTCTACGCGATCCTGAGCCTGGGCCTGGCGGTCATCTTCGGCCTGCTGAACGTCATCAACTTCGCGCACGGCGCGCTGTTCATGATGGGCGCCATCGTGACCTGGATGGCGATGAACTACTTCGACATCAGCTACTGGGTCATGCTGATCGCCGCGCCGCTCATCGTCGGCGTGTTCGGCGTGCTGATCGAGCGGCTGCTGCTGCGCTGGATCTACAAGCTCGACCATTTGTACGGCCTCTTGCTCACGCTGGGCCTCACGCTCCTGATCGAGGGCGCCTTCCGCTCGGCCTACGGTGTCTCGGGCCTGTCCTACGACACGCCGGATGCGCTCACCGGCGCGACCGACATGGGCTTCATGATGCTGCCCAACTACCGGGCCTGGGTCGTCGTCGCCTCGCTGGTGGTGTGTTTTGCGACCTGGTTCCTGATCGAGAAGACGCGCATCGGCGCCTACCTGCGCGCAGGCACCGAGAATCCGCGGCTGGTCGAGGCGTTCGGCGTCAACGTGCCACTGATGATCACGCTGACCTACGGGTTCGGCGTGGCGCTGGCGGCCTTCGCCGGCGTGCTGGCCGCGCCCGTGATCCAGGTCTCGCCGCTGATGGGGCAGAACCTCATCATCGTGGTGTTCGCCGTGGTCGTGATCGGCGGCATGGGCTCCATCATGGGCTCCATCCTCACCGGTCTGGGCCTGGGCGTGATCGAGGGCCTGACCAAGGTGTTCTATCCCGAGGCCTCGTCGACCGTGGTCTTCATCATCATGGCCGTCGTGCTGCTGATCCGCCCCGCCGGCCTGTTCGGGAAAGAGAAATGAGCAAGAGCTCCTGGGGCTACCTCCTGTTGTTGGCGGCGCTGGTCGCCGCGCCCTTCGTGGGGGCCTATCCGGTCTTCATGATGAAGTTGCTGTGCTTTGCGCTGTTCGCCTCGGCCTTCAACCTGCTGCTGGGCTACACAGGCCTGCTGTCGTTCGGCCATGCAGCCTTCCTGGGCGGTTCGGCTTATGTCGCCGGCCACGCCATGAAGGTCTGGGGCTTCACGCCCGAGGTCGGCCTGGTGATGGGCACTGCCACCGGTGCCTTGCTGGGCTGGCTGTTCGGCCTGCTGGCAATCCGCCGCCAGGGCATCTACTTCGCGATGATCACGCTGGCGTTGGCGCAGATGGTGTTCTTCGTCGCGCTGCAGGCCAAGTTCACGGGCGGCGAAGACGGCCTGCAGGGCGTGCCGCGCGGCAGCCTGTTCGGCGTCCTGTCGCTCGCGGACGACCTGACCATGTACTTCGTGACCCTGGCCATCGTGGTGCTCGCCTTCGTGCTGATCGTGCGCACCATCCATTCGCCGTTCGGCCAGGTGCTCAAGGGCATCAAGGAGAACGAGCCGCGCGCGATCTCGCTGGGCTACGACACGCACCGCTTCAAGCTGCTGGCCTTCGTGCTGTCGGCCGCGCTCGCCGGTCTCGCGGGCTCGCTCAAGACGCTGGTGCTGGGCTTCGCCACGCTGACCGACGTGCATTGGACGGCATCGGGGGGCGTGATTCTCATGACCCTGGTGGGCGGCCTGGGCACGCTGTCGGGCCCGCTGGTCGGCGCGGCCGTGGTGATCCTGCTGGAGAACAAGATCGGCGAGATGGGCCACGGTCTTGCTGGGCTGACCGGCATCGAGTGGTTCAACACGCTGGGCGAATCGGTGACCATGGTCACCGGCCTCATCTTCGTGGTGTGCGTGCTGGCCTTCCGCCGCGGCATCATGGGCGAGATCATCGCGGTGCTGCAGCGCGCGAAGAAGACCTGAGGGAGCGGGCTACAGCCGCAGCCGCTGCGCGTAGCCCGTCATCTCCAGGTAGCCCCGGCCCACCAGCCGGCCCTGCGCATCGAGCAGGTCGGACAACCCTTCCCAGTAGATCGCTCCCGTGGAGCCGCGGCTGTCGAGTTCCTGCGCATCGAGCAGCGCGCGCACGGTGAAGCTGCCGCCCGGCGTGTCGACCTGCCACTCGACGGGGTAGCGCGCCTGGCTGCTCGCGCTGGTCCACCAGCGCCGCGGCGTGAACCGCACCTCGCCCTGGCCGAAGATGCGCGTCGGCGCGCCTGCCGCACGGAACGAGCCGCCATCCCACAGCCCCGAGCCGTCGGCGCGGCGCAGGTGGAAAGCCGTCAGCGCGCCGCCGTCGAACAGGTTCATGCCGATCCAGTCCCAGCCCACGGCCTCGGGGTGCATGAGCGCCTCGCTCCATTCGTGGTCCAGCCAGGCGCGGCTGCGCAGGCTGGCCTCGGCCGGCTGCGCGTCGACGGCGAAGCGCCGGCCCTGCAACACGAGCGAGCCAGTGACCGCCAGTTGCGGCGCGCTGTAGTAGTAACTGGCCTGTGCCGGGTCGGGCCCCTTGCGCGACAGGCCGTCCCGGCCTTGCAGCAGCAGCGGCTGGGTCTCGGCCAGGCGCAGGTGCAGGCCGAAGTCCTGCGCCGGCAACTCGGCGGTGAGGGCACCATCGGGTGCGCGCTGGAGTTGCCAGTCCTGCAGCCGCACGCCGGTGTCGGCTTCGCTGGCCTCGGCGATGCCGAAGCCGGCACGTGCGATGCGCTGGTCGTGCCACAGCTTGCGGCCGTCCAGGTCGGTGATGGCCGCGTGCGCGAACAGCAGCTGCCGGGCGGCGAAGCGTGAACGCAGCGGCTGCGCTGCGTCCACGCGCGAGCGGAAGAAGGTCAGCTGAAAGCCGAACACGCGCCCACTGCTCACGGCCTGGCCTGTGATGTACCACCACTCGGTGCGCAGGTCGGGATGGCTGCCCAGGTCGCGTGGAAACTGCAGCGCCAGCGGCGGCAGTGCGTGTGCCTGGTGGGCGGCGGCCAGGGCGGCGAGCAACAGGGTGCGGCGGTGCATCACCGCACGATACACAAGCGCTGGACGCGCGCTACCCACCCCACAGCAGCCGGCTGGCGACCCAGCCCCGCTGGCCGCTCTCGCGCCGTACCTGCACCCAGTCGCCCCGGCGCGCGAGGCGCTGCACGATCTCGCCGCGTTCGACCTTGCCCAGCAGCTTGCCGCCGGCACGCGGCCGCGCGCGCAGGTTCGCCACGGAGACGCGCACGACCCTGTGCGTGCTCTTGCCCGTGAGGCTGCGGTGCACCCAGCCCGTGTCGCGCTCGAAGTCGCGCACCTGCAGCCAGTCGCCACGGCGTGCCACCACCTGCAAGGGGTAGCCGCGGCTCAGTGACCATTGCACGGCGTGCCTGGTGCCGGGGCCGGAGCGCATGTTGGCTTCGCGGGCCGTGACACTCACGTACTGCTGCGCCCAAGCGCCGAAAGCCTGCAGCGCGAGGGCTGCGACGAAGATGCGGAAAACGGTGGGAAATACAAAGGACATGGCACAGGGGGAGGGCTCCGCCTGCACCAAAGTTCCCGCTTGTTACACCTTGGTCCCCGCCGAAGTGCGCTCGCTCAAGCGGCCGGCGCGCTGCCCGCGCGCCGCTGCCGCACCGCATCCGCGAGCTGGCGCAGCACCGGCTCCGTCTGCGCCCAGCCGATGCAGGCGTCCGTGACCGACACGCCATAGCGCAGTGGCTCGCCAGGCTTCAAGTCCTGCCGGCCTTCCTCCAGATGGCTCTCGATCATGAGGCCCGTGATGCGGCGCTCGCCAGCCGCGATGCGGCGTGCCACGTCCTCGGCCACGACGATCTGGCGCGCGTGCTGCTTGGACGAGTTGGCGTGCGAGCAATCGACCATCAACTGCTCGCGCAACCCAGCCTTCTTGAGCACGGCGCAGGCCGCGTCCACATGCTCGGCCTCGTAGTTGGGCCCCTTGTTGCCGCCGCGCAGGATTGCGTGGCAGTCGGGGTTGCCGCGCGTCTCGAAGATGGCGGCCTGGCCCATCTTGGTCATGCCCATGAAGGCATGCGGCGCGCGTGCCGCAACCATGGCATCGGCGGCGATCTGCACGCCGCCGTCGGTGCCGTTCTTGAAGCCGATCGGGCAGCTCGAACCCGAGGCCAGCTGGCGGTGGCTCTGGCTCTCGGTGGTGCGCGCGCCGATGGCGCCCCAGGCGATCAGGTCGGCGATGTACTGCGGGCTCAAGAGGTCCAGGAACTCGTTGCCCGTGGGCAGGCCCAGCGCGCCGATGTCGAGCAGCAGCTCGCGCGCCTTGCGCAGGCCCTCGTTGATGCGAAAGCTCCCGTCCAGCCGCGGGTCGTTGATGTAGCCCTTCCAGCCCACCGTGGTGCGCGGCTTCTCGAAGTACACGCGCATGACCAGCAGCAACTCCTTCTCGACCTTGGGCTGCAGCGCCTTCAGGTGCTGGGCATAGGCCATGGCCTGGCCGTGGTCGTGGATGGAGCAGGGGCCGGTGACCACGACGAGCCGGTCGTCGCGCCCGTGGAGGATGTCGGCGATCGCCAGTCGGCTCTGCTCGACCAGGGTCTGCACGGCCGGCGGCACTGGCAGTTCATCGAGCAGCAGCGCCGGCGAGATCAGCGGGCGCACGGCGGAGATGCGCACGTCGTCGATGCGCGTGGTGTCCTGCGTGCTGTCGCGCGCGCCGGCTTCCTGGTCGTGGGTGGGGTCGTCGATGCGTGTCATGGGGCAGGCCTGTGTGCTGGTTGATCGATCGGGAGCACAGGCACGCCTGCGTTCACAGCCTGAAGTTGGCGACCTGCTGGACCAGGCGCTCGGCCTGGTCGCGCAGGCTCTCTGCCGCGGCGGTACTCTGCTCCACGAGGGCCGCATTTTGCTGTGTGTTCTGGTCGAGCTGCGCGACGGCGCTGTTGATCTGCCGCACGCCCTCGGCCTGCTCGCGCGCCGCGGTGGCGATGTCGCCGATCAGGCCGGACACGCGTCCCACGCTGCCCAGGATCTCGCCCATCGCCTGACCGGCCTGTTCGGCCCGTGCCGTGCCGTTCTCCACCTGTTCGCGGCTGCCGGTGATCAGCACCTTGATCTGCTTGGCCGCGTCGGCGCTGCGCTGCGCCAGCTGGCGCACTTCGCTGGCAACGACGGCGAAGCCGCGGCCTTGTTCGCCGGCGCGCGCCGCCTCGACCGCGGCGTTGAGCGCCAGGATGTTGGTCTGGAACGCGATCGAGTCGATGGTGTTGGTGATGTCGCCGATGGCGCCGCTGGCCTCGCGGATCTGCGCCATCGTGCCGACGACCTGCTGCACCGTGGCATGGCCTTGCTGCACGGCCTGGTTCGACGATTGCACGAGCTGGCTGCCCTGGGCCGCGGCGTCGGCGCTCTGGTTCATCGAGGCCGTGAGCTCTTCCAGCGCACCGGCTGTCTCCTGCAACTGGCTGGCGGACTGTTCCGTGCGCTGCGCCAGGTCGCGGCTGCCCGAGCTGACTTCGGCAGCGGCTGTGCCCACGCTCTCGCTGACGGCGCGCACCTCGGTGATGGTGCGGGCCAGCTGCTGGCGCATGGTGTCCACGCCGTTGGCCAGCAGGCCGAGGTCGTCGCGCCGTGTGGTGGACATGGGGTGGGAGAGGTCGCCGTCCGCAATGGAGGCCACCTGCGCGTTGAGCTGCAGCAGCGGCTGGCCGACCATGCGGCGCAGCAGCAGCGTCACGCCCAGGCCCATCAGCACCACGGCCGCCAGCATCAGGCCCCAGAGCCAGGCCAGCGTGGCGTTGTGCGCGGCCAGGGCCTGCGCGCGCGAGGCCTCGGCCACGACCCACCAGCCGGTGGCCTGACTGCGCGCGCCGACCCCGATGGGATCGCTGCGCGCCGGATCCTGCACGGCCGCCTGCCCCTGCAATACCCCATCCGGCGCGGAGGCCAGGGCCGCCAGCAGGGCCTCCGCCTGGGCGGGGGCCAGCAGCTCGGACAGCTTGCGGCCCTTGGCACTGGGATGCGCCAGCAGCAGCGCATCGGCCGGCGTGCGGCCAGGGTCGAGCAGGTACATGCCACCGCCGCCCAGGAAGCGCTTCTCTTCGGTGAGAGACACCAGTTCCTGGCGCAGGCCCTGCATGTTGAAGCCGATGAACACGATGCCCACCACCTTGCCGGCGGCATCTCGCACGGGCTGGTAGCGCGACATGTAGGGCACGCCGAACAGCACGGCCATGCCCACGTAGCTTTCGCCGGCCACCATGCGGGCGTAGGCCGGGTGCTGCGTGCCCAGCAGTGTGTCGATGGCGCGCGTGCCGTCCTGCTTGGTCAGCGAGGTGGCCACGCGCAGGAAGTCGTCGCCCTGGCGCGCGAAGATGGTGGCCACGCCACCGGTGGTGCGGGCGAAGCGGTCGACCCGCTCGAAGTCACCGGCCAGTGGCTTGCCATCCAGCAGCAGCTGGCCCGGCCCCTGCAGCGTGAAGTTGCCGCGGTACTCGGTGCCGAGCACCTCGTACAGCTTCTGCGCCGAATCGCGCGCCGTGCGGTCCAACGCATCGGCGATGCGGGCCACGGCACCAGCCTCGCTGGCCATGTAGTCCAGCGTGCGCTGGTAGGCCTGCTGGGTCAGCACCCAGGACAGCACGCCGCAGATCGCGATCAGCATGGCCGCGATGGCGGCGCTGGCCAGCATCGAGACGCGCCGGGCAATCGTGGTGCGGGCAACGGGAGTCGTGGACATGGCGGCACCTCGCATGGGGGGGCGCACGACGACATGCGCCACGGGTGATCAATGGCGCGCAGTGTAGGGGCTGTCGGCCGCACGCACGGGCAGAAACCCGCACGGGCCGTGGGCGGTCTCAGCCCAACCGTGCGCGGTGCCGGGCGATCTGCGCCTTGACCTGGCTGGGTGCCGTGCCGCCCAGCGTGCTGCGCGCCTCCAGCGAGCCGCGCAGGCTCATCACGTCGAACACGTCCTTTTCGATGGCTGGATGGAAGCCCTGCAGCACCGTGAGCGGCAGCTCCGACAGGTCGCAGGCATGCGACTGCGCGGCCTTGACCGCGTGCGCCACGGTCTCGTGGGCGTCGCGGAACGGGAGGCCCTTCTTGACCAGGTAGTCCGCCAGGTCGGTGGCCGTGGCGTAGCCGCGCGCGGCGGCCTGCTCCATCGCTGCGGGCACGACGGTGATGCCGCCCACCATCTCGGCGAAGATGCGCAGCGTGTCCTTCAGCGTGTCCACCGTGTCGAACAGCGGCTCCTTGTCTTCCTGGTTGTCCTTGTTGTAGGCCAGCGGCTGGCCCTTCATGAGCGTGATCAGGCCCATCAGGTGGCCGACCACGCGGCCGGTCTTGCCGCGTGCCAGCTCGGGCACGTCGGGGTTCTTCTTCTGCGGCATGATGGACGAGCCGGTGGTGAAGCGGTCGGCGATCTTGATGAAGCCGAAGTTCTGGCTCATCCACAGGATCAGCTCCTCGCTGAAGCGGCTGATGTGCACCATGGCCAGGCTGGCGGCGGCGGTGAACTCGATGGCGAAGTCGCGGTCGCTCACGGCGTCCAGGCTGTTCTGGCAAACCTCATCCATGCCCAACGTCTTTGCCACCCGCTCGCGGTCCAGCGGGTAGCTGGTGCCTGCCAGTGCGGCGGCGCCCAGCGGCAGGCGGTTGACGCGGCGGCGCACATCGGCCATGCGCTCGGCATCGCGCGCGAACATCTCCACGTAGGCCAGCATGTGGTGGCCAAAGCTCACGGGCTGGGCCACCTGCAGGTGCGTAAAACCGGGCAGGATCACGTCCACGTTCTGCTCGGCGATGCCGACCAGCGCCTTCTGCAGATCGGTCAGCAGGCCGGCGATCAGGTCGATCTCGCCGCGCAGCCACAGGCGCACGTCGGTGGCGACCTGGTCATTGCGGCTGCGCCCGGTGTGCAGGCGCTTGCCGGCGTCGCCGACCAGCTGCGTCAGGCGCGCCTCGATGTTCAGGTGCACATCCTCCAGGTCGAGTTTCCATTCGAACTGGCCGGCCTCGATCTCGGCAGTGATCTGCGCCATGCCCTTCTGGATGGAGGCCAGATCGTCGGCACCGATGACCTTCTGCGCGGCCAGCATCTCGGCATGCGCCAGGCTGCCGGCGATGTCGGCCTGCCACAGGCGCTTGTCGAAGAACACGCTGGAGGTGTAGCGCTTGACCAGGTCGCTCATGGGCTCGGAGAACAGCGCGGACCAGGCCTGGGACTTCTGGTCGAGTTGGTTGTGGGACATGGAATGCCGTCGGCTCAAGGGGAGAGGGAGCAGGCTGGAGGCGGGCGGTGCCGCCTGGCGGAGCGGTGAACCATAATCGAACGCCGCCCGCAGCCTGCGCATGAAGGACCCGCAAATTTTATCGACCTTCCAGGAGCCCCGGACCCCGTCGCAGCGGGGCCGTTCGAGTTCGGTCCTGGTCTTCGACGCCTGCCAGCCAGGTGTGGTGCTGCGCGCCATCCTGTTCGTGGAAGCCGTCATGGCCGTCGGCGCCATGTTCGGCAGCGACACCCCCCTGCAATGGGCCGAGCGCCTGGCCTTGCTGACCGCGGGCGCTTTGCCGGCCACGCTGCTGTGGCTGCTGCTCGCCTGCAGCTTCAAGCACCGCCTGGGCCGCCTGGGCCGCCAGGCGCACTACCCGGTGGGCGTGGTGCTGGGCGCGCTGGCCGGCCTTGCGGCCTGCGCGGTGCTGGCCGCCATCGGCGTCACCGCCAATCCGCCCTGGCTGGCCTGCGCAGTCACGGGCCTGTTGTTGTCGGTGCTGCTGGTGGCCGGCCTCGGGCTGCGCGCGCGGGCACGCACGCCGGCCGCCACCACGGCGCTGCTGGCTGAATTGCAGGCACGCATCCGGCCGCATTTCCTCTTCAACACGCTCAACAGCGCGATCGCGCTGGTCCGCGCCGAACCGGCCAAGGCCGAGGCGTTGCTGGAAGACCTGTCGGACCTGTTCCGCCACGTGCTCCAGAACCCGGGCGAGTCCGTCACGCTGGCCGAGGAGATTGCGCTGGCCGAGCGCTACCTGGCCATCGAGCAGGTGCGCTTCGGCAACCGGCTGCGCGTGCAGTGGTCGCTCGATCCTGCCGCCGACCAGGTGCGGCTGCCGCCGCTCTTGCTGCAACCGCTGGTGGAGAACGCCGTCAAGCATGGCGTGGAACCCAGCGACAAGGGTGCGGACATCCGTATCGCGAGCGAGCGGCGCGGCGAGACGGTGCGCATCACGGTGGTCAACACGGTGCCGGCCGGACAGGGCGCCGGCGGCCACGGCGTGGCGCTCGACAATGTGCGCACCCGGCTCGGGCTGTTGCACGATGTGCGGGGCAGTTTCCGGGCCGGCCTGCGCTACGGCGTGTTCCGCGTCCGCATCGAGGTGCCGGCATGAACAACAACGAAGAACGGAGCAAGCCATGGCCTTGCGTGTGTTGATCGTCGACGACGAACCCCTGGCGCGCACCCGGCTGCGCACCCTGCTGGGCGACTGCCATGCGCCCGCGGCGATGGTCTGCGGCGAGGCTGGCAATGCGAGCGAGGCCATGGTCCTGCTGCAGCGCGAGCGCTTCGACCTGGCGCTGCTGGACATCCACATGCCTGGCAGCGATGGCCTGGTGCTGGCCAACACGCTGCGCGCGCTGCCGGCGCCGCCGGCCGTGGTCTTCGTGACGGCCTATGCCCAGCATGCGTTGCAGGCCTTCGACGTGGAGGCCATCGACTACCTGACCAAGCCCGTGCGCCTGCAGCGGCTGCAGCATGCGCTGCAGAAGGTCGACCGCCTGCGCGGCCTGGCGGGGCAACCGGCGGAGGCGGATGCCGAGGCCTTCATCCTGATCCAGGACCGCGGCCGCACCGAACGCGTGCCGCTGGCGCAGATCCTGTACCTCAAGGCCGAGCTCAAGTACGTGACGGTGCGCACGCTGGCGCGCAGCTACATCCTGGACGGTGCGCTGAACGAACTGGAGACGCGCCACCGCCAGCACTTCGTGCGCGTGCACCGCAATGCACTGGTGGCGCGCAAGGCGCTGCGGGCGCTCGAGAAGCACCACGACCCCGAAGAGGGCGAGGGCTGGGCGGTGCGCCTGCACGGCCTGGACGAGCCGCTGGCCGTCTCGCGCCGCCAGCTGGCGGCCGTGCGCGAGGTGCTGGCCGGCTGATTGGATGCGATGGAAGGCGCGATTTCGGCCACTTTGTCCCCCTAAACTGCGCCTGGATTTGCGCAGATGTTGCGCCAGTTCGGCGTCCAGACAAGGAAAGACACATGAAGTGGAACGACATCGGGGTGGGGCGCCGGCTGTGGCTGGTGGTGCTGGGTTTGCTGGCGGCCATGCTGGCGATTGCCGTCTGGGCCCAGGTGAACTCCGCCAACATCATGGACACGGCTTTGCGCACGGTGCAGGCCTACGAGGGACGGATCTCCGACGCCATCCGCTGGCGCGGCCTGACCGCGAACGCCACGACCATGGTCGAAGGCACCGCCGTCACCAGCGATGCGCCGCTGGCCAAGCTGTACGACGGCCGCGTCAAGGCCATGATCACGCAGATCTCGGCGGTGCAGGAGCGCATCACCAAGGCCACCACGACCGAGGAGAGCAAGGCGGCTCTGCAGGCCATTGCCGACCAGCGCGCGCGCGTACTCGCCATGACGACGCGCGTTACCGAGCTCAAGAACGCGGGTGGCGATGTGCTGGGTTTCGTCGAGCGTGAATACCGTCCCGCCATCGACGCGTACCTCAAGGCCCTGGACGATTTCGTGACCGTGCAGGAAGGCCTGCGCGACCGTGCGCGCGAGGCGGCTGAGGACGCGCGCCGCACCGGCTCGTTCACCGGGTTGGCCGTGATCGGCCTGGTGTTCCTGGTCGGCATCGGGTTGACCGTGGCACTCGTGCGCTCCATCGTGCGGCCGCTCGGGCGCGCACTGCAAGCGGCCGATGCGATCGCCAGCGGCGACCTCACGCAGCGCCTGGACGATGCGCGCCGCGACGAGTTCGGCCAACTCCTGCGTGCGCTGTCGTCCATGACCGAGCGGCTGCGCGGCCTGGTCGGCGAGGTGCGCAGCGGCGTGGAGTCCGTGTCCACCGCCTCCACCGAGATCGCCAGCGGCAACCACGATCTGTCGGCACGCACCGAACAGACCGCCTCCAACCTGCAGCAGACCGCGGCCAGCATGGAGGAGTTGACGAGCACCGTCACGCAGTCGGCCGACACCGCGCGCCAGGCCAACCAGCTGGCCAGCACAGCCGCCCAGGCCGCCACCCAGGGTGGCGAGGTGGTGGGCCAGGTGGTGCGCAGCATGCAGGACATCAGCGAGGCCTCGCGCAAGATCGCCGACATCATCGGCACCATCGATGCCATCGCCTTCCAGACCAATATCCTGGCGCTCAACGCGGCAGTGGAAGCGGCGCGCGCCGGCGAGCAGGGCCGCGGCTTCGCGGTCGTCGCCTCCGAGGTGCGCGCGCTGGCCGGGCGCTCGGCCGAAGCGGCCAAGGAAATCAAGGCACTGATCAACGCCTCGGTGCAGACCGTGGAGACCGGCTCGGCCCAGGTCGAGCATGCCGGCTCGTCGATGCAGGAGATCGTGGCCAGCGTGCGCCGCGTCAGCGACCTGATCGGCGAGATCAGCGCTTCGTCCACCGAGCAGCGCGACGGCATCGCGCAGGTCAACCAGGCGGTCACGCAGCTGGACCAGATGACGCAGCAGAACGCCGCCCTGGTGGAAGAGTCGGCGGCCGCGGCATCCGGCCTCAAGGAGCAGGCACAGCGCCTGTCCGAGGTGGTGGCCGTGTTCAACGTCGGCAGCGGTGCGGCGCCGGCGCCGGCACTGGCGCCGCGCGCAGCCGTGGTGGCAGCGCCCGCGGCGCCCAGCTTCGCCAAGCGGCCCGCAGCTGCGGTGGCAGCGCCTGCCGCCAAGCGCCTGGGCGCAGCCGCGCCCACAGCGCCCAAGCTCGCTCCCAAGCTGGTGCCCAAGGCAGTGGCCAGGCCGCCCGCCCGGCCGCCGGCGCCCAAGAGCCTGGCCGCCCCGGCGCGCACGGCACCGGCCGCCAGGCCCAAGCCGGGCGCCGCCGAAGAAGGCGAGTGGGAGAGCTTCTGAGCCGCGCGGCCGGCCGGCCTCAGCCGGCCATGCCTTCCACGAGGAAGCGCACGCGCCGCTGACCCTGCCATTCGTCCGCATCGAGCCGGAACGCCAGCACGGCGCGGTTGGGCAGCGGCTCCACCCGGCCGAACCAGATGCCGTCCACGGGCTGGCCCTGGTGGCGCAGCTTGAGCGCCAGGTGGCGTTCGCCGACCAGGCGCTGCGAGACGATCTCCACCTCTTCGCTGAAGGTCGGTGCGGCAAAGCCCTGGCCCCAGACCTCGCGGTGCAGCGTGTCGACCATGTCGGCGCGCCGGTACTCGGGCGCCAGCGGGCCGTCGGTGTCGAGCCGGCGTGTCAGGGCGGCCTCGTCCAGCCATTCGCGTGCGATGGTGCGCAGCCCGGCGTCGAACTCGGGCCAGCGCTCGGCCGCCACCGTGCAGCCGGCCGCCATGGCATGGCCGCCGAAGCGCAGCAGCACGCCGGGGTGGCGCTTGGCCAGCAGGTCCAGCGCATCGCGCAGGTGGAAGCCCGCGATGGAGCGGCCCGAGCCCTTGATCTCGCCCTCGTGGCCCGGTGCGCGCGAAGCGGCGAACACGAAGCAGGGCCGGTGCAGCCGGTCCTTCAGGCGCGAGGCCACGATGCCGACCACGCCCTCGTGGAAGGCCGGGTCGTAGACGCTGATGGCGGGCGGCGGTTCCTCGCCTTCGGCGAACAGGGATTCGGCGACGAGTTCGGCCTGCTCGCGCATGTCCGTCTCGATGCTGCGGCGCTCGCGGTTGATCGCGTCCAGCGTGCGCGCGAGCTCGTTGGCGCGCGCGGCGTCGTCGGTCAGCAGGCATTCGATGCCCAGCGTCATGTCGGCCAGCCGGCCCGCAGCGTTGATGCGCGGGCCCAGCGCGAAGCCGAAGTCGAAGCCGGTGGCCTGGCTGCTCTTGCGGCCTGCGGCGTCGAACAGCGCGGCCAGGCCGGCCGGCATCTGGCCGGCGCGGATGCGGCGCAGGCCCTGCGCCACGAGGCGGCGGTTGTTGGCGTCGAGCTTGACCACGTCGGCCACGGTGCCGAGTGCGACCAGCGGCAGCAGCGCGTCGAGCTTGGGCTGGGGCCGCTCGCCGTAGGCACCCCGCGTGCGCAGCTCGGCCCGCAGCGCCAGCAGCACGTAGAACATCACGCCGACGCCGGCCATGCACTTGCTGGTGAAGCCGCAGGCTGGCTGGTTCGGGTTGACGATGACGTCGGCCGCAGGCAGCGCCGGCGCGGGCAGGTGGTGGTCGGTCACCAGCACGGCCAGGCCGAGCGCACGCGCATGGGCCACGCCTTCGATGCTCGCGATGCCGTTGTCCACGGTGACCAGCAGGTCGGCGCCGCGCGCGTGCACGCGCTCGGCGATCGGTGCGGTCAGGCCATAGCCGTCGACCACGCGGTCGGGTACCAGGTAGTCCACGTGCCGCGCACCCAGCAGGCGCAGGCCGCGCACGGCCACGGCGCAGGCGGTGGCGCCGTCGCAGTCGTAGTCGGCCACGATGCAGATGCGTGCGTCGCGCGCGATGGCGTCCGCCAGCAGGCGCGCCGCAGCGTCGGCGCCGAGCAGGCCTTGCGGGCCGGTGGGGGGCAGCAGCCGCGCCAGGCCATCGTCGAGTTCGTCGAATGCGAGCACCCCGCGCGCGGCGAACAGCCGCGCCAGCAGCGGGTGCACGCCGGCCTGCTCGAGCGCCCAGGCCGCGCGCGGCGGCACGTCGCGGGTGCGGATCTTCACAGGCCCTCCAGCAGCTGGGCCAGCTGCGGCTTGCGCCAGCTGGCAAGCCAGCGTGCCAGTGCACCGCGGGGCAGGCCGTCGAAGCGGCGGCTCCCCTGCGGGCCGCTGAGCGTCAGGGCCACGGGCTCGCCGGCGCGCAGGCGCTGCAGCAGCGGCGCGCAGTGGGTCTTGTCGATCTCTTGCCAGGCGGCGGACCAGCTGGCCCAGTCGCCCTGGCGGGCGCTGCTGCGCAGGGCGTCCACGACCTGCACGGCGGACGGGCGGGGCGGCGTGGCCGGCCAACTGCCGCAGCCGCTGATCCACAGCGCGTTGACGGTCACCAGGCGCTGGGCCTCGCGTGCGTCGTTGACGGGATGGGTGTAGAGCAGCATCTGCATCTCGTTCTGCAGGCGGCGCAGCAGCGGGCTGGCGGGCATCCAGGCGTTCAGGTCGTCCTCGCCCAGCACGCGTTCGGGCGAGGCGGTGGCGAGGCCGCGGAACGGCTCGCCGTGGGCGAGCCAGCGGCCGTCCTGCCAGCACTCCACCACGATGCCGTCCTCGGCCAGGTAGGGCGCCATGCTGGCCATCAGCGCCTCGGCCTGGTCGGGCGGCAGTGCCAGCAGGGCCGGGTCGCTCAGGCGCACCTGGTTCATGCCGGCTTCGAGATGGCAGGGCGTGAGCATGGCCCAGTCCTGTGCGGGCGGCAGACCGGCCGCCGCGGCTGCGGCGGCCGCCCAGGGCAGGCGGCCGTCCTCGCCGGCCAAGCCCTGGGCCCTGGCCAGCGCGCGTTCGGCGGGCGTGTCCAGGGCGTCGTCGGGCAGGCGTTCCAGTGGCGCGGGCGTGAGTTCGGCCAGCAGCGCGGCCAGGGAGGGCAGGGACAGCTGGGCCAACGCGCTGCGGCAAGCGGGCGCGTCGCTGGCCGCGTCGAGGATCAACAGGTGGGCTGGGGAGTTGGGAGACATTGGGGGGAGATTGTCCGGGATGCCACAATCCGCGCTTTTTGCGGGCAAAGGCCCCAAAAAGCCGCGCCCGATGCACCTCCCCTACGAACTGGCCGTCGGCTGGCGCTACACCCGCGCCGGCCGCGCGACGCGCCGCAACGGCTTCATCTCCTTCATCTCGGGCGTCTCCATGCTGGGCATCGCGCTCGGCGTGGCAGCGCTCATCATCGTGCTCTCGGTGATGAACGGCTTCCAGAAAGAGGTGCGCGACCGCATGCTGGGCGTCGTCTCGCACATCGAGATCTACGCGCCGCAGGGCCAGGCCATCCCCGATCCGAACAAGACCATGGCGGAGGCCAAGCGCAATCCCGCGGTGATCGGCGCGGCGCCCTTCATTGCCAGCCAGGCACTCATCGCGCGCGGCGAGGACATGAAGGGCGCGCTGGTGCGCGGCATCGATCCCGCGACCGAGAGCCAGGTCACCGACGTGGCGGGCGGCGCGGGCGCGCAGGCCATCGCGCGGCTGGTGCCGGGCCAGTTCGGCATCGTGCTCGGCACGGACCTGGCGCGCAGCCTGGGCGTGCGCGAGGGCGATCCCGTCACGCTGGTGGCGCCCTCCGGCCAGGTCACGCCCGCCGGCGTGGTGCCGCGGCTCAAGCAGATGACGGTGGTCGGCCTGTTTAGTTCCGGCCATTACGAGTACGACTCGGCGCTGGCCATGGTGCACATCGAGGATGCGGCCCGGCTGTTCCGCCTGGAGGGGCCGAGCGGTGTGCGGCTCAAGCTGCGCGACCTGCACCAGGCGCGCGAGGTGGCCTTCGAGCTGGCCCGCAGCCTCTCGGGCGACCTGCTGATCCGCGACTGGACGCGCCAGAACCAGACCTGGTTCGCCGCCGTGCAGCTCGAGAAACGCATGATGTTCATCATCCTGACGCTGATCGTGGCCGTGGCCGCGTTCAACCTCGTCAGCACCCTGGTGATGACCGTGACCGACAAGCGTGCCGACATCGCCATCCTGCGCACGCTGGGTGCCAGCCCGCGCAGCATCATGGGCATCTTCATGGTGCAGGGCGCCATGGTCGGCATCATCGGCACCTTCGCCGGGCTGGCCCTGGGCCTGGCCGTGGCCTACAACATCGACGTGATCGTGCCGGCGCTGGAGAAGCTGTTCCACGCCAGCTTCCTGCCGCGCGAGGTGTATTTGATCAACCGCATGCCCAGCGACCCGCAACAGGGCGACATCCTGCCGATCGCCATCATCTCCCTGATCCTGGCCTTTCTAGCCACCATCTACCCGAGCTGGCGGGCCAGCCGCGTGAACCCCGCCGAGGCGCTGCGCTATGAGTGATGCGATCAAATCTGCCGCCGCTGGCCAGGCCGTTCTGCACGCCCAGGGCCTGTCCAAGCGCTTCCACGAAGGCCGCATCGACCTGACCGTGCTGCAGGGCGTGGACCTCACGGTGCATGCCGGCGAGACGGTGGCCATCGTCGGCGCGTCGGGCTCGGGCAAGAGCACGCTGCTGCACCTTCTGGGCGGGCTGGATGCGCCCACCACCGGCAGCGTGCAACTGGCCGGCCAGGACCTGTCCACGTTGAGCCCGGCCGCGCAGGGCGCGCTGCGCAACCGCGAGCTGGGGTTCGTCTACCAGTTCCACCACCTGCTGCCCGAGTTCAGCGCCCAGGACAACGTGGCCATGCCGCTGTGGATCCGGCGCCAGACGCGCGAGGCCGCCGCCCAGGCCGCGGCCGCCGTGCTGACCGAGGTCGGCCTGGCCGAGCGCATGGCGCACCGGCCGGCGGAGCTGTCGGGCGGCGAGCGCCAGCGCGTGGCGATCGCGCGGGCGCTGGTCGGCGCGCCGCGTTGCGTGCTGGCCGACGAACCCACGGGCAACCTGGACCGCGGCACCGCCGAGGCTGTGTTCGGCATGATGCTGCGGCTGGCGCGCGAGCATGGCACGGCCTTCATCGTGGTCACGCACGACGAGTCGCTGGCCGCGCGCTGCGGGCGGCTGTTGCGGCTGAACCGCGGCGTGCTGAGCGCCCAGGGCGCCTAGTTGGCGGCCCAGCGCTGGCGCGCCAGGCCCTGCGTACCGGATCCGCTGCCGAACAGCGCCTCGCGCGCGGCCTCGCTGAGCACTGGCGCACGCAGTTCGCGGCCCAGCGCCAGGCCGCGCTGCACGCCTGGGCGCGCCAGCACCGTCTCGTACCAGCGGCCGATGTGCGCGAAAGCCGACAGGTCGATGCCCTGCGCGTTGTGCATGCGGATCCAGGGCAGGATGGCGATGTCGGCAATGGAAAAGTCCGGCCCGGCCACGTGGCTGCCGGTCCGGCCGAGTTGGTGGTCGAGCACGCCGTACAGGCGGCGCAACTCGTTGCCGTAGCGCGTGATCGCGTAAGGCACCTTCTCGCTGGCGTACTGCAGGAAGTGGCTGTTCTGTCCGGTCATGGGGCCGAGCCCGCCGACCTGCCACATGAGCCATTGCAGCACCTGCAGCCGGGCCAGGCTGTCGGTGGGCAGAAAGCGCCCGGTCTTGCCGGCCAGGTACACGAGGATGGCGCCGGCCTCGCTGATCTGCATGGGCTCACCGCCACCCAGGGGCTGCGGATCGATGATGGCCGGCATCTTGTGGTGCGGGTTGATCAAGGCCACGAACTCGGGCGTGAACTGTTCCCCGCGGCCGATGTTGACCGGCACCATGCGGTAGGGCAGCCCGCACTCCTCCAACATGATGGAACACGTCCATCCGTTGGGTGTGGGCCAGTAGTGCAGCTCGATCATGGAACCTTCATCAGTGTGTACGACAGGACACCTGAGTGTGGGCCCCGCTGGACGGATACAAGTATTCCATGTTTGGTTCCGTGGCCGTAGGACGGCAGGCCGAGCCGGTTGGGAGGCGGGCGACGCGGCAGCCTGCTGCACAATGCCGGGCCATGTCCGCAGCCCTCCTCACTGCCGCGGGGACCACCCCGCTGGTTCTCGATTCCCCGCACAGCGGCACGGTCTATCCGGCCGATTTCGACCACGCCTGTGACCCCCTGGTGCTGCGCCGCGCCGAAGACACACACGTCGAGAAGCTCTACAGCTTCGCGCCGGACCTGGGCGTGGCCTGGGTCGAGGCGCTGTTCCCGCGCAGCTACCTGGACGCCAACCGCGACGTGACCGAAATCGACCAGGCGCTGCTGGACGCACCCTGGCCCGGCCCGGTGGCGACCGACGCGCGCGTGCTGTCCAAGGTGCGCCTGGGCAAGGGGCTGATCTGGCGCACCACCGACGAGGGCACGCCGCTGTATGCGCGCAAGCTCACGGTGGCCGAGGTGCAGGCACGCATCGCGCGCTGCTGGCAGCCCTACCACGCGGCCGTGGCGTCCGCCATCGCCGCCGCACACGCCCGGCACGGCTATAGCCTGCACCTGAACTGCCATTCGATGCCGGCCGTGGCCTCGCGCTTCGCGACCGATTTCCCTGGCCTCGCCCATGCCGATTTCGTGGTCGGCGACCGCGATGGCAGCACGGCCAGCGCAGCGTTCTCTGCCCGCATCGTCGAGCACCTGCGCAGCCTGGGCTACGACGTGGCCTACAACCATCCCTACAAGGGTGTCGAACTGGTGCGCCGCTATGGCGATCCCGCCCGGCAGCGCCACAGCGTGCAGCTGGAGATCAACCGCAAGCTCTACATGGACGAGAACACACTGGCCCTGCACGCGGGCGCCGACGGCCTGAAGGCCCATCTGCGCTCCCTGGTCGCGCTGCTGTTGGCCACCGATCCGCGGAGCCTGTGATGGACCACGTCGATTGCGTCGTCATCGGCGCCGGGGTCGTGGGCCTGGCCGTGGCCCGCGCGCTGGCGCTGTCGCCGGCCTTCGCCGGGCGCGAACTCATGGTGTTGGAGGCAGCGGATGCCATCGGCACCGGCACCAGCTCGCGCAACAGCGAGGTGATCCATGCCGGCATCTACTACGCGGCCGGTTCGCTCAAGGCGCAGCTGTGCGTGCGCGGCAAGGCGCTGCTGTATGCCTACTGTGCCGAGCGCGGCATCGCCCACCGGCGCTGCGGCAAGCTCATCGTGGCCACCGACGCAGCCCAGGTGGCGCAGCTGCAGGGCATCGTCGCCAAGGCCGCCGCCAATGGCGTGGACGATCTGGTGCTGCTCTCGGCCGATGAAGCCCGCGCCATGGAGCCGCAGCTGCAGTGCACGGCGGCCATCCATTCGCCGTCCACCGGCATCGTCGACAGCCATGGGCTGATGCTCGCGCTGCAGGGCGATTTCGAGAACGCGGGCGGCATCGTGGCGCTGAACACGGCGCTCGCGCAGGCGCGCTGCACGCCGGACGGCATCGTGCTGGCCATGGCCGACGGCACCGAGCTGCTGGCCGGCACGGTGGTCAATGCGGCCGGCCTGTCGGCGCAGGCGCTGGCGCTGCGCCTGCAGGGCCTGGATCCGGCGCATGTACCGCCCAGCCATTTCGCCAAGGGCAACTACTTCACGCTGGCCGGCCGCGCGCCGTTCACGCGGCTGATCTACCCGGCCCCCGAAGCCGCCGGCCTGGGCGTGCACCTGACGCTTGACCTGGGTGGCCAGGCCAAATTTGGCCCCGACGTGCAGTGGGTGGACGACC
This sequence comes from Pseudorhodoferax soli, assembly GCF_003337555.1. Taxonomy (GTDB): domain Bacteria; phylum Pseudomonadota; class Gammaproteobacteria; order Burkholderiales; family Burkholderiaceae_C; genus Pseudorhodoferax; species Pseudorhodoferax soli. The sequence goes on along the minus strand of NZ_QPJK01000001.1, from coordinate 230,694 downwards.
CCGAGGACCTGGTGGTCGACCCGCGCCGTGGCGACGGCTTCTATGCCGAGGTGCGCAAGTACTGGCCCGGCCTGCCCGATGGCGCGCTGCAGCCGGGCTATGCCGGCATGCGCCCCAAGATCCAGGCACCGCACGAGCCGGCGCGCGACTTCGTGCTGCAGGGCCCGGCGGTGCACGGTGTGCCCGGTTTGGTCAACCTGTTCGGCATCGAGTCGCCGGGGCTCACCAGTTCGCTGGCCATCGGCGAGCAGGTGGCGCGGCTGTTGCAGCCGGTCTGAGCCAGCCGGGGCTCACAGCGCCATCGGCTGGGTCACGGGAAAGTCGGGCGGCGGCGATTGCCGCGCCGCGGCCACCAGGGCCACGCGGCGCGTGCGCAGCCGGCGCAGTTCGAGCGCGATCTCGTGGCCGAAGCCCTGGCGGTGGCCGCGCTGGTCGGCCTGCAGTTCATCCAGGTAGTCCAGGCATCGCAACGGCAGGCCCCACAGCGCGGCGATGTTGTTGAGCACCCGCGGGTGGCGCCGCGCGCACTGGTGCGGCCGCACCGATTCGGGCAGCGCCTTCATCCATGCCATCGTGAGACGCTGCAGGGAGTCGTCCAGCGTGTCGTGGTGGCTGCGCTTCCAGCGCGGCACGGCCACGGCCTTGAGCGGCAGCACGGTGGAGCGGGCGGGGTGCAGCATGGCGGGCGATGGAAGGGAGGCGGCAGCCAGTCTAGGCGGCTTCTGGCCTGCCGTGCGAGGGGACGGTGCCCTGCTGACGGACGGCGGCCTGGCTGCGACGACCGCGCCGCCTACGCCCGCCGCGTGCGCAGCAGACTGAACAGTCCCGCCCCCGCGGCCAGTGCTGCGGCCAGGCCCAGCGCCAGCTGGGCGCCGCCACTGTGGCCGGCCCGCGGAGCCGACAGGCTGAACAGCACGGCCAGCAGCACCGCGCCGATGCTCTGGCCCGTGAGCCGCGCCGTGCCCAGCATGCCGCTGGCGCCGCCGGCGCGGTGCGGCGGGGCCGAGGTCACGATCAGGTAGTTGTTGGGCGACTGGAACAAGGCGAAGCCGATGCCGCACAGCGCCATGCGCCAGGCGATGTCGGCGTTGTGCGGCTGCTCGGGCAGCAGGGCCAGCAGCGCCAGCCCGGTGGCCATGGTCCACATGCCGGCGCAGCCCAGCAGGCCGGGCTGTACGCGGCCGATCAACCGGCCGGCGATCGGCGCCGTGACGATGCTGCCGAGCGGCCAGGCCGTGATCAGCAGGCCGGTGTCCACGTGCGAGCGGCCATAGCCGTCCAGCAGCAGGAAGGGCAGCGCGATGTTGGACAGCATCTGCGCGGCGAAGGCCGTGACGGAGCTGCACATGGACAGCGCGAACACGCGGATGCGCAGCAGGTCCACTGGAAACAGCGGCACGGCCTGGCCGAGCTGGCGGCGCACGTAAACCACGCCCACCGCCAGGCCGACCGCGATGAGCAGCACCGACTGCAACGCCACGCCGGGTTGGCCGGCGCGGGTGCCGAGCTGGTCCACGCCCAGGAACACCAGCGCGAACATGGCGGCGTTGAGCCCCACGTCCAGCAGCGACAGCCCGCCCTTGGCGAGCGGCAGCGGGTTGGCCGGCAGCGCACGCAGGCCCAGCAGCAGCAGGGCGGCGGCGACCGGCAGGTTGATCGCGAACAGCCAGGGCCAGCTGGCGACCGACAGCACGGCCGCGGCCACGCTGGGGCCGGCCACCGAGGCCACGGCCACGGTCATGGAATTGATGGCGATGCCGCGGCCGAGCAACGCGCGTGGGTAGGTCAAGCGCACCAGCGCCGAGTTCACCCCCATGACGCCGGCCGCGCCCATGCCCTGCAGCGCCCGCGCGGCCACCAGCATGGGCAGGTCGCGCGCGAGCACGCAGCCCAGCGAGCCCAGCAGCAGCACCGCCACGCCGGCCAGGTAGACGCGGCGGTAGCCCAGCAGGTCGCCCAGCTTGGCGCAGGGCAGCAGCAGCACCAGCACGCCGAGCTGGTAGGCGTTGACGATCCAGATCGCGTCCGAGGCCGGGCGGTTCAGGTCGCGCGCAATGCCGGGCAGCGCCAGGTTGACGATGGTCGCGTCCAGCACCGAGATGCCGATGCCGAGCAGGATGACGGCCATCGACCAGTGGCGGGCCGGCGTCGGCAGGCCGTCCGCCGGCTCCGCTGCGGGCGACGACATCAGGCCTTGCGGTCGCGGATCGCCTGCGCGGCCTCGCGCACCAGTGCCGGGCCCTGGTAGATCAGGCCGGTGTAGATCTGCACGAGATCGGCGCCGGCTTCGATCTTCGTCAGCGCATCGCGCGCCGTCAGCACGCCGCCCACGCCGATGATGGGGAAGGCCGGGCCCAGCGCCTGGCGCAGCTGGGCGATCACGCGGTTGCTGGCGGCCAGCAGCGGCGCGCCGGACAGGCCGCCGGTTTCCTCGGCATGCGGCAGGCCTTGCACACGGTCGCGCGCCAGCGTGGTGTTGGTGGCGATCAGGCCCCAGCCCAACTGGTCGGCCGCGTTGTCGGCATCGGCGTAGCGCTTGAGCGTGGCGGCGATCACGGCGACCTGGGCTTCGTCCAGGTCGGGGGCGATCTTCACGAACAGCGGCACGCGGCGCAGCTGGGTGCGGCCATCGGCGCTGGTGCTCGCGTGCTCGCGCGCCAGCATGGCGCGGCGTTCGGCCAGCGCGCCGAGCAGGGCGTCGAGCGCGGCATCGGCCTGCAGCGTGCGCAGGTTCTGCGTGTTCGGGCTGGAGATGTTGATCGTGACGTAGTCGGCGTGGGGGTAGACCCCGGTCAGGCCCGCGAGGTAGTCGTCGGTGGCACGTTCGGTGGGCGTGGCGGCGTTCTTGCCGATGTTCAGCCCCAGCAGCATGGGCTTGCCGGTCTGCTGGCGGAACTTGGCGCGCTGCACGTTGGCGATGAAGGCATCCAGGCCATCGTTGTTGAAGCCCAGCCGGTTGATCAGCGCCTGCGCCTGCGGCAGCCGGAACATGCGCGGCTTGGGGTTGCCGGGCTGGCCCAGCGGCGTGACCGTGCCGACTTCGACGAAGCCGAAGCCCAGGCCGCCCAGCGCATCGATGCAGCGGGCGTTCTTGTCCAGGCCGGCGGCCAGCCCCACGCGGTTGGGAAACTGCAGGCCGGCGACGGTGACAGGGTCATCGACGCGGCGGTCGCACCAGGCCCAGGCCAGCGGGGTGCCGTGGGCGCGGGCCAGGGCGGACATGGTGGCATCGTGGGCGGCTTCGGCGTCCAGGCCGAACAGCAGGGGCCGGGCCAGGGCGTAGGAGAGCCGGGTCGGCAGCAAGGGCATCGGATAATTCTCGGCCAGTTCTCAACAAACGCCGGATTCTCCCAGATGACTTCCTCCGCTCCGCTGACCCAAGACCAACTCAAGGCCCTGGTGGGCCGCGCCGCCCTTGCTTACGTGGTGCCGGGCGAGATCCTCGGGGTGGGCACGGGCTCCACCGTCAATTGCTTCATCGACGCGCTGGCCGAGCTCAAGGACAAGATCCCGGGCGCGGTGTCGAGCTCGGAGGCCAGCACGGCGCGGCTCAAGGCGCTGGGCATCCCGGTGTTCGACGCCAACGCCGTCGGCGAACTCGCCGTCTACGTGGACGGTGCCGACGAGATCGACGGCCAGGGCCACATGGTCAAGGGCGGCGGCGCGGCGCTCACGCGCGAGAAGATCGTGGCGGCGCAGTCGCGCCGCTTCGTCTGCATCGCCGATGCCTCCAAGAAGGTGCCGGTACTGGGCCGCTTCCCCATCCCGGTGGAGGTGGTGCCCATGTCGGCGCAGCAACTCGTGCGCCGCTTCGCGGCCATGGGCGGCCAGGCCACGCTGCGCCAGGCCAAGGGCGGCAGCGGTGCGCTGGTCACCGACAACGGCCAGCACATCCTGGACGTGGCCGGCCTGGCCATCGCCGATCCGCTGGGCTTCGAGACCCAGGTGAGCCAGTGGCCCGGTGTGGTCACGGTGGGCGTGTTCGCGCACCAGCGCGCCCAGGTCTGCCTGCTCGGCACGCCCGAGGGCGTGCAGACGCTGACGTTCTAGAAGACGATGCCAGCCGGGTTGGCCGGGGCCTGTGCAGGGGCCGGTGACGGTGATGGCGCCGCGGCGGCGCGGGGCGACACCGGTTCACGGGGCTCGGCCGCGCGCACGGCCACCAGCGGTTGTGCAGGCGGCGCACGGTAGCTGGGCGGCAGCTGCGAAGTGCGCGGGTAGCCCGCGCTGTCCAGATACTGCGTCCATTCGCCGGGCGCGAAGCCCTTGAGGCGCTGGCCGCCGATGGTGACCACCGGCAGGCTGTTGTCGCCGGACAGGCGGCGCAGCGCCTCGATGTCCTCGTTGGCCTGGACCGTGCGTTCGCTGAAGGGCACGCCGCGCGCCGTCAGCAGCTGGCGGGCGCTGTCGCAGGGCGAACAGTCTGCACCCGTGTACAGCGTGACGGGGAAGCGGTCCGCGGTCTGGCGCAAGTCATAGGGCAGCACGGAAGGAGCCGGTGGAATGCCGCTGCGGCTGGCCGTGGTCGCGGCATGGGCGTCCGAGCTGACCGGCCGGTCGGAGAAGGTGACGCGGCCGTCGGGCCCCACGCTGCGGTACACGGCCTGGGCCGAAGAGAGGCCCGCGCCCAGCAGCAGCGCGGCGGCCACGGCGTGTTTGCCGCCGCGCGCAGCGCCCGCCATCAGGCCATGCCCTGGTGGCGCAGCAGTGCGTCCAGCGTGGGTTCGCGGCCGCGGAAGGCCTTGAACGATTCCATCGCCGGCCGGCTGCCGCCGGCTTCCAGGATGGCCTCGCGGTAGCGCCGGCCGGTCTCGATGCTGGGCAGGCCGTCCGCCCCGGCGGTTTCCTCGAAGGCCGCGTAGGCATCGGCGCTCAGCACCTCGGCCCACTTGTAGCTGTAGTAGCCGGCCGCATAGCCGCCCGCGAAGATGTGGCTGAAGGTGTTGGGCGTGCGGCTGAACGGGGGCGAAGGCAGCACGGCCACTTCGGCGCGCACCCGGGCCAGCAGCGCCATGAAGTCGGCGTCGGGCGCATGTTCGGTGTGCAGCAGCATGTCGAACAGCGCGAACTCGATCTGGCGCAGCGTCTGCATGCCGCTCTGGTAGTTCTTGGCGGCCAGCATCTTGTCGTACAGCGCGCGCGGCAGCGGCTCGCCGGTGTCGACGTGGGCCGTCATGTGGCGCAGCACGTCCCACTCCCAGCAGAAGTTCTCCATGAACTGGCTGGGCAGTTCGACGGCGTCCCATTCCACGCCGCTGATGCCGGACACGTCGCGCTCGTCGACCCGGGTCAGCATGTGGTGCAGGCCGTGGCCGAACTCGTGGAACAGCGTGGTCACGTCGTCGTGCGTGAGCAGCGGCGGCTTGCCGTCCACACCGGCGGCGAAGTTGCAGACCAACTGCGCGACCGGGGTCTGCAGGCGGCCGTCGTCGGGCCGCAGCCAGCGTGCGCGCACGTCGTCCATCCAGGCGCCACCACGCTTGCCATTGCGCGCGGAGGGGTCGAGATAGAACTGTCCGACCAGCTGTGGCGCACCGCCGGCCTGGGCTGCCGGGCGCTCGATGCGGTAGAACTCCACCGTGGGGTGCCAGACCGCCGCGTCGTCACGCCGGATGCTGACCTCGAACAGCGTCTCGACGATCTTGAACAGGCCCGCCAGCACCTTGGGCGCCGTGAAGTACTGCTTGACCTCCTGCTCGCTGAAGGCGTAGCGCGCTTCTTTCAGCTGCTCGCCGATGTAGCTCCAGTCCCAGGGCTGCGGGTCGGCCAGGGCCAGCTTCTCGGCGGCGAAGGCGCGCAGGTCGGCCACGTCCTTCTCGGCATAGGGGCGGGCGCGACGGGTCAGGTCGCGCAGGAAGCCCACCACCTGGGCCGGCGAGTCGGCCATCTTGGCCACGACGGAGACCTCGCCGAAGTTGGCGTAGCCCAGCAGCTGCGCCTCTTCCTGGCGCAGCGCCAGGATCTCGCGGATGAGCGCAGTGTTGTCGAACTTGGTCGCATCGCCCTCGGCCTGGTCGGAGGCGCGCGTGGCGTAGGCGCGGTACAGGCGCTCGCGCAGCGCGCTGCTGCGGGCGAACTGCATCACGGGCAGGTAGCAGGGCAGCTTGAGCGTGAGCTTGAAGCCGGCCTTGTCCTCGGCCTGGGCCGCGGCGCGCGCGGCCTGGCGCACATCCTCGGGTACGCCGTCCAGTTCGTCGGCCTGGGCGAAGTAGGCGTAGGCATCGGTCGCGTCGAGCGCGTTCTCGCTGAACTTCTGCGCGACCTCGGCCTGGCGTTCCTGGATCGCGGCGAAGCGTTCCTTCGCCGCGCCCGTCAGCTCGGCCCCGCTCAGCACGAAGTTGCGGATGGCGTTGCGCAGTGCTTGCTGCTGCGCTGGCGTCAGGCTCGTGGCGTCGATGGCCTTGTACTTGGCGTACAGGCGCTCGTCGGCGCCCAGGCGGGTCCAGAACTCGGTCACGCGCGGCAACGCCTCGTTGTAAGCGGCGCGCAGTTCGGGCGTGTCGGCCACGGCGTTCAAATGGCTCACGGCACCCCAGGCCCGGCCCAGGCGCTCGTTTGCCGTGTCCAGCACGCGCGACATGGCGCTCCAGTCGGCCGGGAAGTCCGGCGCCGTGGTCTGTTCCAGCGCCTGGCTGGCATCGGCCAGCAACTGGTCGATGGCGGGCGCCACGTGCTCGGGCCGGATCTGGTCGAACAGCGGGAGGTCGGAGAACGAGAGAAGGGGGTTGGACTGCATGACGGGCATTTTGCGCCAGCCCTGGCAATCACAAGCCCCCCGTACCCGGCGACGGGACTATCGCCGTATTAGCCTGCTGCGCGCTCGGCCGCTTCGAGCGTGTTGACCAGGAGCATGGCGCGCGTCATCGGGCCGACGCCGCCCGGCACGGGGGTGATCCAGCCGGCCACTTCCTTCACGCCGTCGAAATCCACATCGCCGCAGAGCTTGCCCTCGGCATTGCGGTTCATGCCTACATCGATGACCACCGCGCCGGGCTTGACCATGTCGGCGGTGAGCAGGTTCTGCTTGCCGACCGCGGCGACGATCACGTCGGCCTGCCGCGTGAAGGCACCCAGGTCGGGCGTGGCGCTGTGGCAGATGGTGACGGTGGCGCTCTGGGCCAGCAGCATCATGGCCATCGGTTTGCCCACGATGTTGCTGCGGCCGATCACCACGGCGTGCTTGCCGCGCAGGGAGTAGCCGATGGACTCGAGCATGCGCAGGCAGCCATGCGGCGTGCAGGGCCAGAAACCGGCTTGGCCAACCATCAGCGCGCCCGCGCTGGCGACGTGGAAGCCGTCCACGTCCTTGGCTGGCGAGATCGCCTCGATGACCTTGTGGGCGTCCATGTGCTTGGGCAAGGGCAGCTGCACCAGGATGCCGTGCACAGACGGGTCTTCGTTGAGCGCGTGGATGCGCGCCAGCAAGTCGGCCTCGGCCAGGTCGGCCGGGTGGCGCTCCAGCGTGGCCTGCAGGCCCGTCTCGCTGCTGTCGTTGACCTTGTGCTTGACGTACACCTGGCTGGCAGGGTCGTCGCCGACCAGCACGATGGCCAGATGCGGCTGGACACCGCGGGCCTTCAGGGCCGCAGTGCGGCCGGCCACGTCGTTGCGGATCTGGCGGGCGAGGGCGTTGCCGTCGATCAGTTGGGCTGTCATGGGGAATCTCCAAGAACAACGCCCGCCAACCGGACGGTGGACGGGCGCTGCGGGGTGGGGCGGGTCAGGCTTTGGCGGTCTGGCCCAGTGCGATCTTGAGCAGGTCGGCCACCGTGTTGGCGTTCAGCTTTTCCATGATGTTGGCGCGGTGCGCCTCCACGGTCTTGATGCTGATGCCCAGGTCATCGGCGATCTGCTTGTTGAGCCGGCCGGCCACGATGCGCTCGAGCACCTGCGATTCGCGCGAGGTCAGCTTGGACAGCAGCGCACCGCGGCTCGCGGCCTGCTGGTGGTCGGTGAAGGCGTCCTTGGCATGGTCCAGCATGCGCTCGACCAGGGCCACGAGTTCCTCTTCCTTGAAGGGCTTCTGGATGAAATCCATAGCGCCCTTCTTCATGGTGTCCACCGCCATGGGCACGTCGCCGTGGCCGGTGATGAAGACGATGGGCAGCGGCGACTTGCGTTCGAGCAGCTTGTCCTGGAGCTCCAGGCCCGTCATGCCGCCCATGCGGATGTCGACCAGCAGGCAGGCCACTTCACGTGCGTCGTAGCGCGACAGGAAGGCCTCGGCCGATTCGAAGCAGCGGACGCGGTAGTCCTTGCCTTCCAGCAGCCATTGGAGCGAATCGCGCACGGCTTCGTCGTCATCGACAACATAGACCGTGCCTTTCTTGGGGATCAGGCTCATGCGGGTACTCCGGGGTTCTTGGCTGTATTGGCTGGATTTGGCAGGGCGTTGGCAGCTTTTGCCAACGGGATCCAGAAGGAAAACCGGCACCCCATGCACTCGGGGCCATTGTAGATATTCTCGGCCTGCATCCTGCCCAGGTGCGATTCAACGATGGAGCGGCACAGATTGAGGCCGATGCCCATGCCATGCGCCTTGGTCGAGAAGAAGGCCTCGAACAGGTGTTCCATGACTTCGGGCGCCAGGCCCGTGCCGGTGTCGGTGACGACGAACTCGATGCCAGGCACATCGGACTCCTGGCGCGGCAGCACGCGCAGTTCGATGTTGCGGCGTTGCGGCGGCCGCTCGGCCGAGTCGATGGCCTCGGCGGCGTTGCGCAGCAGGTTCACCAGCACCTGCTCGATCAGGATGGGATCGACCATCAGCGGGGGCAGCCGCGCCGCGACATAGTGGCTCAGCCGCACGTTGCGCCGGCGCAGCTCGATGCCGGCCAGCTCGACGGATTCCTGCACGATGTCCTGCACATTGCTCAGGCTGCGCTGGGGCTCGCTGCGCTTCACGAAGGACTGGATGCGGTGGATGATCTGGCCCGCACGCTGGGCCTGGCGCGAAGTCTTCTCCAGCGCCGCCAGCAGATCCTCGTGCGCAATGCCGTTGCCCTTGATGCGCGACACCATGCCGTTGCAGTAGTTGGTGATGGCCGCCAGCGGCTGGTTCAACTCGTGCGCGACGCTGGATGCCATCTCGCCCATGGTGATGAGCCTGCTGGAGGTCTGGGCGCGCTCGGCATGGTGCGCGGCCTGCTCCTCGGCCAGGCGGCGCGGCGTGATGTCGGTGGCGATCACCATCTGCACGAGGCGGCCGTCGACCCAGCTCAGGTAGCGCGCCCGCACTTCCAGCCACTTGCCCAGTTCGGGCACGTGGATCTCGGCGCTCTCGGCATCGCTGGTGGTCAGCGAATCGGTGGGCAGGCCGGCGAAGGCGTCCACATCGTCCAGGTGCTCGTCGTTGGGCGGCGTGGTCGGCATGCCGGCGCGCACCACCAGGCTCTCATGGCCATGGGTCTGCGAGCCGAACCATTGCCGGTACAGCTTGTTGGCGAACAGCAGTTCGGGGCTGCCCAGCGGCGCCACCGACACCGCGGCGTCCAGCGCCTCCAGCACCGTGGTGAAGCGCTCGTACGAGGCCGACAGCTGCTCGCGGATGCGGTTGGGCTCGGTGATGTCGGTGATCGAAGCCATCCAGCCGGTCTGCTTGCCCACGGCGTCGATCAGCGGCGAGATGTACAGGCGCGCGTCGAAGATGGAGTTGTCGCGCCGCTTGATGCGCAGCTGAAAGCCCGAGGGCGTGCTGCGGCCGTTGAGTTCGTCCTCCAGCCGCGCGATCAGGTACTCCAGGTCTTCCTCGGGCCAGTAGGGGAAGGGCGCCGTGCGGCCGACCAGCTCGCCCTCGCTCCAGCCCGTCATCTGGCAGAAGGCCGCGTTCACATAGGTGATGCGGCCCTGCAGGTCCATGGCACGCATGCCGGTCAGCATGGAGTTCTCCATGGCGCGGCGGAAGTTGGTCTCGGCCATCAGCGCCTGCTGGGCCTGCTGGCGCCGGCGCGTGTGGCTCCAGCTGCCGATCAGCATCCAGGCCGTCAGCACCGACAGCGCGCCGACCAGCCAGAACAAGCCGCTGCCGACCACGCCTTGCGAGGTGCGGTAGGCCTGCGCGCGCAGCACCAGGCCGTTGCCGACCGGCGAGACCGGGATCTCATAGGGCTCGGCCTGGCTGGACCAGGGCAGCAGGCGCGATCCCGAGCTGGGCTGCGGCATCACCGTGCCGGCCAGCATGCGTCCATCGCTGGCCACCAGCGCCACGGCGTACTTGTTGAGCACCTCGGCCGGCACGCCATGGCGCAGCAGCGCGTCGGTTCCGTATTCGGCCAGGACCACGCCAGCGAAGCGGCCTCGGTCGGTCAGCGGGATGTGCAGTTGCAGCAGCGGCGTCGGGTCGCCGGTGGTGCCCAGCGGCTGGCCGTACACCGGCTGGTGCAGGTCGCGCGCCAGGCTGAAGTTGGTCTCGGTCTCGCCCGGGCGCAGCACGTCGTCCACCATGCGCATGAGGGGCGTGTGCAGGCTGGGCGCGGAGTAGCTGGTCTTGATGCGGCGGCGCTCGTCGATCCAGCTGACGGCCTGCAACTCGGGGTACTGCGAAATCAGCGACTGCGCGCGGCTGACGAATTCCTCGACGTCGATCTCTTCATTGGCCACATCGCGGGCCACGCGCATGAGCTGCTCCTGGCGCTCGAGCAAGCGCAGGCGGATCTGCTGCTGCGCATATTCGACGTCGCGCTTGACGGCCTCCTGTTCGCGGTCGATCTCTTCCAGCCGCAGATAGAGAAAGGAGGACGCGATCGCTGCCAGGAACAGCACCACGGCGACCAGCGGCGCGAGTGCCGCGAATCGGTCCTGACGATGGGGTGCCTGGCGCACCCACCAGGCGCGCCATGGCTTGCGCAGAGGGGCTGCGGCAGGCCTGGTCTCCGGCGTCTGGTCAGGGGGTGAAACGCGCATGGGCGGCAGTGTATGTGAGGGTTTGCAGCAGTTGCCCGTCGACGGGCTTGGTGTGTCGAATGGCTGGGCCCTCAAACATCGCGATTTTTCATAATGCAGAATTGTAAATTGCTATTTGAAAACTGAGAGGCGTGTGCGACACTCGCCGCGCGGCCGAGAGTCGGCCCCCAGATACCGCCCATCTATTTCGAGGAGACCGCATGTCAGCCCAACCCCAGAACCTGCCTGGCGCAGCCAACGACGCCAAGGACACCGACAGCCAGGAGACCCGCGAGTGGATGGATGCGCTGTCCGCCGTCATCGCCAGCGACGGTCCAGGGCGGGCCCATTACCTGCTGGAGCAACTGCTGGAACATGCGCGCCAGAACACGGTGGACATGCCGTTCTCGGCCAACACCGGCTACGTGAACACCATCGAACCCAGCGAGGAAGCCCGCAGTCCCGGCAACCTGGAGATCGAGCAGCGCCTGCGCGCCTACATGCGCTGGAACGCCATGGCCATGGTGGTCAAGGCCAACCGCCACCACCCGCCTGAAGGCGGTGACCTCGGTGGCCACATCGGCTCCTTCGCATCGCTGGCCAGCATGTTCGGCGCCGGCTTCAACCATTTCTGGCACGCCGAGAGCGAGAAGCACGGCGGCGATTGCATCTACATCCAGGGCCATGTCTCGCCCGGCGTCTACGCGCGCGCCTATCTGGAAGGCCGGCTGACCGAAGAGCAACTGCTCAACTTCCGCCAGGAAGTCGATGGCAAGGGCCTGTCGAGCTACCCGCACCCCAAGCTGATGCCCGAGTTCTGGCAGTTCCCCACCGTCTCCATGGGCCTGGGCCCGCTGATGGCGATCTACCAGGCGCGTTTCCTCAAGTACTTGCACGCGCGCGGGATCGCCGACACCGCGAACCGCAAGGTCTGGGTGTTCTGCGGCGACGGCGAGATGGACGAGGTCGAGTCGCTGGGTGCGATCGGCCTGGCCGCACGCGAGAACCTGGACAACCTGATCTTCGTCATCAACTGCAACCTGCAGCGGCTGGACGGCCCGGTGCGCGGCAACGGCAAGATCATCCAGGAGCTGGAGGGCGAGTTCCGTGGCTCGGGCTGGAACGTCGTCAAGCTGATCTGGGGCAAGGGCTGGGACGCCTTGCTGGCCAAGGACCATGACGGCGCGCTGCGCGAGCTCATGATGAAGACCAACGACGGCGACTACCAGGCCATGAAGGCCAACGACGGTGCCTACGTGCGCAAGCACTTCTTCGGCCGCGACCCGCGCACGGCCAAGATGGTCGAGAACATGACCGACGACGAGATCTGGAACCTGCAGCGCGGTGGCCACGACTCGCAGAAGGTCTACGCTGCGTTCCACGCCGCGCAGAACCACACCGGCCAGCCCACCGTGCTGCTCGTCAAGACCGTCAAGGGCTTCGGCATGGGCAAGATCGGCGAAGGCAAGAACACCGTCCACCAGACCAAGAAGCTCAGCGACGAGGACATCAAGTCCTTCCGCGACCGCTTCAACATCCCCATTCCCGACAGCCAGATCGCCGAGCTGCCGTTCTACAAGCCGGCCGACGACACGCCGGAGATGAAGTACCTGCACGAGCGCCGCAAGGCCCTGGGCGGCTACCTGCCGCACCGCCGCACCAAGGCCGACGAGAGCTTCACCGTGCCGGCGCTGGAGACGTTCAAGTCGGTCATCGAACCCACGGCCGAGGGCCGCGAGATCTCGACCACGCAGGCCTACGTCCGCTTCCTGACGCAGCTGCTGCGCGACCAGGCCCTGGGCCCGCGCGTGGTGCCCATCCTCGTGGACGAAGCCCGCACCTTCGGCATGGAAGGCCTGTTCCGCCAAGTCGGCATCTACAACCCGCACGGTCAGCAGTACACCCCGGTCGACAAGGACCAGGTCATGTACTACAAGGAAGACAAGGCTGGCCAGATCCTGCAGGAAGGCATCAACGAAGCCGGCGGCATGGCCAGCTGGGTCGCCGCGGCCACGAGCTACAGCACCAGCAACCGCATCATGGTGCCGTTCTACGTGTACTACTCGATGTTCGGCTTCCAGCGCATCGGCGACCTGGCCTGGGCGGCCGGCGACATGCAGGCGCGCGGTTTCCTGTTGGGCGGCACCTCGGGCCGCACCACGCTGAACGGCGAAGGCCTGCAGCACGAAGATGGCCATAGCCACATCCTGGCCGGCACCATCCCCAACTGCGTGAGCTACGACCCGACCTTCGCACATGAAGTCGGCGTGATCCTGCACCATGGCCTGAAGCGCATGGTCGAGCGCCAGGACAACGTCTACTACTACATCACGCTGCTCAACGAGAACTACCCCATGCCCGGCCTGCAGCCCGGCACGGAGGAGCAGATCATCAAGGGCATGTACCTGGCCAAGCAGGCGCCCGCGCTGGCCGCCGGTGCGCCCACGGTGCAACTGCTGGGCAGCGGCACCATCCTGCGCGAATCGTTCTTCGCCCAGGAACTGCTGGAAAAGGACTGGGGCGTTGCCGCCGGTGTCTGGAGCTGCCCGAGCTTCAACGAGCTGGGCCGCGACGGCCAGGACGCCGAGCGCTGGAACCTGCTGCACCCGACCGAAACGCCGCGCCAGAGCTTCGTGGCGCAGCAACTGTCGGGCTCGGCCGGTCCGGTGGTCGCCTCGACCGACTACATGAAGTCCTACGCCGAGCAGATCCGCCCGTTCATGCCGGCCGGCCGCAACTACAAGGTGCTGGGCACCGACGGCTTTGGCCGCAGCGACTTCCGCAGCAAGCTGCGCGAGCACTTCGAGATCAACCGCCACTACATCGTCGTGGCCGCGCTGAAGGCCTTGAGCGAAGATGGCACCGTGCCGGTCGCGAAGGTGGCCGAGGCGATCCAGAAGTACGGCATCAAGACCGACAAGGTCAACCCGCTGTACGCCTGACCCCACAACACACGAGCGAGACGAACAACATGGCATTGGTGGAAGTGCAAGTCCCCGACATCGGGGATTTCGATGAAGTGAGCGTGATCGAGGTCATGGTCAAGCCAGGCGACACGGTCAAGGCCGAGCAGTCGCTGATCACCGTGGAATCGGACAAGGCCTCGATGGAGATCCCGTCCAGCGCCGCCGGCGTGGTCAAGGAGATCAAGGTCGCGGTGGGCGACAAGGTCAAGCAGGGCTCGCTGGTGCTGGTGCTGGAAGGCGCCGGCGAGGCGGCTGCTCCCGCTCCTGCCCCCGCTGCTGCGCCGGCCCCGGCGGCTGCCGCACCTGCACCTGCACCCGCTGCCGCAGCGCCGGCTCCCGCAGCGCAGGCTCCTGCGCAAGGCGGCACGGTCGAGATCCGCGTGCCCGACATCGGCGACTTCAAGGACGTGGCCGTCATCGAGATCATGGTCAAGCCCGGCGACAGCATCAAGCTGGAGCAGTCGCTGATCACCGTGGAGAGCGACAAGGCCTCGATGGAGATCCCGTCGTCCGCGGCCGGCGTGCTCAAGGAACTCAAGGTCAAGGTCGGCGACACCGTGAACATCGGCGACCTGCTGGGCACGGTGGAATCCGCTGGTGCCCCGGCTGCGGCCAGCCCAGCGCCAGCTGCTGCTGCTGCGCCCGCCGCTGCCAGCAGCGAGTCGGCTGCGCCCGCTCCCGCCGCAGCACCCGCGGCGGCTGCGGCGCCTGCTGCCGCCCACAACCCGACCGTCGCGCCCACGGGTGCGCTGCCGCACGCCTCGCCCTCGGTGCGCAAGTTCGCGCGCGAACTGGGCGTGCCGCTGGCCGAGGTCAAGGGCTCCGGCCCCAAGGGCCGCATCACGCAGGACGACGTGCAAGGCTTCACCAAGTCGGTGATGAGTGGCGCCGTGCAGACCAAGGCCCAGGCTGCCAAGGCCCCGGCCGGTGGCGGCGGTGGCGCGGGCCTGGACCTGCTGCCCTGGCCCAAGGTCGACTTCGCCAAGTTCGGCCCGGTCGAGCGCAAGGACCTGTCGCGCATCAAGAAGATCTCGGGCGCGAACCTGCACCGCAACTGGGTCATGATCCCGCACGTCACGAACAACGACGATGCCGACATCACCGAGCTGGAAGCCTTCCGCGTCTCCACCAACAAGGAGAACGAGAAGTCCGGCGTCAAGGTGACGATGCTGGCCTTCGTGATCAAGGCGGTGGTCGCGGCGCTCAAGAAGTTCCCCGAATTCAACGCCAGCCTGGATGGCGACGCGCTCGTCTACAAGAAGTACTTCCACATCGGTTTCGCGGCCGACACGCCGAACGGCCTGGTCGTGCCGGTGCTGCGCGATGCCGACAAGAAGGGCGTCATGCAGATCAGCGCCGAGATGGGCGAGCTGGCCAAGAAGGCGCGCGACGGCAAGATGGGCCCGGCCGACATGACCGGCGGCTGCTTCTCGATCAGCTCGCTGGGCGGCATCGGCGGCACGCACTTCACGCCCATCGTGAACGCGCCCGAGGTGGCGATCCTGGGCCTGTCCAAGAGCGCCATGAAGCCGGTGTGGGATGGCAAGCAGTTCGTGCCGCGCCTGACGCTGCCGCTGTCGCTGTCCTACGACCACCGTGTGATCGACGGCGCGGCGGCCGCACGCTTCAATGCGTACCTCGGCCAGGTGCTGGCGGACTTCCGCCGCGTGATCCTCTGAGGTCCGGGCACGCATGACGACCGTCGTTGTCGTGAGGAAGGCCGGTCAGGTCGCGATCGCAGCCGACACGCTGGTCACTTTCGGCGACACGCGCCTGACGCACCGCTTCGAGGCCAACAGCAAGATCTTCCGCCTCGACACGCCGGCCGGTCCCACGTATGTGGGCATGGCCGGCACCGTGGCCCACTTCCCCGTGCTGCGCAAGGCCCTGGCGGGCCTGCCGCCCGAGGAGCTGCGCCTGTCGAGCAAGGACGAGGTGTTCGAGACCTTCACGCGGCTGCACCCGGTCCTCAAGGAGAAGTTCTTCCTGCAGACCAAGGAAGACGACGGCGACCCCTACGAGTCCAGCCAGTTCAGCGTGCTGCTGGCCAATGCCAGCGGCATCTACGGGCTGTACAGCTACCGCGAGGTGTTCGAGTTCAAGGAGTTCTGGGGCATCGGCTCGGGCCGCAGCTTTGCGCTCGGGGCCATGCACGCGGCCTCCGGCCACACCAAGACGGCGCGTGAACTCGCGCTGATCGGCGTGCAGACCGGCTGCGAATTCGACAAGAACTCGGCCGCCCCGGTCGAGGTCTTCACGGTCAAGTTGAAGAAATAAGCCGCGGCGCAAAGCGCACGGCATTGGAGAGAGATTCATGGCAAGCATCGACATCAAGGTTCCGGACATCGGCGATTTCAGCGAAGTCACCGTCATCGAACTGCTGGTCAAGGTGGGCGACACCATCAAGCCCGAGCAGTCGCTGATCACGGTGGAGAGCGACAAGGCTTCGATGGAGATTCCGTCCAGCCATGGCGGCAAGGTCACTGCGCTCAAGGTGGCCGTGGGCGACAAGGTCGCCGAAGGCTCGGTCGTGCTGGCGCTGGAAGCCGAAGGCGAGGCCGCTGCACCTGCACCCGCACCGTCAGCAGCTCCGGCACCGGCACCGGCCGCTGCTGCCCCGGCCTCGGCTCCGGCAGCGGCACCGACGCCCGCCGCACAGGCGGCCGGCAGCTACGGCGGTGGCGTCGACCTGGAGTGCGACACGCTGGTGCTGGGCGCCGGTCCCGGCGGCTACTCGGCCGCCTTCCGCAGTGCCGACCTGGGCCTGAAGACGGTGCTCGTGGAGCGCTACGCCACGCTGGGCGGCGTTTGCCTGAACGTGGGCTGCATTCCCTCGAAGGCGCTGCTGCACGTGGCCGCCGTGATGGACGAGGTCAAGCACTTCGCGGACCTGGGCATCGACTACGGTGCGCCCAAGGTCGACCGCGCCAAGCTGCTCGCGCACAAGAACAAGGTGGTTGGCAAGCTGACGGGCGGCCTGACGGCCATGGCCAAGATGCGCAAGGTGACCACCGTGCGCGGCGTCGGCAGCTTCATCGACCCGCACCACCTGGAAGTGCAGGAAACCTCGGGCAGCGGGCAGGAGCTCTCCGGCAAGAAGCAGGTCATCAAGTTCCGCCACTGCATCATCGCGGCCGGCTCGCAGGCCGTGCACCTGCCCTTCATGCCCAAGGGCGATCCGCGTGTGGTCGACTCCACCGGCGCGCTGGACATGGCGACCGACCCCAAGCGCATGCTGATCCTGGGCGGCGGCATCATCGGCCTGGAGATGGGCACGGTCTACTCCACGCTGGGCGCGCGGCTCGATGTGGTGGAGATGCTGGACGGCCTGATGCAGGGCGCCGACCGCGACCTCGTCAAGGTCTGGCAGAAGATGAACGCGCCGCGCTTCGACAACATCATGACCAGCACCAAGACCGTGGGGGCGGAAGCCACCAAGGACGGCATCAAGGTCATGTTCGAAGGCGCCAACGCCCCCAAGGAACCGCAGGTCTACGACCTCGTGCTGCAGGCCGTGGGCCGCACGCCCAATGGCAAGAAGATCGGCGCCGAGAAGGCCGGCGTCGCGGTGACCGATCGCGGCTTCATCCCGGTCGACATCCAGATGCGGACCAACGTGCCGCACATTTTCGCGATCGGCGACATCGTGGGCCAGCCCATGCTGGCGCACAAGGCCGTGCACGAGGCCCATGTGGCGGCCGAGGTCATCGCCGGTGAGCAAAAGGGCGACAAGGAACTGCTGAGCGCGGCCTTCAACGCCCGCGTGATCCCCAGCGTGGCCTACACCGACCCCGAGGTGGCCTGGGTCGGCCTCACGGAAGACCAGGCCAAGGCTGAAGGCATCAAGGTCAAGAAGGGCCACTTCCCGTGGAGCGCGTCGGGCCGCGCGATCGCCAACGGCCGCGATGAAGGCTTCACCAAGTTGCTGTTCGACGCCGAGACGCACCGCATCCTGGGCGGCGGCATCGTCGGCACGCATGCGGGCGACATGGTCGGCGAGATCGCACTGGCCATCGAGATGGGCGCCGACGAGATCGACATCGGCAAGACCATCCACCCGCACCCCACGCTGGGCGAGAGCATCGGCATGGCGGCGGAGGTGGCGCACGGCACCTGCACTGACTTGCCGCCCACCAGGAAGTAAGGCCTTTCAGGCCGCTTCGCAAGGGCCGCCGAGTGCGGCCCTTTTCGATGCGCTCATTCCAGCTGGATCTTGATACCGTCGTCCAGCACGGTGATCGCGCCGACCTCGTAGGTCTTGAGTCCCACCGTCATCTCTTCCTTCGTGAAGCTGCGCAGCACGTGGCCGTGCAGCAGTTCCTGCGCCACCACGGTGGCGATGCGGCGCAGCCGCTCGGCGTCGCCACCTTGCAGGCCCTGCAGATCCAGGCTTTCCACGCTGGGGCGGTCCAGCCGCAGCGCGCGGGCGCCAGCGTCCCAGCGCAGCGCGCTGCCCATGGCCACCGTGCCGTCCACCTGGCCGCCACGCAGCCAGGGGCTGGCAATGGACAGCGCTGCCGTGATGGCCGTGCGCTGGGCGCTCGCGTTGAGGCCCAGCCGCGGCCCTTGCAGGCGCACGCGGAAGATCTCGGCATAGCGCTGCTCCAGCGGAAACTGCCGCTCCACGAGCGCCTGCAATTCCGTGTGGCTGGCCGTGTACTCCCCTGTGAAGAAGTTGAAGCCCGCATGGCCGACGGCCGGCAAGGTGGCGAGGGCGAGAAGGCAGTGGCGACGGGATAGGAGCATGGCAGGCGGAGCCGGCAGAACGGCGTGGGCGGGCTGGCTATTGTGCTGGGCGGCCAGCGGCAGGCCGTCGAAAGCACCATGCGGCGCGAGGCTTCAAGCTCAAGGCCGCACGGCCGGCGTCTCCAGCGGCAGGCCGCGCGCGCGCTGCGCCAGGTAGAGCTCCAGCTCCACCAGCTCGGCCGAGCCGAAGGGCGGAGCCTGGGCGCGCACGCCCGTCATGCAGTTGCGCAGCCGGCGTTGCAGGGAGCCCATGCCCTGCCATTCGAGCCGGTAGATCGGGTAGCCCGTGGCCTGGCCCTGGGTGATGGGGTTGCCCGCCAGCTTGCGGTCCCAGGCACCGTCATGGCATTGGGCGCAGGACATGTCGAGCTGGCCGATTCGGCGCGCGTAGGCGGCCTGGCCGCGCGCCATGAACGGTGCCAGCCGCGGGTCGTCGGGCGGCGCAATGGGCAGCCCGCGCGACTGCTGGGCCACATAGGTCTCCAGGCTCAGCGCCGGCTCGCTCTCGGGCGCCCAGGGCGCGGCCTGCTGGTGTTGTGCGCGGCACTGCGCGATGCGCTGCGACAGGTTGAGCGGGCCTTGGCTGGCGGTGTCGAAAGCCGGGTAGCGCGTGGCCACGCCGCGCATGGACTGGCTCGCATCGCCATGGCAGGACATGCAGCTGCGCTGATCGCGGCCTTCAGCCTTCTGCCAAAGCGCCTGGCCCTCGTGCAGCCAGAGCATGGCCGGATTTTGGCTGTCGTCGCGCTGCATGGCTTGCGTCGCCGGGCCCATGAAGTCCAGGCCCGAGCGTGCCTGCTGCGCGCCGGCAGGCGCACACACCAGCGCCAACACGAGCCAAGCCCTCATTCGACGCGCACGGCGATGGTCTCGGTCTGCGAGAAGCCCTTGTCGCCCTCCCAGGTGATGCGCAACTCGCCGCTGCGCTCGGCGCGCACCTGGAAGGCCACATAGGGGTTGGCCGCGATGGCCGGGTACAGGTCGGCGCTGAAGACGAGCGCGCCGTCCAGCGTGCACTGCAGGCGCGTGACGATGTCGCGCGGCAGCACGCGGCCGTTCTCGTCCGGCCGGTAGCCGGTTTCCATCGGGTGGGCGATCGTGGTGCGCACCTCGAAGGGCTCGCCGCGGCGCACGCTGGGCGGCACGTGGATGAGGGTACGGGCCATGCGGGTTCCTATTCGATGCAGGCGGCCAGCGTGACCACCACGTCCACGGTGTGCGAGAAGGCCGAGCCGTCTTCGAGCAGGGCCACGGCCACGAGCTTCTGCGAGGTGGCGAGCCGGATGCGCGTGGCGGCCCAGGCCCGGCCCGAGGCCGGGCCGAAGCGAAAGCGCGCCACGTCGCGCTGCGGGTTGCGTTCGTTGAACAGCGCCAGGCTGCGCAGCTGCGGCAGTGCGACGCCGTCGTCCACCGACAGCGTGACCGGCACCGCGTTGCCGTTCTCCACGAGCGTGGAGATGTCCAGCCGCACGCGGCCCGGCTCTGGCGTGCGGCCGCCCGTGAACGTGGCGATGGCGGCGGCCAGGTCGCCCGTGGCGGCCGCGCCCGGGCGCACGACCAGGCTGGCTGCGAGGCCCGTGCCCAGTGCCAGGGCTTGGCGGCGTTGGGGGTCGAAGACGGTCAAGACGTCACTCCTTGAGGCTGGACAGGTAGGCCACCACGTCCTCGATCTGCTGCGCGTCCAGCAGCGGCTTGCCGCGCCAGGCCGTGCCCACCTGCTGCAGGCCCGCGGTGCGGTGGTAGGCCGGCATGATGGTGCCGGGCACCAGGCGCTGCGGCTCCACCAGGCGCAGCCGCAACTGGCCGGCGCTCCAGCGCGCGCCGGCGCCGGCCAGGTTCGGCGCCAGATCGCCCTGGAAGCGCCCCTCGGGGATGGGCGCGCCATGGCACAACAGGCACAGGCCGAGCTGGCGGTTGGCGACGATGGCGCGGCCACGCGCTGCATCGCCGGCCAGGCCTGCGAGCGGCGCTGCGATGGCGTCGCCCTCGACGGCATAGGGCGCCAGCGGCTGGGCGACCGCCGCGCCGGCCAGCAGCAGCGGCAGCAGGCCGCGCATCAGGCCTTCTTGAGGTCGTGGTTCTTGAGCGGCAGCGTGCGGATGCGCTTGCCCGTGGCGGCGAAGATGGCGTTGAGCACGGCCGGCGCGGCCACTGCGATGGTCGGCTCGCCGACGCCGCCCCAGAAGCCGCCCGAGGGCACGATGACGGTCTCCACCGCCGGCATCTCGTCCATCTTCAGAACCGGGTAGGTGGCGAAGTTGTCCTGCTCGATGCGCCCGTCCTTCACCGTGCACTCGCCGTACAGCGCGGCCGACAGGCCGTAGGCGAACGAGCCCTCGACCTGGGCCTCGATCTGCTGCGGGTTGACGGCGTAGCCCGGGTCGGTGGCCGCGACGATGCGGTGCACCTTGAGCTTGCCATCGTCGCTGACCGAGACCTCGGCACAGGCCGCCACGTAGCTGCCGAAGCCCATGGTCTGCGCCAGGCCGCGGAAGCGGCCGGCCGGTGCCGGCTTGCCCCAGCCCACGCGCTCGGCCACGGCGTTGAGCACCGCCAGGTGCTTGGGATGCTGGGCCATGAGCTTGCGGCGCAGCGCCAGGGGGTCCTGCTTCGTGGCGTGCGCGATCTCGTCGATGAAGGACTCCAGGTAGATCGCGTTCTGGTTCAGGTTCACGCCGCGCCAGAAGCCGGGCGGCACATGCGGGTTGCGCATGGCATGGTCGACCAGCAGGTGCGGCACGCTGTAGCCGATGGAGGCTTCCGGCCCCGGCGCGTTGAGGCCTTGGAACACCACGGGGTCGCGCCCGTCCTTGATGTTCTGCGGAAAGATGCCGGCCACGATGGACTGGCCCGAGATGCGCATGTGCAGCGCCTGCAGTTCTCCCTGGGCGTCCAGGCCGGCGACCATCCTGCACTGCGTGATGGGGTGGTACAGGCCATGCTGCATGTCCTCTTCGCGCGACCAGATCATCTTGACAGGAACGCCAGGCATCTGCTTGGCGATCGCCACCGACTGGCGAACCCAGTCGTGCACCGCGCCGCGGCGGCCGAAGCCTCCGCCCAGGTGGATCTTGTAGACCTCGCACTGCGCCGGGGGCAAGCCGGCGGCTTCGGCTGCGGCAGCAAGCGCTGCCTCGCCGTTCTGCGTGGGCGTCCAGACTTCGCAGCGCTCGGGCGTCCAGCGCGCCGTGGCGTTCATGGTCTCCATGGTCGCGTGGTTCTGGTGCGGGTAGCTGTAGACGGCCTCGATGCGGCGCGCCGCACCGGCCAGGGCCGCCTTGGCATCGCCGTTGCTGTTGCCCACCACGGCCTGCTCGGCCGTGAGGCCGGCCTTCATGACCTCGGCGAAGCCGGCGCTGGAGGCTTGCGCGTGCTGGCCGAAGTCCCATTCCACGGGCAGGGCGTCCAGCGCCGTCTTGGCGCGCCACCAGGTGTCGGCCACGACGGCGACCGCGTTGTCGCCCACACGCACGACCTTCTTGACGCCGCGCCGCTTCTCCACAGCGGCCGCGTCGAACGACTTGAGCGTGCCGCCGAACACCGGGCAGGCCTTGACGGCGGCGTTCAGCATGCCGGGCATCTGCAGGTCCATGCCGTAGACCTGCTTGCCGGTGACCTTTTCCACCGTGTCCAGCCGCGCCAGCCGCTTGCCGATGAGTTGCCAGTCCTTGGGGTCCTTCAGCGGCACGTCCGCCGGCGGCTTGAGCTTGCCGGCTGCAGCGGCCACCTTGCCGTAGGTCGTGGTGCGCCCTGTCGGCTGGTGCGTGATGACGCTTTTCGCCGCGCGGCATTCGGCGGCGGGCACCTTCCAGCCGTCGGCCGCGGCCTGCACCAGCATCACGCGTGCCGTGGCGCCGCCCTTGCGCACGTAGTCGTGCGACTCGCGGATGCCGCGGCTGCCGCCCGTGGAGAAGTTGCCCCAGGCGCGCTGGCGCGCCAGGTTCTGGCCGGGTGTCGGGTATTCCGTCGTGACCTTGGCCCAGTCGCAGTCGAGCTCGTCGGCCACCAGTTGGGCCAGGCCGGTCAGCGTGCCCTGGCCCATCTCCGAGCGTGCGATGCGCACTACCACCGTGTCGTCGGGCTTCACGACGACCCAGGCGTTGACCTCGTCCGGCAGTGGCGTCTGCGCCAGGCCTTTGCGCGGGACGTGGAAGCCGACGACCAGCGCGCCGGCGGTGGCCGCGGTGCCGCCGATGAAGCGGCGGCGGGTGGGGGCGAGGGCCATGCTCACTGGGATACCTGCGGCTTCGCCTGCGGTGCGAGCGCCTTCGGGCGGCCGGGCGGCGCTCATGTCACGCTCCCGTCCACATGGCGGATCGACAGTCCGGCCGACTTGGTGCTGCCCTGGGCGACGGCCTTGATCGCCGCGCGCACCCGGTTGTAGGTGCCGCAGCGGCAGATGTTCGTGATGGCCTCGTCGATGTCCTGGTCGCTGGGGTTGGGCTTGGTCTTGAGCAAGGCGCTGGCGGCCATGACCATGCCGCATTGGCAGAAGCCGCACTGCGGCACGTCCAGCGCCACCCAGGCCTTCTGCACCGGATGGGAGCCATCGGGCGACAAGCCCTCGATGGTCACGATCTTCTCGGTCGGCTCGACCGTGGAGACGGGCCGCACGCAGCTGCGCGTGGGCACGCCATCCAGGTGCACGGTGCAGGCGCCGCAGGCTGCGATGCCGCAGCCGTACTTGGTGCCGGTCAGGCCGAGCTGCTCGCGCAGGACCCACAGGAGAGGGGTGTCGTCCTCGACATCGACCTCGCGTTGCACACCGTTCACGTTCAATCGTCGCATCGGGAGGCTCCTGGCTGTTGGCTGAGAACTGCGGGTAGACGAGGCAGCCCGGCCGAAGTTCCTGCGAACCGGCCGGGCTTGGAAAAAGGCGGGGCTTCAGCCCGGGTCGGAGGCGCGGCGGCGCCGGTCCTGGCGGTGCTCGGCCACCAGCTCGACGGCGCCATCGGCGTTCTGGCGCTCCAGCCGCACATTGAAGCCCCACAGCGTGCCAAGGTGCGACAGCATGGTGGCGGCCGAATCGCCCAGAGGTCGGCGCTGGTGTGCGAAGTGGCGCAGCGTCAAGGAGCGGTCGCCGCGCAGGTCGACGTTCCAGACCTGGATGTTCGGCTCGCGGCTGCCCAGGTCGTATTGCTCTGCCAGCTGGCGGCGCAACGCGCGGTAGCCGTTCTCGTCGTGGATGGCCTGGATTTCCAGCTTGCTGCGGCTGTCGTCGTCCAGCACGGAGAACAGGCGGAAGTCCCGCATCACCTTGGGCGACAGGAACTGCGCGACGAAGCTCTCGTCCTTGAAGTTCTGCATCGCGAAGTCGAAGGTCTTGCGCCAGTCCGAGCCCGCGATGTCGGGGAACCAGGCGCGGTCTTCGGCGGTCGGATCCTCGCAGATGCGCCGGATGTCGCGCCACATCGCAAAGCCCAGCGCGTAGACGTTGATGCCCGAGAAGTGCTGGCTGTTGTAGGGCGGCTGGTAGACCACGTTGGTGTGGGACTGCAGGAACTCCATCATGAAGCCGTCGGACAGCTGGCCCTGGTCGTACAGCGTGTTCAGGATGGTGTAGTGCCAGTAGGTGGCCCAGCCCTCGTTCATGACCTGCGTCTGGCGCTGCGGGTAGAAGTACTGGCCGATCTTGCGCACGATGCGCACCACCTCGCGCTGCCACGGTTCCAGCAGCGGCGCGTGCTTCTCGATGAAGTAGAGCAGGTTCTCTTCGGGCTCCTTGGGGAAGCGTTCTTCCTTGGCCTGCTGCTCGGCCTCGTGGCGCGGCGGCAGCGTGCGCCACAGGTCGTTGACCTGGGCCTGCAGGTACTCCTCGCGCTCCTTCTGGCGCAGCGTTTCCTTCTCGAGCGACAGGCGCGGCGAGCGCTTGTAGCGGTCCACGCCCACGTTGGTCAGCGCATGGCAGGCATCGACCAGGCGCTCCACGGCTTCCACGCCATGGCGTTCCTCGCACTGCGCGATGTAGTTCTTGGCGAACACCAGGTAGTCGACGATGGCATCGGCGCTGGTCCACTGGCGGAACAGGTGGTTGCCCTTGAAGAACGAGTTGTGGCCGTAGGCTGCGTGCGCGATCACGAGTGCCTGCATCGGCAGCGTGTTCTCGTCCATCAGGTAGGCGATGCACGGGTTCGAGTTGATGACGATCTCGTACGCCAGGCCCATCTGGCCGCGCTTGTAGCGGTTCTCGGTCGCGAGGAAATGCTTGCCGAACGACCAGTGGTGGTAGTAGACCGGCATGCCGATGGAGGCGTATGCGTCCATCATCTGCTCGGCGCTGATGACCTCGATCTGGTGCGGGTAGCAGTCCAGCCCGTAGTCGCCCGCCACGCGCGCGATGGCTTCGTCATACGCCTCGATGGCCTCGAAGGTCCACTCCGAGCCGGCGGGAAGGGGTTTGAACTGGGCCTTGGTCAGCATGGGTCTCCCTTGTGGCGGCCGGGCAGGGGCTCAGGCCCGGCGCTTGAACAGTTCGCGGAACACGGGGTAGATGTCGGCCAGGTTGGCGATGCGCTGCATCGCGAAGCGTCCGGCATGGGCTTCCTGCAGCTTCAGGTATTCCTCCCAAAGGTTCTGCGGCGGGCCATCGGTGATCTCGATGTAGGCGAAGTACTGCGTGAGCTCCAGGATCTGGTTGCCGAGGATCTCGCGGCAGCGCGGCGAATCGTCATGCCAGTTGTCGCCGTCCGAGGCCTGCGCGCCGTAGATGTTCCACAGGCTGCTGGGATAGCGCGCCGTGACGATCTCGTGCATCAAGGTGAGCGCGCTGGACACCACCGTGCCGCCGGATTCGCGCGAGGTGAAGAAGTCTTCCTCGCTCACCTCGCTGGCCACCGTGTGGTGGCGGATGAACACCACCTCGATGTGCTCGTAGTTCCGGTTCAGGAACAGGTACAGCAGCATGAAGAAGCGCTTGGCCACGTTCTTGCGGCCTTCGTCCATGGAGCCCGAGACGTCGAGCAGGCAGAACATCACGGCCTGCGTGGACGGCTTGGGCGTCTTCACGCGGTTGTTGAAGCGCAGGTCGAAGGTGTCGACGAAGGGGATCGCCTCGATCTTGGCGCGGAGCTTGGTGATCTCCTTGCGCACGCGCTCGACCTCGGGGTGGTCATCGGGCAGGGTCTCGCGCAGCTCGGCGAGTTCCTTTTCCAACGCGCGCATCTGCGTGGCATAGGGTCCGCCGATGGCGATGCGCCGGCCCGCCGCGCCGCGCATGGTGCGCGTGAGGTTGACGTTGGTCGGCACGCCCGTCTGCACGAAGCCTGCGCGCGTGCGCTTGTACTGCTCGATCTGCGCCAGCTGCTGCTTGACGAGGTTGGGCAGGGCCATCTCGTCGAAGAAGATGTCCAGGAACTCGTCCTTGGTCAGCGTGAAGACGAACTCGTCGAGGCCTTCGCCCTCGTTGCTGGCCTGGCCCTTGCCGCCACCACCAGCGCCGCCGCCCTTGGGCCGGTCGACCTGGTCGCCCGCGTTGAAGCGGTCGTTGCCGGGCCGCACCGCGTCCCACACGCCACCCCGGCCGTGCTCGAACTGCGGCTCGTCGATGTCCTTGCCGGGGATGCCGATCTTCTCGCCTTCGTCCAGGTCCTTGAGGCCACGCTTGTTGATCGCGTCCGAGACGGCCTTGCGGATCTGGCCCTTGAAGCGCCGGATGAAGCGGCTGCGGTTGACCGAACTCTTGTTCTTGCTGTCGTTACGCCGGTCGACGATGCGCACGGTCATCGGAAGCCTTTCTCACGAGGACTTGCGTACGCGCAGATACCACTCGCAGAGCAGGCGAACCTGCTTTTCGGTGTAGCCCTTGGTGATCATGCGGTTCACGAAGTCCGCATGCTTCTTCTGCTCCTCGCCGCTGGCCTTGGCGTTGAACGAGATCACGGGCAGCAGCTCCTCGGTGTTGGAGAACATCTTCTTCTCGATCACCGCGCGCAGCTTTTCGTAGGAGGTCCAGGCCGGGTTCTTGCCGTCCTGGCGGGCCCGCGCGCGCAGCACGAAGTTCACCACCTCGTTGCGGAAGTCCTTGGGGTTGGAGATGCCGGCGGGCTTCTCGATCTTCTCGAGCTCGTCGTTGAGCGCGCCGCGGTCCAGGATCTCGCCGGTGTTCGGGTCGCGGTACTCCTGGTCCTGGATCCAGAAGTCGGCGTACACCACGTAGCGGTCGAAGATGTTCTGGCCGTACTCGGAGTAGCTCTCGAGGTAGGAGGTCTGGATCTCCTTGCCGATGAACTCGGCATAGCGCGGCGACAGGAATTCCTTGATGTAGCGCAGGTACTTCTCGCCGACCTCGGGCGGGAACTGCTCCTGCTCGATCTGCTGCTCCAGCACGTACATGAGGTGCACCGGGTTGGCCGCCACCTCGCGGTGGTCGAAGTTGAACACCCGCGACAGGATCTTGAACGCGAAGCGTGTCGACAGGCCCGTCATGCCTTCGTCCACTCCGGCGAAGTCGCGGTACTCCTGGAAGCTCTTGGCGCGCGGGTCGGTGTCCTTGAGGTTCTCGCCGTCGTACACGCGCATCTTGGAGAAGATGCTCGAGTTCTCGGGCTCCTTCAGGCGCGAGAGCACCGAGAACTGCGACAGCATGCGCAGCGTGTCGGGTGCGCAGGGCGCCTGCGCCAGCGAGGAATTGACGACCAGCTTCTCGTAGATCTTGATCTCGTCGGCCACGCGCAGGCAGTAGGGCACCTTGACGATGTAGATCCGGTCGAGGAAGGCCTCGTTGTTGCGGTTGTTGCGAAAGGCCTGCCACTCCGCCTCGTTCGAGTGGGCCAGGATCAGGCCGTCGAAGGGGATGGCGCCGAAGCCCTCCGTGCCCTTGTAGTTGCCTTCCTGCGTGGCGGTCAGCAGCGGGTGCAGCACCTTGATCGGCGCCTTGAACATTTCCACGAACTCGAGCACGCCGCGGTTGGACAGGCACAGGCCGCCCGAGTAGGAATAGGCGTCCGGGTCGTCCTGCGAATAGGTCTCGAGCTTGCGGATGTCGATCTTGCCGACCAGGGCCGAGATGTCCTGGTTGTTCTCGTCGCCGGGCTCGGTCTTGGAGACGGCGATCTGCTTGAGCACCGAGGGCCGGATCTTGACCACGCGGAACTTGGTGATGTCGCCACCGAACTCCTGCAGCCGCTTGACGGCCCAGGGGCTCATGATGGTGGACAGGTAGCGGCGCGGGATGCCGTAATCGCCTTCGAGGATGCCGGCGTCCTCGTTCGCATCGAACAGGCCCAGCGGCGACTCGTGCACGGGCGAGCCCTTGATCGCGTAGAACGGCACCTTCTCGATCAGGTACTTGAGCCGCTCGGCCAGCGAGGACTTGCCGCCGCCCACCGGCCCCAGCAGGTAGAGCACCTGCTTCTTCTCCTCCAGCCCCTGCGCCGCGTGGCGGAAGTAGGCCACGATGCTCTCGATCACCTCTTCCATGCCGTACAGGTCGCGGAAGGCGGGGTACACGCGGATCATCTTGTTGGCGAAGATGCGCGACAGGCGTGGATCGGTACGCGTGTCCACCAGTTCCGATTCGCCGATCGCCAGCAGCATGCGCTCGGCAACGCTGGCATAGGCGGTCGGATCGCGCTTGCACAGTTCCAGGTATTCCTGGACCGACATTTCCTCTTCCTGTGCGGCTTCGAATCGGTCCTGGTAACGGGCAAAGATCGACATCGTTTCTCCTGTGAATTGGGATCAGCTGTCAACGCTTTGGGTGGCGTTTGGCGGGAAGGTTCGAACCATCATAGTCCTTCCCCGAAAGGCACAAGCCACAAATGTGCAAGGTGTTGCGGGGCTTCCAAAAGCCATCGGGCGGGCGGTCGCCGGAGCCCCCACAATGGCTGTCCCGCGTTCGTCCGCGGGGGCTGCGGCCTCAGCGGCGCAGCAGTTCGAGCAGCCGATCCAGGCCGCCGGTTTCGATGGAAACCATGGCCTGTTCGCGCACCTTCGGCTTGGCGTGGTAGGCCACCGAGAGGCCCGCTTCGCCCATCATCGGCAGGTCGTTGGCACCATCGCCGACCGCGATGCACTGCGCAGGCACGGCGCCCAGCAACGAGGCCACTTCCAGCAGCGTGCGGCGCTTCTCCGCGCCATCGCAGATGTCGCCCCAGGCCTGCGGCACCACGCGGCCGGTGAGCACGCCATCGGCTTCGTCCAGCAGGTTGGAGCGCGTGAAATCGATGCCCAGCCGGTCGCGCACGCGGTTGGCGAAGAAGGTGAAACCGCCCGAGACCAGCAGCACCTTGAGGCCCGCGGCCTTGCAGGCGGCCACCAGTTCGCTGGCGCCCGGATTCAGGCGCAGGCGTTCGTCGTAGACCTGCTGCAAAGCAGCCACCGGCACGCCTTGCAGCAGTGCCACGCGGCGCGTGAGGCTTTCCTTGAAGTCCCGGATCTCGCCGCGCATGGTGGCCTCGGTGATGGCCGCGACCTCGGCCTTCTTGCCCACCGCGTCGGCGATCTCGTCGATGCACTCGATGTTGATCAGCGTCGAATCCATGTCGAACGCGATGAGCTTGAAATCGGCCAGTGCGAGCGGGGGCGTGAAGCCGCGGACCACGAGGCCGGGTGCGAAGGTGGATGCAGTCATGAAAAGGTGTGGTTCGGGGTGTTTCAGGCCGCTTGCGTGACGGGCTTGCCCAGGTGGCGCAGCACGTCGCGCACCATCTGGGCGCGGTCCTTGGGTTCGGGCAGTTCGCGCTCGATGCGCAGCTTCTCGTTGCCCACGAGCTTGATGTGCTTGTTCTTCTGGATCAGCTCGATGATGCGCATGGGCTCGATCGGCGCGTCGGGCTTGAACGTGATGTGGATCACGCCGGGCGCGGCATCGACCTTGACCACGCCGTAAGGCCGCGCCAGCACGCGCAGCCGGTGCACGTCGATCAGCGTCTGCGCCTGCGTCGGCAGCTTGCCGAAGCGGTCGACGATCTCCTCGAGCAGGATGTCGACCTGGTCGGCGGTCTTGGCCGTGGCCAGCTTCTTGTAGAACGACAGCCGCAGGTGCACGTCGCCGCAGTAGTCGTCGGGCAGCAGGGCCGGGGCGTGCAGGTTGATCTCGGTGGTGACCGACAGCGGGGAGAGCAGGTCGGGCTCCTTGCCTTCCTTCAGGCTGCGCACGGCCTCGGACAGCATCTCGTTGTACAGCTGGAAGCCCACCTCCAGCATGTTGCCGCTCTGGTTCTCGCCAAGCACCTCGCCGGCGCCGCGGATCTCCAGGTCGTGCATGGCCAGGTAGAAGCCGCTGCCCAGTTCTTCCATCTGCTGGATGGCCTCGAGCCGCTGCGATGCCTGCTTGGTCAGGCCCTCGATGTCCGGGACCATGAGGTAGGCATAGGCCTGGTGGTGGCTGCGGCCCACGCGGCCCCGCAGCTGGTGCAGCTGGGCCAGGCCGAACTTGTCGGCGCGGCTCATGACGATGGTGTTGGCGGTCGGCACGTCGATGCCGGTCTCGATGATGGTGGAGCACAGCAGCAGGTTGCTGCGTTGGGCCGTGAAGTCGCGCATCACGGCTTCGAGCTGGCGCTCCGGCATCTGGCCGTGGGCCACCGCGATGCGTGCCTCGGGCAGCAGTTCCTCGAGCTTGGCGCGCCGGTTCTCGATGGTCTCGACCTCGTTGTGCAGGAAGTAGACCTGGCCGCCGCGTTTGAGCTCGCGCAGCACGGCCTCGCGGATCACACCGTTGTTCTCGCTGCGCACGAAGGTCTTGATGGCCAGGCGGCGCTGCGGCGCCGTGGCGATGACCGACAGGTCGCGCAGGCCCTCCAGCGCCATGCCCAGCGTGCGCGGGATCGGCGTGGCCGTCAGCGTGAGGACGTCGACCTCGGCGCGCATGGCCTTCATGGCCTCCTTGTGGCGCACACCAAAGCGATGCTCCTCGTCGATGATGAGCAGGCCGAGGTGCTTGAACTTGACCGAGGCGCTGAGCAGCTTGTGCGTGCCGACCACGATGTCCACGCTGCCGTCCGCCAGGCCCTTGGCCGCCGCCGTGATCTCCTTGGCCGAGCGGAAGCGGCTCATCTCGACGATCTTCACGGGCCACTTGGCGAAGCGGTCGACCAGCGTCTGGTAGTGCTGTTCGGCCAGCAGCGTGGTGGGTGCGAGGAAGGCCACCTGCTTGCCGCCCGTCACGGCGACGAAGGCAGCGCGCAGCGCCACCTCGGTCTTGCCGAAGCCCACGTCGCCGCAGACCAGGCGGTCCATGGGCTGGGGCGAGATCATGTCCTGGATGACGGCGTGGATGGCGGCCTTCTGGTCGGCCGTTTCCTCGAAGCCGAAGTCGTTGGCGAAGGCCTCGTAGTCCTGCGGCGAGTAGCGGAAGGCATGGCCTTCGCGCGCAGCCCGGCGGGCGTAGATGTTGAGCAGCTCGGCCGCGGCATCGCGCACCTGCTCGGCGGCGCGGCGACGGGCCTTGTCCCACTGGCCCGAGCCGAGCTTGTGCAGCGGCGCCTCGGCCGCGCTCACGCCGGTGTACCGGCTGATCAGGTGCAGCTGGCTCACGGGCACGTAGAGCGCGGCCTTGTCGGCGTACTCCAGGTGCAGGAATTCGGTGCTGCCCTGGCCGAGGTCGAGATTCACCAGGCCCAGGTAGCGGCCGATGCCGTGCGCGGCGTGCACCACGGGGTCGCCCACGTTGAGTTCGGCCAGGTCCTTGATCAGCGCCTCGACATCGCTGACCTGCTCCTGCTTGCGGCGGCGCCGTGCTGTCGGGCCGGCCGCGAAGAGCTCGGTCTCGGTCACCAGGTCGACGCCGCCCTCGAGCCAGGAGAAGCCGACGCCCAGCGCGCCGGTCGCCATGCCCAGGCGTTCGTCGCTGGCCTGGAATTCGGCCAGGCTGTCGAACACCGGGGGGCTCAGCTGGCTGGCGCGCACGAAGTCCAGCAGGCTCTCGCGCCGGCCGTCGGATTCGGCCAGCAGCAACAGGCGCTGCTGGGTGTTGCGCAGGTGGCTGGTCAGGCGCGCGAGCGGCTCCTCGGCCCCGCGCACCACGGACAGCGGGGGCAGCGGCGCGAACTCGGCGTAGGGGGTGGCGTCGCTGGTCTGCACCTGCGCCGGGCGCAGCGCCAGCTGGCTGTGGGCATTGGCCTGGCCGTAGAACTGCTCGCTGGACAGGAACAGCGCCTCGGGCGGCAGCACCGGCCGGTCCGGGTCGCCGACCAGCACGCGGTGGCGCTCGCGCGTGTCCTGCCAGAAGCGCTGGAACGCGGCCTCCAGGTCGCCGTGCAGCACCACGGTGGCGCCGGCGCCCAGGTAGTCGAAGACGGTGGCCGTCTCCTCGAAGAACAGCGGCAGGTAGTACTCGATGCCGGCCGTGGCCACACCGTTGCCCATGTCCTTGTAGATGCGGCTGCGCGTGGGGTCGCCTTCCAGCAGTTCGCGCCAGCGGCTGCGAAAGCGCGCGCGGCCGGCGTCGTCCATCGGAAACTCGCGGCCGGGCAGCAGCCGCACCTCGGGCACGGGGTACAGGCTGCGCTGGCTGTCGGGATCGAAGGTGCGGATCGAGTCGATCTCGTCGTCGAACAGGTCGACGCGGAAGGGCACGGGCGAGCCCATCGGGAACAGGTCGATCAGCCCGCCGCGCACCGCGTACTCGCCCGGGCTCACGACCTGGGTCACGTGGTTGTAGCCGGCCAGCGTGAGCTGCGACTTGAGCCGCCCCTCGTCCAGCCGCTGCTTGGCCTTGAACTGGAAGGTGGTGCCCGCCAGGAAGCTGGGCGGCGCCACGCGGTACAGCGCCGTGGTGGCGGGCACCAGCACCACATCCACCCCGGCCTGCGGATCGCCCTGGGCCGCGCCTGCGTAGAGCCGCCACAGCGTGGCCAGGCGTTCGCTGATCAGGTCCTGGTGCGGCGAGAAGGTGTCGTAGGGCAGGGTCTCCCAGTCGGGGAACAGCGCGCAGCGCAGCGTGGGTGCGAAGAACGGCAGTTCCTCGAGCAGGCGCTGGGCGTCGGTGGCGTCCGAGGTGACGATGGCGACGACCTTGCCGCCGGCCTTCTCGCGTTCGGCCAGGCGGGCCAGCAGCAGCGCGTCGGCCGAGCCGGGCGGACGGGGCAAGGTGAAGCGCTTGCCGGGGATGAGCTTGGGAAGATCCATGGGGGCGACAGACGTGACGCAAAACGCAAAAGCCCCCCGCCGGGTGAGGGCGGGGGGTGTTGGCACCATTTTAGGCAGGGTGGGCGATGGACGGTTCGAGCTTCCTAGAATCGCGGTGATGACCGATTCCCAAGCCTCGGCGCGGTATTACGCGCTGATCCCCTGCGCGGGCAGCGGCAGCCGCGCGCTGGCGCCGGGTGCCATGGCCGAAAAATCCGTGGCCAAGCAATACCAGAACGTGGCCGGCCAGCCCATGGTGATGCACACGCTGGCGGCCTTCGCGGCCGTGCCCGCAGTGCGCGACGTGCTCGTGGTGGTGGCGCCCGGCGACGACTTCTTCGAGCACCACAGCGCGCCCTGCGTGGTGCGCGACTGCGGCGGCGATTCGCGTGCGCGCAGCGTGCGCAACGGCTTGCACGACCTGTTCGAGCAGGGCGCGCGTGGCGACGACTGGGTGCTCGTGCACGATGCGGCGCGTTGCCTCGTGACGCCGGCGCAGATCGAGGCGCTGATCGCCGCCTGCCGGGACGACGCTGTCGGCGGCCTGCTCGCGCACCGGCTGCCCGACACGCTCAAGCAGGAAGATGGCGCCGGCCGCGTGGCCGCGACCTTGCCGCGGGCGGACAAATGGCTGGCGCAGACGCCGCAGATGTTCCGCATCGGCCTGTTGAGCCGCGCGCTCGACGCGGCGCTGGCGAGCGAGCCCGACGCCGTGACCGACGAGGCCAGCGCCATCGAGGCCCTGGGCCTGGCGCCGCGCCTGGTGCCCGGCAGCGCGCTCAACTTCAAGGTCACCTATCCCGAGGATTTCGCCCTGGCCGAGCAAGTGCTGCGCGGCCGGGACCAGGACAAGCCATGAACTTCCGCATCGGCGAAGGCTGGGACGTGCACGCGCTCGTGCCCGGCCGCCAACTCATCATCGGCGGGGTCACGGTCCCCTACCACCTCGGCCTGCTCGGCCATTCGGATGCCGACGTGCTGCTGCACGCCATCACCGACGCGCTGCTGGGCGCCGCGGCGCTGGGCGACATCGGCACGCATTTTTCGGACACCGACCCGCAGTTCTCGGGCGCTGATTCGATGAAGCTGCTGGTCGAGGCCGCGCGCCGCGTGGCGGCCAAGGGCTGGCGCATCGGCAACATCGACAGCACCGTCGTTGCCCAGGCGCCCAAACTCATGCCGCACATCCCGGCCATGCGGCGCGGCATCGCGCAGGCGCTGGGGCTGCAGGTGGACCAGGTGAATGTGAAGGCCAAGACGGCCGAGAAGCTCGGCCCCGTGGGCCAGGGCCAGAGCATGGAGGCGCGCGCCGCCGTGCTGCTCGAGCGCTTGGCCTGATCAGCGCAGCGCGCGGCGCAGCTTGATGTGGGCGGCCAGGCCGCCCGTGCGCGTGTTGGCCAGCTGGAACACGCCGCCCATGCGCAGGACGGCCGTGTCGACGATGGACAGGCCCAGCCCGGCGCCGGTGGCTGCCGTGCGCGCCGTGTCGCCCCGGAAGAAGGGCTTGGACAGGTCGGCCAGCTGCGACTCGCTGACGCCGGGGCCGCGGTCGCGCACCTTGATCAGCACCCATTCGTCGCGGCCCTTGGCCACGATGTCGATGTCGGCCACATCCGTGCCGGGCGTCTTGCCGTAGCGGCGCGCGTTTTCCAGCAGGTTGGACAGCACGCGCGCGAGTTCGGTGGCGTCGGACATCACCATCAGCTGCTCGGGCAGCTGCACATTGATGCGCATGTCCCCGTGGTCGCGCACGGCGTAGCAGCAGGCGTCGATGATCTTGTTCAGCGACACGGGCTTGAGGTCCATGTGGTCCGGCCGCGCGTAGTCGAGGAACTTGTCGATGATGCGGTCCAGCTGCTCGATGTCGGCCACCATGTGGGCGCGCGCATCGGCGTCGGCCACGCTCATCTCGGTCTCCAGCCGCAGCCGCGCCAGCGGCGTGCGCAGGTCGTGCGAGATGCCGGCCAGCATGACGACGCGGTCCTGCTCGATCTTGGCCAGGCGCTGGGCCATGCGGTTGAAGCCGATGTTGACCTCGCGGATCTCGCCCGTCACGCCGCCTTCGTCGAGCTGGCCAGCGTCGAAATCGCCCTCGCGCACCCGGCTCGTGGCCACCAGCAGGCGCTTGAGCGGGCGGTTGATGAGGCCGGCGATCAGCGCAGCCCCGGCCAGCGAGACGCCGCCTGTGGTCAGCAGCCAGACCAGCCAGGTGCGGCCGCCGCCCGGGTTGAAGCGCTCGCGGTCGGTATGCAGCCAGTTCGGGTCGCCGTTGATCGTGAAGCCGACCCACAGGCCGGGCTCGCCGTTGACCGCACTGGCGACCACCGTGCCGGCCCCCAGGCGCGATTCGAGCGCGGAGACGATGCGCCTGTCCAGTGCGTCGTCGTCCAGCAGCACGTAGCTGTCGCTGGGCTCGTGCGGTGCGATGCGCACGCGCTCCTGCTCGGCCATGGCCTTGAGCAGGGACACGCGCGCGATCGGGTCGGCGTACTGCAGCGCAGCACGCGACAGGTTGACGAGGGCCGCGATCTGCTGGGCAGTCTGCAGCGCGCGGGGCTCGAATTCGAGCTCGCGCATGGTCTTGAGCCAGGCCAGCATGCTGCCCAGCAGCAGCACTGCGAGCAGGATGAAGGTGCGCCAGAACATGTTGATCGCCAGCAGCGACCGGACCATGCTCTTCTTGGGGGGCAGCAGCTCCAGCGGTGCCGGACTGGTGGCGTCCGGGAAATCCGGGGGCTGTGTGCTGCGGCTGAACGGCACCACAGGGGAGCGCGCAGGCCTCAGTTGGCGCCGTCCGGCACGAACACGTAGCCCACGCCCCAGACGGTCTGGATGTAGCGCGGCGCGGCGGCGTCCTGCTCCACGAGCTTGCGCAGGCGGGAGACCTGCACGTCCAGGCTGCGGTCGAAGGGCTCGAACTCACGGCCGCGTGCCAGCAGGGCCAGCTTCTCGCGCGACAGCGGCTGGCGCGGATGGCGCACCAGGGCCTTGAGCATGGCGAACTCACCGGTCGTCAGCGGCAACTCGTCGCCGTTCTTGCGCAGCGTGCGCGCGCCCAGGTCGAACGCGAAGGGGCCGAAGCTCGTCACCTCGTTGTCGGTGGACGGTGCGCCGGGCGCCTCCTTGACCGGGCGGCGGCGCAGCACGGCGTGGATGCGGGCCAGCAGCTCGCGCGGATTGAAGGGTTTGCCAAGGTAGTCGTCGGCGCCGACTTCCAGGCCGACGATGCGGTCGATGTCCTCGCCCTTGGCGGTCAGCATGATGATGGGCGTGCGGTCGTTGGCGGCGCGCAGACGCCGGCAGATCGACAGACCGTCCTCGCCGGGCATCATGAGGTCGAGCACGATCAGGTCGGCGGTTTCACGCAGCATCAGACGGCTCAGTGCCTTGCCGTCTTCGGCGAGGATCACTTCGAAGCCTTCCTGCACGAGGTAGCGGCGCAGCAGATCGCGGATGCGCGAATCGTCATCCACTACCAAAATCTTGTCGGGCCGGGAAGAAGTCTGGGACATGGGCGGGCTGAGAAATGTGTAACAGCGGCAATTCTGCAACGGTCCGCTGGCGATTCCGCCAAAAAGCCCCGTCCGGCACACACTGTTACAAGTGCGCGCATGGGCTTCACGAGGTGTATGCGATTCGCGTAGACCATGGACGCGTGGCCAAGCATGCGCTGTGCTACGGTCTGTTTTTTCGAATGAAAGGCCCATCCTCCATGTCCGTTTCCCGTCTGCATTCTTCGTTGCTGGCCGCCTGTCTGGGTGCCGCTGTCCTTCTGCCCGCGCACGCCCAGGGCGTGCAGCCGGTGCCGCAAAACGTCGTGCAGCTGTCCGCCTCGGGCGTGGTGGAGGTGCCGCAGGATTTCCTCACCATGACGCTCAGCACCACGCGCGAGGCGGCCGATGCCGCTGCCGTGCAGAGCCAGCTCAAGACCGCCATCGACGCGGCGCTGGCCGAGGCGCGCAAGTCCGCCCAGACTGGCCAGATGGACGTGCGCAGCGGCGCCTTCAGCCTGTCTCCGCGCTACACCAAGGAAGGCCGCATTAGCACGTGGCAGGGCACGGCCGAGATCGTGCTGGAAGGCCGCGACTTCGGCCGCATCAGCAGCGCCGCCGGGCGCGTGCAGGGGCTCACGGTCGGCTCGGTCGCGTTCAGCCTGAGCCGCGAGGAGCGGGCGCGGGTGGAAGGCCAGGCCCAGGCCCAGGCCATCGCGCAGTTCAAGGCCAAGGCGGCCGACATCGCCAAGAGCTTCGGCTTTGCCGACTACGGCCTGCGCGAGGTGTCCGTGATGGCCGACGAGGGCGGCATGCCGCGTCCGCGCATGATGCCCATGCAGGCCAAGGCCTCCTACGCCGACTCGGCCCCGGTGCCGGTCGAGGCCGGCAAGAGCATGGTGACGGTGACGGTTTCGGGCGGCGTGCAACTGCGCTGAGTCCGACCGGCCGCCCGCGTACGCCATTCGGCGGACCTGCGGAGCGGCCCGCACTGCAGCGGCAGCGCCTATCCTTTACGATGGGCCAGCTGGCCGCATATTCAACGAATCCCGCACCATGACCGCTCCTGTTCTGCACCATGTCGTCTGTCCCGGTCCTGCTGCCGCACCAGGCGGCACGGACGGCCACCGCATGGCCTATTGGCAGTGGGGCGACACCGGCAATCCGCATGTCGTGGTGTGCGTGCACGGGCTGTCGCGGCAGGGCCGCGACTTCGACGCGCTGGCACGCATGCTGGCGCCGCACATGCGCGTCGTCTGTCCCGACGTGGTGGGCCGTGGCCGCAGCGACTGGCTGGCGGATCCGGCGCACTACCAGATCCCGGTCTACGCGGCCGACATGCTGGCCATGCTGGCGCAACTCCAGGCGCAGTCGCCCATCTCGCGGCTCGATTGGGTCGGCACCAGCATGGGCGGCCTGATCGGACTGGTGGTGGCCGGGCAGGCCGGGTTGCCGCTGCCGGCTCCCGTGCGCAGGCTGGTGCTCAACGATGTTGGCCCGGTGGTGCAGTGGGATGCGCTGCAGCGCATCGGCACCTACCTGGGCAAGAGCGGGACCTTCGCCTCGCTCGAGCAGGCGGCGTCGGCCATGTGGGCCGTTTCCACCGGGTTCGGCCCGCACAGCCCGCAGCAGTGGCTCGACCTGTCGCGCCACATGGTGCGGCCGGCTGTGACGGGCGAGCCGGAGGGCCCGCTCGTGCTGCACTACGACCCCCGCATCGCCGAGCCGCTCGGCGCGCTGACGCAGCAGGCGGCCGGGCAGGGCGAAGCCGTGCTGTGGCAGCTGTACGACCGGATCGAGGCCGCCACGCTGCTGTTGCGCGGGGCCGATTCCGACCTGCTCACGCGCGCGACGGCCGAGCAGATGACCGAGCGCGGCCCGCGCGCGCGGCTGCTGGAGTTCCCAGGCGTTGGCCATGCGCCTACGCTTGTGGCTGATGACCAGCGCCAGGCGGTCGCCGAATTCCTGAAGTGAAGAGCTGGATGTGAAGGCTTCCATTGCGCAGCCCACAGGGCCGCTGACCACGCCCGTCCCCGTCAACGACCTGATTGCGGCCAGCGAACGCACGCTGGCAGACCAGGTGCATGCGCTGGCGCGCGCGCGCGCCTTCGCCGAACCGCTGATCGCCGAGGAGACGCTGGATTCGGGCGAGAACACGCTGGCCCATGCTGACGCCGTGGCCGCCATCCTGCGCGACGTCGGCGGCTCCGAGGCCATGCAGGCCGCCAGCTACTTGGTGCACGCCTGCGTGCACCTGAACCGGCCGCACGAGGTGATCGCCAAGGCCTTCGGCGAGAACTTCGCCACGCTGGCCGTGGAAACCACCCAGCTCATGCGGGTGCAGCGGCTGTCGCGCGGCGCGCTGTCGTCCGGGCACCTGGTCGACGACGCCGGCGTGCAGACCGAGACCGTGCGCAAGATGCTGCTGGCCTTCTCGCGCGACCTGCGTGTGGTCATGCTGCGCCTCGCCTCGCGGCTGCAGACGCTGCGCTGGCACGCCGCGAGCAAGACGCCAGTGGCCGAGGCCATGGCGCGCGAGTCGCTGCAGGTGTTCGCGCCGCTGGCCAATCGCCTGGGCATCTGGCAGATCAAGTGGGAGATGGAGGACCTGGCCTTCCGCTTCCTGGAGCCAGTGACCTACAAGGAGGTGGCACGGCTGCTGGACGAAAAGCGCGTCGAGCGCGAGGCCGGCATGGCCCAGCTGCGCGCCTCGGTCGAGGCCGAGCTGCGGGCCCAGGGCCTGGCCGCCACCGTGCAGGGCCGGCCCAAGCACATCTACAGCATCGTCAAGAAGATGCGCGGCAAGTCGCTGGATTTCGCCCAGGTCTTCGACGTGCGCGCGCTGCGCGTGATCGTGCCGGCCGTGGCCGATTGCTACGCCGTGCTGGCCTGGGTGCACGCGCACTTCCAGCCGGTGTCGGGCGAGTTCGACGACTACATCGCCAAGCCCAAGGGCAACGGCTACCAGTCGCTGCACACGGTGGTGCGGCCGCAGCTGCAGGGCGACGAGGCGGGCCGGCCGATCGAGATCCAGATCCGCACCCAGGCCATGCACGACCACGCCGAGCACGGCGTCGCCGCGCACTGGGCCTACAAGGAGGCCGGTGCCAAGGGCTATGCCGGGGTCTCGGCCGGCGGTGCCTACGACGCCAAGATCGCCGTGTTGCGCCAGCTGCTGGCCTGGGAGCGCGACCTCTCGGGCGCCATGCGGCCCGAGGGCCTGCCGTCCAGCGGCGCCGTCGACCTGCTGAGCGACCGCATCTACGTGCTGACCCCGGATGCGGCCGTGGTGGAACTGCCGGCCGGCGCCACGCCCTTGGACTTCGCCTACTCGTTGCACACCAACCTCGGCCACCGCTGCCGCGGCGCGCGCGTTGACGGCGTGATGGTGCCGCTCAACACGCCGCTGCAGAACGGCCAGACCGTGGAGATCACGGCGGCCAAGGAAGGCGGCCCCTCGCGCGACTGGCTCAATGCCGAGCTGGGCTACCTGGCCAGCCACCGCGCACGCGCCAAGGCACGGGCCTGGTTCAACGCCGCCGCGCTGCACTCCACGGTGGCCCGCGGGCGCGAGGCCGTCGAGAAACTGCTGCAGCGCGAAGGCAAGACCGCGTTCAAGCTGGACGACATCGCCACGCAGCTGGGCTTCAAGTCGGCCGACGGGCTGTTCGAGGTCGTCGGCAAGGACGAGTATTCGCTGCGCAACATCGAACTGCTGCTGCGCCCCGCTGCGCCGCCGCAGGACGAGGCGCCGCTGCTCAAGAAGGCGCGCGGCGCGCACAAGGGCGGCGTGCTCGTGGTGGGCATCGATTCGCTGATGACCCAGCTGGCCAAGTGCTGCAAGCCGGCGCCGCCGGACGCCATCGTCGGCTTCGTCACGCGCGGCAAGGGCGTCAGCATCCACCGCGCCGACTGCAGCAACCTGCGCGAGATGGCCGCGCGCAATGCCGAGCGCGTGATCGAGGTCGAATGGGGCCTGCAGCGCCAGGAGACCAAGGCCGTGTACCCGGTCGACGTCGCCGTGGAAGCGGCCGACCGGCAAGGCCTGTTGCGCGACATCTCCGATGTCTTCACCAAGGAGCGCATGAACGTGATCGGTGTGCAGACGCAGTCCGTCAAGGGCACGGCCTGGATGACCTTCACGGTCGAGGTCGCCGATGCCGCCCGCCTGGCGCGTGTGCTGGGCGTGGTGGCCGATGTGCAGGGTGTGCGCTCCGCGCGCCGCCGATAATTTTTTGAACCGAAGGTGACAGAGCCCCAAAACCGTGGCTATAATCGTGGGCTTACGACAGGCGCGTAGCTCAGCTGGTTAGAGCACCACCTTGACATGGTGGGGGTCGTTGGTTCGATTCCAATCGCGCCTACCAAATTTGGTAGACGAAACAGGCACTTAGCGGGTTCGCTAAGTGCCTTTTTTGTTTGCTGGACCGACTTGAAGAACCGGGCGTAGACCGCTTCGCAATGTCGTGAACCGCCTTTGCCTGGTTCGATCCTGCCGGTGACGCTTGCACGCAGGCTCGAGACATCGGGGCGTTGAAAGCCTTGGCATCCCGGGCGATCGGCTGGGGCCAAGCCTACCGAGGACGGACGGCGTCCTCCAACACGCCATGTCCATCCACCGATCGCGTGCAGCGCGATCA
The DNA here is from genome assembly GCF_003337555.1 of Pseudorhodoferax soli. Lineage (GTDB taxonomy): Bacteria > Pseudomonadota > Gammaproteobacteria > Burkholderiales > Burkholderiaceae_C > Pseudorhodoferax > Pseudorhodoferax soli. The sequence goes on along the minus strand of NZ_QPJK01000001.1, from coordinate 189,900 downwards.
AGAAAGCGGTTGTCGGATCGGCCCGCAGGCCATCACCGCAGCAAGAACAGCGAGATCGCTGGGTAGACGATCACGAGCACCAGCCATGCAGCCATGATGGCGATGAAGGGTTGCACGGAGCGGATCACCGTGCCAAAGGACACCTTGAAAGCAGCCATGGCAACGATCAGGTTGAGGCCGACCGGTGGGGTCAGATAGCCGATTTCCAGGTTGGAAATCATGATGATGCCGAAGTGCACCGGATCCACCCCGATGGATTGCGCCAGAGGCTTGAGCAACGGCGCGAAGATCAGGATCGCCGAGCCGACGTCCATCACGCAGCCTGCGACCAACAGCAGCAGGTTGATGCCCACCATGATCACCCATGGGCTGTCGATGTTGCCGATCAGATGCTGCACCATCTGCTTGGGTGCGCCCGAGTGGTCCAGGATGGTGTTGAGGCTGCTCGCAATGCACAGCAGCGGCAGCAAAATGGCCAGCAGCCGGCTCGTCTCCAGGACCACGGTGCCGAGCAGGCGCAGATCCATCTCGCGCGTGGCCAGGTGGTGCTTCAGGCGCCCCACCGGGCCCGTGCCAGCAGGCGCCGGCAGGGTCTCGGCGCGCGCATGCACGAAGAACTCGATGACGAGCGCATAGGCCAGTGCGACGGCGCCGGCCTCTGTCGGGCTGAACCGCCCGGTGTAGATGCCCCCCATCATGATCACTGGCAGCGCGATGGCCAGGATGCCGCCGAGCGTGGCGCGCCATGCGCCGGCCGCGCTGAAGGGCTCGCGCGGCATCTTGCGGTTGACCCAGAAGGAGTAGCCCGCAAACATCGCCATCAGCAGCAGCCCGGGGCCGACGCCGGCCAGGAACAGGTGCGCGATGTTGACGTCGGTCATGATGCCGTAGAGGATCAGCGGGATCGACGGCGGAATGATGATTCCGAGCGTGCCTGCAGACGCGATCGCGCCCACCGCGAACCTTTCCGAATAGCCGCTGGCGGTCAATGCCGGGTACATGATTGAACCGATCGCGAGCATGGTCACGATCGACGAGCCGTTGATCGCCGCGAAGGCCGCGCACGACAGCACCGCGGCCACGGCCAGCCCGCCGGGGATCGGCGAGGTGAAGGCGTGCATGAAGTTCACCAGCCGGCGCGCGATCGAGCCGCGCGACATCACGTTGCCGGCCAACATGAACAGCGGAATCGACAGCAGCACCTCGCGGTCGGCTGCGAACCAGAAGTCCTGGATCAGGTACTCGACCTTGCCGTCTGCCACGAAGACGTGGATGTAGACCGTCACCATCGCCAGCACCAGCACCAAGCTCTGGCGCAGCACCAACATTCCCAGCGCAAGCGCCAGCATTCCGAGCCAGACCATGTCAGTGCTCCGTCTTGGGCAGAGGCTTCAAGGCCGGGAAGACGGCGAAGCTCAGGTGACGAACTGCCGAGGACAGGAACATCCACGGCAAGATGATCTGCAGCGGCCACAGTTCGATGGGGATGCCAACGCCGCGCTCGCCCAACTCGAACGAGCTGCGCACGAACAGCACGGCGTAGTAGCCCAGAAAGACGCAGATGAGCGCGGAGGCCACATCCGCCACGCGGTTCAGCCCCGGCTCGGCCGCACGCGGCAACCAGCGGTCGGCGAACTGCGGCCGCAGGTGCCCGGCCTCGGACGTCACCAGCGCGAAGCCCACCAGGCCCACCACAGCCGTCGCCCACACCGCGACGCGCTGCGCACCAAACACACCGTGGCCGAACACCTCCCGGCCGATCACGTCGCTCATCAGAGCGATCACGACGATGGAGAACGCCACCACGCAGATGAAGGCCTCCAGGTACCGCAGGCCTTTCAAGACCAGTTTTGTCGTTTCCACTGCATCTCCAGATTCAAGTTCGACAGGCGTGGCCCGCCCCGCACCGCCCGCGTTGGCCGGCGGCGCAAGCGATCACGCACCGATGTGTGAGCGCCGTCTGGCAGCGCTGCTACTTGCCGCTCCGCGCAGCGAAGTCGCGCTTGCCCTTTTGCAGCGCGGCCCACAGTTCCGAGGTTGGCCCGCTGACCTCGGCCACGAACTTCGCCTGGTTCGGCTCCACCAGCTTGGCCCACGCCGCGCGCTGCTCCGCGCTGAGCTCGTGCACGAAGCCGCCCTTGGCCTTGAAGGCTTCCATCCGCGGAACCTCGTCTTCGGCAACGAGCTTGCGCACGCGCGCGACGGGTGTCCGGGCATCGACCACCAGCTTCTGCTGCTCGGGCGTGAGCTTGTTCCACAGGGCCTTGTTGATCACCGTGGTCGAGCCCAGGTGCGCATGCCGCGTCATCACGTAGTGCGGAGCGCTCTGCGTCGCAGGCGTGCTGCCATAGATGGTGAAAGGAAGCTCGCCAGCCTCGACCAGCCCGTTCTCGAGCCCGGGGATCAATTCAGAGAAGGGCAGTTGCACGCCGTTCGTGTTGAGCGAGCCCCAGAACACCTTGGAGGCGGCCGATGGCGACACACGCACCTTCATGCCCTTGACGTCGGCAGGCGTGAGGCACGCCTTCTTGCAGAACACGTTGGTCCAGCCCACGTCGCCCAGGCCGACGATCACCAGGCCCTTGGCCTCGAACAACCGCGCCATCACGGGCAGCGCGTAGTTGTCGGTGACGAAGTCGCGCTCGGCTTCGCTCTGCCACAGGTACGGCATGCCCAGCAGCGCCATCTCGGGAATGACCACCGTCGTGGCGATGTTCGACAGCGCGCCCAGCTCCAGCCGGCCCCGCATCAGCTGCGCCACCATCTCCTGCTCGTTGGTCATGTACAGCCGCTCGGCCTTGATCGCGCCGCCCGATCCCTTGGTGATCTTGTCAGCCATGTCGTCGACGGTGTTGGCCGACAGCGAGCCCGGCTGCGACAGGGTGGCGATGCGCCAGCTCGACTGCGCAGCGGCCAGGGCGCACGACGCCATCAGGCCGAGCGTGGCGGCCAGCTTCATCCATGTTCCGAACTTCATGTGTTGTCTCCTGCTTGTTGTCTTGGGCGCACGCCTGCTTGCGCGAGGCGTGCAGGGGTATCGCGAGTTCTGGCTACCAGTTCTCGCTCCAGGGCCGCAGGTCCAGCTCATGGGTCCAGGCCGAGCGCTTCTGGTGGTGCAGGTTCACGTAGTTCAGTGCGATGTCGTCGGGTTTCAGGATCCGGTCTTCGGCCAGGCGCTGTTCGAGATCGGCGATGTTTTCTCGGGCGAACACGCCCTCGATCGAACCGTCGCAGACGACATGGGCCACATGGATGTTCTTCTTGCCCAGTTCACGCGCCATGCTCTGCGCCACCGCCCGCAGGCCCGCCTTGGCGGAAGCGAAGGCAGAGAACGTTTCACGGCCACGCAGGCTGGCGGTGGCGCCCGTGAAGATGATGGTGCCGCGCCCGCGCGGGACCATGGCCTTGGCCGCCTCGCGTCCCGCCAGGAAGCCGGCGAAGCAGGCCATCTCCCAGACCTTGGTGAACACGCGCGCGGTGGTCTCCTCGATGCTGAAGCGCACGTTGGCGCCGATGTTGAACACCACCACCTCCAGTGGCCCGATGTCGCGTTCGATCTCCTGGAACAGCGCGACCGTTTCTTCCTCGGACCGTGCGTCGACACCCCGGGCGTGCACCACGCCCCCTTGGTCGCGGATGTTCTGGGCAATGACTTCGAGATCGGGCAGGTTGCGCGCGCGGCGCGTGATCACGATCTCGAAGCCGTCCAATGCAAACGCCTTGGCGATGGCGGCGCCGACACCGTCGCCGACGCCGATGACGAGACAGACCTTCTTGGGTTGGTTTTCAGACATGTTGGTTTCCTTTCTGAACTGCAATGGCAAGAATCGGGTGTATGGTGTTCACGCGGCCGTGCCTGCTTGGCGCACGATCTCTTCTTCGACCTCACGCAGGCGGTCTTTGCCGAAGAACAGCTCGCGGCCGACCAGGAAGCTCGGGCTGCCAAATGCCCCGGCAGCCACGGCCGCTTCTGTGTTGGCCATCAGCCCCGCCTTGACCTCGCCGGTCTGGCTCAGCTCCAGCAGGCGGTCGGCCGGCAGGCCGGCCTCGACCAGCGCGTCCCGGAACACGGCAGCATCGTCCATCTTCAGCCCGCGCTCCCACATGCAGGCGTAGACCGCCTCGACATACGTTTCGAAGACACCGGCTGCCTGCGCAGCCACCGCCCCGCGCATCAGCTGCAGCGTGTTCACCGGGAAGTGCGGGTTCGACCTGAAGGCCGAGAGGCCATGTCTGGCGATGAAGCGCTGCGTCTCCAGTCGCTCGTACTCGGGCTTGTTGCGGATGCCGGCGAACGCCGTGGCTGGCGACTGGTTGCCCGTCGCCTTGAAGATGCCCCCGAGCAGAACAGGCACGTACTCGAAGGTCGCGCCGGTGCGCGCTTCGATGGCCGGGATGACCTTGTGGGAGAGGTAGGCGTTCGGGCTGCCGAAATCGAAGAAGAATTTCACTGTGTCCATGGGTTTTCCAGTGCGGGGTTGAAAGGCGGGGGGCGGTGTTGCGCCTCGGTGATGGGCTTGCAGCGTCAGATCCGGATGACTTCTGGCCCGGGCTCGGCGCTGTAGAGCTCGGCCACGCACGTGGCACGGCAGGCGAGCACGCCGCGCTGGTTCACGTAGCCCTTGTCGGTGGTCTCGCCGGCGCCGATGGATGCCGGCGTGTGCAGGATGCGGAAGGCAGCCACGCGGTGGGTGGGGCCGCTGGCCTGTCGGTTGTGGGCACGCAGCCGCTCGGCCACACGCGCTGCGATGGCCGCATAGGCTGGCGGTGCCAGCTCGCCCTCGGCGTTGGCACCGGCATGCTGGCGCTCTGCAGGATGTACCCACGCCAGCAGTCGGATGTCGTCGCGGTCTGGCCCGGCGATCACCAGGTCGGTGAGCAGTGGCTGGCAAGCCTCGACCAGCGCCAGACGCAGGTCGCCGGTGGCCACCCACGAACCGTTGCTGAGCTTGAAGTTCTCGCTCAGGCGGCCCGCGAAGCGCAGGCCGTCCTCGGGCCGGTCGGGGTTGGCGAACTGCACCAGGTCTCCCACGCGGTAGAAGTTCTCTTCGTCGAATGCGGCGGCGGTGAGGTCGGGGCGACGAAGGTAGCCCGGCGTCACGTTCGGGCCGCGTGCGCGCACTTCGAAGCGGTCCTCGAACGGCACCAGTTTCACCGTCAGGCCCGGCAAGGGCAGGCCGATCTCGCCACCGCCCTCGCTGGGCCAGTGCGTGACGGAGATGCCGGGGCCGGTTTCGGTGGTGCCGTAGCCCGCGCCGAACGCGATCTGCTGGCCCAGCGTGCGCACGGCCAGTGCCTGCATGCGGTTCCACACCTCTTGCGGCAGGCTCGCGCCGGCGTAGTTCATGCGGCGCAGGCGCGAGAAGAAAGCCACGCGCAGACCGTCGTCGGCTTCCAGTGCGTCGGCCAGCATCTGCAGTGCCGATGGCACGCTCAGCAACGATGTGGGGCGCACCTCGCGGATGTTCTCGATGGTCTTGTGGAACTCGCCCGGCGTGGGCCGTCCGTCGTCGATGTAGAGCGTGCCGCCCTCGCGCAGGATGCCGTGCAGCGTGGCGTTGCCTCCCACGGTGTGGTGCCAGGGCAGCCAATCCAGCCCGACCGGAACCTGCTCGCTCGAGACCACCAGCCCGCTGGCCTGCGCTGCGCTGCACAGCATGCCGTGGGTGTTGAGCACGCCCTTGGGCGCACCGGTCGAGCCGGAGGTGAACAGGATCTTCGCCACCGTGGAGGGCTGCACCGTGCGGCGGGCCGCCGCCACCGCAGGCCCCGGCGCGGTGTCGTACAGGCTGGCGAGGGTGTCGACGCCGGGCACGCCAGCGCTTGCGCTCAGCCAGGGTGCACTGGCGAGGGCTGGCACGGTGCGCGCACCGGAGAAGCGTTCGGCGTCCTGTGCGAACACCAGCCCCGGCTGCAGCAGCTCGGCGATCTCCGCCAGCCGTGGCCGTGCTGCGGGCAGCAGCGTGTAGTTGGGCGACACCGGCGAGACCGGAATGCCTACCAGCATGCCGGCGAAGGTCAGCACGGCGTGCTCCAGCGAAGCCCCGGAGAGGATGGCGATCGGCGTCTGCTCGGTCAGCCCGCGCGCCAGCAGCGCCTGCGCCACCCCCTGCACGCGCCGCCAGGCTTCGGCGTAGCGCAGGGTTTCCCAGCCGCCACCGGGTGCGCGCTGCGCCAGAAAGACCCTGTCGGGCACGGCTGCAGCCCAGCGCTCCAGGTAGTCGACGATGTTGTCAGCGCAACCGCTCAGCGCGATGGGCGAGCGCAGCAGGATGCTGCCGTCGGCACGGCGTTCCAGCAGCACTTCCTTGGGCGCAAACCGAACGCCCAGAGCCGCGGGGGGCACCGGGCTCTCGCCTGCAGGCGAGGCGTGTGGAGTAGGGCTCATTTGTCTCCTTACAGTTTTAAAAAAGAACGCACATTATTCTTGCGCGCAGTTTCTTGACTATCTGCCGCATGGTCCACTAGTGCAAACGAGCATAAATTTATGAATGACGAGTGTTAAAAACGTACTGAGTATTTTAAAAGGAGCATCTGATGAGCGTTGTCCTGCGTACCCGTATCACCGATCTGTTCGGCATCGAGCGTCCCATCGTTCAGGGAGGCATGCACTGCGTGGGGCAGGCCCCTCTGGCAGCGGCGGTTTCCAATGCCGGGGGCCTTGGCCTGATCACGGGGCTGACCATGGGAACCCCCGAGAAGCTGGCCGCCGAGATCCGCCGGTGCCGCGAGCTGACCGACAAGCCATTCGGCGTCAACGTCACCTTCCTGCCCGCGGTGGTGCCGCCCGACTACCCTGGATTGATCAAAGCCATCGTCGACGGTGGTGTGCGCATCGTCGAGACGGCTGGCAACAATCCGTCCAAGTGGATGCCGCTGTTCAAGGAGGCGGGCATCAAGGTGATCCACAAGTGCACCTCGGTGCGCCATGCCCTGAAGGCCGAGTCGATCGGTGTGGATGCGCTCAGCATCGACGGCTTCGAGTGCGGCGGCCACCCCGGCGAGGACGACGTGCCCAACATGGTCCTGTTGCCGCTGGCGGCCGATGCACTCAAGGTGCCCTTCGTCGCGTCCGGCGGCATGGCCGATGGCCGCTCGCTGGTGGCGGCCCTGTCGATGGGCGCCGAGGGCATCAACATGGGCACGCGCTTCGTGGCCACCGTGGAGGCGCCGGTGCACGACAACGTGAAGCAGGCCATTGTGGCGGCGAGCGAACTCGACACCCGGCTGGTGATGCGGCCGCTGCGCAACACCGAGCGCGTGCTCAACAACGCCGGCGTCGAGCGCATCCTCGCCAAGGAGCGCGAGCTGGGCTCGGCGATCCGCTTTGAGGATGTGCTGGAACAGGTGGCGGGCGTCTATCCGCGCGTCATGTACAAGGGCGAGATGGACGCAGGGGCCTGGAGCTGCGGCATGGTTGCCGGTCTCATCCATGACGTGCCGACCGTCGCCGCCCTGATGGACCGCATCATGGCGCAGGCCGGCGAGATCATTGCCGCGCGCCTGTCCTCCATGGTGCAGCCCGCGTCGCCTCGCGTCGCTGCGCAGGCCAGCGCCTGAAAGGCCCGCCATGAATCTCGCATTCACAGCGCAAGAAGAAGAGTTCCGCGCCGAAGTGCGCCGCTTCCTCGCCGACGAGTTGCCGCGCGACATTGCCGAGAAGGTTGCAGCTGGCCGCCGCCTCGGCAAGGCCGAGATCGAGCGCTGGCAGGCCATCCTCAGCCGTCGTGGCTGGCTTGCGCCGCACTGGCCGGTGGCCCACGGCGGCGCCGGGTGGTCGGCAGCGCAGCGCTTCATCTTCGAGGTGGAAATGGCCATGGCGCATGCGCCTTCGCCCATCCCCTTCGGGTTGAACATGCTGGCCCCGGTGCTGATCAAGTACGGCAGCGAAGAGCAAAAGACGCACTGGCTCGGCCGCATGCTGCGCGGCGAAGACTGGTGGTGCCAAGGCTATTCAGAGCCGGGCGCGGGATCCGACCTGGCGAACATCCGGACCACCGCCATCCGCGAGGGGGACCACTACGTCATTGACGGCCAGAAGACCTGGACCACGCTCGGCCAGCACGCGAACATGATGTTCTGCCTGGTGCGCACCGAGAAGTCGGCCAAGCGGCAGCAGGGCATCTCCTTCCTGCTGGTCGACCTCAGGTCGCCCGGCGTGGAAGTGCGCCCCATCATCACGCTGGACGGCGACCACGAGGTCAACGAAGTCTTCTTCACCGACGTGCGCGCGCCGGTCGCCAATCTCGTGGGCGAAGAGAACCAGGGCTGGACCTATGCCAAGTACCTGCTGACCTACGAGCGCACCTCGATGGCGGGCATCGGCGCCTCCTCCGCGGCGATGGCGTCCCTGAAGGCGCTGGCCCGCCGCGAGATGAAGAGCGGCAAGCCCCTGGCCGACGACCCGCTCTTCGCGGCACGCGTGGCGCGTGTCGAAATAGAACTGTCCAACCTGCGCACGACCGCGATGCGGGTGGTGGCGGCAGCCACGCGCGGCGAGGTGCCGGGGCCGGAAAGCTCGATGCTGAAGATCCGCGGCACGGAGGTCCGCCAGCAGATCAGCGCGCTGGCCAGACGCGCGATCGGCTCCAGCGCACGCCCCTACCTGGCCGAGCTGATGGAAGACGACCCCGGGCTGGCGCCCATCGGCGACCCACTGGCACCCGCGGTGACCCCCACCTACCTGAACCTGCGCAAGCTGACGATCTACGGCGGATCCAACGAGGTCCAGCGCAACATCATCTCCAAGACAACCCTGCGGCTCTGACCATGGACTTCCAACACACCGAAACGTGCCAGATGCTGGGCGACACGCTGAACCGCTACTTCTCCGAGCGCTATGGCAGCGATGTGCGCCGCCGCAGCAGCCTGGCGCCTGGCCACGACCGCGGCACCTGGGCCCAGATGGTCGAACTGGGCGCCCTCGGCGCGCTGTTCGACGACAAGGATGGCGGCTATGGCGGCACCGGCTTCGACACCATGGTGGTGTTCGAGGCCCTGGGCCGCAACCTCGTCGTCGAGCCCCTGCTCGGCAACCTGGTGTGCGGCCGGGCGCTCGCGCTGGCTGGCCATGCGGCCCGGCACGGCGTGGTGGCGGGCGACACCCTCATGGCTTTTGCCCACCACGAGTCGGGCTCGCGGGATGCACTGGCGCATGTGGAAACCAGGGCGCAACTGTCGGCTGGCGAATGGTCGTTGAACGGGAGCAAGTCCGTGGTGCTGGACGCAGAGGCCTGCACCCATGCGCTCGTCAGCGCCCGCGTGAGCGGCGGCAGCACCGAGCCGACCGGCATCGCGCTCTTCATCGTGGCGCTGGACGCGCCCGGTGTCACGCTGCGCGCCTACCCGTTGATCGACGGCGGCCGCGCGGCCGAACTCGAATTGCGCGATGTGAAGCTCGGCGCTGACACGCTGGTGGCGGGCCCCGAGCAGGGCTTCGACATCGTCGAGCAGGTGGCCGGCCTGGGCATCCTGGCGCTGTGCGCCGAAGGGCTGGGTCTGATGGAGTCGTTGAAGACCGCGACGGCAGACTACCTTGCCACGCGCGTGCAGTTCGGCGCCCCCATCGGCGCCAACCAGGCCCTGCAGCACCGCATGGTGGATCTGCTGATCGACATCGAGCAGGCGCGGTCTGCAGTGATCAATGCCGCGGCGGCCTTGGATCAGCCACGCGTGCTGCGCGAGCAGGCCCTGTCGGCCGCCAAGTACACCCTGGGCACGAACGGCATCCGCGTGGCAGAAGAGGCCATCCAGATGCACGGTGGGATCGGCATGACGCAGGAGTTGCCAGCGGCCCAGGCGGCCAAGCGGCTGATCATGATCGACCACCAACTGGGCGATGCCGATCACCACCTCGAACGCTACGTGGCGCTGGGCCGCGAGCAATGAGGGCGCTGGCTGGGCTGCACGCCACGGCCCACGCTCTGTGCGTCGACGACTGGATGGGTACTAAAATGGAATCCTTGTTGTCTTGGACTGCCGTTCAGGCGGATATGGGTGAGCCATGCAGTGGGATGAACTGGTTGAGCAGCCGTGTTCGGTGGCCCGCACCTTGTCGGTGATCGGTGACCGTTGGACGCTGCTGATCCTGCGCGACTGTTTCATGAAGGTGCGGCGCTTCGACGATTTCCATGCCCGCCTGGGCATCGGCCGCCCCATCCTGGCCGACCGTTTGCAGAAGCTGGTCGACAACTTCGTGCTGACGAAGATGGCCTACCAGACCAACCCCGTGCGCCACGAGTACCGGCTGACGCAGAAGGGGCTGGACCTGCACCCGGTGATCATGTCCATCGTGCACTGGGGCGACATGCACATGGCCGGCAAAAAGGGCCGGCCTGTCTTGCATCGGCACACCACCTGCGGGCACCACTTCGATCCGGTGTTGACGTGCTCGGTCTGTTCCGAGGCGCTGACGGCAAGAGAGGTTGTGGTCGAACCAGGGCCAGGGGCCGAGCCCGCTGTCCGGGCCGTCGCCAAGTCGGCCAAGCCGCGGGCGGCTCCTGCAGCGAAGAAGGCGGCCCAGCCGGTCCGTTGAAGCGCGAGGTGGGGCCTGCGCAGTGGCTGGGCGGTGATGTTCTGGACTGCCGCATCCGCCCGCCTTGCCGAGGACAGGCCGCATCGACCTCACCGAGATAGGCCAGGACTTGATGCGGAGGCTTCGACGAGTCACCTGTGTCTCTCAATCGGCGAAAGCCCCATGGCTGGCTTGGGCACTCAGTGCATCCAGCGGGACGGCGCAATCGAAGTTTTTCGCCGTGCCCCACAGTCCGTTTCCTTCCGCAAAGTCGGGAACGCACAACTGGAAACTGCGAGGCCGGGCTGCCTGCAGCGTTTGCAGGCTCAACGAATACCAACACGGCGTCCAGGACCACATACCACTATGCCGATCGCCGCATGCCACGGACTAGATGCATGGAAGAATAACCCGGTGCGGCGGCCTCGGGCAGCGGCTTGCGGGCTGCGGTCCGGACCATCCTGGCGGATCTCGATGTTCTGCTTCGAAGACTGGCGACTGCAGGGCGGATAGACATCGCTGGGGACCCGGCAACAGATTTGGACCTTGGTCGCAGGAGCCGCTCAGGCGGCCGCAGCGGTGCAGCCGCCGCGCGGGCGCACATGAGTCGATGGCTGTCAAGGAGAGGCCCAACAACTCGGCTCGATGGGCAAGCAGGACACCTTCCAGCGCCATGGGTGGCGCACCGGCCGCCGTGCTCGGCATTCCGCGCGCGACAGCCACGCACGCGATCAAGAAACTGGAGGCCCGGCTACAGGTGCGGCTGCTCGAACGCACCACCCGGCAGGTGCGCACCACAGTCGAGGGCCAATCTTCTACGAGCGCTCGCGGCACCTGCTGAGCGAGCTCGAGGATGCGGAGTCTTCTCTCGCGCAGTCGGCCGTCAATCCGCGCGGGCGGCTGCGCATCGACATCCATGGAACTCCAGCCAACGAGCTGCTGCTGCCGCGCATCGGCGAGTTCCATGCGCGCTATCCGCACATCGAGCTCGCCATCGGCAGCGGCGACCGATTGGTAGACCTCGTGCGCGAAGGCGTGGACTGTGTGGTGCGCGCGGGCGAGCCGCGTGACTGGTCGCTGGTGACGCGACGGCTCGCACTGGTGCCGCAAGTCACCTGCGCGAGCCCGGCCTATCTCGCCGCACATGGCTCACCGCTGACTCCGTCCGACTTGGCGCAGCACATCGGCGTCAACTTCTTTTCGGCATCCCGGCCCGACCTGTTTCCCTATCTTTTCGAGGTTGACGGCAAGCTGGAGGAGCACACGCTGAAGGGCTGGATCAGCGTCAACAGCGTCAACAGCGCCGACAGTTACAAGATCTGCGCCGAGCAGGGTTGCGGGTGACGGAGATCTACAACGAACGCTTCGGAGCGACAGGCGTGAGTGCCGAGAGCTGACGGACAGAACGGTTCTGGTGAACTGGAAACCACGCCGCCTCTCTGAAGAACATGGCGGCGCTACGGAGGATCCCCGCTCCACGGCCGTGCATCTGCACTCCAACCGTCAATCTGCCAGAAGCCCTGATCGACCAATGCGAGCCATTTCGGGGCGTGCTAGGCAGAGAAGGTGGTGGCAACAAGGTTCGCCACAAACGCCTTGTCCAACCCGCCCAGGCCGAACTGGAAGCGGTAGAAGATCGTGCCGTAGATCTGGTCGTACAGCGCTTCTGCTGGGCGCTGCGAGGCGATGCTGCCGCCGCGCTGGCCGCGCCGGATCACGCTGACGCCCAGCTTGCGGCGCATGCGCAGGTAGCGCGCGACGAACACTTCGGAGTTGCCGGTCTCGGCCATGCACTCGGCCAGCACCGCGAGCTGCACCCGACCCAGGTCGCCGTGCAGCGCCACCAGGTATTGCTGCGCGTGGGCGTGGATGGCGTCGGCCGGCGGCATCGCTTCCGAGAGCGGCAGCAGCAGCGTCGCCTGGCGCATGTAGGCGTCGATCAGCAACTGCAGCCGCCCCTCCCACCATTTGTAGATGGTCATCTTTGACACGCCCGATGCGGCGGCGATGGCCTGGATCGTGGCGCCACGCAGGCCCTCGGTGGCGCTCAGGCGGTAGGCGGCATCGAGCACGGCAGTGGCCGCCACCTCAGACCGCGGCCTGCCACGCCGGCGCGGCGTTTCAGGGCACTGCGCAGGGAGGGCGCCAGGGGAGGGCTGTGTGGCATGCATGTTGCGTCTGTATTGCTGTACGCTGAGTATAGATATTCAACACCACGGCCGACGCACCAATCCAGGACGAGGACCACTGCCACCATGCCCGCATCCGATGCATCTCGCGCGCGCTCCGACATGGGCGTATTCCAGGCCGGCGATGTGGTGCTGCAGTCCGGCCGCACCTTTCGCGGGATGACGCTCGTCTACAAGACCTTCGGCGCGCTGAACGCAGACCGTTCCAATGTCATTCTCTACCCCACGTCCTACAGCGCGCAGCACGCTGACATCGAGTTCATGGTGTCCGAGGGTGGCGCGCTTGACCCATCCAAGTACTTCATTGTCATTGCCAACCTGTTCGGCAACGGCCTGTCGAGTTCGCCGTCGAACACGCCCTGGCCGGATGTTGGTTCGCGCTACCCCGATGTCACCTATTGCGATGCAGTGCACGTGCAGCGCCGCATGCTGGTGGAGTTGTGGGGCATCGAGCGCGTGGCGCTGGTCTACGGCTGGTCGATGGGCGCCATGCAGGCCTACCACTGGGCGGCGCTCTTTCCCGAAGCGGTCGAGCGCATCGCGGTCGTGTGCGGCGCAGCGCGTTGCGCGCCGCACAACCGCGTGTTCATCGAAGGCGTGGCGCACGCGCTGATGGCTGACTCCGCCTACCGCGACGGTGTCTTCACCGAGAGGCCGGTGCGCGGCCTGCGCGCCATGGGCCGGGTGTACGCCGGGTGGGCGCTGTCGCAGACCTTCTACCGCGAGGAGATGTGGCGCGGCCTGGGCGCATCCTCGCTCGAGGACTACCTGGTGACCGCGTGGGAGACGACCTTCGCGCGGCGCGACCCGGCCGACCTGCTGGCGCAGCTGCGCACCTGGCAGGCCGGTGACATCAGCGCCAACAGCCTTTACGGCGGCGACCTGGCGAAAGCACTCGGCGCCATCCGCGCCCGCGTGCTGCTCATGCCGGGCGATCACGACCTGTACTTCCAGGTTGACGACAACCGCGCCGAGCTGGCGCATCTGCGCCACGCCGAGCTCGCCCCGATCCCCTCCGTCTGGGGCCACCGCGCGGGCAACCCCCATCCCATCCACCAGCCCGAAGACCGGACCTTCATCGACACGCGCGTCAAGGCGCTGCTCGCCGCATGACCACCTTCCGCCTCAAAGCACAGGAACTGCTGCCCCTGTCGGTGCGCAACGATGGGCCCGCTGCCCGCCGCGCACTCGGCCACCTGGGCGCCATCGCGCTCGGCGGCACCGCGCTGTGGCATGCGCTCGGCACCGTCTGGGCGGTGCCGCTCACGCTCCTGCAGGGCTACTGCATCGCCTTCCTGTTCACCGCCGTGCACGAGACCGCGCACCAGACGGCCTTCAAGACCCGCGCATGGAACTACCTGCTCGGGCACGTGGCCGCCTTTGCCATCTTCCTGCCCTACGAGTACTACCGTGCCTACCACTGGGTGCACCACCGCCACACGCAGGATCCGCAGAAAGACCCCGAGCTCGCCATGCCGCTGCCGCACACCCGTCTGGGCATCGCCTGGCTGTGGACCGGCATGCCGATCTGGATCGGTCGCGCCCGCTTGCTGTTCGCGCACGGCGTGCGCGGCAAGGTCAGCGTGCCCTGGGTGCCAGAAGACAAGCGCGCGCTAATCGTGCGCGAGGCGCGCCTGTACCTGCTGGGCTACGCGGCGGTGGTCGCGGCCTCGGTGCTGGCCGGCTCGCTCGCGGCGCTGTGGCTCTGGGTCGTGCCGCTCCTGGCCGGCCAGCTGTTCCTGCGTCCGTACCTGCTGGCCGAACACACCGGCTGCGCGAATTCACCCGACATGCTGGAGAACACGCGCACCACGTTCACCAACCGCTTCGTGCACTTCTTCGCCTGGAACATGCCGTTCCATGTCGAGCACCACGCGTATCCGGCCGTGCCCTTCCACGCGCTGCCTCGGCTCCACAAGTTGCTGGCCAGCCACATCACCCACACCGCCGACGGCTACCCCGCCGCCACCGCCGACGTTGTGCGCCATCTCCGTTCGCTCTCCACCCCGTCGTGCGCACCACCAGAAGGAAAACTCCCATGAATGCACAGAAACGCTGCCTCCTCGTGCGGCTCCTGCTTGCCGGCGCAGGCATCCTTCTCGCGCAACTGCCCGGCCTGGCCGCGGCGCAGGAAAAACCTGTGGCGGGCGGCACGCTCAACATGCTGGTGCAGCCCGAGCCGCCGTCATTGATGCTGGGCCTGAACCAGCTTGGCCCGACGCAGTTCGCCGCCAGCAAGATCTACCAATCGCTGCTGACCTACGGCCCCGACCTGAAGCCTTTGCCTTCGCTGGCCAGTGCGTGGACCATCTCGCCCGACGGGCTGACCTACACCTTCGTGCTGCACAAGAACGTCAAGTGGCACGACGGCAAACCCTTCACCTCGGCCGACGTGGTGTTCTCGGCCGACAAATTCCTGCGCGAAGTGCACCCGCGCCTGCGCGCCTTGATGAACCAGCGTGTCGAGTCGGTCAAGGCCGACGGCGACGACAAGGTGGTGTTCAGGCTGAAGGAGGCGTTCCACCCCTTCATCTACGCCTTCGAGGTGTCGACGATGCCGATGGTGCCTAAGCACATCTACGACGGCACCGACTACCGCATCAACCCGGCCAACAACACGCCCATCGGCACGGGCCCCTTCAAGCTCAAGGAGTGGAAACGCGGCGCCTACATCCACCTGGTGAAGAACCCCGATTACTTCAAGCCGGGCTTGCCCTACCTGGAGGAGATCTACCTGCGCGTGATCCCCGATGCGGCCTCGCGCGCGGTGGCCTTCGAGCGCGGCACGGTCGACGTGCTGCGCGGCGGCGACGTCGAAAACTTCGAGGTGCGGCGGCTGCAGAAGCTGCCCAACGTCGGCGTGACCACCGCCGGCTGGGAGATGTTCTCGCCCAACCTGTGGCTGCAGATGAACCTGCGCAAGGCGCCCTTCGACAAGAAGGAGGTGCGCCAGGCCATCCTGCATGCGATGGACCGCAACTTCGTCGTGAAGAACATCTTCTTCAACGTCGGCAAGGTGGCCACCGGTCCGATCTCGTCGGCCACGCTGTACTACGACAAGAACGTGCCCGCCTACCCCTACGACATGGCCAAAGCCAAGAAGATGCTGGCCGACGCGGGCGTGAAGCCCGGCGACTACACCATCAAGGTGCTGCCCATTCCCTATGGCTCGGTGTGGGACCGGTTGGGCGAGTACACCAAGCAGCAGCTGGAGCAGCTCGGCTTCAAGGTGACCATCGAGGCGACCGACCCGGGCGGCTGGGCGAAGAAGGTGTCGGACTTCGACTTCGACCTGACGATGAACTTTCTCTACCAGTACGCCGACCCGGCCATCGGCGTCACGCGCAACTACGTCAGCACCAACATCATCAAGGGCACGCCGTTCGGCAACAACCACGGCTACAGCAATCCCGAGGTCGACCGCCTGCTGGGCGCGGCGCCGTTGCTCAAGGGCGCAGATGCGCGCCAGCGCATGTACTCCGAGGCGCAGCGCATCCTGGTCGATGAGGTGGCGGTGGGCTACCTGGTCGAGATGCAGTACGCCACGCTCTACCGCACCAAGGTGCACAACCTGGTGACCACGGGCATCGGGCTGAACGAGACGCTGGACAACGTCTGGATCGCCAAGTGATGCACGCCCCCTGACCGCGATGAACACGCTCGACTTCTTCCTCAAGCGGCTGTTGAAGGCGGCCTTCGTGGTGCTGGGCGTGGTGGTGTTCAATTTCCTGCTGATCCACCTGGCGCCGGGGGACCCGGCCACGGTGATCGCCGGGGAATCGGGCGCCGGCGACGCGCAGTTCCTGGCCCAGCTGCGCCAGCAGTTCGGGCTGGACCAGCCGCTGTACGTGCAGCTGTGGCTCTACGTCAAGGGCGTTCTGAGTTTCAACATGGGGTTTTCATACCGCAACAACCTGCCGGTCAGCGAACTCATCCTCGAGCGCCTGCCTGCCACGCTGCTGCTGAGCGCATCGGCCTTCGTCCTGTCGCTGCTGCTGGGCATCTTGCTCGGTGTGATGGCGGCGGCGCGGCGCGGCAAGCTGGCCGACTCCCTCATCATGTCCGGCGCCTTGCTGTTCTATGCCACGCCGCTGTTCTGGGTGTCGCTGATGGCGATGCTGGTGTTCTCGATCCGGCTCGACTGGCTGCCACCCTTCGGCATGGAAACCATCGGCGGCGGCCTGACCGGCACGGCGCGCGCCTGGGACGTGCTCCAGCACATGGTGCTGCCGGTGGCCACGCTGGGCCTGTTCTTCACCGCCATCTACACGCGGCTGACGCGCGCCTCGATGCTGGAGGTCGCCTCGCTCGACTTCGTCAAGACGGCGCGCGCCAAGGGCGTGCCGCGCAGGCAGATCACGCGCCGCCACGTGCTGCGCAACGCCATGCTGCCGGTGTTCACCTTCGCCGGCATCCAGGCAGGGCAGATCCTCGGCGGCGCCGTGCTCACCGAGACCGTGTTCGCCTGGCCCGGCATTGGCCGGCTGATGTTCGACGCGCTGATCCAGCGCGACTACCCGGTGCTGATGGGCGTGTTCCTGGTCACCTCGGCGCTGGTGGTGCTGGTCAACCTGCTGACCGATGTGTTCTACCGTTTCGTCGACCCGCGCATCGAGGCCACCGCATGAAAGCCTTCTTCCATCGCTTCGCGCGCAACAAGGGCGCGGTGGTCGGCCTGGCCATCGTCGGCGTGGTGGTGCTGGTCGCGTTGTGCGCTGGCTGGGTGTTTCCAGCGAGCCCCTGGAACGCGGTCGCCGAGCCGCTGCTCGACCCGCTGACCGATGTCGCCTACCCGCTGGGCACCGACATGCTGGGGCGCGATGTGGCCGCCGGCCTGGCGCATGGCGCTCGCGTGTCGCTGCTGGTCGGTCTGGTCAGCACCGCCGTGGCCACCTTCATCGGCATCTCGATCGGCGCCGTCGCCGGCTACTACGGCGGGCGCATCGACGATGTGCTCATGCGCCTGACGGAGTTCTTCCAGACCATCCCGACGCTGGCGATGGCGGTGGTGCTGGTCGCCATCTTCCAGCCCAGCCTGGCCTCGATCATCACGGCCATCGCGGTGGTGTCCTGGCCGCCGGTAGCGCGCCTGGTGCGCGGCGAGTTCATGTCGCTGCGCTCGCGCGAGTTCGTGCAGGCGGCGGTGGTCATCGGCCAGAGCGCGCCGCGCATCATCTTCACGCAGATCCTGCCCAACACCATGTCTCCCATCATCGTGACGGCCTCGCTGATGATCGCCACTGCCATCCTCACCGAGTCGGCCCTGTCGTTCCTGGGCCTTGGCGACCGCAACCTGATGAGCTGGGGTTTCATGATCGGCGCTGCCCGCACCATGATCCGCGAGGCCTGGTGGATGAGCTTCCTGCCCGGCCTGGCCATCCTGCTGACGGTGCTGGCCGTCAACCTGATCGGCGAGGGGCTGAACGACGCGCTGAACCCGCACCTGCGCAACCGGGGCGAGCGATGAGCGCCGGCCAGGGCAGCGCGCTGCTGCAGATCGAGAGCCTGTCCATCCCGATTCCGGGCGGCGGCGACCGCGCTTTCGCCGTGCAGGGCATCGACCTCACCCTGCATGCCGGCGAGATCCTGTGCGTGGTGGGCGAGTCCGGCTCTGGCAAGTCGATGAGCGCCAACGCGGTCATGGGCCTGCTGCCCAGCTACATGCAGCCCTCGGCTGGCCGCATCCTGTTCCAGGGCCGCGATCTGCTCACTCTGCCCGAGGACGAGTTGCGCAAGCTGCGTGGCAGCGCCATCGGCATGATCTTCCAGGAGCCGCTGTCCGCGCTCAACCCGGTGATGCGCGTGGGTCAGCAGATCGCCGAGGTGCTGCAGGTACACGGCGTCAGCGACGCGGTGCAGGTCGAGCGCCGGGTGGCCGAGCTGATGGCGTTCGTCGGCCTGCCGGACCCCGAGCGCATGCGCGCAGCGTATCCGTTTCGCCTGTCCGGCGGCCAGCGCCAGCGCGTGATGATCGCGATGGCGCTGGCGCTGGAGCCGGCCATCCTCATCGCAGACGAGCCGACCACCGCGCTGGACGTGACCACGCAGGCGCGGATCCTCGCGCTGATCCAGTCCATCCAGCGCAGCAGGCGCGCCGGCAGCGACGGCCAGGCCACGGCCATGGGCGTCATGTTCATCACCCACGACTTCGGCGTCGTCGCCGAGATCGCCGACCGCGTGGCGGTCATGGAGAAGGGGGTGCTGGTCGAGGTCGGCCACGCCGAACAGGTGCTCAACGCGCCCCGGCATCCCTACACGCAGCGCCTGATCGCCGCGGTGCCGCGCCGGCGCACCGGCCTGCGCGACGCGGTGGCCGAAAGCCCGCCGGTGCTCGACGTGCGCAAGCTGAGCAAGACCTACGCCAGCGGCGGCGGCTGGTTCGGCGCCAGGCGCGTGGTGCGGGCGGTGGACGACGTGAGCTTCACCGTGCGCCGTGGCGAGACGCTGGGCATCGTCGGCGAATCCGGCTCCGGCAAGTCGACCATCGGCAAGTGCCTGCTCAAGCTGGTCGATGTCGACGGCGGGCAGATGCTGTTCAACGGCCGCGACATCGCCGCGATGTCTGCGCACGCCTTCCGGCCGCTGCGCAAAGGCATCCAGATGGTCTTCCAGGACCCGTTCGCCTCGCTCAACCCGCGCCAGACGGTGGGCCGCATCGTCAGCGATGGCCCGGTGGCCAGCGGCAAGACGCGCGCAGAGGCCGAGGCGAGGGCGCGCGAGCTGCTGGCGCTGGTCGGGCTGGAAGCCTCGTCGTTCGACCGCTATCCCAACGAGTTCTCTGGCGGCCAGCGCCAGCGCGTGGGCATCGCCCGGGCGCTGGCGCTCGACCCGCAGGTGCTGGTGGCCGACGAGTCGGTGTCGGCCCTCGATGTGTCGGTGCAGGCGCAGGTGCTGGCGCTGCTGCACCAACTGCAGCAGCGGCTGCAGATCGCGTTGGTCTTCATCACGCACGACCTGCGCGTGGCGGCCCAGGTGTGCGACACGGTGCTGGTGATGCACCAGGGCCGCATCGTCGAGCGCGGCAGCCCCCAGCAGATCTTCGACCGCCCGCAGGATGCCTACACCCAACGCCTGATCGCTGCGGTGCCGGGACAGCAATGGAATCCCACGCAGGCGCACGCCACATGACCACCATCCACTACCTCACGCACATTGAGTTCGAGGCCGGTGCCGTCGCGCTGCTGCCCGGCACACTGGCCGCGCTCGGCATCCACCGGCCGTTGCTCGTGACCGACGCCGGCATCGTGCACGCCGGCATCCTGGCGCGCATCCGTGCGCTGCTGCCGTCGCCGGACGGCGTGGCCGTGTTCGCCGAGACCCCGCCCAACCCGACCGAAGAGGCGGTGGAGGCCGCCACCGCGTGCTACCGCGCGCATTGCTGCGACGGCCTGGTCGCCATCGGAGGCGGCTCGCCGATCGACCTGGCCAAGGGCGTCGCGCTGATGGCCACGCACGAAGGTCCGCTCGCGCACTACGCCGGCATGGCGGCGATGCCCCTCATCGGCGCACACGCCGCACCGATCGTCGCCGTACCGACCACCGCCGGCACCGGCAGCGAGGTCGGACGCGGTGCGCTGATCCGCTTGCGCGACGGCCGCAAGCTGGTGTTCGTGAGCCCGCACCTGCTGCCCAGGCGTGCGCTGTGCGACCCCGACCTCACGCTCGGCATGCCGGCCGCGCTGACCGCCGGCACCGGCATGGACGCGCTCACGCACTGCATCGAGACCTTCCTGTCGCCGCGCATCAACCCGCCCGCCGAAGCCATTGCGCTCGACGGCGCTGCACGCGCGTGGCGCTGGATCGCGCGCGCCGTGGCGCATCCCGACGACCGGCAGGCGCGCTGGGAAATGATGATGGCCGGCATCCAGGGCGGCCTGGCGTTCCAGAAGGGCCTGGGCGCGGTGCATGCGCTGGCGCACCCGCTGGGCGCGCTCACGGCGCCGTCGCTGCACCACGGCACGGTCAACGCCGTGCTGTTGCCGGCGGTGCTGCGCTTCAACGCGGCCCACGTGGGCGACAAGTACGTGCGCCTGCGCGCCGCCTTCGGCCTGGGCGTCGACGCGGATCTGGCCGAAGCGGTGCGCGCGCTCAACCAGCGGCTGGGCCTGCCCGCAAGCCTGCGCGCCATGGGCGTGCCAGCCGATGCGCTGGAGCAGGTCGTTGGCGGCGCACTGGCCGACCACTCCACCCCCACCAACCCGCGCCCGCTGACGCGCGAGGACCTGGCGGCGCTCTTCATGGAGGCCTTTAATGAGCCGTACCGATCTTGACCCGGGCATGGAAGTCACGGTGCACGGTACCTGCCCGCACGACTGCCCCGACACCTGCGCCATGCTGATCACCGTGCGGGACGGCGTCGCCACCAAGGTCAAGGGCGACCCGGCGCACCCGACCACGCAGGGCGTGCTGTGCACCAAGGTTTCGCGCTACCTCGAACGCACCTACAGCCCCGACCGGGTGCTCCATCCGATGCGCCGCGTCGGAGGCAAGGGCCCCGGCCAGGGGCGCTTCGAGCGCATCGGCTGGGACGAGGCGCTGGACACCATCGCCACGCGGCTGCAGGCCATCGCCGCCGACGATCCGCAGGCCATCTTCCCGTACGCCTACTCGGGCACCCTGGGCCTGGTCCACAACTTCGGCATGCCGCGCCGTTTCTTCCACCGGCTGGGCGCCTCGCTGCCCGAGCGCACGCTGTGCGCCACCGCCGGCCGCATGGGCTACAACACCGTGGTCGGAGCGCAGATCGGCACCGACATCACGCATTTCGCCGAGTCGCGGCTCATCCTCCTGTGGGGGACCAACCCCATCACCTCGAACCTGCACCTGTGGACGCGCATCGCCGAGGCGCGCCGCAACGGCGCGCGGGTGATCGCCATCGACCCCTACCGTTCGCAATCGGCCGAGAAGGCGGACTGGCACCTGGCGCCGCTGCCCGGCACCGACGGGGCGCTGGCCTTCGGCCTGATGCACGTGCTGATCGCCGAGGACCTGCTCGACCACGACTACATTGCGCGGCACACGCTCGGCTATGAGGCCCTGGCGGCGCGCGCTGCCGCCTTCACGCCCGAAGTGGTGGCCGGCATCACCGGGCTGGCGGCCGACGACGTGCGCCAACTGGCGCGGCAGTACGGTGGTGAGCGTGCATCCGCCATCCGCGTCAACTTCGGCCTGCAGCGCCATGCCGGTGGCGGCAACGCGGTGCGCGCCATCGCCTGCCTGCCAGCGCTCACCGGTGCATGGCGCGAGCCTGCGGGCGGCGTGCTGCTCGACAACGCAGGCGCGCATGCGCCCGACCTGGCCGCGCTCGACGGCCGGCACCTGCTGCCCGACCCGCCGCCGCGCAAGGTGAACATGGCGCAGATCGGCAAGGCGCTGACCGAGCTGAACGACCCACCCATCAAGGCCCTGTTCGTCTACGCCTCCAATCCCATGGCCGTGGCGCCCAACAACACGCTGCTGCGCCGCGGCATGTTGCGCGAGGACCTGTTCACCGTGGTGCACGAGATCTTCCTGACCGACACCTGCGACTACGCCGACATCGTGCTGCCCGCCACCACGCAGCTGGAGCAATTGGACGTTCACCGCCCCTACGGAACGCTCTACACCATGCTCAACGAACAGGCCATCGCGCCGCTGGGCGAAGCTGTGTCGAACGCGGAGCTGTTCCGTCGGCTGGCGGCGCGCATGGGTTTTGACGAGGCCTGCTTTCGCCAAAGCGATGAGGAGATCGCGCGCGAAGCGCACGACCTGACAGCGCCGGTCAATGCGACGCTTGACTTCGACTCGCTGCGCCGCGACGGCTGGCGCCGACTCGACCTGCCCGAACGCTTCGCGCCTTTTGCCGATGGCAACTTCCCCACTCCCTCGGGCCGCTGCGAGTTCGAAAGCGCATCGGCTGCGGCGCAGGGCTGGAGCGCCGTGCCAGAGTTCATCCCGCCACGCGAGTCCGTACTGGGCAATCCCGCGCTTGCGGCGCGCTTTCCTTTGATGCTCCTCACGCCGCCAGCGCGCCACTACCTGAACTCGAGCTTCTCCTCCATCGCATCGCTGGCGCGCGAGATCGGCCCACCGTGGGTAGAAATCAATCCCGCGGACGCTCAAGCACGCGGCATCGTGCACGGCGATCGCGTGCGCGTTTTCAACGCGCGCGGCGCTTTCGAGGTGGATGCCCGCGTGGTGGAAAAAGTGCGCCCTGGCGTGCTGGTGGCGCCATCGATCTGGTGGCAAAAGATGTCTGCCGATGGCGAGAACGCCAACGCCGTCACGTCCGACGGGGCGGCGGACATAGGGCAGGGCGCCACCTATTACGACACCGCGGTGGAGGTGGCAAGGTGGGATCGGGCGACACCATCTTGTTGCTAGAAGGGGCCGACTCGTCCAGGTCCGTCAAGCCGTACTGCGCGTCTGTGCCATGGGCTCGTGACGCGACGACGGCCTCAAGGCTGGGCGAGGGAGTACTTCTTTGCCGCTGGCTGCGGCGGTCCTAATCTTTGGATCGGTGAGCGATCCCATGGGTGTCCCCGGAGGCTGAAGTCGGCGAAAACCTCAGTCTGGGAACACTTCTGGGACACGCAAACGGGGGACCTGAAGAAGCGGCTGGAGCCGCTTGAACCATCTTTTCTCTGCTAAGTCCGTGATTTCAAGGGACTTTGAGACGTGGTGAATCGCCTTGAACGAAAGCGATGGTGCCCGGGGCCGGAATCGAACCGGCACACCTTTCGGTGGGGGATTTTGAGTCCCCTGCGTCTACCAATTTCACCACCCGGGCATAGCCGCCATGGGCAGCCTGAAATTATGGCACAGTGCAGACATGCAATACCCGACGATTGAAGATGCCATCGGCCGAACGCCGCTCGTGGCATTGCAGCGCATCGGCGCTGCGGACAACGAGGCGCGCGGCAATGTGGTGCTGGGCAAGCTCGAGGGCAACAACCCGGCCGGCTCGGTGAAGGACCGGCCCGCGGTGTCCATGATCCGGCGTGCCGAGGAGCGCGGCGACATCAAGCCCGGCGATACGCTGATCGAAGCGACCTCGGGCAACACCGGCATCGCGCTGGCGATGGCCGCGGCGATCAAGGGCTACCGCATGGTGCTGATCATGCCGGAGGATCTCTCGATTGAACGTGCGCAGACCATGAAGGCCTTCGGCGCCGAGCTGCTGCTGACACCCAAGAGCGGCGGCATGGAATACGCGCGCGACCTGGCCGAGCAGATGCAGCGCGATGGCAAGGGTCGCGTGCTCGACCAGTTCGCCAACGCCGACAACCCGCGCATCCACTACGAGACCACGGGGCCCGAACTGTGGGAGGCCACGCAGGGCCGCATCACGCATTTCGTGAGCGCCATGGGTACGACGGGCACGATCACGGGCGTGTCGCGCTTCCTCAAGGAGAAGAACCCGGCGGTCCAGGTCATCGGCGCCCAGCCCAGCGAGGGCTCGCGCATCCCCGGCATCCGCAAGTGGCCGCAGGAGTACCTGCCCAAGATCTACGACCCTTCGCGCGTCGACGAGACGGTCAACGTGAGCCAGGACGACGCCGAGGAGATGTGCCGGCGCCTGGCGCGCGAGGAGGGCATCTTCGCGGGCATCTCGGCCGCCGGCGCCTGCTGGGTCGCCCAGCAGATCGCGCAGCGCGAGCAGAACGCGACCATCGTGTTCGTGGTCTGCGACCGGGGCGACCGCTACCTGTCCACCGGCGTGTTTCCGGCCTGATCGCCGCCCGGCCGCCCGAAGGCGGTCAGCATCGTTGCGCGAAGCGCAAGGTATTCAAGGATAAGCATGGCGGACTTCAAGTTTTGCCCCCAGTGCGCCAACGCATTGGAGTGGATCACCTCGCTGGAAGACGGTGGTGCCAAGGAACGCCTGCGCTGCGTCTCCTGCGGTTACACCCACTGGAACAACCCGACGCCCGTGCTGGCCGCCATCATCGAGTACGAGGGCAAGGTGCTGCTGGCACGCAATGCCGCCTGGCCCGGCAAGATGTACGCGCTGATCACGGGCTTCATGGAGGCCGGCGAGTCGCCCGAGGAGGGCATCCGCCGTGAGATCCAGGAGGAAACCGCGTTGGAAGTGAGTGCGCTGGACCTGGTCGGCGTCTACGACTTCCAGCGCATGAACCAGGTCATCATCGCCTACCACGCGCAGGCGCATGGCGAGGTGCGCCTGTCGCCCGAGCTCGTGGACTACCGGCTCTATGCGCTGGAGGATGTGAAGTGCTGGCGCGCGGGCACCGGCCAGGCCTTGGCGAAGTGGCTGCTCTCGCGCGGCATCACGCCGCAGTACCTGGAGCGCTGACTAGAATCCGCCGCATTTCGAGGAGCCCCATGGACAACGACATCAGCATCGACAAGGAAATCGATACCCGCGGCCTGAACTGCCCGCTGCCCATCCTCAAGGCCAAGAAGGCGTTGAGCGACATGGACAGCGGCAAGCTCCTGCGCGTGGTGGCCACCGATCCGGGCTCGATGCGCGACTTCCAGGCCTTCGCCAAGCAGACAGGCAACGAACTGGTGCAGCAGAGCACCGTCGGCACCGAATTCATCCACGTGCTGCGTCGGCGCTGAGGCCCGGCGCCCCGGTCCGGGCGCCGGTCGCAAGCCTCAGATCGAGAGGGACTTCAGGTACTCGCGGAAGCCCTTGCTGACTTCCGGGTGCTGCAGGGCCAGCTCCACCGTGGCTTCCAGGAAGCCATGCTTGCTGCCGCAGTCGAAGCGCTTGCCCTCGTACTCGAAGGCATGCACGATTTCGGTGTTCAGCAGGCCGGCGATGCCGTCGGTCAGCTGGATCTCACCACCGGCGCCGCGCTCCTGGTTGCGGATGTGTCCGAAGACGGCAGGCGTCAGGATGTAGCGCCCTGCCACGCCCATGCGCGAAGGGGCGGATTCAGGCGCCGGCTTCTCCACCATGTGGCTCACGCGGGTGAGGCGGCCGCCTTCGATGTTGGTGATCTTCTCGCCGGCCACGATGCCGTAACGGCGCACCTGCTCCAGCGGCACTTCCTGTACCGCCAGCAGCGAGGTGCCCAGGCGGCTGAACGCATCCGTCATCTGCGCCAGCACAGGCGTGCCGCCGGTCGGCCCAATCATCAAATCGTCGGCCAGCAGCACGCCGAAGGGCTCGTTGCCGACCAGGTGTTCGGCGCACAGCACGGCATGGCCCAGGCCCAGCGAGCGCGGCTGGCGCACGAAAGAGCAGTTCATGTCGTCCGGCGCGACCGAGCGCACCAGGGCCAGCAATTCCTTCTTGCCGGCGGTTTCCAATTCGCTTTCGAGTTCGTAGGCGGTGTCGAAGTGGTCTTCGATGGCACGCTTGTTACGCCCGGTCACGAAGATCATCTGGCGGATGCCGGCTGCGTAGGCTTCCTCGACCGCATACTGGATCAGCGGCTTGTCCACCACCGGCAGCATTTCCTTGGGCTGGGCCTTGGTTGCGGGCAGGAAACGCGTGCCGAGACCCGCGACGGGGAAAACGGCTTTGGTGACGGTCTTCTGGTAGCTGGACATGGTGATGCGAATCTCTTTCTAAGGAGGATTGGGAAGCCAAAAAAAGCACGGCAGCGTACCGCAAATGGAAGCAAGGCATATGCCATCCAAAGCGGTCGGCTGCTGTCAGCCCAATCGTACAAGTTGCGCGTGAAGCCTCTGTAACGTGGCGGAGAACTCGGCCACGCGTTTTTGCTCTTGTTGGATGACGGCCGGCGGTGCCTTGGCCACGAAGGCCTCGTTGGACAGCTTGGCGCTGGCCTTGGCGATCTCGCCCTCGATGCGTGCCGCTTCCTTGCCCAGGCGGGCCTTCTCGGCCGCCACATCGACCTCCACGTACAGCGCCAGCCGGGCCTCGCCCACGACCGCCACGGGGGCGGACTGGGCTGCCGCCTGCCAGGCGGCTTCGTCGTCGAACACCTTGACCTCGGCCAGCTTGGCCAACGCCTGCAGCACCGGCGCAGCGCCGCGCATGAACTCGGCATCGCCCACCACGTAGAGCGGCATCCTGGTGGCCGGCGAGACGTTCATCTCGCCACGCAGGTTGCGGCAGGCGTCGACCACCGAGCGCAGCCTGGCCACATGGGCGATGGCCGCCTCGTCGATCTTGGCCGGCTGCGCCTGCGGATACTTCGCCACGCTGACCGAGGGGCCGGGCAGGCCGGCCACGGGCGCGACCTTCTGCCACAGCGCTTCGGTGATGAACGGGATGATGGGGTGCGCCAGCCGCAGGATGGCCTCGAGCGTGCGGATCAGCGTGCGCCGCGTGGCGCGCTGCTCGGCCTCGCCGCCGTTCTGGATCTGCACCTTGGCGATCTCCAGGTACCAGTCGCAGAACTGGTTCCAGACGAAGTCGTAGAGCGCGTTGGCCACGTTGTCCAGGCGGTACTCGGCGAAGCCCTTGGCGATCTCGGCCTCGACCTGCTGCAGCACCGAGCTGATCCAGCGGTCGGCCTGGCTGAAGTGCATGTAGCCGTGGAACTCGCCGCCGGGCTGGCACTGCTCCTTCGTGTGCTCGGCCAGGCCGCAGTCGCGCCCTTCACAGTGCATCAGCACGAAGCGCGTCGCGTTCCAGAGCTTGTTACAGAAGTTGCGGTAGCCCTCGCAGCGCTTGCTGTCGAAGTTGATGCTGCGGCCCAGCGAGGCCAGCGCCGCGAAGGTGAAGCGCAACGCGTCCGCGCCGTAGGCCGGGATCCCCTCGGGAAACTCCTTCTCGGTGTTCTTGCGCACCTGGGGCGCGGTCTCGGGCTTGCGCAGGCCGGTGGTGCGCTTGTCCAGCAGCGGGGCGAGCGCGATGCCGTCGATCAGGTCCACCGGATCGAGCACGTTGCCCTCGGACTTGCTCATCTTCTTGCCCTGCGCGTCGCGCACCAGGCCGTGGATGTAGACGTGCTTGAACGGCACGCGGCCCGTGAAGTGCGTCGTCATCATGATCATCCGGGCGACCCAGAAGAAGATGATGTCGTAGCCCGTCACCAGCACGGTGGAAGGCAGGTACAGGTTGTAGTCGTCGGTGGGAGCGTCGGTCTGCGCGGGCCAGCCCATGGTGCTGAACGGCACCAGGGCCGAGGAGTACCAGGTGTCCAGCACGTCCTCGTCGCGGCGCAGCGTTTTACCCGGTGCCTGGGCCTGCGCTTCGGCCTCGCTCGTGGCCACGTAGACCTTGCCGTCCTCGTCGTACCAGGCGGGAATCTGGTGGCCCCACCAGAGCTGGCGGCTGATGCACCAGTCCTGGATGTTGCCCATCCACTGGTCGTAGGTGTTGACCCAGTTCTCCGGCACGAAGCGCACCTCGCCGCTCTTGACGGCGTCGATGGCCTTTTGCGCGATGCTCTTGCCCGTCGGGTCCTGTTCCGACACCTTGGTCATGGCCACGAACCACTGGTCGGTCAGCATCGGCTCGACCACCTCGCCCGTGCGCGTGCAGATCGGCACCGTGAGTTTGTGCTTCTTGGTCTCGACCAGTGCGCCGATGGCGTCCAGGTCGGCCACGATGGCCTTGCGTGCCACGAAGCGGTTCAGGCCGCGGTACTTCTCTGGCGCCTCGTCGTTGATGGTGGCCTGCAGCGTCAGCACGCAGATCATCGGCAGCTTGTGGCGCTGGCCCACGGCGTAGTCGTTCACATCGTGCGCGGGCGTGACCTTGACCACGCCGGTGCCGAAGGCCTTGTCGACGTAGTCGTCGGCGATGACGGGGATCTCGCGGCCCACCAGCGGCAACACCACGGTCTTGCCGATCAGGTGGGTGTAGCGCTCGTCCTCGGGGTGCACCATCACGGCCACGTCGCCCAGCATGGTCTCGGGCCGCGTCGTCGCCACGGTCAGGCTGCCCGATCCATCGGCCAGCGGGTAGGCGATGTGCCAGAGCGAGCCGTCCTTCTCCTCGCTCTCGACCTCCAGGTCGGACACGGCGGACTGCAGCTTGGGGTCCCAGTTCACCAGCCGCTTGCCGCGGTAGATCAGGCCCTGCTGGTACAGCTTCACGAAGGTATCGGTCACCACCTTCGAGAGCTTGTCGTCCATCGTGAAGTACTCGCGGCTCCAGTCCACGCTGTCGCCCATGCGGCGCATCTGCGTGGTGATGGTGTTGCCGGACTGGTGCTTCCACTCCCAGACCTTGGCCGTGAACTGGGCGCGGCCCAGGTCGTGGCGGCTGATGCCCTGCTCCTGCAGCTGGCGCTCCACCACGATCTGCGTGGCGATGCCGGCGTGGTCGGTGCCGGGCACCCAGGCCGTGTTGAACCCGGCCATGCGGTGGTAGCGCGTCAGCGCATCCATGATGGTCTGGTTGAAGGCATGGCCCATGTGCAGCGTGCCCGTGACGTTGGGCGGTGGCAGCTGGATCGCGAAGGAGGGGGCTTTCGCATCCGGCACGCCGGTGCCGCGCACGCCCGCGGCGCCAAGGCCACGGCGTTCCCACTCGGGGCCCCAATGCGCCTCGATGGCGGCGGGTTCAAAGGACTTGGACAGTTCGGCCAGGCCGGGTTGTTCGGGGGTGTCGCTCATGGGAATCCAGACGGGAGGCGTGCCCTGCAAGGGCGCTGCGGGGCGAGAACGCGAAGGCGCGGATTTTAGAGGCTGTCTGCCAGGCCAGGCCGGCCGGTTCCGGCATCCAGCGGATGCACGATGCAGGCTGCGTGCGGGGCTGCAGCGCATGGGTACCATGCCGCCAGCCAGGCGGCGCTGTCGCAGCACTTGCGCAGGCCGCGCAGGGCGGGCGCCGCCGCTCGGCCATTCTTCTTCAACGTGACGACCCCGGAGATTTGATGATGATGAAACCCATGCTGCTTGCCGCCGGCGCGCTGGTGGCCGCTTCGACGGCCATCGCCGCCGAGATCACGGTGCCGCTCGGCATCGCCGAGAAACAGGGCCCGGGCGCCGATGTGGGCACGGTCCGCATCGTCGAGACCGCGTACGGCCTGGCCTTCTACCCCACGCTCAAGGGCCTGCCGCCGGGCCTGCACGGCTTCCATGTGCACGAGAACCCCTCGTGCGCGCCCACCGAGAACGCCGGCAATGCCGTGCCGGCGGGCGGCGCTGGCGGGCACCTCGACCCTGCGGGCACCAAGAAGCACGGCGAGCCCTGGGGCGATGGCCACCTGGGCGATCTGCCGCCCTTGTTCGTCGCGGCCGACGGCAGCGCCACCGCACCCGTGCTGGGTCCGCGCCTCAAGCTCGCCGATGTGCGCAGGCGCGCGCTGATGGTGCATGCGGGCGGCGACAACCACGCCGACCATCCGGCCCCGCTCGGTGGTGGCGGTGGGCGCATCGCCTGCGGCGTGATCGGCGACTGAGCCAGCGCTCGGCGCTCAGCGCTCGGCGCGCAGGTAGAACTTCTGCAGCAGCCGCTGCACGGTCGTGCGTTCTCGCTCGGTGAGGCGGCCGGCCAGTTCGTTCTCCAGTTCCACGACGACCTTCTCGGTCTCCTGCGCGAGCGCATGGCCGGCCTCGGTGAGGTGCAGGCCGACGGCGCGGCCATCGCGCGGGTGGGGCCGGCGTTCGATGAGGCCACGCCGGTCCAGCGCGGCGATCAGGTTCACGAAGTTGGGCGGCAGGATGTCCAGCGTGGCGCAGAGCTGGCGCGAGGTCGCACCGGGGTTGTGCGCAAGCAGCGCCAGCACCGAGAAATCGGCCTGCGTGAGCCCGTAGGGCGCCATGCGTTCGAAAAACACGCCGCCGATGGCGATCGCGGCACGGCGCGCGTTGTAGCCGATCAGGCCTTCGAGCACGCTGGTGTCCAGCGGCTCGGCGTTCGTGGGGGCAGGGGGTGCGGAGGTCTTGCGTGCGCGGGCCATGCGGGCGATTGTGGCGTTCAACCCGCAGCCGCCTGGGCCACGGCCTGCGCCGCCTGCTTGACCATGGCCAGCCGCATGTCGAATTCGGGCAGCACCCAGCGCCGGAACGCGGCGGCGGGCTGGCTCCAGCGCACATCGTCCGGCGCCTGCGCCGCGATGCGCGCCCAGGCCCAGGCCAGCAGGGCCAGCGCGGTCACGCGCAGGAAATCGTCCGCCACCTCGTAGGCCAGCCGCGGCCGGGCCTGGGAGGCCAGCGCCACGCTGGTGGCCAAGTAGCGCAGCTGGGCCAGGCGGCGCTGGGCGTCCGCGTCGGCTTCGCGCGCGGCGTCGAGCTCGTCGCGCAGTTCCAGCAGCAGGGCCGAGAAATCGGCGCCAGCGTCGGGCAGCACCTTGCGCACCAGCAGGTCGATGGCCTGGATCTCGTTCGTGCCCTCGTAGAGCATGGCCACGCGCACATCGCGCACATGCTGCTCGATGCCCCATTCCCGCACGTAGCCGTGGCCGCCGAACACCTGCAGGCAGGCGCTCGCGCCCTCGAAGCCCTGCTGCGTGCAGGCCGCCTTGAGCACGGGCGTGGCCAGCGCGCACCAGCGCTGGGCTGCGGCCCGGGCCTTGGGATCCTCGGCATGGCGGGCCAGGTCCAGTCGCAGGCCGGTGCGGTAGGCCAGCAGGCGCGCGCCGTCGATCCAGGCGCGCTGGGTGTCCAGGATCCGCGCGATGGCCGGGTGTTCGGCGATCGGGCTGGGTTCCGTGCCCTGGGCGCCCGGCGCGCGCATCTGCCGGCGCTCCGCCGCGTAGGCATGCGCCTTCTGCCAGGCCGCATCCAGCATGCCGATGCCTTGCAGCGCCACATGCAGCCGGGCCGCGTTCATCATCACGAACATGGCGGCGAGGCCGCGGCCGGCCTCGCCGATCAGCCAGCCCGTCGCCTCGTCGAAGCGCATCGCGCAAGTGGGGCTGCCGTGCAGCCCCATCTTCTCCTCGATGCGCTCGCAAAACACCGCATTGCGCGCGCCGCCTTCCAGCAGCTTGGGCACCAGCGCCAGCGACAAACCCTTGGGGCCGGGTGGTGCATCGGGCAGCCGGCACAGCACCAGGTGCACGATGTTGTCCGCCAGGTCGTGCTCGCCGCCGGAGATGAAGATCTTGCTGCCGTCCACACGCAGCGTGCCGTCGGCTCGCGGCACGGCCCGGGTGCGCACCAGGCCCAGGTCGCTGCCGGCATGCGCTTCGGTCAGGCACATGGTGGCCAGCCATTCGCCGGTGGCGAGCTTGGCCAGGTAGCGTTCGCGGAGTTCCGGGCTGCCGTGGTGCTTGAGGCACTCGTAGGCGCCGTGCAGCAGGCCCGGCGCCATCGTGAAGCCCTGGTTGGCGGCCGACAGCCATTCGTACAGCACCGCCTCGAGCACGGCCGGCAGGCCCTGGCCGCCATGGGCTGCATCGGCCGACAGTGCCGGCCAGCCGGCCTGCCAAAACGCCTGGTAGGCGGCACGGAAGCCGGGCGGTGCCGCGACCGCGCCGGCTTCGAAGCGGCAACCGACGGCGTCGCCCGCGCGGTTCAGCGGTGCGATGGCCTCGGCCACGAACTTGCCAGCTTCTTGCAGCACCTGGTCCGCCAGCGCATCGTCCACCTCGGCGAAGGCCGGCAGGGCGCGCCACTGCTCCCCCGCGCCCAGCACCTCGTGCAGCAGAAAGCGGGTGTCGTCGGGGCGGGGCAGGTAGTCCATGGCGGTCCGGTGCGGGGAGAGGCTTTACTTGCAGCTGAAGCTGCTGGCGAGTTCCAGGCTGCCGCTGCCGTTGTAGCGGGCGACCTGGGGGTAGGGGCACAGCGGGCGGCTGCGGTCGGCGGCCCAGCCCGCGGGCACATCGGCGTTCACGCCGCCGGCATTGCCGGCACCGCGTGCGCTGGCGACGATGCGGTCCGGGGCCACGCCCTTCTCGACCCAGTCCACCAGCGCGGCCACCATGTCGAACTGGTCGGTGGCCGGGCCGCCGCTGCAGTGGTTCATGCCGGGCACCAGGTACAGGCGAGCGAAGTTGGAGGCATCGCCGTCATTGTCCTGGCGCAGCGCGTCGTACCAGCCCACCGAATCGTCGCTCGAGAAGATCGGGTCCGACGTGCCGTGGTAGACCATGAGCTTGGCACCGCGGTTCTTCAGCGCCGGCAGCTTGCCGGGGTTGGGCGGCGTCATGAAGGCCAGCGCTTTCTCGGTGTAGGTGGCGTCGGTCGCCTGGATCCTGGCCAGCATGGTGTCCACGTTGCCGGTCAGCGTGAAGTTGGGGCCGTTGAAGCCGGCGCGCGCCTCTGGCGGCACCTGCCAGACGAAGGCCACGGCACCCGAATCCAGGTTCAGCGAGTTGTTGAACTTCCACCCTGCCCAGCCGCCGGTGTGCACGCCGGCGTCGTACGGGAAGCTGGTGTAGATCTTCGTGCCGGTCGACGTGGTGGCGCCCTTGAACAGCTGCGCGATGGTGGTCTTCTGGGCCGCGCTCAGGCAGGTGCCGTCGCGCGCGCCGCTGCAGGTCGGCACGTCGCGCGCCAGGTCGAACGCGGTCTGGCAGGCCGCGGTGTCCTGCACCAGCCCGTCGGTGGCGCCGTCCAGCGCATCGCATTTGCCCAGCACGGCCTGGCTGACCAGCGTGCGTTCGGTTTGCGTGAAGCCGGTGCCGAGGTCGCCCGGCGTGGTGGCGAGCGCGGCATAGCCCTGGGCGCCCTTGATGTTGGCGATGGCCGCCAGTGGCAGCCGCGTGCCGGGATTGCCGGCGATGATGCCGTCGTACTGGTCGGCATAGCGCGATGCGGCCACCATGGCGTGGCGCCCGCCGTTGGAGCAACCGCCCAGGTAGGAGCGGTCCGGGGCCTTGCCGTAGGCGGTCTGGATCGCGCTCTTGGCCATGGGCGTGAGCTTGCCGACGGCCTGGTAGCCATAGTCCAACCGGGCTTGCGGATCCAGCCCGAAGAAGGGGCCGAGCGTGCCGGCGTGGCCCGCATCGGAGCTCAGCACGGCGAAGCCCTTGTTCAGCGCGTTGTCCAGCGGTCCGCCACCACCGATGCCGCCGGCCGCGGTGCCGATGCTGCCGTCCAGGCCGCCATTGGCCTGGTAGAAGAAGCGCCCGTTCCAGGCCTTGGGCATGCGCATTTCGAACCCGATGGCGTAGCTCTGGCCGTCCACCGCGCTCACGCGCTCGTACATGCGACCGGTGACGCGGCAGTGCTCGGCCACGTCCTTGCCGGCGATCTTGAGCGCGCCGGCAGCGATCGATTCGGCCGCCGTGATGGTGGTGTTCGCGAAAGCGATCTTGCCCGCCAGGTCCGTGCAGGACTGCAGCGTGCCGGCCTGCGCCGCCGAGAGCTGCGGCAGGTCGTCGTCGCCCGAGCCGCCGCAGGCGCCCAGCAGCAGGGCCGGGGCCAGCGCGGCGGCCAGGGCCAGCTTGGGGCGGTGGATGTTCTTCGTCATCGTGTGTCTCCTCCAGTGGATGGGTGGTGGGTCAGGATTCGGCCGTGAAGCCGATCTGCTTGACGAGCGGACCCCAGCGCTCGAACTCTGCCTTCTGGTCGGCCGCCATCTCCTGCGGAGTGCTGCCGTGCGCCACCAGGCCGACGATGGCCAGCGCGTCGATGACGGTCTTGTCCTTGAGCGCCGTGGTGATGGCGGCGTTGGCGGCGGCGATGGTGGCGGCCGGTGTCTTGGCCGGCGCGTAGAAGCCGAACCATTCCTCCGAGGTCACATCGGGGTAGCCGAGTTCGATGAAGGTCGGCACGTCCGGCAGGAAGGGCGAGCGCTTCTTGCCCGAGGTGGCCAGCACGCGCACGCGGCCGCTCTTCATGTACTGCAGGTAGTCGCCGCTGGGGTTCATGGCCGCCGCGATCTGGCCGCCGACCAGGTCGGTGATGCTGGGCACGGTGCCGCGGTAGGGCACGTGCTTGAGGTCCACCGCTGCGCGGATGCCCAGCAGGGCGCCCAGCAGGTGCGGCATGGAGCCTGCGCCCGGTGTGCCGTAGCTGGCCTTGTCGGGGTTGGCCTTGGCCCAGGCCAGGAAGTCCTTGAGCGTCTTCACCTCCGCCGGCACGGCCGGGCCCACGGCCAGGCCGTGGAACATGATGGCGCCGATGGAGACCTGCGTGACCTCCTCGGGCTTGTAGCTCAGCTTGGGGTAGATGTACGGGTACACGGCCAGCGCGGAGACCGGCGCCAACGTCAGCACCGAGCCGTCGGCCACGGCCGCCTTGAGCGATTCCACGGCGATGCGGCCACCCGCACCGGGCTTGTTCTCCACATAGCCCGGGTTCTTGCTGTAGGGCGTGCCGCCCAGCTTCTCGGCCACGCGGCGGGCCACGCTGTCGCCAGCGCTGCCGGGCGGAAAGCCGTACATGATCTTGACCTGGTCCAGCGCCTGCGCGAGCGCGGACAGCGGCGACAGCGCGCCGAGGGCGGCGGCGCTGCCCAGGGCTTGCAG
This sequence comes from Pseudorhodoferax soli, assembly GCF_003337555.1. Taxonomy (GTDB): domain Bacteria; phylum Pseudomonadota; class Gammaproteobacteria; order Burkholderiales; family Burkholderiaceae_C; genus Pseudorhodoferax; species Pseudorhodoferax soli. The sequence goes on along the minus strand of NZ_QPJK01000001.1, from coordinate 154,963 downwards.
GAAATGGCGGCGGTGTTGCATGGTGGTGTCTCCTCGGGGTGAATCGGCAGGGTGGATCAGCGCGGGGCCATGCGCAGCGCGCCATCCAGACGGATGACCTCGCCGTTCAGGTGGCCGTTGGTGACGATGTGGCAGGCCAGTTCGGCGAACTCCGAGGGCTTGCCCAGGCGTGGCGGGAACGGAATGGCAGCGGCCAGCGAAGACTGCACGGGTTCGGGCAGCTCCAGCAGCAAGGGCGTGGCGAAGATGCCTGGCGCCACGGTGCAGACGCGGATGCCGTGCTGGGCGAGATCGCGCGCCATTGGCAGCGTCATGCCGACCAAGCCGCCCTTGGACGCGCTGTAGGCCTGCTGGCCGACCTGGCCGTCGAAGGCCGCGACCGAGGCGGTGAACACCATCACGCCGCGCCCTTCGCCATCCTGGCCGTCCAGCGGATCGAGCCTGGCGCAGCGTGCCGCGAACAGCCGGCTGATGTTGTAGGTGCCGATCAGGTTGACGTGGATCACCTTGGCGAAGTCTTCGAGCGGCGCGGCCTGGCCGTCCTTGCCCACGATGCGCTTGGCCGAGCCGATGCCGGCCACGTTCATCAGGATGCGGGCGGGGCCGTGCGCTGCGGCGGCTGCGTCGAGTGCGGCCTCCACGCTCGCGGTGTCGGTGATGTCGCAGGCATGGGCCGTGCCGCCGATCTCGGCCGCCACCTGCTGCGCGCGTTCGAGGTTGCGGTCCAGCACCGCGACCTTGGCGCCCAGGCGCGCCAGTTCGCGGGCCGTGGCTTCTCCCAGTCCCGATGCGCCGCCCGTGACGAGTGCGGCCTGTGCTTGGATCTTCATGTGTCGGTCCTCAACGGGGAATGATGGTATGGGGCAGGGTGCCGCCGTGCAGGGCCTGCACGGCCGCGTCGCGGTGCTTGAGCACGGCGCGCTGGTTGATCGAGCCCTTGTCCGTCACCTCGCCCTTGTCGATGGACGGCGGCTCGGCCACCAGCACGGCGCGCGCAATGCGGTTGGCGCTGCCCGTGGCGTCGGCCGCGAGCTTGTTCAGCACGTGCTGGAAGTGCGCCTGTACCGCGTGGTGCTGCACCACCTCCTGCATGGGCGCATCGGCCGGCAGCCGGGCCAGCTCGCGCACGGCCTGGGTCGGGAAGATCAGCGCGCCGACCTCCTTGAGGTTGATGCCCGTCAGCACTGCGTCCTGCACATAGGGTGCGCCGTAGGCCGTGATCTTTGCGCGCATCGGCCCCACGCTCACGAAGGTGCCGGTGGCCAGCTTGAAATCCTCGGCGATCCGCCCGTCGAAGCGCAGGCCCACGTGCGGGTTCTGCGCATCGATCCACTCCACGGCGTCGCCGGTGCAGAAGAAGCCTTCCTCGTCGAAGGACTCGTGCGTGGCGTCGGGCATGCGCCAGTAGCCCGGCGTCACGTTGGGGCCGCGGTAGCGGATCTCCGTCTTGCCGTCGGTTGGCACGAGCTTGAGCTCCATGCCCGCGGCCGGCAGCCCGAGGTCGCCCGTGGCCACCTCCGGCCGCGTGATGTACAGCGCGAACGGGCCGGATTCGGTCATGCCCAGGCCCGTGCCCATCACCAGGCGCTCGCCGATCTCGGCCTCCTGGATGCGGTTGAGCTTGTCCCACAGGGCCTGCGGCAGCGCCGCGCCGGCATAGAAGAACATGCGGGCGCGCGACAGCAGCTTGCTGCGCAGCACCGCGTCGGTCTCCATCGCGTCGGCGATGGCCTCGAAGCCGGTGGGCACGTTGAAGTAGACCGTGGGTGCGATCTCGCGCAGGTTGCGCAGCGTCTCGGCGATGCCGGCCGGCGTGGGCTTGCCCTCGTCGATGTAGAGCGTGCCGCCGTTGTCCAGCGCGATGCCGATGTTGTGGTTGCCGCCGAAGGTGTGGTTCCAGGGCAGCCAGTCCACCAGCACGGGCGGCTCTTCGCCCAGCGCAGGGATGGATTGGCGCATCTGCTGCTGGTTGGCGCACCACATGCGGTGCGTGTTGATGACGGCCTTGGGGTTCTTGGTGGAACCCGAAGTGAACAGGAACTTGGTGATGGTGCCCGGGTGAATGTGGGCCATGGCCTCGTCCACGGCGGGCGTGGCTTCGGTGGCCAGCAGCGCGGCCAGCGGCGTGCTGGCGCGGCCCGGCAGCGCGCCTTCGCCCAGCACCACCTCCACCTCGGCCGGCACGGTGGCGGCGATGGCCGCCGCATAGCGCGCGTCGCTCGCGAACACCAGGCCCGGCGTCAGCGTGCCCATCACATGGCGCAGCTTCTCGAAGTCCTTGCTGACCAGCGCATACGGCGGCGACACGGGGCAGTGCGGAATGCCGACGAGCAGGCAGCCGAAGGCGACGAGCGCGTGGTCCAGGCTGTTCTCCGCGAGGATGGCCACGGGCCGCTCGGCCGACAGGCCGCGCGCCAGCAGGGCCTGGCCGATGGCGCGGGCCTTGGCCAGCATCTCGCGGTACGAGACATGCAACCAGTCGCTGCGCTGGCCGTCCGCCAGCCTGGCGCGTTGCGCCATGAAGCTGCGCTCGGGCGCGGCCTCGGCCCAGTGCAGCAACCGGTCGGTCATGCGGTGCGCGTAGGGCGCCAGCGGCGTCTCGGCCTGCACGTAGCGCACGCCATCGGCGGTGGTGCGCACGCTGGCGCGGGTCACGCCGAAGGCCAGCGCGCGGTATTTGGGCAAGGCTGCGCCCTGGCTGCTGGCGGCAGCCGCTTCGATCTGCGTCATGTCTTCCTCCGAAAAGGTGGGGAATCAGTCTTTCGAGACTTTGGCGGCGCGGCCTTCCAGGAAGGCGCGCACGCGTTCCTTGGCTTCCGGTGCGTCCTGGGCGATGCCAGCCATCAGCGCTTCGGTGAACAGGCCGTGGTCGGCGGGCTGTTCGGCGATGCGGGGCAGGGCGTGCATCAAGGCGTAGTTGGTCAGTGGTGCGTTGGTGGCGATGCGCTGCGCGAGCTCGATGGCCTTGGGCAAAGCCTGGCCTTGCGGCACCAGGTACTGCGCGAAGCCGGCGCGCTCGCCCTCTTCGGCCTTGTAGACGCGGCCGGTCATCATCATGTCGGTCATGCGCGCCACGCCGATCAGCTTGGGGATGCGCACCGAGCCGCCGCCACCGACGAAGATGCCGCGCGTGCCTTCGGGCAGCGCGTAGAAGGTGCTCTCGTCGGCCACGCGGATGTGGCAGGCGCTGGCCAGTTCCAGCCCGCCGCCGACGACGGCGCCGTGCAGGGCCGCCACCACCGGCACCGGGCCGGACTGCACGCAGTCCAGCGCCTGGTGCCACATGCGCGAATGCAGCACACCCTGGCCGGCATTGCGCTCCTTCAGTTCCGACAGGTCGAGCCCGGCGCAGAAGTGTTCGCCGGCACCGCCGATGACCACCGCGCCCACGCCTTCGGGCAGGTTCTGGAAGGTGTCGCGCAGCGCGAGGATCAGCCCGTCGTTGAGCGCGTTGCGCTTGGCGGCGCGGTTCAGCCGCACGATGGCGATGGCGTCCTGGCGTTCGAAGGAGAGGTCGGGGTGGTTCATGATTGCGTCCTGGGAATGGATCGATTATGGTTATGAAAAATAACCAAATCAAGGCAAAATCGACCGCCGGATTGCTGGTACTTACCCCTAGACGGAGACCTTCGTGGACTGCACCAACCTCATCGCCATCGACACCCACACGCACGCCGAGATCAGCTGCTGGAACCCCTTCGACAACTATGGCGAGGAGTACGACCGCGCCGCCGACAAGTACTTCCGCTCGAGCCGCCGGCCGACGATCCAGGAGAGCATCGACTACTACCGCGAGCGCAAGATCGGCTTCGTGATGTTCGGCGTCGACGCCGAGTCGCAGCTGGGCCGGCGCCGCATCCCGAACGAGGAGATCGCCGAGGCCGCGCAGAAGAACAGCGACATCATGATCGCGTTTGCCAGCATCGACCCGCACAAGGGCAAGATGGGTGCGCGCGAGGCGCGCCGGCTCGTCGAGGAGCACGGCGTGAAGGGCTTCAAGTTCCACCCGACGGTGCAGGGCTTCCACCCCTACGACAAGATGGCCTGGCCAATCTACGAGGTCATCGCCGAACACAAGCTGCCGGCCATCTTCCACACCGGCCACAGCGGCATCGGTTCGGGCATGCGCTGCGGCGGCGGCCTGCGGCTCGAGTACAGCAACCCGATGCACCTGGACGACGTGGCGATCGATTTCCCGGACATGCAGATCGTCATGGCGCACCCCAGCTTCCCGTGGCAGGACGAGGCGCTGTCGGTGGCCACGCACAAGCCCAACGTGTGGATCGACCTCTCGGGCTGGAGCCCCAAGTACTTTCCGAAGCAGCTGATCCAGTACGCCAACACCCTGCTCAAGGACCGCGTGCTGTTCGCCAGCGACTGGCCGCTGATCTCGCCGGAGCGCTGGCTCAAGGATTCGGAAGAAGCGGGATTCAAGCCTGAAGTGATGCCGGGGATCTTGAAAGGCAATGCGATGCGGCTGCTGGGCTTGGCCGCTTGAGCGCCAGGACGAGGGGCCCCGCTTGCGGGGATCGGCCCAGCGGAGGCGGCCCAGGCGTCGACAATGCGGCATCTGCACCCGTACAACCGCACGGAGACGCCGGGATGAATCCCCAGACCCTGCTTCAGCACTACGACAGCGCCGCGCCCTGGCCGGCCGAGCACGGCATCGCGCCCGACCTGGCTGCGGCCTACCAGAGCGCGCTGGCCGTGCGCGCCCTGCGCAGCGCACGTGGCGAGCAGCCGCGTGGCTACAAGGTCGGCTTCACCAACCGCACGATCTGGCCGCGCTACGGCATCCATGCGCCGATCTGGGGCACGGTCTGGGACAGCACGCTGCAGTTCTGCGAAGGCGAGGGCCAGGTCGATCTGGCCGGCACCGTCCACCCGCGCATCGAGCCCGAGATCGCGTTCGGCCTGGCCGCCACGCCGCCGGCCGGCGCCACGCTGGAGCAGCTCTTCGCCAGCATCGACTGGCTGGCGCCCAGCTTCGAGGTGGTGCAGTCGCACAGTGCCTGGAAGTTCGCGAGCGCGGCCGAGCCCGTGGCCGATGGCGGCCTGCATGCGCGGCTGCTGGTGGGGCGGCGCACACCGGTGCGCCAGCTGGCCGACAGCGGCGCGGCGCTCGATGCGCGGCTGGCCGCGGCGCGCCTGCAGCTGTTCGAGGGCGAGCGCCTGGTCGACGAAGGCCTGGGCGCCCATGTGCTGGACGGCCCGCTGCACGCGCTGCTGCACTTCGTGCTGGAACTGCAGGCCTGCCCCGGCGCGCCCGTGCTGGCAGCCGGCGACGTGGTCACCACCGGCACCTGGACAGACGCCTGGCCCATCGCCCCCGGGCAGCGCTGGTCCACGCGCATCACGGCGCCGTTCGACACGCTGTCACTGGCGCTGCGCTGAGGGTTTTGGTGCGTGCCGGATAATTTCCGGCTGCACCTTTTCCTGCCACGCATGCTGTTCCTGCTGTCACCCGCCAAGTCGCTTGACTACGAGACCCCCGCCACGCCGGTCTCGCCCACCCAGCCGCTGTTCGCCGAGCAGACGGCCGAGCTCATCGGCGTGCTGCGCGAGAAGTCGCCGCAGCAGATCGCCGAGCTGATGGATCTGAGCGACGCCCTGTCTGCGCTCAACGTGGCGCGCTACCAGGCCCACAGCCCGCGGTCCACGGCGCGCAACTCCCGTGCGGCCGTGCTGGCCTTCGATGGCGACGTCTACGGCGGGCTGGATGCGCGCGCCATGCCGTTGGATGACCTGCGCTGGGCGCAGAAGCACCTGCGCATCCTGTCGGGCCTGTACGGCGTGCTGCGCCCGCTGGACCGCATGCAGCCCTACCGGCTGGAGATGGGCACGGCGCTGGCCACCGCGCGCGGTAGCAACCTCTACCAGTTCTGGGGCCCGCGCCTGGCCGAGTACCTGGACGGCGAACTGGCCGGCAGCAAGCACCCGGTGGTCGTGAACCTGGCCTCGCAGGAGTACTTCAAGGCCGTGGACCGCAAGGCCCTGCAGGCCCGGGTCGTCGAGTGCGTGTTCGAGGAGTACAAGGCCGGCGGCTACAAGGTCGTCAGCTTCTTCGCCAAGCGCGCCCGCGGCCTGATGGCCCGCTACGCCATCACCCACCGCATCGCCACGCCGGCCAAGCTGCGCCAGTTCGACCTGGAAGGCTATGCCTACGACGCCGATGCGTCCGAACCGAACCGCCTGGTCTTCCGGCGCCGCGCCGGCTGAACCCCGCAAAGCAAAGGAGTCGCATGTCCGCCAACGCACCGACCCAGGCCATCACGCCGCAGCTGCGCCAGTGGATCGTGGAGCAAGCCCAGTCCGGCCATGCCCCCGATGCGGTGCTCAAGGCCATGCGCGATGCCGGCTGGGAAGAAGGCGTGGCCATCGAGGCCATGGAGAGCACCCTGCGCGAACACCTGGAGCAGGGCGCGCTGGCGGCCGGGCTGCCGCCCGCGACCACCGTGCCCGAACCCGCGCTCGACGATTCGCCGCTGTACCTGCAGGCCGAGGACCGCCGCGTGCACGTGTTGAGCGCCCAGCTGCAACCCCGCATCGTGGTGTTCGGCAGCCTGCTGTCCGATGCCGAATGCCAGGCGCTGATCGACCTGGCGAGCCCGCGCATGGCGCGCTCGCGCACCGTGGCCACCAAGACCGGCGGCGAGGAGATCAATGTCGACCGCACCAGCGACGGCATGTTCTTCCAGCGCGGCGAGACCGAACTCATCGAACGCATCGAGCTGCGCATCGCCGCGCTGCTGCGCTGGCCGCTGGAGAACGGCGAGGGCCTGCAGATCCTGCGCTACGGCCCCGGCGCCGAGTACAAGCCGCACTACGACTACTTCGACCCGGCCGAGCCCGGCACGCCCACCATCCTCAAGCGCGGCGGCCAGCGCGTGGGCACGCTCATCATGTACCTGGGCGAGCCGGAGCGCGGCGGCGGCACGGTGTTCCCCGATGTGCACCTGGAAGTCGCGCCCAAGCGCGGCAACGCCGTCTTCTTCAGTTATGACCGGCCGCACCCGAGCACCCGCACCCTGCATGGCGGCTCACCCGTGCTGGCCGGAGAAAAATGGATCGCCACCAAGTGGCTCAGAGAACGTGAATTCGCCTGACCAATCCCCCCTCGGCAAGGCCTCGCCCTATGCCGACCAGTACGACGCATCGCTGCTGTTCCCGATCCCGCGCGCCGGCAAGCGCGCCGAGATCGGTGCTGACGGTGCCTCGCCCTTCTTCGGCGCCGACCTGTGGACGGCCTATGAGCTCAGCTGGCTCAACACGCGCGGCAAGCCGCAGGTGGCGCTGGTGCACTTCACCATCCCCTGCGAGACGCCCAACATCGTCGAGAGCAAGTCCTTCAAGCTCTACCTGGGCAGCTTCACGAACACGGTGCTGGAGAGCGTGGACGAGGTGCGCGCACGCCTGCGCACCGACATCTCCGAGGCCGTCTGGCGCGGCAGCGACACGCCGGCCACGGTCGGTGTGCGCGTGCTGATGCCCGAGCAGTTCGACCAGCAGCCCATCCACGAGCTCGACGGCCTGAGCCTGGACCGGCTCGACCTGGAATGCACGCACTACCAGCCCGCGCCCGAGCTGCTGACGGCCAGTTTCGACGAGTCGCCCGTGACCGAGGTGCTGAGCTCCAACCTGCTCAAGAGCAACTGCCTGGTCACCGGCCAGCCCGACTGGGGCAGCGTGCAGATCAGCTATTCGGGCCCGCAGATCGACCAGGCCGGGCTGCTGCGCTACATCGTGAGCTTTCGCAACCACAACGAGTTCCACGAGCAGTGCGTGGAACGCATCTTCATGGACATCTGGCGCCGCTGCCGGCCGGTCAAGCTGACCGTCTATGCGCGCTACACGCGGCGCGGCGGGCTGGACATCAACCCCTGGCGCACCAGCCATCCGGGCGCGGTGCCGGCCAACGTGCGAACGGCGCGGCAGTAGCGCTCGCCAGCGCTCGCCAGCGCTGGCCCGCATATGCAGAACATATGCGGAGCAGCGGTTTCGGGTATTTGATCTGTCCGGGGGGCCGCCCTAGCATCGGCGCCCCAACGACACGGAGACAGATCCATGAACCGCACCACCGCGCGCGCCAAGCTGCGCGCCCTGGCCCTGCCGGCCCTGCTGGCCTGCGCAGCCGCCCAGGCCGAACCCATCAGCGTGCTGTTCGTCGGCAACAGCTACACCTTCGGCCGCGTCGACCCGGTGATGGGCTACAACGCCGCCAACGTGCGCGACCTCACGGCGCCGATGGCGGCGGCCGACAGCACCGGCAGCAACGCCTTCGAGCCCCATCCCTGGGGCGGTGTGGCGGGCATCTTCAAGCAGCTGACGGTGCAGGCCGGGCTCAACTACCAGGTGGCGCTGTCCACGCGCAACGCGGCTTCGCTGCGCGGCCACTTCCTCAACAGCAACCCGGCCGGCTGGGACCTGCGCGGCAACGTTGCCAGCCAGGCCTGGAGCAAGGTGGTGCTGCAGGAGCAGAGCGACGAGCCGCTGCCCAAGCAGGCGGGGCTCGCGTCCAACCCGGCCTACTTCAACACCTACGTGAACCTGTTGGAGAACTACATCCACCAGGGCCAGGACCTGGCGTACCGCGAGCGCGAGCTGATCGGCGGCAGCAACGCCGCCTGTGCCGCGATCACGGGCGCCTCTGCCGGCACCTGCGGCAACCTGCGCGAGATCCCGGCCAACCCGAATGCCAGCGCCGACACCGAGGTCTACCTGTACCAGACCTGGGCGCGGCCCAACCTCGTCAACGCACCGTTCACCACGGTGACCGATCCCGTGACCGGCGCCATCAGCTTCACGGACACGCCGGCCACCTCGTTCTATGCCTCGCTGCAGGACATGGCGGTCGACTTGCGCGATGCCTATGCCAAGGCGGCACTGGACGCCGGCGCCGACGGCAGCGGCGGCATCACCGCCGTGGCGCCAGTGGGCGATGCCTTCATGCTGGCGCTGGCCATGGGCGTGGCCACCGCCAACCACTACGCGCCGGATGCCGGCAGCGATGGCCTGCCCGACCTGTGGTGGGACGACGGCACGCACGCCAGCCTGTACGGCTCCTACCTGAGCGCGCTGACGCTGTACGGCACGCTGACCGGCCTGGACCCAGCCGCCTTCGGCGGCGCCGAGATCGCCGCGCGCGACCTGGGCATTTCCGGGCGCGACGCTGAGTTGCTGCAGCGCGTGGCCAGCCTGCAGCTGGGCTTCGCGCCCGGCAACGAAGTGCCCGAACCCCCGTTGCCGGCGCTGCTGGGCGTGGCCGCGGCGGGATGGGCGCTGGCGCGGCGGCGCCGGCCCATCAAATGACGTAGGGCGCCGCAGGGCGCGGCATTACCATCGGCCCCCTTCACCGTTCCATCTCGCCCGGGGGCGATTCTTCCTTGTCAAACGACGCCATGCCGGCGGCTGCAGCGGGTGATCCCGTGCAGGCGCTGCGCAGTGCCACGCAGGCGCTGCACGCTCGACTGGACAGCCAGCTGCCGCTGGCCCAACCAGCCGATGCCACCCAATCCCTGCACCACTACCACGAGCACCTGCGCGTGCTGCACGGTTGGCTGTCGGACCTCACGCCGCTGCTGCAACGCGCCGGCTGGGGGCAGGGCCTGCTCGAGCCACTGCGCGCCGACCTGGCCGATGCCGGCCTCGCCGGTGCGCCCGCCGGCCGGGCCAGTCCGCCGCCGGACAGCGCGGCCGCGGCCTGGGGCGTGGCCTATGTGGTCGAGGGCTCGCAGCTCGGCGGCCGCGTGCTGCACCAGCGCCTGCGCCGCGCCGGCGTCGCCGCGCCGCTGCGCTACCTGCAAGGCCGCGGTGCCGCCACCGGCGCGCACTGGAACAGCTTCCTGCAGGCGCTGCGCGCCGCGCTCGTGGCGCCGGCCGACGTCGCCGCCGCCAGTGCCGCGGCCTGCTGGGCGTTCGAAGACCTGCTGGGCCGATTTCGGCAGGAGGAGCTGATCCCATGAATGCGCGCGCCGAGCCGCTGGGCCTGTCCAACTGCGACCAGGAACCCATCCACATCCCTGGCCGTGTCCAGTCCCATGGCGTGCTGCTGGTCTTCGGTGCCGACGGCTGCCTGTCGCACCGCAGTGCCAACGCCGTCGACATGCTGGGCGCTGCCGCGCCGGCGCTCGGCCAGCCGCTGGCGCAGACCTGCTTCGTCTCCGACGCCGCCATGCACGGCCTGGTCCAGGAATGCCTGGCGGCCGAGGCCGACGAGTCGCAGCCCGTGGCCATCGAGGTGGCGCTGGCCGGCCGGCATTTCGAGCTGATCGGCCACCGCCAGGGCCCTCAGCTGCTGCTGGAGCTCGAACGGCTGGGCGAGGAGGCCGCGCTGCTCGCCGACGACGCCTTCAAGGGCCACAGGGCACTGGTGCGGCTCAAGCGCCAGCGCAGCATGGACGACCTGCTGGCCGTGGCCGTGCAGGAGGTGCGCGCGCTGACCGGCTTCGACCGCGTGATGGCCTACCGGTTCCGCCACGACGACAGCGGCGACGTGGTGGCCGAGGCGCGCGACCCCGCGCTGGAGCCTTTCGTGGGCCGCCGCTACCCCGCCAGCGACATCCCGGCCCAGGCGCGCCGGCTGTACCTGCTCAACACCTTGCGCACCATCGTCGACGTGGGCAGCGTCGCCGTGCCCATCGAGGCGCTGGACGCGGCGGCCGCGCCGCTGGACCTCTCGCACAGCGTGCTGCGCAGCGTCTCGCCGGTGCACATCGAGTACCTCACCAACATGGGCGTGGCCGCGTCCATGAGCATTTCCATCGTCGTGCAGGGCCGGCTCTGGGGCATGCTGGCCTGCCACCACATGCGCCCGCGCCACGTGCCCTACCGCGTGCGCAGCGCCTGCGATGTACTGGCCCATGTGCTGGCGGCCGACGTGCAGACCGCACTGGCGCGGGCCAGTGCCGCGCGCGTGGCCGCCGCCGCCGCCACGCGTGCGCGCGCCATCGAGACCTTGCTGCATGCCGAGGACGGCGTGCAGGCGCTGGCGGGCGAGGCCGAGGCCTTGACCGGCATGCTGGAGTCCCATGGCCTGGTGCTGGCCGAGCGCGGCCGCGTGCTGGCGGCCACGGGCGTGGCGCCCGAGGCCGCGCGCGAGCTACTGCCCTTCCTGGCCGCGCAGGCGCCGCTGCACGGCGGCCTGTGGCTCTGCGACAGCCAGGACGGCATGCCGGCCGCACTGCGCGACGCCCTGGGCGGCTGGTGCGGCCTGCTCGCGCTGCGCTTCTCCGATGCGGCCGACGGCTGGCTCGTGCTGCTGCGCAAGGAGGAGGTCGAGACCATCGCCTGGGGCGGCCGGCCCGAGAAGGAATACAGCCATGGCCCGCTGGGGCCGCGGCTCACGCCGCGCGGCAGCTTCGACGTCTGGAAGGAAACCGTGCGGGGCCGCTGCGTGCCCTGGAGCGAGACCGACCTGGAGATCGCCCGGCCCCTGCTCAGCGAACTGGCACGCGCCAGTGCCGCGCGCAGCGCCGACCTGGACCGTGCGCGCAGCCACCTGCTGGCGTTGCTGAGCGCGGGTGTCGGCGGTGCCATGCCCGACCCCGTGGACCCCCAGCCCGCCGGCAGCCGCATGCAGCGCCTGGTGGCCCAGGTGCTGGACGCGGCGCACGTGCGCGGCGGCGCGGCTCTGGATCTGGCACTGGCGCCGGTGGATCTGGCCCAGCTGCTGCATGCCGTGCTCGTGGAGACGCAATCGGTCCAGCCGGCGCAGCGCTTCATCCGCGAGGTGCCGCGCAGCCTGGTGCTCTACGGCCATGCGGCGCGGCTGCGCCAGCTGCTGGCCTGCCTGGTCGGCAATGCCGCGCGCCACGGCGCGGCGGACGAGGCGGTGGTGGTGCAGTTGCGCCGCGAAGGCGAAGCCGTGGTGCTGGATGTCAGCAACGTGGCGCCCGAGATCGCGGCCCCGGTGCTGGCCGCGCTGTTCGACCCCTTCCACCCCGGGGCCGCCGGGCTCGGGGCCGGCGGCGATGGCCTGCGGCTGGGCCTGTACATCGCGCGGCAGATCGCGCGCGCGCATGGCGGCGATCTGGAACACGCCTACGCCGAGCCCTACGTGGTGTTCACGCTCCGGCTGCCGGCGTAGGCCGGCACGGGTTCAGTTCAGGCCGACGAAGCTTTTGGTGCTGTATAGGTCGTGCGAGAGGCGGCCCAGCAGCGGCAGGCCCGTCGTGCCGTCCTTGGGCAGTGCCTCGATGTAGCTGAAGAACACGTCGGCGTCGAGCACGCCGATGTCCAGGCGGCGCGCGGCCGGCACGGCCGCCAGCGTCCTGTAGCCGTCGCCACCGGTGGCGTTGAAGCTCAGCACGAACAGCTTGTAGGTCTTGGCCGGGTCCAGTGCCACCCAGTTGCCGGTGCCGTTGTCGCGCACCTCGATGCCGCTCGCGCGGCTGCCGTTGGCGGCGCTGGCGTTCACATCGAAGCGCATGCCGCCCGTGTAGGGGTAGGGGCCAGTCGAGCCGCCCGGGCCGTAGACCGCTTGCAGGCCGTCTTCCAGCATGCCCTTGACTTCCTGGCCCGTCACGTCGAGGCGGAACAGCATGTTGCCGAACGGCAGCACCTGGATCGCCTGGGCGGCGGTCACCGTGCCCTGCAGCGGCACGCGCACGCCGCCACCGCTTTGCAGCGTGAGGTCTGCGCCACCGTAGCGCGCGTTGGCCACTTCCAGGTAGGCCTGCGCCACAAGCTGCTGGATGTCGCCGCCGCGCACGCTCACGCTGCCCTCGGCGGTGCAGGCCGGGCTGGAGCGGCTGTAGTCGGCCGAGCCGACGCCACCCGGCACGCGGCGCGAGCACAGCTCCTGGGGCGCCACCGCCACCTGGGTCTGGTTGAACACCGCCACCTTGTCCTTGAAGGGCTGCAGCGCGGCGGTGGCCGCGGCCTGTGGGGCCGTCACGCGCAGGAAGCCCGTGGCCGCCACGCTCGCCGCGATGGCCGCGCGCTGGGCATCGGTGGCGGCGGGGGCGGTGAGCGCGGTGCCGATGCGGTAGTCGTTGCCGATCAACACGTGCGGCGTGCCGTTGCAGCTGGTGACCTCGCCCTTGGCGTCGAAGCTGACCTTGAGCTCGCCGACCACCTGCGCGTACTCCCAGGCCTGGACCAGGCAGACGTTCTTGCCGTCCTTGTCGGCCAGGCGCGTGGGGTAGGCGCCGCCCGGCGTGCCCACGCCGGTGGTGGCCAGCGCATCCGGGCCCAGCAGGGTGTGCGAGTCCCCGCCGACGGCAATGTCCACGCCCGACAGCCTGGCGATGACCTCCTGGTCGTAGCCATAGCCGATGTGGCTCATGAGGATGATCTTGTTGATGCCCTGCGCGCGCAGTCTGTCGATCTCGCGCTGCGCGGCCACGGCTTCGTCCTCGAAGCGGGTGTCGGCATCGGGGCTGGAGGAGGCCTTGGTCTTGCCCGCGATCGTGAGGCCCACGATGCCGATCTTCTGGCCGCCCCGCTCCACCACGGTGGAGGGGCTGACCAGGCCCGGCGCGCGGCTGGCGTGCAGTGCCGAGTTGGCGCCGAACTGCACGTTGGCGCTCAGCACCGGCGTCTTGCAGCTGCCGGCGTGCAGGCGGTCGAGGAAGCCCTTGAGTCCCGTGTCGCCCTTGTCGAATTCGTGGTTGCCCAGCGTGAACGCGTCGAAGCAGACGGTGTTCATCATGGCCGCGTCGGCCTCGCCGTCGGCGCCGGCCCGGTTGAAGTACAGCGTGCCTGTCAGCGCATCGCCGGCATGCAGCTTGAGCACGTTGGGCGATTGCGCCGCCAGTTCGGCGATGGCCGCCGTCACGCGCGGGAAGCCGCCGGCGTCCACCGTCACGTCCTGCGCCGCCGTGCCACCGGCCGACAGCTTGAGCGTCTTGGCCTTGCTCTCCAGCGTGGAATGGTGGTCGTTGATGTGCAGGATGGTCAGGTCCAGCGGCTGGCCGTTGTCGTCGGACCCGCCACCACAGGCGGCCACCAGGCTTGCCACCGCCACCGCCGTCAGGCCTTTGCGCCACATCGTCATCGAAGCTCCATCTCGTTCGTACAGGAAGGCCGCATGCTCGCCAGCGTTGGTGACATGGGCATGAAAAGCCCGGCGGTATAAACAGCCGATGAGCGTTCTTCCCGACCCGATTCCGCGGCTGGAGGCCGCGGCCCAGACCCTGCAGACCGCGTGTGGCGACGGCCACATCCTGTGGCACCGCTGGGGCCCGGCCGACGCCGGCGCGCCCGGCCCCGTCGTGCTGCTGCACGGCGGCAGCGGCAGCTGGACCCACTGGGTGCGCAACATCGACGCGCTGCTCGCCGCCGGCCGCCAGGTGCTGGTGCCCGACCTGCCGGGCTTCGGCGATTCGGCGCGCCCGCCCGGCGGCGGCGATGCCGACGACGTGGCACCCGCGCTGGAGCAGGGCCTGGCCGAGCTGCTGGGTGCGCAGCGCTGCGACCTGGTGGGCTTCTCGTTCGGCGGTCTCACGGCCGGCCTGCTGGCCGCAGCCCATCCGCAGCGCGCGGCGCGGCTGGTGCTGGTCGGTGCGCCGGCCATGGGCGTGTCCGACGCAGGCCGCATCGTGCTGCGCGGCTGGCGCCACCTCGAGGACACAGCCGCACGCGAAGCCGTGCACCGCCACAACCTCGGTGTGCTGATGCTGCACCGGCCCAGGGCCATCGACGCGCTCGCGCTGGCCCTGCACACCGCCAACGTGCTGCGCGACCGCATGCAACGCCGCCGGCTGGCCCGCACCGAGGCGCTCAAGGACGCGCTGCAGCAGGTGCGCTGCCCGGTCTGGGCGATCTACGGGCGCGAGGACGTGCTCTACAGCGGACGCATGGACCGGCTGGCCGAGGCCTTCGCGCAGGGCCCCGGCTTCCAGGGGCTGACGCTGGTCGACGATGCCGGGCACTGGGTTCAGTACGAGCGGGCCGATGTGTTCGATGCGGCGTTGGCGCGGGTGCTGCAGGCTTGAGCTGCCCCGGGGCCAACCAGGGCTTTGTGGTGCCGGGTGGTGTTGCTACCAAATGATGGCTACCATTGGTGGCTACCAATACGAGGTGTTGCATGTCCACTGCCGTCGCCAAACTGTTCATGTCCGGCCGCAGCCAGGCCGTACGGCTGCCCAAGAGCCTTCGCTTCGAGGGCGAAGAGGTCGTGGCCAGGCGCTTCGGCAACGGCGTGCTGCTGTTGCCCGTGCAAGCGCCCTGGCAAGTGATGCGCGAGGCGTTGGCCGAGTTCGAGCCAGGCTTTGTCCTCGAGCGCGAACAGCCCGAGGTACAGGAGCGCGAAGCATGGCCGCGTTGAGCGGCGGCCCGCGCTACCTGCTGGACACCAACACCTGCATCTACATCATCAACCGCCGGCCAGCCGAGGTGTTCGTGCGTTTCGAGGCGTTGGAGGTGGGAGAGGTCGGCATCTCCAGCATCACAGGGGCCGAGTTGGCCTTCGGGGTTGCCAAGAGCGGGTCGGATCGCAACCGGCAAGCACTCGACAAATTCCTGGCGCCGCTGGAAGTCTGTGCCTTCGACGAAGCTGCCATGCGGCGCTATGGCAGCCTGCGCAGCCAGCTGGAGCGGCAAGGCACGCCGATCGGTGCACTCGACACCTTGATTGCCGCGCACGCGCTGGCCCTGGGGTGCGTGCTTGTCACCAACAACGCGCGTGAGTTCCAGCGTGTTGCCGGGTTGGCACTGGAGAACTGGGTATGACCCAAGGAGCCGTCGCCATGCTGAAGCTGTCGATCCTGGCCTGTGTGCTGCTGTCCTGGGGCGGCCAGGCCGCCGCCCAATCCCTGCGCTGCGGCCGCGACTTCGCGCAGGTCGGCGAGACGAAATTCGTGATCGAGTCCAAGTGCGGCGCGCCCGCGGCCAAGGACAGCTTTTGCAAGCCCATCGGCATCGCGCCCAGCACCGTCGGCCGGCCGCCGCACGTGGCCTGCGACATGGTGGAGGAGTGGACCTACAAGCCCGGCATCGGGCAGTTCATCACCATCCTGCAGTTCCGCGAAGGGGAGCTGCGGGAGATGAAGTACGGGCCGCGCCAGTAGGAACGCGCTCAGCCGGGCGCAGCGCTGCTGATGTACTCGATGTAGCCCGCGCGGTAGGGCGCGCAGGCGGCCTGCAGCTTGCCGTCCACCTCGGCGCCGACACGCTCGCCGGTCCACAGGTGCGGCGCGACCGAGCCGTCGCTGGCGATCTGCAGCATGCCGATGTTGGTGTGTGTCATCTGGCCGTCGTCGGCCACCACGCCCTGCTGCAGGCACACGCCGATCGGCACCTGGGGCTTGCTGCTGGGCGGCACGATGGCCACGGCCGACAGCTGTCCGGCGATGGGCCGCTCGGGCACCACCAGGGTGCGGATGCCGTCGCGCTGCTGGGCCAGGCTCTTCGCCAGCGCGGCGACCAGCTGCCGCGCCCGGTCCTGCGCGGTGCTGCCGGCGGCGATGCGCTGCATCTCCTTGGCCAGTTCCCCGGGGTAGCGCTGCGCCGCGGGCGGCGACAGCAGCGGGTGGCTGCTCTGGGCCTGGGCGTGCAGGCCCAGCAGCGCTGCGCAAGCGAGCAGCACGGTGCGGTGGCGTGCACGCATGGTCAGGCCCCCGCCAGCAGTTGCGCGGTGGTCAGCACCTGGCCGCAGGTGGCCGCCACCCATTGCAGCGCCATGTCGTGCTTCTCGCGCGAGAAATCGGCCAGCGCGTCGGCCACGAAGAAGGGTTCGATGTCGCGCTGGAAGGCTTCGGCGGCCGTGCACAGGCAGCCGATGTGGGCGTAGACGCCCGTGATGACGAGCTGGTCGCGGCCGCGCACGCGCATCAGCGTCTCCAGGTTGCTGCGCTGGAAGGCGCTGTAGCGGTGCTTGGTCAGCACCTGGTCGCCGCTCTGGGGCCCGAGCGCGGCGACTATCTGCTCGTGCTCGGCGGTGGCGCGCATACCAGGGCCCCAGAGTTCGGCCTGCAGGCCGCGGTCGCGCCGGTCCTGGTTGCCGTGCTGGGCTGTGTAGAACACCGGCACGCCGGCCGCGCGGGCCCAGGCCAGCAGCTGCGCGAGATGGGCCACGGCGCTCTGCAGGGGCTCGGCCGCGGGCGGGAAGGCCGCGAGGAAGTAGTCCTGCATGTCGTGCACCAGCAGCGCGGCGCGCGCAGTGTCCAGGCGCCAGGGTGCGCGCGAGGGGGGCAGTTCGTCGGCGCGCGGCAGCGCGTAGGCGGGGATGCTGGGCAGGCGGCGTGGGGTGTCGGTCATCGGTCGTGGGGGAACAGCGCGGGGGCGATGCCCAGCGCATGGAGCATGGCGTTGAATTTTGCGCGCGTTTCGGCGGCCTCCGATGCGGGCGAGGAGTCGGCGACGATGCCGGCGCCGGCGAACAGGCGGGCCGTGTGGCCTTGCACGCGGGCGCAGCGCAGCGCCACATGCCAGGCGCCGTCGCCTGCGGCATCGCACCAGCCGACGGCGCCCGCGTAGAAGCCGCGTGGCACGGTTTCCAGCGCGGCGATGGCCTCGGCCGCCGCGTCGCGCGGTGTGCCGCAGACGGCGGGCGTGGGGTGCAGCAGGGCGGCCAGCGCGGCGCTGGAGGCCAGTGGCAGGCCGTCGGCGGACGCGTCCTTGAGCTCGCCCTCGATGCGCGTGCCCAGGTGCCACATGCTGGCCGTGGCGTGCAGCGCGGGTGTGGCCGGCACGCGCAGCTGGCGGCACAGCGGCGCCAGCAGATCGGCGATGGCCTGCACCACGTAGCGGTGCTCGCCCAGGTCCTTGGCGGAGTCGCGCAGGGCCGCAGCACGGGCTTCGCTGGCCGCCAGGTCGGGCCCGCGCGCGGCCGAGCCGGCCAGCGGCTCGCTCGCGATGACGGCGCCGCGGCGCGAGAGCAGCAGTTCGGGCGTGGCGCCGACCAGCCAGGCCGGTGCGGCGTCGGCCTCGACCGGCAGGGGCAGCACGTAGCGCAGCACGCCAGGGTCGCCGGCCAGGCGCCGGGCCAGCCACCAGGGGCTGATGGGCGTGGTGCTGCGCGCGTCCAAGGTGCGGGCCAGCACGACCTTGTGCAGGCCGCTGCCAGCCTGCAGGCGCTGCACGGCCTGGGCGACGGCGGCCGCGTAGCCGGCGCGCGTGGGTTCGTCTTGCAGCGACCAGCCCTGCGGTGCAGCGGCTTGGCCGGCCATGCAGTGCAGCCAGGCGGATGCGGCGTCGGCGTCGTGCACGCGGCGCGGTGCCAGCAGGTGCGCTGGCGCGTGGCGGTCGAAGGGCAGGGCGCCGACCAGCCTGGCATGGGGTGCGGCGCCGGCGAAGTGCCGCGCCACCGCGCTGCCCAGCTGCGCGGCCGGCACGGCCAGCTGCGCCTGCACGCCTTCGCTGAGCAGGCCGCCGCCGTGCGACAGCAGCAGCATGCGCGCGCGGCCGTCGGCGGCCTGTTCGGCCGGCCTGGAGAGGTCCTCGCGCATCATGCCCATTGCGCCATCCTGGCCGCGAGCAGCGGCGCGATGAGTGCCGTGGCCTCGGCGCCCGTCATCTGCGCGTGCATGAGCGGTACCTCCAGCATGTCCACGCGCTCGGCGTAGTCCAGCCAGCGCGCGGCCTGCAGCTGCGGCTTGCCGGCATGGTCGCGCGCGGCGCGCACGTGGGTCAGCGTGCCGGCCATGCGGCTGTGGCGGTGCTGGCGGATCAGGCGGTTGGTGTCGGTCACCACGCGCACCACGCCCTCGAGTGCGGCGGCGGGCAGGTTGCCGAGCGCTGTGTCGCCGGCGCGCAGGAAGTCCACGACCTTGTCGCGCGTGTCGAGCTCGGGGTGGCCCTCAGGGTCGTAGCCGGCGATCGCCAGCAGCGCGCGCAGCGCCTGCAGCGGCGAGGGTTCGGGCTCGTCGCGCCAGCAGTCGGCCGGGTAGGCGTCCAGCAGCGCGACCAGTCCGACCTGGCGCCCCATCTGCTGCAGGGCCACGGCCATGGCCTGCGCGAGGATGCCGCCGACCGACCAGCCGGCCAGGTGGATGGGCCCCAGCGGCTGGAGCGTGGCCACGCGCACGGCGTAGTCCTGGGCCAGCGTGGCGATGCCGTCCGGCAGCGGGTGCTCGGGCGCCAGCGCGGGCGATTGCAGGCCCCAGACGCTGCGCGAGGGTGCCATCTCGGCGATGCTCCGCGCCAGCAGCCGGTAGCCCCAGGCGATGCCGCCGGCCGGGTGCACCACGAAGAGCGGCGCCTGCGCGGCATCGCCTGCCGCCAGCCGGATCAGCGGCTTGAGCCCGCTGTCGAAGCGCACGGCCTCGCCGTCGATGGCGGCGGCCAGCGCGGCCACCGTGGGGGTCTCGAACAGCGAACCCAGGCCCGGGTTGCGGTGCCAGCGTTCCTCGATCTGCAGCAGCAGCTGCACGGCGGAGAGCGAGTCGCCGCCCAGGCTGAAGAAGTCGGCCTCGGCCCCCACGGCCGTGCCGGCGGGCAGGCGCAGCAGTTCGGCGAACAGCGCGGCGATGGCCTCTTCGGTGGCGGTCTGCGGCGCGCGGCCGGCCGCGGCACCGTCGGCAAAGCGCGGCGCCGGCAGGGCCTGGCGGTCCAG
The DNA here is from genome assembly GCF_003337555.1 of Pseudorhodoferax soli. Taxonomy (GTDB): domain Bacteria; phylum Pseudomonadota; class Gammaproteobacteria; order Burkholderiales; family Burkholderiaceae_C; genus Pseudorhodoferax; species Pseudorhodoferax soli. The sequence continues at coordinate 135,468 of NZ_QPJK01000001.1, read as the reverse complement.
CTTGCCGTTGGCGGTGACGGGCCAGTCGGACAACACCACGGTGGCCGCAGGCAGCATGTAGTCGGGCACGCGCGCGGCGAGGCGCTCGCGCAGCTGCCCGGCGGAGGCCGCGGCGCCGTCGGCGCTGAGCTGCACGTAGGCCACCAGGCGCTTCTCGCCCGCGCTGTCCTCGCGCAGCATGACCTCGGCCCGCGTGACCAGGCCGGTGGCGTGCAGCGCGGCCTCGACCTCGCCGAGCTCGATGCGCAGGCCGCGCAGCTTGACCTGGTGGTCGCTGCGGCCGAGGAAGACCACGGCGCCGTCTTCGGCACGCCAGCGCGCCAGGTCGCCGGTCTTGTAGATGCGCTCGCCAGCGCGGCGCGGGTCGGGCAGGAAGCGCTCGGCCGTGAGGTCGTCCCGGCCCAGGTAGCCGCGCGCCAGCTGCACGCCGCCCAGGTAGAGGTCGCCGGCCACGCCCGGCGGCAGCGGGCGCATCCGCGCGTCCAGCACATACAGCCGCGTGTTCCACACCGGCAGGCCGATGGGCACGGGGCGGCTGTGGTCGTCGGCCGAGGCGGGCCACCAGCTCACGTCCACCGCCGCTTCGGTGGGGCCGTAGAGGTTGTGCAGCGCGCTCGTGAGCGTGGCGTGCAGCCGGTCGCGCAGCGGTGCGGGCAGTTCCTCTCCGCTGCAGAAGATGCGCTGCATCGTGAGGCCGCGCGCGGCCGGGTGCGCAAGGAAGGCCGCCAGCATGGACGGCACGAAGTGGCAGGTGCCGATGCGCTGCGTGCGGATGATCTGCGCGAGCGCGGCCGGGTCGCGGTGCGCCTCGGGCGGCGCGATCACCAGCGTGCAGCCGGTGATGAGCGGCAGGAAGAACTCCCAGACCGAGACGTCGAAGGTCGCGGGCGTCTTTTGCAGGATGCGTTCTTCCGGCGTGAAGCCGTAGTGCTGGCGCATCCATTCCAGCCGGTTGACGATGGCCCGGTGTTCCACCAGCACGCCCTTGGGTTCGCCCGTGGAGCCCGAGGTGTAGATCACGTAGGCGGCGTCGCCCGGGGCCGGTGGGGCGTCGAGCGCGGCGTCCGGCTGCTGCGGCCAGTCGGCCGTGCGCAGGCGCGGCAGCAAGGGTGGCAGGCGGGCCGCGTCCTCGGCGCGCACGAGGGCGCAGACGGGCTGGGACAGCGCGACCACGCGCGCCAGCCGCTCGGGCGGATGGGCGAGGTCCAGTGGCAGGTAGGCGCCGCCGGCGCGCAGCACGGCCACGAGCGCGATGAGCAGTTCCAGCGATCGCGGCAGCGCCACGGCGACGAGGCTGTCGCGGCCGACGCCGCGCGCGCGCAGCGTGAGGGCCAGCGCGCGCGAGCGCTGCTCCAGCTGGGCGTAGCTCAGCGCCCGGCCTTCGAACTCCAGCGCAGCCGCCCCGGGCCGCGCGGCCATCTGGGCCTCGATCAATGCCGCCAGCGTGGTGCTGGGCACGGCATGGTCGGTGGCGTTCAGCGCGAACAGGTGGCGCTGGGCCTCGGCGGGGCTGGCCAGCGGCATGTCGTCCACGGACACGGCGGTCAGCGCGGCGCGCAGGAAGTGCGGCAGCCGCGCCAGATGGCCGGCCACGCTGGCTGCGCTGTAGAGCGCGGGGTTGGCCTCGATCTCCAGCTCGAGCTGCTGCACGCCGTCGCCACGGAAACCGATGGTCAGGTCGTCGATCGGGCCGGTGCCCAGGATCTCGAGCCGCGTCGCCAGGCCCGGCAGCACCAGCGGCTTGTAGAAGGGCTGGACGTTGATCAGCGCGGCATGCAGCCGGCGCTGGCCGCCCAGCAGGTTGAGGTCGCGGCGCAGCTGCTCGCTGCGGTAGCGGCCGTGGCGGCGCGCGCGCGTCTGCGCGCGCACGAGTTGCTCCGTGAAGTCGGCGAGCGGCTGGCCCGGCGTGGCGCGGACGGCCAGCGGCAGCACGTTCATGGTGGTGGCGCTCGCGCGCGAGGCCGCGCTGCCGAGCCGGCCCATGAACGGGATGCCCAGCACCGTGGCTTCGGCCGTGGCCATGCGCAGGCAGTACAGCCCAGTCCAGGCGGTCAGGAGGTCGGGCCAGCTGGTGTCCAGGGCCTGGGCCTTGGCCAGCAGCGCGGCGCGCAGGTCGGCGTCCAGTGGCGCGCTGAGACGGTGGCAGGTGTGGGCGGCGTGGGCGCGGCCTCCTGCTGGATTCCCCAGGCCCGCCACCTCGGGCATGGGCGTGAAGGCGTCGCGCCAGAAGGCGGCGTCCTGGGCGCGCCTGGGCGAGGCGCGGTAGGCCGCGTCCTCGGAGACCAGTTGCGCGAACGCGGCCAGCGGCGCACGCGCAGGGGCCTGGCCCAGGGCTTCGGCGTAGAGCTCGGCCAGGCGCTGGCTCCACAGCGCCATGCCGTAGCCATCGCTGGCCAGGTGGTGGGCGCGCTGGTACCAGCAGTGGCGGGTCGGGGAAAGGCGGTACAGGCGCTGCACGGCCAGTGCGTCGCGCGTGGGATCCAGCGGCGTCTGCATGTCCGCGCCCATGGCAGCCAGCGCGCGATCGGCGGCGTCGGCGTGGGCCGAGAGATCGATGGTCTGCAGGACGGGCCGGCGGGCCGGGTCGATCCACTGCCGCGGGCCGTCGGGCGTGTCGCGCAGCGCGAGCGCGAGCGACCCGCACTCGGCCGCGGCCTGTTCGGCGGCGGCCGCGAAGGCGGCCACATCGAGCGGGCCATCGATCCATAGCGCGTGGCCGCAGTTGAAGGCGGGGTTGGCGGGGGCCAGCTGCTGGGCGTACCACAGGCCGCTCTGGGCCTCGGTCAGCGGCCAGGGGGCGGCGCCGTGCGCGCTCTGCGCCGTCATGCCTGGCGCTGCTGGACCAGGTTCCACCAGCCGTTCAGCGTGGTTTCCGCGCCGATTTCCGACATGTCCAGTTGCAGGCCGGCCTCGTTCCAGCCCAGCACGAGGTTGAGCAGGCGCATGGAATCCAGGCCCCAGTCCATGAGGTTGTCGTCCAGGCCGATCTCGGCGGGGTCTTCGCGCAGCATGCGGGCCACGTCGGCGCGCATGCGTTCCAGGGTCAGGGCTTCAGGCATGGGTCACTTGGCCTCGTTGGCCAGAAATTCGGCGCGCAAACGGGCGCGCAGTTCCTTGCGGCTGGTCTTGCCGACAGCGGTCTGGTCGAAGGCCGCCACGAACACGATCTGGTCAGGAATCTTGAAGGCCGCCACGCCGCGCGTACGCATCCAGGCCTTGATCTCGGGCGGGCGCGGCTTGTCGTCACTGCGCGGGATCACGAAGGCGCAGATGCGCTCGCCCAGGTAGTCGTCGGGGATGGAGACCACGGCCACGTCGAACACCTGCGGGTGCGCGAGCAGGTGGTCCTCCACCTCTTCGGCGGAGATCTTCTCGCCGGCGCGGTTGATGTGGTCGTGCGCACGGCCCTGCACCACGAGGTAGCCGCCCGGTTGGCGCAGCACCATGTCGCCGGTGCGGTAGAAGCCGTCGGCCGTGAACGATCGCGCGTTGGCGGCGTCGTCGTTGTGGTAGCCGCGGATGGTGTAGGGGCCGCGCGTGAGCAGGTAGCCGACTTCGCCATCGGGCACGGGCTGGCCCGCGTCGTCCACCACCAGCACCTCGTCGTCGGGGCTGATCGGGCGGCCCTGCGTGCCGAGGATGGTGTCTTCGTCGTCGTCCAGTCGCGTGTAGTTGACCAGGCCCTCGGCCATGCCGAACACCTGCTGCAGCTTGACCGGCAGGCCGGCCACCACGCGTCGCGCGGCCTCGGGCGTGAGCTTGGCACCGCCGACCTGGAGCACGCGCAGGCTGCTGAGGTCGTGCGGCGTGCTGGCCGCGGCCTGGGCCCACAGCAGCGCGAGCGGCGGCACGAGGCCGGTGTCGGTCACGCGTTCGCGTGCGATGAGCGCGAAGGCGGTCTCGGGCGCGGGCGAGGGCGACAGCACCACGGTGCCGCCGGCATGGAACACGCCCAGCGCGCCCGGCGAGCTCATCGGGAAGTTGTGCGCGGCCGGCAGCGCGACCAGGTAGACCGAATCCTGCGTGATGCCGCAGATGGCGTTGGAGGCGCGGAAGCTGTAGATGTAGTCGTCGTGCGTGCGCGGGATCAGCTTGGACAGGCCCGTGGAGCCGCCCGAGATCTGCAGGAAGGCGACGGACTGCGGGTCCGGGTCTTCCCTGGGCAACAGGGCCGGGTCGCCGGCCAGGCTGGCGAGCGCGGTGAACTCCTCGGCCTCGCCGACCACCACGACCTCGCGCAGGCCCAGGTCCAGCTCCAGGAGCTCGCGGGCCAGCGTGCGGTAGTCGAAGCCGTCGTACCGGTCGGCCACCACATAGCCCGCGGCCTGGGCCTTGCGCACGAAGTGCGCGATCTCGGTGCTGCGGTGCGCGGGCAGCGCATAGACCGGCACCAGGCCGGCGCGGAACAGGCCGAACACGACGGCGTAGAAGGCGGCGATGTTGCCCAGCTGCACGACCACACGCTCGCCCGGTCGCAGGCCGCGCGCCAGCAGGCCGGCGGCAATGGTCTCGGCGCGGCGGTGCAGCTCGGCATAGGTCCAACGCTCGTCGCCACCGACGATGGCGGTGCGCTCGGCGAAGCGGTGGGCACGCTCGCGCAGCAGGGCGGGGAAGGTCTCGCCGCGCCAGTGGCCGGCGGCGCGGTAGCGCGCGGCCAGGTCGGCAGGCCAGGTCTGGCGCAGGGGGATCAAGGGGTCGGTCATGCGGTGGTCGCGCGCCGCAGGCGCACGTGAGAGAACAGGGCCAGTGCCCACAGCGCGCCACCGACCAGCAGGTAGGGCAGGGCGGGCGAGACGCGGTAGAGCAGGGTGCCGAGGAGGGGCCCCAGCACCATGCCCAGGCCTTGGGCGGCCGACAGCGTGCCGGCAGCGGCGCCCTGCTCGTGCGGCTGCACGGCGTTGGCGGCCATGGCCTGGAAGTTCGGGAAGATCAGGCCCATGCCGAAGGCCATCACGCCGTAGCTGGCCAGCAGCATGCCTTGCGACTGCACGGCCGCCACGCTGGCGAAGCCACAGCCGGCGATGGCCGCGCCCAGCACGATCCAGCGCGCCAGCGGCACCGTCTTGAAACGCATCACGCATTGCTGCGAGACGATGAGTGCGCAGCCCACGCAGGTCAACGCGAGGCCGGCCACGCGTGCGCCCTGGTCCACGGGCAGGGCCAGCCGGTCGATGGCGAAGAAGCCGACCAGCACCTGGGCGATGGCGACCGAACCCATGGCCGCAAAGCCGGTCAGCGCGGCCACGCGCAGCCGGGCGTCGAGCAGGCCCATGGGCTTGGCGCCGGGCGGGCGCTGCGCGGCAGCGGGCCTGCCGCCCGGCAGCAGCAGCCAGACCGCGGCCAGCGCGATGACGGGCAGTGCGGCGGCGGCGTACAGCGCGAGCGAGAGGTCGTGGCCGGCCAGCCAGCCGGCGGCGGCGGGGCCCAGCACCAGGCCCATGGCGTTGGCCGAGCCCAGCTTGGCCATGGCGACAGGGCGTTCGCGCGGCAGCGTATGGTCGGCCACCACGGCGGCGGCGGTCGGCGGCACGGCGGCGTAGAAGGCGCCGATCATGGCGCGCGCGCCGACCAGCAGGGCCAGTGCGGCCAGGCCGCCGATCTTCTGCCGCAGCGCGAGGTCGATGCCCACCGCCAGCGCCCAGTAGGCCAGGGCGAAGGCGGCGAAGCCGATCAGCAGCACGGGCTTGCGGCCGCGCCGGTCGCCCACGCTGCCCCACCAGCGCGCCAGCAGCATCCACAGCAGGCCGCCGGCCGTGACCGACAGGCCGGCCACCCACTCGGGCAAGCCGAGCCGGCGCACGATGGGGCCGACCACGGCGACGAAGGCCATCATGGCCATGGTGCCCGTGAGCGCGGCGAACACCAGCGGCCCCATGGGCGGCGGCGTGGCAGGGACGGCGGTGGAAGGGGAAGTGGCGTCCATGGTCAGGCGGCGGCGAAGGCCAGCGTCGGCGGGATCGAGGCCTGCCGCATCGGGCCATGGCCGACGCCCGGGAAGGATTGGAAGCGCACGTCCAGGCCGGCGCGCCGGCCCTGGCGTTCGGCCATCTTCGGCGTGGCGTCGCTGAGCATGGCGCGGCGGCTGCGGGCCTCCTCGTCCATGCCGGGCCGTTGTGAGCGCGTGGCTGTGCCGGCGCCGCCGGCCATCAGCAGCAGCTGGGTGGGCCGGCCGCCCGGCAGCGGCCGCGCGCGTTCCTCGATTGACAACAGGTGGCCGTCGTGCCACCAAAGCGAAGGATCGGCCGCGGCATAGCGTGCGAACAGCTGCGGCCGCGTGAACAGCGTGTACAGCGCAAGCAGGCCGCCGTAGGAATGGCCCCAGAGCGTGGTGCGCGCCGGGTCGCAGGGCGCGTGCTGGCCGATGGTGGGCAGCACCTGCTGCGCGACGAGGTCCAGGAACAGGTCGGCGCCGCCGGCCGGGCGCTGGCGCTGGGCGTCGTCCCAGGTCGGGCTTTCGCCGGGCACGGGCGGGGTGTAGTCGAAGGCGCGGGCCGTGACGTCCAGGTCTTGCTCCGTCTCGTAGCCGAGCGCGGCGATGGCCAGCGGGCTGGTCTCGGCCTGGCGCGCCAGCGGGGCATCGGTCAGCGCGCTGAAGGCGGCATTGCCGTCCAGCATCACCAGCAGCGGGTAGCCTGCAGCTGGCGGCCTGGCAGGGGGCAGCAGCAGCTGCACGCGGTAGCGGCGCTGGCCGTCGGCCGACGAGAGACCGAACTGCGCGCTGCGGCGGGGGCTTGCGGCCGGGCCGGCCATTGCGCAGGCTTGCAGGCCGGTGCCGGCCAGCGCCAGCAGCAGGCTGCGGCGCGGCAATGGCGGCGAATGGCTGGGGAGGGCGGCGAGGTCGGACAAGGGATGTGAAGGAGCCAGCGCGCCGGGCAGTTCCAGCGCCAACGCGGTCTGCACGACCCCGCCCGAGCAGGTGGGTTCAGCAGCCAGATGCGAATGATTTGTAGTAGTAGATTCTAGGCGCCGACGATGTCCATCGGCCCGATCAGGCCTTTGCTTCGCAATACTTTGCATTGGCGTAGGGCCGGTGGCGGCGGTGCAAGCAGGGCCTGTGGCAACATCCGCGGTTTGCCTCGTAGATAGGAATCGTTCTTGAAAACTAGCCTGTACCGCGTCATCCTGGCCTGCGGCCTGGTGCTGGCCGCCCTGGTCGTGCCCGTCGGTGTGGCCGGCGCGGCGGAGCTGACCGACCTGAACGGCCGCAAGGTGAGCGTGGCTGACCAGGTGCGCAAGATTTCCATCGACGATGGCCGCTTCCTGGTCGCGCTGTCGCTCATCCAGCCCGACCCGGTGCAGTGGCTGTCGGCCTGGCCGCGCGACGTGCACCGCATCGGCGAGGCGACCTACGCACAGTTCCTGGCCAAGTTCCCGGCGCTGCGCAGCGTGCCGCAGGTTGCCTCCTCGGCCGGCAGCTTCAACCTGGAGGCCGTGCTGTCGGCCGCGCCCGACGTGGCCGTGGTCTCGGTCGGCTCGGGCCCCACCGAAGCGCAGACCGCGCAGCTCAAGGCCGCCGGCATCCCGGTGGTCTTCATCGACTTCTTCGACAACCCGTTCAAGAACCAGGAGCCCAGCCTGCGCATCCTGGGCCAGCTGACGGGCGGCCAGGCCAGGGCCGAGGCCTTCATCGCATGGCGGCGCGCGCATGTGGACAGGATCGCGCAGCGCGTGGCCAGGCTCGCGCCGAACGCGCGGCCCACGGTGTTCCTCGAAGCCCATGCGGGCATGACGGGCGACTGCTGCAACTCGCCCGGCAAGGGCAACATGGGCGAGTACATCGACTTCGTGGGTGGCCACAACATCGGCGCGGACGTGCTCAAGGCGCCGACCGGCAAGCTCAACATCGAGTACGTGATGTCGCGCGACCCGCAGGTCTACATCGCCACCGGCGGCGCGCACCTGGAGAAGGCCGGCGGGCTGGTGCTCGGGGCGGGCTACGACGCTGCGCGCGCACGCGCCTCGCTGGCGGCGGTGGCGCAGCGCCAGGGCATCGCGACGCTCTCGGCCGTGAAGACCGGGCGGACCTTCGGCCTGGCGCACCAGCTCATCAACTCGCCCATCGACATCGTGGCGATCGAGGCCTTCGCCACCTGGATCCATCCCGAGCTGTTCAAGGACGTCGACCCGGCGAAGACGCTGGCCGAGATCAACAGCAGGTTCCTGGCCGTGCCCTACCAGGGCGCCGGCTGGACCAGCCTGAAATGAGCGCGACCTTGCCCGTGCGCGCGGGCGATGTGCTCGCGGCCTACCGGCGCCTGGTGGTGCGCCGCATGCTGATCGTGGCGGGCCTGGCGGTGCTGTGCGTGGCCGCGTTCGCGCTCGACCTCGTGACCGGCCCCTCGTCGCTGACGGCCGCCCAGGTTCTGGGCGGCATCTTCTCGCCCGAGACCCTGAGCCCGCCGCAGCAGGCCATCGTCTGGCAGGTGCGCCTGCCCTATGCGCTGATGGCCGTGCTGGTCGGCGCCGCGCTGTCGCTGGCCGGCGCGGAGATGCAGACCATCCTGAACAACCCACTGGCCAGCCCCTTCACGCTGGGCGTGTCGTCGGCCGCCTCGTTCGGCGCGGCCCTGGCCATCGTGCTGGGCATCAGCCTGCCGTTCGTGCCGCTGCAGTGGATGGTGCCGCTCAACGCCTTCCTGTTCGCGTTCGGCTCGGTGCTGCTGCTGCAGCTGATGGCGCGGCGGCGCAGCGCGGGCGTGGAGACCGTGGTGCTGCTGGGCATCGCGCTGGTGTTCGCGTTCAACGCGCTGGTGGCGCTGGTGCAGTTCCTGTCCTCGCAGGAGGCGCTGCAGCAGCTGGTGTTCTGGAGCATGGGCTCGCTCTCGCGCGCGACCTGGGGCCATGTCGGCGTGCTCGCCGCGGTGCTCGCGCTGGTCGTGCCGTTCTCGCTGCTGGCGGCCGGGCGGCTGACCTCGCTGCGCCTGGGCGAGGACCGTGCCCGCAGCTTCGGCGTGGACGTGGGCCGGCTGCGCTTTCTCGCGCTGCTGCGCGTGAGCCTGCTGGCCGCGACCTCGGTGGCCTTCGCCGGCACCATCGGCTTCATCGGCCTGGTCGGCCCGCACATGGCGCGGCTGCTGCTGGGCGAGGACCACCGCTTCCTGCTGCCGGCCAGCGTGCTCTGCGGCGCGCTGATCATGTCGCTGGCCTCGGTGGCCAGCAAGACGCTGGTGCCGGGCGCGATCATGCCGGTGGGCATCGTCACGGCCATCGTCGGCGTGCCGGTGTTCCTGTTCCTGATCTTCCGCAGCAAAGATCGCGCATGAAGCAGCACGGTGCATTGCAGGTGCGCGGCCTGGCCACGGGCTACCGCGAGCGCCAGATCATCCAGGGCCTGGACCTGCCCGACCTGCGCGCCGGCGAGGTGCATTCCCTGGTCGGCCCCAACGCGGCGGGCAAGAGCACGCTGATGCGCGCGCTGGCCGGCCTGCAGCCGGCGCGGGGTTCGGTGCGGCTGGGCGGCGAGGAGCTCGTCGGCCTGCCGCTGGCCGAGCACGCGCGCCGCGTGACCTACATGCCGCAGACCCTGCCGCAGGGCGTGGCGCTGTCGGTGCTCGAAAGCGTGCTGGGCGCCTTGCAGGCATCCAGCACCGGCCATCCCGGCGGCGACAGCCACGCGGCCGCGCAGCGGCGCGCCGTGGCCGTGCTCGAACGCGTGGGCATCCTGCGGCTGGCAATGGAGGGGCTGGACCACCTGTCGGGCGGCCAGCGCCAGCTGGTCTCGCTGGCGCAGGCCCTAGTGCGCGAGCCGCACGTGCTGCTGCTCGACGAGCCCATCAGCGCGCTCGACCTGCAACACCAGCTGCGTGTGATGCGGCTGGTGCAGGAACTCGCGCGCGAGCGGGGCATGATCGCCATCATGGTGCTGCACGACCTGCAGATCGCCGCGCGCTGGTCCGACGGCATCGTCATGCTGGCGCAGGGCGCGGTGGTGTCCACGGGCGCGCCGGCCGAGGCCATCACGCCGGCCTCGCTGGCCCAGGTCTACGGTGTGCAGGCGCGCGTGGAGCACTGCTCGGGTGGTGGCTTGCAGATCATGGTGGACGACGTGCTGTGAGCGGCGACTGGCTGGCATTCGAACTGCCGGGCGCGCGGACGCGCCGCTGGCCGGCCCGGGCCAATGGCCAGGCCTACCGCATCAGTGTCTGGGTGCCGCCCGGCACGCCGCCGCCTGGTGGCTTTCCAGCCATCTGCGTGCTGGACGCCAACGCGTTGTTCGGCACCTTCGTGGAACTCGTGCGCCGCTCCAGCCGGCGCCCCGATGCGACCGGCATCGTGCCGACCGCGGTGGTCGGCATCGCGCACGACGGCGACGAACTGTTCGCCGAGGCGCTGCGCCGGCGCGACTTCACGGCCGGCCCGGCGGCCGGCGAGCCCGCGCCGGCCGCGGGCAGCGTGGGCGGCGCACCGGCGTTTTTGTCCTTCATCGCCGACGAACTGATGCCGGCGCTGCGCGCCGAGCTGCCGCTGGACGCCGCCCGCCAGGCGCTGTTCGGCCATTCGCTCGCCGGCCACTTCGTCCTGCAGGCGCTGGCTGCGCGGCCCCAGGCCTTTCGCACCTGGGCGGCTGTCAGCCCCTCGGTCTGGTGGGACGAGGCGGGCCTGCGCGCGGCCCTGGCGGCGGCGTTGCCGGGCCAGCCGGACCTGCGCGTGTTCATGGCCGCCGGCGCCTGGGAGGACGAGGTCCCGCCGTGGCAGCGCCAGCACCCTGGCTACGAACAACTGGTCGCGCGCCGGGCGCAGCGCCGCATGGTCGGCAGCGCCCAGGCGCTGGCCGAAGACCTGCAGGCCTGGCTGGGCGCGGACCGGCTCGCGTTCCGTGTCTTCCCCGACGAGGACCATGCCTCGGTGGTCATGGTGGCGGCGCAGCGCGTGCTGCGCTTTTGCGGCGGCTGACAGCAAAAACGCCCCGCAGAGCGGGGCGTTCTTCAGGAGCCAGGATGCCGCTCAGCGCACCGTGATGCGGCCGATGCGGTCGCCTTCGCCGTCTTCCGAGCCACGCGCCTTGTTGACCGTGAAGGCCGTGCCCTTGCCGTCCAACGCGATGTGGTTGGGGAAGCTCCCCACGTCCAGGTTGCCGAGGATCTTGCCGTCCGCGTCCAGGATGGTCACGGTGTCGCTGGCGCGGTTGGCCGCGTAGGCGACGCGCTTGACCGGGTCGAACGTCACGTTCAACGTGCCAGCGCCGACCTTCACGTCGTGCAGCGTCTTGCCGGTCTTGGCGTCGACGATGACCACGTTGTCCGAGCCCTGGGCCGCCACGAAGATGCGGTCGGTCTGGGCGTCGTAGGCGATGCCCGAGGCCGACACGGCGGTCTCGACCGCGAACACCTTCTCCACCTTGTCGGCCTTGGTGTCGATGATGGCCACCTCGCCGCCGCCGCTGACGACGAACAGGCGGCTCGTGGCGGTGTCCAGCGCCAGGCTCATGGGCGAGAAGTCCTTGGCGTTGGGCCCGCGCAGCGTGCTCTGGACCGGGATGTTCTTCAGGAAGGCCGGAGTCTTGGTGCTGAACACGGCGATCTGCGGCTCGCCGACCGGCGTGGCGTAGGCCTTGCCCTGCACGCCGTCGACCAGCACGTCGCGCGCATGCGGCACCACGCCGGGCTCGAACTGCTTGACGATGGCCAGGTCCGACTGGCGGTACACGGCCACGGTGTTCTGGCGCGTGTTGGTGACCCAGACATTGCCGTTGGCATCGTCCACGCCGATGCCGTAGACCGCGTACAGGCCGGGCAGGGCGTTGGCGGCGGGGGCCGGCGCGCCGGGGCGGGCCGGTGCTGCGGGGGCCGCGGGGGCCGTCACACGCTGCTCGATGGCCAGCGTCTGCGCGTTGACCTTCACGAGTTCGCTGCGCGTGACCGGCGGGCGGCCGACGGCCGAGGTCACGAACACGCGGTCGGTCCTGGCCGAGTAGCCCGCCTGGTACAGGCCCGGCACCAGCGTCTGCGACTGCACGCTGAAGCGTTCCTGCCCCGACAGCGGCACGTCCGGCGAGATCTTGAGCGGCACCAGCAACGAGGCGGGCGGGTTGGTGGCGCTGGCCACCAGCGCATAGCGGCCCGGCTCGGCGGCGGCGGGCAGCACGAACTGCGTGCGGAACTTGCCGTCCTTGTCGGCCGTGGCGGTCTGGCCGAGTTCGGCGCCGCCGTAGCTCAGGCTGACCTTCTGGCCGGGCTTGAAGTCGCTGCCGGCCAGCGTCACGGGCTTGCCGGCCAGCACCACGGGCGTGTCTGCCAGGCTGACACGGCCCTTGAACGCGGCAGCGTCTTGCGCATCGAACCGCGGGCCCGAGGCGCAGGCCGCCAGGCCCAGTGCCATCGACACGGCCAGCACGGTCTGCACAGGACGACCCCAGACGGCGAAGGTGTTGGCGGCAGGACGTCGGTTGTTCATGCAATCTTCCTTGTGGTTGAGAAAAAACGGGGTGCGGGCGCCAGCGGCGACGCGGTCATCGCCCCAGGCCGGGCAAGCTCGTGAAGCGGATGAGAATGATTTGTATTGGCCGTGGATTCTAGAGGTGGCGTCGGCCGTCACCGGGGCGAATGCCCTGACTTCGCAATTCTTTGCAATGGGCGCGGGCTCAGAAGAGCTGGCCCGTGGTGTCCACCATCTCGGCGCTGTCGGCCAGTTCGCCGGGCCTGGCCAGCGTGCCGACGCGCACGCCGAGCAATCGCAGGCGCCGGTCCAGCGTCACGCGCTTCAGGCACTGCCCCGCCGCCTGGCGGATCTGCCGCGCATCGGCGGTGTGCACCGCGATGGTCTGGTCGCGCGTGGCGATCTTGAAGTCGTCGAAGCGCAGCTTGATGCCGATGGTCTTGCCGACATAGCCCTTGCGCTGCAGATCCTCGGCCACCTTCTCGCACAGCTGCGTGAAGATGGCCGAGAGTTCGGCGCGGTCGCGCACGGCGTGCAGGTCGCGGTCGAAGGTGGTCTCGCGGCTCATGGAGACGGGCTCGCTCTCGGTCACCACCGGCCGGTCGTCGCGGCCCCAGGAGGCCTCGTGCATCCAGGCGCCATAGGCCCGGCCGAAGTGCTCGACCAGCCAGGCGCGCTCCTTGGCCGCCATCTCGCCGATGGTCGTGATGCCCAGCGCCTGCAGCTTGGCATCGGCCTTGGGGCCGATGCCGTTGATCTTGCGCGCCGGCAGCGGCCAGATGCGGCTCTGGAGGTCGGCCGCGTGCACGATGGAGATGCCCTTGGGCTTGTCGAACTCGCTGGCCATCTTGGCGATGAGCTTGTTCGGCGCCACGCCGATGGAGCAGGTCAGGCCGGTGCGCTCGAAGATGGTGCGCTGGATCAGCCGGGCCAGCACGCGGCCGCCTTCGCGTTGGCCGCCGGGCACCTCGGTGAAGTCGATGTACACCTCGTCGACCCCACGGTCTTCCATGAGCGGCGCGATCTCGAGGATGGTGCTCTTGAAGATGCGCGAGAAGCGCCGGTACTCGTCGAAGTCCACCGGCAGCAGGATGGCCTGCGGGCACAGCTTGGCGGCCTTCATCATGCCCATGGCAGAACCCACGCCGAAGGCGCGCGCAGGGTAGGTGGCGGTGGTGATGACGCCGCGGCCCACGTAGTCGCCCAGCCGCGGAAACTCCGCCACGGGCAGGTTCTCCTGCTGCGCCAGCACGCTGTCGGCCCGGCGCCGGCCGCCGCCGATCACGACGGGCAGGCCCTTGAGCTGCGGGTAGCGCAGCAGTTCGACGGAGGCGTAGAACGCATCCATGTCGAGGTGGGCGATGCGGCGGGGCAGGGGCGCAGGCGGGGTCAAGCCCGCAAGCATACGTGCTGGCGGTGGGGCCATTGCGGCGGTATACAGTGGCGGGTTTTGGGCCGATTGGCACAGGGGGCGTCGGCCCTGTCGCTATCATCGCCCCCGACCCCACCCCTCGGAGCCTATTTCCATGACGTCCGACCCGGACCTCGTTGACGCTGCCCGCCGCCTGCTCGATGGCCTGCAGGCCTCGTTCGACGCCGCCGTGCAGGCCGTGGCGCGGCGCTGTGGCAGCGCTGGCCGGCTCGACCCGGCTGCGCTGGATGCGGCCCAGGGGGTGTCCTACGAACTGGCCTGGGCCAGCGCCGAGCTGCTGGCCGCGCGCACCGTGCTGCAGGCGCCGGCCGCCGCCGGCCTAAACCGCGCGCTGGCGCTGCTGTTCGCCACGGAGGCGATGCGTGCCGTGCAGGGGCGTCTCGAATCCGTCGCCATCGACGCCGACCTGGACGGCGCCCCGCTGCGCGCCTGGGCTGCCGACCCGCAATGGCCGGCGCTGCGCCGGGCCGCGGCCGGCCCCGCCGCGCTGACGGCTGCCACCCACGCACTGGCCGCGGCCGAGACCGAGATCGGCCCCGTCACGGTCAGCGAGGAGGTGGCCATGGCGCGCGACGCGTTCCGCCGCTTCGGCTCGGAGGTGGTCGCGCCGCTGGCCGCCGAGATCCATGCACACGACCTGACCATCCCCGAGACCATCCTCGGCCCGCTGCGCGAGATGGGCGTGTTCGGCCTGTCCATCCCGCAGGCGTACGGCGGCAGCGCGCCCGGCCAGCACGACGACACGGCCATGATGATCGCCGTGACCGAGGCGCTGTCCGAGGCCTCGCTGGGCGCGGCCGGCAGCCTGATCACGCGGCCCGAGATCCTGTCGCGCGCGCTCCTGGCGGGCGGCACCGAAGAACAGAAGCAGGCCTTCCTGCCCAGGATCGCTGCCGGCGAGCCGCTCTGCGCGATCGCGATGACCGAGCCCGACCACGGATCGGACGTGGCCAGCCTGGCGCTCAAGGCCACGCGCGTCGCCGGGGGCTGGCGCCTGGACGGTGCCAAGACCTGGTGCACCTTCGCCGGCAAGGCCGGCCTGCTGATGGTCGTGGCGCGCACCAACCCCGACAAGGCGGCCGGCTACAAGGGCCTGTCCATCCTGCTGGTCGAGAAGCCCTCGACCGAGAACCACGCCTTCGACTTCCAGCCGCAAGGTGGCGGCCGCCTGCGCGGCAAGGCCATCCCCACCATCGGCTACCGCGGCATGCATTCCTACGAGCTCGCGTTCGAGGACTTCTTCGTGCCCGACAGCCACGTGCTGGGCGGCGAGGCGGGCCTGGGCAAGGGCTTCTACTTCAACATGGCCGGCATGGTCGGCGGGCGCATGCAGACTTCGGCGCGCGCCACCGGCGTGATGCGCGCCGCGCTGCGCGAGGCGCTGCACTACACACAGGACCGCAAGGTCTTCGGCCAGCCGCTCATCGGCTTCCCGCTGACCCAGTCCAAGCTGGCCCACATGGCTGCGCGCCTGGCGGCCTGCCGCCAGACCGCCTACGCCGTCGGCAACCGGCTCGAGGCCGCCGACGGCCGCATCGAGGCCGCGCAGATCAAGCTGCTGGCCTGCCGCTCGGCCGAACTGCTCACGCGCGAAGCCCTGCAGCTGCACGGCGGCATGGGCTACGCCGAGGAGACGCCCGTGAGCCGCTACTTCGTGGACGCCCGCGTGCTGTCCATCTTCGAGGGCGCCGAGGAGACTCTGGCGCTCAAGGTCATCGCCCGCGGCCTGTTCGAGAAGGCACTGGCCTGACCGCCCCCTTTTTTCACCGTTTCACCACCGCCTAGGAATCCGTCATGGCAGAGACCAAACCCAAGATCATCTACACCCTCACCGATGAGGCGCCGCTGCTGGCGACGCATTCCTTCCTGCCGATCGTGCAGGCCTTCGCCGCACCGGCAGGCGTCGAGGTGGAAACCAGCGACATCTCGGTCGCCAGCCGCATCCTGGGCCAGTTCCCCGAGCTGCTGACGCCGGAGCAGCGCGT
The DNA here is from genome assembly GCF_003337555.1 of Pseudorhodoferax soli. Lineage (GTDB taxonomy): Bacteria > Pseudomonadota > Gammaproteobacteria > Burkholderiales > Burkholderiaceae_C > Pseudorhodoferax > Pseudorhodoferax soli. The sequence goes on along the minus strand of NZ_QPJK01000001.1, from coordinate 119,676 downwards.
GCCCGACAACCTCGGCGAGCTGGGCAAGCTCACGCTGAAGCCCTCGGCCAACATCATCAAGCTGCCCAACATCAGCGCCTCGGTGTCCCAGCTCAAGGCCGCCATCAAGGAGCTGCAGGACAAGGGCTACAAGATCCCGGACTACCCCGAGAACGCCCAGACCGACGAAGAGAAGGACATCCGCGCGCGCTACAACAAGTGCACGGGCTCGGCCGTGAACCCGGTGCTGCGCGAAGGCAACTCCGACCGCCGCGCACCCAAGGCGGTGAAGGAATACGCCCGCAAGAACCCGCACAGCATGGCCGACTGGAGCCAGGCCTCGCGCTCGCACGTCTCGCACATGCACGGCGGCGACTTCTACCACGGTGAGAAGTCGATGACGCTGGACAAGGCGCGCGACGTGAAGATGGAGCTCATCACCAAGAGCGGCAAGGCCATCGTGCTCAAGTCCAAGGTCTCGCTGCTGGACCGCGAGATCATCGACTCGATGTTCATGAGCAAGAAGGCGCTCGTGGAGTTCTACGAGAAGGAGATCGAGGACGCGCACGCGACCGGCGTGATGTTCTCGCTGCACGTCAAGGCCACCATGATGAAGGTCTCGCACCCCATCGTGTTCGGCCACTGCGTGAAGATCTTCTACAAGGACGCCTTCGAGAAGCACGCCAAGCTGTTCGAGGAGCTGGGCGTCAACGTCAACAACGGCATGGTCGATCTGTACAACAAGATTGCCGCACTGCCGCAGAGCAAGCAGGACGAGATCAAGCGCGACCTGCACGCCTGCCACGAGGGCCGCCCCGAGCTGGCCATGGTCGATTCCGCCAAGGGCATCACCAACTTCCATTCGCCCAACGACATCATCGTGGACGCTTCGATGCCCGCCATGATCCGCAACGGCGGCAAGATGTGGGGTGCCGACGGCCGCCTGAAGGACGTCAAGGCCGTGATGCCCGAATCGACCTTCGCCCGCATCTACCAGGAGATCATCAACTTCTGCAAGTGGCACGGCGCCTTCGATCCGAAGACCATGGGCACCGTGCCCAACGTCGGCCTGATGGCCCAGCAGGCCGAGGAATACGGCTCGCACGACAAGACCTTCGAGGTGCCCGAAGACGGCGTCGCCAACATCACCGACCTGAACACCGGCGAAGTGCTGCTGTCGCAGAACGTGGAGAAGGGCGACATCTGGCGCATGTGCCAGGTCAAGGACGCCGCCATCCGCGACTGGGTCAAGCTGGCCGTCACACGCGCGCGCAACTCGGGCATGCCGGTGGTGTTCTGGCTCGACCAGTACCGTCCGCACGAGGCGCAGATGATCACCAAGGTCCGCATGTACCTGCACGAGCACAACACCTCGGGCCTGGACATCCAGATCATGAGCCAGGTGCGCGCCATGCGTTACACGCTGGAGCGCGTGGTGCGCGGGTTGGACACCATCAGCGCCACCGGCAACATCCTGCGCGACTACCTGACCGACCTGTTCCCCATCATGGAGCTGGGCACCTCGGCCAAGATGCTGTCCATCGTGCCGCTGATGGCCGGCGGCGGCATGTACGAGACGGGCGCCGGCGGCTCCGCACCCAAGCACGTGCAGCAGCTGGTCGAGGAGAACCACCTGCGCTGGGATTCGCTGGGCGAGTTCCTGGCGCTGGCCGTGAGCCTGGAAGAGCTGGGCATCAAGAACAACAACGCCAAGGCCAAGATCGTGGCCAAGGCGCTGGACGCGGCCACCGGCAAGCTGCTGGACAACAACAAGGGCCCGAGCCCCAAGACCGGCCAGATCGACAACCGCGGCAGCCACTTCTACATCGCGCTGTACTGGGCGCAGGAACTGGCGGCGCAGACGGAAGACAAGGATCTGGCCGCCAAGTTCGCGCCCCTGGCCAAGACGCTGACCGAGCAGGAAGCCGCCATCACCAAGGAACTCCTCGAGGTGCAGGGCAAGCCGGTGGACATCGGCGGTTACTACAAGCTGGACGACGCCAAGGTCGCCGCCATCATGCGCCCCAGCAAGACGCTGAACGACGCGCTGGCGACACTGACGGCCTGAGCGCCAGGGCTTGCGCATGAAGGGCTGGGAGCCGATGCTCCCGGCCCTTTTTTCTTACCCAGGCACGACACGATGCATACCACGACCCGCTCCACCACCATCGCCACGCACAACGGCTCTTTCCACGCGGACGACGTGTTCGGCGTGGCCGTGCTGCGGCTGCTGTTTCCCGAGGCGACGCTGCTGCGCACACGCGACGCCGCGCTGATCGCCGCCGCCGATTACGCCGTCGACGTGGGCGGCGAATGGGACGCCGCCCGCGGCCGCTTCGACCACCACCAGCGCGGCTTCGACGGCGCACGCGCCAGCGGCGTGGTCTATGCCAGTGCCGGCCTGGTGTGGGCTGCGCACGGTCCGGCCCTGGTTGCGCAGCAGTGCGGCGTGACGGAGCCAACGCTCGTCCAGGCGATTGCCGACAGCCTGGACCGCGAACTGGTGCAGCACCTGGACCGGGCCGACACCGGCGCCGCCAATGCCGCGCCGGGGCTGTTCGGCCTGTCGGCGCTGCTGGCGCAGTTCAACCTGCCCTGGGACCGGCGCGGCAGCGCCGCGCAGGACGATGCCGCCGCGCTGGCGCGCTTCGAGCAGGCGATGGGCGTGGTCACGCAGCTGCTGTTGGCCGCGCTCGACCAGCAGCGCGCCCGCCACCAGGGCGCGCAGCAGGTGCGCGAGGCACGGGTGCTGCTGGACGGCCGCGTGCTGGTGCTGCCGCGCGGCGGCCTGCCTTGGCGCGACGTGGCCAGTGCCGAGATGCCGGACCTGTGGTTCGTGGTCTACCCCGACGCCAGCGACGAGCAGCACCAGGTGCATGTGGTGACTGTGGAGCCGCAGTCGTTCACGGCGCGCAAGGATCTGCCGCGCGCCTGGGCCGGCCTGCGCGAGGCCGAGCTGGCGGCGGCCAGCGGCGTGGCCGATGCGGTGTTCTGCCACAACGGCCGCTTCATCGCCGGAGCACGCTCGCTGGACGGCGCACTCCGCCTGGCCGAACTGGCGGTGGCGGCCCCCTTCGATCCGAAGTGAGGCCGCGGCGCGGCGGCTTCAGCCGGCCGCGTTGATCTTGGCGACGACCTCGCGCAGCTTGGCGTCGGCCTGGTCGTTCTCCACCTGGCAGGTGCCGGCGGCCTGGTGCCCGCCGCCGCCGTACTGCAGCATGAGTTCGCCGATGTTGCACTGGCTGCTGCGGTCCAGGATGGACTTGCCCGTGGCCAGCACGGTGTTCTGCTTCTGCACGCCCCACATCACGTGGATCGAGACCTTGGCGCGTGGGAACAGCGCATAGACCATGAAGCGGTTGACGGCCCAGATGGTTTCCTCGTTGCGCAGGTCCAGCACCACCACATCGCCGTGCACCTTGCCGCAGCGCAGGATCTGCTCGCGCGCCTTGCCGGCGTGCTCGTCGTACACGTCCACCCGCTCCTTGACGTCGGGCAACGCGAGGATCTGGTCGATGCTGTGGTCGCGGCAGTAGCGGATGAGGTCCATCATCAGCGCGTAGTTGCTGATGCGGAATTCGCGGAAGCGGCCCAGGCCCGTGCGCGCATCCATCAGGTAGTTCAGCAGCACCCAGCCGGTGGGCGCGAGGATCTCGTCGCGCACGTACTGCGCCGAGTCGGCCTTGTCCACGGCCTCCATCATCTCGTCGGAAATCTTCGGGAATCGCTGCCTGCCGCCGAAGTGCTCGTACACCACGCGCGCGGCCGAGGGGGCGTGGGCGTCGATGATGTGGTTGCTGCCGGCATCCTGGTTGCGGATGGTCTCCGACAGATGGTGGTCGAACGCCAGGTGCGCGCCGGCCACATAGGGCAGGTTGGTCGTGATGTCGCGCCCGCTGATGGCGATCTTGCCGTCCTGCATGTCCTTGGGGTGGACGAACAGGATGTCGTCGATCATGTCCAGCTCGTTCAGCAGCACGGCGCAGACGAGACCGTCGAAGTCGCTGCGGGTGACGAGGCGGTACTTGGGCGTGGGCATGCGCGCTCTCTTTTCGAATGGATAAACGCGCGATTGTGGTGGCCCGTGCGGCAGCCGTCACGGCGCGCAGGGCCTCGCGCTGACGGAAGGCGCGGCGGTGCTGCCGAGCGGTGTCAGCCCTCTGGCGCGGCCGTGTCGTCCACGCCCGCATGGTGGGCGATGACGCGCTGCACCATGTCCATGAAGAGCGTGCGCTCGGCGGCCGTCAGCGGGTCCAGCATGCGCTGCTGCGCCTGCAGCATGGTGGGCAACAGCTCCCGGCGCAGCGCCTCGCCCGCGGCCGTCAGGTGCAGCAGGCGCACGCGCCTGTCCTGCGGCGACAGGCTGCGCGCGAGCAGGGCGCGCGCTTCCAGCCGGTCGACCACGCCGCCGATGGTCGATGTGTCCAGGCTCACGGCGCGGGCCAGCGTGCGCTGGTCGATGCCGGGTTGGTCGGACAGCGTCTGCAGCACCGCATACTGCACGGGGGTGGTGCCCGCGCTGGCCGCTTCCTGCATGAACACGGCGAACGCGATCTGCTGCAGGCGCCGGATGCTGTGGCCGGGCTGCGAGCGCAGGTCGACGTCGGGCGCTGGCTGGCTGGCGCTGGTCTTCTTCATCGCCATATTCTCCCATTGCACAAATCATACGTATGCTGATAATATTGATGCGTACTGAAATTGACCGTGCGCAGGAGATACGCCATGCAGTTCCATCTGGACGGATTCCAACCCGGCGACCCGCGCGTCCTGCCCGCTTCGGCTGCTGCGCAGCTGCCGACGGAGCAGCCGCCGGCCGAGGTCGACGTGCTGATCGTGGGCTGCGGCCCGGCCGGCCTGACGCTGGCGGCCCAGCTGGCCGCGTTCCCCGACATCCGCACCTGCATCGTCGAGGCCAAGGATGGACCGCTGCAGCTGGGCCAGGCCGATGGCATCGCCTGCCGCACGATGGAGATGTTCGAGGCCTTCGGCTTCAGCGAGCGCGTGCTGCAGGAGGCCTGCTGGATCAACGAAGTGACCTTCTGGAAGCCCGGCGCGCAGGACGGCGGCATCGTGCGCCATGGCCGCGTGCAGGACACGCCCGACGGGCTTTCCGAGTTTCCCCACGTGGTGCTGAACCAGGCCCGCGTGCACGACTTCTATCTCGAGCAGATGCGCCGCGCGCCCGGCCGCATGCAGCCGTACTACGGCCGCAGCGTGTCGGCGGTGGCGGTGGACGCGCAAGCGGCAGACCATCCCGTCACCGTGACGCTGGCGCGCGCCGGGGCTGAGCAGTCCGAGACCGTGCGCGCCCGCTACGTCGTCGGTTGCGACGGCGCACGCAGCGCCGTGCGCAAGGCCATCGGCCAGCAACTCGTGGGCGACTCGGCCAACCAGGCCTGGGGTGTGATGGACCTGCTCGCCGTGACCGACTTCCCCGACATCCGCAGCAAGGTGGCCGTGCAGTCCGAACACGGCAACCTGCTCGTGATCCCGCGCGAGGGCGGCTACCTCGTGCGCCTGTATGTGGAGATGGACAAGCTGGGCGAGGACGAGCGCGCCGCCCACCGCGGCATCACGCTGGAGCAGCTGGTGGCCGCCGCGCAGCGCATCCTGCATCCCTACACCCTGGAGGTGAAGGACGTGCCCTGGTGGTCGGTCTACGAGATCGGCCAGCGCATCTGCGCGCGCTACGACGACGTGCCGGCCGAGCGGGCGGACCGGCAGCTGCCGCGCGTGTTCATCGCCGGCGACGCCTGCCACACCCACAGCCCCAAGGCCGGGCAGGGCATGAACGTCTCCATGCAGGACAGCTTCAACCTGGGCTGGAAGCTGGCGGCCGTGCTGCGCGGCCAGTGCGCACCGACGCTACTGCACAGCTACAGCGCCGAGCGCCAGGCCGTGGCCCAGCAGCTCATCGACTTCGACCGCGACTGGGCACGCATGTTCAGCGACCGGCCCGCCGAGGGCGGCGCAGGTGGCGTGGACCCCAAGGCCTTCCAGCGCTACTTCGAGCAGCATGGCCGCTTCACGGCTGGCGTGGGCACGCAGTACCCACCCTCCGTGGTGTGCGGCGACGCCACGCACCAGGCGCTGGCCAGCGGTTTCGGGGTCGGCACGCGTTTCCATTCCGCGCCCGTGGTGCGCGTGGCCGATGCCAGGCCCCTGCAACTGGGCCATGTGGCGCGTGCCGACGGCCGCTGGCGGCTGTACGCCTTCGCCGCGGCCGACGACCACCGGGACCCCGGCACCGGCCTGCGCGCGCTGTGCCGCTTCCTTGCCGAAGCGCCGGACTCGCCGCTGCGCCGCCACACGCCGGCTGGCCAGGATCCGGACGCCGTGTTCGACCTGCGCGCCGTGTTCCCGCAGCGGCACGACGAACTCGCCCAGGAGACCATGCCGGCGCTGCTGCTGCCGCGCAAGGGCCGGTACGGGCTCGTCGACTACGAGAAGGTCTTCGCGGCAGACGGCAGGCCGGGGCAGGACATCTATGCGCTGCGCGGCATCGACCGCGCGCACGGGGCGCTGGTGGTGGTGCGGCCGGACCAGTACGTGGCGCAGGTGCTGCCGCTGGATGCGCACCAGGCGCTGGCCGGCTTCTTCGCCGGCTTCATGCGGGCGGCCTAACGCCGCGCCGGCAGCGCTTCCAGCAGCTCGGCCGCGCGGTCCAGGTCGAACCGGGCCAGCGCCTGTTCCACCTGGGCCACGTGCTGCGCGAGGCCCTGGCCGCGCAGGCGTTGCAGCAGCACGGGCAGGTCCGCCTCGTCCTGCTCGCCGTTGCGCAGGGCTGCCGCGGTGGCACGCAGCGAGTCGTGCCAGGGCTGCTCGTCGGGATCGGGCGCATCGAACAGCGCCTGCAGGCCGGCGGGCAAGGGTGCCTCATGCGACGGCGCGGACGGTGTGCCGTCTGCGGCCTGCGCGGCGCCCGGCCCGGCGCCTTCCTGCAGCGGCACCAGCACGCGGAACACGCTGCCCTGGCCGGGCGTGCTCTGCAGCGTCAGCGTGCCGCCCATGCGTTGGACCAGTTGCCGCGCCAGCGTGATGCCCAGGCCCGTGCCGCCGAAGCGCCGGCTCGCCGAGCCATCGGCCTGGGAGAAGGCGTCGAAGACGCGGGCCTGGTCTTGCGCTGCGATGCCGATGCCGGTGTCGTGCACGGCCAGCAGCACCTGGCCATGCTGGCGCGCCAGCTGCAGCCGCACCGTGCCCTGCTCGGTGAACTTGACGGCGTTGTCCAGCAGCTTGTCCAGCACCTGGCGCAGCCGCGGCCCGTCGCCCTGGAAGGCGTCGCCGAGGCCGGGCTCGGCGTCCAGGCGCAGCGCCAGGCCCTTTTGCTCGGCCGCCGCATGCTGGCTGGCCAGGGCCTCCTGCGCGAGGGCGCGCAGCGAGAAGTCGACCGTCTCGCACTGCAGCTGGCTGCGCTCCAGCTTGGCCATGTCCAGGATGTCGTTCATGAGCCGCAGCAGCGCGGTGGCGGCCTGGCGCACCTTGAACACATACTGGCGCTGCCGCATGTCGAGCTCGTTGCGCAGCACGATCTCGGAGAAGCCGATGATGGCGTTCAGCGGTGTGCGCACCTCGTGGCCCATGTTGGCGAGGAAGGTGGTCTTGGCGGCCACCGCCTGCTCTGCGCGGTCCTTGGCGTCGCGCAGCGCCTGCTCCATCCCCTTGCGTTCGCTGATGTCCACCACCACCCCGTCCAGCCACAGCACGCGGCCCGTGGCGTCGCGCACGGCCTTGCCGCGCTCCCAGGCCCAGAAGCTGTGGCCATCGCGGTGCATGGCGCGGTATTCGAGGGTGTAGCTGCGGCCGGCGTCCAGGGCGGCCTGCACCTCCGCCGTCACGCGCGCATGGTCGTCCGGATGCACCAGCTCGCGCAGCAGTTCGGGCGCGGCCAGGTAGTCGGCCGGCGACCAGCCCGACAGCGCGAGCACGGCCTCGCTGATGAACAGCACGCTCCAGTTCTCGTCGGCGCTGCAGCGGTAGGCGGCGCCCGGCATGCCGTTGATCAGCGAGGCGTATAGCGCCTCGCGTTGCTGGGCCTGCAGCGCGGCGGCCCGGAAGCTCTCCACGGTGCGGGCATTGGCCTCATCGGCATCCTGCCGTCGCCGCAGCGCTGCTGTCTCCTCGTGCAGCTGCAGTGATTCGCCGCGCGCGGTGCGCAGCGCACGCCGCTGTCGCCATGCGACCACCGCCAGCAGCGCCAGCAGGAACGCCAGGGCCATGCACACCAGTTCGAGCATGGCCATGCCGGAAGGGGCGCTGGGTGGCAGCGAAAGCGGAGAAGTCGGCATCCCCTTGGGCCTGGGCTGGATGGAGGGGCTGCGGTGGTGCAGCGGCTGCACCACTATAGGAAGCAAACCGCTCCTATTTCACACATATGCAGTGACCAATCCGCCCGAAACGATGACTTTCGCACAGTCGGCCGGACTTTCTGAACTGCATACATGCGGCATCCTGCCGTGCCGGCCGGGCCCTGGCCGGGCTGGTTCAGTAGCCGGAGCGGCCGTCTGCCGCGCTGTCCTGGCCCAGCCCGAAGTCGGCCGCCAGCCGGCGCGTGGCCTGGGCCAGCAGGCTCACCTCCACGCCCACCGCCACGAAGCGCGCGCCCAGTGCCAGGTAGCGGCGTGCCAGTGCCGCGTCGCCGGTCAGGATGCCGGCGGCCTTGCCGCTGGCGACGATGGTGGCGATGCCGCTCTCGATGGCGGACTGCACCTCGGGATGGCCCGGGTTGCCGCGGTGGCCCATGGAGGCGGCCAGGTCGGCCGGGCCGATGAACACGCCATCGACGCCATCGACGGCGCAGATCGCATCCAGGTTGCGCAGCGCCGTCGCGGTCTCGGCCTGCACCAGCAGGCAGACCTCGGCGTTGGCCTCGTCCAGGTACTGGGTGCGGGTGTTCCAGCGCGAGGCGCGTGCGATGGCCGAGCCCACGCCGCGCACGCCCTCGGGCGGATAACGCGTGGCGGCCACCATGGCGCGTGCCTGCTCGGCCGTGTCGACCATGGGCACGAGCAGGTTGCACGCGCCGATGTCCAGCAGCTGCTTGACCAGCGCCGTGCTGCCCTCGACCGCACGGACCACAGGCTGGGCGCGGTAGGGCGCCACGGCCTGCAGCTGCGCGAGGATGCTGCGCACGTCGTTGGGTGCGTGCTCGCCATCGACCAGCAGCCAGTCGAAGCCGGCCGTGGCGCAGATCTCGGCCGTGTAGGCCTCGGCCAGCGAGAGCCACAGGCCGATCTGCGGCTGGCCGGCAGCCAGCGCCTCTTTGAAGGGATTGCGCATGTGTTCGTTCATCCGAAGTGGCACGACACCGTGCCGAATTCACCATAGTCCGCAACGATGGTATCGCCCTTGGCCACCTCGATCGGCCGGATGAAGGAGCCCGCCAGCACCACCTCGCCGGCCTGCAGCGTCACGCCGTGGCGGTGCAGCCGGTTGGCCAGCCAGGCAATGCCGTAGCCGGGGTGGTTCAGCACGCCGGCGGCCAGGCCGGTCTCCTCGACCTCGCCGTTCTTGCTGACGATGGCGCCGATGCGGCGCATGTCGGCATCAACCAGTTGGGGCTTGAACGGCCGCCCGCCCAGCACCAGCGCGCAGTTGGCCGCGTTGTCGGAGATGGTGTCAAGCACGGTGCGCGGCTTCTTCGTGGCCGGGTCCACGCGGTGCATGCGGGCGTCGAGGATCTCCAGCGCCGGCGTCACGTAGGCCGTGGCGTCGAGCACATCGAACAGCGTGCAGTCCGGGCCCGCCAGCGGCTTGTCGAGCACGAAGGCCAGTTCCGCCTCGATGCGCAACGCCAGGTAGCGCTCGGTGGGGATCACCGCGCCGTCACGGAAGAACATGTCGTCCAGCAGCACGCCGAAGTCGGGCTCGTCGATGCCGACCGCGCGCTGCATGGCCTTGGAGGTCAGGCCGATCTTGTGGCCCTTGATGCGGCGACCCGCGCGCTGCTTGAGCGCCATCCAGGCGGCCTGGACCGCATAGGCGTCCTCGATCTGCATGCCGGGATGCTGCAGCGAGACGATGGGGCAGGGCTGGCGGGTTGCTTCCGCCTGCTGCAGCTGCGCGGCAATGGCCTCGATGACGGTGGTGTCGAGGCTCATCGCAGCACCTCCTCGTCGCGCACGGGGTTGGACAGCGTGCCGATGCCGTCCACCGTGACCTCGACACGGTCGCCGGCCTTGAGGAAGCGCGGTGGCTCGAAGCGCACACCGGCGCCGATCGGCGTGCCGGTGGCGATCAGGTCGCCGGGCTTGAGCGTGATGAAGGTCGACAGGTAGGTGACCAGGTGCGCGAAGTCGAACATCAGGCTGGCCGTGGTGTCGTCCTGGCGCAGCTCGCCGTTCACGTGGGTCGTGAGGTGCAGCTGGCCGTAGCCCGCGGTGAACTCGTCGGCCGTGACGATCCAGGGGCCGATGGCGCCCGAGCCCTGCCAGTTCTTGCCCTGCGTGACGTTGAACTTGGCGTGGTGCACCCAGTCGCGGATGGTGCCCTCGTTCATGATGGTCAGCCCGCCGATGGCGGCCAGCGCTTCCTCGCGCGACGAAGCGCGGCGCACGGGGCGGCCGATGGCGATGACGATCTCGCCCTCGTAGTCCAGCTGCTGCGACTCGGGCGGCGCCAGCAGCGCCTCGCCGTGGCCGACGAAGGAGTCCGGAAAGCGCACGAAGATGCTGGGGTGCTGGGGCAGCGTGCTGCCGTCCTTGTATTCGGCGTTGCGGTGCGCGTAGTTCACGCCGATGCACAGGATCTTCTCGGGCTGCTGCACGGGCACCAGCAACTGCACATCGGCCAGCTGCAGGTCCGGCCGGGCATCGGCCAGTGCCGCACGCGCCTGCTGCAGCGCAGCGTCGCCGCCTTCGAGCAAGGCCTTGACCGAGGCGATGCCGGGCAGCCGGCGCGCGAGGTCGACGATGCCGCCATCGACGGCGGCGCCCCAGCGCACGGTGCCCTGGGAACGGAAGGTGAGGAGTTTCATGGGGTGTCGAAGCCGAAGAAGGTGGCGGGGTTGCTGACCAGCAGCTTGTGCAGCGTGGCTGCGTCGGGCGCGAAGCGGTAGGCCAGTTCCATGAGGTCGCCCTCGTTGGGCGGCTGCTTGACCGAGACCGGGTGCGGCCAGTCGCTGCCCCAGACGCAGCGCGCGGGCGCGGCGTCGATCAGCCGGCGCGCGAGCGGCAGCACGTCGTCCCACGGAAAGCCCGTCCTCGAGGTCTTCTCCGACAGCGACAGCATGACCCAGAAGTTGCCGCGGCCCAGCAGCTCCACGAGCTTGGCCAGGCCGGCATCGGCCTCGCCCTTGGCCAGGTCGGGCCGGCCCATGTGGTCGATCAGCACCGGGATATCCAGCTGCTCGAAGGCCGCGATCTGCTCGGCGATGCCGCTGGCCTCGGGCTGCACCTTCACGTACCAGCCCATCTCGCGGCAGCGGTCGAAGGCGCGTTGCTGTTCGGCCGGCGTGAGGCTGATGCCGAGGCCGGCGCGGGTGAAGCGTGCGCCGCGCACGCCGGCGTCGTGCAGACGGTGCAGGTAGGCGTCGTCGCGCTCGCTGAGTACGACGGCGTTGGCACAGGCCACGTAGTTGCGCGGACCCTCGCCGTTCAGGCCGGCCAGCGCGTCCAGCACCACGGTGTGGTCGGCGCCGTAGGTCGTGGCCTGCACGATCACGCCGCGCTGGATGCCCAGGGTGCGGTGCAAGGCCTGCGCGACCTGCCAGGTCGCGGTCGGCATGGTGTAGGCCGCGCCGGGCCGCACGGGGTACTGCGCGGGCGGGCCGAACACGTGGAACTGGCTGTCGCAGGCCAGGGCCGGCGGCAGCGGATGGGGGGCACGCGGCTGCGGGTCGAAGGGCAGGTAGTCGGGCATGGTCAGGCGATGTACGCGGTGAAGTCGCACTCGATGAGCTTGCCCATGTCGAGTTCGGCCTGCATGGTGTGGCGGGCCGGGCGCGTGGCGGCGTCGGGGAACATCTCGAGCCAGGGCGCGTTGAGCGCGGGCCGCTGCGTGCGGTCCTGCATCCAGACCGTGAGCTTGACGATGTCGTCCGTGCGGCCGCCGGCGGCCTCGACGATGCGGCGCACGTTCTCCAGCATGCAGCGGCACTGCGCCTCGATGCCGGCCGCCGGCTTGCCCGTGGCCGGGTCGTTGCCCTGGATGCTGCCGCTCATGAGCAGCGGCCCGATGCGGCAGCCCGCGGGGATGGGGTTCTTGTGGCTGAAGCCCTCGACGTAGATGCTGGTGCGGCCCGGCGGGGCGGAGCGCGTGAGGCGGGTGTTGTCCATGTTCACTCTGCACTGATGTTGGATTGCTGGATGACCTTGGTCCATTGCGCGTCCTCCTTGGCGAGGAACTGCCCGAACTGCTCGGGCGTCATGGCGCGCGCTTCGGCGCCCAGGGTCGCGAACTTGTCCTGCACCGCCTTGTCGGCCAGGATCTTCTGCAGTGCGGCCGAGAACTTCACGACGATGTCCTTGGGCGTCGCAGCGGGCGCCATCACGCCCGTGAAGGTCTCGGCGCTGAAGCCCGGAAAGCCCGATTCCGCCAGCGTGGGCACATCGGGCAGGCTGGCCAGCCGCTTGGCCGAGGTCACGGCCAGCGCGCGCGTGCGGCCCTGCTGGATGAAGGGCTGGGCCACGGACAGCTGGTCGAAGTTGAAGTCCACCTGGCCGCCCAGCAGGTCGGTGGTGGCCGGCGCGTTGCCCTTGTAGTGGGCGGTGGTCCACTTGGCGCCGGTGGCGCTCTGCAGGTATTCGCTGACGAGGTGGTTGGTCGTGCCCGCGCCGGGCGATGCCATGGTGATGCGGCCTGGCGCGCTCTTGGCAGCGGCCAGGAACTCGGCGAAGGTCTTGTACGGCAGCTTGGGGTTGACCTGCAGCAGCAGCGGCGTGAACGAGACCGAACCCACGGGCGTGAAGTCCTTCTTCCAGTCGTAGGCGGCGCGGCGAAAGATGATGGGCGAGAACAGGATGGGGCCGTTCGCGCCCATGAAGAAGGTATAGCCGTCGGGTGCCGAGCGGGCCACGTGCTCGCCCGCGATCAGGCCGCCCGCACCGGGCTTGTTGTCGACGATGAAGGGCTGCTTGAAGATCTGCTGCAGCTGCTCGCTGATCACGCGCGCGGCGCTGTCGACGTTGCCGCCCGGCGGGTAGGGCAGCACCAGGCGCACCGGTTTGTCGGGCCAGGCCTGGGCCTGGACGGGGGTGGCGAACGTGCCGAAGGCGATGGCCGAGGCGGCGAGCAGGGGCAGGGCTTTCATCCGATGTCTCCTTGTGTTGGTGCGAAGCGGGAGCGGCGCCGGAGGTGGCGCCGCATGGCCTGGACTCTACGGACCGGGCCGGATTTGCTGCAACGCAATAACTCGAATTTGTTCCACACTATGGACGTTTGCACGATGTGGCGCTCGCCGTGTGGCGCGCTGCGTCCGGACAATGCGGGCATCCCATTCACCGAGACAAGCCAGCGCATGCACATCACCGCCGACTCCCTGAGCCCCGAGGCCACCTACCGTCTGCTGTCCGGTGTGGTCGTGCCGCGTCCCATCGCCTGGATCACGACGCTGAACGAGGAAGGCGTGGTCAACCTCGCGCCGTTCTCGTGCTTCACCTTCGTGTCGAACAAGCCGCCCATGCTGGGCGTGAACATCGGCCGCAAGCGCGGCACGCGCAAGGACACGGGCGCCAACATCCACGCCATGCGCGAGTTCGTGGTCAACATCGGCCACAGCGGCCAGTTGCACGCCATCCACGAGAGCAGCGTCGAGCATGCGCCCGATGTCAGCGAGGCCGAACTGCTTGGCTTGGCCACGGCGCCCGGCACCACGGTGCGCACGCCGCGCCTGCTGGATGCGCCCGTGGCCATGGAATGCCGGCTCGACCGCGTGATCGAGTTCGGCAGCACCGGGGCCGAGTTCATCGTCGGCGAGATCACGGTATTCCACCTGCGCGACGGCCTGTACCGCGACGGCAAGGTGCAGACCACGGAACTCGACCCGGTGTGCCGCATCGGCGGGCCGAACTACGCGACGCTGGGCGAGATCGTCACCTTGCGCGCCGTGCCGCAGACGGCCAAGGCCGAGATGCCGTGAGCGTCGATGCGCCCGCCCGCAGCACCGACGGCGCGCAGAGCATCCGCCGCGCGCTGGCCGTGCTGCGCATCGTGGCGGCGGGCCAGGAACTGGGGGTACGCCTGGTCGACGTGGTGCGCGCCTGCGGCCTGAACCGGCCGACGGCGCACCGCATCCTGCGCGTGCTCGTCGAGGAAGGCGCCTGCGAGCAGGACGCCGCCACGCGGCGCTACCTGATCGGCGGCGAGGTCGCGCTGCTCGGCCTGGCGCGGCGGGCGCGCTTTCCGCTGCGCGGCCTGGCGGAGCCGCACCTGCGCGCGCTCGGCGAATCGCTGGGCGACACCACCTTCCTGACCATCCGCAACGGCGACGACTCCGTGTGCCTGGCGCGCTGCGTCGGCAGCTACCCGGTCAAGGTGCTGTCCATCGAGGTCGGCGCGCGCCGGCCACTGGGCGTGGGCGTCAGCGGCCTGGTGCTGCTGGCCTCGCTGCCCGAGGACGAGATGCGCGAGGTGGTGCAACGCAACCGCCAGCGCCTGCTGGCCATGCAGATCGATCCCGACGAGCTGCTGCGCCGCGCCGAGCGCGTGCGCCGGCAGGACCATGCCTTCGCAGCTGTGGGTGTGGTGCCGGGCTCGCGCGCCGTGGCCGTGCCGGTGCGCGACCCCGAGGGCCGCACCGTTGCCGGCATCGCCGTGGCGACGATCACGGCGCGCATGCCGGCCAGCCGCGTGCCCGAGGTGGTGCAGGCCATGGCGGCCGAGGCCGCCGCCATCACGGCCAAGCTGGCCGGGCAGGCGCCGCCGCGCCGCCGCGCGCCGGCTTGACGGCAGCCCCGCGCACCTCGATCCGCACCTGGTCGAGCACCGTGCCCCCGGCATCCACCAGTTGCAGCTGGTGCCGGCCCGGCCAGGGCAGCCAGGCCAGTTCGCGGCCGCGGCCGAGCGGCTTGCCGTCCATGCGCCAGCGCGCGTCCGGGCCCTGGGCGCGCAGCCACAGGCGCTGGTGGGCGGGCGGGATGTCGGGGTCCAGCGCAAGGATGCTGCCGTCCACGGGCGCCAGGATGCGCGGCGTGGCGGCGCGGTCTTCCCTGGTGCCGGCCAGCGCGAACAGTGGCTGCGCCGTACCGGGCAGGAACCACTCGCGGCGGGGGGCCTCCAGCGCATCGCCGAAGCGCACGGCCGCCTGCTCGACACCGGCCGGCGCGCGCGGCGCGCGGCCGGGCGCCTGCCGGTGCAGCTGCTGCATGAGTGCGGCCCAGATCGGCGCCGCGCCGCTGGTGCCGCTCACGTCCCACATCGCCGCACCGCCGGCGTTGCCGACCCACACGCCCACGGTGTAGCGATCGGACCAGCCGATGGCCCAGTTGTCGCGCATGTCCTTGCTGGTGCCGGTCTTCACGGCGGCCCAGCCGCGCGTGGCCAGCACGCTGTCGGTGCCGAAGGTCATGGCGCGCGCCAGCGGGTCGGCCAGGATGTCGCCGACGATGAAGGCCGCGCGCGCGTCGAGCACGGGCGGGCCGGGCGCAGGGCGCGCCCCGGGCACCAGGCGCACGGGGCTGGCGCGGCCGCCGTTGGCCAGCGCGCGGTAGGCGTTGGTCAGCGCGAGCAGCGAGACCTCGGCGCTGCCCAGGGCCAGGCTGGTGCCGTAGTGGTCGCCGCCGTGCGCCAGGGCCAGGCCCAGGGCCTGCAGCTGCCGCGCGAAGGCATCGGGCGACACCATCACCAGCGTGCGCACGGCCGGCACGTTGAGCGAGGAGGCCAGCGCCGTGCGCACCGAGACCCAGCCCTTGAAGCGGCGGTCGTAGTTCTGCGGGATGTACAGGCCGGCCGGTGTGGCGATGTGCGTGGGCGCGTCCTCCAGCAGCGAGGCGGCTGTGAGCCGGCCCTCGGCGATGGCCTGGGCGTACAGGAAGGGCTTGAGCGTGGAGCCGGGCTGGCGCAGCGCGAGCACGCCATCGACCTCGGCCGCGCGGCTCAGCGCGCCCGAGGAGCCGACCCAGGCCAGCACCTCGCCGCTGGCGTTGTCCAGCACCACAAGGGCGCCGTCTTCCACGTTGCGCCCGCGCAGTTCGCGCAGGTGCTGGGCCAGCTGCTGCCGGGCGAAGCGCTGCAGGCCGGCGTCCAGGCTGCTGCGCAGGCTGGCGCCGCCGGTGCCGTCTTCGTGCAGCAGCCGGCGGGCGAGGTGCGGGGCGATGCCTTCGCTGGCCGGCCAGCTGCGGCGCTGCAAGGCGCCCAGCGTCAGCAGCTCGAGCCCGGCGCAGTCGGCCGCGCCGGTGCTGTCCTTGAGCACCGTGCAGGCTCGGCGCGCCACCACGGCCGGCGCTGCGTTGGGCCCGCGCACCAGCGCTGCGGCGATGGCGGCTTCGCGCGCATCCAGCCCGTGCGGCGCCTTGCCGAACAGGCTGCGTGCGAGCGCGTCGATGCCGACGATCTCGCCGCGCAGCGGCACCAGGTTGAGGTAGGCCTCCAGGATCTGGTCCTTGCGCCAGCTGCGCTCCAGCCGCTGCGCAGCCACGGCCTGGCCCAGCTTCTGGCCGACGCTGCGGCCGCCCGGGCCGGCGCGCCAGTCCTCGTCGAGCAGGCCGGCCAGCTGCATGGTCAGCGTGGACGCGCCGCGCGTGCGCGTGTTCCACAGGTTGGCCCAGGCCGCGGCCGAGACCGCGCGCCAGTCCACACCGCTGTGCTGCCAGAAGGCCTGGTCCTCGCTCAGGACCAGGGCCGTGCGCAGCGCCGGCGAGACCTCGGCCAGCGCCACCCAGGGGCCTCGCCGCACGCTGGCGTCGGTGCGGACGCGTTGCAGCACCTGGCCATCGCGCGCCAGCACCAGGGTTTCGGATGGGCGGTGCGCGGCGCGCACCTCGTCATAGGAGGGAAGGGCGTGCGCAGTGGCGCTGCACGCCAGCGCAGCCAGCAGCGCAACAGCCATCCCCTTGAATGCCATCGGCATGGTAGATATCATGGAAGATATCGTCCGAAGGGGTTCCACATGCAGACAGCCAAGGTATTTGTCACGGGCCGCAGCCAGGCGGTGCGCCTGCCGCGGGAGTTCCGCTTTGCCGAAGCGGAGGTCTTCATCCGCCGCGACCCCTTGACCGGCGACGTGGTGCTGTCGCGCAAGCCGGCCGACTGGCAGGGCTTTCTCGACGTGGTGGCGCAGACGCCGGATGTGGACGATTTCCTGGCCGAGCGCAAGCAGACGCACACGCGGCGCGACCCTT
Source organism: Pseudorhodoferax soli (assembly GCF_003337555.1). Taxonomy (GTDB): domain Bacteria; phylum Pseudomonadota; class Gammaproteobacteria; order Burkholderiales; family Burkholderiaceae_C; genus Pseudorhodoferax; species Pseudorhodoferax soli. Next base: position 102,421 of record NZ_QPJK01000001.1, on the reverse strand, counting down.
TCGAGGGTTGGGGCAAATGAGTGCAGTGGCCACCGTGCCGAACTTGCCGACCGGCAGGCGCTACCTGCTGGACACCAACATCGTCAGCCATGTCATCCGGGCGAAGGACGCCAGCTTGCTGGCGCGCGTCGCGCAGACGCCCATGGGACGCATCGCCATCTCCAGCGTGAGCCTGGCAGAACTGGAATACGGATGGCAGCGCGCAGGTCGCCCGCCGGGCCTGCGCCTGCGCATCGACGCGTTCGTGCAGCGTGTGGATGTGCTGGTCTGGAATGACGATGTCGCCCGGTGCCATGGAGAAGTGCGGGCCGCCTGGGAGGCCCGCGGCGTCAGCCTCGCAGACCTGGACATGATGATCGCGGCGCATGCAGTGGCCATGGACTGCATCCTCGTCAGCCGCGACCAGGCCTTCGGTCACGTGCCGGACCGTCTGGTGCTGGAGGTCTGGTAGGGCCTTCTTCACGGCGCCTGGACCTTCACCCGCGCGTTCGGCAGCTCGCCGAACATCTCGGGCGCGTACATGGCCTCCACGCGCGTGGGCGGCAGCGCGAACTCGCCCACGTTGTTGAGCCGCACCGTGTAGCTGGTCTTGACCTCGCCCTTGGGCAGGAAGCCGTAGTAGCTGCGGAAGGCTTCGAAGCCGCGCTCCTCGAAGGCCGGCCAGGCGTTGCCGCCACGCCGCTCGCCCTGGGTGGCAATGGCCGAGTCGCGGCCCAGGCCGGTGCCCAGGATGGTGGCGCCGCCCGGCACGGGATCGGACAACACCACCCAGCTCATGTCCTGCGCGGCCGTCACGCTGAGCTGGATGCGCAGGATGTCGCCGCGCGTCCAGCGGCCGGGCTGGGCCTGCTCGACGGGCACGACCTCGCGCACGATGCGGTAACCGCCATCGAAAGGGGCCTTCACTTCCACCGCAGCCAGCGACTGCAACGTGAGCCAGGGCTTGCCGCTGCCTTCGTGCGTGGCCTGCAACGTCGCGGCGGCCGTGCCGGGCCACGGCAGGAACTGGGCCGGTGGTGCGCCCTTGGCCGGCCAGTCGGCGCGCACGCTCTCGCTGCCCAGCTGCGCGCGCGTGCTGCCGCTCACCGGGTCGGCCTCGTACTTGGCCGAGAACTTGCGCAGCGCCAGGCTGCCCCACAGGTTGGCCGTGGTGGTCTGCCAGGCGCCGCGCTGCTGCCGCGCGATCAAGCCGCTGGCCAGCCGGCCCATGTCGGCCTGCCAGCCGGCTTCGTTCTGCGCCACCAGCAGCAGGCGTGCGGCATTGGCGTCGGTGTTGGCCATCAGCCACCACCAGGCGTCGCCCTGCTCGGTGGAGAAGCCCACCCGGGTGCCCGAGAACGCCAGCCGCGTGCGCAGCAGCTGCTGTGCCTGTTCCAGCCGCTGGGCGCGCTGCGGCACGTCGCTCACGCGCTGCAGGATCTGCACCCAATCCAGCAGCGCGTGCGTGGGCCATTGCTCGGGCGCGATGGTGAGGCTGGCCAGCAGGCGGGCCGGCGCGCGGCCGCTGCGCGACAGCGCTTCGAGGGCAGCGAGCTTGCGCACGTCCAGGTCCGCGCGCGGGCTCCAGAAGCTGCGCTGCAAACGGCCTTCGACGAAGGCCAGCAGGCCGTCCTCCATCTGGCGGCGCTGCGCCTCGGGCAGCGCGAAGCGCGGGTCGAGCGCGGCCGCCTCGTGGCTCACGGCCAGCAGGTAGGCCGTCAGCGTGTCGCTGCCGCGCGCGGCCTCGCCATCGCGCGGTGGGAAGTAGTTGGCCAGGCCGTCGCTGTCCAGGTAGGTGGGCAACTGGGCCACCACGCCTTTCCACATGGCTTCGTCCTCCAGGCCGAGCGCGCGGCTGGCGCTTTGCTCCAGGCAGCTGTAGGGGTAGCGCTGGAACCAGTCGCGCACACCCGGCAGGCCATCGGCCAGGCGCGGCTGCAGCGCGAGCGAGAGGCCGCCGCGTGGCTTGCCGTTGGTGGCCAGCGCCTGGGCCGGCGGCTGCACGGGCTGCGTGAACGGCCCGTCCAGTTGCACCAGCGTGGCCTGTTGCACGGCGATGGGCACGGCCGGCACGATGCGCTGGCTGACCTTGAGCGCGTCGCGCGCGTTGCCCGACAGGTCGCGCGCCTCGACCTCCCACAGGATGGACTCGGCGCGCGTGTGCGCCAGCTGGGTCGGTGCCACCACGTCCCAGGTGGCTTCGCGCGCCTCGTTCGGCGGGATCTCGATGGTTTGCTGCGTCAGTTCCAGCAGCGTGGCGCGCGGCTTGAACTCCACCCGCATGGCCTTGGCCGTGGTGTTGCGCAGCGTGAACTGCGCGCGGAACCGGTCGTCCTCGCGCACCAGTGGCGGCAGGCCGCTCAAGATCTGCAGGTCCTGCGTGGTGCGCACGCTGGCCTGGCCGGTGCCGAACAGGGCCTGGCCGCTGTCGGCCACGGCGACGATGCGGAATGTCGTCAGCGCGTCGTTGAGCGGCACCTCCACCGTGGCCTGGCCCTGCGCATCCAGCACCACGCGCGGGTTCCACAGCAGCAGCGTGTCCAGCAGCTCGCGTGTGGGGTTGCGGCCACCGCCGCCGCCGGCCGGCACCGCCTTGCGGCCGTAGTGGCGCCGGCCGATGATTTCCATCTGCGCGGTGGCGGTCTGCACGCCCCAGGCACGGCGCTGCAGCATGGCGCCGAGCAGGTCCCAGCTGTCGTTGGGGGCCAGTTCCAGCAGCGCCTGGTCGACGGCGGCCAGCGCCACCTCGGCGCCCGCGGCCGGCTTGCCATCGGGCAGCCTAGCCGTGATGCGCACCTGCACGCGTTCGCGCACCTGGTAGCTGGCGCGCTCGGGCTGCACCTGCACGTCGATGCGGTGGGCGCGCGTGCCGACCTTCAGTTCGGCCACGCCGAGCCGGAAGGCCGGTTTGGAGAGGTCGACCATCGCGCTCGGCGCCACCACCTCGTTGCGGCCGGTCCAGAAAGCGCTCCACCAGCTGCGCGGCGCCTTGTAGCCCCAGGTGAAGAACGAGTACCAGGGCACCTCGCGCAGCCGGCCGCGCAGCACCAGCGCGCTGACGTAGACGTTGGGACCCCAGCCTTCCTGCACCTTCAGACGCAGCGTCGGATCCTGCCCGCTGAGTTCCACCACCTCGTGCCACAGCACACCCTCACGCTCCACGGTGACCAGGGCCGTGGCCTGGCGGAACGGCATGCGCACCTGCAGCGCCACGGTGTCGCCGGGCTGCACCTCGCGCTGCTCGGGCAGCAGGTCGATGCGGTCATGGTTCTCGCCGCCGAACCACAGCTCGCCCTGGCGCGTGACCCAGACCGAGCTGGCCGCCTGCACGCTGCGGCCGGCGTCGTCCTTGGCCGTGACGACCAGCTCGACCTCGCCGCCCTGGCCCAGCTGGGCCTCGCACAGCAGCAGGCCGCGCGCGTCGCTCTTGCCGCTGCAGACGCTGCCCAGGTCCTTCGTCTCGCGCTTCGTGTCGTAGGTGTAGAAGCCGCCGACCATGCGCTTGCGGCTGGTGGTGGCCACATGGGCCTGGGCACGCACATCCAGCGCGACGCCGGCCTTGGGCTTGCCGTTGAGGTCGAGCGCCAGCGCCTGCAGCTGCACCTTGCCGCGTGCGGAGACCCAGCCCTCGGTCTTGAGGCCGGCCACCACGCCGGCCGGCCAGACCGTGTGCGTGCCGCGCAGGGTCTGGATCTCGCCGTTCGGGTCGGCATAGCGGGCTTCCAGCAGCAGCTCCTGCGCGCGCGGCGCGGCCGGGATCTCGGGCAGCGCCACGCGGCCCGCGCCCTGGGCGTCCAGCGTCACGGGCAGCTTGTTGGCGATCACGCGCGGGCCGTTGCTGGCCTCGGATTCCTCCTCGCCTTCGTCGGAGTTGCCCTGGCGCCGGTCGCGCGGCGGCGCGAAGCTGAAGGCGTCATAGCCGTCGAACTGCAGCCAGCGCTCGCGCAGCAGCGCCGAGACCTCCACCGGCAGCTTGGCCGCGCCGCCGCCGGCCACGTAGTTGACCTGCACGTTGGCGGCCAGGGCGCCCGGCTGCACCAGCGGCCCGCTGGTGTTCGCGCTGGCGGTCGGCGCGATGCGGCCTTCCATGACGGGCAGGCGGAACTCCTCCACGCGGAACCGGCCGGATGCCAGGCTGCGCTCGGCCTCGTTCTCCGTGCCGACCAGCTCGATCTGGTACTCGCCGAGCTTGGCGGCGGGCGGCAGCTTGAAGCTGCTCTGCGCGCTGCGCCCGCCCGTCGCCGTGTCGCGCCAGGCCAGCGGCTGCTCGAATTGCTGGCCGCTGCCCACATGGGTGATGCGCAGGGTGGCCGGGCGCCAGGCGGCCGGCGCCAGGCCGGCGCTGGTCTCGGTGCGCAGCAGGTGCTTCATGCCCACGGTCTCGCCGGCGCGCAGCAGCGTGCGGTCCAGGATGGTGTGGGCGCGCAGGTCGGGTGCCACTTCCTGGCTGGTCGGCAGGTCGAAGCGCCAGGGCTCGATGCCGCGGTTCCAGTCGCTGAAGGTGAAGGCCAGGTCGTCCACGCCGTCGGCACCCCGCGCGCGCGCCGTGACGAACCAGGCGGCGGCACCTTCGTCCTGCGCGCAGGACGGCGGCTCGGGCGACAGGCCCTGGAGCTGCACCACGCCCTGGGCATCGGTCTGGCCACTGGCGACGGCGCGGCCGCGGCAGTCGCTGACGGCGACGCGCGCACCGGCCACGGGCTTGCCGCTGTCCAGTGCCGTGACCCAGGCCAGCGCGTTCTCGCGGCCGAGCTTGAAGTGCACGCCCAGGTTGGTGACCAGCGCGGCGGTGCGCACGACCATGGTCCGCTCCGGGCCGTAGCGCTCGTCGAGCAGGGCCGCGCCCAGCTGGCGCGAGGCGATCTCGACCACGTGGAAGCCTGGCGCCATCGGGATGCCGACCACCTCGAAGGGTCGCGGGTCGTTGCCATCCGGCGTGGGCAGTTTCAACTGCTGCACGCCGTTCTGGCCGGCCAGCAGCGACAGCATGCGCGACTGCACCCAGCCCTTCTGGTCGGGGTCGACCACCCGCGGCAGCGGCTGCCGGAGGTCGGCCGCGGCCTGCTTGCGCTCGACCTGGAAGCGGTCGTAGCGCTGCACCTTGCGCCACCATGCCAGGATCTCGGCATCGCTCTCTGGCCGCAGCGTGGCCACCTGGCCATCGGCGATGCGCAGCGCGCCCACGCCGGGCGCGGCCTCGATGCGGCGCACCGTCACAGGCAGCAGGGCAGGGCCGCCGGGTTCGGCCAGGCGCTCGACGATGCCGAAGGGGCGGGAGGCGAACTTGGCCAGCGGCGGCATGGCGCCCGTGCGCACGGCCAGCGGGAAGGTGTCGGCGTTGTCCAGCGGGCGGTCGGAGGCGTCGCGCAGCTTGCCCGGCAGCGTCAGGGTGTAGGCCGTGCCTTCCGTGAACGGCGGGTCGAAGCGCAGGCCGTCGACCAGCGCATCGGTGCTGTCGTCGATCTGCGGTGCGATGCTGCGTCCGCCGCCCTGCAGCCGGGCGGCGGCGGCCTGCTCGCGCGGCAGCGGTGCGGTGAACTGCAGGCGCAGCGGGCGGATCGGCAGGCAGTCGGCCTGGGCGTTCTCGCGTTCGCAGCTGAAGCTGGCCGTGAAGGGGGCGCGCACCGTGAAGTCGAAGCGCCGCTCCACGCGGTTGGCCACCCCGCTGGGTGTGGCCACGCCCGGGCCGTACACGATCTGCAGGTCGGCCGAAGCGGGCAGGCGCCGGTTGCAGGCCAGCGTCTGCACCGCCAGCGGCGACTTGGCGGCCTCCTCCTCGAGCCGGCGCGCCTTCAGCAGCGCGGCCCGGTCGGCGCCCTCGACCAGGCGCACGGGCACGCGTTCGCCCACGCCCTCGACGGCGCACCAGACGTTGGCGCGCACGCTGTCCAGCGTGGCCGGGCCGTTGAGCCGCAGCACGAAGAACTGCTGCTCGTCGACCTGGCCGCCATAGGGCCAGGTGCTGCGCACGACCGGGCCGCCGGTCTGGAACGTGAAGCGGGTGCGGCCCGTCAGCTCGAGGCCCGACGCCGCCGTCAGCTCGCAGCGCTGGCCCGGGGGCAGGTCGTTCTCCAGTTGCCAAACCCATTCGCGTGCGTTGTTCCAGCGGCCCGTGCCCCGGCCTGCGGCCTCGTCGGCACAGCGCACGGTGGCCGGCGCGGGGGCGCGTGCATCGCCGAAGCGGGTGGCGTCCTGGTCGAAGCGCACCACCACCTGGCGCGCCTGGGCGACCTCGCCCTGCGGCGTGACGGACGTGATCTGCAGGGCCAGGGCGGCCGGCGCGGCGAGGGCCGCGAGCAAGAGGGTGGGAAGCAGGGGTTTGAGCGTCACGCTGGCGGTCCTTCAATCGGCCGCCGAGGTTAGCTCACCCCGGGGGGCGCTTGCGGTCGCGCGCACGCAGCGTGCGCTGCCACTCGGCCAGGCGCGGGTCGGCGCCCGCGTTGCTGGCGATCAACTGGTCGAGCAGGATGTCCTGGTCGCTGCCGAAGCGGTCGGGAAATACCGGCTCGATCTCCACCCGCTGCTCGGCACGCGGCCCCCGGTGGCGCACCGGAAAGCCCAGCCCGGGCAGCGCGTAGTGCCGGCGGTCGCGCTGCAGCGCCAGCGGCTGCACGCCGTCCAGCGTGGGGATGGACACCGGTCGGTTGGCCATCCACGCGAACGCGTCGACCGGTACCTTGCAGGACAGGCTGCCGTCGTCGTGCAGCGTGAACAGCGGATGCGGTGCCACGCCGACCTGCACCTCCAGGTCGGCCGGCGCGCGCCGCGCCGCCACGTGCAGCAGGTCGCCGTCGCGCACACCAGGCGGGATGCGCGCCTGCACCTCGTAGTTCTGCACGGGCAGGCTGCCTGTGGCGCCGCAGGGGCCGCAGTCCTCCCGGGCGATGCCGGTGCCGGCGCAGTCGCCGCATTCCTCGGGCTGGCCCGGCCAGCCGAACCAGGCCGAAGGCCGCACGAACGTGCCCTTGCCGCGGCAGCGCTTGCAGGCGTTGGCGAGCGTGCGGTGCCCCTGGCCCGCGCAGTGGTGGCAGACGGGCGTGAATTTGCCGCGCAGGGCCTTGATGCAGCCGGCGGCGGCTTCTTCCAGCGTGAGCTTGAGCTTGCGGCGAATCGGTGGCTGGTCGGGGCGTGCGGCCTGCGCCGGGGGCTCGGTGGGCGGCTCGGCGCCCGCTGCCGGGGCAGGCGGCGGTGGTGGCGGCGGCGGTGGCTCGGGCGCATCAGCCTGGCCCTGGCGGGCGCGCTGGATCGATTCGAAGGCCTGGTTGATGCGCTGCATCCGCGCCACGGCCTGGGCACTGGCATTGCGGTCCGGATGCCAGCGCGACGCCAACCGGCGCCAGGCGGCCTTGATCTCTGATTCGCTGGCGTCGTTGGGCAGGCCCAATTCGGCAAAGGCTTGGTCGTTGCCCACGTGCTTGTTCTCTCCAGCGACGATGGTAGCCGATGTTGTTGCGCTGCAGCATTTTTGGAGACGGCCGGTTTTTCCCCTGCTTTTCGGCCCACCGAGCCCGGGTGCGGCAGGCTCAAATCGCCAGCTCGTGTCACAACAAGTTACAGGGAGTTCCGATGCGATCCACCGCCGCGCCGTTGTCCGCCACCCCGCCTGCGATCTCGCGGGGCCAGCTGATCCGCGAGCTGTCCGTCTTTGCCACGCCGCGCAACAAGAGCGGCGCGTTGCTGCTGCTGCGCGATGGCGCGCTGTACTGGGGCCTGTGGGCCGCCGTGCTGCTGGCGCCCACGCTGGGCTGGAAGATCCTGGCCAGCGTGCTGCTGGGCATCCGCCTGACCTCCATGTACACGCTGGCGCACGATGCTTCGCACCGCACGCTCTTCGCCAGCCGCCGCTGGAACTGGATCGCCGCCCTGGCCCTGGGCGTGCCCTCGGTGCAGAACTACCGGATGTGGACGCATGACCACAACCACGTGCACCACCCGCGCACCAACGGCGACCACTTCGACTTCTACCGCCCGTTCTCCAAGGCCGAGTACGACGCGCTGAGCCCGCTGCAGCAACTGGCCGAGCGCCTGTGCCGCGCGCCCAACGTGTTCGGCCTGTTCGTGTACTGGCTGGTGCGCTGGATTCCCACGCGCGTGTGGCCCAACGTGCGCACACCCCTGGAGCAGCGCGGCGTGTCCATGGCCTATGCCGTGCCGCTGGTGCTGTTCCATGGTGGCATGGTGGCCTTCCTGGCGCTGGTGGCGCCGCGCATCGCCCCCATCGAGGCCGGCACGGCCGTGCTGCTGGGCTGGTTCGGTCCGCTGATGCTGCACTTCTGGATCAGCAGCGCCACGCTGTACCTGATGCACACGCACCCCAACATCCCCTGGTTCAAGGGCGACATCGCACGCTCCGGCGATTACGCGCCCGAGCTGTGCTCCACCGTGCTGACCACGCCCGACTGGTTCAGCAAGATGGTCAACAACGTCTACTGCCATGCCGCCCACCATGCGCACCACGGCATTCCCAGCTACCTGCTGCTGCCGGCGCAAAAGCGCATGAACACGCTGCTGGGCAACCGGCTGGTGGTGGAGCCGCTGTCGCTGTTCTCGATGCTGCGCACGCTGCGCACCTGCAAGCTGTACGACTTCGAGCGCCACCAGTGGCTGGATTTCGAGGGCCTGCCGACGGCCGCGCCGATCGACCTGTCGGCGCGCAACGCGGTGGCGGAGCCGGCGGTATCGCCCGCGCCGCGCCGGCCGCGGCAGACTGCAACGGCCTGAAGGCCTTCAGCCCGCCACGCGGGTGGCGCTCCACGGGGCGCCGTCCACGGTGCCGCGCATGGTGTTGCCGGCCACCTGCCCCGCATAGGTCCGCCCGCCGGCCGTGAAGCGGATGTTCGCGCCGTCCAGCCGCGCTGCGGCCAGCGGTGAAGCCGGCCCCAGGCGGCCTTCCAGCTTCTGGAAGCTCTGCGTGAGCTGCAGCCGCTCGCCGCCCAGCTGCCAGTTGCCGCCCACCTTGGCCGGCACCACCCACTTGAGCGCATTGCAATAGCCTGCGCAGCCCTCGACGACGTTGAACGAGTCGTCGGGCTCCCAGTCCTCCATCGTGAAGGAGTTGGACAGCACGCGCGTGCCGGCCGGCATGCCCAGCAGTGTGGGCCGCAACCGCATGTTCAGGTTGGGCAGCAGGAACAGCGTGACCACGGTGGCTTCGGAGAAGTCGGACGCGAAGATGTCGGCCTGCTCGAAGCTGGCCCGGCCCGCAACGCCCTCGGCTTCGGCGGCGCGCCGCGACAGCGCCACCATGTCGGGGTTGTATTCGATGCCGCGCGCACGTGCGCCGCGCTTGGCCGCCGTGATCACGAGCCGGCCGTCGCCCGAGCCCAGGTCGACCAGCCGATCCTGCGGCGTGAGTCCGGCCATGTCCAGCATGCGATCGACCAGGGTCTGCGAGGTCGGCACCCACACCACGTCCTTGCCGCCCTGGCCGACCTGCGGCTGGTAAGGGGCGCTGGCGGGCTGCGCCCAGGCGTGCGGGCCGATGCTGGCCGCGCCGAGTGCGGCACCAAGGAAGGATCTGCGTGCAATGCTCATCGAAGCTCTCCTGGGCAAAAGGTTGGATGAAGGTGTCGGACGCCCCCGCAGGCAGCCGGTGCGGCGCCGGCAGGACTGGCGATGGAGTCCGGCCGCGTCCGGATGTTCCGCGGTCAGCCCGTCGCGGCGCCACCCGGCGCGCGCAGGCACAGCACCTGGCCCTGGATGGGCTGGCGCTGGTCTTCGCGCAGCACGAGGGGCTGTGCCTGCACGATCTCCAGGCCGTGCTGTGCGGCCAGCGCGCGCAGGTGGTCCGCGCCGTGCGCGTAGCGCAGGCTGGGCCGCAGTTGCAGCGCCTGTCCGTCCGACGACTCCACCGAGAACGCGAACACGCCGCCGGGCTGCAGCACGCGCCGCACGCCCGCGAACACCGGCTCGAGCGCGCCGACATAGATGAACACGTCGGCGGCCGCAACCAGGCCGTAGCGTTCGGGCGTCTGCTGCAGGTAGGCCGTGAGGTCGGCCTGCACCAGCCGGTCGTAGCAGCCGCGCGCGCGGGCCTGCTCCAGCATCGTGGGCGAGAGGTCCAGGCCTTGCAGGCGGCGCGCCAGCGGGCGCAGCAGCGGGCCGCACAGGCCGGTGCCGCAGCCCAGGTCCAGCGCGGCGTCCACCGGCGTGCCGGCCAGGGCGGCCGCGGCCGCCTGCGCCGCGGCCTCGTGGGCGCGGTAGCGCAGCACGTTCAGAAGATGCGGTTCGAAGTCGTCGGCATAGCTGTCGAAGAGGCCGCGCACATAGGCCTGCGGCGCGCCGGCGGGCGCCTCGCCGGCACCCAGGCCGGCCAGGAAGTAGCGGCACAGCGCGGCGTCGGCGCCCGCCGCCAGGGCCTGCTCGAAGGCGGCGCGCGCGGCGTCCGGGCGCTGCAGGTCGCGCAGCAGCTGGCCCAGCAACAGGCTGGCTTCGGCGAGGCCTGGGTCGAGCGCGAGCGCACGTTCGTAGGCGGGCAGGGCGTCGGCATGGCGCTCCAGCGCCTGCAGGGTCTGCCCGCGCAGCTGGTGGGCGGCGGCGGTAGCCGGGTGGTCGGCCAGCAGCGCGTCCAGCAGCGCCAGCGCGTCGCCATGGCGGCCGAGCTGGTTCAGGGCCAGCGCGCGCTGGAAGCGGCCGGCCGGGTTGGCGGGCTCCAGCGCGGCCAGGGCATCGAGCGCGCGCAGTGCATCGCCGGGCCGGCCCAGGCGCAGCCGCACCACGCCCAGGTTCAGCAAGGTGGAGGGCCGGTCCGGCACCAGGGCCGCCGCGGCTTCGAGCCGGGTCTCGGCCTCGGCGTGCCGGCCGGCCTCCGTCAGGCCCACGGCATCGAGGAACAGGGTCTTGGCTTGCGCGAAGGCATCGGCAGTCGGTGCGGTCATGCGGCCGCAGCATAGCGGCTGGGCGCGGGCCGGCGGTGCGCCTGCACGCAGCTCAGCACGCTGGCGCCCACGCAGGCCATGGCCAGCCATTCCGCTGCGCTGGGCGTGCGCCATTCCCACAGGAAGCCGTAGAGCAGCGCGAACAGGGTTTCGAACAGGATCATCTGGCCCACCATGGTCAGCGGCAGCAGCCGGCTCATGCGGTTCCACAGCGCGTTGCCGACCATGGACGCGGCCAGCGCCACGCCCACCACCACGCCGGCCAGGCGCAGCCAGTCCGCGCCGGCGTGCGTGCCTGCATCCAGCAGCAGCGCGAACGGCAGCAGCAGCAGGGCCTGGGCGCCGGTGGCCACGCCGGTGGCGAGGTTCCAGTCCTGCACCGAGACCTGCGGGCGCTGCGCCAGTGCGCGTGCGTTGCCGACGGCATAGGCGGTCCATGACGCCAGGGCGCCCACCGCGCAGAGCAGGCCCACCGGCGAGGCCGCCGCGCCACCGCCCAGCGATTGCCAGCCGATGCACAGGATGCCGGCCAGCCCGCACAGCAGCGAGGGGACGAGCCGGCGCAAGGGCACCGCGCCGTGCGCGCGGCTGCCGATCACGGTGACCGCCACGGGCAGGAAGCCGATCACCAGCGAGGTCATGGCGATGCCGCCACGCTGCACGGCGCTTGCCAGCAGCACGTAGTACAGCGTGTTGCCCAGCAGCGCCAGGCGCGCCAGCAGGCGCCAGTCGGCCCGGCCCAGCTGCGTGGACAGCCGGCGCCAGCGCGGCAGCAGCAGCGCGCTGGCGATGAGGCCGTAGGCCAGGAAGCGGCCCGCCGTCAGCTGCAGCGGCGTGAAGCCGTGCGCCAGCGCGGGCGCGAGGAACACCAGGCCCCAGAGGGCCCCCGCGGCCATGCCGCACAGGATGCCGGTCCAGATGCCTTGGGCCGGGGTGGAGGAAAGCGAGGAAGCCATGCCGCCACTGTGGCGCGGCCGGTGGCTGCCGTCTCGGCCGCGGCTGCTCTGTTTTAGGCCGCGTCTCGCGCCGCGCGCCGGATGGCGGCCGGCGTGCTGCCGGTGGAGCGCCGCATCGCGCGCGTCAGCGCGTTCTGGTCGGCGTAGCCGGCCGCCAGCGCCAGTTCGGCGATGGGCCGGTTGCTGCCGACCAGCCCTTCGCGCACGCGCTCCAGCCGCAGCTGCTGCAGCCAGGCCGCGGGCGTGCTGCCGAGCTCGCTGCGGAACAGGGCATGCAGCCGGCTCACGCTCAGGTGGACCTCCTGCGCCATGCGCTCCGCGGTCCACGGCGCACCGGGCTCGGCCTGCACCCGGGCCAGCAGTGGGCCGAGCCGTGACACCGCGCGCGGCGCCTGCTGGCCCAGCTGGTCCAGCAACAGCGGCACCCAGTGCTGCAGCCGGCCGGTGGTGGCCGGCCCGCCCTGCAGCACCAGGCCCATGTAGTCGATGAGCCGCCAGGCCGCTGGCGCAACGGCCTGGTAGGGCTGGGCGGCCAGCCGCTCCAGCAAAGGCAGCGGCACGTGATGTGCATCAAGGTCCAGGACCAGCGCCTGGTTGCGCTCGTGGGACACCTGGGTGTGGCGCATGCCGGTGTCGACGAAGGCGGCCTGGCCCTGGCCGAGCAAGCGCTCGCGGCCGCCGATGTCCAGCAGCAGCCGGCCGGCCAGCGGCAGCACGAGCTGGGCGTGGTCGTGGCGGTGTTCGTCCGCGGCCAAGCCGTAGCTGCGCAGATTCAGCGTGAACGGTGGTTTCGGCGGCATGGATGGCACGTATAGCACAGGCCTGCGCGCGGGCCGCTGGCTCGAGTACGCGTGAACGAACCGCTCTCACCCCGCGTGGCGCGCGTCGGTTCTGTCTTGCGTTCTGAGCCGGCCTACCTTCCGCGCACCAGGGCCATGACCTTGGCCGCGTCCAGCGTGCGCGCCTGCTCGCGCATCTGCGGCAGGTACTGCTGGTGCAGGCCCTGGGCCTGCTGCGTCAGGCTGGCATAGCTGTCCTTGAGCAACTGGGTGGACAACACGCGGCCACCGGCGTAGTAGCGCTTGGCCACATGGCCCAGCGCGTAGGTGGTGGCAAAGCTCATGCCCGAGCTGACGGCCTGCCGGCCGACGCCGCCCAGCAATCCGCCGCCGAGCTTGCCGAGCAAGCCCCCCAGCAGCTTGCGGCCGGCCTGCTCCAGGTACTGCGAAGTCAGGCCCACGCCCACGGTGGCGAGGAAATCCTTGATGTGGCCACTGTCCAGCTGGTAGCCGTGCGCCTTGCCGACGTTGAACACCAGGCGCATCTGCAAGGGGATGATGGCCATGGTGGAGAGGCTCTCGGGCAGCAACTCGAGCGCGCCGTTGAGGATGGCGGCATTCAGGATGGACTTGTCGAGCGCGGCTTCGTCCACGGCGGGCTTGGCCGGCACAGGGGCTGCGTCGGCGGCCACCAGCGGCGCGGCCGCCACGGCGTCGGCCTGTTGCAGGAAGCCGTCGGCAGCGGCGGGCGCCAAGGCAAGCGCAGCCTTGGCCTCTTCGAGGAAGCGCAGCTCGGCCGGCGAGTGCAGGCCGTCGGCATCGCAGACGCAGACCGCCATCTCGTAGGCCAGCTGGCGCGCATCGGCACCGGGCAGCGCGGCGGCGATGCCGGCCAGTTGCACGCGCTTCATCAGCACGTCCTGCACCAGCGTGGGCAGGTGCACGCCATCGGCCTGGGCCAGGTTGTCGGCGATGCGGCGGATCTCGGCGCGTTCGCGCTCGTGCTTGTCGCCATCGACGAAGGCGGCCATCAGGGCCAGCGACAGGATGGCCCGGGTTTCTTCAGCGGTCATGGGAAAGTTCTCGGCAGCTTGGAATGCCCCGGCGGCGGGGCGGGCCGAAGCTTAAGCCGGGCTGTCTGCCAGGGCCCGCAAGGCCTTGGCCACCGGATGGTGATCGACAGGGCGCACCAGCCGCTCGACTTCCTTGCCATCCTGCAGGAACACCAGCGTGGGCCACAGCTTGACGCTGAACGAGCGGCCCAGCGGCCGGCCCCGGCCGTCGGCGATCTTGATGTGGCGCACATCGGGCCGGTCCTCCAGCGCGCGCGCGATGGCGGGCTGGGCGGCGCGGCAAAAGCCGCAGAAGTTGTCGCCGAATTCCAGCAACACCGGGCCGCGCATGGCATCGACCTCGGCGCGGCCGGGTTCGTCGGAGGAGTAGGGTGCAGACATGGCCGGATGGTAGAGGCGAAGGGCTCAGCGGCCCGTGACGGGGGAGGGGGGTGGCTGGGTGCGAACGCGGGCGCGGTCTTCTTCGGCGCGCTCCAGGGCCTCGGCTTCGGCCTCGCGTGCGGCCTCGGCGTCGGCCCTGTCCTGGGCACGCGCGCGTGCCTGGCGGGTGGCCTCGTCCACATCGCCTGCCGATTCGCGCAGCGGATCGGTGATGGCCTTGCCCAGCGATTCGAGCGCGCTGTCGGTGTGCGCAGGACGTGCGGGCGTGGGTTCTGCAGGGCGGTCGGGCGTTGCCATGGTGTTCTCCTGTTGGGTGCTGTGGCCCGATGGTCGCCTGGAGCCGCACGGCCAGCTGCCGGCCAGCGCCCCGCACGCGCACGGCGTGGGGGCGCCGGCCGCTGTAGTCGCAGGCCTACAGCGGCCCGGCCGTCAACCCAGGCGCACCGGCACGAAGATCTTTTCCTCGCCGCGCTGGATCAACAGTGCCACCGACTTGTCGGCCTTGGCGACGGCGGCGCGGGCCTGCTCGGTGCTGCTGACCGGCGTGCCGTTGATGGCCAGCAGCACATCCCCGGCCTCGACGCCGGCGCGGGCCGCGGCGCCACCGACCTGCTCGACCACCAGCCCGCCATCGGCCAGGCCGGCGGCCTGGCGCTCCTGCGGCTGCAGCGCGCGCAGCGCCAGGCCCAGCCGGCCTTGCGCGGCGGCGTCCGGCGTGGTGGCGGCCACGGCCTGGTCCTTGGCGCCGCCGAGCCTGGCGCGGATCTCCTGGGCACTGCCCTTGCGCCAGACATCCAGCTTGACGGTGTCGCCCGGGGCGGACAGGCCGATGGCCGCCGGCAGGTCGCCCGAGGCCACGATGGTCTTGCCGTCGATGGCGCGGATCACGTCGCCGGGCTGCAGGCCGGCCTTCTCGGCCGGGCCGCCCTTCTCGACGCTGGCCACCAGCGCCCCCTCCGGCTTGTCCAGCTTGAAGGAGTCGGCCAGGGTCTGGTTCACCTCCTGGATGGCCACGCCCAGCCGCGCATGCTCGACCTTGCCGTGCTGCACGATCTGCTGCTGGATGCGGCCCGCCAGGTCGATCGGGATGGCGAACGACACACCCTGGTAGCCACCCGTGCGGCTGTAGATCTGCGAGTTGATGCCCACCACCTCGCCGCGCGTGTTGAACAGCGGCCCGCCAGAGTTGCCGGGGTTCACGGCCACGTCGGTCTGGATGAAGGAGACCGCGCTGTCGCTGGGCAGCGAGCGGCCCTTGGCGCTGACGACGCCGGCCGTCACGGTGTTCTCGAAGCCGAAGGGCGAGCCGATGGCCAGCACCCATTCGCCGGCCTGCAGGTCGGCAGGGGTGCCGATCTTGACGACGGGCAGGTTCTTGGCGTCGATCTTGAGCACTGCCACGTCGGTGCGCGGGTCGGCACCCAGCACCTTGGCCTGGTACTCGCGCCGGTCGGTCAGCTTGACGGTGACCTCCTTGGCGCCCTTCACCACGTGTGCATTGGTCAGGATGGTGCCGTCGGCGCTGACGATGAAGCCCGAGCCCTGGCCGCGCACGAGCGGCGCCTCTTCACGCGGGGCGCGTCCCGGGCGCTGGCCCTGGCCGGGCTGCTGGAAGCGGCGGAAGAACTCGAAGAAGGGATCGTTGCCAAACGGGTCGTCGCGCTGCGCGGCGCGTTCGTCCGCATCGGCCGGATCGGCGCTGCCGGTCACGCTGATGTTGACCACTGCGGGCCCGTACTGCCGCGTGATCGACGAAAAGTCCGGTAGCGCAACAGATACAGGTGTTGCAGTTGTAACTGTTGGTGCAGGTGCTGCATGGGCGGCTTCTGTGCGCGCCAGCCCCACGCCAGCGCCGCCGATGGCCCCGGCGGCCAACAAGGCCAGCACAAGGCGGGAATTTTTCACGGAAAACTGGCTGAATCTCGGGTCCATGGTGTCCATCCTTCGGGTGTGTTGGGGATGACTGAAATGATGGGACTGTGGTCTTAGACCAGACTTAAACGGCTTGTATGCCGTTTCAAATCCTTACTGTCAGAACTAGCAGCTGACGTGTAGCGCAGAGTCTTGATGCAATCGTGCACTTTGTTGCAAAGCAGTACGCCTGTGTACCCCGCACGAGGCCTGACATGAACGATCAAGAACTACTGGAATTCGTGGAGGACGGCGCCCCACCCGCGCTGGAGACACCACAGGGCGCCACACCCTGGCGCATCCTCGTCGTCGACGACGATGCCGATGTGCACGAGAGCACGGCGTTCGGCCTGCGTGGCATGGAGATCGAGGGCCGGCCGCTGCAGCTGCTGCATGCCTATTCCGGCGCGGAGTCGGTCGCACTGCTCGCGCGTGAGCAGGACATCGCGGTGATCCTGCTCGATGTGGTCATGGAGAGCGAGCAGGCGGGCCTGGCGACGGTGGACCGCATCCGCGGCGAACTGGGCCTGGCCCATGTGCGCATCGTGCTGCGCACCGGCCAGCCCGGCCATGCGCCCGAGATCGACACCATCCGGCGCTACGACATCAACGACTACAAGACCAAGAGCGAGCTCACGCGCGTCAAGCTCTACACGGCGCTGACGGCGGCGATCCGCTCCTATGACCAGTTGCTGCGGCTGGACGCGAGCCGCCGCGGGCTGGAAAAGATCATCGAGGCCAGCAACCAGTTCCTGGCAGAGCAGGGCCAGCGCACCTTCGCCGAGGGCGTGATCACGCAGATCGCCAGCCTGATCGGCGTGCAGCCTGAGGGTCTGGTCTGTGCATCGCGCCGCACGACCGACGACGAGGCGGCGACGCAGTACACGGTGATCGCCGCCGCAGGTGCCTTCGCCGGACTGATGGACCGGGACATCGCCGACATCGGCGACAGCCTGGTGTCCGACAGCCTGGCCCGTGCGCTGGCCGAGCGCCGCAACGTGCTGGAGCCCGGCCACCTGACGCTGTTCTTCGCCGGCCGCGACGGCAACGACTTTGCCGCCTTCGTGCGGGCCGGCGCGCCGCTGCGCGACGTGGATGCGCGGCTGCTGCAGGTGTTCTGCGCCAACATCGCGCTGTCGGCCTCCAACATCGACCTGCTGGCGCGCCTGCGCGAGTACGCCTTCAAGGACCGGCTGCTCGACATGCCCAACCGGCTGGCGCTGCTGCAGCACATCGACCGCGAGTTGGGCGCGGGCCGCGGCGCGGGCCAGATGCTGGCATTGCTGGACATCGACCGCTTCGCCGAAACCAACGACATGTTCGGCTACGCCTACGGCGACCTGCTGCTGCAGGCCATCGCGCGGCGGCTCGCGCTGGGCCTGCCGCCGCAGTGCCTGCTGGCGCGCGTGGCCGGCGACACCTTCGGCATCTGGTTCGCGCGCGCGGCGCTGGCGCCGGACCGGCTGGCTGCGCTGCTCGAACCGGTGTATGTGGTCGAGGGCGTGGCGCGGCCGGTGTCCTTCTCCATCGGCCTCGTGGCGAGCGATGCCGACGCCGGCAGCGGCCAGGATCTGTTCAAGAACGCCCTGATTGCGCTCAAGCAGTCCAAGGGCGCAGGCCAGGGCCACATCCAGACCTACACGGCCGAGGTGGGCGTGGCCACGCGCGAGCGCACGCGGCTGCTGCACGGCCTGCAGCAGGCCTTCGACCGCGAGAACCTGTTCGTCGTCTACCAGCCTCAGCTCGCGCTGGCCAGCGGCCGCGTGGTCGGTGCCGAGGCGCTGTTGCGCTGGCGCACCGAAGACGGGCGCTTCATCTCGCCGGCCGAGTTCATTCCGGTGGCCGAGCAGTCCGGCCTGATCGTGCCGATCGGCCACTGGGTGCTGCGCACGGCGCTGCGCGCGCTGGTCCGCCTGCGCCAGGACCAGCCCGACCTGCGCATGGCGGTCAATGTCTCGCCGCTGCAGTTCGCACAGCCGCAATTCCTGGCCGAGGTCGAGGCGGCGCTGAGCGAGGCCGCACTGCCCGCCGACAGCCTGGAGCTGGAGATCACCGAATCGGTCGCCGTGATGGGCATCGAGCGCGTCTCGGCCCTGCTGGGGCAGATCAAGGCGCGCGGCATTGCGGTGGCGATCGACGACTTTGGCACGGGTTTCTCGTCGCTCTCCTACCTGGACCGCCTGCCGGCCGACCGGCTCAAGATCGACCGCGCCTTCATCACCGCGCTGGACGCGGGCGACGCCACGGCCCGCATCGCCGAAATGATCGTGCCGCTGGGCCACCGGCTCGGCATGCAGGTGCTGGCCGAAGGCGTGGAAACCGCTTCGCAAGCGCAGGCCCTGCGCCTGCTCGGCTGCGACGAGGTGCAGGGCTACCTGTACGGCAAGCCGATGCCACTGGACGCCTTCACCGCCTGGCTGGCCCAGCGCCAAGGCGGGGCGTGAGACGCCGCACCCTGCTGGCGGGCATGGGCACACTGGCCACGCTCGGCGCCTGCAGCCGCCCGGTGCCGTTCAAGCTCGGTTTCCTGGCCGGCCTGTCGGGGCGCACGGCGGTCACCAGCGAGGACGGGCGCAACGGCACCATGTTGGCCGTGGAACAGGCCAACCTGGCCGGTGGCATCGGCGGCCAGCCCCTGGAACTGCTGGTGCAGGACAACGGCGAAGATGCCGATGCCGCCCGCCGCGCCATGCAGGCGCTGGTCGCCGCGGGCGTGCAGGCCACCGTCGGGCCGTTCTCCAGCAAGGTCGTGCAGGAACTGCTGCCGCTGGCGGAGAAGGCCGGCGTGCTGATGCTCAGTCCGGCCGCCACGGCCTCGGTGCTGGCGCGCCAGGACGATGCCTTCGTGATGCTCAACCCCTCCACGCGCGAGCTCACGCGCGCCTACGCCGAACTGCTGTGGCAGCGCGGCCAGCGTCGGCTGGCCGTCGCCACCGCCACGGATGCACGCAACGGCGTCTACGCCATGGCCTGGCGCGACGGGTTCAGCTCCGCCTTCCTGGCCCTGGGCGGCGTGCTGACGGCGCACCAGGGCTTCGCCTCCGACGCGTCCACCGCCTATGGCGACGTCGTGCGCGCGCTGGTGGCCAGCGGTCCGGACGGCCTGGTCTTCGCCTGCGGCAGCGTGGACGCCGTGCGCCTGGCCCTGCAGGCGCGCAAGCAGGCCGCTGCGCTGCCGGTCACTGTGGCCGAAGGTGCCGGAGGCGAGGCCCTCATCGCGCTGGGCGGCACGGCGGTGGAGGGCATCGTGGTCGGCCAGCTGCACGACCGCAACAGCCGCGCGCCGCGCTACCTCGGCTTCGTCGATGCCTACCAGGCCCGCTTCGGCCGCCTGCCGGGCTACCACGCCGTGCTCTCGCACGATGCCGTCACCGTGCTGGTGCAGGCGCTGGCGCGCCGGGACGCGGGCGAGCCGCTCAAGCAGGCCGTGCTGCGCCATGGACCCTACGACGGGCTGCAGCAGCCCATCGTGCTCGACCGCTTCGGCGACACCGTGCGCCTTCCGTACTTCGTCGTCGTGCGCGGCGGTCGCTTCGAGCCACTGTGATGCGCTCCGGGCGGGTCTGGAGGTTGCGCTACCACCTCTCTGCGCTGCTGTTGACGACCATGGCGCTGACCTTCGCTGTGGTCAGCACCGTGCTGGTGGTCTGGCGCGTGCCGCAGATCGAGCGCGCCAGCCTGCAGGCCCTGACCGACGAGGTGCACGACGTGGCCGAACGGCTGGAGCTGCTGCTGGGTGAACGCCAGGCCAGGCTCGAACTGATGGCCAGCAGGCTGCGGGGCCGCACGCCGGAGCAGGCGGGCACCGTGCTGGCGGTCAACCTGCACGGCGACCGGCTGTTCGGCGCCGTCTACCGGGTGTCGCCGCGCGGGCGGGTCGAAGCCATGGGCCTGGCAGCGCAGGCGGGCGGGCACGTGCAGGACTTCCTGGGCAGTGACCTGTCGTCCAACGCCTTGTTCAAGGCCGTCAGCGCCGCCCAGCCCACGGCCTGGAGCGGCCGCCTGCTGTCGACGCAGTCCGGCGCCCTGGTGGTCGGCGTGGCGCACCGCGACGCGGGTGGCCACGTGCTGATCGGCGAGGTGCCCACGGCGGTGCTGCTGGAGGATCTGCGCTCGGTCGCTGGCGAGGACGCCGCGGTGGTCTGGGTGGTGGATGGCGGCGGCGAGGTGGTCGCCGACACCCAGGGCCGCCAGATGGGCCGGCTCAACCTGCACGACTCGCCGCTGCTGCAGGCCGCGGTGCGAGGCCAGCCGGTGCCTGCCGACTTCGAATTCGAGCGGCGCCCCATGCAGGCGGCGCTGGCAGCCGCGCCGACGCTGGGCTGGTACGTGATCGCCAGCATGCCGCGTGGCTGGAGCCATCCGGAGGTGCGCAGCACGGCGCTGTATGCCGGCGCCAGCTTCGTGGGCTGCCTGCTGATCGGCCTCTTGGTGGCGCCGTTCTGGGCCGGCCGGCTGGTGCGGCCGCTGCAGGCCATCGTGACGCGCGCCGCGTTGAACACGGCTGGCCGCGCGGGCGGCAGCCCCTGGCCGCGCGGGCCGGTGGCCGAGTTCAACCGGCTGTCCAGCGACCTGGAGGCCATGGGCCACGCCGTGCAGGAGCGCGAGCGCAAGCTGCAGGCGCTGTTCAACGTGGCGCCGGTGCCGATGGCGCTGACCGACATGGACGACGCCCACAGCTTCCTGGACGTCAACGACGTGTGGTGCGAGGAGATGGGCTACAGCCGCGCCGAGGCAGTCGGGCTGAACTCGATGGAGCTGGGCATGTGGGATTCGACGCAGCGGCACGAGGCGCTGCTGCACACGCTGGACGACGGCAGCTTCGTCGGCGAGGCCGAGGTGATCTGCAAGAACGGCGAGGCCAAGCTCTACAAGTCCTTCGGCCGCGTGGTGCGCTTCAAGGACCAGAACCTGGTCGTGTGGGGCAGCATCAACATCGGGGCGCTGCGCGCGGTCGAGCAGGAGCTGCGCACGCTCAACCACGACCTGGAGGCGCGCGTGGCCCAGCGTGCCGATGCGCTGGCCATGGCCAACGAGGAACTGTCCGACACCCTGGCGCAACTGCGCTCGGCCCAGACCGAACTGGTGCAGACCGAGAAGATGGCCGCGCTGGGGGGGCTGGTGGCCGGCGTGGCGCACGAGCTGAACACCCCGCTGGGCAACGGCGTCATGGCCATCAGCGCGGTGGCCGACGAGACGCGCCGCTTCCGCGCCGCGGCGCAGGCCGGCCTGCGCCGGGCCCAGCTGCAGGACTGGATCGGCGGCCTGGAGCAGGGTTGCGACATCGCCGGGCGCAACCTGCACCGCGCGGCCGATCTGGTGCACAACTTCAAGCAGGTGGCGGTGGACCAGACGAGTTCGCAGCGGCGCTGTTTCGAACTCGCCGAGGTGGTGCACGAACTGGTGGTCAGCCTGCGGCCGACCTTCGCGCGCACCCCCTACCGCATCGTCGTGGACGTGCCCGAGCACGGCCTGCGGCTGGACAGCTACCCCGGCCCCCTGGGCCAGGCCCTCGCCAACCTGATCCAGAACGCCGTGCACCACGGCTTCGACGGCCGCGACCACGGCACGGTGCGCATCACGGCCGGGCGCGGCGAGGACCAGACCATCCGGCTGCGCGTGGCCGACGACGGCGTCGGCATCCCGCCCGCGCTCATTGGCCGCATCTTCGATCCCTTCGTGACCACCAAGAAGGGCCGGGGTGGCACCGGGCTCGGCCTGCACATCAGCTACAACGCCGTCGTCCAGCTGCTGGGCGGCATGCTGACGGTGGACAGCGCGCCGGGCCAGGGCGCCGTGTTCGAGATGCGGCTGGCGCCCGTGGCGCCGCGCGCCGCGCCGGCGGCTGGAACCGAGGCTGTCCTGTGATGGCGGCCGCGCCCCTCCCGCGCACCTGGCGCATGCGCACCCACCTGTCGGCGCTGCTGGTCGTCACCATGTTGCTGACGGTCACCGTGGTGGGCACGGCGATCCTGCTCACGCGGCTGCCGGCGATCGAGCAGGGCAGCCAGGCCCAGTTGCAGGCCGGGGTGGAGCGGCTCGCCGGGCGGCTGGAGCTGCTGCTCGGCACCGCACAGAGCCGGCTCGAGCTGCTGGGCACGCTGGTGGACGGCGCGGAACCCGGCCCCGCCAATGCACTGCTGGACGAAGGCCTGCGCGCGGGCCTGCGCTTCGATGCCGTCTACCAGCTCTCGCCCGACGGGGTGGTGCAGGCCGCCGGCCTGTCGGGCGACTGGCAGTCCCGCCGGGGCGACCTGGTGGGCCGTGACCTGTCGACCAACAGCCTGTTCCAGGAGGTCTCGCAACGCTCCGGCACGGTCTGGAGCGGGCGCTACCGCTCGGTGCTGACCGGCCTGCGCGCCGTGGGGCTGGCGGTGCGCGACGAACAGGGCCGGGTGCTGATCGCCGAAGTGTCCCCGCAGGCGCTGGTGCGCGCGGTGCAGGTCGCGGCCGGGCGCACGGCCGCCTCGGTCTGGATCGTCGACCGCCACGGCGATGTGCTCGCCGACACCGGCGATGGGCTCGATCGGGAGCGGCCGGACATGCGCGGCTGGCCACCCACGCAGGCGCAGCCGACCGGCGGCACGGCGACGGTCGCATTCGAGCACCGCGGCCGGACGCACCGCGCGGCCATCGCGCACTCCAGCGCGCTGGACTGGTATGTCGTGGGCCATGCGCCGCAGGACTGGGCCAACCCGCGTGTGCAGCGCCTGCTCTCCTACCTGGGGCTGTCCTTTGCCGGCTGCCTGCTGGTCGGCCTGCTGGTCGCGCCGTTCTGGGCCGAGCGGCTGACGCGGCCGCTGCAGCGCATCCTCGACCGCACGGCGCGCGCGACCCGCGGCGAGATCGGCGAGATCGGCGAGGCCACCTGGCCGCGTGGCCAGGTGGCGGAGTTCAACCAGCTGTCCGGCCACCTGGAGGTGATGGCCAACGCCTTGATGGAGCGCGAGCACAAGTTCTTCGCGATCTTCAACGCGGCGCCGGTGCCCATGAGCGTGACCGATGCGCGCCGCGGTTACATCCTGCTCGATGTCAACGAGGCCTGGTGCCGCGAGTTCCGCTTGCGGCGCGAGCAGGTGCTGGGCCGCACGGGCATGGACATCGGCATGGTGTCGACGGCGCAGAGCGAGGCCCTGGAGACGCGCCTGCAACAGCCGCGGCTGCAGAACGAGGCAGTGCTCAAGCGCGGGGACGGCAGCACGATCCAGGTGCAGGTGTTCGCGCAGCGTGTGGTGCTGGCAACGCAGGACCTGATGCTGTGGGCCGTGGTGGACGTCGGCCCGATGCGCCAGGTCGAACAGCAGCTGCGCGAACTCAACCAGCAACTCGGCGCGCGGGTGGCACAGCGCACCGAGGCGCTGGCGGCCTCCAACACCGAGCTGGCCGCCACCGTGGCGCAGTTGCGTGCGGCGCAGGAAGAGCTGGTGCGCACCGAGAAGATGGCCGCGCTGGGCGGCCTGGTGGCCGGCGTGGCCCACGAGCTCAACACCCCCCTGGGCAACGCCGTCATGGCGGTCAGCGCCATGGCCGATGCGGTGCGCCGCTTCCAGGCCGACATGGCCGCGGGCATCCGGCGCAGCGCGCTGCAGCAGCTGCTGGACCGCGTGGAGCAGGGCACCGACATCGCCCAGCGCAACCTGCACCGGGCCGCCGACCTGGTGCACAGCTTCAAGCAGGTCGCGGTGGACCGCACCAGCGCGCAGCGGCGCAGCTTCGAGGTCGGCGAAGTGGTGCACGAGATGGTGGTGAGCCTCAAGCCCAGCTTCTCGCGCAAGCCCTGGCGCATCGAGGTGGACGTGCCGGCCGAGGGACTGCGCCTGGACAGCTACCCCGGCGCGCTGGGCCAGGTCCTGGGCAACCTGATCCAGAACGCGGTGGTGCATGGCTTCGAAGGCCGCGACGCCGGCACGGTGCGCATCACGGCCTGGCGTGGGGAGGACCAGTCGATCCGGCTGCGCGTGGCGGACGACGGCAGGGGCATCGCGCCCGAGCACATCGCGCGCGTGTTCGACCCCTTCATGACCACCCGCATGGGCCGCGGCGGCACCGGGTTGGGCCTGCACATCAGCCACAACGCCGTGACGACGCTGCTGGGCGGCACGCTGACCGTGCAGAGCGTGCCGGGCGAGGGCGCCTGCTTCGAGTTGCGCCTGCCGGCGCAGGCGCCGCGCGCACAGGAGCAGGCGCCATGGGCCGCATGAACACGGGCGGGCGCGGCGACTGCGTGCGCAACGGCCGCTGCGGGTGTCCATGATGCTGGTGCGTGGCCGCTGGGGGGTGTGGTCCTTGCGCAGCCATCTGTCGGTGCTGCTGATGCTGAGCATGCTGCTGACGCTGCTCCTGGCCGGCAGCGCGGTGCTGGTCTGGCGCATTCCGCGCATCGACAGCGCCAGCCGGCAGGCGCTGCAGCAGGAGGTCGGCGAGATGGCGGCGCGCATGGAGGTGCTGCTGGGCAATCGGCAAGCACGCTTGCAATTGCTGGCCGCGCTGCTGGAAGGGGGCCCCACGCTGGCGCCGGATGCGCTGCTCGACCAGGGCGTGGGCGCGGGCGATGTGCTGAGCGTGGCCTACCGGCTGTCGCCGCAGGGCCGGGTGGTGGCGGTCGGCCTGCCGCCCGCACTGCGGCCGCGGCGCACCGACCTGCTGGGCAGCGATCTGTCGTCCAGCAGCCTGTACCGCACGCTGGCCGGGCGCACCGGCGTGGCCTGGAGCGGGCGCTACCTCTCCGTGCTGAGCGGCCAGCTCACCGCCGGCCTCGCGCTGCGCACGGGCCGCGGTGAGCTGCTGGTGGCCGAAGTGCCCTTCGCCATGCTGCTGGACACCGTGGAGACGGCCGCGGGCACGGGTGCGTCGGCGATCTGGGTCGTGGACCAGGCCGGCGAGGTGATCGCCGACACCGACGGTGGCCGGGACATCGGCAAGGTCAACATCCGCAACAGCCCGCTCATGCAGGCAATGGTGCAGGGCCAGGCCGATGGGCGCAGCTTTGCGTTTCCGGACGGCCAGCTGCGCGTCGCGTTCGCGCATTCGCCCTCGCTGGGCTGGTATTTCGTCGGCCATGCGCCCACCGGGATGGCGGACCCGCGGATCCGCGGCCTGGTGCTGGCCGTGGGCGCCGCCTTTCTGGCCTGCCTGGGCATCGGCCTGCTGATGACGCCGTTGTGGGCCAGCTACCTGGGCAGGCCGCTGCGGGACATCGCCGCGCGCGCGGCCAGCACGCTGCGCGGCGAGCCCGAGCCCGCGGTCTCGCCGCCGGGGCCGGTGGCGGAGATCAACCGGCTTGCGCACCACCTGGTCCGCATGGCGGCGGCCATGCGCGAGCGCGAGCTGGAGTTCCTGGCGATCTTCAACGCCTCGCCGGTGCCGATGGCGGTGACCGATGCCGACCAGGGCTACCGCCTCTTGCACGTCAACGATGCCTGGTGCCAGGCCCTGCAGTTCCGCCGCGAGGACGCCATCGGCCGCTCGGGCGTCGGGTTGCGGTTGTTCACCGCGGCGGAGCGCGACGCGCTGGGCCGCCAGAGCCAGGGCGACCGCACGGTGAGCAAAGGCACGGTGCGGCGTGCGAGCGGCGAGCGCATGCAGACGCAGTTCTTCGGCCAGCGCTTCGAGCTGGGTGGCGAGCGCTGGCTGATCTGGGCCTTGATCGACATCGGCCCGATCCAGCGCGTGGCGCTGCAGTTGCGCGCGCTGAACCAGCAGCTGGAGGAACGCGTGCAGCGCCGCACCACGGCATTGGCGCAGGCCAATGCCGATCTGTCGCAGACGGTGGAGCAGCTGCGCTCGGCCCGCAGCGAGCTCGTCCGCGCGGAGAAGATGGCCGCGCTCGGGAGCCTGGTGGCGGGTGTGGCGCACGAGCTCAACACGCCGCTGGGCAACGGCGTGATGGCCATCAGCGCCATGGGCGATGCCACGCGGAGCTTCCAGGCCGCGATGCAGGCCGGCGTGCGCCGCGAGGACCTGCGCCAGCTGGTCGAGAGCATCGCGCAGGGCACGGACATCGCCGGGCGCAACCTGCGCCGGGCCGCGGAACTCGTGCACAGCTTCCAGCAGGCCGCGGCGGACCAGACCGGCGCGCTGCGGCGCAGCTTCGAACTCTCCGAGGTGGTGCACGAGATGGTGGTGAGCCTGCAGCCCAGCTTCGCGCGCAAGCCCTGGCGCATCGAGGTCGACGTGCCCGCCACCGGCTTGCGCATGGACAGCTACCCGGGGGCGCTGGGCCAGGCCCTGGGCAACCTGATCCAGAACGCGGCGCTGCACGGTTTCGACGGCCGCAGCCACGGCACGGTGCGGATCACGGCCGGCGCGCTGGCGGACCGGCGCATCTGGCTGCACGTGGTCGACAACGGGCGCGGCATTGCGGCCGAGCACCTGAACCGCATCTTCGACCCCTTCATGACGACCAGGATGGGGCGCGGCGGCACGGGCCTGGGCCTGCACATCAGCTACAACGCCGTCGTCAACCTGCTGGGTGGCACCCTCACGGTGGACAGCGTGCTGGGCCAGGGCGCCTGCTTCGCGATGCGCCTGCCAGCCGAGGCGCCGCGCGCGGCCGGTGCTGCTGCGGTGGGCGCCCCATGAGGCACCGCATGGCCATCGGAACCGCGACCGGCGCGAGCCGGCGTGCCTGGCTGGCGGCGGCCGTTGCCTCGGCCGGGCTGCTGCCCGGCTGCGGGCGCCAGCGTGCCGTGCGCGTCGGCGTGCTGCTCGACCTGAGCGGGCGCTTCGGCCGGCTGAACGAGGACGGCGCCAACGGCGTGCTGCTGGGCGTCGAGCAGGCGAACCAGGCCGGTGGCGTGCAGGGGCGCCGGCTGGACATGCTGGTGCGCGACACCCGCGGCATCGCCGGGCAGGCCGACGCGGCCGCGGCGGCCCTGCTGGCCGAGGGCGTGGACCTGGTGATCGGGCCCTTTTCCAGCATGGTGGCGGGCCGCATCGCACCGCTCTTCGATGCGGCGCGGGTGGTGCTGCTGTGCCCGATCTCCACCGACATGGCGCTCACCGGGCGCGACGACCACCTGCTGCGGCTGAACCGCAGCACCCGGGACAGCGCCATCGACTACGCCTGGTGGCTGCACGGGCGGGGCCTGCGCCGCCTGGCCCTGGCCACCGACACGCGCAGCCAGGCCGGCAACGCCTGGCGCGGGCTGCTGCGCGATGCATTCGCCCAGCTCGGCGGCAAGGTGGTGGCCGATGCCGAGTTCGGCGCGTCCGCACAGCCGACGGTGCACGCGCTGGTGCGCCAGCTGCTCACGGCGCGGCCCGACGGGCTGGTGTTCGCCTGCAGCGGCGTGGACGCTGCGCGCCTGGCCCAGCAGGCGCTCAAGCTCGGCGCGGGCCTGCCGATGGCGGCACCCGACTGGGCCGACACCCCGGCCCTGTTCGAGGTCGGCGGGCGCGCGGTGGAAGGCATGCTGGTGGCCTCGGCCTCCGACGTGGGCGACACCTCGGAGCGCTACCTCGCGTTCCACCGGGCCTATGGCAAGCGCTTCGGCACGCTGCCGAGCTACCGCAGCATCGCTGCGCACGACGCCGTGTCGGTGCTCGTGCAGGCGCTGCAGCGTGCCGCGCCCGACGAGCCGCTGCGCGATGCGATCCTGCGTTGCGGCCCCTACCAGGGCGTGCAGCAGAGCATCGTCTTCGACCGCTACGGCAATGCCAACCGCCAGGCCTTCCACCGCATCGTGCGCAACGGGCGCTTCGAGACGACACCGTGAGCAGCCGCACGTCCAGGCCATGGCGCCGCCCCGTCCTGCGCCTGCGCAGCCACCTGGCCGCGCTGCTGGTGGCCGCCACGCTGCTGAGCTTCGCGCTCGTCGCGGTGGCGCTGCTGGCCTACCGCATACCGGGCATCGAGGCCGAAAGCCGTCTCGTCCAGGCCCATGCGGTCGAGGCGATGCGCAAGCGGCTGGAATCACTGCTGCAACGCCACCGCGGCCGGCTGGCACTGCTGGAACAGGTCATCGATGCCGCGCCGCAGGCGGATGCCAACGCCGTGCTGGACAGCGGCGTTGGCACCGGCGGCGACAGCGGTGGTGACAGCGACGCGCTGCGTGCGCTCTACCGCGTCTCGGCCCAGGGCCGCATCACGGCCGTGGGCCTGCCGGCGCCGCTGCGGGCGCAGCGCGAGGACCTGCTGGGCAACGACATGTCCGGCAACCCGCTGCTGCGCGCCTTCGACGGACCGGTGGACGCGGCGTGGAGCGTGCTCTACCCCTCCTTGCTCAATGGCGAGCCCTCGGCGGCAGTGGCCCGGCGCGATGCGCACGGCGACGTGCTCGTCGCCGAGCTGCCGCTGGCCGCGCTGCTCGATGCCATCCGCGTCGTGGCGGAGGCGCGTTCGTCCACGATCTGGGTGGTGGACCGCGCCGGCGTGCTGGTGGCCGACAGCCGCGGCGGCGCAGACATCGGCAGGCTGAACATCCATGACCTGCCGCTGATGCAGGCCCTGTTGCAGGGGCAGGTGCCGGCCGAGCGCATGCGCATGGAAGGCAGCTGGTTCCACGCCACGGTGTCGTACTCGCCGGCGCTCGGCTGGTTCTTCATCGGCCGCGTGCCTTCGGGCTGGGCCAACCCCGAGGTGCGCGACACCGTGCTGTCTGCCGTCGTGGGCGCGGCCGGCGCGCTGGCCGTGGCGCTGTTGGTCGCGCCGCTGTGGGCGCGCCGCATTGCGCGGCCGCTCGGCCGCATCATCGCGCGGGCCGACCGCAGCGCCAGCGGCGAGAACGCAGCGCTGCCCTGGCCGCGCGGCTCCGTGGCCGAGTTCAACCGCCTGGCCGACGAGCTCGGTTCGCTGACCGCTGCCGTGCATGCCCGCGAACGCAAGTCGCAGGCCATCTTCCATGCCTCGCCGGTGCCGATGGCGGTGGCCGACGTGGCCGACGGCTACCGCCTGGTCGACGTCAACCACGCCTGGTGCGAGGAATTCCGCTTCCGGCGCGAGGACGTGCTCGGGCGCAGCAGCCTGGAGCTCGGGCTGTGGGTCGATGCCAGCGACCCCGTCGCGCTGCGCCGCCATGCGGAGCGCGGCGAGAGCATCGGCGAAGTCTGGCTGCGGCGCAGCGATGGCACGACCATGCAGGTGCACCTGCACGCGAAGCGGGCACAGCTGCCCGGTGGGCTGCGCACCATCTGGGCTTGCGTGGACGTGGGGCCGCTGCGGCGCGGCGAGCAAGAGCTGCGCGAGCTCAACCAGCAGCTGGAGGAGCGCGTGCAGCGGCGCACGGCGGACCTCGCGCAGGCCAACGCCGAGCTGTCGCAGCCCGTGCAGCAGCTGCGCGTGGCCCAGGGCGAACTCGTGCGCGCCGACAAGATGGCCGCGCTCGGCGGCCTGGTGGCCGGCGTCGCGCACGAGATCAAGACGCCGTTGGGCAACGGCATGGTCGCGGTCGACGCCATGGCCGATGCCGTGCGCGGTTTCCAGGCCGCGATGCCAGCCGGCGTGCGCCGCGGCGATCTGCAGCAGCTGGTGGACCGCCTCGCGCAGGGCACGGACCTGGCCGAACGCAACATGCGCCGCGCTTCCGAGCTCGTGCAAAGCTTCAAGCAGGTGGCGGTCGACCAGACCAGCGCACAGCGGCGCAGCTTCGAGATCGGCGAGGTGGTGCGCGAGATGGTGGTGACGCTCAGACCCAGTTTTGCGGGCCAGCCCTGGCGGATCGAGACCGACGTGGCGGCCAGCGGGCTGCAGCTGGACAGCTATCCGGGCGCGCTGGGCCAGGTGCTGGGCAACCTGATCCAGAACGCCGTGCTGCACGGCTTCGCTGGCCGCGCGCACGGCACGGTGCGCATCACGGCCGGGCGCGGCGAGGACGGGCGGATCTGGCTGCGCGTGGCCGACGACGGGCACGGCATCGCGGCCGCGCACATCGGCCGGATCTTCGACCCGTTCATGACGACCCGCATGGGAAGTGGCGGCACCGGCCTGGGCCTGCACATCAGCCAGAACGCGGTGACGAGCCTGCTGGGAGGGACCTTGACGGTGACCAGCACCGAAGGCGAGGGCACCTGCTTCGAACTTCGGCTGCCGGTGCAGGCGCCCGAACACGTGCCTGCGGGCGAGGAGGTCTGAACATGGCGCGCGACATGCACCGAGGCGGCAGGCTGTGGGCCTGCGGCCTGGCTGTTCTGCTCGGGCTGGCGGCATTCAGTCCCAAGGAGCCGGTCCGGGTCGGCTTCTTGGGGGGACTGACCGAGCGCGCATCGGGCTTCAGCGAGGACGCACGCAACGGCGTGATGCTCGGCGTCGAACAGCGCAACCAGGCCGGTGGCATCGAAGGGCGGCGGATCGAGCTGATCGTGCAGGACCACGGCGACGGGCTGGCCCGGGTGCCCGCGGCCTTCCAGGCTTTGCGCGAAGCCCGCGTGGTCGCCGTGATCGGCCCCTACTCCAGCGCAGTGGGTTTGGAGGTCATGCCCCTGGCCAATGCAGCGCGGCTGCTGATGCTCAGTCCGAACGTCGCGGCCAACGCACTGGCCAGCCAGGACGACTACATGGTCCGCATCGGCCGCACGGTGCGGCAGGCGGCGCAGAGCTATGCGCAACTGCTGCACGAGCGTGGTCACACGCGCATCGCACTGGCCAGGGACATGGGCAACGCGGTGTTCTCCACCACCTGGAGCGAAGACTTCCATGCGGCGTTCAGCGCGCTGGGCGGCGCCGTGGTGGCCCAGGCCGACTTCGGCGCAGAGCCTGCTGTCTCGTACGAAGACGCAGTGCGCACGATGCTCGCCGCGCAGCCCGATGGCCTGCTGTTCATCGGCCCTGCGACAGACGTTGCGCGCCTGGCGCAGCAGGCGGCCAAGCTGGCGGCTGCGCTGCCGATGGCCGCTGTGGACTGGGCCGCCAATGCGTCCTTGATCGAGCTGGGCGGCAGCGCAGTGGAAGGCATGGTGTTCATGCAGACGCACCAGCGCGATGACGACTCGCCGCGTTACCTGGCCTTCGTCTCTGCTTACGAGGCACGCTTCGGCAGAACGCCCACGGCCAGCGCGATCGCCGCCTACGACGCCACCAGCGTGCTGGCCGATGCGCTGGCGCGCGCCAGCGTGCGCGGCAAAGCCGACGAGGACCCCAAGGACGCGGTGCTGCAGAACGGTCCCTACGAAGGCCTGCAGCAAACGATTCGCTTCGACCGCTTTGGCGACACCGTGCGCGCGGCCTACCCCACGGTTGTGCGCAACGGTCGCTTCGAGAGGCTGCCACGATGAGAAAGACATTGCGCGTCTGGCGCCTGCGCAGCCATCTGTCGGCGCTGCTGGTGGTGACCATGCTGCTGACCTTCGCCCTGGTGGGCGGCGCGATCCTCGCGTGGCGCATCCCGAAGATCGAGCATGCGAACTGGCTTGCAGCGCAGCACGAGGTGCGGGAGATGCGGGCGCGGGTCGAGCTGCTGCTGGGCGCGCGCCAAACCCGACTGGAACTGCTGGAGACCGTGCTGGACGATGCGCCGGCCGACCAGGCCAACCGTTTGCTGGACAGCGGCGTGCGCGACGGAGACATGTTGCGCGTGGTCTACCGTGTGTCGTCCGCGGGAAAGATCGTCGCCGCGGGCGTTCCGGAGGCCCTTGGCGCGCAGCGGCAGGATCTGCTGGGCAGCGACCTCTCGGCCAACAGCCTGTTCCGGACCGTCGCCTCGGGGTCGGGCGTGGCGTGGAACGGCAAGTACCCATCCATGGTGACCGGCACCGCCACCGTTGGCGTTGCAGCCCGCGACGTGCATGGCGATGTGCTGATTGCCGAGTTTCCGCTGAGCGCGCTGCTCACTGTCGTCTCGGTGGCCGCAGGCGGCCGCGCCACGTCGACCTGGGTGGTTGACCGCGGTGGCGAAATCGTCGCCGACACCAAGCAGGGGCAGGAGGCCGGCAAGCTCAACATCCGCAACTGGCCGCTGATGCAGAGCGTGCTGCAGGGGCGCGATTCGGTAGAAACCTTCCACTATCGGGGCAGCGAATTCCAGGCTGCTGTGTCGCACTCGCCTGCGCTGGGTTGGTACTTCGTGGGGCAAACGCCCGTGGGATGGGCCAACCCCGGGGTGCGCAACCTGGTCATCGCCGTCGCCGGTGCAGTGTTTTGCGGCCTGCTGATCGGGCTGGTGATCGCACCGTTCTGGGCCACGCGCATGGCGCGCCCGCTGCGCCAGCTCATCGAGCGCGCTGGGCGCAGCACCAGCCCCCAGGGCGCGGGCCAGGCCTGGCCGCGTGGTTCGGTGGCCGAGTTCAACCGCCTGGCGGGGGACCTCGAAGCCATGACCAGCACGCTGCAGGAGCGCGAGCAGAAGTCGCAGGAAATCTTCAATGCCTCGCCCGTGCCCATGGCGGTGGCCGATGCGGACGACGACCACCGCCTGCTGGACGTGAACCAGGCCTGGTGCCGCGAGTACGCCCATCGTCGCGAGGATGTGGTCGGGCGCACCGCGCTGGACATCGGTCTCTGGCTGGAGCCGACGGCGCGCGTGGCGCTGCGCGACCATGCAGAGAAAGGCGAGTCGATCGACGATGTCTGGCTGCGGCGCAGCGATGGTTCCACGGTGCTCGTGCAGTTGCACGCCCGGCTGCTGGTCCTGCGGCGCCAGCGGCTGATGATCTGGGCCACGATCGACCATGGGCCCTTGCGCCGCATCGAGCAGGAACTGCGCGAACTGAACCAGGAACTGGAGCTTCGGGTGGAACAGCGCACCCTGGCGCTCGCGGCCGCCAATGGCGAGCTGTCGCTGACTGTCGAGCAGCTGCGCGCCGCGCGCGCCGAGCTGGTGCGGGCCGAGAAGATGGCGGCGCTGGGCCACCTGGTCGCTGGCGTGGCGCACGAGCTGAACACCCCCATCGGCAACGGCGTGATGGCGCTCAGCGCCATGGCCGATGCCACGCACGGCTTCAGGGCGGCCATGCAAACCGGCTTGAGGCGGGTTGAACTGCAGCAGTTCGTGGCCAGCGTGGAGCAGGGCACCGACATCGCCGGGCGCAACCTGCAACGCGCAGCCGAACTGGTGCGCAGCTTCAAGCAGGTGGCGGTGGACCAGACCAGTTCGAAGCGTCGCAGTTTCGAGCTCAGCGAGGTGGTGCACGAGATGGTGGTCAGCCTGCGGCCGACGTTCAACCGCACGCCCTACCAGGTCGAGGTGAATGTTCCGCAGACCGGCCTGCGGCTGGACAGCTATCCCGGCGCACTGGGTCAGGCCATCGGCAACCTGATGCAGAACGCCGTGGTGCATGGCTTCGACGGGCGGGGGCACGGCACCGTGCGCATCGATGCGCAGCGCGCCGAGGATGGCCGCATCGTGTTGCGCGTGGCCGATGACGGCAGAGGCATCGCGGCCGAACACATCGGTCGCATCTTCGAGCCCTTCATGACCACCAAGATGGGCCGTGGCGGCACCGGCCTGGGCCTGCACATCAGCTACAACGCGGTGGTCAATGTGCTGGGCGGCAGCTTGACGGTGCAGAGCGTCCCGGGCGAGGGCAGCTGCTTCGAATTGCAGCTGCCGTCCGAGGCACCCGACAGCAGGCCGGCCGCGCTGGGCGCGGCGTGAGCGTGCGGTGCACTGGCAGATTTTCCAGTTGCGGGTGCAGGTTGCCACTGTTGCAATCGAACACGCAGCGTCGATGTTTCCAAGCCCATCTCATCGTTCGGTGACGATATGAATGAACAAGAATCGAGGGAGTTCTTCGGCGACGACGAGGACGTCCACGCGAGCACGCCGACAGGCCTGCGCAGCACCTGGGCCGAGGAGGCTGGTTGCAAGAACTGGCGGAGGCGGTCGTTGGCCTGCCTCCTTGTGGCAGCGTGCTGCCTCGCAGGCTGCGGTCCCAAGCCGCCGATCCGCATCGGCTTGCTGGTAGGCCTGTCCGACCGCACGGCGGTGTTCAGCGAGGACGGACGCAACGGGGTGATGCTGGCCATCGAGGAGCGCAACCAGGCAGGTGGCGTGGCGGGGCGGCAACTGGAGCTGGTCGTGCAGGACTACGGCACGGGCCCGGAGAAGGCCACCGCGGCGGTGCAAGCGCTGATCGATGCGCGGGTCGACACCGTGATCGGCCCCTATTCGAGCGATGTCGCCGTGCAGATGCTGCCGCAGATCGACAAGGCCCGGTTGCTGGTGCTGAGCCCTGTCGTGTCGGCTGTGGCGTTGGCGGGCAAGAACGACTACCTGGTCCGGCTCAACCGCACGACCCGCGACAACGCGCGTGACCTGGCGCGCCGGCTGTATGAACGTGGCCAACGGCGTGTGGCTTTGGCCACCGACGTGCGCAATCCCGCGTACTACGTGTCCTTGCGCGACGACTTCCGGCTGGCATTCACCGAACTCGGGGGCACGGTGGTGGCCGACGCAGAGTTCGGCCGCGACCCGGACACCTCGTTCGAGAACGTGGTGCGCACCATGTTGGTCGGCCGGCCGGACGGGCTGGTGGCGTGCACCACCAGCGTGGACGCGGCGCTGATTGCGCAGCAGGCGGTCAAGCAGACGCGAGGCATCCCGATCACGGCGGTCTACGGCAGCGAGGCGCTGATCGAACTGGGTGGCCAGGCCGTCGAAGGCATGCTGGTGGCGCAGGCCCACGACCGCGCGGACACCTCGCCGGGCTACCAGGCCTTCCACCGTGCCTACATGGCGCGCTTTGGCCGGGAGCCCACCTACAGCGCAATCTTTTCCTACGACGCTGTGACGGTGGCCACCGAGGCCTTGGCGCGCTCCGCGCAGGGTGAGTCCTTGCGCGATGCCGTGCTGCGCAACCAGCCCTACCAGGGCGTGCAGGAGCCGATCCGCTTCGACCGCTTCGGTGACAGTGCGCGTGCTGCGTACTACAGCATCGTGCGCAACGGCCAGTTCGTGCCCCTGTGATGCGGCACGCGGCAGCCTGGGGCGTTTGGTCGCTGCGCAGCCATCTGTCGGCGCTGCTGATGGCGACGATGCTGCTGACGCTGGCGGTGGTGGGCGCCGTGGTGCTGGCCTATGGCATTCCGCGGCTGGAGCGTGCCAGCCGGGTCGCGCTGCGCCATGAGGTGGGCGAGATGGCCGAGCGCATGGAACTGCTGTTGCGCACGCGGCAGACCCGGCTCGAGCTGGTGGAGCTTCTGCTGCACGACATGGCGCCGCAGCATTACAACAGCTTGCTCGACAAGAGCGTGCGCAATGGAAACACGCTGCGCGTGGTCTACCGGGTCTCTGCGCAAGGCCGCGTGGAGGCGGTGGGCTTGCCGGCCGCGCTGCAGGCGCGGCGCGCCGATCTGCTGGGCAGCGACGTGTCGGCCAACAGCCTGTTCCGCGCTGTTCCCACGAAGACCGGCGTCGTCTGGAGCGGCAGGTACCGCTCCATCTTGACGGGCGATCTCACTGCCGGCATGGCCTATCGGGACGGTGACGGCCACGTGATGATTGCCGAAGTACCGATCGGTACCTTGCTGGGCACGGTCGAACTGGCCGCGGGCGGGCGCTCGTCGTCCATCTGGGTCGTCGACCGGAGCGGCGAGATCATCGCGCACACGGGCCAGGGCGACGACGTGGGCAAGCTCAACATTCGCAACTGGCCGCTGATGCAGGATCTGCTGCAAGGCCGCGAGGTGGCGACGCGCCTGCGCTTTCAGGGCGGCGACTTCCATGTGGCCGCTGCCCATTCCCGTGCGCTGGACTGGTACTTCGTTGCGAAGGCCCCGGCGGGGCTGGCCAACCCGGAGGTGTTGACCCTGGTGCTGCACGTGGCCACGGCGTTCGCAGCTTGTGCCGTGATCGGCTTGCTGATGGCGCCGTTCTGGGCCAGCCGCTTGGTGCGGCCGTTGCAGAGGATCGTGGCCCGGGCGGCGCAGACCACGGCCGGCGGCGCGCTGGATCTGTCCTGGCCACACGGGTCGGTTGCGGAGTTCAACCGCCTGTCGAGTGATCTGGAGCGGATGGCGATGACGCTGCAGGAGCGCGAGCAGACAGCCCAGGCCATCTTCAATGCAGCACCCGTGCCGATGACGGTACGCGACCGCGACAACGAGTACCGGTTTGTGGACGTCAACAGTGTCTGGTGCCGCGAGCTGGGGCGCGACCGCGCGCAGGTTCTCGGACGCACGTCGCGCGAAATCGGGCTGTGGACGGATGACGGAGCGGCCGCGCGCGTGCAGCAACGCGTGTTGAACAACGAGGCACTCGAAGACGCCTGGCTCCTGCGCGGCGATGGCTCCAGGCTGATGATGCAGCTGTATGGCAGGTTGGTGGATCTGCCCAGCGCAAGGCTGACCATCGGCGTGTGTGTGGACGTGAGCCCGATGCGCCGCATCGAAGCCGAGCTGCGCGATCTCAACCAGCAACTCGAAGCGCGCGTGGAGCGGCGCACCGCGGCCCTGGCGGCATCCCACGAGGCGCTGTCCCAAACGGTGGCGCAGTTGCGCACGGCCCAGGACGAACTGGTGCGCTCCGAGAAAATGGCGGCGCTCGGCCATCTGGTGGCGGGTGTGGCGCACGAACTGAACACGCCGCTGGGCAATGGCGTCATGGCGGTCAGCGCCCTGGCCCATGCCATGCAACGCTTCAAGGCGGGCGCGGCCGACGGTGTGAAACGGGCCGATCTGGCGCAACTGGTGGACAGCGTGGCGCAGTGCGTGGACATCGCAGAACGCAATCTGCGCCGCGCGGCAGAGTTGGTCCAGAGTTTCAAGCAGGTCGCGGTGGACCAGACCAGTTCGCAGCGGCGCCGCTTCGAGATCAGCGAGGTCGTGCACGAGACCGTGGTGAGCCTGCGGCCCAGCTTCAGCCGCACACCCTACCGCATCGAGGTGGACGTGCCTGCGAGCGGCTTGCAGCTGGACAGCTACCCCGGCGCGCTGGGCCAGGCGCTGAGCAACCTGGTTCAGAACGCGCTGCTGCACGGTTTCGAAGGCCGCGACCGCGGTACGGTGCGGATCACCGCTGGGCGCGACGCCACTTGCGCTGACGACCGGCGCATCTGGCTGTGCGTGGCCGACGACGGGCACCCCATCGCGCCCGAGCACGTCGACCACATCTTCGAGCCCTTCATGACGACGAAGATGGGGCGCGCGGGGACGGGCCTGGGCCTGCACATCAGCCACAACGCGGTCGTCGATGTGCTGGGCGGCACGTTGACGGTGCGCAGCGTGGAGGGCGAGGGCAGCCGCTTCGAACTGCGGCTGCCGGCCAGCGCGCCAGCGCAACGGCCGAGCGACTTCGGCGCCATGGGCTCTGCATGAAGCAGCGGGCCTGGCGTCTGCGCAGCCACCTGGCGGCCTTGTTGCTGGCCACCATGGGGCTGAGCTTCACGGTGATCGTCGTCTCCGGGCTGCTGTGGCGGCTGCCGCAGCTCGAACTGGACAGCCGGCGCCTGTTGCGCCAGCAGACCCACGACGTGGCCGCGCGCATGGACCTGCTGCTGGCGGCACGCCAGGCGCGCCTGATCCTGCTGGCTGCCGTGCTGCGCGGCGACGACGCGGCGGCCGACGGCGCGCTGCTGCAGACCCATGTGGGCGCCGGCCAGGAGTTCCAGGCGCTGTACCTGCTGTCGCCAGCTGGGCAGGTGCGTGCGCTGGCGCTGCCTGCCGCGGGCTTGGCGGCCGAGTGGGTCGGGCGCGACCTGTCGGACAACCCGCTGTACCGCGGTGTGCGCACGGGCCGCGACGCCGCCTGGAGCGGCAGCCAGCCGTCGCTGCTCGGCAGCACGCCGGCCGTCGGCCTGGCCTACCGCCGCAACGACGGTGCCGTGCTGATCGGTGAGGCGTCGGCCGCGTTCCTGCAGGAGGTGATGCAGACCGCGGCGGACGACCGCACGTCCGATGTCTGGCTGGTGGATGGCACTGCCAACATCCGCGCCGACACCGAACAGGGCCGCTACGTGGGGCAGCTGCAGCTGGACGGCTGGCCGCTGCTGCAGGCGGCGCTCGCTGGCACCGAGCCGCCGGGCGGCTTCTCGCTGGAGCAGCGCAGCTACTGGGCCGTGGCGGTGCCGGCCACGCGGCTGGGCTGGGTCGTGGTTGGCCGCACGCCGGCCGGCTGGGCCCATCCCGCCGTGCGCGAGTTGCTGCCTTACGCGGCCGTCGTCGTCGCCGGCTCCGTCGCCATCGGCCTGTGGATCGCGTCGGTCTGGGCCCGCCGCATGAGCCGGTCGCTGCAGGACATCCTGGCGCGCGCGGCGCGCACGACCGCCGGCGCTGCCGCGGGCCACAGCTGGCCGCGCGGCAGCGTGCGCGAGTTCAACGCCGTCTCCAGCGATCTCGAGGGCATGGCGGCTGCGCTGCAGGCGCGCCAGCAGAAGTTCCAGGCCATCTTCAATGCCGTGCCGGTGGCCGCCGCTGTGGTCGACGCCGACAACGGCGGCCGCGCGCTCGACGTGAACGAGGCCTGGTGCCGCGTGCTGGGGCACCGGCGCGAGGACGTGCTGGGACGCACCGCCGTGGAGGTCGGCGTGTTTTCGGCCGAGCAACTGGCGCGGATCGCGCCCATGCAGGGCGACAGCATGGCGCTGGAGATTCCGATGTGGCGCCGCGACGGCCAGCCGGTGCAGATGCTGTCTTTCGGCCAGCGCGTGCGCCTGCCGAACGCGCACTGGGTGGTGTGGACCAACGTGGACGTGACGGCGCTGCGCTGTGTCGAGCGCGAACTGCAGGCGCTGAACCAGGAGCTGGAGCAGCGCGTGGCGCAGCGCACGCAGGCCCTGTCCGATGCCAACGCGCAGCTGGCACGCACGGCCGAGCAGCTGCGCCTGGCGCAGGACGAACTGGTGCATTCGGAGAAGATGGCCGCGCTGGGCGCGCTGGTGGCCGGCGTCGCACACGAGCTGAACACGCCGTTGGGCAATGGCGTGATGGCGGTCAGCGCGGTGGCCGACGAGGCGCGCCGCTTCCGCGCGCTGGCGCAGTCCGGCATCCGGCGTGCCGACCTGCGCCAGCTGACCGACAGCGTGGAGCAGGGCATCGACATCGCGCAGCGCAACCTGCGCCGCGCCGCCGACCTGGTGCAGAGCTTCAAGCAGGTGGCGGTGGACCAGACCAGTGCGCGGCGCCGCCGCTTCGAGCTCGGCGAGGTAGTGCACGAGATGGTGGTGAGCCTGCAGCCCAGCTTCAGCCGCACGCCCTACCGCATCGAGACCGAGGTGCCGGCCACCGGCCTGCTGCTGGACAGCTACCCCGGCGCGCTGGGCCAGACCATCGGCAACCTGATCCAGAACGCCGCGCTGCACGGCTTCGACGGGCGCGACCACGGCACGGTGCGGCTGTCCGCCGGGCGCGCCGACGACGGCCAGTTCTGGCTGCATGTGGCCGACGACGGCAAGGGCATCGCGCCGGAGCACATCGACCGCATCTTCGAGCCCTTCATGACCACCCGGATGGGCCGCGGCGGCAGCGGGCTGGGGCTGCACATCAGCTACAACGCGGTGGTCAACGTGCTGGGCGGCGCGCTGACGGTGCACAGCGTGCCGGGGCAGGGCGCCTGCTTCATGCTGCGCCTGCCGAGCGAGGCGCCGCAGTCTGCGCCGGCTGCGCTGGAGCCGCTGCCATGAAGCCGCACGCCTGGCGGCTCGCCGACCACCTGACCGCCCTGCTGCTGGTGGCGATGCTGGTCAGCTCCGCGCTGGCCGGCGGCGCGCTGCTGCTCTACCGCATCCCCGAGATCGGGCGCCAGGGTCAGGCGCTGCTGCAGCGCGAAGTCGATGGCATGGCCGCGCGCCTGGTGCTGCTGCCGCAGACCGTGGAGGGCCAGCTGGCGCAGGTGGGCATGCTGCTCGACCAGGTTCCGGCCGGCCAGGCCGACAGCCTGCTCGACACCAGCATCGACAACGCCCAGGTGGCGGTGGCGATGTACCGGCTCGGACCCGATGGCCGGATCCAGCAGCTCGGGCTGCCACGTGCGCAGCGCGACCGGCGTGCCGCGCTGCTTGGACGCGACCTGTCGCGCAGCCGGCTGTTCGCATCGCTGCCCGGCGGGGCTGGCATGGCCTGGGACGGCGGCCACCTGTCGCCGGTCAGCGGCGCGCCGACGCTGGCGGCCGCCGTGCGCGATCGGCAGGGCCATGCCATCGTGGTCGAGCTGTCGGCCGAGGCACTGGTGCGGACGGTGGCCCTGGTGGTGGGCGGCGATGCCGCGCCCATGTGGGTGGTCGGCCCGGGCGGCGACGTCGTCGCGCACACCGTCGCCGGCGCGCCCGACCGGCCGGACCTGCAGGCCTGGCTGCAGGCGGCGGCCGCGGCGCCGGCGGCAGCTGCGCCCGTGCTGCGCTGGGACGGCCGCGCCTGGCTGGCGGCCGTGGCCGCCGTGCCCGCCCTGGGCTGGCGCATCGTCGGCCGCATGCCGTCGGGGCTGGACCACCCGCAGGTGCGCCAGCTGCTGGTCTACAACGGCCTCGCGGTGGCGGCCAGCCTGCTGGCGGCCATCGTCATGGCGCTGCTGTGGGCGCGCCGCATGGGGCGGCCGCTGCAGCAGACCGTTGCGCGTGCGCGCCGTGCCATGGCCGGCGAATTGCCGCTGGCGCCGGCACAGCGCAGCACGGTGGTCGAGTTCAATCAGCTGGCGCAGGAGATCGAGGCGATGGCCGTGGTACTGCACGAGCGTGAACTCAGCTGGCAGAGCATCTTCGATGCGGCGCCGCTGGCGATGGGCGTCAGCGACACCCGCGACGCCATGCGGCTGCTGGCCGTCAACGCTGCCTGGTGCCGCGACTTCGGCTTTGCGCGCGAGGAGGCGGTCGGCCGCAGCCCGGTGGAGCTGGGCATGTTCGCCGAGCCGCCCACCCGGGAGGCGATGGATGCGGTCATCGCGGCCGGCCCGGTGCAGACCGAACTGCGCTTGCTGCGGCGCGACCGCCAGGAGCTGCTGATCGTGATGTTCGGTCCGCACCCGGTGCCCGGGTCCGACCGCGAGGTGATCTGGGCCTCGATGGACATCGGTCCGCTGCGCCAGGCCGAGCACGCGGTGCGCGAACTGAATCAGCAGCTCGAGGCCCGCGTGGCGCAGCGCACCGAGGCCCTGGCCGGCACCCACGCGGCGCTGACGCAGACCGTGGAGCAGCTGCGCCTGGCCCAGGCCGAGCTCGTGCATGCCGAGAAGATGGCGGCGCTGGGTGCGCTGGTGGCTGGCATCGCGCACGAACTGCAGACGCCGCTGGGCAACAGCCTGTTGGCCCTGGGCAGCCTGGTGGAGGTGCTGGAGTGCTTCCAGCAGGCCAGCCAGGCCGGCCTGCGCCGGGCCGATTTGCAGACCTTCCTGGCTGGCGTGGAGGAGGGCGCCGAGATCGCCGAGCGCAGCCTGCGCCGGGCTGCCGATCTGGTGCAGAACTTCAAGCAGGTGGCGGTCGACCAGACCAGCGCGCAGCGGCGGCCCTTCGAACTGCACGCCGTGGTGCGCGACATGGCGGCGAGCCTGCGCCCCGGCCTGGCCGGCACACCCTACGCGATCGATGTCGAGTTGCCGGCCAGCGGCCTGCTGCTGGACAGCTACCCCGGCGCGCTGGGCCAGACGCTGGGACAACTGGTGCACAACGCCGTGCTGCACGGCTTTGCCGGGCGCGACCATGGCCGCGTGCACATCACGGGCGGGCGCGGCGAAGACGGCCAGGTCTGGCTGCGCGTGGCGGACGATGGCTGGGGCATCGCGGCGGAGCGCCTCGCGGGACTGTTCGATCCCTTCGCGGCCGGCCGGGCCGGGCCTGGCACGTCGACCGGCCCGCGCGGCGCGGGCCTGGGCCTGTACATCGCCGCCAATGCGGTGGCCACGCTGCTGGGCGGCCGCCTGACGGTGCACAGCACGCAGGGCCAGGGCGCCTGCTTCGAGCTGCGCCTGCCAGACAGCGCACCGGGGCGGCGCAGCGCTGGCGGCGACACGCCAGCGCCATGGCAGCCGGCATAGAGCGACTGCGCCGGCCCCCCCGGCCCGCGGTGCGGGCATGCCGCCACGGGCATGCCGGCGGCC
This sequence comes from Pseudorhodoferax soli, assembly GCF_003337555.1. Taxonomy (GTDB): domain Bacteria; phylum Pseudomonadota; class Gammaproteobacteria; order Burkholderiales; family Burkholderiaceae_C; genus Pseudorhodoferax; species Pseudorhodoferax soli. Next base: position 60,570 of record NZ_QPJK01000001.1, on the reverse strand, counting down.
TGCGCCAGGCCGCCTGCGTCAGCCCGCGGTTATGCGGCGCGCGCGCAGGTCGGCGATCTGGGCCTCGGCGTAGCCCAGCTCGCACAGCAGCGCCTCGCCGTGCTCGCCGGTGGCCGGCGGCTGCAGCCGGATGCCGGGCCGCTGACCGTCCAGCGTGAGCGGCAGCAGCGGCACCTTGGCCATCTGGCCATCGTTCATGCGCAGCGCGCCGAAGCCGCCGCTGGCGTTGAGGTGCGGATCGTCGAAGAGTTCCTGCGGCTTCACGATCGGCGCGAACGGCAGCTCGTTGGCCTCGAACACGGCCGCCAGTTCGGCCGCGTCGTACCCCGCGAGGTGCGCGCGCAGGATGGGCAGCAGCCAGTCGCGCGCGCGCACGCGGTCGTTGTTGCTCGCCAGGCGCGGGTCGGCCAGCAGCTCCTGCAGGCCGAATGCATTGCAGAACACCGTCCACTGCTTGTCGCTGACAGCGGCCAGGAAGATCTGCGCACCGTCCTTGACCGTGAACACGTCGTACACGGCCCAGGCCGAGATGCGGCTGGGCATGGGGTCCGCCGCGCGGCCGGTGGCGGCGAACTGCATCATGTGCTGCATGACCAGGAACACGTTGTTCTCGAACAGCGCCGACTGCACCTCGCAGCCCTGGCCGGTCTGCTCGCGCTGGCGCAGTGCGGCCATGGCGCCGATGGCACCGAACATGCCGCCCATGATGTCGTTGACGCTGGTGCCGGCGCGCAGCGGGTCGCCGCTGCGGCCGGTCATGTAGGCCAGGCCGCCCATCATCTGCACCACTTCGTCCAGCGCGGTGCGGTTCTCGTACGGCCCTGGCAGGAAGCCCTTGTGGCTCACGTAGATCACGCCCGGGTTGAGCTTCTTGACGCTGGCGTGGTCCAGTCCGAGCTTGGCCATGGTGCCGGGCTTGAAGTTCTCGCTCACGATGTCGGCCGTGGCCACCAGGCGCAGCGCGGCCTCGCGGCCCTCGGGCTGCTTCAGGTCCAGCGCGATGCTCTTCTTGTTGCGGTTGAAGGCCGGGAAGAAGCCGGCGCCCGCGCCGAGCAGGCGGCGCGTGTTGTCGCCCTCCAGCGGCTCGACCTTGATGACCTCGGCGCCCAGGTCGCCCAGCAGCATGCCGCAGGTCGGGCCCATCACCATGTGGGTGAACTCGACGATGCGGATGTCGGCGTAGGGCAGGGGCGGGGCGGCGGTGTCTGTCATGCGGTGGGGGTGTCGGGGGCGAAGCGCAGCGTGGCGGCCAGGCCGCCCAGGCGCGGGGAGGAGTCCAGCCGCAGTGTCGCACCGTGGCGTTCGGCGATGGCCTGCGCGATGGTCAGGCCCAGCCCGCTGCCGCCGGCCGCGGCGCCGGGGCTGCGGTAGAAGCGTTCGAACACGCGGGCGCGCTCGGCCGGCGCAATGCCGGGCCCGCTGTCGTGCACGGCCACACCGTGCGGGCCCAGCACCAGGTCGACGCGGCCGCCCTCGGGGCTGTACTTGATGGCGTTGTCCAGCAGGTTGCGCAGCAGGATGGCCAGCGCATCGGCATCGCCGCGCACGGCGGGTAGCGCGTCTGCGTCGCCCTCGGTCTCCAGGCCCAGGTCGATGCCGCGCGCCTGGGCCTGCGGCAGGGCCTCGGCCACGGCCTGGCGGGCCAGCGGCGCCAGGGCCAGCGGCGGCAGCGGGGCGCCGTCGCGCACGGCGGCTTCCTGGCGCGCCAGCAACAGCAGCTGTTGCATGAGCCGGATGGCACGGTCGATGCCCAGCTGCAGCCGCGCCAGCGCGGTGGCGCGCGCGCTCTCGTCGGCTGCGCGTTCCACGGCCTGGGCCTGCAGCTTGAGCGCGGCCAGCGGCGAACGCAGTTCGTGTGCGGCGTTGGCGACGAAGGCGCGCTGCGCGGCGAAGGCCTGGTCCAGCCGGCCGAACAAGGCGTTGATCTCGTCCACCAGCGGCAGCACCTCGTCCGGCAGGCCGGTGCCCTGCAGCGGCGACAGGTCGTCCGCCGCGCGCAGCGCGACCTCGGCGCGGGTGCGCGCCAGCGGCGCCAGCGAGCGGCTGATGCCCCACCAGGCCAGCAACATGAGCAGCGGCGCCATGAGCGCCATCGGCAGCGTGGCGCGCAGCGCCAGCGCCCGCGCGCGGGCCTGGCGCGCGTCCAGGTTCTGCGCGATCTGGACGGTCTGGTAGGGGCTTTGCACGCTGTAGACGCGGTAGTGCACGCCGTCCAGCCGCGCGTCCGAGAAGCCCAGCACGGCCCGGGGCGGCAACGGCGTGGGCACGGAGCGGAACAGCTGCACGCCGTCCGGGCCCCAGATCTGCACCAGGTACTCTTCGCTGCCGTCCACATCCCGCGCGGGCGGTGCCAGCGGCAGGCCGCCGCGCAATGCGTGCGCCATCTGCTGCAGGTGGTAGTCGAACATCTCGTCGGCCTGGCGCAGCGCGCTGCGCCAGGCGGTGCCGGCCAGCACGGCGGCGGCCAGCACGATGATGGTCATCACGTAGGCGAGCAGCCGGCGCTGGAGCGAGTGGCGTGCGTTGTTCATTCCCTGGGGCATTGCTCAGGCACCACTCGGCATCACTTGGGCATCAGGTAGCCCAGCCCGCGCACGTTCTGGATCAGGCCGGGGCCGAGCTTCTTGCGCAGGCCGTGGATGTAGACCTCCACGGCGTTGGAGCTGATGTCGTCCTTCCAGCCGTAGAGCTTCTCCTCGAGCTGGGCGCGCGAGAACACCACGCCGGGCCGGGCCATCAGCGTCTCCAGCACCGCCCACTCGCGCGCCGACAGCACGATGGGTTCGCCGCCCTTGCTGGCCTCGCGCGTGGCCGGGTTGAGCGCCACGTCCTGGTAGCGCACCACCGGATCGGCGCGGCCATGGGCGCGGCGGATCAGCGCGTGGATGCGGGCCAGCAGTTCGTCCAGGTCGTAGGGCTTGAGCACGTAGTCGTCGGCACCGGCATTGAGGCCGGCCACGCGCTCGGCCACGGCGTCGCGTGCCGTCACGATCAGCACCGGCGCGGTGTCCTGGCGCGCACGCAGCGCGCGCAACACCTCCAGGCCGTCGCGCCGGGGCAGGCCCAGGTCGAGCAGCACGAGGTCGTAGCGCTCGGCCTTGAGCGCGGTGTCGGCCATCTCGCCGTCGCGCACCCAGTCCACGGCGAAGTGCTCGGCCCGCAGGAGGTCGAGCACGGTCTCGCCGATCATGGTGTCGTCCTCGACCAGAAGCAGTCGCATGGGAAAGTCCTCGTTGCGGGGATTATCCCGAGGCCGGCGGCGCGAAACTGAAGCGGGGCTGAAAGCCGGCCGCGGTCCCGGTCATGGCCTAATAGCGGGTTTCTTCAAGGAGATGCGACATGGGCGCACAGTGGAAATCGAAGGGCAAGGAGCTGGTGGCCAACGCCAAGGGCAAGCTGTTCAGCAAGCTGGCCAAAGACATCATGCTGGCCGCACGCGCCGGTGCCGACCCGGCCGGCAATTCCAAGCTGCGGCTGGTGGTGGAACAGGCGCGCAAGGCCTCCATGCCCAAGGACACGCTGGACCGCGCAATCAAGAAGGGCGCGGGCCTGACCGGCGAGGCCGTGCACTTCGACCATGTGATCTACGAAGGCTTTGCGCCGCACCGCGTGCCGGTGATGGTGGAGTGCCTGACCGACAACGTGAACCGCACGGCGCCCGAGATGCGCGTGCTGTTCCGCAAGGGGCAGCTGGGCACCTCGGGCTCGGTGTCCTGGGACTTCGACCATGTGGGCATGGTCGAGGCCGAGCCGGCCGCCGCCGGCGCCGACCCCGAACTGGCCGCGATCGAAGCCGGTGCGCAGGACTTCGAGCCGGGCCACGAGGAAGGCAGCACGCTGTTCCTGACCGATCCGGGCGACCTGGACCTGGTGAGCCGCGCACTGCCGGCCCATGGTTTCACGGTGCTGTCGGCCAAGCTCGGCTACAAGGCCAAGAACCCGATCGATCCGGCCAGTCTGTCGCCCGCGGAACTCGAGGAGGTCGAGGCCTTCCTGGCCGCCATCGACGCCAACGACGACGTGCAGAACCTGTTCGTCGGCCTGGCCGGCTAACTGACCAGCGCACCGGCCGCAGCAGCCTGCCGTTGCCGGTGTGCAGCAGTGCGCCGCCCGGTGCCTGGCGCGCACCGCGGGCCGGCCCGTAGCCGCCGGCTGCGTCAGTCCAGCGGCTTGGTGAGGTACACGGCCTCGCGGCCCACGATGGGCTCGCGCGTGGGCATGAAGACCGTGCAGTCGTTGCAGGGCGCGACGATGGCGTGCGGCCCGTCGGTGGCGATGAGTTCGCCCTGGGCGAAGCTCTCCAGCCCGATCAGCGGGCGCGTGAAGTGGAAGTCGGTGGTGCGCACGAGGTGCGTCTCGAGCAGCTCGAAGCGCAGCTGCGGCTGGGCGGGGGCCTTGGCCGGCGCATCGACGAGGCCGAAGTGCGCGAGGAAGTCCAAGGTCACGGCGGTCGCGAGGTCCGAGGAGGCCTGCTGGAAATGCTGGCCGCACTCGGCCACCAGCGCCACGCCGGGCCCCGGCCCCTCGCTGCCGTGCGTGCCGTACTGGATCAGTGGCGTGCCCGAACCCAGGCCGCGGGGCATGACCAGGTGCAGGGCCGGGCGGCCGATGGCCAGCGCCACGGCGGCATTGCGCGAAAACGCGGGGTACACCCAGAACGGCGGCACGGCCTGGCTGGTGGAGTGGATGTCCAGGATGTGGTCCGCCGCCTCGACCACGCCGCGCAGCGCGCGGGCGCGCTGCAGTTCGGGGCTGTCCTCGGCGCCGTCCAGCCAGTCGGTGGACCAGATGCGGTTCATGTTGTGCACCAGCTGCCGGCTCTCGAACGGGCGCTCGATGTCGAAGCTCTCGTAGGCCGCCACGTTGGCGAAGCTCACCGTGAGCGTGCCGATCTTCGGCCGCACGCCGCCGTCCAGCAGATGCGTCGCAGCCACCATGCCGCAGATCTCGTTGCCGTGCGTCAGCGCATTGATGAGCACATGCGGGCCGGGCTTGCCAGAGGTGAAGCGGTGCACGTAATCGACACCGGTGTTGCCCTGCCGGTAGGCCGACAGGTCGCGCGGCAAGACTTCGAGTGGGGGTGTGGTCATCGGGTCATCTTACGATCCAGTGGTGCGCGGCAAGCACCGTGATAAATTGAATTCAAAATAGAATCCTATTTTATTTGTGCATTGACATGCGCCCACAAGCCAAGGAGACGACGCCCATGACCACCGCCACTTCCCCACGCCGCCAGACGCTGGCCGACCTCTTGCGCCGCACCCGCCTGCGCTACCCCGCCAAGACCGCCATCCGCTGCGGCACGGTGTCGTGGACTTATGCGGAACTGGACGACACCTGCACCCGCCTGGCCCGCGGCCTGGCCGGGCAGGGCGTGGCCGCCGGCGACCGCGTGGCCGTGCTGGCGCGCAACTCGCATGCCTTCGTCGCGCTGCGCTTCGCGGTGGCGCGGCTGGGCGCCGTGCTGGTGCCGATCAACTTCATGCTCAACGCCGAGGAGGTCCGCTACATCCTCGACCACTCGGGCGCCAGCCTGCTCGCCATGGACAGCCTCTCGGCCGCCGTGGCACGCGAGGCCGCCGCCGGCACGGCCGTGCGCCAGCAGGTCTGGCTGCCCGGTGAGGACGCATCGGAGCCGGTGCCGGGCCTGCCGACGTTCGACGCGCTGCTGCTCGACGGCCCCGCGCTGCCCGAACCCGCGCTCGACCACGACGCGCTGGCCCAGATCATCTACACCAGCGGCACCGAGTCGCGGCCCAAGGGCGCCATGCTCACGCACGCGGCGGTCATCGCCGAATACGTCACCTGCCTGGTCGACGCCGAGATCGCGCATGGCGACGTGGTGCTGCACGCGCTGCCGCTGTACCACTGCGCCCAGCTCGACGTGTTCCTGGGCCCCTGCATCTACGTGGGTGCCACCAACGTCATCACTGGCAAGCCCACCGCCGAAAACCTGCTGGCGCTGATGGGCCGCGAGGGCATCACCTCGTTCTTCGCGCCGCCCACGGTCTGGATCGGCCTGCTGCGCGCGCCGCAGTTCGACACCACCGACCTCACGCGCCTGGCCAAGGGCTACTACGGCGCGTCCATCATGCCGGTGGAGGTGTTGAAAGAGATCCTGCGCCGCCTGCCCGGCACACGGCTGTGGAACCTGTACGGCCAGACCGAGATCGCGCCCGTGGCCACCGTGCTGCTGCCCGAAGACCAGCTGCGCAAGGCCGGCTCTGCCGGCCGCGCCGCGCTGAACGTGGAGACCCGCATCGTCGACGACGCCATGCAGGACGTGGCGCCCGGCCAGGTCGGCGAGATCGTGCACCGCTCGCCGCAACTGCTCAGCGGCTACTACCGCGACCCCGAGCGCACGGCCGCGGCCTTCGAGGGCGGCTGGTTCCACAGCGGCGACCTCGGCATGCTCGACGACGAGGGCTACCTCACCGTGGTCGACCGCAAAAAGGACATGATCAAGACCGGGGGCGAGAACGTGGCCAGCCGCGAGGTCGAAGAAGTGCTGTACGGCATCGAGGGCGTGTCCGAGGTCGCCGTGATCGGCCTGCCGGATGCCAAGTGGATCGAGGCCGTCACGGCAGTCATCGTCCTCAAGCCAGGCAGCATGCTCGACGAGGCCGGGGTGATCGCCGCCGCCTGCACGCGCCTGGCGCATTTCAAGGTGCCCAAGCGCGTGCACTTCGTCGACGCGCTGCCCAAGAACCCCAGCGGCAAGCTGCTCAAGCGCGAGCTGCGCCGGCTCTACGACAACTAGGAAGCGGGCCGCCGGGACTTCGCGCCGGCCGGCAGGTCCGGCCCCGCACCGGGCAGCTCGATCGGCACGCCGAACTCGGCGCTGTAGCGGTGCTTCTCCATCTCGCCGATGCAGCGCGCGCGGTCGTGCGCGGCCAGCGCGTCCAGTAGCCGGGCGTGTTCGTCCAGCGTACGGGCGCGGTCGTCGGCGCGCTCGTACTTGTTCCACATCAGCGGCTCGGCCATGGCCCACAGCCGCCGCACCTCTTCCAGGATCAGGTTGTTCGGCGACAGGCTGAACATGCGGAAGTGGAACTGCCGGTTCAGTTCGATCAGGCCGCGGATGTCGACCGCCGCCGCCTTCTCGCGCATGCCGTCGTTCAACGCGCGCAGCATGGCCAGCGTCTCATCGTCCGGCCAGCGGATCGTGCTCATCAACTCCGTTTCCAGCAGGTGCAGCATGCGGCGGATCTGCGCGTGCTCGCCTGGCGCGCGCTTGGTCACGAAGTAGCCCTGGTTGCGCCGGTGCACCAGCAGCCCCTGGTCGGCCAGCACGTTCATGGCCTCGCGCAGCGGCACGCGGCTGACCTCCAACTGCTCGGCCATCTCTTCCTGGCGGATCTGCTCGCCCGGGCTCAGCTCGCCGTTGACGATCATGGCTTTCAACTGCTGCAGCGTGTGCGCCATGGCGCCGCGGGCCTTTTCGGGCGTGGGTTTCGGGGTGGTCGCGGTGTCGGTCATGGCATGCCTGCAGAGCGTCCGGCGCAAAAGGTGCCGGGCAGAAGTGGCAGATGCTAGCGCCCCTGTCGCCTAGGGGGAACCCCAATCCCATTCAAAATTGAATTCAATATGATCTAACGCAATTGAATGCGATGCCGAATGTTCGGCGGCTGCGCTCAAGTCCACCCACGGCAGACCTCGAAGAGGCAGAAGGAGACAAGGATGCGCAGAACATGGACCCGCGTGGCGGGATGGTTGCTGGCTGGCACGCTGGCCTGCGCAGCGCAGGCGCAGGAGACGCTCAAGGTCGGCGTGCTCATGAGCTACTCCGGCGTCAGCGCGCTGGCTGGCCAGTCCACCGACAACATCATCAAGCTGTACCAGACCAAGTACGGCAGCGAGGCCGGCGGCCGCAAGCTGGAGTTCGTGCGGCGCGACAGCACCGGCCCCAACCCCGAGGTGGCGCGCCGGCTGGCCCAGGAACTCATCGTGCGCGAGAAGGTGCAGATCCTGATCGGCCCGGACTTCACGCCCAACGTGTTGGCCGTGGCACCGCTGATCACCGAGGCCAAGGTGCCGGCCATCATCACCGGCGCGGCCACGCAGGGCATCGTCGGCGAGAAGTCGCCGTACTACCTGCGCACCTTCTTCTCCGTGCCGCAGGTGGTGCGGCCGATGGCCCAGTGGGCCGCCAAGAACGGCATCAGGAAGGTCGCCGTGATCGTCGCCGACTACGGTCCGGGCCAGGACGCCGAGGCCACCTTCGCCAAGAGCTTCGCCGAGGCGGGCGGCAGCATCGCCACCACCATCAAGGTGCCCGTGCGCAACCCCGAGTTCTCGGGCTACATGCAGCGCCTGAAGGACGCCAACGCCGACGCGGTGTTCGTCTTCATGCCCATCGGCGAGCTGTCGCTGCAGTTCCTCAAGGCCTATGCGGATGCGGGCTTGAAAGACGGCAAGCTCAAGCTGCTGGCCACCTCCGACGTGACCGACGAGACCACGCTGGACGCCACCGGCGACGCCGCGCTGGGCGCCATCACGGCCGGCAACTACTCGCCGCTGCACGACTCGGCGCTGAACCGCGAATTCGCCGCCGCCTACGACAAGGCCGTGGGCAAGACGCCGCGCCTGTCGCTGTACCACCCGGTGATGTGGGACGCGATGCACATCCTGTACAGCGCGCTGGAGGCGCAGCGCGGCGCCAAGTTCGATGCCGACAAGTTCATGGCCTCGGCGCGCGGCATGGCCTTCGAGAGTCCGCGCGGCCCCATCGCCATCGACAAGCAGACCGGCGACATCGTGCAGAACACCTACATCCGCCGCGTCGAACGCGTGAACGGCGTGCTGCAGAACGTCGAGTTCGACGTCGTCAAGAACGTGCCGGCCAAGTAGGCCGGTTCAGGCACACGCCCGCCACCCATTCAACGCCACGCCCCGCGCGTGGCTCCCACGATGATTCTCCTCACCACCCTGTTCAACGGGTTGGCCTACGGCATCTTGCTGTTCGTCATGGCCGTCGGCCTGTCCATCACCATGGGCATGATGCGCTTCGTCAACCTGGCGCACGTGAGCCTGTGCATGCTGGGCGGCTACGTGTCGGCCAGCGCCATGGAGCTGTGGGGCCTGCCGTTCCTGGCCACGCTGCCGTTGGCCTTCGTGGCCACCGCGCTGTTCTCGGTCGCGCTCGAGCGGCTGGTGCTGCGGCACTTCTACGGCGCCGACGACCTGACCCAGGTGCTGCTGACGATCGGCCTGGTGTTCATGTCGGTGTCGGCCGCGGCCTTCGTCTGGGGGCCGTCGTTCAAGCCGGTCGACGTGCCGGCCTGGCTGACCGGCCGCGCCGCGGTGCTGGGCCTGGAGCTGGAGCGCTACCGGCTGTTCCTGCTCGCGGTGGGCGGGCTGCTCACGGCCGCCATCTTCTTCGGCCTGGAGCGCACACGCTTCGGCGCCATGGTGCGCGCCTGCGTGGACAACCGCCGCGCCGCCTCGGCCTGCGGGCTGGACACGCACAAGGTCTTCGCGCTGACCTTCGCCATCGGCGGCGGCCTGGCGGGCCTGGGCGGCGCGCTGTCGGCCAGCCTGCTCGGGCTGGATCCGAATTTCCCGTTCCGTTACCTCGTCTACATGCTGATCGTGGTCTCGGTCGGCGGCATGGGCACCATCCTCGGTTCGCTCGCGGCGGCGCTGTTCATCGGCGTGGCCGACGTGGCCAGCAAGTACTACCTGCCGGCCGCGGGCGGCTCGATCATCTACCTCGTGACCGTCGCGGTCATGCTATGGCGGCCCGAAGGCCTGCTGGGCCGCAAGGTGCGCCATGCGTGAGTTACCGCACGCCTTCTTCCGCGCCCGCGCGCGCTGGAGCACCTGGGAAACCGCGTTCTGGCTCTGCTGGGCCATCGCGTTCTTCGTGCCCGGCGCCAACCTCGCGCTGCTGACCCAGGTGCTCGTCTGGGGCCTGTTCGCGCTGTCGCTGGACCTGCTGCTGGGCTACCGCGGCATTCCCTCACTGGGCCACGCGGCCTTCTTCGGCATCGGCGCCTACACCGCGGGCTACCTCGGCAAATTCGGCTGGACCGAGCCGATCTCGGGCCTGGTGCTTGCGGCGCTGATGGCCGGCATCACCGGCCTGGCCACCGGCCGCATCGTGCGCGGCCTGCATGGCGTGGGCCTGCTCATGGTCACGCTGGGGCTGAACCTGCTGCTGTACGACTTCGTGCACCGCTCCACCGAACTCACGGGCGGCGACGACGGCCTGCAGGGCATCACCATCGCGCCGGTGCTGGGCCTGTTCCGCTTCGACATGTTCGGCCGCACCGGCTATGTCTACGTGCTGGCCGTGGTGTTCGTGCTGTTCCTGCTGGTGCGTGCGCTGCTGCACTCCGCCTGGGGCCTGGCGCTGCTGGGCGCACGCGACAACGCACGGCGCATGACCATGCTGGGCGCGCCCGTGGCCGGCGACCTGACCTGGGCCTTCGGCATCTCCGCCGCGCTCGCCGGTGTGGCCGGTGCGCTGCTCACGCAGACCACGCAGTTCGTCTCGCCCGAGGTCATGTCGTTCCAGCGCTCGGCCGACCTGCTGGTGGTGCTGGTGATCGGCGGCGCGGCCATGCTGTACGGCGGCTTCGCGGGCGCGCTGGTGTTCCTGGTGCTGCGCGACCTGCTGGCGGCGCTGAACCCGATCTACTGGTACTTCTGGATCGGCCTGGTGCTGGTGCTGATCGTGAGCTTCTTCCGCAAGGGCATCCTGCCGACGCTGCGCGCGGCGTGGCAGCGCCGCGCGGCCGCACGGCAGGCATTGCCGGCCCCGGAGGTGGCGCGATGAGCGACACCGTACTGGCCACGCGCGGCCTGGGCATGTCCTTCGGCGGCCTGCGTGTGTTCGCAGGCATCGACTTCGCCCTCGCGCGCGGCGAGCGCCATGCCGTGATTGGTCCCAACGGCGCGGGCAAGAGCACCTTCGTCGCGATCGTCACCGGGCTGCTGCGGCCGACGGCCGGTGCCGTGCTGCTCGACGGGCACGACGTGACGCGCAGCAGCGCCGGCGAGCGCGTGGCCGCGGGCATCGTGCGCACCTTCCAGATCAACACGCTGTTCCCGTCGCTGACGCCGCTCGAATCCGTGGTGCTGGCGCTGTGCCAGCGCGACAAGCAGGCCCGGCCTTCGTTGCGCGCGCTGCGGCGTTGCACGGCGCAGATCGACGAGGCCGCCGACTTGCTCGAACGCTTCGGCCTGGCCGACGACGCGCAGCTGCCGACGCAAGAACTGGCCTACGGCCAGCAGCGTTTGCTGGAGGTGGTGCTGGCCTACGCCCTGCGCCCGCGCGTGCTGCTGCTCGACGAGCCTGCCGCAGGCCTGTCGACCACGCAGGGCCATGCGCTGTTCGAGCGCCTGGCGCAGCTGACCGAGGGCACGACGCTGCTGTTCATCGAGCACGACATGAACATCGTGTTCCGCTACGCCCAGCGCGTGACCGTGCTGGCCGGCGGCAGCCTGCTCGCCCAGGGAACCCCTGACGAGATCCGCGCCCACGCAGGCGTCCGAAAGGCCTACCTTGGAAACTAGTGCCGCCTTGCTCGAAGTGCGCGACCTGCAGGCCGGCTACGGCGCCTCGCGCGTGCTGCATGGCCTCAGCCTCACGCTGCACGCGGGCGAAACGCTGGTCGTCGTCGGCCGCAACGGCGTGGGCAAGACCACGCTCGTGGAAACCATCATCGGCCTGACCGACCACCACGGCGGCGACATCCTGCTCGATGGCGCACCGGTGCAGGCACTCGCGCCGCACCTGCGCAACCGCGCAGGCATCGCCTGGGTGCCGCAGCAGCGCGAGGTGTTTCCCTCGCTCACGGTGGAGGAGAACCTCCAGGTGGTCGCGCGGCCCGGCGACTGGACGCTGGCACGCGTCTACGAACTCTTCCCGCGGCTGGCCGAGCGCCGTCGCAACCACGGCGACGAGTTGTCCGGCGGCGAGCAGCAGATGCTGGCGCTGGGCCGCGCGCTGATGACCAACCCACGCGTGCTGCTGCTCGACGAGCCGGTCGAGGGCCTGGCGCCCATCGTCGTCGAGGAGATGCTGAACGCCATCGACCGCATGCGCGCCACCGGCCGCATGGGCATCGTGCTGGTCGAGCAGAAGTACGACCTCGCGCTGGCGCGCTCCGAGCGCTGCATCGTCATCGACCACGGCGCCGTGGTCCACACCGGCCCCAGTGCCGCGCTGCTGGCCGACCAGGCGCTGATCGACCGCCACCTCGGCCTATCGCATTGACCTTCAAGGAGAGACCCACCATGTCCAGTTCCACCACCACCCGCCGCCCGCGCTCGATCGAGGTCGAAGGCGTGACCCACGGCGCCGCGCCCATTCCGATGGCCGCCCGCGTCGGCAACATCCTGATGACGTCCGGCGTGATGGGCAAAGACCCCGCCACCGACACCTTGCCGGCCGACGGCCCGTCGCAAGCGCGCTTCCTGTTCCAGAACCTGGGCACGCTGCTGGCGAACGGGGGCGCCACCCTGGACGACGTGGTGCGCATCACCGTCTTCGTGAAGGACAACGGCCAGCGCGAGGCGATCAACGCCGAATGGGTCAAGTGCTTCCCGGACCCGCACGACCGGCCGGCCCGGCATACGCAGGTGGTGGATCTGCCGGGCGTGATGCTCGTGCAGCTCGAAGCCATCGCTGTCATTCAGGAGCGTTGAGATGAAACGATTCCACGGTATGTGCCCTGACCGCGCCGACGGTGTACTCCGCTCCGCGAATGTCCCCCGCCCCGGGCCGCAGGCGGCCCGGGGCTCCTCCTTGATTTCGCTGCGTGGAGCACACCATCGTCGTGGTCCAGCAGCGTCGCATCGCACGACTCCGCACGACGCGATGTGTTTAGGGTCGAGGGTACTGGGTGGCCCCTGCAGCGAAATAAAGGAGGAGCCTGGGCCGCCTGCGGCCCTGGCGGGGGACATTCGCGGAAGGGGCCACCCGGTGGCCTCGACCGGCGCGCAACGCAGCAAGGCGGATCACTGACATGGCAGACGACTTCGTCAAGCGCCTGAACAGGCTGGACTGCTGCGCCGTCTCCGACGCCATGGACAAACTCGGCCTTGCAGGTGGCGTCAGCGGGCTCGGGCAGCGCGCCAGCACGCGCCGCATCGCCGGCCGCGTCGTCACCTACAAGCTGGTGCCCAAGGACCAGGCGCCCGTGGTGTCCGGCCCGCCGCGTCACCTGGGCACCACCGCCATCGAGGCCGCGCAGCCCGGCGACGTCATCGTGGTGGAGCAGCGCACCGGCCTTGATGCGGGCTCCTGGGGCGGCATCCTGTCGCTCGCTGCCAAGGTGCGCGGCGTGGCCGGCGTGATCGCCGACGGCCCCGTGCGCGACATCGACGAGGCCCGCGGCTACGACTTCCCCGTCTACTGCCGCAGCCTCACGGCCCGCACCGCGCGTGGGCGCGTGGCCGAGGCCTTCACCAACGAGCCCGTCACCATCGGCGAGATCACCGTCCACCCCGGCGACTACGCCATCGCCGACGCCAGCGGCGTGGTCTTCGTGCGCGCCGACGACATCGCCCGGCTGCTCGACGCGGCCGAGGCCATCGCCGGCCGCGAGGCCGCCATGGCCCGCGCGCTGATGGCCGGCCAGCCCGTGAGCCAGGTCATGGGCGCCGACTACGAACACATGCTGCGCTGACAGCGCCACCGAACCCGAGGACCACCATGACCGACAAGAACGTCACGCGCGCCAGCGCTCTCGACACCGCCACCCTCAGCGATGCGCTGGACAAGCACGGCCTGAACGGCCAGTGCTACCGCATCAAGCCGCGCAGCACCGATTCGCGCATGACCGGCCGCGCTTGGACGCTGCTCTATGGCCCCGCCGGTGTGCCCGCCGGCACCGTGGGCGACTACATCGACGATGTGGCGCCCGGCAGCGTGATCGTGCTGGACAACGGCGGGCGTGACAACGCCACCGTCTGGGGCGACATCCTGACCGAGGTGGCGCATGCGAAGGGCATCGCCGGCACGCTGATCGACGGCGTCAACCGCGATGTCGCGCTGAGCCTGCAGCTGGGCTACCCGATCTACAGCCGCGACCACTGGATGCGCACCGGCAAGGACCGCGTGCAGGTCGAGGCCACGGGCGTGCCCGTGAACATCGGCGACGTGCGCGTGTGCCCGGGCGACCTCGTGCGCGGCGATGCCGACGGCGTGGTCGTCATCCCCAAGGCGCAGGAAGACCAGGTGCTGGCCACGGCCGAGGCCATCCAGCAGGCCGAGGACGCCATCCGCGCGTCGGTGCGCGCCGGATTGAGCCTGCGCGAGGCGCGCGTGCAGCACGGCTACCACCAGCTGCAGACGCGGGAGGCGAAATGAGCACCGGATTGCCGCGGCCGGCCGGTCCAACCATCCGGGACGCCATCGAGCGCGTGGACGCTGCCACCGTGGCCGCCGCGCGCGCATTGCCTGCCGCCACGCTGCACGAGGCCGGTGGCCGCATTGGCGTGCTGCCGTCCGCCATCAAGCCGGTGGCGCCCGCCTTCCGCGTCTGCGGGCCGGCCGTCACCGTGCAGTCGCCGGGGGGAGACAACCTCTGGCTGCACCGCGCGCTGTACATCGCCGCGCCCGGGGACGTGCTGGTGGTGCACGTGAGCGGCGCGCACGACTTCGGCTACTGGGGCGAGATCATGTCGGCCGCGGCCAACGCGCGCCAGCTCGGCGGCCTGGTCATCGACGGCTGTGTGCGCGATGGCGCGGTGCTGGCCGACTTCGGTTTTCCGGTCTTCGCGCGCGGCCTGTGCATCCGCGGCACCGGCAAGGACTTCGGCGCGCGCGGCTGGATCAACCACCCCGTGCTGTTCGAAGACCTCGTGGTGCAGCCCGGCGACCTCATCGTCGGCGACACCGACGGCGTGGTCGCGTTGCCGCGTGCGCGGGCCGCGGAGATCGTGCAGCTGGCCCAGGCGCGCGAAGCCAAGGAGGCCGGCATCGTGCAGCGCATCCAGAGCGGCGAGCGCACGCTCGAGGTCTACAACTTCTGAGCGCGAGGCGATGTCTACCACCCATCCCTTGCTGTCCGTGCGCGTGCACGCCGTGCGCGCCGAGGCGCTGGACGTGCAGTCCTTCGAGCTGCGGGCGCTGGACGGCAGCACGCTGCCGGCCTTCAGCGCCGGGAGCCACATCGATGTCGAGGTCCCGACTGCTGCCGGGCCGCTGCTGCGCCAGTACTCGCTGTGCAACGACCCCCAGGAGCGGCACCGCTACGTGATCGGCGTGGGCCGCGACGTGGCCAGCCGCGGCGGCTCGGTCGCTCTGCACGACCAGCTGCGCACCGGCGCCACGCTGCGCATCAGCGCGCCGCGCAACAACTTCGCGCTCAACGAAGCCGCGCCGCACAGCGTGCTGGTGGCCGGCGGCATCGGCATCACGCCCATGCTGGCGATGGCGCGCCGCCTCGCGCTGCTGGGCCGGCCGTGGACGCTGTACCACTGCGTACGCTCGCCGTGCCGCGCGGCCTTTGCCGAAGAGCTGCAGGCGCTGGCGCCGCCCGGTGGCATGGGTCGGGTGGTCACCGTCGTCGACGGTGTGCCGGGCGCCGCCAGGCTCGACCTGGCCGCGCTGGTGCGCGAGGCCCCGCAGGGCGCGCACTTCTACTGCTGCGGGCCCGTGCCCATGCTCGAAGCCTTCGGCCGCGCCACGGCTGGCGTCGACGATGCGCGTGTGCACGTGGAGTGGTTCAGCGCGCCGGCACCGGCCGCCGCGGCTGAGGCCCCGGCCGGCACCTTCAGTGTGCAGCTCCAACGCAAGAACCGCCGCTTCGACATCCCGGCCGACAAGACCATCCTCGAAGTGCTGCTTGATGGCGGCATCGACGTCGACCACTCGTGCCGAGAAGGCCTGTGCGGCACATGCGAAACGCGCGTGCTGGCGGGCGTGCCCGACCACCGCGACCCCATCCTCGCGGGCCGCAAGGACCCGCCGCAGGACCGGATGCTGATCTGTGTTTCCCGCTGCGCCAGCGCTGAGCTGGTGCTCGACCTTTGACCCCTTCCCTTTTTCCAGGAGACCCCACCCATGATCATCGACTCCCACGCCCACGTCGTCGTCCCGCCCGAGAGCTACAAGTACATGGCCGAACTCGTGGCCAGCCGCGCGAATCCTGCGGCCGCGCCCAAGCTGACCGACGAGGCCGTGCGCACCGCCGGCCAGACCATCATCGACATCATGGACAAGGTCGGCACCGACATCCAGTTCCTGTCGCCGCGGCCCTACATGCAGATGCACTCGGTCAAGCCGGCCAAGGTCACCGCGCTGTGGACCCAGCACATGAACGACCTGGTCTACCGCACGGTGCAGATGTTCCCCACGCGCTTTCGCGCCGTGGCCGGCCTGCCGCAGTACCGCGACGAGAGCCCCGAGAACTGCCTGGCGGAGCTGGAGTTCCGCGTGAAGGAGCAGGGCTTCATCGGCTGCCTGCTGAACCCGGATCCGACCGAAGGCGACGCATCGCCGCCGCCCGGCCTGGGCGATGCGTTCTGGCATCCGCTGTACGAGAAGCTCTGCGCGCTCGACATCCCGGCGCTGATCCACTCGGCCGGCAGCTGCCAGCCGCGCGAGAGCTACACGCTCAAGTTCATCAACGAGGAGAGCATCGCCATCGTCTCCCTCATGAACTCGCCGGTGTTCGAGAAGTTCCCGAACCTGAAGCTCATCGTGCCGCATGGCGGCGGCGCCATTCCGTACCACATGGGGCGCTTCCGGGCCTGGAGCGTGCGCAAGGGCGGCCCCTCCTTCGACGACCAACTCAAGCGCCTGCACTTCGACACCACCACCTACGACCAGGACGCGCTGGAGCTGCTGTTCAAGGTGGTCGGCCCCGACCGCGTGCTGTTCGCCACCGAGAACCCGGGCACCGGCAGCGCCATCGACCCGAAGACCGGCCGCGCCTACGACGATCTGAAGCCCGTGATCGAGGCCATCCCTTTCCTGACGGATGCGGACCGGCGCAACATCTTCGAGTGCAACTGCACCAAGCTGTACAGCCGCTTCCGCAAGGATGCCTGAGCCATGGCACAGATCGTTCTGGGCATCGGCGCCTCGCACACGCCGCTGCTGACCCTCACGGCCGAGCAGTGGCAGCACCGCGCGGCGGCGGACTACGCCAACACGCAGCTCAACATGAGCGACGGCCGGCTGCTGCGCTATGACGAGGTGTTGGCCGAACTCGGCCCGCGCAGTGCCGAGCAGATCAGCCCGGAGATCCTGGCGGCCAAGGAGCGTGCCTGCCATGCCGCGCTGGATCGGCTGGGCGACGCGCTGGCCAATGCCGCGCCCGACGTAGTGATCATCGTGGGCGACGACCAGCGCGAGCTGTTCGGCCCGGCCAACCAGCCGGCCATCGCGATCTTCCACGGCGACGAGATTGCTACCAGCGACAAGTTCGGCGACGAGGACGGCGCCGAGTGGGTCAAGGCCATGGGCCGCGGCTACCTGATGGACGACACGCACGTGGTGCCGGGCGCGGGCGCCTTCGCGCTGGAGCTGATCCGCGGGCTGATCGATGCGGAGTTCGACATTGCCACCTGCGCGCGCGTGGACGATCCCAAGGTGGCCGGCTTCGGCCACGCCTACGGCTTCATCGTCAAGCGGCTGTTCCAGGGCCGCGCGATCCCGGTGGTGCCTGTGCTGCTGAACACCTACTACGGCCCCAACGTGCCGAGCCCGACGCGCTGCTGGAAGCTGGGCCGCGCGCTGCGCCAGGTGATCGAGGCCAGCCCTGGCAAGCAGCGCGTGGCGGTGGTGGCTTCTGGCGGCCTCAGCCACTTCGTCGTCGACGAGGTGCTCGACCGCGGCGTGCTCGACGCGATGGCGCGTGGCGACGAAGAGGCGCTCGCCGCCATCCCGCGAGGTGCGCTCAATTCCGGATCGTCCGAGATCCTGAACTGGATCGTCGCGGCTGGCGCGGCCGGCGGCCTGCCGCTGCGCTGGCACGACTACCAGCCGCTGTACCGCACGCCGGCCGGCACCGGCGTGGGCGCGGCCTTCGCCATCTGGGGCGCTTGAAACAGAAGTGAAGAAGGAAAGGAGACCACGATGTTGAGCGAAGAAAAGAACCGCTTGCTGACCCAGGTCGGCTCGGGCAAGCCCATGGGCGAGCTGCTGCGCCGCTACTGGATGCCGATCGCCGGCGTGTCGGAGTTCGACCAGCGCAGCACCAAGCCCGTGCGCCTGCTCGGCGAAGACCTGGTGCTCTACAAGGACCTCAGCGGTGCCTTCGGCCTGGTGGACCGCCGCTGCGCGCACCGCCGCGCCGACCTGGCCTACGGCATGGTCGAGCACCACGGCCTGCGCTGCAACTACCACGGCTGGTGCTTCAACCAGACCGGCCAGTGCGTGAGCCAGCCCTTCGAGGACACCTGCTTTCCCGAGCGCAACGCCAAGGAGCGCGTGCGCATCAAGGCCTACCCGGTCGAAGCCAAGGGCGGCATGCTGTGGACCTACATGGGCCCGCAGCCCGCGCCGCTGCTGCCCGACTGGGAGGCCTTCTCGTGGCCCGACGGCTTCGCCCAGGTGGTGATCTCCGAGGTGCCGTGCAACTGGTTCCAGTGCCAGGAGAACTCCATCGACCCGGTGCACTTCGAGTGGATGCACGAGAACTGGGGCAAGCGCCTGCGCACGGGCGACACCGCGCTCGGCCCCACGCACCTGAAGCTGGAATTCGACGAGTTCGAGCACGGCTTCGTCTACCGCCGCATCAAGGAAGACACCGACGAGAAGGACGACGCGTGGACCATCGGCCGCGTCTGCCTGTGGCCCAACGGCTTCTTCCTGGGCGAGCACTTCGAATGGCGCGTGCCCATCGACGACGAGAACACGCTCAGCGTGACCTGGAAGTACACGCGCGTGCCCCAGGGCCGCGAGCCTTATGTGCAGGAGCGCATCCCCACCTGGTACGGCCCGCTGACGGACGCCGACGGCCAATGGATCGACACCCACGTGATGAACCAGGACTTCCTGGCCTGGGTGGGGCAAGGCACGATCGCCGACCGCACGCAGGAGCACCTGGGCGCCAGCGACCGCGGCATCGTGGCGATCCGCCGCCGCTTCTTCGAGGAGATGGAGGCCATCGCGGCCGGGGCCGAGGCCAAGGGCACGATCCGCGACCCGGCCCGCAACATGCGCGTGGCGCTGCCGATGATGGACCGCGCGCAGACGCTGGAGGGCTACACGGTCGAGCAGATCCTGGCCAGCCCGCGCATGAAGCTGTTCTACACCACCTACATCTTCCAGGCCGGCCAGCCCGAGGATGTGCAGCGCGCGTTCTCGCAGGCCATGGGCATCGAGGTCGGCGAATTCGACGGCGTGATCGGCTCGCGCGGCGCGGCCGCCAAGCCCGCAGCCTGACACCACCACAACGACAACGAGGAGACAGACATGCAGACCACACACCGCCATCTCTCGCGCCGGCAACTGCTGGCCGCCGGCGCCGGTCTGGCCGCGCTCGACGCCACCGGCGCGCAGGCCCAGACCGCCGACTTCCCGAACCGGCCCATCCGCATCGTGCTGCCGTTCCCGCCCGGCACTGTCAACGATGCCGTGCTGCGCCTGGTGGGCGAGGGCCTGACGCAACGCTGGAAGCAGCCCATCGTGATCGACAACCGCCCGGGCGCCAGCTCGATCATCGGCACCGACCTGGTGGCCAAGTCGGCGCCCGACGGCTACACGCTGCTGGCCAACATTACGCTGGTGGTGCAGAACCCGGCGCTGCGCAA
The DNA here is from genome assembly GCF_003337555.1 of Pseudorhodoferax soli. Lineage (GTDB taxonomy): Bacteria > Pseudomonadota > Gammaproteobacteria > Burkholderiales > Burkholderiaceae_C > Pseudorhodoferax > Pseudorhodoferax soli. Next base: position 40,854 of record NZ_QPJK01000001.1, on the reverse strand, counting down.
GAAGCTGCCCTACGCCTTCAACGAACTGCGCGCCGTGACGCAGTTCAACCGCCAGCAGTTGCCGGTGTTCGTGCGCGCCGACCTGCCGGTGCAGAGCGTCACGCAGCTGCTGGAACTGGCGCGCGCCCAGCCCGGCAAGATCAATTTCGCGACCTGGGGCCTGGGCTCTACCGCGCACCTGCTGCAGGAGAAGATGCGCGTGGACAACGGCGCGCCCATGACGCATGTGCCCTACAAGGGCGGCGCCGACATCATCAAGGCGCTGCTGTCGGGCGAGGCCGACGTGGCCGTGGCCGACCTGCTGAGCCCGGACGCGCATTTCAAGTCGGGCAAGCTGCGGGTGATCGGCGTCACCGGGCCGGTGCGCCTGCCCAACATGCCGAACGTGCAGACGTTGCAGGAGGCCGGCGTGACCGGCTTCGACGGCTACAACTGGCTGGGCCTGTTCGCGCCGGCGCGCACGCCCGATGCCGTCGTGCGCAGGATCGCCGAGGACATCAACGCCGTGCAGGCCGATCCGTCGCTCACACGCCGCTTCATGGAGGAGATGTATGTGACCCCGTCTGCCACCACGCCCGAACAGTTCGCCCAGATCGTCGACCGCGACCTGCAGACCTGGACATCGGTGATACGCCGCGTTGGGATCACGCTGGACTGACCGGGAGGAAGGTGTTGCCGCCATGAAACTGGCGCGTGGTTTGCACGTATGTTTTCTGTGATTCGATCACATATGATGCAGATAGCTCGGTAGCCAGACCCACCCGTTCGTGGAAAGGGGCTCGGGCGCAGGCAGCATGACGACACCTAGCCCATCCGAGCCCGATCGCCGCACCGCGCCACAGGCCGCAGGGCTGTGGCTGCGTCCTGCGCTGGCTGCGGGGCTGACCAGCGCGGCATTGGCGCTGGTTCCCTGGCTCTACGTCCAGCACCGCCACAGCGACACGGAGCTGGCGCTGCGCGCGCTGGTGGCCCACGAGGCCGACAGCGCCGTGTCCAATGTGCAGACCCAGCTGCGCTCCTTCGAGCTCGTGATGCGCGGCGTCAAGGGCTTCTTCGAGGGCTCGGACGAGGTCGATGCCGCCGAGTTCCGGGCCTTCGTGGATTCGCTGGCGCTGCAGCGCACAGCCCCGGGGCTGCAGGGCGTGGGCTTCGTCGCCCACCTGCGCGGCGCCGCCGTGCCGCGCCATGCCGCCGCGGCCGCCTTCGATGCCTCCGGCCTCGTGCTGCGCCCGCCCGGGCAGCGCGAGGCCTACGCCCCCATCCTGTTCATGGAGCCGCCCACGCGCAACAACCGGAGCGCGCTGGGCCTGGACGTGCTGACCGTGCCCATGGCCCGTGCGGCGGTGGAGCAGTCCATCGCCACCGGTGCGCTGGCGCTGACGGGCAAGCTGCAGCTGGTGCAGGACGTGGGCGGCGGACCGGAACCCGGCTTCGTGATGTACCTGCCGGTCTACATGCCGCAAGCCCATGGGCCCGGCCAGGAACCGCAGAGCCTGGGGCCCGTGGGCTGGGCCGATGCGCCGTTCCGGCTGCGCGATCTGCTGGCGCCCGTCGCCGCGGACCTCATGCCCGGCCTGCACCTGCAGGTGTTCGATGGCGAGCAGGCGTCCGAAGCCAACCACCTGTTCGGCCTGCTCGACGGCCAGCCAGCGCCGTTCGACGGCGCCCCCGCCACGGCCTTTGCCGTGCACCGGGTCGCCAGCTTCGGCGGGCGCAACTGGACCTACGTGCTGACGCCGACGGCGGCCTTCATCGCGCAGCACAGCGCCAGCGACCACCGGGGGCTGGCGCTCACCGGCCTGCTGCTGAGCCTGTCGGCCGGCGTCATCGTGTTCCTGCTGCTGAACGCGCGCAACCGAGCGCAGCGGCTCGCGCTCCAGATGAGCGGGGAAGCGCGGGCGCTGTCGGTGGAGATCGCCGGCACGCTCAATGCCATCCCCGACCTGCTGGTCGAGATGGACGGCGAGGGCCGCTACCTTGCCTTGCGCGCACGCCGCCTGGACGGATTGATCGCGCCGCCCGAGCAGATCATCGGGCGAACCGCGCACGACTTGCTACCGCCCGCCGCGGCCGCCACCGTGCTGCAGGCGCTGGCGCTGGCGCGCGACCATGGGCGCAGCGCCGGCCTGCGCCTGGAGGTGGAGATCAAGGGCCAGCCGCGCTGGTTCGAACTGTCGGTGGCCTGCAAGACCGAGCATGCCGATCCGGCGCAGGCCCGCTTCATCGTGCTCTCGCGCGACATCACCTCGCGCATGCGCATCTTGCAGGCCCTGCAGGAGAACGAACGCGTGCTGCTGGAGGCGCAGCGCGTTGCGGCCCTGGGCCATTTCCGGGTCGATCGCTCGGACCGGGCCTGCCATCTGTCGCCGGCTTGCGCGCGGCTGCTGGGCCTGCCGCCGACCGAGCGGCTGGCGTTCGACCGCTTCCTCGCCTGCGTCGACGCGCGCCAGCGCCAGCGTGTCGAGTCGCTGTGCCTGGGCGAGGCTGCGCCCGTGGCGCTGGAGTACGAGTTCCGCCTGGCGCAGGGCGACGGCGCCGTGCCACGCTGGCTGCTGCTGAGCACGCCCGGTGCCACCGAGGACGGGGCCGAGCGCTTCTTCACGCTGCAGGACATCAGCTCGCGGCGCACCTCGCAGGAGCAGCTGCACCGGCTGGCCTACTACGACCAGCTCACCGGTCTGCCGAACCGCAGCCTGTTCGTGAAGGAGGCCACGCAGCTGCTGGCGGCGGCCCAGGCCCGGGGCATGGTGGGTGCCGCCATCCTGCTGGACCTGGACCGCTTCAAGGCCATCAACGACAACTGGGGCCACCGCAGCGGCGATGCCGTGCTGCGCGAGGTGGCGCAGCGCTTGCGCGACTGCGTGCCCGCCGAGCACCTGGTGGCGCGCCTGCACGCCGACGAGTTCATCGTGCTGCTGGACGCGCTGGGCGACGACGAGGAGGAAGCCCAGCGGCTGGCGCAGGACCGCTGCCGCAGCGTGCTGCGCATGCTGGCCGTGCCGTCCCAGGTCGGCGGGCGCGAGCTGTACTGCTCGGCCAGCATGGGCATCGCGGTGTTCGGCCGCGAGGCGCTCACGCTGGAGGAGTTGCTGGCGCGCGCCGATTCGGCCATGGAGCTGGCCAAGCACGACGGGCGCAGCACCTTCCGCCTGTTCGACGAAGGCCTGCGCAACAGCGTGGCCGAGCGCGCGCAGCTGGAAGCCGCGCTGCGCCAGGCCGTGCCGCGCAACGAACTGCGGCTGCTGTACCAGCCGCAGATCGACGCCGACGACGCGCTGGTGGGCGCCGAGGCGCTGTGCCGCTGGACCCATCCCGAGCGCGGGCCGGTGTCGCCGGCGGTCTTCATCGCGCTGGCCGAGGACAGCGGCAGCATCTACGCCCTGGGCGAATGGGTGCTGCGCACGGCCTGCCGCGAGCTGGCCGGCTGGCGCCCCGGCACGCCGCTGGGCCAGGCGGTGATGGCCGTCAACGTCAGCGCGCGCCAGTTCCACCACCCGGACTTCGTCAGCCAGGTGCTGGACGCGCTGCACAGCACCGACGCCGATCCGGCGCGGCTCAAGCTGGAGCTCACCGAGAGCGTGGTCGCGCGCGACCTGGACGCCATCGTGAACAAGATGGGCGCGCTCAAGTCGCTGGGCGTGCGCTTCTCGCTGGACGACTTCGGCACCGGCTATTCCTCGCTCTCCTACCTCAAGCGGCTGCCGCTGGACCAGCTCAAGATCGACCAGTCCTTCGTGCGCGACCTGCTGGCCGACCCGAACGACGCGGCCATCGTGCGCACCGTCATCGCGCTGGGCGCGAGCCTGGGCCTGGACGTCGTGGCCGAGGGCGTGGAGACCGCCGAGCAGCGCGCCGTGCTGCTGGCCGCCGGCTGCCACATCTACCAGGGCTACCTGTTCGCACCGCCGCTGCCGGCGGAGGGCCTGCTGGCGCTGGCCGGCCGCTCCTGAAGGCTCAGCGGCCCTCGAAGCGCGGCAGCCGCCGCTCCGCCATCGCGCGCACGCCTTCGCGGAAGTCGGCCGTCGCGTAGTGGGCCTGCTGCATGGCGCGCTCGTGCCGGTTGAGCTGCTCGATGGCGTCTGCCAGGCCGCGGCGCAGCGTGGCGCGCGTGCTGGTCACCGCCAGCGGCGCCGACGCGGCGATCTCGGCCGCCAGCGCCAGAGCGCCGGCGCGCACCTGGTCCTCGGCCACCAGCTGGTCGACGAGCCCGATGCGCAGCGCCTCCTCGCCGCCGATGCGCCGGCCCGTGTACAGCAGCAGGCTGGCCTGCTGCGGGCCGACCAGGCGTGGCAGCGTCGCGCTGAGGCCAAACCCGGGGTGAAAGCCCAGCCGGTTGAAGTTGGCCGAGAAGCGCGCCTGCGCGCAGCTGACGCGGAAGTCGGCCGCCACGGCCAGGCCCAGGCCCGCGCCGATGGCCGCACCCTGCACCGCCGCCACCACGGGCTTGGCGGTGCGGAACAGGCGCATGGCCTGCACATAGAAGGCGGCAGGGTCCTGCGCGCCGCTGCTGAAATCGGCACCGGCGCAGAACACGCGGCCCTCGGCCGCCAGCACGCTGCAGCGCACGGCCGGGTCGGCGTCCAGCCGCTCCAGCAGGTCGGCCAGTTCGCGCAGCATCTCCAGGCTGGCGTGGTTGTGGGGCGGGCGGCGGATCTCCAGCAAAGCCACATGTGCGTGGCCGCAGTCCAGTCGGGCGATGTCCGTCATTGCACTTCGATCTTCGCGATGTCCACGTACTGCTTCCACTTCGCGCGCTCCTCGCGCTCGAAGGCCGCCAGCTCGGCCAGGCCCACGCTGGCCGGCGTGAACGCGAAGCCCTCCAGCCGCGCCCTGATCGGGTCGGTCGTCACGGCCTCGTTGATCCAGGCGTTGAGCTGCTGCTGCACGGCCAGCGGCGTGGCGGCCGGCACGGCGATGCCCAGGAAGCCGCCGCGGATCGTGAAGTTGGGAATGCTCTCGGCGACCAGCGGCAGATCGGGGTAGCGCTTGAGGCGCGCGTCGCTGTGCACGGCCAGCGCACGCAGCTGGCCCGAGGCGACGAAGGAGTCGCCCTGCACGGTGTCGGTGAACACCACCTGGATCTGGCCCGCCATGAGTTCGGACATCGCCTGGCCCACCTGTTTGTAGGGGATGGCCGTGAGCGCGATGCCGGCCTCGTGTGCGAACAGCGCGGCCGTGACCTTGGAGGTGGCGTTGAAGTGCCCGTAGTTGAGCTTGCCGGGCGCCGCCTTGGCCGCGCGGACGAAGTCCTGCAGCGTCTTGTAGGGCGCGTCCGGGCGCACCAGCAGGTAGGTCGAGCCCGGGCCGAAGGAGCCCACCAGGCGGAAGTCCTTGCCGGGGTCGTAGGGCAGCTTGTGGAACAGCGCCGGGTTGGCCAGGTGCGTGGAGGTGGTGGCCAGCAGCAGCACCGAGCCGTCGGCCGGCGCGGTGCGGGCCGCCTCCACGCCGATGATGCCGTTGCCGCCGGGCTTGTTGTCCACGACCACGGCGCGGCCCGTCTTCTTCGTGAGGAACTCCGACAGCATGCGCGCGGAGATGTCGCCCGAGCCGCCGGGGCCGAAGGGCACGATGATCTGGATCGGCTTGTCCTGCGCCCGGGTGGGCAGCGCCGCGGCCAGCGGCAGCGCCGCCAGGCCCCGGAGCCAATGTCTTCTGTCCATGCTGGTGTCTCCTTGTCGTGGGTGGGATCAGCCCCGCAGGTCCTGCGTGTGCTCGCCGAGTTCGGGTGCGCGGCCGCGCACCGGCGGGCGCTCGCCGTCGAAGGACAGCGGCAGGCCGACCACGCGCAGGTCGACCTCGGGGATGTTCTGGAAGATGCCGATCGCCTCGGTCTGCGGCTGCGCCATCACCTGGGCGAAGTCCTGGATCGGCCCGCACGGGATGCCCGCACCTTCGAGCGCGGCGATCCAGTCGGCGGTGGAGCGCTGGCGGAACAGCGCCTCCAGCTGCGGCACCAGTTCGGCCTTGTGCTCCACGCGCAGCGCATTGCTGGCGTAGCGCGGGTCGCTGGCCCATTCCGCGCGGCCGACCAGGCGCGCCAGCTTGGCGAACAGCCGGTCGTTGGCAGCCGCCACCACCAGCTCGCCATCGGCCGTTGGCAGCGCCTGGAACACCACCACGTTGGGGTTGCCGCTGCGGTGCCGCGCGGGCTGCTGGCCGGTGGCCTGGAAGCCCGCCATCGCCACCTGCAGCCAGCCCAGTGCCGTCTCGAACAGCGAGGTGTCGACCACGCAGCCCTTGCCGCTGGTGCTGCGCTGGAACAGCGCCGCGATGCAGCCCAGCGCGGCCCAGATGCCGCTGCCCAGGTCGAGCACCTGCATGCCCACGCGCGCCGGCGGCCCGTTCTCGGCGCCGTTGATGCTGAACAGGCCCGCATAGGCCTGCACCATGGGCTCGTAGCCTGGCGCGAGCTGCTTGGGGCCCTTGTGGCCGAAGGCCGTCAGGGAGCAGTACACCAGCCGCGGGTTGGCCGCGCAGAGCACGTCGGGCCCCAGCTGCAGCTCGGCCAGCGCGCCCGGGCGCATGTTCTGCACGAACACATCGGCCTCGGCGATGAAGCCGTGCAGCCATTGCAGGTCGGCCGGATCCTTGAGGTCCAGCGTGACGCTCTTCTTCCCGTGGTTCATCGCCTGGAAGGTGGTGGCCGTGCCGCGCCAGAACGGCGGGCCCCAGCCGCGCGCGTCGTCGCCCGTGCCGGGCCGCTCCACCTTGACCACGTCGGCACCCAGGGCCGAGAGGATCTCGCCGGCGTAGGGGCCGGCGATGTTCTGCGCGACCTCGACCACGCGGATGCCCTTGAGCGGTTGTGCTGCGGATCGGTCCATGCTCATCTCCCTGTGAAGCGGGGCGCGCGCTTCTCGATGAAGTGCTGCACGCCCTCGCGAAAATCCTCGGTGCCGCGGCAGGCGGCGATCTCGCGGTCGGCCACGTCGGTGGCTTCCAGCAGCGTCTGTGACCGCGCTTCGCGCAGCTGGCGCTTCATGGTGCGCACCGCGCGCGGCGATGTCGCGTTCGCCAGATCGCGTGCGCGTTCCAGGACGGCCTCGAGGAAGCCCTCGGCCGGCAGCTGGTGTGCCAGCCCCATGCGCTCGGCTTCGTCTGCCAGCAGCGTGCGCCCGCTCAGCAGCAGGTCGGCCGCATGCATGGGGCCCACGAGCCGCGGCAGCAGCCAGGCGATGCCATGCTCGGCAACCAGCCCGCGCCGTGCGTAGGGGGCGGTGAGCTTGGCGCCTGCGGCCACGAAGCGCAGGTCGCAGTACAGCGCCAGGCACAGGCCCACGCCGGCCGCCGCGCCGTTGATGGCGGCCACGAGCGGCTTGTCGATGCGGTCCATGAAGGCGTAGCGCCGGCCTTCGGCCAGCGGGCCGCTGCGCTGCTGGCCATCGCCCTGGCGCAGCACCTCCATGTCCATGCCGGCGCAGAAGGCGCGGCCCGCGCCGGTCAGCACGATGCAGCGCACGTCCTCGTCCTGTTCGGCCAGGGCCAGCGCCTGGCGCAGCTCGGTCTCCAGCAGCGGTGTCCAGGCGTTCATGCGCTCGGGCCGCTGGAAACGCAGCACGGCGACGCGCTCGGCCACGCCGTAGTGCAACTCCTTGAAGTCCATCCCTTGTCTCCGTTGTCGTCGGGTCGGCCGCAGTATTGGGGTGCAGAAGGCCTGCGGCAAGAACCCAATTTCGTTCTCCGAAATTGCGAGAATCGTGCGCATGGCCTCCGAACCTTCCACCCGCAGCCGCACGCGTGCCTCGGGCAGCTTCGTGCGCAGCACGCCGGGCAGCCATTCGTTGGAGCGCGGCCTGGCCCTGCTGCGCGCCTTCCGGCTCGGCGGGCGCACCTTGGGCAATGCCGAACTGGCCGAGCGCAGCGGCCTGCCGCGCCCGACCGTGAGCCGGCTCACGCGCTCGCTGGTGGAGGCGGGGTTCCTGGCCTACGACCACCAGCAGCAGGGCTACCGGCTGGGCGCCGTGTGCCTCACGCTGGCGCTGGTGTTCCGCGCGTCCGAGCGCGCGCTGGAGGTGGCGCTGCCGCTGATGCGTTCGCTGGCCGAGGGGCGGCGCGTCAATGTCGGCCTGGCCATGGCCGACCAGCTGGAGATGGTCTACCTCGACTCGGTGCGGCTGAGCCGGCTCGGCATGTTCCGGCGCATCGTGCCGGGCTCGCGCATCCCGATCGCCAGCACCGCGCTGGGCTGCGCCTTCCTGGCCGGCCTCGGCGCGGCCGACCGCAAGGCGCTGCTGGCGCGCCTGCGCCAGGCCCACGGCAGCGGCTGGCCGGCGCAGCAGCGCAGTGTGGATGCGGCGCTGGCCTGCGTGCGCGCACAGGGGTTTTGCCGCGCGCAGTGGCAGGCCGGCATGGTCTCCGTGGCTGCGCCGCTGCGCACGCCCGGCGGCGACCTGTACGCGCTCAACGTGAGCTTTCCGGTGCCCGCGGCATCCACGCAGGAGGACGACGGCAACCATGTCGACCTATTGCTGCGCCTGGCCGCCGACATCCAGGCGGCGTGGGCTGCGGCAGACCTGTGATCAACCGCCGCACAGCGCGGCCAGCGTGAGCCAGGCCTGGGCCAGCGCAGGGTCACGCCAGGCCGGTGCCATCGCCGCGCAGGCGGCCGCCAGCGCCAGTGCCCAGAGCGCCTGGGCCTTCATGCGGCGGCCGCCCGCAGCAGCGGCCGTTCGTCGATGGGCCAGTGCAGCGCCGCGGCCAGCACGCCCAGGCCCATCGCCGCCAGCCAGACCGGCTCGTAGGAGCCTGTGGCCTGGAACACCAGGCCGCCGAGCCAGACGCCGAGGAAGCCGCCGATCTGGTGGCCCAGGAAGACGAAGCCGAACAAGGTGCCGAGGTAGCGCACGCCGAACACCTGGGCCACGATGCCGTTGGTCAGCGGCAGCGTGCCCAGCCAGAGCAGGCCCATCGCGGCTGCGAAGGCGTACAGGCTGGCGCTGGACAGCGGCGCCAGCAGGAACAGCGCCATGGCGGCGCTGCGCGCGAGGTAGACGCCGGCCAGCAGGCGCTTTCGGCTCCAGCGCGCACCGAGCAGGCCGGCGGCGTAGGTGCCGGCCACGTTGGTCAGGGCGATGATGGCCAGCGCCGCCACGCCATCGGCGGGGCGCAGGCCGCGGTCCAGCAGGTAGGCGGGCAGGTGGCCGGCGATGAAGGCCAGCTGGAAGCCGCAGGCCCCAAAGCCCAGGTTCAGCAGCCAGAAGCCCGGCTGGGCGAAGGCTTCGCGCACGGCGCGGCCCAGCGGCAGGGCCTCGCCCGGCGCGCCAGCCGCCGCCTGGCGGTCGTTCAGCGGCCAGGCCAGTGGCAGCAGCAGTGCGGCGGTGACCGACAGCACGCCCAGCGCGGTCGCCCAGCCCCAGCCCGCGATGAGGCCCTGCGCCCCGGGCACCAGCGCGAACTGCCCGATGCCGCCGACCGCGCCGGCGAGGCCCAGGGCCCAGCCGCGCCGCTGCGGCGCCACCAGGCGGCTCAGCGCCGCGTAGACCACGCCGAAGGCCGTGCCCGACAGCGCGATGCCGATGCACACCCCCGACGCCAGCACCAGCGCCATGGCGTTGGGTGCCCAGGCCATGCCGGCCAGGCCGAGCGCGTAGAGCAGCAGCCCCACCGCCACCACGCGGGTGGCGCCGAAGCGATCGGCCAGCATGCCCGTGAAAGGCTGGGCCAGGCCCCAGACAAGGTTCTGCACGGCCAGCGCCAGCGCAAAGGTTTCGCGCGTCCAGCCGCGGTCCTGCGTCATGGGCAGCATGAACAGGCCCTGCACATGGCGCACGCCGAGGGCGAGCCCCATGACGAGGCCGCCGGCCAGCACCAGCACCCAGGCCTGGGTCCACCAGGCGCTGCGCTTGCAAGGAATCGAGGAGAGGGGTTGCATGGGCACGATTGAACGCGGCGCACCGCATCCGCACAATGGATGATTTGGTGCGCCAGCCATGCGCGGGGTGCATGGCTGCCAGGGCCGCAGCGCGACACAATGGCGCGATGTCCATCCCGCTCGTGCGCCTGTCGTCCCTGGATCTGCTGAGGGGCTTCGTCGCGGTCGGCCGGCGCCTGAGCATCACGCAGGCTGCCGACGACCTGTGCCTGACGCAGTCGGCCGTGAGCCGGCAGGTGCACCAGCTGGAGGAGCAGCTGGGCTGCAGGCTGTTCGTGCGCCAGCACCGCGGTGTGGCCTTCACAGCCGAAGGCGAGCGCCTGTTCCGCAGTGCCGACGGTGCCCTGCAGCAGCTGCAGGACGTGATGGGCGAGCTGCGCCGCAGCGAGGAGCGCCGGCCCGTCACCGTCACGGCCAGCGTGGGCGTGGTCGGCCTGTGGCTGCTGCCGCGGCTCGCGGCGCTGCAGCACCTGCATACCGGGCTGGACGTGCGGCTGTCGGCGAGCAACCAGTTGAGCGACCTGCGCGCCGATGGCATCGACCTTGCGCTGCGCTACTGCAGCGCGGCCGATGCGCCGGCCGACGCGCAGCGCCTGTTCGGCGAGACGCTGGCGCCGGTGGCGCATCCGCGGCTGGTGGAAGAGGCGGCGCGCGACCCCGGCGCGCTGGCGCGCATGGCCTTGCTGGAGCTGGACGACCCGCGGCCCTGGCTGCAGTGGCGCGGCTGGCCGCTGGCCAAGAGCGGGGCGCGCGGGCGCGCGCAGCCCGCCATGCTGCGGCTGAACCAGTACGACCAGGTGATCCACGCCGCGCTGGCGGGGCAGGGCGTGGCGCTGGGCCGGCTGGAGCTGCTGCAGCCGCTGCTGGCGGGCGGCCAGCTGGCGCTGCTGGCCGGTCCGCACGGCCCGCGGCCCAGCCCCTATGCGTTCTGGCTGCTGCAGGCCGATGCAGCGCCGCGCGCCGATGTGCAGCGCGTGAGCGAATGGATCCGTGCCGAGGCCGCCGGCACGGCGGCGCTCAGCGCCAGCTGAACACGCCCCGCCGTGCGCGGCCGGGCGTGGGCAGTTCCACGCTGCAGCGCACGGCCCTGCCGCTGCTGCGCAGGTGCGTGAGGAAGTGCGGCCCGGCGTGCGCGACACGGTGCCGCTGGCCGGGCTGCAGCACGATGTGGGGGCTGGCACCCGCATCGGCTGGCGTCTCGCGCGTCAGCCACAGCTGGCCTGCGTGGCAGTGCAGCACCGTGCCGGCGGGCAGGTGCAGGCGGCGGCAGGCCTCGTCCAGTTGAAGTTCGTGGGGCATGGCGTTCTCCGGTGGCGCCTGCAGTGTGCGGCGCCACGCGCTGCCGCGGCATGCAAAGACGGGCGCAGAACCATGCGGCTCGCGCATGCCTGGGCGGCGGCACCGCGGTTGGAGCCACGGCCGGCCATGCGCCGGCCGGGCCAGGCGCCGGAATCGCCGAGGCCATCGTCTGGCTGCTGCCGGACAAGGCCTCCCCTGTCACGGGCAGCGTGCCGAAGGTGGCCGGCGGCCTGTCGCCGTGCGGATGCTCAGTCGGGCGTGAAGCGCGCCTCGAAGCGCGCGGCGTCGGCCTGCAGCTCGAAGGTGACGAGCTGGCCGTTCTTGCCATCGGCGAGCCGGTGCGCGGCGAACAGGCTCCAGCGGCCCTGCGGGTCGTAGCTGGGCGGGTCCACCAGCGCGTACATGTGGGGCACGAAAACCTCGTGCGCGAAGACCTGGCGCTCACGGTTGCGCGGCGAGGGGTAGAGCTTGTAGAGGGGGGTGTTGATGGTCTGTGCGGCCATGTCGGCTCCTGGATGCGGCGGCCTTGCGTGTGCGCGGCAACGGTCAGGCCGCGATGTTAGGCGAGTGCGTCAGGCCAATGCGTCGCCGAACCGGCTCTGGAACGCGGCGCAGAACGCCGCCGATCCGGCCAGCGACAGGCTGAACACCTGGCGCGGCGCGCCGCTGCCGTCGGCTTCCTCGCTGCGCTGCAGTTCGGCATGCCAGTCGCCGCCGTCCTCCACGGGCACTGGTGCGCCGAAATGGGCGCTGGCCCAGTCCAGCACGGCGGCGATCTCGGCCTCCACGGCGGCCGCCTGCGCGGGCCGCACCGCGGCCATGGCCTCGAAGAGGCCGGTGTCGTCGCCGCCCTCGCTGTGCTCGAACAGCAGGAACTGCAGGTTCATGGCTTGGTGCCCGCTGCCGCGGCCGCTGCGGCGCGCAGCTTGTCCTTCTTGCTGGGCCGCCGGCCCTTGATGCCGCCCTGCGGATCGGACACCACGGCCGGTGCCGCTTCCTTCGCCTCGAACCCCGGCACCTGTTCGCGCGGCACGTCCAGGCCCTGGCGCTTCTCGATGAGCTGGAAATGCGCCTCGGCCGCGGCCGGCACGAAGCTCAGCGCCACGCCGCTGGCGCCCGCACGGCCGGTGCGGCCGATGCGGTGCACGTGTTCGGTGGGCGAGCGCGCGAGATCGAAGTTGACGACGGCCGGCAGCTGCACGATGTCGATGCCGCGCGCGGCGAGGTCGGTCGCCACCATCACCTGCACGCGGGCGGCCTTGAAGTCGGCCAGCACCTGGCTGCGCTTGCCCTGGCTCAGCTGGCCGTGCAGCGGTTCGGCCGACAGGCCGGCCTTGCGCAGCTTGTTGGCCACGGTCTCGCAGGCCAGCTTGGTGGCCACGAACACCAGCACCTGGGGCCAGCCCTCCTGTGCGATCAGGTGGCGCAGCAGCTGCGTGCGCCGGCCGGTGTCGACCACGATGGCGCGCTGGGCGATGTCGGGCAGGGCGGCCAGCTGCGCCGGGGCCTGCACCTGGGCCGGCTCGCGCAGCAGCGCGTCGGCCAGCGCCTGCACGTCCGGCGGGAAGGTGGCGGAGAACAGCAGCGTCTGGCGCTCGGCGGGCAGCCGGCGCAGCAGCTGCTGCAGTTCGTCGGCGAAGCCCAGGTCGAGCAGGCGGTCGGCCTCGTCGAGCACCAGGGCCTGCAGGCCGTCCAGGCGCAGCGCATTGCGCGCGGCCAGGTCCAGCGCACGGCCCGGCGTGGCGACGACGATGTCGGCGCCGCCGCGCAGGGCCAGCATCTGCGGGTTGATGGAGACGCCGCCGATGGCGCGCACCAGGCGCGGCACATCGGGCAGCTCGGCGGCCAGGGCCTGCACCTGCTCGGCCACCTGGGTGGCCAGCTCGCGCGTGGGCACCAGCACCAGCGTGTGCAGGCGGCGCGGCTGCTGGCGCGGCGACGCGCTCCAGCGCTGCAGCAGCGGCAGCACGAAGGCGGCGGTCTTGCCCGAGCCGGTGGGGGCGCTGGCGCGCAGGTCGCGGCCCTGCAGGAGCAGCGGGATGGCTGCGGCCTGCACGGGCGTGGGCTGGTCGTAGCCCTGCGCGGCAGCGGCATGCGCCAGCGCGGGCAGCAGGCCCAGGGCGGAAAACGGCGGGGCCGGATCGGATTCGTTCATGCGGGAAGGGCGCTGCGCGCAAGGAGGGTCGACGCGGGGGCCGGCGCGGCAGTGTACGTGGGCGGCCCCCGCGCCCGTTGCGGTCTTGGAATCCGTGGATGGCCGCGGGTATGCTGCGCGCGCAAGTTTCACGACGCGACAGGATTGCCACCATGACCACGCCCATTCCCGCCACCCTGATCCCCGGAGACGGCATCGGCCCGGAGATCGTCGACGCCACGCTGGCCGCGCTCGATGCGCTGGGCGCACCCTTCGCCTGGGACCGCCAGGTCGCCGGCCTGGGCGGTGTGCAGGCCGCCGGCGACCCGCTGCCCCAGGCCACGCTGGACAGCATCCGCCGCACGCGGCTGGCGCTCAAGGGGCCGCTGGAGACGCCCTCGGGCGGCGGCTACCGCTCCTCCAACGTGCGGCTGCGCGAGGAGTTCCAGCTGTACGCCAACCTGCGCCCGGCGCGCACCGTGATCCCGGGCGGGCGGTTCGACAAGATCGACCTGCTGGTGGTGCGCGAGAACCTGGAAGGCCTGTACATCGGCCACGAACACTATGTGCAGATCGACGACGACCCGCACGCGGTGGCCATGGCCACCGGCATCAACACGCGCGCCGGCAGCCGCCGCATCCTCGAATACGCGTTCGACACGGCGATTGCCACCGGCCGCAAGAAGGTCACGCTGGTGCACAAGGCGAACATCATGAAGGCGCTGACCGGCATCTTCCTGGAGACCGGCGAGCAGCTCTATGCCGAGCGCTACCAGGGCAAGTTCCAGCTGGAAACCGTGATCGTCGATGCCTGCGCGATGAAGCTGGTGCTGAACCCCTGGCAGTTCGACATGCTGGTGACGACCAACCTGTTCGGCGACATCCTGTCCGACCTGGTGGCAGGCCTGGTCGGCGGCCTCGGCATGGCCCCAGGTGCCAACATCGGCAAGGACGCGGCGATCTTCGAGGCCGTCCACGGCTCGGCGCCCGACATCGCGGGCAAGGGCATCGCCAACCCGGTGGCCATCATGCTGGCGGCCGCGCTGATGTTGGAGCACGTCAAGTTGCCGGACCTGGCACGCCGGCTGCGCCAGGCCATCGACGAGACCCTGAACGTGGACCAGGTGCGCACCGGCGACCTGGGCGGCAAGGCCGGCACGGCGCAGTTCACGCAGGCCCTGGTGGCGCGCATCAAGGCATCTGCATGACGGTGCCGATCCTGTCGCTGGCCGAGGCCCGCGTGCTGGGCGTGCTGATCGAGAAGCAGCGCACCGTGCCCGACACCTATCCGCTGACGCTGAACAGCCTGGTGGCCGGCTGCAACCAGAAGACCAGCCGGCATCCGGTGATGGAACTGAGCGACGCCCAGGTGCAGGATGCGCTGTCCGCGCTGCGGGGCATGGCCTTCATCAACGAGACCAGCGGCGGCCGCGCCATGCGCTACGCCCACAACGCCGACGGCGTGCTGCGCATTCCCTCGCAATCGCAGGCCCTGCTGGCGGTGCTGTTGCTGCGCGGCCCGCAGACGGCGGGCGAGCTGCGCATCGCCAGCGAGCGCATGCACAACTTTGCCGACATCTCCTCGGTCGAGGCCTTCCTCGACGAGCTGGCCGAGCGCCCGGCCGGCGCGCTCGTGGCGCGGCTGGGGCGCCTGCCCGGTGCCCGGGAGAACCGCTGGATGCACCTGTTGTCGGGCCCGGCACCCGAGGGTGCGGCCGCTGTGGACCAGCTTGCATCGGCCGCAGATCCGGCCGGCGAGGTGCCGGCGCTGCGCGCCCAGGTGCAGCGGCTGGACGCTGAGGTGGCCGCGCTCAAGGCCACGGTGGCGCGGCTGTGCACGGAGCTGGGCATCGCGCAGGACGCCTGACCCACCGCGCAGATGTAACTCCTGTTGAGCGCCTGCGGCACACGCCGAAAGCGCAGCAGAATCACGGTCCCGCACCGTATGCAATACAACAGGAGACTCTCGATGCGTTGGACTTTTTCCCTCAGCGTGTGTGCCGCCGGTTGCGCGGCCGTCTGGACCAGCGCCGCGCTGGCGGCCTCGCCGGCGCCGGTGGCGGCCGAGAACGGCATGGTGGTCTCGGCCCAGCACCTGGCGACCCGGGTGGGCGTGGACGTGCTCAAGGACGGCGGCAACGCCATCGACGCCGCGGTGGCCGTGGGCTACGCGCTGGCGGTGGTCTATCCCGCGGCCGGCAACCTGGGCGGCGGCGGCTTCATGACCATCCGCCTGGCCGATGGCCGCAGCACCTTCCTCGATTTCCGCGAGAAGGCGCCGCTGGCCGCCACGGCCAACATGTACCTGGACAAGGACGGCAACGTCATCAAGGGCGCGAGCACGCTGGGCCACCTGGCCGTGGGCGTGCCGGGCTCGGTGTCGGGACTCGAGTACGCACGCGAGAAGTACGGCACGCAGCAGCGCGCCACGCTGATTGCACCTTCGATCAAGCTCGCACGCGAAGGCTTCGTGCTCGAACAGGGCGACATCGACCTACTGGTCACGGCCACGGCCGACTTCCGCCGCGACGCGCCCACGGCCGAGATCTTCCTGAACCGCGGCGAGCCGTTCCAAAGCGGCCAGAAGCTGGTGCAGCGCGACCTGGCCGGCACGCTGCAGGCCATCAGCGAGCGCGGTGTCGACGGCTTCTACAAGGGCCCCGTGGGCGCGGCCATCGTGGCCTCCAGCCAGGCGGGCAAGGGCATCATCACCCAGGCCGACCTGGACCAGTACAAGACGCGCGAGCTCAAGCCCGTGGAGTGCAATTACCGCGGCTACGGCATCGTCTCGGCACCGCCGCCGAGCTCGGGCGGCGTGGTGATCTGCGAGGTCCTGAACATCCTGGAGGGCTACCCGCTCAAGGACCTGGGCTGGGGTGCGGCGCAGGGCGTGCACTACCAGATCGAGGCCATGCGCCACGCCTACGTGGACCGCAACAGCTACCTGGGCGACCCGGACTTCGTCAAGAACCCGATGGAGCGGCTGCTGTCCAAGGATTACGCGGCGCGCATCCGTGCCGTGATCGCGCCCGACAAGGCGGCCGACAGCCGCGCGCTCAAGCCCGGCGTGGCGCCGCACGAGGGCAGCAACACCACGCACTACTCGATCACCGACAAATGGGGCAACGCGGTTTCCGTCACCTACACGCTGAACGACTGGTTCGGCGCCAAGGTCACCGCCGCCGGCACCGGCGTGCTGCTCAACAACGAGATGGACGACTTCACGGTCAAGGTCGGCGTGCCCAACCTGTACGGCCTGGTGCAGGGCGAGGCCAATGCGATTGCGCCCGGCAAGCGGCCGCTGTCGTCCATGAGCCCGACCATCGTGACGGGCAAGGACGGCCAGCCCCTCATGGTGGTCGGCACGCCCGGTGGCAGCCGCATCATCACGGCCGTGCTGCACACCATCCTCAATGTGCTGGACTACGGCATGACGGTGCAGGAGGCGGTGGACGCGCCGCGCTTCCACCAGCAATGGCTGCCGGCGCCCACCAACGTCGAAAACCGCATGCTCTCTCCCGACACGCGCCGCATCCTGGAAGGCTGGGGCCACCAGTTCGCCGCGCCGCAGCCGGCCAACCACCTCGCCGTGATCCTGGTGGGCGCGCCGGCGCTGGATGGCAAGCCCGTGCCCGGCAAGCGCTACTTCGGCGCCAACGACCCTCGGCGCAACACGGGGTTGGCGGCGGGCTACTGAGTCAGGTCCAACCCAGGAACGTACGCACCTGGGCGGCCTGGGCCAGCGTGTCGGCGCGGCCCAGCGCCATGAGTTCGCCCGTGAAGCCGGCGTCGAACAGCAGGTAGCTCGCGAAGGCCGAGGACTGCGTGGCCGCATGCATGGCCGGGCCGCCGGCCGCGAACAGCCGGCGCACCACACCGGGCAGCGACTGCGCGTGGCGCGCGGCGATGGTGTCCAGCCGTTGCGAGGGCGCGATCAGCAGCAACTCCACCGGCCGCAGCGCGGTGCCGTTGCGCGCCGTGGGCGGTACCAGGGCCAGCGTCTGGTTGATGCGCTGCAGGCGCTCCACATCCACACCCAGCGCATCCAGGAAGATGCTGGACAGTGCATGGCCGGCGATCTGCGCCGCGCTGGGCCGGCCGGTGTGCAGCGTGGGGCTGCTGCCGCGCGGCTCCTGCAGCCGGCCCGCGCCCACGGCCAGGATGCGCGCGGCGCCCAGATGGATCGCAGGCGAGAGCGGTGCGGCCTGGCGCATCGAGCCATCGCCGAAGTACTCCGCCGCGTCGACGGTCCCGATCGCGGTGGCCGGAAACACGAAGGGGATCGCCGACGAGGCCAGCAGGTGCGCGTGCGCGATCGGCCCCGGCACGGCACGCCGCTGCGAGCGCAGCCACGGCTCCATGGCCACGGCCGATTGGTAGAAGGTGCAGTGGTCGCCGGCGCTGTAGCTCGAAGCGGTGACGGCCAGGGCCTGCAGGTGGCCGGCCCGCAGCAGCGCGGGCAGCCGCTCCAGCGGCACCAGGCGCTGCAGCAGTTCGGCCAGCGGCCGGTTGTCGAGCAGACTGTGCGGCTGGGCCTGGCGCCAGCGCGCCAGCAGCCGGGCCACGCCCCAGAGCATGCGCGCGCGGCCCGGGGTGTCCAGCAGGTCCAGCGCATCGGCGCGGTAGACCTGCGCGGGCCGCAGGTGCGCCCAGACCTCGGCGATGGCGGCCACGGCCGCGTCGAAGTCGTCGGTGCCGCAGGCGAGCGCCGCGGCATTGATGGCACCGGCCGAGGTGCCGACGATGATGGGAAAGGGGTTGCCCGCGTGGGCGGCCGCGCTGCCCTGGCGCAACTGCGCGAGCGCCTGCAGCACGCCGACCTGGTAGGCGGCCCGGGCGCCGCCGCCGGTCAGCACCAGCGCCGTGGGGGAGGGGTGAGCCATGGGCCCGCAGTGTAGGAGCGGGCAGCCCTGTCCCGGGCCCGACAGGCTCTAGGGGCCATCCCGGAGCGCGTGCGGCATTTTCTGGCCTACCCTCGCCTGTTTTGACCACTGCTGGCTCCTGCCCATGTCCTTGACCGCCGACCGCCCCCACCACAAGTTCTGGCCCTCGCGTGTGCCGCGTGCACTGACGGTGCCGGCCACCTCGCTGTGGCACAACCTGGCGACCAGTGCGGCGCGCTACCCGGACAAGCCAGCCCTGGTGTTCTTCGACCGCGTGACCAGCTACGGCGCATTGGCAGCGCAGGCCGAAGCCCTGGCCGGCGCCCTGGCCGCGCAGGGCGTGCAGCGGGGCGACCGCGTGGCGCTGTTCATGCAGAACTGCCCGCAACTCGTGGTGGCGCATTTCGCCATCCTGCGCGCCAACGCCGTGGTCGTGCCGATCAACCCGATGAACAAGGCCGAGGAACTCAAGCACTACCTCGTCGATGCCGACGCCAAGGTCGCCATCACCACGGGCGACCTGGCCGGCGCGCTGGCCCAGGCCAGCGACGCGCTGCCGGCGCCGCAGCGGCTCGCGCACCTGGTCGTCTCGCAGTTCACCGATGCGTTCGATGCCGCGGCGGCCGACGGCCCGGCCATGGCCACGGCCTGGCGCGACTGGCTGCTGCCGCGCCATCCGCTGCCGGCACTGGCCGGCGGCGCCGTGCACGCCTGGGACGCGCTGCTGGCGCAAGGCCTGCCCGCGCCCGAGCACACGGTGGGTGCGCACGACATGGCGCTGCTGCCCTACACCAGCGGCACCACGGGCATGCCCAAGGGCTGCGTCCACCACCACAGCAACCTCATGCACAACGTGGTGTCCAGCATGCTGTGGTCGTGCTCGAACTCTGAATCCGTGGTGCTGGCCGTGGTGCCCATGTTCCACATCACCGGCATCGTCAGCATGATGCACACGGCGATCGCATCGGGCGCCACGCTGGTGCTGATGCCGCGCTGGGACCGCGACGTGGCCGGCTACCTGATCTCGCGCTGGAAGGTCACCGCCTGGACCAACATTCCCACGATGGTGGTCGACCTGCTGGCCAGCCCCAAGCTGCCGGACTACGACCTCACAAGCCTGCAGCAGATCGGCGGCGGCGGCGCCGCCATGCCGCAGGCCATCGCCCAGCGCCTGGAGGAGCAGTACGGCCTGCGCTACCAGGAGGGCTACGGCCTGACCGAGACGGCCGCGCCCACGCACACCAACCCCTTCGAGCGGCCCAAGCAGCAGTGCCTGGGCATCCCGATCAGTTCCACCGACGCGCGCGTCATCGATCCCGACAGCCTGCAGGAGCTGCCTGCCGGGGAGTCGGGCGAGATCATCGTGCACGGCCCGCAGGTCTTCCACGGCTACTGGAAGCAACCCGAGGCCACGGCGGCGGCCTTCATCGAATTCGACGGGCGCCGCTTCTTCCGCACCGGCGACATGGGCCGCATGGACGAGGACGGCTACTTCTTCATGACCGACCGCCTGAAGCGCATGATCAATGCGAGCGGCTTCAAGGTCTGGCCGGCCGAGGTGGAGCTGCTGATGTACCGCCACCCGGCCGTGCAGGAGGCCTGCATCATCGCCACGCAGGACGCCTACCGCGGCGAGTCGGTCAAGGCCGTGGTGGTGCTGCGGCCCACGCACCGGGACACCACGGCCGAGGAGATCATCGCCTGGTGCCGCGAGAACATGGCGGCCTACAAGGTGCCGCGCCAGGTGGCTTTCGCCGATGCCTTGCCCAAGAGCGGCAGCGGCAAGGTGATGTGGCGGCTGCTGCAGGAGGCCGAAGGCCCCGCGCGCTGAGGCGGGTGCTCAGCCGGCCTGGGCCCGGTGCGCAAAGGTCCGCAGCAATGCGGCCTTGAGCGGGCCCTTCAAACGCTCGGTCCGCGCGCCGAGCAGCCACACCACGAGCAGCGGGCCCAGCACGACGGGCAGCGCGCGGTATTCCCACCATCCCAGCCCGTGCGCCAGCGCGCCGAAGAACTGCAGCAGCGGGTTGTGGAAGAGGTACAGGGCGAAGGTGTAGCCGGCCAGGGCGCGGATGCCGCGTTCCAGCCGTGGCGGCACCGCTGCGTCGTCCTGCAGCAGGCGCCGCGCACCCACGAAATGCAGGGCGACGAGCGCGCCCACCAGGTAATCCCCCAGGAAGTTGGCCGACCAGCCAAGCTGCCGGGAGGTGGCGCTGCCCAGCCACTGCGCGGTGAAGCGGGCCAGATCCTGGGGCAGGGCCGAGTCGCGGTACGCGAGGTAGGCCGCCAGCGTGGCGGCGCACAGCAAGCCCGCGGCGCCGGGGGACAGGCGCTGGGCGAGCCGTGTGCGGTAGGCCCAGACGCCGGCCAGCCAGACCGGCAGCAGCAGCAGGATCTTGGGGCCCATCACGAGCGCGACCAGGCCGCAGGCCAGCCAGCGCCCACGTCCCCGCGTGAACAGCCAGGCGCCGAACAGCACGTAGTACCAGAACTCGTAGCCGACCGACCAGTACGGCGTGTTGGAAAAAGGGTGGAGCGACCAGAACCACAGCTCGTTGGCGAAGGCCAGGCTGGCCACGGTGCGGGCGACCGGATGGCTGTATTCGTACCAGGTGAAGTCGTACAGGTGGGGGGCGAGCCGCATGCCGATCGCGTCGACCAGCAGGGTCAGCAGCAGGGCCGGCACGCAGACCGACCATAGCCTTGCGAGCCGTGCCGCCGCATAGCCGCGCGGACTGGCGGCTTCCCGGGTGGCCACGTGGGCGATCACGAAGCCCGACAGCACGAAGAACAGCATCACCGCATCGCTGCCGAAGACGGCGAACCGCCACAGGAAGGGCAGCCCGCCCGACAGGCGTTCGAAGCTCGCGTGCAGCACGAACACCGCGAGCGCCGCGAGAAAACGCAGCAGATCCAGATACACCGACAGACTGCGGCTCACACCCTGTTGTCCCCATGCGTGCGTTGGTACCAGCGGCGCGCATTGTGACCGAGCGGCGGCAGCGTCGCCGCGGCACGAAGCGCGCTTGACCTACATCAAATGATGTGGGCGGGCGCTAGCATCGCGGCAACCACTGGCCACCCCCCTCCATGCTGCTGCGCATCTTCCTCGTGGAAGACAACCCTCTCATCCGCCAGACCATGCAGGAAATGCTGGAAGAGGTGCTGGCAGCGCAGGTCGTCGCCTGGGCCGACGGGGAGAACACGGCCATCGAGGCGATGCGCCGCACGGAATGGGACGTGGCCCTGGTCGACCTGTTCCTCGCGCAGGGCTCCGGCCTGGGCGTGGCCAGGGCGTTCGAGCGGCGGGGCGCCGGGCAGCGCGTCTATGTGCTGAGCAACTACGCGACGCCCAGCATCCGCGAGCGCTGTGCCGCGATCCGCATCGACGGCATCTACGACAAGTCCACCGAACTCGACCGGCTGCTCGAGGCACTGGGCCAGCTGCAGCGGCCCTGACGCACGCGCCTCAGGCCGCCGCCGCGCGCCGCGCCTTGAGGCTGGCCATGTAGTTCTCGCGCGTGCCGGCGACGTGCACGCGCATGAGCGCGTCGAAGGCTGCGAAATCGCCAGCGCTGAAGTGGGCCAGCAGCTGCTGGTGCTGTTCGTAGCCGGCCGGGCGCAGCACGTCGGCCGGGGCCGACAGGTGCGTGCGCAGCGCGGCGATCTTGGCACCCGCCGTGGCGTAGGCGGCCTGCAGGTAGCTGTTGCCACAGTGCAGGACGAAGGCCTCGTGCAGCCGCGTGTCGGCACGGCTGTAGCGCACGCCGTCCTTGCTCTTGCGTGAGGCCGTCATTTCGGAGATGGCCGCCTGGACTTCGGCGATGGTGTCCTCACGTGCGTGGCGGAACGCCAGTTCGGCGGCGCGCGGCTCGATCAGCATGCGGAACTCGCACAGCGCCTGTACATCGGCCTCGCTGGCCTCGAACACATAGCTGCCGCGCTGCGGCTTGACCGCCACCAGGCCCAGCTGCTGCAACTGGTTCAACGCCTCGCGCACCGGCGTGCGACTGACGCCGAACGAGTTGGCGAGCTGCTCCTCCGGAATCATCTCGCCCAGCGCGAACTGGCCGTCGACGATGGCTTCGCGCAGGCGCTGTGCGACCTGGGTGGCCAGCGAACGGGGGGCTTCGATCTTGAAACTGGGTGCGCTCACGGCGCGGTCTCCTGTGGTGCGCCCATGACGGCAAAGGGCTTCTGAGTCTCGCAGAACAAACCCTTTTCCCGTGCAGGCGGGTGCATTCTGTCATTGGTGTTTGTACTAGTGCTTTAGTACCTTACATACAAGGATACTTCTGTGCCATGAACATGACCATCCCGGCGGGCGCAGACGCGGCCCGCGCCATCGAAGTGCTCACCAGGCTGCGCGACCAGTTGGGCGCAGCGGCGGTGCTGATCGGCGCCGACGTGCCCGAGCGCAACCGGAACGACTGGAGCACGCAGCCGCCGACGAACCCGCTGGCCGTGGTCCGGCCCGTGGACGCCGCCGGCGTCTCGGCCGCGCTGCGCGCCTGCCGTGAGGCCTCCCTGCCCGTGGTGCCACAGGGCGGCCTGACCGGCCTGTGCGGCGGCGCCCGGCCCGAGGACGGCTGGGTCGCGCTGTCGCTGGAACGCCTGGTGGGCGTGGAAGAGATCGACCCCGACAGCGCCACCATGACCGTGCGTGCCGGCACGCCGCTGGAAGCCGTGCAGCGCGCCGCGACGGACGCGGGCCTGTACTTCGCGCTCGACCTGGGCTCGCGCGGCTCCTGCGCCATCGGCGGCAACCTGTCGACCAATGCCGGCGGCAACCGCGTGATCCGCTACGGCATGGCGCGCGAGCTGGTGCTGGGGCTGGAATGGGTGCTGCCCGACGGCACCATCGTCACCAGCCTCAACAAGATGATGAAGAACAATGCGGGCTACGACCTCAAGCAGTTGTTCATCGGCAGCGAAGGCACGCTGGGCGTCATCACGCGCATCGTGCTCAAGCTGCACCCGCAGCCGGGCTGCACCATGTCGGCGCTGTGCGCGCTGCCGGACTACCCGTCGGTGGTGCGCCTGCTGAACGCATCGCGGCGCGGCCTGGGTCCGCTGCTGTCGGCCTTCGAGGTGATGTGGCCCGACTACTGGGAAGTGGTCACGCAGCGCGTGGGCGTGCGCCCGCCGGTCGCGGGCGCGCACGGCTTTTACGTGCTCGTGGAGGCCCAGGGCACGGACGAGGCCGTGGACGGCCCGCGCTTCGCCGCCTGGCTGGAGCAGTTCGCCGATGGCGGCGGCCTGGCCGACGCGGCGTTGGCCCAGTCGGTGGCCGACACGCAATCGTTCTGGGCACTGCGCGATGCGTGCTCGGAGTTCTTCCAGGTCCTCGGCCCCCACGTCTCCTACGACGTGGCGCTGGCGGTGCGCGACATGGACGCCTTCGCTGCGCAGTGCAAGGCCGCGCTGCTGGCGCAGATCCCCGGCTGCGAGAGCGTCTACTACGGCCACATCGGCGATGGCAACGTGCACCTGGTGGCCTGGGTCCCCGGCCTGTCCATCGAGGAGCAGCCCAAGAAGCGCATGGACGAGGTGATCTACGGCACCGTGCGCGACTTCAAGGGCAGCATCTCGGCCGAGCACGGCATCGGCACGGCCAAGAAGCCCTACCTGTCGTATGCGCGCAGCCCGGAAGAGATCGCGCTGATGCGCACGCTCAAGCAGGCGCTGGATCCGCAGAACCTCTTGAACCCCGGCAAGGTGATTTGATGGACCGCCTGTTCAAGGCCATCGAGTTCGTGCTGGCCATGCTGCTGCTGGGCATGGTGCTCATGGTGTTCGGCAACGTGCTGCTGCGCTATGCCTTCAACTCGGGCATCCAGGTGTCGGAGGAGATGTCGCGTTTCTTCTTCATCTGGCTCACCTTCATCGGCGCCATCGTCGCCATGCGCGAAGGCGCGCACCTGGGCATGGACAACTTCGTCAACAAGCTGTCGCGCCGCGGCAAGCTCGTCTGCCTCACGCTGTGCCAGCTGCTCACGCTGCTGTGCTGCGCGATGATGTTCCGCGGCACCTGGGTGCAGCACGAGATCAACGCGACCACGGCCGCGCCCGTCACCGGCCTGTCGATGATCTGGGTCTTCGGCGTCGCCTACCTGACGGCGGTCGCCATCGGCGCGATGGCGCTGCGCACGCTGTGGCGCATCGCGCGCGGCCAGGTGGCCGATGACGAACTGGTCGCCATCAGCGAGAGCGAGGAAAACCTGCACCCGACGACACCGGCAGGAGCACGGCCATGACGATCGCCGTCTTCACCTTCTCCTTGCTCGGCGCCATGATGCTGGGCCTGCCGATCGCGTTCGCGCTTCTGGTCTGCGGCGCCGCATTGATGGTGGCGCAGGGCCAGATCGACACCACCATCCTGTCGCAGAAGCTGGTCGAGGGTGCCGACAGCTTCCCGCTGCTGGCGATCCCGTTCTTCATGCTGGCCGGTGAGCTCATGAACGCGGGCGGCATCTCCAAGCGCATCGTGCACTTCGCCCTGGCCTGGGTCGGCCACATCCGGGGCGGCCTGGGCGTGGTAGCGATCTTCGCCTCGGTGCTGATGGCGGCGATCTCTGGCAGTGCCGCGGCCGACGCGGCCGCCATCGGCGCGCTGCTGATCCCGATGATGCGCAAGGCGGGCTACAACGTGCCGCGCTCGGCCGGCCTGATCGCCGCCGGCGGCGTGATCGCGCCGGTGATCCCGCCGTCCATCGGCCTCATCGTGTTCGGCGTGATCGCCAACGTGTCGATCGGCAAGCTGTTCCTGGCGGGCATCTTCCCGGGCCTGATGATGGGCCTGGCCCTGCTGCTGACCTGGCAGTGGGTGGCGCGGCGCGACCAGGTCTCCGTGCTGCCGCGCCAGAGCATGGCCGCGCGTGGCCGCGCCGCGTTCGACGGCATCTGGGCACTGTTGATGCCGCTGGGCATCATCGGCGGCCTGAAGTTCGGCGTGTTCACGCCGACCGAGGCCGGCGTGGTGGCCTGCGTCTACGCCTTCGTGCTGGGCGCCTTCGTCTACCGCGAACTGCCGCTGCGCCAGCTGTACCCCTTGCTGGTGTCGGCGGCCAAGAGCACGGCCGTGGTGGTGTTCCTGATCGCCGCGGCGCTGGTCTCGGCCTGGCTCATCACCACGTCGGAGGTGCCGCAGCAGGTCTCCGCCCTGCTGCAGCCGTTCATGTTCAACAAGATCGTGCTGATGTTCGTGATCATGTTCATCGTGGTCATCGTCGGCACGGCGCTCGACTTCGCGCCCACGCTGATGATCCTGACGCCGGTGCTGATGCCGGTGATCAAGGAGGCCGGCATCGACCCGGTGTACTTCGGCGTGCTGTTCATCATGAACAACGCCATCGGCCTGATCACGCCGCCCGTGGGCATCGTGCTGAACGTGATCTGCGGCGTCGCCAAGATCTCGATGAAGGACCTCATGCAGGGGCTGTGGCCCTTCCTGTGGGCCGAGCTGGCCGTGCTGTTCCTGCTCGTGCTGTTCCCCGACCTCGTGCTGGTGCCGCTGCGCTGGCTCAGCTGACCGCTTTCCTTCTACACCCTGGAGACATGACCATGCACCACATTTCCCGCACCGCCCTGACGGCCGTGGCCGCCGCCACCTTGCTGCTGGCCGCCGGCGCCGCCAGCGCCCAGTTCCAGAGCCGCAACTTCCGCGTCTCCAATGGCGTGAGCAAGGAGCATCCCATGGGCAACGGCCTCGCGGCCATGGGCGCCTGCACGCTGGAGAAGTCGGGCGGCAAGATGAAGATCCAGGCCTTCTGGGATGGGTCGCTGGGCAGCGACCTGACCAGCACGCAGAGCGTGCGCACCGGCTCCATCGACATGGTGCTGACCTCCACCGCGCCGGTGGTGTCCATCGTGCCGGCGCTCGGGGTGTTCGACCTGCCCTTCCTGTTCAACACCGCCACCGAGGCCGACCAGCTGCTGGACGGCAAGGTGGGCGACTATTTCTCGTCCAAGATGCCGGCCGTGGGCCTCATCAACCTGGCCTGGTGGGAGAACGGTTTCCGCCACACCACCAACTCCAAGCGCCCGATCACGAAGTTCGAGGATTTCGACGGCGTGAAGATGCGCGTGATGCAGAACAACGTCTACCTGGACACCTTCAAGACCCTGGGCAGCAATGCCGTGCCCATGGCCTTCACCGAGGTCTATTCGGCGCTGGAAACCAGGACCGTGGACGGCCAGGAGAACCCGTTCACCAACATCGAGAACATGAAGTTCTACGAGGTGCAGAAGTACCTCACGCTGTCCAAGCACGCCTACAGCCCGACGCTGGTGCTGTTCTCCAAGAAGATCTGGGACGGCCTGTCGGAGCAGGAGCACGCCGTGCTGAAGGAGTGCGCCGTGGTCGGCCGTGCCGAGCAGCGCAAAGCCAACCGCGCCATGGAAGCCAAGAGCGTGGACAACCTGCGTGCCAAGGGCATGGCCGTCAACGAGATCAACCCGGCCGAGACGGCGCGCATCCGCGAGAAGACCCGTGTCATCTACGAGCGCCACGCCAAGGCCATCGGCGAAGAGCCGATCGCGCTGGTGACCGACGAACTGAAGCGGATCCGCGGGCAATGAGCGGAGTTCTGGAAGGGCAGGTCGCCTGGGTCACGGGCGGCGGCAGCGGCATCGGCCTGGCCGGCGCGGTGGACCTGGCCAAGGCCGGTGCACGCGTCGTGATCTCCGGCCGCGACGCGGCCAAGCTCGACGCCGCCATCGCGGAGGCCGAGTCGCGCGGCGCGCCGGCCGGCAGCATCACGGCCAGGCCGCTCGACGTGGCCGATGCCAAGGCCGTCAATGCGGTGGCCGCTGCGATCCAGGCCGAGCTGGGCCGGGTCGACATCCTGGTCAACAGCGCGGGGCTCAACTACCCCAAGCGCTACTGGTGCGACACCGATGCCGAGACCTTCGCCGACGTGGTGGGCATCAACCTCAACGGTGCCACCTACTGCACGCTGGCCGTGGTCATGGGCATGCGTGCGCGCGGGCAGGGCACGGTCATCAACGTGGCCTCGTTCGCGGGCTTCCACTACGAGTACATGACCGGCCCGGCCTACACGGCGAGCAAGGCCGCGATGATGGCGCTGACGCATTCCTTCAACATCGAGGAGTGCGTGAACGGCCTGCGCGCCACGTCGCTGTGCCCGGGCGAGGTGGCCACGCCCATCTTGAAGAAGCGGCCGGTGCAGCCGACCGAGGCCGACAAGGCCCGCATGCTGCAGGAGGCCGACCTGGGCCGCACCATCCGTTTCATCGCCGAGGCGCCCGCGCACGTGTGCGTCAACGAACTGGTGATCTCACCGGTGTGGAACCGCACCTACGTGCAGGACCAGCCGCTGGTCCGTAAGAAGCCCGCCGCATGACAGCACCCCTGGTTGTGGCCGTCACCGGCTCGGGCCAGGGCATCGGCCTGGCCGTGGCGCGCCGGTTTGCCGAGCGCGGTGCGCGTGTCGTCGTTTCCGACGTCGATGCCGCGCGCTGCCAGCGCGCGGCCGACGAGATCGGCGCATTGGCCGTGCCGGCCGACGTGACCGACGCTGCGCAGTGCCGCCAGCTCGTCGAGCGCACCGTGGCTGCGCATGGGCGGCTCGACGTGATGGTCTGCAACGCCGGCATCATGCAGTTGAAGCCCTTCCTCGAACTCGAAGCCGCCGACTGGGACCGCATGCTGGGCGTCAACGCCAAGGGCTGCTTCCTGAGCCTGCAGGCGGCGGGGCGGCAGATGCTGCAGCAAGCGCCGCTGGCCGCCGGCCGGCCGCGCGGCAAGATCATCACCATCGCCTCGATCGCCGGCCGCAGCGGCGCCGGCCCCATCGCCGCGGTGACCCCGCACTACCGCGCGAGCAAGGCGGCCGTGCTGAGCCTCACGCAGTCGGCCGCCATCGCGTTCGCGCCGCACCTGACCGTCAACGCCATCTGCCCCGGCCTGGTCGAGAGCGAGATGTGGCGCGGCATCGACCGCGACTGGGGTGCCCTGCAAGGCCTGGGCGAGGGGCAGTTCTGGCAGCAGCGCATCGCCAGCATCCCGATGGGCCGGCCGCAGCAGCCCGAGGACGTGGCCGACCTCGCCACCATGCTGGCAGCGCCAGAATCCGACTACATGACCGGCCAGGCCATCAATGTCGATGGCGGCCTGATGATGAACTGAAGCCATGCCACATCCCGCAGCCACACTCAAAAGCCTGCTCGCCAGCGGCACCATCGTCCAGGCGCCCGGCGCCTACGACGGCCTCAGCGCCCGCCTGGTCGAACGCGCCGGCTTCCCCGCGATCTACATGACCGGCTTCGGCGCCACGGCCACGCGGCTGGGCCAGCCCGACATCGGCCTGCTGACGCAGACCGAGATGACCACGCACGCGCGCGACATGGTGCGCGCCGTCGGCATCCCCGTGATCGCGGATGCCGACACCGGCTACGGCGGCCCGTCCAACATCGAGCGCACGGTGCGCGAGTACGTGCAGGCCGGCGTCGCGGCGATCCACCTGGAAGACCAGGTGGCGCCCAAGCGCTGCGGCCAGATGGCCGGCATCCGCCTGATCGACGCGGCCGAGAACGCGCGCCGCCTGCGCTGTGCGGTGCAGTCCCGCGGCGATGACGGCCCGCTCGTGATCGGCCGCACCGACGCGCTGCCGGCCGCCGGCATCGACGAGGCCGTGGCGCGCGCCCAGCGCTACCAGGACGCGGGCGTGGACCTGGTGTTCGTCGACGGCATCAAAACCGTGGCCGAGGTCGAGGCCGTGGCGCGCCGCGTGGCCGGCCCCAAGGTGGTCTCCATCGTCGACGGCACGCCGGCCGTGGCTTTGACGGCGCCGGAGCTGCAGGCCATGGGCTTTTCCATCGTGTTCTACGCCGTCACCGCGCTGTTCAGCGCCGCGCGCGCCGTGCAGGAGTCGCTGGCCGCGCTGCATGCCGGCGGCACGCCGGGCGCGCTGGCGCAGCCCGGCCTGTCGTACGCCGCGTTTGCCGACACCGTGGGCCTGGCGCACCACCAGCAGCTGGACGAGCAATTCGGCGGCTCCAACTGATTTCACCGACTCGAAAGTCAACCATGACCACCACCGTATCCCATGCCGGCATCTGGCCCGCGCTGCTGACGCCGCTCAACGCCGACCTCAGCATCGACATCCCCAAGTTCGCCAAGCATTCGAAGGCGCTGATCGACGGCGGCTGTGCCGGCGTCACGCCGTTCGGCACCACGGGCGAAGGCCCGTCGTTCACGGTGGCTGAGCGCCGCGCCGCACTGGAAGGCCTGATCGCCGGCGGTGTGCCGGCCGAGCGCATCCTGGTCTCGACCAGCTGTGCCGCACTGCCCGACACTTTGGAGCTCACGCGCCACGCGCTGTCCGTGGGCGCCACGCGCTGCCTGATCCTGCCGCCGTTCTTTTTGAAGGGCGTGCCCGACCAGGGCGTGATCGATTCCTACCGCTATGTGATCGACGGCGTGGCCGACGCGCGGCTGCGCGTGGTGCTGTACCACATTCCCCAGGTCTCGGGCGTGCGCCTGTCGCACCAGGTCATCTCGACCTTGCGCCTGCTGTACCCCGACACCATCGTCGGCCTGAAGGACAGCGGCTGCACGCGTGCCGATTCGGTGGCCTATGCCGAAGCCTTCATGCCCGGCATGCAGGTCTGGGTCGGCAACGAACCCGACCTGCCCACCATGGGCGCGCGTGGCAGCCTGGGCGCCGTGAGCGGCATCGCCAACGTGATGCCGCACCTGGTCGGCCGCCTGGCACTGGCGCAGGGCGACGAGGCGGCGCATCGCGACCTGCAGCGCGTGCGTGCCTTCCTGGACATCCTGGGCGGTTACGGCATGACGGCGGCGTTCAAGGCCATCATGGCCATCCTCGACGGCGATGCCGGCTGGCGCCGCGTGCGGCCGCCGCTGGTGGCGCTGGACGATGCCGAGCTGGCGCGCATCGAGGCGCAGATGGCTGCGTTCGCGCTGGATCGCCAACAGGACTGATGCAGATGGTCGATGTCGTCTGCATCGCCAGCTGGAACGCCGACCTGGTGTCGCGCGTGCCGCGGCCCATGGCGCGCGGCGAGACCGTGCTGGCGCGCTCGTTCGACATCAGCCCCGGCGGCAAGGGTTCGAACGCGGCCGTGGCCTGCGCGAGGCAGGGCGCGCGCACGGCCGTGGTCGCGCGCATCGGCCGCGACGATTTCGGCCGCATGGGCCTGGACCTGTGGGCGCGCGAAGGCATCGCGACCGAGCACGTGGAGCAGGTCGAAGGCGAGCGCAGCGGCGTGGCGCAGATCCTGGTGTTCGACGATGGCGACAACAGCATCGCTGTGGCGCCGGGCGCCGGCACCGGCCTGGGTGAAGCCCAAGTGCATGCCGCGCGGGCCACGATCGCCGGTGCGCGCGTCGTCATTGCCTCCAACGAGGTGCCGCAGGCGGCCACGCTGGCCGCGTTCCGCATCGCGCGCGCGGCAGGGGTCACCACGCTGCTGAACCCCGCGCCTGCCGCCGAACTGCCGGACGCGTTGCTGGCGCTGACCGATCTGTTGACCCCCAACGAGACCGAGCTGCGCAGCCTGGCGCAGCTGCCGGCCGATGCGCCGCTGGCGCAGGGCGCGCAGCGCCTGCTGGCCTGCGGCGTGGGCGCCGTGCTGGCCACGCTGGGCGCTGAAGGCTGTTGTTTGTGGCGCCCGGGCGTTGCGCCGCTGACCATCGCCGGCTGGCGCATGGAGGCCGTGGTCGACACCATCGGCGCCGGCGACACCTTCAACGGCGCGCTGGCCGCTGCGCTCGCACGCGGCCTGCCGCTGGAGCAGGCCATGCAGCGCGCCAACGCGGCGGCGGCGCTGTCGGTCACGGGGCAGGGCGCCATCGGCGGCATGCCGACGGCGGCGCAGGTGGGCGCCTTGCTGGCGACGCGCGGCTGACTCAGGGCGCGCCGGCTGCAAACGGGTTGGCGATGCGCACCGGTCCCATCTTGTCCCCGGTGTTCAGGTCCTCGCTGAACAGCGTGCTGCAACCGGCCGTTTGCGCGCTGGCCACGATCAGCGCGTCGTAGAACGAAAGGCTGCGCGTCTGGTGTAGATCCAGTCCCATGCGCACGATCACCGGCGTGACCTGGACGATCTCGAACTGCTCGTACAGATCGAGCCGCGCGCGGATCTGCTGCGCCGGCATGCGCAGCTTCCTGATGGCGACATTGCAGTATTCCTGCAGCACCTGGGTGGACAGCACGCCGCTGGCCTCTTCGTACAGCCGCTTCAGCAGATCCAATGCCGTCCGCTGTTTGGCGGGCAGGTCGCTCGCTTCCGCGTAGACGAGGATGTTGGTGTCGATGAAGCTGCGTTCGCCCATGGCTCAGCGCGCGTTGGCTTCGTCGCGGTCGAAGTGCCAGCCGTCGAGCCGGGCGTTTGACTGAAGGCAGTTCGCCTCGAACTGCGCCCACTGCTGCTCGCGCTGGGCGCTGCCCGCCAACTGCTCCAGGTAGTCGCGCACGGCTTGGTTCAGGCTCTTGCCCATCTTCTGGGCGGCTTCGCGGGCGCGTTGCGCGACCTGCTCGTTCACGGATAGCGTGATGTTCATGAATGGCTCCGGTTCACACATATTATGTGCGCAAGTTTGACGTGTTTTCAAGCTTGGCACGCTCCCTGCTGGTGCTCCTCCATTCGCTGGCAGCCCTGCCGGTGCAGGCACCGTCCCGGTGCCTGCCTACCAGCCCAGCCCGTGGGCGCGCCCCAAATTGGGGATACTCACGGGTTAATCTGTATATACAGGTCTGCTCAAGCGAATGAGACTGCGCCGCGCGTGCCCTCACCGGGGTGCCAACGGCAAGACGGAAGCATTCCGAAGCGTTCAACCCAACCGAGGAGGGCCGCATGGCCAAGACAGTTTTCTCCAAGATCGCCACCGTGCTGGCCGCAGGCGCGCTGGCCGCGATGGCCCAGGGCGCTGCCGCGCAGACCAAGGTCGTGATCGGCATGTCCGGCTGGACCGGCTTCGCGCCGCTGACGCTGGCCGACAAGGCTGGCATCTTCAAGAAGAACGGGCTGGACGTGGAGATCAAGATGATTCCGCAGAAAGACCGCCATCTGGCCCTGGCCTCCAAGTCCATCCAATGCGCCGCCACCACGGTGGAGACGCACGTGGCCTGGAACACCAACGGCGTGCCGATCGTGCAGATCGTGCAGCTGGACAAGTCCTACGGCGCCGACGGCATCGCCGTGCGCAACGACATCAAGGGCTTCGCCGACCTCAAGGGCAAGACCGTGGCGGTGGACGCGCCCGGCACCGCGCCGTATTTCACGCTCGCCTGGCTGCTGAGCAAGAACGGCATGAGCATCAAGGATGTCAAGACCGTCACGCTGGCGCCGCAGCCGGCCGCCCAGTCCTTCGTGACCGGCCAGAACGACGCCGCCGTGACCTACGAGCCCTACCTCTCCACCGTGCGCGACAACGCCGCCGCCGGCAAGATCCTGGCGACCACGCTGGACTTCCCGCACATCCAGGACACGCTGGGCTGCGCGCCCGACTTCCTGAAGGCCAACCCCGCAGCCGCCAAGGCGCTGGTGGACTCCTACTTCCAGGCGCTGGAGATGATCAAGGCAGACACGGCCAAGTCCAACGAGATCATGGGCGGCGCGGTCAAGCAGACCGGCGAGGCCTTCGCCAAGTCGGCGAACTTCCTGCGCTGGCAAGACAAGGCGGCCAACCAGAAGTTCTTCGCCGGTGAGCTGGAGACCTTCATGAAGGAGGCCGCGGTGATCCTGCAAGAGGCCGGCGTGATCCGCAAGCAGCCCGACAACTGGTCGGCCATGTACGACGCCAGCTACATCAAGTAAGCCATGGCCGGCGACACCACCCGCGTCCTTTCCGCGTCGCTGCCGGCGGCCCCTGCCGGCCGGCGCCGCCGCGGCATGGTGCCGTTGGAGCCCGTCAGCCCGCAGGCCCGCTGGCTGCTGGGCCTGGCGTTCTTCGTGCTGTTCGTGGCGGTCTGGGCGTTCTTCACGCTCGGCGGCTTCGTCTCGCCGACCTTCCTGGCCAGCCCCATCACCATGGTGCAGGAAGCCTGGCTGCTGTTCACCGAGTACGGCTTCATCCACGACATCGGCATGACGGTGTGGCGCGTGCTGGGCGGCTTCATCCTGGCGGCCGTGGTCGCCGTGCCGCTGGGCATCGCGATGGGGGCGTACAAGCCGGTCGAGGCCTTCCTCGAACCCTTCGTCTCGTTCTGCCGCTACCTGCCGGCCTCGGCCTTCATCCCGCTGCTGATCCTGTGGGCCGGCATCGGCGAGACGCAGAAGCTGCTGGTGATCTTCATCGGCTCGGTGTTCCAGATCATCCTGATGGTGGCCGTGACCGTGGGCGGTGCGCGCAAGGACCTCGTGGAGGCCGCCTACACGCTGGGGGCCGACAGCCCCGGCATCGTGCGCCGCGTGCTGATCCCTGGTGCCGCGCCCGGCATCGCCGAAACCCTGCGCCTGGTGCTAGGCTGGGCCTGGACCTACGTGATCGTGGCCGAACTGATCGGCTCGTCCTCGGGCATCGGCCACATGATCACCGACAGCCAGGCCCTGCTGAACACCGGCCAGATCATCTTCGGCATCATCGTCATCGGCCTGATCGGGCTGGTGTCCGACTTCATCTTCAAGGCGGTCAACAAGAAGTTGTTCGCCTGGGCCAGCCTGTGATGAGCAATCAACTTTCCATCCGCGGCGTCTCGCGCACGTTCACGAGCCCGGGCGGCAAGTCGACCCAGGCCTTGCAGCCGGTCGACTTCGAGGTCCGCAAGAACGACTTCGTCACCATCCTCGGCCCCTCGGGCTGCGGCAAGTCCACGCTGCTGCGCATCGTCGCGGGGCTGGACTACCCGACCAGCGGCCAGGTGCTGCTGGATGGCCAGAACGTGGAAGGCCCGGGCGCCGACCGCGGCATGGTGTTCCAGAGCTACACGCTGTTCCCCTGGCTCAACATCGAGCAGAACATCCGCTTCGGCCTGCGCGAGCGGAACCTGCCCGAAGCCCAGCAGAAAGAGCGGGCCGACTACTTCATCGCCAAGGTCGGGCTGCGCGGCTTCGAGCAGCACTTTCCCAAGCAGCTCTCGGGCGGCATGCAGCAGCGCACGGCGATCGCGCGCGCGCTGGCCAACGACCCCAAGATCCTGCTCATGGACGAGCCCTTCGGCGCGCTCGACAACCAGACGCGCGTGCTCATGCAGGAGCTGCTGCTGGGCATCTGGGAGGCCGAGCAGAAGACGGTGTTGTTCGTCACGCACGACATCGACGAGGCCATCTTCATGGCCAGCCGCGTGGCGGTGTTCAGCGCGCGGCCCGGCCGCATCAAGACCGAGATCGCGGTGGACCTGCCGCACCCGCGCCACTACACGGTCAAGACCACGCCCGCGTTCATGGAGCTCAAGGCCCGGCTGACGGAAGAGATCCGCGCCGAGTCGATGGCTGCTGCGGAACATTGACATGAAAGCCGGCGCCGCGCCCGCCCCACGCCCGCCCGCCCGCTCCGAGGCGGCGCCGGCGCTGGCGCTGTACGAGCAGGTGAAGGAGCACATCACGCGCCGCATCCAGAGCGGCGAGTGGCCGGCCGGGCACCGGCTGCCTTCCGAGCACGAGCTCGTGGCGCAGTTCGGCATCTCGCGCATGACGGCCAACCGCGCGCTGCGCGAGCTCATGGACCAGGGCAGGGTGGTGCGCGTGGCCGGCGTGGGCAGCTTCGTGGCCGAGGCCAAGCCGCAGTCCACGCTGCTGCAGATCGCCAACATCGCCAGCGAGATCCGCGGCCGTGGCCACGACTACGGCTTCCAGCTGATCGCGGCCGAGCGCGTGGCCGCGTCGCCCGATGTGGCGGTGTGGATGGACGTGCGCATGGGCGAATCGCTGGTGCACTGCATCTGCCTGCACCTGGAAGACGGCGTGCCCGTGCAGCTGGAAGACCGCTACGTGAACCCGCGCATCGTGCCGGCCTTCCTGGAGCAGGATTTCTCCAGCGTGCCGCCCAGCGAATACCTCGTGCGCAACGTGCCCTTCGACCAGATCGAGCACCTGGTCGATGCCGTGCTGCCGACGGCCGAACAGGCCGAGCGCCTGGCCATGGACCGGGCCGAACCCTGTTTGCTGCTGACGCGCCGCACCTGGGCGCGCGGGCAGACCATCACGCTGGTGCGCTGCCTGCATCCCGCGTCGCGCTATCGGCTGGGCAGCCGTTTGCGCAACGATGGGAATCAGGGGCTGGCATGAGCGCACGCGGCGAGGGGCCCCGCGCAGCGGGGATCGACGCCAGCGCGAATGCCGCGGGGGCACCGACCAGCGCGACCGTTGCATTGGCAGGGCACGACGGAGGCGCCTTGC
Organism: Pseudorhodoferax soli; assembly: GCF_003337555.1. GTDB lineage: Bacteria > Pseudomonadota > Gammaproteobacteria > Burkholderiales > Burkholderiaceae_C > Pseudorhodoferax > Pseudorhodoferax soli. The sequence continues at coordinate 5,345 of NZ_QPJK01000001.1, read as the reverse complement.
CTGAACTTTTTGCGCCCGTACTTGTATAGACAGGAGATGCCATGAGCAGTGAAACCGACACCTTGACGCTGTCGCCCGGCGACGTGGGCCTTGCCCAGTTGCGACGCATCCACGCAGGCGGCGTGCGACTGGCGATGGACGAGGGCGCCCGCGCCGGCCTGCTGGCCGCGCAGGCCACCGTGCAGTCCATCCTCGACGCCGGTGCCGTGGTCTACGGCATCAACACCGGTTTCGGCAAGCTCGCGCAGACAGTGATCCCGCCCGAGCGGCTGGCCGAACTGCAGCGCAACCTCGTGCTCTCGCACAGCGTGGGCACGGGCTCGCCGCTGGCGGCCGGCGTGGTGCGGCTGGTGCTGGCCACCAAGGCCGTGAGCCTGGCGCGGGGCCACTCGGGCATTCGGCCGGAGATCGTCGACGCGCTTCTGGCGCTGTTCAATGCCGGCGTGGTGCCGCGCATCCCCGCCAAGGGCTCCGTCGGTGCCTCGGGCGACCTGGCGCCGCTGGCCCACCTGGCCTGCGTGCTGATCGGCGAAGGCGAGGCCGAGCTGGCGGACGGCCGCGTGGTGCCCGGTGCCGAGGCCATGCGCGCCATCGGCCTGGAGCCCTTCGTGCTGGGCCCCAAGGAAGGCCTGGCGCTGCTGAACGGCACCCAGGTCTCGACCGCGCTGGCGCTGGCCGGCCTCTTCGGTGCCGAGAACGTGTTCGCCGCGGGCCTGATGGCCGGCGCGCTGTCGCTCGAAGCCATCCAGGGTTCGATCAAGCCCTTCGATGCGCGCATCCATGCCGCGCGGGGCCAGCCGGGCCAGATGGCGGTGGCCGACGCCGTGCGCGCGCTGCTCGACGGCAGCGAGATCATTCCCGGCCACGCCAACTGCGGCCGCGTGCAGGACCCGTACTCGATCCGCTGCATTCCGCAGGTCATGGGCGCCTGCCTGGACAACCTGGCCCACGCAGCGCGCGTGCTGGTGATCGAGGCCAATGCGGCATCGGACAACCCGCTGGTGTTCACCGACACGGGCGAGGTCATCTCGGGCGGCAACTTCCACGCCGAGCCCGTGGCCTTCGCGGCCGACATCCTGGCTTTGGCCATCGCCGAGATCGGCGCCATTTCCGAGCGCCGCATGGCGCTGCTGCTGGATTCGGGCCTGTCCAACCTGCCGCCATTCCTGGTGCGCGACGGTGGCGTCAACTCCGGTTTCATGATTGCGCAGGTGACGGCCGCGGCGCTCGCGTCCGAGAACAAGTCGCTGGCCCACCCGGCCAGCGTGGACAGCCTGCCTACCTCGGCCAACCAGGAAGACCATGTGTCGATGGCCACCTTCGCGGCGCGCCGTCTCGGCGACATGGTGCAGAACACGGCCGTGGTCGTCGGCATCGAGGCCATGGCCGCCTGCCAGGGCATCGAGCTGAAACACGAATTGAAGAGCAGCCCGCTCATGGAAGCCGAGTTCGACGCGATCCGCGCGCACGTGGCCTTCATCGAACAGGACCGCTACCTCGCGCCCGATGTGGAGTCGATGCGGCAATGGGCGCTGGGTGCGCAGGGTCGAACCTGGCCCCCTGCCGTCACTGCCATCCTGCCCAGCCACGCCTGAACGCCCCCCAAGGAGACCGCCATGAACGCACCCGCACCCTTCGTCGCCGACATCGGCACCCGCCACGACCCCAGCCGCAAGATCGCCGCGCCCACGGGCACGCAGCTGTCGTGCAAGAGCTGGCTGACCGAGGCGCCGTTCCGCATGCTGCAGAACAACCTGCACCCCGACGTGGCCGAGCGGCCCGAAGACCTCGTGGTCTACGGCGGCATCGGCCGCGCAGCGCGCAACTGGGAATGCTTCGACCAGATCCTGGCTTCGTTGAAAGACCTGGATGAAGACGAGACGCTGCTGGTGCAGTCGGGCAAGCCGGTGGGCGTGTTCAAGACCCATGCCGATGCACCGCGCGTGCTGCTGGCCAACTCCAACCTCGTGCCCAAGTGGGGCACGTGGGAGCACTTCAACGAGCTCGACCGCAAGGGCCTCTTCATGTACGGCCAGATGACGGCTGGCAGCTGGATCTACATCGGCGCGCAGGGCATCGTGCAGGGCACCTTCGAGACCTTCGTCGAAGCCGGCCGCCAGCACTACAACAACAGCCTGACCGGCAAGTGGATCCTGACCGCCGGCCTGGGCGGCATGGGCGGTGCGCAGCCGCTGGCCGGCGTGCTGGCGGGTGCCTGCGTGCTGGCCATCGAATGCCAGCAGAGCAGCATCGACTTCCGCCTGCGCACGCGCTACCTAGACAAGCAGGCCCGGGACATCGACGACGCGCTGGCCCTGATCGCGCAGCACACGGCCGCCGGCGAGGCCATCTCCATCGGCCTCCTGGGCAACGCGGCCGAGATCGTGCCCGAGCTGGCCCGCCGCGCGAAGGCCGGCGGCATCAAGCCCGACCTGGTGACCGACCAGACCTCGGCCCACGACCTGATCCACGGCTACCTGCCGGTGGGCTGGTCGGTGCCGCAGTGGAAGGCCGCCATGGCCGACCCGGCCCAGCACGCCAGCTTGAAGGCCGCGGCCGCCAAGGGCTGCGCCGTGCACGTGCAGGCCATGCTCGACTTCCAGGCCATGGGTGTGCCGACCGTGGACTACGGCAACAACATCCGCCAGGTGGCCAAGGACGAAGGCGTGCAGAACGCGTTCGACTTCCCGGGCTTCGTGCCGGCCTACATCCGCCCGCTGTTCTGCGAGGGCAAGGGACCGTTCCGCTGGGTCGCGCTCTCGGGCGACCCCGAAGACATCTACAAGACCGACGCCAAGATCAAGGAGCTGTTCCCCGACAACAAGCACACGCACCGCTGGCTCGACATGGCGCGCGAGCGCATCGCCTTCCAGGGCCTGCCTGCGCGCATCTGCTGGCTCGGCCTGGGCGAGCGGCACCTCGCGGGCCTGGCTTTCAACGAGATGGTGCGCACGGGCGAGCTCAAGGCGCCCATCGTGATCGGCCGCGACCACCTGGACACGGGCTCGGTTGCCAGCCCCAACCGCGAGACCGAAGGCATGCGCGACGGCACCGACGCCGTCAGCGACTGGCCGCTGCTCAATGCACTGCTCAACACCGCCGGCGGCGCCACCTGGGTCAGCCTGCACCACGGCGGCGGCGTGGGCATGGGCTACTCGCAGCACGCCGGCATGGTCATCGTGTGCGACGGCACCGAGGCAGCGGACAAACGCCTGGCGCGCGTGCTCGTCAACGACTGCGGCTCGGGCGTGATGCGCCATGCCGATGCTGGCTACGAACTGGCGATCGCCACGGCCAAGAAGTTCGGCCTCAAGCTGCCGATGGTCAAGTAAGCCATGGCCGGCTTGCCCGACACCGAAGCGCTGCGCCAGCGCGTGGCCGAGCGCGTGGACGATGCCACCGTCCTCCAGTTCCAGCGCGACGGCGCCTGCGTCATCCGCCAACTGCTGACGCAGGACGAACTCGCGCTGCTGGCCGAAGGCATCGAAGAGAACCTGGCCGCCCCCAGCCCACGTGGCAAGGTGGCGAGCCGGCCCGACGACCCGGGCCGCTTCTTCGAGGACTTCTGCAACTGGCAGCACATCGGTGCCTACCGCCGCTTCATCCACGAGACGCCGCTGGCCCTGCTGGCCCAGCGCCTCATGGGTTCGCGCGAAGTGCGGCTCTACCACGACCACCTGCTGGTCAAGGAACCCGGCACACGGCAGAAGACGCCCTGGCACCAGGACCAGCCCTACTACAACATCGACGGCCTGCAGAACGTGAGCATGTGGATCCCTGTCGATCCGGTGCCGCGCGCATCCACGCTGGAGTTCGTGGCCGGCTCGCACCAGGGCCCCTGGTTGATGCCGCGCACCTTCATGGACCACCAGGCCAGGTGGTTCCCCGAAGGCAGCCTGGCGGACCTGCCCGACATCGAAGCGGCGCGCGAGCGCTTTCCCATCCTGGGCTGGGACATCGCACCGGGCGACTTCGTCTGCTTCCACATGCTCACCCTGCACGCTGCGGCCGGTGTCGGCAACGTGCAGCGCCGGCGCGTGTTCTCGCTGCGCTTCCTGGGCGACGACATCCGCCATGCGCCGCGGCGCTGGACGACCTCGCCCGATTTCCCGGGCCTGGCCGACGAACTGCCGGCCGGCGCGCCCATGGACCATGCGCTGTTCCCGCGCCTGGTCGGCTGAGCGCCCGGCCCCGATCCTGCTAGGTTCCACGTTTCCTTGACTTCCCCACCGGAGAACCCCATGACCCTTCGCCGCCACCTGCTCGCACTGGCCCTGCTGTCGTCCACCGCCCTCGGCGCCCACGCGCAGGCCGTGCTCAAGGTCGCCACCGACGCCACCTTCCCGCCCATGGAGTTCTTCGAGAACAACCAGCGCACGGGCTTCGACACCGAGCTCGTCGAAGCCATCGGCAAGCAGATGGGCCGCAAGATCGAGTGGGTGGACATCGACTTCAAGGGCCTGATCCCGGCGCTGGTCTCCAAGCGCGTGGACATGGCCGTGTCGGCCATCTACATCACCGACGAGCGCAAGAAGGTCGTCGACTTCACCGAGCCCTACTACGCTGGCGGCCTGGTCGCCATGGTCAAGGCCGACAACGCCACGATCAAGGGCCCCGCCGACCTGGCCGGCAAGAAGGTCAGCGTGCAGGTGGGCACCAAGTCCGTCAGCTACCTCAAGGAGGCGCACCCCAAGGCCCAGCTCGTCGAGGTCGAGAAGAACCAGGAGATGTTCAACCTCGTGGACATCGGCCGCAGCGACGCCGCCGTGACGGGCAAGCCCGCCGCCTACCAGTACGTGCGCACGCGCCCGGGCCTCAAGGTGCTGCCCGAGCAGCTCACCACCGAGGAATACGGCATGGCGCTGCGCAAGGATTCGCCCGAATTGACCAAGGCCGTGAACGAGGCGATCGCCATGCTCAAGGCGAACGGCAGCTATGCGGCCATCGTCAAGAAGTGGTTCCCGGCCACGCCCTGATGCAATTGGCTACCGGCTAAATGAGATCCTCTGCATCCATGGGCCCAGCGCAGCGACGGCCCGAATCCGGGGCCGAGCGCAGCGATGGCCCGACTGGGACTTCCCCCTGTGCCCCTGCCGAGGAGTGCAGTGCCATGGGCTGCGCGGGGAACCTCGCGCTTCGTGAACTGACTCATTGCGCTTGTTCGAGCGTAGTGAGCGAAGCGAACGGTGCGAGTTGCGCAATGCAGCCCATGGCGCGAGCACCGCAGGTTGCCCGGAGCGCCAGCGCAGGGACAGGGGCACCGGGGTCGCCTTCTTTTGCTTACTTTTCTTGGGCGATTGCCAAGAAAAGTGAGTCGTCGTGCGGGGGCGAAAACCCCGCCTCCT